>NZ_CP194532.1:0-2553670 GCF_050955665.1 Staphylococcus sp. LKG4-2 | reverse complement strand
TATTTAGTTGAATATAATGACTATAGAGAAGTCGCTAGGGACATGTTAAAATATAGGGACATATAAAATAGAATTTCAGTTTGAAAAGTAGGGGATTTAATGACATTACCATTAACAGATCGGCTCAATCATTTATTGAATAAGAAACCAATTTCCATGCATGTACCTGGCCATAAAAATATGACGATAGGCTATTTAAATGAGTTGAAAATGGAAATGGATATGACAGAAATTACAGGATTGGATGATTTGCATCAAGCTGAAGATGTTATTGGGCAAAGTATGCAACATATCAACAAGCATCCTGATTATGATGCTTACTTTTTAGTCAATGGAACGACATCCGGTATATTAGCAGTGATACAAAGCTTTGCTAAAGTAAAGGGAGAGTATATCATCGCAAGAAATGTACATAAATCTGTTTTTCATGCTTTGGATTTAGCGCGTGCTTCTAGTAAATTATTAAAAACGAGCGTAAGTAGTAAGACAAAACAGTATGTTGGTCCAGACGAAGTGTCACTAAAAACTCAGGTAGATAAAGCGAAATTAGCAGTTTTCACTTATCCTAATTATTATGGCGAGTGCTTTGATGTAGCGTCTACGATTAAGTATATGAAAGCATGTCAAATTCCTACATTAATAGATGAAGCTCATGGTGCGCATTTCAATTTAATGGGTTTTCCAAATTCTACATTGAATATGGGGGCGGATTATGTTGTGCAGTCTTATCATAAAACGTTGCCATCACTCACGATGAGTTCTATTATTTTTATACATAAAAAGGCGCCGTTACGTGAAGATATATTGAAATATTTAACTTACTTTCAATCTTCAAGTCCATCCTATCTTTTGATGAGTAGTTTAGAATTAGCACATGACTTTTATAAAAGCTATGATAGTAGTCTGTTTTTTGAAAAAAGATCACAGTTAATTAAAGTGTTAAAAGATAAAGGTATGCGTATTATTGATGTAGAAGATCCACTCAAATTGAATATTCAGTGTAATGGTTATACAGGAATCGAACTTCAAACACTTTTTGAAAACCAAGAGATTTATGTAGAGCTTGCGGATGACTATCAAGTTTTACTAGTCCTACCTTTATGGCATAAAGGGGATCAATTTCCATTTGATGATTTGTTAGCAAGAATAAGCGCAATAAATATAGAAACAAGAGTTGCGTTTGAAGTAACGGATGTACCCTTTTACAATGAAGAAGGTACGTATGATTATAGAGAAATAGATAAGGTTAAGAAGATAGATATAGATAAAGCATATAATAAAATATTGGCGACGCATTTAACTCCTTATCCTCCGGGTATTCCAATCATGCTAAGAGGAGAAATTATCACTAAAAATATGATAAAATTAATGAATTATTGGTGTAATCATCAAATTAGAGTTGAAGGTATGAAAGATAATAAAATAGAAATTAAGGATGAATAAGATGTCTGCATTTATAACTTTTGAAGGGCCGGAAGGTTCAGGTAAAACTACTGTGATACAACAAGTAGCACAAAAATTAGAAAATCAATACAGTGTTGTGCTCACAAGAGAGCCCGGTGGCGTAAAGACGGGAGAGCAAATTCGTGAGGTATTACTTGAGGGTGACGACATGGATGATCGTACAGAAGCATTATTATTTGCAGCTTCAAGACGAGAACATCTTGTGGGTAAAGTCATTCCATCTTTAGAAAATGGGAAATTAGTATTGTGTGATCGATATATAGATAGTTCTTTAGCATATCAGGGCTATGCACGGGGTATAGGAATAGAAGAAGTAAAGTCTATTAATGAATTTGCAATAAATGGTTTATACCCTGATATTACAATTTATTTAGATGTGAGTGTAGCTGTAGGTCGGGAACGTATTTTGAAAAATCAACGAAATCAAAATCGTCTTGATCAAGAAGATGTAAAATTTCACGAAAAAGTAGTTGAAGGATATAAAAAAATTATTCATAATGAGTCTGAACGCTTTATCGTGATAGAGGCAGATAGAAGCATAGATGAAGTTGTGAACGCAACATATGAATCTATAAGCAAATACTTAGAAAAATTATGATATAATACTGGGAAGAGGTGTTTAGTATGAAAATGATTATAGCAATTGTACAAGATCAAGATAGTCAAGAGCTTTCAGACAAACTTGTTAAACATAACTTTAGAGCAACGAAACTTGCAACAACCGGTGGATTTTTAAGAGCGGGTAATACAACATTCCTATCAGGTGTCGAAGATGACCGTGTAGACGAAATGTTGAAAGTGATTAATGACACTTGCGGTAATAGAGAACAACTTGTATCACCTATAACACCAATGGGTGGAAGTGCAGATTCTTATATACCTTACCCAGTTGAAGTAGAGGTTGGAGGAGCAACGGTATTTGTAATGCCTGTTGAAGCTTTCCATCAATTCTAGAATTATGGTTGCTATATATGGTAACCTTTCAAATTACATTTTTGTTTAGGACACATATAAGATGTTCTTAAGAAATGTGCTTTGTAAGGTAACTATGTATGAGCAGCCTTTTTATATAAAGGAGTAACTTTATGATGGATGAACAAGAAAGACTGACGAAAGCGTATCAATCAAACAAATTGTCGCATGCTTACTTATTTGAAGGCGATGATGGCCAAACAATGCAGCAAGTCGCTATTGATTTTACGAAACTTATTTTATGTAATGGAGATTATCAATGTCAGTTAAAGGTAGAAACATTTAATCATCCTGATTTTATGTATGTATCATCTGAAGAAACAACAATAAAAAAGGATCAAGTTGAACAATTAGTTCATCACATGAATCAACTTCCAATCGAAGGCGATTATAAAGTGTACATTATTGAATCTTTTGAGAAACTAACAGTTCAAGGCGAAAATAGCATTTTAAAGTTTTTAGAAGACCCTCCAGAAAACACAATAGCCATCTTATTAACTACAAAACCAGAACAAATTCTAGATACGATACATTCTAGATGCCAACATGTTTATTTTAAACCAATTGATAAAACCAAGTTTATTAATCGATTAGTTGAGCGAGAAATTACTAAACCAGTAGCTGAATTGTTAAGTACATATACAACGCAAATTGAAGTCGCTGTTACGCTTAATGAAGAAACCGATTTAATGGCTCTACGCAAGAGTGTTGTTAAATGGTGCCAATTATTGTTAACCAATCGTTCAATGGCTTTGATAGCTATTGTGGATTTATTAAAACAAGCTAAAAATAGAAAATTGCAGTTAGTGACATTAGCAGCAGTTAATGGTTTCTTTGAAGATGTCATGCATGCTAAAGTAGGTATGGATCAAGATATGATATATCATGATTTAAAGGAAGATATCAAAGCATTTTCGAAAAAACTAACATACAATCAAATTATTTTGATGTATGATCAAATAACAGAAGCACATAAAAAATTGAATCAAAATGTTAACCCGATGTTAGTATTTGAACAAATTGTAATAAAAGGGGTGAATTAATAATGCAAAATGTAGTCGGAATAGATTTTCAAAAATCAGGTAAAATGGAATATTATTCACCAAAGGGTTTTGATTTAGACGTTGGCGACTGGGTAGTCGTAGAATCAAAAAGAGGATTAGAAATGGGACGCGTGAAATATGCACCATTAGATGTTGCGGATCAAGATGTCACATTGCCATTAAAAGAAATTGTTCGTCTCGCTACAGAAGATGATTTGCTACAATATGAAAAAAATGAGTATGATGCGGATGAGGCAATGGCATTATGTAAAGAGACGATACAACAACACGAGTTAGAAATGAGATTGGTAAATTGTGAATACACACTAGATAAATCAAAAGTTATCTTCAATTTCACTTCTGATGAACGTGTCGATTTTCGAAAGTTAGTTAAAGTATTGGCGCAGAAGTTAAAAACACGTATTGAGTTAAGACAGATTGGTGTCAGAGACGAAGCTAAATTACTAGGTGGTATAGGGCCATGTGGCCGTTCACTGTGTTGTTCTACGTTTTTAGGTGATTTTGAACCAGTTTCTATTAAAATGGCAAAAGATCAAAATCTATCTCTCAACCCCACTAAAATATCTGGAGCCTGTGGTCGCCTAATGTGCTGTCTTAAATATGAAAATGATTATTATGAAGAAGCACGCGCGCAATTACCAGATGTCGGAGACGCTATTGAAACGCCTGAAGGTAATGGAAAAGTCATAGGTTTGAATATTTTAGATATTTCTATGCAAGTTAAAGTCGAGGGCCTAGAGCAGCCACTTGAATATAAAATGGAAGAATTAGAAACATTAAATTAGGAGGCTAATACAACATTGAATCGTAGCGACATATTTGAAAAATTAGCAAATCTAGAAGCCAATATAAACCAAATCAACAGTGATATGGGAAATTTAAAAAAACTTACCGTTGAAGTGATTGAAGAAAATGTCGCCTTACAAATAGAGAATGAAAATTTAAAAACTTTAATAGACAAAGAAGAAAAATCTAAAGCGGTTGAAAATGGGAAAAAGCTACCAAAGAAACAACCGCTACGTAGCAAAGATAATTTAGCAATGCTTTATAAAGAAGGTTTTCATATTTGTAATGGAGAATTATTCGGTAAACACAGAAAAGGTGACGATTGTTTATTTTGTCTTGAAGTATTAAGTGAATAATCGAACTGATTTAAATGGTTAATGTATAATGATGACATGTGATTGAGGATGAGGTGTAGCGATAGGCTTGATTATTAAGCATCGTTATCTCGTCCTCTTTTTTTAGGGAGGAAAGGGAAATGTTGTTAGAGAATGAGAGGTTAGACTATTTATTAAAAGAAAACCTTAGAATTATACAAAATGATAATGTATTTTCTTTTTCGACGGATGCGTTATTACTTGGTCACTTTACCAATGTGAAAAAGCGCGATAATATAATGGATTTGTGCTCTGGTAACGGCGTAATTCCTTTAGTATTATCGAATAAAGGGCAACAAATGATAGATGCTGTCGAAATTCAAGAGCAATTAGTAGACATGGCTAGAAGAAGTATTACATATAACCAACTAGAAGAGAGAATCCATATGTATCAAATGGACTTGAAAGAAGCACATAGATATTTCAAGCCGTCTCAATATGATTTAGTCACTTGTAATCCTCCTTATTTTAAAACAAATCAGCAGCACCAACATCAAATAGATGCGCATAAGATAGCGAGACATGAGATAATGTGTACATTAGCAGATTGTTGTTATGCTGCAAGGCATTTGTTAAAGCAAGGTGGTCGATTTATCATGGTTCATAGGGCGGAACGTCTAATGGATGTCTTAAGTCATATGAGAACTTATCAAATTGAACCTAAAAAAATTTATTTTATATACAGTAAACTGGATAAAGCGGCTCAAACGATTGTTGTTGAAGGTAGAAAAGGCGGGAATCAGGGCTTAGAAATTCAACCACCATTCTACATATATAACAAAGATGGCACTTATACCGAAGAAATGAGAGAAATATATTATGGATAAACATTATATATATATTGTTAAGTGTAAAGATGGCAGTCTATATACAGGATATGCAAAAGATATAGAAAAAAGAATTATCAAACATAATAATGGTCAAGGTGCCAAATATACAAAAATAAGACGTCCTGTACAATTAGTTTACCAAGAAATGTTTGATACCAAATCTGAAGCATTGAAACGTGAATATGAAATCAAGACATTTTCACGTCAAAAAAAACTTAAATTAATAAGTGAGGGATAGCTTATGTCAACGTTATATTTAGTAGGAACGCCCATCGGTAACTTAGCAGATATTACTTATCGTGCAGTAGATATATTACGGAATGTAGATTTGATAGCTTGTGAAGATACGAGGGTGACAAAAAAATTATGTGCGCATTATGAGATACAAGCACCACTCAAGTCCTATCATGATCACAACAAAGAACAACAAACAGATTATTTAATTGAACAATTACAAGAAGGTGTGGATATTGCACTCGTATCAGATGCAGGCTTACCACTTATTAGTGACCCGGGATATGAACTTGTTGTAGCTGCAAGAGAAAAACAAATTAGAGTAGAAACAGTACCTGGACCTAATGCGGGTTTAACTGCACTGATGGCAAGTGGGTTGCCTTCTTTTACTTATACATTTTTAGGATTTTTACCTAGAAAAGAAAAGCAAAAACATTCGATATTAGAACAGCGTATGTATGAAGATAGCACGTTGATTATTTATGAATCACCGCATCGTGTGAAAGATACCTTAAAAACAATTCTAAACATAGATGAAGCGCGTAAAGTATCAGTTGGAAGAGAACTTACTAAGAAGTTTGAACAAATTGTCACAGGCTATGTAAGCGAAGTGATTGAGCAACTTGAAGATGGAAATATTCCGTTGAAAGGTGAGTTCGTTGTCCTTGTTGAAGGTGATGAACATGCAGAGGATACTTCGTGGTTTGAGGATATGTCTATTAAAGAACATGTAACGTATCATATAAATCAAAATATGAAACCTAAAGCAGCTATAAAAGTTGTTGCGGAAGCACGTCATATGAAAACGAGCGAAGTATACGACATTTATCATGAGGTTAATTAATCATTTTATAAGTCTTCAAAAGAGACGTGAAAGTGACTTAATATAAAATCATATATAAACAATAAAAAAGAGTTGAAAAACTCCCATAACATGCGTGATTTATGGTAATGTAGATAAGATAGAGATTATTAACCATTATTAAATCATATCAATAAAAAAGTGGAAAAAACGCATATGAATCGTACACTATCCATATAATTCATTAATATGAAATGCATATAAAAACAGTACAGAAGCATACGTCTACTTTATTGAAAACAATATTAAATTTAGATATATTTATGATGTAAGAAACGAGGAGGAACATTGATGGCGAAAGAAACATTTTATATCACTACACCAATATATTATCCAAGTGGGAATTTACATATCGGTCATGCTTATACGACAACAGCTGGTGATGTAATCGCACGTTATAAAAGAATGCAAGGCTATGATGTTCGTTATTTAACGGGAACGGATGAACATGGACAAAAAATTCAAGAAAAAGCACAAAAAGCTGGGAAATCAGAAATCGAGTACCTTGATGAAATGATTGCTGGTATTAAAGATTTATGGGGAAAACTAGAGATTTCAAACGACGATTTTATACGTACAACAGAAATTAGACATAAAGAAGTTGTACAACAAATATTTGAACGTTTATTGGCTCAGGGAGATATTTATCTTGGTGAATATGAAGGTTGGTATTCTGTTCCGGATGAAACGTATTATACTGAAACACAATTAGTCGATCCAATTATGGAAAACGGAGTGATTGTTGGAGGTAAGAGTCCTGATTCTGGTCATGAAGTAGAATTAGTAAAAGAGGAAAGTTATTTCTTCAATTTATCTAAATATACAGACCGTTTATTAGAATTTTATGATGAAAATCCTGAATTTATTCAACCGCCTTCACGTAAAAATGAAATGATTAATAATTTCATTAAACCAGGACTTGAAGATTTGGCAGTATCAAGAACATCATTTGATTGGGGTATTCGTGTTCAATCAAATCCTAAGCATGTTGTTTATGTTTGGATAGATGCGCTTGTAAATTATATTTCTTCATTAGGTTATCTATCAGATGATGACAGTCTATTCAAGAAATATTGGCCTGCAGACATTCATATTATGGCTAAGGAAATTGTACGATTCCACTCTATTATATGGCCGATTTTATTAATGGCACTAGACATTCCATTACCTAAAAAAGTTTTCGCACATGGTTGGATACTTATGAAAGATGGGAAAATGAGTAAATCTAAAGGTAATGTTGTAGATCCTAACGTATTGATTAATCGTTACGGTTTGGACGCAACACGTTACTACTTAATGCGTGAATTACCATTTGGCTCTGACGGTGTATTTACACCAGAAGGATTTGTAGAACGTACAAATTATGACTTAGCAAATGACTTGGGTAACTTAGTTAATCGAACAATTTCAATGGTGAACAAATATTTTGATGGTGAACTACCAGCATATCAAGGTCCTAAACACGAATTAGATAAAGATATGGAACAAATGGCACTAGATACCGTCAAAACTTTCCATGAAAATATGGATGACTTACAATTCTCAGTAGCACTTTCAACTATATGGAAATTCATTAGTCGTACTAATAAATATATCGATGAAACGTCACCATGGGTTTTAGCTAAAGATGAGGATCAAAAAGAAATGCTTGGTAACGTAATGGCACACTTAGTAGAAAATATTCGTATTATTGCGGTATTATTAAGACCATTCCTTACACATGCACCAAAACAAATCTTCAGCCAATTAAATATTAATGCACCAGAACTTTTTGAATTAGAAAGTATTGAACAGTATGGCGCATTAACTGAACCGATTATGGTGAGTGGTAAACCCGAACCAATCTTCCCACGTTTGGATAGCGAGGTTGAAATTAGCTATATCAAGGAATCAATGCAACCAGACAAGATTGAAGAAGAAGTTGAGGAAGAGTTGCCTAGCAAAGCGCAAATTGATATCAAAGATTTTGATAAAGTAGAAATCAAGGCTGCAACAATTATTGACGCCGAGCAAGTGAAAAAATCTGATAAGTTATTAAAAATTCAAGTTGATTTGGATAGTGAACAACGTCAAATCGTTTCAGGTATTGCAAAATTCTATCAACCTGAAGATATTATTGGCAAAAAGGTAGCAGTTGTCACTAATTTAAAACCAGCTAAATTAATGGGTAGAAAATCAGAAGGTATGATACTTTCTGCTGAAAAAGATGGTGTACTTACACTTGTAAGCTTGCCTAGTGCAATTCCAAATGGTGCAATAATTAAATAATCACAAATTGAGGGAGCGGAATTAATATGCTAATCGATACACATGTTCATTTAAATGCAGATCAATATGATGAAGATTTAGAGGAAGTCATTGAACGCGCAAGAGAGAATGGCGTGGATCGTATGTTTGTTGTTGGTTTTGATACGCCGACAGTAGAACGTACGATGGAGCTCATTGACCAATATGAATTTATCTATGGCATTATTGGTTGGCACCCTGTAGATGCGATTGATTGTACTGAAGAGCGTTTAGAATGGATTGAAAAACTTGCAGCACACCCTAAAGTGATTGGCATTGGTGAAACCGGATTAGACTATCATTGGGATAAGTCGCCCAAAGATGTTCAACAAGCATTGTTTAGAAAGCAAATTGCATTAGCAAAACGCGTAAATTTACCAATTATCATTCATAATAGAGAAGCGACACAAGATTGTGTAAATATTCTTAAAGAAGAACACGCTGAAGAGATTGGTGGCATTATGCACAGCTTTAGCGCGTCACCTGAAATTGCTGACGATGTTATCAATAAATTGAATTTTTACGTATCATTAGGTGGTCCTGTTACATTTAAAAATGCAAAACAACCAAAAGAAGTTGCAAAGCATGTGCCTTTTGATAGACTGTTAGTTGAAACGGATGCACCATTCCTATCGCCACATCCCTATAGAGGCAAAAGAAACGAACCTGTCCGCGTAACATTAGTTGCGGAACAAATTGCTGAATTACGTGGTGTGAGTTACGAAGAAGTGTGTAAACAAACAACTGAAAACGCAGAACGATTGTTTAAATTAAAAGCATAATCATATTTCAAAAAGGTATCGGTCTGAGATAGAGCTTAGTTGATATAAGGCATACTAAGTGGTAATCACAATTAAAACCGATACCTTTTTTATTTTTATCTAAAATGAATTAAAGTAACGAAAGGTGAAGCAATAAATGAAAATAAATGAATTTATTGTAGTTGAAGGTAGAGATGACACTGAACGCGTAAAAAGAGCTGTTCAATGTGATACGATTGAAACAAATGGTAGCGCCATTAACGAATCAACGTTAAAGGTAATTGCACAAGCCTATGAAACAAGAGGTGTTATCGTATTAACTGACCCTGATTTCCCGGGTGATAAAATCCGCAACACGATACAAAAACAGATTCCCGGTGTGAAACATGCATATATTGATAAAGAAAAAGCTAAAAATAAACGTGGAAAAATTGGCGTAGAGCATGCACAATTAAGTGATATTAAAGAAGCTTTAATGAATGTGAGTACACCTTTTGAAGAAGGTCATGAATCAATAAGTAAAGATGTTTTAATCGATTTAGGATTAATCGTTGGTAAGGACGCACGTCATAAAAGAGAAAAGTTAGGTCGCAAACTGCATATAGGCCATTCTAATGGTAAACAGTTAATCAATAAGTTGAATGCATTTGGCTATACAGAAGAAGATGTTAGGTCTGCTTTAAGTGATGAAGAAGGAAGTGAATCGTAAATGGATTATAAAGATATTGCCACACCAACACGTACGAAAGCTTTACTTAATCAATATGGCTTTAATTTTAAAAAAAGTCTCGGTCAAAACTTTTTAATTGATGTGAATATTATTCATAATATTATTGACGCAAGTGATATTGATGAACAGACAGGTATAATAGAAGTGGGTCCTGGTATGGGGTCATTGACAGAACAATTAGCAAAAAGTGCTAAAAAGGTTATGGCATTTGAAATAGACCAACGTTTAATACCTGTATTAAAAGATACGATGGGACCTTACGATAATGTAACCGTGATCAACGAAGATATACTTAAAGCAGATATCGCACATTATATAACAGAACACCTGACTGATTGTGAAAAGATTATGGTTGTCGCAAACTTACCGTATTATATTACGACGCCAATATTATTAAATTTAATGCAGCAGAAATTACCAATTGATGGCTATGTAGTCATGATGCAAAAAGAAGTTGGAGAACGACTTAATGCACAAGTTGGTACAAAAGCCTATGGCTCACTCTCAATCGTTGCACAATATTATACAGAAACAAGTAAAGTATTAACGGTGCCTAAATCAGTTTTTCTTCCGCCACCTAATGTAGATTCCATTGTTGTAAAATTGATGAAACGTCCAACACCTATCGTTGATATTGACGACGAAAATAAATTTTTCAAAATGACAAAAGCGGCATTTAGTCAAAGACGTAAAACAATCAATAATAATTACCAAAGCTTATTTGTAAACGGTAAAGTGAATAAAGAAAAAATATTGGAATGGTTAGAAGCGGCTGGCATCGATCCTCGAAGACGTGGAGAGACACTTTCAATAAAAGAATTTGCAAATTTATACAATGAATTGCAAAATTTCACAGAATTAGAATTTTAAATTATTGACAAGCGCGTCCGACATTGCTAAAATTGATATTTTATTTGACAAAAACCTCCATTTTGTGTTATTATACAACTTGTAGCGAGGTGGAGCAATATGCCAAAATCTATTGGAGACATCAAAAATTCACTTGATTGTCAATTAGGAAACAGAATTGTACTTAAAGCGAACGGTGGACGTAAAAAAACAATTGAACGTAGTGGTGTGTTAAAAGAAACTTACCCTTCTGTTTTTATTGTGGAACTAGATCAAGATATTTATAATTTTGAACGTGTGTCTTATACATACACTGACGTTTTAACTGAAAACGTACAAGTTTCTTTTGAAGATGATAATCATCAAGAAGCAATTGCACACTAAATAAAAGTAATTAAAGTCATGTTTGATTGTCAGAATCTTACTTTCACAATAGACTTTAATATTCGAACGATTGATATAAAAAGGTATGTTGGTGTATAGCGCCGACATACCTTTTTTTTGATTTTTATACATATAAAAGAAAATTATTTTATCTAGTAAACACGTTATTGTAAAATAGTGAATTAAGAAATGATTTGATTTTTCGACATAGTTGAAAGTTTATTTTTTAATTTTTATTTATTTGTATTTTGGCGCAATATATTAACTTTTGAAAAAACCGACAACACAATGATAACAATATGTTAAAATCATTTTATTACCATATCGAAATTGAAAGAGGGTGGGAATATGATTTATGAAACTGCGCCAGCTAAAATTAACTTAACGTTGGACACACTCTTTAAACGAGATGATGGTTTTCATGAAGTTGAAATGATAATGACAACGATAGATTTAAACGATCGCTTATCATTTGAACTGCGTAAAGACAAAAAAATAGTTGTTGACGTAGAACAGACTTATGTTCCCTCCGATAATAAAAATTTGGCATATAAAGCTGCAGAACTAATGAAAAAGACCTATAATTTACAACAAGGTCTGACCATTACGATTGATAAAAACATACCCGTGTCAGCAGGGTTAGCAGGTGGATCGACAGATGCTGCAGCTACGATGAGAGGCATGAATCGTTTATATAAGTTAAATAGACCGTTAGAGGAACTATGTGCATTAGGAATACAAATTGGAACGGATATTCCTTTTTGTATATTAGGTAAGACTGCTTTGTGTAAGGGCAAGGGCGAAATAATCGAATATTTGGATAAACCGCCTTCTGCTTGGGTTGTGGTTGCTAAACCTGATTTAGGTATATCGTCACCAGATATATTTAAGAAATTAGATTTAACACAACCGCATACAGTGCATACTGAAGCATGTGAAAATGCTTTAATTTCTGGAGATTATGAACAATTATGTAAAAGTCTTTCAAATCGCTTGGAACCTGTTTCGGGAAAGATGCATGATGAAATATTAAAAATAAAAGCCAATATGTTAGAAAATGGTGCGGATGGTGCTGTTATGAGTGGTAGTGGCCCGACAGTTTATGCGTTAGCTAGGAAAGAGAGACAAGCAAGACACATATATAACGCGGTTAATGGTTGCTGCAATGAAGTACATATTGTAAGATTGTTAGGCTGAAAAAGAAGGGATGAAATGAATGCGCTATAAAAGAAGTGAACGTATTGTGTATATGACACAATACTTAATGAATAATCCAAACAAATTAATACCACTAACATATTTTGTACAAAAGTTTAAACAAGCTAAATCTTCAATTAGTGAAGATGTACAAATTATTAAAACAACTTTTCAAAAAGAAAAGCTTGGCACGGTTATTACTACGGCAGGTGCTAGCGGTGGTGTGACCTATAAACCAGAAATGAGTAAAGCGGAAGCGACGGAAGTGATTGATGATGTTATTGCTCAACTTCAGGAGAAAGATCGTTTATTACCAGGTGGATATTTATTCTTATCCGATTTAATGGGGAATCCTACTTTACTTAATCGTGTTGGTAAATTAATTGCAACACTGTATATGGATGAAGAGATAGATGCCATTGTAACGATTGCAACTAAGGGGATCTCATTAGCCAATGCAGTAGCGAATGTATTGAACTTGCCAGTAGTTGTTATTAGAAAAGATAATAAGGTTACTGAGGGATCAACAGTTTCTATTAACTATGTCTCAGGCTCATCTAGAAAAATTGAAACGATGGTGCTTTCTAAGAGAACATTACCAGAAAATTCTAACGTGCTCGTGGTTGACGATTTTATGCGTGCTGGAGGTTCAATCAATGGTGTTATGAATTTGATGAATGAGTTTAAAGCTCATGTTAAAGGGGTATCTGTACTAGTAGAATCAAAAGAAGTTAAGCAAAGATTAATTGAAGATTATACATCCTTAGTTAAACTATCTGATGTAGATGAATACAATCAGGAGTTTAAGGTGGAACAAGGCAATAGTTTAACTAAATTTTCTTAAAAGGAGCGATTTCGACATCATGAAAGTTATTAATACTGAAAAGGCACCTGAAGCATTAGGGCCATATTCGCATGCAACAGAAATTAATGGACTTGTGTTCACATCAGGACAAATTCCTCTAAATTTAGAAGGACAAATTGTTAGCGATGATGTAAAAGAGCAAACGAAACAAGTCTTAGAAAATTTAAAAGTTGTGTTAGACCAAGCTGGATCAGATTTAGATTCAGTAATTAAAGCTACTATTTTCATTGCTGATATGAATGAATTTCAAAATATAAATGAAATTTATGGCAAATACTTTAGTAATCATCAACCAGCGAGAAGTTGTGTTGAAGTGGCAAGATTGCCGAAAGATGTTAAAGTTGAAATAGAGTTAATTGCAAAAGTGAAATAAGGATTTATAATTTTTAATAAAATTGTTAAGCTTCTAACAAAGAGATACTAGGGGGGCTCACTACATGAAAGTGACAGATGTAAGACTTAGAAAGATACAAACAGATGGAAGAATGAAAGCGCTTGTTTCAATTACATTAGACGAGTCATTTGTTGTACATGACTTACGCGTAATTGAAGGCAACACAGGTCTATTCGTCGCAATGCCGAGTAAACGTACACCAGATGGTGAATTCCGAGACATTGCTCATCCAATTAACTCAGAAATGAGACAAGAAATACAGGATGCAGTAATGAAAGTATATGAAGAGACTGATGAAGTCATCCCTGACAGAAATGCGCAATCATCAGACGATTCTGAAGAAGCTTAAATAAAATACGTTCAGCTATTTGAGGGAAAATAGTTGTTATATACACGACCGAATAGGGCGGAAAATTTATTTTCAAAATGATTTTTTTGCTCTATTTTAGTAGATGTGACTATTTAAATGGATAACTTAGCTAAAGTGATGCATAAGTGTGACTGATTTTTTATGTGAATATGCAGTACTTTATGGAAAAGTTATTTTATAATTTCGATATAGTCATTTAACGTCTAATTGATATAAACCAGACCGAAACATATATGTTCGGTCTGGTTTTTTGCATATTTATCGCTTTAAAAATAAAAAGTGTTGATTTTAAAAAGGTGACAGAAATGATTTGTTTTAGGGAATGGAAAATAAATGGGAATAAAATGAATATTGGTTAATTTTAAATAATATAAAAATAAGAAATACAAGTGTGATTATGTTGATATTTTCGTAAATAAAAAATTATATTATATTAGAGATATTATAGATTTCGCATAAAATTTGAAGCGTTTCCATAGCTATTCAATGATGACAAATAGGGTTATGCAATTTTTTAATATTAGTAATAAAAATATTTTTATTATATAACATTGGTGCTTTGAGCCTTGAAAGTGTGACTAGCGTTAAATTATAATAGGTAAGAAGTGTATATTTTAATGGAGGGTTAACATACATGCAAAGACATGCAATAGTACTTGCAGCAGGCAAAGGTACACGTATGAAATCAAAGAAATACAAAGTACTTCATGATGTAGCAGGTAAAACGATGATCGAACATGTTGCAGATAATGTGAAGCAATCTGGAATAGATCAGCTTGTTACCATTGTTGGACACGGTGCAGATAGTGTCAAAGAGACACTTGGAGACACATCGCTTTATAGTTTTCAAGAAGAACAATTAGGTACAGCACATGCTGTTAAAATGGCAAGTGAGCATTTAAGTGAAAGTCAAGGGACGACGTTAGTGGTTTGTGGAGACACGCCATTGATTACGACAGCAACATTGAAATCATTGGTTGAACATCACGAGAACAATCAAGCACATGCAACAGTTTTATCAGCGACATCAGAAAATCCATTCGGTTATGGACGTATTTTACGTGACTCAGAAGGACGTTTGGTGAGTATTGTTGAGCAAAAAGATGCAACAGATGCAGAGCAACAAATTAATGAAATTAGTTCAGGTATTTTTGCGTTTGATAATCAAGTCCTATTCGAAAAACTAGAATTAGTCAAAAATGACAACGCACAGAGCGAATATTACTTGCCTGATGTACTTTCTTTAATTTTAGAAGATCATGGTATTGTTGAAGTTTTCCATACGAATGATTTTGAGGAAATCATGGGCGTGAATGATAGAGTAATGCTTAGCGAAGCTGAAAAAGCTTTTAGAAAACGCATTAACGAACAGCATATGAAGAACGGTGTAACAATTATTGACCCTGCGACGACTTATATCGGAGCTGATGTTAGAATTGGTGAAGATACAGTAGTTGAGCCTGGTGTGAAACTCTCTGGCAATAGCGTGATTGGTGAAGATACTGTTATTGGACAATATACGGAAATTACGAATAGTAAAATAGGTTCAAATGTCACAATTAAACAATCTGTCATTAATGAAGCGATAGTGGATGATTATGCTACGATTGGTCCGTTTGCACAACTTCGTCCAGGTGCAGATTTAGGTAAAAAAGTAAAAGTTGGTAACTTTGTTGAAGTTAAAAAATCAGTGGTGAAAGCAGGAGCCAAATTACCTCACTTAAGTTATATTGGTGATGCTGAAATAGGTGAAAGAACGAATGTTGGATGTGGTTCTATCACAGTTAACTATGATGGGATTAATAAATTTAAGACGGTCATTGGTGATGATTCCTTTATCGGATGTAATACGAATCTCGTTGCACCAATTACTTTAGGTAATCGTTCATTTATAGCCGCAGGATCAACAATCACTGATAATGTACCAGAAGACAGTTTAGCGTTAGCGAGAGCTAGACAAACGACTAAAGAAGGTTATTTGAAAAAATAAACACAAATGTTTAGACAAGCTTACTTAAACTGTTAAAATCAATATAGTTAAAGATAATCATAACAATTATTTATGTTGCTGAGCGATATAAGTTTTGCCTTGTCTACAAACCAAAACGAATTGAAAGAATTAATTGGAGGACTATAAATGTTAAACAATGAGTATAAGAATTCTGCTTTGAAAATATTTTCTTTGAAGGGTAATGAACCGTTAGCCCAGGAAGTGGCAGATCATGTTGGAATTGAATTAGGGAAATGTTCTGTAAAACGTTTCAGTGATGGAGAAATTCAAATCAATATTGAAGAAAGTATTCGTGGTTGTGATGTTTTTATTATTCAACCAACATCAAATCCAGTAAATTTACATTTAATGGAATTGTTAATCATGATAGATGCTTGTAGACGTGCTTCAGCAGCGAACATTAATATCGTTGTTCCATATTATGGCTATGCACGCCAAGACAGAAAAGCACGCAGTCGTGAACCAATCACAGCAAAACTTGTTGCAAACTTAATTGAAACTGCTGGCGCAGACCGCATGATTGCATTGGATTTACATGCACCTCAAATACAAGGTTTCTTCGATATGCCAATTGACCATTTAATGGGTGTACCGATTTTAGCGCAATACTTTAAAAATGAGACAGATATCGACCCTGAAGAGTGTGTTGTTGTATCACCAGACCACGGTGGGGTGACAAGAGCTCGTAAACTTGCAGATATACTTAAAACACCAATCGCGATTATAGATAAACGTCGTCCGAAACCAAATGTTGCAGAAGTGATGAATATTGTTGGTGAAATTGAAGGTCGAACAGCAATTATTATTGACGATATTATAGATACGGCTGGTACGATTACTTTGGCTGCCCAAGCGTTAAAAGACAAAGGTGCGAAAGATGTTTATGCTTGTTGTACGCATCCCGTACTATCAGGTCCTGCAAAAGAACGTATTGAAAACTCAGCGATTAAAGAACTTGTAGTTACAAACTCCATTCAATTAGATGAAAAACGTAAACCAGAGAATACTAAAGAATTATCAGTAGCAGGGTTATTGGCTCAAGCAATTATACGTGTATATGAACGCGAATCAGTTAGTGTGCTATTTGACTAATAGCCTTTAACAATGTATAATGATTTCGTTCGTGAAATATCACGATAAATAAACATTTGCAAGCAACAGATTGTTGATGGGCAAATGAGGAGCTCTTAGATAGAGCATTTATGAAAGGTGGAAACTGAATATGGCTTCATTAAAGTCAATTATTCGTCAAGGTAAACAAACGCGTTCAGACCTTAAAACACTAAGAAACACTGGTAAAGTACCAGCAATCGTTTATGGTTACGGTACAAAAAATACTTCAGTTAAAGTAGACGAAGTAGAATTTATCAAAGTTATCCGTGAAGTTGGACGTAACGGTGTAATCGAATTAGGCGTAGGTTCTAAAACAATCAAAGTAATGGTTTCAGACTACCAATTCGACCCACTTAAAAACCAAATCACTCATATTGACTTCTTAGCAATCAATATGACTGAAGAACGTACTGTAGAAGTACCAGTTCAATTAGTTGGTGAAGCTGTAGGAACTAAAGAGGGCGGCGTTGTTGAACAACCATTATTCAACCTTGAAGTTACAGCTACTCCAGATAACATCCCTGAATCAATCGAAGTTGATATCAGTGAATTAGAAATAAATGATAGTCTTTCTGTTGAAGATATCAAAGTTTCTGGTGATTTCACTATTGAAAACGAAGCTAGTGATTCAATCGTAACAGTAGTTCCTCCAACTGAAGAACCTACTGAAGAAGAAATCGAAGCAATGGAAGGCGAAGCAGCTACTGAAGAGCCAGAAGTTGTAGGCGAAGAAAAAGAAGATGAAAGTGGCGAAGACCAAAAAGAAGAAGAATAATCTTTCTCTTTGAGTTGATGTCATGTGTTGATGTATCAACGCAATATTATCCTATAAAAAGCACCATGCTTAATACGTTAAGCGGGTGCTTTTTTATGTTATTATAGTGAATGATACAAAATACATAACTTGTAAAGCATATAATTTATATAAATATTAGATAATGAGCATACAGAGAGTGGAGGTAACGTAATGAAATGTATTGTAGGCCTAGGCAACATAGGTAAACGCTTCGAACAAACAAGGCATAATATTGGCTTTGAAGTCATAGATTTTATGTTAGAGCAAAATAGATTTTCTTTAGATAAACAAAAATTTAAAGGTGCGTACACAATAGAGCGTTTAGCTGGAGAAAAAGTAATGTTCATAGAACCTATGACAATGATGAATTTGTCAGGTGAGGCAGTGGCACCTTTGATGAAATACTATGACATTGATATAGAGGATTTAATTGTCTTATATGATGATTTAGATTTACCTCAGGGTGAAATTAGACTCAGACAAAAAGGTAGTGCTGGTGGACACAATGGCATGAAATCCATTATTCAAATGTTAGGAACAGACCAGTTCAAACGAATTAGAATCGGCGTTGATCGACCTTCAAATGGCATGGCCATCGTAGACTATGTCTTGCAAAAATTTTCAAATCAAGAAATGGAAACGATGAATAAAGTAATAGAACATTCTGCACGAGCGATCGAAGCTTATATAGAAAGTAATCGATTTGACCGTGTAATGAATGAATATAATGGTGAGATTAAGTGAAATCAATAATTACAGAATATATAAATGAAGACAAACGATACCAAGAGTTAAACGAAGTATTTGGTAAAGAAAATGTTTTAGTAACCGGACTATCTGGTGCCGCAAAAGCAACGATTATAGCTGAAAAATATTTGAATAGTGAGCAGCAACTACTTGTTGTTACAAACAATCTTTATCAAGCAGATAAGTTAGAAAGTGACTTACTGCAATTTGTAGAAGATAGTGAAATATATAAATATCCGATGCAGGATATTATGACAGAAGAATTTTCAACACAAAGCCCTCAATTTATGAGTGAACGCGTGCGAACATTAACGGCACTTGCTCAAGAAGAGAGAGGGTTATTTATCGTACCTTTAAACGGATTGAAAAAATGGCTCACGCCGGTAGATATGTGGAAATCGCATCAATTAACGCTAAATGTAGGCGACGATATCGACATTGACGAATTTTTAAATAAGCTTGTAAATATGGGATATCGTAGAGAAAGTGTCGTGTCACATATAGGAGAATTTTCATTACGTGGTGGGATTGTAGATATCTACCCATTAATTGGTAAGCCAGTACGTATTGAATTTTTCGATACTGAAGTAGACTCTATACGTGATTTTGATGTAGAATCTCAACGTTCTGAAGGCAATATCGAACATGTTGATATCACAACTGCTAGTGACTATATCATTACCGAAGATGTGCTTAAACATACAAAGCATAAACTAAAGCAAGCATATGAAGACACACGTCCAAAAATTGAAAAGTCTGTGCGAAATGAATTAAAAGAAACTTATGAAAGTTTTCAATTATTCGAAGCAGAAATGTTTGATCATCAAGTGCTTCGTAGACTAGTAGCATTTATGTATGAACAGCCAGCAACGATTATGGATTACTTTAAAGAGGATGCCATTATTGCTGTAGATGAATATAATAGAATTAAAGAAACTGAAACAACTCTTGTAACTGAAATAGATGAATTTATGCAAAATTTAATTGAAAGTGGAAAAGGTTTTATTGATCAAAGTTTTCTACAATATGAAGGTTTTGAAAATTTATTAAAACCGTTTGCGGTTACCTACTTTACATTGTTTACAGCAACGATGCCTGTTCAATTAAATGAAATCATTAAATTTTCATGTAAACCAGTACAACAGTTTTATGGACAGTATGATATTATGCGTTCTGAATTCCAAAGATTTATTCAAAATGATTACACGATTGTTGTACTTGCAGAAACGGAAACGAAAAAAGAACGCATTCAATCTATGCTAAATGAAATGCATATACCTACCTTTATTGATACACCAAGTCGTCGAAATGAAGGTGGCAGTGCCATTATTACAGAAGGTAGTTTGTCAGAAGGTTTTGAGCTACCTTACATGCAATTAGTTGTTGTCACAGAGAGAGAATTATTTAAATCAAAACAAAAGAAAAAACCAAAACAGCATAAAACGTTAACGAACGCTGAAAAAATCAAATCTTACCAAGACTTGAAAGTTGGCGATTATGTCGTTCATGTCCATCATGGTGTTGGTAGATATTTAGGTGTTGAAACACTTGAAGTAGGTGGCGTGCATAAAGATTATATTAAATTACAATATAAAGGCACCGACCAGTTATTTGTTCCCGTTGATCAGATGGATCAAGTGCAAAAATATGTTGCGTCAGAAGACAAATCTCCTAAGTTGAATAAGCTTGGCGGAACAGAATGGAAAAAAACAAAAGCCAAAGTACAACAAAGTGTTGAAGATATGGCTGATGAATTGATAGAGCTATATAAAGCACGTGAAATGTCTGTGGGATATAAATTTGGACCTGATACAGCAGAACAAAATGATTTTGAAATTGATTTTCCATACGAACTTACACCCGACCAAAGTAAATCAATAGAAGAAATCAAACAGGATATGGAAATTGAGCGTCCTATGGATAGATTACTATGTGGTGATGTAGGTTACGGTAAGACAGAGGTTGCTGTACGTGCAGCATTTAAAGCAGTTATGGAAGGTAAACAAGTAGCATTTCTTGTGCCGACGACGATACTTGCACAACAACACTATGAAACGTTGATAGAGCGTATGCAAGACTTTCCGATAGAAGTACAACTCATAAGTAGATTTAGAACTACAAAAGAAGTTAAAGAAACGAAAGAAGGACTAAAGTCAGGATTCGTTGATATCGTTGTAGGAACACATAAATTGTTAGGTAAAGATATTCAGTATAAAGATTTAGGCTTGCTTATAGTAGATGAGGAACAACGTTTTGGTGTACGTCACAAAGAGCGTATTAAATCACTGAAGAACAATGTAGATGTACTCACATTAACAGCGACACCTATTCCACGTACATTGCATATGAGTATGCTAGGTGTGAGAGATTTATCCGTTATAGAAACACCACCAGAGAACCGCTTCCCAGTACAAACTTATGTTTTAGAGCAAAATACGAATTTTATAAAAGAGGCATTGGAACGGGAACTATCAAGAGATGGCCAAGTATTTTACCTATACAATAAAGTGCAATCTATTTACGAGAAAAGAGAACAGCTGCAAATGCTTATGCCTGACGCGAATATCGGTGTAGCACATGGTCAAATGAATGAACGTGATTTAGAGGAAACGATGCTCAGCTTTATTAACCATGAATATGACATCATTGTTACTACAACAATTATAGAAACGGGCGTCGATGTACCAAATGCTAACACGCTGATTATTGAAGACGCTGATCGTTTCGGACTCAGCCAATTGTATCAATTAAGAGGACGTGTAGGACGTTCAAGTCGTATAGGTTATGCTTATTTCTTACATCCTACCAATAAAGTGTTGTCTGAAACTGCTGAGGACCGCTTACAAGCGATAAAAGAATTCACTGAACTAGGTTCAGGTTTTAAAATTGCCATGCGAGATTTAAATATTCGTGGTGCAGGTAATTTATTAGGTAAACAACAACACGGTTTCATTGACTCTGTTGGTTTCGATTTATATTCTCAAATGTTGGAAGAAGCAGTTAATGAAAAACGTGGCGTAAAAGCAGAAAAACAAGATGCACCTGAGATTGAAATAGAACTTAATATCGATGCTTATTTACCAGCTGAATATATACCAAATGAACAATCTAAAATTGAAATCTATAAAAAATTGCGTAAAATTGAAAGTGAAACACAATTAATGGATGTTAAAGATGAATTGATCGATCGCTTCAATGACTATCCAATAGAAGTAGAAAGATTATTAGAAATGATGGAAATTAAAGTTCATGCGTTACACGCAGGTGTGACGTTAATCAAAGATGTTGGTAAGCAAGTAGAAGTCTACCTGTCAGAAAAAGGTACAACAGATATCAATGGTGAAACATTATTTAAACAGACACAGCCACTTGGTCGTACGATGAAAGTCGGAGTTCAAGAAGGCAAAATGAAAGTAACGTTAAATAAAACAGGTAACTGGTTAGACAGTCTAAAATTCCTAACGAAAAGTTTAGAAGAAAGTATGGTTATAACTGATGAAATCTAAAACGGATAAGTCATCTGCTTTTAACGGAGTAGTTGTGCTTACATTAGCACTCATCATAGTTAAAATATTAAGTGCAATCTATCGAGTACCTTATCAAAATATCTTAGGTGACGAAGGACTGTATGCGTATCAACAAGTTTATCCAATTGTTGCTTTAGGTGTTATTTTGACAATGAATGCCATACCGAGTGCTGTTACTCAAATGTTTGGAGCAGACGGTCATCCTCGCCAATATATGAAGATTTTAGTCGGATTGCAGATTGTCAGTACTAGTTTTTTTTTAGTTTTGTTAATCTGTGCAAAATGGATTGCTGCCTTAATGGGTGATGCTAACCTCGCACCAATGTTAAGCGCATCGAGTTTTAGTTTCTTATTTGTTAGTATATTGGGTATTTATAGAGGCTACTATCAAGCGCATCAAAATATGAATATACCTGCAATTTCCCAGGTTATAGAACAGTTTGTTCGTGTTGGCATTATCATTATCGCCATTGTTCTATTTATGACACAACAATGGTCACTGTATGCGGCTGGGACATTGGCGATTATTGGTTCAGCTTTTGGATTTTTAGCATCTAGTATATATCTTGTGTTGAAACGACCTTTCAAATTAACCGCATTTAAAGCGCAAAATATTGAACATAATAAGGTTGTTGCATGGCGACAATTGGCATTAGCCATTGTGATTTTTGCTGTAAGTCAACTTATTGTGATTGTATGGCAAGTTGTGGATAGCTTTACCGTTATCCATGCTTTGCGGAATACAGGATTGAGTTTTCAAGAATCTACAACGCAAAAAGGCATTTATGATCGTGGTGCATCTTTTATTCAAATGGGGTTAATCGTCACTACCACATTTTGTTTTGTCCTTATTCCATTGCTGACAGATGCGATTAAAGTTAAGAATCATGTACTTATCAATAGATATGCGAATGCTTCTATTAAAATTACTATGCTATTTAGCATTGCTGCGGGTATCGGTTTGATTAATTTACTACCTATCATGAACCATGTATTTTTTAAAAATGATAGCCAAACGGGAACTTTAGCAGTGTATATGCTAACCGTTATATTTGTATCTTTAATTATGATGGATATTGCATTGTTACAAGTGAAGAATCAAGTGCGACCTATATTTCAAGCGTTTATTACTGGTGTAGTGAGTAAAGCGATTTTAAATGTAGTATTGATACCGCCATTTTTCATGTTAGGTGGTAGTTTAAGCACAGTGTTATCATTAATCTTATTTGCTGCCATTTTGCATTATCACGTATTGAAACATTATCAATTCCGTAATATGAAAAAATATGTCGCAAAGTTAATTTTTACAATGCTGATATTATCCGTTGCCGTTCAACTAACAATGTGGTTACTTCCTACACAGGGACGCGTCGCAGGTATTGTTGAATTGGTCGTTGCTGCAGGTGTAGGCGTTATCGTCATCATCATTGCAATTGTTCGTACTGAGCTATTAAGTTTTAAAGAGTTAAAGCATTTACCATTGGGTGATAAACTCATCCATATGAAAAGAGGGAAACGATAATGACTGGAAAAATTATAATTGTTGGATTGGGTAATTATGGCATTGATGAATTACCCTTTGGAGTATATAAATTTTTGAAGCAGCACCCCTTCGTTTATACGCGTACGTTAGATCATCCAGTTATAGAAATATTGACTTCTGAGGGTATCGTATTTCAAAGTTTTGATGAAGTTTATGAATCAAATAGTGGGTTTAATGAGGTTTATGAAGACATTGTATCTCAACTTATGACTAAAGCACGAAATTCAGACACAGATATCGTCTATACAGTTCCGGGGCACCCTCGCGTTGCTGAGACAACCACTGTTAAGTTAGAGGCTCATGCGCAACAAGATGATATTGAAATTAAAGTCTTAGGGGGCAAAAGTTTCATTGATGATATCTTTGAAGCGGTTAAAGTTGACCCTAATGATGGCTTTACATTACTTGATGCTACTTCTTTAAGCAGCGAACAGTTGAATATTCGAACGCACACACTGATTACTCAAGTGTTTAGTTCCATGACTGCTGGAGATTTAAAAGTCACATTGATGTCGCGTTACGATGATGAACAAATTGTATTCATTATTGATGGTGCGCATGCTAGCGGTGCCAATGTCATTGAAACACCCTTATACGAATTAGATCACTATCCAGACATTTTCAGCAACTTAACCAGTGTATTTATTAAGCGTGTTGAAAATGATGCCACATATATGAGTGATTTTGACTATGCGACAGGAATTATCGACAGACTTGTAGATGATGAAATTGGATGTCCTTGGGATAAAATTCAAACACACCAAACGTTAAAACGTTATTTACTGGAAGAAACGTTTGAATTGTTTGAAGCGATAGATAATGAAGATGATTGGCATATGATTGAAGAACTTGGTGACATATTATTACAAGTGTTATTACATGCAAGTATTGGTAAAAAAGAAGGCTATTTTGATATAAATGAAGTAGTACAAAGTTTATCCGAAAAAATGATACGCAGACATCCACACATTTTTGGAGAGGCGCATGCAGAAACTGAAGAAGATTTAAAACACATTTGGGCAGACGCCAAAGCAAAAGAAGGAAAAGTCCAACGCGTGAAATTCGAAAAAGTGTTTGCAGAGCATTTCATGAAGTTGTATGATAAAACAAAAAATATGTCGCTAGATGAAGCTGCTTTAAAAGATTATTTAGAGCAAGGAGGAGATAAATCATGAGACTGGATAAATATTTAAAAGTATCAAGACTGGTAAAACGTCGTACATTAGCGAAAGAAATTAGTGACCAAGGTCGTATCACTGTAAATGGTTCGGTTGCTAAAGCTGGAACAGATGTTAAAGTAACGGACGAACTTGTCATTCGTTTTGGACAAAAAATTGTAACAATAAATGTTACAGGGTTAAGTGAACATGCAACTAAAGAAAACGCAAAAGGCATGTATGAGATTGTTAAAGAAGAAAAAGTTGGCGGAGAATAATAGAGGAGGTGGCAAGCATTGAGTAAAAAAGTTGAAAATATCGGAAATACGTTCACCTCTTCTGAAAATAAAAAGAAACAAAAGCAAAAAATGAGAAGACGTGTGATACGCAGACGTATCACTTTGTTTGGTGGGATACTGCTCGCGATTATTATTATTTTGTGTATCATGCTTGTCACTCAAAAGCAAAGTAATAATGACGATGCTGTAGAACGACAACAAAAAGAAGAAAAATATCAAAAGCAACAAGATGAGGAATTAGCATTAAAAGAACAACTTAACAACTTAAATGATAAGAGCTATATAGAAAAAGTAGCGAGAGATGATTACTATTTAAGTAATGATGGAGAAGTTATATTTAAGTTACCGAGTGATAAATCGGATGCAGGTTCAAAATCTTCTAAAGAAGATAAATAGCGAAAATTATTTTTTTGCATCATAATACCATTGTTAATTTATGCAAACAGGCATATAATAAGGTTAAAATCGAAACAAATCGGGAGGATTTATTTACAATATGTCAATCGAAGTAGGAAACAAGCTTAAAGGTAAAGTCACTGGTATTAAAAAGTTTGGCGCTTTCGTCGAACTTCCAGAAGGAAAAAGTGGCTTAGTTCACATAAGTGAAGTTGCAGATAATTACGTTGAAAACGTAGAAGATCATTTATCTGTTGGAGATGAAGTTGAAGTTAAAGTGCTATCTATTGCTGATGACGGTAAAATTAGTCTATCTATTAAAAAAGCAAAAGATCGTCCGCGTAGACCTCAAAGTAAACCTAGTCATAAACAACCACAACCCAAAGGTGAAGACTTTGAAAAGAAATTAACAAACTTCTTAAAAGATAGCGAAGATAAATTAACTTCCATCAAACGTCAAACTGAATCAAGACGCGGCGGCAAAGGCGCTAGACGCTAATAATAAATAATACAACTGTTTCATATATAACTAACTGATTTATTGAGAACAACGTACAATCAATGATTCCAATATTAAGTTTGAGCGTAACAATCTAAGACTGTTTTCTTAATTGAGGAAACAGTCTCTTTTTATTGTAATATGGGATGATTCCAAAGTGATTAGGCTAATTGTTGGAAGATTTAGAGTGAGTGGAGGTAGATGAAGCTGAACGTTAATACTGAGGGTTGGACGAAAGATAAGCACATTGTATTGGCGGTTTCTACAGGTGTTGATAGCATGGTGTTATTACATGAGTTAATCACAAGATTGAAAGATTCATACGCAAAATTAACCTGCTTACATGTAAATCACAACATCCGGCCGATAGCGAAGGAAGAAGAATATTTTCTCAAACAATTTTGTAAAGCGCATCATGTTGAGCTTTACGTTAGGCATTTAGATTTATCAGATGTTATTGAAAAAGGGAATAGTATTGAAAATGACGCAAGAGTAGCACGTTACCAATGGTTTGATGAGATGATGTATGAATTAAAGGCAGATATCTTACTGACCGCCCATCATCAAGATGATCAGATAGAAACTATTTTTTATCGAGTAATGACTGGACGTTCCACAAGAAGTAGTTTAGGTATGGCTTATCAAACTACACGCGCATCTTATCAGATATGTAAACCATTATTATCGACAACAAAAAATGAAATTCGTGATTATCAAGTTATGCATCGTGTACCTTATTATGAAGATGAAACAAATACACAAAATCATTATGTGAGAAATGACATTCGTAATCGTATTTTGCCTGAAATAAATGAAAATGCACAACTTGCTACAGATCAATTAATCAAACTAAAAGAGTGGCATGATGAACAACTTGAAGTGATAAATAACGAAGCCGTCGCATTTATAAAACAGGATATACTTAAAAGTGTTAAAACACAGAAGTATACGATAGCAAGATCACAATTTTTAAATTTAAGGCATAGTGTCAAGATGGCAGTGTTAGATAACCTGTTTGAACAACTTCAAATCACTCGCTCAATAACTGAAAAAACTTATAATGAGTGGTTTCAAAAATTAGAAGGAAATTTGACGCAATGCACATTATACACGACAGATAAATGGATAATTCATATCGCTTATGATAAATTTATAATAATGGCAAATTATGATGTGAAACATTTTCCGATTCAGATTACTCACCCTGGTATATACAACTATAGTCATTATCAAATTGACGTTAAACATGACTTTCCTGCTGGAGACTTTCCGTTAGTTATTCGTACACGAAGAGATGGAGATAAATTCGAGTTGAATGGTATGGAAGGACATAAAAAAATAAGTAGGTTGCTTATTGATCATAAAATCGTTCAATCCGAACGCAATCAATTACCAGTCATGGTTAATGCCCAAAATGAGATTATTGCTGTTGGCACATTATATTTAAAAAATAAATACGAACAATCAATTTTTATACGATATATGGGAGAGGAATGAAAACATGCGAGATGATTTAAAAGAAATATTATTATCAGAGGAAGATATTCATCAGATTTGTAAAGATTTAGGTGAAGAGATTACACGAGCTTATAATGGGAAACCACTTGTATGTATCGGCATATTAAAAGGTTCGGTCATGTTTATGGCAGACTTAATAAAATATATTGATACGCATTTAGCTATTGATTTCATGGATGTTTCAAGTTATCACGGTGGCACAGAATCTACTGGAGAAGTTCAAATTTTAAAAGATTTGAGTTCGTCAATTGAAAATAAAGATGTGTTAATTATTGAAGATATTTTAGAAACTGGAACAACATTAAAATCAATCACTGAGTTATTGGAGTCACGTCGTGTTAATTCACTTGAAATTGTAACATTACTTGATAAACCAAATCGTCGTAAAGCTGATATTGAAGCTAAGTACGTTGGTAAAAAGATTCCGGATGAATTTGTGGTTGGATACGGTTTAGATTATGCTGAACACTATCGTAACTTACCGTATATAGGGACACTTAAACCAGAAATTTATTCAAAGTAAGCAATACAATTTTATGAAACTGAAAATTATTATATAATGTAAGTCTAAGCGTAAATATATTAATCAGTATGTCTATGTGTTCGCTTTAAAAAGTATTTTTCATACATAAAACGAACGTGACTTAAATTGTAAAATATTGAATTTTGTAACTTATGTGCACTAGGGACAATTTAAATTTAAAATAGAGCATTGAAAATTGTAAACATAGTACAAAAGTTGAAATACTAGCCGTAAACTCATGTATTGTGTTACAATTTTTGTTAGTTTTATTATTGAAGTAGGAGGAAACGACGCATGCAGAAAGCCTTTCGTAATGTGCTTGTTATCGCAATTATTGGCGTTATAATATTTGGTTTATTTTCATTTTTAAATGGAAATGGTAATATGCCAAAACAACTTACATATAACCAATTTGTGAAACAGCTAGATAAAGGTGATTTAAAATCACTTGAGATACAGCCTGAACAAAATGTATATATGGTAAGCGGTAAAACCAAAGATGATAAAGAATATTCTTCAACAATTTTATATAACAACGATAAAGAATTAGAAAAAATAACTGATAAAGCACAAAACCAAGACGGATTGAAATTTACAGTTAAAGAAGAAGAAAAACAAAGTGTATTTGTAAGTATTCTAACTACACTAATTCCTGTATTAATTATTGCATTATTATTTATTTTCTTCCTAAGCCAAGCTCAAGGTGGCGGCGGCGGTGGCGGTCGTATGATGAACTTTGGTAAGTCCAAAGCTAAAATGTACGATAGCCAGAAGAAACGTGTTCGCTTCTCTGATGTAGCAGGCGCGGATGAAGAGAAACAAGAATTGATTGAAATTGTCGATTTCTTAAAAGACAATAAACAATTTAAACAAATGGGATCAAGAATTCCAAAAGGTGTTTTATTAGTAGGACCTCCAGGTACAGGTAAGACTTTACTTGCACGTGCGGTTGCTGGTGAAGCAGGCACACCATTCTTCTCAATTAGTGGTTCTGACTTCGTTGAGATGTTTGTTGGTGTCGGTGCAAGTCGTGTGCGTGATTTATTTGAAAATGCTAAGAAAAATGCACCATGTATTATTTTCATCGATGAAATTGATGCAGTGGGTCGTCAGCGTGGCGCTGGTGTTGGTGGCGGACACGATGAACGTGAACAAACGCTTAACCAATTACTAGTTGAAATGGACGGATTTGGCGAAAATGAAGGTATCATTATGATTGCCGCTACGAACCGCCCTGATATTTTAGACCCAGCATTATTACGTCCGGGTCGTTTTGATAGACAAATTCAAGTGGGTCGTCCAGATGTTAAAGGACGTGAAGCGATTTTACATGTTCACGCTAAGAACAAGCCACTTGATGAAACAGTAGACTTAAAAGCAGTTTCTCAAAGAACACCAGGCTTCTCTGGTGCAGATTTAGAAAACTTACTTAACGAAGCATCTTTAGTTGCTGTTCGTGAAGGTAAGAAAAAAATCGATATGCGTGATATAGAAGAAGCTACTGACCGTGTTATTGCAGGTCCAGCTAAAAAATCTCGTGTTATTTCAGAAAAAGAACGTAATATTGTTGCCCACCATGAAGCTGGTCATACAATTATTGGTATGGTGCTTGATGAAGCCGAAGTTGTTCATAAAGTAACGATTGTTCCACGTGGACAAGCGGGCGGTTATGCAATGATGTTACCTAAACAAGATCGCTTCTTAATGACCGAACCAGAGTTGCTAGATAAAATTTGTGGCTTACTTGGTGGACGTGTTTCAGAAGATATCAACTTTAATGAAGTTTCTACGGGTGCTTCTAATGACTTTGAACGTGCAACGCAAATTGCGCGTCAAATGGTTACAGAATACGGTATGAGTAAGAAACTTGGACCTATTCAATTCTCAAGCAGTAGCAATGGTCAAGTGTTCTTAGGTAAAGATATGCAAGGTGATCCTGAATACTCTGGACAAATTGCTTATGAAATTGATAAAGAAGTACAACGCATTATTAAAGAACAATATGAGCGTTGTAAAGACATTCTGTTAGAACATAAATCACAATTAATCTTAATTGCTGAATCATTACTAACAGAAGAAACATTAGTTGCTGAACAAATACAATCATTATTCCATGATGGTGTGTTGCCAGAAGTTGACTATGACGGAGCTAAAGTCGTAGAAGAAGACAAAAATGACTTCGAAGATGGTAAATACGGTAAATCATATGAAGATGTGCGTAAAGAACAATTAAATCGTAGTGACGATGATCAAAAAGACGATCATGAAGATGAAGAATCTGGTGACAATGAAAAAGACGGTGAAAATTCAGGGCCAACTGGCCATGAACAAGCACCTGACATTGACAGACCAGGTAATTCAAACGACCCTGGTCGTCGAAACTAAAGACTGAATTTTAAACTTTTTTCTGCTATGATACGAATAGTAGAAAAAAGTTTTTTTTATGGTTCATATAATTGCAAACAGATGTTTCGCAATTTTTGGTGCGAAAGCTTAAAATAAATTGCGTTATTAAAAAGTAACCCAAAATAGACATGAAAATGAAATGTTTTATAATAAACACAGTTAATATTAAAGGAGAAATTTTAAAAATGACAAATGATTATATAGTTAAAGCTTTAGCTTTTGGAGGACAGATTCGTGCTTACAGTGCCTTGACAACTGAGAGTGTGCAAGAAGCACAAACAAGACATTATACTTGGCCGACTGCTTCTGCAGCACTTGGGCGCACAATGACTGCGACATTAATGATGGGCGCAATGCTAAAAGGAAATCAGAAGTTAACAGTTACAGTAGATGGCCAAGGACCAATTGGCAAAGTTATTGCTGATGCAGACGCTAAAGGAAATGTACGAGGTTATGTCACAAACCCACAAACCCATTTTCCTTTAAATGATCATGGCAAGTTAGATGTTAGCCGTGCAGTAGGAACGAATGGTTCATTAACAGTTGTTAAAGATGTAGGATTGAAAGATTATTTTTCTGGTTCTAGTCCACTTGTTTCAGGTGAACTCGGCGATGATTTCACATACTATTTTGCAAAAAGTGAACAAGTTCCTTCATCAGTAGGATTGGGTGTATTGGTTAATCCAGATAATTCAATTAAAGCTTCTGGAGGATTTTTAATACAAGTTATGCCAGGCGCAGAAGACGAAACGATTAATAAACTAGAAGATGCGATTAATCATATGACACCTGTTTCTAAACTCATTGATCAGGGTTTAACACCTGAAGAATTACTTTTTGAAATATTAGGTGAAGAAAATGTACAAATATTAGAAAATGTTCCAGCACACTTTGAATGTAATTGTGGACATGACAAATTTTTAAATGCGATTAAAGGTTTGGGAGAAGCTGAAATTCAAAATATGATAAATGAGGATCATGGTGCTGAGGCGGAATGTCATTTCTGCAGAAATAAATATCAATTTTCTGAAGAAGAGTTACAGCAATTATTAGATAATATTAAATAAACCCGCTAGAATGAAACTAGACAGATAAGTATGTTAGGTTAAAGTTGGAAGAATAAGTTTTTGCAGTTGTATTTACAGAAAAATCTGATAAAATAGAATGTATATCCGATTGAAAAAGTAGGTTTTAAACTTTTTAACGAAAAGGAGCAATACTTATGACAAATAAACCAGTAGATAACATTGTAGAGGTAATTGGTAACACACCAGTAGTTAAATTAAATAAGGTAGTAGACGAAGACATTGCAGACGTATATGTTAAACTTGAATATCAAAATCCAGGTGGTTCTGTAAAAGATCGTATTGCATTAGCGATGATTGAAGAAGCTGAAAAAGCAGGCAAAATCAAACCAGGTGATACGATTGTTGAACCAACAAGTGGTAACACTGGTATTGGTTTAGCATTTGTTTGTGCTGCTAAAGGTTATAAAGCCGTTTTCACTATGCCTGAAACAATGAGTCAAGAGCGTCGTAATTTATTAAAAGCATATGGCGCAGAATTAGTATTAACGCCTGGTTCAGAAGCTATGAAAGGCGCGATTAAAAAAGCAAAAGAATTAAAAGAAGAACATGGTTATTATGAACCTCAACAATTTGAGAACCCTGCTAATCCTCGTGTTCACGAATTAACAACAGGTCCAGAATTAGTTCAGCAATTTGAAGGTAAAACAATTGATTCGTTCTTAGCTGGTGTTGGTACTGGTGGTACATTAAGTGGTGCTGGTAAAGTATTGAAAGAAAACTACCCAGACATTAACTTAGTTGCGATTGAACCAGAAGATTCACCTGTATTAAGTGGTGGCGAACCTGGTCCACATAAACTACAAGGTTTAGGTGCAGGATTTATTCCAGACACTTTAGATGAAAATATCTATGACGAAGTAGTTCAAGTAGGTAATGAAACTGCAATGGACATGGCGCGTAAAGTTGCTAAAGAAGAAGGTATCTTATGTGGTATTTCTTCAGGTGCTGCTATTTATGCGGCTATTGAAAAAGCGAAACAATTAGGAAAAGGTAAAACAGTAGTGACTGTATTACCAAGTAATGGTGAACGTTACCTTTCTACTCCTTTATTCGCATTTGATGACTAATCCAATATAATGTGAAATTGAGCCGGGCACATATAAATGTGCACCGGCTTTTTGTTTTGCAGTGCCTTTTAATATGTTCAAGGATAATGTTAAATTTTAGGTTGGTATATGTATGGATTAAGCGCTGATTACTGAAAAATATAGCAAATAACGTTATTATAGAAATAAGATAACAACTTAAAGATAAAATCATTTTATAAGTGAAAGGAAGCAAAATGATTATGACACATACAAAAATTATGGGCATATTAAACGTTACACCGGATTCATTTTCAGACGGCGGTAAATATAATACAGTCGATCGTGCAGTGAAAAGGGCAGAGGAAATGGTAGAAGAGGGTGTGGATATTATAGATGTTGGTGGTATATCTACAAGACCAGGATTCGAAGAAATTACTGTAGAAGAGGAATTGGACCGTGTATTACCGGTAGTGAAGGCATTGAGTCACTTAGACGTTCAACTATCAATCGATACATATAGAAGTGAAGTAGCAGAAGCAGCGATGAAATTAGGTGCAACGATGATAAATGATCAATGGGCTGGACTAAATGATGCACGTATATTTGATATTGTTGCAAAATACGAGGGAGAAATTGTGTTAATGCACAATGGCGATGGTCAAAGATCAGAACCAGTTGTTGATGAAATGTTAGTGTACTTGCTTAAACAAGCAAATAAAGCTGAAATGGCTGGCATTCCTCAACATAAAGTTTGGCTCGATCCAGGTATTGGGTTTGCAAAAACTAGAGAAGAAGAAAAAGAAGTCATGGCACGATTAGACGAACTTGTAGCTACAGGTTACCCAGTACTATTGGCAACAAGTAGAAAAAGATTTATTAAAGAAATGATTGAGCAAGAGACCACACCTGTTGAACGAGATGAAGCAACAGCTGCTACTACAGCCTATGGTATAATGGAAGGCGTAAAAGCGGTTAGAGTTCATAATGTCGCGCTGAATGTTCGTTTAGGACAAAGCATGGATTATTTAAAGGAGAATGATAATGAGCGACACAATATTTCTTAATGGTATGAGATTTTATAGTTATCATGGTGCGCTACCAGCTGAAAATGAAATTGGCCAAATATTTATCGTTGATATTACGATGAATGTGGATTTGAGCACAGCAGGTCAGTCAGATGATGTTAAGGATACGGTACACTATGGTGAAGTATTTGAAGATGTTAAAGCAATTATGGAAGGTGAGCCGGTAAATTTATTGGAGCATCTAGCGGAACGTATTGCAAAACGTATAAATTCACACTATAATCGTGTAGTGGAAACGAAAGTCAGAATCACTAAAGAGAATCCACCCATACCAGGTCATTATGATGGTGTAGGTGTAGAAATAGTGAGGGAGAGTCGCGCATGACATACGCATATTTAGGTTTAGGAAGTAATGTTGGGGAGCGGTTGACTCAGCTTGAAGCGGCCATATCGATTTTAAATGATAAAGAGGGCATTACAGTTACACAGAAGTCACCGATTTATGAGACGGACCCAGTAGGTTATGTAGATCAACCGCAATTTTTGAATCAATGTATTGAAGTTCAAACCACATTGGAGCCTAACGAATTATTGAAAGCCTGTTTGGATACTGAGCAACAACTACATCGAGTGAGAGATATACGTTGGGGGCCAAGAACCTTAGATGTTGATATCTTATTATATGGAGATCAAATTATTAATGAATCTGAGTTAATAGTGCCACATCCACGTATGTTGGAACGTTCGTTTGTACTTATTCCATTGAATGACATTGCAACGAATGTCATTGAACCTAATTCAAATAAGGAAATAGGGCATTTAGTGATACCAGATGAGTCAGTTAAAAAATATGAATTTTAATAAATGTGCGTAAATGCGTATTTTTGAAGCGGTTATGTGCACGTACATTATATGGATTGAATTTAATGAGTTACTGTCAGTCGTGTGAGTACATGTGGAGCGATTTAGGCATATAAAATATATGCATGCACCCATTGACGCGTATAACTTAGTGCTTTTTATGAAGAACTGCATATGTAACTATCAGTATTTAATCACTGGCCGCGTGTCAGTTGCACGATTATCTATTTGAAATTAAGTATTTATAAGTGAATCAATAAAATGCAGAAAAAAGTTTAAATAACTTTATTCCGTTTGCATCGTCTAGTAGAATTGAAGAGTGAGAAAGTTGGAATGTGAGAAGTACATATGAATGTGTTTAGCTATCCTTAAGGATACTCACTTCTAAGAATAAACAAAGCAGAAAATGTTTTGTTAAGTTGAAATTTGGTAATAAATGATCATTTTTATTTAAATATTTCAATTAGAAGTCCAAGCAATAGAAAGTGAAAGTAGAACAAGAAGCATAAAGGAGAGAAAGTTATGTCAGAAGAAATGAATGACCAAATGCAGGTCCGTCGCCAAAAATTACAAGAACTATATGATTTAGGAATAGATCCATTTGGTCAAAAATTTGATCGTACTTCAATGGCAACCCCATTACATGAAGACTGGGATCAATTTAGCAAAGAAGAATTACATGAAAAAGAAGAAGAAAGTCATGTAAGTATTGCTGGACGTTTAATGACGAAACGCGGAAAAGGTAAAGCGGGCTTTGCACACGTTCAAGATTTAAGTGGTCAAATACAGATTTATGTAAGAAAAGACCAAGTAGGTGAAGATCAATTTGCTATTTGGAATTCTGCAGATCTTGGAGATATAGTAGGCGTGGAAGGCGTAATGTTTAAAACTAACACTGGTGAACTATCAGTTAAAGCACAGTCATTCACTTTATTAACAAAAGCCTTACGTCCACTCCCAGATAAGTTCCATGGCTTACAAGATATAGAACAACGTTATCGTCAGCGTTATTTAGACCTAATTACTAACCAAGATAGTACACAAACATTCATTAAACGTAGTAAAATATTGCAAGAGATGCGTAACTATTTAAATCAACAAGGATTTTTAGAAGTAGAAACACCTATGATGCACCAAATCGCAGGTGGAGCAGCTGCACGTCCTTTCGTTACACATCATAATGCGTTAGACGCTACCTTATATATGAGAATTGCGATTGAATTACATTTGAAACGTTTAATTGTTGGTGGATTAGAAAAAGTTTATGAAATAGGTCGTGTATTTAGAAATGAAGGTGTGTCTACAAGACATAATCCGGAATTTACTATGATTGAATTATATGAAGCTTACGCTGATTATCATGATATTATGGATATTACAGAAAATATGATTAGACATATATCTGAAAAAGTATTAGGTACTGCGAAAGTAACGTATGGAGAAGAAACAATAGATTTAGAATCTAAATGGAAACGAATCCATATGGCCGATGCCGTTAAAGAAGAAACGGGTGTCGACTTCTTCAACATTCAAAGTGACGAAGATGCGAAAATAGCTGCTAAAGAACATGGCATAGAAATTACAGATAATATGAAATATGGTCATATATTAAATGAGTTCTTTGAACAAAAAGTTGAAGAAACACTCATTCAACCAACATTTGTATACGGTCACCCAATTGAAATCTCTCCATTAGCTAAGAAAAATGCGGAAGATCCAAGATTTACAGATCGCTTTGAGTTGTTTATTGTTGGAAGAGAACACGGTAATGCATTTACTGAATTAAATGATCCAATCGATCAAAGAGCAAGATTTGAAGCGCAATTAGTAGAAAAAGAACAAGGCAACGATGAAGCACATGAAATGGATGAAGACTTTATCGAGGCGTTAGAATATGGTATGCCTCCTACAGGTGGATTAGGAATCGGAATTGACAGATTGGTTATGTTACTTACAGATTCTGCCTCTATTAGAGACGTATTACTGTTCCCTTATATGAGACAAAAATAATAGCGATAAATATAATAGAACTGGATCAATCTTTATACATCATGTAATTGATGTGTGAAGATTGATCTTTTTTTATGCTATTTACAAGGCGTGTTTATCGCGAATATAATATAACTTAGAAGAAAATCAGTACATGAATTTAATTCTTTAAAGTAATAAGATACATTTAAGTAAGATTCTGCTATAAAAATATAAAAATAAACTGAAAAAAGGATGGAAAAGTCAGTTTCTATATGTTAAGATAGTTCAAGTCGAGTTAAAGAAACGAGATACGGCTTAACAAATGCAACAAAATAATTTAAGTAAATGTTTGAAAAGCTATTGACTTAAAAGTTAAAACGTTGTAATATATAAAAGTCGTCAAAAACGAGTTATTACATAACAAATATTCAAGTAAAGATCTTGTAAAGAAAATTTAAAGATAGTGTAAAATTGACTATTGCAAATAATCGTTAAACAATGTATCATTAATTGAGTAAGTTATTTTGTCTGGTGGCAATAGCAAAGAGGTCACACCTGTTCCCATGCCGAACACAGAAGTTAAGCTCTTTAGCGCCGATGGTAGTCGGACTTACGTTCCGCAAGAGTAGGACGTTGCCAGGCTTAGTAATCGAATTGATTTTATGTGGAGGATTAGCTCAGCTGGGAGAGCATCTGCCTTACAAGCAGAGGGTCGGCGGTTCGAACCCGTCATCCTCCACCATTTCAAATGAATAGCCGGCCTAGCTCAACTGGTAGAGCAACTGACTTGTAATCAGTAGGTTGGGGGTTCAAGTCCTCTGGCCGGCACCATTTCATGAGCCATTAGCTCAGTTGGTAGAGCATCTGACTTTTAATCAGAGGGTCAGTGGTTCGAGCCCACTATGGCTCATCCAGTTTCATTTTGCAGAAGTAGTTCAGCGGTAGAATACGACCTTGCCAAGGTCGGGGTCGCGGGTTCGAATCCCGTCTTCTGCTCCATTATTTTTGCCGGGGTGGCGGAACTGGCAGACGCACAGGACTTAAAATCCTGCGATAAGTGATTATCGTACCGGTTCGATTCCGGTCCTCGGCACCATCATTTTAATATAGCGCCCGTAGCTCAACTGGATAGAGTACTTGACTACGAATCAAGAGGTTACAGGTTCGACCCCTGTCGGGCGCACCATTTTAAAATGCATGTTAATTATATATACGGGAAGTAGCTCAGCTTGGTAGAGCACTTGGTTTGGGACCAAGGGGTCGCAGGTTCGAATCCTGTCTTCCCGACTCTTTTTGAAAATAGTATGGGGGCTTAGCTCAGATGGGAGAGCGCCTGCTTTGCACGCAGGAGGTCAGCGGTTCGATCCCGCTAGTCTCCACCATATTGATTATTAATGAAGAAATGAACATTGAAAACTGAATTGCAATATGTCAACGTTAATTCCGAACGCAACATTAAATTGTTGGTTCAAAACAAGTGTTAGAGATAACACAAATTAGTATTTTATGAGCTAATCAAACATCATAATTCATTTATGGAGAGTTTGATCCTGGCTCAGGATGAACGCTGGCGGCGTGCCTAATACATGCAAGTCGAGCGAACAGATAAGGAGCTTGCTCCTTTGACGTTAGCGGCGGACGGGTGAGTAACACGTGGGTAACCTACCTATAAGACTGGGATAACTTCGGGAAACCGGAGCTAATACCGGATAACATTTGGAACCGCATGGTTCTAAAGTGAAAGATGGTTTTGCTATCACTTATAGATGGACCCGCGCCGTATTAGCTAGTTGGTAAGGTAACGGCTTACCAAGGCGACGATACGTAGCCGACCTGAGAGGGTGATCGGCCACACTGGAACTGAGACACGGTCCAGACTCCTACGGGAGGCAGCAGTAGGGAATCTTCCGCAATGGGCGAAAGCCTGACGGAGCAACGCCGCGTGAGTGATGAAGGGTTTCGGCTCGTAAAACTCTGTTATTAGGGAAGAACAAACGTGTAAGTAACTGTGCACGTCTTGACGGTACCTAATCAGAAAGCCACGGCTAACTACGTGCCAGCAGCCGCGGTAATACGTAGGTGGCAAGCGTTATCCGGAATTATTGGGCGTAAAGCGCGCGTAGGCGGTTTCTTAAGTCTGATGTGAAAGCCCACGGCTCAACCGTGGAGGGTCATTGGAAACTGGGAAACTTGAGTGCAGAAGAGGAAAGTGGAATTCCATGTGTAGCGGTGAAATGCGCAGAGATATGGAGGAACACCAGTGGCGAAGGCGACTTTCTGGTCTGTAACTGACGCTGATGTGCGAAAGCGTGGGGATCAAACAGGATTAGATACCCTGGTAGTCCACGCCGTAAACGATGAGTGCTAAGTGTTAGGGGGTTTCCGCCCCTTAGTGCTGCAGCTAACGCATTAAGCACTCCGCCTGGGGAGTACGACCGCAAGGTTGAAACTCAAAGGAATTGACGGGGACCCGCACAAGCGGTGGAGCATGTGGTTTAATTCGAAGCAACGCGAAGAACCTTACCAAATCTTGACATCCTTTGAAAACTCTAGAGATAGAGCCTTCCCCTTCGGGGGACAAAGTGACAGGTGGTGCATGGTTGTCGTCAGCTCGTGTCGTGAGATGTTGGGTTAAGTCCCGCAACGAGCGCAACCCTTAAGCTTAGTTGCCATCATTAAGTTGGGCACTCTAGGTTGACTGCCGGTGACAAACCGGAGGAAGGTGGGGATGACGTCAAATCATCATGCCCCTTATGATTTGGGCTACACACGTGCTACAATGGACAATACAAAGGGCAGCTAAACCGCGAGGTCATGCAAATCCCATAAAGTTGTTCTCAGTTCGGATTGTAGTCTGCAACTCGACTACATGAAGCTGGAATCGCTAGTAATCGTAGATCAGCATGCTACGGTGAATACGTTCCCGGGTCTTGTACACACCGCCCGTCACACCACGAGAGTTTGTAACACCCGAAGCCGGTGGAGTAACCATTTATGGAGCTAGCCGTCGAAGGTGGGACAAATGATTGGGGTGAAGTCGTAACAAGGTAGCCGTATCGGAAGGTGCGGCTGGATCACCTCCTTTCTAAGGATATATTCGGAACATCTTCTTACGAAGATGCAGGAATAACATTGACATATTGTATTCAGTTTTGAATGCTCATTGGAGTATTCAAAAATAAATGGGCCTATAGCTCAGCTGGTTAGAGCGCACGCCTGATAAGCGTGAGGTCGGTGGTTCGAGTCCACTTAGGCCCACCATTTTTTGTACATTGAAAACTAGATAAGTAAGTAAAATTTATGATTTTACCAAGCAAAACCGAGTGAATTAGAGTTTTTTAACAAGCTTTGAATTCAAAAAGAAATAATCGCTAGTGTTCGAAAGAACACTCACAGATTAATAACATTTTGGGTTTTCAACCGACTTGTTCGTGTTGAAAGTCAAAAAAGATTAAGTTATTAAGGGCGCACGGTGGATGCCTTGGCACTAGAAGCCGACGAAGGACGTTACTAACGACGATATGCTTTGGGGAGCTGTAAGTAAGCTTTGATCCAGAGATTTCCGAATGGGGAAACCCAGCACGAGTTATGTCGTGTTATCGATATGTGAATACATAGCATATCTGAAGGCAGACGCGGAGAACTGAAACATCTTAGTACCCGCAGGAAGAGAAAGAAAAATCGATTCCCTGAGTAGCGGCGAGCGAAACGGGAAGAGCCCAAACCAACGAGCTTGCTTGTTGGGGTTGTAGGACACTCTATACGGAGTTACAAAAGAACAGACTAGACGAATCATCTGGAAAGATGAATCAAAGAAGGTAATAATCCTGTAGTCGAAAGTTTGTTCACTCTTGAGTGGATCCTGAGTACGACGGAACACGAGAAATTCCGTCGGAATCTGGGAGGACCATCTCCCAAGGCTAAATACTTTCTAGTGACCGATAGTGAACCAGTACCGTGAGGGAAAGGTGAAAAGTACCCCGGAAGGGGAGTGAAATAGAACTTGAAACCGTGTGCTTACAAGTAGTCAGAGCCCGTTAATGGGTGATGGCGTGCCTTTTGTAGAATGAACCGGCGAGTTACGATTTGATGCAAGGTTAAGCAGTGAATGTGGAGCCGTAGCGAAAGCGAGTCTGAATAGGGCGTTGAGTATTTGGTCGTAGACCCGAAACCAGGTGATCTACCCATGACCAGGTTGAAGTTCAGGTAACACTGAATGGAGGACCGAACCGACTTACGTTGAAAAGTGAGCGGATGAGTTGTGGGTAGCGGAGAAATTCCAATCGAACCTGGAGATAGCTGGTTCTCTCCGAAATAGCTTTAGGGCTAGCCTCAAGTGATGATTATTGGAGGTAGAGCACTGTTTGGACGAGGGGCCCTTATCGGGTTACCGAATTCAGACAAACTCCGAATGCCAATCAATTTAACTTGGGAGTCAGAACGCGGGTGATAAGGTCCGTGTTCGAAAGGGAAACAGCCCAGACCACCAGCTAAGGTCCCAAAATATATGTTAAGTGGAAAAGGATGTGGCGTTGCCCAGACAACTAGGATGTTGGCTTAGAAGCAGCCATCATTTAAAGAGTGCGTAATAGCTCACTAGTCGAGTGACACTGCGCCGAAAATGTACCGGGGCTAAACATATTACCGAAGCTGTGGATTGTCCGTAAGGACAATGGTAGGAGAGCGTTCTAAGGGCGTTGAAGCATGATCGCAAGGACATGTGGAGCGCTTAGAAGTGAGAATGCCGGTGTGAGTAGCGAAAGACGGGTGAGAATCCCGTCCACCGATTGACTAAGGTTTCCAGAGGAAGGCTCGTCCGCTCTGGGTTAGTCGGGTCCTAAGCTGAGGCCGATAGGCGTAGGCGATGGATAACAGGTTGATATTCCTGTACCACCATTATTCGTTTTAAGCGATGGGGGGACGCAGTAGGATAGGCGAAGCGTACGATTGGATTGTACGTCCAAGCAGTGAGATTGAGTGTTAGGCAAATCCGGCACTCTTAAGATTGAGCTGTGATGGGGAGAGGAAATTGTTTCCTCGAGTCGTTGATTTCACACTGCCAAGAAAAGCCTCTAGCTAGAATTGTGGTGCCCGTACCGCAAACCGACACAGGTAGTCAAGATGAGAATTCTAAGGTGAGCGAGCGAACTCTCGTTAAGGAACTCGGCAAAATGACCCCGTAACTTCGGGAGAAGGGGTGCTCTTTAGGGTTAACGCCCAGGAGAGCCGCAGTGAATAGGCCCAAGCGACTGTTTATCAAAAACACAGGTCTCTGCTAAACCGTAAGGTGATGTATAGGGGCTGACGCCTGCCCGGTGCTGGAAGGTTAAGAGGAGTGGTTAGCTTCTGCGAAGCTACGAATCGAAGCCCCAGTAAACGGCGGCCGTAACTATAACGGTCCTAAGGTAGCGAAATTCCTTGTCGGGTAAGTTCCGACCCGCACGAAAGGCGTAACGATTTGGGCACTGTCTCAACGAGAGACTCGGTGAAATCATAGTACCTGTGAAGATGCAGGTTACCCGCGACAGGACGGAAAGACCCCGTGGAGCTTTACTGTAGTCTGATATTGAAATTCGGCACAGCTTGTACAGGATAGGTAGGAGCCTGAGATACGTGAGCGCTAGCTTACGTGGAGGCGTTGGTGGGATACTACCCTCGCTGTGTTGGATTTCTAACCCGCACCATTTATCATGGTGGGAGACAGTGTCAGATGGGCAGTTTGACTGGGGCGGTCGCCTCCTAAAGAGTAACGGAGGCGCTCAAAGGTTTCCTCAGAATGGTTGGAAATCATTCATAGAGTGTAAAGGCATAAGGAAGCTTGACTGCGAGACTTACAAGTCGAGCAGGGTCGAAAGACGGACTTAGTGATCCGGTGGTTCCGCATGGAAGGGCCATCGCTCAACGGATAAAAGCTACCCCGGGGATAACAGGCTTATCTCCCCCAAGAGTTCACATCGACGGGGAGGTTTGGCACCTCGATGTCGGCTCATCGCATCCTGGGGCTGTAGTCGGTCCCAAGGGTTGGGCTGTTCGCCCATTAAAGCGGTACGCGAGCTGGGTTCAGAACGTCGTGAGACAGTTCGGTCCCTATCCGTCGTGGGCGTAGGAAATTTGAGAGGAGCTGTCCTTAGTACGAGAGGACCGGGATGGACATACCTCTGGTGTACCAGTTGTCGTGCCAACGGCATCGCTGGGTAGCTATGTATGGACGGGATAAGTGCTGAAAGCATCTAAGCATGAAGCCCCCCTCAAGATGAGATTTCCCAACTTCGGTTATAAGATCCCTCAAAGATGATGAGGTTAATAGGTTCGAGGTGGAAGCATAGCGATATGTGCAGCTGACGAATACTAATCGATCGAAGACTTAATCAAATTTTAAATGTTTTGTTTGGTTGAATCATATTTTACTTACTATCTAGTTTTGAATGTATAATTTCATACATTTCATTGTCTGGTGACAATGGCAAGGAGGTCACACCTGTTCCCATGCCGAACACAGAAGTTAAGCTCCTTAGCGCCGATGGTAGTCGGACTTACGTTCCGCAAGAGTAGGACGTTGCCAGGCAATTCCATTTTGACCTTTGGGTCGTTTTTTTATGGAAGTTTTAACAAAAAAATTGAAAAAGTTCTTGACTTTATAAGTCAAAACAAGTAAAATTAATTCTTGTGATTGAAGAAATGAACATTGAAAACTGAATTGCAATATGTCAACGTTAATTCCGAACACAACATTAAATTGTTGGTTCAAAACAAGTGTTAGAGATAACACAAATTAGTATTTTATGAGCTAATCAAACATCATAATTCATTTATGGAGAGTTTGATCCTGGCTCAGGATGAACGCTGGCGGCGTGCCTAATACATGCAAGTCGAGCGAACAGATAAGGAGCTTGCTCCTTTGACGTTAGCGGCGGACGGGTGAGTAACACGTGGGTAACCTACCTATAAGACTGGGATAACTTCGGGAAACCGGAGCTAATACCGGATAACATTTGGAACCGCATGGTTCTAAAGTGAAAGATGGTTTTGCTATCACTTATAGATGGACCCGCGCCGTATTAGCTAGTTGGTAAGGTAACGGCTTACCAAGGCGACGATACGTAGCCGACCTGAGAGGGTGATCGGCCACACTGGAACTGAGACACGGTCCAGACTCCTACGGGAGGCAGCAGTAGGGAATCTTCCGCAATGGGCGAAAGCCTGACGGAGCAACGCCGCGTGAGTGATGAAGGGTTTCGGCTCGTAAAACTCTGTTATTAGGGAAGAACAAACGTGTAAGTAACTGTGCACGTCTTGACGGTACCTAATCAGAAAGCCACGGCTAACTACGTGCCAGCAGCCGCGGTAATACGTAGGTGGCAAGCGTTATCCGGAATTATTGGGCGTAAAGCGCGCGTAGGCGGTTTCTTAAGTCTGATGTGAAAGCCCACGGCTCAACCGTGGAGGGTCATTGGAAACTGGGAAACTTGAGTGCAGAAGAGGAAAGTGGAATTCCATGTGTAGCGGTGAAATGCGCAGAGATATGGAGGAACACCAGTGGCGAAGGCGACTTTCTGGTCTGTAACTGACGCTGATGTGCGAAAGCGTGGGGATCAAACAGGATTAGATACCCTGGTAGTCCACGCCGTAAACGATGAGTGCTAAGTGTTAGGGGGTTTCCGCCCCTTAGTGCTGCAGCTAACGCATTAAGCACTCCGCCTGGGGAGTACGACCGCAAGGTTGAAACTCAAAGGAATTGACGGGGACCCGCACAAGCGGTGGAGCATGTGGTTTAATTCGAAGCAACGCGAAGAACCTTACCAAATCTTGACATCCTTTGAAAACTCTAGAGATAGAGCCTTCCCCTTCGGGGGACAAAGTGACAGGTGGTGCATGGTTGTCGTCAGCTCGTGTCGTGAGATGTTGGGTTAAGTCCCGCAACGAGCGCAACCCTTAAGCTTAGTTGCCATCATTAAGTTGGGCACTCTAGGTTGACTGCCGGTGACAAACCGGAGGAAGGTGGGGATGACGTCAAATCATCATGCCCCTTATGATTTGGGCTACACACGTGCTACAATGGACAATACAAAGGGCAGCTAAACCGCGAGGTCATGCAAATCCCATAAAGTTGTTCTCAGTTCGGATTGTAGTCTGCAACTCGACTACATGAAGCTGGAATCGCTAGTAATCGTAGATCAGCATGCTACGGTGAATACGTTCCCGGGTCTTGTACACACCGCCCGTCACACCACGAGAGTTTGTAACACCCGAAGCCGGTGGAGTAACCATTTATGGAGCTAGCCGTCGAAGGTGGGACAAATGATTGGGGTGAAGTCGTAACAAGGTAGCCGTATCGGAAGGTGCGGCTGGATCACCTCCTTTCTAAGGATATATTCGGAACATCTTCTTACGAAGATGTAGGAATAACATTGACATATTGTATTCAGTTTTGAATGCTCATTGGAGTATTCATTGCATAATTTTGTACATTGAAAACTAGATAAGTAAGTAAAATTTATGATTTTACCAAGCAAAACCGAGTGAATTAGAGTTTTTTAACAAGCTTTGAATTCAAAAAGAAATAATCGCTAGTGTTCGAAAGAACACTCACAGATTAATAACATTTTGGGTTTTCAACCGACTTGTTCGTGTTGAAAGTCAAAAAAGATTAAGTTATTAAGGGCGCACGGTGGATGCCTTGGCACTAGAAGCCGACGAAGGACGTTACTAACGACGATATGCTTTGGGGAGCTGTAAGTAAGCTTTGATCCAGAGATTTCCGAATGGGGAAACCCAGCACGAGTTATGTCGTGTTATCGATATGTGAATACATAGCATATCTGAAGGCAGACGCGGAGAACTGAAACATCTTAGTACCCGCAGGAAGAGAAAGAAAAATCGATTCCCTGAGTAGCGGCGAGCGAAACGGGAAGAGCCCAAACCAACGAGCTTGCTTGTTGGGGTTGTAGGACACTCTATACGGAGTTACAAAAGAACAGACTAGACGAATCATCTGGAAAGATGAATCAAAGAAGGTAATAATCCTGTAGTCGAAAGTTTGTTCACTCTTGAGTGGATCCTGAGTACGACGGAACACGAGAAATTCCGTCGGAATCTGGGAGGACCATCTCCCAAGGCTAAATACTCTCTAGTGACCGATAGTGAACCAGTACCGTGAGGGAAAGGTGAAAAGTACCCCGGAAGGGGAGTGAAATAGAACTTGAAACCGTGTGCTTACAAGTAGTCAGAGCCCGTTAATGGGTGATGGCGTGCCTTTTGTAGAATGAACCGGCGAGTTACGATTTGATGCAAGGTTAAGCAGTGAATGTGGAGCCGTAGCGAAAGCGAGTCTGAATAGGGCGTTGAGTATTTGGTCGTAGACCCGAAACCAGGTGATCTACCCATGACCAGGTTGAAGTTCAGGTAACACTGAATGGAGGACCGAACCGACTTACGTTGAAAAGTGAGCGGATGAGTTGTGGGTAGCGGAGAAATTCCAATCGAACCTGGAGATAGCTGGTTCTCTCCGAAATAGCTTTAGGGCTAGCCTCAAGTGATGATTATTGGAGGTAGAGCACTGTTTGGACGAGGGGCCCTTATCGGGTTACCGAATTCAGACAAACTCCGAATGCCAATCAATTTAACTTGGGAGTCAGAACGCGGGTGATAAGGTCCGTGTTCGAAAGGGAAACAGCCCAGACCACCAGCTAAGGTCCCAAAATATATGTTAAGTGGAAAAGGATGTGGCGTTGCCCAGACAACTAGGATGTTGGCTTAGAAGCAGCCATCATTTAAAGAGTGCGTAATAGCTCACTAGTCGAGTGACACTGCGCCGAAAATGTACCGGGGCTAAACATATTACCGAAGCTGTGGATTGTCCGTAAGGACAATGGTAGGAGAGCGTTCTAAGGGCGTTGAAGCATGATCGCAAGGACATGTGGAGCGCTTAGAAGTGAGAATGCCGGTGTGAGTAGCGAAAGACGGGTGAGAATCCCGTCCACCGATTGACTAAGGTTTCCAGAGGAAGGCTCGTCCGCTCTGGGTTAGTCGGGTCCTAAGCTGAGGCCGATAGGCGTAGGCGATGGATAACAGGTTGATATTCCTGTACCACCATTATTCGTTTTAAGCGATGGGGGGACGCAGTAGGATAGGCGAAGCGTACGATTGGATTGTACGTCCAAGCAGTGAGATTGAGTGTTAGGCAAATCCGGCACTCTTAAGATTGAGCTGTGATGGGGAGAGGAAATTGTTTCCTCGAGTCGTTGATTTCACACTGCCAAGAAAAGCCTCTAGCTAGAATTGTGGTGCCCGTACCGCAAACCGACACAGGTAGTCAAGATGAGAATTCTAAGGTGAGCGAGCGAACTCTCGTTAAGGAACTCGGCAAAATGACCCCGTAACTTCGGGAGAAGGGGTGCTCTTTAGGGTTAACGCCCAGGAGAGCCGCAGTGAATAGGCCCAAGCGACTGTTTATCAAAAACACAGGTCTCTGCTAAACCGTAAGGTGATGTATAGGGGCTGACGCCTGCCCGGTGCTGGAAGGTTAAGAGGAGTGGTTAGCTTCTGCGAAGCTACGAATCGAAGCCCCAGTAAACGGCGGCCGTAACTATAACGGTCCTAAGGTAGCGAAATTCCTTGTCGGGTAAGTTCCGACCCGCACGAAAGGCGTAACGATTTGGGCACTGTCTCAACGAGAGACTCGGTGAAATCATAGTACCTGTGAAGATGCAGGTTACCCGCGACAGGACGGAAAGACCCCGTGGAGCTTTACTGTAGTCTGATATTGAAATTCGGCACAGCTTGTACAGGATAGGTAGGAGCCTGAGATACGTGAGCGCTAGCTTACGTGGAGGCGTTGGTGGGATACTACCCTCGCTGTGTTGGATTTCTAACCCGCACCATTTATCATGGTGGGAGACAGTGTCAGATGGGCAGTTTGACTGGGGCGGTCGCCTCCTAAAGAGTAACGGAGGCGCTCAAAGGTTTCCTCAGAATGGTTGGAAATCATTCATAGAGTGTAAAGGCATAAGGAAGCTTGACTGCGAGACTTACAAGTCGAGCAGGGTCGAAAGACGGACTTAGTGATCCGGTGGTTCCGCATGGAAGGGCCATCGCTCAACGGATAAAAGCTACCCCGGGGATAACAGGCTTATCTCCCCCAAGAGTTCACATCGACGGGGAGGTTTGGCACCTCGATGTCGGCTCATCGCATCCTGGGGCTGTAGTCGGTCCCAAGGGTTGGGCTGTTCGCCCATTAAAGCGGTACGCGAGCTGGGTTCAGAACGTCGTGAGACAGTTCGGTCCCTATCCGTCGTGGGCGTAGGAAATTTGAGAGGAGCTGTCCTTAGTACGAGAGGACCGGGATGGACATACCTCTGGTGTACCAGTTGTCGTGCCAACGGCATCGCTGGGTAGCTATGTATGGACGGGATAAGTGCTGAAAGCATCTAAGCATGAAGCCCCCCTCAAGATGAGATTTCCCAACTTCGGTTATAAGATCCCTCAAAGATGATGAGGTTAATAGGTTCGAGGTGGAAGCATAGCGATATGTGCAGCTGACGAATACTAATCGATCGAAGACTTAATCAAATTTTAAATGTTTTGTTTGGTTGAATCATATTTTACTTACTATCTAGTTTTGAATGTATAATTTCATACATTTCATTGTCTGGTGACAATGGCAAGGAGGTCACACCTGTTCCCATGCCGAACACAGAAGTTAAGCTCCTTAGCGCCGATGGTAGTCGGACTTACGTTCCGCAAGAGTAGGACGTTGCCAGGCAATCAGAGACCCAAGCGGGTCTCTTTTTTTGTGTCAAAAAAGCTTAACTTCCAGTTCGAAGAACTGAAAAACCTAAAATAAGCTATTATGAGAAAGCGTTTGAAGCTGACGAACTGAACAAAAGACGAAGCGAGCTACAAGTTAATTTCGATAAAGTGTTACTAATTTCAATAAATTGAAAAGTAACACTTTATCGAAATGGTGAAAAAAATGTTAGGGAAATTTGAGCAATAAAAAATTAATAATCATATTATAGACATAGACTATTTATTAATGCGTTGGTATGATCATTTAATTTTGAAAAGGGTATCCCTCCAAAACCTAAAATAAATTTCACAGATGTTTGGTTTTTATCATAGTGATAAAAAGGTAGAATTTTCAATTGGTTGTTTGCAGCGTTTTTAAGGCACTGATCCATTGAATAGCCGTTTTTTACAGTTAAAGTGAAGTGCATGCCAGCAAGTGCACCATCTATTTGTAATTGATCTTCATACGGTTTTAGTTTTTCTAGAATGAATTTTAGTTTTCTGCTATATACTTTTCTCATTTTGTTAAGATGCCTTTCGAAACTACCTGATTCCATAAAATTAGCTACTATTTTTTGTAAATGTGCAGGTACGGTGTTACCTTCTTTGTTTTTTAAATGTTCATATTGTGCTAACAATTTTTTTGGTAAAACTAAATAAGCTATTCTACAACTTGGGAAAAGGGATTTAGAAAATGTACTTATATAGATCACTTTGTCTTTGGTATCTAAACTCTGTAACGCAGGTATTGGTTTTCCGAAGTAACGAAATTCGGAATCGTAGTCATCTTCAATAATATATCTATATTCATTTTGATGTGCCCAATTTATAAGTTGGGTTCTTTTTTTTAAATTCATTACGTAGCCTGTAGGGAACTGGTGAGACGGTGTGACATAGGCAATATTATTATTGGTTTGGCTAAAATAGTTTAAGTCAATCCCTGTTTTATTAACAGGTGTCTGAAGATAAGGGATGTGCTTCTTATCGAGTACTTGTTTGATTGGTGGGTAACTTGGGTTTTCAATAATAAACTGTTCTTTACTTAACATATCTGTGAGCAAATTAATAAGTTGTTCTGTTGAAGAACCAATGATAATTTGCTCTGGATGACAAGTAACACCACGACTGTTAAAAAGGTAATGAGCGATTTCTTGACGCAATGACCACTCTCCTTTGGGATTTGTGTGTTGTAGTAAACCGAGTTGATCATCTTCAAAGACATCACGTGCATACTTTCTAAATTGATGCATGGGAAAGTATTCGGCATCAATTTCAGTTAGATTAAAAGCATATTGATATGATTGGTCATTATGACGATTGTTAGAAGTCATGTCTAAAGATGGTCCATTTAACTGACTATGATTTCTTTTAATGATAGGTAATGTTTCAATATCTGAAACGAAATAACCAGAACGTGGTTTGGAATATATATAGCCTTCATCTAATAAAAATTGATACGCGTGCTCGATTGTTGTATTACTTACGGATAAATGTTGGCCAAGGGCACGTTTAGAAGGAAATTTATCACCAGATTGATATTGTCCTTCTATAATTTGTTGCTTCAAGTTTTCATATAATTCTATATATAGATGTCGTTTTTCCATAAAATCTGACCCCTTAAATTATTTTGGAATTGTACCTTTTTAAATACCAGTTTATCTCTTAAAATGAATTTAATCAACTAAGTAAAGGGGTAATACAGATATGTCTAAAGTTACTGGATCAGAGAGAGTTAAAAGAGGCATGGCAGAAATGCAAAAAGGCGGCGTCATTATGGACGTTGTAAATGCAGAGCAAGCTAAAATTGCGGAAGAAGCAGGAGCGGTTGCTGTCATGGCGTTAGAACGTGTACCATCTGACATTAGAGCAGCAGGTGGCGTAGCGCGTATGGCTAATCCAAAAATTGTAGAGGAAGTAATGAATGCTGTTTCAATACCAGTCATGGCGAAAGGACGTATCGGTCATATTACGGAGGCACGTGTACTTGAGTCTATGGGTGTAGATTATATCGATGAGTCTGAAGTATTAACACCTGCTGATGAAGAATATCATTTAAGAAAAGATACATTTACAGTACCATTTGTCTGTGGATGTCGTAATTTAGGTGAAGCAGCTCGTCGTATTGGTGAGGGTGCAGCGATGTTACGTACGAAAGGTGAACCTGGTACTGGTAATATTGTGGAAGCAGTAAGACATATGAGACAAGTTAATTCTGAAGTAAGTCGTTTAACTGTTATGAATGACGATGAGATTATGACAGAAGCTAAAAATATTGGTGCGCCATATGAAGTATTAAAAAATATTAAAGAAAATGGTAAATTACCAGTAGTTAATTTTGCAGCAGGTGGTGTTGCGACACCTCAAGATGCCGCTTTAATGATGGAATTAGGCGCAGATGGTGTGTTTGTAGGATCAGGTATTTTTAAATCTGAAGATCCAGAAAAATTTGCAAAAGCCATTGTTCAAGCAACAACACATTATCAAGATTATGAATTAATTGGTCGTTTAGCAAAAGAGCTAGGTATAGCGATGAAAGGTTTAGATATCAATGACCTGTCTTTAGAAGAACGTATGCAAGAGCGTGGTTGGTAATATGAAAATTGGTGTATTAGCACTTCAAGGTGCAGTCAGAGAGCATATACATCACATAGAATTAAGCGGTCACGAAGGCGTTGCAATTAAGCGAATTGAACAATTAGAAGAGATTGATGGTCTGATCTTACCTGGTGGAGAATCCACAACATTGCGTAGATTAATGAATTTATATGGTTTCAAAGAAGCCTTACAGCAATCAACATTACCAATGTTTGGCACATGTGCAGGTCTTATTGTAATGGCTAAACAGATTTCTGGGGAAGATGGCTACTTAGATAAACTCGATATCACAGTTCAAAGAAATTCATTTGGACGACAAGTAGATAGTTTTGAAAGTGAATTAGATGTAAAAGGCATTGCGGAAGATATCGAAGGCGTATTTATCAGAGCACCTCATATTGAAGCGACACATGGTGATGTTGATGTACTTAGTACAGTTGGTGATAAAATTGTTGCCGTTCAAGAAGGACGTTATTTAGGTGTATCATTCCATCCTGAATTGACAGATGATTATAGAGTGACACAGTATTTTATTGAAGCAATTGTCAAACCGACACTTACTGAAAAAGTTTAAAAATAAATATAGTAAAAAGCAGTCATGTATTTTAAATATACATGACTGCTTTTATGTTTAAATTAGATAAAGAATCCTGCAATAGCTGCTGAAATAAATGAAACTAAAGTTGCACCGAATAATAGTTTTAATCCGAAACGTGCAACCATGTCACCTTTTTCATTGTTCAATGATTTGATAGCGCCTGAGATGATACCGATTGAACTGAAATTCGCAAATGAAACGACGAAGACTGAAATAACACCTTTCGCATGTTCACTCATATCTTTCACTTGGCTTAAGCTTTGCATGGCAACGAACTCGTTAGATAATAATTTTGTCGCCATAATAGAACCAGCTTGTACAGCATCGTTCCAAGGAACACCAACTAAGAAGGCAAATGGTGCAAATACGAAACCGATAAGTGTTTGGAAGTCCCAAGTAATGCTACCTCCAGAAATACCAGTGAATATTGCACTGACAAGACCATTAAGTAACGCGATAATTGCTATGTAACCAATTAACATTGCTCCTACAATAACTGCTACTTTAAAACCGTCTAAAATATACTCGCCTAACATTTCGAAGAAAGATTGCTTCCCTGCTTCACTTTCTTGAACGATTAGTTTATCCTCTTTGGCATCTACTTTATAAGGATTAATGATAGAAGCGATAATGAAACCGCCAAATAAGTTCAATACGACTGCCGTAACAACGTAACGTGGCTCGATTAAGGTGAAATAGGCACCAATAATGGAAGCTGATACTGTAGACATCGCTGAAGCCGTCAAAGTATAAAGGCGTTGTTTAGGTATATGAGCTAATTCTTTCTTTAATGAAATAAACACTTCAGATTGTCCTAAAATGGCTGCCGCAACAGCATTGTAAGATTCTAAACGACCCATACCATTTATTTTAGAAATAGCTAAACCAAGTACATTAATAATCCATGGTAGGATTTTCGTATATTGTAAAATACCAATTAATGCAGAAATAAACACGATTGGTAATAATACATTAAAGAAGAATGGAGGGTTTTTTGGATCTACAAATTCAAAACCACCAAAGACAAAGTTTACACCTTCTGCTGCTTTTGCTAATAAATAGTTAAAGCCATCTGATATGCCGCCAATGACTGTGATACCGAATTTCGTTTTAAGTAAAATAAATGCGAATACAAGTTGTATGACTAACAATAGTCCGATATATTGCCATCGGATGTTTTTTCTATCTGAGCTAAATAGAAACGCTAATGCAAGAAACACTACTATCCCAATTAAACCGATAATTATATGCATAAGTTATTCATCCCTTTTAAATTTTCTTAACTTCTATAATACAATAAAATTGATAGCACTTACATGTTTAATTTAAAAATTTTAAAACATATTGGTTGAAAAAGGTCAAAGTTGGTCATATAATATAGTCAAAGAAGGTCAAAAGAGGTGATAATCATGCACAACATGTCCGACATCATAGAACAATACATTAAAAAATTATTTGAAGACACCAATGAAGACGTTGTTGAAATTCAACGAACCAATATTGCGCAGCGCTTTGACTGTGTGCCTTCTCAGCTTAATTATGTTATCAAAACACGTTTCACAAATGAACATGGCTATGAAATTGAAAGTAAAAGAGGTGGCGGTGGTTACATTCGAATCACTAAAATTGAAAATAGAGACGAAACAGGTTATATTAATCACTTACTTCAATTAGTAGGACCATCTATTTCACAGCAACAGGCATATTACATTGTGGATGGTTTGTTAGATAAATCATATATTAATGAGCGAGAAGCAAAAATGATATACGCTGTAATAGATAGAGAAACATTGAAGATGGATATACTATCTAGAGATATTATCCGAGCAAATATAATTAAAAGATTGTTACATGTTATAAATTATTATTAAAGCGAGGTGTTACGTCGTGCTATGCGAAAATTGTCATTTGAATGAAGCAGAAGTGAAATTGGCAGTGAAAGGGCAAGATGGTATAAATGAAAAATGGGTATGTTCCACGTGTGCACAAGGAGGTAATCCTTGGACACAAAATCAACAAATCCAAGCCCAAGATGATATCGAAGGTGCGTTTGTAGTCAAACAAATCTTGCAACATCTAGCTGCTAAACATGGTATCGATTTTGATGAAATTGCTTTTAAAGAAGAGAAACGCTGTCCAACTTGCCATATGACATTAAAAGATATTGCACATGTTGGTAAATTTGGTTGTGCAGACTGCTATGCGACATTTAAAGATGACATAGTCGATATTGTACGACGCGTACAAGGTGGTCAAATTGAGCACATTGGAAAAACACCGAGATCTTCACATAGAAAATTGGCTTTAAAAAAACAAATTGAGGAAAAATCTTCTTATCTAAATCAATTGATAGAAGAGCAAAATTTTGAAGAAGCTGCCGTTGTTCGTGATGAAATCAAGGCATTAAAAGAGGACAGCGAGGTGAAACATGATGAGTAAAAATGATATTAGTGCATATATGAGTGAATGGATGAGAGATAGAGAAGAAAGTCCCATCGTTATGTCATCAAGGATTCGTTTAGCACGAAATCTTGAAAACCATGTGCACCCACTCATGTTTCCGTCTGAACAAGATGGTTTTAGAATTATTAATGAAATACAAGATGCGCTTCCCGATTTAGCTGTCCAACGATTAGACGCAATGGATCAGCAAAGTAAATATAAACTTGTCGCGAAACATCTTATTAGTCCAGAATTAATCAGACAACCTGCATCGGCAGTGCTACTGAACGAGGATGAATCGTTAAGCATTATGGTAAATGAAGAAGACCATTTGCGCATTCAAGCGATGGGAAATGATTTATCTTTATCTTCATTATACGAAAAAGCTTCAGAGATTGACGATAAACTAGACAGTGAATTAGATGTAAGTTTTGATGAAACTTTAGGCTATTTAACAACTTGTCCAACAAACATTGGTACAGGCATGCGAGCAAGTGTTATGTTGCATTTACCAGGTCTAACGATTATGAAACGAATGAATCGAATTGCACAAACAATCAATCGTTTCGGTTTTACAATTAGGGGCATTTATGGAGAAGGTTCGCAAGTTTATGGTCATATCTATCAAATTTCAAATCAACTTACATTAGGAAAAACTGAAGAAGACATCATTGCAAGTTTATCAGAAGTCGTTCAACAAATTATTAATGAAGAAATGCAGATTCGTGAACGCTTAAACCGACATAACTATACTGAAACATTAGATAGAGTGTATCGTTCGTTAGGTATATTAAAATATAGTAGACTGATATCTATGGAGGAAGCTTCACTAAGATTAAGTGAGGTCAAACTGGGTATTGATTTAGAATACATTGAATTAGAAGACTTCAAGTTTAATGAACTGATGGTTGCGATACAATCACCATTTTTATTAGATGATGAAGATGATAGAACTGTTAATGAAAAAAGAGCAGATATATTAAGAGAACATATAAATTAGGAGGTTGCGCTATGCTATTTGGAAGACTTACAGAAAGAGCACAACGTGTATTAGCACATGCTCAAGAAGAAGCAATTCGTTTAAACCATTCAAATATAGGAACAGAACATCTACTTTTAGGTTTAATGAAAGAACCTGAAGGTATTGCTGCCAAAGTTTTAGAAACTTTTGAGATTACTGAAGAAAAAGTTGTTGAAGAAGTAGAAAAATTAATTGGCCATGGTCAAGAACAAATGGGTGCATTGCACTACACACCTCGTGCGAAAAAAGTTATAGAATTATCAATGGATGAAGCAAGAAAATTACATCATAACTTTGTTGGAACAGAGCATATTTTGCTTGGTCTAATCAGAGAAAATGAAGGTGTCGCAGCACGCGTATTTGCAAACTTAGATTTAAATATAACAAAAGCACGTGCACAAGTTGTTAAAGCGTTAGGTAGCCCTGAAATGAGCAACAAAAATGCACAAGCAAACAAATCAAATAACACACCAACATTGGATAGTCTTGCACGTGACTTAACTGTTATCGCTAAAGACGGTACGTTAGATCCAGTGATTGGCAGAGATAAAGAAATAACAAGAGTCATTGAAGTGTTAAGTCGTCGTACTAAGAACAACCCTGTATTAATTGGTGAACCGGGTGTTGGTAAAACAGCAATTGCGGAAGGTTTAGCACAAGCAATTGTTAATAATGAAGTACCTGAAACATTAAAAGGAAAACGTGTAATGTCATTAGATATGGGAACAGTAGTGGCTGGAACGAAATATCGTGGTGAATTTGAAGAACGTTTGAAAAAAGTTATGGAAGAAATACACCAAGCAGGTAATGTGATATTATTCATTGATGAATTACACACACTAGTTGGTGCTGGTGGCGCAGAAGGTGCGATTGATGCTTCAAATATTCTTAAACCAGCCTTAGCACGTGGCGAGCTACAATGTATCGGTGCGACAACATTGGATGAATATCGTAAAAATATTGAAAAAGATGCAGCACTTGAACGTCGTTTCCAACCTGTTCAAGTAGATGAACCTACAGTAGAAGACACTATTGAAATCTTAAAAGGTTTACGTGATCGCTATGAAGCACATCACCGTATCAATATTTCTGATGAAGCATTGGTATCAGCTGCTAAATTGAGTCATCGCTATGTTTCAGACCGTTTCTTACCAGATAAAGCGATTGATTTAATTGATGAAGCTAGTTCAAAAGTAAGACTGAAAAGTCATACAACACCACCAAACTTAAAAGAAATTGAACAACAAATTGAACAAGTCAAAAATGAAAAAGATGCTGCAGTACATGCTCAAGAATTCGAAAATGCGGCAAATCTTCGTGATAAACAAACTAAATTAGAAAAACAATATGAAGAAGCTAATACGAATTGGAAGAATACTCAAAACGGTGATAACACATCATTATCTGAAGAAGATATCGGTGAAGTCATCGCTGGTTGGACAGGTATTCCATTGACTAAGATTAATGAAACAGAATCAGATCGTCTGCTTAACTTAGAAGATACACTACACAATAGAGTGATTGGACAAAAAGACGCAGTGACATCCATTAGTAAAGCAGTGAGACGTGCAAGAGCTGGATTGAAAGATCCTAAACGTCCAATCGGTAGCTTTATTTTCTTAGGACCTACGGGTGTAGGTAAGACTGAGCTAGCGCGTGCGTTAGCGGAGTCTATGTTCGGTGAAGACGATGCTATGATCCGCGTTGACATGAGTGAGTTCATGGAAAAACATGCTGTCAGCCGTTTAGTTGGTGCTCCTCCAGGCTATGTAGGACATGACGATGGTGGACAATTAACTGAAAAAGTAAGACGTAAACCTTATTCTGTTATTTTATTTGATGAAATCGAAAAAGCACATCCAGATGTATTTAACATCTTGCTACAAGTGTTAGACGATGGTCATCTAACAGATACCAAAGGTCGTCGTGTTGACTTCCGTAATACGGTAATTATTATGACATCAAATGTTGGCGCGCAAGAATTACAAGATCAACGTTTTGCTGGTTTTGGTGGCGCTACAGAAGGTCAAGATTATGAATCAATTCGCAAGACAATGATGAAAGAATTGAAAAATGCTTTCCGTCCAGAGTTCTTAAACCGTGTTGATGATATCATTGTATTCCACAAACTTTCTAAAGATGAGTTGAAACAAATTGTGACAATGATGGTTAACAAACTTACTAATCGACTTTCTGAACAAGATATTAATATATCGGTTACAGAAGCGGCTAAAGAGAAAATTGCCGAAGAAGGTTACGATCCAGAGTATGGTGCAAGACCACTTATTCGTGCTATTCAAAAAACAGTTGAAGATAACTTGAGTGAATTGATTTTAGACGGTAACCAAATTGAAGGTAAAGAAGTTAAAATTGATCACGATGGTAAAGAATTCAAATATGATATTACGGAAAGACAAGATTCAGCTAAAGATAAAGAAACATCTGAATCATAATATCAATAAAGTTAATGTTAGGACCTAGGACATCATCGCATGTCCTAGGTTCTTTTTCTGTATAAAGGGTTAAATTATCAAATTATCATTGGAAACTAGCTTATAACATGATGCATTCATACTATTATTTGTAAATTCAAGCTATAATATGATTGGTACTTAAACGTTAGACGTGGTATTTTATAAAAATAGCTTATATCAATATGAGAAACGTTGAAATGATAAATAATTTTAATTTAAGAAATATACATATTAATTGAGAGAATTATTATTGCTGAGAATAAATTTGTTTTTAAATAGTCAGAGGTTTAAAATAGATTTGTTCAATGAAAGGTGGAGGTGCTGTTTTGGCTAAAAAGAAAGTGATTTTTGAATGTATGGCATGTGGTTATCAGTCACCGAAATGGATGGGGAAATGCCCAAACTGTGGTGGTTGGAATCAAATGGAAGAAATTGTCGAACAAAAGGCAGCCAGTCCAAAACATGGCGTACGCAGTCGAGACAATGTATCTAAAGTACAAAAATTAAATGAAATTAAACATGAAACAACACCTAGGGTTAAAACAAATTCAAACGAATTTAACCGCGTACTAGGTGGAGGTATTGTTAATGGTTCACTTGTCTTAATTGGTGGTGATCCTGGTATTGGGAAATCGACATTACTATTACAAATTTGTGCATCATTATCCCAATCTAAAAACGTATTATATATCACTGGTGAAGAATCATTGAGTCAAACGAAATTAAGAGCGGAAAGATTAGATGAGGATTCTAGTGAATTAAATGTATTTGCCGAAACAGATTTAGAAGTAATCCATGAAACGGTTAAACAAATTAAACCAGATTTACTTGTTGTGGATTCTATACAAACAATATTCCACCCTGAAATCAGCTCGGCACCAGGCTCGGTTTCACAAGTTAGAGAAAGTACGCAGAGCTTAATGAATATAGCTAAACAGATGAATATTGCGACGTTTATTGTCGGACATGTAACAAAAGAAGGTCAAATCGCTGGGCCGCGTTTACTTGAACATATGGTGGACACAGTGCTTTACTTCGAAGGTGATGAACACCATGCATATCGTATTTTAAGAGCTGTGAAAAACCGTTTTGGTTCTACAAATGAAATGGGTATCTTTGAGATGAAGCAAACAGGTTTGAAAGGCGTTAAAAACCCTTCGGAAATGTTTCTTGAAGAACGTTCAGCCAATGTACCAGGTTCCACGATTGTTTCTACCATGGAAGGTACGAGACCTTTATTGATTGAAGTACAAGCATTAGTGACACCGACAACTTTTAATAATCCGAGACGTATGGCAACGGGCATAGATCATAATCGATTGAGTTTGCTCATGGCCGTATTAGAAAAGAAAGAAAATTATCTCCTTCAGCAGCAAGATGCTTATATCAAAGTTGCGGGTGGTGTGAGACTTACTGAGCCAGCAGTAGATTTAGGTATCATTATTGCGACGGCTTCAAGCTTTAAAGATTTAACGGTGGACGGCTTGGACTGTTTCATCGGTGAGGTAGGTCTTACTGGAGAAGTCAGACGTGTTTCTCGAATAGAACAACGTGTCCAAGAAGCTGAAAAATTAGGGTTCAAACGTGTGATTATCCCTGAGTCCAATATTGGGGGATGGCAATTTCCTGAAGGTATAAAAGTAATTGGGGTTAAAAGTGTTCATGAAGCTTTAAAATACGCATTAACAAAACATAAAAAATAATTATGCTTTAATAATATAAGGTTGAATAATTGCCGGAAGAAAGGAGCGTTAACTTGTGAACATGATAAGACTTATTGTTATCTTGTGCTATATCATTTTAGGTGCAAGTATAGGTGTATACCTTTTGCCAGAAATCTTTGATGATATAGGGCTAGGTAATATATCATTATTAACTAATACGTATTTTAATGGACTACTAGGTATTATAATTTTCTTTTTAATATTTGGTTGGTTTATTAAAAAAGCAACACTTGCTTTAAAAGAATTAGAACGAACAATTATGCGTCAAAGCGCAGTAGAAATTTTATTTGCTACAATTGGACTAATGATAGGCTTACTGATTTCAGTTATGATATCTTTTATATTCCAAATTATCGGCAACAACATCATCAATCATTTTGTACCAATCATTATTACAATTATTTTAGGTTATTTCGGCTTCCAATTTGGTTTGCGAAAACGTGACGAAATGTTGCTATTTTTACCAGAAAATATGGCGCGTTCTATGTCTATCAATGCACGAAACGCAGTGCCAAAGATTATAGATACAAGTGCAATTATAGATGGCCGAATTTTAGACATTATTGAATGTGGATTTATTGATGGTGAAATATTAATTCCTCAAGGTGTAATCAACGAACTTCAAGTCGTTGCGGACGCCAATGATAGTGTGAAACGTGAGAAAGGTCAACGTGGTTTAGATATATTAAACTCTTTATATGATACAAATCATCCGACTAGAATTATTCATCCGACGAAAACGCATAGCGATATTGATGCAATGTTAATTAAATTAGCGCAACATTATAGAGCGCACATTATAACGACAGATTTTAATTTAAATAAAGTATGTCATGTGCAAGGAATCCAAGCACTTAATGTGAATGATTTATCTGAAGCAATCAAGCCCTCTGTACATCAAGGTGACCGATTCAGTCTATTACTTACAAAAATGGGTAAAGAGTCTGGGCAAGCAGTTGGTTATTTAGACGATGGAACGATGGTTGTTGTGGATAACGCTAAAAAACACATTGGCGAACATATCGATTTAGAAGTGATTAGCTTATTACAAACTTCATCGGGTAGAATTATTTTTGCGAAAAAATTAAATTAAAACGTAGGGTTTCATGTGAAACTGTAGCAAATGTTGTTACAGTTTCGTGTGGAGCCTTTTTTATATTTAAAAATATAGACAAAGTCATGGTTAATTTAAGCACAGCAATATCATATTAGCGGTTAAAGTGCTACAATAGATAGCGAAATTGTATTTCTAAAAAAGGAATGTCACATAATCAATTATTGTGTGATGCTTGGAGCAGACTTTGGTAAGAGATACTTTAAAAAATAATAAGCTATGGTATGATTAATAAGCGATAAATAATAAACTTATTAATGGTTGAGCGGTATTTTTTTATAAATGATAAGTAGATAAAAGATATGCGTTCGGCTTATTTATTGCGTTTGTGAAACGCATTTTACATTAATAACGTATGTTGAAAATAATTAATATGATAAAACGGGAGTGAACATAATGAGTGATCGTGTAAGAGTGAGATACGCACCAAGTCCAACTGGATATTTGCATATCGGTAATGCAAGAACTGCATTATTTAACTATTTATTTGCTAAACATTATGATGGTGATTTTGTAATTCGTATTGAAGATACGGATAGTAAGCGTAATTTAGTTGATGGAGAATCATCACAATTTGATAACTTAAAATGGTTAGGTATCGAATGGGATGAATCTGTTGATAAAGATAAAGGTTATGGACCGTATCGTCAGTCTGAACGTGCAGAAATTTATAATCCGCTGATTCAACAATTATTGGATGAAGACAAAGCTTACAAATGTTATATGACTGAAGACGAATTAGAAGAAGAGCGTCAACAGCAAATCGAACGTGGTGAAATGCCGCGTTATGGTGGTAAACATGCACATTTAACTGAAGAAGAACGTCAACAATTTGAAGCGGAAGGTCGCAAACCTTCAATTCGTTTCCGTGTACCTAAAAATACGACATATTCATTTGATGATATGGTTAAAGGTGAAATTTCATTTGATTCAAATAACATGGGTGACTGGGTCATTGTTAAAAAAGATGGTATCCCAACGTATAACTTTGCGGTAGCTATCGATGACCATTACATGGAAATTTCAGATGTTATTCGTGGTGATGACCATATTTCAAACACACCAAAACAATTAATGATTTATGAAACATTTGGTTGGGAAGCACCAAGATTTGCACATATGTCACTTATCGTAAACGAAGAACGTAAAAAATTAAGTAAACGTGACGGTCAAATCCTACAGTTTATCGAGCAATATCGTGATTTAGGATATTTACCTGAAGCATTATTTAACTTTATTACATTATTAGGTTGGTCACCTGAAGGCGAAGATGAAATTTATTCTAAAGAAGACTTTATTAAAATCTTTGATGAAAAACGCCTATCTAAATCGCCAGCATTTTTCGATAAACAGAAACTTGCATGGGTTAATAATCAATATATGAAACAAAAAGATACTGAAACAGTATTTGAATTAGCTTTACCTCACTTAATTAAAGCTGAATTGTTACCGGAAAATCCAAGTGAAGCGGACCTAGATTGGGGACGTAAACTTGTTTCACTTTATCAAAAAGAAATGAGCTATGCTGGAGAAATTGTACCGTTATCGGAATTATTCTTCCGTGATGAACAAACATTAGGTGACGATGAGCAAGAAGTTATTGCAGGTGAGCAAGTACCAGAATTGATGAACCATTTATATAGTAAATTAGAAGCACTTGAACCATTTGAAGCTGCTGAAATTAAAAAAACGATTAAAGAAGTTCAAAAAGAAACGGGTATCAAAGGTAAACAATTATTTATGCCTATCCGTGTTGCTGTTACTGGTCAAATGCATGGCCCAGAATTACCAAATACAATTGAAGTATTAGGTAAAGATAAAGTATTATCACGTTTGAAAAAATATGTATAAATAAGCGTTGAATATTGTAAAGGTTGTGTTAAATAGATAACACTTGAAAAATTACAATAAACAACCTATGATTAACATTGAAATCAGCAAAGGATTAGTATGTGATGGACGGTGTCAAGAGAGTGTGCGGTAGCTGTGAGCACATCACTTAAATTACAGAATGCACCTTTGTGCAAATAAAGTGAATAACTTAAATGAGAATTATAAGGAATAGACTTGATATCAATCAGTACAAAGTTTGATTTAGGCAATTGCTTATATAAAATGAGAGTGGAACCGTGCAAAAGCACCTCTAACAATAAAGTTAGGGGTGCTTTTTTATAAGGAGGTAGCAACCTTGTTTAAGATGTTGAAAAGAATAAAAGACGATGTAAATATGGTGTTTGAACAAGATCCTGCAGCACGTACAACTTTAGAAGTTGTTACTTCATATGCAGGCGTGCACGCGGTCTGGAGTCATTTGATTGCACATGAACTATATAAAAAGAAAAAATATGTCTTAGCGAGATTAATTTCACAAATTACACGCTTTTTTACAGGTATTGAAATTCACCCAGGCGCCCAAATCGGTAGACGTTTATTCATTGACCATGGTATGGGCGTAGTGATTGGAGAAACTTGTCGAATTGGAGATAATGTAACGATTTATCAAGGCGTTACATTAGGCGGTACGGGTAAAGAAAAAGGAAAACGCCATCCAGATATAGGGGATAATGTACTTATTGCTGCGGGAGCAAAAGTACTTGGTAATATTACAATTAATTCAAATGTGAATATCGGTGCGAACTCAGTCGTACTTAATAGTGTACCTAGTTATTCAACTGTAGTTGGTATTCCAGGACACATTGTAAAACAAGACGGCAGACGTATTGGCAAAACATTTGATCACCGTAATTTACCTGACCCAATCTACGAGCAATTAAAAGAACTTGAAAAACAACTTGAGAAAACAAGAAATGGAGAGATACAAGATGATTACATTATATAATACATTAACGCGTCAAAAAGAGACGTTTGAACCAATTGAACCTGGTAAAGTTAAAATGTATGTTTGTGGACCAACTGTATATAATTATATTCATATCGGAAATGCACGACCAGCTATCAATTACGATGTAGTAAGAAGATATTTTGAATATCAAGGCTATGAAGTCGTATTTGTTTCAAATTTTACAGATGTAGATGACAAATTAATTAAACGCTCAAAAGAATTGGACGAATCAGTTGAAACGATTGCTGATCGCTACATTGATGCATTCTACGAAGATGTAGGTGCGTTAAATGTAAAAAAAGCAACGTCTAATCCACGTGTTATGAATCATATGGATGACATCATTAACTTTATAAAAGACCTCGTTGATGAAGGTTCTGCCTATGAAAGTGGCGGCGATGTTTATTTTAGAACACGAAAATTCCAAGATTACGGTAAATTAAGCCATCAATCTTTAAATGATTTAAAAGTAGGCGCACGTATTGAACAGGGTGAACAGAAGGAAGATGCATTAGATTTTACGTTATGGAAGCAAGCTAAACCAGGTGAAATCAGTTGGGAAAGCCCATTTGGTGAAGGTAGACCTGGCTGGCATATTGAATGTTCAGTAATGGCTTATCATGAATTGGGTGCCACAATTGATATTCATGCGGGTGGTACAGATTTACAGTTCCCACACCATGAAAATGAAATTGCGCAATCAGAGGCACATAACCACGCGCCGTTTGCGAACTATTGGATGCATAATGGTTTCATCAATATAGATAATGAAAAAATGAGTAAATCATTAGGCAACTTTGTTTTAGTACACGACATCATCAAACAAATTGATCCAGATGTATTACGCTTTTTCATGATTAGTGTACATTATAGAAGTCCTATTAATTATAATATGGAACTTGTCGAAGCGGCTAAAAGCGGTTTGGAACGTGTACGTAACAGCTATCAAGCGATTGAAGAACGTGAAGCAATTGCTACAGATATTGAAGCGCAAAGTGATTATATTGCTGAAATAGATAAAATTTTAGAGCAATTTGAAACCGTTATGAATGATGATTTTAATACAGCGAATGCTATTACTGCTTGGTATGATTTGGCTAAATTAGCAAATAAATACGTGCTAGAAAACACAACGTCTACGAAAGTACTTGGACGTTTTAAAGAAGTTTATCAAATCTTTAGTGATGTACTAGGAGTGCCTTTGAAAGGCAAAGATAGTGATGAACTACTAGATGAAGAAGTCGAAGCGCTGATTGAAGAAAGAAACAATGCAAGAAAAGATAAAGATTTCGCTCGAGCAGATGAAATACGTGATCAACTAAAAGAACAAAATATTATATTAGAAGACACGCCTCAAGGTGTGAGATTTAAACGTGGCTAATATGAATAATAAATTATTAAATCCGTTGACACTTGCTTACATGGGTGACGCTGTCTTAGATCAACACGTGAGAGCATATATCGTTTTAAAATTAAAAGCAAAGCCTAATCGTTTACATCAAGAAGCTAAACGCTACGTTTCAGCTAAGAGTCAAGCGCTGACGCTAGAGTCATTAATGGAAAATGAATGGTTTTCAGAAGAAGAATTAGATATCGTGCGTCGAGGTAGAAACGCTAAAAGTTATACCAAAGCAAAAAATACAGATATTCAAACATATAGAAAAAGTTCTGGGCTAGAGGCAATCATTGGTTATTTATATTTAGAAAAAGAAGATGCACGTTTAGCGGCACTATTAGAACAAATTGTACAAATCGTAGACGAAAGGTAGTGATACTATGGAAGAGATCGTAATTGTTGGTCGACATGCAGTAAAAGAAGCTATTGTCTCAGGACATACTATTAATAAAATTCTGATTCAAGATACTATCAAAAAAGGCCAAATCAACGAAATTTTAAAATTAGCGAATAGTAATAAAATTATAGTTCAATCTGTACCGAAATCTAAAATAGATGGATTGTCAGATTCACCTCACCAGGGTGTTGCTGCTTACATTGCTCCATATGAATATGCGGACTTTGATGCATTTGTTGCGCAACAAAAAGCACAAGATAAATTATCAACAGTATTAATTTTAGATGGTTTAGAAGACCCACATAACCTAGGATCAATCTTAAGAACCGCAGATGCTTCAGGTGTTGATGGTGTCATAATTCCTAAGAGACGTTCAGTTGCTTTAACACAAACGGTTGCCAAAGCATCGACGGGCGCTATTCAGCATATACCAGTAATGAGGGTGACTAATTTGGCTAACACGATTGAAACGCTAAAGGATAACGGCTATTGGATTGTTGGTACTGAAGCTGAAAATTCAACGGACTATAGAGAAATGGATGCTGGCATGCCACTAGGTATTGTCATAGGTAGTGAAGGTCAAGGTATGAGCCGTTTAGTTAAAGAAAAATGCGATTTCTATATCAATATTCCAATGGTAGGTCATGTTAACAGTCTAAATGCATCAGTAGCAGCAAGTTTAATGATGTATGAAGTTTTCCGCAAACGTAATTATATCGGAGATAAAGCATGAAAGATCGTTATTTAATCATTGATGGATATAATATGATTGGACAATCGCAGGAATTAAGTCGTATTGCACAAGATAACCTTGAAGAAGCACGTGAACAATTGCTCATTGCTATAGCGAACTATAACGCAGTCATTGCGGATGAAGTTGTCTGCGTATTCGATGCTTATGAACAATCCGGAGCGCCTACAGAATATATGTATCATGGTGTTAAAACGATTTTTACAAAAGAAAAAGAAACTGCAGATAGCTACATTGAACGTTATGTATATGACTTATATGACAAACATACAAGACATATTACAGTGGTTACGAGCGATATGAGTGAGCAACATGCTATTTTTGGTGCAGGTGCATATCGTGTGTCTTCAAGAGAAATGTGGAGAGATTTAAGAGAAAATGAAATTTCTGTATCGAAAAAGCTAGATGGATTTAATGAACAGAAACCCAGAACGCGTATCGAACTTTCAAATGAAATTCTTGAAGAATTTGAAAAATTAAGACGCGGCGATAATCATTAATTATTATAGCGTAGTTTGCTTTTTTCAGTCCAACTGCTGTAATCTTTCTTTACTTCAAGGAAAGGATAACAGTAATGACAAGAAATAACCGCATTCCAACTAACACTTTAATTAATGGAGAAAAGAGAACCAAACCAATCGATGTGCCTGAAATTTTTAAAGTCTTAAGCCCAATGATTCGTAGACGTTTATATCATTTTGCTATACATCCAAACGACCAAGAAGATTTGTGTCAAGATGTGCTCGTAAGATTATACTGTGCATTTAAAAAATTTGATTTCACTGATGACACACCTATTGAGCATTATGTAAATCGTGTGATAAAAAATGTAAAAAATGATTATATACGTAAAAAATGCTATGGCAACCAACGACAAGAAATGCTGGTCAATGAATTTATAGTCAATTATCAAAATAGTAAAACAGAACACCCACTTGATAAACATATATTAGCTTTAGAGATAGGAAGTCAATTACAACAGGGATTAATGAAACTGACGGTCTTAGAAAAAAGTATCGTAATCTGTTTACTAAATGACTTTAAGCCGAAAGAAATTGCTGAAACACTAAATATACAAATCAAAGTGGTTTACAATGCGATACATCGTTGTAAAATGAAATTAAGACGCTATTTAGAAAATGAGAAATAGCGCGTGTTTTATTTAATTGTAACGGTCTGAATATATAGCATATCACGTACAAAGACGCTATTGCCGATTGACAATTGACTTAGAAATTATGTATAGTATATTGGTATTATAATGAGTAAGGGGAAGACGAATGAAAAAAGTACCATTGAATTGTGAAGTGTGTGGTAATCGAAATTATAACGTTCCCAAACAGAGTAATCTTGCATCTAGACTGGAATTGAAGAAATATTGTCCGAGATGTAATGCACATACGTTGCATAAAGAATCGAAATAACAAACGACATATTAAATTTACAATTGAGTGAATATGCCCTTCCATTTAAGTTGAGAGTATTGTATTTGCTTGATTTGTTGCATGGAATAAGCAAATAAGGAATAACGAAATATACGGAGGTCTTATAAATGGCTAAAAAAGAGAATTTCTTCCAAGGCGTAAAGTCAGAAATGGAAAAGACAAGTTGGCCAACGAAAGAAGAATTATTTAAATACACAGTCATTGTTGTAGCTACAGTAGTATTTTTCTTAGTATTCTTCTATGCCTTAGACTTAGGAATTGGTAGAATTATAGAGTTAATTAAATAGATAGGAGTGACGACATGTCTGAAGAAGTTGGCGCAAAGCGTTGGTATGCTGTGCATACTTATTCTGGTTATGAGAATAAAGTGAAAAAGAATTTAGAAAAACGTGTTGAATCTATGAATATGACTGAACAAATATTCAGAGTTGTTATACCAGAAGAAGAAGAAACACAAGTTAAAGATGGCAAAGCCAAAACATTAACTAAAAAAACATTCCCAGGATACGTGCTAGTCGAGTTAGTAATGACTGACGAATCATGGTATATCGTAAGAAATACACCTGGTGTAACAGGATTTGTTGGTTCAGCTGGTGCTGGATCAAAGCCAAATCCATTACTTCCTGAAGAAGCACGCTTCATCCTTAAACAAATGGGCATGAAAGAAAAAACAATCGATGTTCAAATTGACTTAGGTGAACAAGTAAGAATTAAATCAGGCCCATTTGCAAATCAAGTTGGTGAAGTTCGAGAAATTGAAGCGGATAAATTCAAACTTACTGTTCTTGTAGACATGTTTGGTAGAGAAACACCAGTAGAAGTAGAATTTGATCAAGTTGAAAAACTGTAAGGCATATCAGGACGTTGATACTGATAGAGGTCATACGCAACTTGCAAAAGTTAGAAGTATGATTTTATATACATTAAGTACAGCTGATTACTGAAATAATTTAGAAGAAAAAGATGAGTTTGGCCTCACGTATTAACAGAAGCTAAAAGCTATAGCATTTTGGTCTTTGCTAATAGTTAAGGAGGCGGTTGTTGGCTAGATTAAAAAGCCTTTAAAATTAGGGCTCATTAACACTAGTCATCTTGCTCATGTGGGATACGGGCATTATTGTAGTGATATTAGATTTATATTCCGTTCCCAAAATTTTACAAATTACCATTGCTTTATGTAATGGGTTAATGTTATAATACTGTGGTCGCGCTCATAGAGCGTTCATTTCGTCACGAAATGTAGAAGAGTGGGAGGACAAAACTGAGTCCTGTGACCACATCACGATATCAAGGAGGTGCACATCGTGGCTAAAAAAGTAGAAAAAGTTGTTAAATTACAAATTCCTGCAGGTAAAGCAAATCCAGCACCACCAGTTGGTCCAGCATTAGGTCAAGCAGGTGTGAATATTATGGGATTCTGTAAGGAATTCAACGCACGTACACAAGAAGACGCAGGTTTAATTATTCCGGTAGAAATCAGTGTTTATGAAGACCGTTCATTTACATTTATTACAAAAACTCCACCGGCGCCAGTACTACTTAAAAAAGCAGCAGGCGTTGAAAAAGGTTCAGGCGAACCTAACAAAACAAAAGTTGCTACAGTAACTAAAGATCAAGTACGTGAAATTGCAAACCAAAAAATGCAAGATTTAAATGCTGCAGACGAAGAAGCAGCTATGCGTATTATCGAAGGTACTGCTCGTAGTATGGGTATCACAGTTCAATAATATAAATTAGTAATGAAAACATAGATTGACGATAGAAGCAGATGACAGAAATGACAAACATGATGACAGCGTTCAATATTGTCGTAATATGAGGAGAAATGTCATTTATTAAGGAATGTTAATTCCTAAGATAAAATACAATTTTGACCTCACTGTTATCTGCTCTTAACTTGTGAAAGCAAGTAAATGTGGGAGGAAATTCCGCTAAAACCACTAAAGGAGGAACATGAAATGGCTAAAAAAAGCAAAAGATATCAAGAAGCAGCTAGCAAAATCGATCGCTTAAAACACTACAATGTTGAAGAAGCTGTTGAACTAGCTAAAGAAACAAACATCGCTAACTTTGATGCATCAGTTGAAGTAGCATTCCGTTTAGGTATTGATACTCGTAAAAATGATCAACAAATCCGTGGAGCAGTAGTGCTTCCAAACGGTACTGGTAAATCACAACGTGTATTAGTGTTCGCAAAAGGAGACAAAGCAGCAGAAGCTGAAGCAGCAGGTGCTGATTTCGTTGGCGAAGGCGAATATGTAGAAAAAATCCAACAAGGTTGGTTTGACTTTGACGTAGTAGTAGCTACACCAGACATGATGGGCGAAGTTGGTAAACTTGGTCGCGTATTAGGACCTAAAGGTTTAATGCCTAACCCTAAAACTGGAACAGTAACTATGGACGTTAAAAAAGCTGTTGAAGAAATCAAAGCTGGTAAAGTAGAATACCGTGCTGAGAAATCAGGTATTGTTCATGCATCAATTGGTAAAACATCATTTGATACTGACAAACTTGTTGAAAACTTCAAAACTTTACAAGACGTATTAACTAAAGCAAAACCTGCTTCAGCTAAAGGTACGTACTTCAAATCTGTTGCTGTAACTACAACAATGGGTCCTGGAGTTAAAGTTGATACTTCAAGCTTCAAACTATAATCTATAAATAAATGAAAAAGGCTGAAAGGTTTACTTTCAGTCTTTAAAAAATATTGACATTGTACATTAATTTAGTTATATTGGTTAATGTATTATTTTACCTAAGACAGTAGGAGTTAGTAATAACTTAAAATTTGATCCTACCGAGGCTAAAATTGACTTGAACGTGAAGATTTTAGATCTTTCAAGCACTTTTTGCCGTGGGTAGAAAGTGTTTTTTTTATTGGATAATCTGAGGAACTGACGAACGTCAATCCACAGAACTTCAAAATTAAAAGCACCAAACTAAAATCTATGGAGGTGTCTAAATGTCTGCAATCATCGATGCAAAAAAACAAGAAGTTGATATTATTGCTGAACAACTTAAAAACTCAGTATCTACAGTTATCGTTGACTATCGTGGTCTAAGCGTTGCTGAAGTAACTGAATTACGTTCACAATTACGTGAAGCTGGTGTTGAATACAAAGTATTGAAAAACACTATGGTTCGTCGTGCAGCTCAACAAGCTGGTATTGACGGTTTAGATGAATTCTTAGTAGGTCCTACTGCAGTTGCTACTTCAACAGAAGATGTTGTTGCTCCAGCAAAAGTTATCGCAGGATTTGCAAAAGAACATCAAGCATTAGAAATTAAAACAGGTGTTATGGAAGGCAATGTTATTTCTGCTGAAGAAGTTAACACTGTTGGTACATTACCATCACACGACGGTCTTGTTTCTATGCTTTTATCAGTATTACAAGCTCCAGTACGCAACTTCGCTTATGCAGTTAAAGCTGTTGGAGAAGACAAAGAATCAAAAGAAGAAAGCGCTGAATAATTGCGCATAAACTAATTAAAATTAATGGAGGAATATTAAAAATGGCTAATCAAGAACAAATCATTGAAGCAATTAAAGAAATGTCAGTTTTAGAATTAAACGACTTAGTAAAAGCAATTGAAGAAGAATTTGGTGTAACTGCAGCAGCTCCAGTAGCAGCAGCAGGCGCAGCAGCAGGCGGAGACGCTGAAGCTGAAAAAACTGATTTCGATGTTGAATTAACTTCAGCTGGATCATCTAAAATTAAAGTCGTTAAAGCTGTTAAAGAAGCTACTGGCTTAGGATTAAAAGATGCTAAAGAATTAGTTGACGGAGCTCCTAAAGTAATCAAAGAAGCTTTACCTAAAGAAGAAGCTGAAAAACTTAAAGAAGCATTAGAAGAAGTTGGCGCTACAGTAGAATTAAAATAATTCTAGCTTGCTAACAATTCATAATTATATATTGAGGCTTATCTGCGTTGCTTAATGCAGCAACTACTTCGGTACGTTGGGATTAAGTGCGCTATAGATAGGCTGATATCTTTGAGAAGTGAAAACCCCGTTATCCATATAACGGGGTTTTATCTTATTTGATCAATATCCAATCAAACGGGTATAGTATTAATCTAAGAAGAATTAGATTAAAGAGGTGTAGTCATGAATCATTACTATGATGAAAATCCTGAAGTAGAAAGTGATGAGTTGCTTTTTACGTACTCCTACGATAACCATGATTTAGAACTAATAACAGATTCAGGTGTATTTTCTAAAGGAAAAATAGACTTCGGCTCTGATTTATTAGTGACAACATTTTTGAAAGCATATCCTCCTGGTCCCACGAAGAAAATTATAGACGTTGGTTGTGGCTATGGCCCTATCGGTTTAATGATTGCAAAAGTTTCCCCACATCACGAAGTGACAATGGTTGATATTAACCAAAGAGCACTATCATTATCAAGAAAAAATAAAAAAAGAAACCGTATAGACAATGCTGAGATTATTGAAAGTAATGGTTTATCACAAGTAGAAGATAACACTTATGATTTTGTACTGACTAATCCGCCGATTAGAGCAGGAAAGCAAGTCGTTCACAGTATTTTAGAAGATGCTTTTAATAAATTGAAACAAGGTGGCGCCTTGTATGTAGTAATTCAGAAAAAACAAGGTATGCCGTCAGCAAAGAAAAAAATGCAAGAAACATTCGATAACGTGGAAGTATTAGAAAAGAGCAAAGGCTACTACATTTTAAGAAGTGTAAAAGGTTGATTAAATAGTTGTATTCTGATATAGTAATAGAATGTAAAAAATTATGTTCAATAAGTGTGTACTTTTACGTATAAATTAACAATGTATATAAGGTGAAATAGAAAATGGTGTCATGAGTATGCTACCGTTTTCTTTTTGTCTAATTATATTGGGTGATTTAGTAAAAGTAAACACGCAATTTTTGAGGGGTGAATCTGTTTGGCAGGTCAATTTGTCCAATATGGAAGACATCGTAAACGTAGAAACTATGCGAGAATTTCAGAGGTATTAGAATTACCGAATTTAATTGAGATTCAAACTAAGTCTTACGATTGGTTCTTAGAAGAAGGTTTATTAGAAATGTTTAGAGACATTTCTCCGATTGAAGATTTCACAGGCAATCTATCTTTAGAGTTTGTAGATTACAGACTTGGAGAACCGAAATATGATTTAGAAGAATCTAAAAACCGTGATACAACGTATTCTGCACCTCTACGTGTTAAAGTGCGTTTGATTATCAAGGAAACTGGCGAAGTAAAAGAACAAGAAGTGTTTATGGGTGATTTCCCATTAATGACAGATACAGGTACATTCGTAATTAACGGTGCTGAACGTGTTATCGTTTCACAATTAGTTCGTTCACCATCCGTATACTTCAATGAAAAACTAGATAAAAATGGTCGTACCAACTTCGATGCTACAATTATTCCAAACCGTGGTGCTTGGTTAGAATATGAAACAGATGCAAAAGATGTTGTTTACGTACGTATTGATAGAACTAGAAAATTACCATTAACAGTATTATTACGTGCTTTAGGTTTCTCTACAGATCAAGAAATCGTTGATCTTTTAGGTGACAATGAGTATTTACGTAATACTTTAGAAAAAGATGGTACAGAAACAACAGATCAAGCGCTATTAGAAATCTATGAGCGTTTACGCCCTGGTGAACCACCTACAGTAGAAAATGCTAAGAGTCTTTTATATTCTCGTTTCTTCGATCCGAAACGTTATGACCTAGCAAGCGTAGGTCGTTACAAAGCAAACAAAAAACTTCATTTAAAACACCGCTTGTTTAATCAAAAATTAGCAGAACCTATTGTTAATACTGAAACAGGTGAAATTGTTGCTGAAGAAGGTACTGTGCTTGATCGTCGTAATCTCGATGAAATCATGGATGTACTGGAAGCAAATGCTAACAGTGAAGTCTTTGAGTTAGAAGGTACAGTGATTGATGAACCTGTTGAAATTCAATCTATTAAAGTTTATGTTCCTAACGATGAAGAAGGACGTACAACGACAGTGATTGGTAATGCATTCCCTGATTCAGAAGTGAAATGTATTACACCAGCAGATATTATTGCATCAATGTCTTACTTCTTTAACTTATTAAGTGGTATTGGCTTCACAGATGATATTGACCACCTTGGTAACCGTCGTCTACGTTCAGTAGGTGAATTGTTACAAAACCAATTCCGTATTGGTTTATCAAGAATGGAACGTGTTGTACGTGAAAGAATGTCTATCCAAGACACTGATTCTGTAACGCCACAACAATTAATCAATATTCGTCCAGTGATTGCATCTATCAAAGAATTCTTTGGTAGTTCACAATTATCACAATTCATGGACCAAGCGAATCCGTTAGCTGAGTTAACGCATAAACGTCGTTTATCAGCTCTAGGACCTGGTGGTTTAACGCGTGAACGTGCTCAAATGGAAGTACGTGACGTTCACTATTCTCACTATGGCCGTATGTGTCCAATTGAAACGCCAGAGGGTCCAAACATCGGACTTATTAACTCGTTATCTAGTTATGCGCGTGTAAATGAATTCGGCTTTATTGAAACACCTTACCGTAAAGTGGATCTTGAAACGAATTCAATCACGGATCAAATTGACTATTTAACAGCTGATGAAGAAGATAGCTATGTTGTAGCACAAGCAAACTCAACATTAGACGAGAATGGCCGTTTCACAGCAGACGAAGTTGTTTGTCGTTTCCGTGGTAATAATACAGTTATGGCCAAAGAAAAAATGGATTATATGGATGTCTCACCTAAACAAGTTGTTTCTGCAGCGACAGCATGTATTCCTTTCTTAGAAAACGATGACTCTAACCGTGCATTGATGGGTGCGAACATGCAACGTCAAGCAGTGCCATTGATGAATCCAGAATCACCATTTGTAGGTACAGGTATGGAGCACGTGGCAGCACGTGACTCTGGTGCAGCAATTGTTGCAAAACGTAAAGGTCGCGTTGAGCACGTTGAATCTAATGAAATTCTTGTTCGTCAACTTATCGAAGAAGACGGTCAAGAATACGAAGGCGAATTAGATCGCTATCCATTAGCTAAATTCAAACGTTCAAATACGGGTACTTGTTATAACCAAAGACCTATCGTTGCTTCTGGTGACGTAGTAACTAAAGGTGAAATTTTAGCCGATGGTCCTTCAATGGAACTTGGTGAAATGGCATTAGGTAGAAACGTAGTTGTTGGTTTCATGACTTGGGACGGTTACAACTATGAGGATGCTGTTATTATGAGTGAACGCCTAGTTAAAGATGACGTATATACGTCTATTCATATTGAAGAGTATGAATCAGAAGCGCGTGATACGAAACTAGGACCTGAAGAAATCACTCGCGATATTCCTAACGTTTCTGACAGTGCACTTAAAAACTTAGATGACCGTGGTATTGTATACGTCGGCGCTGAAGTTAATGATGGTGACATTTTAGTAGGTAAAGTAACGCCTAAAGGTGTAACAGAATTAACTGCAGAAGAACGTTTACTACACGCTATCTTTGGTGAAAAAGCACGTGAAGTTCGCGATACATCATTACGCGTACCTCATGGTGCAGGTGGTATTGTTCTAGATGTTAAAGTCTTTAACCGTGAAGAAGGAGACGATACATTATCTCCAGGTGTTAACCAATTAGTGCGTGTTTATATCGTTCAAAAACGTAAAATTCACGTAGGAGATAAAATGTGTGGTCGTCATGGTAACAAAGGTGTTATTTCTAAACTTGTTCCTGAAGAAGATATGCCATATCTTCCAGACGGCACACCAATCGATATCATGTTGAACCCACTTGGTGTTCCTTCACGTATGAATATCGGACAAGTATTAGAGCTACACTTAGGTATGGCTGCTAAAAACTTAGGTATTCACGTTGCATCACCAGTATTTGATGGTGCAAGTGATGAAGACGTTTGGTCAACAATTGAAGAAGCTGGTATGGCTCGTGATGGTAAGACAGTATTATACGATGGACGTACGGGTGAACCATTCGATAACAGAATTTCAGTCGGCGTTATGTACATGCTGAAACTTGCACACATGGTTGATGACAAACTACACGCACGTTCAACTGGACCATATTCACTTGTAACGCAACAACCACTTGGTGGTAAAGCACAATTTGGTGGGCAACGTTTCGGTGAAATGGAGGTATGGGCACTTGAAGCTTACGGTGCTGCATATACACTTCAAGAAATTTTAACTTACAAATCCGATGATACAGTAGGTCGTGTGAAAACATATGAATCTATTGTTAAAGGTGAAAATATTACTAAACCAGGTGTTCCTGAATCATTCCGAGTATTGATGAAAGAATTACAAAGTTTAGGACTAGATGTTAAAATCATGGACGAGCATGACAATGAAATTGACATGCAAGATAATGAAGAAGAAGATGTCGTTGAACGTAAAGTGGATCTTCAACAAAAAGATGCTCCACAATCACAAAAAGAAGTTACAGACTAATTGCATTTAAGTTTATAAATGAATATGCCGTGAAGAGCTGTGTGCTTAATTAGTGCACACTCTAAGCGGGCATTTCATTATTGATATAGAGCAATCAATCAATTTGCACAGCTAATCTAAATTGAAGGAGGTAGGCTCCTTGATTGATGTAAATAATTTCCATTATATGAAAATAGGACTTGCTTCACCTGAAAAAATCCGTTCATGGTCTTTTGGTGAGGTTAAAAAGCCAGAAACAATAAACTATCGTACTTTAAAACCAGAAAAAGATGGTCTATTCTGTGAAAGAATATTTGGACCTACAAAAGACTGGGAATGTAGTTGTGGTAAATACAAACGCGTACGTTACAAAGGTATGGTTTGTGATAGATGTGGCGTAGAAGTAACTAAATCTAAAGTGCGCCGTGAAAGAATGGGGCACATTGAATTAGCTGCACCTGTATCACACATTTGGTATTTCAAAGGTATTCCAAGCCGTATGGGTCTATTATTAGACATGTCACCAAGAGCGTTAGAAGAAGTTATTTACTTTGCTTCATACGTTGTTGTTAATCCAGGACCAACTGGATTAGAGAAAAAGACATTATTATCTGAAGCTGAATTCAGAGAATACTATGATAAATTCCCTGGTAAATTCACAGCTAAAATGGGTGCTGAAGGTATCAAAGAATTACTTGAAGAAATTGATTTAGATGCTGAACTCAAGCACTTACGTGATGAGTTGGAATCAGCTACTGGTCAAAGACTTACTCGTGCAATTAAACGTTTAGAAGTTGTTGAATCATTCAGACATTCTGGTAACAACCCAGCATGGATGATCTTAGACGTACTTCCAATTATCCCACCAGAAATCAGACCAATGGTTCAATTAGATGGTGGACGTTTTGCGACAAGTGATTTAAATGATTTATACCGCCGTGTTATCAACCGTAACAACCGTTTGAAACGTTTATTAGACTTAGGTGCTCCTGGCATCATCGTACAAAATGAAAAACGTATGTTACAAGAGGCTGTTGACGCACTTATTGATAATGGTCGTCGTGGCCGTCCAGTAACTGGTCCAGGTAACCGTCCATTAAAATCACTTTCACACATGTTAAAAGGTAAACAAGGTCGTTTCCGTCAAAACTTATTAGGTAAACGTGTTGACTATTCAGGTCGTTCAGTTATTGCAGTTGGACCTAGCTTGAAAATGTATCAATGTGGACTACCTAAAGAAATGGCACTTGAATTGTTCAAACCTTTCATTATGAAAGAATTAGTTCAACGTGAAATTGCGACAAACATCAAAAACGCGAAAAGTAAAATTGAGCGCATGGATGATGAAGTATGGGACGTATTAGAAGATGTTATTAAAGAACACCCAGTTCTTTTAAACCGTGCACCTACACTTCACAGATTAGGTATCCAAGCATTTGAACCTACACTTGTTGAAGGTCGTGCGATCCGTCTACATCCACTTGCTACAACAGCTTATAATGCCGACTTTGATGGTGACCAAATGGCTGTTCACGTACCATTATCTAAAGAAGCTCAAGCTGAAGCGCGTATGTTAATGTTAGCAGCGCAAAACATCTTGAACCCTAAAGATGGTAAACCAGTTGTTACACCATCACAAGATATGGTATTAGGTAACTATTACCTTACATTAGAGCGTAAAGAAGCAGTGAATACAGGTACGATTTATAATGATACGAACGAAGTACTAAAAGCTTATGCAAATGGCTACGTTCACTTGCATACAAGAATTGGTGTACACGCAGCATCATTCAATAATCCTACTTTCACTGAAGAACAAAACAAAAAAATCTTACTAACGTCTGTTGGTAAAGTAATATTTAATGAAATCATTCCTGATTCATTTGCATATATCAATGAACCAACACAAACGAACTTGGAAAATAAAACACCTGAGAAATATTTCATTGCACCAACTGAAATTGGTGAAGAAGGCTTGAAAGCTTACTTTGATGAACAACCGTTAATCAAACCTTTCAATAAGAATTTCCTAGGAAATGTTATTGCAGAAGTGTTCAACCGTTTCAGTATCACTGATACGTCAATGATGTTAGATAGAATGAAAGACTTAGGATTCAAGTTCTCATCTAAAGCAGGTATCACTGTTGGTGTATCTGATATTGTGGTACTACCAGACAAACAAGATATCTTAGATGAACATGAAAAACTCGTTGAAAAAGTAACGAAACAATTTAATCGTGGTTTAATCACTGATTTTGAACGTTACAACGCAGTAATCGAAATTTGGACAGATGCCAAAGATCAAATTCAAAACGAATTGATGGGCTCACTAGAAGAAACAAACCCTATCTTTATGATGAGTGACTCTGGTGCCCGTGGTAACGCGTCTAACTTTACACAGTTAGCAGGTATGCGTGGACTTATGGCTGCGCCTTCTGGTGAAATTATCGAATTACCAATCACGTCTTCATTCCGTGAAGGTTTAACAGTGTTAGAATACTTCATCTCTACTCACGGTGCGCGTAAAGGTCTTGCCGATACAGCACTTAAAACAGCCGATTCTGGTTATCTTACTCGTCGACTTGTTGACGTTGCTCAAGATGTTATTGTACGTGAGGAAGATTGTGGTACTGACCGTGGTTTACTTGTTTCAGATATCAAAGAAGGTACTGAAATGATTGAACCATTCATCGAACGTATTGAAGGTCGTTATTCTAAAGAAACAATTCGTCATCCAGAAACAAATGAAGTAATTGTTAATCCTGACGAATTAGTAACTGCAGAAATCGCTAAGAAAATTACTGATGCTGGTATTGAGGAAATGTATATCCGTTCAGCATTTACATGTAACACACGTCATGGTGTATGTGAAAAATGTTACGGTAAAAACCTTGCAACTGGTGAAAAAGTTGAAGTTGGTGAAGCAGTTGGTACAATTGCTGCCCAATCAATTGGTGAACCAGGTACACAGCTTACAATGCGTACATTCCATACAGGTGGTGTAGCAGGTAGCGATATCACACAAGGTCTTCCTCGTATCCAAGAGATCTTCGAAGCACGTAATCCTAAAGGTCAAGCCGTGATTACTGAAATCGAAGGTGTTGTTGATGACATCAAATTAGCGAAAGATCGCCAACAAGAAATTGTAATTAAAGGCGCTAATGAAACGAAATCTTATCTAGCTTCTGGTACTTCAAGATTGAAAGTAGAAGTTGGACAAAGTGTTGAACGTGGTGAAGTTCTAACAGAAGGTTCAATTGAGCCTAAGAACTATTTATCTGTATCAGGTTTAAATGCAACAGAAAGTTATTTACTAAAAGAAGTTCAAAAAGTTTACCGTATGCAAGGTGTTGAAATCGATGATAAACACGTTGAGGTTATGGTAAGACAAATGTTACGTAAAGTACGTATCATTGAAGCTGGAGATACTAAGTTACTTCCAGGTTCATTAGTAGATATTCATAACTTTACTGATGCCAACCGTGAAGCATTTAAAGAACGTAAACGTCCTGCAACAGCTAAACCAGTATTACTAGGTATTACGAAAGCGTCTCTTGAAACTGAAAGCTTCTTATCAGCGGCTTCATTCCAAGAAACAACACGTGTACTTACTGATGCTGCAATTAAAGGTAAACGTGATAACTTACTCGGTCTTAAAGAGAATGTTATTATCGGTAAATTAATTCCAGCTGGTACAGGTATGAGACGTTATAGAGATGTTGAATACGATAAAGCTTCACCTGAAACTGAAATTGTAGAAGAAGTACAAACTACTGAAATATAATTTTGAGTTAAATGAACAAGGTGGTCGGAATGCGATTTTCGATCACTTTGTTTTTTAATTATTTTTGCAAAATTATTGGATTTAAAGTTGACTCAGCAGTAATGAAAATGTTATTATTATTAAGGTTGATGCAAGCAGAACTTTGGAGGATATTTATATGTCTAATGAAAAAGTTGCACGCTTTAACAAACAACATTTTGTTATTGGTCTTAAACAAACGCTAAAAGCTTTGAATAAAGATCAAGTTACATCATTGATTATCGCTGAAGACGTAGAAGTTCATCTTATGACTCGCGTGTTGAGCCAAATCAATCACAAACACATACCTGTTTCATTTTTCGAAAGCAAACAAGCTTTAGGGAAATATGTAGGTATAAACGTTAATGCAGCTATTGTTGCATTATTAAAATGAGATTAGTAAGAATGATTCTTACTAAATTTTATTTACCCTTAAAATGAACCACCTGGATGTGTGGGATTATAAATGAGGAAAGGAGGAACTAATCATGCCAACTATTAATCAATTGGTACGCAAACCAAGACAAAGTAAATCAAAAAAATCTGATTCACCAGCATTAAACAGAAATTTTAACAGTAAAAAGAAAAAATTTACTGATTTAAATTCACCACAAAAACGTGGGGTTTGTACTCGTGTCGGTACTATGACACCTAAAAAACCTAACTCAGCGTTACGTAAATATGCGCGTGTTCGTTTGTCTAACAACATTGAAATCAATGCGTATATCCCTGGTATCGGACATAACTTACAAGAACACAGTGTTGTACTTGTACGTGGTGGACGTGTAAAAGACTTACCTGGTGTACGTTACCATATCGTACGTGGTGCACTTGATACTTCAGGTGTTGATGGACGTAGACAAGGCCGTTCATTATACGGAACTAAAAAACCTAAAAAATAAGTTTAAGATTGCGTAAATTTTCGCTATAAAATTTAAAATTATACTATAGTAGGAAGGGAGGATTTACATTATGCCTCGTAAAGGATCAGTACCAAAAAGAGACGTATTACCAGATCCAATTCACAACTCTAAATTAGTTACAAAATTGATCAACAAAATTATGTTAGATGGTAAACGTGGAACAGCACAAAGAATTCTTTATTCTGCATTCGACTTAGTTAAAGAACGTAGTGGTCGTGAAGCAGTTGAAGTTTTCGAAGAAGCTATCGATAACATCATGCCAGTATTAGAAGTTAAAGCTCGCCGTGTAGGTGGTTCTAACTATCAAGTACCAGTAGAAGTTCGTCCAGAGCGTCGTACTACATTAGGTCTTCGTTGGTTAGTTAACTATTCGCGTCTTCGTGGTGAAAAAACTATGGAAGAACGTTTAGCTAACGAAATCTTAGATGCTGCTAACAACACTGGTGGAGCAGTTAAGAAACGTGAAGACACACATAAAATGGCTGAAGCTAACAAAGCATTCGCTCACTATCGTTGGTAGGATAGTAGCTTTTTCCCTGAGCATGTTCCACAAAGATAGTTTACTATCACCGGTGCGTGTTTAGGGCATCGCCATATTTAAAGTATTTATTCGCAGTTATACTGGAAGGAGAAAAATACATGGCTAGAGATTTTAGTTTAGATAGAACTCGTAATATCGGTATCATGGCTCACATCGATGCTGGTAAAACAACTACGACTGAACGTATTCTTTACTATACTGGACGTATCCATAAAATTGGTGAAACACACGAAGGTGCTTCACAAATGGACTGGATGGAACAGGAACAAGACCGCGGTATCACTATCACATCAGCTGCAACGACAGCAGAATGGGATAACCACCGTGTAAACATCATCGATACACCTGGACACGTAGACTTCACTGTTGAAGTTGAACGTTCATTACGTGTACTTGATGGCGCAGTAACAGTATTAGATGCACAATCAGGTGTTGAACCTCAAACTGAAACAGTTTGGCGTCAGGCAACAACTTATGGTGTACCTCGTATTGTTTTCGTTAACAAAATGGACAAATTAGGTGCTAACTTTGAATACTCAGTAAGCACAATTCATGACCGTTTACAAGCTAACGCGCAACCAATTCAGTTACCTATCGGTGCTGAAGATGAATTTGAAGCAATCATCGACTTAGTTGAAATGACATGTTTCAAATACACAAATGACTTAGGAACTGAAATTGAAGAAATTGAAATTCCTGAAGATCATAAAGAAAGAGCTGAAGAAGCTCGTGCGGCATTAGTTGAAGCAGTTGCTGAAACTGACGACGAATTAATGGAAAAATATCTTGGTGATGAAGAAATTTCAATCTCTGAATTGAAAGCTGCTATCCGTAAAGCAACTACTGATGTAGAATTCTACCCAGTTCTTGTTGGTACAGCATTCAAAAACAAAGGTGTTCAATTGATGCTTAATGCAGTAATTGATTATTTACCTTCACCATTAGATGTTAAACCAATTATTGGTCACCGTGCTGATAATCCAGATGAAGAAGTTATCGCAAAAGCTGATGACAATGCTGAGTTCGCTGCTTTAGCGTTCAAAGTAATGACTGACCCTTATGTTGGTAAATTAACATTCTTCCGTGTTTATTCAGGTACATTATCATCAGGTTCATATGTTAAAAACTCTACGAAGAACAAACGTGAACGTGTAGGGCGTTTACTACAAATGCACGCTAACTCTCGTCAAGAGTTAAACACAGTATATTCAGGAGATATCGCTGCTGCGGTAGGTCTTAAAGATACTGGTACTGGTGATACTTTATGTGGTGAGAAAAATGACATCATCTTGGAATCTATGGATTTCCCAGAGCCTGTTATTCACTTATCAGTTGAACCAAAATCTAAAGCGGACCAAGACAAAATGACTACTGCTTTAGTTAAGTTACAAGAAGAAGATCCTACATTCCATGCACACACAGACGATGAAACTGGACAAGTTATCATTGGTGGTATGGGTGAGCTTCACTTAGATATCTTAGTAGACCGTATGAAGAAAGAATTTAACGTTGAATGTAACGTTGGTGCGCCAATGGTTTCATACCGTGAAACATTTAAATCATCAGCTGAAGTTCAAGGTAAATTCGCTCGTCAATCAGGTGGTCGTGGTCAATATGGTGACGTTAAAATTGAATTCTCACCTAATGAAACAGGTGGCGGTTTCGAATTCGAAAACGCTATCGTTGGTGGTGTAATTCCACGTGAATACATTCCATCAGTTGAAGCAGGTCTTAAAGATTCAATGGAAAACGGTGTATTAGCTGGATATCCTTTAATTGATGTTAAAGCTAGATTATTTGATGGTTCATACCATGATGTCGATTCATCAGAAATGGCCTTCAAAGTCGCTGCATCATTAGCACTTAAAGAAGCTGCTAAAAAATGTGATCCAGTTATCTTAGAACCAATGATGAAAGTAACAATCGAAATGCCTGAAGAGTACATGGGTGACATCATGGGTGACGTAACATCTCGTCGTGGACGTGTTGATGGTATGGAACCTCGTGGTAATGCACAAGTTGTAAATGCTTATGTACCACTTTCAGAAATGTTCGGTTATGCAACATCATTACGTTCAAACACTCAAGGTCGTGGTACTTACACTATGTACTTTGATCACTATGCTGAAGTTCCAAAATCAATTGCTGAAGACATTATCAAGAAAAACAGTGGTAATAAAGCTGAATAATTAAACTTGTTTTGTGGGACAACTGTCTGTACAATACATGTAAAGCTTAATTATGTGGCTTGTAGTTTTATTAATTGATTTTTTGGGAAAAATGCATTATAAAGGTACTGTATGGTCCTTTATACCAAAAAATAAAACAATCTTCTCATGATGGTGAGAAACTGTCATGAGAGATAATTTTAAAAATTTATTTTCTAACGAATAGGAGAGATTTTATAATGGCTAAAGAAAAATTTGACCGCTCAAAAGAACATGCCAATATTGGTACTATTGGTCACGTTGACCATGGTAAAACTACTTTAACAGCTGCTATCGCAACTGTATTAGCAAAAAATGGTGACTCTGTAGCACAATCATATGACATGATTGACAACGCTCCAGAAGAAAAAGAACGTGGTATTACAATCAATACTTCACACATCGAGTATACTACTGACAAACGTCACTATGCTCACGTTGACTGCCCAGGTCACGCTGACTATGTTAAAAACATGATCACTGGTGCTGCACAAATGGACGGAGCTATCTTAGTAGTATCTGCTGCTGATGGCCCAATGCCACAAACTCGTGAACACATTCTTTTATCACGTAACGTTGGTGTTCCAGCATTAGTTGTATTCTTAAACAAAGTTGACATGGTTGACGATGAAGAATTATTAGAATTAGTAGAAATGGAAGTTCGTGACTTATTAAGCGAATATGACTTCCCAGGTGACGATGTACCTGTAATCTCTGGTTCTGCATTAAAAGCTTTAGAAGGCGACGCTGACTATGAGCAAAAAATCTTAGACTTAATGCAAGCTGTTGATGACTTCATTCCAACACCAGAACGTGATTCTGACAAACCATTCATGATGCCAGTTGAGGACGTATTCTCAATCACTGGTCGTGGTACTGTTGCTACAGGCCGTGTTGAACGTGGTCAAATCAAAGTCGGTGAAGAAATCGAAATCATCGGTATGCAAGAAGAATCAAGCAAAACAACTGTTACTGGTGTAGAAATGTTCCGTAAATTATTAGACTACGCTGAAGCTGGTGACAACATTGGTGCATTATTACGTGGTGTTTCACGTGATGACGTACAACGTGGTCAAGTTTTAGCTGCTCCTGGTACTATTACACCACATACAAAATTCAAAGCGGATGTTTACGTTTTATCTAAAGATGAAGGTGGTCGTCATACACCATTCTTCACTAACTACCGCCCACAATTCTATTTCCGTACTACTGACGTAACTGGTGTTGTTAACTTACCAGAAGGTACTGAAATGGTTATGCCTGGCGATAACGTTGAAATGGATGTTGAATTAATTTCTCCAATCGCTATTGAAGACGGTACTCGTTTCTCTATCCGTGAAGGTGGACGTACTGTTGGATCAGGCGTTGTTACAGTAATCAACGAATAATATAAATTTCTATCTATGATAGATTTTTAAGAGACTCTTTAGGGAGTCTCTTTTTTCATAGAACCCCTATTCACTATGTGAATTAGGGGTTCTTAGTGCATTAGCTGCTAGCTAATGTAAACCAAATCAATTCAGTTTCTGAATTAAGGGGCTTAATGCATTAGATAATAGCTAATGTTAAACAAGGAAAGGCGATGTCATTATTAAGTGACATCGCCTGTTTTGATTTGCTTTTATATAAAGGATTACATTCGCTTATGCGAATGCATAAGTCTTACTAATTCAGCTCAGCTGGAAAGTAAGACTATAAAGTCATGTAATGACTAAGGCTAGTAAGGTTTACTTGAGCTAAAGCTCATGCATAAAAGCACCTAAGTCATGCAATGACTAAGGCTAGTAAGGTTTACTTGAGCTAAAGCTCATGCATAAAAGCCACTAACGTAACTAAGTTACGAAGTGGCTTTAACAATTACGTTTTCGAGTTCAAGGATTTTTAGGAATTCGCATGCTGCATATTTCATTGCCTTTTCATCAATATTGAAGTTCGGGCTATGATGTGGGTGTGTAGTCTCTTTTTCTGGATTACCACAACCAGTTAAAAAGAATGCACCAGGGCGAACTTTTAAATAGTGTGAGAAATCTTCACCAATCATCATTAACTCAGATTCATAGAAACGTAAATTCATCTCATTTGCAGCTTGTTTAACAATTTCATAATTATTTGGATGATTGTGTACAGGTAGGTAGCCTTTAACATAATCTAATGTATAAGTAATGTCATTTGCTAGAGCAAGCCCCTGCAATAATTTGTCCATTTTAGTGATAATATGACTTTGGACTTCTGTATCAAAGGTACGAACGGTGCCTTTACAGAAAGCAGAGTCAGGAATAATATTGTCGGCTGAACCTGCTTGAACCATACCAAAGCTTATCACAGCTTGTTTAACTGGATCAATTGTTCGTGAGACAATCTTCTGAGCACTCATAATGAATTCTGCCATAATTACTACTGGATCAATCGTTTCATGGGGTTTAGCACCATGGCCGCCTTTACCTTGAATGGTGATATTAAATTCATCGGGAGATGCCATCATAGCACCAGGACGTGAATAAATCATACCTGTTGGATAACCTGTCCATAAATGATTACCATAAATTTTGTCTACGTTGCTGAGACAACCATCATCAATCATTTCTTGTGAGCCGCCTGGCATAATTTCTTCACCATATTGAAAGATTAATACAACATCGCCATTTAGTGAGGATAAATGATTCTCAATAATTTCTGCCACACCAAGTAAGATTGCTGTATGACCGTCATGGCCACATGCATGCATGGCACCTGGATTTTTAGATTTATATGATACGTCTGTTAATTCATCTATTGGTAAGGCATCGAAGTCGGCACGTAAGGCAACTGTAGGGCCATCACCCTGTCCTTTGAATGTTGCAACAATACCATTTCTACCAACTGGTGTACGTATCTCGCAAGATAATTGACTTAATTGATTCATGATAAAGTCATGTGTGTGATGTTCTTCAAATGATAATTCAGGATATTGGTGTAGATAACGACGTACTTGCACCATCCTACTTTCTTTTTGTTGTGCTAGTTGAAACCAATCAAACAACTTCAACCCTTCTTCCTTCAGCATTTTCATCCATTATATCATTTTACGTGTAGCAACTGTAGGTACAAATAATTAACAAAGCTATTAAATTGTAGAAAACGCTTTCTAATATATCATTATTCTACTTTCCACAATTTAAAAAATAGGTTATGATTAACTTGAAAACTAAGATAACTCAAAGGGGGACTTGCAGTGGTTCAATCACTACATGGCTTTTTAGATGAAAATATTCAATATTTAAAAGATAATGGTTTATATAATGAGATAGATACAATTGAAGGCGCCAATGGACCTGAAATTACTATCAATGGGAAAAATTATGTTAACTTATCTTCAAACAATTATTTAGGACTAGCAACAAACGAAGATTTGAAACAAGCAGCAAAAGATGCAATTGATACACATGGTGTAGGTGCCGGTGCTGTGCGTTCAATCAATGGGACATTAGATGTACATGATGAATTAGAGAAAACACTTGCTGAATTTAAAGGTACTGAAGCAGCAATTGCATATCAATCTGGATTCAACTGTAATATGGCTGCCATTTCAGCAGTTATGAATAAAAATGATGCAATTCTTTCTGATGAATTAAATCATGCATCTATTATTGATGGTTGTCGTTTATCTAAAGCGAAGATTATTCGTGTAAACCATTCAGATATGGAAGATTTACGCGCTAAAGCAAAAGAAGCCGTTGAATCAGGACAATACAATAAAGTAATGTACATTACTGATGGTGTTTTCAGTATGGATGGTGATGTTGCTAAACTACCAGAAATCGTAGAAATTGCTGAAGAATTTGGCTTAATCACATATGTTGATGATGCACATGGTTCTGGTGTTATGGGTAAAGGTGCTGGTACGGTTAAACATTTTGGCTTACAAGACAAGATTGATTTCCAAATTGGTACATTATCAAAAGCGATTGGTGTCGTTGGCGGTTATGTAGCAGGTACGCAATCATTAATCGACTGGTTAAAAGCACAATCAAGACCTTTCTTATTCTCAACTTCTTTAGCACCTGGAGATACGAAAGCCATCACAGAAGCAGTTAAAAAACTAATGGCTTCTACAGAATTACATGATAAACTTTGGGAAAATGGCAATTATCTTAAAGATGGTTTGAAAAAATTAGGCTTTGATATAGGTAATTCGGAATCTCCAATCACACCTGTTATTATTGGTGATGAAAAAGAAACACAAGCCTTTAGCCGTCGTTTGAAAGAAGAAGGCGTATATGTAAAATCCATCGTATTCCCAACTGTTCCTAAAGGTACAGGTCGAGTGCGTAATATGCCAACAGCTGCACATACAAAAGAAATGTTAGATCAAGCATTAGCAGCATTTGAAAAAGTTGGTAAAGAACTAGGTACAATTAAATAAATATAACCGTTCATGTATAGCAGCGTGAATATAGTACAAAATTAAGTTTAAAACGTTTGGAGATGGTATGTCTTCAAGCGTTTTTACTATATAATGGCAACACATTATTGTATGGAGTGTGATAAATATGACAAAGTTAATCATCATTAGAGGTAACTCTGGCAGTGGAAAGACAACGATCGCACAGAAATTACAACATACATTAGGCACAGGTGTGATGTTAGTAGGGCAAGATGACATACGTCGCAATATGTTGAATGTATCTGACCAACCTAATAATTTAGCCATTCAACTTATAGAAGACATTGTGAATTATGGCATCGCACATTGCGATTATGTTATTTTAGAAGGTATTTTAAATAGTGCTAAATACGGTTCAATGATTGAGCGCTTAATGAATCAAATTAACGTAGACGCATACGCTTATTATTTCAAACTACCATTTCATGAAACAGTAAGAAGACACCATTTGAAAGATGAAACAGATTTTGGTGAAGAAGCAATGATGCGTTGGTTTGTTGAAAATGACATATTAAAGGTAAACCAAGAAACGTATCTATACCAAGAAATGTCTGAAAATGAAATAATAAGGAAGATTCTAGAAGATATCATTTAATATAAAAATTTGAACATAATTAAACTAGCCTGTGATACGGTATCAATACATAATCACAGACTAGTAGTTATTATTATTATTTGAAAGGATTTTTAGACTTTTGCGCAGCTTCACGATTTTCTTTATTTTGCATAAATGGTATAGCAAACCATAAGATGTGTAACATACTTGCTAAAATAATAAGTACAATAGGTATAAAGATTTCAATAATACTTATATCTACGACAAATGATGCAAGCACAAAAGCAGTAATTGACGGTATGGCACAAACGATTACGACAGTTAACAATACAAATTGTATGACTTGTGTCGTTAAGGGACTATAAATATCCATAATCAAGATGGCGATATAAAATAGTGTAATAAATGCGAGTAACACCACAACCCAACCGGTCGACATACCACCTTGTGTTTTAATATAGTCTTGATAAGGTGATAGCGTCGGTAAAATAAATAGAATGACGGTGGATAACCATGATAAGATTCCGAAAAAGATAAAGAAAATTTTTGAAGTATTATTGTTATTCATAAAAAACACCTCCTAAGATACAAAATCTTTGTTGGCTTATATTTGATTTATTTAATAGTTGGTATTGTATAATATACTCGTATTTTATTGGTGACGCTTACATTTATATGTATACCCGTTAAATAAAGTTTTAAAGCATCATAAAAAAGGTATTAAATAGGTATAAGCATGTTATTGCATACATCAGTGATGTTGTGATAACAATAAAACACAAAGCTATTCATTATATAATAGATAAAGTGTGCGAGTGAACATGATAAGGGGATTTTAAATGCATAAAAATTTGGGGTTGCATTTCACTACACAACGTCTTATCATTAGACCGTTGGAAGAAAATGATTACGAATCATGGTTAAATGGGTTTGTAAATAGAAAGCCATCACAATATAGGCATGACAAAGGTCAAGTAGATATGTCAGATGCTACAGAACCTTGGTTCGCGGCAATGGTGACTAGACAGCAACAAGCGATTGAAGCGGATGATTTATATATATTTGGTATTTTTGATAAAGCGCATCAACATATAGGTATGCTCAATATTAAGAACTTAAGTAGAGATCAATTCCAATGGGCTGAAATTGGCTACTTTATTCATAATCAATATTGGCATCAAGGATTTGCTTACGAAGCTTTGACTGAATTAGTAAAACAAACACGAGACACATTACATTTTCATAGAATTGAAGCGCATATTAATTTGGATAATAATCCATCTATCCAATTGATTGAAAAGTTAGGCTTTCAATTCGAATGTGTGCGCAAAGGTTTTATTTTTGAAAATGAACAATGGACAGATCATTATGTGTATTATATCAACACACATGATAATCATTTATAAACGTAGGTCGAGAAAGGAAGGAGTGTCAACATGGTTGAATTTAGAGAGTTAACAATGGGTGACGAATTAATGTATTGTGATTATATGAGAGAGTGGATTGATCATGATGAAAAAATTGTCCCTACAATTACAAATATTACAAAATATAGTGATTTTGAAGAGTTAGTACATGAATTAGCTGATAATAAGTCACATGATGAATCAGTGGATAATACCACATTATTCTTAATAGAGGATGATGAAATTATCGGTGCGGCGAACATTCGTCACAATTTAAATGAGCAACTTAAAAAAATAGGCGGCCATGTTGGCTACGGTATCCGTAAGAAACATCGTGGCAAAGGGTTTGGTAATAAAATCCTGAAAAAATCATTGGATTACCTATCAAGAATCGGTGTTCAAGAAGCATTAGTAACATGTACGGAAGATAATGAAGCGTCAGCAGCAGTCATTAAGCATAACGGTGGCGAAGAAATTGAATCATCGACACTAGAAGATGGCACAGTTGTCCGCCGTTTCCAAATTGAAATAGCGTAATTAAACGAGAGGTTGATAATCTTTAAAGATTATCGCCTCTTTTTTTATTTAAATGTTTCAAAATTTATAAATTATGAGTCTACTATGAAACCGCAAACGTAAATAAAGGACTTCATTAAAATTTTCAAGTATAATTAGTACTAGGTATTAAAAACAAATGTTAGAAATGAGGTTTATTGATGTCGAAAGTAATAAAAGATATACATACAGCTTTTGAAGGATTGGAAGATGGAATGACAGTACTTGCTGGGGGCTTTGGGTTATGTGGTATTCCTGAGCATAGTATTGAAGCAATTCGTACAAAAGGTACAAAAGGCTTAACTGTTGTGAGTAACAACTGCGGCGTAGATGACTTCGGCTTAGGCCGTTTATTAGAATATAAGCAAATAGATAAAATGATTAGTTCCTATGTAGGGGAAAATAAAATATTTGAACAACAACTGATTAATGGTGAATTGGATGTTGAATTGACACCGCAAGGCACACTAGCTGAAAAGTTACGTTCTGGAGGCGCGGGCATACCGGCTTTTTATACAAAAACAGGTGTCGGTACACCCATTGCGGAAGGTAAAGAAACGCGTGAATTTGATGGAGAAACGTATTTAATGGAACGCACACTAACAGGTGACTTTGGTATTGTTAAAGCACAAAAATCAGATACATTCGGGAATTTAGTGTTTGAAAAAACAGCACGGAACTTCAATCCATTATGTGCGATGGCAGCTAAAACAACGGTCGTTGAAGTAGAAGAACTTGTAGAGGTAGGAGAAATTGACCCGGATGCCGTTCATATGTCAGGTGTGTATGTAGATTTCATCTATGTCGGCGAACATTTTGAGAAGCGTATTGAAAAGCGTACAGTGAAGGAGGCCAATAATGGATAAAATAGTACAACGACAGAAAATTATCCAACGTGCTGCTAAAGAAATTAAAAGTGATATGGTAATTAATCTAGGTATTGGTATGCCTACATTGGTTGCGAATGAAATGAATGACCATGTTGAAAATGTTTACTTTCAATCTGAAAATGGCTTACTTGGTATCGGACCATATCCGACTGAAAATGAAGTGGATCCAGACTTAATCAATGCGGGTAAAGAAACTGTAACAGCTGCTAAAGGGGCGTCTTACTTTGACAATGCAGAATCATTTGCGATGATTCGAGGCGGACATATCGATTTAGCCATACTTGGTGGCATGGAAGTCTCAGAAACAGGGGACTTAGCGAATTATATGATTCCAGGCAAACTTGTTAAAGGTATGGGCGGCGCGATGGATTTAGTAGTCGGAGCACAAAAAGTAGTTGTCATTATGGATCATATGAATAAACATGGTGAGTCCAAAATAAAATCACAATGTGAATTACCGTTAACAGGTGCTGGTGTAGTCAATACGTTGATTACAGATTTAGCTGTTTTCCAATTTGAAGCGGGTGTCATGAAACTCGTTGAATTACAACCTGACACAACTTTAGAAGATGTTGAAGCACATACGGATGCACATTTTGAAAATCATTTAAAGTAGGTGGCGTAATTGGTAAAAGATAAAGTAACAATTATTACAGGCGCAGCGAGTGGTATTGGGCTAGCGATAGCAAAAGTATTTTTAGAAAATGGTGCCAAAGTGGTGCTTGCTGATTTGAATGAAGATAAATTAATTCAAGAAACAGATGCATTGAAATCCCAGGGATATGACTGTATGCCAATAAAAGTGAATGTCACAGATGAACAAGCTGTCAAAGCTATGATCAATCAAACAGTTGAACAATATGGACGCTTAGATATTTTATTTAATAATGCAGGGTTACAGCATGTTGAAAGTATCGAATCATTCCCAACAGAAAAGTTCAGACAGATGATTGATATTATGTTGACGGGTAGTTTTATAGGTACAAAATATGCGTTACCTATTATGAAACAACAACAATCAGGACGTATTTTAAATATGGCATCAATTAATGGTGTGATTGGCTTTGCCGGTAAGGCGGCTTATAATAGCGCGAAACACGGGATTATTGGTTTAACAAAAGTAACCGCATTAGAGACCGCTACAGAAGGTATTACAGTGAATGCTATCTGTCCAGGTTATATTGATACACCGTTAGTGCGTAATCAAATGGATGATTTAGCTAAAGAACGTGGTGTGGCAGTAGAACAAGTACTTGAAGACGTTTTATATCCTTTAATTCCTCAAAAACGCTTGTTAGATATTAAAGATATTGCTGACTATGCTTTATTCTTGTGTAGCGATAGTGCGAAAAGTGTCACGGGACAAGCGATTTTGATAGATGGTGGTTACACGGTTCAATAGTTTAAATATATTGTGCAATTAAATTTTTATTTTTAATTCATTTTCAATGAAAATATGTTACGTTGAAATTAACGGAATATAGACAAATTGAAGGTGATTGCTGATGAAAAACACTAACGCCAAAAATGAAGATTGGTTGCCTATCGTAACTAGTTTAGGGCTAACGATACTTTCAGATTTTTTGGATGACCCGTTATATACAAAAATAATGACAGCGATTATGATTTTAGTATTGATATATGCGATTATTAGAGGCGTCATCACCACGAGGTACAGCATTAAAACGGAAGACCCAAATGTAAAAACGTGGTTTAGTATTAAAGTAGATTACTGGTTGCTATTTGTTCGTAATATGATATTTTATGGATTTTTAGCAACACTATTTTTTGTTTCTATATATTTGGATGGTCAAACCATGTGGAAATATTTGTTAGTCATAGTAATCATTTTTGTTTTATTTTTAGTAATGATATCTAAGTTGGAAAAGAAAACAGAAATTATAAATCATGAAGACGATTAAGGTGAATAGGGGTGGCTTATGCGTTATATAGATGCACAAGAACAAGCACAATTATTAAATATGGAAGAAATCGTAGAAGCGGTGGCAGACTCACTTAAAGCATATTCTGAAGGTGAAACAGACACACCATTGCGATATTCTTTACCATTCAATGAAGCCAATCGGTATCTGGTCATGCCTGCACTTTCTGATACGCTGAAAGTAGCTGGTGTTAAGACGGTCACCGTAGCTCCAAATAATTCAGAAATTGGTAAGCCTACCATTGTTGGTTCCGTAACACTTTCAGATTATGAAACTGGTGAAACATTAGCAGTGTTAGAAGGTTCATACTTAACGAAAATACGTACAGGCGCAATCTCGGGTGTTGCTACAAAATATTTAGCACGTGAACAAGCTAAGACGCTATGCGTAATTGGAACGGGTGATCAAGCAGAAGGACTGATTGAAGCGGTACTTGCTGTTAGAGATATTGAACGTATTCAATTTTATAATCGTACTTATGACAAAGCACTTAAATTTTCAAAAGATGTCGAGCATCAACATCGTGATTTAGAGTTATATGTATATGAAGATGTTGAATCAGCAATGACTGATGCAGATATAATTGTGACTGCAACGAATGCGACAACACCAGTATTTCAGAAACATTTATCACCAGGGGTACATGTTAATGCAGTTGGTTCTTTTAAACCTGATATGCAAGAACTGCCATCTCAAGCTATTGCAGAGTCAGATAAAGTCGTGGTGGAGGCTCATGAAGCAGCTATGGCTGAAACTGGTGATTTAATCAATCCAGTTAATGAAGGTGTGTTTGCTAAAGATGGATTACATGGTGAATTAGGGCATATCGTTGCCGGGAAATTAGCAGGACGGTTGTCAGATGAGGAAATAACCATTTTCAAATCTGTTGGTGTCGCAATTGTAGATATCGTTGTGGCGAATTACTTTTATCAAAAAGCAGTAAAACAATAAATACAGCTATATTAGAGAAAGACAGTCTTAAAAATTCAATTAAGCTCAATAACTATGACAAGATATTTGTATTTTACAGGTGTCTTGTCTTTTTTTGTACTTTCAATATATTGTTTTTAAATCTTTAATGTTGTAACCTATTAAAAGTTGCTTCTATCTTTATTTATAGCATTTACTTTATAAATATCATTGGCATATCTCTTGAAAGAGTGGTTGGATGTATATGAAATCAACGTATTTTGTAATGAAAGAACAATTGACTAATTTATATTTAATAAGAAGATTAGCTGAATTTCAGTTAAGAATTTCTAATAAGAACAATTATTTAGGCATGGCATGGGAATTAATTAATCCGATTATGCAAATTGCGGTTTTTTGGTTTATCTTTGGTTTGGCGCTTAGAAGTAATAAGATGATGGAAGGTGTTCCATTTATTTACTGGCTAATTGTTGGTATTAGTATGTGGTTTTTTATAAACGAAGGTGTCTTAGAAGGTAGTAAATCTATCATATCAAAGTTTAATCAAGTAGCTAAAATGAATTTTCCACTTTCGATAATTCCAAGTTATGTCGTTTTCAGTAAATTTTATGGGCATCTATTTTTATTAATCATTGTTATGATTATTTGTTTTATTGGAGGATATCATCCCTCTATATATACGTTACAATTACTTCTATACTTAGTTTATGCACTTATTTTAACAAATGCTATTGCATTAGTAGCATCCACATTAAGTATATTAGTTCGAGACATCCATTTAATTTTACAAGCTTTAATGAGAATGGTTTTCTTTGTTTCTTCGATATTATATTTACCTAATAACGACATAGTGATGTTCGTTATGAAATTAAATCCCATTTATTTTCTAGCAGAAGGATATAGAGCAGCAATATTACATCATGAATGGTATTTTATTACCCATTGGCATTTAACAATATATAATATTGTGCTTGTTATTTTGCTTTATATATTGGGTTCAATCATACATATGCATTTTAGAGATAGATTTGCTGATTTTATGTAATTAATAATGAAATGGATTATAAAATTTTAAATAAACACCCCTAAAGTTGAAATTAACATTCGACTTTAGGGGGGATTCATCATTAAAACTTAATTGTTACTATCTTTATTTAATTGGATCCATGCCTTGTTTCCAAGAAGGATAGATTAGTTTACCGCCTTGAGCGCGGAATTTAGCGTTCGAAGCACCTCTTTCATGAGTTTCAGCTGGTTGGATATTGAGTTGTGGATTAACGTTTAATAAGTCAGCGTACCATGCTGCCCAAACGTCACCTTTAACTGGTTCATCATCCGCTACATTATAGATACCTGATTCAAAGTTAAGTGCCTGAATCGTAACTTCAACAGCATCATCAATATGGATAAATGATTGAACGCCATCTGTCATTGTGACAGTATCTTCTTTAAATGAGTTATAAATCATACCATCTTTGCCATACCATGTGCCTGGTCCATAAAGTAAGCCATAACGAAGCACAACACTATTTTCGATACGTGCAGTTTCAGTTTCTAAAACTTCTACGCCATCCACTGTAATCTTACGGTCGCCAGTTGATTGAGTATCCAGTGGTGTCTCCTCTGTAGCTAGAGTATCGCCACCTTCATAAGTAAAGGCAATACTTTGGGATTGCATTTGTTTTACATTGTTTTTTAACGCTACTTCAACAAGGTTTTTCGTACCTTCAATTCTTACTCTTGTATTTGCGGACATGTCTACATTTTTTAAATCTGTAATTTCATTCATGATAATGTCTGGTTTATAATCTGAAATTGCAGCTTCGACAGTATCATATTTTAAAATATCTCCAATGTAAGCTTCGACGCCTGCATCTACAAGTTTCTTTTTACCTTGTTGCGAAGTTGTAAAGCCAGCGACCTCATAGCCTTCTTGTAATAATCTTTGTGTTAATTTAGTACCAATTAATCCAGTGGCACCTGTTACGAATACTTTTGTGATAGTAAAGTCCTCCAATTTTTTGCTTTCTATAAATAAATTACCGTTTTTAAAGATATTAAACTTATCAAAAGTTACTTATAATAGTGAATATAAAAATTATATTCTTTTAGAAATTATTTTTTAAAAATAAGAGTGGAAAATAATTTGCAAGTTTATTATTATAAATAATGTAAATATTACACAAATTAAATTTTTCTAAACTATAAAAATAATTAAATAGTTAAATTATTTTGGGAGATTTGAGGTAATTAAAGATTGAAATTTATTGATGATGGAAAAATATTTTTCATCTGTAAAAACAATGTTCTTGGGAGAGAAAAAGATGAAGGTTAGAAAAGCGATTATACCTGCAGCAGGTCTGGGAACAAGATTTTTACCTGCTACAAAAGCAATGCCTAAAGAAATGTTACCTATATTAGATAAGCCAACAATTCAGTATATTGTCGAAGAAGCAGTAGCAGCTGGAATAGAAGATATTATTATTGTGACTGGAAAGCATAAACGTGCTATTGAAGATCACTTTGATATTCAAAAAGAACTAGAGATGACTTTAGAAGATACAGGTAAAAATCATTTATTAGAAAAAATTCAACATTCAAGTAATTTAGCAAATATGTTCTATGTGAGACAAAAAGAACAAAAAGGCCTTGGTCATGCAATATGGACAGCAAAGCAATTTATTGGGAATGAGCCATTTGCAGTACTACTAGGTGACGATATTGTTGAAGCAACAACACCTGCGATTAAGCAATTGATGAATCAGTATGATTGTAAGCAGAAATCTGTTATTGGTGTTCAAACAGTGAATGAAAGTGAAACACAACGTTACGGTATTGTAGATCCTTTGGAAAGAGAAGGTAAATTAATAAGGGTGAATAGATTTGTTGAAAAACCTAAAATAGGTCAGGCTCCATCTAAGTTGGCAATTATGGGCCGTTATGTTTTATCACCTGAGATATTTGATTATTTAGAAAATCAAGATAAAGGCGCAGTTGGAGAAATTCAATTGACAGATGCTATAGAAAGATTGAATCAAGATGATACGGTTTATGCTTTTGATTTTGAAGGAGAACGTTATGATGTTGGGGAAAAAATTGGATTTGTTAAGACGACGATTCAATTTGCTATAAATAATGATGAAATGTCAGAAGAAATAATTGATTTTCTACAGACATTAAAAAAAAATGAATTGGAGTAAAAATTTCAAGATAGGAGTAACAAATACTATGACTAATTATACACCGATTGTTTTTTTACATAATTTAAAAAAACAGAATGGAGGGTTACATAAAGCTATATATCATAGAGTTAACCTTCTTTCAGAAAAGTATGAAAGAGTAATAATTTTTACTTTCGGGTTTGACATAGAATTTAAAGAACTTTGTGAATATCATAAGAGAATTGGGAATATTAACCCAAATATCGAAATAATAAATATTTATGAACAGAGAAAAGAAAACAATAAAATGAAATTATTTAAAAAAAATAATAATCATACATATATAAAGGATGAAAAAAATCACAATTCATATAGAGTTTTCAATAATAAAGGAGAATATGAGTTTTATGTAAGACTTAGAGATAATGGAGCTCCTCAATTCAAGGATTTTTTCAAAACTCCGTGGAATAGATATATGAAAGAAATTTATGATAAATATGGCAATTTAAGAAAGAGAATATTCATGGATAGCGATAATAAGCCAAGTTATTCAGTGATTTTTTCAACAGAAGAAAATCCTATGGTTTCTTCTGTATTAAATAAAGTAGATTATAGCACAAATAATTTTTTTAATTTTTCTCTTGAAAGGCAGTTTGATAATGATATTCAAATGGCAGTAGAATGCTTAAAAGAATTACTAAAAGGTATTGATTTCCCACTTTTATTTATTGATAAGAGAGAATATGTTAAATATTTTAATAATATTAGTGGAGATAATATAACTAAAGTATTTACATTACATAGTAACCATTTAGATTATCCTTATAATGATATTGAAATTTTCTCACCAAGCGTTAGTGATTTGTTTAGTGCACTAAGAGAAAATATGATTGATAATTTAATTGTACTAACAAATAACCAAAAAAAAGATATACAAATGATTGAAAAAATTGATGAAAGAATTACTGTTATACCGCATTACCAACCTAAAATATTAAGTGAAGTACTCGATAAAAAAGATAATTTAATTGTTACTTTAGCAAGGTACCATAACGCTAAAAATTTAAATGCGGCTATTAAAGTTATAGAAAAGGTGAAAAAAACAATACCTGATATAAAGTTTTGTATATATGGATATGGACCTCAAGAACAGATGCTAAAGAATTTAATCGAAGAGTTAAACCTTACAGAAAATATTTTTTTAATGGGTCACACGAATAATCCTTTAGAAAAAGTTAAAGAAGCAAAATTAAGCTTAATGACCTCTAATTACGAAGGTTTTAATTTAGCAATAGCTGAAGCAATGGCATGTTCTACGCCTGTTGTTTCATATAATACTAAATATGGTCCGGGTGATCTTATTAGAAATGGAATTGATGGATTTTTAGTTGAAGATATTAATCAAGCTGCCGAAAAAGTAATAGAAATTTTGAAATTATCTGAGAGTGAATACAAAAAATTGCAAGAAAAGGCATTAGAAGTTACAGATAGGTTTTCAGAACATAAAATTAATAAATTATGGTTAGATTTTATTGAAAGTTTAACAAAATAATTTTTAGTCTTCTAAGGAATCTATCATAGGAGGAGAAAAAATGGATAGATCTATATATTTAAATAATGAAAAAAATGTAAAATATAATTATTATAATAAAAGATATGAAGAAATATTAAAAAACAATAATAACCAAAGAATAATAGAAAAATATAATGCATTTTGTAATGAAGAAATAAAAGAAAAAACTATTTTATATGAAACATTTCATGGAAAGAGCATGACAGATAATCCGTATGCAATATTCAAAGCAATACAAAAAAAAATAGAATTTGAAGATTATATGCATGTTTGGGTCATAAATACTCATTCTATAGAAACGGATAGATTTAAAAATTGCAGTAATATACGCTTTGTTAAAGTCAATTCAGATGAATATTTATATTACTTAGCAAGAGCTAAGTATTTAATAAATAACACTTCTTTCCCACAATATTTTTGTAAAAGAAATGAGCAAATTTACGTTAATACATGGCATGGAACTCCACTAAAAACACTTGGTATTGATATGAACGGACCAATTGAGCAATTAAAAAATTTGCAAAGAAATTTTTTACAGTCTGATTATATTTTATCACCTAATTCTTATACTACAGAGAAATTGGTAAAATCACATAATTTAGATGGCATCTATTCTGGGGAAGTATTAGAAGTCGGTTATCCACGAATTGATTTAATAAATAACACAAATAAAATAGATATAACAAAAAAACTAAAAAGCTATGTCCATATACAAGAAAACAAAAAGATAGCTCTATATGCACCAACATGGAGAGGTAATGTAGGTAAAGAAACTGATATAAAAAAGAAAGTTAAAACAATAATTTCAAATATACAAGAAAATTTAGATTCTGAATATCAACTTTTATTAAAAGTACATCCATTATTATACAAATATTTTAAAGATGATAAAGAACTATCAAATTTATTTATACCAGATTCAATAGATGTTAATGAAACATTATCCATAGTCGATTTATTAATTACTGATTATTCAAGTATATTTTTTGATTTTTATATAAAAAACAAACCTATAATTTTATATATATACGATAAAGAAGAGTATTTATCAGATAGAGGAACTTATCTTGAATTCAGCGATTTAAATTGCTATGTTGCTGAAAATAAGGATGAATTAAACAAATTGATAAAAAGACCTTCGAAGTTAAAGGGATGTAAAATCGACTCTTATGTAAGCTTACAAAATGGTTTTGTAAGTGATACGGTAGTTGACTTGATTTTTAATAACGAAAAATCAAAATATTCAATTTCATATAAAAATACAAAAAGAAACATATTATTCTTTGTTGACGATTTACTAGATTATAGTTTTGATAAAAAGATTAAATATATTAACGAAAATTTTGATAGGGCGAAGTTCAATATAATAATACTAGTGAAAAGCAATTTGACTTTTGAAGAAGAAATGCAAATTAATAAGTTAAAAGATATAAAAATATTCTTTAGATTTGGAAATCTAAATGCAAGCAAAAAAAATTGGATAGAATATATGATTGCTATGGATATAGGTTCTATTAAAAACAATGAAATATTGTTAAATGAGCTGTCGAAAAAAGAGATTGGTAGACTGCTAGGAAACCTGAACATACATCAAATATATAATTTTAGTAGTAATACGTTTTGGCAAGTTATTTTAGGATTTTATCCAAATACTAAAAAAACACAATTTTTAGATATGAAGTTACTGAAAAAATTTAATGAAGATCCCAATTATTATTATAAATCGTTTATTAGAAAATTTGATGAACATATTTCGTTTAATATTGAGTCATTAAAAATACAAAAAGAAAATCCAGAACTGAACATAGAGTATTTAAATATAAATTTATTAGATTTAAATTTTACTGAAAAAATTCAATTAGTGGAAAAAGACTCATTTTTAGTGCAATTAGAAGATGTTAATCAAAAAGAGAGATTTGCTTTTATAAAAACAATGAAATTGAGTGATAAATTTATTTTTATAGATGCAATGAATATTACATTAGAGGAAGTTTTGAATTTTTATAACTTGATTAGAGGAAAAAAATATTTTGATACTTTCAATATATATATTTACGGATTAGATATACAAAACTTAAAAATATTTGAAGAAAATTATCTGTTGGAAAAAGATCAATTAATTCCAGTTTTTTATAATAGTGCTGATAGAATATATATTTCAAAATTTGCGGAGTATATATTCGTATTAGAAGATTTTAAATATTCAATGGATAAAATATATCAATTATACCATCATAATATAAATGTATTAGTTACTGATAAAAGTAATTTACTTAATTTAATTTTTAAAGATCATCTTAGTATTTACGAATGGAGAACGTTCTTACCTTTGATAGAAAAATATAATATTAAATCTATCATTGATGGAGATGAAAGGATTGATAGAACGAAATGAGCAAAATAAAAAAACTTAAAAATATATTAGATAAACAAAAAATTGAGTTTGATAAGCCTAATCAATTATATAATAAAAATAAAAATTTTAGAAAGGTAGTAGATTACACAGACTATTATGAGAAAATGAAAATTAATAAAAATTCTATTCTCATAATTACTACCAGACTAATTACAAATAATACATTATGTTTAATAAATATGTTTAAAAGTGATTTTAAAAATTATAATTTAATAATAGCGATTGACGAGAATATAAATACAAATATAGAAAATGTTACCTATGTAAAAAAAGAATCGTATGAGTTTCTAAAATGTTTATCTTCATCTGAAATTATTATTAATTGTGATATTTTACCCTCCTATTTTATTAGAAAAAAAGAACAAAAAGTTATTCAACTAACAGATATATTTTCTGGACAACTAGATGAAAAAGACCAATATGAAAAGTTTAAAATAGATATTCAACGAACATTATTTCAATCTTCTCACATATTGTTTAAGAATAAAAAAGAGACTGAACTTTATACTAAATTATTTAATTTGAAAAATATATTTAATGGAAAAATTTATGAAGACTTAAATATTTATTGTCCTGTAACTGAAAATGAAGAAAAAAGTGGAGTGATGATTTTCACAAAAAAATATACAAGAAAACAAGTAATTGAACTTTTAAAAGTGGGTAATAGTATTTTTGATGACTTATTTATATATGTACATCCTACTTTGCATAAATACTATAGTCATTTTAAAGAGCTGCAGTTTATTTTAATTAAATCGAATATTTCTAAAGAGTTTCTGAATTTACAATCAAGTATAGTGATTAGTGATAATTATGCAGATTTAATAGGAATAGCTAATTATCATATAGATTTCAACCTGGATGATTTAAAAGTAACATTAGTTGAAAAACAAAATTATATATCAAATTTCAATACAATAAAAAATATTATTAAAGGTAATGAAGATGATTTTATTTCGTTGAATAATAATAACAAAATGAATATCCTTATGTACTGTGGTGGTTTTCTAAACAATGGTATAACTTCCTCTGCTATAAATTTATCTAATCAAATAGATTATAATAAATATAATTTGATTATTATTGATAAAAGTAATTTGGGAGAGGTAGAGAAGTACAATATGAATAGATTAAATGATAACGTCAATTTAATTTATCGTATGGGGCAAAGTAATACTACTTTTTCTGAATTTAGAAAAAATCAATTTGTGACTCAGAGACGTGGTTATAGAAAATATCTAGGTGAAAAAGAATTAAAAACATTTAGTAGAAGAGAATTGAAAAGGTTACTTGGAGATATAAAAATTGATATAGCAATTGATTTTAGTGGCTATGTACCTTTTTGGACTTCTATATTCGCATTCTCAGATGCCCGTACAAAAATTGTATATCAGCACAATGATTTAAAGTCTGAAACAGAAAAACAAATTAATGGGGAATTTAAACATAAATATATTTTACCTAGAGTTTTTTCGCTATATCGTTTTTATAATAAAATAATTTCAGTATCATTACAGACCAAAGAATTGAATGCAAGAAATCTTAAAAATTATGCATCATATCGAAAATTTGATTTCGTAAATAATTCGATAGATTATGAAGACATTTTAGAGAAAATTAGAGGGAAGAACAGTAATAACCAACTTTTAATTAATAATAAAGAATATTATTAAATTGAAAGTTACAAAAACATGAATATTATCGAGCCAAAATCTATAAATAAAACTGGTATACAATTAATAACAATTGGTAGACTTTCACCAGAAAAAGATCATCATAAACTACTGTTATCATTGAAAAAAGTTATTGATGAATATCCTGAAATAGATATAAATTTAATTATATTAGGTTCAGGTGTGATGGAAGATGAGTTGAAAAAATTAGTGAACCAGTTAGGTATTTCTGAATATGTCAGTATGAAAGGGCAAGTTGATAACCCATATCAATATTTAAATGAGGCGGATTGTTTCATTTTATCTTCGAATCACGAAGGTCAACCAATGGTGTTATTAGAAGCTCTTGCATTGCATAAACCAATTATAGCTACTGATATTACTGGAAACAGGAGTGTATTAGAAGGAACTAATGGTCAATTAGTTGAAAATTCAATAGAAGGATTGAAAAATGGCATAATTGACTTAATAAATGGAAATATTAAAAAAAACACGCAATTTGATATTAATAAATATAATGAAAGTGCAATATCAAGGTTTTATACAAAGGTGTGCAAATAACTATATTAAATAAATATCGATATAAGGAAGTTATATATGAAATCAATTCTACTGGTAGGTCAATCAAATATGGCGGGACGTGGATTTATAGATGAAGTACCGCCCATCATTGATGAACGGATGATGATGTTAAGAAATGGTAAGTGGCAAATGATGGAGGAGCCGATTCACAGTGATCGCTCAGTCGCTGGCATTGGTCCGGCTGCTTCTTTTGCAAAATTGTGGTTGGATAAACACCCAAATGAAACGATTGGTTTAATTCCGTGCGCTGACGGTGGTACAACGATTGATGATTGGGCACCGGATCAAATACTGACACGACACGCACTTGCAGAGGCGACATTTGCTCAAGAAACGAGTGAAATCATTGGGATATTGTGGCATCAAGGTGAGAGTGATAGCTTAAATCAACGCTACCAAGACTATGACAAGAAATTGAAAACGTTGATCAATTATTTTAGAGAACAGTTAAATATTCCTGAAGTACCATTTATTGTCGGATTATTACCTGACTTTTTAGGCAAAGCAGCATTTGGTCAAAGTGCAGTAGAATATGCACAAATCAATGAGGCACTCAAACGTGTTACGCAATTAACAACAAATTCTTATTACGTCACGGCACAAGATATTACGGCTAATCCAGATGCTATTCATATCAATGCAAACTCACAACGCTTATTGGGCATGCGTTATTTTGCCGCTTTCTCGAGACAAACACACATCAATCAGCCATTACCGGAAGAAAAAGAGGCAGAGACTATACTCTATAAAACGCAATATACGAAAAATGAAAAAATGTATATGCTTGTTTCGAAGTTTTCAAAGAATGAAATCACATATGAAGCATTTATTGAGGGCATGGGTAAACTTTAATCATAATGCATTTCCTGGGAAATGATCTAATTCTAAGGCTTCACAGATTAAAATCACTAACTTATTTCCGTTTAGGGTAAATAGAGTAGTGGATAATAATCTAGTGAGGTGAAGAAAATGTCTAATATTTCAATCAAACGTGTAGCAATCACTGGTGTTATTGGTGGACTGTTAGCTGGTGCTGTGAAAATGGGCTGGGAAGGCTTGCTACCGCCACGTACACCTGAACCAGATGAAGAACCACCGCCTGTCACAATGATGAAGATATTCAATGTACCAGATAAAATACGGCATGCATCATATGTATATAATGATAATGAAGTGCCATTAGCAGTGATGGGCATCCATTATGGTTTTTCTGTTACAAATGCGACACTGTATGCGTTATTAAGCGAGCAATCTGAATCTGTTACGGCTTGGAAAGGTGGCTTGTTTGGCATAGGTGTGCATGTGTTATTCCATGAATTTGTCTTACCGAAACTTAAACTCACGCCAGAACGTGATGAACTGCCACCCGAAGAACATTTCTCCGAATTGCTAGGTCATATGGTATGGATGTATACAATTGACTTGGTGAGAACATCAGTAAAATAATTTAAAATATAAAACAACGTCCCCCTTAATGAGACACGATTACGTGCATGTTTAAGGGGGATATTATTTGTGAAATCAATCGATGCGTCCGTTCGTAATTGTTGTAAGGCCTTCGTTAATATCAAAGTATTTAGCATTAACTTTTGAAACACCCGTTGAGTTTAAACGAGTACGATGCATGTTTAAATATTGTTGTGCATTGTCGTAAGTATCAAAAGCGTAAATACCACCAGCTTCTTGTTCAGATTCATTTTCTGTCCAAATTTTCCACAAAAATCCTGGTTCATCATTAATCGACTTCGCTAAATCTTCAAATTGTTGTGCCATGGCTTCTCCAAAAGGACCTTTTAATGGAAAATCAACTTGTAAAATAGTGACCATACTTCAACATCCTTCCAATATTTATATTTATAGATCTATCATACGCGCAATTTTAAAAGGAAGGTACCGACAAACATTGAAAAGTGTTGGATAAATCTTATCCATGTTCATTGGGATAACAAGCATTGTGAAATAGTGGCTTTGGATTTAATTCACGAATAAAAGGGAACATAAAGTGTAGTAAGCAAATGTGAGGAGGAAAATAATGGATTATACACAATTAGGTAATTCAGGATTATCAGTATCTAAATATGCACTAGGCAGTATTCCATTTACAGGTACAAATGGATTTGAAAATGCAGGCGGTATGTCTCAAGACATGACCAATCATATGATTGATTATGCTTTGGATCAAGGTATTAATCAGTTTGATACTGCGAATTTGTATTCTAAAGGTGATTCCGAGATTGCATTAGGCAAAGCGATTAGAGATAAACGACATCAGATGGTGATTAGTAGTAAGACTGGATTTCAATTAACGGATAATCCTAACGATGGTGGTGCAGGGCGTGTAAATATTGAGCGTTCTATAGATGAATCCTTACAGCGCTTGAACACGGACTACATTGATTTGTATTATACACATTTATGGGATGGTCAGACACCTGTAGAAGAGACGATTCAAGTGATGAATGATTTAATTCAAAAAGGTAAGATTCGTTATTGGGGTGTATCTAATTATAGCGGATGGGCTTTAGCGAAGACGCACACCTTGGCAGTTGCAAATCATATGGCACCACCTATTGCGCAACAAATATATTACACACCTGAATCTAGAGAAGCGGAATACGAGTTACTACCAGCCGGTAAGGAATTAGGTGTCGGTAACAGTATTTGGTCTCCGTTAGGTGAAGGGCTTTTAACTGGAAAGATTAACCGACAACAGGCTGGTGAACCGGGTACTAGACAAGGTGACGGTTGGGCAGAACCATACGTCAAAGATACAGCGTTGTTTTATGATTTGATAGATACGTTACAAGAAATTGCAACGCAACATCAAGTGTCAGTTGCTCAAGTCACTTTGGCATGGTTAAGAGATCGACCTAATGTTGATTCGCTTGTATTAGCTGCGAGAACGAAAGCGCAGTTGCAAGATAATATTGCTTCTTATCATTTACAGCTGACAAGCAATGAAATTAAGACAATTACGGAATTAACTACACCAGAACCGATTTATCCATTATGGCATCGCGCGATGAACGCTTATGACAAAGCTTCTGATGCTGAAAAGACTTATTTAGAAGGATATAATCGTTTGATGGAAAGAAAAGATACGTTGCTATAATTTGAAGTATTTGTCATTTTTAAAGCGATTGAAGGTAAAGTATGAAAAAACTGTCAACAAAGTCTGAGACTTTATCGACAGTCTTAAGCGTCTGGGACAAAAATAAATGTCTCGGACGCCTTTTCATTTAGGCAGTACATGACTGAACTGAAGATGTAAAGTCTTACTGCTTTTTCTATTTATGAAAATGAGTAGTTCTTATGCATAAAAATGCTAGTGAGACTTATGCATGAGCTTCAGCTCAGGAAAACTTTCAATCCTAGTCATCCTTGCCTTGATTGTATAGATGGGACTTCGAAATCTCAATTAAAAAATTTGATTTCTGTCCCATTTCCTTTTAGCGTTAAAACAAATCAATAATAGCATTCAAGAGTAGTACCATAATCAGACCACAAATACCGACAATGGATTGTACAATCGTAATCGTTTTAAATGTTTCTCCCATAGACATACCAAAGGATTCTTTGACTAACCAGAAGCCACCATGATTTACGTAGTTAAAGAATAAAGAGCCAGAACCAATAGCAATCGTTAATAATTCTTTGTTAATACTTGGATTTGCTTGAATCAATGGGTAAAGTAAATTGGTTGCGCCAACAATGCCAACGGTTGCGGAACCTGTTGATATAGATAATAATGCAGCCACTACCCATCCCATTAATAACGCAGATAATGAGAAATTGTCGGCAAGGTGAACGATTGCCGTACCTACGCCAGAATCTTCAAGGACTTGACCGAATGCGCCACCACCCGCAATGATTAGCATGATACCGGCGATAGGTTTCAAACTGCTACCTAAAGCATCTCGAATTTTTTGTGTGTCGCGATGTTTTAAATAGCCGAGAACGATAATGGCATAAAGCACACCCACAAACATGGCGATGATTGGGCTTCCGAAGAATTCGAAAATCTTGTATTGTAATGTTTTTTCTCCAAAAAAGATACCAGCAATGGCATGTAATAACATCATAATCACTGGAACTAATATAGTAGAAAAGGCTATGAATGTTGATGGTGCTTGGGTGTTTTCGTTGTTGTCGTTCGTATATTGATTTAACAAATCTTGATTTGGCTTCACAGATAATCGCGGTGTGATAAATTTACCGTAAAGTGGACCAGCGATGATAATGGTTGGAATCGCACATATGACACCAAGTACCATAGTTATCCCGATATTCGCACCAAACTGATTCACTGAAATCAGTGGGCCAGGATGTGGTGGCACCATACCATGCATCGTTGCTAATGCAGCAATAACAGGCACACCGATAGCTACATAGGCAGATCCTTTCATTTTATGTTCATCTTCTAATTTTTTAGCAATTGTAAAAATCAGTGGCAGTAGCATAATCAATCCAACTTCGAAAAACATTGGAATCCCAATAATAAACGCAGCTAACGCCATCATCCATGGCAATTTTTTGTAAGACGCATTCTGTAATATCGAAGATGCAATTTTGTCGCTAGCACCTGAATCAGAAAGTATCTTACCTAGCATGGCACCTAGCGCGATGGTTACGCCCGTTTCACCGAGTGTTGAACCAGCCCCAGTTTCTATAGATTCAACAATTTTATCAATGTCTAATCCAGAAGTGAAACCGACAAAGATTGCGGTTAGTAGTAATGCAAGTAGTGGATGGAATTTTAATTTTGAAGTGATTAAAAAGATGAGAAATAAAATACTTATCACTGTAATAATCAATAGTTGATAGTCTTGTGTTGTCACTTGAAACTCCCCTTTATGTATAGTATCGATATAGAACGATTTGTGTTTATCGATAAAATATATATAAATATGATTTATTAAAAAAATTAATTCAGACTATGAGATTCATTTTAAAACAAATTAATCATAATGACAATAAACCGCTTTCATTATAATAATAGGAAAGGTGAATGAGTTGATTAAATATCTTATATATTCTTGCAATTATATATATTTGGTGTATGATTAAAGTGAATTATTACACTTTTGTCAATAGGGAAATACAAACTAAGGGGTGATTTAGAAATAATTCATTTATTTTCTTATAGAAATCGCATCCATTGTATGTGTCTATATCATATGTAAATGTAACTTTGCTTAGGGGTTCTTTCTCGTAATATGAAAGTTAACTTGCTAATAGGGATGAATTGATGTACTAGTGTTTGAATGCATTATGTATTGCTCATGTTTCGCCAAAAGGGATTCAAAAAATGAGGAGTGATTTATTATGCGTAAAGTAGGAAAATTACTTTCAGCAACCGTCGTTGTATCAACACTTGTCGTCGGATCTTCAGCAGCTTATATTTCAACGAATAGTACGGATACACAAGCAGCAGAGCAAGTACAAAAATGGGGCCATGGTGAAGGTGGCGCAAGCGGTGCAAGTGCCCAAGGTACTGCAGATTTAAAAGCACAAACACCTTGGTATAACTATGAAGGTTATACGACTTATGATCCGTCCTTCACACAAGATTATAACTTCGTGCGTGCATTAAAATATGACAACGTTTCAATTGATGGTTATAAAGTAGATACAGATGCTAAGAAAGAGTTTGACCATAATAAGAAAGTTTATGATACGACAGTAGAATTTAATAGTGATAACGAAGTCGTACAAATCACTTTCTTCACGAAACCAGATTCAGTATCTAAAGCGACATTCAAAAAAGCGCATGCATCTAATGAAATTACCGAGGAAGGTAAATTAGGTAATAAAGATGGTTCATATGTCAAATATGCGACGAATGATGGTTTCTATATAGCATTCTTTGATCAAAATGACAGATTAATGGAAGTGACAATCGGACAATAAAAGGTATCTAAACAATGGTTATAATGATTGGAAGTGAGATTAAATGAACAAAGTAGGGAAATTACTTTCAACAACCGTCGTTGTATCGACGCTTGTTGTCGGATCTTCAGCAGCTTATATTTCAACGAATAACACGGATACGCAAGCAGCAGAGCAAGTACAAAAATGGGGGCATGGTGAGGGTGGCGCTAGTGGTGCAAGTACACAAGGTACAACAGATTTGAAAGCACAAACACCTTGGTATAGCTACGAAGGTTATACGACTTATGATCCGTCCTTCACGCAAGATTATAATTTTGTGCGTGCATTAAAATATGACAATGTGACAATTAATGGCTACAAGGTTAATCCGCATACAGATAGAGAACCTGTTCGCAGTGAACAAGTTTATGATACAACTGTTGATTTCAATAGTAGCGATGAAGTAGTCGGTATTACATTTTTAACAAAACCTAATACAATATCTAAGGATACATTTAAAGAAGCACATGTCTCTAATCAAATTGTTAATCGTGGTGAAACAGATGAAGGCACATTCCTAGAATATCAAACCAATGTGGGTATATATACAGCATATTTTGATGAAAATGATAAATTAATGAAGATAAAGATTAATTTTGAAGATTAATGATTGTATCGGAAAGCCCGAGTCATATACGAGTCATTTAAGTATTTGTTTATGAGCGAGATTGAGAAATCAAATGTGAATATTTGGTTTCTTTCTCGCTTTTTATGATTTTCTTAATAAAGATATTAAAGTTATAATTATAAATAGATAAAAATTTTTAAATTTAAAAAGGGGAATTTTCAATGATAAATCAATATATAAAGAAATGGTTTATTGCGTTTGTTTTGAGTGGTGTATGTTTAATAGGCTTATCATCGATGCATAATACAACTTTTGCTAAAGACATAGATCAAATAGAAAATGAATACAATACTAAAGTAGGGATTTATGGGATTAATACGGAAAATGGCAAAGCATATCAACATAATGCGGATGAGCGATTTGCTTTTGCGTCAACATATAAAGCTATAGCCAGTGGTATATTATTGAATAAAGTAGCTCCATCAGAATTGAATAAAAAAGTTGAAATCAATGAATCAGAGATTGTGGCAAATTCACCAGTGACTGAACAATACATAGGTAAAACAATGTCATTAAAGACTTTAATTAAAGCATCTATGTTGCAGAGTGATAACACGGCAAATAATAAAATTATGCAAGAATTGGGTGGCGTCAACGGTTTAAAACATGAGTTGGTGCAATTAGGTGATGATGTTTCGGAACCACAAAGATTGGAGCCAGAATTAAATTATTTTGATCCAAATAGCAAGGCAGACACAACGACACCACGAGCTGCTGCACAAACGCTAAATAGTATTTTAACTAGTAATGAAATGAATGAATCTAACTTATCATTGTTAAAACAAACAATGATAGAAAATAAGAAAGGTGATACTTTGATTAAAGCGGGCATGCCTAACAGTTATACAGTTGGTGACAAAAGCGGACAAGCTTTAACATATGCAACACGTAACGATCTCGCTTTTATTTATCCTAAAGGACAGGATAAGCCAATTATTTTAGCAATTTATTCCAAACAAGATCAAAAAGATGCGAAACCTAATGATAAAGTAATTTCAGATTCTGCCAGAGAAGTGATTAAGTATTTAAAGTAGCGCAATAAAAGCGTATAATTATAAGTTAAACAAAGGGTAATTCAGAGGAGATTAAAATGGAAATTAAGCAAATGAAATATTTTGTTGAAGTTGTAAAAAATGGTGGCATGACTCGGGCTTCAAAACATTTATATATTGCACAGTCTACAATTAGTAAAAATATTAAAAGTATTGAAGACGAATTTAATGTCACGTTGTTTGATAGAAGAAAGAAACATATTATTTTAACCGATATCGGTCAAATATTTTACGATAAGTGCGTAGAAGCATTAGCGATATTAGATGATTTATCACTTGAAATGGATGATGTCACAAACATAGAGCGTGGTCATATCAGGCTAGGTGTCTCAGCAATTATGGATGTACGTTTGTTCACAGAAAGTTTGAATCAATTTCACAGTATGTATCCGAATGTGACGTATGAAGTAGTTGAAGGCGGCGGTAAAGCGGTTGAATTTTATTTAAATAATGATGAAATTGACGTTGGTATTACAACATTGCCAGTCGACGATGACATTTATCACGCAGTTCCTTTATATAAGGAGAAATTAATGCTCGTAGTTGATAAAAATTCTAAGTATGCAAAGCAATCCGCCGTATATTTAGGAGATTTGAAGAATGAACGTTTTATCATGTTTCATGATGATTATTATATTAAAGATCAAATTATTGAGAGCTGTCGAAAAGTAGGCTTCCATCCAAAAGTGGTAGCGAAAATGGCACAAATCACGTTTATTGAAAATATGATTTTAGATGGTATCGGAGTGAGTATCTTACCTGAGAGTATTGTGAGTATTTTAAATAAGGATATCACTGGTATCGAAATAACGGGTGCAGATGTGAATTGGAACTTAGGTATCATTTGGAAAAAGGAAAGTTATATCAATTATGTCACGCGCGAATGGATTAACTTTTTAAAAAGTTATAGATAATGCCATATAATTAACGTGATATGAAATCATCCAAAATTACGTATGCTGATAGGGAATTTTCATTATTCCAACTATGTATTTTGCGCATAGGTCGTGGCGTATTATAATAGGGTTTGTAGAGGGTTATGTGCACTGATTACCTAAGCAGACAAATACTTTAACGTAAGTCTTCACGAAGTGTTTATGACGTCAAACAGCATAGATACACAGTATATAAAACAAACGTGATACATGTCAGACTCCATAACTTAAAAAAGATACTAAGTAAGCTTGTAAGCATATGATGAAACGGATGAATGTTGCATGACACAGAGACGGTGTGATGGCATTAAATTTGATATTGCTTTGTAACCCCTTATGCGAAGAAATTATCGAGGTCTGGATAATGTTTGTTAATATCATGTTCACGAAATATAAGTTGAAACCAAATAACCTAAGTTTTCTCCCAAAATTAAAACTTAAACCCCCTCAACCAAAACGATCATTGGTGGCTATGTTTCGATACAATCTTTAGTCTTTAACATGATAGGATCTACAAATGTTATCTTTCATATGTATACAGACAGCTTTTATTTTAATATTTATATGTAAAAAAACAATATTTGGGTATGTGACGGTTACCTATCGAGTTATCGCTACACACATCGATTGATGTCTCATACGTACTTTAACCAAAATGAAGTTAGGCATGTAAATATTTTAAAAACTTATATTTTTGTTGCGATAAAAAAGAAATAACCCTCTAGATATGATAAATATTTCTCAAATAAATGAGCCCATCACTACACTGTCCATGTAGTATTGGGCTCATTTATTTATGAGGGATGTTAGCAATGGTAAACTCAATTATTGATTATGACTTAATGATGGGTGTAGGTGATAGGTATTTTCTATTGGTTCACCTTTAATTACTTTATCTAAGATAGCAACAACTTGTTGTGCAATTTCGGCAGTAGGTACACCAATTGCCTGTACAGGATAATCAATTTTTTTAATTTGTGGAATATTATCGTAAGAGTATATGATTGGCTGTTCATCAGCTCCCATAGCGTTGATAGTTCCTACTGTGATATCGTAGCTCCCACATATAACGCCAGGTGCCAACGATGATTCTTGAAGAAAGTGTTTAACTGAGGTCTCGGCTTCAATCGCATTTAATCCGCTCGAATCAATCATGCGATATTGGATGCGATGCTGTTCACAATAATTTGCAATGGCATCTTTTTTAGCAATTTGGCGCGCGTCATTGGTGCGAATATCACCGATATAATCTATACGATCAATACCTTTTGCGAGTAATTCCTTAATGGCGATAATCATTGCTTCTGCGTGATTTACATTAACAATTGGATAAGGAATATCACGATCAACGCCATATGCTACGACGGGTACATTGTTGTAAATTTCTGGAGGTAAGTTCGTTGTTTCATCCTCATCAAAAATGACAATGCCATCACAGCCAAATTCGACAAATTTTTTCGAAGCGGCAGCAACATCATCAATCGACACAAACATGACATAACCTAAGGATTTAATGGCTAAATTAATTTCAGTGATGAGGTGAGTTACGGCAACACGGTCGACAGATGGCCATATCAATCCAATCGTACCACTTTTCTTAGAAACGAGTGCTCTTGCGGAGTGATTGGGAATATAATTCATTTCAAGCGCTTTTTGTTGAATCATTTGTTTTGTATTTGGTTTAACAAGTTGGGAATTTTTTAATGCTTTACTAACTGTGGAATAGCTTACGCCACAGGCTTCGGCAACATCTTTTAACGTTACTGCCATAAAATTTCTCCTTGAAATAGATTGATTTAAGTTAGAATTAATTATACCATAGAGGTAAGCGTTACAATATTTTTTTGAACATTAATAACAACGTTGTTATTAATGTTCAAAAAATTAAAATTCTATCAAGGCGATGACAAGATGAAATCCACAGAGACAATGAAAGCAATTCAACAAGGGCAACATATCGCAGTCATGCGTACAGATGATGCAGCATCATTTTTAGATATTGCCAATACGATTATTGATAAAGGGCTAAATATTATTGAAGTGACGTTAACAACGCTGAATGCGATAGATATCATTGCCGAATTATCAAAACGAGATGATGCATTGATTGGAGCGGGAACAGTACTCGATAGTGTTTCTGCACGAACAGCAATTTTAAACGGTGCTCAGTTTATTGTGAGTCCATCTTTTGATAAAGAAACTGCTAAAATTGCTAATCTCTATGCCGTACCATATATTCCAGGATGTATGACAGTAAAAGAAATGGTTGAGTCATTACGCTATGGTTGTGAAGTATTAAAATTATTCCCAGCAACACAATTTTGACCTAAATCTATTAAAGACTTAAAGGGCCACTACCACAAATTGAAATTGTACCTACAGGTGGGGTTGGTAAAGATAACCAAAAAGAATGGTTAGATGCAGGTAGCTTTGCAGTAGGTATAGGTAGTGAAATCACGAAAATCTATCAACAACAAGGTAAAGCCGCATTAGAGCAATACGTAGCAGAATTAAAAATCGAGGGATAATTTATGACGGTATATGGATTTGGCGAAGTATTACTGCGCTATACCCCGCCTAATTATGAACAGCTTAAAGATGCCAATACATTGGGGGTAAACGTGGGCGGTGCAGAATTAAATGCACTTGTAACACTAGCTCAATTTGGACACGCAACTGAGATGTTAACGGCCCTACCAAATCATGCTTTAGGGCAATTAGCTTTACAAAAAATGTATCAATCACGCGTTGGAACACAGTTAATACAACATGTAGACGGGCGTATGGAAACATATTATATGGAAGAAAGCTTTGGTTTTCGAAGTGGAAAGGTGATTTATGATCGAGAGCATTCAACATTTGCTGAACAAGGCCATGTGGTAATGGATGATGTATCTATTAAAGCAGGTGACTATGTGATATTGACTGGCATTACACTGGCTATTAATGAAACCATTCGTGAACAAATCGTAGATATACTTAAAAAGCTTAAAGCGCAAGGTGCACATATTGTGTTTGATATCAATTTCAGAAGTAATTTATGGTCAAAAGACGTTGCGGTTCCAGTAATTAAATCCATTTTACCTTTAGTTGATGTACTTTTCTTTGGTAAAAAAGATGCAACGCATTTACTTGAGACAAACGTAGAAAGTGACGACATGAAGGCTTGTGCTGAAACGATACAACGACAATATGGTATACCACTCATGGCATCAAGTAATAGAGACATTGAACAGAGTACCTTACAAGGTGTTGTCCTATCTGAAAAAGGTTATTTAGAAGGCGAGTCATACCAGTATACTGTTTTAAACCGTATTGGCGCGGGAGACGCATTTATGGCAGGCGTGTTGCATGGTTTAATCAACCAATTGGGATTTAAATGAAACCATTGATTTTGCGACGAAATGTGCTGTCTTACAACATACAACAAATGAAGATGCGCTAGCGGTGGATGAAAGTGATGTCTTTAAATTGGCATCGCATTTTGGAGAATTAAAGCGTTAAACACATTACATTTTATGAATGACTAAACTAACACAAAACGCTTTTATGTAAGCGCATTCAACTAAAATATGTGAAACTTGAATGAGTGTAAGTTAATTTGTTTTCGACGAGTGCGCTAGATATTGAAACAGAAAATAAAATTCAAAAAGCGTTTAAAAAACTTTCAGAACACAGAACGTCTTTAATTATTGCACATCGATTATCGACGATTAAAGATGTCGACCGTATTATCTTTATTAAAGATGGTCAAATTTTAGAAGAAGGAAGTCATGATGTATTAATGCAGCATGATGGTCAATATAAACAACTATACTTATCTCAATTCTCAGATGTTGAAACGTTTTAAATATAAAGAGAGGACCCATCCATTATTTGTAATGGATGGGTCCTCTCAGACTTTGTTGGCAGTTTTTTATGCACGCTCTCCGCGAGTCCAGCCTTAGCCTGTAGTCTGCGGCTAGTGCTATTTCCGCAGTAGTCAGCATAAATCAATTGATAAAAGAGATTAATATGAAATGCTTTCTATGATGAACCTAGATATTTATACCTTATGCGTTCAATTTTTATAAAATACTTTATTAATTATGCTTCAGCAAAATTACTCAGGATGTGCTTCTGCATGAACCGTAATTAAATGTTTGAAGTGGTTATCGTAAGCTTGCCAATCTATGTTCTTGTTGGTTTGATCAGTGATTAGGACATCAATTGTATCGCTAGAACAAACATTGTAAAGTGATACTTTATCAAATTTAGAGCTATCAGTGAGCACATAAACGGCTTTAGCTTGTTTCACCATTTGTATTTTTGTAGAAGCAAGTCTGTCATTAAAATGTGTAATCCCTTTTTCTAAATCAATTGCAGGCGTCGCTAAAAATAATTTAGAAGGGTTAAATAATTTTAATGTTTCGTTTGTAATCATGCCATTAAGTAAATAATTATCTTGATATAAAATGCCTCCAGTGACGATAATCTGATTGGCAGTTGATTTTAAAATCGAAGCGATGTGAATGTCGTTCGTGATGATTGTTAAATTACTTTTTTGTGTAAGCGCACGCGCAAAGTGAATAGTCGTCGATCCCGAATCAATGAAGAGGGTGTCGCCATTTTCAACGAATTCCGCTGCTTTAAGACCAATTGCTACTTTTTCATCATAATAACTTGTTTCACGATCATCAAAATTCAATTCATCCCATACTTCTGAATCGTTCAACACGACGCCACCATGCGTGCGCTTGATCTGGTTGTATTGCTCTAACTTATTTAAATCACGACGAATGGTCGCTTCATGTACATTGAATTCAAGCGCTAGATCATGAATGGTCGCTTTTTTATTGGTTTTTAAAAAAGTAATGATAAATTGTTCGCGTTCAGCTGGTAACATCGATGACGCCTCCTAAATGATGATTAAATTTTCAAATAGCTATGCTGTTTCATGTTCGCCACTTTGCATATGCTTTGGCATTTTAATAAAGTAAGTCAGAATCGTACTAATAAAGTATAGAATTGCGAGTACCCAAATCACACCAATTGCTTGTATACTGCCAATGAATAAATAGACAATCATCGGTCCGACAAATACAGGTAATCCTGCACCTAAATTAAGTACAGACAAAGCCGCACCCTTGTCTTGTTTAACAAGTGATGGGATCAATGCGGATAATGGTACATAAGCAGCGATAAATGCACCCCAACAGAATCCGACTACAGTTAATAGGACAATGTTACCATCTGTCCAAATAGGGACATAACCCATTAATAAAACAGAAATACCACTGCCAATACCACCGAAATACATCACGGTATTACGCCAACCAATTTTATCTCCGACGATACCAAAGATTAAGTTAAAGATAATGTTACCAACGAAGATCGTTGACCATACCGCAAGCCATTTCGAAGTGGGTATGCCAAATGATGAAAGATAGATTGGTAAAAAGACTGGAAAGGCAAACTGTGCCGTCGTATTAATCACACGAACGATACCACCTAATAATACTTTCGGTTCATCTTTCATAATCGTTATGCCTTTAAGTATTTCTTTTAATTTTTCTTTTGAACTTCCTTGATTAGATGGTAATTTGTCTTTGTTCAAAACTAAAGTGAAGAATCCACCGAGTACCACCCAGAATAATGAGCTCCATAATGTATTGATATGACCGAGATACTCAATTGCCCAAATAGAATAAAGCGCACCTAATACATTTAAGCCACCGGTAAATACAAACCAGAACCAACCAACGGCTGCACCGAGTGTCTTTTGTTCTGAACGGTAAGAAATCCATACCAAGAAGGAATAAGCAAACAACGGATAACCTAAACCTCTAAGTGCGTATGCAGGTAACATGAGCGCAAGATTTTGTGATGGAATCGCAAATCCGACAAAGAATATTGTACCAATAATATAGAAGGTTAAACCTAGCATCATTGTTCGTTTACCGCCGAGTGCTTCGGCAAATACACCACTAAGCCAACTTGCTAATGCAACTGTTACGCCATATGCAGAAAAGAGTAAACTTGTTTCTTGAACCGAAAAGCCGTGACCGTGTAGCCATGGACTTAGCCATCCAATTTCTAAACCATCACCCATCATGAAGATGATAATACCAATATAGCCCCACACAATTTGTCGAGGCATGCCTAAAATCGAATTCGAATGATTCATTTATATACCACCTTTTCAGTCATTGTTTACCAATGATATTGTAAATAAGTTTTTTTCCATCCTTTGTGTGCTGCAGTATCATCCATGGCTTCTTTTAAATCTGAAGTATCATGAATATGATAGTAAGCCTCTGGAATCAATTGTCTCAATGCTTGTTGGTACTGTTTATTACTAAAGGCATGAATGAGTTGCTCGAATTCACGTTTTGTACTACGTGAACTACCTGAAAATGTCAGACCTTTTTCAAGAACATCTCTGGTGTTAATACCAACGCGTTCTTCCGTGACACCCATTAATACAATATGCCCCTGTCTATCGATCAAATCGATGGCTTGGTTAATTGCAGATTCTGAAAATTTACCACCCGTACATTCAAAAACAGTATGTACGCCACGATACTGATTGAAATCGAAGTCAAATACGAGATGTGTTGTGGCAAAGTCTTCAAAGGCAGCTAGTTTTTCTTGAACTGCACCAAATACAATTAAATTTGCTTTATCAATACCATAAATATAATGTAAGGCAGTTGCTGCTAAATAACCGACTGGACCATCTCCAAAGATTGCAACTTGTGGGGACGTTTCAGTTGTTATCTCGTCAAGTTGATTGATTGGAAACAGTGATACTGAACATAACTCAGCAAGTAATGAGACATCTTCATCTAAATCTGTTGGAACTTTTACGACATTATCGCCAGGCACCACCATGCGATCTTGGCATATACCATCAAATCCACTGCCCATAAATACGGCGTTTTCATCATAATTATCTTGGAATGAAGTCGTTGGATATGTACCTTTACGTAAGTGAGAAGGGATATTTGGTACAATGACAACTTTATCTCCTTGTTGAAAATCAGGATGTTTAGAATCTTCTACGATACCGATACCTTCGTGAAAGAGTGCCATAGGTAATTTCTTTGCGAGTGCTTCTTGGCGACGATTGCCAGTATAATAACGTAAATCTGCATGACAGACACTTGCTTTTGTAGGTTTAACGATAATATCTTTCTCTTCGAAATCATGCGTAAGGGTATCTTTTTTGAATACGCCAGGTTCGATTAAGCGAAAAGCGTTCGATTCGATTTTCATATTTGCGCAACTCCTTTATATTTATGTTCATTTATGTTTGTACGGCTAATAGTAAACGCTTACACAATTCTTTGTCAATGATTATAATGCTTTTTTGTGTTTCTTTATGTATTTTTATGAATGTTTGTGTTGATTTTTATAACTATCTTCATTATGATTTAGGAAAGCGTTTTCTTATAGCGAACTGGAGGATAAATTATGACTTACAGTATAGGGATAGATTTTGGAACTGGCTCAGGAAGAGTGTTCTTGGTGAACACTGAGAATGGAGAAATCATAGGTCAATATGTACAAACATATGCCCATGGCACAATTGAAGGTGAACTCAATGGACACAAGCTGCCACAAAGTTATGCATTACAAAATGCGAATGATTATATGGAAGTCATTGAAACAGGGATACCAGAAATTTTGGCAAAAACAAATATAGATGCAAAGGACATTGTTGGTATAGGTATAGACTTCACTTCTTCCACAGTCATATTTGTAGATGACCAAATGGAACCAATGCATAACAATCCTAAATTTTATAACAATCCTCATGCTTATGTGAAATTATGGAAGCATCATGGCGCTCAGGCAGAAGCAGATCTATTGTTTAATACTGCGATAGAAGAGAAGAATCGCTGGTTAGGATACTATGGATTTAATGTGAGTAGCGAATGGATGATTCCTAAGATCATGGAAGTGAATGATAAAGCGCCAGAAGTCATGACAGAAACGGCTGATATTATGGAAGCTGGGGATTGGATTGTGAATCGACTTACTGGTGAAAATGTTCGATCTAACTGTGGTTTGGGCTTTAAGTCTTTTTGGGAATCATCTACAGGCTTTCATTATGATTTATTTGATAAAGTGGATGACAATTTATCAGATATTGTACGCACGAAAGTAGATGCGCCCATCGTCAGTATAGGTGAAAGTGTCGGTACAGTGAGTGCAGAGATGGCACATAAATTGGGGCTTTCACCTGAAACGGTAGTAAGTCCATTCATTATAGATGCGCACTCAAGTTTACTAGGTATTGGTGCTGAAAAAGATAAAGAAATGACAATGGTTATGGGAACAAGCACGTGTCATTTAATGCTGAATAAAGAGCAACATAAAGTACCTGGTATCTCGGGGTCAGTTAAAGGTGCCATTATACCAGATTTATATGCATACGAAGCAGGACAAACAGCAGTTGGTGATTTGTTTGAATATGTAGCTAATCAATCCCCATATGAATATGTAAAAACGGCAGAAGATAGAGGAATTTCAATTTTTGAATTACTTAATGAAAAAGCAAGTCAGCGTTATCCTGGAGAAAGTGGTCTGATCGCTTTGGACTGGCATAATGGGAATCGGAGTGTGTTAAGTGATAGTAATTTGAAAGGGAGTCTATTTGGCTTAAGTTTACAAACGAAACATGAAGATATATATCGTGCATATATGGAAGCAACAGCATTTGGAACAAAAATGATTATGCAACAATATCAAGGTTGGCAAATGGAAGTGGAACGCGTTTTTGCTTGTGGTGGTATACCTAAAAAGAATCATTTATTAATGGAAATTTACGCAAATGTATTGAACAAGAAGATTACAGTTATTGATAGTGAGTATGCACCAGCTATCGGAGCAGCCATTTTAGGTGCGATTTGTGGTGGTGCGCATCCTAATTTTTCTTCAGCTATCCAAGCAATGAAAGAACCTGTTTTATATCAAGTAGAACCAGATCATGCACAGGTCTTAATTTATAAAAAATTATTCAATGCCTATAAAGAATTACATGATTTACTGGGGTATAAAAAAGCACGCATTATGCGTAATGTGAGCGCATTAATGTAAGTTTTTATAAGATTTATATGACTAAAATCAACGACCGCAATCATGAATGGAAAATCATTTTGGTTTGTGCACTGAAAAAGAGGTGATTAAATAATAACGTATTACACTTTAAGGAGATGTTGATAATGGAATGGGAAATTGTAAATTTAGACATGACGTTTAAAGTAGATGCACCAGTAGAAGAAGTGTTTCGTGCCTGGACTAAGCCGAGTCTTTTTAAACAGTGGTTTATGACAACAGAAGAAACGAATAAAGTTGCCAAGAATCAATTTGAAATCAATGGAGACTGGGAAATTATCGATGTCAGAGAGGGCGTTGAATATAGAGCAATTGGCACGTATATAGATATTGTCAGTCCTTATAAATTGACGTTTTCATTTAAAATGCCTCAATTTAGTGAGTTAGAAGATATCATCACTGTTGAATTTGTTGATTTAACAGGAGCAACAGAAATTAAATTTAACCAAGGCATCAAAGTTCCTTTTGAAGGCGACACAAACGATTTTGAAGCGGATAAGACAGAAGTCAAAAAAGAAATGGAAACAGGCTATAACTTGATGTTTGAGCGATTAAAAAAGCTATGTGAAGGTTAATATTTACAATGAAGTCACTTTTAGAAAGTACTTATAAGTAGTGACAAAGTTGAAGGTAATAGGTTTTGCCTAATTTGAGATTTAAAAGCCCAAGTTAAGTTTTCAATAACTCAACTTGGGCTTTTTGAATATTTAAGACATAAAACTCGAAATCGCATCTATTAAGCTATAAAGGCCTAAGAATGTAACGACAAGTACCACAATACCCCCGATTATATTGAGCCATAGCGTATTTACGTAATGACCCATCAAGTTTTTCTTATTAATTATGATGAAAATAAGAATGGCCACAATAGGTAAGATAATACCATTTAATGCTTGGGCCACAAGTAGCACTTGAAGCGGTTCAAAGCCTAAAGCTGAAGTAATAATACCGATAATGATGATGATCGTAAAAACAGTCTTATATTTCTTACTTTGCATCCCGCCTTGCCAACCTAATAAACTACTGATCGTTGCAGCGGCGCCTGCAGGTGATGCAATAGCTGAAGAGAGTCCAGCTGCAAATAATCCGATACTGATGGCGAATGGTGCTGCATTTCCAAGTACAGGTTCAAGCGGACCAGCGAGTTGAATCACACTTGTCACTTCTTTACCTTGTATTAAAGTAGCAGCAGCAATTAATATAGCTGCTGAAATAATACCACCAATAGAAATTGAAATGACGGTGTCCCAACGTGCATATTTTAATTCTTTAATATTGCCAAAACGTTCATGTACTGCAGTTGAATGTATAAAGAAATTGTATGGAACCACGGTAGTTCCTATCAGTGCGATGATTGTGATAATAGATCCGTTTGGAATTGTAGGCACAAACACACCTTTTAAAATACCAACAATATCTGGTTGAATTACTATCATCGTAGTAATAAAGATAATGCCCATAATAACCATAAGTACAAGCATAATTTTTTCTAAAAAACGATAGTTGACAAATAACCCAATGAGTAAAATGATGATACCGATGACAGGTGCTACCCAATGCTCTGGTAAATTTAATAAATAAGAAGCACCTAACGAAGTCCCGATTAAGTCACCACTGATATAGGCAGCACAACCAATTGTAACTGCTATTAATGTAAACCATACAATGATAAGTTTACCGACTCTATGTTTAAATAAATCTTGTATTGCTTCACCTAAACCTTCACGTGTGACGAGAGATAAGCGAATGATCATTTCCTGCAGCACAATTGTGGCTACAATAGAAAATACAACGGCCCACAATAAACTATAACCGAAACCGGCACCACCTTGTGTCATTGTGGTCACTGTACCTGGACCGATAAATGAGGCAGTGATAATCATTCCGGGACCGAGTGATCTTAAAATCTTCCCAGCTTCTTTAAACAATAGCACCACTCCTCAAATTATTTTGTTTGATTTAAATAAGCGACGTGGCCAGCAAGTACATATAACACTGCTGTAGAGACAAAATGAGCTGAGTTTTGATTGGCATCCATCATAGGATATACTTCCACGTAGTCCATGCCACAAAGGCCTAGTTTTCCGAATTCATGAATCATCGTAAGGAGTTCATAAGAAGATAACCCATTACCATCGACAGGACCACCAGGATTAAAGGCGAAGTCAAGTACATCACTACAGATAGTTAGGTAGACAACATCTACATCCTTGCTCGCTTGCGCGTAGATTTCGTGAGCATATGTTTTCAAGTCTTTAGCCGCTCGAATATCATTAATAGTTAAAGTTACTGTACCAGCTTCTTGTGCGAAGCGACCAGTTTCAGGCTTATTTCTAGGACCGTGTATACCAGTGTGAATAATACTTTCGTTGCGTATACCATCCGTTTCATAAAGTCTCATAAAAGGGGTGTTACGCGCATAAGGTTCACCTTCGTAATCAGGCATGTTGTCATAGTGCGCATCTAAATGAATGATGCCTACTTTTTTGCCTGTTTCCGTTAGTGCTTTCAGTATTGGATATGTCACACCATGCTCTCCACCAAAGCCAACTAAGAATTTACCACTATCCCAAAGCTTTTTAGCGAAATCACTAATATTGTCGTAACTTTGCTTATTATCGTGTGCTACAAAGGGCACATCACCAACGTCTCCCATCGTTAGGTGTTCACTGATATCAATGTGATTGAGCTCAGGTAAATATTGACTATAGCGAGCTGAACAAACACGAATTTGTTTCGGGCCCAATTCTACACCCGTATAATCGCCCCAAGTACTTTCACCTTCAAATGGTGCGCCATAAACGATGACGTCTGTATCTAATGTATTTGTCTGATTGAGATTCTTACTATTTAAAAAACACGGTACATTACCATAAATATTGTTCTTCATAATTGTACATCCTCCCTTTTGTTGTAAATAAGTATATAGATTATTAATTTGTATTTCAAATAAATCAGAAAATTCTAATTTTTGAAAAGTGAAGATATACTTAAATATTAAGAGGATAGCAATGAAGGTGTGATGGAGCAGCTTAAAATAAAAAAGTGAACCTCAGATATAACAATGAAGCGCAATAAATACAGCGAATATGGAAAACACTTAGATGCTATAACAAAAAAGCTATGAAGTCATCTCGCGTCATAGATGACTTCATAGCTAAGTTAAGTATATTATGAAAATTTGATTGATAACAATACATCATTTGATTATTCGTCGGATATAGTCCCTAAATATATAGGAATTATGCCCAACCACGGAAACGAGATGCTTCGGCAGTTCGTTTAATACCTAAGACATAGGCAGCTAAACGCATATCCATTTTTCTATCTTCTGCTAAATCATATATCGTATTAAACGCTTCAACCATTTTATCGCGTAATTTTGTGTTTACTTCTTCTTCTGACCAATAATAACCTTGATTATTTTGTACCCATTCGAAATAAGATACTGTTACACCACCAGCACTCGCAAGCACATCTGGAATAATTAAGACGCCGCGCTCAGTTAAAATACGTGTTGCTTCTGGTGTCGTTGGGCCATTTGCGGCTTCTGCTATAATTTTTGCTTTAATATGATGTGCATTCACTTCGTTAATTTGATTTGAAAGTGCGGCAGGAACTAAAATATCGCAATCGACTTCAAATAATTGTTCATTAGGAATAACGTTGTCATACAAATGTGTAACGCGGCCGTGTTGTTCCTTTAATTCAACGAGTCGGTCTACATCTAACCCATTAGAATCATGTAATGCACCAAAACTTTCAGAAATAGCTACAATTTTAGCGCCCATATCGTGTAAAATTTTTGCGATAAAGCTACCCGCATTACCGAAACCTTGAATTGCTACACGAGAGCCTTTAATGTCAATGTTTTTACGCTTGGTCGCTTCTTCAATTGTGATTACTGCACCTAATGCAGTTGCACGATTTCGTCCTTGTGAACCGCCTAATGAAAGTGGTTTACCTGTAATAAATGCAAACGCATTTGAGCGATTAATCTTACTATATTCATCCATCATCCAAGACATAATTTGGGGGTTTGTATAAACGTCTGGTGCTGGAATGTCACTTTCGGGACCAACAAATTGAGAAATTGCACGAACATAGCCACGAGATAAACGCTCTAGTTCTTGGTTACTCATTTGTCGTGGATCGCAAATAATACCCCCTTTACCGCCACCAAATGGAAGGTTAGTGATACCACATTTCATAGTCATCCACATAGATAGTGCTTTGACTTCTTCTTTATTAACATCAGGATGGAAACGAATACCACCTTTAGTAGGACCTACAGCATGATTGTGTTGGGCACGGTAGCCCGTAAACGTTTTTACAGTACCGTCATCCATGCGAATAGGGATGCGGACTTCTAAAAATCTTAAAGGTTCTTTTATAAGTTCGTACATACCTTCATCAAAACCTAATTTATGTAAAGCTTCTTTGGTAATTTCTTGAGTAGAAGTTACTAAGTCATTATATTCTGTCATTATAAAACTCCTCTATTTATTACTTAGATATTTAAAGTGATACATAGTTTATGTTAATAGCGTTGAGAATGAAAAGCAATACAAAGATCTGAATTTTTATAAAAGTTTGAAAATTCAGTTAATGTAATAGCGCTTTCTTTTAAGCTGGATGAATAAACTCAATTAATAATTTAGCAGTGGGATATCAAAGATACTATAACTTACTATTGACTAAATTTTCAGAAATCAATAAAATGTTTAATTATATCAAAAATCTATATTGAGTACTTAAAGATAAGGAGCACATTCAATGGAACAAACATCATTTAAACGTGCCATGAAACAGCGCCATCTCATGTTATTAAGCTTTGGTGGCGTTATTGGTACAGTATTATTTTTAAGTTCTGGGTATACTTTACAACAAGCTGGACCTCTAGGGACTGTCTTATCTTATATAGTAGGTTCAATACTTGTTTATCTCGTCATGCTTTGTTTAGGACAATTGGCTATTAAACACCCTGTGACAGGTGGTTTTCATACATATGCGAGTAAATATATACATCCATCTATTGGCTACATTGTTGCGTGGTTTTATTGGTTGACCTGGACAGTAGCATTAGGTTCTGAATTTACAGCAGTGGGTATTTTGATGCAAAGGTGGTTTCCAGAAATACCTGAATATATCTTTGCTGCAAGTGCAATTATATTAGTATTAATTTTTAATATCATATCGACACGCTTTTATGCAGAAGTTGAATTTTATTTTTCTTTAGTTAAAGTGGTTACTATTATTGTATTTATTATCTTAGGCATATGTGTCATTTTAGGTTTGATACATTACAATGGTTATGAAGGTATACATACAGTGACTAACAGATATACGAATCCTACTTTTCCTAATGGTATAGGTGCGGTGTTCTTAACGATGTTAGCAGTGAATTACGCATTTAGTGGCACGGAATTGATCGGTATTGCTGCGGGAGAAACTGAAAATCCTAAACAAGTCATTCCTAAAGCGATACGTGCAACTTTATGGCGCTTAATTATCTTTTTTATCGGTACAATGGTTATTATTTCTATTTTAATTCCAAGTTATCAAGGGAAATCTTTGGAAAGTCCATTTGTAGTCATCTTTCAAAAAATGGGGATACCTTACGCTGGAGATATCATGAATCTAGTCATTATCACAGCCTTATTATCTGCCGCTAATTCTGGATTATATGCAGCAAGTAGAATGATATGGAGTTTAGCCAATGAAGGGGTATTTCCAAAATGGTTCGGACAGTTGAATAAATATCGCATGCCTATCAACGCAACATTATTTAGTATGGTAGGTGGTCTGTTGGCTTTATTATCAAGCATCTATGCAGCGGATTCACTCTATGTTGTGCTGGTGTCCATTGCAGGACTCGCTGTAGTCATCGTGTGGATGAGTATATGTGTTGCTTATTTCAATGCTAAAAGGTATGATCCTAGCCTTAAAATTCATCAATCTATACCTATTATAGGATTTATTTTATGTTTAGTTTCATGTATAGGAATGGTTTTTGATTCTAATCAGGCACCTGCACTTTATTTCGGTGTACCATTCGCTGTCATAGCACTCATATATTATTTCATTAAGTATCATAAGAAAAGAGGTAATTAAATGCGGTTATTAGAAAAATTGAAAGCTCAATCGCCATTGGTACTAGATGGCGGTTTGGCAACAACATTAGAACAAGCAGGCTGTAGTTTGAAAACTTCATTATGGTCCAGTGAAGTTTTAAAAAATAACCCTACACAAATTAAACAAGCACATCAAGCATTTACGGATGTGGGGGCAGACATATTGCTTACAAGTACGTATCAAGCGAGTTACCAAACTTTTTCTGATATTGGGATGAAGGCAACTGAAATAGATCAGCTATATAATACTGCAGTAAATCAAATTATGGAAGCCACGACGGATACACAAGTTATCGTGGGTAGCTTAGGGCCATACGGTGCCTATTTAAGTGATGGTTCTGAGTACACAGGTGCATACGATTTAAGTAAGGAAGATTATTTTCAATTCCATAAAACGCGTATAGAAGCATTGGTTAAAAGAGGCATCAATGATTTTGTATTTGAGACCGTGCCTAATTTCGAGGAAATTAAAGCGATTGTTGAATATATTGTGCCACATTATACAAATCAGACATTTTGGTTATCTGTCACAGTTAATGAAGACGGTGATTTATCTGATGACACAGAATTTGAAAAGTTATGTGCTTATATTAAGCAATATGCTGAACGCATACCGGTGTTTGGTATTAATTGTTCATCCGTCGCGGGTATAAATAAAGCTATAAGCAAAGGACTGAAAAATGTACCTCAAACAATAGCGCTTTATCCTAATGGCGGTGCACAGTACAATGCAGTGGAGAAAGAATGGGAAAGTGTAGGTAATCAAGGTTTAATTGTTGAACAAATACCTGATTGGTTAGACCAAGGCGTCAAGATTGTTGGAGGGTGTTGTCAAACAACACCAGAGAACATTAAATCTATTAAAGAGGCTATAGAAACGCAATAAGTGCTTATAAAATATTTGTTCAAAGGTACGTTCATCGTATGTGAAATCAGAGCACACTTTTTATTTTAACGATGTCGTTAAGTAATAAAAGTGTGCTATTTTTTATTTCATCAAGGCACATGATATTTAATGGTTAAAAAAGAAATTCAAATATTAAAAATGAGATTATAGTTTATTGTTTTAATCAATTAAAGAGTTAAAAAATCAAAAATGTAAAAATACAAAATTATCAAAAATGATTTATAGCATTAGTTGTAATTTTCAGAAAAAAAGAATATTATACAACCAAGCATTATTGAGATATATGCATGTAATCATTACATTAGTTTATTAATTGATAACAAAGGGGCTAATAAGCTAAGGCGATATATTAATGATGCTTTAAAACAATTGGAATTGGGGCAAGATTTATGACAAATACTTTGAACAGAGAGTTGAGTAATAGACATATTCAACTTATTGCGATTGGTGGAGCTATTGGAACTGGCTTATTTTTAGGGGCTGGTCAGTCCATTAGTTTAACGGGGCCATCGATTTTACTCACGTATATTATTGTCGGTTTTGTATTGTTTATGTTTATGCGTGCAATGGGTGAGATGTTACTTTCTAATACAGAATATAAAACATTTGCAGATATTGCGCACGATCAGATTGGTCCGTTTGCAGGATTTGTAACCGGGTGGACGTATTGGTTAACTTGGATTACTTCAGGGATGGCAGAAATTACTGCAGTTGCAAAATATGTAGAATTTTGGATACCCGATTTACCAAATTGGATCACATCTTTGTCTTGTATATTGATTCTTATGGCTTTTAATTTAACAAGTACAAAAATGTTTGGTGAATTAGAATTTTGGTTTGCAATTATAAAAGTTGTAACAATCATTGCATTGATAGTTATTGGTATTGTCATGATTGTATTTGCAATTCAAACACCTTTTGGTAAGACGGGGGTCTCTAATGTTTATAATAATGGTGGTTGGTTCCCTCATGGTGCATCTGGCTTTTTCATGTCATTCCAAATGGTTGTCTTTTCATTTACAGGTATTGAAATATTAGGTATAACAGCTGGAGAAACAAAAAATCCTGAAAAAACGATACCGAAAGCAATTAACAGTGTACCAATCAGAATATTATTATTTTACGTTGGTGCATTAGCGGTGATGATGTCCATTATTCCATGGCAAGATATTGATCCAAATAATAGTCCATTTGTAAGTTTATTTGCACTTATTGGTGTGCCATTTGCAGCGGGGTTAATAAACTTTGTGGTATTAACTGCAGCATCATCGGCATGTAATAGTGGTATATTTGCAAATAGTAGAATCTTATTTGGGTTATCTGAGAAAAAACAAACACATCATTTATTAATGAAAACAAATAAAAAAGGTGTGCCTTATATAGCAATATTGGTAACATGCGCTTTGTTATCTATTACGGTGTTATTAAATTATTTAATACCGAACGCAACACAAGTGTTCTTTTATGTCACAGCAATTTCAACAATTTTATTAGTCGCTGTATGGATGTTTATTGTTCATGCCTATGCAAAATACGTTAAAACACATCCTGAATTACATAAAAAGAGTGACTTTAAATTGCCCGGTGGTATTCATATGGCAAGAATGGTACAGCTATTCTTTGTATTCGTATTGATTATCTTACTTGTTGTACCAGAAACAAGAATGGGTGTTGTATTATCACCACTGTGGTTTATCTTACTTGGCTTGATTTATTTAAGATATACAAGAAAAGCACGTAAATTAGAAGTGAATAACCGATCAGACCTAGGATTAAAATAAAATAAGATGGGAATAGCAGTATTATCAATTCATATGTGTTTCAAAATGAGGCGATTGTAAATCGAAAGGGGCATATTCATACGGAAGCTGTATATTCTAAAGATGAACAAGGTGCATATCAAACATTAAAAATAATCATTGAACAAGATGTAGCAACAGTGTTTAAACTTTTAAGCACAACGGAAGGTATTCAACAATGGTTTCCACAATTATCATTTGAAGACCGTCAAGTTGGTGGTAAGATGAAATTCCAAATGGATGGGCAAGACGACGAAGAAATGGAAATTACAGCCTTTGAAGAAAATGAAACAATTGGCTATACATGGGATATTGGTACAGTAAGGTTTGATTTACATGATACTGGTAAAGAAACGGTATTGATTTTCGATGAATGTTTACCGTTTGCATTTCCACATATTATACTTGATTTTGCAGGCTGGCAGTTCCAAATGGAAAACATTAAGCAGGTTGCTGAAACTGGATCATCTATAGATCAACAAGCATTAGATTTTGATAGTAAAAAGCAAGAAATTGCAGAGAAATTAAATTTAAAATAATTCTTAAATATACAAAAAAGCATCTGTCAGTACAATTAATGTACTGACAGATGCTTTTATTTAACAGTATTTAGATTCAAGATAATTTAGAAAGCTTAAAATTTATCTTTTAAGTCTTTTGCTTTATCTTGAGCTTGATCTTTAACTTCTTTTTGTTTATCTTTGTCGTTTTTCACTTCGTCTACTTTGTCTTTTGCTTGGTCTTTAAAATCATCAAATTTACTCATTATAAAAGCCTCCTTTATGATTTGTGACACAGGTACTTTTCCACTCATATCATTAAATAAACATTTTTCTGATTATTTTTTGGGAATTTAAAAAATAAAAATTGAATTTGAATTTATTTTTAGCATGAAATAAGCTTTGTAGCGGTTGTGGATGGCTGAAGAAAAAATAAAAAAACAGAACAAACTTTAATAAAAAAAGTGGAGAAAATAGAGTTTATATTTTATAATATGGTAGATTATCAGCTAAATAATAACTTATCGGAGGTTTAATTATGGAATATACTTTACCTAATTGCCCAAAATGTGAATCTAGTTACACATATGAAGATGGTAACCTACTTGTTTGCCCAATGTGTGGTCACGAATGGTCTGAAACTGAAAATAAAGAAAATATGGAAGCGCAAATTACAAGAGATGTGAATGGTCATGAACTAGTAGATGGTGATTCGGTCACTGTGATTAAAGATTTGAAAGTAAAAGGCACTTCATTTGTCATAAAACAAGGTACTAAAGTGAAAAGTATCCGTATCGTAGAACCTGAAGATGGTCACGATATTGATGCTAAAGTGGATAAGATTGGTCTAGTTGGATTGAAATCGTCACTTGTTAAAAAATTAAAAAACTAATATTGGATAAAAATAGGGAGTGCCGCAGAAATGTTATTTTGCGGCACTCCATTGTTATATGTTACTTTTAATCATTTGATTTCTGTTGGATGTATTAATGATTATAAGTTTATCAATTGCTGGTGCTTGGGTAATGTATCGCTTTTCTACCATGCATAAAGTAGTAAAGGATAATGGATGCAATGACTACAATAGCCATCGTGATATATAGATAACGATATCCCATGATTGGCACCATGATACCTAATACGAATGGACCAATACCAGCGCCAAAGTCAGCAAACATGTAGAATGTTGAGGTTGCTAAACCAATTTTATCAACAGGTGATTGTTGAATGGCAATGGCTTGCGCACTTGGGACAATCGTTCCATAACCGATACCTACAAATATAGCTGAAATAAGTAACAATAGACTTGTGTGTGTGATTGCTAACAGTACTAAGCCAATTGCAAAGCTACATAACACAGGGTACATGACTTTATTTTCACCATAGGCATCATAAATTTTTCCTGTAAATGGACGTGTAACAAAGGTGCTGACTGCATAAACAATAAAGAAGAAACTAGATGCAGTCGCTAAATTTATTTGTTCCGTATAAACAGTTAAGAAAGACAATACGCTTGAATAAGCAATGCCGACGAATATAACGACAAATGAAATAGGTAGTGCTTCTTTTTGAATGTATGCACGAATGCCTTTATTTTCTGCTTCATCGTTGTTCTCAACAGGTGGTTTTGGTAATCCTTTAATAAATAGTGCGGCAATGAACGCAATGATGATGATAACCAAACTAACAATGAAAATAGATTCGAAACCGAATCGTTGGTTCAATACAATGCCACAAAAAGGACCAATTGCTGATGCTGTGGTAACACTGAGGGCGTAATAACCGATGCCCTCACCTTTACGTTTTTCAGGAATAATTCTTGATGAAATTGTTCCAGTTGCTGTCGAAGCCAAACCAAACGCTATCCCATGTAATAGGCGCACAAGCATTAATAAAAATAGACTGCTAATAAGGAAATATAAGCCAACAGTAATAATTGAAAAGATAATGCCGAATAGCAATACTTTTTTAGGTTGTAGATTGTCAATTACGCGCCCAGATGCTAAACGACCGAAAAGCATACCGATGATAAAGATACCGGCAGCTAAGCCACCCATACTTTCGGATGCATGGAATTTATCAATGGTAAATATAGTTACGGTAACAATTAACGTATAATGAATTAAATACATTAAAAAATTTACAAAGGTAATAGAGATAAAATCTTTCGACCAGAGTTTATCATACATAAGAAGACCGTCCTTTAATTATTTTTTCATACACTATTTATTATAATGATTAACGTGTGCTAATGTAAAATTAGTATTTTTAATATTTATATAAGAAACGCTTATGTAAAAAGGGGTGAAGTTATGAATTTTGAACAATTAGCTTATGTTAAAAAAATTTATGAAACAGAATCCATCGTTCATGCTTCGGAAGCGATGCATATTAGTCAATCTGCAATGAGTCAATCGATTGCAAATTTAGAAGCAGAACTTGGCTATAAACTGTTTGATCGATCTCGAAAAGGTACGTTGCCAACTGAGGTAGGTAAAAAAATAATCCCTTTAATCATTGATATTTTAGAAGCAAAAACACATTTAATATCAGAGGTTGATGCCATGCATTCAAATATTGCAGGCTCACTTAAAATTGCGACGATACCGACATTATTTAACAAAATTATACCCAAAGCATTGTCTACCTTTAAAAAGGATTATCCACACATTGAGGTTGAAGTGATTGAAAGTGACAGAGACAAAATTATGAAAATGGTAGAGGACAATGAGGTGGATATTGGCTTGATTGGGAAGACTGAAAGTGAAACATTTGGGCAGACCATCGTCTCTAATTCGCTTAATATATCTACAAATTTCAGATTGATTGTACCTAAAAAATCTAAATTATCATTACAAGATACGGTTGAAATGGAAGCTATTCAACAATATCCATTTGTATTATATGACCGCAATTTTTATCATCATAATTTTAAGCAATTTGAAGATGAAAATGGTCCGCTGAAAATTGTTTTTCGTACAAATAATCCTAGCGTTTTGATAAAAACAGTATCTGAAGGGTTAGGTGTCAGTATTGTTTCTAGTTTGATGCTTGAAGATGATCCGTTTATTTTAAATGGTCTCATTGAAATGTTACCTATTGGTGCGCCTTTTGACTATTATATTTATTTTACTGCTATCACTCATTTAGATAGAACAAATGAACAAACGATTCGAACGTTTATTGATTATTTAAGAAAGTGAGTATAAGGCCTAATAAAAACTGACTTTGTCGACAGTTTTTGTGCACGCTTTCCGCAGGCACCACCTTAGCCTGTAATCTTCGGTTAGCGTTTTTTTTCAGAAGTCGTTCCTAATAACAGCCTTTATGATATGAAAAGCATAATACGCTACAAATTTAAAGGTATTGATAGTTATTTTAAGTAATAACATAAATATGACAATAGACAAATCCGACACATGAATAGGGTGTTTTGTCTATATCAAAAAAGGCCCTAATACAATGACATATCATTGCATAGGGCATATTTTTGGTTTATTGAATCTTATTCAAAAAATGATGGAAGTGCGATAAATCGGATATTTGATGGTTACATAATGTGCTATCAAAACAAATGTAGTCACCTTTTTTGGTATATTGGCCATCATTGCCAGTACGTGTTTTTCGCATAAATAGAGCAACACGGGATTCTTTATTGCAAATAGAGCAGAAACCTTTGACAGTTTGGTTAGAAATGTCTCCGTATACACCGTTTAATTTTCCAAAGTTATCATAATAAATGATGAATTTTCTATTTGAAGCAATATCATTCCAACCGATATACGTACTTGTTTGTAGTACTTCATCACTGATAAGAGGTGTTTTTAGCTTTTTAACTTTTTTAAAAAGGTTAGTGACTTGCTTTTTACTCGGATGTTCAAATGGCTTAACATACATTTGTATGGTCGTTAAAATTTTTTGAGCTTGTTCTTTAGTTAGTTGTACATTCATGAGCTTTTCAACATTTGAACGAATTGTAGTGTCTCTCGAGTTAAATGTATTGAGTATTTCATCGCGTGTGATATCTTTGATTGAAGCGATTGTATTGGGATCGTTGACCGAATTATAAGCATTGACTAAATGTGCAACGCGTTCTTTTATATAATTAAATTGATAAGGGTAAAGTTGTTTTTCCATTTTTTATTAGTTCCTCTCACATAAATATAGCTTACATGCATAAGTTAGATGCCTTGTGATAAGGAATTAGATTACAAAGCATCGACTACGTTAATCGAACACTTTGTATTAATAATGTAGCATTTTTGTGCAACATGTCATCATCTCCATAAATATTTAATAATTATCTTATAACAGTCTATCGTATATGTGTCAAATCCGGTTTAATAATATAATATTGAAATCGCAATCAATTATTGTGTGGTCTATATATTTTTAAAATAAATGTTCTTTCGATATATACAATAAAGCGTTTTTATAATATAATATAGGTGAAAATAAGGTTATTGTCCACGAGGGAAATACATTACAGTTTCTGTAATATACAAGGGAGATAGAAATATGAAAAAAATTATGATTACTGGTGCATTAGGACAAATTGGAACTGAGTTAGTTGTAAAATGTAGAACATTATATGGAAATGACAATGTCTTAGCCACTGACATTAGAGAACCTGAAGAAGGCTCTGCATTGAAAGATGGTCCATTTGAAATTTTAGATGTGACAGACAAAGCACGTATGGATGAATTGGTTGAATCATTCAAACCAGACACAATGATGCATATGGCTGCATTATTATCAGCAACTGCTGAGAAAAATCCATTGTTTGCATGGGACTTAAATATGGGTGGTTTAATGAATGCATTAGAAGTAGCACGTGAATATAAATTACAATTCTTTACACCAAGTTCTATTGGTGCTTTTGGTCCGTCAACACCTAAAGTTAATACACCCCAAGTAACGATTCAACGTCCTACATCAATGTATGGTGTGAATAAAGTTGCTGGAGAATTACTATGCCAATATTACTTTGAAAAATTTGGTGTAGATACACGCAGCGTTAGATTCCCAGGTTTGATTTCACATATTAAAGAACCAGGTGGCGGTACGACAGATTATGCTGTAGATATTTATTTTAAAGCAGTTAGAGAAGGGCAATACTCAAGCTTTATCGCGAAAGATACATTTATGGATATGATGTTTATGGAAGATGCCATTAATGCGATTATCCAACTAATGGAAGCAGACGGCGTTAAATTAATTAATCGAAATGCTTATAATTTAAGTGCGATGAGTATTGAACCAGAAATGGTTAAAGAAGCGATTCAAGAATATTATCCAGACTTTAAATTAGACTACGATGTAGATCCGGTTAGACAATCCATCGCAGATAGTTGGCCTAATAGTATTGATGTAAGTTGTGCGAGAGCAGAATGGGGCTTCAATCCTCAATATGACTTAAGTGCAATGACTAAAGTGATGCTAGATGCTATTGAAGGCAAAGAGAAAGCAGAAGTAAAATAAAGCATACATTTTTTGAAGCTCGGACATAGTTTGATATACAGTTGTTAAGCATTTCACTATTTTAGGTGATGACATTAACGAAGTGTATGTCGACTATAGGTTCGGCTTCTTTTTTGTTTAAATAACAGCGATTTTAATACAAAATGCGAGCAATTAAACCATAAATTAATGTACGGACAGTGGTTTGATTATCCAAGATACATATTGTTGGTTTATTTGAAATTTTTTGAAAATTATTGAACACAGACTAGTGGATTGGTATAATTTAATATAATACTTAAGAATAAACATTGGGAGGAAGCAGTCATGTCAGAAAAAATTAAATTTGTACAGCGTGAAACACTTAAAGAAAAACCGGATCCAAGTGAATTAGGTTTCGGGAAATACTTCACTGATTATATGTTGAGTTTCGACTATGATATCGATCAAGGATGGCATGATTTAAAAATTGTACCTTATGGTCCAATAGAAATTTCTCCAGCAGCACAAGGTATTCATTATGGTCAATCTGTATTTGAAGGCTTAAAAGCTTATAAACATAATGGAGAAGTTGATTTATTCCGTCCATCAGAGAACTTCAAGCGTATTAATAAATCGTTGGCACGCTTGGATATGCCACAAGTAGACGAAGAAGTGGTATTAGAAGGTTTAAAACAACTTGTAGATGTTGAACGTGATTGGGTACCGGAAGGTGAAGGACAATCATTATATATTCGTCCATATGTTTTTGCGACAGAAGGTATTTTAGGTGTACGTCCTTCATACTCTTATAAATTATTAATTATATTATCTCCATCGGGTTCATATTATGGTGGTGCATCACTCAACCCAACTAAAATCTATGTCGAAGATCAATATGTCCGTGCCGTACGCGGCGGTGTAGGTTATGCTAAAGTTGCAGGTAACTATGCAGCAAGCTTATTAGCGCAATCTAACGCTTCAGCTCAAGGTTATGATCAAGTACTTTGGTTAGATGGTGTTGAACAAAAATACGTGGAAGAAGTCGGAAGTATGAATATCTTCTTCGTTGAAAATGGTAAATTGGTAACACCAGAATTAAATGGTAGTATTTTACCGGGTATCACACGTAAGACAGTGATTGAGTTAGCTCAAAACTTAGGCTATGAAGTGGAAGAACGCAAAGTATCTATCGATGAATTGATTGAAGCGCACAATAAGGGCGAATTAACAGAAGTATTCGGTACAGGTACAGCAGCAGTCATTTCTCCAGTAGGCCAATTAAAATACGGTGAGACAGAAATCGTAATTAATAATAATGAAACTGGTGAAATCACACAAAACTTATATGATCATTATACTGGTATTCAAAGTGGTAAACTTGATGATCCACAAGGATGGAGAGTCGTAGTACCAAGATATTAAAATTGATCCTAAAAAGGTTGGTAACGCGCATGCGCGTTACCAACCTTTTTAGGATGATATCTATTTGAATGACGGCCGCTAATCGATATTAATTTTTTGAAATGTCATTCGCTACATCTTCGTTGATGCCTTCTTTAAAATTTTGTATGAATACATCGAGACTATCAAAAAAGCTAACAGCAAATAAGGATAAAATAATGACGGCAATGCCTTTATACCAACTTGACGGTGACATCGGTTTGTCCCTTTTCGAAAAATAAATAACGATTAAAATGCTAACGATAATAAAAGTAATTGCATAAATCATGATACGCTTACCCCTTTATTAATCGAATGAAAATAATTGTAGCTGGTTACTTTTGTGTGTTTTCTCTGTTTTCAGCTTGCTTTACGCCATTTTCTCCACCTTGCTTAATGTCATCTACATGATAGAATCCATTGACAATGACAATGACCATGGCAAATGCAATGACACCGATGCCTTTAAACCAACTTGATGGTGACATGGGTTCATCTCTTTTTGAAAAATAGATACCAATACATACTGCAATAATTACAAATACTATAAAGTAACCCATTTTAAAAACCCCCCTTGTAGTATTTAAATGTTTTTGCACAATTTATATTTTTTGACATTATGATAACATAATACGTATAGAACGCAAATTAAGTTAAGTATCAGATACATGCAATTAAATCAAATTCAGTTACAATATTTGTTTCGTGTGACATTTTTGTACTAAAATATAAAGCGTGAATTATTTTAATTAAGCGAAATTATAGGAGCTGTTCAAGCATGAAATGGATTTTATTTGATAAAGATGGCACGATTATATATTTTGATCGTAGTTGGATGAAGATTGGGCTACAATTAGTAGATGATTTTATGGAAAAGTATGATCAAGATATTGATGATAAGTCAGCAGCATATGCACATTTAGGTGTGGTTGACGGTGAAATACAGCCGGGTACAATCATGGCTTCAGGTGCACTGGATGAAATGGTGCAAGCGTTTTGTGATATTGCTGGTCAAGATGTCACAAAATGGGCACAAGCGCGCAGTCAAACTTTAGTAGATAATAGGGTGCCTGAAAATGTATTGGTTGAAGGTATCGAGGATACGTTAAAAACATTACAGAATCAAGGATATAAAATGGGCATTGTTACAAGTGATTCGAAAAAGGGTGTCGAGCAATTTTTAGAGATTACTCAATTTAATCACTTTTTTGATGTTATTATTTCAACCGAAGCGAATGCAGTCGAAAAGCCAAATCCAGAAGTATTAAATCCATTATTTAATCAATATGATGTTGCTCCTGAAGACGTCGCTATCGTTGGTGATACAGCAAATGATATGCAAACGGGTGTTAATGCACAGCTCGGATTAAAAGTTGCGGTGTTAACTGGTGTAGGATTAGCAGAGGAATTTACCCAAGCGGATTATACTGTAGAAACAGCAAATGATATCGTAAAAATATTAAAAAAATAGGCGCAGTGTCTAAAATATGTCATAATATGCTTAACGTATATTATGACTTTTTTAATATTTAATTTTAAATATTGAGGTGATCAAAATGATTGATGGGAAGTATGCAGATTATCATGGCGAGACGTTTAAAATTGTGGAAATGATAAGTAATGACGTGGTGTTGGTCACTGAAGATGAACGAGCGTTAGATATAGGGTTTGAAGCTAAAACAATAAAACATTCTAAACATACATTATATTTTAAACAAGTAGCACGTGATGATATCGATGAGCTTTACGCATTATATCAAGAAGCGCGATATGGTGGTGCAATCTTTGATTTGTATCAAGATACGGAAGGTCAACTATATATCGGAACAGAAGACCAAGATAAGGCAAGTACCTTTGGTTTAGCGCAAACGGATGAACATTATTACAGTAAATATGTGACAGACGATGAAATTGAAAAAATTATTTACCGTAGCCATATTGAGTAATTTACTGTTATACGCATAAAAAGTCACTCCGACCAAAACCTAGTGGAGTGACTTTCTTTTAATATATTGAATTTAACGTTGATCGACTTTACGATATGTTTCGATGACGTTGCGAATTTTGTCAATAACTGGGTTGAGTGTTTCAGGATCTTCGTGCAGATCATATTCATTAATATTGACTCGAACAACTGGACAAGCATTAAACTCGCTAATCCAATCTTCATAACGTTGATATAATTTTTGCCAGTATGCGGTATCCGTTTCAATTTCCATTTGACGGCCACGTTGTTTAATACGATTGATGACATCGTCATAATCGCACTCTAAATAAATTAATACATCTGGTTTAGGGAAGTAAGGTGTCATGACCATTGCGTTAAACAATTCAGAATAAGTTTCAAAGTCTTCAGGACTCATCGTACCTTGTTCTTGATGCATTTTCGCAAAAATATCGACATCTTCATAAATAGAACGGTCTTGAATAAAACCGCCACCATATTCAAACATTCGTTTTTGTTCTTTGAAACGTTCTGCTAAAAAATAAATTTGTAAATGAAAACTCCAACGCTCAAAATCATTATAAAACTTATCCAGATAAGGGTTGTGGTCTACGTTTTCAAATGAAGTTCTAAAATTAAAGCGCTCTGCTAAAGCTTTTGTTAATGTTGATTTACCAACGCCTACAGTTCCGGCGATAGTAATGACAGCATCTTGCGGGATACCGTAATTATTCATGCTCATGTCCTCCAATCAGTGGCTTCACTAATTCTAAAATATAATTATAATCGTTCTCATACTTCATAAAATCAAGGTGTGTCGTATCAATACGTATGACGCGTTCACCATCGTTCTTTAAAGATTCGTAATAGTCATTGTAATCACGTTTTAAATTTAATAAATAATCATCTGCAATTTGATGTTCAAAGCTCCGATTACGGTGCGCAATACGTGATTTTAGTGTAGCCAAATCAGCGTCTAAAAAGATAATCATATTAGGCATTTCTAAATCTTCGGTTAAAATATCATAGATTCTTGAAAATTTATTGTATTCCGTCGTAGTTAAGGTATTATTTGCAAAAATTTTATTTTTATAAATATGGTAATCACTGACAATACCGTTTTCAATTAATGCGAGATCTTGAAATTGTTTATATCGATTACATAAAAAGAACATTTCTGTTTGAAAGCTCCATTTGGAAATATCTTCATAAAAATCTGATAAAAATGGATTTTCTGTGATAATTTCTTTTTCTTCATAATATTTATAAGTTTGACTAAGTTTATGTGCTAAAGAAGATTTTCCGACACCAATCGGACCTTCCACAGCAATAAATTGTTTTTTCATATTTACCGCTCCAATGTTAAAATAGACAATAAATATTGTACCATATGTGAGGTGTGTGAGATACATGACAAATCATGAATTTTATATGGAAGTTGCGATTGAAGAAGCAAAAAAAGCTGGCAATATAGGTGAAGTACCTATCGGTGCAATTATTGTAAAAAATGATGAAATTATTGCTAGAGCGCATAATTTACGTGAATCTGAACAAAATCCAACTGCACATGCTGAACATATTGCGATTCAACGCGCTGCAGCTGCTTTAGGAAGTTGGAGACTAGAAGGCTGTACTCTTTATGTAACTTTAGAACCGTGCGTGATGTGTGCGGGGAGTATAGTGATGAGTCGTATTCCTTCTGTGATATATGGAGCTAAGGACCCCAAAGGTGGGTGTGCCGGCAGTCTAATGAATCTGTTGCAAGAACCAAGATTTAATCATCGGGCAACAGTAGAATTTGGCATTTTAGAAGAATCTTGTAGTCAGTTATTAACTGCGTTTTTTAAAAATATAAGAAAAAATAAAAAAATCATTCGAACAGCCGATAATACAAAAAAGTAAACATTTGATAGAATATGAATATGTTACAAAATTATGACAAATGAGAATCATATATAATTGATTTTGTGTTATCGATCTTAGAAGAGAAAGAGGTAAACAAATGATAAATTTAATTGCTACAGATATGGATGGGACGTTACTAAATGCTGCACATGAAATATCGGAAGAAAATATAAAAGCTATAAAGTATGCACAATCCCAAGGTATTACAGTTGTTATAGCAACAGGGCGTGCTTTTTATGAGGCGAATTCTCCGGTAAATCAAACAGATTTAAAACTACCTTATATTTGCTTGAATGGTGCCGAAGTTAGAGATGAATCATTTAATATTATGAGTACATCCAATTTAAATCGTGAATTGAATAATCGAATTACAAATGAGTTAAAGTCAGAAGATATATATTATCAAGTATATACAAATTTAGGTATTTATACTGAAAATCCTCAACGAGACTTAGAAATCTATATCGATATTGCAGAACGTGCAGGTCAAAAAGCGGATGTTGAAAAGATTAAAGCAGGTATTCAAAAGCGTATTGATAATGGCACATTAAAAGTTGTAGATAATTATGACAAAATTGAGGATACACCGGGTGAAATTGTGATGAAAATATTGGCATTTGATAGTGATTTAGCAAAGATTGATCGTGTGAGTGAAAAATTAGCACAATCAGAAAGTCTTGCCATCTCATCCTCATCTAGAGGTAATATTGAAATCACACATTCAGATGCTCAAAAGGGCATTGCATTGGAAACAATTGCTGAGCGATTAAATATTGATATGGAAAACGTAATGGCCATTGGAGATAACATGAATGATATTTCTATGTTAGAGCGAGTAGGTTATTCGGTATCTATGGCAAATGCAGCACCAGAAGTAAAAGCAGTCGCGACGTACACAACGGATTCAAATGAAGAAAGTGGTGTCGGTAAAGCGATTATGAAACTACTTCAAGAAAATAACAAAAAATAGTATGAGGTGAAGTAATAAATGAAAGGTTTAATTATAGTTGGTAGTGCTAAAGTGGGGTCACATACAACAGCACTATCTCAATATTTGAAAGGTCATTTTGAAGAACATGACTTTGATGTTGAAATTTTTGATTTGGCGGAGCAACCTATCCACCAACTTGATGTTTCTGGAGCATCTAATCCAAGTGAAAGTTATAAAAATAATTTACAAACATTGAAAACTAAAGCAAGAGAAGCTGATTTTTTCGTACTAGGTAGTCCCAATTACCACGGTTCTTACTCAGGTATTTTAAAAAATGCTTTAGACCATTTAACAATGGATGATTTTAAAATGAAACCAGTAGGGTTAATAGGTAATAGTGGTGGTATTGTCAGTTCTGAACCATTGTCACATTTACGTTTAATTGTACGTTCGCTATTAGGTATTGCAGTACCTACACAAATTGCTACACATGATACGGATTTTAAAAAATTAGACGATGGTACATATTATTTAGCTAATGAAGAATTTCAATTACGTGCGCGTTTATTTGTAGATCAAATTATTTCATTTGTAAAAAACAGTCCATATGAACATTTAAAATAAGTCAGTTCAATAAGCAACAAAGAAGCGCTTATAGGTTATCTATCAGATATAGGTAATCTATAGGCGCTTTTGATTAACTGTTTATTTTTAAGATATTAGAAACAATCGAATGATACTGTCGTATAATTTTAGTGATTTTGTCAAAATCAATACTATGTAAATAGATGCGTCGTTCATCATGTTCATCGCGTGATTTTGTAAATAAACCGAAGTTACTCAGGTTATTTATTTGAATCGAAATCGGTGTATTGTCAATGTTCAAATGTCTTTTAAGTTCGACCGCATCAATTTTTTCTTTGTTTAGGTATTTCAATTGTTCTAAAATAATAATTTCTAAAAATGTTAAACCTAAATCTTTCTTGATTGCCTTTTTTATGATGTTTCTGTTTTTTTCATATAAAATTGTATTCATATCTAACCTCTCATTTCTTTTTAAATCCGCTAATGAATGTATAGAGTCATAACGCATTTGCTTTCATAAGTAATTTTAGGAAAATGGATTAGTTTTCCTAGAAAAGGAGATGCCATGTTTGGTCATAATCCATTTTATTATTATCAACAATTTGTATGATTAAATTGAGATAGAAATACTGCCATAATAATTTTAATATGGAAATTGTCTATAGAACATCAGCGAAATTTAATTATTAATATCTATTGTTTTAATATTAATATATTATTGCAAAATTTAGGGTGTAAATTTTAACATAACATATTAAAATTTTACTTTGATAAAAATTGAGATGAATTTAGAATGAAAATAAATTAAATGAAAAATGACAAAAAAGCATATGCGCAACCGAATCAAGAGGGTTACACATATGCTAAGTCATAATGATTATTTTCTATATTTTAATTTTGCGAATGCATCGTGTTGATGAATAGATTCTTCATTACGGCATTCAATATCGAAGCCATCGAGCCAATCAAAATCGACTAAATCTGCTGCGATTAAGCGAATGAGGTCTTCAACAAATCTAGGATTTTCATATGCACGTTCCGTTACGCTCTTTTCATCCGGTCTTTTCAAGATAGGGTATAATATAGAGCTTGCATTGGCTTCCATGGCATCTAAAATCACATCTTTGTAATTATCAATCAGCTCAATGTCTTTATTAATGTATGCCTTCACAGTTACAATACCACGTTGATTGTGTGCAGAATATTCACTGATTTCCTTAGAGCAAGGACATAGTGTCGTTACCGCTGCTTCAATCGTAATTTCTTTACGTGTCACATTTTGTTTATCAATTGCTAAACCATAAGTGACGTCCGCATGTCCAACTGCTTTAATTTGTGTTATTGGGCTAAAACGGTCAAAAAACCATTTTGCTGATACGTCTAATCCTGCAGCATTTTGATTCATACGTTCTTGTAGGCTGCGTAATAATTGGTATAGTGCATCAAAATCTAATTCAATACCGTTATGGTAATGTTTTTCAACACTTTCTAAAATACGGCTCATGTTAATCCCTTTTTCGTCTAGGTTTAAACTAGTTGAAAAGCTAAAATTACCAGCAGTCTGGAAACGATCAACAAGTACTGGATAAACCAGATTCTTAATACCGACTTCTTCTATTTCAAATAAGAAGTTTTTATGGGTGCTTTGTAAATCTTTCATTTCTTCTTTTATTGTTGGTTTCGTACCTTCTATTGGGTCGACGGATCCAAAATGTTTCCAACGACCTTCACGTGTAGATAAGTCAAATTCTGTCATGCTATTGCCTCCACTTAAGATTCAAAGTTATAAGTCCAATAAGGTTCTACTTCTAAGAAACTTTGTGCTTCTCCAGATACTTCAGGTGTGGCTAATTGTTTTAAAAAAGGACCTGTCTGAGATGAATGGGCTTCAAATGCGCGAAGTTTTACCTCTTTATAATCACTGATCTCATTTAGTATATCAGGGGCACCTAGTTTTTCTGGTGCATCATTACTAAATGCTACGAGTTGTAAACGTGGTCTTTCAGATGCTGGCATGCGACCAACTGTTCTAACGACAGCCTCTGCAGTCGCTTCATGGTCTGGGTGCACAGCAAATTGCGGGTAGAATGAGATGATAACAGATGGGTGTAATTCATCGATTAGCGATTGAACCATTGCGTCCATCTCATCATGGGGTTCGAATTCCACCGTTTTATCTCTTAATCCCATTTTACGCAAGTCAGTTATGCCTATGGCTTCCATTGCGTTTTCTAATTCTTTTTCACGAATATCCGGAAGTGTTTCGCGTGTTGCAAAAGGCGGATTACCTAAATTACGGCCCATTTGACCTAATGTTAAACATGCATACGTAACCGGTACGCCATGATCAATATATCGTGCTAATGTGCCTGCAGATGAGAATGACTCATCATCTGGATGCGGAAAAATGACTAATACTTGGCTTTCCTCTGACATGATATGCCCTCCTTACGCTTTAAATGGTGTTGTACTGATTTCTAAGGCAGCGGCTAATTGTCCTTCATAATTAAATCCAGCTAATAGAAATTCATCATTTTCATTGACTTCGAAATGCGTTAATCCTTGTACATAAACCCAACCATTATCTTTTAGTTTGAGTCCAACACGATAAGGGTCTTTGTTACCACCTTTGAGTTGCGCATGTTCATAAGTAACTTGAATATTTCTTAAAAAAGTACCGGCATTAAATACGCGTTGGTCGAAGTGGGCAGCATATGCACCATTTGTCGTTTCAACGTGAAGGTATACAGGTTTATGCTCATATGATGAAAGTAAAGTTTGTACTTTGTCATAATCGATCTCTTCCAAATTCATTGCCTCCTTGCTTTCAGAACCTAATTTTACAAAATTCATTTATTGAAATCATTTTTCGGTATCGTATTCATTAATAAATCAGTCCATATCTTAGTGTAAACCGACTTTTATACATTTTCTACCTGAAAAGTAAATTTTATAGATAAGATTGTATTTTTGATTATCTTTCCATTCTACTAAAAAGTACATCATAAATGTATCTCTATGCTCAATAAATCGTAAGTATTTTATAATTTTTTGTTAAGTATGATGTAGGAATTCGATTTCTGTCAAAAATAAGATAATCACGTATAATAAGTAAGTGTAAGTATATGTAAGTATATGTAAGTATATGGATAGATTAGAGTCGTTTTGTATTTATTTACGGGGAGGGCACGTATATGAAAATAACAAATCTTGGTACAAGCGGATATGCTTCATTTTATGTGGCGTGTGAATTATATAAACAAATGAGCCAACAAAATCATAGTAAATTAGGACTAGCTACAGGTGGCACGATGGTAGACGTATATCGCTTTTTGGTGCAATTATTAAGAAAAAACAAATTAGATGTTAGTGAAATTGAAACGTTTAATTTGGATGAATACGTCGGACTCGATGCACAGCATGAGCAAAGTTACCATAGTTATATGAATGAGATGCTATTTAAACAATATCCTTATTTTAATCCATCATTACTTCATATACCAAACGGGAATGCCGACAATTTAAACGATGAAACGAAACGCTATGAACAATTGATTAATCAAAAAGGTCCAGTAGATATTCAAATTCTAGGTATTGGTGAAAATGGTCATATTGGTTTTAATGAACCAGGCACAGATATTAATAGCGCAACGCATATCGTTGATTTAACAGAAAGTACAATTAGTGCAAATAGTCGTTATTTCGATAACGAAGTAGATGTGCCCAAACAAGCAGTTTCTATGGGCTTATCTACCATATTAAAAGCGCATAGAATTATTTTATTAGCTTTTGGTGAGAAAAAAAGAGCTGCTATTGAAAAATTAGCAGAAAATGAAGTGAACAGCGATGTGCCTGCTACGATATTACATGCACATCCAAATGTAGAAATATATGTTGATGACGAAGCGGCACCTCGATTATAGAAATTCGTTTTAAATTTTATGAAACGGGTAGACATTTTAGGTAAATGATTTTAATGAGTAATCAGTAAGTTTAGCCATGTTATGGCTTTGATAATTTAATTCAAGAAGGGATGATCATTTTGGAATTACAACTAGCAATTGATTTATTAAATAAAGAAGAAGCGGCAGAGCTTGCAAATAAAGTAAAAGATTATGTAGATATCGTAGAAATTGGTACACCTATTGTGATTAACGAAGGTTTACCAGCAGTACAATATCTAAACGATAATATTGATGGCGTAAAAGTCTTAGCAGATTTAAAAATTATGGATGCAGCAGATTATGAAGTAAGCCAAGCAGTTAAATTTGGTGCTGATGTAGTAACAATCTTAGGTGTTGCTGAAGATGCATCTATCAAAGGTGCAGTTGAAGAGGCGCATAAAAATGGCAAAGAGCTATTAGTGGATATGATTGCAGTACAAGATTTACAAAAACGTGCTAAAGAATTAGATGAATTAGGTGCAGATTATATTGCTGTACACACTGGCTATGATTTACAAGCTGAAGGTGAATCACCATTAGAAAGCTTACGCCAAGTTAAATCAGTTATTAATAATTCTAAGGTAGCTGTTATCGGTGGTATCAAACCAGATACAATTAAAGAGGTTGTAGCAGAAGAACCAGATTTAGTTGTCGTAGGTGGCGGTATTGCTAATGCAGATGATCCAGTAGCAGCTGCAAAAGCATGTAAAGATGCGATTGAAGGCAGATAATATGACTGAAATTACAAATTATCGCTTAATTTTAGATGAATTAGACCATACACTATCACATGTGAGAGATAATGAGGCGGAAGCTTTTTTAGCACAAGTAGTCAAAGCGAACCAAGTCTTTGTAGCTGGTAAAGGTCGCTCTGGATTTGTAGCGAATAGTTTTGCTATGCGTTTAAATCAATTAGGCAAATATGCGCATGTGGTCGGAGAGTCAACAACACCATCGATTACGAAAGATGATTTATTTGTTGTTATTTCTGGCTCTGGTTCTACAGAGCACTTGCGTATCTTAACTGAAAAGGCTAAAAGTGTTGGAGCTGAAGTTGTATTACTAACGACAAGTCCTAATTCAGCGATTGGTAAACTTGCAAATGCAGTGATTGAGTTACCAGCTGGCACGAAATATGATGCTGAGGGATCAACGCAACCTTTAGGTAGTCTTTTTGAACAGGCATCACAGATATTATTAGATAGTATTGTTTTAGATTTAATGTCTGAACTGAACGTGGATGAAGAAACAATGCAACAAAATCACGCTAATTTAGAATAATTGAGTAGCGATTAAAAATTTAAGCAGTGTTGCTTAGATTTTCGAGAGTCGACAAAGTTATAAATGCTTTGTCGACTTTTTTTATGCTCAGGTTTAAACAATTTTTAATTACTATTTTGTATTTAATCGTTTTGCAAGTTAGTGACACAAATGCAACGGTTTAGAGTGGTTATTTTAGGTTGATTACCAAAATGGGATGACTCCCCATAATTAATGAAATGTAATTCGAATATTGACTTATCATTACCCAAATGAACGCTTAATTGAGGTGAAAATGGAAAATATAAGTTCATATTTACCACAAGGAAAGATTCATGCTATTTAGCAGTTTTAATGTTAACATATTTGTTATGAAGGTTAACAAACAGTGGGGGAATCATAGTGGAATTATTAAAGAAAATGGATGATTATGCGAAAAAACAACCCAATCAATATGCTTTAGACTTTGGACGAGATAAACAAACGTATGCAGGGTTAGTACAAAATATGAAATGGTATAAACAACAGTTTCAGCATATACCACAATATAGTTATGTGGGGTTACTAATTGAAGATCCTTTAACCACCATAGAATTATATTTAACCATGCTTCATCATCAATGTATTCCTTGTATATTGGACTATCGTTGGTCAGAAGAACAGATTAAAACACTGATAGATCATTATGGCATCCCATTTTTAATAAATAGTGAATTAGAAGTGATAAAAATGCAAAATGAACAGGGACAACTCAAGTGGCACGAAGATGTATTACATATTGGCTTTACTTCTGGAACGACAGGTTTGCCTAAAGCTTATTATAGAAATGAATTATCTTGGATATATTCTTATGAAGAAACAGAAAAATTAATGAAAACTGAAATAGATACTATGATTGCACCTGGCCCCTTGTCACATTCATTATCTTTATTTGTGTGTGTCTTTGCGCTATACACAGGACGAACGTTTATTGGACAACAGCAATTTGATGCTCAGACATTAGCGGACATGATGCAAAATAATCATACAATCCATCATTGTGCTTTGTTTGTAGTTCCAACAATGTTAGATGCCTATGTATCTGGACAATTGGAAATACAACAAATTAAATATATTTTTTCTACTGGTGATAAATTACCTTATAGTTTGAGAAATCGTGTTGCTACGCATTTTCCTAATGCAACGTTAATAGAATTCTTTGGAACATCGGAAGCAAGTTTTATAAGTTATAACTATGATAATGAAGCCCCTAGCCATTCGGCGGGTAAGCTATTTCCAAATGTGAAAATTGATCTTGAGCAGCCTGACGACAAAGGTATTGGTAAATTAAAAGTTAAGAGTAACATGGTCTTTAGTGGATATGTTGATGATGCACATCAAAGTGATTGTTGGATAGGCATAGGTGATTTTGCATCTATGGATGCCCATAACTATCTATATTTACACGGTCGTGAGCATGACCGCATGATTATTGGTGGGAGAAATGTTTATCCAATAGAGGTTGAACGTGCTGTACAAGATTTCGAAAGTTTTCATGAGGTTTTAGTGATTAGTGCACCGCATACAAAATTTGGAGAAATTGCTGTTTTATTATATACAGGCACAGAACACGTGACTTACAGCGGACTAAGAGCATTTTTATCGAAGCGATTAGCGAGATATCAAATACCTTCCAAACTGTTAAAAATAGAAAAAATGGAACATACCCAAAGTGGGAAAATTGCACGTGAAACTATGAAACAGCGTTATATGAAAGGAGCACTTTAAACTATGACAGAAGTTGTTATTGTGGCTGCGAAACGTACGGCATTTGGTAAATATGGCGGTTCATTAAAACATTTGGAACCTGAAGCATTATTAAAACCATTATTTCGTCATTTAACTGAAACCTATTCAGAAGCGATGGCTCATATTGATGATGTAATCCTTGGAAATGTAGTAGGTAATGGTGGAAATATTGCTAGAAAAGCTTTGCTTGAAGCAGGGTTAAGTGAACATATACCAGGTTTAACGATAGATAGACAGTGTGGTTCAGGATTAGAAGCGGTCATTCATGCATGTAGAATGATACAAGCGGGTGCAGGTCATATTTATATTGCAGGTGGTGTAGAAAGTACGAGTAGAGCACCATGGAAAATTAAAAGGCCACAATCGGTTTATGATACACATTTACCGGAATTCTTTGAACGTGCTTCGTTTGCACCAGATGGACAAGACCCATCAATGATTGAAGCAGCAGAAAATGTTGCTAAAACCTATGGAATTACAAGAGAAGAACAAGATCAATACGCTTTAAATAGTCATAAAAAAACAATAGAAGCCTATGAAAACAATATCGTTCAACAAGAAATTATAAATTTAAGTGCTAAAGGTGAAATATTTAATAGAGATGATAGCATCAAAGAAAGATTAAACGTACGCACATTAAGTCGCTTAAACCCTTTATTGTCAGAGGGGACAGTTACTGCTGGAAATTGTTGTATGAAAAATGATGGGGCAGTATTACTTATGATTATGGATAAAAAAACTGCTTTAGCACATAAATTTAAGGAAGGCTTAATATTTAAAGATAGCATTACAATAGGTGTAGAACCGACATTGCTGGGTATGGGTCCAGTACCTGCAGTTTCTAAGTTACTTCGCAAAAACAAGATGACGATAGAAGACATCAACGCAATAGAATTAAATGAAGCATTCGCGTCTCAAGTAGTAGCCAGTCAAAGATGTTTGGATATTCCAGCACATAAGTTGAACAAATATGGTGGTGCTATTGCTACTGGTCATCCGTATGGTGCAAGTGGGGCTGCACTTGTAACTCGCTTATTTCACATGAAAAATGATAAACGTACTATTGCAACAATGGGTATTGGAGGAGGAATGGGCAATGCAGCCTTATTTGAAAGATGGTTATGAGACAAAAGTAATCATATTTAATGCTGAAGCAGTACGGCAATATAATGCGTTTTTTAATATTTCGGAAGAAGATGTCGTTCAACCACTTTATTGCGCCAAGTTATGGCCCGAATTTACGTTATTTCAACCGTTTCAAAAAAAGGAAATCAAACTTAGAGAAACCCAAGTTACTCAAATACACGATATAAAGGTGAATATACACTATTTAGCACAAATGTGCGTGATAGAGCAGAAAAAGGTACGCCAATTTATGAAATATGTCTTGGAATTGCAAATTTATAAAAATAAGTCTAAATGTATAACTATCAGACAAACGTTTATGGAGAAATTTTAAAATGTTAAGTATAAACGCTAAAGAAATAAACACCTATTTAAAATTAATCAATGACCAAAATCCGATTCATGCACATATTGTACCTGGACAAATGATTGTGCAAATGGCACTTCAAAGTCAACGATTACAGTGGACATCATATCGCGTTAAATACATCGAAACTGTTGGTATAAATGAGTTGATACAATTCCAAATGGTTTCCGAAAGTATCGTAGTTATTTTAAATCAACATGATGAAACCCTAATTAAAATAATTAAAGTTTAAAAAAATAATCCATTAATTTTACTTTTATTTATTTGTAAAAATCAAATGCATATGATGAATTTTTGCAATCATCAATATACATTTTTTGTATAAAAATGATTTAGAAATCCTTTGTAAAACTTAATTCAATTTGACAATATTAATTAACTACGTATAATTATATCACATGTTAAGGGAGTGGACACATTCATGGATTATGAAAAGGATTTTGATAAAAGTAATATAAATAAGGTTGATCCTAAAGCAGCTAAAAAAACTGTGTTTGCCACAGGTATCGGAAACGCGATGGAATGGTTTGACTTTGGTTTGTATTCTTATTTAGCGGTCATACTAGGGCAAAATTTTTTCAGTTCGGTTGAAAATGATCAACTCAAGACTATTTTTACATTTGCGACATTTGCGATTGCATTTTTACTTAGACCCGTTGGTGGTATTATCTTCGGTATTATTGGAGATAAATATGGTCGGAAAGTCGTATTAACGACAACTATTATTATGATGGCGTTCTCAACGTTAATCATTGGATTATTACCTACATACGATCAAATTGGCGTTTGGGCACCGATATTACTCTTACTAGGTAGGGTATTACAAGGTTTCTCAACTGGTGGAGAGTACGCAGGTGCTATGGTTTATGTAGCAGAATCATCACCAGATAGAAAACGAAATACATTAGGTTGTGGCTTAGAAATCGGTACATTATCCGGTTATATTGCAGCGTCTGTTTTAAGTGGACTATTATTCTTCTTCTTAAGTGATGACCAAATGGCAACATGGGGTTGGAGAATTCCATTTATCTTAGGTTTATTCTTAGGTATATTTGGTTTTTATTTAAGAAGAAAATTAGAAGAGTCACCTGTTTATGAAAATGAACTTGCATCGAAACCGAAGAGAGATAATATTGGTTTCTTAACAATTGTCAGATACTACTATAAAGATATCATTGTTTGTTTTGTGGCAGTTGCGTTCTTTAACTGTACAAACTATATGTTAACTTCATATATGCCATCATATTTACAAGAAATTGTGAAATTAGATAGTACAACAGTATCCGTATTAATTACTGTAGTCATGGCAGTGATGATTCCATTAGCATTAATGTTTGGACGCGTTGCAGATAGAATCGGTGAGAAGAAAGTATTCTTAATTGGTCTTATCGGTACAGCTGTATTGAGTATTGGTGCCTTTGCATTAATTCAAACAACAACAATTATCTTTGTAATCGTTGGTATCTTCGTTTTAGGTTTCTTCTTATCAACTTACGAAGCAACGATGCCAGGTTCTTTACCTACAATGTTCTATACACATATAAGATATAGAACACTAGCAGTAACATTTAATGTATCTGTATCACTATTTGGTGGTACAACACCATTAATTGCATCATCACTTGTAGCGAAGACAGGAGATCCATTATCTCCAGCATATTATCTAACAGCAGTAAGTATTGTTGGTATTATCGTTATCTCATTATTACATGTAAGTACCTCTGGTAAATCACTTAAAGGTTCTTATCCTAATGTTGAAAGTGATGAAGAGTACGAGTATTATGCCAATAATCCTGATAAAGCAATGTGGTGGGCAAAAGACAAACGTGTTTAATTAAATAAATATTTTTAAATTAAAAAATTGAATTTTAAGCTGTCATCAAGTTTAGCGACTTTATGGCAGCTTTTTTGTATAAATGCCGCTTGAGTCAATATTTTTAAATCAAAGTGATGATAGTATTGTTCTTAAATTAAAAAAATATCAAAATAACAATTGACACTAGAAAAAAACAGTGTATTATTATCGTTAGATATCTAATTAAATGAGGTGCTTGTTTGGAACAGTCATATGGATATTTATTTAGAATGATAAGCCATGAGATGAAACACAAGGCAGATCAGCGTTTGAAAATGTATGATATTACAAACGAACAAGGTCACGCGCTAGGTTACTTGTATGCACACCAAGCGGATGGACTTACACAGAACGACATTGTGAATGCCTTACAACGTAAAGGTTCAACAGTAAGTAATTTACTTAAGAACTTAGAAAGTAAGAAGCTCATATACCGTTATGTAGACGCGGATGATACTAGGCGAAAAAATTTAGGTCTAACTGCATCAGGTAGGAAATTAGTTGAAGGGTTTACAGGTGTATTTGACGAGATTGAAGCACTCGTGTGTGCGCAGTTATCAGAAGCAGAGAATGAAACAATGAAACAAAATCTATCTAAAATGCTTAGCAGTTTAGAAGATTAGTTACTATAAGTGGCTGTTATAAATTGAAAAATTAACAGCCACCATATTTTTGAATATATAGTTAGATATCTAATTATTAGGTGTCTAAATAAAAAGAAGTAATATAGAAATGAAAGACGAACAGTTATATTATTTTGAAAAATCTTCAGTATTTAAAGCGATGATGCATTTTTCAGTTCCTATGATGATAGGAAGTTTATTAAGTGTAATTTATGGTATTTTAAACATTTATTTTATTGGATTTTTAGGTGATAGTCACATGATATCAGCCATTTCACTCACTTTACCTATATTTGCAGTGTTAATGTGTTTAGGTAATTTATTTGGTATCGGTGGAGGAACTTATATTTCCCGGTTATTAGGTGCGAAAGATTATGTGAAAACGAAATTTGTGAGTAGTTTTTCTATATATGACGGCCTTATATTAGGTGTTATTGTTATTTTAATGACTATTTTCGCTACTGAACAAATTGTTCATTTATTAGGTGCACGTGGTGAAACACTTGGTTTTACAAGTGCATATTTAAAAGTAATGTTCCTAAGCGCACCATTTGTCATATTGTTCTTTATCTTAGAACAATTCGCTCGATCCATTGGTGCACCAATTATCTCAATGATTGGTATGCTGGCTAGTGTGGTTTTGAATATCATTTTAGATCCTATTTTAATATTTGGTTTTGATTTAAATGTAGTAGGTGCTGCTTTAGGTACAGCTATTTCAAACGTTGTTGCGTCGCTATTTTTTATCATTTATTTTTTGAGAAAAAGCGACATAATTACAATGAGTTTGAACTATGTAAGACCGACGAAAGAAATATTAGTAGAAATTTTTAAAGTAGGCTTTCAAGCATTTCTAATGAGTATTTTAATGGGCGTTACAGGATTAGTTTTAAATTTATTTTTAGCTGGCTATGGTAACTTTGCCATTGCGAGTTATGGTATTTAATTTAGATTAGTACAGTTTCCTGAATTGATTATTATGGGGCTATGTGAAGGTGTAGTGCCATTAATTGCTTACAATTTTATGTCTGATAAAGCACGTATGAAAAATATTATTAAAGTCGTAATTATGACAATCGTTGTGATTTTTGCAGTGTGCATGGTCATTGTGTTTACTACAGGTCATCAATTGATAGGTATTTTCTCTAATGATGCAATGGCGACATTTATGTTGAAAGTAACAATGACCTCATTATTATTAAATGGCATTGGTTTCTTATTTACTGGTATGTTGCAAGCGACTGGTCAAGGACGTGGTGCAACGATTATGGCTATTTTACAAGGTGTAGTCATTATCCCAGTTCTATTTGTAATGAATGGATTATTCGGTTTAACTGGCATCGTATGGTCATTATTAATTGCAGAAACAATTTGTGCTTTGGCTGCGATGCTCATTGTTTACTTATTACGAGATAGATTGACAGTAGATAAAGCAGAATTATTAGAAGGTTAATCTTTCTAATTTAATATAATAATACAAAAATCTTTGTGCATTCAAAATGTCTGCGCGAAGATTTTTTCGTTTTGTGTTATTTTTAAATAGTAACGAACTATTTATAAATATGGGGGATTTTATATGGCTTTGACAGTAGAGCAGTATTGGCGCAAATTTATTGAAGCATTTCCAAAATACAAAGGTGTACAATTTGAAGCATGGTCTTTTGGTGTTGATGAAGATGAATTAGCTAATTTAGTAAAACAAGGTGAAAAAACAGCAACAACTAGTGGTTATGAGACCTACAAAGTAGAAGGTGAACCGCTACCGGAAGCAGGAGATGTCAGTGTTGTATTAAATGAGAAAGGTCATCCACAATGTGTGATTGAGACGACACGTGTATACCAAACGCCGTTCAATAAGGTGACGGAACATCATGCTTTCTTGGAAGGTGAAGGAGATAAATCGTTAACATATTGGCGTGAAGCGCACATAGCATTCTTTAAACCGTATTATGAATCATTAGAAATCGATTTTAATGAAACTTCAATGATGGTTTGTGAAGAGTTCAAGGTACTGTATGTATAAAAAGAGTGGTACATCAGTTAGAACTGCTTCGAGGTAGCTCTCCAAGCAAACAAAGGGGACAATCTTTGTCTAACTGTGTACCACTTAGGGTGTGTGTTTATAGGGATGTGTTATTCAAAGTATGTTTAAGGGGACAACTTAGACATACTTTTTTTAATTTCATATTTCTTAATAAGGGGAGTTAATTGTATATCGTTTCTTCTAATTTCAATTTATTGCATCTTCTGTGTTGTCTTCGATGAGTCGAAAATAACTTAATAACTTAATTTCATGTTATCAACATCATTTTCTAGTAGAGAGAGTAACTTATATAATTCATTCGTGTTGAAGCTTTCATCGAACTTAACAGAAATCGTTTTGAAAGTCTTGGTGATAATTTCATATATTGGGTTACCATTTTCAAAAGCCTGTTTGTAGATAATCATGTTGAGTTTCCCTCCTTCATCTCTCTACACTACATATAATAATAGAATTTCATGCGAAATACATGAGTCTACAGTATCAACTTTTTATCAGTCTAACGTCGTATAACATCAGAAAGGCTGATGTAAAGCGTTTTCTGATGATTTGTTAGACAATTACAAAAGTTAGGTTACCTAATAATCAAAATAATAAATCGTATATTTAGTTTAAATTTGCACTTTTGGTAATATTTCTGTAACATTGTAATCGAATCGTAATCTGATTCAAAAAATCTTTAAATGGAGTGATACCAAATGAATAAGATAGCAAAGACTTTTGTAGCTGGTAGCATTGTATTTGGGACTGCATTAGGCATAAGCGTTTCTAATGAAGGTGTATCACAAACCGAAGCACAAGCAGCAACGACACAACCTTGGTATGAGTATAGTGGTTATACTTCAAAAGGTGGGGATTTTGTACTAGATCAATCATTTTATAATGGTTTAAAAGCAGGTAATGTTGAATTTAATGGTATTAAAGTTAATAGTCAATATACTTCTGATACAGCGACTAAAACAATATATGATCAAACATTCCAACAAATTAATGGAAATAAAGCGAATAGTGTAACTTTTGATATACAAAATAAAGCAGTAAGTTTTAAAGATATACGTGTGCAATATGGTCAAAATTATGAATATCAAGAACCCATGAATGGTGAGAAAAAAGCAAGTGGCGATGGCTTATACGGATATGATGTAAGCAAAGGTCATATTGTATTTTATGTAAGTAATGGTTACGTGAAAAGTGCAACGCTCTCATAACCCATAAATAGAATTATTGAATAGACAATAGAATCTGAAACATAAAAGCCCGTCGTTAACATTACAAGTTAACGACGGGCTTTTTAAATTGTTTAAACTTCTGTCACTTCTACGTCTACGTGTTCAACACGATTATAGGCACCGTGGTCTACTGGACCGACAAAGTCATTCATTTTCCAACCGTTTTTAATTGCAGAAGCAACAAATGCTTTAGCTGCGATAACGGCTTCTTTCGGTGATTTGCCATTTGCTAAATAAGCTGTAGTAGCGGCAGCAAATGTACAACCAGCACCGTGATTATAACTTTGCTGGAACATGTCTGTTGTTAATTGATAGAATTTTTGACCATCATAGTATAAGTCATAAGATTTATCTTGATCTAATGCTTTGCCACCTTTAATAATAACGTGCTTAGCACCTTGCTCATGAATTACTTCAGCAGCTTTTTTCATATCTTCAATTGATTTTAATGTTCCTAAATTAGCGAGTTGACCAGCTTCAAATAAATTTGGTGTGACCACTGTCGCTTTTGGTAGTAAGTATTCAATCATAGCGTCCGTATTTCCTGGGTTAAGTACTTCATTTTCCCCTTTACATACCATGACTGGGTCTACGACAAAATAATCTGCACCAGATTCAACATAGGCGTCGCCAGCACGTTTAATGATTTCTTGTGTACCTAGCATACCTGTTTTAACAGCATCTGGACCAATGGAAATCGCCGTTTCTAATTGTTTTTCGAATACATCAAATGGAATCGGTGTTACATCATGTGACCATGATTTTTTATCCATCGTGACGATTGAAGTTAGGGCTACAATACCGTATGTGCCTAGCTCTTGGAAAGTTTTTAAGTCGGCTTGCATGCCAGCACCGGCACTTGTATCTGAACCGGCAATTGTTAATGTTTTTTTCAATGCCATGGAATTTCACTCCTAAATATCTTTTGCATATATCATACCACGTTTGTCGAGTATTCTAAATAAAGGAAGTTTGTAGTGAAGTTAAATTTATCACTATTGAAAAAGGATATTATTATAGAAGTAGTTGGACTAATCATCGTGATGTCGAGAAAGTAACGAATAAGGGAATACCTGAGCTAAAGCTCAAACGGTCTAGGAACATATGAACTAAAGTTCATACGTAAGTGGTACTAAACTTGCTTAAAGCAAGAAGTTCCACTAATAATTATTGCGAAGCAAAAAAGTTTTTAAGGGTTACATTCACTAAAGTGAATGCATTTGTATAAAGGAACACATTTGCATAAACAAATGCGTAAGTCCAACTATTATAGAAGTAGTTGGACTAATCATCACGATGTCGAGAAAGTAACGAATAAGGGAATACCTGAGCTAAAGCTCAAACGGTCTAGGAATATATGAACTAAAGTTCATACGTAAGTGGTACTAAACTTGCTTAAAGCAAGAAGTTCCACTAATAATTATTGTGAAGCAAAAAAGTAGTTCTTTATGTTATTATATCAATGAGGTGAGAGGTATATGGAATGGTCGGATGTTTTTCATGAAATAACTACGCGACATGATTTTGCTGCAATGCATGATTTTTTAGAAAAAGAGTATACTACAGAAATTGTTTATCCAGATAGAAAAAATATTTATCAAGCCTTTGATCTAACGCCATTTGAACAAGTGAAGGTGGTTATATTAGGGCAAGACCCTTATCATGGACCGAACCAGGCACATGGTTTAGCATTTTCTGTGCAACCAGATGCGAAATTTCCGCCCTCTTTACGAAATATGTATAAAGAACTGCAAGATGATGTGGGATGTATAAGAAAATCGCCGCATTTGCAAGATTGGGCACGCGAGGGTGTATTATTATTAAATGCTGTGTTGACAGTACGGCAAGGTGAAGCACATTCACATAAAAATATTGGGTGGGAAACGTTTACCGATGAAGTAATACAAGCGGTATCAGAACATTTAACACACGTTGTGTTTATATTATGGGGAAAACCCGCACAACAAAAAATTAAATTAATCGATACATCGAAACACCATATTATACAATCACCACATCCAAGTCCATTGTCAGCGTATAGAGGATTCTTTGGTTCTAAGCCTTATTCGCAAGCAAATACATATCTACAAGCCAATGGTAAACAACCTGTGAATTGGTGCGAGAGTGAGGTTTAAAAATGGAAAAAGATAAAATTATACAATTAATTGAACAAGAATTAGTACAAGCAGATGAAGCAAATAGTAACGCAGAATTTGAAAAACATATTTATGCGATTCATACGTTAACGTCATTAGTGAGTGACAATTCATCTAGTAAGAAAGTATATAGTGACAACAGTTTTAATGTGTCTTCTTCTTTTAAAGCGTCTAAGTCACAGAATATCTCATCTAAGCAGGGTGTTTCTGAAGATGAGATTCACGCAATGGGTGGAAAAGTATCAGGTGTTTCTTCATCTAATACAAGCACAAATCCATCACTCACTGCGAATAAATTAGTAACAGATGATGAAATAGGCAATGGCGATTCCATTTTTGATTTTTAAATAATTTTAAATAGTAAAGGATATGAATAGATCATGATGAAAGTGTTTATTATTTTAGGCGCATTAAATGCAATGATGGCTGTAGGTACCGGTGCGTTTGGTGCACATGGATTAGAAAATAAGCTATCTGCAAAATATTTATCAGTATGGGAAAAAGCAACAACTTATCAAATGTATCATGGGCTTGGATTACTAGCCATAGGTATTATTAGTGGTACAACTTCGATCAATGTAAATTGGGCGGGTTGGTTACTTTTCTTTGGAATTGTATTTTTCAGTGGTTCTTTATATATCTTAGCGTTAACACAAATTCGCATAATAGGTGCAATTACACCTATTGGTGGCGTACTGTTTATTGTAGGTTGGTTAATGTTAGTGATAGGTACGTTTAAAATATAAATTTATAATTGTTATAGAATTCATCTTGTGGGTATAATACACTCCATGAGGTGAATTTTTTATGAGTCAAAATAATCAGCAAGTAGATAGAGGAGATTTAAAGAAAAATCTATCTGAAAAATTTGTGTGGGCGATTGCTTACGGGTCTTGTATCGGTTGGGGTGCATTTATTCTACCGGGTGACTGGATAGGACAATCGGGACCAATTGCAGCAGCGATTGGTATTGTCATAGGTGCATTGTTAATGATACTTATTGCAGTGAGTTACGGTGCATTAGTTGAACGATTCCCAGTTTCGGGTGGCGCGTTTGCTTTTAGCTTTTTAGGATTCGGAAGATATGTAAGTTTCTTCTCATCTTGGTTTTTAACATTTGGTTACATATGTGTAGTGGCATTAAATGCTACTGCGTTTAGTTTGTTAATTAAATTTTTACTACCAGATATTTTAGAAACAGGAAAATTATATACCATTGCAGGTTGGGACGTGTATATCACTGAAATTCTCATTGCATCATTATTGCTTATTGTATTTATGTTTATAGCGATTAAAGGTGCTAGTGTGTCAGGATCACTACAATACTACTTCTGTGTAGCGATGGTTATTACTATATTACTATTGTTCTTTGGTTCGTTCTTTGGAGGTAATTTCTCTTTAGATAATTTACAACCATTAACCAACGAAAAAGAAGGTTGGTTTACTTCCATCATTATGATTGTTGCTGTCGCACCGTGGGCCTATGTTGGATTTGATAATATTCCACAAACGGCAGAAGAATTTGATTTTGCACCAAATAAGACGTTTAAATTAATTGTATATAGTTTATTAGCAGCTGCATTTACTTATGTTTTAATGATTTTATATACAGGTTGGTTAGGTACACCATCAACAAGCCTAAACGGTAATTTATGGTTAACCGGTGCTGTTACGCAAGAAGCCTTTGGTTATATTGGTTTAGCTGTATTAGCAATTGCGATTATTATGGGTATATTTACTGGCTTAAATGGATTCTTAATGAGTTCAAGCCGTCTCCTATTTTCAATGGGACGTTCAGGTATTATGCCTTCTGTATTCAGCAAGTTGCATAAAAAATATAAGACGCCTTATATAGCAATTATTTTCTTAGTAACCATTACATTAATTGCACCTTGGTTAGGTCGTACAGCACTAACTTGGATTGTTGATATGTCTTCTACAGGTGTATCAATAGCTTATTTCATTACTTGTTTATCAGCAGCTAAATTATTTAGTTATAATAAATCAAGTAACACGTATGGACCTATTTATAAAACATTTGCGATTTTAGGATCAATTGTATCATTTATCTTCTTGTTGTTATTATTAGTTCCAGGTTCTCCGGCGTCACTTTCAGCACCTTCATACATCGCATTTGGCGGCTGGTTAGTGATTGGTTTAATCTTCTTTATTGTGCGTTATCCAAAATTAAAACGCATGGATAATGATAAATTAAGCTTGCTTATCTTAAACCGTTCGGAAAGTGAAGTTGTAGATTTAATTAATGAGAACAAGGCTGAAAACACGAATAAATAGCTTTTCTTGTGATTATTTTATGAATAAAGCATAGAAAACTTAATAAATAGTGAATTAAAACAAGTAGTATTCCTTTACGGTTTGCTGCTTGTTTTTTATTGGGTTAAATCTATAAAAAGGTAGAAATTCAAAAAAATACTTTTAATTAAAATTGATATTAGTCATAATATATTTAACCGTTGCTATAGATTAGAACGTTTTGAGAAAGAGTAATGTATCAAGTATAGGAGATCAATTTATGAATAAAGAGGATTTATTACTAACGAATATAAAAAATGTATATGATAAAATCGTTTGGCTCAATAAACCTGTAATGGAAGCACGCCTAAAAGGATATACATCGACTGAAATACATTGTATTGAAGCAATTGAAAAAAGTGTGCATCCTAATGTGAGCCAACTTGCGCAAACATTATTTATGACACGAGGCGCAATTAGTAAATTAACAAAAAAATTAATTCAAAAAGATGCAATTGTTACTTATAAAAATCCTGATAATAAAAAAGAAGTTTACTTTAAATTAACGGACAAAGGGCGCATAGCATTTGATACACACGAACAGTTCCACAAAGAGTTTAAAGAACGTGATGCACAAGTCTTTGATGCAATGACAGATGATCAATATAAAGCTATGATGACTTTTTTAAATCAATACAATGCACATTTGGATAAGGAAATAAACGATAAAGAAAATTAAATAGAAAATGACTGAAAACCAGTAATTAGGCAAAGCGATATAAGCAAAACTATACAAGTATTACTTAAATGAGCAAGGTTGCTTAGGAAGAACTAGGCAATAATGCTTGAGTAAATGGTAGGGGAACGATTTATAGATAGCTGCGTAAAAATTTTGTTAACAAGAAAACAAAAAGCGAGTAGTATTTTGTTGACGAAGAAACAAAAGGAGAATGAATACGTGAAATCTATAGATAAAATACCTACAAATATAATGATTGCTGCTTGGGCAATAGCGCTCGGTGCGATTACACCGATGCTTGATGCCACAATGATCAATATTGCAATTAAAGATTTAACTCAGGACTTTCACACTACGTTAAGTATAATACAGTGGGGTGTGACGGGTTATCTGCTTGCATTGGCCATCGCAGTACCTATATCTGGTTGGTTAATGAATCAATTTAATAGTAAGCGAGTATTTATTTCAGCAGTCGTTGGCTTTGGGATAACTTCATTGGCAACAGGATTGAGTTAGAATATAGTAACGTTTATTAGTTTTAGATTATTGCAAGGCTTTAGTGCAGGTGTGATAACGACATTGATGCCTACGATGCTAGTATTGATCGCAGGTCAAAAGTATATCGGTAGAGTCATTGCAATTGTTAGTACACCTATGATATTAGGACCAATTTTGGGACCTGTACTGGGAGGTTTGATTATACATTTTGCAACATGGCAATGGATATTTTTTATAAATATCTTTGTGACGATTATTGCTGTGCCTATTATGATTAAAAAATTGCCTGACTTTAATCCAGTAAATAAAGAAAAGAAATTAGATTATATAGGTGTCATTAATTTGGCTTTGATAAGTGTGACGTTACTCTATGGTTTAGTACAAGTATCCAAGTTTGGTTCGTTTAATAATCCTGTGACGTATATCAATATGACCATTGGGGTTATCTGTATAATAGTTTATATTATTTATAATCGTATGAAACAGTACAATACGGTCTTACCGACAAATTTATTTAAATCTCGTAATTTTTTGCTTGTAGTTTAGGATTATTTCTAGCTAATGTTGCCATATTAGGTCCAATGATTATATTGCCTTTATTCTTTCAACGTTTTCAGCATTTCAATGCAAATGAAACAGCGATTATGTTAATGCCACAAGGATTAGGTATGCTAATTACACGTCCTTTAATTGGTGAAATTATAGACAAGTATGGAGGTAGAAACATTGTACTTATCAGTACGATGGTTGTACTCATAACATCTGTTTCATTTATGTTTATTTCTGGTCATACGCAAAGCGTTTGGATTGGGCTAATCTTATTTATAAGAGGTTGTGCAGTTGGTGGCGTAATGTTACCTCTGACAAGTTCTGCATATTATGGATTAGAAAGGGAACAATTATCGGAAGCTGGCGTAGGAATTAATATTATAGAGAATATTGGTTCTAGCTTTGGTTCGGCACTTATTGCAACAGTTGTCGCAACAGTCATACATTCAATGTCTGTTAATATACCAAATGAATTAACTGCATATCATGCTGGATTTTCAGTTGCGGTTATTGCACTTGTAGTGTTATTGTTACCAGCTTGGTTTATCCATTAAAAAGATAATAAATCACAGTTTGCAGAAGAATCTGTGTCATAAATGAAACATATAGGTTTTGATAGCTAATAATTTATGACTAAATGAATTTATAATAAATTTTTAATAAAATAAGCCACACATGCACTCTTTTCAACGCATGTGTGGCTATTTATATAAATATTAGATTCTTTTTTTACGTATTTTTGTACCTGAAATAATTAGTTTAGAAATTTGATCTGCAAAAAGTAGACCTAAGGCGATAGCACCAGCAATAAGCGTTACTTCAAGCATTGTATTAATGGCTTTACTAAATTCTAAAAGTACTAAATTTTTCGTAGCATCAAATGCTAAACCACCAGGTACGAGTGGAATAATACCGGGAATCATAAAAATGATGACAGGTTCTTTTTTAGAGCGTGCCATAATATGACTTAAGCAGCCTAATGCAAGACTACCAAAGAAACTTGAATAAATTGTATGTGTATTTAAACCATCGAAAAATATGGTATAGACCATCCAACCGCATGCACCTACGATACCTACCGTGTTATATAAACGTTTTGGGACATCAAATATAACGCCGAAGAATAGGGAAGCGGTATAACTAAATATAAAATTTAATATCCAAAACATAGACATAACTCCTAAAATATAATAAGTACTGTACTAACGCCAGCTCCAATACCGAATGCAGTAACGAGCGCTTCTAATGATTTGGTGGTAAACATTAACATATGACCGCCAAACAAATCTTGAATTGCGTTTGTAATTAATACACCAGGTACAATAGGCATGACTGCTGCAATTATAATGGTAGAAATTGAACCACCGGGTATGAGATTATGACCGATAATGGTGACTAATCCAATAACTAATGCGCCCATAAATTCAGGGATAAATTGGGCATGCAATTTTTGTTGTAATATTTCGACTACAATATAACCGAAGGAACCAGCTAATAACGCTGTTAATACATCAGTTAAATGGCCGCCTTGTAAATATAAAAAACTGACAGATATGACGGCAGCAGCAATGAATTTATAAAAAAGGTAGTGGTTTTTTATACTTTGTTCTTGATATATTTTTTGAAGTTCTTGAAATGCATCTTCTAAAGAAATGTCACCGAGCGCCAAACGTCTAGAAATGCCATTTGTTCTGGAAATGCGGTGTAAATTCGTATCGCGCGTTCTAATTCTATACATACGTGGATATGACTCATCGTGAAGCATGAAGTTGATAACGGTATTTGTAACAAAGCTATTACTTTCTTTGTGTCCCAAAGTGATAGCGATGCGTGTCATCGTATCTTCTACTCGAGAGCCTTCTGCACCAGATTCTAATAATATTCTTCCTGCTAACATGATGACATCTTTTGCCATCTTTTCATTATAACTTTCTATAGCTTGATTATATATTGTCATTTAATCACCAATTAAAGTTTATTTGAGCAACCCTGACAATCGCTGACTACAGGTTGAGTATAAGTTGCTAAAGTAATATTTTTTATTGTAACACTTTATGATCGTTATTTGTTATTTGAATTGGAACAAGTGCTTAAATGAAGGGAAACTGTATTTTGTGCAATTAAGTCAATACATTTATGTTTCAAATATTTCAAATAGGTTAAAATAGTATTAGTTAACTGTTACAGACATGTATTGAGTAGCGACAATATACAACAGTTAATATTAAATTAGGTAGTGATTAAAAGTTCTCCCAAACACACTACATTCAACAAAGGCACACTTATTTATGTGATGAGCGTGCCTTTGTTTATTGCGCTGATTCACACTTAATAAAATTTGAGAATTCTTTTTATGATTAAAGTGAATTGATAACACGTGTACATCGGAAATTGAGAAGATGTGTGAAAATATATATAAAGAAGGTAGCGACATTAATTGCCGCTACCTTCTTTAGTTTGAGAAATATGATAAATCCATTGAATGATTTTATAAAGCAAATAAATCTTGTAAGTTATCTTTAGTCACGATATGACCTACATAAAAGCTGCCGAAGTCGCCATAACGTGCAGTTGTTTCATCGAATCTCATTTCATAAACAATTTTTTTGAATTGTAATGGATCATCTGCAAATAAAGTGACACCCCACTCAAAATCATCAAAGCCCACTGAACCAGTGATGAATTGTTTGATTTTACCAGCATATTGTCTACCTATTTTACCGTGAGCATACATTAATTCTTGGCGTTTTTCTAACGGTAACATATACCAGTTATAAGTTTCATTACGACGTTTATCCATAGGATAGAAACAAATATATTCAGATTGTGGTAATTCTGGGAATAATCTAGGTTTGATGTGTGGATTTTCATAAGGATCTTCGTCAGATTTTCCTGCAAGATAATTACCTAATTCGATGATTGATACATAAGAATAGGTTGGAATTAAGAAATCTGCAATTTTCAATTTATTAAATTCGTTTTCAAAAGCATTTAAATCTTTCATTTCTGGACGCAATGCCCATAAAAGAATATCTGCTTTTTGACCTGTAATATTATAAAAAGCATGATCACCTACGTGATTTGTACGCGCTTCTTCATGTTTATTTAAAAATGTTTGTAATTCATCTACGATTGTTTGACGCTCTTCTGTTGGAACTAAGCGTAAACTTGACCAATCAATAGCGTATAATAAATGTAAACTATACCATCCATCTAACGTTTCTGGTGCTTGTGGCATTTAAATCGCTCCTTTTTCATGAAAAATTCTATGTCTTCACTACAAAATTCTACCATAAAGGAACACTTAAAACATAAGTAAATGATTACAAATTGGTGACATGGAATTCTAAGAAAGAATAACGTATAATGAAAAACGTAAAATAATTAAGAAAAGAAATTTGAGGAGGCCCCTAATGACTTTATTAGATGTATTACAAGAAAAACTTACGGGAAAAAACGTGAAAATCGTTTTACCAGAAGGTGAAGACGAGCGCGTATTAGAAGCGGCAACACAATTACAAGGTACTGATTATGTTTCTCCTATATTATTAGGAAATGAATCGAACATCAAAGCCTTAGCTAGTGATAAAGGTTTAGAAATTTCAGATTTAGAAATCATTGACCCAGAAACAAGCGAATTGAAACAAGAACTTGTTACTGCATTTGTTGAACGCCGTAAAGGTAAAGCGACTGAAGAACAAGCGCAAGAGATGTTGAAAGATGTTAACTACTTTGGGACAATGCTTGTTTATACTGGTAAAGCAGAAGGTTTAGTAAGTGGTGCGGCACATTCAACTGGTGATACGGTACGTCCAGCGTTACAAATCATCAAAACAAAACCAGGTGTCTCTAAAACTTCTGGTATTTTCTTCATGATTAAAGACGATAAACAATATATCTTTGGAGATTGTGCAATCAATCCAACACTTGAAGCACAAGATTTAGCAGAAATAGCTGTGGAAAGTGCAAAATCTGCTAAAAGCTTTGGCATGTCACCACGCGTTGCAATGTTAAGCTTCTCAACTAAAGGTTCTGCAAAATCTGACGATGTTGAAAAAGTTGCAACTGCTGTTAACTTAGCTCAAGAGAAAATTGAAGCAGATCATTTAGAAGATGTTGTTGTAGATGGTGAATTCCAATTTGACGCAGCAATTGTACCTGAAGTTGCTAAGAAAAAAGCACCTGATGCAAAAATTCAAGGCGATGCAAATGTATTCGTATTCCCAAGCTTAGAAGCAGGTAATATTGGTTACAAAATTGCACAACGTTTAGGCGGATTTGATGCAGTAGGTCCAGTATTACAAGGTCTTAATTCTCCAGTGAATGATTTATCACGTGGCTGTTCTAAAGAAGACGTGTATAATTTATCAATCATTACTGCAGCACAATCATTGCAATAATGGATTTAGCAAGTAAATATTTTAATGGTATAGATTGGCGTTATATTGATCATTCCTCAGGATTAGAACCAATGCAGTCTTTTGCATTTGATGATACTTTTTCAGAAAGTGTTGGAAAAGATTTATCGTGTAGTGTAGTTCGAACGTGGGTACATCAGCATACTGTTATACTGGGGATCCATGATTCAAGATTGCCTCATTTACAAGAGGGGATTCGCTACCTCACAGAAGAGCGCGGTTACAATGCAATCGTTAGAAATTCTGGAGGTCTTGGTGTTGTATTAGATCAAGGCGTACTTAATATATCGCTGCTCTTTAAAGGTAAACATGATATTACCATTGATGAAGCTTTTACTGTAATGTATTTATTAATTGCAAAAATGTTTGAAGATGAAGGTGTAGATATCGACACACATGAAATCGAAAGATCCTATTGTCCCGGTAAATTTGATTTGAGTATTAATGGTAAGAAATTTGCTGGTATTTCTCAAAGACGCGTCCGTGGTGGAATAGCAGTGCAAGTTTATCTCTGTGTGGAAGGTGATGGTAGTGAACGTGCTGATATGATGAAATCATTTTATGCGCGTGCGTTACAAGGTGAAGAAACAAAATTCACATACCCTGACATTGAACCGCAATGCATGGCCTCGCTTGAAACATTATTAGGCAGAACGATTACTGTGCAAGATGTCATGTTTCAATTATTATACGCAATTAAAGATTTAGGTGGCCGTCTGAATATGAACCCTATTACCGATGAAGAATGGTTAAGTTATGAAGGTTATTTTGAAAAAATGATTGAACGTAATGCGAAAATAAACCGCTCTATGGATTGACGTTAATTAAAGAACAGGTGAGATACTTCAAATCGAAGTAATTCACCTGTTCTTTTTGTTTTGCGGATTTCAGCATAATTTGTGGTAATGGATTTTTATATCTGTTGAATTATAGAAATGAAATAAGTAATATAGTGAAAGTATGGTTAAAAAATGCAGTACTAATAAAATTCCTTGAATTTAACGTGAGTTTTTTGAATATATGGCTAGTGCGTTTTATAATAGGGAAGTATTGAAAATAATTAGTAGCTGGTGTTAACTTTTTGTAACAACGATTTACAGAGCATTTGAATCATTAATTTCAAGTCCTTTGCTAAAATAATGCATCTATGACTAGAGTCGTATGGTAATATATGAAATTTATGAGATAATGTGTAATGGTATGTGCAAAAATAGAAAAAGAACGATTGTTTTAGAATGAATATTAAAGATGCTTTAAATAATTAAGCGAGGCATCGTTAATGAACGCTGTGAAAACAGTTTATTTCCCAGGGAATATAGTTCATTGCATAAGCAGAATTAGAATGCGGGTATACACAAAAAAGGTGTAGTACACAGAAAATATAAAATTAAAGAAAATACTAAAGGTGATTGAAAATATGGCACAACAAGGATACGGGGAAGCGAATGGAAAGGTAATTTTAATAGGCGAACATGCTGTTACATTTGGCGAACCAGCTATTGCAATTCCATTTACAACTGGAAAAGTTAAAGCGAAAATAGAATCTCTAGAGACAACAAACGCTTCATATATAAAAAGTGATGTATACGATGGAGAATTACAAAAGGCACCAGAGCATTTGAAAGCAGTGATTACACGTTTTATTGAAAAATATAAGATAGCGACGCCTATTAAAGTTTCAATCGATACGAACTTGCCACCTTCTAGAGGATTAGGTTCTAGTGCTGCGATGGCAGTCGCTTTTGTGCGTGCAAGTTTTGATTATTTGGATGAGCCACTATCGGATAAAATGTTAATAGAAGAAGCAAATTGGGCTGAACGCATTGCTCATGGTAAGCCGAGTGGTATAGATACACAAACAATCGTCTCAAATAAACCCGTATGGTTCAAACAAGGTAAGGTTACAACATTGAAACCTTTAGATTTAAATGGTTATATGGTAGTTATCGATACTGGTGTTCGAGGTTCTACTAAACAAGCTGTTGAAGATGTACACCAATTATGTGAAGGTGATAGTACATATCTGCAATATGTTGAACATATTGGTAAACTTGTACATGAAGCAAGTGAATCAATTGAACATCATAATTTTGAACAATTAGCTAAGGTGTTTAATCTGTGTCAAAAAAATTTAAGAACACTTACAGTCAGTCATGACAAAATAGAAGAAATATTAGATGCCAGTAAGGCGCAAGGTGCGATTGCAGGTAAACTAACTGGCGGTGGCCGTGGTGGAAGTATGATTGTACTTGCAACTAATGAAGAGACAGCTAAGCGTATTGCAGAAAGTGCAACGCAATTAGGTGCGCATCATACATGGATTGAATATTTAGGAGGGTAATGAAGTTGGTGAATAGTGGTAAGGCACGTGCACATACAAATATTGCACTGATTAAGTATTGGGGAAAGGCTGACGAAACATATATTATTCCAATGAATAATAGTTTATCTGTTGCGTTAGAACGCTTTTATACTGAAACGAAAGTTACGTTTGATGAGAGCTATACGAAAGATACACTTATACTAAATGGTGAAACAGTTACTGCAAGTGAATCAGCTAAAATTAGTCGTTTTATGGATATTGTTAGAGCGACATCAGGCACAACAATGTTTGCATATATAGAGAGCGACAATCATGTTCCGACTGCTGCTGGTTTAGCATCATCAGCAAGTGCGTATGCCGCATTAGCAGCTGCTTGTGACAAGGCTTTAAACCTTGGATTAACGGGTAAAGGATTATCTAGGTTAGCACGTAGAGGCTCTGGGTCAGCATCAAGAAGCATCTACGGTGGCTTTGTAGAATGGGAAAAAGGGCATGATGATGAATCATCGTACAGTTTTCCCATTGAAGCAGATCATTGGGAACAAGAGTTGGCAATGATTTTTGTAGTTATTAATAATAAAACAAAAAAAGTATCGAGTCGTGCCGGTATGTCACATACACGTGATACATCTCGCTTTTATCAATATTGGTTAAATCATGTAGATGAAGACATAGCGTCAGTTAAGCATGCGATTGAGCGAAAAGACTTTATGCAAATGGGTGAAGTCATTGAAGCTAATGGTTTACGTATGCATGCTACCAATTTAGGTGCACAACCTCCATTTACTTATATGGTTGAGGATAGCTATCTTGCGATGGATATTGTTGATCAGTGTAGAAAAGCTGGTTATCCATGTTATTTTACAATGGATGCAGGACCTAATGTGAAAATTTTAGTAGAAAAGAAAAATCAACAAGCAGTTATTGATGCTCTACATAAATCTTTTGATAAAGATCAAATTATTGCAAGTGACATTATAAGTACAGGCGTTGAAATTATTGAGTAAGGAAGAGATAAAATGATTCAAGTAAAAGCACCAGGTAAACTCTATATTGCAGGTGAATATGCAGTTACTGAACCAGGATATAAATCCGTATTAATTGCGGTTGATCGATTTGTAACTGCTTCAATTGAAGACTCAAATGCCCCTCAAGGTACCATACATTCTAAAACACTACATCATGATCCAGTGACTTTTCAAAGAAGAGAAGATCAAATCGTCGTATCCGATGTACATGCGGCGAAACAACTTAAATATGTCATTACAGCAATTGAAGTATTTGAACAATATGTGCGCAGTAATCATATCAGTTTAAAACATTTCAATTTGACGATTGATAGTAATTTAGATGACGCAAATGGCCATAAATACGGGTTAGGTTCAAGTGCAGCCGTGCTTGTTTCTGTAGTCAAAGTTTTGAATGAGTTTTATGAAACGCATTTATCAAACCTTTATATTTATAAACTAGCGGTAATCGCGAATATGAAATTGCAGAGTTTAAGTTCATGTGGTGACATCGCTGTTAGTATCTACACTGGTTGGTTAGCGTACAGTACATTTGATCATGAATGGGTCTCTCAACAAATTGAAGATACATCTGTTAATGAAGTATTGAATAAAAACTGGCCAGGTCTGCATATTGAACCGTTGCAACCACCGGAAAATATGGAAGTATTGATTGGTTGGACAGGATCTCCTGCATCGTCTCATCATTTAGTGAGTGAAGTGAAACGCTTGAAGTCAGATCCAACGTTTTATGGTAAGTTTTTAGAACGTTCCCACCTATGTGTTGAAAAGTTGATTCATGCTTTTAAAACAAACCACATTAAAGGTGTACAACAAATGATTCGTACCAATCGCGAAATTATTCAATCTATGGATAAAGAAGCTACGATAGATATAGAAACGGCACATCTCAAAGTGTTGTGTTCTGTAGCAGAAAAATATGGCGGTGCTGCTAAAACTTCTGGTGCAGGTGGCGGTGACTGTGGTATTACGATTATAAATAGTGATGTTAATAAGAAATTGATATATCAAGAATGGTTAGAGAATGAAGTGAAACCATTAGAATTTAATATTTATCATGGTCAATAAAGTCATGACAACTTGAGCAGTATACTAATCTACAGATTAGGTACTGTTTTTATTATATATAAATTAAACGAAGACGGGACGTTAGTCTGTGAAATCTCTATATAAACTTGAAATTTTAATAAAATAGAGTAAAATAATTAGAGTTGTAAAATCTAAAATACATATTAAGTAAGGCATCATAAACCTTATGATGATACATATAAATGAATGTTTACATTGTGAAATGATATTTAAGCTGTTTTGATAAACTGTAAACCATAAGAAAGGAATGGGTGTAGTTGCAAAATAAATTTTTAATTTGTGATGATTGCCAAGGGGTAAACTGTAAGTCATTAGAAAAAAAGTTAACGAAATTAGATCCTGAAGCTGAAATAGAAATTGGCTGTCAGTCGTATTGTGGACCGGGTCGCCGAAAAACGTTTGCTTTTGTTAATAATCGTCCACTCGCTGCACTCACAGAAGATGAACTTATGGAAAAAGTGGAAAAACAATTACAGAAACCGAGAGACCATGAAGAAGAAGAACGATTAAGAAAACGTAATGAAGAACGTAAACGTCGTAAAGAAGAACAAGATAGAAAATTAAAAGAAAAGTTAGCGCAAAGAAAACATAAATAATAGCTGGGAAGGCTTTAATAAAATAAAGTACGAAAATAAAATGAATACTATATAGTTCAAAAGCCTTACGTGGATGGGATTACGAAATCAACAAATTATATTTGATGCCGTAATCCCATTTTTTCAATATACGCTTTTAAAGAACATAATAGGTATGAAAATTTGATGTCGTAATCAAGCAAATATGTTTAGTTTTATAGCGTAATCATGCTAAATTTTAAATAGATATCATATTAGATAATATCTATTACTTACGTTTTTATTTTAAATATAAAGAAAAAGGGTAGAGTATAACTACTTATAAAAATAACAGTGATATATGGTTAAATCAATTGCTGTGGATAGCACATACATCGCTATGTGTAAAATATAAGAGAATTATAAAAGGAGTTGGGCTAGATTGACTAAGAAAACAAAGATTGGTAAGTCAAATGTTGAAGTAACACCTATCGCATTAGGTGCAAATGCAGTAGGTGGACATAATTTCTATAATGATTTAGATGAAGAACAAGGTAAAGAAACCGTACGTACCGCAGTGAGAAATGGTATAACGTTGATAGATACAGCTTATATTTATGGACCAGAGCGTTCAGAAGAACTCGTTGGTGAAGCGGTCAAAGAATTTGGTAGAGATGATTTTGCAATTGCTACTAAAGGCGCACACTATTTTGATGATGATGGTAATGTAAAATATTCAAATGATCCTCAATTTTTAAAAGATCAGGTTGAGCAAAGTTTAAAACGTCTGCAGTTAGATTATATTGATTTATATTATATACATTTTCCGGATGAGAACACGCCTAAGAATGAAGCTGTCGCTGCACTAAAAGAGCTCAAAGATGAAGGTAAGATCAAAGCGATTGGGGTGTCCAATTTCAATTTAGAACAATTAAAAGAAGCGAATAAAGATGGCTTGGTAGATGTTGTACAAATGGAATATAATTTATTAAATCGTGAAAATGAGCATATTTTCGAATATACTTCAGAACACGGTATCACGTTTATTCCATATTTCCCACTCGTTTCTGGTTTATTAGCAGGTAAATATAATGAGAATTCAACATTTGATGATATTCGTGCTAAAAATCCAGAATTTCAAGGTGAAAAATTCAAAGAAAATTTAGAGAAAATTGATCAACTACGTGATATTGCTGATAATCACAGAGTGGATGTTGCACACATTGTGTTGGCATTTTATTTAACAAAACCGTCATTAGATATTGTTATTCCAGGTGCTAAGCGTCCAAATCAAGTCGTTGATAATTTAACAACTTTAGATGTTGAATTAACTGAAGAAGAGATTGAAAAAATCGAAAAATTATTTCCTATAAAATAAAAAAATAAAAGTAGATGAACATGTATTATGTTTATCTACTTTTTATATTTATAAAGATGTTTTTAAAAATATACATTTATAGTAGGGGTTATAAGTTCAATTCTTGAGCAAATAATTTAATTTATTATTCTATTTTAAGTAAACTGTTTAGTAATTGTACTTTTTAGTGTAGAATTATTAATTAAGTTTAATGATTTTATGGAAATGTATATTTATAATTTTTGAAGGGAATATAAAATGAGTAGTAGAAGGAGATTAATATGATCACAGTTTTATTTGGAGGCAGTCGACCAGAAGGGAACACTGCACGTTTAACTAAGATGGCCATAGCTGGATACGACTACGAATGGATAGACTTAACGCAATATCAATTAAATCCGGTTAGAGACTATAGACACGAAGACAAAAGCATAGATTCATATGCGGATGACTATAAGACGCTTATAGATAAAGTATTAGCAAGTGACACAGTTATAATTGCTTCGCCAGTTTATTGGTATAGTTTATCGGCATCAATGAAGGCATTTTTTGATCATTGGTCTGAAACTTTATTGGATTCAAATTATAAAGACTTTAAAGATAAGATGTCTAAGAAAGATTTTAGACTTATTATCGTTGGTGGCGATTGTCCTAAAGTCAAAGCCAAACCATGCATCACACAAGTTAAATATAGTTTAGAGTTTCTAGGTGCGAGTCTAGGGGGCTATATTATTGGTACAGCTGAAAGACCGGGAGATATTGAAAAAGATGTTTATGCACTGTCACGTGCAAAAGAATGGCAACAAACACTTGGGAAGAACTAAATATAACATAGATAGTTTGGGTGAATTATAATATTGCCCAAGCTATTTTTATATAAATAGCTAAAGTATTTTGAATACTAAAATTATGATATAATGTAGCTATTATGACCTATCTAAATAGGGGGAGAACAACATGCATAAAATTAGAAAAGCAACACCGAAAGATGTTGTAGGCATCAGAGATGTAGCAACAAAAGCTTGGTATAATACGTACATGAATATTTATGCGGCTAAAACTGTAAATGAGTTATTGGCTGCTTCATATAATGAACAACATTTATTAAAACGATTGGAAGATCAATTGTTTTTAGTCGTAGAAGAAGATGAAAATATTATTGGTTTTGCGAATTTTATTTATGGTTCTGAATTATTTTTATCAGCACATTATGTAAGTCCATTGTGGCAACATCATGGCTATGGTTCTGAATTATTAACTGAAGGTTTAAGTTATTTCAACGATGAATATAAAGAAGTCTTCTTAGAAGTCGATAATAAGAATGATGAAGCTGTTTCGTTTTATGAGCAAAAAGGCTTTGAAAAATTACGTTCATATACGCATGTTATGTATGGTGAAGCCATGGATTTAGCGTTAATGCGTAAGACAATAAATTAGTCTGCATAAGTATAGGATATGGATAGGAGGACTACATTGACATTTACAACATATGCTACACAAAAATTACCAGAAGAAAAAGTGTTTAAAGATCCAATTCATAGGTATATCCATGTCAGAGATCAAGTGATTTGGGATTTGATTAAGACGAAAGAATTCCAAAGACTAAGACGTATAAAGCAATTAGGCACATTATATCTTTCATTCCATACGGCAGAACATAGTAGATTTGGCCACTCGTTGGGTGTATATGAAATTGTACGTAGGTTAATTGATGATTCATTTAATGGAAGAGAAGCATGGAATAACGAAGATCGCCCGTTAGCCTTATGTGCAGCATTATTACATGATTTAGGACATGGGCCTTTTTCTCATAGTTTCGAAAAGATATTTAACACGGATCATGAAGCATTTACACAGGCAATTATTACGGGTCCGACGGAAGTTAACGAAGTATTAAGTCGTGTTTCGGATGATTTTCCACAACAAGTTGCAGATGTTATTAATAAAACACACGATAACAAATTAGTCATCTCCATGATATCTTCACAAATTGATGCTGATAGAATGGATTATTTACAAAGAGATGCTTATTTTACCGGTGTATCATACGGAGAATTTGATATGGAACGTATCTTGAGATTGATGCGTCCATCTAAAGATGAAGTGTTGATTAAAGAAAGTGGTATGCACGCAGTAGAGAACTTTATCATGAGTCGCTATCAAATGTATTGGCAAATTTATTTTCACCCAGTCAGTAGAGGGGGAGAAGTGTTATTAAATAATTGTTTGAAACGTGCGAAATACTTGTACAATGAAGGCTATACTTTTAAAATGTATCCAACAGATTTCGTACCATTTTTCGAAGAATCCATGACAATTGAACAATATGTAGATTTAGATGAAGCGGTTGTCTTATATTACTTAAAGGCATGGGTGAAAGAAGAAGATTCCATCTTGAGTGATTTATCACGACGTTTTATCAATCGAGATTTATTAAAATATATGCCTTTTGATGGTTCGATTATAACAATCTCAGAATTAACTGATTTGTTTATTCAAGCAGATATAGATCCGAATTATTATTTTGTCAGTGAGTCCTTCTCAGATTTACCATATGATTATGATAGACCTGGATCAAATAGACAGCCGATTCATTTACTAAAACGTAATGGAAAAATTCGTGAAATTAGTAGTCAATCATTGGTTATCCATAGTATTACAGGAATTAATCGAGAAGATTATAAATTATATTATCCAAAAGAACTCATTGCGGATATTGAAGATGATCATGTAAAAAATGCAATTAATAGTATATTAGATGAATTGAATTCATAATATGATAACAGGTAAAATGAAATAAATGACTTAGATAATTTGGGAGGTGCACGTGAGTGGCTGGAAATAAAGGATTTAAATTTAACATTATTAAGAATGACCCACTTGATGGGCACAAAGGTACTAATATAGGTTCTATCAGTTTGGATAATGTGGCGCCTGTCTTTATTGATGTTCAAAATAAAGAAGCCTTTATTGATATTGGTGGTATGCACGCACGTTCAAGTGTAGAAAAAGGTGTTAAATGGATTAAAGAGAAAGAAGTCGTAGAAGGTGACGAAGCCAAGGAATATTGGTTATGCTGGGTTACGACTGAAAGAGGCGAAAATGGACCTTACTATGCTGGCGTGACAGGATGTTATTTATTAGTGAATAAGAGCATTCGCAGAGGTTACAAAAGCATGCCTGAACATGTTAATATGATGGATAAATCAATGAAACATCAAATCGATATAGATCATATTGGTGAGGACAATAAAGCAGTTTTGAAAGATTTTCTACAAACACATGATTTAGCTATGTGGAATAATTCAGATAAAGCATTACATGAAGCATTAGCAAGTAAATAATAAGTATAGGGATGTGGGACAGAAAGTGAATTTTAAATAATCTTTCATAGCCCTACGTATCCTATTAAGCCACAGATGCTTAATACCATATGTTCCCTAATTAAAGGGCATGTATAAGAACTACTAAAATTTCGAGTGGATTACATGAGCAAATGCTCATGCATTAGAACTACTAGAATGGTTAAGGATTACGTGCGCTAAAACGAATGCATAAGAACTACTCATTCACATAAAATGTGAAAGTAGTTCTGAAAAACAGCTTTAAAGAGGTTTAGACTATCAAAGTCGGAACCTCTTTTTTAATGTCATGTGTTATTACAAATAATTGGATTTTAGCTATGTAACATAACATCCTTAAAAACGATTTATCAACTGTATAGCGACTATCAAGTATGCTATAATGGTTTGTATTATTTTAAAAGATTAGGGTGAAACGTACATTGGAAAACAATGTTAATATCCAAACGAAACAAGTTGTTAAACAATTTGAAAATAAAGAGAAATTTACAGCAAATACGCAAGGGCATTGGCAAAAACGTAATGCAGAATTTATACGTTATCAAGAAGAAATTGATGGTGTTGCTGTCAATGTAACTGTTAAAATTGAAGAAACAGGTGTGAAAATCATTCGTAAGGGTGAAATCAAAATGAATCTCCATTTTGTAGAAGGTGAAGATACGATTACTTTGTATGAAATTACTGGAGGACGTATACCTTTAACTGTGCGAACACATTCTATTCTGCATTTTGTAACGGAACATGGTGGTAAATTAAAAGTGCATTATGATTTAATACAAGATGATGAAAAAATGGGATCTTACCAATATGAAATTACTTATAAGGAGCAGTCTTAAATGAATATAATTGATCAAGTGAAACAAACGTTGATTGAAGAAATTAACCACAGTATTCAAAAAGCAGCGTTAGCTGAGGCAAGTGATATACCAGATATTAAAATAGAAATACCTAAAGACGATGCAAATGGTGATTATTCTACAAACATCGCGATGGTATTGACGAAAATAGCAAAGCGTAATCCTCGTGAAATTGCGCAAGCGATTGTCGATCATTTAGATACGACAGCTGCTAATGTTGAAAAAGTTCAAATTGCAGGACCTGGATTTATTAATTTCTACTTAGATAATGCTTATTTAACTGAAATTATCTCAGAGGCTATAGATAAAGATGAAAAATTTGGTAGCACTGCCGAACAAAATGGCAAAAATATATTATTAGAATATGTGTCAGCTAACCCAACTGGAGATCTACATATTGGCCACGCACGTAACGCTGCTGTAGGTGATACACTTGCTAATATTTTAACTGCGGCTGGTTATCATGTAACTAGAGAATATTATGTGAATGATGCGGGTAATCAAATTACGAATTTAGCGCGTTCAATAGAAGCACGTTATTTTGAAGCGCTTGGAGATGATTCATTTGAAATGCCTGAGGGTGGCTATCATGGTAAAGACATCATTAATATTGGTAAAGATTTAGCCGAAAAACAACCTGAACTTAAAGATTTGTCAGAAGATGAACGTATTAAGACATTTAGAAAATTGGGCGTAGATTATGAAATGGAAAAATTAAGAACAGATTTATCTGATTTTAATACGCATTTTGATAATTGGTTTAGTGAAACGTCTTTATACGAAAAAGGTGAAATTACAGAAGTATTAAACAAAATGTCTGAGCTTGGCTACACATATGAACAAGATGGTGCAACGTGGTTGCGTACGACAGATTTTAAAGATGACAAAGACAGAGTGTTAATTAAAAATGATGGCAATTATACGTATTTCTTACCAGACATTGCATATCATTTTGATAAAATCAAACGTGGTAACGATACGTTAATTAATTTATTTGGTGCGGATCATCATGGGTATATCAATCGTCTTAAGGCTTCATTAGAAACGTTTGGTGTTGAAAGTGACCGTCTTGAAATACAAATCATGCAAATGGTTCGTTTAATGCAAGATGGACAAGAAGTTAAGATGAGCAAACGTACTGGGAATGCAATCACGTTACGAGAAATTATGGATGAAGTTGGCGTAGACGCAGCACGTTATTTCCTCACAATGCGTAGCCCTGACACACACTTTGATTTCGATATGGAACTTGCGAAACAAGAATCACAAGATAATCCAGTTTACTATGCACAATATGCACATGCGCGTATTTGTTCTATATTGAAACAAGCTGCTGAAAGAGGTATTACACCATCTAAAGATGCGGATTATACCTTGATTACAAATGATAAAGCGATTGATTTATTGAAGAAAGTTGCTGAATTTGAAACAACAATTCAAAGTGCGGCTGCCAATAGAGCACCACATAGAATTACAAACTATATTCAAGATTTAGCATCACACTTCCATAAATTTTATAATGCTGAAAAAGTATTAACAGATGATGTTGAAAAAACAAAAGCATTGATTGCACTTATAGATGCAGTAAGAATTACGTTGCGTAATGCGCTAAGTTTAGTTGGTGTAAATGCACCAGAAACAATGTAAACGGAAAGTGTAATGGTTGAGAGCTAGTATTAGGTTTGTCATGGATGAAGAGAGATGTTTCATTCAAGTGACAAATCTTACTAGCTCTTTTTGTTAGTGAAAATAAGCGTGCAAATGAGGTGTTTAAAATGACATTGGATACAGAAAGTTTATATCGCATTTTATATAAGCATATGGGGCCACAAGGTTGGTGGCCTGCAGATTCAAAAATAGAAATCATTTTGGGAGCGATTTTAGTTCAAAATACGAATTGGCGAAACGCAGCCTATGCCATTGATTCATTAAAACAAGCTACTCTATTGGATCCACACCATATCTTGAATTTAGAATTAGAAGATCTACAAACATTAATTAAGTCGAGTGGATTTTATAAAAATAAAGCGAAAACCATACTGGCATTACTAAGTTGGTTGCATCAATACGATTTTGACTATAAAGCCATTGCTGATAAATATCATACTAATCTTAGAGACCAGTTGTTGCATATAAAAGGTGTTGGAAGTGAAACAGCCGATGTACTCATCGTTTATGTATTTGAAGGTATCGAATACATACCTGACAGTTACACAAGAAGAATTTATCGTTTACTCGGATATGAACATACAGAACAATATGACAAATTGAAACGCAACGTATCATTACCTGAAACCTTTACGAACCAAGATGCAAATGAATTTCATGCTTTATTGGATAATTTTGGAAAAAATTATTTTAACGGCAATGCCTCACATCAATATACATTTTTAGATGAATACTTTGAATACAATGACTAAAATGATATAGAAATTAGACTCTAATCAGTATTAATTAAGGGTTATCATCAATCAAATAATAGAAAGTTTATATATATGTGTAGCTTAAAAAATTAAATTAAATAGTTATTTTTAAAAATAATAGTAAAAAGCGCATGAAAATTTGATATGATTAAAGCAAATCATAAACTAGGAGATTATATCATGAAAAAGCAATTTAAAGTCATTTATCTTTTTATTATTTTAGCTGTTATATTGGCTGCATGTAGTACCAATTCTGACAAATCCACTAAAAACGAGCAGTCAGAAAAATCATATGACAGAATTATTTCTCTTATTCCTAGTAATACGGAAATATTGTATGAATTGGGTCTAGGAGATAAAGTGGTCGGTGTATCAACTGTAGATGACTATCCGAAAGAGGTAAAAGATAAAAAACAGTTTGATGCTATGAAATTAAATAAAGAGGCGTTATTAAAGGCTAAACCTGATTTAATACTCGCACATGAATCTCAGAAATCAACAGATGGTAAAGTACTGAATGGATTGAAAGACAGTGGTGTTAAAGTGGTCTATGTTAAAGATGCACAATCTATTGATGAGATGTATGAAACTTTTAAGCAGGTCGGTAAAGTGACAGGTAAAGAAAAAGAAGCCAATGCGTTAGTGAAAGAGACTAAAAATAATATTAAAAAAGTTGTGAATTCAGTGCCAAAAGACGCAAAATCTCAAAAGGTTTTTATGGAAGTATCTTCAGAACCTGAGATTTATACGGCAGGAAAAAATACATTTTTTGATGATATGTTGAAGCAACTGAAAGCTAAAAATAGCTTTTCAAATCTAGATGGTTGGCAAAAAGTTAGCAAAGAAGCAATTATTAAGAAAAATCCAGATGTGATGATTTCAACGATGGGTATTTCAGAAAAAGATTATCAACAAATTATCGACAAGAGAGGCGGATTTGAATCATTAAATGCTGTGCAAAAAGGTAGAATTGAAGCGGTGAATGGTGATCAAATTTCTCGACCAGGACCTCGTATTGATGATGGTCTCAAAGCTTTAAGAGATGCAATTTATAATGAAAAATAGTCAGTGTAGTGAGTTCTAATTAAAAAGATTATTTAAGTAACACCCTGAAGTTTGTTTGTACATACTTTTCAGGGTGTTTTTTCTGATTAATAATTTATAATAAATGGGATAGTGTTCGATGTGTTCAGATGGTATTGTAGGAGAGTGAAGATTTATTTGAAAGTGTGGCAAAAACATGAAGTATACTAAAACAATGTGTTTATGGATTGTGTTCATTATCATTAGTTTATTGCTGAGCTTATTTTGGGGTTTGGGTGATATAAGTGATACGCTATCACAAACAATATTATATCAAGTAAGAATTCCACGTACTTTACAAGCCTTGTTAGCCGGTGTTGGTTTAACACTTGCTGGACATATGTTTCAAACATTGTTGAACAACCCGCTTGCAGATAGTTTTACATTAGGATTGGCAAGTGGTGCTACATTTGGATCTGGGCTAGCTGTCGTTATAGGCGTTTCATTTATTTGGTTACCTATATTTTCAGTGTTATTTAGCATAATGACTTTAATACTGGTTATTGCACTAACCAGTGTAATGTCTAGAGGGTATCCGGTTAGAACACTAATCTTGGCTGGCATAATGATTGGTGCATTATTTAATGCATTTTTATATGTGCTCATTATTTTTAATCAAGAAAAAATGAACAATATCGTTAATTATATGTTTGGTGGCTTCTCATCTGCAGAATATAACGAAGTGATTTATATCGGTATTGTATTATCCATAGGTATGATAATTTTATTGAGTTTGGTGTCAAAAATTAAAATATTACAGCTTGGTGATTTACGAGCTCAGTCATTGGGGCTTAATGTGCGTAGTGTAACGTATAGTGTCTTGTTAATCGCCTCCATCATAACTGCCGTCATTGTTGCATATGTAGGTGTTATTGGATTTATTGGGATGGTTATTCCACAGCTCGTACGAAGAAGTCGCGCACATTATAATCTAAGACAACAAATGTTATTGAATATTGTGATTGGTGGTACAATTATGGTACTTTCAGATTGGTTAGGTAGTGTCGTAGTAGACCCTTTCCAAGTACCAGCTAGTATTATACTCGCATTGTTGGGGATTCCCGTATTGTTTTACATTATCGCGACACAACCGCGAATGCAAGAATAGTCATTTTAAGGTAAAATAAATAAATCAGATTGCAGTAAATACAGGGAATAATATCATTTTTAATAGAGTGACATATTAATTAAAGAGGTTATGATAATGGATTTAACACAAATAAAAGCGATTGTATTTGATTTAGAAGGCACCCTTTTGGATAGAAAAAAATCACGCGAGAAATTTATAGAAGAACAATATGAGCGGTTTCATGATTATTTAGTACGTATTCAATTAGCAGATTTTAAGAGAAAATTTATAGAGTTAGACGATGATGAAGACCATGATAAACCAGAACTTTATAAAGCCATCATTAAAGATTTTCATGTCGATCGATTAACATGGAGAGACTTGTTTAATGATTTTGAAATGCATTTTTATCGCTATGTGTTTCCATACTATGACACATTGTATACTTTAGAGAAATTAACAGAAAGTGGTTATCTAACAGGTGTTATCGCCAATGGCAGATCTAAAATTAAACAATACCGAATGCACGCCTTAGGTGTAGAAGATGCTATAAACTACTTATCTACTTCAGAAACAGTGGGTTATCGAAAACCACATCCGAAAATTTTTGAAGACATGCTTGATCAATTAGGTACTCAACCTGAAGAAACAATGTATGTAGGTGATGACCCATTAAATGATGTTGCGCCAGCAAGAGCAATGGGAATGGTAAGTGTGTGGTTTAAAGAAGATGATGAAGTGGATGTTGAACCATTGCCAGAAGAAGTTGATTTCACGATTAACACGACAGAAGAATTATTATCTATATTACCAATTGCAAAGAAAGGAAGAGAATAAATGAATTTATTTACAACAAGCGACGGTACTGCGCTCAATTACAGAACGAGTGGTGAAGGCAATGCAATAGTGATGATTCACACTGCATTCGATAATTTAACAGTATTTGATATAATCGAAGAAAATTTTACTGATGATAACCAAGTTATACTTGTTGATTTAAGAGGTCACGGATACTCTGACAAACCACAACATATTGATTTCAAGGAATATGCTGAAGATATTAAAGAGCTATTAGACTATTTATATGTCACACAAGCATCATTGATTGGTCATGAATTAGGAGGATCTGTTGCTAGCGCATTTGCAGCAATGTATCCAGAAATGGCTGACTCAATTACATTAGTAAATCCAACGCTGTTAAACGATATGTCTCCAGAAGAACGTTTATATCGCAGGTATGCCAATCAAATTAGAAATTGGGATAAAGAAGAACAACAGAAATTTTTAGATAAGCATTTATATTACTCAAAACGTAAAGCTAAGAAATTCTTAAAACATGTAGATAATACAAATGGTATCGCTACAGAAGCAGAATTAGAAGCAGTCAAAGATTCATTTAATGACAATAATATCATGAGTTATTTAAGTGAAATTGATTTACCTATTTTGATTATTGCTGGTCAACATGGTGAAAGAACAACCATTGTTGAAGCGAAAGAAGTGGGAGATTATATTGGTGAAGTACAATTTGAAACATTTACTGCGTCTGGATTATATCCATTTGTTGAAGAAAAAGATAAATTTGTAGATTTGGTGTTAAAATTTATCAAAGACAATGAAAAAGAATTAACATATTAACCTTCAATTCGATATGAATGAAAGTTTGTAAGTGCTGTTATGCAGCAATTTTTTATTACAAGTCGCACTGTTTTTGTAATCTTATTGTAACAATACTGTTATTTTAGTAACATTTATAGTACAATATGGGTGAGCACAAAGAAACTTATAAACAGAAGGAGAGCGTGCTTATGAAAAAATTATTTGCAGCAGTAATCGTATCGGGGTTAGCACTTTCCGGAATGAGCACAGGTAGTGTTGATGCCGCGTCAGGTAACTCTATCCAAAATGTTAAATCACTGCAACAAGGAGATACAACGTTAGAAGGTGCGAAAATCGGCGAACCTGTTCAAAACTTATTGAAATCTAATGATGTATCCGTATACTCACACAGACCGGATGGCAAAGAACATTATTATGAATTTAAAAAAGATAATGGTGTACTTGTTGTAACAGCTGACGGTAAAAAGAACAACGGTAAAATTACGCGTGTTTCTATGAGTTATAATGATACAAACGGTCCAACTTACAAAGCGGTTAAAAACATTGTTGGTAGTAATGCTGTTACACGTGAGCATTATAATAATGTAACTGGTAATTTCGGTTATGTTCAAGACAATGATTTATCATATCAATTTAGTTCTTCATCACCAAGTGATAAAAACATTAAATTGTACCGTATTGATTTGACTGAATCATAAATATCAGTGAAACAATGTAAATAGCTTATATAAGCTGAAACGCATGCGCAAATATTGCTACAATGCGTTATTGGTTACAAGCATTGCGACATTTGCATAAGAACTACTTTTTCACGAAAGAGTAGTTCTATAGAAAACGATGTATTAACGTCACTTGAGTTAGAGATAGTCGCTAACGTATAATATAAATTAGAGTCTGGGACTTATATAGTGTCTCAGACTCTAATTTATATTGGACATTAAATCATACGAATAAGCAATGGCTTGTGTATGGTAAATCAAGTGGGGGTTTCGAAACCTTTATTGAAAATGAAATTATCTATCCTGTACTTGTTATTTTATTGTTAAAATCAAGTGTAGTATGAGATTATTAAAGAAACAGCTTTGATATCTCAACTACAATAGTGTTGATAGATTAAAGTGAATTTTATAAAAGGAGTCAAATATGAGAGTTAACGATAAGGTTTTAGTAGAAAATATTAATGACTATTTTACTCATAAAGGTCTTTCTCCAAACTTAATAGAAGATATTAAAGAGAAATTAAAAAAGGATTTCCAAAAATCTGAAGCCAAAGATGAAGACTATATTGAATATAGACGAAAATCACCAGCAGAAATAATACTAACGATTCAACGCAATTTATTCACACTACAACTCAATCCTATTATTTTTTTTATTGTTAATTTTATTTTACTTTCTTACTTATATGATAAGCAATATGTATCATTTCAGGCAGCTACGGGCACCTCTATTTTTTACTTTTTAATTATTTTACCAATTTCAATCTTCATATACTTGCGAATTGATTGGAAGAATTATTTATACAGTAATAAGTTTGAAATGGTGATTGGCTTAGTAGTGGCCATTGCTGCGTTTGTTCTCGTGATATTACATACATTTGATATTAATTTAGGTATTGTAGCAGTTACAATATATGCACATCAAGTCGTATTTTTTATAGGTATATTATTCAGTATTTCAGGTATTTATTTTAAAAGATTAGAGTTTACAGGAATTGGATTACTATTATGTCAAAAAACAATTGATGCGATGATTGGAAACGCGAGTATTGCACAAATTGGCTCAATCATTATTTGGATATTATTGTTAATTGTCATTATTTATTATACAATCCGCATCTCTTCTAGAAATTAATAGTATTTATGATTTAAACACTTAAATGAAGCGAACACGTTTCAGTGCTAAACACCTAAGGTATGGTGTGGCATTGGAACGTGTTTTTTTATTTATAAGCATGTATTTAATGTTAATTGAATATGGGGACATAATTTAAAATTAAAAAGAGAGCATAAGGCGATTCAATTACGGGTATATGAATTTTGTAAAGGGAGGTGGCCCAAAATGGAAAAAGTCGCAACAAATTATAACAACGAGATTGCATACATCCGAGAGGGTCAAGGTTTTCCTGTGATACTGATTCATGGCCTAGATGGCAACATGGCTTCATTATATAGCCTAAAAGATGAATTAAAACATAAATTTGAAGTAATTGTTTATGATGTAAGAGGACACGGTAAATCAACAAAAAAGAATTCGTTTAATTTAGAAGATCATGTAGAAGATTTAAAGGCTTTGATGACAAAATTGAATATTTCATCTGCACATCTTATTGGTCATGACATAGGAGGATTAATTGCAAAGCATTTCACTGATAAATATGGATCAATGGTCGCAACATTAACTTTAATTGCTTGTAATCTTATTGATAGTGTACATGCTTTAAATAAATTAATGATTGAGCACCAAGATGAAATTGAAGGTTTTGATAAATCTGAAGCACTGATATTATTATTGCCTTATATGTATAAAGAACAAGAAAAAGCTAAGAAATGGTTTCAAAATCAATTGATTTATAGTAGACAATCAGCAGAAGATAGTGCTGTAGCCACACGAGCATTAATGAATTTTCCTGTATTTAATAAAGATGTTGTTATTAAACAAACGGATGTGCCTACATTAATTGTTAATGGTGTATATGATCCTTTAATGACAACAGAGACTATTGAAAAATATCATTATGCATTTAAAAGACTGCAAATACAGACATTTAATGAATCAGGTCATGCCCCACATATTGAAGAACCAGAACATTTTTTAGATGTTTACAGTGATTTTATAAAGGCTAATGAATTTCAAAAAGAATAATTAGATTTAGTGGATTTTTAAAGCAATGAATATATCAACATAGTTGCAGAATGAAGTGTTTTGAATTTTAGATAAAATTGAGATGAGACAGAAACCAAATTTTAAAAACTTGGTTTCTGTCTCAGTTATGTAATTAAAGATGCTTAGGATGTAGGCACAGCTAAAATACATAAATAGGGGTATTTTAATATAACAAATACCTGTCTTATCATAGTCAAAGAGGCCGAGACATGCATTACATGTCTCGGCCTCTTTTGATAGTAAGCTTAAACTTCTTTTTCGTCGTTAGCTTCTTTAATGCGATCATTCACACGTGATAATAACTCGTTAATTTTTTTACGTTGTTTAGTGTTAACTAAAATTAATACTGTTCTTTCATCATGTTCATTACGTTTTTTATCGAAATAATCTTCTTGAGATAAGTTTTTAACTGCTTTAACAACTTGAGGTTGTTTATAGTTCAAATGATTAATAATATCTTTTAAATAATATTCTTCACTTTCGTGTTCGCTAATATAAGTTAATACAGCAAACTCCTCGAAACTTATTGAAAATTCTTTTTTGATAATTCCTTTTAATTTATCAGCGTAAGTAACCATCGCTAATAATTCAAAGCAATCATTGATTTTGGTGATAGCCATCCTTATTCCTCCCTATTTTATTGCCCAATCAAATATACATGTTAAAAGTGTTTTTGTATAAATATTTGTCTTAATTCAAAGTTAAATACAAAGAGTTTATCATAATTTGCAGACCTATTATATTTGAGTAAAATATATTAAAACTGCTATTATTTAGTTTATTATAACTAAATAAAAATAGAAAGTAAACAAAAAACTGTTTAAGCGGTACATGAATGATTTAAGATATTAATTCAATTCTTTAAATACCAATGAGGGAAATATAATTAATATTTCTCATTTTCAATTTTCCATGATTTGATAAAATTACTAAAAAAATAATTTCTAATTAAAGATGTTTACTATTTATACCGTGTACGTTTAATTTTTCGACAGAACATGATTTGCATTTTTAGCAATTGTATCGCCTATATTTAAACCTTCTATAACTTTCATATCTTTGTTATTACCCAATTTTTCTGTTTTAATAACCCGTTTAATAAATTTTTTATTTCTTTGTAAAAAAACAAATTGCTTTTTATATATTGCAGTTTTTGGAATTTCAATAGTGTAATTAGGTTTTTCTACGCGTAAATGCCGACCGAATTTAATATCCGGTGTTGAACTGATTTCAACATGATACTGAGATGATTTTGTATTAGCTTCAGTATTTAAAGGTAATTTACTAATGAAATTTACAGTACCTGTGAAACTATGACCTGGATCAATGCATATGTGTACTTTATCCTTTAATTCCAATGTATTTACTATTGATTCTGGAACTTTAGCTTTGATTATAGCACTGGGATTAAAAATTTGCAGAATAAGACCATTATTTTGAGAAGGCACACGTTGATTAATGGCAATTTGACCATCCATCGATGCGTAAATCGTTGTGCGTAGTTGTGTTTGCAGGGTTTCAATTTCATGTTGTGTACGATTTCTTTCAATTGAGATTGTAGGATACTTAAGTGGGTCAATGTTATTCAAGTGGGCTAAGTATTTTTGTTTAGAAGTGATTTGGTGCTCGATGTCAACATTGTAATATTCAAATAGGGGCTGGTTCTTATTGACGTGTTCTTCATTCTTAACAAACCAATTGTGGATGATGCCTTTATTTGAATCGAAAAAAATATTTGTTAGTTGAGAAGGCGATTGTATACCTGTGAAGTGTTGTGGTTCTTTATATTGAATTTTGAGTGTTTCCACTGTATGGGGATGCTCAGTATGAGACTTTGTTAAATAGAGCCAGCTTAGTAGGGTGATACTACAAAATAAAGCGAGTAGTGTGATAAAAATTAAAAATTTCCGCAAAGAAGTCACCTCTTGATGTTTTGATAACCCTATTATACTGCGGTGTAGCATTGCTTTTCTATAAAAAAATAGCGTCATTTACCAAAAGTTTAAAGTAAATAACGCTACGATACATTTTTAGAATAATCTCAATAAAATAATACCAATCATTATCGCAATGATGCCAATGATTTTTCGCGTAGTGATTTTATTAATGCGCGTACCTAATAAACCAAAATGATCAATGATTACACCCATTAGCATTTGACCTAACATAACGATAATCGTCGTTAGTGCAGCACCAAGATGTGGCATTAATATGATATTTGTAGTTACGAATACAACCCCCAGTATACCACCGATAAAATAGATTGGTTTGAGTTTACCTTGTTTTGCATCGACTGTCTTGAGTTTAAGACTTCTATTAAATATCAATGTAAGTATGAATAGGACAATGGTACCAACCGCGAATGAAATCAATGAGGCCATAACAGATGAGTGTATTTGTTGACCTAAAGCACTATTGATAGCTGTTTGGATTGGAGGACAAAAACCAAAGATAAATCCAATCACTAACCAGATATAAACGGGTGATGACTTATTTGTTTCAATGGGTGTTCTTTTTACATAGTTCATAAGTATGATGCCGAAAATTAAAACAATGATACCTAGTACTTTAAAGATAATAAAAGGTTCTTGATTTGCACCAAACCAGCCAAAGGTATCAATCATGACGCCCATAATAATTTGACCAGATACAGTCATAACAACGGTTAATGACGCGCCTAAACGAGGTAATAGCAATAGATTACCAGTAAGGAAAATAACACCAAGCATACCACCGACAAACCATATGTAACTGAAAGATTGATTATTGTAAAACTGTGCTGTAAATACATGAGGATTGGTAATAAGATTAATTAAAATTAAAAAAATAGTTCCGGTTGCAAATGAGATTGTAGACGCATAGAATGAAGATTTCGTATAAAGACTTAATCTAGAGTTGATTGAAGTTTGAAAAGGAACCACCATACCTGCGACAATCCCGATTATATATAAGAGGATCATTAAATCACGCTTTCTTTCAAGATATATATACATTATATAGGAAAGAGAAAAATATGCATACATTTAAATTCAATCAAGAAATATTTGTATATTACAGAAAATAATGTACACAATACACAAAATGTAATAAAATATGTATGTTGATAAATTTAGAATTTTAAAAATTAGCAAAATTAATCAATTTTAAATAACAGAAGTAATACAAGAAGTGAGTGACTATAGATAGTGAAACGGCTTTCCATAATTCGACTTTTAGATCAAGAAACTTTTTTCTTGGGTGTAGGTAGAAATGATAATATAAAAAAACATCAATTTTTAGAAGTGTTGAATTCAAGGCATTCTTATAAAAATTTAGCCCAAGTCGTCGAAGTATATGATCAGTATGCGATATGTAAAAAATTAGGTAAGAAAAAGATATTTTTTGGCGATACTGTTAGATTACGACCACATAGAGATTAAGCCACCTTCAAAAATAAAGGAGAACTAGTCCGTTCATGGATCAGTTCTCCTTTATTTTTAAAATCAATTATTAGATATCGACAATTCTGTAGGTGCTTATGAATACTGTTCTAAGCGTAGCATAACGTAACCAACTCATTACATTATGTATAAGTATATTCAAATACAAGGTTTATTGGTCTATTAACAATAATAGTTTAGTGAATTATCAATTTTCATAATAATGAAGAAAACGGCAATTTCTATTTGAATTAAATAGAAATTACCGTTGTTTTATTAATCTAAGATGTTTATGACCTATGCACCAGTTACTTTATAGCAATTGTAGGCGACCAACGTAATTAGATTTATAACTTACTTTCGTTCAAGTAAATGACATAGTCTGATTGTAGGGCATAGGTATCTACTTTAGCTAACTTTTTAAATCTTCTATATTTTGATTTAATAGTGTGACTAGGAAGTCCGTTATAAAAGTTTCTACCATTAAGTTAAATAGTTTAGTTTTCAAATATGAGTTTAGTAGATTTGTCTATAATCTGTGCTGAATGAATAGACGTTGGAATACCAGATTTAGGTCGTAAAATATCTAAATCTATGATTTTAGTCATACCTTCTTTAACTGCTGATTCGTTTACGAAGTGTTCAATTTTGGGTAATGGTAATTTGATTGCTTTATTTACTGCATCATTGAATATAAGCTCTAGGGTTTGTGACATTGTTTAGTGCCTCCTCATTTAGTTAATAGCTTCGGTCTTAATGACTTCTAGCTTGTCAAAACGTTCTCCAGTGATTTGTTCGATAATTGATTTAAAGCTTTTGAGTTGTTCTGGTGTCGCTTCAGTATTTAAATTAGTAAAGTGACGTTTGACCTGACTGGCTTTTCCATCTTTATCGTACAGTGTGCGTGACATTGTTACTGCAAGTTGACTAATTGTACTCATCTGTTTCAACCTCCTTTCACTATATATATCGAAATTAAATAGTGAATTGGCCAAAAATAATTTGAGAAATTTAAGTTAATCCCTTTCATGTGACATAAATATCATATATCATTAAATAAGAAACATTTATGGTTGAGAGGTGAATATATGAACCAAGTAGATCCAATTAGGGATATTAATGAGATAAAGGCAATGTATAAAGTACTTAGTTGTAAATCAAAACGTGATTATTTATTTTTTAAATTTGCGATACATACAGGTGTGAAACTGTCCGAATTATTAAACCTTTGTGTGAGTGATGTAAAAGGTGAAGAAAATAAAATTAAATATTATTGGCTTGAAGAACATGCATCGAATATTCATATTAGATTGCCAGATAAATTAAGAAATGAATTGGCACAATATATAGAAGAAGAGCATTTAGAGGATAGCCAATTATTATTTCAATCCAATAGAACATTGAAAGGTTTGTCACGTCAGCAGGCGTATAGAATTATACATGCTGCAGCAGTAGAACTAGGCATGTTACATATAGGTTTAACTACGCTTAGGAAAACATTTGCGTATCATGCGTATCAATCAGGTATTTCAATTTCTATTATTCAAAAGTATCTAGGTCATCAAACCACGTATGAAACGATGAAATTTATTGGTATTTCAACTAAAGCAAGTAAAACAACAATAGCTTTAAATTTATAAAATAATAACTAAAGGGGGGATACGATGAGTTTAGTATATCTACTAAGCACTTTAATATTAATAATGGTCATTCTATTATTTACACTGACAAATATAAAATTCCAGAAATATGCTGGACATATAGCACTTTTAGCACCCATAGTTGCTTCGGTTTACTTTTTGTATCAGCTACCATCTGTGATGCAAGGAAACTTTGTATCAGTTAAAATACCTTGGCTCACATTATTAGATATCAATATAGACTTTCGACTTGATGGTTTAAGTTTATTTTTTAGTTTATTAATTTCTCTTATTGGATTAGCCGTTGTTTATTATGCAACACAATACTTATCTAAAGAACATGATAATTTACCACGTTTTTATGTGTATTTATTATTATTTATGTTCAGTATGTTAGGCATTGTAACAGCTAACAATACAATTTTAATGTATGTATTCTGGGAATTAACAAGTGTTTCCTCATTTTTACTTATTGTTTATTGGTACAGTAAGGGTGATAGTCAGTTCGGTGCAATACAATCGTTTATGATTACAGTATTTGGTGGACTGGCATTATTGGCAGGTTTCATCATGATCTACATTGTAACTGGTACGAATTCAATCACTTCTATTATTGAACAGAGTGATAAAATTGCACAAAGTCATTTATTTATACCAATTATCATCCTGCTACTACTTGGCGCATTTACTAAATCTGCCCAATTTCCTTTCCATATATGGTTACCAAAAGCCATGGCAGCACCGACACCTGTGAGTGCGTATCTACATTCAGCTACTATGGTAAAAGCAGGTATCTTTTTACTATTTAGATTTACACCTGTATTAGGATTAAGTGATTTTTACATTTATAGTGTCACATTTGTTGGTTTAATTACGATGATTTTTGGTGCAGTGAATGCCACAAGACAATTTGATATGAAAGCAATATTAGCTTACTCAACCATTAGTCAATTAGGAATGATTGTTTCTATGGTAGGCCTTGGAGGTGGCTTTGCACAACATCCAACAGGTGAGTTGTCAAAAATTTATGGCATGATTTTATTTGCAGCACTATTCCATCTGATGAATCACGCATTATATAAAGGTGCCTTATTTATGGGCGTAGGTATTATCGACCATGAAACGGGTACAAGGGATATTCGCCGTTTATCTGGTTTGAAAAAAGTATTTCCAATCACACACATTGTGATGTTACTATCTGCTTTATCTATGGCAGGTATACCGTTTTTAAATGGCTTTTTAAGTAAAGAGATGTTCTTTGATGGATTAGTAAGTACATTTGAATTACCTCAATTTAATCTCACGCTTACAGTTATCATTACTGTAATCGGTGTGATCGCAAGTATATTCACATTGGTTTATGGTGTTTATATGATCAAAGAAGTATTCTGGGGAGACTATCAACAAGCAGACTTACCAAAAAAATCACCGCATGAACCATTTTTATTCACGCTACCTTCTGCAATTATGATGATTTTGTTACCGGTCATATTCTTTATTCCTAATCTATTTGGACATAATATCATTTTACCGGCATTACGAAGTATCACAATTGGAGAAAAAGTAGATCAAGTTGCACCGCATGTATCACAATGGCATGGCTTTAACTTACCGTTAATCTTAAGCTTAATTGTGATAGTAGTCGGATTTATCATGGCACTTAGAATTAATTGGAAAAAGTATGCAAATCAAGTGAAAGTAAAAACGATTACTGATTTATATTTAGGTTCATATAAACAATTTGAACATTATTCTGGTTATGGTATTCGCTCATTAATGAATAACCGTTTGAATCATTATATTACGATTACCTTGCTCATTTTTAGTATGGTTGTCATCTACGGTATGATTCAAGCTGGTTTCCCAGAAGTACATCAAATTCATGTAAGTGATTTCGGTCCGATAGAGGTCATTACGTTAATTGTTGTATTCGTCCTGGGTATTGCACTCACCTTTATTAGACAACGTTTAACTATGGTTGTCCTTAATGGGATTATTGGTTATTGTGTAACGATATTCTTTATCTTAATGAAAGCACCAGATTTAGCGTTAACGCAATTAGTAGTAGAAACAATAACAACAATTCTATTTATTGTTAGTTTCTCTAGACTGCCTAACGTACCACGTGCGAAAGTTAATAAAAAACGTGAAGCAGTCAAAATTATTGTTTCATTATTGATGGCAGTCATTGTTGTTACACTTGTATTTATTGCACAACAAGGTGATTCGATGCCAACAATTTCAACATTCTATCATGATGCATATAAATTAACAGGTGGTAAAAATATCGTGAATGCAATTCTTGGGGATTTTCGTGCCATAGATACATTGTTTGAAGGTATGGTACTCATTATTGCCGGATTAGGTATTTATACGCTACTTAACTTTAAAGAACGGAGGGGTCAAGATGAAAGAGAATGATGTTGTATTAAAAACCGTAACGAAGATCGTTGTGTTTATTTTGTTAACATTTGGATTCTACTTGTTTTTGGCAGGTCATAATAATCCAGGTGGCGGATTTATCGGCGGTCTCGTGTTTAGTTCAGCGTTTTTACTAATGTTCTTGGCTTTTGATGTTAAACAAGTATTAGTAGCGTTACCGCTTGATTTTAGAATTCTAATGATTTGTGGTTCATTACTATCATTTCTCACTGCTGTTGTACCTATGTTCTTTGGTAAACCGTTCCTTTACCAAACAGATGCTTATGTACAATTACCGTTATTAGGGGAAGTGCACTTAACGACAGTTACCGTATTTGAAGCGGGAATCGTATTAGCCGTTGTGGGTGTTGTTGTGACCGTTATGTTGTCTATCAGTGGTGGTCGTTCATGAATCTGATATTATTAATGGTCATTGGCTTCTTAATATTTATAGGGACGTATATGATATTATCAGTCAATTTAATCCGTATTGTTATAGGCATTTCGATTTATACACACGCAGGTAATTTAATTATTATGAGTATGGGTAATTATAGTAAAAATAAAGTGGAACCTTTAATAGGTGAAGGAAGTCAAAATTTTGTCGATCCTTTATTACAAGCCATTGTTTTAACGGCGATTGTTATTGGTTTTGCTATGACGGCTTTCCTTCTTGTATTAGTTTACAGAACCTATCGTGTGACAAAAGAAGATGAAATTGATGTATTGAGAGGTGATGACGACGATGCTAATGAGTAATTTATTGATTTTACCATTACTTCTGCCAGCTGTATGTGCTTTAGGCCTTGTGTTTATACGTACACACAGTAGATTATCTAGAATATTTTCTATCGGTACAATGGCAGTAACGACAGTTGTTTCATTGCTTCTACTAATTTATGTTATGTACCATAAGCCGATTGCTTTAGATTTTGGTGGTTGGCAAGCACCTTTTGGTATACAGTTTGTCGGTGACTCACTAAGTCTCTTATTGGTTACAACATCAAGTTTTGTTGTCACACTGATTATGGCATATGGATTTGGTAGAACTGAAAAACGTGCCATTCGTTATTATCTACCAAGTTTTATTTTGTTTTTAACAGTGGGTGTCATCGGTTCGTTCTTAACGGCAGATTTATTTAACATCTATGTTATGTTCGAAGTGATGTTACTAGCGTCATTTGTACTTATCACTTTGGGACAATCAGTTGAGCAGTTACGTGCAGCCATTATCTATGTAGTATTGAATATATTAGGTTCATGGTTACTCTTGCTCGGTGTTGGTTTGTTATACAAACTGACTGGTACACTAAACTTTACGCTTGTTGCACAAAGATTAAATGAAATGGATGATAAGAGTTCAATTGTCATTGTCTCTATGGTCTTCTTGATTGCATTCAGTGCCAAAGCAGCACTTGTGCTATTTATGTGGTTACCTAAGGCATATGCCGTATTAAATACTGAACTGGCTGCATTGTTTGCTGCTTTAATGACTAAAGTCGGTGCATATGCATTAATTCGTTTCTTCACATTAATATTTGATGAACATAGAGGTATTACACATCCATTATTAGTCTTTTTATCTTGTATTACGATGTTGATTGGTGCATTTGGTGTACTTGCTTATAGGGATATTAAGAAAATTGCTGCCTATCAAGTTATTCTATCGATTGGTTTCATAATTTTAGGATTAGGTACGAATACAATCGCTGGCGTAAACGGCGCGATCTTTTATTTAGCAAATGATATTGTAGTGAAAACATTGCTTTTCTTTATTATTGGTAGTTTGGTATACATTACTGGTCTTAGACAATATAAAAGTTTATATGGGCTTGCCAAACAAGAACCCTTCTTTGGTGTAGCTTTTGTAGTCATGATATTAGCAATCGGCGGCGTGCCACCATTTAGTGGTTTTCCAGGTAAAGTATTTATTTTTAAAGGTGCGATTGAAAATGGAAATTACATTGGTTTAGCATTAATGATTATAACGAGTTTAATTGCTATGTTTAGTTTATTTAGAATTTTCTTTGTGATGTACCTTGGTAATGAAAACAAAGGAGAGGCAATTGTATTTAATAAAATACCTACTTATCGTAAAAATTTAATCGGCGTACTGGTTGCTATGATCATCGTAATGGGCTTAGCCGCACCATTACTATTTAAAGTGACAGATAATGCGACACATTTAAATATGGATGATGGATTATATGAAAAAATGGTAAATCCTCATTTAATAAAGGGGGATAAATAATGAGACAAGTCTTACTTAATATTGTCATCGCATTTTTATGGGTATTATTTCAAGATGAAGACTCTTTTAAATTATCCACCTTCTTTGCAGGTTATCTCATTGGTATATTAGTTATCTATATTTTACACCGCTTTTTCGGCCAACAATTTTATTTAAAAAAAGTTTGGGTTGGTATTAAATTTTTAGCCGTGTATCTTTACCAATTAATAACATCAAGTATGACAATAATCAATTATATTTTATTTAAGACCAAAGATTTAAATCCAGGATTAGTGACTTATGAAACAACATTAGATAATGATTGGGAAGTCACATTCTTAACTATATTGATCATCATCACGCCAGGATCAACCGTAATTAGAATATCTAAAGAAAAGAAAAAGTTCTTTATACATGCAATTGACGTTTCCGACAAAGAGAAGCAAAAATTGTTGAAAAGTATTAGACAATATGAAGGACTCATATTGGAGGTGGCAGAATGATCGGCACACTAACAGATTTTTTCATAACAAGCGCACTGATTTTATTTGGTATTGCTTTATTATTAACTTTATTTAGATTAATTAAAGGACCGACCACTGCGGATAGAGTTGTCACATTCGATGCTGCTAGTGCTATATTGATGTCTATGGTTGGTTTGTTAAGTATTGTATTTGGAACTTTTTCGTTCTTGGATTCAATCTTACTTATCGCTATCATTTCATTCGTAAGTACGGTGTCAATTTCTAGATTTATAGAAGGGGGACACGTCTTCAATGCAAATAACAAGCGAAATCGTTAATCTAATCGCAGCAATTATGATTTTCTTAGGAAGTATCATTGCTTTAATAAGTTCTATTGGATTAATCAAATTCCAGGATGTTTTTTTACGAAGTCATGCAGCGACTAAAAGTTCTACGCTATCTGTATTATTAACGTTAGTGGGTGTTATCATATTCTTTATTTCTTCACAAGGCTATTTAAGTGTAAGACTAATATTAGCACTGGTGTTTATTAATTTAACATCTCCAGTTGGTGGACATTTGATTTCACGTGCCGCTTATCGAACTGGCGCTTATATGTATAGAAAAAGTGATGCACCAAGACAAACGAATATTTTACTGAGTTCCTCTGAAAACAATACGTTTGAGCAACTGAAACAACGTGCGCATGAACGTGAAGAACGAAGACGTAAAACTTATGAAAAAGAGCATGATTATTAATGAACGAATATAATCGCAGGAAGTAGGATGATGAGACCCGTTTCGGCTGGGTTTCCATGCTACTTCTTTTTTTGTTGTTAAGTACATGATGATAAAATATGATTGCTGCACAATGAATTTAATTGCTTAAATAAAAAGTTTTGTAGCAATAGAATGATATAAGAGTGAATAAATAAAAAATATGTATGAAATATTTTATTTTCAAGTGCAATACGTTTAAGTGATGGGGCATAAAATGATAAAATAAAATATATTTGTAATTGTGTTTATTTTTAAGTTCATTATCAAATTGGGGAATGAAATTAATTTGATAATTTGTGATTAAGAGTTTGGGACGCAATATATTCATGTAAAGACGATGTTATTTTTTGTTTCAACCTCAACAATTATGAAAGAATAATGACGTTTAAAAGAGGTGAAACCTTGCAAATATTTGAAACTATACTTATATTTTTAGCACTAGTCATATTAAGTTCATTCTTACACACTTTTCTTCCAAAAATACCTTTAGCTTTCATTCAAATTATATTAGGTATGCTATTGTATGTCACACCTATTCCAGTACAATTTAATTTTGATTCAGAATTATTTATGGTGGCTTTAATTGCTCCGTTACTTTTCGTAGAGGGTGTTAAAGTCTCTCGTGTTCATTTAAGGCGATATATTAAACCTGTGTTAATGATGGCATTAGGGTTGGTAGTGACAACTGTGATTGTAGTAGGTTTATTTGTGCATTGGATTTGGCCTGAGTTACCTATGGCAGCTGCTTTCGCACTCGCTGCAATATTGTGTCCAACGGATGCCGTTGCAGTCCAAGCAATCACGAATGGCAAAATACTTCCTAAAGGTTCTATGACAATTTTAGAGGGTGAGTCTTTATTAAATGATGCAGCAGGTATCATATCTTTTAAAATTGCCGTAGCAGCATTGATTACAGGTGGATTTTCAATGGTGAATGCAGTTGAACAATTTTTAATTTCTTCAATTGGTGGATTTATTGTTGGGTTATTAATTGGTGTCGCACTTGTTCGTTTCCGTGTGACGTTATCAAGACGTGGCATTGAAAATATTAATATGTTTACATTTATCCAACTTGTAACACCATTTATCACATATATCGTTGCCGAAATGTTCCATGCTTCTGGTATTATTGCAGCAGTTGTTGCAGGTTTAGTACATGGTTTTGAACGTGATCGAATTGCTCAAGCACGTACTAGGTTGCAGATGAGCTATAATCACACATGGAATATATTAGGATATGCATTAAATGGATTTGTGTTTTCTATCTTAGGATTTTTAATTCCTGAAGTTGTAGGGAGAATTATTGAGAACGAACCGCATAACTTAATATTCTTAATTACTGTGACATGTCTTATTGCATTAGCTATTTATCTGTTCAGATTTTTATGGGTTTTTGTTTTATATCCTTATTTTTATTTACCGGTGAGCCCGTTCCAAAAAATGATTTCACATAATGAGGATGATCAGAAAACTGCAGAAACCCCGCCAAAAAGAGGCATGTATGCGTTTATAATGACGTTGTGTGGGGTGCATGGTACGATTTCCTTAGCAATCGCACTGACATTGCCATATATGTTAGCAGATCATCATTCATTTATTTTTAGAGATGACCTATTATTTATTGCCTCAGGTATGGTTATTATCAGTTTAATTGTGGCACAGATGATTTTACCAGTCGTTACACCGAATGCTAAAAAACCTAAAATCGTTGGTATGAACTTTAAGCAGGCACGTGTTTATATTTTAGAAAAAGTTATCGATTCATTAAATCAGCAATCGTCAGTTACGTCTAGTTTCCAATATGGTAATGTTATAAAAGATTATCATGATAAGCTAGCATTTTTAAGAACGGTTGAAAATGAAGATGAAAATACTAAAGAGCTTCAGAGACTTCAAAAATTAGCATTTGATGTAGAAAATCAAACATTAAATGGTCTTGTTGAAAATGGCGATATTACTACAAACGTGTTGGATAACTACATGCGTTATACAGAACGAACACAAGTATATAAACAAGCTTCGTTATTACAACGTATCAAAGTTGAAGTAAGAGCAATGATTTTAAAGAGAAGAATACGTACGAAAGTGAAAACGAATGCGGCCTCTCCATTATCTGTTGTAGATAACTTACGTGAGATTTCCAACATTATGCGTACAGTACATTATCGTGTAGTGAGTCGATTAGGCAAAGAAACAACGGAAAACAATAAATTAGAAGTTGGTATGATTTGTGATAGTTATCTTATTCGTATCGATAATTTAACACCTTCCAATTTCTTTAATCCTAAAAATGAGAACTCTATCACGAAAATTAAATTAAGCGCATTAAAAGAGCAACGTCGTATTTTAAATCAACTTGTAGAAGATGAAGAAGTAAGTGAAGTAACAGCTTTAAAAATTCGTGAAGCAATTAATTATGATGAGATGATTATTGTAGATAGTTCAACGGATTGATAAGGTAATAAATAACACTAGATTCCATTTTGGAAGATAGTTATAAACTGCCAACAAAGTATCCAACTTTGTTGGCAGTTTTTTTTTGAACACTTTTAGCAGGTACTGTCTTAACCTGTAGTTTTTGGCTAGTATTTTCCCGTAAGAGTCAGTCGAATATGATATGTAAAAGATGAATACTTGAGCTAAAGCGCATGCATAAGTGCCACTAAGTCAATGACTAAGTGGCACTAAAAAACTCCATCAATGGGGGGAGGAGCCACCATTGATGGAGTGTAAGGGAGATGATTTAAGGCTTGAATACCACCATGCCGTACGTTTAATTAGGAGGGAAGTCGTACGACATGGGACTATTCACCTATGACTAGGTTAATAGCCCGCACCATCTATTCCATGCTGCCGTGTACAGTTTCTATATTCGATTTCATCATATTGTAATATGAATCACCTTTAGAACCTTCTTGTCCGATTGAATCGGTAAATACTTCACCGTATATATCTTTCTTCGTTTCTTCACTTAAACTTTGCATACTCTTCTTATCGACACTTGTCTCGACAAGTAAGTGTTTAAGTTGATTATCTTTCACGAATTCAATTGCTTGTTTCATTTGTTCAGGAGTACCTTGTTTTTCAGTATTAATTTCCCAAATATAACCTGGCTTAATGTCATATTGTTTAGAGAAATATTTAAAAGCACCTTCACTTGTAATCATTGCTCTGCGATCTTTTGGAATATCATTGAATTTTTCGTGACTCTCTTTATTTAATGATTCTAATTTAGCAATATAGTCTTTACTATGAGATTCGATATCTTCTTTGTGTTTTTCATCATGTTTTAATAAGGTATCACGTATCGTTTCAACATATTTAATCCCATTTTCTAAACTTAGCCATGCATGAGGATCTTGTTTAGATTCATCGCCTTCAGCACCATTTAAATAAAAAGGTTTTACTTTTTCAGATACTTTAACCACACTGTCATCTTTAGTTGATTTATTAGCTTGAGATAACGCTTTGTCGAACCAACCATTACCAGTTTCTAAATTTAAGCCATTATAGAAAACAATATCTGCATCTGTTAATGCTTTGATGTCTTTTGGTTTTACTTCATATTCATGAGGATCTTGACCAACAGGGACAATACTGTGAATTTCGACATTATCACCACCGGCATTTTTCACCATATCGTATAAAATAGAGTTAGTCGTAACGACTTTTAGTTTTTCATTTGAATTTGAGTTTGAATCACTTTTTCCATTACTACATGCTGCTAAAAATAATAGTAGGATAAGTGCAATCGATATTAACTTTTTCATATTTGTTGTCCTTTCTTATTGAAAATATTGAATTTGTTTAAAATGAATATCACAACATAAATTATAAATGCACAGAATACAATTGTGGCACCACTTGGAATGTTATAAACATAACTAATATACAAACCAACAATTGCACTAATCGTACTTATAATACTTGAAATAATCATCATAGTATGTAATTTTTTGGCGATTAAAAATGCTGCAGAAGCAGGTGTAATCAATAGTGCTACTACTAAGATAATGCCAACGGTTTGAATACTTGCGACAGTTACGAGAGATAATAACAACATTACAAAATAATGAAATACAGTTGTATTTAATCCGCTCATTCTACTGAAAACTGGATCAAATGTAGATACCATTAATGGTCTATAAAAAATGATGATTAACACCATTACAATGATACCTACAATAATAGTTGACCAAAATGTAGATTGTGTAACAGCAAGTAAATTACCGAATAATATATGATATAAATCAGTGGTACTGTTAATCAAACTGATTAAAATAACACCTGTGGCTAAAAATGCTGTAAAACTAATCCCAATGGCAGCATCTGGTTTGGTTTTACTATTTTTAGTAATGAAGCCAATGAAAATACTTGCAATCATACCTGTAATTAATGCACCAATAAACATTGGTATACCAAATAAAAATGATAATGCAACACCAGGTAATACGGCATGACTCATTGCATCACCCATAAGTGAAAGTCCCCTTAAAACAATAAGACAGCCAACAGTACCACATACAATCCCAACAACAATTGAAATGATTAGGGCGTTGCTCAAAAATTTATAGTCTAGCAAATGCTGTAAAAATTCCATAATAAGTTAAGTCCTTTCTAAAAAATTAAGTCGTTCCGCTTTGTACTGTGGCATTTAAAAACGTTTTGTTTAGATTTTCTGGTTGCATAGCGGTAATGCTATCCCCAAAATAGCGAATATTTCTATTTAATAGAATGACACGATCAAAGTATTCTTCGGTTTTAGATAGATCATGATGGACAATGAGTAATAATTTGCCTTCCTCTTTTAACTTGCGTAATTGATGCATAATGATTTGTTCACTATGGAAATCAATCCCTACAAAAGGTTCATCTAATAAGTACAAGGTACTTTCAGACATTAAAGCACGTGCTACAAGTACACGTTGTAATTGACCGCCACTTAATTCTGAAATTTGACGGTGACGCAAGTCTTCTAATTCCAAAGTTTGCATTAATTGATTTAAGCGCTGTTTCGTAGTTGGCGTCACCCACCTAAACCAACCGATATCTTTGTAAGCTCCTGATAAGACTACATGCTCCACATTTATAGGAAAATCTAAATCTATGTGCGCTTTTTGAGGGATATAAGTGACATGCTTCAAATTATTTTGTATGGAATCATCATTTAACTGAGCAGAACCTGTTGGTTTGAATTCACCAATCAGTGATTTAATAAATGAGGATTTTCCGGCACCATTAGGCCCCATAATACCTATGATTTCGCCCTGAATAGGTATGGATAAATTAATATCTTGAAGTACATGTTTATTCCCAAGTGTAAGATTTAAGTTTTCTACCTTTAACATTTTAAACCTCCTTAATAATATTTTTAGGCTAACCTAATTTAATTTATAATATACCATGAACTTTTAGCGTGTCAAGTTGATTCGTGATACAATAAGGTGAATGATTTGAGAGGTGAGATAATGCTAACTGAAGAAAAAGAAGACTATTTAAAAGCAATTTTAACGCATGATGGTGACCATTCTTTTGTTTCGAATAAGACGCTATCCCAATATTTAACTATTAAGCCACCATCTGTAAGTGAGATGGTTAATCGTTTGGAGAAGTCAGGGTATGTTGAAACAAAACCATATAAAGGTGTAAAGCTTTCAAAGGAAGGTTTAACATATACATTAGATATCATTAAACGTCATAGATTATTAGAATTATTTTTAATAAAAATTTTGCAATATAATTGGGAAGAGGTACATCAAGAAGCAGAAGTACTGGAACACAAAGTATCTCACTTATTTGTGGAGCGTTTAGATAAGTTATTAGATTATCCAATCACATGTCCACATGGCGGTATTATCCCGAGAGATAATCAATATAAAGAATTATATACAACCAATTTATTAGCGTTTGATACTGGTGATACAGTGACAATCAAACGTGTACGTGATAGAACGGACTTATTAATCTACTTATCAAGTAAAGATATATTGATTGATGAACGTATTGAAATCTTGAGTAAAGATGATACAAATAAAGTTATTATTGTAAAGAAAGATGAGCAAATTACAGTATTAAGTTATGACAATGCCGCGCATATATACGCTGAAATTTAAATTTACTAATAGCCGTGTATAACATAGTTGAAAAACATAAAAAAGCAACCGCCTAAAAATTGAGCGGTTGCTTTTTGCATGATAGAAACCATTTTACTGTCAGAATGAAAAATAGGATTGTAGTAGATGATAAATTGTAAATAGATTAATGGCAATCCATATTAAACTAAATAAGGCCGTTGGCAAATGCGTGAGTTCTTTGAGTGTCGTGCCATCCCATGAGACATTTTGAAGTGAAAATGTTAGCTTAAAAATCGTCCAAGATGATTGGAGTACTTCGCCAAGTAGCACACCTAAAATAAAATGATAGCTAATAGAGACGATATAAAGCATCATTTGTTGATTATCACTTTGGAATAAAAAATATAATAAAGCGATGAGTAATAAGACAATTAAAATAGGGACTAATTTTCTTGATGTTAATGCTAGAAAATAAATGAAAATGATTAAGTAAGCAGTAATAAATAAACTAGGGTATTGATTTTCTAGCGCTAAAAAACCTAAAAGCAACATTAATGGTGGCATGATGTAACCGCCAAATGTTGTGATAGCTTGACCTAACGATGATTTAGATTGAGTAATCGCAAATCCTTGTTGAGAAGTTTCTATACGTTCTGAAGGTTTAGCAACAATAACTAAATCTTTTGCTTTACCACCACTTATTTTATTGAATAAGATATGGCCAAATTCATGCGTTAGTACTGGGATATAATTTAAATAAATATCGAGTATCTGATTTACAGATTTATATCTGTAAGTATGAATGATGATATAAATTAATGCGATAATCAGAACCCAAATTAAGTTGAGTTGTATTGTAGAACTAAAAAATGCTTGTATTTTTGTCATAATGTAACCTCGGTTTAGAATTCCTACAATCTCTTTTATAATTGAGATTGTTATAGCATAAACTTAATTATAAAGTAATTTAATATAGAAAGCATTTGGACTTTTGACGTAGATTGTGGTTAAAGTTGAATATTAAAAGCATGCGCATATAACGTTTAGAGTTGAATTTATGCTTATGATAATAAATTTAGATCAGTATAGGTTACAAAATCGTTTAATTTATAGTCACGTGTACTTATTGAATATGTTACTATAACAATAATAAATTGATAAGATGTATTTGAGTGAGGAGATTCTAAATCATGATGGAAAACAACCATATAGATAAAATAGATGTGTTATCTGTCTATTTTGATAATGTGACATTATTGGAAATGCGCAACAATATTAAGCGATTTTTTCTGGCAGATGAAGGGGAAAATTTATTTATCGTTACTGCAAATCCTGAAATTGTGGACTATGCTACAGAAAACGAAGCATATCGTAAATTAATTAATAGTGCAGATTATGTTATTCCAGATGGAACTGGTATAGTCAAAGCGGCAAGTATACTGAAGACACCATTGAAGACGCGAGTACCTGGAATTGAATTAATGGAAGAATGTTTAAAAATTGCAAATGCTAATAACCAAAAAGTTTTTTTATTAGGTGCTAAAAATGATGTTGTGATGAAGGCAGAACAGAAACTTACTGAGAAATATCCTGATATAAACTTTGATTTTCATCATGGTTTCTTTGATTTAACAGATGAAATGGTGTTAAAACAAGTCACATCATTTAATCCGGATTATATCTTTGTTGGTATGGGTTATCCGAGACAAGAGCAATGGATAGAGCGACATGCACACCGTTTTAATAAAACGGTACTCATGGGTGTAGGTGGCTCAATTGAAGTGTTTAGTGGAACGAAAAAAAGAGCGCCTGTATTATTTAGAAAAATGAATTTAGAATGGGTATATCGCTTACTTATTGATTGGAAACGTATCGGTAGAATCAAAGCAATTCCCAAATTTTTGTATAAAGTATTTAAATTGAGATTAAAGAAATAACATTAGAAAGCACAGTGATTGTAATCTGTTATTCATAAAACAGGTTGTAGTTTTAAGTTAGTGTCATAAGCAAAAAGTGTTACTTGAGCTGAATTTTACTTAAGTACATATAAATTAGGAGTCCGAGACATAAGTTTATTGATGTCTCGGACTCCTATTTAAATTTAAGTCATTTATTTTACAACAAATCTTGAACTATCTAAGTCATTTCTGAATTTCTTTTGTTCTCCTTTAGAACGCTTTTTAAAGTCGTTTAAGAATTTTTCATATTCAGGGAGAACGTCATCTAATTCACCGAATTGTTTAAGTTTGCCTGCTTCAATCCAAGCAATTTTAGTACAGAATTCACGTACTTGTTTCATATTATGACTAACAAAGAATATCGTTTTACCTTGTTCTTTATATTCAAATATCTTATCTAAACATTTTTGCGCAAAGGTTTGGTCACCTACAGATAATGCTTCGTCGATGACGAGAATGTCAGGGTTAGTTGTGATGTTGATAGAGAAACCAAGCTTAGCACGCATACCACTTGAATATTTTTTTACAGGTTGATATATAAATTCTCCTAGTTCACTAAATTCAATGATTTCAGGTGTGAGCTTTTTAATTTGCTTACGCGTAAAGCCCATACAAAGCATTTTGAATTCAATGTTTTCGATACCTGTTAATTGACCATTTAATCCTGCATTAATCGCAATGACACTTACATCACCATCACGTTTGATATCGCCTTCAGTAGGAGACAGAGAGCCACCAATCATATTACTCAAAGTAGATTTACCCGAGCCATTTATACCTACTAAACCGATGACATCACCTTCATAAGCCGTTAATGACAAATCATTTAATGCATAGAACGTTTTATTTTTATGAAAAGGAACAATGACATCCTTTAAACGTTCTTTATTATTACGATAAATACGATATTCTTTAGTTACATGTTCAATGTTAACCGATACGTTCATATTTTTACCTTCCTTGTTTACAGTTAATACCATTATATTATACATTATATTAGTTGTTAAATTTATTAACCTATTGTAAAGTAAGTGAGTACAATTTAACATAATTATTACTTATACAGTTGTTAAATTTTACTGAATATACATTATAAAATCAACTATTAATGATAAAGTTAAAAAATAATATAGATACGAAACGCTTTTATCTGAATTTATAATAACTATTTTTCATTATTTTAATATATAACATGCTAACTTAATAACACTTTTCAAAATGAGTCATATGCGAATAGAATGAAAGTTGTTATGTAACGACATAAAGCGTATATTGGAATTGAATACAATAAATAGCGTCATGAATAAATGATGATAAGCAAATCGATTGAAAGTGTGGTTTATTTAAATGAATGCAGTGTGGATAGTATTTAGAGAGCATTTTAAAAATTTCTATCTTATACAAAGGCTTGCGCAGTTCCAAGTGAAAATTACGAATACGAATAATTATTTAGGTATGGCTTGGGAATTAATTAATCCAGCGATGCAAATTATGGTTTATTGGTTTGTCTTTGGTCTGGGGATTAGAAGTAATAATCCTATAGACGGCGTGCCATTTATTTATTGGTTACTCGTAGGTATAAGTATGTGGTTCTTTGTTAACCAAGGTATTTTAGAAGGAACAAAGTCAATAGCAACGAAGTATAATCATGTAGCGAAAATGAATTTTCCGTTATCCATCATCCCTTCCTATATTGTAATGAGTAGATTCTACGGTCATCTAGCATTACTCGTTGTTGTTATATTCATATGTATGTTAGCTGGCTATTATCCAACAATTTATACATTACAACTGTTTTTATACGTACCATTTGCACTAATCCTTACAACAGCGATTGCTTTGTTCACCTCTACATTAGGTGTACTCGTTAAAGATACGCAACAGGCAATTCAAGCTTTAATGAGAATGGTATTCTTTGCTTCATCTATTTTAATTGTACCGCCAGAAGGTATTGTAAAAGATGTAATGAAATTAAATCCGATTTATTATTTAGCAGAGGCATATCGTTCTGCTGTGTTACACAAAGAGTGGTACTTTATTACACATTGGGAATTAACGTTGTATAACATGTTTATTATTATACTTCTGTTTATACTCGGTTCAATACTTCATATGCGTTATCGAGATCATTTTGCAGATTTCATGTAAATAAGTAGATATTTAAAGTATAGAGAATGCTGAATCAATGAATTTAGCGCGTAATATATTGAAATCAAAGTCTGGGACATAATGATATGTCTCAGACTTTTTTACACTCAACATAATTGCTTACTACGCTTTAGAACTACTGTGATTTGCGTGAAATGAGCCGTATAAATGCACGAATATAAGTGCATGTAATCCTATTAAAATGTTGGCGGTTATTATAAAGGCGTTTCAACATTTGTATTAAGTATGAAATGCGAGGGATCTAAGGATTTGCATTGGTTCAATAAAATTGAGTATTTCAAATGGATAAAAAGGATTTTTCTATAATTTTCTATTTATGATAGATATAATATAAACAAGCGCATTGAAAAAATAATTGGCGGTGAACGTAGTGAGACAACTTATTAAAAAATTATATATGGGTATAATTCGCTTTTTGAATTTAATATATAAAAAGAAGAAAGTACAAAGTAAGCATATTGTTATCATGATGACATTTGCTGAAGACGTGTGTCCAATCGTTGAAGCATTATACCCAAAAGGGTACGCAATCACTGTGATTGGAAATGAAGCAAATCGTAAATATTTACAACAATTTGAAACAATAAACTTTTTACCAGCGGGTAATAAGCGTGTATTTAAACATATCAAAGCACTTAGTTCTGCAAAAGTCATCGTTATTGATACGTATTATTTAATGCTTGGAGGATTAAAGAAAAAACCGAATCAAACCATTATTCAAACATGGCATGCAGCAGGTGCATTGAAACAATTTGGATTAACGGATCATCAAGTGGATTTATCCAATGCTAAAATGGTGAGTCAGTATAGAAAAGTCTATAATGCGACAGATAAGTATTTGGTAGGCGGTGAGCCAATGGTTGAGTGTTTCAAAGCATCTTTTGAAGCGACAGACGACCAATTTTTAAGAACTGGACTACCAAGGTTGGTTCCTTATACAAGACTCGATGTAGTAAAAAGGCAGAATGAATTGAAAAAACAATATGGTATAGAAGGAAAGGTAGCAATATACGTCCCCACTTATCGTGAACATAAGCAAGCCAATCGTCAAATTGATAAAAGCCAATTTGAAGCAGCATTACCAGAGTATACGCTACTTAGCAAGTTACATCCTTCTATCGCAACAGAAGACCAAACAGCGATTAATTTACAATCAATGATGATTTTAGCGGATGTGATCATAAGTGATTATAGCTCATTAGCGATTGAAGCTAGTATTTTAGATAAGCCATCATTATTTTATGTCTATGATGAAGCACAGTATGAGGAAGAGCGAGGATTAAATACATTTTATAAAGCTATTCCTGAAGCATATAAAGCCTATACAGAAACAGAATTAATAGAAAAGCTAAAAGATCATGATGTACAATTAACCCCTTTATTTAATGATTGGCACGAGTATAATGCCAAAGACAGTTTGACTAAAGTTATTAATGAGATAGAGAAAATGGTGAAAATATGAAAATTTCAATTATCATTCCTGTATTTAATGCAGTGAATACAATTCGTAGAGCAATTGCATCTGTTGATACGAAACAAAATTATGAAATTATATGTATAAATGATGGCTCAACAGATGATAGTAAAATAGAACTCGAAAAACTTCAAAATGAATACAAGCATGTCATTATTATTAATCAAGAGAATCAAGGTGCGGCAGCTAGTAGAAATGTTGGGCTTGCTAATATGACAGGTGATGTATTTATGTTTTTAGATGCAGATGATGAATTTTTGCCAAGCAGAATTGATTTTATGGCAGATTATTATCAGCAAGATGACAATGTGGATATTGTAATTGGTCAAATTGGTCGTGAAAAAGATGGCGATTGGCAAACGATTTATTCGCATCAAGCTATTCAAAAAATTGATAAAGTCAATCTCGCACAATGTCCAGATATGATGCAATCTATCGGTCCGGGCGCTAAAATGTTTAACGCCAAATTTGCAGACTTACGCTTCGATGAAGATGTGGTGTTCTGTGAAGAACATACGTTTATTGTTAATGCATATATAAAAGCACATGATATTCAACTATTACCTGATATTGTGTATGGTTATAACGAGCAAGAAGGGTCCGTAACAGATCAACGTGCAGATCAATTTGCTTCGTATATGCAAGATGCAGTTAAAGTAAGAGCGCGTGTTATGGATACGTTATTACTTAGAGAATCAAGAATTTATTATAGCTACCGCATGGATGAGTTGATTGTCAGTTATTTATTGCAATCATATATTGAAAAGCATGACATAATAACACAACAATTATTAGATTTAGTTATTGCATACATGATGGAAATGCAGAAAACAGATTACGATGGTGCAGCGATGTTTAGAATTGTAAAAGTGATTGAGCAAGGCAGTAAAAAGTGGAATAAAACGCTGTATCAACAATGGAGAGATACATTGTTAAAGGTTGGTATTGGTAGACCGAATTATTATCGCTTTAAAGCGGAAATTTTACCCAAACGCGCTCGATTCAGAGGAAGAATGAAATTGAAACAAATTTTAAACCGATAAAAACAGTCGATATTCGTAAACTTGTATGGAATATGCTATAATTTTTTAAAATGTAAAATTTAAGTAAATTTTTTGTTAAGGAGTATAGTTTATGAAACGAGTAATTACCTATGGCACATATGATTTATTACATTATGGTCATATTGAATTGTTAAGAAGAGCAAGAGAAATGGGTGACTATTTAATAGTTGCTTTATCAACAGATGAGTTTAATCGCATTAAAAATAAAAAATCTTATTATAACTTTGAACAACGTAAAATGATGTTAGAATCCATACGTTATGTTGACCTTGTTATCCCAGAAAGTGGTTGGGGCCAAAAAGAAATTGACGTTGATCGCTATGAAGTGGATACTTTTGTAATGGGCCATGATTGGGAAGGCGAATTTGATTTCTTAAAAGACAAATGTGAAGTGATATATCTTAATCGTACAGAGGGTATATCTACAACTAAAATTAAAAAAGAATTATATGGTGATAGTGAAAAGTAAAATGTGCTATATAAATGGAACTTGTTTTGAAAAAATTAAATAACACATAAAAAGGTTGTTGAGGTGAACTGACTTCAACAACCTTTTTATGTGTAAAAAAATGGAAGTGGTACAGAAATCAAATTTTTTATTGAGATTTCGTAGTCCCGCTCCCATCGGGTAATATTATTTTTTATTACGTGATTTTTTTCTGAATAAGTCGATAATAAGATAAATAACAATGGCTATGGCTACAATGATTAAAATGGTACCTAATAATGTTAAGATTGGATGTTCATCCCAAGATGATTTTACAATTGTTGTTGCTTGATGTACAAGTGGTTTATTAACATTAACTGATGGTGGACCATATTTATCTGAAATAAATTCACGGTCATAGTCGATATGTGCTTTGTCATCTTCAATAACGACTTTGTAGTCGTTTTTATCGAAGTCTTTTGGTAATACATCGTAAAGATCTTTTTCAACAAAATACGTTTTACCGTTAATTTTTTGTTCGCCTTTTGATAATATTTTTGTATATTTATATTGATCAAAGGACATGTTCATCAATCCATTACCTATCATATTACGTTGTTTTTCGCCGCCAAGGTTTTTATAGTCGCCGGCGCCCATGATAACTTGATTAATTCGGAAACCATCACGTTTGGTTGTAATGGTATGGTTGTAATCGGCGATATCACTTGAACCTGTTTTTAATCCGTCAGTACCTTCTAGGCTCATATCGGCACCTTCAAGTGAATGGTTAAATGTATAATAAGTTACACCGTGTTGGGTTGGCGCAAGTTGTTTAGTAAAATCTAAAATTTTTGGTGTATCTTGTACAGCATGTTGTGATAAAATGCCAAAGTCTTTAGCAGTTGACGTATTATTGTCTTCGTTTTTGTATTTTTTAGGTGCGAAATCTTTTAATTGTTTATTTTCAGCACCAGTAGGGTTTACAAAATGCGTATCTTTCATGCCTAATGATTTTGCTTTTGAATTCATCTTGTCTGTAAAGTCTGAAAGATTCCCAGAAACTTCTTTAGCTAAAATAAGCGCAGCAGCATTACTAGAGTTAGACACCGTAATTTGTAATAACTCTTTGATCGTATATGTTTCACCTGGATAAAGTTTTGTATTACTTAGTTCAGGAAGTGTAGACATTCTATAGTGTTCATCTGTGATTTTAACCTTATCATTTAAAGACAAATCACCTTTATTTACTGCTTCGAGTGTTAAATACATGGTCATTAATTTAGTCATCGAAGCGGGATACCATGTTTTATTGATATTGTATTGATATAATAGTTGCCCTGTTTGCGAAACATTAATGGCGCCTTCTGGTTGATATGAATCTGTGACATTATAGCCATATTGATTAGCAGCCTGAGTTGGCGTAATGCTTTCAGCTTGTGCAAAAGGTGTTATAATTGTACCAACGAAGAGTACAGTTATAATAGTTAGTATAAACTTTCTCATAATGACATTCCCTCTTAATATATTCAGTTTTGGTGCAATAGAAATATTTTAGCATATTGTAAACTTATAATAAAATATAACCCTATTAGTTTAGGGTATTTGTGGAATGGAAAAGAGTTGTGTAAAATAGAATCAGTTGAATTGTAATTCATTTAATGAAATTTTTAAATATCTGCTCAATTATCGTATAAAAGAAATAAAAATTTTATGAAGAGGTAAAAAGCATGAAGCAAGAGAATCCATTATTCTACTTATTCAAAAAATTATCATGGCCGGTAGGGCTGATTATTATTGCCGTATTGATTTCTTCATTAGGTAGTATTACAGGACTACTCGTACCATTTTTCACAGGTAAGCTTGTGGACAAATTTTCATTTGAAAATATGAATTGGATGTTTGTCGCTGGATTCATTTCTATTTTTATAGTAAATGCATTATTGAGTGGGATTGGTTTATATTTACTAAGCAAAATTGGAGAAAAAATTATTTATGCCATTCGTTCTGTGTTATGGCGCCATATCATTCATTTGAAAATGCCATTCTTTGATCAAAACGAAAGTGGGCAATTAATGAGTCGTTTAACAGATGATACGAAAGTAATTAATGAATTTATTTCTCAGAAATTACCCAATCTCTTACCTTCTGTGTTAACGATCATTGGATCTATGATTATGTTATTTGTCATGGATTGGCAGATGACGTTATTAACATTTATTACGATACCTATTTTTGTATTGATTATGATACCACTCGGTAAAGTAATGCAAAACATTTCTAAAAAAACTCAGTCAGAAATCGCGAATTTCAGTGGTTTGTTAGGACGTGTTTTAACAGAAATGCGTTTAGTAAAGGTTTCTCATACTGAAGATTTAGAATTGGATAATGCACATAAAAATTTAAAAGAAATATACTTTTTAGGATTGAAACAGGCTAAAATTACTGCCATCATCCAACCGATATCAGGTGTGATTATGCTACTCACGATTGCCATTATATTAGGTTTTGGTGCAATCAGAATTTCGACAGGGGCAATAACAGCCGGTACGTTAATTGCCATGATATTTTATGTAATCCAACTGTCATCCCCATTAATTAATTTATCAACTTTAGTTACAGACTATAAAAAGGCAGTTGGTGCCAGTAGTCGTATCTATGAAATTATGGAAGAACCAACGGAACTTTTAAATGTTACTCAAGCATCAGAAATTAATGATGGCAGCTTAATATTTGAAAACGTTGATTTTAAGTATGGTACGAAACCCATACTTTCGGATGTTAATTTTGAAATACCTCCAAGTATAGTCACAGCATTTGTAGGTCCCTCAGGATCAGGTAAGAGTACAATCTTTAATATTATAGAGCGTATGTACGATATTGAAGATGGCGATATTACATATGGTGGTAATTCAATTTACGATATTGCATTAGGTCAATGGCGTGAAAAAATAGGCTATGTCATGCAATCCAATTCAATGATGAACGGTACTATTAAGGATAATATTTTATATGGTATTAATCGGGAAGTCACTGATGAAGAATTGATTCATTACGCGAAGTTAGCAAATTGTCATGAATTTATTGAAAAGTTTGAAGATGGTTACGATACGGTCGTCGGTGAACGTGGATTGAAACTATCAGGTGGCCAACGTCAACGTATCGATATTGCCCGAAGTTTTGTTAAAAATCCAGATATCTTATTACTTGATGAAGCTACTGCTAATTTAGATAGTGAGAGCGAACGGAAAATACAAGACGCATTAGAGGAATTAATGGAAAATCGTACGACGGTTGTTATCGCACATAGACTTTCTACTATTAAAAAAGCGGAGCAAATTATCTTTATTGATGCTGGGAAAGTAACAGGTAGAGGTACACATCAAGAACTAATTACTAATCATGAAAAATATCAACAATTTGTAAACACACAGAACTTAACAAAATAAAAAGAACAGAAACGGCTTCATTTGTTTATCAAATGAAGCCGTTTTCATAATTAAATACGAATATTTTAGGAAGTCAATGACTGATTTTTCGAAATAAAACGAACTATAAAATAGTTATTTTATAAAAAGTACATGCGTGCTATAATTATTAAGTAGATTCAAAGTAATGTCTTATGAAAGTATAACTCATTTATTATGATGATTGAACAAACTAAAAATTAGAAGAAAAAAGGATAAATGGAAAGTTGAAACTTAATAATTAATGCATGCGTTATTAAGGATGGAGACAATTTGTTTATTTATATTTTCAAAATACATAGCAACAGGTGTACTTTCAAACATACATTGATAACAATGATTTAAATTAGAAATGGTGGGTGTAGTGATGTTCTTAGTGATAAACATAATAGGATTGTTTGTATTTTTAGGGATTGCAGTCTTATTTTCTAGAAACAAAAAGCATATTCAATGGAAATCTATTGCTATTTTAGTATTAATAAATTTATTCTTAGCATGGTTTTTAATGTACTTTCCTTGGGGGAAAACAGCAGTACAATCGTTAGCGAATGGTATTTCTTGGGTGATTGATTCTGCACATGCTGGGACAGGCTTTGCATTTGCAAGTTGGGTGAAACCAGGTGCAATGGACATGGCAGTAAGTGCTTTATTCCCAATTTTATTAGTTGTACCATTATTCGATATTTTAATGTACTTTAATATATTACCAAAAGTCATTGGTGGTATAGGTTGGGTATTAGCGAAAGTTACAAGACAACCTAAGTTCGAGTCATTCTTCAGTATCGAAATGATGTTCTTAGGTAATACAGAAGCTTTAGCTGTTTCAAATGAACAATTGAAGCGTATGAAAGAAACACGTGTGTTAACTGTTGCAATGATGGCAATGAGTTCGATATCTGGCGCCATTGTTGGTGCATATGTCTCTATGGTTCCAGGTGATTTGGTACTAACTGCTATTCCATTAAATATTATTAATGCAATTATTGTTTCATCAATATTAAATCCAGTCACTCTTGAAGAAAAAGAAGATATTATTTACAGTATTCAAAATGATGAAGTGGAACGCCAACCGTTCTTCTCATTCTTAGGTGACTCTGTACTTAATGCTGGTAAATTGATTCTAATAATTGTGGCGTTTGTTATTAGTTTTGTAGCTTTATCAGACTTAATTGATCGATTAATTAACTTAATAACTGGCATCGTGGGAAGTTGGGCAGGTATTAAAGGTAGTTTCGGTCTAGATCAAATACTCGGTGCGTTCATGTATCCATTCGCACTACTATTAGGTTTACCATGGGGCGAAGCATGGATTGTAGCACAACAAATGGCTAAAAAAATTGTTACAAATGAGTTCGTTGTGATGGGGCAAATTAAAGACGTCGTTGATTCCTATTCACCACATAGACGTGCAGTAATCACAACATTTTTAATCTCATTTGCTAACTTCTCAACAATCGGTATGATTGTAGGTACTTTGAAAGGAATCGTGGATAAGAAAACATCCGATTTTGTCTCACAATATGTGCCAATGTTATTACTTGCTGGTATTTTAGTATCATTAATGACTGCAGGTTTCGTTGGATTATTTGCTTGGTAAGTTGAATGAGATTTCATTTTAAAATGCATAATAAATTCATATTGATGTGAAGCATGCGAAGTATACTTATATACAGGATTTAAAATGCTTATATGTTTTTTATCTCGAACCCATGTTGGAGTGTATAGGGAACTTAATTTTTTCTAAATTAGGTTTCTGTACACTCTTTTTTTATTGTTTAAAAGCGTGGCATCGTTTTGTTGAAGAAGTCCTATCACATAAGTACTGTATTGATAAGGCTAGGTATCAAAAAACACAATAAAAAACCAAGTAATTGAAGTGAGGAGACACATTCATCATTACTTGGTTTTTACGGGAAATGAATTAATTGTACATAATTAGTAAGGACTAGGTACTAAAAATATACTCGAGCAAAAATTGTTTTGTTTGTTACTATAAACAACACAAAGGAGATGGCTTCTTATTGGCTATCAATAAGAAGATAGATTTTATTATAGCAAACAGAGATGTATAAGTAAACAGAAATTTCAGAATTTTTAAACTTTAAAAAGTTGAGATATAAAGTATCGGCAGTATCATAGCGATTTAGGCCGATGAATTCGGCTTTTGCGACAATATAGATGTTGTGGTATTGACGATTATTTGCTAACATTCAATTGATTGAAGCAAATCGAAGGGGGTCGTGTGGGTGAATAAAACAGTACGTGATTTAATATTAGTCGTTTTTGGATCATTTATATTTTCAGCTGGCGTAAATACATTTATCATATCTGCTGATTTAGGTGAAGGAGGCGTAACTGGTATAGCGATTGTTCTGTACTATGCCTTTCACATTTCTCCAGGTATCACAAACTTTGTCTTTAACGCATTGCTAATTGCGATAGGCTATAAATTTTTAAGCAAGAGAAGTATGTACTTAACGATAGTTGCAACCATACTTATCTCTATATTCTTAGAGTTTACCGAAAGCTGGAAGATTGAAACCGGTAATATTTTAGTGAATGCAGTATTTGGCGGTACATGTGTCGGACTCGGTATCGGGATTATTGTACTTGCCGGTGGCACAACAGCGGGAACAACGATTTTAGCGCGCATTGCCAATAAATATTTAGATGTCAGTACACCGTATGCATTGCTATTCTTTGACTTGATTGTCGTAGCGATTTCATTATCGGTTATTCCAATTTCTAGCGCACTCGTAACAGTGATTTCGCTATACATTGGTACCAAAGTGATGGATTATGTAATAGAAGGTTTGAATACGAAAAAAGCAATGACCATTATTTCAAGCCAGCCAGATGAAATTGCTAAAGTAATAGATGAGCAAGTAGGACGTGGACTTACCATTTTAAATGGACGTGGCTATTTTTCTAAACAAGAAAAAGATATCTTGTATGTTGTAATAACTAAGACACAGGTCACACGTGCAAAACGCTTAATTAGAAAAATAGATAGCGACGCCTTTTTAGTGATACATGATGTACGAGATGTATATGGTAATGGTTTTTTAATCGACGAACATTAAAAATAAATCAATTCACTTTTAGCCTTTAATTTATGAAGTAATTCATAACTAAAGGCTATTTATTTTGCTTAAAAAGCTCCCCTGGAAACGCACTTATAAGCAACTGAAAATAAAAAGTATATAGATATAAACAGATTATAAAGTAAAGAAATACTATAAAAACATTTGATAGTCAATAGGTTTAAAAAATGATATAATGACATCTATGATAATGATTATCATTTAAAAAATATGGAAAATTTATAAGTCAATAGATAAAATTTATAAGGGAATAAACAGGCTATGATGCCTACTGCTATAGGAAGAAGGGGAATTATGAATCGCTTAAAAGGAGAACAGGTCACTATAGGTTATGGAGATAATGTCATCGTCAATAATTTAGATGTACACATACCAGATGGAAAAATTACTTCTATTATAGGACCAAACGGTTGTGGGAAATCAACATTACTTAAAGCGTTATCACGGTTATTACCGGTTAAAAATGGAGAAATTAAGTTAGATGGTGAAAACATACATTCACATTCTACGAAAGAAATTGCAAAGAAAATAGCGATTTTACCTCAATCGCCAGAAGTTGCTGATGGATTGACAGTCGGTGAGCTTGTATCATACGGTCGCTTTCCGCATCAAAAAGGCTTTGGTCGTCTGTCTGCAGAAGACAAAAAGGAAATTGATTGGGCAATGCGCGTAACTGGTACGTATGATTTTAAATTGCGTTCTATCAATGACTTGAGTGGTGGACAACGTCAACGTGTATGGATAGCTATGGCTTTAGCTCAACGTACGGATATTATTTTCTTAGACGAACCAACAACATATCTAGATATTTCTCACCAATTAGAAATCTTGGAATTGATTACGCAATTAAATAAAGAACAGGGTTGTACAATTATCATGGTTTTACATGATATAAACCAGGCTGTCCGTTTTTCAGATCATTTAATCACTATGAAAAATGGCGATATTATTGCGACTGGTGAGACTGAAGAAGTATTAACGAAAGATATTTTAGAAAAAGTGTTTAATATTGATGTAGAGATTAGTACAGACCCAAGAACTGGAAAACCTATGCTAGTAACATACGATTTATGCAGAAAAAGTTATTCTGAGGTTTAGGGGTAATTTATGACTACAAAGAGAAAAGGGAAGTTGAATTTTACAACGACATTTATTATAGCAGTGCTACTATTGATTGTTGCCTTGATTACTTCAATCTTATTTGGTGATGCTAAAATTCATTTATCGACTATTTTTGAAGCAATATTTAACTATAATCCTAAAAATCAACAACATAATATCATAAGTGAAATACGCATACCACGAGATATAGGTGCAATCTTAGTTGGTGTTGCATTGGGTACTTCAGGTGCAGTCATTCAAGGTGTTACTAAAAATGGTTTGGCTGACCCGAGTTTAATTGGTCTGAATTCGGGTGCTTCATTCATGCTTGCGCTCACTTTTGCATTCTATCCGACAGCACCATTTATCGTTATGATGTTTGCTGGATTCATAGGTGCATTAATGGGTGGCTTTATTGTGCTCATGATTGGTAGGTCAAGAAGTGATGGGTTTAATCCTATGCGTATTATATTAGCAGGTGCAGCCGTCAGTGCGCTATTGACTGCATTAAGTCAAGGTGTCGCATTGTTATTTAGATTAAATCAAAGTTTAACGTTTTGGAGTGCCGGTGGTGTTTCAGGTACGACTTGGAATCAATTAATGTGGGCAGCGCCATTTATTTTAATTGCACTTGTCATTATCATTTCAATGAGTAAGCAATTAACAATATTAAATTTAGGCGAAACCCTTGCTAAAGGCCTTGGTCAAAATGTAGCATTCACGCGCGCAATTACGTTGATTTTATCTATGATTATGGCAGGTATAGCCGTAGCGATGGTTGGTCAAATAGCATTTGTCGGTTTAATGGTACCGCATATAGTGAGATATTTAGTAGGAACAGATTATGCTCGTGTTATTCCACTTACGGCAGTTGTTGGTGGCTTGTTACTACTTGTTGCGGATACAGTTGCACGTATGTTAGGAGAAGCTCCAGTTGGTGCAATTATTTCCTTTATTGGTGTACCTTACTTCTTATACTTAGTTAAAAGAGGGGGACGCTTCTCATGATAGATCCAAGATTAAAACATAAACAATGGATCACAATGGTGATTCTAACTATCTTAGTATTGTTGGCATGTGCTTGGAGTATGACTTCAGGTGAGTATAAGATGTCAGTTGGCACGTTTTTCAAGACGCTAATTGGTCAAGGAGCCTATACAGATACCTTAATACTCATGGAGTTTAGATTACCACGAATGATTATTACAATTTTAGCAGGCGCAGCATTAGCTATGAGTGGGGCTATTATACAAAGTGTAACTAAGAACCCATTAGCGGAACCGGGTATTCTTGGAATCAATGCAGGTAGTGGCTTTGTTATTGCGTTATTTATAGTTGTAGGTCAGGTTGATGCAGCCAATTTTGTTTACGTCCTCCCTATTATAAGTATGATCGGTGGCGTACTGACTGCGCTCATTATATTTTCATTCAGTTATAACAAAGGTGAAGGTATTACGCCTGCAAGTATGGTGCTAGTTGGTGTTGGTATGGCCTCAGCACTAAGCGGTGGTTCATTAACATTAATGTCTACATTCGATGAAGATCAATCAGAGTTTATTGCTTCATGGCTTGCTGGTAATATTTGGGGAGATGAGTGGGCATTTGTTATTGCCTTCTTACCATGGATTATTGTACTTATACCATTTTTACTATTTAAAGCGAATGTCTTAAACTTATTGAATACACATCAGCATATTGCACAAGGTGTCGGTGTGAAAATCGGTAGAGAACGTATTATCCTTCTACTTGTCGCAGTCTTACTTTCATCTGCCGCAGTATCGGTTGCAGGTGCAATAGGTTTTATAGGATTATTAGGGCCTCATATTGCTAAATCAATTGTCGGACCAAGACACCAGTTGTTCTTACCAATTTCTATATTAATTGGTGCTTTCTTACTTGTCTTGGCAGATACTTTAGGACAAGTTATCTTACAGCCATCTGGTATTCCAGCAGGAATTGTTGTTGCAATTATCGGAGCACCTTATTTCTTATACTTAATGTACAAAACAAAATCAGTTTAATAGATGAAATATTGAGACGAATACTTGTTGAAGTTGATACAAGTATTCGTTTTTTTATGCTCAATTTTAGAAGGTAACCATAATGTTGGAAAAATTAGAAGAATCAACACTTATATGTTAGCGTTTATATTTGTGAGTGGGGTATACTAAGAATAAATAGATAAATGAGGAGGTCGTCGTTATGAAAAAATTGATTAAAGAAAAAACACATTTTTTAAATGATATGTTAGATGGACTTTCAATCACAAATAAAGAAATTGAGATTATTTCAGATACCGTTGTTGTTAGAAAACATAAAAAAGAAAAAGGTGTAGCGATTGTTTCTGGAGGTGGTAGTGGCCATGAACCAGCACATGCGGGTTACGTAGCACAAGGCATGTTGGATGCTGCAGTTTGTGGCGAAGTCTTTACATCACCAACACCTGATAAAATATTAAGTGCGATTAAAGCTGTAGACAATGGTGATGGCGTATTATTAGTAGTGAAAAACTATGCTGGTGACGTTATGAATTTTGAAATGGCACAAGAAATGGCTGAAATGGAAGACATTCACGTAGAAACAGTGGTTGTGAAAGATGATATTGCAGTAAGCGACGAAGAAAAACGTAGAGGTGTTGCGGGTACAGTACTCGTTCATAAATATGCGGGACACTTAGCAGAGAATGGCGTAGTATTATCAGATATCAAAGAAAAGATAGAGCATTTTTTACCAAATATTAAAACGATTGGTATGGCCATTACAGCGCCCATGGTACCAACAACAGGTCAATTTGGTTTTGACATAGCAGAGGATGAAATGGAAATAGGCATCGGTATACATGGTGAGAAAGGTCTATCAAGGGAAAAAATAGAAACCGTAGATAACATTGTAGAACGTTTATTAAATGAATTGTTCAAAGAAGTACAATCAGATGATTTGATCGTAATGGTCAATGGCATGGGCGCCACGCCGCTTTCAGAGCTTAATATAGTGGCAAAATACGTTGCTGAATATATGGACAAAAACGATAAAACGGTTGCTCAATGGTTAGTAGGCGATTATATGACAGCTTTAGATATGCAAGGATTTTCGTTAACGCTAGTACCGAATTCAGAAGCAATCCTAACTGCGATCAATACGCCAACCTCAAGTCATTATTTTAATTAAAATATCTTAAAACATAAACTGAAGGAGTGGAAGCATGAATATCTCTGAACTCAAAGCACGGTTATTAGAATTAGTAGAAGTATTTGAAGAAAAAGAAACACTACTTACGGATTTAGATAGAGCTATTGGTGATGGGGATCATGGTGTTAACATGGTAAGAGGCTTTAAAGCTTTACCTGATAATATTGATGACAGCTCTATGCAAAGTTTATTAAAGTCTACTGGAATGACTTTAATGTCTCATATCGGTGGTGCTTCAGGCCCTTTGTATGGCTTCAGCTTTGTAAAAATGTCTCAAGTGGTCAATGAAGAAATTGATCAAGACAATTTAAAAGCACTATTAAATTCATTTTCAGAAGCGATTGCGCAAAGAGGCAAAGTAGAATTAAATGAAAAAACCATGTTTGACGTTATCGAACGTGCTAATCAAGCCATACAACAAGGTGAAAACTTGACGCTTGATGTATTGCAATCATATGCTGATATGACAAAAGATATTGAAGCTACAAAAGGACGTGCTTCCTATTTCAAGGAAGATTCGAAAGGACACGTTGACCCAGGCGCACAGAGTAGTGTTTACATTTTAAATGCATTGATTGGAGATGAATCATAATGACTCAAATCGTAATCATTAGTCATAGTAAAGCAATTGCGGCTGGTACAAAAGATTTATTAAAACAAATGGCACCGGGTGTGACAGTAATTGATCAAGGTGGTGTAGGCGATGATATCGGCACGTCATATGACCATATACAAGCGTTAATTAATCAAGTAGATGATGATACGTTATGTTTTTATGATATCGGGTCTGCAGAAATGAACTTAGATTTAGCAATTGAGATGTATGAAGGGCAACACCGAGTAGAGGAAGTTGATGCACCTATTGTTGAAGGGAGTTTTACTGCAGCAGTTAAATTATCAGTTGGTGGATCTATTGATGAGACCATAGAAGCGTTAAATAAAACATTTGGCTAATGCGCATAGCTATTGTTAAAAACTATAAAAAGTAAGTTAAATATGAAGGTAGCAACTAATTTGACAAAAAACTTCTTTTTTAAATGAATATAGAGATAGATTATGGTAGAATAAAAGCTAACTGTTATAGAAATCTGGATACCTAGGAGGACATTGCCATGAAAGATTTAATACAAAAGCATGTCTTAAACGGCGAATTTGAGTCAGTCAAACGTTTAATGTCCCAGTCAGATTTTATGGAATTTGAAGAAGCTTATATTTCAAGTGCTCATGAAGTGGAAAATATTATGTTTTATACATGTATTTTAGATATGATGAAAGAAGAAGAAACGGCAGAAATGCACGATTTAGCGTTTCTCTTATTAGTCTATCCATTAAGTGAACTCCATGGGGCTTTGGATTCTGCATTTTATCACGCAGAAGCATCCATAAAAATCACTGAGGGCAAAGAAGTAAAAAGCTTGTTACAAATGTTATTATTATATGCAGTTCCGGAACCAGTCATTTCTGATAAAAAAGCATTCGATGTATCACGTCAAATACTTAAATTAGATCCTACGAATAGTGTTGCGCGTAATGTGCTTAAAGAAACTGCTAAACGTATGGATAATGTGGTTGTTGAATTTAACGAGTTAAATCGTTTTAAAAATGCCCATTAATGAGTTAGTTAATTTAGGTGAAGTATTAAAAATATTAGATTTTGACAAATAATCCAATCTATTTTAAATAGAACCAAGTAAACTACATTTATCTGTAATGTGTTTCACTTGGTTCTTTGTGTTAAAAATAATGTATAGTGTGAAATTTTATGGTGTGCTGTTGCAAAATTTATTCAGTAAGTTATAATAACTCAATGTGTTAACTATGAGGAGGTTAAATTTACATGGGGTTGAATAAAGAAGCGGTAAAAATTGGATTCGCTTATGTTGGTATCGTTGTAGGTGCCGGCTTTTCAACAGGACAGGAAGTAATGCAATTCTTCTCACCATATGGCTTATGGTCATACATCGGTGTTATACTTTCGGGTCTGATTTTAGGATTTATAGGTAGACAAGTTGCGAAAATCGGAACTGCTTTTGATGCACAAAATCATGAGTCTACTTTAGATTACTTATTTGGAAATAAGTTCAGTAAAATTGTCGATTACTTATTAATATTTTTCTTATTTGGTATTTCAGTCACAATGCTTGCTGGCGCAGGATCAACGTTTGAAGAAAGTTTTGGCGTACCAACATGGTTGGGTGCATTGATAATGGTTATTGTAATTTATATCACTTTATTAATGGACTTTAACAAAATTGTACGTGCTTTAGGCGTAGTCACACCATTCTTAATAATTTTAGTTGTTATTATTGCTGCGTATTACTTATTTAATGGAAGTATTTCGTTTGGTGAAGTCAATGACGCAGTCCCAGATGCAAGTCTCGTAAAAGGTATCTTATATGGTATCAACTATGGTGGTTTAGCATTTGCAGTTGGGTTTAGTACGATTGTTGCAATTGGTGGCGATGCTTCGAGACGTAGAGTTTCAGGCGCAGGTGCATTATTTGGTGGTATCGTTTATACGATATTATTAGCACTTATCAACTTTGCATTACAATCAGAATTTACAAAAATCGAAGATGCATCTATTCCAATGTTAACGTTAGCTAATGATATCCATCCTTGGATTGGTTTAGTGTTATCTATCATTATGTTAGCGGTAATGTATAACACAATTCTTGGTTTAATGTACTCATTTGCGGCAAGATTTACAGAACCATATAGTAAAAAATATCACATATTTATCGTGGTTATGGTAATTGTTGCATTCGCATTAAGCTTTGTAGGTTTCGCTGGTCTTATCAACTTCTTATATCCAATTATGGGTGTTGTAGGTTTAGTTGTTGTAATAGGCGTACTTGTGAAATACTATAGTAGAAAACGTCAGAACAAGAAATTTATTGCTTAAATAAAAAGATATATTAAATAATTATCATTAGGGAAGGGACTTTATTTCTACTTCCCATTGAGTAAAAGTCTGAGGCATCTTACTTATTGATGTCTCAGACTTTTTCATTCATCTATATTTGTTAGCCAATTCACACTACTGTATGAATTATGGTACAATGCTTCCGAAAGGAAAGGTCATGCATGAAGAAAAATTACAAGTGGACGATAATTACTGTGATTGTATTTATTGTGGTAGCGTTAGTTACTGCGTTGTTGTTAAAACAGCAGTATGATCGACAGCATTCTAGAGAAATAAAAGAAAAAGTACAAATTAATAATAGAAATGTCAATGCATTTACCAATATAACTTATAGTACAGGCGTACCAAACAGTAGATTAGATATTTTAACGCCTACTGATTTAGATAAAGATAATAAATTGCCGGTCGTATTTTGGATGCATGGTGGTGGTTTTATAGCAGGGGATAAACAATATAAGAATCCATTACTATCAAAAATTGCTGAACAGGGATATATTGTAGTAAATATTAACTATGCACTTGCACCTGACTATAAATATCCAACGCAACTTCATCAAATTGACCAAGCGGTACAATTTATTAAAAAAAATAAACATGAGTTACCTATGGATTTTGATCAAGTGATTTTTGGTGGTGATTCAGCAGGTGCTCAGCTATCAAGTCAATATACTGCGATGCAAACGAATAAATCTCTAAGAGATAATATGGGATTTGAACAGCAATTTGAACCAGATAAAATAAAAGCAGCAATCTTCTTTGGAGGCTTTTACGATATGAAAACTGTTAAAGCCACTGAATTTCCAAGGATACAACTGTTTATGGAAAGTTATACTGGTAAGAGAGACTGGGAGACACAGTTTAAATATATTAGTGAAATGTCCACGATTAATCAAGTTACAAAAGACTATCCGCCTACATTTTTATCAGTAGGTGATGCAGATCCGTTTTATAGTCAAAACATTGAGTTTTATAAAAAATTAAAATCTAAAGGCATACCTACAGATAAACTATTTTATGATGGAACGCACAATTTAAGACATCAATATCAATTCCATTTAGAGTTACCAGAATCGAAACAAAATATGAAAAAAGTGCAAAGTTTCTTAAGTAGAAATACAAGTTCTTCAGGTGTAGAAACTGAAGTGGATGAAGAAACATCGAATCCTAATGGTATCGAATTAAATCCATATTAATAAATTAATGCATCATATACATTGGTATGTATGTTGAAGATTTAAGTGTAAATCTAAAGAGCTTGCCAATGACTATGCTCAAAAAAGCTAATCCGTTTATCGGATTAGCTTTTTATTTTAATAACTTACAATATTTACGATTTATCATACGATTCGAGTAGCTCATTTATTGTGTATGCACTTTGCCACATATATCAATACGTTATAAATTACTATATAACATGAGTTAGAGTACAACAGACAAGACAATTAGTAATTAGATAATACGTTCTACTTAACTAAAAAAGATGACCAAGTTCCATTCTTTCAGGTTAATCTAACAGAGAATGATAAAAAACTGACACCTACGCGCATTACTGCTGCTACAATGTGAAATTGAGACAATAATAGTGAAGTTAGTTTACTGTTTGACATGTTTTTCATTTACAATAAACTTATATATAAGCGACGTTTAGATAAATAGTTGAGAGGTAAATTAAAGTAGTAACTTCGACATGACATATTTGTTAAAGTATTTACCATCTATATACAATTTGTCACGCAATTCACCATCAATTTGGTATCCTGCAGTTTTAAATAAATCTACTGCTGTTTCATTTTCAGGAACGACCGAAGCTTCAATACGACGGATATGATGATTTAAACACCATGCTTCAACAGAGTTAATTAATGATTGACCGAGCCCTTTCTCTCGATAATGTCTGATAACGCCCATAGAAAATATAGCTTCGTGGCGCGTGCGTTCAAAATTACCTGTCGTAACAATAGCAAAGCCAACGAGTTCATCGTTATTCTCTGCTACGTAAATGGCGTTAGAAGGTGATGTGATGTAATGTTCCAAGTTTGCAATGGCGTCATTGTTAGACGGTGCATATTCCCCAGGATTATATATTAAGTAATCAGATTCATCATAAATTGTCGTTAATAACTTTACAAATGGATCTATATCATTGATACCAATTTCACGTATTTGATGAACCATGTATGAACACTCCTTATATCTATTTTGCTAATACTCAGTTATAGTATAACTTAACATCATTAGCATGATATTACTAGGTATTATTTAAATAGAGTCAAACTAATAAAAAGGAAGTATGCTTATGAAGCCCAATATTTTACTCGCTGGTGTCACAGGTTATATAGGGAAAACCTTGATTCATTCTATAAAAGATGAAGGCAATCTATATACATTATCCAAATATCCTAAAGAGAAAGATTTCCAAGAAGTGATATGGTTGAAAAAAGATATTTATAATTATGATGATGTATTAAATGCGATGGAAGACATGGATATTGCCATTTATTATTTGGATCCAACCAAACATTCAGCTAAATTAACACAAGCAACAGCAAGAGATTTAAACTTAATTGCTTCTGACAATTTTGGAAGGGCGGCTGCTGAGAACGGTATAGGTAAAATTATTTATATTAGCGGTAGTCGATTTGATCATGAAACCATTCAACGTTTGTCAGCATACGGTGTACCAGTAGAACAAACGGAAGCGATCGTTTCACGCCCACATGTGGCAGTTGAATTACAAGTCTCTAAATATGATGATGTACGCAGTGCGTTGAGTATTCAATTACCGATGAATTGGACATTAGACCAAATGGTTGAATATTATTTTAATTGGTTAAATGAAACAAAAGGAACGATGCTGCATGCGTACAAAGACAAGGATAATTATGTAATCTACATAAAAGATAAGCAGAAACCTGTGTTAGTACTTCATAAAATGCAAGTCGAATCTGATATGATTGTGCTACATTTAGTAAGTGGTTCTATTGTTAAGGCCAATGTAATAAAGCAAGGTAAGCTGGAGTTCCGTATGCTGAAAGGGACACAAACTGTCTTAGTGCATCTATATGACTATATACCTAAATTAGTTTGGCCTGTGTATTACTTATTTCAATCGCCGTTCCAAGGTTTAATGCTGCGTGGCTTTGAAATCGATTGTCGAATTAAGCATTTTAATGGACGAATCCAGTCAGGTGAAGATATAAAATATACAAAATAAAAAGGTGATTTTATGGATATACTATTAGTAGAAGATGATATGACATTATTTAAAGAATTAAGTGAAGAGTTGGAACAATGGGATTTCAATGTAAATGGTATAGATGATTTTAATGATGTGATGACTAAATTTGAATCTGTTAATCCCGCAATCGTCATTATGGATGTTAAATTACCCAAATATGATGGATTTTATTGGACAAGAAAAATTAGGGAAGTCTCTAATACACCCATTTTATTTTTATCATCTAGGGATAATCCAATGGATCAAGTGATGAGTATGGAACTTGGCGCGGATGATTATGTTCAAAAACCATTTAATACCAATGTATTAATAGCGAAACTTCAAGCCATATACAGACGTGTCTATCAATTTAGCTTAGATGAAAAGCGTGTGCTATCATGGCAAGATGCGATATTAGACTTATCAAAAGATAGTATAAATAAAGAGGATCATCAAATATATTTATCTAAAACGGAAATGATTATATTAGAAATGCTTGTGAAAAAACAAGATCAAATTGTTACGAGAGATACACTCATCACTGCGTTGTGGGATGATGAAGCTTTTGTTAGTGACAATACATTAACCGTTAATGTGAATAGATTAAGAAAGAAATTAGCAGATATAGATATGAATGATGCCATTGAAACGAAAATTGGCAAAGGATATATGGCGCATGGCTAATTTAAAATGGTTTTTTATCTTTTTACGCTCGCGCATATATTGGATACTATGGCTATTATTTCTGCATTTCATTTTCTTAGGTATTGCTTATTTAGATTATGATATTAGTGTATATAGCATTTTATATATTATTATTTTAAATATAGGCCTATCGGTGTTGTTCTTAATATTTACTTATTTAAAAGAAGTGAAATTTTATAAGCATCTTGACGAAAATATAGAACCAGAAGCTTTGAAGCATAAATCATTAGCAGACACACCGTTTCAACAAGAAATGGTGAATTACTTATATGGACAAATTACGAATCAAAAAGCATTAGTTACACATCAAAAGCAACAAATTCAATCTACGGAAGCGGCGTTGACTGATTTTGTACATGATATTAAGACACCTGTAACAGCAATGAAACTGTTAATAGAAAAAGAACAAGATTTATCTAGGAAGCACGCCTTACTTTATGAATGGTCGCGTATCAATGATATGTTAGATAGACAGTTATTTTTAACACGACTTGAATATCAGAATAAAGATATGTATTTCGAACATGTGCCATTGAAACGCCTTGTAATAGAAGAAATACAGATTACAAGATACATCAGTCAGTCTAAAGGCATTGGTTATGACTTAGATTTTGAGGATACATTGAATGTATATACAGATACAAAGTGGTGTCGCATGATGATTAGACAAGTGTTATCTAACGCTGTTAAATATAGTGAAGAAAGTATGATACATATACGTGCATTAAAAGAAAGTAGACACGTTGTACTCGAAATTAAAGATGAAGGCAAAGGTATCAGTGAAAAGGATTTACCTAGAATTTTTGATAAAGGATTTACGTCTACTTCAAATAGAAATAATACGATATCATCAGGTTTAGGTTTATATTTGGTTAATCACGTTAAAGAAAAACTGAGCATATGCGTGCGTATTCATTCAGAACTAGATAAAGGAACAGTAGTTAAATTTATTTTCCCGAATCAAAATGAAATTGTAGCAAAATTATCACAAAATATATAAGCGTTACTTATGAGACTAGATTGACATCAAATTTTAAAAAAAGAATTTCATCTTATACTGTAGCAATATCAGATTGCGTTGCTTATATATAATCTAGAGGCATTGTCGGCAAATGACTATATTTGTCGACAATTTTTTATTGAAAGCATCATTGTGTACAAATGAAGTGTTAACAGAAACTATGAAATCATTTGTGTATTTATAAAAGTAATTGTTGAATCCGAAAAGTAAATGTGCAATTATATCTAATGTGAGTTTTATTTAAAAATCTCATTAGATACAATGCGATATTATAAAGCATAAGTACAAATCATCATTTTTGATAGAGATGTATTCTGTATTCATAATGTATGAAAATCATTTTATTAAATTAATGAAAATGAAATGTTAAGAATTTGTAAATTTAATTGTAGTATTGTAAATTTTGTGCTATTTTCAAATAAGGATAAATCAACATTTGTGAGATTTTTTAAACTAATATAAGCAAATGCTCATTTACATATAATTAACAAATGCTGTTATACTGGCAAAAAATGAGCAAATTGTAAATCTTGCCAATCTTAATTTGTCTTAAAGGATTTTAAATTTTTTTAAATTTATTGAAGGTGATTGAGGACAATCGCTGTAAATGGAGGATTTTTTGAATGTTTAACAAGAAAAAAGATAAGTTCATGGTGAAACTTGAAGAAATGGTTTTCAACTTAGACAGAGCAGCAATTGAATTTGGGAAAATGGAGTTTAATACGCATTTAGACCTTAAAGTATACTCAGACAATATTAAAACGTATGAATCACACGGCGATGAATTAATGCATCAAGTGATTTCAGACTTAAACCAAACTTTTATTACACCAATTGAACGTGAGGATATCCTCTCTTTATGTAACGCTATTGATGATGTTTTAGATGCAATTGAAGAAACATCAGGTATGTTCGAAATGTATTCTATTGAATATACAGATGAATACATGGCTGAATTTGTAGATAATATCCAAAAAGCAATCGCAGAAATGAAATTAGCTGTTGGTTTGCTTGTAGAGAAAAAATTATCGCATATGCGTATCCATTCTATTAACATAAAAGAATTTGAAACAAATTGTGACGGTATTTTACGTCAATCAATTAAACACATATTTAATAGTGAAACAGATCCAATCACCCTTATTAAAATAAAAGAAATATATGAAAGCATGGAAGAGATTGCAGATAAATGTCAAGCCGTAGCAAATAATTTTGAAACAATAATCATGAAAAATAGCTAAGGAGTCCTAACTTATGGAATATATTTTGATCATCACAGTAGCTATCGTTATTTTTTCACTTATATTTGACTTTATCAATGGTTTCCATGATACAGCCAATGCTGTTGCTACTGCTGTTTCTACTCGTGCCTTAACGCCTAGAACTGCGATACTTTTAGCATCAGTGATGAATTTTATTGGTGCTTTAACTTTCACTGGGGTTGCAGGGACAATTACGAAAGATATTGTAGACCCATTTAAATTAGAAAATGGTCTTATTGTCGTATTAGCAGCCATTATCGCAGCTATTTTATGGAATTTAATCACATGGTATTATGGTATACCAAGTTCGTCATCACACGCATTAATTGGTTCTATTGCTGGCGCAGCAATTGCTTCGCAAGGTTCATTTGCAGTATTACATTATGAAGGATTCACGAAAATCATCGTTGTTTTACTTGTATCACCGATTATTGCATTTTGTGTTGGTTTTATCATGTATTCAATCGTAAAAGTTGTATTTAAAAATGCAAATCTTACAAAGTCTAATCGTAACTTTAGATTTTTCCAAATTTTCACAGCATCACTACAATCATTTTCTCATGGTACAAATGATGCGCAAAAATCAATGGGGATTATTACATTGGCTTTAATAGTTGCTAATATTCAAACAGGTACAAGCGTTGAACCGCAATTATGGGTTAAAGTTGCCTGTGCTACTGCAATGGGACTAGGTACAGCTGTTGGTGGTTGGAAAATTATCAAAACAGTTGGTGGTAATATTATGAAAATACGTCCAGCTAATGGTGCAGCTGCAGATTTATCATCTGCATTAACAATATTTGTTGCATCATCATTACATTTCCCATTATCCACAACACATGTTGTATCTTCATCTATTCTAGGTGTTGGTTCATCTAACCGTATTAAAGGTGTGAAATGGAATACAGCACAACGTATGATTATCACATGGGTAATTACATTACCAATTTCTGCACTTGTTGCAGCAATTATTTACTACATTATAAATATTTTCTTATAGATAGTAATTTTCTTACACTATAGGCACTTGTTGATTGGTATTTACATACATTAGATAGATATCAATTGATTTACTAAAAGAACGAGCGAAAACCAATTGTTTAACAATTGTGTTTATCTGCTCGTTCTTTTTATTTATACAGCGATAGGGCGCATAGGTGGGAATATTAATAATAAATAAGAGGAGAAAAAAACGGGAGTGGGACAGAAATCAAATTTTCTAATAGAGATTTCGTATTCCTACCTCGGCAAGGATGACTAGGATTGAAAAAAGCTTGATATAAGCGAATTTTTAATTCAGTCATCTACTGCCTAAATGAAAAAGAGCCTGTGACATCTATTTATGTCCCAGACTCGCTTGAATATATATTTAGTGAATGTAGTTATAGCTTGAAGCTTGTGAAGCTGGGATTGTACGGTAATCAACTGTACCTGGTGGTGTATTATAGTTCATTTCTGAAATTAAAATACTACCATCTGGGTTAACACGTTCAACATAAGCTACGTGACCTACAGGTCCTTCGTAATTTTGCATAATTGAACCTGCTGTAGGTGCATTATTAACTGTATAACCATCTGCTGATGCATTATTAGCCCAGTGATCAGCGTTCCACCAGTAAGTACTGATTGGTTGACCAGTTTCCGCTCTACGGTTAAATACATGCCAAGTACATTGTCCCCAGTCATATAGGTTAGCATCACTTGCTGTAGAACCACCTGTATTTGAACTTGGTGTTTCTGTAGCAGTTCCACCTGAACCACCTGTTCCTGTAGTACCTGGAATTGTTAGTGTTTGATTAGGATGTATTAAATATCCATTTAAATTATTAGCTGCGATGATTTCATCAACTGACACACCATATTGATTTGCAATAATGTTTAGTGATTCACCAGATTGAACTGTATGTGATGAACCATTTGAAGTGTTATTTGATGTAGATCCACTTTCTTGTGAGCTACTTCCACCAATTTCAATAACTTGTCCCGGGAATACCATGTTGTTATTGATGTCATTGCTTTGTTTGATTTCGTCTACTGAAACACCATATTGTTGTGAAATTGACCAAAGTGACTCACCAGATTTTACTGTATGTTGTGTTGACGCATCGGCTTCATGATTGGCGATAACGGCTGCCGCGCCTGAAGCTACTGTAACTGCAAATGCTAACTTTTTCAAAAGAACTCCTCCTTCAATTCCTATATATCTAACCGTAAATATGTATTAAATATATTCGTTAGTGTTTTTAATCTGAATTCACGTTCCATACTAACAAAAATCATTTGCTTTGTGTACGTTGTTATCAAGATGTAATATTATTAAAATTTCGTAATGCCATGTTTATATGAAATAAATACTTTTACTGCGCCATTTACAAGTCTTTCTGTTATTTCAAGTAAGATGATATTTATTTCAAATGTAACATAAGCGGATATAAAAAAGTCTATAAATAATAAATTTTAAAAATATTGTATATTCAATGTTTGTTTATTTGAAAAAACGTGAACATTAAAGTATTACGCATTATTTTTGTGGAAAATTTAAAAAGTACATGCTATTAATATAGACGTTTAATGTTATGATTAAACGCATATATTTTATTTATTTATAGTAGCTTTTGGAATTGAGGAGTGATTGCGTTGGCTGAAACAGCACAACATGTAAATAACCAGCAAAAAAAGACTAAAGAACAATCAAAATCACATGCATACGGAAAAGTTTGGCTCTTTTTTGTATATTATTGGATTATTTTTGGAATAGGTTGTTATTTTGGACAATACCTACCAATGTCATGGAGACAACCACTTTCTTTTGTACTGCTCGGTTTAGTATTAATAACTTTAATTTTTAATAGAGCGCGTAAGTATGGGCTTGTGATTTCTCATATCTATGCCATTATACTTGGGTTGCTATCCTATGCAACGTTTACGGCGTATTTACAGAATTTAGGGCCAGAGGTTTTTTATAAGAATATTATATTAGCCATATCTGCCTTTATTGTATTTGGATTGATTGGATTTTTCGTTATTGGAAATGCAGCGAGCATGGGTAAATACCTTTTTGTAACACTCATTGCATTAATTGTTGCAAGTTTAATAGGTATGTTTATCCAGAATCCAATTTTCCATACAATTATTACAGTTGTAGGATTATTGCTATTTTTACTCTATACGTTATATGACTTTAACCGCATGAAACGGGGTCAGTTCTCACCGAGAGAAATGGGTTTCAACTTGTTTATTAACTTACTTCATATTATAAAATATGTATTAAGACTTGCCAACAGAATGAGAAAATAGTTAAATAAAGTATATATATAATCCAAAAAATATTATTACACCCTTAAAATTACTTTCTACAGTAATTTATAAGGGTGTTTTTTTAAAATCTAGTGTAATTTTAAATTTTGTGAACTATTTAAAAGTTTAATAATACTATAGCTGTATTTTAAAATTTAGTTCGATTAATACAAAAAAATGTTGACAAAATTAATTATTTTATTCAAAATTACCTAAAGACTAAAAGTATGTTAATTGAAATATTTGGGGTATGACGTGATTAAGCTAGAATTAATAGTGAAGTGAGCGTTTAATGCATAGCCTATGACAATATTCGAAAGAGGTTAAATTATGAAAGCGCAATGCTTAAATATTATTTCTAAGCACAAGTATCCTACTAAGCGCGTGACAGACGGTATATTATTATTATTTCCTTTAAAGGATGCCGTTGAAGTACAGCATTTTATAACAAATGTAGAAGTTGAAGAAGATTTTCTTATCGTGAATAATACAGAAATATTTAGAATCAAAAGAAACGAAATGTCGCTATTATTATATATTTCTAGTGATTGGTTTCATGAACGAGGATATTCATTTTTTGAGTATCAATATACATCTAAGTTGATACAATCTTCGAGCAAATTATTTGAAGCTTTATTAAATTTAGCAAAGCATCATTTAGATCAAACACTGACAAATGAACTATATGAAACTTATATGTATAAAATCGTTGATATTATTGCGACAGAAGCTAAGATTGATGTTAATTATTTAAAACAACAAACAGATTATTCATTTTATGGTATTACAGGTGAAATGTTAGATTACGTAAATACACATTTACATAAAAGACTAACATTGAAAGCAATTGCCAATAAAGTGTTTATATCACAATCAAATATATCAAGCCAATTTTATAATACATTAGGCATGCGATTTAAAACTTATGTAGACACGTTAAAATTATCAGTATCAATCGGTCCATTATTAGACGGGGAACTTACGATTTCTGAAATTTCAGATGCTTATGGTTTTAGTAGTTCTGCGAGTTATAGTAAAAAATTTAAACATTATTTTGGATATTCACCTAAAGAATATCGACAACTTACAAAATCAGATAAAGTCTTTAATATTGTAACAAAAGACGATGAGCAAAACTTTGAGGAAACGCAACAAATCATTGCCAAAAAATTACAGAAACTAAATGTCCAAAATAATTATATTTGTTTAGATATCAATGAAATGGCAGAATCTAACAACGATGCAATCGTCATTCAAATCCATTCTTTAGAAGAATTTCGTAATTTATTTGATAACCAAAGTATGCGCTATATCTTTGAAGGCTCACAAAAAGTATTAGTTTATTGCATGATAGATGTTGAATCATTACGAGGTGCTTTTACAACAGATGTGGATTGCGGTTTTATAAAATTTGTGTTGAATATAAATGTTAATATAGCATTTCAAATTCAAACAGATGAAGAAGTGAATATTTATATAGATGAGATCTATAGTCAATACAAATCATATGTACAATCACATCCTGAGTTGTTAGAAGATAGCATGCACTCGGTCAGCTACGTCTTTGATCTTTCAACGATGCCCCTTAAAGAAATATATCGCAATATCATTAAAATACAACGTTATAGAAAAAATGTGAAATTTGGTGTTGATATTACACATTTATTCAATCAGCCAGAAGCGTTTAAAAATATGGAGCCTCAATTGAAGCGCATTGGATTTGATTACTATTTTATTGATAATCATAAATTATCATCATCTTATCTTAATGAAGATCATGAAGAGTTACTTACCAAAGAAGTGTTTAAATTCAGTAATATTAAAAAAATAATGAGTGAAATGCAGTTAGAAGAAAGAAAATATTATCTTTTAAATGTTCATAATAATTTTTTATTAAATGATGATCATATGGAGTTAATAGAAAGTCCGCCATTATTGATGAGTATGTTTAAGAAAGCGCGTGGAAACTTCTTTGGTGTCGGTATAGATTTAGTTAAACAAGAGGATAAGAAACATGCATTGTATTTATATGATAGAAATGGATTCCGTTCTATTCTAGGTAATATATATGAAAGATTAATGGAAAAGAGTAAATCTAGCGTGAAAGAATATGATTATTATACGGTAGCACATCACCCACACAAAATCACAATTTTTGTGGGTGACTGGCGTGTAGTTGAGAGTGAAAATACTTTAGATCACGAAGAACAAAACATCCAAATTCATATCAACTTTAAGGATATGATGTTGCGACGTGCTTATGTTATTTTTTATGAAACTATAAGCAACGTGTACGGTAATATTAATTACGCGATTCCTGAGCACTTACGTAACCATTATCAATGGTCAAATGAATGTATTAAGAAAATAGATGAATATAATAAACCTGAATTCAGTGTGTTTGAGCATCATTTTGAAGAAGAAACTTTGACATTAAATTTAGATTATAATACAGTGCACATTATTGATATATATATAAATGATCAACACATAATAAAATTTATAAAATGCAATATTGAAAAAGCGTTATGAAACTTAATTTATTATTGTTCGCAATTTTGACAAACCTATAATTACAAATGATAAGGACAAGCAATTACATTTTATGGATAATTATATTGTATTGCTTACTAGCATTTGGAGGTGTAACAACAATGAATGAAGAGAAAAAAGCGCAATTTTTAAATGTTTATAAAAAGTATAAACGTGTGATGCATTACGTTGAAGAAACCTATAAGTTAACAATGAATGATGTAGCTATCTTAGAACTTATACGACATAACTGTAGGAATCAAAATATGCTAATGCAACCATTTTTAAAAATTGCAACAACGGAATTAGAGTTGAGTAGAACGAAGGTGCTTGCATCTATCCGTCGCTTAATCGATCAAGACAGAGTAAGTAAAATACGTTCAACAGAAGATGAACGTAAAGTCTACTTATTTATGAATGACGACAACGCAGAAAAATATGAGACTCTACTTGATGATATTGAAGCATATGTAAAATAATCATTCATTATTAACACGAAATTTTTATATGAAAATAGAATATAAATATAACGACGAGCCTGAGACATAAATAGATGTCTTGGGCTCGTTTTCAATTAGGGAGTAGATGGCTATATTGAAAATGCAATGTTCTCACTTGTTTAAAGAAAAGATGTTTCTATTTTTATAGAATAGCGTCGTCTTTATGCATAAGCTAAAACATAGATATGACACGTAAAAATGCTTGTGAGACATATGCGTGAGCGTTAGCCCAGGTAAACCCACGCCTGTTTTTTAGTATATAAGGTGAATAAACAAAATGGATGTTATGGGCTTACATCTATATTCTCTGTGGAAATTATTGTATAATATAACATGTTAATCAATGTAGTTATTGAGAAAGTGAGATGGAAATATGGGACGTAAATGGAATAATATTAAGGAAAAAAAGGCCGAAAAGGATAAAAATACAAGTAGAATTTATGCTAAATTTGGTAAAGAAATTTATGTGGCTGCTAAATCTGGAGAACCAGATCCTGAGTCAAACCAAGCATTGCGTCTAACTTTAGAACGCGCGAAGACATATTCAGTGCCTAACCATATTATTGAAAAAGCGATTGAAAAAGCAAAAGGTTCTGGTGAAGAGAACTACGACGAACTACGATACGAGGGATTCGGTCCAAGTGGTTCAATGATTATCGTAGATGCTTTGACTGATAATGTGAATAGAACAGCATCTGATGTTCGTGCAGCTTTTGGTAAAAACGGTGGCAACATGGGTGTCTCTGGTTCGGTTGCGTATATGTTTGAATACACGGCAGTCTTTGGTATAGAAGATAAATCAGCGGATGATATATTGGAAGCATTAATGGAACAAGATATAGATGTGAGAGATGTTATAGATGAGAATGGATTAACGATTGTCTATGCTGAACCGGATCAATTCGCTCAGGTGCAAGATGCATTACGTGAAACAGGCGTTGATACATTTAAAGTAGCTGAATTTGAAATGTTACCACAAACAGATATTGAGTTATCAGCAGAAGACCAAGAAACATTTGAAACATTAGTAGAAGCGTTAGAAGATTTAGACGATGTACAAAATGTATTCCATAATGTGGATTTGAAGTAGTATGGAACAAACAGTACAACGTTGGATTTCACAATTAGAATTGCAACCGCATCCAGAAGGTGGCTATTATAAAGAAGTTATCAAAGGTAACCATGATAAAGACATGGATAGAGCAGCTTACACAAGTATTTATTTTTTGCTAACTTATCATAATATTTCACATTTTCATCGTATCGATGCTGATGAAATTTGGTATCATCATGAGGGTGATTCACTCACAATTCACATGATTTCTCCGAATGGCCAATATGAAAAGGTGACATTAGGTAAGCATATTGAAGCGGGTGACGTATTACAATACGTCGTTCCTAAAGGTACGATTTTTGCATCTAGTGTAGAAGATGAAAATGCATATGCTTTGGTTGGCTGTATGTGTCAACCAGGCTTTGAATTTGAACATTTTGAATTGCTTAGTAAAGAGTGGCTAGATAAACATTATCCAGAATTAACAGAGATAAATGAACGCTATGCTTTAAAGGCAGATGAAATAGAAAAAAATAATAAATAAGTGAAAAAGTCTAGGACATAAATAGATGCCCCAGACTCTTTTTTGAATTAAGCTGTAGATGATTGAATTGAAAATGTAATGTCTCATTTATTTAAAGAAACGTTGCTTCATTAATAAGCTACGCATTTCTTTTGAAATTCAAGAAATGCGTAGCTTAATTTATGATATATCTAAGATCACATCGCCATAAAATGGGTTGTTTTAATATGCAATCTCTTCATTTACCGTATTTGGGTAAGACAAGATATTTAAAATTATTTCGCAGTGCCAAAGACTTCATTTGCAATTTCGACAACGTAAGCTAATTTTTTCCATTGCGCGTCTTCAGTCAATTTATTTCCTTCTTCTGTAGAAGCAAAGCCACATTGTGGGCTTAAGCATATTTGATCTAAAGTAATGTATTTTTGTGCTTCTTCAATACGCTTAAGAATCGTTGCTTTATCTTCTAAATCACCATTTTTTGATGTAAATAATCCTAACACTGCTGCAGATTTGTCTTTAGGGAAGAAACGTAAAGGTTCAAAGTCACCAGAACGTTCATCATCATATTCTAAGAAAAATCCACCAAGTTGTTCTTGGAATAAATAAGGTGCTACAGGTTCATAGCCACCTGAAATTGCCCAAGTAGATTGATAGTTACCACGGCAAATGTGTGTGGTAATGAGTAAATCTTCTGGTAAATCTTTAACAGCTTCATTGACAACTTGATAGGCAAGTTGACGTGCAGCTTCTTTTTCTTCTTCAGTTCGATCACGACCACGCGTCTTTTGTGTACCTGAAGTTAGGTTTGCCCAATAAACATCGTCTAATTGAATGTAACGTGCGCCTAATTCGTAAAATTTAAGTAGGCTATCATGATAGGCTTTTGCGACGTCATGCGCAAAGTCTTCGATATCTGGATAAATCTCTTCATTTAAAATATTAGGATGAAATAATTGATTAGGGCTTGGTATAGAGACTTTAGATGTAGCACGTCCATCTACTTTGTCATGTAAAAATTTGAAATGCTCAAAGTGAGGATGATCTGGATTGAATTGTACTTTGCTAATGATTTTAACATTGTGATTTCGTGTCTCTACACCTTCGAATTCTAAACCACGGTCTGAGGTATAACCTTCTACGCCATTTAAATTTTCTAGGAAATCGAAATGCCACCAACTTCTGCGAAACTCTCCATCAGTGATACTATGTAATCCAATTTCAAGTTGTTTTTCAATGATGTGCTCAATTTCCTCATCTTCAACTTGTTTCAATGCCTGTGCATCGATAATGTTGTTTTGGTAATCCTGGCGTGCTTGTTTTAAGCGTTCAGGACGTAATAAACTACCGACATGATCGGCTCTAAATGGTCTTTGAATAACTGCCATGGTTCTATCTCCTTTATTTATAGAATTTTCAGAAAAATATAGATAAAATTTAACAGAATTCATAAAGATTGTCAATTTCGCTTTTACGCTATGAAGTATAGTACAATAATAATAATCAAATTTTCTGCAGTGCAAATTGAATGCTGACAATATAATTCATGAGATGACATAAAGAAGACAGTTTTATATAATAATGTTAAGGAGTTGGTGACAGTGAAAGTAAAATATATCGATAAGCGTCACTGGCGTCGCATCATTGATAGAGAATATACTGAGGTCAAGGTGAACAATAATAAGTTCAAAGGAATCATTGGTTTGGTCACAATGAATAAAGTACGAGAACCATTAGAGGTTTCAGTTGTAGGTCAAAATATTATTGTTGCTGATGATAACTATCAATGGTTACAAATCTTACCTGAGAAAAAGCGCTATAGTATTACAGTGATGTTAGATGACAAGGGCAATCCGTTGGAATATTATTTTGATATAAATATAAAAAATGTTACACAAAAAGGTAATGCACGCACAATTGATTTATGTCTGGATGTACTTGTATTACCCAATGGCGAATATGAACTTGTAGACCAAGACGATTTAGAACGCGCTTTAGAGTCAGGGCAAATTACGAGAAAGCAGTATCACGAAGCTTATGTGATTGCACATCAATTAATGATTAAAATTGATGCTGATTTTCAATCGATGCAAGATAAGATTATGTATTGCTTTTATAAAATTAAACAAAAGGCAAAGCAACATAAGCAAGGTGTTACAAAAACGCAAGCACAGCATAAACCGAAAGATCATAAAGCTAAAACACACAAGCATAAGCCCTCGCACAAACAAGAAAAACACATCAAACAGGCGAAAAATGAAAGAACTGAAACAAAACCTCAGCATAAAAAAGGTACATTTGAACAATGGAGTCAGAAGTCTTCATCTAGATCCAAAGAAAATTAGAAACTGATTAATATGCATAACAAACTTAATCGCTCATTATGCAGTATGTAGTCCTTTGAAAAATAGGATAGGAGTCATTAAAAAAACGTGTTATAGTGAACCATACACATAGAATAAAGGACATTTGAAACATAACTTGAATGTCTTTTATTTATTTTAATTGCTGAACTATAGTGAAAGTAGCGAGGACGAACTGAAAAGGTGATTGTGGTTAGTATGAAATGAAATATTGAGATAAAACGTGCGTATTGAAGTATGAGTCAGTTTGTTTACAGGTTACATTATGGGCATAATGGAAAACATGTTGTAATGAAATGGAAGCGGCTACAGAAACGTGCATAAAAAATAGGGGGATAATTATGAAGATAGACGATTATCGCTTGTTAACTACGCTTGATGAAACTAAAACACTTAGGAAAGCAGCAGAAATATTATATATTTCTCAACCTGCAGTCACGCAACGTCTAAAGGCCATTGAGAATGCTTTTGGCGTAAATGTATTTATTCGAACAAAGAAACAATTGATTACGACTACTGAAGGCGCAATGATTATTGAGCATGCTAGAGAGATGCTTAATAGAGAGCGTCTATTCTTAGACAAAATGCAAGCGCATATTGGCGAAGTAAATGGTACGATATCGATTGGTTGTTCATCTTTAATTGGACAAACATTATTGCCAGAAGTTTTAAACTTATATACACGACAATTTCCAAACGTAGAAATTCAAGTTCAAGTAGGTTCAAGTGAACAGATAAAAGCAAATCATAGAGATTACCATGTCATGATTATTCGTGGTAATAAAATGATGAATTTAAGTAATACGCATCTTTTCAATGATGAACATTTCTTTATTCATCCCAAAAATCGCAATGATGAAGTAGATAAGATGCCATTTATTGAATTTCAAGCTGATCCAATTTATATTAATCAGATAAAAGAATGGTATGGTAGTCAAATAGGTCAAGATTATCATGCGATGATTACTGTTGACCAAGTTGCTACATGTAAAGAAATGTTATTGAATGGTGTAGGCGTTACGATTTTACCTGAAATTATGATGAAACATCTCGATCGAGAGCAATTTGAATTCCAACGTGTAAATATTGATGAAAAACCATTGATTCGTTCAACATTTTTAAGCTACGATGCGAGTATGAAGCAATTACCTCAAGTAGAATCATTTATCAATTTAATGATGGAATATGTTGAATCATAAACGACAAACCATCTCAACTTTCTTATAGTTAGAAATATTTCCATATTGGAATACTCACTTTCACGCTGTTGAACATATTATTTATAGAATAGAGGTTGGCTATATGTTTAGTGCCTTATTACATATCAAGAATTACAAATTATTTGTAATTAATATGATGCTATTGGGAATGGGAATTGCGATTACCGTACCTTATTTAGTGTTATTTGCTACAAATGATTTAGGAATGACGTCCTCTCAATACGGGTTATTATTAGCTTTAGCAGCAATAAGTCAATTTATTGTAAATACTATTGTGGCACGATTTTCAGATACGCGAAATATAAATAGGAAATTGATTATTGTTGCTGCCCTGTTTATGGGGGCTGTAAGTTTTTCTATTTATTTTTATATTCATGAAATTTGGATTTTTATAGCGATGTATGCGATTTTTCAAGGGTGTTTTGCACCTGCAATGCCACAAATGTATGCCTCGGCAAGAGAATCAATTAATGCCTCCGCGTCTAAAAATAAAGCCAAATTTGCAAATGCTGTCTTGAGATCAATGTTTTCATTTGGATTTTTATTTGGTCCTTTAATAGGTGCTTTGCTATTAAGCGCAAATGGTTATTCAGGGCTGTTTGGGGGCACCATTACAATTATAATCTTCACTTTACTACTGCAAGTTTTCTTTTTTAAAGATATTAAAACGGAACACACAGTTTCCGATGTGAACCATGTAGAAGCAGCTGCACCAAATATGTTAAAAGATAAAGTATTATTAGTTCCATTTTTAGCGTTTATCTTATTGCATATTGGGCAATGGATGTATACGTTGAATATGCCATTGTTCGTTACAAACTATTTAAATGAACCTGAAGGGTTTGTCGGCGGTTTGGCAAGTTTATGTGCAGGATTAGAAGTACCATTTATGGTATTACTCGGTATTTTATCTGCTAAATTAACAACGCGCACACTATTAATATTAGGCGGTTTATTTGGTGGATTATTTTACTTTAGCATTGGGGTATTCGAAAGCCTTGTAATGATGTTTGTTGGCCAAGTATTCTTAGCCATATTTTTAGCAATTTTACTTGGGCTAGGTATTAGCTATTTCCAAGATATATTACCAGATTTTCCGGGTTATGCGTCGACATTATTTGCTAATGCGATGGTTATTGGTCAATTATGTGGGAATTTATTAGGTGGTATCATGAGTCAATGGGTTGGTTTAGGCAATGTATTTTATGTCTCAGCAGCTTCAATATTTGTTGGCATGATACTGATTTTCTTTACTAAAGATCAAAAATTTACAGAAGAAAGTATGGAGTAGATAATCATGACAGTAATTTTATGGCTATGTATTATAGCAGCATTTGTTTTAGCATTTATTGGATTAATTAAACCCATTATTCCTTCAGTATTAGTGTTATGGGTCGGTTTTTTAATTTATCAATTTGGTTTTCATAATGGCAACTTATCATGGGTATTTTATGTTTCTATGATATTATTCACGGTATTTATTCTTGTTGCTGATTTTATTATGAATAAATACTTTGTAAATAAATTTGGTGGTTCAAAGTTAAGTGAACTGGTTGCACTTGTCGGTGTCATCGTTGGTTGTTTTGTCTTTCCACCTTTTGGCATTATTATAGTTCCATTTGTTGCAGTGCTTGTTGTAGAAATGATTCAAGAGCCTAACTTAACTAAAGCGCTAAAAGCGAGCTTTGGTTCGGTCGTTGCCTTTTTAGCAAGCTCAGTAGCACAGGCAATCATTATGATTATTATGGTGATTTGGTTCTTTGTAGATACCTTACTTATAAACTAAATCAGTATACCTTCGTGTTGATGGTTCATTTTTAAAATAACTTTTATAAGATGTTATTTTAGATTTGAATGATCAACATTTTTTATATGTGCGATTAATTTTAACTACACATATAATGTAAGCGGATTTATATAAAAAAAGTAAAAATTAAGCAATACCCTTGTTTTAAGCAATCGCATTTTAGTATAATCACAATCATGTTTAAAAAATACGTAATGGGAGGTAAGTCGAAAATGAAATATCCTATAGCGATATGGATGCTTGCAATTGGTGCGTTTGCAATTGGCATGACAGAGTTTGTTATTATGGGGTTATTGCCTAATATTGCACGAGATTTTGACGTGACGGTGAGTCAAGCAGGACAATTGATCACTGGTTATGCATTGGGTGTAGCAATCGGTGGACCTATCATAGTTATGTTGACAATAAAATGGAATAGAAAATATTTGTTGATTGTATTGATGGGAATATTTATTATAGGGAATCTTACAGCATCGTTTAGTCCTAATTATGGGTTTATGATGACAAGTCGAATTATTACCTCTTTAGCACATGGTTCGTTCTTTGGTATTGGTTCTATACTTGCGGCAAGTATGGTAAGACCTGAAAAGCGTGCGAGCGCAATGGCACTTATGTTTATGGGATTAAGTATGAGTAATATATTAGGCGTACCTTTTGGTACGTTAATTGGTCAAAACTTTGGTTGGCCTATGACGTTTATTATTATTTCGATTATTGGGGCACTTGCACTGATTGGCATCATTATTTTTGTTCCTATGCAACGTGAAACGATTAAGTCATCTGTCTTAAATGAATTACAAATTTTAAAAGAAAAGCGTTTATGGCTAACACTTGCAGTGACATTGTTTGGTTTTAGTAGTGTGTTTGCATACTTTACTTATATTTCTACTGTGCTCATAGATGTCTCCAATGTACAAGAAAACTTAATCTCTTATCTTTTAATTATATTTGGTATAGGGGTTACTCTTGGTAATGTCGTTGGTGGTAAGCTGGCAGATTGGAATTTAAATAAAGCTTTAAAAATCATTTTTATCGTCTTTATTCTATATTTCATCTTATTATACTTCGTTCAAATGAATAGTATTTTAATGGTAGCAGGCATCTTCTTCTTTGGTTTGATTGGCTTTAGTATGAGCCCGTCATTACAATTTAAGAGTACTTTAATCTCTCAAGATGCACCAACACTTGCAAGTACGTTGAATCAATCTGCATTTAATTTAGGTAATGCTTTAGGTGCCTTCATAGGAGGCGTCGTGGTTACGAATTTACCTATAGCATCATTAAGTTTAATAGCACCTTTATTAACGGTTATTGGACTCATTTTCTTATTAGTGAGTATTCGTGTTGAGAAAAAAGAAGACTAAATATTTAATATAGACATATTAAATAATAGATAAAAGTAGGGCGATGAAATCATATTTTAAATAAGATTTCGTTGTCCTACTTTTTTATCACTATGCACTGTTTATAAAGAAGTGTTTGCATCTTTATTGATAAAGTGATGATCGATATAGAGTGAAACTGGAATAACGATAAAAGAAATAATGATAAAAGTCCAATTACTAATTAAGAGATAAGGGCCTATCGCTAAAAAAGATTGTGGAACAAAAAATACATAGAAAGTTGCAAATAATAAAAGGATAATGCTGATATAAGTACCAATCCATGTCCAATGTGATTTAGTAAAACATTGCATTTGCACAGTTTTAAATATTACCCAAATAAATAAGAAAATGATAATAAAACCGACAATTAATATAAGAGGGAAGGTATAAATATATAAACGTTTTGCGCCAATGAAAAATCCAATAAAACCTTTTAAAAAACAAAAAATACCTATAAATAATAAGATATGTTGAAATATATATTTGAATATATTAGTTATAGTTTCATTAGGTAACTTTTTGATTTCGTTTTTAGCATGCGCTTTAGGATCATGATTAAAGAAATCCATTGCGAGGGTGCCTTCCTTTTCGGCCTGTAATAACTGATGTAAAATGCGGTTTAACATTTTTTCAGATGCATGTGGATTTACGCTTAAATCAGCTCGTACATAAGTCATATAATTTTCAAACGTTTCTCTATCTGTATTATTTAATCTAAGTGATTTCACATTATTTTCACGCATTAATTTATCAGTGGATTTCATTTGAATTTCGCTACCTTTTTTTAGAATATATTTATAAGATAAGAATTATTATGACTAATATCATAATATAAATCAACAAGCTTTTATAAGGAGTATATATGAATCGATTAACAATTAAACAGACACAATATATTAACCGAATTGCTGAAGTGCATGAAGCAGAACTAGAACGGCAAAATACTACATATAAAAAGACTAAACTTTCTGTTGCTTTGCGTATTGAAATGATTGAACATGGTTTAAGATACAGTGACGATACAATATTGATGCAAACAGAAGGTGAACGGTTGATTGGTTTTATTTGGGCACGATATGATAAAACACTGAAAACGGCGTTAATTGAGATGTTATATGTTGAAACTACTCACCGTAATCAGGGTGTTGCAACTAAGCTAAAAAAAGAGATTGAAGCATGGGCACGAGATAAAGGGGCGTATACAATAGAAAGTACTGTAGCTTATTCGAACAAAAAAATGCAAAAAATGAATTTTAACATGGGTTATGATATGAATAAGGTTGTTATGGTCAAAAACTTATTGGTAAATAATGAAGATAAGCATAAATAATGATAAAATATATATTATTATGAAAAAGGAGATATTACATGAAAAAATGGCTGGCACTCATAATAGCATCAACCATTACTCTAACAGCATGTGGTAAAGATGATGAGAAAGCGTCTTTAGAAAAAGATATCGATAAACTTGAAAAGCAAAATAAAGACTTGAAAAAACAAAAAGAAAAACTAGAAAAAGAGCAAGACAAACTTAAAGATAAATCGGACGACTTAGAAAAAGATATTAATGCCAAGACATAAAGTAATCGTAGGGTATCAGGCATCATAATTTATATATCATCTTATTTAAACATCCTTAAATAGTATTTCCTAGGAAATCATTGTAAACTGGTTTTAGTAATTGTTATAATGGGTATCGTTATAAGATATTAGAAGTTTTAATCGTCACATATAAAAATATTTAAAATAAAAAGTTGGAATACAAGTTAATTGATAAATATGTTTTATCGTTTATGTGAATATAAAGATAAAGTGAATTAACAATTTCCTTGAATAGAAGAGAGGTTACCGTTATGCATGAACAAGATTTCAATTTATTAGAAGGCCGTTCAATTACTTTGCCAGAATTAGGTAGAGAAATTGAAAGTATTACTGGCAGACAAATTAAAGATTCAACGGGTGAAATTAAACGTGTTATTGCACATTTGCCTAATTTCGAATCAGATACGGATACATTTGTAGCGACGTATAAACTAGATCATCAGAATGATTTTATCGATGCAACATTTACTGCACCGAAAAGCGAACGCAATCGTTTAAAAGAAATTGCGGTAAACGTTGAATTAATTAGCTATATTTCAAGAGCGTAATTGATATTCTTTGAAATACTAAAAAAGTAACGCGATATGAGTGCGCTCATAACGCGTTACTTTTCTATATAAATTTACTTTAAGTATAGAGGTGTAATGAATGACAGTTTATATTGAAACTGAACGGTTGAGATTACGTGATTGGCGAGAAACAGACTTATTACCATTTCAACAAATGAATGCCAATCGGCAAGTTCGGAGATATTTTCCTAGTTTATTAAGCTATAAACGTTCAGAACACGATATGAAAAAAATGGATGAAGCGATTCAATCAAATGGCATAGGATTATTCGCTGTAGAACTTAAAGAAACAAATGGCTGGCTAGGGTTTGTTGGCTTGAATTATGTTCCTAAAGAAAGTAAATACACATTTGAAGAATTGCCATTTTATGAAATTGGGTGGCGCCTAATTCCAGAAGTATGGGGCAATGGCTTTGCAACTGAGGGCGCAGCTGCGGTATTAAAATATGCTAAAGAACAAGGCATTGAAGAAGTATATGCTTTCACTTCAAAAAATAACGAAGCTTCACGCAAAGTTATGGAAAAAATTGGTATGAAACGTTTTGATCATTTTGAATACCCAGAACTTAGCAAGTATCATCCACTGAAAAAACATGTTAGATATTATAAAGATTTAACAATAAATGTCTGAGAAGTGTTGTTTTGATAATGTATATGATCATCTCTACAAATGTATATAGATTAAGTTAAATAGAGGCTGAGGCAAATTTAATTGTCTCAGCCTTTATCAATTTTTTAAAGTTAGAAAGATTTATGCATGTACCACAGTTCAGAAGCACTTTTTATACTTATCAACCGTGATTACCTTTGCCAATGTGGGAAGACGGTGGCGTAAAACGTGTTTGGATAATTTTGCTTAAATGTTTTAAAGTTTCATCGATATCTTCGGCATCGACATAAGCATATGAGAAACGGATACAATCACGCGCATCTTTATCATATACTTCACCAGGGTTAATCAGTATGTTTTCTGCAATCGCTTCATCGAAAAGTCTTTTCATATCGATGGAGAACTTAAATTGGAACCAAATATAAAATGATCCTTCGGGCGTTGACCATGAACCGAAATCACTAAAATATTTCTTCAGAGATTCTAAAAATAAATTTCTCTTAATTAAAAGTTGGTTCTTTAACATTTTGAGGTGTTGGTCATGATATTGAGGATGTGTTAACCATTGTGTTGCGATATATTGTGATATAGAACTTGCGCCATAGTCATTTTGCATTTTTAAATCAGCTAAATGTGCTGCGACGGAAGGCTTGGCAACAATCCACCCGACACGTAAACCAGGACTTACAGTTTTAGATAAGCTATTCAAATATAAAATATTGTCGTTTGTATCAAACGATTTTAAAGGTTTAGGTCGCTCATGATTGAAATATAAGTCACCATACACATCGTCTTCTACAATCGGTATACCATGTTGTTCACATTGCATGATGATTTTTTGTTTTTCTTCTGTTGAATAACTATGTTGTGTTGGATTGTGTAAAGTCGGTATACAATAAAAGATACTGTTTGTATATTGTGATTGTGCTTTAAAAATATTATTAATATTACTTTTAATATCAGAAATGCTTATTTGCTGAATATCGACCCTCATATTATGCCACGTGCGTATTGAATTAATGTATGAAGGTGATTCAACAATAATCTTGGATTGTGGAATGAGTAAGCCATCTGCAATGAGTTTTAAACCTTGTAATGCACCTGATGTAATACAAATGTGGTCAACAGTACATGAGACACCTAATTTTTGCATATATTGTGCCACTGCTTCTCTAAGCTTAAGGTTGCCTTGAGGTGGTTCATAATTAGTATTTAACACAGGAGTATGACACTTGCTCAAAATTTCTTTGAACTGTTCATTAGGTATAAGATCGGGAGCAAGTTCACCAGTACCCAATCGTATCATGTTAGTGTGGAATTCTAGTTTATTAATTTGTTGAACAAAGTATTGGTTATTTTTAGTCGTACTATGGCTAATATAGTTTTGCCAATTAATATTGTTTTTAATATAAGTATGCCAAGTATTTCCAGATACATATAAGCGTTGATTTTCTCTACCTTCTATGATTCCCTGACTTTTTAGAATATCGAGTGCTTGTATAACGGTGGAACGGTTCACTTGATATAACGAGGCCATATCTCGTTGAGAAGGTAATTGCATGCCTTGTTCTAAATCTCCAGAATCTATTTGTGAAATGATATCATCTATAATTTGCTTGTATTTTGGTTTGAACATAAAATAGCTCCTATATTATCTGGTTGGTATTTTAATTTGCATCTGGTGGGTCCAATTTCTGTGTATATAATATAGCATAGTTAAAATAGTCGTAATAATTAAAGGAGCGTAGTTTTGTATGTTGCAATCAGCCGTTCACGGATTACTATTAGCGCTAGGGCTCATATTGCCTTTAGGGGCGCAAAACGTATTTGTATTTAATCAAGGTGCAAACCATAAAAGTATTACCAAATCATTACCAGTTATTATAACAGCAGGGTTATGTGATACATTTTTAATCGTGTTAGCCGTCATAGGTATTTCTGTGATATTGTTATCGATGCCTGTGCTACAAATTACAATTTATTGTATTGGACTGGTATTTTTATTATATATGGCATGGTCATTATGGCGTACACGTCCAGTTACACTACAATCATATCGACCGATGTCCGCTAAAAAGCAAATTGGTTTTGCACTGTCTGTATCATTACTTAATCCCCATGCAATCATGGATACCATAGGCGTAATAGGGACAAGTGGTGCAGTTTATGAAGGTACTGAAAAAATGGTCTTTACTATAGCTACTGTTATTGTTTCTTGGCTATGGTTTATTTTCTTGGCAGTAGTTGGAAAAATGATTGGAAACATAGATAAAACAGGGAAATATATCATGCTATTGAACAAATTGTCATCAGTCATTATTTTAATCGTAGCTATAATGATTTTAAAACAACTCTTAGCAATTTTGTTATAAGTCAAAGGCTAACTATTCAATGATAGATTTCAAGTTAGATTATATTAAATGTTTGGGATATAAATAGATATTGTCAAATTGAGGGATAAGGCGAAATAATGCTTCATTATTAAAAAGCGTCTGGGACAAAAATAAATGTCTCAGACGCTTTCCTACGATTAGTCATCCTTTTTACGCGGATTATATAAGCTAGTGCTTGTGTATAATAGCTGCTTAATTTTATTAACATGATTTAGTCATAAGTTCTAATGCCAAGAGGTTGGTAATTGTTTAATGTTTCAAAAAGTGATTCTGGCGTAGCGCATAAAGGTGCAAGTGCTTTATATTTTGGATCGATAAAGCCTTCTTTAATCATATGATTTATTAATGTTTGTAAAGGTTCAAAAAAGGCATTGATGTTAAAAATGGCTATCGGTTTCTGGTGTATACCAATTTGCGCCCAACTATACATTTCGAAAAATTCCTCTAGTGAGCCAGCGCCACCAGGTGCCATCACGAATGCATCGGCAAGCTCTGCCATTTTATTTTTTCTCTCATGCATGGAATCCACTAAAATAAGCTCCGTTAATTTAGTACTCGTAATTTCTTTTTCATCTAACATTTTAGGCATGACACCAATTGCAGTGCCGCCATGATCCAATACACCATCTTGAATTGCGCCCATAATCCCTACAGAACCTGCACCGAAAATGAGTTCATAGCCTTGTTCTGCCATGTACTTACCTAATTGATAAGCTTCGTTCATATATGTAACATCATTGCCTTTACTGGCACCACAATAGATAGCAATTTTTTTCATGATTAATCCTCCGTTTCTAAAAAATATTTATGAATTAAATTTGAAAATATAGACTCGAATTTTGATACATCTTCTTCTGTAAAAGCAGCCGGCCCTTTTGTTCGACCACCACTTTTTCTAAACTGTGCACTTGCATGTCGTTGTTCGAGTAGCGTATTGATATTTTCTTGATTATATATAAATCCTTTGTGATGCATGACAATTTTAGCTTTGTTTAATAATAAACTAGCGAGTCCATAATCTTGTGTTACAACAAGATCATCAGAGTGAACCAGTTTTACTATTCTATAATCGACAGCATCAGGCCCATCATCAACATAAATAATATTGACATGTTCAGGTTGAATGACGGTAGAGAAGTGGCTAAAGCTACGGACGACGGTAACAAAAATGCCTGTCCCTTTCGTCAATTCAATAATTGAATTGGTTACAGGACAAGCATCTCCATCTATAATGACTTGTGTCATTTGCTTATTTGCCTTTATCTTCGTTGTTTTGTTTTACAACGCTTTTTGCCACATAGTCTTTATATTTTTTGAATTCAGATAAACGTGCTTTTTTATTTTTTTCTTGCACTTTCTCTTCTTCTTTATGACGTTTGTCGATGTTTTTTTGTAACAATTTGCTTAATTTATTTACATCTTTACGATTATCTTTTTCTAATTTTTCGCCTTTTTTCTCAGTTTCGTCATCAAGTTTACCTGGTGTTAATCCAACTTTTTCCATGTGCTTGTTAGATTTTTTCATATCTTTGATACGTTGTTTTTCATTTTCTTGACGTGCTTTCTCTTCTTCTTTGCGACGTTTATCGATATTTTTTTGCAGAATTTTGTTCATTTTATCTGCTTCTTTGCGATTTTCTTTTTCTAATTTTTCGCCTTTTTTCTCGATATAAGCTGGATCATTTTCTTTTGCAATGCGTTTAAGTTCGCGCTTTTGATCCATGTTGTGTTTTTTATCTACAACATATGCTTTCGCATTAGAAGATTTTTCAACTACATTATCTTTCAAATGTACAGATTTATCTGCAACTGTTTTAGAAGCGCTAACTGTCGCATCGCTAGCTTTTTTAACATCTGGATGATCTTTGATGCGTTTACGTTCGACGATTAGCGGTACTAGAAACACAGGCGCTACTGTGATAATTGTTTTAATTAATTGCTTTTTGTCCATACTCGTTGCCTCCATTTAATTTATACTATCTTCACCATACCCTATATTACATGAAAATAAACGGTAAATATAGCGTATGCATAGGATTTATTATCTGTTGTTTTATTCAACATAACAAACACTACGACTGCCCAATTTATATATTATATTATTTTCTATATATTATTGGCAGTGATTTAGATCGATACCTGGGAAAGCAACACTAGCCGAAACCTACACGCTAAGATACTGTCTGCGAAAACCATGCACAAAAAAACTGCCAACAAAATCGGAGACTTTGTCGACAGTTTGTGATAAACCCCGTTGATGGGGGAGTTACCTGTTTTTATTAAATTATTCACCAGTGATACCTTGACCAATACCAAAGCCAAAATAAAGAATAGCGATAATGATTACTAAGACAATTCTATAAATAGCGAATGGAATCAGTTTGATTTTACTAATTAAGTATAAGAAAGTTTTAATGGCAATTAGACCAACAATAAATGCGGCTAAGAAACCTAAAACATAAAAGCCAATATCACTCATGTGGATATATTCCATATTTTTAACTAAAGATAAACCACTTGCAGCAAGCATTACTGGCACTGCCATGATAAATGTAAAGTCAGATGCTGATTTATGATTCATTTTCATTAAGACACCAGTGGAAATCGTAGATCCTGATCTACTAAAACCTGGCCACATAGCTATGGCTTGCGATAAACCAATGACAAATGCTTGGAAATAATTGATTTGGTCCACGTTTCGTGGATTGGTAACTTTTTTGCTGTAAATATCAGCAATAATCATATATATAGCACCGATAAATAGTCCTATCATTACAGTAGGCACACTGAAAAGATATTCTTGGATGACATCATCGAAGAGTAATCCTAAGACACCAGCAGGTATCATACCAACGATAATATGCAATAAGTTTAAACGTTTTGGTTTTTGGCCAATACCGTCAATGGGTTCATGTCTGTATTTGCCAATATGTAACATTTCGAAATAACGTTCACGGAATACCCAAGCACCTGCGAACACAGAACCGAGTTGGATTACAATTTTAAATGTAAAAGCGGATTGTGAACCTAAAAATTCACTAGATTTTAGCCACATGTCATCGACAAGTATCATATGGCCAGTAGAAGAAACGGGTGCAAATTCCGTTAATCCTTCAACGATACCTAGAATAATACCTTTAATTAATTCAAGTATTAACATAATTTACCTACTTTCATAGTACTTATTAAATTTTATGCATTTTCATCTAACAATAATAGCACAATAAAAATATAATACGCTACTTAAAACCGTAATATGAGACCAAAGAATGAGATAATATAAAATATATATATTTTAGTAGCTTTGTCAGAGGAATAAAAAATCAATTTTAAATTTATGTCAGAAATATGAAATTAACATAAAAAATGTTACTTGATAATGAGCGAAATCATTTAAATTTCATATAATGTGTTTATAATATGTGGCAGGTGATATTTTGTGAAAAGATTAACAAATTTAGCTTTAAAATTTAAAGTATATCCTATATGGATGTTTATTATTAGTACATTATTAGCCATAACCGTAGTAGTTCAAAATATTTCTATTGCTGAAATTTTAAATATCATGTTATTAAAAACCAATCAAGATGTATTGGCTTTATTATTTATAACATTGATGATTTTAATTGCACGTGCGACACTTAATACAGTGAACCAAATGATAGGTAATCGTATGGCTTCAAAAGTCAAACGAGATTTGCGACGTCAGCTCATATTACAACGCTCAAAAGAACCAATTGGTGCGCAAATAAACACGTTGACAGAAAGTATAGATGGCATTGTTCCTTTCTTTAACAGTTATTTTCCACAGGTATTTAAATCGATGATGATTCCACTGATGATTATTGTGGCAATGTGTTTTATACATTTAAATACTGCATTAATTATGATTGTTACAGCACCATTTATTCCTATTTTCTATATTATATTTGGCTTGAAAACACGTGATGAATCTAAAGATAAAATGACATATTTAAATCAATTTAGTCAGCAGTTTCTAAATAAAATTAAAGGTCTTATTACATTAAAGCTTTTTAATAGAACAGATAAGACTGAAGCGGCATTATATGAAGAAAGTACAACATTTAGAGATTTGACAATGCGCATCTTAAAGAGTGCATTTTTATCAGGCCTCATGCTTGAATTTATTAGTATGTTAGGTATTGGCTTGGTTGCATTGGAAGCAGGTTTAGGATTGATTTTATTTCATAACATTGATTTTAAAACAGCAGCAATTGCAATTATCTTAGCGCCAGAATTTTATAATTCAATTAAAGATCTTGGACAATCGTTTCATACCGGTAAACAAAGTGAAGGTTCAAGTGATGTCGTATTTGATGTCTTAGATAAAGGAACCGCAGAACATAAGATTCAAAAACAGATTGATACGTATCAAACACCCATTGTTCAATTATCGCAGGTTGATTTCAAATATGATGCAGCTGACACCTATGCTTTGAAAAATATTAATCTAAGTATTTATCAAGGCGAGAAAATTGCACTAGTTGGTAAAAGTGGTGCGGGTAAATCAACGTTAGCACAATTGATAACACAAAATTACAAACCCCAATCCGGTTCAGTAACGTTTAAGGATCCATCTTTAAGTATTGGCTTTTTGAGCCAATCACCTTATATTTTTAATGCTTCTATACGTGATAACATTACGATGTTTCAAGACGTTGATGATGCTAGAATATTAAAGGTATTAGATGATGTAGGACTGAAAGAAAAAGTACTGAGCTTAGCGGATGGTTTAGATACATGGATAGGTGAAGGTGGAGAAATGCTCTCAGGAGGGCAAATGAGACGTATAGAACTCTCAAGAGTGTTAATGACACAACCAGAGCTCATCATCTTTGATGAGCCCGCTACCGGCTTAGATGTGAAAACAGAACAAACCATTCAAGATGTGATTGCACATGAATTTGAAAGTGCGACCATTATTACGATTGCCCATAGATCACATACAATTAACAAAGCAGATAAACGCATATTAATAGAAAATGGTTATGCAGCATCTGTCGAGCAAACGACAATGAAAAATTCATCTCAAGGTGGTGATGCAACATGAAACCACATATTCAATTTAAAATAGACAAAGATTTGATTTTATCAATACTAATTGGTGTCGTTGGTAGTTTGGTAGCGTTGGGTATGTTCTTCTTAAGCGGGTACATGATTACACAAAGTGCATTAGGTGCGCCTTTATTCGCTTTAATGATCCTGATTGTATCTGTTAAAATGTTTGGATTTCTAAGAGCGATTGCACGTTATATCGAAAGACTTTTATCCCACAGAGCGACATTTACGATGTTGAGAAATGTGAGAGTTCAGTTTTTCAAGAAATTATTACCCGTCATACCCGATGTATATCGTAAATTTAATTCTAGCGATTTGATTGCGCGTATGATTGGCAGGGTGGAAGCACTACAAAATATTTATCTGAGAGTGTATTATCCTCCAGTAGTTATTGGCATTACAGCAACGATAACTGTTTTAACAATGATTTATTTTTCATATGTACATGCAATTATTATCTGTGTGAGTATGATTGCAACTTTATTGGTTATACCTTGGTTGAGTGCTAAAAAAGCGCGACAAATAAAAAAACAAGTCAACCAAGTACAAAGTGGTTTTTTAAATCACTTTTACGATTATAAAGAAGGTTACGTAGAACTCGTTCGTTTTGATAGAACAACATACTATAAAACAGCATTGTTAGATCAGTTAGAACAATATGAAGACGCACAAGCGAAAGAGCAACGATTTTTATCTCTATATGAGTATAGTTTAAATATTGTCTCAATGATTGCACTGTTTTTTACCTTATATTTGGGTGTTGTCCAAGTGCAAAATCACCAATTAGACGTCGTTTATTTAACGAGTATCGTGCTCATGATGTTAACGTTGTTTGAACAAGCCATTCCGATGAGTAATGTGGCCTACTATAAAGGTGATACAGATGAAGCAATTGAAAATATAAATGAAGTGATTGCGCATCCGATGGTACAAGGTACCGAACAAATGCAAAGAGATTTGAATGAAGCTAATTTGTTATTCGATATTCAAGCAGTAGATTTTAAATATTGGAATCAATCAAGTAATGTGTTATCCAATATTCAATGTACTATTAACAAAGGTGAACATGTTGCAATCGTTGGTCCTTCTGGTTCAGGGAAAAGCTCATTACTTCAACTCATGCTAGGTTTGTATCAAAGTGAAAAAGGGAGCATATTATTTAACCAACAAGATATAGTGAAAATTAAGGATAAGGAAAAATATGGTCATATAAATGCCTTATTACAATCACAACAACTTTTTGATGGAACAGTTCGTGAGAATTTATTTGCTGAAAAGCGTGATCTTGAAATGAGAGAAGTACTTGATGACTTGGGGCTAGCGCATATTGATTTGGACAGAATGATTACACTTTCAGGTCAAACATTATCTGGTGGAGAGGTTCAAAGATTGGCAATAGCAAGGTTGTTTTTAAAACATGCGCCTATTTGGATATTAGATGAGCCGACAACGGCATTGGATATATATCATACCGATAAAGTGATGGAAGCAATTCATCAAACTGCGCAAACCTTGATAGTGGCAACACATGATTTAAGACTATTGCCACATTTTGATAGAATTATAGTTATGCAAGATGGCGTTATTTTAGAAGATGGCAGTTATCAGGCGCTATTGAATAAAACGAATGGTTATTTACACCAAATGGTAGCCATTAATGCTGATTAAAATAAACGTGGAAACGAAGACATCTAAAATAAATAATAAATCTTTAGTTATTCATTTAAACCGCGGTAGATAGAGCTGTTAAATATGAGTTATGATTTATTATGAAAAAACGAGCTCAAACACATAAGTGTTTGAGCTCGCTTTATAAATCAAGTATATTAAAGGAATAATTTTTAATAGCTAGTACCTAAACTTTTGTTGTGAAAAATTATTTAGATTTTTCTTCAGTGAAGGCATTGATTACTTTTGAAAGTAATCGATTTAACTCTTGAGATTCATCTGGGCTTAATGATGATGCAACAGCAACATCTTGACAAGCCGTGTCTAATTCTGGACGAATTGCTTCACTTTTGTCAGTTAAATGAATAAACACTTCACGTTGATCTACTTCAGAACGTTCACGTTTGATTAAATCAACTTGTTCCATTCTCTTGAGTAATGGAGATACAGTACCTGTATCTAATGCTAATTCTGTTACGACTTTCTTTACATTGACAGGTGAATCAGCCCATAAAATTGTTAATACTAAAAATTGTGGGTAAGTCAGTTTGTATTTTTTAAAGACATTATTTGAGTAGTAGCGATTTACTTGTCTTTGAGCATTATACAAACTAAAGCAAAGTTGTTCCTTTAAATTAAGTGGTTCAGACATAAGTTCTCCTCCAGACATTCTATCCGTTTTGTTCTCTCTGTATCGGACCTGAATCCGTCTTGCGTTGTGTTTGACACTTCTTCAATCATACTTTTGCACTGTGCCATGCTAAAATAAAGTGTGTATAAAGTTTAGAAGATATCTAATATTTTATCAAGTAAAAGTTTAATTATATGTATAAATTAAATTTTACACAAACATTTGTGTTTAAGAAATGAGTGATTTTATGAAAAATATTAAACAACCTAAGACGCCTATTACAATTGTAACAGGTTTTTTAGGTAGTGGGAAAACAACTTTCCTTAGCAATTATGTGAAATATTTATTAAGAAAAAATGAAAACCCAAGTATCATCGTAAATGAATACGGCAATTTAGATGTAGATAGCGCTGCATTAAGCGACGATGTTGAAGTCGCATCGATATTAAATGGTTGCGTCTGTTGTGACTTGCAACAAGATTTAATAAAACAATTAAAACATTTTCTTAACAAAAGTGCAATGCACCATATTATAATTGAGGCGACGGGTATTGCACATCCGATAGAAATTATTGCGGCATGCCAAGATCCTGAAATTGTCGCTAATGTCCAAACGCCTATGGTAATAGGATTATTAGACGCACCAAGATTTTTGACCAGAACCCAATATACCCATAGTACAAAACAATTGATGGAAGAACAATTAGAAGTAAGTCATGCAATTGTAGTCAATAAAATGGATTTATTAAAAAGTGATGCGTATGATGATCTTAAAGCTATTGATAAAATTAATTCAGAAGCGCCCAAATTTTATACAACTTATGCAGATATGCACATGGATGCTTTTGATACGATTACAAATACATCATTGCCAACTAAAGAAAGCCATATGCATCATCATGGTATAAATAGTGTACAATACCATTTTTCTGGGCCGATTGATCGTCAATTATTTTATCAATTTATTTTACGGCTCCCAGATAATGTTCTAAGATTAAAGGGATATGTTAAATTTCGTGATATGCCTCATGAAACTTATGAATTTCAATATGCATTTGGTCTCCCAGATTATCAAATTATTGATGATGAAATGCCATTAACGATTGTGATGATTGGTGAACAGATTGATGAAAATCAAATACGCAACAAATTAGACATGTTACAGTTCACTTAATTATCTAATAAAATAAAAGGTGTTGGTTTTTAAATGGATAAAGTAAAAATAAATCAGTATGTCTCGTTTTCAAAAGTGATACAAGGGTTTTGGAGAGCACAAGATTGGCAGTGGACACCACAACAATTGAATCGTTATTTAAATGAGTTAGTAGAGCGCGGGGTCACAACGATGGACCATGCCGATATTTACGGTAATTATACATGCGAAGGTATTTTTGGTGAGGCTTTAAAATTATCACCTCAATTACGAGATGAAATTGAGATTGTGACGAAATGTGGTATCGTACTACCATCAAGCCCTGAACAAGACATTCATGGACACAGATATGATCATAGTAAAACACATATTCGAAAAGCAGTAGACCGTTCATTACAACAATTAAATGTTGATTATTTAGATAGTTTGCTTATCCATCGACCATCACCGTTGATGGATCCCCATGAAGTAACAGAAGCTTTAAAGGCTTTAGTAAGCGAGGGTAAAGTGAAATCATTTGGTGTCTCGAATTTTAATAAATCACAATATGATTTGTTAAGTAAATGCCTTGTGTGTGACAAATTACACATTACAATAAATCAATTAGAAGTGTCGCCATACACATTAGATGCAATTGACAATGGTGTCATTAATCATATGTATAAAGATGATGTTAAAATTATGTCATGGAGCCCTATGGCGGGTGGCAAGCTCTTTGATCTAGGTGATGAAAAGGCTGCAAGAATTATGGCAATTGTTTCACCATTAGCACAGAAATATAATGTGACAACGAATGGCATCATCATGGCTTGGTTAGATAAACATCCTGCCGCAATCATGCCAGTGTTGGGTACGCATAAGATAGAACGGATTGATGACGCAATCGCTGGACTTGAGGTAACATTAACAGACCAAGAATGGTTTGATATTTATACAGCTTCATTAGGCCACGATATCCCTTAATTTAATTTTAAAAGGAGTGTAAATAATGAATACTCAGAACGAACAACACCATAGAAAAGAACTCAAGTTTCAAAAACGCTTTATTACTTTTCCATTTTTAGGATTTGCTTTGATTATTGCTATATTGAACATCGTTTTTCCTGACATTACTGTGATGGTAACTTTATTTGGTTTGTTTTTCCTTTATAATGCTTCGATTTTATTCGTTGTTTTTATTCATCATTTTAAACGGATAATGATTTTATCATTAATATTAACCATACTTTCCTTAGTATTATTTGGACTTACATTTTATTTATATGGTTTGACTAACCATTTTTTTAACTAGTCACGAGTAAATGACTTATAGAGCAAGCGTGATTATAACGAGGAGGTAATGCATGGAACAGTGGATTACACACTTTATGGAACAATATGGTTATTGGGGTATTGCTTTTTTAATTTTTCTAGAAAATGTCTTTCCGCCTATACCGTCTGAAATTATTTTAACTTTTGGTGGTTTTATGACTACTAAATCTGATTTAAGTTTTATTGGTGTGACCATTACGTCTACAATTGGTTCAGTTGTCGGTGCAATCGTCTTATACGGAATAGGAGCTTGGATTGGTGAACGCAATTTATATCGTTTTGTTAATCGATATGGAAAGTTTCTTCGTGTAAAAACGAAGGATATTGATAGAACAATACAGTGGTTTGATAAATATGGTTATTGGACTATTTTCTTCTGTCGTTTCGTGCCTTTGTTGAGAAGTTTAATCTCTATACCTGCTGGTTTAACAAGAATGAATCTACCATTATTTATGCTATTTACAACGATAGGAACATTAATATGGAATATTGTTTTAATTTATTTAGGTCAAGCAGTCGGCGGTAATTGGCATGCAATTGTGTACTATATGGATATTTATTCTCGCATTATATATATTGTACTGATTATCCTCGCCATTTTCATTATATGGAAATGGTTTAAGCGCCAACGCAAACATAAGTAAAGATGATAACTTAAGTTTATGAATTGCAATCATTGTTTAAAATGAATGCGTGTTATAATTTAATTGAGATATAAATTGCTTGATTAAGGGGATGTTTTTATGACCAAAAAGAAAATTTCCATAATAGGTGCTGGTAACACAGGCGCTACATTAGCATTTATTGTTGCGCAGCATGAGTTAGCTGATGTAGTGCTCATTGATCGACCAGATAACGAAGGACAAGTGAAGGGTAAGGCGCTAGATATATTTGAAAGCAGTCCGGTATATGGTTTTGATGCGAAAGTGACGGGTTCCGTGAATTACGCTGATACAGCCGATTCAGATATTGTTGTGATAACTGCAGGAAGTCCTCGTAAACCAGGTATGAGTAGAGATGACTTAGTACAAATTAATGAAAAAGTGATGTTCGATGTTACGAAGGAAATTGTAAAGTATTCACCGGATTGCAAAATTATCGTACTTACTAATCCAGTAGATGCGATGACCTATTCTGTGTTAAAAGCGTCAGGTTTTCCGAAAGAACGCGTGATTGGACAGTCTGGTGTATTAGATACTGCACGATATCAATCCTTTATTGCAGAAGCTTTAAATGTGTCAATAAAAGATATTAGAGGGCTTGTATTAGGCGGCCACGGTGATACAATGGTACCTTTAGTAAATTCAACCAATGTCAATGGTGTCCCTTTACATCAATTGTTGAATCAAACGCAAATAGAGCAAATTGTAGAACGTACAAGAAAGGGTGGCGCTGAAATTGTTGCTTTGCTTGGCAATGGTTCTGCATATTATGCCCCTGCGTCTGCAGTTTTTGAAATGATTGAAGCAATTCTAAAGGATCAACATCGTTTATTACCAAGTATCGCATTGTTAGAAGGAGAATATGGATTTTCTGATATCTGTTTAGGTGTACCAACTGTTTTAAGTGAAAAAGGTATCGAAAATATTGTTGAACTAGCACTTTCAGACAATGAACAGGCACAATTGCGCATCTCTGCAGACTCTGTAGAAGAAGTGAAACAAGCTTTGAAAAATCAATGATAAATAGATGACGTACATTAAAATAGAAGTATTTAGACAGCAGTTAAGTAGTAGCAAGTGTAGTATTTTACAGCATCAATTGCGTCTTTTATTGAGAATAAGATTTATTATCTAAGTCATATAAATAACTCCCGTTAAAGTTGACATTGAAAAATGAAAACTTAGACGGGAGCTTTTTTATATCAGTATTTTTAACTAGCACCTAAAAGTAGGCGAAATATCTATTTATATCTCAGACACGTATACTTAATCCTTAGCACATGTAATATTAGAACTGATGATACAATTCATTAACTGTTTACTATGTAAACGATAAATGATTACATTCTAAAGATACAAATGTATAGCGCAACATATTCGAAGAAAGTGAGTATATACATGTATTTTAGTCTGATCTTAACATGGATGGGTATATTCCACTTAGGGAAGCGACGCTCGTAATAAAATAATTGTAGGTAAAACAAACCGATTCCTAAGGGAAGGCACATCAAGATAATGCTGTGCGTATATGAGAATCCTACATCATGTAATAGATGACCAATGATTAGCTGCAATAAAATGAGTATAATAATTAAAATAATAATATTGAAAGTCATTTTGCACTACGCACTCCTTTCGCAAATGCATATATGATAATTTGCAATGCTACAAGTAATAAAATGAAGCACAAAGTATCAAATTTCAGGCTTGCCGCAACTTCATTAAAAATACGGAGTGGTTCATTAATAAGATAAACGGAATGTAAACGCAAGAAGCGACCGATGTAAATACCGAGTCCATTAAGGAACATCATTGCTACGATGATGAGTCGATTTAACCACATACGGTGTGTAAATTGCTCAATTTCTAAAAACATTAAAATTAATAGATACAGTGCGAGTAATACGGCTGCAACTAAAAATGCGAAATAGGCCCATTCAGTGATTAATAAACCCTGATAAAAATTAAATCTAAATTGATTTAAATGGATTAAGTCTGTAACCATATATAATGTATTAGGAACCATAAATACAAAAATAAGTGCAAATATAATAAAGAGCGGCCATTCGTATTTATAAATAGGTTTAAATAAATTCAAGAGTAAGCATAGTTCAAATGGCACATATGCTAGAAATAAATTTAATGTCATAAACGGAAAATAATGATTAAAAAATATTGAAATAATGATTAGAATAAGGAACACAGTTCTAGCAATATATCGAGCCGACATCAATACACCTACTTTCTTTTTAGTATGTCGTTGCTGATGAATGTATTAGTTTAAATGCTTATTATATACAATAATAAATATATCTCTACCTTAAATCGCATAACTTAAGAGAGATGTTAGTTCAATTTGTTGAAATACAAGACTACATGATACATTTTTTGAAAATAAAATTCAACGAAAAGTACAAGTTGGATTCATAAAGATAAAATGTATAATTAAATAGTTGGAGAATGAATTCATATAAATTAATTAAACACCATAACATAGCAACTTATGACACGGTTGGATTAAAGCAGTAACGGTTAAATGCTAAATCATGTTTAAATCATATCCCAAATCATCATATTATATATTATAAAAGTAAAGTGAATTTTAATATTAACAAGATCTAAGTCAATAGAGGAGCACATTGCGTATTTTCTGAATTTACACTTTTAAGTGAATTTATGTAAAATAAATGGAAATACAGTTTATAAAAATACGTGTAGTTCAGACAACTACTCCTTAATGGATAAAAGAGTCTGAGGCAGCTATTTATGTCTCAGACTCAAATTAAGCATAATGAATAGTTGCGTATAGCACTTACATTCTTATTGGGTTGCATAGTTAGTGAATGATTTAAAAATAAAGGTAAGCACATTTTATTTATAAATCTAACAGATTCAAACCAATGGTTTCATTGTGTTTACGATTGATGTCTAGATTAGTCATTGTAATGATAATTTCAGCAGTTGCAGATACAACGGCTTTTGTTAAATGACCACTAAGTGTTTCATATTGATTGGTTCCAAATGTTGCGTGTAAATGTGCAAAGGGCTGTTCATCAATATGAGAAATGTTGCCCATTAAACCGATTAATTCTAATGGTTCATCAATTAATTTCTTCTCATATGTTTGTGTTTCTAGATTATAAAAGTTGAGCTCTGCGCTTGAACAAGCGCCAATACCACTGACTGTGCCAAACTTACCATTTTGTTCTCTAGCAATATCAGTTACAGCTTCTACAATATCTTCACCCTGTTCCAATACTAAAACAATCGTTTTGCCGTCTACTTGATAAATCATAAGAAACCTCCGTTCTGAAAATGGATTACACCACTATTATACAAGTTCTTATTAAGAGTTTGTATAATAGTGTTTATAGTAAATATTTTTTATTGTCATTTGCTATAGAACTGTTATAGAATGTTGTAATATTAAGGTTTTATCAATGTTATAAATAGCCAGCAATTTATATATTAAAAAAGAATGGAGTGAGAAACGTGAATAAGCAATTTATTATATTATATTTTAATATTTTTCTTGTCTTTTTAGGTATTGGTTTAGTTGTTCCGGTATTACCGGTTTATTTGAAAGACTTAGGCTTAAAAGGTAGTGACTTAGGTATACTCGTTGCTGTCTTTGCTTTAGCACAAATGATTATTTCACCATTTGGTGGTACGCTGGCAGATAAATTAGGTAAAAAACTGATTATTTGTATAGGTTTGGGTCTTTTTGCTATTTCAGAATTCTTATTCGCTGCAAGTCATACGTTCTCACTTTTAATCGTTTCTAGAATACTAGGTGGATTTAGTGCTGGTATGGTTATGCCGGGGGTAACAGGAATGATTGCTGATATTTCTGTAGGTAGAGATAAAGCGAAAAATTTCGGCTATATGTCAGCAATTATTAATTCGGGATTCATTTTAGGACCAGGGATGGGTGGATTTCTAGCAGAATTTTCACATAGATTACCGTTTTATGTGGCTGGTTTTAGTGGATGTGTGGCATTAATCTTATCGATTGCATTAATCAAAAATCCAAAGAACAGTACGCAAGATGGTTTCACTCAATATCAACCAGAATTACTATCAAAAATTAATTGGAAAGTATTTCTGACACCAATTATCTTGACACTTGTACTCGCTTTTGGCCTATCTGCTTTTGAAACGCTATTCCCATTATACACAGCAGATAAAGCACACTATTCACCATTAGATATTTCATTCGCGATTACTGGTGGTGGGATAGCCGGCGCAATATTCCAAGTGTTTTTCTTTGATAAATTCATGAAACATTTCAAAGAGTTAACATTTATCACTTATGCATTACTTTATTCTGCTATCATTTTATTGGCACTGACATTTGTTCATAGCTATTGGTCAATTATGATTATTAGTTTCATCGTGTTTATCGGATTCGATATGATCCGACCAGCGATTACAAACTATTTTTCTAATATTGCTGGAAATCGACAAGGTTTCGCAGGTGGGCTGAATTCTACATTTACCAGTATGGGCAACTTTATCGGGCCTCTTGTAGCAGGCACATTATATGATATCAATTTCGAATTTCCCTTATATATGTCAGTATTAGTAATGGTATTAGGTATGTTCGTTATATTTATAGAAAAAATGATTAGATCACGCTTCAGTAATATTTAAATTTTAAACAAGAACAAGTTGAATATGCAGATGTACCCTTCAGAGTTGACGTTAAAAAGTGGAAACTGTGAAGGGTTTATTTATGTAAAAAGGGGATAGTGAATGACTGTTTTCAGAAATAAATCATTTAAGTGTTTATGTCATAAGGCTAATACTAAAAACTGAAAACGAATATGACACTTGTATTAAATAAGCTAGACTTACGTAATATTCATGTAACAAAGATTACATTTGTTTTAAATTGTGTTCTATTTAAGTGTTTATAGAATAATCTGTGCTAACATGATAAGAAAAGTAATAAATGTAAGTAAGGGGATGAACTTGAAAAATTTAATGTTAACGATTATGGCGTTCCTTCTTGCTTGCTGTTTAGGTTTTCTTCTTTTTATAGCTACAAACCAACAAGCGCTTGCAAAAGTACATGAAACGATTTCTAGTATTTCAGTTGGAGAACAAAATGCTGAAGCTAAGGACAAAGCAAAACAAAAAGATAAGAATTCAATTAAGGCAGCGATGAAAGAAGAAAAAAATGAAGCGCCATATAATACAACAAACTATCAACCTATTGCCAAATTAACGACGCACGATTTAAAAGAGAACGAAACGGGACAAGCGAACTTACCGCAATTTTCTAAAGCACTAAATAAAGCACAGACGCTTGTGAATCATGACAATCATAAATCTAATCCATATAACGATTATGGTATCGATAGCACTTGCCAAGGTGTATATTATTATATTTTTACATTTAAAAATGAAGCAAAACCAAATACGTATTACAGAGTAACTGTAAGTGAAGACAATCAAGCGAGTATATTTGATAAATCGTATGTAGTGAATGACAATCAATCACCGTTACATTCGAGTATCTCTCCTCAAGAATCTGAAGTGATTGCACAAAAGCATGCTGTAGATAACCTAGGGGAAAATGTCGTTTTGAAAAAGGTTAAAGAATCTAAGGACGGCATGTACTATACTTTTCATGAATATAAAACACAAAGAGATTATAAAGTTGTTGTTAGTAAATCCGGGGATGTTATACAGCAACCTTCATTAAATTAAATATAGAAGTCTGGGACAAATATATATGTCTCAGGCTTTTTTCATTTAGGCAGTAGATGACTGAATTGAAAATGTAAAGTCCCACTTCTTTAAAGAACTACTTTTTTAATTTATGAAAATTAGTAGTTCTTATGCATGTGCTTTAGCTCAAGTAAACCATTACCATAGTCACCCTTGTCTTGTTTACATAGGTAGGACTACGAATTCTCAATTAAAAAATTTGTTTTCTGTCTCACTTCCTTCTATATTAGGGAAATCAGTATAAAGACACTCATATCAATGTTATGATGATAGTAATGAATAAAAAATAAATTGGATAGTTTATTTTCTGGTAGTAGTCATAAATATTAATAGGAAAAGGATGAGCGTTTTGAGAAAAATAAAGAAAGCAATCATACCAGCTGCTGGATTGGGTACACGTTTTTTACCAGCTACGAAAGCGATGCCCAAAGAGATGTTGCCTATTTTAGATAAACCTACGATTCAATACATAGTAGAAGAAGCGGCACGAGCAGGCATCGAAGATATTATTATAGTGACAGGTAAACACAAACGTGCCATTGAAGATCATTTTGATAATCAAAAGGAATTAGAAATGATTCTTCAGGAAAAAGGTAAAACAGATTTATTAGAAAAAGTTAAATATTCTACAGAACTTGCAAACATTTTTTATGTTCGACAAAAAGAACAAAAAGGACTAGGTCATGCAATATATTCGGCAAGACAATTTATTGGTGATGAACCATTTGCTGTCTTATTAGGTGATGACATCGTTGAATCAGATAATCCAGCTATTAAGCAACTGATTGAAGCTTATGAAGAAACTGGGAAATCTGTCATCGGTGTTCAAGAGGTGGATGAAGCACAAACACATCGTTATGGTATTATTGATCCACTACAAAAGTTTGGTAGAAAATATGAAGTGAATGAATTTGTAGAAAAACCAAAACAAGGCACTGCGCCTTCTAATTTAGCTATTATGGGGCGTTATGTTCTAACGCCTGATATTTTTGATTACTTAGCTACGCAAGGCGAGGGTGCAGGCGGAGAAATTCAACTCACTGATGCCATAGAACGCTTGAACAGAGCAGATCAAGTCTATGCATATGATTTTGAGGGCGACCGTTATGATGTTGGTGAAAAATTAGGTTTTGTAAAAACGACGATAGAGTACGCTTTAAAAGATGAATCAATGCATGATGAGTTAGTTGAGTTTATAAAAAAACTGAAGCTAAATTAAATGACGATGAATTTAAAAAAGCATTAGCTAAAAAGTTTAATGTAATGACATCTTTTTAAAAGTCATATGGAGTGATTGATAATGAAGCAAAAGAAAACCAATGCAATGAGAATGCTTGACCGAAGTAAAATACCGTATGAAGTTAATACTTATGAAGTTTCAGAAATACATATGGATGGCGAAAGTGTAGCTGAAAAGGTAGGCGTGGATCCCGGTCTTGTATATAAAACCCTTGTACTTGAGAATACAAATCACGCTCATTTTGTGTTTGTTATTCCAGTTCGCGAATCTTTAGATATGAAAGCGGCAGCGCACGCGGTGGGAGAGAAGAAACTGAATTTAATGCCACTTGATGATTTGAAAAAAGTTACTGGATATATCAGGGGTGGTTGCTCACCTATTGGTATGAAACGCGCATTTCCAACGATAATAGATCAACAAGCAATGGACATCGATACCCTTTATGTAAGTGGTGGTGAACGTGGCACACAGATTAAAATAGATGTTAGAGACTTAATTAATGTGACGAAGGCAAAGGTCGTCGAAGTCATACATAAATAAAAGCATGTAATAACAAAGGGGCAGACAGGAATCTGATTATATATAGATTGCTGTCTGTCATTTTTTGTATATAAGTATTTAAGATAACTCAATTTGCAACCACATGATGAACTACAAACGAGTATTAGGTTTTAGATGAGCAAATAGCATGTTTGTTCATATTATACAAACGATAAAAGATTAAGTTTGCGATGATAAAAATTAACGTAGTGCTTTATTTGCTAATAACTAAAAATGACAATTAATAGAACTTTTAAGGTTGTATATGACTGTTTTTGATTGTTTTTGACGAAAAATGATTGAAAAAAGAAAGCGTAAACATTATAATGACATTGAGATGAGGTGAAGCGATGATAACGGAAAAACGCCATGAACTAATTTTGACTGAATTGTCAAAACAAGATTTTTTAACTTTACAAGAATTAATTGAACGCACAGGTTGTAGTGCTTCAACAATTCGGCGTGATTTATCAAAATTGCAGAAATTCGGGAAACTCAAAAGAGTACATGGAGGTGCAACGCTAAATCAATCATCTGCATTAGAACCTAACTTGGCGGATAAAAGAAGTACCAATTTAAGGGAGAAACAAGAAATTGGTAGGCTGGCAGCAAGTCAAATTGAAAATCGAGATTGTGTGTTTTTAGATGCCGGTTCAACAACATTGGAAATGATTCCTTATATCAAAGCGAGTGACATTATTGTTGTTACAAACGGCCTAACACATGTTGAAGAACTATTAAAACATGGCATCAGAACACTGATTATCGGTGGGGAAGTCAAATCTACAACATTTGCAACCGTTGGTGCGATCGCTTTAGAAACATTGCGTCGTTATCGATTTGATAAAGTGTTTTTAGGAATGAATGGTATTGATTTGAAATATGGTTTGACGACACCAGATGAACAAGAAGCAATTATAAAGCATCATGCCATGCAATTAGGCACACAAGTTTATGTATTGATAGACCACGATAAATACGAAAAAGTTTATTTTGCACATGTACCTTTAGAAGAAGGGGTTTCAATCATTACTTCCAAAAAGGCACAATCACTTAAACAATTTCATCTGTTTGCTGGTCAATATAATTTTATTGGAGGCACATTATGATTTATACGGTAACTTTTAATCCTTCTATTGACTACATTATGTTCGCAAATGATTTTGAACTTAATGGATTAAATCGCGCCATGGAAACATATAAATTTGCAGGCGGTAAAGGCATTAATGTATCAAGAGTGCTTAAAACACTTGATGTATCATCAACGGCACTTGGATTTGCGGGTGGTTTTCCTGGTCAATTTATCGCAGAAACATTAGCTAAATCAGATATAGGTACGAACTTTGTACAAGTTAATGAAGATACAAGAATTAATGTTAAATTAAAAACTGGGAAAGAAACAGAAATTAATGCACCTGGACCGCAAATAACAGATGAACAGTTCGAAACATTGTTAACACAAATTAAAAAAACCACAAAAGAGGATACGGTTATAGTTGCTGGGAGCATTCCGAAAAGTGTACCGAATGATGCATATGAACAAATTGCTCAAATCACTAATGCAACGGGAGCCAAACTAGTGGTTGATGCAGAAAAAGATTTAGTTGAATCGGTATTAGGGTATCATCCTTTATTTATTAAACCGAATAAAGACGAGTTAGAAGTGATGTTCAACACTACGATTGAGACTGATCAAGATGTAATCAAGTATGCGACTGAAATATTAACAAGGGGTGCGCAATCGGTCGTTATCTCGTTAGGCGGTGAAGGCGCAGTTTATGTCGATGCACAACAGAGCTTTAAAGCCATTGTGCCTAACGGTCACGTAGTTAATACAGTAGGATCAGGAGATAGTACGGTTGCTGGTATGGTTGCCGGTCTTGAGGCTGGATTGCCAATTAAAGAAGCATTTAAACAAGCAGTGTCTGCTGGAACCGCTACAGCATTTAACGAGGATTTGGCTACAGCAACTGCGATTGAAGATATTAAAAAGCAAGTCGTTATTACGACATTAGGTGGGAGTGAGTAATATGAGAATTACTGAGTTATTAACAAAAGATACAATTGCTATGGATTTATCAGCTTCAGACAAAAATGGTGTTATCGATGAATTAGTCAATCAGCTGAATCAGGCAGGTAAATTGAATGATTTAACAAGTTTTAAAGAAGCGATTCATAATCGTGAATCCCAAAGTACAACAGGTATTGGTGAAGGTATAGCGATTCCACATGCTAAAGTAGCTGCAGTTAATACACCTGCAATCGCATTTGGTAAGTCTAAAATAGGTGTGGATTATCAAAGTTTAGATATGCAACCAGCACATTTATTCTTTATGATTGCAGCACCTGAAGGCGGTGCTCAAACACATTTAGATGCTTTAGCTAAATTATCTGGAATTCTGATGGATGAAAATGTCAGAGCATCATTATTACATGCGGAGTCACCAGAAGAAGTCCTTAACATTATCGATAAAGCTGATGATGAAGCAACGGAAGAAGAAGCCGCAGAAGCACAAGGCACGCCTGCTTCAACTACGGATTCAAACGAGCCATACATTTTAGCTGTAACAGCGTGTCCAACCGGTATCGCGCATACGTATATGGCACGTGATGCTTTGAAAAAACAAGCTGAAAAAATGAACGTTAAAATAAAAGTAGAAACAAATGGCTCAGGTGGTATTAAGAATCACCTGACTGACGAGGATATCCAAAACGCAACAGGTGTCATCGTAGCAGCGGATGTACATGTTGAAACAGATCGTTTTGATGGTAAAAATGTCGTGGAAGTACCTGTAGCAGATGGGATTAAACGTCCAGAAGAATTAATTCATTTAGCGCAAGATACTTCGCGTAAACCATTTGTAGCTAAAGGTGGTAATACGGGAAATAAAGGCGCAGCAAGTAATGAAAAACAAGGTGTAGGTAACACAATATATAAACACTTGATGAATGGTGTTTCTAATATGTTACCACTTGTTATTGCTGGTGGTATCTTAATGGCGATTGCTTTCTTATTTGGCGCAAATTCATTTGATCCAAAGAGTTCTGAATACAATGCCTTTGCTGAGCAATTGTGGAATATAGGTAACAAGAGTGCATTCATGTTTATTATTCCTATTCTTGCTGGTTACATTGCACGTAGTATTGCGGATAAACCAGGTTTTGCATCAGGACTTGTAGGTGGTTTGCTTGCTAGTACAGGAGATTCTGGATTTATCGGTGGTATCATTGCAGGTTTCTTAGCAGGTTACTTAACATTAGGCATTAAGAAATTAACAAGTGGTATGCCACAATCATTAGAAGGATTGAAACCAACGTTAATATTCCCAGTACTGTCTGTGTCTATTACTGGTTTGCTTATGATTTATGTGATTAATCCACCAGCTTCTTGGTTGAATAATACATTATTGAATGGTTTACAAAGTTTATCTGGCACGAATATTATGTTACTCGGATTAGTCGTCGGTGCAATGATGGCAATTGATATGGGAGGACCGTTTAATAAAGCGGCCTATGTGTTCTCAGTAGCTGCATTAACAGAAGGAAATGCAGCACCTATCACGGCAGCAATGATTGGAGGTATGGTGCCACCACTTGCTATTGCGACAGCGATGTTAATCTTCCGTAAAAAATTCACCAAAGAACAAAAAGGTTCTATTGTACCAAACTATGTAATGGGCTTGTCCTTTATTACAGAGGGTGCCATTCCGTTTGCAGCCGCTGACCCACTTAGAGTTATCCCATCAATGATGGTTGGCTCAGGTGTAGCCGGTGCCATTGCATTAGGCCTAGGCTCTTCAATTCAAGCACCACATGGTGGAATTATCGTCATCTTAGGTACGGACTTTAGTCATGTGTTGCAATCACTTATCGCAATAATTGTTGGCGCTATCGTGGCAGCAATCATTTATGGTTTATTAAAACCAAAATTAACGCAAGATGAAATACAATCTTCAGAAGCTATGAATGAGTAAAGTAGATTTATCGTAATAGCTTAGATTAAAAAAGTCAGAAACGTCTCATGTCATGAGTGCGATTTCTGGCTTTTTTGTTTTATGAATTTTAGGATTAAAAACTTTTGAATATAATATTGGCACTTGATTTGGTAAAATGTGAATAAAGACTGCAATAAAGATGCATAGAGTAAATAAACTTAAAGAAGGTTGAAAAAATGAGCGAATATGTTATTGAAAATGGACGGATTTATACTGAGACAGAGACAATAGAGCGAGGCTACCTCGTTATTAACAATGAGAAAATAACTGAAATTAAATCGGGAGACTATCACGGAGATTTAACAACAATTGATGCGCAAGGACAACATATTATACCTGGATTTATAGATATTCATATGCATGGTGGATATGGGGAAGATGCTATGGATGCTTCTTATGATGGGTTGAAACATTTATCTGAATCACTATTGTCAGAAGGAACTACGAGTTATCTAGCGACGACAATGACGCAATCTGATGAAAACATCACGAAAGCATTAGAAAATATAGTGAATTACCAAAAAGCGCAAGATCAATACAATGCAGCAACTATTGTCGGTGTACATTTAGAAGGACCGTTTATATCTGAACATAAAGTAGGCGCACAAAATCCAGCTTATGTTCAAAGACCTACTGTCGCAAAAGTTGAACAATTTCAAACCACAGCTAATAATCAAATAAAAGTAATTACCTTTGCACCAGAAGTTGAAGGTGCGCATGAAACACTAGAGGCATTACATAAAGAGATTCAATTTTCAATTGGACATACAGTCGCTACTTTTGATGAGGTAAATGATGCTGTTGCACATGGTGCCAAACATGTTACACATCTTTATAATGCAGGAACATCATTTGAACACCGAGAGCCAGGGGTCTTTGGTGCTGCTTGGTTGAATGATCAATTAAGTACGGAATTGATTGTTGATGGTATTCACTCACATCCTGCAGCCGTTAAAATTGCCTATAAACAAAAAGGGAATGCGCGCTTCTTTTTAATCACAGATGCTATGAGAGCTAAAGGCATGCCTGATGGAGAATATGATTTAGGTGGGCAAAATGTAATTGTTAAAGGGTCCGAGGCGCGTTTAGCTTCTGGCGCATTAGCGGGAAGTATATTGAAAATGAATACCGGCTTGAAAAACTTAATCAACTTTACAGGTGATACATTAGATCATTTATGGCGTGTAACGAGTCTAAACCAAGCGATAGCTTTAAATATCGATACACAAACAGGCAGTTTGGAAGTTGGGAAAGATGCAGATATTGTCATAGTCAATGACGATATCGACGTGCTAGCAACGATTAAATCTGGTAAGATTCACAAGTTTAAATCAGTACTTTAATGTAATAATAAATCTTTTTGAAAATTGATTTTAAGAATGGATTAATTACAAAAGTTGACTTAAGTTGTCATTTAGGTTTAAATGTTATGTTAGAATATTGATTTTTAAGCATGTAAATAACAAGAACTGTATTCATTATGATAAAATAAAAGAAATGCGTATTTTTAGGGAGGTGTCGCAATGGGGAGGATTTAGTATTCAACATAGTCATGCATAATAAAAAAAATACTTATGTTCGGTCACCTTTTGTGACACGAAATATGGAGGTGAATCCCTAGAAATAGGGAACTAATTGGAAACAGTGACCATAATGAATTTAGTAATATTTTTTCTTTTAATAGCATTAACAACGGTATTCGTAGGATCGGAATTTGCTTTAGTAAAAGTGCGTAGTACAAGAATCGATCAACTCGCTGCGGAAGGTAATGGTAGCGCACGCGTAGTTAAAAAAATGATAAAAAATCTAGACTATTACTTATCGGCATGTCAACTCGGTATAACAGTAACGTCATTAGGTTTAGGTTGGTTAGGTGAACCAACTTTCGACAAATTATTGCATCCATTATTTGAACTGATTCATTTACCAGATGCTTTAACTACTACAATTTCATTTATCGTATCCTTTATTATCGTGACATACTTGCACGTAGTATTGGGTGAGTTGGCACCGAAGACATTAGCGATTCAACATACTGAAAAATTAGCATTGTTATATTCAAGACCACTTTATTATTTTGGTGTCGTTATGAAACCATTAATTTGGTTAATGAATGGTTCAGCAAGGATGATTATTCGTATGTTCGGCGTTGACCCAGATGCGAATAACGATGCAATGTCAGAAGAAGAAATAAAAATCATAATTAATAATAGCTATAACGGTGGAGAAATCAATCAAACAGAATTAGCTTATATGCAAAATATTTTTTCATTCGATGAAAGACAGTCTAAAGATATCATGGTTCCCCGTACACAAATGATTACAATGAATGAGCCATTTAATGTAGACGAATTGTTAGAAACGATTAAAGAACATCAATTCACACGTTATCCAATCACAGCAGATGGAGATAAAGACCATGTGAAAGGCTTTATTAATGTTAAAGAATTTTTAACAGAATATGCTTCAGGTAAACAAATTAAAGTAAGTAACTACATTCATGATTTACCTATGATTTCAGAAACAACACGTATTAGTGATGCGCTGGTACGTATGCAGCGTGAACATGTTCATATTAGTTTGATAATTGATGAATATGGCGGTACTGCTGGTATCTTGACAATGGAAGATATATTAGAAGAAATTGTTGGTGAAATCCGTGATGAGTTTGACGATGATGAAGTCAATGATATTGTTAAAGTAACGGAAAATAGATACCAAATTAATGGTCGTGTGTTATTAGATGATTTAAACGATCAACTTGGCATTGAATTTGAGGATTCAGAAGATATAGATACCATTGGCGGTTGGTTACAAGCACATAATACCAATTTACAGCAAAATGATTATGTGGATACTGAATACGATAGATGGGTTATTTCAGAAATTGATAATCATCAAATTATCACAGTTATTTTAGAATTAGAACATAATAAAACAAGACCAACTATAGAAGAACTTGAAGAAGAAGAAGAAAACGATTAATCTAATTCCAGTTTCAGATGGAATAGTTATACGAAATCCTGACAAAGCATCAATGCTTTGTTGGGGTTTTTTGATTTTTATATATATGAAAAGATGATATAGTGTATTTTAATAACAGTATTGGTAATATGTGCAGGATTTAGAAGCATAAATGAAAAGGGGTTTGAATTATGTTAGAAGACGTATATTATTTAAACAACGGTTATCCTATGCCGAAAGTTGGATTAGGTGTCTATAAAATTACTGATGACGAAATGAATGTTTCAGTAGCAACAGCACTAGATGCTGGTTATCGTGCATTTGATACTGCCTATTTTTATAAAAATGAAATAGCCTTAGGCAATGCATTAAAAAAAGCTGACATTCCGCGTGAAGATTTATTTATCACATCAAAATTATGGAATGATTATCAGGGTTATGACCGTACAATTGAATTTTTTACTAAATCTATTGAAAATTTAGGTACTGATTACTTAGATTTATTTTTAATACATTGGCCATGTGAAGCAGATGACTTATTTATAGAAAGTTATAAAGCTATGGAGGCATTATATGAAGCGGGTAGAATACGTGCGATTGGTGTATGTAACTTTAAACAACACCATTTAGAGAAATTAATGAGTGAAACAGATATCGTGCCAGCTGTGAATCAAATTGAAGTACATCCTTACTTTAATCAACAAGAACTGCAAGCATACTGTGATAGTAAAGATATTGCTGTTACAGCGTGGATGCCGTTGATGAGAAATCGAGGTTTACTTGAACATGAAGTCATTTTAAAACTAGCAGAACGCTATGAGAAGACACCGGCTCAAATTGTGTTACGTTGGCACCTTGCACATAACCGACTTATTATTCCAAAATCAAAGACACCTGAACGTATTAAAGAAAATTATGATATCTTCGATTTTAATCTTGAGCTCACAGATATCGCAGAAATTGATGCAATGAATCGTGATGAAAGACAAGGTAAAGATCCAGATGAAGTACGCATCGGTACATTAAAATAAACGAAAGATGAGTCTGGGACATAAATAGTTGTCCCAGACTCTTTTTCGTTTAGGCAGTAGATGACTGAATTGAAAATACGCTTATATCAAGCTTTTTTCAATCCTAGTCATCCTTGCCGGGGTGGGACTACGAAATCTCTATTAAAAAATTTGATTTCTGTCCCACTCCCTTTATTTATTGTTGCAATGGTTATTGTTTTCAAATAATTCCAATAGTTGATAGACTTAATGTAACAATTTATATCTTTAATCATTTTAAATTTCAGTCAATATGATTAATTGAGTAAAAAATCGTTTTTACTGAGTTTATGAACATTAAATTGACATGAACGTGTTAATTTAAGCAAAGGCAGAAACTAAGCATATACATTAAGTTTTACCATTGAACATTAAGGCTATATAAAGATTGTGTAAATTTAATTGATTTAGATAGCATGATGTAGGTGGGAATTGATAAAGTAAAATTGAAGTAATTGAAATGAAGGTGTTTAGGTATGCAAATGAGAGTTATAGTACCTTGTTATAATGAAGGTGAAGTGATTTTAAAAACGTATGAAAAATTGACTGAGATTTTATCGAAAGATAGTCAGTACCATCACTATGACTACGATATATTATTTGTAGATGATGGTAGTAAAGACAAAACAATTAATTATATACAAGATATGGCTACAAAAGATCATCACGTGAAATTTATTTCATTTAGCCGAAACTTTGGTAAAGAATCTGCAATGATAGCTGGCTACCAACATAGTAAAGACTGTGATGGTGTGATTATGATAGATGCCGATTTACAACATCCGCCGGAACTCATCCCTCAGATGATTGAAGGTTATATGGACGGTTACGATCAAGTGATAGCTAAGCGTGATAGAATTGGTGAAAAGCAATCCAGAAAAGTAATGACTAAAATTTATTATAAATTAATTAATCATTTTGTTGAAGATATTAAACTAGAAGACGGTATTGGAGACTTTAGATTACTGAGTCAACGTGCTGTTATATCACTCACACAATTAGATGAATATAATCGTTTTTCAAAAGGATTATATGAGTGGATTGGTTATAATACCAAAGTGTTTACGTATGAAAATGTAGAGCGTGAAGATGGCGAATCAAAATGGTCATTTAGTAAATTATTAAATTACGGTATAGATGGCTTAATTTCTTTTAATAATAAACCATTACGGGCCATGATATATCTCGGGCTTATCGTGTTCTTTATTAGTTTACTTTATATAGGATACATTTCAGTCGGTATTATGATTCGTGGTGTGGAAACGCCAGGTTATTTCTCTACGATTGCCGCTATCTTATTACTCGGTGGGATACAGTTGATATCCATTGGTATTGTAGGCGAATATATTGGACGTATTTATTATGAAGTGAAACAACGTCCAAAATACATCGTCCAAGCAACGAACTTTAACTATGCGTGTGATAATAATAAACAAAATATAAATCAAGACATTAACCATGAAATCGAACGCAACGATCGACAACATGAAATGTCTGAAAAAAGTAAATCAGAAAAAGAATTAATTAAAAACAGATGAGTTACCTGTTAATTGTTAAGCGTATTGAAAGTTAGTGTGCGTAATGATTTTGCAACACACGCGATACAAGGTGGACACTTGATAAGTGGCTAGCTTGTATCGCTTTTTTATTTATATAAAGTGCAATTAGGACTAATAATATTATGATAAATGGTCTACAAAGACATAGAAAAAAAGCCAATTTCAATTATTCGAAATTGGCTTTTAAAAATTGCGATTATTTTTTACGTAATTTACCAAAAATAAATGATACAACTGCTACTAAGATAATTGTACCGATAAGTGCTGGGAACACAGCGATGCCACCTAAGTGCCAACCCCAATCTCCAAGTAGCCAAGAACCTAATGCTGAACCAACGATACCAGCAATAATATTACCTAAAATACCACCTGGAATATCTTTACCGACGATACCACCAGCAATCCAGCCGATTAAACCACCGACAATTAACATAAGAATAAAGCCCATAATGATTTACCTCCTTTAATAAAAACTTAATTAACTGTTATCATATACCACAAAATATAATATCTTAATCATTTATTAGAAAAAAATATATTCTGCCATAATAAAAACCCGATAAATAGTAAATGAATTATGATGAAAGCATACCAATAAGGTGTTAATAAGGTCATTATCGTAAAGGAAAGTATAATCAATAATTGCCCGACAAAGATAGGGCGCTTAATCCGATTCATAGGTTTAAGTTGTTCTTTTTCTTTTGGCTGAAAGGTACTATAAAATAGTAAAATTGCTCCAATAAGGAAAATAGCTGGCGCTAAATAAGGGATAGACATGTAATAAGAATCATGACTCGTACTATATGTAAGAATGAGTGAAGTACTCAAAATGATTGTGAGTACAACTGCGATAAATTTTTGGTCTGTTACCTTGAAAGCAGCTACTTTTCGGTCTAGATATAATTGTAATAATGTCCAAATTATTAGTTGACCACATGTATAAAATACGATGTAATCATATTCTCCAACTAGAAATATATTAATAATACTGTTGAGACAGATTGCTATTAGTATAGAGCTAAACTTTAGTTGTTTAAAATTCTGACGATATAAATCAATACCAAGTATGATGCATATCGCAGCGATATTTATAATGATATTAATCGGCATGATGCTCTCCTAACCTAGATACTTCATTGAAACATTATATCAATTAAGTTAAAGTTAATCATTTAATTTCGTGTCTTTAATTAAAAATTATCCAATATAGTTTGAATAAGAATAACTTGATATAAATGAATGAAATGATGTCTACAGTGATAATCCACTATATAATATTTGCATCACAAAAAAAGCGATTCGTTATATAGACAAAGAGCATTATACAACGGATCGCATTCAATACTCAATTTAAACACCTTTTTTGTTACTCCAAAGCAGTGTGTGTAATTGAGGTAATACATATACATTATTCATATCACTACTCACCATCACACGGTCTACCAATGTTTCATATAATGATAATAATTTTTCAGTGTGAGCTTCTACATGCTCGCCATCTAAATAGGGATTTCCGACCTGTAAATAGAAAGGCACAGTAGGATAACGATGATGAATCATCTTAGCGAATTGGTAGTCTTCGTCATCAAAGATTACAACTTTCAAGTTCAATGATTCCGGCACACATTGCTCGATGACTTCATCTAGAATAGGGAGATTAGGTTTCATTTTTGAACTTGGTGGTTTGGGGCTAATAGTTAAGTCATCAATTTGAGTCATCCATGGTTGGAATTTGCTACCTTGTGTTTCTAAAGCACTTTGAATCCCTTTGTCATCAAATAAATCTACTAATTGTTGAATGCCTTTAATTAAAGCAGGATTTCCACCAGATATAGTGACATGATTAAATGAATCGCCAGCAATATGATAAAGTTGGTCATATATTTCTTCAGCTGACATCATTCTAATATCTTCTTTAGCACTACCGTCCCAAGTGAAACTTGAATCGCACCAACTACAACGATAATCACACCCTGCTGTACGCACAAACATGGTCTTTCTACCTATCACGCGTCCTTCACCTTGAATAGTTGGGCCAAATATTTCTAAAACGGGTATTTTACTCATGTTTTGTCTCCTTTGGTCGATAAACAACATAACTGGTAGGCGTTTCTCTGACATAGACCTGTAAACATTTAGGTTGGTTGTCACGTTGATTCAACGAAGTTTGAACCATTTCATAAATAGTTTGGGCAACGATTTCGGTAGAAGGGCTTTTGCCTTCAAATTGCGGTAAATCATTAAGTAAATAATGATCAAATTGGCCATGAACCAATTGTTTCAATTCACTAAAATTCACTAAGAAACCATTGTGATCTAAAGTGTCACCAGCAATTGTTAAATTTACAAAGTATGTGTGACCATGTGTACGCATGCATTTTCCTGCATCCTCACTTGGTATGTAATGTGCGGCAGAAAAATTAAAGTCTTTATTTAGTTCGAAGCTATAGGGATGTTGTACGCTTGGATAATTTTGTTGGAACATATTAGTCCACTCCTTTTTCCGCTAGATAAGCATTTAAACCATTTGCTCTTAATTGACAAGCTGGACATTCTCCACAGCCATCTCCAATGACGCCGTTATAACAAGTTAACGTATTGTAACGGATATAATCTAAAACGCCTAAATCATCGCTTAAAGCCCATGTGGCTTTTTTATCTAACCACATTAATGGTGTATGAATGACGAAGTCTTTATCCATAGAAAGTGATAATGTGACATTCATTGATTTAACAAAGCTATCTCTACAGTCTGGATATCCTGAAAAGTCAGTTTCGCAAACGCCGGTAATAATATGTTTGGCATTGGTTTGGTAAGCTAATGCACCAGCAAATGAAAGGAATAATAAATTTCTTGCAGGTACAAAGGTATTTGGAATACCATCATCACCAACCTCGATGTCTAAGTCGTGTTGCGTTAATGCATTGGGTGTAAGTTGTGAAAGTAATGACATATCAAGTAGATGATGCTTCACACCTTGTTCATCTGCAATTTGCTTTGCGACTTCAATTTCGGTGTCATGTCTTTGGCCATATGCGAATGTGACAAGTTCTACCGACTCAAAATGTTTTTTTGCCCAAAATAAGCACGTCGTACTATCTTGACCACCACTAAATACGACGATGGCTTTGTTATTGTCTAATGTTTGTTCTGACATTTGTCTTGCACTCCTTAAAAATAGTCGAACTAACTGGTACAGGGTTTAGATAAGCGCATAAAAAAACGCCTATCTCTATAAAAAAGACAGACGTTGTACATGTGTCTAGTTTTTTATAGAGGGTATCAGCTAGGAACCTCTTTATATTCATTTATAACGTGATTCAGAATAATATATTTAAACTGTAAAATCAAGCTAATATTTGTGATAATAAGTATAACAGACTATTGAACATTTTTAAAAAGAGGCGACAACATGATATTAATTATTGATAATAAAGATTCGTTTACTTATAACATTGTAGACTATGTAAAACAAAGTTATCGTGGCTTAATCGAAGTGATAGACGTTACGTATTTAACAGTAAATAAAATATATGAGCTAGCACCTAAAGCAATTATTATTTCTCCGGGGCCAGGTGCGCCCAGAGATTATCCATTATTAAATGAGGTTATTAAAACATTCTCTGAAGCAATGCCCATACTAGGTGTTTGCCTTGGCTTCCAACAAATTGTGACTTATTTTGGTGGCGATATTATCAAAAGTGATAAACCGATTCATGGGCATACTACTCAAATTCGACATAGTGGCAAAGGTCTATTTCATCAATTACCGGAAACTTTTAAAGTTATGCGCTATCATTCTTTAAAAGCACATGCACAAACTTTTCCGAATACATTAGAAATTACTGCAATCAATGAAGACAATATTATTATGGGATTAGAACATAAAGTATTACCTATATATGGCGTTCAATATCATCCTGAATCAATCCTAAGTGAACATGGGTTAACACAAATACAAACATTTATAAATATAGTGGAGGCGTATCATGCAAATACACTTTAATTATCGTTATACATTAGATGAAGAAAATCATGAAATGCATCAATATTTACTCACACAGTGTACAGATAAAAAAGTAGCTCCGAACATTGAAACGGTTGGGGAAGTGATTTCTTTTGCAGAAGCTAAGCAAAAAGCAGGTTATTATGTTGCGCTTTATATAGCCTATGAAGCGGCACCGTATTTTAATTCTCAAATGTCTACAGTGAAAATTGAAGATGCGTATATATATGCAGCAGCTTATGCGTTTGATCAAGCTACGGATGCTGAAAAACAAAATGACAAACAACCACCGCAACAGAAATGTAATTTTAAATTTAAACACCCATCGTCTCAACTGGTAGAACATATTAAAATGATTCAATCGGCGATTATTGAAGGCAATACATATCAAGTAAACTACACAACACGTTTAACAGATCAAATACGACAACCCATTGCAGATTTATATTATACGTTATTACAACAAAATCATGGTTTTTATGCTGCACTTATAGACACAGAAGAAATACAAATTGCCTCTATGTCACCCGAATTATTTTTCCAACGAGGACCTTTTAAAAACAAAGCAGATGTACTATTAAGTAAACCAATGAAAGGGACAATCGCACGAGGTAAAACGAAAGCAGAAGACCAACTTAACCAAATGACACTGGCACAATCAGCAAAAGATAGAGCGGAGAACGTGATGATTGTAGATTTATTACGTAATGATATGAGTCGAATTGCAAAGACTGGAACCGTAAAGGTCTATAAACCTTTTCATATCGAAACGTATAGCACCGTTTTTCAAATGACTTCAATGGTAACAAGTGAACTTAGTAGCAAGACAGATTTAATAGATGTATTAACTGCTTTATTCCCATGTGGTTCAATTACCGGTGCACCTAAATTGAATACGATGCAATATATTAAAGATTTAGAACAGACACCGAGACATGCTTATTGTGGCACAATAGGCTTATTATTGCCGGAGGGTAAATCTATTTTCAATGTGCCAATTCGCACAATACAATACTTAAATGATGAAGCAATTTATGGAGTGGGTTCAGGGATTACTATTGATTCTATACCTGAAAATGAAGTGCAAGAATTTAAAGATAAAACAAAAATACTGGAGAGATTATAATGCAGCTATTTGAAACTTTGCGTATGGAAGCAGGTAAATTACCAAGATTGTCTTATCATAAAGCACGAATGGAGCGGTCAGCAGCACGATTAGGATTCAAGTTTGATGGTGATTTATGGCAAAATGAGATCAATACCATCATTGAAAAACATCCAGTAGGACATTTTAGAACGAAACTTATTCTAAATCCAGATGGCACAATGCAACATGTCGTTGCAGATTTATCAGATAAAAAGGCATTTACAGCAAAATTTCAACAATTACAAAATCATATACCTAGATCAGTAGTAATCAACAAAACAACGCAAAGAGACCACTTAGCGCACATGCATGAGACAGACCTTATACTACTTTATGATGAAAAGGGTAAAATATTAGAATTTGATATTGGGAATGTAGCTATTAAAGAAAATAATCAACTTTTTACACCTGTTTATGAAGCGGATTTTTTACTCGGTTGTAAGCGACAAGAGATGATCGACAATGGCGCATTGCTAGAAAAAAACTTTTATTTAAACGAATTAAAGGAAAAAGTTGCGCAAGGCAAGGTATCCCTTTTTCTGATAAATAGTTTGAGAGAGGTTGCCGACGTAGAAATTTATCTATAGAATATAAAAAGTATAAACATGGTGTAGTAAATAAAATCATAAAGTGGTTTAATCATGAATTGAGTAAATAAAATAAGGGCAAAATAACAGTAGAATGTGAGTGAAGCAAAATGATGATACTAGCTTGGATACTAGTAATTATTATAATTTCTGTCATTACCAAATGGGTAGTACATTTATTAACACAACGACAAAGCATTTACTTAACTAAGTTGGTCATTACGACATCATGTATCATTCAGTTTATTATTGTCTTTTTTTTGATGAAAGCAATCGTACATTATCTGGCACAAGCATTAGATGTATTTTATCGATAGTAACAAATTATGAGGTGAGCCTATGAAAATATATAGTCAAGGGGACCAAGCTATTGTGGTTTCTATAGAAAAAGAGGTCTCTAAAGATTTAACTGAAGATTTATTAGCTTTGAAAAAGTATTTAGCAGATAAACAATATCCATTTATTACTGAAATTGTGCCGACGGAATCAGATATGATGATTTGTTATGATGCACGTGACATGATCAAGCACCACCATATACAGTCTCCATTCTTATATATGAAAGCATTGATGCAAACTATACAATTAGAGATTAAACATGAAGACGCGCCCGCACCTTCAATAGAAATACCAGTTATTTATGGAGGAGAATATGGTCCGGATTTAGACGCTTTATTAGCACATTATAAATTGGACTTTGAAAAATTTGTAAAATTACATACGCAACCAACATATTTTGTTTCTATGATGGGCTATACACCAGGGTTCCCTTATTTGACTGGCATGTCTAAACGTTTATTCGTCAATCATACTGGAGGTAATAAAACCTTCATACCTGCAGGATCAGTTATTATCGAAGGCAAAAAGACGGGGATTACGACGACAGATACTTATGGTGACTGGTTAGTGATCGGTTATACACCTGTAAAATTATTTAATCCAGAATTAGAAGATTTCACCAAACTTAAGCTTGGTGATAATGTTGTATTTCAAGCAACGACAGAGGAATCGCTGGATTTAGGAGGCTTTGAACCATGTCAATCATAATAGAAGGCGAAGGGTTATTTTCTAGTTTTCAAGATTTTGGACGAAAAGGCTATGAACATGACGGTGTGATTCCAGGTGGTGCCTTAGATCCGCTTTCCCATGAAATAGCAAATAGATTAGTAGCCAATGATAAACATGAAGCTACATTGGAAATGACAAATAGAATGGCAAGCTTTCGTTTTACGGAGCCTACATTAATTGCTATGAGTGGTGGCAGCTTTAAAGCTGAGACAGCACATATGAAAGTCTTGCCAAACAAATTATATTTAATGGAAAAAGGTGACGTCCTAGCATTTACTGAAACGAAGCATACATCTCGGGTGTATTTGGCAATAGGTGGCGGTTTCGAGTTAGATGAATGGTTAGGTTCAACATCAACAGATTTTAAATCGAATATCGGTGGTTTCCATGGACGAAGTTTAAAAAAAGGTGACGAAATCAATATGAAACGTGATTATACCGAGCGTCATCATAAACTTTTTGAGAATTTAGAAGAAACACATCAAACTGACTGGGGAATTGATGGCTACGCATTGTCCTTTAATTATATGTCTGATGTGTTCCATGTTATTAAAAATAAAGGCACAGAAGACTTTGAACAAAAAGCATTAAGTCGATTTACATCTGGTGAATATAAAGTGACGAGTAAAGCGAACAGGGTCGGCATGTATGTAGAAGGTAAACCAGTAAAAGCTTTCTATGAAGATATGCCTGCGCATCAATCAGTACAAATTGGCACGATACAAGTTAAAAGAGATGGCACACCCATTATTTTACTGAACGATCATTATACACTGGGTAGTTACCCCCAAATTGGTACAATTGCAAGCTATCATTTAACTAAATTAGGACAAAAGCATCAAGGTACTAAATTGAAGTTCCAATTTATCGATGTAGAAAGCGCGGAGAAAAATTTAATTAAATACACAAATTGGTTGAATCAACTATTTCATGGTATTGAGTATCGTATGCAATTAGAAATGCTCAAATAACAGTGTTGAACTGAAATTGAACAATTAAACTTTAGTCAGCTGTAATCAACAAGTGTATCTTGTTGGATTGCAGTTTTTTTATTTATATCAGTATCTATCACTGGAGTGAAGATTAAATTATGATGACATACGACTCAAGCCTGATTAATATACATAATATGCAGCGTATAATTAAATGGCATATTAATAATTAATAACCAGTTAACATCGTTTTAATAAGCCGTTAACAAAGTATTTATTTAGTCCTTAAATACATAAAAAAGTGTGTTTTTACTTGATGTTCAACTGGATTTGCTTTATATTTATTAATTGAACTGTGTGCGTTTTGTTACGAATGCATTACAAATGATTGAAGTTTGTAAATGACTCGTAAAACACGACGTTAATTAAATCAATATAGTTTAAATATGCCAACTTAATGGATATTTAAAAAATTAAATTTAAAAAATGAAGTAATACACTGACTTTATTATTAATAAATTATAATCTGATTTGAAGATTTTAATAAATATTAGCCAGAAGTATCATCAACAAACCAAATAAGGACGCAGACTGAGTTAGAGATATCAACATCGCTAACAAGTTTATTGAAAAAAGTAACTTAGCCATTCTATACAAGGTTTGGATTGTATTCCAGCCATTATTAATCTATATCGGGGGATAAAAACATGAAATTGCACAAAAAGAAATTGACTCTTTTTGCGTTTTTTATTTTAACAGTATTAACTGTCACTTTAAAAACGTATTTTTCATACTATGTTGATTTTTCTTTAGGTGTTAAAGGATTAGTTCAAAACTTAATCTTATTAATGAATCCATACAGTTTAATCGCATTAGTACTAAGTATTTTCTTATTTTTCAAAGGTAAGAAAGCATTTTGGTTCATCTTTATTGGTGGCTTTATATTAACGTTCTTACTATATGCAAATGTTGTATACTTCAGATTCTTTTCTGATTTCTTAACATTTAGTACATTGAATCAAGTTGGGAATGTTGAATCTATGGGTGGTGCAGTGACGGCATCATTCAAATGGTATGATTTTGTATACTTTATTGATACAATCATTTACTTATTCGTTTTAATCTTTAAACAAAAATGGCTTGATAAGCGCGTGTTCAGTAAGAAATTTGTTCCAGTCGTGATGGCTGCTTCAATCGCATTATTCTTCTTGAACTTAGCGTTTGCTGAATCAGATCGTCCAGAATTATTAACGCGTACATTTGACCATAAATATTTAGTTAAGTACTTAGGACCATATAACTTCACTGTTTATGATGGTGTTAAAACAATACAAAATAATCAACAAAAAGCATTGGCAAACGAAGATGATTTAACAAAAGTATTGAATTACACAAAACAAAAGCAAACTGAGCCTAATAAAGAATATTTTGGTGCAGCTAAGAAGAAAAATATTATTAAAATTCACTTAGAAAGTTTCCAAACGTTCCTAATTAATAAAAAAGTGAACGGTGAAGAAGTAACGCCTTTCTTAAACAAACTTTCAACAGGTAATGAAGGCTATAGATACTATCCAAACTTCTATCATCAAACTGGTCAAGGTAAAACATCGGATTCAGAGTTTACAATGGATAACAGTTTATTCGGCTTACCTCAAGGGTCAGCGTATTCTCTAAAAGGTGATAATACTTACCAATCGTTACCTGCTATATTAGATCAACAACAAGGTTATACATCTAGTGTTATGCATGGTGACTACAAAACATTTTGGAACCGTGATCAAGTATACAAACACTTTGGTATAGATAAATTCTATGATGCGACATATTATGATATGTCTGAAGATAATATTGAAAACTTAGGTCTTAAAGATAAAGAGTTCTTTAAAGAATCTGCTGACTATTTAGCTAAAGAAAAACAACCGTTCTACAATCATTTAATTACGTTAACAAACCATTATCCATTTACAGTGTCTCCTGAAGACGCATCAATTGAAAAACCAAACACTGGTGACTCAACGGTAGATGGTTATATACAAACAGCAAGATATTTAGATGAATCATTAGAAGAATTTGTAAATGAATTGAAGAAAAAAGGTCTATATGACGACTCAGTTATTATGATTTACGGTGACCACTATGGTATCTCTGAAAATCATAACAAAGCGATGGAAAAATTATTAGGCGAAGATATTACGCCAGCTAAATTCAACGATTTAAACCGAACTGGTTTCTGGTTGAAGATTCCTGGTAAAGAAGGTACCGTTGATAAGACTTATGCAGGTCAAGCAGACGTAATGCCTACGATCTTACACTTAATGGGTATCGACACGAAAAATTATCTCATGATGGGTACAGATTTATTATCTAAAGATCACAATGACACAGTACCATTTAGAAATGGTGACTTTGTAACCAAAGACTATAAATATGTTAATGGCAGAATTTATGATAATAAGAATAATGAACCTATGACAGAAAAACCTAAAGACTTCGAAAAACGTAAACAACAATCTGAAAAAGATTTACAGATGAGTGATGACGTGCTTAACGGAGATTTATTGAGATTCTATGACAACCCAGATTTCGATAAGATTAAACCATCAGAGTATGAATATAAAACAGGTCCAAAAGGACAAGAGAAAAAATAATTTCATTAAAGCGCTCGAGACATCAAAGTCTCGGGCGCTTATTTTTATAACCTAATCGATAAGTACACGCATTGATTACGTATGGGGAATGCGTCACAATGTGCTAAAAATTTTATAAAAGAAAAAAACGTCAATTTCTATGTATAAAAAATAGAAATTGACGTTTTTTACTGGAAATCCTATAAAGTTTGAATAGGGTATGATCGTATGCCTTATCTCTTATCCTAGAGCTACATCAAGTATCATCATGATTATGAAACCAACCATTAAACTTAACGTTGCAAGATCAGTGTTATTACTGGCTTGGGAATCAGGGATTAGTTCTTCAACCACAACGAATATCATTGCACCTGCAGCAAATGCTAACGCATATGGTAGCATGGGTGTAATAATTAATACGGCTGCTGCACCAATCGTTGCAAATAAAGGTTCAACGATTGCGGATGCTTGTCCATAATTAAAAGCTTTCCATCTTGAGGCTCCTGCAGCACGTATCGGCATAGATAGGGCAGCACCTTCAGGAATATTCTGAATACCAATACCAATTGCGAGTCCAAGTGCACCTAAAAATGTCGCTTGTCCATTACCAGATACAATACCGCCAAATGCGACACCGATTGATAGGCCTTCAGGAATGTTATGGAGTGTAATAGCTAAAACAAGTAACGTGTTTTTATTGAGTTTTTTAGTACCTACACCTTCGTGGTATTGGTTTGTGTCTTGGGTGTTAGGGTGTATATGTGGGATGACTAAATCTAATCCACGAATGAAAAGACCGCCCAATAGAAAACCGATAGCAGCGGGTAACCATGGTACTGATGAACCTTCGCCATAGTCAATAGCCGGTTGTAAAAGAGACCAAAAACTTGCTGCAATCATTATACCTGCAGCAAACCCTTGCATAGAATTTAATATTTTGTCGTTTACTCTTTTAAAAATAAAGACCGCTGCTGCTCCTAATGCAGTTAGTAGCCAAGTGATAATACCTGCTATTAATGCTTGGATATAAGGAGGTAAGTTTTGGAAATTTTCCGACATAAGCTTCGCTCCTTTGTATCATTTGAGTTCAAAAAGGTGTATAATATATAGAACTGAAATTAAGTTTAACAGAAATAATTATAATTTTCGATATTTAAAAGGATGTTGGACAATGGAAGCATACAAAATTGAACATTTACATAAATCATATGCCGATAAAATCATTTTTGATGATTTGCAATTGTCTATTTCTGAAGGTGAAAAAATAGGACTTGTAGGTATAAACGGTACAGGAAAAAGTACACTACTCAAAGTGATAGCTGGATTAGATGAAGACTTTAATGCTGAAGTCTCGCATCCTAACGCCTATCGCATTAGATATTCTTCGCAAAAGCAAGAATTTGATCGTAATATGACTGTATTTGAAGCTGTATTAACTTCAGAAACGAAAACACTACAAGTGATTCGTGCATATGAATCAGCTTTAAATCAATATACTGCAACACAAAGCGATGATGATTTCAAAAAAATGATGAATGCACAAGAAGAGATGGATAATTATCAGGCGTGGGATTATAGTGCAGAAATTAAAACGATTCTGTCAAAATTAGGTATTTATGACACGACGAAAGAAGTGAGTGCACTTTCTGGTGGTCAACAAAAAAGGGTTGGCTTAGCTAAAACATTAATAGAACAACCTGATTTACTACTCTTAGATGAACCTACCAACCATTTAGATTTTGAATCTATCAATTGGTTAATCAATTATGTAAAACAATATCCGCATACAGTATTGTTTGTAACGCATGATCGTTACTTTTTAAATGAAGTATCGTCACGCATCATAGAACTTGATCGCGGTAAACTCACGACATATACAGGTAATTATGAAGCTTATATTGCTAAACGTGCTGAAAATGAAGTCATAGAACAAAAACAACAAGCTAAGCAACAATCCTTATATAAAAAAGAACTCGCATGGATGCGTGCTGGAGTTAAAGCCCGTTCTACTAAACAACAAGCTAGAAAGAACAGATTTAATGATTTGGAACAAGATGTGAAAGGGCAACAACATCAAGATAAAGCATCGTTGAATTTGGCATATTCAAGACTTGGAAAACAAGTGTTTGAATTAGAGCATTTAACCAAACGGATAAATGATAAAACGCTATTTGAAGACATCACACAAATCATTCAAAGTGGCCAACAAATAGGTATTGTGGGGCCAAATGGCGCAGGTAAGACAACATTACTGAATATATTGAGCGGTGAAGATCAAAGTTATGAAGGTAATCTTAAAATTGGTCAAACCGTTAAGGTCGCATATTTTAAACAAACAGAAGAGCGTCTCGATCGCGACATCAGGATGATTGACTATTTAAGAGAAGAAAGTGAAGTTGCTAAAGAAAAAGATGGCACTTCCGTATCTATAACGCAATTGCTTGAAAGATTTCTATTTCCAAGTGCAACACATGGTAAAAAAATCTATAAATTATCAGGTGGCGAGCAAAAAAGGTTATATCTTTTAAAATTATTAGTCCATCAACCGAATGTGCTACTACTAGATGAACCAACAAATGATTTAGATACAGAGACACTTACAATTCTTGAAGATTATGTTGAGACATTTGGTGGTGCCGTCATCACTGTCAGCCATGATCGATACTTTTTAAATAAAGTCGCTCAGGAATATTGGTATATTCATGACGGAAAAATGGAACGCATCATCGGTACGTTTGAGGATTATGAAGCATATAAAAAAGAGCAAGATCAAAAGATAGAACAACAGGCTAAACAACAATCAAAAAATAAAACAAATAATGAGAAGAAAAAGAAAAAAGGTTTATCATATAAAGAGCAAAAAGAATATGAAACTATCATTGAACGTATTGATACAACTGAACAGAGATTAGAAGAGATTGATGAAGAAATGGTTGCAGCAAGTTCAGATTACGCTAAGATAAAAGCGTTGAATGAAGAACAAAAGCAATTAAATGAACAGTATGAAACAGATATCTCAAGATGGAGCGAACTTGAAGAACTAAAAGAACAATGAGGGATTTTATAACATGGAGTCAACATTATCACATTATTTTGGCTATGATACTTATCGTCCTGGTCAAAAAGAAATCATAACTAGAGTCATGAACCATCAAAATGTGCTAGGTGTGTTACCAACTGGTGGGGGAAAATCAATTTGTTATCAAGTACCAGGATTAATGTTGGGTGGAACGACGATTGTCATCAGCCCATTAATTTCTTTGATGAAAGACCAAGTTGATCAATTAAAGGCCATGGGTATACATGCAGCTTACTTAAATAGTAGTTTGACGCAAAAGCAACAAAAAGAAATTGAGACCCAACTTCGAAAAGGTGAGATTCAATTTTTATATGTTGCACCGGAACGTTTTGATAATGTTTATTTTATAAGATTATTACAACAACTATTTATTCATTTAGTTGCATTTGACGAAGCACATTGTATTTCAAAATGGGGTCATGATTTTAGACCGAGTTATCAAGATGTTATTCATAAAGTGTTTGCATTACCACAAGATTTTACGATTGTAGCACTTACAGCGACAGCCACGATAGAAGTTCAAAAAGACATCATGGAACGTTTGAATATTGGTAAGCATGATGAGGTTAAAACAAGTACAAAACGACGTAATTTAGTTTTTAAAGTAAATCCGACTTATCAACGTCAGAAATTTGTGATGGAGTACGTCAAAGAACATAAAAATGCAGCGGGTATTATTTATTGTTCAACGCGTAAACAAGTAGAAGAATTACATGACGCTTTAGAAAACAACGGCGTAGATAGTACCATATACCACGCTGGGCTTTCTAATAAAGAACGTGAGGCAGCACAGAACGATTTTGTTTATGACCGTGTCCGTGTTGTAGTAGCTACCAACGCATTTGGTATGGGAATTGACAAATCTAATGTTCGTTTTGTGATCCATTACAATATGCCAGGTGATTTAGAATCTTATTATCAAGAAGCAGGACGTGCAGGACGTGATGGTTTAAATAGTGATTGTATATTGCTATTTAGTGAACGTGATATTGGCTTGCACCAATATTTTATTTCATCATCAAAAGCAGACGATGATTACAAAGATAAAATGGGTGAAAAGCTTAATAAAATGATACTTTATACTAAAACTAAGAAATGTCTGGAAGCGACGCTTGTTCATTATTTTGAGCCAAATGAAAAATTAGAAGAATGTGGCCAATGTAGTAATTGTGTCGTTGAAAATAAAACGTACAATATGACGGATGAAGCTAAGATGATTGTCAGTTGTATTGCACGTATGAAACAACAAGAAAGTTATAGTGTGATTATTCAGGTGTTGAGAGGCGAAGAGTCAGATTATATTCGCTATTGTGATTATCATCAGCTATCAACACATGGCATTATGAAAAATTATACAACATCTGATCTCAGTCACCTTATTGATGAACTTAGATTTAAAGGATTTTTAAATGAACACGATGAAATTTTAACTTGTGATAATTCAGTCAAAGAATTATTGAATAACCAAGTAGATGTATATACAACACCATTTAAACGTAAGTCGAAAGAGAAAGTAAATATCAATACGGTCGAAGGTGTAGACCGTGCATTGTTTGATGAATTAATTAACGTACGCAAGCAATTAAGTGAGTCGTTAAGTATTCCACCAGTCAGCATATTCTCAGATTTCACATTAGAAGAATTTGCAAAAAGAAAACCAGAATCTAAACAAGAGATGATTTTGATTGATGGTGTAGGAAGTTATAAATTAAAGCATTACTGTCCGATGTTTTTAGAAAAAATCCAAACATACAAAGCTAAAAGTTAAATGAGCTAAACATTTTAATTTTCAAAAATATATCTATATACTTAATAATATAAATGAAAATGTGTACTTATCATGAACAACATAACTGCGAAGTTAATTTGACAATAATTAATATTTCTATGCAACCATGTATGCCATAGATTTAGTTTTTGTTAAAAATTAACTTCGCTATTTTTATAAAAAGTTTTATAAGATGTATGTTTAATGTTGTTTTGAGTTTTTGATGAATAATACATAAATTATATATAAATAGGGAATAAACTATAATAAATAATTGTAATTTGAGTATATTAAAGTGAAGGTGAAAAAGTGATAGAATTTAAAAATGTAGTAAAACGTTATGGGGATAAAACAGCCGTAGATGATATCAGTTTCAATATACAAAAAGGGGAATTTTTTGTATTGATTGGGCCATCTGGTTGCGGTAAGACGACAACTTTAAAGATGATTAATAGATTAATCTCACTTTCAGAAGGTTACATCTATTTTAATGATAAGCCGATAAGTGACTATCCTGTTTATGAAATGAGATGGGATATTGGGTATGTGTTGCAACAAATTGCTTTATTTCCACATATGACAATTAAAGAAAACATTGCGCAAGTACCACAGATGAAAAAATGGAATGAACAAACAACGAATCAGCGTGTTGAAGAACTCATGGATATGGTTGGTTTAGAACCAGAAACATATAAAAATAGAAAACCTGATGAGCTATCTGGTGGTCAACAACAACGTGTAGGCGTTGTTCGAGCATTAGCAGCCGATCCACCAGTTATCTTAATGGATGAGCCATTTAGTGCGTTAGATCCCATTAGTCGAGAGAAATTACAAGATGATTTATTAGAACTTCAACAACAAATCAAGAAAACGATTATTTTTGTGACACATGATATTCAAGAAGCAATGAAATTGGGAGATAGAATTTGTTTGTTAAATAAAGGTCATGTAGAACAAATTGATACGCCAGAAGGATTCATCAATCATCCTAAAAATGACTTTGTGAAACAATTTATGGGAAATCAATTACAACGTACGGTTAATGATTTAAAATTATCAGAAATCATTGATGGACTTCCTATCCATGAGCAAGATGTGAAAGCAGGTTATCCTGTTATCGATAGTGACAAATACGTGAAAGATATCTATTCAGCGTTAGCAAGTCATGAAGCAATTATCGTTCAAGATATTACAAATGCTACGCAATACGTGTTAAGTCGTCAGGACATTTTTGAAATATTATCGGAACGTAAAGGAGGTCATCATGAATGAATGCCTTCATAGATACACTCATTCAACGTAGGGGAGAATTATTAACCACGATATTTGAACATATTCAAATTTCATTTATTGCTCTGTTGATTGCGGCTTTAATAGGTGTACCATTAGGTATTGCCTTAACAAAGACACGTAAATTGTCTGAAGTTATTATGAATATTGCTGCAGTGTTACAAACAATACCTTCTCTTGCTTTATTAGGTCTTATGATCCCGTTGTTCGGTATTGGTAAAGTACCAGCGGTGATTGCGTTAGTTGTATATGCATTATTACCTATTTTAAGAAATACATATACAGGTATAAACGAAGTGGATCCATCACTAGTGGAAGCGGCAAAAGGGATAGGTATGAAACCTGGACGACGTCTTTCGAAAGTCGAATTACCTATTGCTATGCCTGTTATTATGGCTGGTATTAGAACAGCGATGGTTTTAATTATTGGGACTGCTACACTTGCAGCATTAATAGGTGCTGGTGGTTTAGGTGATCTTATCTTGTTAGGTATCGACCGAAATGATACTTCATTAATACTAATTGGTGCCATTCCAGCAGCATTATTAGCTATACTATTTGATTTAGTTTTAAGATATATGCAAAACATGTCATATAAAAAATTACTTATTTCGCTTGGCGTCATTGTAATTATTTTATTATTAGTGATTATTGCGCCTATGCTAGGTCAAAAGGGTGACAAAGTGACTCTAGCAGGTAAATTAGGTTCTGAGCCATCCGTGATTACGAATATGTATAAGATTTTAATTGAACAAGATACCGAGGATACTGTAGAAGTTAAAGACGGTATGGGAAAAACATCATTCTTATTTAATGCATTAAAATCGGATGACATTGATGGCTATTTAGAGTTTACAGGTACGGTACTAGGTGAACTAACAAAAGAGGATTTAAAATCTAAAAAAGAAGCGCAAGTCTATCAACAAGCAAAATCTAGTCTGGAAGATAAATTTGATATGACAATGCTGAAACCAATGAAATACAACAATACGTATGCTTTAGCAGTTAAAAGAGACTTTGCAGAAGCACATCATATTAAGACGATTGGTGATTTAAATAAAGTAAGTGATCAGATTAAACCTGGCTTTACTTTAGAATTTAATGATCGTGGCGATGGTTATCCTGCCGTTAAAAAAGCATATGACCTTGATTTAGGTGACGTGAAAACAATGGAGCCTAAATTACGTTATCAAGCAATTGAAAATGGAGACATTAATTTGATTGATGCTTATTCAACAGATGCTGAACTTAAAGAATATGATATGGTTGTATTAGAAGATGATAAACATGTCTTCCCACCTTATCAAGGGGCACCTATGTTTAAGGAATCATACTTAAAAGAACATCCAGAAATTAAAAAACCACTGAATAAATTAGAAGGTAAAATTTCAGATGAAGATATGCAACAGATGAATTATGATGTAACCGTTAAGAATAAAGATCCATATCAAGTGGCAAAAGATTATTTAGAAAAACACAATTTAATAAAACATTAGTATACAAAAATATGAGGCTGAGACATCTAATGATGTACTGGCCTCATATTTTAAACTTAATTTGATGATAAGGATGCATTGATTTTCGTTGAACATTGGGTTTATAATGGTTATTAAGTTTTGAAATTTCTGTAAATTCAAGGAGGACCGATACAACAATGAAGAAACAAATAGAGCAATTATCAGCATATGAACCTGGGTTATCACCTAGAGCATTAAAAGAAAATTATGGTATTAAAGGCGAATTACATAAATTAGCATCGAATGAGAATTTATATGGTCCGTCACCAAAAGTTAAAGAAGCAATTCAAGCACATTTAGATGAATTGCAATATTATCCAGAAACAGGTTCTCCATTAATCAAAGAGGCAATTAGCAAACATTTAAATATAGACCCAGCACGCATTTTATTTGGTGCAGGTTTAGATGAAGTCATTTTAATGATTTCGAGAGCAGTATTGACGCCTGGTGATAAAATTGTGACGAGCGAGATGACATTTGGCCAATATTATCATAACGCAATTGTAGAATCTGCAAATGTGGTGCAAGTTCCATTACAAAACGGTGAATTTGATTTGGATGGCATCTTATCAGAAATAGATAATGATACTAAACTGGTATGGTTATGTAATCCAAATAATCCGACTGGTAGATATTTTACACATGATGCGCTTCGCAATTTCTTGGAACGTGTACCAAGTCATATTCCAGTGATTGTAGATGAAGCATACGTAGAATTCGCTACAGCCAAAGATTTTCCAGATACTTTAGCTTTACAACAAGAATTTGAAAACGCATTTTTATTGCGTACATTTTCAAAAGCATATGGCTTAGCAGGCATGCGTATTGGTTATGTAATTGCAGCAAAAGAAGCCATTGAAAAGTATAATATCATACGTCCACCATTTAACGTAGGACGTTTATCTGAATATGCTGCATTAGCTGCGTTGGAAGATCAAGAATACTTAGCTTCTATCCGTGAACGTAATGCAGAGGAAAGAGAAAAATTCTTTGAATTATCACAAAGTGATCACTTTTACCCAAGCCAAACTAATTTTGTCTTTGTTAAGACGGACAAACCACATGAATTATATGAAGCATTACTCAATGTGGGATGCATAACAAGAGAATTTCCGAATGGCGTAAGAATTACGATCGGTTTCCCAGAACAAAATGCAAAAATGCGTGAAGTATTAGCGCAGTTTACTTTATAAAAGGTGTATGAACGAAACGTTCTACGTTACTAAATTTGTAATTTTATTGCAATTTTGGTTTCGTTGAACGTTTTTGCTATACTTAAATAAATATTAACTATTAGATTTAGCCTATATGACGATGTATCGTGTGCTATTTATTTTAGATTATGAATTGAAAAGGGAGTAGAGTGAGACATGACAAAAAAGAAGATTGCGATTGATATGGACGAAGTGCTTGCAGATACTGTAGGTGCATTGATTGAAGATGTCAATCAACGTACAGACTTAGGGATTACGATTGATATGTTAGATGGCATTAAGTTGAGACATGCCATGCCAGAGCATGATGGTTTGTTAACTGAAATTTTAAGGGAGCCTGGCTTTTTTAAGAAATTAAAAGTGATGTCAGATGCGCAAGATGTTGTTAAAAAATTAACAGAACACTATGATGTGTTTATCGCAACTGCAGCAATGGACGTTCCAACGTCATTTCATGATAAATACGCGTGGTTAAGAGAGTACTTCCCATTCTTAGATCCACAGCATTTTGTATTTTGTGGTAGAAAAGATATTGTACATGCAGATTATTTAATTGATGATAACCCAAGACAACTAAGTATTTTCAAGGGTACACCAATTATATATACGGCTACACATAATATTAATGATGATAGATTTACACGTGTTAATAACTGGAAAGAGGTAGAACAATATTTCCTAGGTGATAGTGCATATCATATCTAAACATTGTCATAAAATTGGGTAGAGACATAAATCATTTAGTTTAATAAGAAACGAGTCTGAGACATCTATTTATGTCCCAGACTCGTTTTTGTTTATTGCTATGAAATTAATCCATTATTTTATAAGTTAGAGAGTACTGTAAGTGAAGTCATCTCATATCACTATATCATTTATTCACTTTCTGGTTGGTTCGTTGCTTGTGCTTCAGGCAATGTCAAGATTTGAATAGCATTTGGGATAACTTCAATTTCTAAAGGTGTTTTTAGATTAATTTCTCCATCAATATCCACCTTCATTTGTGGATCTGTTTCAATCGTTATTTTTTTTGCCGGTAAATGTTTAATGCCTTCTGTCATTTTGTTCCAATTCATGCTATCACGTTGTTTAAATACATCATTTAAAACACTTGAACTTTGTTCTTTGAAGATGAACGTATTTAAATAACCATCATTAGGTGATAAATCGGTTAATGGAATACGACTTCCACCTATAAAAGGTCCATTGGCTACGACGAGCATTGAAGTATTACCGTCTACGGTTTGATTATCAACTGAAATTTTATAATCAAAATGCTCTGGATTAAGTAACGTTTTAACTGTAGAACCTACATAACTTAACTTACCAAAGATATCTTTATTACCATTTTGTACATTTTCAGCATTTTGAACAATTAATCCAAGTCCAACAAAGTTGAGTGCATATTCATCATTTATCTTCATGACATCGTAAGGTCTTAATTCCGCATTCATCAGTTGTTGACTGGCCATTTTATGACGTGGATTAAGATTTAAAGTTTTTACAAAATCATTAAATGTGCCTCCTGGAATGATACCAATAGGAAGATTTAATTCACTCTTCATAATGCCATTAACTAACTCATTGACCGTACCATCGCCGCCTAAAATAAAGATAATATCAACATCATCACTGTAACGTTTATCTTTAATTTTTTGGCAGAAGGTAATAATATCTCCTTCATTTTCACTGAGTTGTATTGATAAATGTCTACAAAATGTAGTTAAGGATGTTGCGACATCTCCTAGACCTCTATAGATGTCTTTAATCCCGGTATGTTCATGGTAAAATAATACGCCATGTTTAAATTGTTTTTTAGTCAAGGTGCTCACCATATTTCTTTGATTTTAGATTTGTATCTATATCAGTGTACCCGTTTTTAGTTAAAAATATGTTTAATGTCGTATATATGTATGTAGGGATTCATGTATTAATCAAGTTTATCTGCGAATTGTATTTGAGTATGGTGATAAAAATTTCCATATATATAGGGCCGCAAATCAGCCATTCAATAAAAAATATCTCTATATAAGTGTCACATAGAGGTGAAAAGGGGCTTTCTTACTTTAATCTATGTTGTATCAATGGTTGATACCTAGGATCATTGTATGAGTGAGAGATTTCAAGCTCGAGCCATAAACCATAGACCAATAAGGACATTCAAAATCGTAAAACTTTAAAAAAAGAGGACTCATCCATTTATGGAAGTCCTCTTTTTGAGCATGGGTACGTATGACCCAGATGTTTTTAAAATGAAAATCATCAGAATAAATAGTTTTTTGAAATTGTAGAAACTATTTAATACCGCGCATGCCTTTGACAATTTTTGGTACGAAAGCAAGAATAACAAGGCTGACTACGATTGCAATACCACCTAAAAGTAGGAAGTAATTTTTATGGCCAAGCGGTTCAATCAATTTAACTAAGGTACCGTTAATTGCTTGCGCACATGCATTCGTTAATAACCATAAACTCATCATTTGTGTGTTAAATGCTTTTGGTGCTAATTTAACTGCTGCACTGTTACCTGTAGGAGATAAACATAATTCACCAATAACACAAATAATGTAGGAAAGAATAACCCAGTTAACACTTAAATTATTACCAGATGTGTGACCAATTAAACCAATCATAATGTAAGAAGCACCAGCTAGTGACGCACCGAGTACAAATTTAGTTGCTAAACTTGGTTGACGTCGTGCCATTTTTGCCCATATCAGTGAGATAACAGGTGCTAATAACACGATGAATAATGGGTTAATGGATTGGAATAGTGCTGGACCGAAATCTGTCTTCCAACCAAAGAGGTTTAATTTCATATCACTACTTTCAAAGGCAAATAGGTTAAGTACGTTGGCACCTTGTTCTTGAATAGACCAGAATACAACACCTAAAAGGAAAAGTGGTATAAATGAAATAACACGTGAGCGTTCATCATCAGTAACATCTTTACTACGAATCATAATTGTGAAATAGATAATTGGTAATGCTACACCAAGTATCAATACAGTTGTACTAACGATATTAAATGATAATGTACCAGTTAATGCTGTAATAACAAGCACTGCAGCAATAATTAAAATAGCCACGATAAATATCAATGCATATTTTTTCTTTTCGCTTTGGTTTAATGGATTCGTTGGTTTTGTACCTACATTACCGATATTTTTCTTGTTAAATATCATGTACCAAGCTAAACCAAGCGCCATACCTACAGCTGCAATTAAGAAACCAGCATGGAAATTACCAGTATTTACGAACTGATTTAGAATCAATGGTGAAATAAGTCCACCTAGATTGACAGACATATAGAAAATAACAAAGCCTGCATCAATACGTGTATCATTTTCTGGGTATAATCGACCAACGATATTAGAAATACTTGGTTTCATTAAACCAGATCCAACGATAATGAAGAACATTGAGATAAATAATCCGACAATATCTAATGGTAAACTTAAGAAAATATGCCCGATAATAATGAGTACACCACCATAGAAAGTAGCAGCACGTGTACCCGTAATTCTATCCGAAATCCAACCACCAAGTACCGATGTCATATATATTAGTGCACCGTAAACAGCCATAACTGACTGTGCGGTACCTTTATCCATACCTAGTCCGCCATCTTTTATAGCGAAATACATATAAAAGATAAGTAAAGCGCGCATACCATAGTAGCTAAATCTTTCCCAAAATTCTACAAAGAATAGCACCCCTAGTCCTTTAGGATGTCCAAAAAATCCTTTTTGAGGAATTGATTCTACTGCTGAGTCTTGCGCTATGTATTTGTCTTGCATAAAACATTCCCGTCCTTTCTTACTCCCAATAAAAATATATAAAAAAAATTTTACGCTTTATTAAATTAAATTGCAATAATATTCTCAAAATAAGAATATTGAGAATATTCTGTTATTTTATGCAATCAATTTTATGCCATTTAATTTCCTCATTTAAATGATGATAATTAGATGTAATTATAAAATGAATAATATATAGCTTGCTTTGCATCAGTAATGAATGTGAAGAGGGGTATGTTTGTACTCAATGTCCTTATAATAAAAAAACTATTAGGAAATAAAAAAACTGCTCACCCAGCTTTATAAGCTTGGATGAGCAATATTAATTCATTTAAAATCATAAGTTGATTTTAAATAGTAATATGAACGATTAGTATACGCCTTTCATGGCACGTTTTACTTTAGGTGAAATGATTAATAGAAGTATACCGATAACGACTGCAAATAAACCTGAATACATAAAATAGTCACTTTGATTTATTTTTGTATAGACAACAACAAGTTGTGCGTTAAGTCCTTGTGCAGTAGCATTACTTAACATCCACAAACTCATCATACGTGCTGTAAATGTCACAGGTGCTAATTTAGTCGTTGTAGACAAACCAACAGGTGATATACAAAGTTCACCAATTGTAATTAATAAGAAACTGAGTACAAGCCATAATGGATTTATTAATTCAACGCCTGTAGCTAAAGGAATAATCATAACTAAGTAAGACAAACCAGCAACGATTACACCGATAGCAAATTTATAAACGGTAGGTGGATTGTGTTTACCTAATTTCATCCAAAGTGTTGCAAATATTGGTGCAAGTACCACGATAAAGATTGGGTTGAGTGACTGTGCCCAAGCTGATGGTATTGAAAAGTCAATTAAACCATTTGTAAGCACTGACATTTCTAATTGTGTCTTTTTATCTGCGAATGTTGCTAAAATCGTTGAGCCTTGTTCTTGAATCATCCAAAAGGCAACAGATGTGATATATAAAGGTATGTAACTGTAAACACGTGAACGTTCATCTTTCGTTACATCTTTACTCGCAATCATATTAATAAAGATGTAAATCGGTAATACGATACCTAAAATAGTAATTAAGAAACTGAAATTTTCTAAAGTTAAAGCATTATTTAATTGCAGGATAAGTAAGTAAATTAAGAATAATAGAATGATACCACCAGATATCAAACCGAATTTTTTAAGTTCAGGCTTAGTTAGTGGATTAGGAACATTACGACCAGCTAATCCTAAGTTTTTCTTACGTTTAATTGCGTAAACGACTAAACCACAGAACATGCCAATTGCAGCAACTAAGAAGCCAGCATGGAAACTAATTCTAGTTTGTAAGTAACCCGTTAATAACGGTGCAGTCAAACTACCTAAGTTAATACCCATGTAAAATAATGTGAATGCAGCATCACGACGGACATCGTTACGATCATATAATTCACCAACGGTCGTTGAGATATTTGGTTTTAATAAACCGGTACCAGCAATAATGACTGCGAGTGCTACCATGACTAACGTTAAGTTATTTGGTAGTGAAAGTAAGATATGACCTATCATAATCAAGAAGCCACCATAAAAGACGGCATTCTGGGTGCCGGTAATCCTGTCGGCAATCCAACCACCGATGACACCTGACATGTAGATTAATGTACCGTAGATAGCAACAATTTGCATTGCAACTGCTTGACTTAGACCGAAACCACCCTCAGCAACACTATAGTAAAGATAGTATATGAGTATCGCTTTCATCCCATAGTAACTGAACCTCTCCCAAAATTCAGTGAAGAATAATGTACTTAGTCCTTTTGGATGGCCGAAGAAACCGGTTCTTGGAGTACTTTCCATAATTTCTTCGTGTGTATAATTAATTTTTTTCATAATTTCCCTCCCCCTAAATGGTTGGATTTATTTTATAATGTTTTTACAAAAATAACAAGTGTATATATCAATAGCGCAAAATTAAGTTTGGAATCAATTTAATAAAAAATGAAATAATATAAAAATAAACTACCTGCAAGATACTTTAAGATCTTGTGGGTAGTTATTATAATGAAGAAATCTTAACGATTATCTATTTTTTCAGGATAAAGATCATGATTCATTAAACGATGTTCTGCCATTTTTTCATATTTAGAATCTGGACGGCCATAATTGGTATATGGATCAATTGAGATGCCACCACGTGGTGTGAACTTGCCCCAAACTTCAATATAATGAGGGTCCATGAGTTCGATTAAATCATTCATTATGATGTTCATGCAGTCTTCGTGGAAATCACCGTGATTTCTAAAACTAAATAAATAAAGTTTTAAAGATTTTGATTCAACCATTTTGATATTTGGAATATAAGAAATATAAATTGTAGCGAAATCTGGTTGACCAGTAATAGGGCAGAGTGATGTGAACTCAGGGCAATTGAATTTAACAAAATAATCGCGTCCCTGATGCTTATTATCAAACGACTCTAAAACGTCAGGTCTATAATCAAAATCGTATTTGTTATTTTGATTACCGAGTAATGTAATATCTTCTAATTCTTCTTTATTACGTCCTTCTGTCATGGTAAAGCACTCCTTATGTTTTTGGTTTTTGTTCTTCTTTTTGAATTGATAGCGGTTGGCGTCTTGCTTTTTCAAACATGTAGTAGCTTGAAGCTATGATAATGACATAACCCAAGATTGCATAGAAATCTGGTGATTCTCCGAATAATATAAAACCGAAGAATGCAGTAAATATAATCGATGCATAAGTGAATATCGAAATGTCTTTAGCTGGAGCGTAACTATAGGCTAGTGTAATACCAATTTGACCAGCAGCTGCTGCGAGCCCAGCTCCAATTAAATAAATGACCTGCATCATACTCATTGGTTCGAATGTGAAAATCGTAAATGGAATCAATACTACAATAGAAAAGAATGAAAAATAAAATACAATTGTATAGGGTGCTTCGCGAGTGCTCAATGCACGTACACACGTATATGCACTTGCAGCAAAAATACCAGAGAATAAACCGCCAATAGCAGGAATCATAGAGGATGAGAATTCTGGTTTAACCACGAATAACATACCGAATATTGCAATGACCATCGCTATAATTTGATAGTTACGAACTTTTTCATTTAGAAATATCAAACTCAGCAAAATAGTCCAAAAAGGATTGAGTTTCATTAGCGTATCAGCGTCACTTAATATCATATGGTCTATGGCATAGATATTTAATAAAACACCGATTAGACCTAAAGTCGAACGTGAAATTAAAAGTGGCTGACTGCTAAGTTTACCAAACAGGGGTTGCTTATATTTATAAATGAAATATAAAGGGATAAACATAGCTACTAAATTTCGAGCGAGTGACTTTTGAAACACCGGCAAATCACCAGCTAATCTGAAGAAAACAGACATAAAGCTAAAGCCAATTGCTGAAACTAGGATAGCAATGATCCCTTTAACTTTAGGATTCATATGTATCGCCTCGATTATTTTAATTTTTAACGTATTCATATTAGCATAATTATATAGATTATGTATATATGCTTGAAAGTAAAAGGGAAATGAGGTAACATGAAAACACGAACAAACGTTCTGTATTGATTCAATGAAATTCAAGACATATTTCAAAGTATTTTATTGCTTAGATAATTTCAATTGTGAGCAATTTAGTATTAGATGATAAGCTGAGTGACGCTATATCAATAGTTACAAGGTTTTAGAAAAAAGCAACTAAAATAGCTTTAAATTCCGAAAAAAATTTTTTATAAATAGAAAAGTACGAGTTAACGTTGAATTGGTGCCATTTCTGTTTCGAATTCAAACTTTTGTCAAAAACAAAGCCCTTTAAATAACTTTCTGAGTTATGTATAATGAAACACATAATATAGTATTTGTGACCAAGAAAAAACACAATATATTGTGTTTTGGGACGTAGTCAATTTATTTATAATAAATCAAATTTTAAGTAAAATCACACTATTTTGGACGTTTAATCATGACAAATCAAGCATTAATGCTTAATTATTGAGTTTTTACATAATCACATATAGTTAAAAGAAATCACTATATATTGTGGTTACCCAATATGTGCGCTACGGTTACTTATAATACATTTAAAATATAAATACGATGAAAGTACTATTTAATAACGTCAAAGTGAACTTAATAACATACTAGTATTAGAAAGAAGGTGATCCAATGAAGGTTGTTTATTTTTCATTCTCTGGTAATGTACGTAGATTTATTAAAAAAGCAGAAATTACTAACACTATGGAAATTACTCAAAATAATTGTACTGAGAAGATTGAAGAACCATTCATCTTGGTCACTGGAACGATAGGTTTTGGAGAAGTACCACAACCAGTTCAGTCATTTTTAGATATAAATCATGATTTACTAAGAGGCGTTGCAGCTAGTGGAAACCGCAATTGGGGACAAAACTTTGCGAAAGCTGGACGATCTATCTCGGAAAAATATCAAGTTCCTTTACTAATGAAATTTGAAGTTCAAGGTACACAAAATGATATTAGCGAATTTAAAGATAAGGTGGGACAGTTCAATGAAGATTATGGACGAGAAGAAATACAATCATATTGAGTTAAATAACGAAGTAACAAAACGTAAAGATAATGGCTTTTTTAATTTAGAAAAAGATCAAGAGGCGCTTGAAGTTTATTTAGAAGAAATTCAGGATAAAACAATTTATTTCGACACTGAAATTGAGCGTTTGCGCTATCTCGTTGATAATGACTTTTATTTTGATTTGTTTGCAAAATATTCAGAAGCTGATCTACAAGAAATTACAGATTATGCTAAAAGTATTCCGTTTGAATTTGCAAGTTACATGTCAGCAAGTAAATTCTTTAAAGATTACGCACTTAAAACAAACGATAAAAGTCAATATCTAGAAGATTATAAGCAACACGTAGCGATTGTTGCACTTTATTTAGCTAATGGCCATAAAGCGACTGCCAAACAATTTATTTCAGCAATGGTGGAACAACGATATCAACCAGCGACACCAACATTCTTAAATGCTGGCCGTGCACGTCGTGGAGAATTAGTATCTTGTTTCTTGCTAGAAGCGGATGATAGTTTAAACTCTATTAATTTTATTGATTCGACTGCAAAGCAATTAAGTAAAATTGGCGGCGGTGTAGCCATTAATCTTTCTAAACTACGTGCGCGTGGAGAAGCAATCAAAGGAATTAAAGGTGTAGCGAAAGGCGTGCTACCTGTTGCAAAATCTCTTGAAGGTGGCTTTAGTTATGCAGATCAATTAGGTCAAAGACCTGGTGCAGGTGCTGTTTATTTAAATATTTTCCATTATGATGTAGAAGAGTTTTTAGATACGAAAAAAGTGAACGCCGATGAAGATTTACGTTTATCAACGATTTCAACTGGTTTAATTGTGCCATCTAAATTCTTTGATTTAGCAAAAGAAGGAAAAGATTTCCATATGTTTGCACCGCATACCATTTATAAAGAATACGGTTTAACGTTAGATGACATTAATTTAGATGAATACTATGATGAACTTGTTGCAAATCCTAATATTGATAAAAAGAAAAAAGATGCACGTGAAATGTTAAATACGATTGCACAAACACAATTGCAATCTGGTTATCCTTATTTAATGTTCAAAGATAATGCAAATAAGGTACATGCTAACTCAGACATTGGCCAAATTAAAATGAGTAATTTATGTACTGAAATTTTCCAATTACAAGAAACGTCTATCATTAACGATTACGGTACAGAAGATGAAATTAAACGTGACATTTCATGTAATCTAGGTTCTTTAAACATCGTTAATGTTATGGAATCAGGTAAGTTTAAAGATTCAGTTCATACAGGTATGGATGCATTGACAGTAGTGAGTGATGAAGCAGATATTCAAAATGCGCCAGGCGTTAGGAAAGCCAATAGAGAGTTACATTCTGTAGGTTTAGGTGTAATGAATTTACACGGTTATCTAGCTAAAAATAAAATTGGTTATGAATCAGAAGAAGCTAAAGACTTTGCCAATATCTTCTTTATGATGTTGAATTATTATTCTATAGAACGTTCTATGGAAATCGCTAAAGAAAGACAAGAAGTATACAAAGATTTTGAACAATCAGACTATGCTAATGGTAAGTATTTTGAATTTTACACTTCACAAACATTTGAACCTAAATATGAAAAAGTACGCAAATTATTTGATGGTTTAGAAATTCCGACACCAGAAGATTGGAAAGTACTGCAAGAGCAAGTGGAAACAAACGGTCTTTTCCATGCATATCGCTTAGCGATTGCACCGACACAAAGTATTTCATATGTCCAAAATGCTACGAGTTCTGTAATGCCAATCGTTGATCAAATCGAACGTCGTACGTATGGTAATGCGGAAACATTCTATCCAATGCCATTCCTATCACCAGAAACAATGTGGTATTACAAGTCAGCATTTAATACGGATCAAATGAAATTAATTGATTTAATCTCAACGATTCAAACACATATTGACCAGGGCATCTCTACAATTCTTTATGTTAATTCTGAAATTTCTACGCGTGAATTATCAAGATTATATGTATATGCGCATCATAAAGGTCTAAAATCTTTATACTATACACGTAATAAATTATTAAGTGTAGAAGAGTGTACAAGTTGTTCAATTTAATAAATGAAATGTAAACGTGCAAAGTGAACAGCGGTGTTATGAGGCAGCCTTAACCAATGGTTAGATTAGGCTGCATATCACTGCTTAATTAAAAATATTTACTGGATAGGGGACAATAACTAAATGAAAGCAGTCAATTGGAATACGCAAGAAGACATGACGAATATGTTTTGGCGACAAAATATTTCACAGATGTGGGTAGAAACTGAATTTAAAGTATCTAAAGATATTGCAAGCTGGAAAACATTAACAGATCCTGAAAAAGAGGCTTTTAAAAAAGCATTAGCTGGTTTAACAGGATTAGATACACATCAAGCTGACGATGGCATGCCATTGATTATGTTACATACTACGGATTTAAGAAAAAAAGCCGTTTATTCATTTATGGCAATGATGGAACAAATCCATGCTAAAAGTTATTCACATATCTTTACAACGTTACTACCTTCCAGTGAAACAAACTATTTATTAGATAAATGGGTTATTGAAGAACCACATTTAAAATACAAATCAGATAAAATTATCAATAATTATCATAAATTATGGGGTAAAGAGGCTTCAATTTATGATCAATATATCGCACGAGTATCAAGTGTGTTCTTAGAAACATTTTTATTCTATTCAGGTTTCTATTATCCGCTTTATCTTGCTGGGCAAGGTAAAATGACGACTTCTGGAGAAATCATTCGTAAAATCTTATTAGATGAATCTATTCATGGTGTATTTACTGGTATGGATGCTCAAAGTTTACGTAATGAACTTTCAGAAAGTGAAAAGCTGCAAGCAGATCAAGAAATGTATAAATTATTAGATGATTTATATAAAAATGAGGTAGCTTATACGCATTCACTTTATGATGATATTGGTTTAGCTGAAGATGTATTAAACTATGTGAGATACAATGGTAACAAAGCATTATCTAATTTAGGATTTGATCCGTACTTTGAAGAACGTGAATTCAATCCAATTATTGAAAATGCTTTAGATACAACGACTAAAAACCATGACTTCTTTTCAGTTAAAGGTGATGGTTATACATTAGCGTTAAATGTAGAAGCATTAAAAGATGAAGACTTCGTTTTTGACGAGTAGAAGCACTATTAATTATAAAAATGTCATGATGAAAGTACAATTTTAAGCAAGTATTAGTCAACCGTATATAATAAGTAAAAAGCCGAGACATTATGTCTCGGCTTTTTTACTTATGGATAAAATAAACAGGCATGATATTTAAATAGAGATATACATTATATAAAGTCCATTAGAATAAAATTACATAAAAATGAACAATTAAAATAAGAAAGTGTGTTTTTCAAGGTGTGATATTAAATATAACGCTATACATATATAGATTGTATTTAAATACTTTTGTTTAAATTGCTCAAGGCTATTGAATTTACCATTAAAAATGGTAAAATTTTATTATAGGTATTGATAATGATTATCATAACCAATGTAGTTTGAGCATCGCATTTTATAGTGGAAGGGTTAGAGGTAGGTCATTTATGAAATTTTTATTAAATGGTATTGTCTTAGCTATTATATTACTGGTACTTACAATCCTTTCTTTATTTATAGGCGTAAGCAAGGTATCAATTACAGACATTTTCCATCTTACAGAATCACAGATGAATATTATTGTTTCAAGTAGAATTCCGAGAACGGTTAGTATCATCATATCGGGTAGTACATTAGCGCTAGCTGGTTTAATTATGCAACAAATGATGCAGAATAAATTTGTCAGTCCTACTACTGCTGGAACGATGGAATGGGCGAAACTAGGTATTTTATTATCAATGATTTTCTTTCCACAGGAGAATATCATTATAAAGTTAATTTTTGCAGTAGTTTTAAGTATTGCAGGTACTTTCCTTTTCGTTAAATTAGTACAATATATTCGTTTTACAGACGTCATTTTCATACCACTATTAGGCATCATGTTAGGTGGTATCGTATCAAGTTTTGCAACATTTATCGCGTTGAGAACCAATACAGTACAAAGTATAGGAAACTGGTTAAATGGTAACTTCGCCATTATTACAAGCGGTAGATATGAGATTTTATACTTAAGCATTCCTTTATTAATACTTACATATATATTCGCCAATCATTTTACTATTGCTGGTATGGGGAAAGATTTTAGTAATAACTTAGGAGTCAATTATGAAAAAATAATTAATATAGGATTGTTTATCACGGCTACGATTACAGCACTGGTTGTTGTAACTGTAGGCACGTTACCATTCTTAGGGCTTATTGTTCCTAATATTGTCTCAATTTTTAGGGGAGACCATCTGAAAAATGCATTGCCGCATACAGCGATGCTAGGTTCTATATTTGTAATGTTTTCTGATATTTTTGGCAGAATCATTGTATATCCATATGAAATTAATATCGGTTTAACGATTGGGGTCTTTGGCACTGTTATTTTCATAATCTTGTTAATGAAAGGACGACATAATTATGCAAATTAGTGCTAAGTCTAAATTATTTACGTTAATAGCAATTACTGTGGTTATCGCGGGATTGTATCTCATTATAGGTATTGATTTCGAAATATTCCAATATCAATTTACAAGTCGTTTGCGTAAATTGATCCTCATGATTTTAGTAGGTGGTGCCATTGCTGCGTCTGTCGTTATTTTCCAAGCGATTACCACGAACAGACTTTTAACACCATCTATTATGGGGTTGGACGCTGTATATATGTTTGTAAAAGTATTGATTGTTTTTGTATTCGGAGTACAATCCGTATTTGTTACAAATCTATACATTAGCTTCCTTATATCACTCATAGTTATGATTGGTTTTTCATTATTATTATTTCAAGGCATTTTTAGAATCGGAAATGTTTCAGTCTATTTAATATTACTTGTTGGTATTATTTTAGGCACATTCTTTAGAAGTATCACAGGCTTTTTAGAATTAATTATCAATCCAGAAGATTTTTTAGCTGTACAAAGTGCAATGTTTGCTAATTTTGATGCGTCAAATACGAAATTGGTCACTTTATGTGGTGTGATACTTATCATTTTAATTATGATTACTGTATACGCAATACCTTATTTAGACGTGTTGCTACTAGGTCGAGATCAAGCTATCAATTTAGGGATTTCTTATCAGACATTAACACGTATTTTATTAATTCTAGTTGCAATTTTGGTGTCTATTTCAACGGCATTAGTTGGACCAATTACATTTTTAGGGTTACTGACAGTAAACTTGGCTCATGAATTAATGAAAACGTATCAACACAAATATATTTTACCGGCAACCATTTGTATAAGTTGGATAAGTTTGTTTTTAGCGCAAGCAATTGTAGAGAATTTCTTTGAAGCAACAACGCAAGTTAGTATCATCATTGATTTAGTAGGTGGCAGTTACTTCATTTATTTATTAATTAAAAGGAGACATGCGAATTGATACGAGTACAAGGGCTTAATAAAACGATACAAGATAAAGTGATTTTGCAAGATATTGATGTAGAGATACGCAAGGGACGACTTACATCGATGATAGGGCCTAACGGTGCAGGTAAAAGTACGCTATTGTCTGCTATTACACGATTAATTGACTTTGAAGAAGGTACCATCGATATAGAAGGCAAAGCGATTACAGATTATAAAAGTAATGACTTGGCTAAAAAACTATCAATTTTAAAACAATCTAATCATACAGAATTGAATATAACGGTTGAAGAATTGGTGAAATTTGGACGTTTTCCTCATTCCAAAGGGCGTTTGAAGCAAGAAGATAGAGATCAAGTTGAGTATGCACTCGAGTTATTACATCTTACTGAAATTAGAGGTCGTTATTTAAAAACACTTTCTGGTGGACAGCGTCAACGTGCTTATGTAGCAATGACTATTGCTCAAGATACGGATTATATTTTACTTGATGAACCGTTAAATAATTTGGACATGAAACATTCAGTTCAAATTATGCAAACTTTGAGAAGATTAGCCAAAGAGTTGGATAAGACGATTGTAGTCGTTATTCATGATATTAATTTTGCCTCTTGCTATTCAGACGATATTATTGCTTTGAAAGATGGTCAACTTGTTAAGGCAAGTACGAAAAATGAAGTCATCCAAACAGATATTTTAAAAGAATTATATGATATGGATGTCAAAATTGAAGAGATTCGTGGACAACGTATTTGTATTTATTACGATGAAGTGACCGAAGTGCCGAAATTATCATTTGCACAGTCGATGTAAGATGATGCGTGGACTTTGAAGGGAGTGATGCAACCGTAACGTTGTTAAACTTTTAGGGACATAGAAGGTAGTACATATTAAAAATTCAGGAGGAGTTAAGCACATGAAAAAGTTAGGGTTATTATTAGTAGTTGGGTTAATGTTTTTATTAGTAGCATGTAGTAATGGCGGATCAGAAGATAAAAAATCTTCAGACACTGATTCGAAGAGTAAAGATTCAAATGAAACTGTAAAAATTGAAAATAATTATAAAGCAAATGGTGAAAAGCGTGATGGTAGTGATGCCAAGACTGTTAAAGAAACAGTTGAAGTTCCTAAAAACCCTGAAAAGGCAGTTGTTTTAGATTATGGTGCATTAGACACAATGAAAGAACTTGGTCTTGAAGATAAAGTTAAAGCGCTTCCTAAAGGTGAAGGTAACAAGTCATTACCTGATTTCTTAAGTGATTTCAAAGATGATAAGTATTTAAATACTGGTAGTCTTAAAGAAGTTAATTTCGATAAAATTGCAGAAGCTAAACCAGACGTAATATACATATCTGGACGTACAGCAAATCAAAAAAATCTAGATGAATTTAAAAAAGCAGCACCTGATGCAAAAGTTGTTTATGTTGGTGCAGACGATAAAGATGAATTGAATTCATTGAAGAAAAATGCAGAAAATCTAGGAAAAATTTATGATAAAGAAGATAAAGCTAAATCATTAAATAAAGAATTAGATGATAAAATTGCTAGTATGAAAGAAAAAACAAAAGATCTAAAAAATGATAAAGCATTATTCTTATTAGTTAATGAAGGTGAATTATCAACATTTGGTTCTGGTGAACGTTTCGGTTCAATGATTTTCGATACAATGGGCTTCACTCCTGCAGATGATAACATTAAAGATAGCCAACATGGTCAAAACGTAACAAATGAATATATTGCTGAGAAAGATCCAAGTATTATTTTCGCAATGGACCGTGGTCAAGCAGTAAGTGATAACGCTACAGCTAAAAAAGCATTAGGTAATGACGTTATTAAAGATGTTAAAGCAATCAAAGACAATAAAGTGTATGAATTAGATCCAAAACTTTGGTATTTTGCTAGTGGATCAACAACAACAGCGATAAAACAAATCGATGAAGTTGAAAAAGCGATGGAAAAATAAAAAAGCATTAAAATGTGGGGATATTGATTGAAAAAAGCGTCTGGAATTTATTCCAGGCGCTTTTTTGTTGAAAAGAAAATAAGTTAAAACGTTAAATTATTCATCACTATCATACTAATGTTATAATATTTTTATCATCATACTTTCGAGTAAATATATAAATGCTAGATAGAGCGTTTTAAAGAAATAGTAGGGGGACAAAGTACATGATATTAGATAATGTAAATCCAAATGATTTATTTCCAACTGAGAAAAAAGGACCAACTGTTCTAGGCACAATAGAGTATTCAGTACAAGGTTCGACTGAATTTGAGGGTGCTTTTATAGCTACAAATGAGAGAATCATTTTAAATGTTGATATGAACGGTGAATTTTATTATAGAAGTATTGCATATAATGAAGTTGAAAAAATTGAATATGATGGAGAAAAAATTAATTTCACTTTTAACATTGGGCCTATGCCTATGAAAAATATTCAAAAAGGTGACGTTGCTACATTTGTACAATATGTTAGTGATAAAATTGACCAATAGTTCACTGGGAATATGAGATACAAACAAATAAAGAAATAACAAAAAGCGTAGATGCACACCATGGCATCTACGCTTTTTAATATGACAAAATTAAGTTTTATATCGTTTCTTTATTAAATTTCAAAGTATAAATGATAATGATACTTACAGCTATTATTAAAATGGGCATCGCATTTTGGACAAGCTTCTATCATCATGTAGTCATTAATTGTCATTTCATGATTACAGACACCACATAAAATAGCTTTTTCGTGAAATTCATTTGCTTGCCATCGCTGAATCTTATGTGATTCATGTTCATTGTGGCATTTATAACAAGGATAGTATTTATTACAACATTTAAACTTAATGGCAATAATATCTAAAGGTGTTTGATAATGTGTACAGCGTGACTCATTATCTACAGTGGATCCATATACTTTTACCATAGTGATTTCTCCTATTGTTCATTGAGTGGGTGTTCTCCGATAATTCTAACTTCAGGGTGCAGCTCAACATCAAATTTTTCTTGTACTATTTTTTGAACGTAATGAATTAAATCTTCATAATCTGTTGCCGTTCCTTTATCTACGTTAACCATAAAGCCAGCATGTTTTGTTGAAACTTCAACGCCACCAATGCGATGACCTTGCAAATGAGCATCTTGAATCAACTTACCAGCGAAATGACCAGGCGGACGTTGGAATACACTACCACATGAAGGATACTCTAGTGGTTGTTTTGATTCTCTTCTTTCTGTTAAATCATCCATAGAAGCTTGTATTTCTTGTTGATCGCCAGGTGCTAAGGTAAAGGCAGCTTCTAATACAACGAGATGTTCTTTCTGAACAATACTATTACGATAGTCCAACTCAAGTTCTTTATTGGTTAACGTGATTAATTCACCTTTGTTATTAACGCAAAGTGCATAATCAATACAGTCTTTTACTTCACCGCCATAAGCACCAGCATTCATAAATACAGCGCCACCGATGGAACCGGGTATGCCGCATGCGAATTCAAGACCAGTTAAGCCATGGTCTCTTGCAGCACGTGAAACATCGATGATTGCAGCGCCACTACCTGAAATGATAGCATCGTCGGACACATCAATGTAATCAAGTGAAAGTAAACTAATCACAATACCGCGAATACCACCTTCACGAATAATAATATTAGACCCATTACCTAAATACGTCACAGGTATATCATGTGTGTAAGCATAATGCACAATGGCTTGCACATGTTCGTTGTGGGTTGGGGAAAGATAATAATCGGCTTTACCCCCTGTTTGAGTGTATGTATATTTTTTTAGAGGTTCATCAATTTTAATAATTTCTTCTGGGACAATTGCTTTTAATTCTTTTAAGATGTCATCCTTATGCAACTATAGAACATCCTTTCCTGTTGAATTCATTTATTCATTATACCAATGATTTGGAGTCTTTGCTAAATACTATGGTAATTAATTTTGTTAAATTATTAATACAATGATCATCGTGTGTTTAATATTGATGTGTGGCTATATTTCATAATCCATATTTAAGTTAATTTACTGTGTGAGAGAATGAATCAAATAATTGTTGTTTCTTGTTTTCATATGCACGTATAGATCGAACTTCATTAGCTAACATCAATTTCTTAGAACCAAATCGTGTAGCGGTGTGTTGATCATGAGACAATTGATGATGCGTTTGAATATACGCTTTGTAGAGGTTAGAATCTTTTTGAATAATATGTAAACGTGCTATTTGTTTTAAATCTATTAAATTATTAAATTGTGCCATAATTACTTTTTTCTTATATGAATGGTGTAAACGATAAAAACCTTCATAATTCAAACGTTTTTCATCTAAAGCGGTGATATCATGTAAATTATCTACGCCTACTAATATATCTAAAATGGGTTCAGTAACGTAATTGAAATGTGATGTTCCACCGATATGAAGTGTAGTTTTAACAGGTGTGTCGAGCAGGTTAAAAAGCATTTTTTTCAAATTTTGATATTGGTCTGCAAAATAATTATCTTTGTCCTCAGAAATAAATGCTTGGATGTTTGAATTCATATAGGTTGTTCACTCCTTTCTTTATTGTGATATAACTGTTAAACTGTAAATTCTGAAATAATATATCACATATTATTTTCAAGTTAAATAAGTTTCTGTATAATACTGAATGATAAGGAGTGCAGAAATGAAAAAATTACTTTGCATTGTTTTGTTGTTTGGCTTTGTGATAACCCTTGGTGCATGCGGTAATGAAGGTGCTAACGAATTCAAAGATTTTGATAGCTCACTGAATGATGTGAAAAATAAGGAAAAAGAACTTAATCATGTCATGGATGACATTTCATTGAAGCAATTAGATGATTTAAGTAAAACAGATACGACTGATAAGGATAAAAAAGCATTTAATGACTTGCAAAATAACATTAATCGCAAATTAATCCCTAAGTTAGAGGAATATGAGACAGCAGCTAAAAAATTACCGGCAGAATCTGAAGAAACGAAAAACTTAAAATCTACCTACTTAAAGTCAGTCAAAGATAAGAAAGCAGCTATTAACGATTTGAAAGTATTTGTTGATTTATGCAATCAAGCAATTAAAGCAAATGAAGATATTTTAGAATATACGAAGTTATTTGAGAAAAGTAGATCTCAAGTTGAAGCGCACATGCAAGACGCAAATGATGCAGGCGCACGCACAGATGTTAATAATTTCAAACATAAATTAGAAGAAAACAACAAAGAATTGAGACATACAGCAGAAAAAGAGTTGGATTCAACAGATTCAGCTAAAGTTAAGCAATCGATTGAAAAAGACATCATGCCTTTAATTAATAAACAAATTAAAGATTTAAACAAAGCTGAAATTACGAATAACTATGTAAATAGTGCGCGTAAAAATGCGATTGAAATGTATTACAGCTTGCAAAATTATTATGAAACACGTGTAGAAACAATTGATATTAGTGATGAGTTATCAAAAATAGATCATAAAACTTTACCTAAAGAAAGTGAAGATTTAGAAAAATATGATGCCGTATTTGATAAACAATATAACAATGTAAAAGAAGACTATAATTAACAAAGAAATTTGTATTGTTATAAAAATTTAAATAAACGGTTAACAACAAAAAGAGTATTGTGTATAATTGGAAACAATGATATGAGTATATCCTGGAGATTTCACACTTTTTGAAACAATTTGGGTGTGTTAAATATTTTTAGAGGTGAATAGAATGGCTATAAAGCTGAGTTCGATTGACCAGTTTGAGCAAATTATAAAAGAAAATAATTATGTATTTGTATTGAAGCACAGTGAAACGTGCCCAATTTCAGCAAATGCAATGGATCAATTTAATAAATTCTTATATGAACGTGATATGGATGGTTATTATTTAATTGTGCAACAAGAAAGAGACTTATCGAATTATATAGAAGAAAAAACAAATGTAAAACATGAATCGCCACAAGCATTTTATTTTGTTAAGGGACAGGCGATTTGGAATGCGAGTCACAGTGATATTAACGTTACGACTTTAGCTAACGCTGAAGAGTAAAACATAACAGAATATGCAAAAAAACGCTTGTTAACCGCTTCTCTAAATGAAAGTGATTAGCAAGCGTTTCTTATAATGTGAAAAATGTTCATCTGACATGTATAATAAATAGTTGAATATGAAATATAGACTACTACTTTATTGGGAATGACTATATGTGGCTACTTATAGATACAGGTAGTGAGGTTAGGATAGCTAACACATGCTATAAATAGACTTCGCAGACGATGGCCAACATATTTATCTGTTGCCTACTTCATTAACCAAGACCACAAATTTTTGTGGTTCAATCTGGTTGAAAATGACTTTATAATAGTTTATGTTTCATTATACAAAAATACAAAAATGAATTGATAAAATACTTGAGGTGACAATATGAAAGTTTTAGTGGCGATGGATGAATTTAATGGAATTATTTCGAGTTATCAAGCAAACCGCTATGTGGAAGAAGCGGTAGCAAGCCAAATTGAGAAAGCAGATATCGTTCAAGTGCCATTGTTTAACGGACGCCATGAATTAATGGATTCTGTCTTTTTATGGCAATCAGGAACCAAATATAGAGTGCCTACACATGATGCTGATATGAATGAAGTAGAAGCCATTTACGGTATTACAGATAGTGGTATGACTGTGATTGAAGGTAATTTATTTTTAAGTGGTCAAAAACCGATAAATGAGCGCACGAGTTTTGGTATGGGTGAAATCATTGCTGATGCACTTGAAAATGATGCAGACCATATTGTTATATCATTAGGCGGTATCGCAAGTTTTGATGGTGGTGCAGGCATGTTACAGGCCTTAGGTGCTAAATTTTATGATGATGAAGCTCAAGAAGTTGATATGCGTGAAGGTAGTCGTATGTTGAAGTACATTCGAAAAATAGATACTTCTGCATTAAACTCAAAATTAAAAGATGTTCGTTTTCAAGTAATGTCAGATTTTGATAGTAAATTATATGGTAAACATAGTGAGATTATGCAAACCTATGAAACTTATGGTTTAAGTAGAGAAAATGCAGCAGAAATTGATAATTTAATTTGGTATTTAAGTGAAATATTTAAAAGCGAACTCAAACTCGCGCTTGGACCGATTCAAAGAGGTGGTGCAGGAGGCGGTATTGCTGCAGTGCTAAAAGCGCTTTTTGATGCAGAAATTATGACAAGTCATGCATTAGTTGACCAAATAACACATTTAGATTCATTGATTAAACAGGCGGATTTAATTATTTTTGGAGAAGGTGTCAATGAAGAAGACCAAATATTAGAAACTACAACTGTTCGCCTTGCAGAGTTAGCTACGAAATATGACAAACCATCGATTGCAATTTGTGCAACACCAGATAAATTTGATTTATTTGAATCAATGGGTGTTACATCAATGTTTAATACATTTATTGAAATGCCTGAAAGTTTTACTGATTTTAAAATGGGGATTCAAATTAGACATTATACAGTTCAGGCAATTAAATTACTGAAAACACAATTCAGTACAAATTAAACGTAAAGTGAAACAAGCATATCTTATTTTAAGTCGTATAAACTACCATTTATAGCAATTTAATCAGGAACTAATACTTAGATTAGTTGCATAATGGGGCGTATACTGACAGGATGTATATTTTAGATATGTGGCCATGTTCAAAGTAATAAAAATAGAGCTAATCCATATCGGATTAGCTCTATTTTTTGTATTTGTGTCATAGGCGCTACATGTTTAAAAGTAAAAACAACTACTTTTAGTATTACTTACTTATCGTAAGTATTTACAACTTCTTCAGCTATACCGACTACAACTTGTACTGCTTTTTCCATGACATCAATAGACGCGTATTCGAATGGTCCATGGAAATTGTCACAACCTGTGAAAATGTTTGGTGTAGGTAGTCCCATATATGAAAGTTGAGAACCATCAGTACCACCGCGTATTGGTGCGGTATTTGCTGGAATGCCTAATTTTTCGAAAACACGTTTAGGTATATCAATCACGTGTGGGTTAGGTTCGATTTTTTCACCCATATTGTAATATTGGTCATTAATTTCTACTTCAATAGGTTCATCTTCGAAATGTGAGTTAATATCATTTTTTATTTCGACGAGACGTTTTTTACGTAATTCAAATTCGTTTCTATCATGATCACGAATAATATATTGTAAGGTTGTTTTTTCAACATCGCCATTTATTTTCATTAAATGATAAAATCCTTCATAACCTTCCGTTCTTTCTGGAACTTCATTTTGTGGTAATAAAGCATTAAATTGCTGACCTAATAATACAGCGTTTATCATAGCATCTTTCGCTGATCCAGGATGAACGTTCACGCCATGGCATGTCACGATCGCTTCTGCAGCATTAAAGCTTTCATACTGTAATTCTCCGTACTCACTACCATCCATCGTGTATGCGAAATCAGCATTAAAACGTTCTACATCAAATTCATGTGGACCTCTTCCAATTTCTTCATCGGGCGTAAAGGCTACGCGAATTTTACCGTGTTTAATTTCAGGATGTGAAGTTAAGTATTTTAAAGCTTCCATAATTTCAACTACACCGGCTTTATCGTCAGCACCTAACAAAGAAGTACCATCTGTAATCATTAATGTATGACCTTCAACGTTTTTCATAGCAGGGAATACATCTTGGCTTAATGTACGGTTCGTCTTACCTAATTGAATCGGTGTCCCATCATAGTTGTCAATAATTTGAGGATTTACATGAGACGCGTTGAAGTCAGGTGAAGTATCAATATGTGCCAAAAATCCGACAGTAGGTAAATCGATGTCTACATTACTGTCTAAAGTAGCAAATAAGTAACCTTGTTCGTCAATATCTGTTTCTAATCCCAAATCAGTCAATTCATCGTTTAATAAATTTAATAAATCCCATTGTTTCTCAGTTGAAGGCGTCGTTGTAGATTCTGGATTGGATTGTGTGTCGATTGTTACATATCTTGTAAGTCGATCAATTATGTCTTGTTTCATTTAAAAACACCCCTTAAGCTCTATTATTTATATTATAAGATTTTTTATATGTTTTGCCTTTCATTTTACCATAATGCTGTTTAACACGTGTATAGATATAATAAATGATTTCAGCACATAATATACCGAATGCAATAGCTCCAGAGATTAACGTGACCTCAAGGAAGGTATTCACCGCATGCGTATACTGATTACTTACAAGAAAACGTGTGGCTTCGTAAGCTAAACCACCAGGTACAAGAGGTATAATTCCTGGAACGATAAAGATAATAACAGGACGTTTATAACGTCTACTCATGACATGACTCATAATTGCTAAAATAAAACTACCTAAAAATGACGCTAACACTTTACCTAAATCAGCATCAAAGGATAATTTATAAATAATCCATCCCATGGCACCAACAAAACCACAGGCTAAAAGGAGGCGTCTAGGTGCATTAAAAAGAATAGAAAATAACATTGATGCGAAAAAGCTAATCATAAACTGTAAAAAGTAATAAACAATGAACATTATCAGCACTCCTTTTCTAAAAGATTAATAAGACGATGGCAACACCGGCACCAATTGCAAATGAGGTTAGTGCAGCTTCAACGCCACGTGACATGCCTGCAATTAATTCACCAGCCATTAGATCACGAATTGCATTTGTAATCAATATACCGGGTACTAAGGGCATAACACCGGCAATGGTTATGATATCTTGGTTGTGTGCCCAACCTATTTTAGTGAAGAAAGCAGCGATAGCTATAACAACAGCTGCACTGATAAATTCAGAAAAGAATTTAATTTGAATATAGCGTTGTACATAGCTGAAAGTTAAAAAGGCACCAGCACCAGCGATAATTGCAAATATAAAATCATTAATGACGCCACCAAACATAAATAGGAAAAAGCCACAGGCAATTGCTGCTGCAACAAAATTGGTAATTGATGAATACTGCAAGGAAGCATGGTGTAAATGGATAAGTTCAGATTTTACTTGATCAATATCAAGCTTGTTACTAGATATTTTACGAGACAAACTATTTGTTAATGCAATTTTTTCTAAATCTGTAGTACGTTCACGAATTCTAATGAGTCGTGTATTTGTACGATTATTTAACGAAAAAATGATTGCAGTTGATGTTACAAAGCTATATGTATCATCTAAACCATAACTTGCAGCGATTCTTGTCATTGTATCTTCAACACGATACGTTTCAGCACCGCTTTCTAGTAAAATTCTGCCTGCGATTAATACGACATCAATGACTTTATCTTCATCAATGATGGTAATTGAATCTGACATAGCTTCGCACCTCCTGAATTGTTAATAGAACAATTGAAAGTTTACATTGTCGAATAAAAACTTTCAATAGCGTATCTTACGATAATTAATGTTTTATATAACATTATATATTGTAACAAACTCATTTTCATTACTATACTTATTCAATGCTTTAATTGAAACTTTATTTAGAAAAAGTAAAACATATGGATGAATCGCGCTGTGTGAAGGGCATGGTAGGTGAAAGAAACGTTACATTTATTTTTACGAAAAAAGAGTTTGAGACAAAAATAGATGTCTCAAACTCTTTTTCATTTAGGCGATAGGTGGCTGCATTGAAAATGTAAAGTCCCACTCCCTATAATTTAACAATTGGGTTAAACATGACTTGGTTACGGCCTTCGTTTTTAGCCATATGCAACATATCGTCAGCAATTTTAAACACTTTTCGTTGTGATTTGTAATCATCTGTTGTCAAGTATCCAACGCCAATAGATACGGATAATTTAATGACTTCTTTGTTTGGTAAATGGAATGTAGATTGTTCTACACCGCCACGAATACTCTCACTTAATTTGACACATTGGTCTAAAGTATAATCATACAAAACAATAGAAAATTCTTCACCTCCATTACGATAAATACTAAACTGTTGTGGCACATAGTTTTTAAGTAATTGAGCCACTTGTCTGAGTACAGCGTCGCCCGATTTATGTGAATACATATCGTTCACATCTTTGAAACCGTCGATATCAATCAGTAATAAACCTAAACTTTGGTTATTTTCTTCAGATAAACGAGCTGTTTCATTTAAATGTCTATCGAATTCTTTAACATTACCTAATCCAGTTAAGTAATCTACTTTATCTTCGTTCTCATATCGATTGACTAATGAGAAGAAATGCCAAATATCAACAAAGGTAATAGACGAAGTTATTGTTAAGACAAATGAAATCGGAATTAAAAATAAGACTTCTGTAATCTCGTAATATGGGCTGATTAATGATAAAATTGCAAAAATAACTAATGCAATGACATTTAGTATTTGCAATGAAATGATATCACTTTGTTTTAAGAATGGACCTATCGCACCAATGATGCCTGCTATTACGATAAATATCATAGCAGTAATTATTGTATAATCCCCAATCAGAACATTGACTAAGCCGACAATAAAGGCGGATAGAACAGTGTAAAACATATTCGTATATCTACCTAAAAATAGGATAGGTACAAAGGATAAATAGAGTGTATACTCATTGAATATTGGGACAGGGTACGCAGATAGTAAAAGCGCTACTATCGTCATTAAAACAGTGACATATTCTTTTGAAAATACCATAATTCTATTTTCTGAGTATTGTAGACGATGGAATAAATAAATTCCAGCTACGGTAACAGAAATATTATAGATAATAGCTTCAAACATTTTTACTTTACACTCCTTTAAATAAACACTTAGTTATTGTAAGTGAAAACTTACAATTTGTCATCATGGGGTGAATAGAAAATTCTAACATTCACTTAATATTCATGTTAAAATTATTTTTTAGTGAAAAATTAAAAATTCACTAAAATTGATTTAATAAATAATATCCCTAAATATAACGCATTTATTATCGCACTTCTAGTTGTATAAGTAAAAGCGTATAAGGTATTATAAAGTTATGTAAAAATATCAATTGTGTAATGAGACTATATTTTTATTAGGAAGTATTAAAATAGTCATTTTTGAAGTGAATTCACAATTTAATGAAACAAATATTTTCAACATAGACTTTGAAATTTAAAATAATTAAGAACCATATTAATGAAGGTGAACTGATGTATACATTATTACTAATCATTTTTTCAATGATAGTCAGTTTAATACTTACACCAATAGTCATAAAAGTTTCTCATAAATTAGGGATTGTAGATCAACCGAATTTTAGAAAGGTACATACTAAACCTATTTCAGTACTTGGTGGAACTGTGATACTCTTATCGTTTTTAGTTGGAATTTGGCTTGGACATCCTATAGAAACTGAGGTCAAACCGCTTGTTATTGGATCTGTATTAATCTATTTGGTTGGTTTGATAGATGATATCTATGACTTAAAACCAATTATGAAATTACTCGGCCAAGTAATTGCGGCGTTAGTCGTTGTTTACTATGGTGTTACAATTGACTTTATTTCATTACCTATTGGTCCAACGATACATTTTGGTATATTTGGTATTCCAATAACGGTCATTTGGATTGTTGCCATTACGAATGCGATAAATTTAATCGATGGATTAGATGGTCTAGCGTCAGGCGTTTCAATGATTGCACTGATGACAATTGGCTTTATAGCAATATTACAAGCCAATATATTTATTATAATGATATGTAGTGTATTGATAGGTGCACTTTTAGGATTTTTATTCTTCAATTTCCATCCAGCAAAAATCTTTTTAGGTGACAGTGGCGCACTATTAGTTGGATTTATTGTAGGCTTTCTATCATTACTCGGGTTTAAAAACATTACGTTTGTATCCTTATTCTTCCCAATCGTTATTTTAGCAGTACCATTTATCGATACACTATTCGCTATGATACGTCGAGTGAAGAAAGGTCAACATATTATGCAGGCCGATAAATCTCATTTGCATCATAAATTTTTAGAATTAGGCTATTCGCATCGACAAACCGTGTTATTGATATATTCAATTGCGATACTGTTTAGTCTCTCTAGTATTATATTATACTTATCCCAACCTTGGGGTGTATTCATGATGCTCATACTCATATTCATTACAATTGAATTGATTGTAGAATTTACAGGATTAATTGATGATGATTACAGACCTCTATTGAAATTAATAGAAAATAAAGAGCATAATAAAGATGAACAGTGATAGCAATGAAATTGTGAAACTATAAAACCGACAAGTCAGAGGTTACTGACTTGTCGGTTTTTTTGTACGATTCGGTTTGTTTAAGTACTTGTAAAATAAGACATATATCTATCATTTATATTTAATCTGTTGGTATATCAAACGGTAACCTCATGACTTCGCCTTCTACTAAATCATAATTACCAGACGTTGTTCTATTTAAAAATGCAATAAATTCATCATAGTCAGACGCGACAACATCTATTTGATAACTTACTTTGTCTGTATAACTTTGATCACGTAATAAATAGGACGTGCTTTCAAGTTCATATTCGAATTTCCCTGTTAAATCATAATTAATGGTTACAGTTGTAGGTATAGCGGGTTTAAGTTCTACACGACCAATATCGTAAATAACGTCTCTAACGGCACCACTATAAGCGCGAATAAGGCCGCCGCCACCTAGTTTAATGCCACCAAAATAACGTGTAACAACCACGCAAGCATTATGTATTTCTAATTTTTTTAAAATATCTAACATTGGTACGCCAGCAGTACCGCTTGGTTCACCATTGTCATTGGCTTTTTGTATATTCATTTGATCGCCAATTGTATATGCAGAACAATTATGTGCTGCTTCACGGTGTTTTGTAGACACTTGATTAATAAAGGCTTTCGCATCTTCTTCTGATTCTACTGGTTTAATATGTGCAATAAAACGAGATTTATTGATTACATTTTCAATTATATGTTCTGCTTTTATCGTTATAATTGTGTCTTCCATGTGTAACCCTCCAAATGTCTATAGATTTTATCCATTGTAATAATTTTTATTATCATCGCTACCTTTGTATTATACACTGTATTGAATACAAGCATAAATGTAAAAATAAATTTTCTTTTGGTTGAAAATAAGGTATCATAGTTGTGAGTATAATTGAGGAGGATTAGGATGAAGATTGCTGTCTTGACAGATTCAACGAGTTATCTATCTCAAACATTAATAGACAAATATAATATCAAAGTTGCACCACTTAGTGTCACATTTGATAGTGGTGAGAATTATGTTGAGAATGCATCCATTTCAACAGACGAATTTTATGAACGTATGAAGACCTCAGCTACAATTTCAACAACGAGCCAACCTGCAATTGGAGATTTTCTGGAGAATTTCGAGCAACTTCGCGAAGAAGGCTATACAGATGTCATTTGTGTATTTCTTTCTTCTGGAATCAGTGGGTGCTATCAAACTGCGACACAAGCAGGTGAAATGGTCTCAGACATTAATGTCCATACGTTTGATTCTAAGTTAGCTGCGATGGTTGAAGGTGGATATGTACTTAAAGCGATAGAAATGATTGAACAAGGCTATGAGCCTAAAGCTATCATTGAAGCATTACATGCAATCCGTGAAGTAACAGGTGCAGTACTCATGGTAGATGATTTGAAAAATTTACAAAAAAGTGGTCGAATTACAGGTGCGCAAGCTTGGATTGGAACGATGTTGAAGATGAAGCCAGTGTTAAAGTTCGAAGATGGCAAAATTGTTCCAGATGAAAAAGTAAGAACTAAAAAACGTGCTTTGCGTAAAATGGTTGAAAAAGTGATAAATGAAGTCAAAAATCTAGATGAAGTTACGTTATTTGTAATTGAGGGTGATATTCCTGAAGATTCAGATTGGATTCAACAAGAATTAGAAACTAACTATCCTCAGTACAATATTTATCGTTCTAGCTTTGGACCAGTCATTGCTGCACATTTAGGATCTGGTGGTATTGGTTTAGGGTATATTGGAAGTACCATTCGCACAGATTAAATTAATGAATAAATTAGAGACATGTCACGCCTATTGGGTGTTACATGTCTTTTTTTGGAGGTAAGGCAAATAAAATATTATGGTCGACTTATGTTAGATAAAACGTTACTGACCGATGAAATCATTGATAAGACTTCAACTGGCATTATAAAAAAACATAATCAATGGCAGTGTATGCAATGTCATACGAAAGAACCGCGTCATTTTTATAATTATTATTCAACTATATTAAAAAAAGAAATAGTTTATTGTAGAAATTGTATCAATTTAGGAAGAATGGATAATGTAAAGCCAATATTTATTACAAAATCTAAAAATGTTGCGTCTCAGGGCATATATCAGTTAGATTTCAAACTGTCTGAACAACAAACTTTTGCATCGATAGCAATTCTAAAGGCAATTAAAGATTATGAAACTAAAATTTTATATGCAGTCACTGGTGCTGGAAAAACAGAAATGATATTTGAAGGTATTCATTATGCGCGTAGTAGAGGGGATAATGTCGCGATTGTATCACCAAGGGTAGATGTTGTGATAGAAATTAGTATGAGAATTAAAAAGGCATTTTCTTCAGAACAGATTGATGTACTTTACCAAGGTCAAACACAGCGCTTTGATGGGCACTTTATCATTTCAACCGTACATCAATTATATCGATTCAAGCATCATTTTGATTTAATTATTGTTGACGAAGTAGATGCATTTCCATTAGTAATGGATCATTCATTACAAGAAGCGATTACTCATGCATCAAAAGCGACACACTGTCATATATTTATGACGGCCACACCTCCTAGACATTTATTAAAGAAGATGAATCCGTCTGATGTCATCACACTACCTGCGAGATATCATAGACAGCCATTGCCTGTACCGCGTTTTAAATATTTCAAATTAAAGCAACATAAAATACAATATGCATTGCTGAAGATACTAAAAAAACAAATCTTAACAGAGCGTTATACACTCGTGTTTTTCGATAATATCAATTTAATGAAAACAGCATATCATCGCTATAAAAAGGAAATAACGTCATTAACTTATGTATATAGCGAAGATGCCTTAAGATTTGAAAAAGTTAAAGCTTTAAGAAATGGGGGATACCAAGTCATTTTTACTACAACAATATTAGAAAGAGGATTTACCATGGCCAAATTAGATGTCATCGTCTGTAATAGCCAAATTTTTAATAAGAGTGCGTTAATACAAATTGCTGGTAGAGTTGGAAGAAAGATAGAGGAACCAACAGGGCTCGTATTATTTTTACATGAAGGTATTACTTTACCTATGTTAAAAGCTCGAAAAGCAATTATAGATATGAATCAGTTAGCACTAAAAAAGGAGTGGATTGATGGCTAGGTGTATACAATGTGATGCCAAGTTATCAGAAATGTTCGATGCGCTTAATTTTTATAAAAAACCTGTAAAGATATGTGTAAATTGTATAGAACTATGGGAAGAAAACAAAATCGTATTGGAAGGTCGTTGTTCAAAATGTCTAAAAAAACTTGATCAAGGGGAGCATAAATGTCTAGATTGTGCGTTCTTAGCTGCTAAATTTCCGTTAATGAATCAATTATATTGTAATTATCAATATAAAGGCGTAGTGAAACAACTGATACATCAATACAAATTGTTAAAAGATGTAGCAATTTGTGAAATTTTGGCAGAACAACTCACACTACCGAAACAGTCTTACGATTTAATTATTCCAATTCCATCTCCTGTAGAAAGAGATATCAATCGCACCTTTAATCCAGTTACTTGTGTGTTAGATAAACTGCGAGTACCATATGAATCTATACTTCAAACTAAGGTGAGGCCTAAACAATCATTATTAGGCAAGCTACATAGAGCGCGACTTGATAATCCATTTGAAGTATCAAAAGATATCAATTTAGAAGATAAAAGTATTTTACTTGTGGATGACATTTATACTACTGGCTTAACGGTTCATCATGCGATTGAAAAAGTATATGTTAGAAAAATCAGAAAATTCGATGTGTTTACGTTTGCACGGTAGACTAAACGTGGTATTATATTAGTAAGCAATATTACCAATATAGAGGTTTTAAAGGAGTCGATGATTATGATCAGATTTGAAATTCACGGAGAGAACCTCACTATTACTGATGCGATTCGCAACTATATTGAGGAGAAAATTGGTAAATTAGAGCGTTATTTTAATGATGTGCCAAATGCAACAGCACACGTTAAAGTGAAAACGTATCAAAACTCAGCTACTAAAATCGAAGTAACAATTCCATTGAAAAAGGTTACATTAAGAGCTGAAGAACGTAACGATGATTTGTATGCAGGTATTGATTTAATTAATAACAAACTTGAAAGACAAGTTAGAAAATACAAAACACGTGTAAATCGTAGAAATAGAAATCGTGGTGAGCAAGAAGCATTTGCTTCACTACCAGAAGAAAAAGAAGCAGTTGAAATTCAAAATGATGAAAATGAAGCGGATAATGAAATCGAAATTATTCGTGCAAAAAATTTCAGTTTGAAACCAATGGATTCTGAAGAAGCAGTGCTTCAAATGGATTTATTAGGACATGATTTCTTCATCTTTACGGATCGTGAAACAGACGGTACTAGTATTGTATATAAAAGAAAAGATGGAAAATATGGTTTGATTGAAACAACTGAATAAGACGTTTAATGTAAGGTAAGTAGCATTTATACTATAGCGTTCACGATGATGTTAAATCGTGGACGCTTAATTTTTGCTATGTTACTATGTAATAATTTGAAAGTGATATAGCTATTTGTGTATATTTTTATTGAACAAGATTATAATCAATTATTTTAAAATAAATAGAAATGTAAGTGAACAAGAAATATAATTTCAATGTAAGACACTTTAGACAAGTCAATAAGTGTAAATTTAAGCTTATAGATGATATCATAAATTGTTGTAAGCGAAGAGTTAAAAAGCTAAAGGAGCGAACAGAATGGGTTTTTTATCAAAAATTGCAGATGGCAATAAAAAAGAAATAAAACGCCTTGGTAAATTAGCCGACAAGGTCCTTGCACTTGAAGAGGATATGTCGATATTAACTGATGAAGAAATTAAAGCCAAAACAAGCGCATTCCAAGAAAAATTACAGAGCGAAGAAGATATAAAAAAACAAAACAAAATATTGGATGATATTTTACCAGAAGCATTTGCATTAGTAAGAGAAGGGTCAAAACGTGTGTTTAATATGATTCCTTACAAAGTGCAAGTTATGGGTGGTATCGCGATTCATGGTGGCGATATTTCCGAAATGAGAACAGGTGAAGGTAAAACGTTGACAGCGACAATGCCCGTATATTTAAATGCGTTAACTGGTCGCGGTGTACATGTCATAACAGTCAATGAATATTTATCAAGTGTTCAGAGTCAAGAAATGGCTGAACTGTATGAATTTTTAGGACTTTCTGTAGGTTTAAATTTAAATAGTAAAACAACTACTGAAAAACGTGAAGCATATGCGTGTGATATTACGTATTGTACAAATAATGAATTAGGTTTCGATTACTTGCGTGACAACATGGTAAATTATGCAGAAGAACGTGTAATGAGACCATTAAACTTTGCGATTATCGATGAGGTTGATTCCATCTTAATTGATGAAGCACGTACACCTTTAATTATTTCTGGTGAAGCAGAGAAATCGACATCACTTTATACACAAGCAAATGTGTTTGCAAAAATGCTTAAGAGTGAAGATGATTATAATTATGACGAAAAAACAAAAGCGGTACAATTAACTGAACAAGGTATCGATAAAGCAGAACGCATGTTTAAAATTGATAATTTATATGATGTAAATAATGTAGATGTTATCAGTCATATCAATACGGCACTACGTGCGCACGTGACATTACAAAGAGATGTTGACTACATGGTTAATAACGGTGAAGTTCTTATTGTAGACCAATTTACGGGTCGTACAATGCCTGGACGTCGTTTCTCTGAAGGCTTGCACCAAGCGATTGAAGCTAAAGAGGGCGTGAAAATTCAAAATGAATCTAAAACAATGGCCTCAATCACATTCCAAAACTATTTCAGAATGTATAATAAGTTATCTGGTATGACAGGTACTGCGAAGACCGAAGAAGAAGAGTTTAGAAACATTTATAATATGACGGTTACACAAATTCCTACGAACAAACCAGTGCAACGTGTTGATAAACCAGACTTAATTTATATTAGCCAAAAAGGTAAATTTGATGCAGTTGTTCAAGACGTTATTGAAAAACATAAAGCTGGCCAACCGGTATTACTTGGTACAGTTGCAGTTGAAACCAGTGAATACATTTCAAATTTATTGAAGAAAAATGGTGTGCGTCATGATGTTTTAAATGCTAAAAACCATGAACGTGAAGCCGATATTGTTGCAGGTGCTGGTCAACGAGGCGCAGTAACTATAGCTACCAACATGGCTGGTCGTGGTACGGATATCAAACTAGGTGATGGTGTTCAAGAACTTGGTGGTTTAGCTGTTATCGGCACAGAACGTCATGAATCACGTCGTATTGATGATCAATTACGTGGTCGTTCAGGACGTCAAGGTGATAAAGGGGACAGTCGTTTCTACTTATCACTTCAAGATGAACTGATGGTGCGCTTTGGTTCAGAACGTTTGCAAAACATGATGAACCGTTTAGGTATGGATGATTCTACGCCAATTGAATCTAAAATGGTTTCACGTGCGGTTGAATCTGCGCAAAAACGTGTTGAAGGTAATAACTTCGACGCACGTAAACGTGTACTTGAATACGATGATGTTTTACGTAAACAACGTGAAATTATTTATGGTGAACGTAATAGTATCATCGATAGTGATGAAAGTGGTGGTTTAGTTAATGACATGCTACGCTCAACACTTGAAAGAAGCGTGAACTACTATGTAAATGAAGAAGCGGACGATCCAGATTATGAACCATTCATTAACTATGTAGACGATGTATTCTTAAATGAAGGCGATATAAAAGTTGAAGATATTAAAGGTAAAGACAACGAGGATATCTTCGAATTCGTTTGGAATAAAGTTGAAATTGCATTAAAATACCAAAAAGAAAAAATTGGAACACAATTTGATGAATTTGAACGAATGATTTTACTTCGTTCTATAGATACGCATTGGACAGATCATATTGATACGATGGATCAATTAAGACAAGGTATTCATCTGCGTTCTTATGGTCAACAAAATCCTTTACGCGATTATCAAAATGAAGGTCATCAACTTTTCGATACGATGATGCAAAATATCGAAGAAGATGTTAGTAAGTATATCTTGAAATCGGTTGTTTCAGTAGAAGATGATCTTGAAAGAGATAAAACAACAGACTTTGGTAAAGCAGAGCACGTTTCAGCCGAAGATGGTAAAGAAAAAGCTAAAGCAGAACCTTATGTGAAAGATGAACATATTGGTAGAAATGACCCTTGCCCTTGTGGAAGTGGGAAAAAATATAAAAACTGTCACGGTGCATAGTTCATAGTGACAGGTTATAAAACCGGAAGTTTTGATGAGCAGTCATTAACTTTCGGTTTTATTTTGTAATTAAGTTTGGTTAGGTATTTATTTGAATTAGATAAAGTTGTAATTAAACCACAAACTTCTGTAGAATAGAGTTATTAACTTCAAATAAATGAAATACGTTATAGTTTATTATTTCATTCAAATAATCATAGGAGAGATGCATGATGGAATTGTCAGAGATAAAACGTAATATAGATGCGTATAATGAAAAACTAGAACAACTTAGGGGGTCTCTTTGACTTAGAAGCAAAAGAGACGAACATACAAGAATATGAAGAAATGATGACCGATTCAACATTTTGGGATAACCAAGAAAAGGCTCAGGACGTTATTGATAAGAATAATGCTTTAAAATCAGTAGTGAATGCATATAGAACATTAGAGTCTGAACTTGAAGATATGGATACTACGAGAGCTTTGTTACTCGAAGAAGATGATGAAACGATGAAGCAAGATTTAGAGCAAAGCGTTCAAGATTTTAAAAATGAATTGTATCAGTTCGAGTTACAATTATTACTTGATGGGCCTTATGACGCGAATAATGCCATCATGGAATTACATCCAGGTGCAGGCGGTACAGAGTCACAGGATTGGACGAATATGCTCTTGAGAATGTATCAACGTTATTGTGAGCAGAAAGGATTCAATGTCGAAATTGCGGACTATTTACCTGGTGACGAAGCAGGTGTTAAAAGTGTGACGCTGATCGTTAAGGGACATAACGCATATGGTTATTTAAAAGCTGAAAAAGGCGTGCATCGTCTTGTGCGTATTTCACCTTTCGATTCATCTGGTCGAAGACATACATCATTTGCATCATGTGATGTTATACCTCAATTCAATAATACTGAGATTGAAATTGATATTAATCCAGATGATATCACAGTCGATACGTTTAGAGCTTCTGGTGCTGGTGGGCAACACATTAACAAAACTGAATCAGCGATTAGAATTACACACCATCCAACAGGGATCGTAGTAAATAACCAAAACGAACGTTCACAAATCAAAAACAGAGAAGCAGCAATGAAAACATTGAAATCTAAACTATATCAATTAAAAATTGAAGAGCAAGAACAAGAAATGGCAGAAATTCGTGGTGAGCAAAAAGAAATCGGCTGGGGTAGTCAAATTAGATCTTACGTATTCCATCCTTATGCTATGGTTAAAGATCACCGTACAAACGAAGAAACGGGTAAAGTAGATGCTGTTATGGATGGCGACATTGGTCCATTTATTGAAGCATTCTTACGCAGTCAAATGGATCAACATGAAAATGAAGGTTAAGTAGCCATTAAACAGCTATTTTAATGAAACATAATATAAGAAAGATATATTTAAATATGTAGAGTCAGCGCGCAATCTTATTAAAAGTTCAGATTGTGATCTGGCTCTTTTTGTTTGATAAAGGATAGATAAATATTTAATTAAATATGTAAAATGCAATCTTTAATATTACGAGTAAGTTTTGAAATCTATCATCTCAAACATGTTAAATACTTTAATGGCAAGGTTTGTGGCGTATTTATCGACTTGTAATATAGGTGTTTGAAATATAAAGTTGACTGTTATGTTACAAAACCATAACAATAGAAAATCTTTGTTTTTATTATGCTATAGTATGTTTGATTAAAATTAAGACAGTAAAGGATGAAAACTTAATGAAGAAAGGTTTAACATTTTCTATCACCTCGGCAGCCTTGTTTTTTGGTATGAATCATGTTGCATCAGCAGACCAAATACACACAGTAAAAGAAGATGCTAAATTGACAGATATAGCACAAACATTTGCAACTACTACGACAGAAATACAAAATTTAAATCACTTACAGAATAGAGACTATGTTCAAGTTGGGGAAACCATCGTATTACCGGATTCTGACATTGTAGAAGTTAAGGATGGAGATACGATTAAAGCAATTGCTGAAAGACATCAAATGACAATGAACCAATTGTATCAATTGAATCCAAATTTAGGTGAAGTCATTTATCCAGGTCAATTAGTTGCGGTATCAGAAAAAGGTTCAGCGCATCTTAATAACCAATTACAGCAAATATTTAACAGTCATGAAGCAGTTCAACCAACAGCACAAATAAATGATGACGAACGCAATAAAGCAGAAAACAATACTATACGTAATGTGCGTACGTCAGGGAATATCACGCCAAGTGCAACGCAAACATGGCAGAACAATGATTATTCCGCTTCGGATAGACAGCAAGTTTCGAATACAACTGCAAATGAACAGGTAACTTCAAATGATCAGTATAGCCCAGTGTCACACGCTTCTAACGGTAGTAACTATTATGATTGGGGTCAATGTACATATTATGCTTTTGATCGTCGACAACAATTAGGGAAATCAGTTGGAAACTTATGGGGAAATGCGAATAATTGGGCTTCAGCAGCACAGCAAAGTGGCTATCAAGTGAACAACACGCCTGAAGTAGGTGCTATATTCCAAAGTACTGCAGGCAACTATGGTCATGTAGGTGTTGTTGAAAGTAAAAATGCAGATGGTTCAATTGTTGTATCTGAAATGAATTGGCAAGGTGTAGGTCAAAAATCATATAGAACAATCCATAACACAGGCCAATATAATTATATTCACTAAAAAAAATCTATCCTTCTGTGAAGAAAAATGATTTGATTTGAAGTGACGCTATCGAAATAAGAGTTCGGGATATGAGGAAATATCTCGAACTTTTAATGTATAGATAACAAGCAGAGTAGCTTAAACAAACGATTATAGCAGTATTTCAAGCTGCATCGTTTTTGATGCGTCATCAATCACCAACGCCATAGAAACAAATCCAATATTTTTGTACTACGCCCAGACTATACCTAAATCATTGATAACTATACCGTTGAAATATAACCTATTTTTATTATATGAGTTAAATTAAATGATTATTATTTTTCAATGATATTGATAAGACATTTAACGCGTTGAATGATATTATAAAATCAAGAATAATCATTTTTTAATAAACTAGGAGGCGATGTCATGGGTGTACATCAATATTTTAAACGTTTATCTGATTTGGAAAAATTAATTAGATTGCCGGGTAAATTTAAATATTTTGAGCATAACGTCGCTGCTCATTCATTCAAAGTGACAAAAATCGCTCAATATTTAGGTACTGTAGAGGAATATCATGGTAATGAAGTCGATTGGAAAAGTTTATATGAGAAAGCATTAAATCATGATTTTGCCGAAATATTTACTGGCGATATTAAAACACCGGTGAAATATGCAAGTGGAGAATTGAAAAAATTATTTTCTCAAGTAGAAGAAGAAATGGTAGACCATTTTATAAATGAGGAAATTCCAGAGCCATATCAAGCTATTTATCGTGAGCGATTACAAGAAGGTAAAGATGATTCCTTAGAAGGACAATTGTTGTCGGTTGCTGATAAAATTGACTTATTATATGAAACTTTCGGAGAAATACAAAAACGTAATCCAGAACAGTTATTTTTTGAAATTTATGAAATGTCACTAGAGACAATCATGCAATTTGATCATCTTAGCTCAGTTCAAGATTTTATCGAGAATATCATCCCAGAGATGCTAACAGAGAAATTCATACCAAGATCTGAATTGCGTGAAACAACAATGGCAATTTTAAATAATAGGAATGGGTGAATTCCATGATTTGGTATATATTGGCATCCTTTTTCCCATGTGTTTTTGTTATATTATTCAGTGTGCTAACAAGAAGCAAATGGGTAGGTACAATATTGACTTTAATTTTAATAGGTGTATCAGTTGAAAAGGGGTTCTTTCATAATGAATGGATCATTTTCATAGATGTCGTTTCATTATTAGCGGGGTATCTTATCATCGACCAATTAGAGTTGCATAAAAAAGATGATGATTGAATAATAAGCATTGAGCAACCTAATTGCTATAATTAAATAAGAGATTTATAATAATATAACTTCAAAAAAAAGAAGTTTTTATGATATAAAATCAAATGGATGCAAACATGGTGACATACTATGTTTGTTTTTTCTTTATAAAAAGAAGTATTAAAACTACGAACAAATGTTTGTTTTTGTATTCATAAATCTGTTAATATATATAACGAGTATAGAACCATTCATCTGAATAAATGATATGTAAAGAATCAATATATGAACGTTTTAAGATAAACAAATTGTAATAGGTTCGAAATAAGAGATATAGACTTAATTAGGAGGCATGTGTCGCCATGGAACATTATCCGTTCAAACTGCATTCTGAATTTGAACCTCAAGGGGATCAGCCAGAAGCAATTCAAAAAATTGTAAATGGTGTTAATGAAGGGAAAAGACACCAAACGCTATTAGGCGCAACTGGTACTGGTAAGACATTTACGATGAGTAATGTAATCAAACAGGTTGGTAAACCAACACTGATTATCGCACATAATAAGACCTTAGCAGGCCAATTATATAGTGAGTTCAAAGAATTTTTTCCTGAAAATAGAGTGGAATACTTTGTAAGTTACTATGACTATTATCAACCAGAAGCCTATGTGCCTTCAACTGACACTTTTATAGAAAAAGACGCTTCAATCAATGATGAGATTGACCAGTTACGACATTCAGCTACCAGTGCGTTGTTTGAGAGAGATGACGTGATTGTGATTGCCAGTGTCAGTTGTATCTACGGTTTGGGTAATCCAGAAGAATACCGTGATTTAGTCGTTAGTATACGTGCTGGCATGGAGATGGATAGAAGTGAATTACTTAAAAAATTAGTGGACGTCCAATATACAAGAAATGATATAGATTTTAGACGCGGTACATTTAGAGTTAGAGGGGATGTCGTTGAGATTTTCCCTGCATCTAGAGAAGAAATGTGTATCCGTGTAGAATTCTTTGGTGATGAGATTGATCGTATTCGTGAAGTGAATTACTTAACTGGAGAAGTATTAAGAGAACGCGATCATTTTGCAATCTTCCCAGCATCTCACTTCGTAACACGTGAAGAAAAAATGAAATCAGCAATTCAAAGAATTGAGAACGAATTAGAAGAACGTTTAGCTGAATTAAATGCAGAAAATAAATTGTTAGAAGCGCAACGTTTAGAGCAACGTACCAATTATGATTTAGAAATGATGAGAGAAATGGGATTCTGTTCGGGTATAGAAAATTATTCCGTTCACTTAACATTACGTCCTATGGGGTCAACACCTTATACATTACTTGATTATTTCGGAGATGACTGGTTAGTCATGATTGATGAGTCGCACGTAACTTTGCCGCAGATTAGAGGTATGTATAATGGTGACCGTGCTCGTAAACAAGTATTAGTTGACCACGGATTCCGTTTGCCGAGTGCACTAGATAATAGACCTTTAAAATTCGAGGAATTCGAAGAAAAAACGAAACAGTTGGTTTATGTTTCAGCCACACCAGGACCATTTGAACTTGAGCATACAGATGAGATGGTTCAACAAATCATACGTCCAACCGGTCTGTTAGATCCTAAGATTGAGGTGCGCCCTACAGAAAATCAAATTGATGATTTACTTGGTGAGATACAGGATCGAATCGATCGAAATGAGCGTGTACTTGTTACAACGTTGACTAAGAAAATGAGTGAAGATTTAACGATATATTTAAAAGAAGCAGGCATCAAAGTAAATTATCTGCATTCTGAAATTAAAACACTCGAACGTATAGAAATCATTAGAGATTTAAGAATGGGTACGTATGATGTCATTGTTGGAATTAACTTGTTAAGAGAGGGTATTGATATACCAGAAGTGTCTCTTGTTGTTATTTTAGATGCTGACAAAGAAGGATTTTTACGTTCTCAAAGATCACTTGTTCAGACAATTGGACGTGCCGCACGTAATAGTCGCGGGGAAGTTATCATGTATGGAGATAAAATTACTGACTCCATGCGCTATGCGTTAGATGAGACGGAACGTCGTCGTACGATACAAGAAGCATATAATGAAAAACATAACATTACGCCTACTACAATTAATAAAAAAATACATGACGTGATTAGTGCTACTGTTGAAAACGATGAAACAAATGAGCAACAACAAACAGAAGTACCGAAGAAAATGACGAAGAAAGAACGCGAAAAAACAATTGCAAATATAGAAAAAGAAATGAAGCAAGCCGCAAAAGATTTAGATTTCGAAAAAGCCACAGAGCTTAGAGATATGCTATTTGAATTAAAAGCAGAAGGGTGACACAAATGAAGCAACCATCCATTGTAGTTAAAGGGGCACGTGCCCACAATTTAAAAAATGTAGATATTGAAATACCAAAAGATAAATTAATAGTTATGACAGGGCTTTCCGGTTCAGGAAAGTCATCACTTGCTTTCGATACAATATATGCAGAAGGTCAACGCAGATATGTTGAATCTCTCAGTGCCTATGCACGACAATTTTTAGGTCAAATGGATAAACCGGATGTCGATACGATTGAAGGTTTATCACCAGCGATTTCAATTGATCAAAAAACAACTAGTAAAAACCCAAGATCTACTGTGGCGACAGTCACAGAAATTTATGATTATATTCGTTTACTATATGCGCGTATCGGTAAACCTTTTTGCCCTAACCATGGTATTGAAATAGAATCACAAACAGTTCAACAAATGGTTGACCAAGTGATGAAATTAGAAGCACGTTCTAAAATTCAAATCTTAGCACCTGTGGTTTCTCATAGAAAGGGCGCTCAAGAAAAACTGATAGACGATATAACAAAAAAAGGTTATGTACGTGTACGTGTTGATGGAGAAATATTAGATGTCAATGAAGTACCAGCCTTAGAGAAAAATAAAAATCATACAATTGAGGTAGTAGTTGACCGTCTTGTTGTCAAAGAGGGTATCGAAACGCGTTTAGCTGACTCCATTGAGACGGCGTTACAATTGTCAGAAGGAACGCTCATTGTCGATATCATTGACGGTGAAGAATTGAAGTTCTCAGAAAATCATGCTTGTCCGATTTGTGGTTTTTCAATTGGTGAGTTAGAGCCACGTATGTTTAGTTTTAATAGTCCGTTTGGTGCTTGCCCTACATGTGATGGATTAGGTCAGAAATTAACGGTTGATTTAGAGTTAGTCGTACCAGATACGAGTAAAACCTTAAATGAAGGTACAATCGTTGCTTGGGAATCATCGAGTTCGGATTTTTATCCTACGATATTAAAACGCGTGTGCGAAGTGTTTAAAATTAACATGGACAAACCATTTAAAAAATTAACTGACAGACAAAAAGATATTATTTTATACGGATCTAAAGGTAAAGAAATAGACTTCACATTTACGCAACGTAACGGCCAATCTCGTAAACGTACGATGGCGTTTGAAGGTGTTATAAATAATATCAGTAGGCGATACCATGATTCTCCTTCTGAATTAGTAAGAGAAATGATGAGTAAGTACATGACTGAGTTACCTTGTGAAACGTGTCATGGTAAACGTTTAAGTCGCGAAGCTTTATCAGTTTATGTAGATGGGAAAAATATTGGTGACGTCGTTGAGCGTTCAATTAAAGACGCATTAGATGCCTATAATCATATTGCGCTTTCAGAACAAGACCAAAAAATTGCCAATCAAATATTGAAAGAAATTAATTCTAGATTAGAATTTTTATATAATGTAGGACTAGAATACTTAACTTTAAATCGTGCATCTGGCTCTTTATCTGGTGGCGAAGCGCAACGTATCCGTCTAGCAACTCAAATTGGTTCTAGACTTTCTGGCGTCTTATATGTATTAGATGAACCATCCATAGGTTTACATCAAAGAGATAACGATAGATTAATTAGCACTTTAAAAGAAATGCGTGATTTAGGTAATACGTTAATCGTTGTTGAACACGATGATGATACCATGCGTGCAGCAGACTATTTAGTGGATGTTGGTCCTGGCGCTGGTGAGCATGGTGGTGAGATTGTTGCAAGTGGTACACCTAAACAAGTTATGAGCAACAAACACTCTTTAACCGGACAATATTTAAGCGGCAAAAAACGCATTGAAGTGCCAGAAGCAAGAAGAGACATTACTGATCGCAAAATTAGTGTTAAAGGTGCGCGTAGTAATAATTTAAAAGGCATTGATGTAGATTTCCCATTATCAACGATGACTGTTGTAACGGGTGTTTCAGGTTCTGGTAAGAGTACTTTAGTTAATGAAGTGCTTTATAAATCTTTAGCGAAACAAATCAATAAATCTAAAGTGAAACCAGGTGAATATGATGAAATTAATGGTATAGATCAATTAGACCGAATTATAGATATTGATCAATCGCCTATTGGACGTACGCCAAGATCAAATCCAGCTACGTATACTGGGGTTTTTGATAATATTAGAGATATATTTGCACAAACAAATGAATCTAAAGTCAGAGGTTATACCAAAGGTCGTTTTAGTTTTAATGTTAAAGGCGGTCGCTGTGAAGCATGTAAAGGCGATGGTATCATTAAAATTGAAATGCACTTTTTACCAGATGTCTACGTACCGTGTGAAGTTTGTGGTGGCACGAGATATAATCGTGAAACGCTTGAAGTAACTTATAAAGGGAAAAATATTGCAGAAATCCTAGCGATGACTGCTGAAGAAGCGACGGCATTTTTCGAAAATGTTCCGAAAATTCATCGTAAGTTAAAAACGTTAGTAGATGTTGGTTTAGGTTATGTTACATTAGGTCAACCTGCGACAACATTATCTGGTGGTGAAGCACAGCGTGTGAAACTTGCATCAGAATTACACAAACGTTCAACAGGACGCTCCATATATATACTAGACGAACCTACAACAGGTTTACATGTGGATGACATCAGTAGATTACTGAAAGTTTTAAACAAGTTAGTTGAGAATGGTGACACCGTGGTTATTATTGAACATAATTTAGATGTCATTAAAATGGCAGACCATATTATTGATTTAGGTCCAGAAGGTGGCGACGGTGGAGGTACTGTTGTTGCAACAGGTACACCTGAACAGATTGCAGAAGTAGAAGCAAGTTATACTGGTAAATATTTAAAACCAGCCTTAGAAAGAGACACGGTAAAACAATAGCAATTGTACCGTATCTATTTTCCAACAGCATAACAAAGCTCTTGCGACACCATGTTACATGCGTGTGAAGCAAGAGCTTTTTTGTGATTGTTAACCTTTGATAACATGTCGCAAACATAAAATGTTAAGTTTATCGTTAATTTTAAAATGAATCAGCTTTTAATAAGAAATATCGTATATAATTTATATAAGGCATATATTAAAATATACTTCGTCTGCACTTTTTAATATAGATTATCAGTTCTTTTTGATATGATATGAACATAGTACAAATGCAGAAGAAAGAATGATAGAGGTGAACGCATGTTAACTACACAGAGTTTAGTAGAACGCTTTAAGCTTGAAGTAATCACAGGTGAAGCGGGTTTAAATAAACAAATTAAAAATACTGATATATCAAGACCGGGTTTAGAAATGGCAGGTTATTTCTCTCATTATGCCTCTGACCGTATTCAATTATTAGGAACTACTGAGTTATCTTTCTATAATTTATTGCCTGATGAAGAACGGAAAGGACGTATGAGAAAATTATGTCGTCCAGAAACACCAGCGATTATAGTGACAAGAGATTTAGAACCTCCGGAAGAACTTATAGAAGCTGCGAAAGAAAACGAAACGCCATTGATCACGTCCACAATTGCCACAACTCAATTGATGAGTCGTTTGACTACCTTTTTAGAGCATGAACTCGCTAGAACGACTTCATTGCATGGTGTGCTTGTTGATGTTTACGGTGTTGGTGTGTTAATCACAGGCGATTCTGGTATAGGTAAAAGTGAAACAGCGCTGGAATTAATCAAACGCGGTCACAGACTTGTAGCTGATGATAATGTTGAAATCAGAGAAATTAGTAAAGATGAATTAACAGGTCGTGCACCTAAATTAATTGAACATTTGTTAGAAATTAGAGGACTAGGCATTATAAATGTTATGACTTTATTTGGTGCCGGTTCAATTCTGACTGAGAAGCGCCTGCGTTTAAATATTCACTTAGAAAATTGGCATAAAGAAAAACTATACGACCGTGTAGGGCTAAACGAAGAAAAATTACGTATTTTAGACACAGAAATAACGAAAAAAACCATTCCAGTAAGACCAGGTCGTAACGTGGCGGTGATTATTGAAGTAGCTGCGATGAACTATAGACTGAATATCATGGGTATCAATACAGCAGAAGAATTTAATGACCGTTTAAATGCGGAAATTTTGCGTAATGGTAATCATAGTGAGGGGAATAATCAATGATGACGTTAAGCTATATCGATCCGATTGCGTTTGAATTAGGACCGATTTCAGTACGTTGGTATGGCATTATTATTGCTATGGGCATACTGCTAGGTTACTTTATTGCACAAGCAAGCGTGAAACGTATTGGATTCCATCAAGACACACTCGTCGATATTATATTTTGGAGTGCCATATTTGGTTTTATTGTTGCTAGAATATATTTCGTTATTTTTCAGTGGCCGTATTATGTACAACATCCAATTGAAATCCCAATGATTTGGCAGGGTGGTATTGCCATACATGGTGGTCTTATTGGTGGATTCGTAACGGGTATTATTATTTGTAAACAAAAAAATATTAATCCATTTCAAATTGGTGATGTGATTGCGCCAAGTATGATTTTAGGACAAGGTATTGGAAGATGGGGAAACTTTATGAACCATGAAGCGCATGGGGGCACAGTTTCTAAATCTTCCCTTGAAAACTTACATATTCCTGACTTTATAATTAATAATATGTATATTGATGGAAAATACTATCAACCAACATTCCTTTATGAGTCTATTTGGGATGTGTTAGGATTTGTTATCTTAATTCTATTAAGAAAACACTTACGTATTGGTGATACCTTCTGTCTCTATTTAATTTGGTATTCCATTGGCAGATTCTTTGTAGAAGGCATGCGTACGGATAGTTTAATGCTTGCAGGTGATATCCGAATTGCCCAATTAATGTCCATTATTTTAATCATAATAGGTGTCGTCATAATGATTGTTAGACGTGTTAAATATGATGCGCCACGTTATAAAGCTGTTGGTCCATTATCATGGCCAAGTAAAGAAGTGAAGTGATAGTCATTTATGCGTAATTTAAAGAAACAACAAGTTCAAGGTAAAAATCCTTTATGGCATATGTATCGTTTTGTCAAAGGAATGAAAATGTTTAAACAAACGTTAATTATTGAAGTTTGCCGTTATTTGCCTAATGTGAAATTAAAACATTGGGCATATCGTAAATTATTGAAAATGGATATCGGGGCTCATACAGCATTCGCTTTCAAAGTAGTTCCTGATTTATTGTATCCTGAATACATCACGATTGGTAAAAATTGTGTGATTGGCTATAATTCAACGATTTTAACACATGAATTTTTAGTAGATGCATTTACTACAGGCCCTGTGAAAATTGGGGATCATACCTTGATTGGTGCAAATGTGACCATCCTACCAGGCGTTACCATTGGTAATCATGTTAAGATTGGTGCGGGTTCTATTGTAGCCAAAGATATTCCAGATCATGCATTAGCGTATGGGAATCCCATACAAATAATAAAATAAAGAAACATTTAGGAGGTGACGATGGATGGCGCATAAAGACAATGTAATACCAATGAAATTAGATAGTCAATTTTATAAAAAATTAGGAGATCAAAAATTTCATCAACAAGAATATAAAAAAGCGGCATCTTACTTCGCTAAAGTGCTTGAAATGTCACCTCAGGATTTTGAAACAAAAGTAAAATATTCGGAGTGCTTAGTTAGTTTAGGTATAGGTAGCAAGGCTGAACATCTTTTTTATGAAAGTATTGCACAAGGTGAAGAAGTTGAAGAAAGTTATTTTCAATTAAGCCAGTTAAATATAACGATGAATGAAGCCAATAAAGCATTTTTATTTGGTATTAACTATGTAACAATATCTGGTGATGAGGATTATAAAGAAGAACTTGAAGAAATGTTTGAAGTCTCATATCATACACCTGAAAAAATAGAGATAGAAAGTAAATTATTTGCGATTCAACTTATTTTCCAATATTTATTTTCACAAGGCCGCTTACCAGAGGCTCGAAATTTTATTTTAAATCAAAGTACTGACATTCAAGAACACCGCGTCGTACGTAATTTATTAGCAATGTGTTATTTATATTTAAACGAATACGAAACTGCTAAAGAAATGTTTGAACGTTTATTAAGCGAGGACAACACAGATGTGCATGCATTATGTCATTATACATTGTTGCTATACAACACGAATGATAGTGAAAAATATCATCGCTACTTAAAAATATTAAACAAAGTAATGCCGATGAATGAAGATGAGTCATTTAAATTAGGTATCGTGCTCTGTTATTTAAAACAATATGAAGCTTCGCAAAAGATTCTACAACCACTCTATAGAAGAGGAAAGTTCCTTTCGATTCAAATGTATAATGCACTCAGCTATAATCATTATCATTTAGGCAATCATGAAGAAAGTAAATTCTTTTGGACAAAATTACAAGAAATTTCTAAAGTTGATGTTGGCCATGCACCTTGGGTTATTGAAGAGAGCAAAGCGTATTTTGACCAACAAGTATTGCCGTTATTGTTGAATGATAATAGCCACCATAGATTATATGGCATCTTTTTATTAAACCAATTAAAGGGCCGTGAAGTACTCTTAACCCAAGAAATTTGGGGTGTACTAGAATCTATGAATGATTATGAGAAGCTCTATTTGACTTATTTAATTCAAGATTTAAAATTAAACAAATTAGATTTTATTCACAAAGGCATGTTAATGCTTTATGATATTGAGGCATTGAAAAATAATGAAGATTTATTTATAGTATGGATTGATCAAGCAGAAGCGATCATTTCGGAAAAAGTTGACCTAGCAAATGTTAGTGATTATGTTGCTGCATTTGTATATATGTATTTTCGTCATTCTGAAATCAAAGTTACAAAGCAACAAGTTTTAGATTGGTTTAAAATTTCATCTTACCGTTTAAATAAGACGATAGATTATTTAGTGAGCATATAAGTTTATAAAATGCAAGAAATCATATATACTTCGCATATTGAATTAGTAAACAGGAGGCAATTAAAATGGCTGAACAAGTGGATTTTGATATTGCAATTATTGGTGCAGGCCCAGCAGGTATGACTGCAGCAGTTTATGCATCTCGCGCAAACTTAAGTACTGTAATGATAGAACGTGGCATGCCTGGTGGACAAATGGCAAATACGGAAGAAGTTGAAAACTTTCCAGGATTTGAAATGGTAACAGGTCCGGACTTATCTACAAAAATGTTTGAACATGCGAAAAAATTTGGTGCACAATATCAATATGGTGACATTAAATCAATCGAAGATAAAGGCGCATATAAAGAAGTGAACCTAGGAAATAAAGTAATCACTGCACATGCAGTTATTATCTCAACAGGTGCAGAATATAAAAAAATTGGTGTGCCAGGTGAACAAGAACTTGGTGGCCGTGGTGTAAGTTATTGTGCAGTTTGTGATGGTGCATTCTTTAAAGGTAAAAAATTATTTGTTATTGGTGGCGGTGATTCAGCCGTTGAGGAAGGCACATTCCTTACAAAATTTGCGGATAGCGTAACCATTGTACACCGTAGAGATGAATTACGTGCGCAAAAAATATTACAAGATCGCGCATTTAAAAATGAAAAAATTGATTTTATCTGGAGCCACACACTAAAAACAATTAACGACAAAGATGGTAAAGTAGGATCAGTCACATTAGAATCAACAAAAGATGGTTCTGAACAAACATTAGATGCGGATGGTGTATTTATTTATATTGGTATGAAACCACTGACAGTACCTTTCCAAGATTTAGGTATTACAAATGAAGTCGGTTATGTCTTAACGAATGAAGATATGAGTACAAGCATTCCTGGTATTTACGCAGCAGGCGATGTACGTGAAAAAGGTTTACGTCAAATCGTTACTGCAACAGGTGATGGTAGTATTGCAGCACAAAGTGCTATCGCATATATTGAACACATCAAAGATACAATAGAAGCATAATCAATCGTGTGATTGTGTTGTATAATAGAATTTAGTTAAAGCTAGAACATGATGCTCAGACATAACTGAAAGCATTGTGCTCTAGCTTTTTACATAAGGATATATATTTATCTATGTTTATAATTGAAGTCTTATGGTTATAGGAGTTAAATTGCAGCCACAGCTAACTTCAATATTAAAGTGATAATGCTACTACCTAAGACCTTTTTCATGTAAAATGAAATATGATAGCATAAGATTGTTAGACTTATTTGAAGTGAAATGAATCACATCACTTTAAAATATGAACTGTTAACAACGAAGTAACATTTTATGATTAAATAAATCAACGAATGGTGTGAAAAGATGCAACCGGATGAAAAAGAAATAGTAAAAAGTGAATTATTAGTCGTTACAGGTTTATCAGGTGCTGGGAAATCTGTAGTCATTCAAAGTCTAGAAGATATCGGTTATTTCTGTGTAGACAACTTACCACCGATACTTTTACCTAAATTTGTAGAATTGATGGGGCAAGGTAATCCATCATTACAAAAAGTTGCAATTGCAATCGATTTAAGAGGGAAAGAATTGTTTAAATCATTAATCCACGAAATGGATTTAATTAAAAGTAACTCTGATGTGATTGTGGATATGATGTTCTTGGAAGCATCTAATGAGCGTTTAATTTCTAGATATAAAGAAACAAGACGTGCGCATCCGTTAAATGGAAATGGACAACGTTCATTGATAGAATCGATAAATGAAGAACGTGAGTTATTAACAGAAATTAAAAGTCTAGCGAACTATACGATTGATACGACGCAAATGAAACCAAAAGAATTGCGTAAACGCATTGGTGACTATTTCAATAAGAGCAATGTACAAACATTTAATATTAATGTAACGAGTTTTGGATTTAAGCATGGTATTCAAATGGATGCAGACTTAGTATTTGATGTGAGATTTTTACCGAATCCACACTATGTTGATGAGTTAAGACCGTTCACAGGAGAAGATGAAGCGGTTTATAAATATGTTATGAAATGGAAAGAAACAAATATATTTTATGAAAAATTAATAGATTTATTGAAATTTATGGTACCAGGATATAAAAAAGAAGGTAAATCACAACTGGTTATCGCAATCGGTTGTACTGGTGGTCAACACCGTTCAGTCGCATTAGCCAAACGTATCGGAGCAGAACTTAACGAAAGTTTTGATTACAATGTGTATGTGCATCACAGGGATGCACATGTGGAAAGTGGCGTGAAACATAAAGATGAGAAGAATTAAACTTGTACTAATAGGTGGCGGTACAGGCTTATCCGTTTTAGCTCGAGGCCTTAAAGATTACCCAATAGATATTACGACAATTGTCACAGTTGCCGATGATGGTGGGAGCACAGGAAAAATAAGAAATGAAATGGATATACCTGCACCGGGAGATATAAGAAATGTAATTTCTGCATTAAGTGAAACTGAGTCAACATTAGAACAACTTTTCCAATATCGTTTTAAAGAAAACCAAGTTGAAGGTCATTCGCTTGGCAATTTACTGATTGCCGCGTTAACGAATATTACGGATGATTTTGGACATGCAGTTAAAGAATTAAGTAAGATTTTAAATATTAGAGGTCGTGTTATTCCGTCCACTAATACAAGTGTGCGTTTAAATGCAGTCATGGAAGACGGAGAAATCGTATATGGCGAGTCTAAGATTCCAAAAAAAAATAAAAAAATCGAACGTGTATTTTTAGAACCTGAAGATGTAAAACCGATGGAAGAAGCAGTTGAAGCGATTGAAGAGGCAGATTTAATTGTTATGGGGCCAGGTTCTTTATATACAAGTGTCATTTCAAATTTATGCGTAAAAGGTATCGCAGATGCATTACTTAAAGTAGATGCCCCTAAATTGTATGTTTCAAATGTAATGACACAGCCAGGTGAAACGAATAATTATTCTGCTGTCGATCATGTCAATGCTATCCATGATCACATGGGTGCGAAATGTATTAACTATGTTATTTGTAGCACGCAAAATTTTCACGGTAATGTATTAGAACGCTATAGAGAAGAAAATGCAGAACCTGTAAAATGCAACACGACAGATATGGAAGCACAGAATATTAAAGTCTTTACACATCCTGATTTAGTAGAAGTGTCTTCAGAAGATTACGTGCGCCATAACACTGAAGTACTTTCAAAAATGATCTATGAAATCGCTATGAGAGAAACGGCGACAATTGAGTTTAATCGAAATAAAGATCATAATAAAGATCATAACGAATAAGCCAGACAATAAACTTATAAGAAGGGACTGATTGAATCATGAGCTTTGCATCAGATATGAAAAATGAACTTACTAGAATTGAAGTAGATGAAGAAAATGCAAAAGCAGAGCTCAGTGCGCTTATTCGAATGAATGGTGCACTCAGTCTATCCAATCAACAGTTTGTTATTAACGTTCAAACCGAAAATGCAACAACAGCAAGACGGATTTATTCGTTAATAAAAAAAGTGTTTAATGTGGAAGTGGAACTACTCGTACGCAAGAAAATGAAATTGAAAAAAAATAATATCTATATTTGTCGTATTAAGGCAAGAGCCAGAGAAATATTAGATGATTTAGGTATTTTAAAAAATGGTGTCTTTACCCATGAAATCGATGAAACTATGATTCATGATGATGAAATGCGTCGCAGTTATTTGAGAGGTGCCTTTCTAGCTGGTGGTTCTGTTAACAATCCAGAAACGTCATCTTATCATTTAGAGGTTTTTTCGTTATATGAAGATCATTCTGAAGGTATCACACAATTAATGAATGCGTATGAATTAAATGCAAAACATCTAGAACGTAAGAAAGGCAGCATTGCTTACTTAAAAGAAGCAGAAAAAATATCCGATTTTTTAAGTTTGATAGGTGGTTATCAAGCACTTTTGAAATTTGAAGACGTTCGTATTGTTCGAGATATGAGAAATTCTGTGAATCGATTGGTTAATTGTGAGACAGCCAATTTAAATAAAACTGTAAGTGCAGCCATGAAACATGTAGAAAGTATACATTTAATTGATAAAGAAATTGGTTTAGACAACCTTCCAGATAGATTGCGTGAGATCGCAAAATTAAGAATTGAGCACCAAGAAGTTTCATTAAAAGAATTAGGTGAAATGATGTCGACGGGAAAAATATCTAAATCTGGTGTGAATCATAGATTAAGAAAGTTAAATGAGATGGCTGATAAATTAAGAGGCGGTGAGCCTATCGAACTATAGCACATAAGATGTATCATCTGTTTTGCATGGTTATCTCTTAATTTGAAAAAGAATTAAGTGTAAATTGAATTTCTTCTAGTCACACATAAAATAAATATGCTAATATAATGAAAAGTATGAATTTCAATTAATGACGCCTCATGGAGGTGTCTTTTTTAATATTTAAGCATTACTTGATGAATATTGAACATTTTATTTATAAACCACAATAATAAAATAGTGAAAAGTGAGGGTATTTATGAAAAATTTAATAAACAAGCATTATAAAAACATTATATTCTGTTTAATTGGTACATTCATAAATGCGATTGGTGTAAACTGTTTTTTACTTGGATCAAATCTAGGTGATGGCGGCACAGTAGGGATATCATTATCTCTTATGTATGCATTCGGTTTATCGCCAGCGTGGACCTCATTTATTATCAATACCGTTGTCGTATTTGTAGGGTGGAAATTTTTAAGTAAAACGGTAGCGGTCTACACCGTTATTTCCAACACTGCGTTGTCTCTATTTTTACATTTAACTGAAAATATTAATCTAGGTGTAGATAATTTTGTTATTAATTCTTTATTTGGGGGCGCTGTGATTGGTATCGGTGCAGGGCTAGTAATTTCTACTGGTAGTACACTGGGTGGTACATCAGTCATTGCGAAAATTGTGAATAAATACTCCGAGATCAAAACGTCACAAGGTATTTTTATACTAGATGCACTTGTTGTTCTTTCATTCTTAATGGTACTACCATTAGAAAATGTGCTGTTTACCATTATTATGTTATTTGTTACGGAACGTGCCACGTCCTTCGTTATCGAAGGTTTCAATCCGAAAAAAGCAGTTACAGTGATTTCAAGCAAAAGTGATTTAATTAGTGATAAAATCAATGCGTTTACTGGTAGAGGGTCAACCATATTAACTGGTAAAGGTGGTTATGGAAAGTCAGAAACACATATGTTGTACGTCGTTGTACCGCAATCACAAGTTACAAGGGTCAAGAAACTGGTAAATGAAGTGGATGAAAATGCATTCCTAGTGATTCACGATGTGCGTGATGTTTTAGGCAGTACCTTTATAAATATGAATTAAGAGGCAAAATAAAAACGATATTTCGGTTTCAATACCGAAATATCGTTTCTTTAATGTTAAGTTTAATTAAGTCCCATCAACAATAATTAAAGTTGAATTAGGGCTTTAGAACTTCACTATTTATCTAATTGATCAATAGTGTATTGCGCTTGTTCTTCCGTGAATCCTTCAATATCTGATGTTAATTGATTGTATATTGCATCGTTTGACATATTCTGTGTATCAGCATAATCTTTAGCTTTTTCGAGAGCATTCTTTTTATAATTCGCTTTTAAATTATCTACTGTATATTGTGCATCTGATTCTTTAAAACCATCAGCTTCAGACATTAATTGATTATAGATGCCATCTTTTGACATGTGCATAACGTTCGAATAGGTTTTCGCTTTGTTTAATGCAGATTTTTCTTCTCTAGAAGCACTACTGTTGTTTGAATTGTTTGATGAATTATCATTAGTGTCTACGTTGCCTAGGTTTGCAGTACATGCTGAGATGCCTATAATGATAATTACTAACAAAATTAAACAACCGCAACCAGATCCACAACCCCAAAACCAACCTTTACTAATTTTTTTCGATTTTTTGTTGATTTTGATGCGCTTGGTATTCTCTCCACTGCGCATCACTAATTTGCTTGTCTACCAATGTCTCATTTCCCCTTTGTAAAATAATCTAATTTTTACAAGTGTATCAAATGATTGTAAATTTAAAATGAATTTTGTATTACTAATTATCTTTATGTTTATATATTACTCAATGTAAAAAGCGTGAATTTTGTGTATATATTAAGAATTGATTTTTAAGTATCTCATTTAGATAAGGATGTATTTTTAATAATTAAGATAATTTGGTACTTAATATCATAATCAGTGTAGAAAATTACATTTCTCAGTGTAATCCATTTTTTATTAATAGAATTTTAAAAAATGAAAAAATCAGATCGAGAATCATTTTTGATGTCTCGGTCTGATTGATTGTACAAGTAGGGGATGACTTAAGTAGGAATATAAAATACATGAGATTGAACTCGTGTGCGCTTTATATTGGTTATCTTCCCTTTTTAATTTGAAAAGTATACTTTTATTACTTATTAGTCCCCTCGAAGGGAATCGAACCCCTATCTTAAGAACCGGAATCTTACGTGTTATCCATTACACTACGAGGGGGTAAAGACGCATTAATATAAGTGTACAAATCTTAACGAAAACGGTCAATAAGAATAATTCAACTTTCATAAAATTTTTGAGCGTTATTTTTTGACCATGTTTGACTTTTAGGTTAAAATAAATTTATCAGTTAGAAATAAGGAGGCAATATTAATGAATTTAATACCTACAGTAATTGAAACAACAAACCGTGGGGAACGTGCATATGACATTTACTCACGTTTATTAAAAGACCGTATTATAATGTTAGGTTCTCAAATCGATGATAATGTAGCAAACTCTATTGTTTCTCAATTATTATTCTTACAAGCACAAGATGCAGAAAAAGATATCTATCTTTATATCAATTCACCAGGTGGTAGTGTAACTGCTGGTTTCGCTATTTACGATACAATCCAACACATCAAACCAGATGTACAAACAATTTGTATCGGTATGGCTGCATCAATGGGGTCATTCCTACTTGCAGCAGGTGCAAAAGGTAAACGTTTTGCATTACCAAACGCTGAAGTAATGATTCACCAACCATTAGGTGGCGCGCAAGGACAAGCGACTGAAATTGAAATTGCTGCTAATCATATTCTTAAAACACGTGCTAAATTAAACCAAATTTTAGCTGAACGTACTGGTCAATCAATTGAAAAAATTGAGCAAGATACAGATCGTGATAATTTCTTATCAGCTGAAGAAGCTAAAGACTATGGTCTTGTTGACCAAGTTATGGTACCAGAATCATAAGATTTAATTTCACTAAAAAAGCCAAGCTACATAATCAGTAGCTTGGCTTTTCTATTTATCTCACATTATGAATTGTTATTAACTTTAAGTCTACGATAGTTGCGCCAAATTAATTTAATGGCTACAAATGTTACACAGATACCACTTATCACCAATATTGATGATATAAATAGCATAGTTAAATTTTGTTCAAAAGCACAGATACCATTAATTAATAATAACAATCCAGCGATAAATAATAAGGCATGTGTTAAACGATCTGTCTTCATGATTCATTTCGCTTCCTATTCACTTAATGTACTAAATCTTCGAGTGCGATTTTTAAATCAGGATATTTAAATTTGAAATGGGTTGCTTGTAATTTATTAGGTATTACTTTTTGTGTATCGAGCACAACAGTCGACATTTGACCTAAAGCTAACCTAATGGCTAACGATGGGACCCATGTATGATGAGGGCGATGAGAAACGCGTGCAAGTGTATACCCAAACATGTTTTGATGTTCTACAATCGGTGCAGTAAAGTTAAATACACCTCGTGCACTTTCCGTATTGATAGTATGGAGCAAGGCTCTCACTAAATCATCTATATGAATCCAAGAATACCATTGTCTTCCTGAACCTAATTTTCCACCAAGATAAAAGTCATAAGGCAATTTCATCATTGGTAGTGCGCCGCCATCATTAGACAAGACCATTCCAAACCGACCAATAACGACACGCGTACCAAGCGTTTCAAATTGGCGAGCCATTCTTTCCCATTGATATACGACTTCCGATAAAAAATCAAAAGGAAGTGTTTTATATAATTCAGTATACGTACGATATAAGTCTGGTTTATAGTAACCAACAGCACTCGCATTGAATAATACTTCTGGTTTATGTTTACGATTTTGAAATAATTCGAATAAAGCTTGTGTAGCTTGTATACGACTTAGCATAATGGTTTGTTTATAGGATTTAGTCCATCGTTTATTTAAACTAGCACCTGCAAGGTTAATGACGATATCGATATCAGGTATTTCATTTTCCCAATTTGATTGAGACCAATTGACGTAGGAAATCTTAGGGTGTGATGAAGTCATATCCTGTCTAGTTAAAATCGTTATATGCGCATCACTTTGTATGATAGCTTTAACTAATTGCGATCCTATCATACCTGTACCACCTGTAATTAAATAATGTTTCATTTTATCACCTCATAATTTAGTAATGCCTAATGTTGGAATGATTAGAGTGAATCAATCGAATCACATTTGAAGGTCATAATTTTTTCATTGTTTGTTCAATAATATGTCATTTACTCGTATTAAGAACTATTTAAAATAAAGAGCATTCATTTTATAATTGAGATACCTTCGATATTAATTAATCATCTCTTAATTATTTCGAGTATACCCCATAATATACTAACGAAGGTAAAATTTTGACTCCCTTTAGTAGTGGCCTGTACGCATTGCGTATAGGCCTATATTTATATGTTAACGCAATTTGCTTTGTTTAACTATCTTTTTACATTTAAGTCAAAACATTTTATAAGGATATGAAGGTCGTTATGCCCTATAAAGTAAGTATAGAAATTATTCCAGTGGCTATGAATAACAAAATAATAATCATCATAAATAAGGGGAATCGCTTTTTATCTCGGTCTTTTGATTCGTAATGATCGTTATCAATCATAATTTGACGTAGACCTCTTTTTTGAGATGATTTTTGCTCCTCTAATTCATCAAATGGATCATGCTTTTTCAATTTTAGAACACATCCTGTTATATTAATGTTATAGCTTATTCATATTAATAATAAAAAATTACAAAAGTATTGAAAACGAAGATTACTATAGATTAATATTAAACTATAGTATTAAATTTTAAGTTATATATGTATTTTACTATACATATGTCGTTAAGATAACATCTAGGTTAAAAAATAGTTAATGAGTTTAATTAATAAATGAAATAGTGTAAAATATACATTTGTTATTGAAAGCATGCGCATAAATGAAAACAAATGTTATGATATAAATTGAAGTGAGGGGAGCATATGCCAAACCATAATCCGAACAACAAGAAAATGAGTGGTTTTGCGAAAATTGTAAGTGGATTAATCGTATTATTATTAGTAGGTGGATTAATTTTTGCTATTTTTGCATTTGTAGATCATTCAAACAAAGCGAATGAACGTTTAGCAGATCAGAAACAAGAAGAAAAAGATAAGAAAGAAAAACAGAAGACAAAAGAAGAAAAAGACAAAAAAGATAAAGAGAAATCTACACAAGAGTCTCAACAAACACAACAAACGCAGCAAACAGTTCAAACGCAACAACAAACACAGCAAACGCAACAGACGCAGCAAACACAACAGCCAGCAACGACTGAGCGTCGTACAACAGAAGAAAAATCACCTGAAAAAACGAAAGAAGCTACCACAGAAGAAAGAACAACTGAAGAACGTTCTACTGAAGAAAAAACACGTGAGCCTTCAACAGAAGAAAAAACAACTGAAGAGAAAACATCTGAACCTTCAACGGAAGAAAAAACATCTGAACCATCGACTGAAGAGAAAAAACCAGAACCATCAACTCAACAAAGAAGTTCTCAAAATAATACACAAGAAAGATCAGCACAAAGCAACAATAATAGTTCAAGTACCAATGAACGCTCAAGCGATTCATCTTCAGAAGATGACTAATATATTTAATAGGACTGCGAAATCGATGTTAATCATATGATTTCAAGGTCCTATTTTTATAGCGTTAAAAACACCTGTTATACGGTTTGTTTTATAGTATTTAAGCACACAGACTAAAATAAGAAATTTAATAAGAAAGTAATGAGTGAGGATAATAGTATGAGTGTGATACAACCGCTAAGACAACCAAAAGGTCCACAGCCACATCCTATGTTTTTAGAATAGTGAAATGTTTGATTTGAATGCGAATAATCTGGTTGTTTAGGATTTTTGAAATAATCTTCATCTTTATAACGTCGATCGTTTGGATCAATGACTTCTGGATGATCGTTCTGTGACATGTATTTTCCTCCCAATTGAATAATCTATACTTTTATTTTATAGATTAAAGATAATGGAAGCAATGATTCTACAAGTGTATTTAAGCCGCTATCATAAGTGGATGCTTACTTATTTTTAAGAATCGGAAAATATAATGATTTATGATTAGTAAATGATTAATCGGGTAATATAACAATGCAAGACATTTTAGAGGAACGATAGAATATATAAAGGTAATAAGTAAAAATTAAGAGAAGTGTATTTCTCTTGCAATTTCAAATCGATAGTAGTATTATTGCAAATATAAGAGGTTATATTTTTTTGTCCTGCTAGGGACGTAAAAAGTCAACCTATGGTTGGAACTTGACCCTTTATAATGAAACGGAGGAGGATAGTAGTGAATGATTTGATAAAAGTTCAACAAAAACTTGTGCCAGAACTTGTTGAAAAAATGTATCGACGTTTTTCAATTCTCACTACTATTGCTAAGCACCAACCCGTAGGTAGACGTAGTTTAAGTGAATATATGGATTTAACTGAACGTGTATTACGTTCCGAAACAGACACATTGAAACAACAAGAACTAATCAAGGTTAAGCCAACAGGCATGGAAATCACTGAAGAAGGTAAAGCAACTGTTCGTCAGCTAAATAGTTATTTTAATGTTTTTTCTGATGACCATCATCTTTCACAGTTGATTAAGGAACAATATGACATTAAAGACGTCTATGTGATACCAGGTGATTCTGAAACTGATAAAGCAGTAAAAATTGAACTTTCACGACAGGCAGGACAGTTGGTTGAAGATGTTCTTTATGATCATGCCATTGTAGCAGTCACTGGTGGGTCTACGATGGCCTACGTGAGTGAGGCAATGCATAAACAGCCACATGATGTTTTCTTTGTTCCGGCAAGAGGCGGACTGGGTGAAAATGTTGTATATCAAGCAAATACCATTGCAGCGAGTATGGCACAACAAACGAATGGTGATTATACGACATTATATGTCCCAGATAATGTGAGTGAAACAACATACAATACACTTATGTTAGAGCCTTCAGTTATTCACACCCTAGAAAAAATTAGAGAATCCAATATTACAATCCACGGCATTGGTGATGCGCTGAAGATGGCGCGAAGACGTCAATCACCAAACGAAGTTATAGAAAAACTTCAACATCACAATGCCTCGGGAGAAGCATTTGGATATTATTTCGATGATCAAGGCGATATCGTCCATAAAGTGAAAACAATTGGACTACAATTAGAAGACCTTGAATCGAAAAAGTTTATATTTGCTGTAGCTGGGGGTAAATCTAAAGGAGAAGCAATTAAAGCTTACCTTTCTATTGCTCCAAAAAACACTGTATTAATTACAGACGAAGGTGCAGCAAGTGCAATCGTAAATAACAGTAATAAAAAGTGATTACACTTTTTAAATATCATTTTTAAAGGAGGCCATTTTAATGGCAGTAAAAGTAGCAATTAATGGTTTTGGTAGAATTGGTCGTTTAGCATTCAGAAGAATTCAAAACGTTGACGGAATCGACGTAGTAGCAGTAAACGATTTAACAGATGACGAAATGTTAGCTCATTTATTAAAATATGATACTATGCAAGGACGCTTCACAGGAGAAGTTGAAGTAGAAAAAGACGGTTTCCGCGTAAACGGACAAGAAGTAAAATCATTCTCTGAGCCTGAACCAAGTAAATTACCTTGGAAAGACTTAGACATCGATGTTGTATTAGAATGTACTGGTTTCTTCGCTGATAAAGAAAAAGCAGAAGCACACATCAATGCAGGTGCTAAAAAAGTATTAATCTCTGCTCCAGCTACAGGCGATTTAAAAACAATCGTTTATAATACAAACCACCAAGAATTAGACGGTTCAGAAACTGTTGTTTCAGGTGCTTCATGTACTACTAACTCATTAGCTCCTGTTGCTAAAGTTTTAAATGATGACTTCGGTTTAGTAGAAGGTTTCATGACTACTATCCACGCATACACTGGTGACCAAAGCACACAAGATGCACCACACAGAAAAGGCGACAAACGTCGTGCGCGTGCAGCTGCTGAAAACATCATCCCTAACTCAACTGGTGCTGCTAAAGCAATTGGCTTAGTAATTCCTGAAATTGATGGTAAATTAGATGGAGGAGCGCAACGTGTTCCTGTTGCAACTGGTTCATTAACTGAATTAACAGTTGTTTTAGAAAAAAATGTAAGCATTGAAGATGTAAATGCTGCAATGAAAAATGCTTCAAACGAATCATTCGGTTACACAGAAGACGAAATCGTATCTTCAGACGTAATCGGTATGACTTATGGTTCATTATTTGATGCAACACAAACTCGTGTAATGACTGTTGGCGACCGTCAATTAGTTAAAGTAGCAGCTTGGTACGATAACGAAATGTCTTACACTTCACAATTAGTACGTACATTAGAACACTTAGCAACTCAAGCTAAATAATTTGATGTAAAAATGAATTTAACAACTTTAATGTGCTGTTAAATTTAAACAATAAGCTTAGGAGTAAGCGGGGAGCACAACGCTTCTCCGCTTATTTTAATTTGTTGTTCCATTTAGAGGAGGAAGCTTACATGGCTAAAAAAATTGTAACTGACTTAGAATTAAAAGGTAAAACTGTACTTGTTCGCGCAGATTTTAACGTGCCGATGAAAGATGGAGAAATCACTGACGACAATCGTATCGTTCAAGCTTTACCAACAATTAAATACATCATTGAACAAGGTGGAAAAGTTGTATTATTTTCACATCTAGGTAAAGTGAAAGAAGAAAGTGATAAAGCAGCATTAACTTTAAAACCTGTTGCTAATGCATTAACAGAAAAATTAGGTGAAGAAGTTACTTTTGTACCTGAAACACGTGGAGAAACACTAGAACAATCTGTCAAAGATCTTAATGAAGGCGATGTTTTACTAGTTGAAAATACACGTTTTGAAGATGTAGACGGCAAAAAAGAATCTAAAAATGATCCTGAATTAGGAAAATACTGGGCTTCACTTGGCGATGTATTTGTAAATGATGCATTTGGTACAGCGCATCGTGAGCACGCTTCAAATGTGGGTATTGCATCTAATTTAGAAACAGTTGCAGGATTCTTAATGGAAAAAGAAATTAAATATATCGGTGGCGTAGTTGAAAACCCTGATAAACCTGTAGTTGCAATTCTAGGTGGTGCCAAAGTTTCTGACAAAATTGGCGTTATCACAAACTTATTGAAGATTGCTGACAAAGTACTGATCGGTGGCGGCATGTCATATACGTTCTTTAAAGCACAAGGTAAAGAAATTGGTTTATCTTTATTAGAAAAAGATAAAGTTGATTTTGCAAAAGAATTATTAGACCGTGCAGGCGATCAAATCGTCTTACCAGTTGATTGTAAAGTTGCAAAAGAATTCTCAAATGACGCTGAAATCACTGAGGTTTCTGTTGATGATATCCCAGCAGACCAAGAAGCTATGGATATTGGACCAAAATCAGTTGAATTATTTAAAGAACAATTACAAGGTGCGCATACGGTAGTATGGAATGGACCAATGGGCGTATTTGAATTAAGTAATTTTGCTAAAGGTACAATCGGCGTTTGTGAAGCAATCGCTGAATTAAAAGACGCTAATACAATTATTGGTGGTGGAGATTCAGCAGCTGCAGCTATTTCATTAGGTTATGGTGATGACTTCAGTCACATTTCTACTGGTGGCGGTGCATCATTAGAATACCTTGAAGGTAAAGAACTACCAGGTGTAGTAGCAATCGCAAACAAATAAGCGCACGACTAAAAACAGCTATCCATGATTATCAGTGGCAACACATTTAATCATAAATTACTAATAGGAGTGTAATATAATGAGAAAACCAATTATCGCAGGTAACTGGAAGATGAATAAAACAGTTAAAGAAGCAAAAGATTTTATCAATGAATTACCAACATTACCTGATACAAAAGAAGTAGAATCAGTAATTTGTGCACCAACAATTCAATTAGATGCATTAGTTACTTTAGTAAATGATGGTAAAGCACAAGGCTTACAAATCGGTGCTCAAAATGCTTACTTTGAAGATAACGGCGCATTCACTGGTGAAACATCTCCAGTTGCATTAGCAGACCTAGGCGTTAAATATGTCGTTATCGGACATTCCGAACGTCGTGAAATCTTCCATGAAACAGATGAAGAAATTAACAAAAAAGCACACGCTATTTTCAATCACGGTATGACACCAATCGTTTGTGTAGGTGAAACAGATGAAGAGCGTGAAAGTGGTAAAGCTAATGAAGTTGTTGGCAACCAAGTTAAAAAAGCTGTAGAGGGTTTATCTGAAGCACAATTACAACAACTTGTGATTGCTTACGAACCAATCTGGGCAATCGGTACTGGTAAATCATCAACTGCTAAAGATGCAAATGAAATGTGTGCATTCGTAAGACAAACAGTTGCAGAATTATCAAGTCAAACTGTAGCTGACGCAACACGTATTCAATATGGTGGTAGTGTGAAACCTAACAACATTAAAGAATACATGGCAGAATCAGACATTGATGGTGCACTTGTAGGTGGCGCATCACTTAAAGTGGATGATTTTGTACAATTGTTAGAAGGTGCAAAATAATATGGCTAAACAACCAACTGCATTAATTATTTTAGATGGTTTTGCAAACAGAGAGAGCGAACACGGTAATGCTGTGAAACTAGCTAATAAACCTAACTTTGATCGTTATTACAGTAAGTATCCAACTACTCAAATCGAAGCTAGTGGTTTAGATGTTGGACTTCCAGAAGGTCAAATGGGTAATTCAGAAGTTGGGCATATGAACATTGGCGCTGGACGTGTCGTTTATCAAAGCTTAACGCGTATCAATAAATCTATTGAAGACGGCGATTTCTTTGAAAATGATGTATTAAACAATGCAATCAATCATGTTAAGAAAAATGATTCAGTGCTACATGTTTTTGGTTTATTATCAGATGGTGGCGTACACAGCCATTACAAACACCTTTTCGCGTTATTAGATTTAGCTAAAAAGCAAGGTTTAGAAAAAGTATATGTTCATGCCTTTTTAGATGGACGTGACGTTGATCAAAAATCAGCATTAAAATATATTGAAGAAACTGAAGCGAAGTTTAAAGAACTAGGTATTGGTCAATTCGCATCTGTATCAGGTCGTTATTACGCAATGGATCGTGACAAACGTTGGGACAGAGAAGAAAAAGCATACAATGCTATCCGCAATTTTGGTGGAACAACATTCGAATCTGCTAAAGCAGGTGTCGAAGCGAATTACGATAAAGATTTAACAGATGAATTTGTTGAACCATTTATCGTCCAAGACCAAAACGAAGGTGTCAATGATGGTGATGCAGTCATCTTTTATAACTTCCGTCCTGACAGAGCTGGACAACTTTCTGAAATATTTACTGATAAAGCATTCGAAGGCTTTAAAGTAGAACAAATCAACGACTTATTTTATGCAACGTTTACTAAATATAATGATAACGTGAATGCAGAGATTGTTTTTGAAAAAGTTGATTTAACGAATACAATCGGTGAAGTTGCACAAGATAACGGACTTAAACAATTACGTATTGCTGAAACAGAAAAATTCCCTCACGTGACTTATTTCATGAGTGGTGGTCGTAATGAAGAATTTGAAGGTGAACGTCGCCGTTTAATCGATTCACCTAAAGTCGCAACCTATGACCTTAAACCTGAAATGAGCGCATATGAAGTTAAAGATGCTTTAATTGAAGAATTAAATAAAGGTGACTTAGATTTAATTCTTTTAAACTTTGCTAACCCAGACATGGTTGGACACAGTGGTATGTTAGAACCAACAATTAAAGCAATTGAAGCCGTGGACGAATGTCTAGGCGAAGTTGTTGATAAAATTACTGAAATGGGCGGTCATGCAATCATTACTGCCGATCACGGTAATTCAGACATGGTCCTTACAGATGATGATCAACCAATGACTACGCATACGACAAACCCAGTTCCAGTCATTGTGACAAAAGATGGCGTTACTTTACGTGAAACGGGTCGTCTTGGTGATTTAGCACCAACATTATTAGATTTATTAAATGTAGATCAACCAGAAGATATGACTGGTGAATCACTCATTAATCACTAATCAAAGTTTAATCGCTTTGAGCAAGATTGAGAAGCTAACGATTTCGAAAATGAGATATTTTCATTAAAATGGTTAGTTGCTTATAAACAACACAAGAGAATTAAATTACTTTGTATTTATAGTATTTAAAGCTATAATGAAGATGAAATTTAATATTTCTAAACTACTTATTTATAAAGGAGATTATAAACATGCCAATTATTACAGATGTTTACGCTCGCGAAGTCCTTGACTCTCGTGGTAACCCAACAGTTGAAGTAGAAGTATTAACAGAAAGTGGTGCATTCGGACGTGCATTAGTACCATCAGGTGCTTCTACTGGTGAACATGAAGCAGTAGAATTACGTGACGGAGATAAATCACGTTACTTAGGTAAAGGTGTAACGAAAGCAGTTGACAACGTTAACGAAATTATTGCACCAGAGCTTATTGAAGGTGAATTTTCAGTATTAGAACAAGTTTCAATCGATAAAATGATGATCCAATTAGACGGTACTGAAAACAAAGGTAAATTAGGTGCTAACGCTATTCTTGGTGTTTCTATTGCAGTAGCTCGTGCAGCAGCTGATTTATTAGGACAACCACTTTACAAATACCTAGGTGGATTTAATGGTAAACAATTACCAGTACCAATGATGAACATCGTTAACGGCGGTTCTCACTCTGATGCTCCTATCGCATTCCAAGAATTTATGGTGTTGCCAGTAGGCGCTGAATCATTCAAAGAATCATTACGTTGGGGAGCAGAAATCTTCCACAACTTAAAATCAATCCTTAAAAATCGTGGTTTAGAAACAGCAGTAGGTGACGAAGGTGGTTTCGCTCCTAAATTCGAAGGTACTGAAGATGCTGTTGAAACAATCTTAGAAGCTATTAAAGCCGTTGGTTTAGAGCCAGGTAAAGATGTATTCTTAGGCTTCGACTGTGCTTCTTCTGAATTCTTTGAAGATGGTGTATACAACTACGCTAAATTCGAAGGTGAAAATGGTGCGAAACGTTCAGCTGAAGAACAAGTTGATTACCTTGAAGAATTAGTTAACAAATACCCAATTATCACTATCGAAGACGGTATGGACGAAAATGACTGGGATGGTTGGAAAGTATTAACTGATCGTATCGGTGATAAAGTACAATTAGTTGGTGACGATTTATTCGTTACAAACACAGTTAAATTATCTGAAGGTATTGAAAAAGGTATCGGTAACTCAATCTTAATCAAAGTTAACCAAATCGGTACATTAACTGAAACATTTGACGCTATCGAAATGGCTCAAAAAGCTGGCTACACAGCAGTTGTATCTCACCGTTCTGGTGAAACAGAAGATACTACAATTTCTGACATTGCAGTTGCTACAAATGCAGGTCAAATTAAAACAGGTTCATTATCAAGAACTGACCGTATTGCGAAATACAACCAATTATTACGCATTGAAGATGAATTATACGAAACAGGTAAGTTCGACGGACTTAAATCTTTCTATAACTTATCTAAATAATACAGCATAAAAATTTAAGAGTTCACGCGCTAAACGCAGATTATTGAGGATCTGTGTTAAACTGCCAACAAAGTCTCCGATTTTGTTGGCAGTTTTTTTGTGCTCGTTTTTTGTACTCGCTTTTCGTGGATACAGATACGGCCCGAAGTCTTCGTATAGTGTTTTCATGCTCGAGTCGATCCAAATTACTGCCTAATAAGTTAATAAATAAATTAAAAAGTAATGATTTTTATCGCTTATTCTGTGGTACTTAGACTTTTATATTTGAAGTATCATATTGCTGTTCTAATAGGCAATCCATAGAGCCACTGACTACAGTCCGACTTGCTCATTTTAAAAAGTATAAATTTATTGAGACAAATACATAAATCATATGAAGCGAATGAACTTGGCGTGTTACTTTATAATGATGATTAACTTAAATTGTTCATCTTTTACAATTAAACTGATATAATTAAAGATGTAAAATAAAGAAGGAGTCTTAACGAATTATGGAAGTAAAACCTAAGTCTAAAGAAATTAAAACGGCTCATCTGATTGCATATAGTTCAGTCATCATTGCGATTCTTTATGTTATACATTTATTCGTAGTTTTAGATGATAGTGTTATTAAACAACTATTATCAAATAGCGGACAGACAACATCTGAAAATGCTGTGGGTACAATTAAAAACAGTTTCCAATTTACAGGAATAATGTATATTTTTGCGAATTTAGCAGGTATCTTCGCAATTTGGAACAGACATATCTATTTATGGTGGTTTATGTTTGCGGTATTCGTATCACAAATATTGTATAATTTAATTAACATTAGTGCAGTTTATGGCGCGATATTAGATATCAAATCTAGCGTGAATATCATTCCTTTAACACTGGTACTCGTTTTATCATTTGTGTTAGCTGTTTATATGTTAATTGTTTCGATTAAACGTAAAAGCACGTTCAATAGATAGAAGTTTGCTAAAGACGACAAACGTATGATATAATGCGTTTCGTATATAATGAATGGAGGACAATTTTCATGCATACATTAATAATGGTACTTTTGATTTTAGATTGTATTGCATTAGTAACTGTTGTATTACTCCAAGAAGGTAAAAGTAATGGACTTTCAGGCGCAATTAGTGGTGGCGCCGAGCAGTTATTTGGTAAACAAAAGCAACGCGGTATTGATTTATTCTTGCATAGATTAACAATTGTATTGTCTGTCATTTTCTTCTTGTTAATGTTAGGCATAAGTTATTTTGGTTTATAAGGTCCGACAATGTTAAAGTCGGGCTTTTTTATTTATAATAGTTAATATAGCTTTTAAAAATAATTGAGATAAATAAAAGGTGAATTTAAATAAACGACACGTACTAAAGCATAAGCGAAAGGATTGAAACACAATGCAGATTAAACTTCCAGAACCATTCTTCTTTGAAGAAGGTAATAGAGCTGTGTTACTGTTACATGGCTTTACAGGGAATTCCTCAGATGTGAGACAATTAGGGCGTTACTTGCAGAAGAAAGGCTACACATCGTATGCACCACAATATGAAGGACATGCAGCACCACCTGAAGAAATATTAAGTTCAAGTCCATTTGTATGGTTTAAAGATGCACTAGATGGCTATGATTTCTTAGTAGACAAAGGTTATGATGAAATCGTTGTTGCAGGATTGTCACTTGGTGGATGTTATGCGTTGAAATTAAGCTTAAACAGAGATGTAAAGGGTATTATAACAATGTGTTCACCTATGTACATTAAGACGGAAGGGTCTATGTTTAACGGTGTTCTAGAATATGCGCGTAATTTTAAAAAGTATGAAGGTAAAGATGAAGCTACCATTGAAAAAGAAATGGCAAACTTTAAACCTACAGACACTTTAAAAGAGTTACAAGGACAAATACAGGATGTCAGAAATCACATAGATGAAGTAATGGATCCATTATTAGTTGTCCAAGCAGAACAAGATCAAATGATTAATACAGATTCTGCAAATGTTATATACAATGAGAGCGAATCTGATGAAAAAGATATCAAATGGTATGCGAATTCAGGACATGTCATTACAATTGATAAAGAAAAAGAATTAGTATTCGAAGACGTATACAATTTCTTAGAATCATTAGATTGGTCGAATTAAAAATTTAGAAGTATTTAAAAATAGAAAGGAGGGGCATAATGAATTTAAAGCAATCCATTGAAGAAATAATTAAACAACCAGATTATGAACCCATGTCTGTGTCTGATTTTCAAGATGCATTAGGTTTAAATAGTGCCGACTCATTTAGAGATTTAATCAAGGTGCTTGTTGAATTAGAACAAACAGGTTTGATTCAACGTACAAAAACAGATAGATATCAACGTAAAGCATCTAATAATGCCAAACAATCCAAATTAATCAAAGGTAAGTTAAGTCAAAATAAAAAAGGTTTTGCTTTCTTACGTCCTGAAGAAGAGGATATGGATGACATTTTCATCCCACCAACGAAAATCAATAGAGCCATGGATGGTGATACTGTCCTTGTGGAAGTACATCAATCTAAAGGTGAACACAAAGGGAAATTAGAAGGCGAAGTTAAGACGATTGAAACACACTCAGTCACACAAGTCGTTGGTACTTATAGTGAAGCACGTCACTTCGGCTTTGTATTACCAGATGATAAACGTATTATGCAAGACATCTTTATTCCTAAAGGACAAAATTTAGGTGCAGTAGATGGACATAAAGTTCTCGTACAAATTACGAAATACGCAGATGGTACAGATAATCCTGAAGGTATCGTATCGGCAATTTTAGGCCATAAGAATGACCCAGGTGTAGATATTCTATCTATCATCTATCAACATGGCATCGAAATTGAATTCCCTGACAATGTGCTCGCAGAAGCTGAAGCAGTACCAGATCATATCGAGCCATCACAAATTGAAGGTCGTCGTGATTTGCGCGATGAACTTACGATTACCATTGATGGCGCAGATGCTAAAGACTTAGATGACGCGATTAGTGTTAAAAAGTTAAGCAATGGTCATACACAACTAACAGTCAGCATAGCTGATGTAAGTTACTATGTAACTGAAGATTCAGCGCTTGATAAAGAAGCATACAGTCGTGCAACAAGTGTTTACTTAGTAGACCGAGTGATACCGATGATTCCACACCGTCTAAGTAATGGTATATGTTCATTAAATCCACAAGTGGACCGACTTACATTAAGTTGCCAAATGGAAATAGATGAACGTGGCGATGTTGTAGACCATGAAATCTTTGATAGTGTGATACATTCTAATTATCGTATGACTTATGATGAAGTAAATGAAATTATTACAGATCAAGATACGGAAACACGTAATCAATATAGTGAAGTCACACCGATGTTAGATTTAGCTCAAGATTTATCTCAGCGCTTAATCCATATGAGAAGACGTCGTGGTGAAATCGATTTTGATATTAATGAGGCTAAAGTACTTGTTAATGAAGAGGGTATCCCAACGGATGTAGAAATGAGACAACGTGGTGAAGGCGAACGCTTAATTGAATCATTTATGTTAGCGGCTAATGAAACTATCGCAGAACATTTTGATCGTTTAGAAGTACCATTTATCTATCGTGTCCATGAACAACCTAAATCAGAGCGCTTACGTCAATTCTTTGATTTCGTGACTAATTTTGGATTAATGATCAAAGGTACAGGTGAAGATATTCACCCGTCTACTTTACAAAAAATTCAACAAGAAGTTGAAGGTCAACCAGAACAAATGGTGATTTCAACAATGATGTTACGTTCAATGCAACAAGCACGTTATGATGATGTGAACTTAGGACACTTTGGCTTATCAGCTGAATACTATACACATTTCACGTCACCTATACGTAGATATCCCGATTTAATTGTTCATAGATTAATTCGCAAATATATTATTGAACAATCCATGGATAGAAAAGAAAAAAATAAATGGGAAGCATTGTTACCTGAAATTGCTGAACATACGTCTCAAAGAGAACGTAGAGCAATCGAAGCAGAACGTGATACAGATGAATTGAAAAAAGCAGAATACATGGTGCAACATATTGGCGAAGAATTCGAAGGGATTATTAGTTCAGTTGCGAATTTTGGTATGTTTATTGAATTACCAAACACTATTGAAGGTATGGTGCATGTATCAAACATGACGGATGATTATTACCATTTTGATGAACGTCAAATGGCAATGATAGGTGAACGCCAAGCGAAAATATTCCGCATCGGTGACCCTGTCCAAATTAAAGTCATTAAGGTAGATGTTGATGAACGTATGATTGATTTCCAAATCGTCGGTATGCCAATACCAAATAGAGATCGCGGTCAAAAACCATCACGTGGTAAGACCATCCAAGCCAAACCACGTGGCAATTCATCAGATAAATCTAAAGATGATAAAAATGGTAAAGGCAGACGTGGACGTACTAAACAGAAACAACGTAAAGGTAAAAACAAACGTCAAAGCGACCAAAGTAAAGGCAACACAAAGCATAAACCATTTTATAAAGATAAAAATGTAAAAAATAAAGCACGTAAGAAGAAAAAATAACTCAACGAAGAGGTGAAACTCAATGCCAAAGAAAAAATCACCAGGAACACTAGCAGAAAATCGTAAAGCCAGACATGATTATAATATAGAAGATACGATTGAAGCGGGCATTGTGTTACAAGGAACAGAAATCAAGTCAATTCGTCGTGGTAGTGCAAACCTTAAAGATAGTTATGCGCAAGTGAATCGTGGCGAGATGTTTCTAAACAATATGCACATTGCGCCATATGAAGAAGGTAACAGATTCAACCATGATCCACGACGTTCACGTAAGCTCTTACTACACAAACGTGAAATAGCGAAGTTAGGTGAGCGTACACGTGAAGTTGGCTACTCTATCGTACCTTTGAAACTCTATCTCAAACATGGGCACTGTAAGGTCTTACTTGGCGTTGCACGTGGTAAGAAAAAATACGACAAACGTCAAGCATTAAAAGAAAAAGCAGTACAACGTGATGTAGCTAGAGAGATGAAAGCCCGTTATTAAGCGGATATATTGCCAAAGATATGAATCTTTGGTAATATAATATGTGCTTTCTGAAAAAGCGCTGTAACAGATACAGCCTACCAGAAAGTACATTTAATATTATTCAGGGGGCGTTTTTGGATTCGACAGGGGTTCCATGAGCTAGTTAAGCGTGTCGGAGGGCTGTCTCCGTCACTAACACACACAGTTATAATAACTGGCAAAGAAAACAATAATTTCGCAGTAGCTGCGTAATAGCACTCTGCATCGCCTAACAGCATCTCCTATGTGCTGTTAACGCGATTCAACCTTTAGTAGGATACGCTAGGCACTGCCGCTTGAAGTCTGCCTAGAAGAGATGAATCAAACTAGCATAATGACGGATGTCTATCACCTCCCATTATGCGAAACTCATTGATAGACTACGCACGTAGAAGTGCTAGTATCAGAACCTCTGGACGCGGGTTCGAATCCCGCCGTCTCCACTATATAGTCTGCAACCCATGTGGTTGTGGGCTTTTTATTTTTGTTGCCCCAATATTGCCCCAAATATGCCCCAGCACATAAAAAGACACCCTTATTTAGGGTGTCATTGTCTTAATATATATTTTGACATCATTAAATAAATTGAAGAAGTTATTTTTAGTATTTTTATCATTAAACGATATGGAATTTATTAATAAAAATTTATTAAGTGTGTAGTTACATAGTTCAATTTCTTTTTCAGGATTATTAAATTTAAAATCTTTATTTTGATTTTTTTCCCAATGATCAGCTAACATGTATCTGCAAAATAGTCTAATAGTTTCTTGTGAATTATTATTTAATATTAAGTCATCTTTTAATATTAAATCTTTATTAATTATTTTCTCGCAATATTTTATAATAAGTATATTCATATTATCAAAATAGTCATTATTTAGATATTCGCTTTCATTTTTATGTGTAAACCTTAAACTTGCTCTTAATTGATAAACGTCTTTGATTTTTATTTTCTTTTTACCTGCAATAGTAAATAAGGTCTTTCTCCATTCTGATTTGGAATCTAATTCATTTAATAAGGTTCTCTTATGATTATCTGTTGTGTATTTATATACTAAATAAGCAATTAACATAGGTGTTATAATTTTTAACAAATCAATATGATGACTGACAATATATGATCTGAAGTTTTTAGAAAATGCAAGTGAACCAAAGAATACTACAATTATTATCCAGTATTTATACGGAATTTTTTTCATAAATCACCTCATAAATATTTTATTATTTCTTTTTGCGTGCTAGGGTACAAATGCCCATAACGTGATGTTACTTCTTCTGTAGATGTATGTCCTAATCTTTGGGCAATAATCATAGGACTAGCACCATGATTTATTAGCATAGACGCATGGCTATGCCTTAATTCATGAATAACAATACGTGGGAACGTTTCACCGTCAGGCAATGTTTCATCAAGTTTTTTAAGTGCACCAGTAAACCATCTATCAATAGCACTTTCACTAAACGCTTTAAAAAATGTGCCAAATAGTACATAATTAGATTTGTAAATATTATTATCTTTATACCAATTTAAATATTCTTGTAAGTCGTCCATCATGTGAGCAGGTAAGTATATATCACGTGTGGACGCTTTCGTTTTAGGGGCTGTCACGATACCGTGATAGTCCGTTTTGTTTATATGGATATAATCATCCTCAAAGTTTACATCGTCCCATGTGAGCGCTCTAATCTCTCCCTTACGTGCGCCACTCATGAATAATAGCTTGAAAAATACTTTTTGTTGCAAATTAGGCAGCATATTGTGAAATTGATTGAATTGTTCTAACGTCCAGTAATTTAAGCGTTTCTGTGTGTCAATCTCAAAGTTACCTACTAATGATGCAACATTTTGTTTTAGATCATGATACTTCATAGCGTGGTTAAGTATTGATACCAAGAAAACATGCATCTTCTTCAAATATTCCCCTGAATGTGCTTCTTTCATCTTCTTATTTTGAAACTTCATAATATCCTGCGTTGTCATGTTGAATACGTCCGTTGATTTAAAGAATGGTAATAAATGATTATTGGTATGTGTCTTAAGTGATTTTAAACTTGATGCTTTACGACGTGCAGAATACCACTCAACATACTCTTGTACCAATTCATCGAACGGTAATTGATTAATCTTACCTATGCCCTCTATTTCGTCCATATAAGCGTTACATGCTTTTACAGCTTCTTTACGTTGCTTATATCCAGTGCGTTTAATTTCTTTGCGTTCTCCCGTTTTCTCGTAGTATTTGATACGGAAGTAATAAGTACCACGTTTAACATCTTTATAGATGTTGTGGGATATTTTTAAGTCGTGTTGCATGATGGGTCACCTACTTAATATTTTTACTTTTAATGGTTAAAGTTTCCTCGTAATTATATGTATAAGTAGAATCCTTATTTAAATTTTCTAAGAAACCTGCAAGATACTCGTCTGAAATAGGTAATAAATCTTCATTTAAATCAAAAAATGTTCTAACTGGTCGATTGCCTATTTTTTCATCATCGTTTATATAGACACAAACATTTACCTTTAATATAGGATATTCATGGTAGTTTAAATATCTATTTAGTAATTCTTTTTCAAATTTTAAAATTTTATTAGTGAAAAAATATTGAATTATTTTTCTTATTGAATGTTCGTGATAATCAACATTTACTATTCTTTTAAATTCATTAGATAATTGGCTTCTTTTGATATTAATATCAATAAAGATTTTATTTGAACCTGTTATATCGATAAAAATTCTATAAGGAATATATGCATGTTTGTTGATGTTATCTTCAAGATAATAACAATTTAATGCTGAAAAACTAGGCGTTGAATAATCATTATCATTAATTAATTCTACATTTTTACCTATAGTATAAATTTTTTCATCGGACACTATAGATGGGAAATGTCCTTTAATACTCACTTTATTTCTTACATCTATTGCAATGTAATCAAATGAATCATTAAATAGATCTTCAATATTGATATTTAACGCTTTTGTTATTTTTTCCATAGTTTCAAATTGTATACCTTGGCTTTTACCATTAATTAAAAGGCTTAAAGAATTTCTTGAGATTCCAGTCATTTCATTTAACTGACTGATATTAATGTTTTTTTGCTTCATTACTTTTTTTAAATTGAATTTTATCATTATTAACACCTCTTAAAGAATAATAACACGTATACATGTTATTTAGAACAAAAAACATAATATAGCATTGACAAAATTTAAATAACAAGTATATAATACAATTATAAATACAAATAACATATAAACGTGTTATTTTTAAGGAGGAATTGGAATGACAAACTTAGCATATCCGATGTTATACATCGCAAGACGTGAAAAAGGTCACACTCAAAAAGAGGTAGCAAAGAAACTTAGCATTTCGCCACAACGTTATCAGTTAAAAGAAAGTGGTAAAGCGACTTTCAATCTGCCAGAATGTAAAATTTTATCTGAATTGTATGGAATGCCTATCGATGAATTATTTAGTAATTCAATTTCAGTAGGACAATAGGAGGTGAATACAATATGAAATTATTCGGAATACTTATCACAGCAAGCTCATTGGCATCATTTGCAGTAGGTTATGTGACAGAAGATATTTTTAATAGTATGGCTTTATATAGTCCACTAGCTATTACATCATGGGCAATAACAGAATGGTTTAATGATAGAAAAATTAGAAAACAATTATTGGAGGATTAGGAAAATGAATAATGATATTTTAAATGCTTTTGAAGAAATGGTGAGCGCTTCTAATAAAGTTTATTCCTTAAATGGAGAGTTGAATAGACTTTCAGAGTTAGTGGGTGTGTTAAGTGAAAAAGTAAAAGCTTATAGAGAAGAAGGAGATAATTTAGGAGCGAATGCAATAGCGAATATCGCATTAGATGATATCGAGCCAGAAATTAATTATTTGTATGAAGATTTTCATAAATCGCTAAAAGAATTCAAGCAGAAAGCGAAACGACTTAAAAATGTTTGTGCTTTTTACGGTATAAATGTTCAATTAGGCAAAGATAATAAAGTTATTAATTTTTATAAGGAGAGTAAATAAGATGAATTTTAATCAAAAAGATTTAATATGTGAATTCGAATTATTGAAAGAAAAAATTGATGATGTTTTAACAGCGCATGTGTGGCACGGTGACGATATGTATAGATTTAAAGAACTGAAAAATAGTTATGATAAAGAACATTACACTTTAGGTTATAACGAATCTCGTATACAACATGAACATACGACTGAATTAATGCAAGTGTACTTACGACGATTCGATGATCTAATTAAAGATTTTAAAGCCTTAGACATAGAAAAAGCGTCATCAGAAGAATGTTTGGCGACAGAATCTGATAACGCTTAATGCAATTTGGAATATTAAAAACAAACGTGACTTGGCTTATTTATACATCAATTATACCATTTCACGCCTTGTTTTTACAGTAGGAGGGGCAAAATAAATGGGCTTTGAACAAATAAAATTGCAGCATGATTTTAAAATAAACGTTATAGAATACAAAAATTTATATTCCGATTCCTTTGTTCAAAATAACAATTTGCTTTGGTCGGAATGGATCAATAGATTACAAACACCTATGAATAATGGTGATAAATATAAACGTGGATTAGTCCTTTACGGTGATGTGAAAGACATGGAAAAAGACGGCAAACTCACTCAAAAGTACCGTAACGATGAAAACATTATAAACAGAAATACACTAGCACTTGATTATGATGATATTACTGATTTCAAAGGATTATACAAATCAATTTGTAAGCAATTAGAGGGCTATTCTTGGGCATTCCATACAACGTATAACCATACTTCTGAAAAACCACGTATTCGTCTTATGGTGCCTTTAAGTGAGCCTGTGAGTGCAGATGACTATAGGAAGTATACGCAAGCATTAGCGCAGAAAATTGGCTACAAAATTGACGAAGGCAGCTTCCAACCTTCAAGAGCTATGGCGCTACCAGTAAGACCCGATAAAGATATACCTTACATTTTTAAATATAATGATGCACCAGCAATAACTATTGATGCTTTAAATCAGTTATCGAGATTTCTCGATAACACTCAAAAAAATAAATCAATTACCATTAATTACTCAAACCAACATAAAAAACGTGATTCGTCTTATTGGCGTGATCTTGCGTTTGGTGTTGGTGAAGGTGAACGTAATCAAGCGCTAGCTTCAATAAGTGGCTACCTGTTACGCAGATATGTAGATGCACACCTTGTATATGGACTTGTGACAGCGTGGGGCAAATCATGTAATCCACCTATGGACGATAGCGAAATTAATAAAACATTTAACTCAATACTCAAAAAGCATATGAACAACTAGAGGGGGACGGGATATGACAGTAGAGGAAATGGAAGTAACTCAAGAAGATGTTTTTGAAAATATGAATAAACTTAAAAATTTTCAAGAAATTAATAAAGATAAACCAACAATTCCAGAACCCTATTTAATTAAAGGTAAATGGTTGTATTATCGAAAAATTACTGAATATGTTCAAAAAGAAGATAAGATTGAGGATATTTATATCACAAGTACGCCGCCTATTATTACTGAACGTTATCAAGATATCGAAACAGGAGATATATATTTCGAATTAGAATTTGAGGACAAAAAAGGTAAACATAAATTGCGTGTTAATGCTGGAGATATAACGCAGGCTAGAAATATAGTAGAACTTGCAAACAAAGGGCTAGAAATTACACAAAACGAATCGCCTTCTCTTGTACATTACCTTAGTGCATACAGACGTTGGAACAATATAAAAGATTTTGATGTGGCTACACGATTAGGACATATAGGTAAAAAATTCATTTCACCTTATGTAGAAGATAATAATAAAAATGATTTTAAATTATTTAATTCTGACCCAGGTAAACAAAAAATAATTGATGGGTTTAGAAGTAAAGGAAATATCGAAAAATATATAGATGGATTATTTAAACATGTCAAAGACAATCCAATGGTTATGATGATGTTTTATGGTTCAGTTGGTTCAATATTAGTTAAAGAATTTGGAACAGATTCCATTATCATAGAGCAAGCAGTTAGAACTTCAAAAGGTAAAACTTTTACAGAACGTGTTTGTGCAAGCGTGTGGGGTTGGCATGAAGATTTAGTAATGGAATGGAACACTACAAAAACCAGTGTTGAACGAATGGCAGCATTTTTAAATTCATTCCCTTTAATCATGGACGATACTCGAAAAGCAAACTATAAAGATTTACCACAGATTTTTTACCAATTTTCGGGTGGAAAGTCAAAAGGGCGAGCTACTAAAGAAAGAGGTATTGATGTATTTGAAGAATGGAACACCATATTATTATCTACCGGTGAAGTTTCAACACCAGATATTTCTGAAAAAGGTGGCGTAGCTGGTCGTGTAATTACATTGTTAGAGAATCCATTTCCTAATACGTCACAATATATTTTCAATGAGATAGCCGAAACATTCGAAAGCAATTATGGATTACTTGGTAAATTATTCATTGAAAAATATAACAGTGATAAGGATAAATACAAATCATCGTTCAAGGGCGCTCAAAAAGTTTTTATAGATAAGGCTGAAGGTAATGAAGTTATGGTTAGAATCGCTAGAAGTTTTGCTTTATTACAAGTGGCTGGTGAAATATTAAATGATATTGAAGGTTTCGAACATGATCCATACATTATTACGCATAGTGCTTTCAACAGCATGATGAAGAATAATAAAAATATTGATAAGTCTAAAAAAATGCTGGAAGAATTACTAGATTACTTGGATGCAAATAGAAATAGCATTGAAGGCGAAGGATACGACCGAGTTACACATGGTGATGTAAAGGCCATATATAAAAAAGAAGGTTTATGTATCCTTACACAAACCGTTAAAGACTTCTTGGGTGACGAAGTAAACAATATCACAGGTGGTTGGGTCGATAATAATTATCTTATTATTGATAAAGATGGCAGACGTACCAAACGCATTAGTCATAAAGGAACAAAGCCCAATGGCTATATGATAAAAAAAGATGTTTTAGATCAGTTAGATTATGATTTCAGTCAATACCACAATCCGTATGGATATGATTAGAGTTCACGGAGTTCACGATGAGTTCACGGTAAAAAATCGAAATCGTGAACCGCATGAAGTCAACAGTGTCAAGTGTTTAGAGTAGATAGTTCACGAAGTTCACGGTAATAATAATATACATATGTATATAGATAAAAAGTAAAGTATTTTATCTTTTATATAAAGGCATATGTTTCAAAAAAACGTGAACATCGTGAACCATTGCCCTTAATCCGTTGGGAGAGTAGGAGTGGAGTGGTTCACACTTATTTGAAAAACCGTGAACCGTGATGTGAACGATTCTTGAAAGCATTGGGAGAGTAAGAACGGAACGGTTCACACTAATAAAAAAGGAGATTAAGAAAATGAGATACCTATATAACAGTGGCAATAGATATGGAACAGTAGTAACTAATAATAATGTACATCGTGTGATTACAGAATATCCTCGTGAAGTATTTTACTTTAACGATGAAGAACTATATCAATATATGTCATATAACGATTTAGGATTTAACGCAATTGATTTTAACGATATGACAATGCAGGAACTCGAAACACTATTAATGTGGTGTAAACAATTAGAGCCTAAAAAGTCAGTTAATGAAAACTATTCTAGTTACAACTTAAAGCATATGTTTGAACGTGAGCCTTATGGCTTTTATATATCAAACAGTAACATGAAAGAGGCGATGGCATTAGCAGGATTTAAGCCTAAAAGTGCTGATGATCTAAATTGGTTTTATCCAATAAGTGAACGTAGTATCAAGCAACTTTAGTAGTATATTCATTTAATTCTTTATAGTTTCAAATTAATTAACGATATTAGAGATTTTCTATATCTATAATTTAAAGGGGATTTGCACATGTGGTATAGAGACGTGGTTAATCAAATTGTTGCAAGACTACCAACTAATATAAGTAATGTATCAGATAGTTATTTAGATACAGTAATCAAGCGTTATGTAACTAAACAAGATGATATTGATCAAATTAAACAAAGTATCAAAGATATGAAAAGTAGCAAGAAAATTAAAACATACAAAGATTTTATAACTAAAAAATAAGGGAGTTTTTTAAATGGCTAAAGTAAATGAAAAATCAATCGAAGTATTCAATAAGGTAATTGAACCAAAGGTAGAAAATAAAAAACATGTGGCTTTAGAAAAAAGCAAAGTCACTGACAAATTAAAAGAATTTGATTTTAAGATGTCACATTATAAAAATGAAAATGATTACGCTATGATTGTATCGCTTAAAAAGGAACAAGAAAAACTGGAAAATTCAATTGTAGAATTATATGAGCAAAGTGAAGATGACAATCATAAATTATTAGATGAAGATATAAAATCATTTAATGTTGCATATGATAAAGAGATAAAAGAATTAAAAGATAATAACAGTAAACTAATACAAGAGTTCAATGAAAAATTAAATGATGTATATGAAGTATATGAGAAGATTGCAGCTAATAAAGTAGAAGCTATACGAAGAGCATCAAGACGTAATTATATGAATAATGCTATCAACAATCCAGACCAATGGAGATTGAGTTTACAGCGTAATACAAGTTTAGTTGATGATCCATTTAGAACGAATACTGACCCAACTACATTATCCAATAGTTTTAAGGAAAAGTTATTTAATATAAATGGTCGTGCTGATTCAGAATACAATAACGGAAATCATAAATGGTAAGAGGGGGAATATAAAATGAGTTACACAGTATTAAGTCCAATAAAACAAGATTATGCTTTAGGCTTTGATGAAAAGAAAAACACTATTATTTTAAAACCATTATATTCAAATACACAAGTTGGAATTGCTACCGTTGATGGCGTGGCTAGTTCGGATATTAATTATAAAAAAGGTTCTCTAACTAGAAGAGTGTTTAAAAACTTTAAAGATACTGATGGTATCAATATTGTGATAAACAACAATGAGAATTCATTTGTTGCTAATAGTAAAGATAAGGGCGTGCTTACTGTTATTAATGAAGAATATATTGGCTTTGGTATTCAGGTAGATAAGGTTGAAGATAAAGGCGAAGGATTACAAGAATTAGTAAATATAGCCAAGAATAAGAAATCTGTATCAGTACAAAGCTATGCAAGTAAAATAGGGATGGATAATACAACGATAGGGAACATTGATAAGATAGAATTAATATCTGTTAATACAAAATAAATTACTTATAAAATAGTATTGTTATAATATTATTTATGTAGTATAATGTAAGTAGGTAGAAATCTACCATTGAATGCTTTATAAATCATTCAGTTAATTCTTCTGGTAACAATTTATTAATAGCTTGTTCTTGTAAATTGCACGTTTCCTTATACGCCATCATCACTTGTCCTGCTCTTGTACTTGTGGTGGTGGCTATTTTAATATAAAGAGTTTGTGCATACTTATATATTCAATAGATCATTCATTCTTCATATATAACTTATGATTGATGTGTGATTAATAGATTGATATTGAACATTGTTAAAGCAAGAGAAAGATTATAAATTGTTGTGATATTAATAATAGAAGTATTCAAGTTAGAGAATATTATAAGTTATAAGTTGTATTGAATGATGAACCACAGATTGATTCAATGATGATTAAAGAATAAATAATTAGTTCAATAATGATATTGAGATTAGTAATTGTATTTAACTAAATGATTAGATCATATTAAATCCTTTTACAATAACAATAGAAGATTGATTAAGTAAAATAACTTTGATGAACAAACTTAGATGATTACAAAATGTTTTTGTTCTTTCGTTTGAAGTTAAAATTAAAATAAATTATAAAAATAAAAATTAATAAACAATTATAAATAAACATTTAACTTGAACATGAATACAAGAAGTATCTTCATACTAATTCATAGGTTAAATGCTAAATAGTGTTAATAGCTTTATAGCAAACAGTTTGCTAATACAATGGTTATAAATCGTTCGATAATAATGAGGTGTTCAGAAGTTGAAATAATCATATAATGTGGCTAATTGTAGATCTAAATAGAATCATAATAAATAGCAAGTTACATGATGAATAAGATGATAAAACACTTGAAAATCATACTTCATACAAGTCATTTAGAGCTTGTTTTAGAACATGTAACAACAGTGTGATAAAAGCGTTATAAATAGTAAATGCATGTCATTTTAGTGCAGCTATTACCAGTTGAACAGCATCAATTTAAAAAAGGGAGGCATCTATTAGGCGCCCACTATATTTTTTAATTTCTGTAATCGATCGATACTTAATCTTAACCGAATGTTGAAAATGAAAGTTGAAAATGTGTAAAGAAAAGTAGCTTTACATAGTGAGAAAATCATTTAGAAAAGGGGAAATTGAATGGCTCAAAGAAAATTATTGTCACAGCAAAAGAGTAGATTAACTACAGAAGCACAAGAAAATAAACAAGCTACAGAAGAAGCATTACAGCAATTAACAAAACTACCAGCAGAACCACCAGAATGGTTAGATGATACAGCTACAAATGAATGGCATAGAATATTCCCGTTACTAGAAGAATTACCAATAGCAAGTTTAGATTTAGCGCTTGTATCAGCATATTGCACAGCATATTCGGACTATATCAATGCAACTATACGAATGAAAAATGAAAATGCAATTATAGAAACGGAACGTGGCACGAAACTTAATCAGAATCACGCCATTAAAAGGGATTCACTATCACAATTAAATAGTATTGCGCCTAAGTTGGGATTAACTGTTGAGTCTAGGTTGAAAATACTAGATCCTTCAAAAGAAAAGGTAACTGGAAAATCAGTTTTTGATATATTCGGTATGGATGATGACGACTAATAAATAAACTTGTTTCATTATAAGTGTCTAGGAGGGTTACAATGATATTAAAACGTTGTAAATCAGTTTTGTGGTATAAAGAAGAAATGAAAATTACTGAATATGAGTTGCTAACTAATTACAATCCACAATTCATTAATAGTAAGATTCGAGCAATACAGGAACAAATCAATGCAATGTATCATCTTAATACATCTCATACAGTGTGTGATGAAATCGCTGGTGTTATTACAGTTTCATATCCATTAGATAAATTAGTTATATGGATAACTGACCAAAAAGATGAATTGAATCGTTTTAAAATTAATAGTACCAAGAAACTCAATTTATTGAAGAAACTTATCAGTAACTACACACCTAAGGAACAAAAAGAAGTGATGAGATACTTCAAATCTAATGGCAGTAACAAGCCTTATAAGACAATTGATAAGTTACAGGAAGATTTATATAAGATACATCACAATAAACGTATAGAACGCAATGAACAGCGTGAAAAAGAGAATGAAGTTATATATCAAAACTTTGTAGTAGAAGTGAAAAAAAGCCTAAATAATGAGCGTGAGGAGTTGGTTGTGTGATTAGGGGATTAGATAAAGTAGATTATCCAATATTAGAAAAATACATGCGTAATTATCATAGTATGGTAGGTACTTATAAGAATAAACCTAGTGATATGGACAACCTAAAATATATGAACCTAGAATCGATTGTAAAGGGTATTACAGAAGTATATAACGATAGTGAAGTTAAAGTGCAGCAGATTATTAAACTCACATGGTGGGAAGATAAGAAGTATACAGATGAAGTGATAGCGAGTGTTATAGGTATCACAGAATACACTTTAAGACATGCTAGAGAGGTCATACTGAAACGTGTGGCAAAGGCAGTTGATTATGTATGAGTTATGATAAAGCAACAGTGAAAGAATTTATATTGAACTATCACAAAACAATAAATAATAGTGATGCATATAATGAAGATATTGATATAGATGATTTTTTTAATGTGAATGATCAAGCAGAAACTCATGATATAGATAATAATGTTGAAGAAAGTATATTTTATAATGAATTAGAAGCTGTTATAGAAAGTGTAGCAACTGAGAAAGAACATAATTTATTTTTACTAATATGTAATGGTGTAAGCTTTGAAAAGGCTGGAAATATATTTGGTGTCAAAGAAGCAAGAGCTAAGCAAATGTTGAATAGATTGTTGGATAAGTTGGAGTAATAATATTTTCATAAATACTTGATACTAATTATATGGTATAATAGACATGTGTAGTAGCAATCAGTGTCTAATTCCCGATGCTGGTTGCATTTTTTATAATCTCTATTTCTGTTATGTGATATGTAATGTATAATTGAAATTACTACACACAGAAAGAGGTAAGGGGAATGGTTAAAACAGTTAGTAAAAAATTTGATTTTTATGTATTGAAATATGAACGACAAAATAAAATAGATCAAGATTATAGTAGGTTAGTAAAGTTTTTAGAGGAGACTCTAGAAAAACATATAAAAAAAGAGAAACATGAGTTCGTAAAATGTAATAAAAATCTTTATATTGGATTTAATTATATAGAAAAGTTTGAATATGAGAATAATGAAGTTTGGGTTTTTTGCCTATCTAAAACTGACACAAGTAAATTAGCAGTTGTTAATGATACGGATGATAATGTTTTAGATGGAAGAAGTGAATATGGTGATAAACCCACACAAGGATTGACACAAGAGACAGTTGTTTTATTTTGTCCTTCTACTGGAATTGTTATTATTCCTAGTAATAAAGGGGGAGTTTCTGGCAATAATCTTATTCAATTTTTATATAAAAATGTTAAAAAGCAAGGAGCTAAATTATTTATAGCAATCAATAATACTAATATAAATAATATCAAGCATATTGATTTGATTAAGGATATAGAAATGAGGATTTCTAGAATAGTTGACACAAGTAAATTGAATAATGCTAATGTTTCTACAAAGAAAACGAGAAAGACAATAGAAAAATTGAATGCGGATACAATGTATTTAACATACAAATCTAATGAAATGAATATAGATGAAGCTGTGAAATTTATTAAAAATAAATTTAAACCTAAAGATACAAAAGTTGAGAAAATGATTGTTACCGGTGAAAATAATGGGGATAAACAAATAATTGACCTAGTTAAAAATCATTTGAATTATATTGATAATAACGTACAATTAAGTAATTCTGGAAAATTGCTAGTACAATCAATGATAGATTCCATAAAAAAATCTTATAAAGAGAGTTTTGAGATCATCAAATTAGATATAAAAGAATAACAAAAAGGGGGCGTTTTAATGTTGAAAAGAAATAGAAAAATAATTGTATATTTTATAATCGTATTTATTATTTTATTCGTTGTACAGAAGATTAATTTAATAAATGTTAATCAATTAATTGAAAACAAAGATTATTCTAGTTATCTAGAATCTATAATTTCTTTTTCTTCATTTACAACCGCTTTTCTATTCTTTTCAGTAAGTTTAATACCAGTACTAAATAAAGGAATTAAGTTTTTTAAGGAATTTGATATGGAATATAGAATTTTAGAGGATATTTTAATTAATAGTTTTATGTTCTTAATTGTTACTTTGTCAACTTTAGTACTATATTTTTTGCTATTAATTGATTATAAAATTAATCAATTTGTTTTTACTCTATGGCTAACTTTATTAATTGTTGCTAGCTACTTGCTTACCTTAATTCTATATTCTCTTATTAGAGAAGTAGGTAATAAAATAGGTGAATAATATATAAAGTGAAAATATCCTAATTATTCAGAGGAAGTTCACTCGAATTGATAACTAAACCCACCTTAATTGGTGGGTGTTTTTGTTATTAAAGTTGACATAGATTTTTTTAATTAATCTTATTATTGTATATTAAAATTAGCTAGTGAAAAACTAGCGCAATTCACCTTTTGTAAAATGATATATTTTTAACAGTCTGTCCCCGCAGACTGTTATTTTTATGTAAACTTACTTAACATAAATTTTTTCACAAAAAATAAATAGTATATAATGATTTTAGCTAGCGGAAACTAGCTATCTTAACCTTCCACTATTTAAATAAAAAAACGAGCGTGATAATTATGAGTGAATACAAACAGGTAATCAAAAAACTAATTGAAAGTGACATAACTGGTTATCAAATATATAAGAACACACTTATAAATCAAGCTATAATTTCTACTTTAAGAAACGGGAAACGTGATTTAGACAATCTATCATTAAAGAATGCTGAAAAACTATACCAATATGGAAAAGCCCACCTAAATGAATAAGTGGGTTGGCTTATGAAAATATATAATGACATGAGGTGCATTTGTATTACTATTCTTCATAATCACTTGGATCATATTCATATCCATACTTTTCTGCATCAGCTTTTCTTATTTCTTCTCTTTCAGATTCACTAGCTTTCATCCACTCATCTTGCCCATTAACCCAATCTTCATGTGCTTTTTGTTCACTAGGTGTACGTTGTACTCCGTTATTTTCATAATCATAAATTTGTTCTGAATCGTCGTCTGGGGATTGATTTTCATCTAACATGCCAACATCGCCATTAGGAATACCTGTAAATCCGTGTTCTTTCGCAACTTTTGCATTAGCTTCCATTTTCTCTTGGTCAGTAGGCTCTTGTTGTGTAGGTGTTTGTTTCTGTGATTGAACAGGTTGTTGTTCTTGTGTGTTAACTTGCTCTTGTGTTTGAGTAGTTTCATCTTCTGTTGCTACTTGTTCATTAGATGTTGATTTTTCATCATCAGTTTTCTTGTTGTCATTAGACTTTTTATCGTCATTTGATTTTTTATCATCTTTTTCAGATGACTTTGTTTCTTTCTTATCTTCCGACTTGCTTTCTTCTTGACCACATGCAGTTAACACTAAGAAACTTGCTAATAATAAAAATAATATCTCTTTCATTTACACACCCCTAAAAAATAAATTGTTAACTTAATTGTACTATACATAAAAATTTATGGTGATAACAAAAAGTTATGATTAAAAATAGTATTTATGAATATACTTATATTACATTTTGATAAAAAATTATGTAGCACTATCAGTTAAAAACGTTGCAATAATTTTAAATAGTGGGTCTTTTTACATGGATGTATGTTAGAATATTTTGTAAATTAATCTATTTAGGAGCGTATATATGATTCAATCTATAAATCACGTTACTTATTCAGTATCAGATATTAGTAAGTCGATTAATTTTTATAAAGACATTTTAAAGGCAAAAATTTTAGTGGAAAGTGACAAAACAGCGTATTTCATATTAGGGGGCCTGTGGCTAGCGCTTAACGAAGAAAAAGATATACCTAGAAATGAAATCCGATACTCATATACACATATGGCTTTTACAATTGATGAAAGTGAATTTGAAGAATGGTATCAGTGGTTAAATGATAACAATGTGAATATATTAGAAGGACGTACTAGAGACGTAAGAGATAAAAAATCAATATACTTCACTGATCCAGATGGCCATAAGTTTGAGCTACATACAGGTACATTACAAGGTAGGTTAGACTATTATAAAGAAGAAAAACCACATATGAAATTTTATGAATAGGATGAAGTAGATGAAACAGACAATATTCGTGAATGACAATATAAAGTTAAGAGATGCGTTAGATGGAGACGCAAAAGAATATGTTGAGATTCCATTTGATGAAGAATTATTGAAAATGTATGGTTCTGAAATGAATGTAAATAAAGAAAAGTCATTGGATAAAGCAAAGTTATTAGTTAATGAGATAAAGACTAACCCTTATGAATGGGCTGTTGAATATGAAGGAAAGTTTATTGGACAAGTTAGATTAACCATAGACGATGAAAATCATAAAGCAAAGTTTGCGATTGGTATATTCAATCCAAAATATTGGAATAAAGGAATTGGAACAAAGGTTTCAAATGCAATATTGAATTTCGGTTTTTCTGAATTAAAACTTCATAGAATATATTTGAAGGTACTTGCGTATAATAAAAGAGCTATTAAATCATATGAAAATGTGGGGTTTAAAGTTGAGGGTGAAGAAAGAGAAGGAGCTTATATTAATGGAAAATATGAAACTGATATTCATATGGGTATCTTAAAAAGCGAATATCAACAATCAAGCGTACAGTTATAAGCATACTCACTTCTCAATGCAGCACAGAGCGAATGTCAGAACTATATATTAAGTTATTTAATGTATGATGAGCTATGTAACAAAAGCTATTACTCAAAAACGAGTAACAGCTTTTTAAAGATATAAATCAAAATTAATATTTAACTTGCATTTTTTAAGATAATATAGATACTTTAAAAGTGAAATTATATTTAGTAGGTGAAGTTAATGAGTCGCGAGAAAATACAAGTATGGATTTTGAAAAACATATGGTACATTCTATTAGGTGCAATCGGTGGAATAGGGATAACAATTTTATTATATATTTTAGGTTTCTTTGATAAAAAAGATTTAGAAATAATTAAAGTTTGTATTTCTCTCGCAGCTGTTTTTGCTACATTTGGCGGTGCATATTTAGGTGCAAAAATATCTGGGCAAGATGCTATAAAACTCTCTAACCAACAACTTTTAATAAATTATTCAGAAGATTTATTGAAATATTTAATAAAAGTAGAGAACATAAGAAAAGATATAAAAAAAGATATTACTGATAATATTTGTAAAGTACTTGAATTGAAAGAGGATACGTCGAGTGAAAAAGAATTAGAAACTTTCTATGACTATTATAGTGAACTTTTAGAAATATATTTACATATTCAAATGTGTAATATGTACGTCGGATTAGATGAAGAAATAATTGATAATTTGAAACCACCAACACAACTACTTATTTTATCTTATGATAATACAGGACAATTAGTAAATACTAACGAAAATGGATATAAAGAATTAGATGAAGATTACGAAGAATATAATAAAACATTAAATATAGCTAATGAAAAAATTATTAAAATGGAAAGTCACGTAAAAAATGCAACAATAAAACTGACTCAGAACTTGGATAAAAATTAATGTAAAATAGAAATCTCACGCATACGGGAATGAATACGTATATGTTGCCACAAATTGTTGTTGTTTTTGCAATTTTAACATTTTACACTAAGCTAGTAAGGCAATGTAAACATTGATATGACAATACTTGTAACGATTTTTAAATGTATAGATAAACGGTATAATGAACTCCCGCCGTCTCCACTATATAGTCTGCAACCCTTGTGGTTGTAGGCTTTTTATTTTTGTTGCATAGAAAGTGCACAGATAATACACAACAAATAAAAAACACCCTAAAATAAGGGGTGCTAGTTTTGCATATCATTTATTGAAAATGTTTAATTGTTTTTTTGATATTGCTTATTACTATTACTACATTAATTATTAAAATAGTTATAGAAAAAGATATTGAAAAAGTTATTAAGGAGTTTGAACCAAAGTCTAGTAAGTAATTTAATAAAAAAATTAAAAATATTATAATTAAACTTAAAATGGTAATGAAAAGTAAAGCTGTTATTAATAGTGATAAAGCTAGTTTTTGATTTTTTAACTTAAAAAGGTTCATTAAATCAAATTTACTTGTATTGTTTTTGGAATAATATTCAAGTTCAATTCCATCTAAATCATTGATATTTATTAAAACACGATTATAGCTTTTGGGAGAATCATAAGAACATATATATTTGTCTTTATACCGTTGTAATATATAGAGATTTCTATTAGTATTAAAATAATTATTAACAAAATAATTAGATTTGCTTTTCAAATCACCCATTGTCAAGCTTATATATATTATTAAAATAATTAGAATTATTGAAGTAACAACTGTAACATAGGTATAGCGATCTTTTGGATTAGCTATTATTTTTGTTGGGTTAATATTATAATGGTCAGCTAATTCAAGTGAAATTAACAAAATTAAAATAGTGCTAATGAAAAGGACTACTAATAAATTGATAATTTTTCCAACAGCAAATAACTGATTAATTTCAGTGACTTTTAAGTAACGATCTCTTGATATAGCAATTATAGTAAAGACTATGCCAATTACTATTGAAGCTGTCACTTTACCGTGATAGTCCGTTTTGTTTATATGGATATAATCATCGTCAAAGTTTATATCTTCCCATGTGAGTGCTCTAATCTCGCCCTTACGTGCGCCACTATAAAATAACAATTTGAAGAACAGTTTTTGTTGTATTGTAGGTAATATACCATAGAATTGATTAAATTGCTCTAACGTCCAATAATTTAAACGTTTTTGTATTTCAATTTCAAAGTTGCCTACTAACAATGCAACATTACGACCTAGATCATGATACTTTATAGTTATATCAAAACTTTGTAGTAGAAGTTAAAGAATCGCTAAATAATGAGCGTGAGGAGTTGGTCGTGTGATCAAAAGTTTAAGTAAAGAAGATTATCCAATTTTAGAATGATACATGCGCAACTATCATAGTATGGTTGATACTTATAAGCATAAGCCTAGCGACATGGATGAATTACAATATATGAACCTATAATCAATTGTGAAAGGCATTACAAAGGTGTATAACGAAAGTGAAGTTAAAATACAGCAGGTTATAAAGCTCACATGGTGGGATGATAAGAAGTATACAGATGAAGTGATTGCCGATGTAATAGGTGTTAGTGAGTTAACATTAAGACATGTTAGAGAGGTAATATTAAAGCGTGTTGCAAAGGCAGTAGAATATATATGAAGTATGATAAAGCTACTGTTAAAGAATTTATATTAAACTACCACAAGACAATAGAGAATAACGATATACGTGATGAAGATGTTGGTATAGATGACTTCTTTAATGTGAGTGATTAGCCAGTAAATAATGTAATAGATAATAACAATTTTGAAGACGCGATATTTTTCAATGAATTAGAAACTATAGTAGAAAGAGTAGGGACGGATAAAGAGTTTTGTTTGTTCCTACTACTTTGTAAAGGCGTTAGTTATGAAAAGATAGGAAGTATATTTGATGTGCAGGCACAACGAGTTAGGCAGATGTTTAATGCGTTGTTGGATAAGTTGGAATGAAAAAAGGGCTATTTTAAAGCCCTTTTTAAGTTACTATCTTTCATTAATTATGAAGTAAATGAATATAGTGATTATTATTAGCATAATCAAAGTACCAATAAATGGTACAGAGCTTAAAGATAATGTTGCAATGATAAAACCAATAGAAATTAATATTTGAAAAATCGCCGTAAGTGAAAAATCGCCCTTTAATATCAAATATGAGAAAAAAATAGTGGCACATAGTAATACTAAAGTAATAAAAATAAGACCTAAGATGCTTAAAGTTCCACTAAGATAACCGTCAACAAATAAATTTTTAATTTTTACTTTTGCACCATATTGAGAAACAAATGAATCAGCAGTAGATTTCAAAGTAAAAAATAAAAAGACTGAAATAATCAGTGTAATAAAGTTCCAAGCACTTTTTTTAATATCTTCTAAAATTTCATCCAAGTAAATCCCTCCAAATATTTTTATAAATAATTTGTCATAATATTCTAAAAATAAAATGTTATAATTCCTAAATGTTGTATTTTTATTCTTGAATGTAATGTTTATTTATTAAAAAAACGATTGGGATATTAAAATGCACAAATATATGTTTGTTTAAAATCCAATCAAAAAAAGAATTTTTGCAGCAATTCCTAGATTTATTATTTTATGTAGTATTATAGAGGGGAAGTAAAAATTAATATAAAATCATTAGAGCACAGGCACTTATGTGCTCGCCCTATTTTTTTTATGGTATAATGTATTTACATGTGAATCGCTAGCCTTTTCTCAAATATCTTTTTATATCCACCACCCACACATGTCACTGGGTGGTTATTTGATGATTTTATACGTAGGTAGTACGAAATGTTAAAAAATCTACAAAAATATCAAATTAAATGTTATGATTAAATTCCTACTACTGTCTTCTAAAAATTAAAAAGGAGACTTAATATGATAAATATTATTTCAGCAATTGGATCACTAGGAACTTTTATTATGGCGTTATTTTATTTTGTATCGGTATCAGTTCAACTTTATCAAATGAAAATTAGTTTTATACCAGCTCTAGGGTTTAATCAAATCCTTTTAGAAAAAGATGAAAATAAAAATTTGAATTTAAGAAATACGACTTCAAATTCTGAAGAACACGAAGATTATTTAAAGTTATATAACCTTGGTGGAGGAGCTGCTAAACACATAACTGTTGAAGTTATCTTAGGTAAAGATAATGTAATTCAAAAGAAATATATAAATATGTTACCTAGCAAAGAAAGCTATATGTTACCTATTAATAAAACTGTATTTGATGAATTGGATGATACTATTCAAAATAATGGTTACGAATCAGATATGAATATTAGGCTAACATATTATCACAATGTGAGTAGAAAGAAACAAGAAGTAGTATTAAAAGGTCATATTGATAGTTTTAATTCTTATGAATATAAAGAGATATATGAACTACAATTTATATAACTTTTATAGCTATAATTTGTTTCCAATAAGAAAATTGGGGTATTTAACTATCAAGCGACGTGGAACGCTTAACAAACTGTAATAAATTAGCCTATCTGATTAGATAGGCTGTTTTTTATTTATTTAAAAACTCATTGAGTAGTGGATTATTATTTTCTTTTTCAACAACCACTGATAGATCTTCGGTTACATCTTCTTTTATATCTATTACTTTTTCTTCGATTAAACTTTCAACTCGATTAGCTACTTCTTTTGTATTCCAACCTATTTTTTCAATTTCTTTTTTGTAATCCATATGTATTCTCCTTGATTGTCTGAATTTATCTAACGATTAATTATAATTTATTATAAGAAAAATAGATATTAAATTGATTTATATGAACAAGCGTTCTATTATATTCATGAGGTGATTATATGATTCCAAATTTAGATTGGAATAAAAACTTTCAAGAATTTCAAGAAATATTAAATTCTGGTATTAATCCAGAGTGGTTGTACAATGCCAAAGCGAATATGATTTTAAATCCTGCATACACAGGAGAAGGTAAACAATTTTTCTTCACAAAAGATATTATAAAAGCTAGTAAAACGATTCCGTTTTTTTGAGGTGATAATATGAAACCAATAAATCCAGATGTATCTCATGACTATAAATATACAAGTGACTATAGAGAAATCCCTATAGAGTACCTTAATCCACGTATGCCAAAAGGGCGTGTAATCTTTAAGTGGCAAGCGTTTAAGACAATGCCCGAACAATATGAGCAACTAGAACAATACATACAAAACCAAAGTATGATTGAAAAACTGATATTAGACGACGATCAATTGAATGAACTTAATAACACATTGATTTTCAAAATGTGTAAACACACAACTATTGAATTGCGTTACTTCGATAATAAATATATTAAAACTAAAGTTAGTTACATATAAAAAGTAAATGTTTATACAAAAACACTACACATGTATGTAGATACTGGAATGAGTGTATTGAATTTAAAAGACATATTGGAGATAAAATAAACACACCTAAATTAATAAATCTATTCTTATCGCTGATTTTATTTGATAGTTATTGTTATATACATTTATGTTAGAATATTCTGTGAATTGAAAATATTTTTAAGAAAATGAGGTGTGATATATAAGTTTTATAATTGAACTAACCAAAGATACTAAACTTCTAGCTGATTTAAATAAAGAAGTTCAAGATTTACATTTTCAAGAGTACCCAAAAATATTTAAGCCATATAATAAAGAAGATATCGAAAGTTTCTTTGATTTTATTATTAATAATACTGAAATGGTCGCAGAGTTACTATTAAATAATGGAAAAGAAGTAGGTTATATTATTTATCAAATAAAAACAGTGTCTGAAAATCCATTTAAATATGGGTATAAATCTTTATTTGTTGACCAAATTTGTATAAGAAACAATTTACAAAGAAAAGGATTTGGTAAATTGACTATGGAATATTTGGATAATGTGGCATATAAAAATGATTGTGATTTTATCGAATTAGATTATTGGGCAAATAATATCAAAGCAGAAAAGTTTTATGAAAAGTTAGGGTATATAAACATACAAAATTATATGATGAAACATATATAGTATTTTTTAATTTTAATTAAGGGTTAGGAGAATATATGATTCAATCTATAAATCACGTAACTTATTCAGTATCAGATATTAAGGCATCTATTACTTTCTATAAAGATATTTTAAAAGCTAATATTTTAGTAGAGAGTGATAAAACAGCGTATTTTACTGTAGGTGGTCTATGGTTAGCGCTAAATGAAGAAAAAGATATACCAAGAAATGAAATTGCATACTCATATACACATATGGCTTTTACAATTGATGAAAGTGAATTTGATGAATGGTATCAATGGTACAAAGATAACAACGTGAATATATTAGAAGGGCGTAATAGAGACGTAAGAGATAAAAATTCAATATATTTCACTGATCCGGACGTCCATAAATTAGAATTACGTACTGGTACTTTGCAAGATAGGTTAGATTATTATAAAGAAGAAAAGCCACATATGAATTTTTATAAATAAGTAGGTTATATTATGACTATAAAAACAAGATTATTTTAAGAACAAGATTTAAATAAGATAAATGAATTATTAGTTTTATATGAAGAATTAGGTTATCCGACAAAAGCAGAAGATTTATTTAATCGTTTGAAAAAGATATATAATCATGGAGATTATTACTTGTTACTTTTATTAAAAGATGATGCGATAATCGAGTTGAGTGGTATGTGCAAAATGTTGTTCTATGAAAAGAATGGAGAATACATGCGCTTACTAGCGTTTGTTATAAACACTGATTATAGAGGGAAAGGCTATGGAACACTTTTGAACACTTTTATTAAACGAGTCAGAAATGTTAGCAACTCAATTAGGATGCAAAGCAATCACTTTAAATAGTGGTAACAGAACCGAAAGAGATAACGCACATAAATTTTATAAAAGGAATGGATTTGAAAACAAATCATCTGGTTTCGCAAAAAGTATTGATAATATAAAATAAAGCCAACTAAATGAGTAGCTAGTTTATTTTATATTAAATTTATTCTGAGAATTCAATGTCATCATATTTATTATAGACTTCATCAGCATTATCTCCGTCATAATAACCTTGTTCAATCGCTGTTTTTTTATTTGAAATATATAAAATATAGCATAATGAATTTAATAAAAGCTTTAGGGTAGTATGAATAGTATTATTCCTGACCGTGAATATGAGTTCGAAATTTTAACCTTTGAATATAAAATCTTAGGAGGTCTTAATATGTTTGTGACGATATCTTTAATATTTATTATAGTAGGAATATTACAATTTTTAATTATACTATTAGATATATTTAAAAATCCACAACGTCAAATGATGATTATGAATATTGTGTGGCCATTAACCGGCTTGTACTTTCCGATTTTAGGATTAATCGCTTATTATCGTTTAGGCAGAGAAAAAGAAGTTGATCACATGTCACACCAGCATGATCATCACCATGACACGATGCATCATCATGAACATCATAGTAATAAGCCATTTTGGAAAAGTGTCGTTGTTTCTACAACACACTGTAGTGCTGGTTGCTCATTGGGGGACTTAATTGGTGCGCCTGTTGTTTTCTTTACGGGGTTATTGTTTTTTAATAATCAAATGGTGACAGAGTTTATTATCGAATTTATATTAGCCTATATCTTCGGTTTAATGTTCCAATACTTCCACATGGAAATTAAACATGACCATCCAGGTAGAGATTTAGTAGACGCAATCAAAGCCGATACGCTATCGTTAATTGCTTTTGAAATTGGTATGTTTGGTTTTATGATTATTATGCATCTCTTTGTTAGTCCAACTTACATGCAGCCTAATCATGTTGAATATTGGTTCTTAATGCAAATTGCGATGTTAATCGGATTTATGACAAGTTATCCAATCAATTGGTATTTAGTTAAAAAGGGTATAAAACATGCAATGTAAATTTTATCTTATTAAAAATTTAAGTGTAGTTGCAAAAAAAGAAATGAGAAGTTAACGCAAAGAAATGAAGCTGTTAAATATGAAAGGCAGAAAATATTTTATCTTATTCATGTTTTAAGTATGACTCATTATTTATCGATATCAACAGGGGGTTCGTATACTATGACAACATATGGAGATAAAGGGTTTTTAAGGCTACGGGAGCTAATATTTATTTTGAATCGAAGGTCATGGTGAAAATATATTATTACTGCATGCTGGAATTGCAGATTCGCGCATGTGGGATAAAGAATTCCATTTACTATCAGAAAAATATCGAGTAGTTAGATTTGATCTTCCTGGCTTTGGCTTTAGTGATTTTACAGAAGGAAATTATGCTTATAGTAACATTATTAATGAACTACTGACACATTTGGACATCAAGGATACTCATATTTTAGCTGCTTCATTTGGTGGAAAATTAGCTATTGATTTTTATTTAGAAAATCCGGAAAAGTGTCTGAGCTTAGCACTATTGTCACCAGCTTTAGGTGGATGGAAAGGTTCATCTTTTCTCCAAAAATATGAGGAAGATGAAGAACGATTATTGCAAGAAGGAAAAATTGAAGAAACAGCAAAGTTAAACTATAAAACTTGGATACTAAGAAATAGGGATGCAGAACTTATCAACGTAGATGTAAAACAATTAGTGGTTGATATGCAAATGAAATTTTTAATTAAACCTGAAGCAAAAAATTCATGTGAGGAAATAAAAAACGAAGATCATATTTTACAGTTAAAAAATATACGAATTCCTGTATTAATTATTAATGGTGAGTATGATGTTGAAGATTTTCATGATATTTCGGAGGTAATGATTAAAGAAATATCATATGTAAAAAAGAATACAATGCCTAATACAGCACCTTTAGCTAACTTAGAATCGCCAAAGCAATTTTTAAATTTAATTTCAGACTTCTTTTTAGATAATGCTAATTAATTTTGAAAATAGCATTTAATATGATTTTGCTTATATACTTATTCAAAATCACCTAAGTATTTACTTTAATATTGAATGAAAAGCGAAAAAGGATATATTAATAACATTTTGAACCACTATATTATTAAGGCGACAATAGATAAACAAAGATATTCAATCTACAACAGTTTAAAAAAGAGAGAGTTCCTCCAATTATAATGGACGACTCTCTTTTTATATTTTGAACTTAATGAAATTTGATTTGGTTTTGTGTCCCTTTTGCTTATGGTCATTAGTATGGTTTTATAACACAACTATCTCTAGTATAAATATATATTTTAATCCGAATAGAACTTTCCGCTATCTAGATCTCTGCTTTTCGTTCATCAACATTAGTAGATAGTAACTTTAAATAACGTTCTACATTGTTAGATGGCGTGTCTTTTGGAAATGAATGTGTAAATATATGACCTTTAATTGTTTCAACTGTGTATCTTATGTCGATAGCGCCAATTTCATAGTTAATAATTTTCATAGAGATCCCCTTAAAATTGCATTTTGTAAAATTGAAGCTAGTGCTATGAAACTACAATGATACAATATTTGTGTTAGTCATCATTAACTATATGACATATAGAAATGATAAGATTTATTCAATTGTACTATACATAAACTTATTCGCAACTAAAAAGTGGGCAATATTTAGTTTTATCTATTTTAGCGTGTCCTTTGTAGTATATTGATTCAAAAATATCGACAAAGATAATCACTTTGCCGATATACGATAGCTACAAATAGATGTGGACACAATATTATTTTTTAATTTGTCTATAAAATCATTAACTTTATCTTTTGCATTTTCAGTTACTTCTTTTGCTTTGCCAGAAGCTTTATCTTCTTTACCTTCTTGTTCTAAATCTTTGTTATCCATAACATTGCCTGCTGTCTCTTTTACGTTACCTTTAACTTGTTCAAATTTACTTTCATCTGCCATGTTATTCACCTCAAAAATATATTTTTAAAAATTCTTATACTTATAATATACAAAATAATAAAATTTAACGCAATTAAAATCCATTTTGAAGTAAGCCGAACGATATTTTAAAAGTAAAAAACACATTCATGTAGAATGTGTTTACTCATCAAGTAGTTGCAGAATTTCGTTATACTTTTGTTCACTTAACGTACCTAATGGACTTTGTTCAATTTCAAATATTAGAAAATCATCGGTAGAAGTAAAGTAAGTTTTGATGTTTTCACAAATTGTAGTTTTGTCTAAATCACTTTTTAAAAGCCATAAGCCTCTGTATATAAATAAAGCACTTCCTAAATTATTTAATTGAGACGGTAATTTTTCGTAACCGTATGAAATGGAATTTAAATTATAAGACAATATATATTTTGACATCTATATCACGCTCCTATTTAATCATATCATTAACCGATATTAAAAAGTTGGGAGAACTATGATATTTAAACGATTTCCATTGCAAGAGCGATTCATTAAAGAATTAATCTTCAACAGTCATTAACTTTTTCAGTAAATGAAAGTCAGTGGTGTGTGTTAGATCAATGAAATATTGCGTTTGCCATTTTTGAGCTTTTTGAGCTGATGGGTTTAAATTGACCTCCCAAGGTGGGTAAACGCGCATTGCCATTTTCCCTTTATTATTTTCCGAATACAGTAAGCGTTGTGCAAGTAATTCAGATTTGGGGATGATAAAGAGACCTTTGTGCGTATGATCAAGCACCGTAATGATTAAGATATCTTTAGCTTCTTGATATGTAAATGGCCTATTGTTGTTATCGTGGTCTTTAGTCCAGAAAACAACAAAGTAACCAGATTTTGTTGGTGTTTTTTTAGCTAATCTGTGTCTATATCTACAATGATTAATTTGAAAACAATAGCTTTCGTATTCTGCATTATAGGTTTCGTATGTTAAGTGATCTAAAGCACTTATATTTAATGAATTAAATAATGTACGCATTAATGTGATTGATTTATACATGGTTATCCTTTGAAATATGTATTTTGTATAAATAAGTATAGCATTCAACTAGATGATATATAAGTAAATGCTATATATGTTTAACGTATGAATTATTTGAAAATAGGGTTATAATTAACGTATGAATAATTTCAATAAAATGGAGTGATTAATATGAATTATATTAAATATGTGAAGTCTAAAGATAATACGAAACTCTATATGAAAGTGAATGATGTTCAAGAAGCAAAAGCAAATATTATTATCGTGCATGGGGTAGCAGAACATTTAGATCGCTATGATGAGATTACAGGCTATTTAAATGACAATGGTTTTAATGTCATAAGATATGATCAAAGAGGACACGGGCGTTCAGAAGGAAAACAAACATTTTACAGCAATAGTGATGAAATTGTTGAAGATTTAGAAGCGGTCACAAATGATGTTAAGACACATATGGACGGTAAAGTATATCTAATTGGACATAGTATGGGCGGTTATACCGTTGCGTTATATGGAACACAGCATCCAAATAAAGTAGATGGCGTGATAACTTCAGGTGCGTTAACACGTTATAATAATGAACTTTTTGGTAATCCTGATAAAAACTTCTCACCGGACACATATTTAGAAAATAGTTTAGGTGAAGGGGTATGTTCAGAAAAAGAAGTAATGGAAAAATATGAACTTGATGACTTAAATGCGAAGCAAATTTCAATGGGGCTTATCTTTTCATTAATGGATGGTATTGAATACCTAAAAGCGCATGCTCAAAATTTTACAGATAATGTATTAATTTTACATGGAAAAGAAGATGGTTTAGTAAGTTATCAAGATTCTATACAATTTTTTCAAGAAATAGGTTCAGTACATAAGTCATTACATATCTACGATTGCTTACAACATGAAATATTTAATGAAAAATCTCAAAATAAATTTATTTTTGAAGAAATCGTTGAATGGCTTGAAAATGAATTAAATAAAAATTAAAAAAGTAAGGTTACAACAATTGAATTAAATAAAACTGATGTGATTTTGTTTGATTTGTTTTAGAAAAATGAAGAATTTATAATAAATAAAATAGAGGAGTGATTAATATGGAAATAAAAACATTGCATATGGAATATGAAGAAAGTTTTAGTGATTTTGATAAACGTGTCAATGAATTTTTACAATACGTCAATGATAAGCAACACTGGGAATTAGTAAGTGTGACACCATCTGTCACGGACAGTGTTGAAGGTATAGACTATATCATAACAGTTATCTTTAAAAATTAAGCATAATAAAAAGTGGGGAACGGACATGCGTTTCCCACTTAAATATACAAATAATTAAGTTCCCTTAAAATTAATTCATGAATTCTTTTTCAGAAACATTAAAGTAATCAGCTAAAATTGATGCGTTTTTATTTGAAACATTGCGATAGCCATTTTCCCAGTCCCAAATTTGGCAAATTCTAATATCTGTATTGTAGTTCGCGTTTAAATTAATTGCTAGTTTTGAAATACTTAAATTAGATTTTTCGCGCAATTCCATAAGATTTTTCATAACAAGTCACTCCTAAAAGAAATAGATAATCAACATCCATGTGCCATTGTAGTATATATATTTCTGTAATACAAACTTATATTTTATTGAAAATACCACCATATCATATAATATTTTTTTAATTTTATTGTGTATATAAACAAAAAGTTATTATTTTAGATGTAAACCATATATTTGATATAAGAATGATTTCATAGATAAGGAGAATATAAATGAGAATTATAGCGACAAGCATTTTTGTAGATGATCAAGACAAGGCGCAACAATTTTATACTGAAAAACTAGGGTTTAAGACAAAACATAATATTGAAATTGGCGGTGGTTTTAGATGGGTAACGGTTACAGAAAAAATTCGACTAATACCGTTGAAATCGTATTAGAACCCAATGTCATTCCTATAGCTAAAGACTATCAAGAAGGACTATATGCGGCAGGGATTCCTGTCACAATGTTCGGCGTGGATAACTTGGATGGTGAACATCAAGCATTGATTGATAAAGGTATTACATTTCACACTGAACCAAAAGAAGTTGAAGGCATAAGGTATGCTATTTTTGATGATACATGTGGTAATTTGATTCAAATCGTTGAGCAATAAATATAAATAAGTGATACATTACTGCTATAAATAATTACTAAGGTTATGGTTTGTGTACGTGTGCTTTTGGGAGGTGAATAATGGAATTAAATATAAAACATACGAGAGATGTAACTAGTCAAGAGCTTATACAAATTTATCAAGCTCGAATTCGCGTGTTTGTCGTAGAACAAAAATGTATATATCAAGAGGTTGATGATTATGATCTAGATGCAATTCATGTCATATTGAGCAATGGGAATGACATTGTGGCTTATACAAGAATTATAACGTTTGAACAGTATATAAGTTTTGGAAGAGTTTTGGTTTCCGAAAATTATAGAAATCAAGGCTATGGACGCAAAATAATCAATGAGACAATCAATAAAATAAATGAAATGTATCAAAACACGACAATAAAAATTTCAGGGCAAGCACATTTAAAGCCATTTTATGAATCATTTGGTTTTCACAGTGTTTCGGATACATATATGGAAGATGGTATACCACATATTGTGTTTGAAATGCGTACACAAATTTAAATATAATATGGGTAGCGATGTAATCGTCGTTATATTTAAAAATCCACTTTGAATTTTTATTATAATCATATAATCTACAAAACAAAACGCCAACTAAGAAAAGTCATTTTCTAGTTGGCGCTAATAATTAATTGGATTAAATAGACGCAGTGTTCTATATTGAATTAAAATTGAAGCCCCTTGATTTTGAGGTTGGTGACAACATTGAAATGTTAATTGTTTTGCGATTATTTTTTCATTTTGTCAACATCTTGCGAAACGAGTAATAGTAGTTCCTCGGTTTCTGAATCTGTTAAATCATCAGATCCTTTGATTCTAATAACTAAGCCTTTATCTGTTTTGACATGATAAACAGGTTCGCCATCCTTATAAACTTTACGTAATACTTCCATTCCATCACCCTTTTTTATAAAAACATTTCAATGTAAATATCCATAACTTATCGAAATGTATGATATCTAATACTAAATTCAACTAGATAATTAATCTGTTTTTTTATTAATGCTTTATCTATAGGATAACTTTTTATTAAATTGTTTTCCAACAGTATGATTAATTTTATTAAAATTAATTTATTATCAACTGCCATTATTAAGTATTGAAAGTTAAATGTTTTCAAAGTAGCAAAAAAAAAATTGTAGTTATTTTGATATTATTAGTTATTTGTGTTTTTATTTAATAAAAGTGGGTATATATAACTAAGCACAAGAAGTCCTCCAAACTCTAGTGCCGATTATATTTTCGAGGTTGACGCCACTTTTCGAAGTGGCGTGTTTTAATTTTAAAAAGGGATGTAACATATGAAATTATTAAATATATTTTCGCTTATTTGCAGTATATTCATCGGTATGATTATTATTTATGGTGTCGTTATGATGGTCGGAGATGCTTTAGGTATCACAACATTTAATAATCAATTATTAATAGTAGGTTTGTCTCTGGTCTTACTTAGTGGATTGTTAGGGAAAAGTAAACCAAGATTATCAACGTTTGTATTATTTATAGGATTTATTATTGTCATAATAAATTAATAAAAAACTAAGCAACAACACTAAAATAACTTTAAAAAGTATATTTTAGCATTGCTGCTTTATATCATTATCGAAGTCATTCAACATTTTGTCTAAGCTTATCGTCCATTTCTTTAGATACGCTTTGTAATAGGTTATTTGTTTGATATTCGGATAAGCTGGCATCTGTTTTTACTTTAATGATAAGGCCTAAATCTGTCTGTATATGATAAATAATGAAGTTATTTTCGTTTATTTTTCTTAAAGTTTTCATATCATCACCTCAGGGTAAAATTTGCGAGGTCACATAAGTGTAAAAAGTAAATATATGATTATTTTAAATCATTAGCGTATAAAAAGAAATAAATTGAATTATCAAATGAGAACAGTGGCGTGGATCACTACTTCGATATTGTTATGGCGTCGATATAAACAAGTTCTCATTAAAAAGACAAGGCATCAACGGATGTCTTGTCTTTTGGTTTGTATATACTAAGTGAAAATGTATTAAAACTGACTCGTTTTTCTATCTTCATCAACGACATCTTCTTCTAATTCGTCATCAATGACAAGGTTTAATAATGGCTTAATCAAAAAACTAAGACTAACAATCCCCAATAATACTAAAATAATTTTTTTCATCATGCTCATCTCCTAAGTTAATTTAAGTATTTGAAAATGAAAAACATAGCGCTTATATGTCATTTTATATTATAAAGTAACATTTTACGATTCATATCAATTATACCAAATAATTTAGTTGTATCATGTTAAATTGTATAATAATAAAAAAATATACGCTTTATTTTAATTTTGGTGCTAAGTGAATAAGCAGGAATCAATGTATTACGATTTAATCAGCGAAGGTATCATTTTTATATAAAAAAGTTCACCTATCAATTCAATTAAAGTCTGTGTGATGATCACTGTTGTGGTTATTGTAACCCACTGATCTGGTAATGATAATGCTAGGGGAAGTACGACTAAGGCATTTCTAGTGCTTGTACTAAAGGCTAATGTCCGTAAAATGGATGGTTTTAAATGGAAAATTTTACCCGTGAAATATCCGATAAAAGGAGCGATTAGCATAAAGATAATATATAAAGGCGCTACTTTGACAACAACCGATAAGTCATTAGCGATTTTATTAATTTGTGAACCTACCACGGTAAATAATACCAGTGACATAAAGAGTTCAGGTAGCCAAGACGTTGCCTTTAAAGTCTGTGACATCACATAATATTTTTTACTCAATAATTGTAAAGTCAATGCGAGTAGTAATGGAATAATTATAAATGTGAAAAAAGAATGTATAAACGGCTCTATATCAATTATTGTAAGTATGGATTTATCTAAAAACATTGTTAAATACAGTGGTAATAATAAAATTTGTAAAACAAATAAAATGGGTGTTGAGATAAGCATATATTGAGCGTTGCCTTTACCTAAAGCAGTGAAAACAATGACGTAATCAATACATGGTGTTAATAGTACTAGAAATAGCCCAATTAATATTGCAGATGAGCTTATATTGAAAATAGAAATTAAAAAGTAAACGAGAATAGGTAGAATGACAAAATTAGCAATGATAAGTGCTGTCACAAATTTTAAGTTTAGGACACGCTTTTGTAATTCGAAAAAGGGGATCTGTGAAAACATACTAAACATAAGTATTGCGATACATATAGCTACTAAAGTTTCTAAAATGCTAGATATACCTGGGAAATTGGTCCCTATCAGTATGCCAAGCATTATTGCAGAAAAATAAATATAGATTTGAAAGTGTTCAATTTTTGTTTTGAAATGTTGCATAGTAACCTCACTTTACTGTATATATGACTGAAAATATGAATGGACATAGATTAAAATAAACCTCACAATTCTAAAGTTGATTGAACGAAAGAATGAGGTTTATTTAGTGTTACAGGTTATGATTTTTGTTCCGCTTGCACGTTTACTTTATTTTCAATTTTATCTTCATTTGAATTGTCGACACTCAATAATAAAGCGCGAACGACAAGTACACCAGTTAGCAATAGTAATAGATTTTTGAATAATTTCATTCCCATCACACACCTATCTTATTAAACTGAGTTACGCACTGTTTCATGACATGAGGTACCACAACTATAAAGTTATAACGATTATTAAATATATACCCGTTTTTAGTAATTATAAAGGCGTTTAAATATCCTTAATAACAATTTGTTTATTGGCTTTTTTGACTTCGGCAACAAGGGATTGACTATTGTTTTCGACTGAAGTATCAGTAACTTCGTCATTTTCAATAGTAAAAAATACTTGGCTTAAAATGCCCATAGCATAGTCGTTAATTGGACTGACTAAGGAAATTGAATTTTCATCTTCTTGAATAGCAAATGCTTGTTTACTTTGATTGATTAGCTGCCATTCAGGTAAATAAGTTAATTTCATAAATAACACTCCCTAAGGTGAATCTAAATGGTTAAATTGTATTGATTATATTATAAACTAAATGTATCAATGAATATACAATTTCAAGAGATTTACAATAGCGCAGTTAAATTGAATTTTTAAGGGAATAACATAGTGATAATAAAAATCATTAGAGGTGATGTTATGAATTTTCTTATTATTGTAATACTTAGCCTCATTTTTGCATTTTTAGCAACGATGCCATTCTTATTTATTAATACCAGGTTGCATGAAAATACTAATCACTCAAAAGATGAGGTTCAACATGAGAGGGTGCGAGCAGTTAAACGCTTTGTTTACTTTTTTATTTTAGCAATAGTGATTTTGTTAATTTACACTTTTTTAACTGATTAAAGATTAAAATATAAGATGAACGTATGAATTATAGCTGGATGCTTAAGTTAAACTAGCAAAAGTCATGCTATAGAAAGTATATTTTTAAATAATTTTAACTATGCTAGATTATAAAAAAGCCCTGCAAAGTCGTTTTCATTTAGTAAATGTCTACTTTGAAGGGCGCATCCGTATTAAATTAGAGATTCTTTGGTACAATATTTAACTAAATATGAGTGCAAATAGGATACCTACAACACCAAAAATAAGCAACATTACTGTAACGCCTAGTAATGATTCTTTTGCTTGTTCAGAACCTCTTAATTTGTATGTGATAAGTGAAACGATACCACAAATTAAAAAGACAAGAGATAGCCAAAAAACAATCATGAAATGTAGATTCAAATCACTACACCTCCTTTAATATGTTTAAATGTTTATAGTGAGTTCAATAAAATTAAATCATTGAACAAGTTTTGTTATATCTCATAGCCTTATCATCTTATCACTAATTAACAAACAGCAATAGGGAAAATATTGAAATTACTGTTTTATATTTAAGTGTAAGCAGCGATAATACAAATTATAGTGAAGTTTGAAAAAAGGGAAAATAGGTAATTTAAAACTGTGACACGCTTTTATAGGGGGATATCGAATTCAATGGAAGATAATAATTTAAAACAATTGAAACAAAGCATCGAATCACTACAATCCAAAAATATTGATGAATATCAAGAATCATTCGAAAAAGTTGAATCTGAAATTGTACAACAAAAAGTTGAGGTAAGAAATTCATTAATGCCTGATAATAATCAAGAAGATGAACGAATTAAGGATATTGCAAATAAGCTAAACGAACATATTAAGACTGGCTTTAGTGAGTTTGAAAAGGTAGATGAAATTCTGAATTATTTAGAACCTGCTTTTCAAAGAGGGAAGGTAGATAAAGCATATGGACGTGCACTTGTACTTTTAGTAGAAAATACAATGATTGAACAAGTGAAAATACATTTTGAACATTCAAAAGATAATGCCAGATTAATGGATTTTATCTTAGATAAGTTAATAGAATTAAGTGCAGAAATCATGCCAGATAATTATACAGAAATTTTGAGATTAGAAAAAAGATTCTTTGAGTTACGATATAGTGAAAAGTAATATACTTTAAATTAAGTAGCTGATTAATGTATAATATGAGTAATATAATGAAGATAGGAGATAGAACGATGAATGAAGTAAATAAAGTAATTTACATTGTTTTAGCCGTTTTCTTGGGTAGTTTTGGCATTCACAAGTTTTACGCAAGAAAAACAGGTATGGGTATTCTTTTCCTAGTATTTTGTTGGACAGGGATTCCACAAATTTTAGCGATTATTGGCGCAATTTTAACATTATTCAAACCAGCAGATCAAAACGGTAATGTCTTAGTCTAAAACCAATACAATTTAGGCTGAGTAAAACGAAATGAAATTTAGTTTTTGGATACAAACAAACCCTACGCATATGAATGCGTAGGGTTTGTTTTGTTAATATATTAATATATGACAATAAAAAGTGGGCTGATACGGATATTTCACTCAGCTTTAAAATATATTGTTAGAGATTAACATATAATTAAAAAAACTTTATAAAATTTACAATTCTTAATTAAATCTTGTGGCGACAGTAAACAATTAAAAAACTTTTAAATTTTAAAATGTATCGTAATAGACAAATAGTTATTATTTGTTATGATTAAATAAAGATTTGAAAACGATTAACAGTGTAACGAATAAAATAAAGATGGTCGAGGTAACGCTTATGACATTTTATGATTTTGTAATTGGTTTTATTGAAGACGATACACCGTTAGGGCAACTTGCACATAATATCATGGGAGATAAAAATTTCCCTAGATATGAAACAAGTTCTATTAAGTTAAACTCGTATTTTTATAGTCATTATTTTGATCACGAAGTATTAGCATCCGCAAAAAGAGCATTGAGTTTATACCTTAATAATATTGAACTTAGATAATTAAAAAGAAGTTTACTTATCGTAATACCAATTTTGTTTTCTCAAAGCGTCTCTAATGTCTTGAGTTTTAAAATTTATTTCGTTATTTCTGATCGAGAAAGGTTCAATTATATTTTGAGCCATCCATGAGTTAATGAGTTCCTTAGGTAAACCATCTAGTTCCATATCACTTTTACTTACAACAAAGCATTCCCAATCAAGTGAAACTTTAGACGGATTAACGTAATTACATTCATTAAGTTGATTCATAAAAACACTCCTTAATATTGTAAATCCGACGTTAACTTTTACCCATGTATGTTGAAAATGAAACGATATTCATAAAATAAATTATTATTATGTCATTTTTTTGAATCATTCATAAAGCATATATAAATTTGAAAGTATTTTATAGAATAGTGCTGTTGCGGTTTAAAGAAATATAAGCTTAAATATAACTAATTTTGTGAACTTATTATAAAAAAATGACCCGAAAAATTTCGACATCTTAATAGTTGTAATTCAAACTGTCGGCAAAGTCTTGGCTTTGTTGGCAGTTTTTTACGCACTCTTTCCGCAATCACTGTCTTAGTTTGTAGATTTCGGCTAGCGCTGTTTCCATAGAAATTGGGTCAAATGACTGCCAATGCAATATGAAAAATATGTCCTGCACGATCTACATATATGAATAAATATAAAAAATAGACAAATCTTCCACAAATTAATGTGGTAGATTTGTCTATATCCAAACCTACGCTATCATAATAGTCGTAGGTATTTAAAATCTATTTTTTTGCTACTGTGTATGCTTTACCAAGGTATAATACCGAGGATACAGGCTACAATAATCATAAATAAACTGGAACCAATAGCCCATTTTATGACGATTCTTTGGTTTTGTCCGTATTCAATATCTAACATACCGACAAGTAAGTAACCTGCAGCATATAGTGGACTTAATACATGAAGCGGTTGTCCTAATACCGAAGCTCTTGCCATGTCAACTTTAGAGATACCAAATTGTTGCGCTGATTCAGCAAGTATTGGTAATACACCATAATAAAATGGATCATTTGCCATAAAGTAGGTGAATGGGCCACTAAGTATCGCAGTGATTAAAGCAAAATGGTTGCCCATTGCATCAGGAATAATGTGTACCAAGGCGTTAGCCATTTCATTGACCATCTTAGTACCATTCATTACACCAGTAAAGATACCAGAGGCAAATACTAAACTAATAACGGATAGTACATCGCCAGCGTGTTTTTTTACAACTGAATTTTGAATACTGAGATTTGGATAATTGAGTAAAATTGCAACGCCAAACCAAAGCATAAACATAACTGGGATAGGCATGATACCAATGACCAAACATACGATCAATGAAATGGTAAGCAAGGCATTTGGTATAAGCATTTTAGGTCTTTTAAGTAATGATTCTTCTTTTGTATCTGTAGGTTTAATATCATCTAAGTCAATATCTGTATAAGATGTGATATGTTTTTTGGCACGTTTACCTAATATGTATGCAACGCTAAAAGCGAAAACAATTCCGGCAATCATAGCAGGAATAATTGGTACAAATACTTCTTCAGTAGTGACTTGCAGTGAAGAAATTGCTCGTGCCGTCGGGCCACCCCAAGGTAACATATTCATAACACCTATGGATAGTAGTGCCAGCGTCGATAATGTATATAAACTCATGCCGATTTTTTTATAAAGTGGCATCATTGCAGTAACAGTGATAATGAAAGTCGTTGTCCCATCGCCATCTAATGCTACCATTGATGCTAAAATAACAGTACCAAAAGTGATTTTAACTGGGTCCCCTTTAACGACTTTTATAATTTGATTAATGACAGGTTCGAATAATCCCGCGTCGATCATCACACCAAAATAGAGTATTGCGAAAGTAAGCATAATCCCTGTTGGTGCAACGGTTTCAATACCATCTAGCATAAATTTACCGAGACCTGCGTAAAAACCACCAATTAATGCAAAAATTGTTGGTATAACAATTAACGCAGTTAAGGCTGACATTTTACGTGTCATAATTAATACCATGAATATAATAATCATGATAAAACCTAATATAGCTAAATTCATTTGTAATCCCCCCTATTTTTTATATTATAGCGCTTTCATAAGATTTGTAAAATTAAAATATGCAAAAAACTTTATATTAATTAATAGGGCATATAATTTGAAAATAAAAAAGCCTCTATAATTAACTAAATAACTTTAGAATTATAGAGGTTTAAATATTATATTGAATTGATATGTAAGAGATTAAGCTATAAATCCAGAAATATAAGCTGTCCATATTGGATAACTTAATAAAATAAATGAAAAAATAGATACGCATATTGCAAAAATGTTCGCAATACGATCGCCACGTAGACAAGCGTAAATGTTAATTAATAAGACACCTAAGATAAATAAGCCACCTGCTAAAATAGGTAGGTTACCTTCTAAAACTTTTCCAATTGCAAGTAAAGGTGTTGCTAACGTAATTAACGACAAGAATAGTGACAATAAGGTTGTAGCATATTTCAAAGTATTCAGTCCTCTCTTGTATTTTAAAATGATATCAATTTAAAAAAATTAAAACTGTTTTGTACTTAATTAAAAATAATATTTGCTTATGCGTAGGATTGCAAGTTATTTTAAAATATTAAGAGGTAGAATGATATATTCATGTTAAATGAAACATAGTCAATCATTAATACAAACGCTTTATTCACCAATATATGGCGTATTTTAATTAATAGGTATCAACGGTATGATTTATTCGAATAACTCGATATCTTGCTTGTTAAAGTAGTAAATGAGCCAATGTTCATCTACGTAATAGTCTTCATATTTTCTAGCGTGTTGTTCTAAAACCAGTGTCTCAAAATTGAGATTGCTGAAAAATACTTTGCCACTAATATTATTTGAAACAAGGGAAGTCATTAAAATCTCAATTTGTTTTTCATCACATATTTCGAAGACTTTACGCATTAACAAGTTTGATATAGATGCTCGTGCGTTGTGATTTTCACCTTTTACACACATGTTTTCCAATGTAGCTTTATGCGCTATACTATATCGATTTGTATGAATTAATGTGACAGCACCAATTAATTCCTCACCATCAAATGCACCGATAATATTGTAGTCCGTAGTCTCCGGTGATAGGATTCTAGAAATATTTGCCTCTTCAAGACATTTTTTATTTTGCAGTTTCCATGCCATAACCTCAAGTTTCTTATCAATACCTTGTAGTAAAAGCGCGTGATATATAGGAAGATCTTCAATTGTTAAATAACGAATATGAGTCATTTATTCCCTCCTTATCCAGAAAACTAAATTATTAAGTATAAGTACTGTAGTTAAGCGATTTATATATAATACTAAAGGAAAAAATTTATTTGAGCAATACTATATTTAATTTTTTGTAAAGATATGTATAAATTTAGAATTCAAGTTATAAAAAAATATATTTTTATAAAGTTTAAACCATTCCTTAATATAATTTTTAAGTAACGAAATTAAATAGGATAATTATGCTATAATATGGTGAGTTATATAAATGAAAGCGGAGGCATAAATTATGGGGGCTTTAGTAACAATCATAGTTTCTTTAATCGTGCTTATTCTTATTTCTTTTTCAATATTAATTGTATGTCTGTATAACCAATATAAAGACAATTAAAAGTATTTAAAACATGAGACTTCAAGAACAAGCAACAAGAACTGAATAGCAAAGAAAACCCCCGAAATTCAATTTAGAATTTCGGGGGAATTACATATTAATATTAATCTACAACTGCTACATTTAAGTCAACTTCTATATTACCACGTGTCGCTTTTGAATAAGGACAAAACTCATGCGCATCTTGTAAATATTTCTCTGCTTCTTCTTGAGATAATACGTTTTTAACTTTTGCATCAATAGAAACACTTAATTTAGGGCTCTCTGCTTCTGGATCATCTTCTAAACGAACAGTCAAAGTAACTTCTGGCTCAGCGCCTCTTACTTTATTTTGTTTTAAGATTAAATCGAAAGCACCATTAAAGCATGAAGCGTAACCTGCTGCGAACAATTGCTCTGGGTTCGTACCTTTTTCAGCATCGGCTTGAGCTGGTGGTACAATCGCTACATCAATTGCTTTATCATCAGTTTGAACGTGACCATTACGTCCACCTGTATTTGTTGCTTTTGTTTCATAATTTACTGCCATACTTATTACCTCCTAAAATTTTCATATTTATTCTTTACCCAACAAATAAAATTTAAATCATTCTAAGATATCAAGAAAATATAATTTAAGGATTATTTGTAATTTTTTTCGAAGTTGTTATACAATTATAAATATTATTAAAAAGAGGGCGTTTTTAAATGACTGAAGTAAAAGTTGCTGTAACCATTGCACCAGAACAAGAACTCTCACAATCAACGATAGATGATTTAATACAGTTTCAAGATTCAATTGATATTATTGAATTACGAATCGATCAATGGACAAATTTAAACGAAATTGCTATCGAAAAAGTTGTTGAAGATCTTCAAAGTTTAAAACTAAATAAAAAGCTATTAGTGACGTATCGAACTTCAAATCAAGGTGGTTTAGGTGATTTTGGGGAGGATGACTATATACAAATTCTAAGGAAAATTGCTAATTGCCAAAATATAGATATGTTAGATATAGAATTTGATCAAACCAGATCACTCAATATTTTACAAGAACTGATTGAACTAGCTCATAAAAATCAAGTTCAAGTCGTACTATCTCACCATAATTTTAAGGAAACACCAAAGCTTGAAGCGTTAAAGCATTTATTTTATAAAATGCAGCAGCTAGAGTCGGATTATATAAAAGTTGCTGTGATGCCTCATGGTAAACAGGATGTACTAAACCTATTGAATGCAATGTCTGATACTGCAGATGTTGTTTCGCAACATGTAGTGGGCATTGCCATGTCTAAGATTGGTTTAATATCAAGAACAGCACAGGGTGTATTTGGAGGGTCGATTTCATATGGCTGTTTAGACACACCCAAAGCACCGGGACAAATACATGTTTCCACGTTGAAAAAGCAACTTAGTATGTACGAGTAATTTGAAAATATATTGTACCTGTCTTATAATTGAAAATAGTTATCATTGACGAAAGGGCGATATATAATGGAACTACAAGAAGCAATTGCGAATCGTAGAAGTGTTAAAATTTTTAAAAGAGATATGACTATAGATGACGACGCTTTATACAAAGCAATCAAACAGGCTACAGATGCGCCTAACCATGGTCTAAGAGAACCTTGGAGAGTAGTTCATATTGCAAAAGATAGATTAGGAGATATGAGTAAACAATTATCAGAAATAGCATTTCCTAATTTACAGAAAAAACAGCAAAACCATTATGAAGTAGCCACACATTTAGGTGGTATGCTTGCTTTAATTGTCAAAGAAGATCCTAGACAAAAAGAAAACTTGGAAAATCATATGGCTTTTGGTGCATTTGCTCAAAATTTAATGCTGTTATTACACGAAGCAGGTATAGGTACATGTTGGAAATCACCTGCATATATTTTCACACCAGAAATTAGAGAACTCTTTGGGGTTAAAGATGATGAAAAATTAGTGGGCTTGTTATATTTAACAGATTTAGAAGACGAGTTACCTCATAGAGAGCGTCACTTTAATGAAATTATAGAAAAATTTTAATTGCTATAAGTACTGTGATGCATTGCATCATATTAAAAAGGAAGCTGAAACATAACTAAAGATGTTTCAGCTTCCTTTTATTGTTTAAAAATTAAGTGATTATTTAAACGTTTCTTCTAAAAATGATTCAACTTGATCTGGTGATTTCGCATTAGCAGAATGTAGGTGTGCTAATTTTTCACCATTTTTGAATACGAGTAAACTAGGGATGCCCATAACGTCATTTTCTGCTGCAACATCTTCTAATTCATCACGGTTAACAGTGAACCAACCATAATCATTGTATTTTTCTTGAATTGGATCAATCCACATATCCATTGCTTTACAATCAGGGCACCAACCAGCTTCGAATTTTACAATCACTGGATTATCGCTTTGAATTGTTTCTTTAAATGCATCATTTGTGTTAATAGGTTTCATTGATTTTGCTCCTTTTTTTGATATTAGTAATACCATTATAACGGACGATTGTATGTTATAAAAAAAATCAGCTTATTAATTAGAGCGTTTTTGTAACAAATTTGATATATTAGTGATAACTAGTTATAGGAGGTACAGAATCATGATAAAATTTTACCAGTATCCTAATTGTACAACTTGTAAAAAAGCAGCTAAATTTTTACAAGATTACGGTGTGAGTTTTGAACCCATAGATATCGTACAGCATACACCAACTAAAAATGAGTTTAAAGAAATACTAGAAGTAACTGATATCGATATTAATAAATTGTTCAATACGCATGGCGCTAAATATCGTGAATTAGGTTTAAAAGATAAACTTAAAGATTTAACAGATGATGAAAAGTTAGATTTATTATCTGCCAATGGCATGTTGGTTAAAAGACCGCTAGCGATTTCAGGTGACAAAGTAACTGTTGGATTTAAAGAAGACGAATATAAAGCAACTTGGTTGTCATAAAATAATAAAGGTGATTAAATTACGTTGGACTATTATTTTGACAAAATAATGAAAACGCTTTACCGGTGTTTTTCGAAAACATTATAATAATTTAAAGATGCCATTAAATAGTTGATTGTATGCTATTCATATGGCATCATTAATATGTAAAAACATTTAGGAGGGGATTCTCGTGGCAGTACCGAGTGAATTAAAATATTCTAAAGAACATGAGTGGGTAAAAGTTGAAGGTAATACAGTAACAATTGGTATCACTGAATATGCACAAGGTGAACTTGGCGATATCGTATTCGTTGAATTACCAGAAGTTGATGATGAAATTAATGAAGGCGACACGTTTGGTAGTGTTGAGTCCGTAAAAACAGTTTCAGAACTTTATGCGCCAGTATCAGGTAAAGTTTTAGAATCTAATGAAGAACTAGAAGACAGTCCAGAATTCGTAAATGAATCACCTTACGAAAAAGCTTGGATGGTAAAAGTTGAATTAAGTGACGAAAGTCAATTAGAGGAATTAATGTCAGCAGAACAATATTCTGAAATGATTGGTGAATAATATTACATAGAACTCCATGATATAACTATCTTGGAGTTTTTATTTTACCTTTTTTTATCTATATTCAAATGAGACTAATCAAAAAATTGTTAAGACTTTGTAAATGCAGACGTAGTCATTTGTTGTAGGTAAGTGTATTTAGCTGACAAAAATGGATTGCCATAATAAGATGAAATTAGAAAACTGTAAAGGATGTTTATGGTCACTCAGTATTGTGAAGAACTAAATAGAGAAATTTACTATCAACATTTAGAGGGTGGATGTCATGGCGATACTAAACCAAGTAATTATTGTAGAAGGAAAGTCAGACAAAAAGCGGGTAAAACAAGTAATCGATCAACCAATCGATATTATTTGTACTAATGGTACGATGGGTGTCGATAAAATTGATGAAATGATTGATACATTATACGATAAACAAGTGTATATACTTGTCGATGCCGATGATGAAGGTGAAAAAATTCGAAAATGGTTTAAACGATATTTAAGTGAAAGTAGACATATAAGAATAGATAAACAATATTGTGAGGTTGCACGTTGTCCTAAACGATATTTATCCAGAGTGCTTGAAAAGCATGGGTTTACGGTAAAGGATGAAGAAAAAGTAGCTAAAGCGAAATTGGATTATATAGCTGAAAGGGTAAGTTTATTAACATGAAGGTAACAAATCAACAACGCGTCAATATAGATGAACATATAAATCAGGAAAAATATCTTATATTTGGATACACACCGACATGTGGTACCTGTAAAGTTTCTGAAAGAATGTTAGACATTGCTAATGAAATATTAAAATTACCAATTACTAAAATCGATTTGAATTTTCATCCAGATTTTAGTCAGGAACATGAAATACAATCTGTACCTGTGTTGATGTTGATGTCAAAAGGTGAAGAGCAAAAAAGAATTTACGCATTTCAATCCGTCCCTAATTTGTTAGAAAATTTAAAATAATTATTGACGAATCATTAGTGCGATGGTAGGATTAAAAATAATTAAATAACGAAACTCTTATCACGAGAGGTGGAGGGATGTGCCCTTTGAAGCCCGGCAACCGTCTGTAACAGAAATGGTGCCAATTCACATAAAGTTCATAGAAACTTTAGAAGATGAGAGAAGCAAACGTTGCTTTCTCTATTCTTCAATGAACATAGGGAAAGCATTTTTTATTTAATTGAAACAAAGCAATACGAGGAGGCAACAGAATGATTGAGTTAAATCAAATAGTCAAAAGGTACAAAACGAAAAAACAGGACGTACTTGCTGTAGATCATGTTGATTTAAGTATTCAATCAGGCTCAATTTTTGGTGTTGTTGGTTTTTCAGGTGCGGGGAAAAGTACATTAATAAGACTTTTAAATCATCTTGAGCAACCAACATCAGGAGACGTTATTATAGATGGTGACATTATAGGTAAGCTATCAAAATCGGACTTAAGAAAAAAACGTCAAAAAGTGAGTATGATTTTTCAACATTTCAATTTATTATGGTCACGTACTGTATTAAACAATATTACATTCCCATTAGAAATCGCAGGGATTTCACGACAAGAAGCCAAGCAACGTGCGCTTGAGTTAGTGGAATTGGTCGGATTGAAAGGGAGAGAAGATGCTTATCCTTCAGAATTATCAGGTGGGCAAAAACAACGTGTGGGTATTGCGAGAGCATTAGCTAACGAACCATCTGTATTATTATGTGATGAAGCGACAAGTGCATTAGATCCACAGACAACAGATGAAATCTTAGAACTATTATTGAAAATAAAAGAAGAAAGAAACTTAACCATCGTTATTATTACACATGAAATGCATGTCATTAGACGTATTTGCGATGAAGTTGCAGTAATGGAAAATGGTAAAGTGATAGAACAAGGCAAAGTTTCAAGTGTATTCGAAAATCCACAACACGATGTGACAAAACGCTTTGTGAAGGATGACTTAAATGATGACTTCGACGAATCAATTAGTGAACTCGTGTCACTTAATGAAAATGATTACGTTGTGCGTTTGAATTTTACTGGGAACAACGCAACGGAACCATTAGTGTCATACATAACGAAGACACACAATTTAGATGTCAATATTTTGGAAGCTAATATTAAACATACAAAAGACGGTTCTATCGGATTTTTAATCATACAATTTGCCGTTGCAAATTCAGAAAAATTTGAAAAATTCAAAAATGATTTAGAGGCACAACATGTATCTGTGGAGGTGGTTAAACATGGGTAATTCATTAAGCGATATCCTCCGAGAAATGTTTACAATGCCAAACGTAAGCTGGGAAGAAGTTTGGGTTGCAACATATGAAACCATCTATATGACGGTAATAGCAACAATATTTGCATTTGTTTTAGGAATTATTTTAGGTGTCTTGCTCTTTTTATCAGCTAAAAGTAAGTCACCAGTCGCTAGAGTATTTTATAGCATTGTTTCATTCATTGTGAATTTATTCAGAGCGATTCCGTTTATCATTTTAATCTTATTGTTAATTCCATTTACAAGTTTAGTATTAGGCACAATCAGTGGTCCTACAGGTGCATTGCCAGCATTAATCATCAGTGCAGCACCATTCTATGCAAGATTAGTGGAAATCGCATTTAAAGAAATTGATAAAGGTGTAATCGAAGCGGCTTGGTCAATGGGAGCGAGTACTTGGACTGTAGTGAGAAAAGTACTTTTACCAGAAGCAATGCCAGCATTAGTATCTGGCATCACAGTGACAGCCATCGCATTAGTTGGTTCTACAGCAGTTGCAGGTGTCATCGGTGCAGGTGGTTTAGGTAACTTAGCTTATTTAACAGGATTCACACGTAATCAAAATGATGTCATATTTGTTTCAACTATTTTAATACTTATTATTGTGTTCATTATTCAATTTATTGGTGATTGGGCAACAAATAAAATTGATAAAAGATAAATTCATAAAGGGGAGATTTTTATATGAAAAAGTTATTAAGTTTAGCTTCGGTCGTTGTGCTTGCGCTTGTTCTAGCTGCATGTGGTAACGGTGGTGGCGGTAAAGATAAGACGATTACTGTTGGTGCTTCACCAGCGCCACACGCTGAAATTCTTGAAAAAGCAAAACCGTTATTAAAAGATAAAGGTTATGATTTAAAGATTAAAACAATCAATGATTATACAACACCTAATAAATTATTAGATAAAGGAGAAATTGACGCAAATTTCTTCCAACATACACCTTACTTAAACACTGAGAAAAAAGATAAAGGCTATAAGATTGAATCTGCAGGTAATGTTCATTTAGAACCTATGGCCGTATATTCTAAAAAATATAAAAGTTTAAAAGATTTACCTAAAGGTGCTACTGTCTATGTTTCAAATAATCCTGCTGAAGAAGGTCGTTTCTTAAAATTCTTCCAAGACGCTGGACTTATTAAAATTAAAAAAGGTGTTAAAATTGAAGATGCTAAATTTGATGATATTGTAGAAAATAAAAAAGATATCAAATTTAACAATAAACAATCAGCAGAATATTTACCAAAAATTTATCAAAAGGAAGATGCAGATGCCGTCATCATTAACTCTAACTTTGCCATTGATCAAAAATTAAGCCCTAAAGATGATTCTATTGTCTTAGAAAAAGCGAAAGATAATCCATATGCAAACCTAATTGCAGTTAAAGATGGACATAAAGACGATAAAAAAATCAAAGCTTTAATGGATGTATTACAATCTAAAGAAATTAAAGATTACATCAACGATCATTACGATGGTGCGGTTGTACCAGCAAAATAATATTGAATTAATTAACAAACCCTTTAACTCCAATAGTTAAAGGGTTGTTTTTGTGTCTAGGATATTGTAAAAGGGCATTATTTAAAACTACAACTACAAAGTAAAAGACGAGTGTTAGTTATTTTTTACGTTCCACACGTAAACAAAGCATAGTTACTATACGCTTGTTTTTCGTTATTATTACTAAACGCGCTATAGTTTGAAGTATTTGTGATATAGAAAAGCTCAAATGAATGGCTAAATTTAATTTTAATGTCTTTCAAAAAATTTGATATTTGGAAACTAATATTAAATTTTGCTCTGTAATGTTCATTAATTCCTAAAATTTAAATACCAATTAAAAACACTTTAGTTTTTCAATTTTTAAATCAAATTAACCATTGGAAACTTTGTATAATGTCTTTACTTAAATTAAATGAGTTCGGTTGATGCTTTAATCGTTTTTTATATAATTTGCCTGCATCTTCTTCTTTGATTAGGATGTCCATACCAGCTTTTGTTACTAAAGTGGAAGAAAATTGAATAATAAGTATGTCGGAATCTAAATAAATAATACGCCACTTGCTAGAGAAACATCGTAACAATCCTTTGCCTGTCCAAGTAAATTGATCGTCCTTTAATTTATCGTAACCTAAGATAGATTTTGTTTTGTATTTTGTTTGATACTGTACTTTGTCTAGCAATATTAATGGTTCCTTTTCTATTATTGAATAAGAGATAGAAGGATTTGCTTTTTTGCCAGAAGTCCACATATTAAACGTTGACGCAATAATCTTCCATTTACCAGGCAAATGTTTAATGTATTGAATATTGATCGCTCCTCTGCATAAGTTATTTTGTTATATAGAATTAAATTTACAAAAAAGCGCAATAGGTCACGTCTTATGATATGTGCCTATTGCGCCTATGTTTTATTATTTTATGTTAATCGTGTTCATCTTTAATATCGCCGACGATATTTTCTAAAATGTTTTCCATTGTAATGATACCTATAGCTTGTTGATTTTCATCTTCAACAAGGGCGATATGAATTTGTTGCGATTTCATTTGTTCAAGTACCTGATGATATTTTGTAGTCAATTTAATTTTAAGGATATCGTGTGTGATTTCCTGAACTGAAGTGACACTGTCATTTAATAAATCTTTTGAATGAATGTAGCCAACAATGTTCGTTGGATTATCTTTGATTACCGGAAATCTAGTATAGTTTGCATTGTTTACATAAGATTTTGTTTCATTTATATCGCTATTTATATCGATAACAGAAACTTTTTCTAAAGGTAGATAACCGTCTTTTATTTTCATTTCATCAAAAGCGAAAGCACGATTAATATGAGTTAATTCGTTTTCAGAGATTTCTCCACCTTCGTGACTTTCTTTAATTAATAGCTTTAACTCTTCTTCTGAATGATACAATTCACTTTCTTTAGCAGGTTGCATGCCGAACATTTTTAAAATTAAACGCGCCGAACCATTAAGGGTATATATAAATGGATAAAATATTTTGTAAAACATAATGATTGGTTTGGCAATGATTAATGTGATTTGTTCAGCTTTTTGAATTGCAATGGTCTTAGGTGCCATTTCTCCAACAACAACGTGTAAGTAAGTCGCAATAACAAAAGCACTGATTAAGGTGAATATATGGATCATTGTTTCAGAAAGTCCAATACTACTAAATAAGGGATGTAATAAAAATTCGAAAGTGGATTCACCGACCATACCTATTCCTAGAGCGGTAATTGTGATACCTAATTGACAAGCAGCTAGGTATTCATCTAAATGCGTTACGACTTTTTTAGCGGCAATCGCATTTTTATTATTTCCACTAGCAAGTGAATTGATACGAGATGAACGTACTTTGACGATTGCGAATTCTGTCGCAACGAAGAATGCAGTTAATGCAAGTAATACTATAAATGTGATTAAACTAATAAGGGTTCCCAAAAATTAATTAATTCCTCCATTGATTTGTTATTCAATCTATACCAATTGATATTCTATTATATAAAAATTAAGAATTCATGGCTAGTGTAACGTATTACACTGAGTGATTTTTTTTGAAGCATGATTATAATTTAGGTTGAAACTGTTAATCGGCGGTCACCCTACCTAATCTATAACTGATCACAAAACCTAATAACAGCGTAACGATTGATACAATCCAAATCATTATTGTACTTGGTAAACCGGGGAATACAGCATATAGTGAACCAATTACAAATCCTATGATTAATGCGTATGTTAAATAAGTATAATAAGACAATAAATATTGGATTAATTTACTAGAACACAAGAATCCAAATAATACACCACAACCGACAGTGATTAAAATAGGTAAGGCTGCAAAGTTAAGTGAAACAAATTCAGAAATAGCATACATGATTGTACCGTAAACACCGAATACGAGTAACATAAATGATCCTGAAATGCCTGGTAATAACATCGCACTTGAAGCACATGCGCCAGCAATAAAATATTTTAATATAAGGCCTGTTGAAAGTGATAGTGTTTCTCCCGCATGCTTATCACCACTATTCATCACAGTCATCATTACTATGACGATAATGCCTACAACTAATAATAAATAATGCGGTGTTGTAAAAGTGTGTTTGAATCGAGAAGTTTTTAATAAATAGGGGATGATACCACCAATTAAACCTACAAAGAAGAACATTGTTGGAACAGTATGCGTACTAAGTAAATAGTTTATTAGTTTACTAAGTAAACCGATTGCAACTACCATGCCGATACCGATAGGCAGTAAAAACTTTAAACTTTCCCAAAAACGTTTTGAAAAAAGACCACTGATAGAATGTATGAAATCATCGTATATACCCAGTAAGAGCGCGATTGTACCACCACTAACACCAGGTACGAGATCTGTCGTCCCCATCGCAAAACCTTTCCAAAGATTTGACCATTTGATTTTTGACATATTCAATTCCTTTCTTAAATAAAATGTATTAATGATAATAGCATAATATGGCCTATTACAATAATGAAACACGTAAAATAAAAAGGATGTAAAAAATATATTTTTGATTATATTGCGAAAAATTACCATTGAGAACATGATATCGTTTTTTATCAGTTAAGAAATACTTACTATTATTATCGAAAATGATTGTGTTTTAATAACGATTTTAATTTAGCACTTGAAAAGGTTTATATTCACTTATAACTACGTTATAATGAGATGATGTAACAAGGGCTCAGTCTTTTGACTGTAGATTAAAATTATTATAAACTAGATAGGAAAACATATCATATAATACGGAGGGAATATGTATGCCATCAACATTAGAAATTAAAGACCTACATGTGTCTATAGAAGATAAAGAAATCTTAAAAGGTGTTAACTTAACAATTAACACTGGTGAAATACACGCAATTATGGGGCCAAATGGTACGGGTAAATCAACATTATCATCTGCAATCATGGGACACCCTAGCTTTGAAGTAACTCAAGGGGAAGTTATCTTAGATGGCGTCAACATCTTAGAATTAGAAGTTGACGAACGTGCGAAAGCAGGTCTTTTCTTAGCAATGCAATATCCATCAGAAATCACTGGTGTAACTAATGCAGATTTCATGCGTTCAGCAATTAATGCAAAGCGTGAAGAAGGCGAAGAAATTAACTTAATGCAATTCATTAAGAAACTTGATAAAGAAATGGACTATTTAGATATAGATCAAGATATGGCTCAACGTTATTTAAATGAAGGTTTCTCAGGCGGAGAGAAAAAACGTAATGAGATTTTACAATTAATGATGTTAGAACCTAAATTTGCTATTTTAGATGAAATTGACTCTGGTTTAGATATCGATGCGCTAAAAGTTGTTTCTAAAGGTATCAACCAAATGCGTGGTAAAGAGTTCGGTTCATTAATCATTACGCACTATCAACGTCTATTAAACTACATCACACCTGATCACGTTCATGTAATGTATGGTGGTAAAGTAGTTACTTCAGGCGGTCCTGAATTAGCGAAACGCCTTGAAGAAGAAGGTTACGAATGGGTTAAAGAAGAGTTCGGTGCTGCAGAATAAGTCTCAACTCATATTAAATATATTAATTTAGATGAAGATTTAAGGTCTTGATTTAAGCCGATGAATTAAATCATATAATCATCAAATGGGAGGAAAATAGTATGACGACTGAAACTTTGAACATTTCTGAAGCGCAACTTGTTGAGTATTCACAAGCCCATAATGAGCCAGCTTGGTTAACAGAATTACGTAAAGAAGCGTTGAAATTAACCGAAACTTTAGAAATGCCAAAACCAGATAAAACAAAAATTAATAGATGGGATTTTGACTCATTTAAACAACATGAAACGACAGGCGATGTATATCAATCATTAGAAGCATTGCCAGAAGCTGTTAAAGAGATTATTGATATTGAGAACTCAGAAAATTTAATTATCCAACATAATAATACACTTGCTTTTTCTAAAGTTTCTGACTCTGCAAAAAATGACGGTGTCATTGTAGAAGGCTTAGCAGATGCGTTAGTAAATCACCCAGATTTAGTGAAACAATATTTCATGAAAGAAGCAGTAGTTGTAGATGAGCATAGATTGACTGCGTTACACACAGCGTTATTAAACGGTGGTATGTTTGTTTACGTACCTAAAAACGTTGTCGTGGAGCATCCTATTCAATATGTTGTGTTACATGATGACAACCAAGCAAGTTTTTACAATCATGTTATTATTGCTGCTGAAGAAAGTGCGGAAGTAACGTACGTAGAGAACTATTTATCAAATGCAGACGGTGAAGGCAATCAACTAAACATTATTTCAGAAGTAATTGCTGGTGCTAACTCAAAAATCACTTACGGATCAGTTGATTATTTAGATAAAGGCTTTACAGGTCATATCATTCGTCGTGGTACAGCAGATGCCGATGCGAAGATTAATTGGGCTTTAGGTCTAATGAATGAAGGTAGTCAAATTATTGATAATACAACTAACTTAATCGGTGATCGTTCTGAAAGTGAATTGAAGTCCGTGGTAGTTGGAACTGGAAGTCAAAAAATCAATTTAACTTCTAAAATTGTTCAGTATGGTAAAGAAACGATTGGTTATATTTTAAAACACGGTGTTATGCTTGAAAGTGCGTCAACTGTATTTAATGGTATTGGTTATATTAAACATGGTGGTACGAAATCAAATGCAAACCAAGAATCTCGTGTATTAATGCTATCTGAAAATGCTCGAGGAGATGCTAACCCAATCTTATTAATTGATGAAGATGATGTAGAGGCTGGACATGCAGCTTCTGTTGGTCGTGTAGATCCAGAACAACTTTATTACTTAATGAGTCGTGGTATTTCTCGTCAAGAAGCTGAACGTTTAGTTATTCACGGTTTCTTAGATCCAGTAGTACGTGAATTACCTATCGAAGATGTAAAACGCCAATTGCGTGAAGTAATTGAACTTAAAGTAAACAAATAATTAACAAAAATAAATGTAGTCAAGGACAGTAGTAATTAAATTGTGATGTCAAAATTTGAACGTATGTAAATGGTTATTAAATACGTTTTACAAGTTATGATTGAACCTTTACTAAGGTCTGATTATTGATTCTTAATTAAGGAAGGCCTGTGAATAATTTGACTGATACATTAAATGTTACTGAAATTATAAAAGATTTTCCGATTCTCAACCAACAAGTGAATGGAAAAAGATTAGCGTATTTAGATACAACGGCCACTAGCCAAACGCCTGTTCAAGTGATTGATGTTATGGCGGATTATTACAAACGTTATAACTCAAATGTGCATCGTGGTGTTCACACACTTGGTTCATTAGCAACAGATGGTTACGAGAGTGCACGTGAAACAGTCAGACGTTTCATTAATGCTAAATATTTTGAGGAAGTCATTTTTACAAGAGGTACAACGGCTTCTATTAATATTGTTGCACATAGTTATGGTGACGCACATGTTTCTGAAGGTGATGAGATTGTTGTTACTGAAATGGAACATCATGCAAATATTGTGCCGTGGCAACAATTAGCTAAACGTAAAAATGCACATTTGAAATTTATACCAATGACTGAAGATGGACAATTAGCGTTAGAAGATGTTAAGGCAACAATCAATGATAATACGAAAATTGTTGCGATTGCACATGTTTCTAATGTCTTAGGTACGATTAATGATATTAAAGCAATTACTGAAATCGCACACCAACACGGTGCAATTATCAGTGTTGATGGTGCACAAGCTGCGCCTCATATGGCACTAGATATGCAAGCGTTAGATGTCGATTTCTATAGCTTTAGTGGCCATAAAATGCTAGGGCCAACAGGTATTGGTGTTCTGTATGGTAAACGTACGCTACTTAATAAAATGGAGCCTACCGAATTCGGCGGTGACATGATAGATTTTGTAAGTAAGTACGATGCTTCATGGGCAGATTTACCGACTAAATTTGAAGCTGGTACACCATTAATTGCACAGGCAATTGGTTTGGCCGAAGCAATTAGATATTTACAAAATATTGGCTTCGAAGCGATTCATCAACATGAATCAGAATTAACTGCATACGCTTATGATAAAATGTCAGAAGTAGATGGTATTGAAATTTATGGACCTGCCAAAGACAAACGTGCAGGTGTCATTACTTTTAATATGGTTGATGTTCATGCACATGACGTTGCGACTGCAGTAGATACTGAAGGCGTAGCAGTAAGAGCAGGACATCATTGTGCACAACCACTTATGAAATGGTTAAACCAATCTTCTACAGCGCGTGCAAGTTTTTACATTTATAACACGAAAGAAGATATTGACCAATTCGTTGAAGCATTGAAACAAACGAAGGAGTTTTTCTCATATGAATTTTAATAATTTAAATCAGTTGTATCGTTCAGTTATAATGGATCATTATAAAAGTCCTAGAAATAAAGGCACTTTAGACAATGGTTCTATGACGGTAGACATGAACAATCCAACTTGTGGGGATCGCATTCATCTAACGTTTGATATCGAAGATGGTTTCATTAAAGATGCTAAATTTGATGGTGAAGGTTGTTCTATTTCTATGTCGAGCGCTTCTATGATGACAGAAGCGGTCAAAGGTCACACATTGGCTGACGCTATGAAAATGAGCCAAGAATTTTCAAAAATGATGCTTGGTGAAGAATATGAAATTAGCGAAGATATGGGCGACATTGAAGCGTTACAAGGTGTTGCGCAATTTCCAGCAAGAATTAAATGTGCCACATTAGCTTGGAAAGCACTTGAAAAGGGTACAGTTGAAAAGGAAGGCAATACAGAAGAGTAAAGATTCATTCGAATTGATACGTTGACATTGTGTAAAATTCCATTCAAACTGGAAAGAACAACAAGATAAATAAACGTGAATATGTATAGATAGAATAATAGTCTCTATGAGATAAAGTAAAAAATGCAAATAACAGACAAATCAATTAGCACGTTAGTCGTTTTTTAATATATAAAAGGAGTGATTTAAATGGCTAAAAAAGCACCTGATGTTGGGAATTATCAATATGGTTTCCACGATGAAGATGTTTCCATTTTTAGATCAGAACGCGGTTTGACGGAAAATATTGTCCGTGAAATTTCAAATATGAAAGAAGAACCAGAATGGATGCTAAATTATAGATTGAAATCATTAAAACAATTTTATAAAATGCCTATGCCACAATGGGGTGGGGATTTATCAGAATTGGATTTTGATGATATCACTTACTATGTTAAGCCATCAGAGAACACTGAACGTTCTTGGGATGAAGTACCAGAAGAAATCAAACGTACATTTGATAAACTTGGTATTCCAGAAGCAGAGCAAAAATATCTTGCTGGTGTTTCAGCACAATATGAGTCAGAAGTTGTTTACCATAATATGGAAAAAGAACTTGAAGATAAAGGCATTATCTTTAAAGATACAGACAGTGCTTTAAGAGAAAACGAAGAGTTATTTAAGCAGTATTTCTCAACGGTTGTGCCAGCTGCAGATAACAAATTCTCAGCGTTAAACTCAGCTGTATGGTCAGGTGGTTCATTCATCTACGTACCTAAAAATATTAAATTAGATACACCATTACAAGCTTATTTCCGTATTAACTCAGAAAATATGGGACAATTCGAACGTACTTTAATCATTGCAGATGAAGGTGCTTCAGTGAACTATGTTGAAGGTTGTACTGCCCCTGTTTACTCAACAAGCTCATTACACTCAGCTGTTGTTGAAATTATTGTTCATAAAGATGCACACGTGCGTTATACAACAATCCAAAACTGGGCAAACAATGTTTATAACTTAGTAACGAAACGTACATTAGTATACGAAAATGGTAACATGGAATGGGTTGATGGTAACTTAGGTTCTAAATTAACTATGAAATATCCAAACTGTGTACTAATGGGTGAAGGCGCTAAAGGTAGCACATTATCGATTGCATTTGCTGGTAAAGGACAAGTTCAAGATGCAGGCGCTAAAATGATTCATAAAGCACCTAATACATCTTCAACGATTGTCTCTAAATCTATTTCTAAAGATGGCGGTAAAGTTGTTTATCGTGGTATCGTTCATTTTGGTCGTAAAGCGAAAGGTGCACGTTCAAACATCGAATGTGATACTTTAATTTTAGATAATGAGTCAACTTCAGATACAATTCCTTATAATGAAGTATTCAATGATAATATTTCTTTAGAGCATGAAGCGAAAGTTTCAAAAGTTTCTGAAGAACAATTATTCTACTTGATGAGTCGTGGTATTTCTGAAGAAGAAGCTACAGAAATGATCGTAATGGGCTTCATTGAACCATTCACGAAAGAACTTCCAATGGAATATGCTGTTGAAATGAACCGTTTAATTAAATTCGAAATGGAAGGAAGTATTGGTTAAGATTTTCTAATCTCTAACTTTCTTTTATAAAATAATAAAACACGAGTAATACCTATGGTTAAAGTGTGCATCAAGTGATACTTTAACTATAGTGTATACTCGTGTTTTTTTGATATGATTTCAGTGTAAACATACAGGTTCAATGTTGGAAGTAATCATATGCATTGCTTGCCATATTACATAGTGTATAAACTTAGTGTCATTTACGCCAACTATCTAATTTTGCCATGAATTTTTTTGTGTACATTTTGTTTAAAAAGAATTTTTGAACTTTATTCATATCGGATTATTGGAATCTTTTCAGGTTATATGCGTACATTGCATCAAAATCTAGGTTCATTGTAAAAGCACCATCTTGGTAACAATGAAGACAGTATTTTTTCGATAAAATACCATCACTTTCTGTACCAGCTGGTGTTTTTTTATCAAGTGGCATACCACAACTTTGGCATTATTGAACTTTGGCCATAGAAATACTCTTGTCTGTTATTTAAATTTGTAGAGCAAATTATGGTGATAAAGTAGTTTAACATGAGGATGATGAAAAAGTGAAGCTACACCGTATAAGCTTTATTTCGGTTTTAGATATATGCTATATTATTTAATCTATCAGGTGGAAGCGTGTTTATCATATATAGGATTAGGGAATAAAATATCAAAATATAAAGTTTTTTAATAATGATTGCTAAAGGAGTCTTGCACTGATGATTATTGCTATAATCATACTTTTGTTTGCTTCATTTTTCTTTTCAGGAAGTGAAACAGCTTTAACTGCTGCAAATAGGATGAAGATACAAACAGATGCACAACACGGAAACAAAAAAGCCGGAAAACTCGCAAAGTTATTAAGTAAACCGAGCGAATTTATAACTACGATTTTAATAGGTAATAATATTGCAAATATTATTTTACCGACACTTGTAACAATTCTTGCAGTTGATATGGGGATTAATGTTGGGTTAGCTACAGCAGTAACTACGATAGCAATTATCATTATTTCGGAAGTTATACCCAAATCTATCGCCGCCACTTATCCTGACAGAATGTCGCGTTTGATTTATACACCAATTTCATTTTTTGTATTTATTTTTAAACCAATCACTAAGATATTAAATGCATTAACAGATTTGATAAATAAAGCACTATCAAATGGTACAGATGAGACAAAGCGCTTTTCTAAAGAAGAAATTAGACAGATGGTGACGATTGCAGGCAGTGAAGGTGCGTTTAATGAAATAGAACGAAATCGCATACAAGGTGTCATGGATTTTGAGCAATTAAAGATTACAGATATAGATACAACACCACGCATCAATGTTACAGCTTTTCCATCAGATGTTTCATACGAAGATGCATATGAGACAGTCGTATCAAAGCCTTACACTAGATATCCAGTCTATGATGAAGATATAGATGATGTGATAGGTATTTTCCATTCTAAATACTTACTTGCATGGAGTCGTGAACCAGATAATGATATTTTAAACTATACATCTGAACCTTTATTTGTGAATGAGCACAATAGAGCCGAGTGGGTGTTAAGAAAAATGACAGTTTCAAGAAAGCATTTAGCGATTGTGTTAGATGAATATGGTGGCACAGATGCGATTGTTTCTCATGAAGATCTGATTGAAGAGATGCTCGGAATGGAAATTGAAGATGAAATGGACGAAGAAGAAAAGGAAAAATTAGAATTACAGAAAAAAGCATATAGTGAAAAATAGTTTTTGAGGAAGTATCCATCTAGTGTGAATTTGAGTTGGTTGCTGATCAAATCAAAACGGATAAGGTAGTCTGTGTCTCGACTTGCCTTAGACGTGTATTAAAGGAGTATGTTGGTATGAAATTATCTACAAGAGTTACTGGGTTATTGAATGTGAAATATCCAATTATTCAAGCGGGCATGGCTGGTTCAACGACACCTGAATTAGTTGCAACTGTGAGTAATGCTGGTGGATTAGGTACAATTGGAGCTGGATATTTTAGTTCAGATAGATTAGAACAAGAAATTACTTATCTTCAAGAATTAACGGATTTACCTTATGCAGTCAATTTATTCGTACCAAGTGATAAATTATACATCCCTGAAAAAGTGGAACATATGAATGCATGGTTAAAGCCCTATAGACGTGCATTTAATATAGAAGAGCCTGTAATCAATATGACTGAAAAACAGCAATTTGAAGATGCGATTGACCTAGTTATTGAAAAAGGTGTGCCTGCGGTTTCATTTACATTTGGTATTCCAGAACAAACAGTTATTGAAAAATTAAAAGAACGTCATATTAAATTAATTGGCACAGCAACAAGTGTTGAAGAGGCAATAGCCAATGAATCTGCAGGAATGGATATGGTCATTGCGCAAGGTAGTGAAGCAGGTGGTCATAGAGGCGCGTTTTCTGAAACTGCAAGCCAACTTACACCGCTTATTGGCACCATGTCTTTAGTTCCTCAAATGGTTGATCAAATCAATATCCCAGTCGTAGCAGCAGGCGGGATTATGGATGGTAGAGGATTAGTGGCTAGTATGGTATTAGGCGCAGAAGGTGTTCAAATGGGCACAGCATTTTTAACATCAGATGAAAGTGGTGCAAGTCAACTATATAAGCATGCAATTAGTCAAAGTAAAGAAACGGATACAGTTGTCACTAATGTTATTACTGGTAAACCAGCAAGAGGCATAGAGAATGAATTTATTCATAAAATGAATGAATATGATGATGAAATTCCAGATTATCCGATACAAAATCAACTGACAAATGCATTGCGCAAAGAAGCCGCAAATAAAGGTAATGCGCAGTGGACACATTTATGGAGTGGTCAAAGTCCAAGGCTTGTACAACATATGTCGGCTTGGGCACTAATAGAAAATGTGGTTAAACAAGCAAATGAAATAATGAATCGATAACTGCAACGCCATATATGAAAAATTATCAAAGACGAGACTAGAAGGCTTAATGAATTATTAAGTTTCTAGTCTCATTTTTTATGATACATAGTAAATCATTTGAAATAAAAATCTTTAGTTTTTTAAAGTTATCGTAAATTGAATTTAATCAAGTGAATATCATAAATCATCTGTGGTATCATTAATTTGGTGATACATATGATAAATATTGGATTAACAGGTTGGGGCGACCACGATACATTATATGAGGATTTGCAACGAAAAACAGATAAATTAATTACATACGCAAGTCACTTTCCAATAGTGGAACTTGATGCAACTTATTATGCCATACAACCTGAAAGGAATATAAGAAAGTGGATTAAAGAAACACCAGAACGCTTTGAATTTATTGTTAAAATACATCAAGCACTAACACTTCATGCTGATTTTCATGATTATGCAGAAACAAGACAAAGCCTTTTTGATCAATTTAAGGATATGTTACAACCGCTAATGGATGAAAGTAAACTCGCTATGATATTAGTTCAATTTCCACCATGGTTTGATTGTACCGTACCGAATATTACATATATAAGATACGTGCGAGAACAATTAAAAGACTTTCCGATATGTGTCGAGTTTAGGCATCAATCGTGGTTTAATGATCAATTTAAAGAAGAAACATTGGCGTTTTTAACGCAACAACGCATCATCCATGCTGTTTGTGATGAACCACAAGCAGGTCAAGGGTCTATACCGCTCATCAATAGAATCACGCATGAAAAAGCATTTGTACGTTATCATGGGCGGAATGTTCACGGGTGGACGAAAAAGGACATGACCGACGAGGCATGGCGCGACGTGAGATATCTATATGATTACAGTGAATCTGAACTACAAGATTTAGTGAATAAAGTTAAAGTATTAGAACATAAAGCCAAAAAAATTTATGTTGTATTTAATAATAATTCTGGTGGTCATGCAGCACAAAATGCTAAAACATACCAACGCTTGTTGGGCATAGATTACGAAGGATTAGCACCACAGCAATTAAAATTATTCTAGGAGCGATAAGATGTTAACAATTATATTATTGATTTTAATTGGTGGTTTGTCAGCGGTCATAGGCTCTTTAGTAGGTATTGGTGGCGGCATAATAATAGTTCCGACAATTGTATATTTAGGTGTGGATAATGATTTGTTACACGGCATAACACCTCAAATTGCTATCGGAACATCTTCTGTTATATTAATTGTAACCGGCTTATCTTCCACACTTGGTTATCTTAAGACAAAACAAGTTGATGTTAAGAATGGATCGATATTTTTATTTGGCTTACTACCAGGTTCATTAATTGGTTCAATCATAAGTCGTTATCTGACATTAGAATCATTTAATTTATATTTTGGTATATTTTTAATCTTAGTTGCCATCCTATTGATGGTAAGAAATAAAATTAAGCCTTTAAAAGTATTTGCGAAACCACAATATGAAAAAACCTATGTGGATGGTCATGGGGAAACATATCACTATCACGTACCACCATTGGTTGCATTTGTGGCTACATTATTTATTGGTATTTTAACAGGACTCTTTGGTATTGGTGGCGGTGCTTTAATGACACCACTAATGCTCATTGTATTTAGATTCCCACCGCATGTTGCGGTAGGAACGAGTATGATGATGATTTTCTTTTCAAGTGTTGTCAGTTCAGCAGGTCATATCGTACAAGGTCACGTAGCCTGGGGTTATGCAATCATCTTAATTATAGCAAGTTATTTTGGTGCTAAATTAGGTGTCAAAATTAATCGATCCATTCAATCGAATACTGTCGTTACATTATTGCGTGCAGTCATGCTCATAATGGGTATATATCTAATCATTAAATCATTTTTATAAAATAAGAGGAGGGAAAACATAGATGAAATTAACAATTTATCATACGAATGATATACACAGTCATCTACATGAATACGCACGTATCACTGAGTATTTAGCTCAAGAGAGACCTAAATTGAAGCATCCCTCGCTCTACTTAGATATAGGTGATCACGTTGATTTGTCAGCGCCTGTGACTGAGGCAACGATGGGTATCAAAAATGTTGAATTATTAAATGATGCACATTGTGATTTGGCTACGATTGGTAATAACGAAGGTATGACGATATCTCATGATGCATTAAACACATTATACGATAATGCAAAATTTGATGTGACTTGTGCCAATGTTTTTGATGAACGCGGTCAATTACCAAATAATATCTCTTCATCATTTATTAAGGTAATAGATGGTGTGCGTATATTATTTGTGGCTGCTACAGCTCCATTTACGCCGTTTTATAGAGCGCTAGACTGGGTTGTGACGAATCCATTAGAAGCAATTAAAGACGAGATAAGTGCTAATGAAGGTGCTTATGATTTATTAATTATTATGAGTCATGTAGGGGTCTTTTTTGACGAAAAGTTATGTCAGGAAATACCTGAAATTGATTTAATTTTAGGAAGTCATACGCATCATTATTTCGAAAATGGTGAATTTAATCATGACGTGCTTATGGCAGCTGCAGGTAAATATGGTTATTTCTTAGGTGAGGTTACTTTAGAGATTGAAGATAATGTTGTAGTGCATAAAGAAGCAACGATTCACCCTATAGAAAAGCTGCCTGAAGTAGAAACACATTTTGAAGCGGAAGGCAAGGCACTCCTTAGTGACGCTGTCATAGATTATCCTATCCAATTACCTAGAAGAACGAACATGATTTCACAAACATCTTATATGCTAGCAGAGAGTTTGTTTGAATTTACGAATGCAGATTGTACGATTATTAATGCTGGTTTAATTGTACAAGGAATGGATGGTAATCAAATTACAGAATATGATATTCATCAAATGTTACCGCATCCAATTAACGCAGTGCGTATTAAATTAAGTGGTCAAGAATTAAAGCAAGTAATTATTAAAAGTCAAAAGCAAGAATATTTGAATGAACATGCGCAAGGTTTGGGTTTTAGAGGTGATATTTTTGGCGGTTATATTTTATATAACCTTGGATTTATCGAATCGGAATCACGTTATTTTATCAATGGTGAAGAAATAGATAATGATGGCACGTATATCTTAGGAACAGTTGATATGTATACATTTGGTAGATATTTCCCAATGTTAAAAGACCAAGCCATAGATTACTTAATGCCAGAGTTTTTACGAGATATTTTCAAGGAAAAATTGTTAGAATATTAAATTGTTGTAATAATACGTTTTAATTTGTTGGAAATTTCGTTATAATGATTAGAGATTTCAAATCGGGAGGATTGTCATGTTATGGCTACTAAAAATGAAGAAATTTTACGTAAACCAGATTGGTTAAAAATAAAACTAAATACTAACGAAAATTATACTGGTCTTAAGAAAATGATGCGCGAAAAGAATTTACATACAGTTTGTGAAGAAGCAAAGTGTCCTAATATACACGAGTGTTGGGGTGAGCGTCGTACTGCAACATTTATGATTCTTGGTGCAGTTTGTACACGAGCTTGTCGTTTCTGTGCAGTTAAGACTGGTTTACCTAACGAATTAGATTTAGATGAGCCAGAACGCGTGGCAGAATCTGTAGAGTTAATGAATTTAAAACATGTTGTTATTACTGCAGTTGCGCGTGATGATTTAAGAGATGCAGGTTCAAATGTATACGCTGAAACAGTGCGTAAAGTACGTGAACGTAATCCATTTACATCAATTGAAATCTTACCTTCAGATATGGGCGGAGATTATGATGCATTAGAAACATTAATGGCATCAAAACCGGATATCTTAAACCATAACATCGAGACAGTTCGCCGTTTGACACCGAGAGTTCGTGCTAGAGCGACTTACGATCGTACATTAGAGTTCTTGAGACGTTCTAAAGAATTACAACCTGATATTCCTACAAAATCAAGTTTAATGGTGGGATTAGGTGAAACACACGAGGAAATTTATGAAACAATGGATGACCTTCGTGCTAATGATGTGGATATTTTGACAATAGGTCAATATTTACAACCTTCACGTAAACACTTAAAAGTTGAAAAATATTACACACCTTTAGAATTTGGTAAATTAAGAAAAGTAGCAATGGATAAAGGTTTTAAACATTGCCAAGCTGGTCCACTTGTAAGAAGTTCTTATCATGCAGATGAACAAGTAAATGAAGCTGCAAAAGAAAGACACCGCATCGGAGAAGAAAAACTTGGTAATGAAATTGGTACAGATACGAATAACTAATTAAAATAAGGCTTAGTTCATTTTAGATGATTGCGTGTATCGCACTATATGAACTAAGTCTTTATTAGAAATATGATATAAATATGTGAGTCATTTTAATATTTTATTATTTATAATTGAGTTTATGAAATGACATAGATTAGGTGAATGATATGATAAAAGTAAATGGACAATACTTTGAGATAATAGAGGAATATAGAGCGTGTTTTGAAGAAGAAACATTTGCCAACAGATACTCAGATATTTTGGATAAGTATGATTTCATTGTTGGTGATTTTGGATATGACCAATTGAGATTAAAAGGGTTTTATAATGATAATAATAAAAAGACAGAGTTAAGTAAACGATTCTCAACAATACAAGATTATCTATTAGAGTATTGTAATTTTGGCTGTCCTTACTTTATTTTAAGACGTATTCCAGAAAGTGAAATTAAGACACAGTTAGATGAAAGCGAAACAACAGAAAGTGACGCGATACTTGAAGAAGATAAACTGCATGATGTTAAAATTCAGCCCAGTATCCAACAATCAGAGAAATAATATATGCTGGCAAACAGTGAATAGATATTTCCATTTTAACAAAACAAACCAAAGGCGATTATACGCTTTTGGTTTGTTTTTATTGATTAATATTTTGAGGCATAGCGCAAGTACTATGGCATCATGTTATTGAATGACTTCATTTAAATATGCTGTAATCTCGTTACCTTCGATTTCAGACACACCAAGAATATGTGCGATATAGCCTTCTTCTTCTAAGTCATCTGTGCCAATAATGCCAAATTTATTTGTTTGCATATTAAGGACGATTGTTTTCCCAAAATGGCGGTTGGTTTGAACTAGCATTAAATCATAACGGCTGTGTTCACCAACAAAACCAACAAATTGGACTTGTGCAGATTCATCATCATCATATAGATACATATCAATCATGTTTAGGCTCCTAACAATATAAGTATTTAGTTTAAATTAGCTTATTTAAAGCAATTTTGATCTTACTAAAAGTCTTGATTTACAGTATAACCATAAATGAATTTGTCTGCAAAGTTATGGTATGATGAGATGGATAGGGGTGACTAAAATGTATTTTGTTAATAAAGAACAATTGAATACTAAATTAAATTATTTACAACAATTAATTCAAGATTATCCTAGCCATAAAGATAATCATTATGCATTTGAACGTATTGCGCAAATGTTTATTGAATCAGCGGTAGACATTGGTAATATGATTATAGACGGCTTTATACTTAGAGATCCTGGTAATTATAAGGATGTTATAGATATTTTAGCGTTAGAAAAAGTGATATCTAAAGATACACAACATCAAATTAATCAAACCGTTGATGTAAGAAAGCAATTTGTTCATTATTATGATGAACTTAATACGACGACATTGATACCCATCTTTGATGAAGCAGTGCCATTTTATCAAAGTTATATTGATGAAGTAATTCAGTTTTTAAAAAATGAAAATGTTCCAATCACAGCTTTTGGTAAAAAAGGAGAATAAGTCATAATGGAAAATTATAAAGCGTATTTAATCGATTTAGATGGAACGATGTATAAAGGGAATGAAGAAATTGATGGAGCAGCCCAATTTATTTCTTACTTAAATAATCAAAATATTCCACATTTATACGTGACAAATAATTCAACGAAAGAACCAGAAGAAGTAGCATCAAAATTAAATACAATGGGTATTGTCGCACAAGCTGATGAAGTTGTTACATCAGCTTTGGCAACCGCGGAATTTATCGCAGAAGAATCACCTGGAGCAACTGTATACATGTTAGGTGGAAGCGGGTTATCCAATGCTTTAACTGCACAAGGATTGGTACTCAAAGACGATGAATTCGTGGATTACGTAGTGGTTGGTTTAGATGAGCAAGTTACCTACGAAAAGCTTTCAACTGCAACGTTAGGTGTGCGAAATGGTGCTAAGTTTATCTCAACAAACCAAGATGTCTCTATACCAAAAGAGAGAGGATTTTTACCAGGTAATGGAGCGATTACAAGTGTCGTGTCAGTTTCGACAGGTGTCCAACCCGTATTTATTGGCAAACCAGAGCCGATTATTATGAATAAAGCCTTAGAAATTTTAGACTTAGACCGTTCAGATGTAGCGATGGTAGGAGATTTATATGATACAGATATTATGTCTGGTATTAATGTTGATATAGACACGATTCATGTACAAACTGGTGTCACAACTAAAGAAGAAATAGAGAAAAAATCAGTACCACCGACTTATACTTTTAAGGATTTAAATGAAGTGATTAAAGAACTTGAAAAATAGGAGTGTTCGTATGGATAAAATCATTGTTACTCGAAAAATTCCGCAACCTTTTATAGAACAATTAGAAGCGCTTGGACAAGTAGAAATGTGGGATGAGTCACTTATTCCGATGCCTAGAGCGCAATTTTTAGATGCCATCAAAGATGCAACGGCTTGCTTTATAACTTTGAGTGAAAAAATAGATGAAGAAGCCCTGGAAGCAGCACCTAACCTGAAAATTATTGCAAATATGGCAGTTGGTTTTGACAATATTGATATTGATCTCGTAAATAATAAAGGTATTATCGCAACGAATACACCGAGTGTCTTAACTGAAACGACTGCAGAATTAGGATTCACATTAATGTTGGCAGTAGCAAGACGAATTGTAGAAGCTGAGAAATATGTTCAAAATGGCGAGTGGCAAAGTTGGGGCCCATATTTGTTTGCGGGCAAAGACTTGAGTAATGCGAATGTGGGTATTTATGGCATGGGTGATATTGGTAAAGCTTTTGCTAGAAGATTAAAGGGCTTTAATACTAAAATCATGTATCATAATCGCTCTAGACATGAAGATGCCGAAAAAGAGTTAGGGGCATTGTATGTACCATTTGATACATTATTAGAACATAGCGATTTTATAATATGTACAGCACCACTCACAAAGGAAACTCAAAATAAATTTAATGCTACAGCATTTAAAAAAATGAAAAACGATGCGATTTTTATCAACATAGGACGCGGCGCAGTTGTCGATGAACAAGCACTAATCGCTGCTTTAGAAAATGGTGACATCGCAGCTTGTGGTTTAGATGTTCTACGTGAAGAACCGATAGATATGAAACATCCACTCTTAGCGATGGCTAATGCCGTGATTGTACCTCATATTGGTAGTGCGTCTGTAATAACAAGAAATCGTATGATTCAACTATGCGTTGATAATATTCGATTAGTATTAAACAATTTACATCCTAAAACACCAATAAAATAATAAAAAGTATCTTGTATTTAGGGATTGGGACTTTCAATACATACGTCCCAATTAAAAAGAGTCTGCGAACATCTATGGATGTTTGCGGGCTCTTTTTTTGATAGCAAAAAACTGATGTATAAAGATAACTGATTTTTAAACCGTTTAGTTTCACTGATTATAAGTGTATTAAATATAATTGTATTTTGAGCATTTTAATATTTTAAACCATCTAACATTTTTGTTATATATAAAATACTTTATTCGATTGTCACACCATCATAAAAAATGTATAATAAGTTAGTAAAATGTTAAAATATTGTAAATAGCCTTACAACCAAAAATATTGTTATGTAATAAAAAAATAATAGTATAAATAATAAAAGAGGTGGATGATGAGTAAAGAAATGAATAAAAAACCTACCTATCAAAAAATGAAGCCATGGTTATTAACATTATTATATCTTGCTATTTTTATAGCCTTATACTTAATTTACGGTTCTGGAGATACGCATAATAACTTTATTTATAATGAATTTTAATCGAGGAGAAAATTATGAAAGATATTGTATATTCATTAATTGAAAATGAAAAGAATTACCCCGACCAAATTGCAATAAGACATAATGATGAAACAATCAATTATCGAGAACTTAATCAATATACGAATGGACTAGCAGAATTAATAAAAGACAGTCAAAGTCCATTGATCGTATATGGACATATGTCGCCTTATATGATTGTAGGGATGCTTGCAAGTTTAAAAGCAGGTTGTGGTTATGTACCCATAGATGTTTCAATGCCTGAAGATCGAATTAGTTCTATTATTGAAAAAGTAGAACCTGACTATATTTTAAATACGACAGAAAGTTTATTAGACATAAAACATAATCATATTTTTGATTTGAATATATTTAATGACATGGATACATCTATTAAATTTAATGCGCTGATTGAAGATAAAAATATTGCTTATACGATTTTTACTTCTGGTTCAACAGGTGAACCTAAAGGTGTACAAATTCGTTATGATAGTTTAAATCAGTTTACGCAGTGGATGGTCGACCTCAATCAATTAGGTGAAAACCAACAGTGGTTAAATCAAGCGCCTTTTTCATTTGATTTATCAGTAATGGCGATTTATCCATGTTTAGCTACGGCAGGCACGTTAAATTTAGTAGACAAAGCAATGATTAATAAGCCTAAACTATTAAACCAAATGTTAGAAGCAACACGCATTAATGTATGGGTCTCAACGCCTTCATTTATGGAAATGTGTTTAATGTTACCAAATCTTTCAGAAAATCAATATGATAGTTTGAAAGAATTTTTCTTCTGTGGTGAAATTTTGCCACATAGAACGGCAAAAACGTTATTACAGCGATTCCCATCTGCGTATATTTACAATACATACGGGCCTACTGAAGCAACGGTTGCAGTTACAAGCATACGGATTACTGAAGATATCATAAATCAATATAATCCATTACCTGTTGGCGTACCGAGACCAGGCACAATATTGTCTTTAGCTGAGAATGACGAGTTAGTGATAACTGGTCAATGTGTGAGTGCTGGATACGTTAAAGATGAAATGCGCACTAAGGCGGTATTTAAAACATCCAATGGACAGCCAAGTTATTACACAGGTGACAAAGCAACGAAGAAGCATGAGCAATGGTTTATCAATGGTCGCATAGATTTTCAAGTTAAATTTAATGGTTACCGTATGGAATTAGAAGAGATTGAATTTCAATTACGACAGGTTAATGTAATAAAAGAAGCGGTTGTTGTTCCAATTTATAAAAATAGTAAAGTTGTGCAATTGCAAGGTGTAGTCATTTTAAATGAGGAAGTAGATATCGATGCTGAACAAGCTATGATACATAACATTAAACAAGCGCTTAAAAAATCAATTCCAGATTATATGATTCCTAAAAAAATAATATTTAAAGATAAATTTCCATTAACGGCAAATGGAAAATTAGATAGAAAACAAATCGCTGAGGATATACAAGCATGATTCCATATGGCACATTTACATTTTTTCTCATAGCGTTCATTGTACTATTACCTGTCATTATCATGGGGTTAGTTGGCAAGAGAAGTCGAATTTATAATGGTATCAGTACCATGGTGATGATTGTTCTCATTTTTTCTTCAGAAAAACACAATCTTTTTGGACTATCATTTTTAAGTGTACAGTTAATTAATTTTATCTTATACATTCTCTGGCAAGTAGCCATTATCATGTTTTACTGGAAATCACGTGCAAAAAATAATACATTCAGTAAATTTTTTGTCGTTATTGTTTTATCGATATTGCCGTTAGTGGTTGTCAAAGTCATGCAAAGCTCGTGGTTTGGTGCAGCACAATTGAAATTACATGAAAATAAAGTTATTGAATTTATTGGCTTTTTAGGTATTTCATACGTCACGTTCAAAAGTGTACAACTATTAATGGAAATACGAGATGGTTCGATTAAAGAAGTTAAAGTATCGAAAGTATTTCAATTTATATCGTTCTTTCCAACCATTTCATCAGGTCCGATAGATCGTTATAAACGATTTGTTAAAGATGAAGCAAAGATTCCATCCAGTGACCAATATCAAGAATTATTACATAAGGCAATTCATTATATTATGCTTGGATTTTTATATAAATATATCATTGCCTATTTAATTCAAGTTTATGCTATAAACCCACTGTTGTTGGATTTTAATAGTTTTACTGCTAAATGGCTTTATATGTATGCGTATAGTCTGTACTTATTTTTTGACTTTGCTGGTTATTCTTTATTTGCTATGGCCTTTAGTTATTTATATGGAATACAAACACCGCAAAACTTTAAACAACCCTTTAAAGCAAAGAATATTAAAGATTTTTGGAATAGATGGCATATGTCATTGTCATTCTGGTTTAGAGATTGTATTTATATGAGATCGTTATTCTTTATGTCGAAAAAGAGATTGTTAAAAAGTCAGTTCACGATGTCTAATATTGCCTTTTCATTAAACTTTTTAATAATGGGAATTTGGCATGGCATTGAAGTTTATTATATTTTGTATGGCTTATATCATGCAGTTTTATTTATTGGTTATGGTTATTATGAAAAATGGCGTAAAAAACATCCGCCAAAATGGTCAAATCAATTTACGGCACTATTAAGTATCATCGTTACATTCCATTTTGTAACATTTGGCTTTTTCATCTTTTCTGGGAAATTGTTTTAAAATTTAGGAGGAAAATATTATGGAATTTAGAGATCAAGTATTAGATTTATTAACTGAAGTAGCTGAGACTAATGTGATTAAGGAAAATCCTGATGTGGAATTATTCGAGGAAGGTATTATTGATTCATTCCAAACGGTAGGGTTATTACTAGAAATTCAAAATAAATTAGATATTGAAGTTTCAATTATGGATTTTGACAGAGATGAGTGGGCGACACCTAATAAGATTGTAGCGGTATTAGAAGAATTACGATGAAACTAAAACCATTTATACCAATCATTGTAAGTCTTGTGCTATTTGGCATCTTTGTAATGTTGCCAGCGAGTTGGTTTACTGGTTTAATCAATTCCAAAACATTAGCTACGCAACGTGTTGCTCTGACTGATCAAGTATTAAAAGGTACTTTAATACAAGATAAAATGTATCAATCCAATGCATATTATCCTATTTATGGGTCCAGTGAATTAGAAAAAGATGATCCATTTAACCCGGCGTTTTTACTAAATGGTAGAAAAGATGTTCCGAAGCAACCGTTTTTAATTGGGACAGGTGGATCAACCGACTTAGTCAATGCCGTGGAACTTGGTTCGCAATATGAAAACTTAAGAGGCAAAAAGATGGCCTTTATTGTGTCACCACAGTGGTTTACAAAACATGGATTAACACATGATAATTTCAAAGCACGAATTTCAAAGGGACAATTAAATCGATTATTTAATCAAAATCAATTAAGCCCTAAGTTGAAACAACGTTATGCGAAACGTTTATTACAGTTCAAAGATGTTGAAAACAGACCTTATTTAGAAAAAGTAGCAGCAGGCCATATGCCAAAAGAAACTCAATATCTTTCAAAATTTCAAGATAATCAATTGAAAAAAATTGAAGCAATTAAATCAATATATCCATTAAGAACGTCTCCTTTATCACATATCGATCCTGTTACACATAAAAATAGTTCGTGGCATAACATTGAGTCAGCAGCGGAATCATACGGTGAAGCGCGTACCAAGTCAAATCAATTTGGTATTCGAGATGAATATTGGGGTTTAATCAAACAGCATAAACGTAAAATTAACCGAAATTACGAATTCAGACAAAATTCTCCTGAATTTAATGATTTAAAATTACTTGTAGATACGTTACGTGAAGGTGGCGCAGATGTTGAATATGTGATTTTACCTTCTAATGGTAAATGGTATGATCACATCGGAATCAAACAAGAGAGACGTCAAAAAATATATGACAAGATTGACAATACGATTATTGATCATGGCGGACATACCTATAATATGACCGATAAAGATTATGAACCATATGTGGTAAGTGATGCGGTGCATATTGGCTGGAAAGGCTGGGTTGATATCGCAGAACGTATTGAGCAACACATGCATAAAAAATAACGTATAAAATTAAACAATCCTTTCAAATTTCACAGTTTATGTGAATTTTTGAAAGGATTATTTAATGGGTTTAAAACGTAAAATAAGCTAAATAACGTCATATTATAAGTGTATAAAACATTTAGTTTAAAATGGATGGTGAAATATTAAAATTAAAAAACCTAGTACACAGTTTTCGTGTTCTAGGTTAAAAAGTGTTCGAAAGCCATTCAATTTTTGATGTTATTATATATATAGTAAGTCTATCAATTAGAATACTTGTTCTACTTCGATTACTCCTGGTACTTCTTCATGCAAAGCACGTTCGATACCTGCTTTTAATGTGATAGTTGAACTTGGGCATGTACCACATGCGCCATGTAATTGTAATTTAACAATACCATCCTCTACATCTACAAGTGAACAGTCACCGCCATCGCGTAATAGGAAGGGACGTAGTTTTTCGATAACTTCTGCTACTTGATCAAACATCGTTACGTTTTCAGTTGGCATAAAAATGCCTCCTTTCAAGTAAATTATTTCATTTTCTACTTATCTTTTTATTATAATAGAAAAATAGGGAAAAATCTATAAATCAAAACAAAAGGGGAGAAAGATATATGGATAAAGTGAGCGTCGTTGTTTATGGAGCAGATGTTGTATGTGCGAGTTGTGTCAATGCACCTACTTCTCGTAACACATTTGATTGGTTACAGCCTTTATTAAAACGTAAATATCCGGACAAACAATTTGAATTTACGTATATCGATATAGAAAAAGATGTAGAAAATCTAACAGATCATGATCAACAATATATTGAACGCATACAAGAGGATGAATTATTTTATCCCTTAGTTACGATGAATGACGAATATGTTTCAGATGGTTATGTTCAGTTAAAAGATATTACTAAATTTATGGAATTACAGTAAAAAAGAAGGCGACTAGGTCATTTGATGATGTGTCCTAGACGCCTCTAAAATTAGCTGTAAATATATTGATCTCAGTGATCATTAGCATATTTGATAAAAAACTAAGCCAAGATAAAAGGCTTAGTTTGGAGCTTCAAAACGATTTAACCGTTATGGTATTTATACATCCATAGGACGCCTGATTTTAAGATAGAAGCTAGACGACCAGTAACGGTGCGGTCCATAATGTATGCGAATCCTTTTTTATCACCAAGTGATCCAAGGAAACCTTGAATTTTAATTTCTGGCATTTTTTCAGGAAGTGGTTTGTTTTGCCATTGTAATTTCATCACATCAGCAATTTGATCACCTTGAGCTTCCGCCAATTGCGCGCTTGGTGCATGAGGTAAATCTGCACAATCGCCGACCACGTAAATATTTTTGTAAGTAGGCACCTGATGATATTGATTTAAAATGACGCGCCCGCCTTTACTGATATCAATAGGTAGGTTTCTAACTAATTCTACTGGTTGGATACCTGCAGTCCACACGATTAAATCAAGTTCTTCTGGTACGTCATTATTGTAAATACAACCGGGTTCAACACGGTTGATATCAGAGTTTGGTACAACTGTGACATCATGTTTTTTGAACCATTTCTCTATATATTTACTTAATTTTTCAGGGAAACGACGTAAAATACGTTCTCCTCTATCATACAGGAAAATTTGTAAATCACTGCGACTTTCACGTAATTCACTAGCTAATTCGATACCGCTTAAACCTGCACCTACAATACCTACTTTAGCACCATTTGGAAGTTCACTAATATGATGGAATGTTTCACGCGATTTAGAAAGTGTTTGAATACTATGTGTGTATTCTTCTGCACCTGGCACATTATGATATTTATCTTCACAACCAAGTCCGATAACAAGTTCATCATAATCAACCTTGGTCTGCCCTACAGATACGATTTGGTCATCCAAATTAATATCAGTAATTTCGCCATAAACGTTATTGATTCTATCTGAATCAGGAAAACTCATGCGGATATCTTTGTCAGATTTTGTTCCCGCAGCTAATTCATAAAATTCTGGTTTTAAACCATGGTATGGCATGCGATCAATTAATGTAATTGAATAATTTTCTGGAAGTGCTGATGGTAAAATATGAGACATGATGCGCATATTACCATAGCCACCACCTAGTAATACTAAGTTTTTCATTTGTGATACCCCTCTAATAAAAATTGTATTGATCAGAAAAGATATGATAAATTTTTAAATCATTGTAGAACATGTCCATTGCACTTCAATGTAAATAAAATGTGATTAAATCATATTTTATTCTGCATCGATATACCAATTTTCTATAATCAGCTTACTTAGATATATTATATGCTTTTTTGTTTACTACTACAAATAAAGTAGACGCATTCTAATTTGTCATTACAAAATTTTTAGATAAGTAAATATTAACTTTGAAAATCAAATAATCAAATGTGATTGAGACTGGGCATACATTGATAAAGGTCAACTCAATGATCAATTGAAGCGTTAATCAAAATTTCTATAAGCTAGTATGTAGATATAGCCCCAGTGTTTTTGTTATAATTGTCTAACTGATAATTAATGAGAGGGTGTAATATGAATCCAATAGTTGAGTTCTGCATTTCGAATTTAGCGAAGGGCGGAGATTATGTATACAATCAGCTTGAAAATGATCCAGGCATAGATGTTTTAGAATATGGGTGTTTACAAAATTGTGGTATATGTTCTAGCGGCTTGTATGCATTAGTGAATGGTGATATCGTTGAAGGTGAATCTCCAGATGATTTATTACAAAAAATATACGCACATATAGAAGAAACATGGATTTTTTAGGAGGTAATTGTTATGACAGTGATTAATATGACAGAGTCAGCAGCTTATGAAGTTAAAGACATGTTACAACAGAACGATATGCCTGATGGCTATTTAAAAGTGAAAGTAAATGGTGGTGGCTGTACAGGCCTAACTTATGGCATGTCTGCTGAAGAAGAACCTGGCGAGAACGATGAAATATTCGAATTTTATGGTTTGAAAGTATTAGTTGATAAGTACGATAAACCAGTATTAGATGGTACGACAATCGATTTTAAACAATCTTTAATGGGAGGCGGCTTCCAAATAGATAACCCGAATGCCATTGCAGCATGTGGTTGCGGTAGTTCGTTTAGAACTGCTAAAGTGGCTGGGACGCCTGAAGATTGCTAATTAAATAAATTGATAAAAAGGCTATGGTTCACTTAAACAATAAGCGTAAACTATAGTCTTTTGTACGTTTATGTGAAATAATAAACAATATGGTCGTTTGCGCTTGAAAATCAACGATAAAAACTATAAAATTGGTATTGGATGAAAATTGTCTTTTTTGTGAATTACTTTTTAAAGATTGGGTAAATAAAAGACGATTGCAACAAAAAAATTATGAAAGCTTAGGTGAATGAAATGGCTCAAGATCGTAAAAAAGTATTAGTTCTAGGCGCTGGTTACGCTGGTTTACAAACTATTACAAAATTACAAAAGCAAATTTCAGCAGATGAGGCTGAGGTTACATTAATTAATAAAAATGACTACCACTATGAAGCAACTTGGTTACATGAAGCTTCAGCAGGTACAATTAGCTATGAAGATTTACTATATCCAGTTGAAAGTGTTGTTAACAAAGATAAAGTTAACTTTGTAAAAGCAGAAGTAACTAAAATTGATCGCAATGCTAAAAAAGTTGAAACTGACGCTGGAATCTTTGATTTTGATATTTTAGTAGTTTCATTAGGTTTCGAAAGTGAAACATTTGGTATCAAAGGTATGAAAGATTATGCTTTCCAAATTGAAAATGTATTAACTGCACGTAAATTATCTCGTCACATTGAAGACAAGTTTGCTAATTATGCATCTTCAAAACAAAAAGATGATAAAGATTTAGCTATTATTGTTGGTGGTGCTGGATTTACTGGTGTGGAATTCTTAGGTGAATTAACAGACCGTATTCCTGAATTATGTAACAAATATGGTGTAGAACAAAGCAAAGTGAAAATCACTTGTGTTGAAGCAGCACCAAAAATGTTACCAATGTTCTCTGATGAATTAGTTAATCATGCGGTAAATTACTTAGAAAACAAAGGTGTAGAATTTAAAATTGGTACACCAATCGTTGCTGCTAACGAAAAAGGTTTCGTAGTAAAAGTAAATGATGAAGAACAACAATTAGAAGCTAATACAGTAGTATGGGCTGCTGGTGTGCGTGGTAGCAAATTAATGGAAGAGTCATTTGAAGGCGTTAAACGTGGACGTATTGTTACTAAACAAGATTTAACAATTGAAGGATACGATGATATCTTTGTTATTGGTGATTGTTCTGCGTTTATTCCTGCAGGAGAAGAACGTCCATTACCAACTACAGCACAAATTGCTACGCAACAAGGTGAACACACAGCTAAAAATGTTAAAAACATTTTAGAAGGTCAACCTACAAACGAATTTGAATACGTTGATCGCGGTACTGTATGTTCATTAGGCGCTCATGATGGCGTTGGTGTTGTTTATGGTAGAGATATTCAAGGTAAAAAAGCTGCCTTCATGAAGAAAGTAATCGATACACGTGCGGTATTCAAACTTGGCGGTATTGGTTTAGCGTTTAAAAAAGGTAAATTTTAATAAATAAATCCATTGAGATACATTTTTGAATGTGTCGTATGAGATGCAATGAGGCCGGGACATATCATTATGTTCCGGCCTCATTAAGCATATAGATATTTTTATTTGAATTACATAAGCAGTATCAAGAAATTACTTTAGACAAATATAATTTCTGTTTTTAATCTACAGAAAATAGAAATTTTGAAAATTACATAAACAATATAAGATATTAATTAAGCAGAAAAGAGGAGAAGCTATTATGAAATTTAATATTAGTAATCATCAAGAAAGTGACACGGATACATTAGTAATCGGAGTACCTGAGCATTTAAATCAACTAGAAACAGTAGTCGTTGGAAATGAAAACTTAAATGACAAGCTTAAAACATTAAAGCAACATCAAATTATAAGTACAAATATTGCTGCTATTTCTACAACAATGATCAATTTAAATGATAAATTTGTAAAATTAATTACGGTTGGCTTAGGTAATGTAAAATCAACCCATCACAGTGATTATTTAAAAGTATTTGGTCATTTATTTCAATATTTAAAGAAAAACAGAATTAGTCATGTTTCATTATTGTTTGATACATTTCAAGCGCATGAGTTACCAAGAGAAACAATTGCTGAAATATTAGGTCAACAAAGTATGCAGTCAATTTATGAATTTGATAATTATAAAACCGATAAATCTGCACCATATCAAATCGATTTAGATATCAGTACTTCCAAAGAAGGGGGTATAGAGGCTGCAATTGAACATGGACAAGCTATTGCATCAGCCATCAATATTGCTAGAGATTATAGTAATATACCCCCTAATATATTGACACCAAGCTTTTATGCTGAAATGATACAGAAACATTTCAATCATACTGAGGTTAGCGTTGATATAAAAGATAGTAAAACACTTCAAGAAGAAGGATTTGGCTTAATACATGCTGTTGGAAAAGGCTCTAAGCATGGTCCTAGAGTCATTACTTTGTCATATAACGGTGGCAACGTAAATGATGCTCCGATTGCATTGGTTGGAAAAGGTATTACATATGATTCTGGCGGTTATTCTATTAAATCTAAATTAGGTATGCAAACTATGAAATATGACATGTGTGGCTCTGCAAATGTCGTAGCCATGATTGACGCAGCACGTAAACTTGAACTAAAGATTAATATTGTTGGTGTTATTGCTGCTGCTGAAAATATGGTTAGTGAAATCGCGATGAAACCGGATGATGTATATACTGCATTGAGTGGTGAATCGGTTGAAGTATTAAATACGGATGCTGAAGGTCGTTTAGTATTAGGAGATGCAGTATTTTATGCGAATCAATTCCAACCTAAATTGATTCTTGATTTTGCAACATTAACTGGTGCTGCAGTAGCGGCATTAGGCGATGATAAAGCGGCTGTGTTTAATCATAATGCAGACGAAACTTTACAACATATACTAAACTGCGCACGTCAAATGGATGAATTTGTTTTTGAATTACCAATGACTTCAACAGAGCAAAAATTAATTAGAAATAGTGATGTTGCAGACCTCGTTAACCATACGAATGGTCAAGGAAAGGCATTATTTGCGGCAACATTTATTAATCATTTTGCGGGAGAAACGCCACATATGCACTTTGATATAGCTGGTCCAGCAACGATAAATAAACATACACATAAAGGTCCTAAAGGGCCGACAGGTTATCTTGTTCCTACTATTGTAGAATGGATGCGTCATCTGAAATAGTAAGATTTGTAATATTTTAATACTATAAAAAATGGTCAACATGATGTAATTAACGTTAATGGTTGTCCATTTTTTTGTTATTAATGTCTATAAAAGACAATGACTTAAAGATAGATTTATAAACCAAGTTTACATAGTCTTTTAAATAATAATATTAAAGTTAATAATGTGTTTGACAAGTACTATCGTTATTGATATTATAAATCACATGATACTTTAGTTCGATAACGTGATAAAGGAGTTATGCTTTGTGATAAATGCAGTTGTTATAGCCGTTGTATTGATGATTGTCTTATGTTTATGTAGATTAAATGTAGTTATTAGTTTATTTGTCAGTGCACTTGTAGGTGGATTAATAGCGGGTATGAGTGTTTCTGAAATTGTATCCGTATTTGGTAAAAATATAGTAGATGGTGCAGAGGTGGCACTTAGTTATGCATTGCTTGGTGGGTTTGCAGCATTGATTTCTTATAGTGGTATTACTGACTTCTTAGTGAATAAAATTATAGACGGAATTCATGCAGAAAACAGTAAGATATCACGAGTTAAAGTGAAAATCATTATTATCATTGCTTTACTTGTCATGAGCATAATGAGTCAGAATTTAATTCCCGTACATATTGCATTTATTCCAATTGTCATACCTCCATTAATTAGTTTATTTAATGAACTTAATGTGGACAGAAGACAAATCGCTATTATCATTGGTTTTGGTTTGTGTTGGCCTTATGTATTATTACCTTTTGGTTTTGGTCAAATTTTTCACCAAATCATACAAAATGGCTTTACCAAAGCACATCACCCAATTGAGATGGGTATGATTTGGAAGGCTATGATTATCCCATCGTTAGGTTATATTGTTGGGTTGATATTAGGTATTTATTATTATAGAAAACCAAGAAAATATATCCAACATGAAGAAATTAAAAATAATGATTCAATTGTCATCAAACCTTACGTACTTATAGTAACTGTGATTTCAATCTTAGCTACTTTTTTAGTACAACTCGTTACGGATTCAATGATATTTGGCGCGCTCGCAGGTGTGCTTGTATTCTTTGTTTCAAGAGCGTATAAATGGACGGAATTGGATAAACAGTTTGTTGATGGAATCAAAATTATGTCATTTATCGGCGTAGTCATATTATCTGCAAATGGTTTTGCAGGTGTAATGAATGAAACAGGGGATATCAGCAAATTAGTGGATAGTCTAAGTGGTGTTGTAGGAGCCAATAAATTATTGAGCATTATTGTTATGTATATTAGTGGATTAGTGGTCACATTAGGTATAGGTTCTTCATTTGCCACAATACCGATCATTGCCACATTGTTTGTGCCACTAGGAGAGTCATTAGGTTTAAGTACGATGGCGCTTATTGCATTAATAGGTACTGCGAGTGCCTTAGGTGATTCAGGGTCACCAGCGAGTGATTCAACACTTGGACCGACAGCAGGTTTAGATATTGATGGACAGCATGATCATATTAGAGATACATGTATACCTAATTTTGTGTTCTATAATATACCATTGATTATTTTTGGAACAATTGCAGCTATGATATTATAGTATTAATTCTATGCAAATGAGGTGTACGTTATGGAAAATATGCTAGATGCTTTAGATATTAAAGTAGAAAAGCAAGAACGTGGATTAATGGTGATGTCAATGCCGGTAACAGATAAGGTGAAACAACCTTTTGGCTATTTACACGGTGGTGCGAGTCTTGCGCTCGGAGAATCTGCTTGTTCTATGGGAGCTGATTATTTAATCGATACTGAAAAGTATGTTCCCCTTGGATTGGAAATGAATGGTAACCATATTGGTTCAACAACCGAGGGAACCATATATGCGACAGCAACAATTATTCATGAAGGAAAAACAACACAAGTTTGGAATATAGATATTAAAGATGACACAGATAGGTTGATTTGTGTGATGCGTGGAACGATTGCGATTAAACCGCTTAAACGCTAAAAGATATTTTACAATAAAAATTGAAAAACAAACACAAATCATTTTATTTTCTAATCAAATCATAGCAATAATAATGAAAGCGTCCGAGACAAAATACATGTCTTGGACGCTTTTTTATATTTCAGGATTCAAGTAAATCAATATATTTAGATGACATAGTTTTATGTTTTAAATAAATGTGGCGTCGTTTGAAGTTGTCTTTTCATAGACTTCTGAAATACGTAAAGCAGCTTCTCGTCCGCCCATAATATTTCTAGCAAATGGACCTAATTCCAAATCAGCTAAGCCGCCACTGACAAAAAGATTTGGCAGCCATTCTAAATTAGCATTAATGGATGGCAAACCACAGTGAGTAATGGGGGCTTGGTAACTATCGACAAGTTGTTTGATCACTGGCTGTTGCATGATACTTTCTTTAAAACCCGTAGCAAGTAGTAAATGGTCATAATACATACAATATTGTTTCGTATGTATAGCATGGTTGGCTATATCTGTGATTTCATTTTTATGAATGATTAAGCGACCTTGTGCAATATATTTTTTTAATCTTAGTTCCAGTTCTTTTGGCATAGAGCCTTTGTGTCTTTCTTGTTTAATCAAATTAAAGCGCGCCTTTGAAGATGTCATTTGGCTAAAGTATTTCATATTTTTGGGGCCTAACCAGCCTGGATCAGCATCAAAGTCATGTATGGTAATGTCTTTTTTCATCCATAAATGTATTGGTTCAGTGTTATTCTTTTTTAATAATTTTAATGTAAGGTGTGCAGCAGAAATGCCACTACCTATAATGTGAGATGCATGATGGGTCAAACAATGCTCGTTTTGAAATATATGCGTAACATCTGGTTGATTATGGAATAATACAGGTATAAAGGGGTCATGATTGCAACCAAATGCGATAACTAAATGTGTTGATTTGATCCATTGATTATGACACAGTATGTGCCATTGCGATTGTACGCGTTTAATTTGAGAAACAGTACCCTGAACGTGACAATCATTTAAATTGTAGCTATGTATTAAATCGTGTGTATGTTCCATAAAGATGTCACGATTCGGTCTCTTATATGGACCATATGAAGCATGGGTGTATTGTTTTTTCTTACCATACTGTTTTAAGTGAAAAGGGTCGGGATGTACATGATGTACACATGGTGAGCGTAAATAAGGCATATCAATGCTTTTTGTGAAATGATCAAATTGCTCACACAAATTGGTATGTGGGTCTATAATTGTTAACTTTGTGCAATCTAGACCAAGCGATCTTAATTTGATTGCAATTGTCACGGCGTGGATGCCACCGCCGATAATTGTCCATGATGACAAATAAAAACACTCCTTTTTAAATCGTAATAATTACGATTTAATATATCATGGACTGCTAACGATGACAATAGTATGTTATAAACATTTTTGAACATTTACATGCATCTTATTACGACTAGACAAAGTGTCGATGCATAGATGCGTAATTTGAGCACGAGCATTTTAGTTCGATACATAACTTTGATAACCATGCGATGCGTGGTCAAGTGCATAAGATTTTAAAAACAAAGAGGGGAGTGGGACAGAAATCAAATTTTTTAATAGAGATTTCGTAATCCCACCTATGCAATCAAGGCAAGGATGATGAGGATAAAGGTTTACCTGAGCTAACGCTCATGCATAAGTCTCACTACCATTTTTATGTGACATACCTCATATACTTTTGCATAAGAACTACTCATTTTCATAAAATAAGTAATTCTTTAAAGCAGTGAGACTTTACATTTTCATTCAGTCATCTACTGCCTAAACGAAAAAGAGTCTGAGACAACTATTTATGTCCCAGACTCCTCAATTTTGAGAATAGGTATATTCCAAGTTCTAAAAATACCCTGTATTATAATTTTGTATTTTTTAAATCTTTTTTGATTTCATCGTGCTTCGTTCTTTTGGAAGCGGGTGTATTTAAATTATATGCAGATTTAATAATAAGGTGACTGGCTAATGGTCCGGTAATTAAAATAAACAAGATACCGACGATTAATTGCATATTAACGTACCCTTCACGTCCAATAAAGAATAAGAACACACCACTGATTAATAACATTGCGCCTAATGTTGCAGCTTTACCTGCCGCGTGCGCTCTAGCATAGACATCATCCAGACGTAAGATACCAATGGCAGCAAGAGCACTGATGAGTGAACCTATTATGACCAAGATAAGCGCTATGCTAATGACGATCGTTGTTATCATGTTCAATCACCTTACCTTTATCCATATACTTAGCAAATACTGCTGTACCAAGGAATGCAAGTATACCTATTAATAAAATAGCAACCATCATATATTTAGTACCTAAGAAAATACTAAATAAGGCGACAATGGCCATTAATTGAATACCCATCGCATCGAGTGCAACAACCCTATCAGCTAGAGAAGGGCCGATAATTACACGAACTAACATGCCTAGCATTGACAACGCAACGATAACTAATGCAATTACTAATATGATATTATAGTTCATTCATTTTCTCCTACCTCTCTGACCACTTTTTCAAGGGAAGACTTGATGCTTTCAACTTCTTCTTCTTTCGTACTGAAATCGATACTATGAATATAAATTTTTGTCCGATCATCACTAATTCCTAAAACAATTGTACCAGGCGTTAGTGTAATTAAATTGGACAGTAATACAATTTGCCAATCTTTTTTTAAATCTGTGTTGTAAGTAAAGAATGCAGGTTCATTATCAATGTTAGGTTTAACGACAATACGTATGACATCGATATTGGCTTTGATGAGTTCTATTAAAAATACAAGGAAAAGTTTTATGATTTTATATACTGTAATGAGATAAAATCTACCCGGTAATACACCACGCATGATATAAACTAAAAGTAATGCGAATAAATAGCCTAAAATGAAGTTATTAAAATTATAACTACCTGTAACAAATAACCAAAATACAGATAAAATTAAATTCACTAATATTTGAATCGCCATTTTATTTTCCCCCCAATACGCTGTCAGTGTATACACTTGGATTGTAAAACGTTTCTGCTGCATCTTTAATGATTGGTTGTAACCAATCTGCAGAAAGTCCAAATATTACAGAAATAACGACAGCAACAATGGATACAGTAAGAATCCCTTTATATTGTAATTTAGGATTTACTTGATAACCTTCTGATTTACCGAAGAACCCTTGTAAAAAGATTCGTATCACAGAATAAAGTACAACCAGACTTGAAAGTAAGACTAAAATACCACTTAAATAAAATCCTTTTTCAAAAGTAGCTTGAACGATATAGTACTTACCATAAAATCCACTAAGAGGGGGAATACCAGCTAGACTAAGTGCTGCTATAAAGAAAGTCCAACCTAGCACTGGGTAGTCTTTAATAAGACCGCCATATTTACGTAAGTCATGTGTTTTTGTAATTTTATACATGACACCAATTAGGAAAAATAAGGCTGCTTTGATTAACATATCATGTAGCGTATAGTAAATCGCGCCCATCATACCAGTTTGATTCATCATCGCTACACCGACAAGAATGACACCTACAGCAATCATGATATTATAGAGTATGATTTTTTTAGTATCAAAGTAACTTATGGCGCCAACACAACCAAAGATGATTGTGAGTAGGGCGAGAAACAGTATAGTATAGAATGAAAAGTTCGATGTATCTCTAAAAAATAGGCTGGCAGTTCTAGCAATGGCATATATGCCTACTTTAGTTAATAAGGCACCGAAGAAGGCAATAATTGCAATAGGTGGTGCGTAATAAGCACCTGGCAACCAAATATACATTGGAAAAGCACCAGCTTTTGTAGCAAATACAAAGATAAATAAAATAAATATAATGGTTACAATGCCACTATCTTGTGATGGTAGTTGACTTAACTTTTCGCTGATATCAGCAAGGTTCAACGTGCCTACTACTGAATAAAGCATAGCTACAGCAATAACGAAGAATGCTGAAGAAGTCACATTTACAAGAACATATTTAATCGTCTCACTCAATTGTACTTTTGTGCCGCCAATAACTAAGAGAATATAGGAAGCCATCAAGAATACCTCGAAGAATACGAACAAGTTAAATATATCGCCGGTAATAAATGAGCCTATGACTCCAGTTAGCATAAACATAACAGCGAAGTAATAGTAATATGTTTCGCGTTCAATACCTACAGATTGATAGGAATATAAAATGATGAGCATTGTGACGATGAGGCTTGTGATGACAAGTAATGCACTGAATATATCAAGTACAAAGACAATACTATAAGGTGCATCCCATGAACCAAGCTCTAAAGTAATTGGACCATCTTTTAAAACATTATTTAAATTAATAAAAGCGAATATTAAAGTTAATGCTGTACCTGCTAAGGCAACATAACGTTTGATTTTAGGACGTTTACCAATGAAAATGAGTGCGATAATAGTAATCATTGGTATGACGAGTAATGAAATGATTAAGTTACTCTCTATCATCTTCTAGCACTCCTTTCATACTTTCTACGTTGTCTGTGCCTAATTCTTTATAACTTCTAAAAGCAAGTACTAAGAAAAACGCTGTGACTGAAAATGAAATAACAATAGCGGTTAAAATTAATGCCTGTGGTATAGGATCAACGTAAGAAGTAATACCTTTCTCATATATAGGTACTTCACCTTTTTTTAAACCGCCCATTGTAATTAAAAATAAGTTTGCAGTATGTGTTTGTAATGTAGTCCCAATAATAATGCGTATCAAACTCTTAGAAAGAATGAGATAGACACTCATTGCAGTGAGAATACCACATACGAAAATCATCAATATTTCCATTACTCATTCTCTCCAATCGATAAGATTATAGTCATTACTGTACCTACAACTGCACACATAACACCTAAATCAAAGAAAGTAGCTGTGTGCATCTCCATTGGTGGTAAAATACCTAATGGAATTTCAAACGGCGTATGCGTGAAGAAGTTTTTATTATAAAACCAACTTGCCATTGGTGTTGCTAAACAAAATAATAAGCCGATACCGATTAATATTTTAAAATCCCAAGGGAATATCTTACGCATTGTTTTAATATCAAAAGCGACCGTAATAATAACGAGGGCACTTGATAACAATAGACCACCAACGAAACCACCACCTGGTGTATAGTGTCCGGCCAAGAATAAAGATAGACCAAACATTACTATGAGGAAGAAGATAACAACTGCTGAATATTGAAAAATTAAATTATTCTTCTGTCTGTTCAACGTTTTTACCCCCTTCATCAGATTTATCATTTTTCGCACGTAATTTAATCATGGTATAAACACCTAATCCAGCAATACCCAACACGGAAGACTCAAATAATGTATCGGTACCACGGAAGTCAACCAATATGACGTTAACCATGTTTGTACCATGTGCTAAGTCATAGACATGCGTTTTATAAAATTCTGCGATAGAACCGAAGTGTCTGTTACCATAAGCGATTAATCCAAGTACGGTAACGACAATACCAGCACCAACAGAAATAACAATATTAACCAATTTGAATGAACGTGTTTCTTTATGTCTATTTAGATTAGGTAAATGATAGAAACATAATAAGAATAATGCAGTAGAAATGGATTCAACTACAAATTGTGTAAGTGCTAAGTCTGGGGCACCGAAGAAAATAAAGAATATAGCAACAGAATAACCGACAGCACTGGCCATAATTATACTGAATAGTCTGGATTTAGCGAAAATAATCATTGAAGCTGCTGTAATAATGAGCACTACAATAATTAATTCGAAAGGACGTATCGCACTGACATCTTTAAAATCAATATTGAAAGGTGTAACTAATAATGTAACTAAGGCAATAACAATGAGAGATGCAAAGATAATGACTAAATTATTACGTGTGAATCCAGTAACATACGTATCTGTAAATTTGCTAGAGTATCTAGGTGTTACATCTCCAAATTTGTTATACCAGTAATTAATTGTCAGTTTAGTTGGTTGTTTTTGTAATAAATAAATCCAATAACTGAATGTAATGATTAATACAATACCAACAATATAAATGCCTAATGTAGAGAAGAAGGCTGGTGTAAAGCCATGGAACATATGAAATTCCGCTGTCGAATTTGTTGTTTGACCAATTGCATTCACCGCGGGTTCTATAATAGGACCTGAAAGTATCGCAGGGAATAACCCAAATACGATAACTAAAATGGCTAAAATTGACGGAGAAATGAGCATTAATGGTGAAACTTCATGTGCTTTTTTAGGTAATTTATCTTCTTTATAACTACCTAAGAAAATTTGGCCAATAAACCTTATTGAATATACAAATGTAAACACACTACCGATAATAGCGGTAATTGGAATTAAAATACCGAGTGTATCTAAACTAAATAAGTTTACATTAGTAACTTCGATCATACTTTCTAAAAATTTTTCTTTAGATAAAAAACCATTAAATGGCGGTATGCCTGCCATACTTAAAGAAGTGATTAATGTGATGGTAAACGAAATAGGCATAATGGTTAATAAACCGCCCAGTTTTTTGACATCACGGGTACCAGTTGAATGGTCAACAGCACCAGTAATCATAAATAGTGCACCTTTAAAGGTAGCATGGTTAATCAAGTGGAAGATGGCTGCCGTAAATGCTGCGATGTAAATTTGACTTTCAGCACCTTCAAAATGAAAGCTTACTGCGCCTACACCGAGCATTGCCATAATCATACCTAGTTGAGATACAGTAGAAAATGCGAGTATCCCTTTCAAATCTTGTTGTTTTGTTGCATTTAATGATGCCCAAAATAGTGTGATGAGGCCAACAGCAGTCACTGTCCAAATCCAACCTTGAGACACTGCGAATATAGGTGTCATACGTGCCACTAAGTAAAGCCCAGCTTTAACCATAGTTGCTGAGTGAAGATATGCACTAACAGGTGTTGGTGCTTCCATCGCATCTGGTAACCAAACATAAAATGGAAATTGTGCAGATTTAGTCATTGCACCAATTAATACCAGAATCATAGAGAAAATAAAAAATGGACTTGTTTGGATTTCTGAGGCATTATTTATCAATTCTTGAATACTTGTTGTTCCACCGGCAATGGAAAGTAAGATAATACCACCCAAAAGTGATAAACCGCCAAATACAGTAACGAGCATTGATTTTTGTGCTCCGTAAATTGAGGCTTGTTTATCACGCCAAAATGAAATAAGAAGGAAACTTGAAAATGAAGTTAATTCCCAGAATAAATATAAGATAATTAAATTATCAGATAATACAAGACCTAACATTGCACCCATAAAAAGCAATAGGTAACAATAAAAATGTCCTAATTGCTCTTGTCGACTTAAATAGCTTATAGAATACAGTACAATTAAACAGCCAATGCCAGTTATAAGTAAACTGAATAATAAACCAAGACCATCTACATACAAATTAAAGTTCATACCAAAATGCGGCATCCAATTTGCTTTTTCCATAATGGTATTGCCTGACATCGTTGTTGAAATATATGATAAAAAATATATAAATAAGACGACGGGGATAGGTAACACAAACCATCCTAAATGTATCCGTTTATAGAACCGATATACAAATGGAATAATGAGTGCAAATATCAGCGGTAATAGTACCGCTATATGTAACAAACTCATTATATTTTCCTCCTTTTAAAATTTATTATAAATTCATTATACATGAATTGAAGAGTTCTGAAAAACGTGTTTAAGCCTTGAAGGACTTGAAATATATGTGTTGTTAAATAAGAAGAAACACGGTATTTTTATTCAAAATTTTGTTTATATTGAAGTGAATAATCTGCTTTGAGACGCTGTAGATTTTCAAGCGACATTGTTGCGTGCAATGTATTTTCAGCTTTTAATTTTTCTTCTAAATGTGTAATAGCTTGTTGTAAAGATACTTTATATGGTAATGGTTCTACATTAAAAGGTCTTAAATGCGATTTTTTAGTGTAACGCTTTTCATATTGACTCAGTGCTTTTCTTTCGTGAAAGAAAACATTTTCTGTTTCTGTTGGATTATGTAAATCCCCTTGTTTAGGGTGTTTAATGACTTGTTCAACTTGTACGAGTACTTGATTTTCATCTTCTTCCTTAATGGTAACGCCGTAACTGCCAGTTTTATGTGAAAAACGATATAACATAATTCATTCCATCCCTTCTTTTATGTTAGAATACATATATCATCTTAACATGAAATGGAGAATAAAAATGACGAACTATCCTCAGTTAAATACAGAAATTAATGGTAATGAAATTAAATTGATTATGCACACAAATAAAGGAGATATGACCTTTAAACTATTACCTGATGTAGCACCAAAAACTGTAGAAAATTTTGTGACACATGCGAAAAATGGTTACTATAATGGTGTAACATTCCATCGTGTCATTAATGATTTTATGGTACAAGGTGGCGACCCAACAGCTACAGGTATGGGTGGAGAAAGTATTTATGGTGAACCTTTTGAAGATGAATTTTCAAAAGAAGCCTTTAATATTTATGGTGCGTTATCTATGGCAAATGCTGGTCCACATACGAATGGTTCACAATTCTTTATCGTACAAATGAATGAAGTACCTGAATCAATGTTGAGTCAGTTAGCTGACGGTGGTTGGCCAGAGCCAATCGTTAAAGCATATGCTGAAACGGGTGGCACACCATGGTTAGATCAAAAACATACAGTGTTTGGTCAACTGATCGAAGGTAAGGATACTTTAGAAGACATAGCAAACACTAAAGTAGGACCACAAGATAAACCATTACATGATATAACAATCGATTCAATTGAAATAGTCGAATAATACGAATGACATTGTAAATTAAAGTACGAATTGAAAGCCTAGATCAACCCAATAAATCGTATGGGTATATCTAGGTTTTTTTATCGACGACTTTTAAAGGCATAGACATCGTTGGCAGTAATGTATCAATGTAATAATCAGCGTGGCATACGTATGTTTTATCCATTGCTGTAATCATGATGAACCACTGATTTATGTCTGCCTATGAATGAAATGTGAAATTTTTCTACTATAATATTAGTGCCATCGTATAATGTATGCTATTATAATAGTGTTAAGAAAAACGAAATAAGGGGTTATCACGTTGAATAATCACTATAAAGTAGGTCAACATGTCAAAGTTCGTGTGACTGGTATTCAACCGTATGGCGCTTTTGTAGAAACCCCTGACAATGCTGAAGGTTTAATTCATATTTCTGAAATTATGGATGATTACGTCCATAATTTAAAAAAATTTTTATCAGAAGGGCAAATTGTAAGAGCGAAAGTGATTTCAATTGATGATGAAGGTAAACTGAATCTTTCTTTAAAAGATAATGACTATTTTAAAAATTATGAACGTAAGAAAGAAAAACAGTCAGTGTTAGATGAAATTAAAGAGACCGAACGATATGGGTTTCAAACAATTAAAGAACGCTTACCGGTTTGGATAAAGCAGTCCAAAAACGCGATTAAAGATGAGTAATTTATCTTTTGAAAAAGCTGCCATTTCATGATTGAAATGGCAGCTTTTTTGTTTATAACATTTTAGCAAATATGACAATAAAGTGAGTATTTGTTTTAAAGTATGCGAATATGGCTATACAAAAATATATGCGTGAGCATATTTATTTTAAATTAAAACTGAGGTAGCTAAAATAAAAAAGTATTAAAAATTATCCAAACTTTTTAAAAGTACATTTAGGAGGAACAGTAAACATGAATCAAAAATTCCAACCATTATTTGAAAAATTAACTTTACCGAATAAAGTTGAATTAGATAATCGTTTTGTATTAGCGCCATTAACACATGTATCATCTAATGATGATGGCTCTATTTCTAATGAAGAAGTCGTATATATGGAACAACGCTCAAAAGATGTAGGATTAGCCATTTCCGCAGCGAGTAACGTTACCGATTTAGGAAAAGCATTCCCTGGTCAACCATCTGTTGCACATGATTCGAATTTAGAAGGTTTAAAACGTTTAGCGCAAGCTATGAAGAAAAATGGTGCTAAAGCAATTGTTCAAATTCATCACGGTGGTGCACAATCATTACCTAATTTAACACCGGGTGGAGATGTTGCTGGACCTAGTCCGATTTCAATGAAAAGTTTTGGTGAGCAAGAAGAACACCATGCACGTGAAATTACAGTAGATGAAATTAAAGAAACAATTAAAGCATTTGGAGAGGCAACGAAGAGAGTCATTGATGCTGGATTCGATGGCGTAGAAATTCATGGTGCCAACCATTATTTAATTCATCAATTTGTTTCACCTTATTACAACCGTCGTGATGATGAATGGGGAGAAGACCGTTTGAAATTCGCTTCAGAAGTGATTGATGAAGTAACCGAAACGGTTAAAAAGTATGGTAGTAAAGATTTTATTGTTGGCTATAGACTTTCACCAGAAGAAGCAGAATCTCCAGGTATAAGCATGGAAATTACTGAAACATTGGTTAAGCATTTAATTGAAAAACCATTAGACTATCTACATGTATCATTAATGGATATACATTCTAAAACACGTGAAGGTAAATATAAAGGTCAAGAACGTGTACAATTATTATTAGAATGGATGGACGGCCGTATGCCATTAATTGGAATTGGTTCAATCTTTACTGCTGATCAAGCAATTGAAGCAATTGAGTCTACGAAAGTTGATCTTATTGCTTTAGGTAGAGAAATATTACTAGATCACAACTTTATTAGTAAAATTAAAGACGGTAAAGAAGATGAAATCATTTCACAATTTGATCCTGAAAGAAAAGATAGACATCATTTACCACCAAATTTATGGGATCAATTCAATCGAGGATTCTACCCATTACCAAGAACAGATAACAAATAAATAACACATTTGAACGCATAAATTTTCTGATGAATGAATCCAGAAGATTTATGCGTTTTTTTTACGAATATAATGCTTAAACATACAATTAAATGCAAAAATAATAATAGTTAATTTTATTTTTAAATTTAAGGAAATTTTCTTGTAATCATAGTTAGGATTATGTCATTATATATGTAAGGGCTTACATAATTTTGACAATTGTATATATGAATTTAACAATGCAAAAAATAGCGTATTTAAGACGTTGAACAGTGATTGAGTAAGCTGTTTTAGAAAATAGTTTCAGTTCACGTGTAAATACGTTATGCTATGAGTGAGTATTGCTTAGGAGTCATTTTTGCTCTTAAATTTTTACAAAGGGGAGATATCATGTCAAGATCAGAAGAAATCATTGAAGTAACAAATCATTATGGTGCACAAAACTATGTACCACTTCCAATTGTTATCTCGGAAGCGGAAGGCGTATGGGTCAAAGACCCTGAAGGAAATAAATATATGGATATGTTATCTGCATATTCAGCTGTAAACCAAGGTCATAGACACCCTAAAATTATCCAAGCTTTGAAAGAACAAGCGGATAAAGTTACATTAGTTTCACGCGCTTTCCATAGTGAAAATCTAGGTGAATGGTATGAAAAAATTTGTAAGCTTTCTGGCAAAGCAAAAGCTTTACCGATGAACACTGGTGCGGAAGCAGTTGAGACTGCATTAAAAGCAGCACGTCGTTGGGCTTATGATGTTAAAAATATACAACCAGATAAGGCAGAAATTATTGCTTTCAATGGTAACTTCCATGGTCGAACAATGGCGCCTGTTTCCTTATCGTCTGAACCTGAATACCAACGTGGGTATGGCCCGTTATTAGATGGTTTCCGTAAAGTAGATTTTGGTGATATTGAGGCTGTTAAAGCAGCAATTAATGAAAATACTGCAGCTATTCTGATTGAGCCGATACAGGGAGAAGCAGGTATTAATGTACCTCCAGAAGGTTATTTGAAACAAATTAGAGAATTATGTGATGAGCATAACGTTTTATTTATCGCTGATGAAATTCAAGCTGGTCTTGGACGTTCAGGTAAATTATTTGCAACAGATTGGGATAATGTAAAACCGGATGTTTATATTCTAGGTAAAGCTTTAGGTGGCGGTGTATTGCCAATTTCAGTGGTATTAGCAGATGAAGAAGTATTAGGTGTATTCACACCTGGTTCACACGGATCAACATTTGGTGGTAATCCACTTGCTTGTGCAGTATCAAATGCAGCGCTAGATGTCATTATCGATGAAGATTTACCAGGACGTTCTTTAGAGTTAGGTGATTATTTTAAATCAGAATTAGAAAAAATAGACCACCCAGCAATCAAAGAAGTACGTGGACGTGGATTGTTTATCGGAATTGAACTTAATGAAGCAGCAAGACCATTCTGTGAATCTTTAAAAGAGCAAGGTTTATTATGTAAAGAAACGCATGATACGGTAATTAGATTTGCACCACCACTTATTATTTCTAAGGAAGAATTAGACTTTGCATTAGACAAAGTTAGAAGTGTTTTTGAGTAAATTCACACTTCTGTAACATATGTTCTGAAACCCCTTTAAAAAGGTAAATCTTATGTTACAATTATCATGAAAGCGAAATCATTAGTAACGAAAAAGAGGCGAAATGAATCATGACTGAGAATAATAATTTAGTTACTTCTACGCAACAAATTATTAAGGAAGCATTGCATAAATTGGGATTTGACGATGGTATGTATGATTTGGTAAAGGAACCTTTACGTTTCCTACAAGTTAGAATTCCTGTACGTATGGATGATGGTACTGTACAAACATTTACTGGTTATCGTGCACAGCATAACGACGCTGTTGGACCAACAAAAGGTGGGGTTCGTTTCCACCCAGACGTTGATGAAGAAGAAGTTAAAGCATTATCAATGTGGATGACATTGAAATGTGGCATTGTAGATTTACCATACGGTGGTGGTAAAGGTGGTATCGTTTGCGATCCACGTCAAATGAGTATTCATGAGGTAGAGCGTCTATCTCGCGGATATGTTCGTTCAATTTCTCAATTTGTTGGACCGACAAAAGATATTCCAGCACCAGACGTATTTACAAACTCTCAAATTATGGCATGGATGATGGATGAGTATAGTTCGCTAGATAAATTTAACTCTCCAGGGTTTATCACTGGTAAACCGATTGTATTAGGTGGTTCACAAGGACGTGACCGTGCTACTGCACTAGGTGTTGTCATTGCTATCGAACAAGCGGCACAAAGAAGAGGACTAAATCTTAAAGGTGCGCGTATTGTCATCCAAGGATTTGGTAACGCTGGTAGTTTCTTAGCTAAGTTCTTGTATGATATGGGTGCAACAATTGTTGGGATTTCAGATGCGTATGGTGCACTACATGATCCAGAAGGTTTAGATATTGATTACCTATTAGATAGAAGAGATAGTTTTGGTACGGTTACGAACTTATTTGATGAAACAATTTCAAATAAAGAATTATTTGAAATTGATTGTGATATCTTAGTTCCTGCAGCCATTGCGAATCAAATTACTGAAGACAATGCTCATGATATTAAAGCTGATATTGTTGTTGAAGCGGCAAATGGACCAACTACACCAGCTGCAACACGCATATTAACTGAACGTGATATTCTACTCGTACCTGATGTATTAGCAAGTGCTGGTGGAGTTACAGTTTCATACTTTGAATGGGTGCAAAATAACCAAGGTTATTATTGGTCTGAAGAAGAAGTTAACACGAAAATGCGTGAAAAGCTTACAACAGCCTTTGACACAATTTATGAATTATCTCAAAATAGAAAAATTGATATGCGCTTAGCTGCATATATTGTAGGTATTAAACGTACGGCAGAAGCTGCACGTTACCGTGGTTGGGCTTAAGCCAATACAGATATAACAAAAACGACAATTGCTGTTTTTATCAGCAATTGTCGTTTTTTCGTATGTTGTTTAATGGATTTAAAAATAAAGGAATAAACAAAAATTAATATTTATTCTGTTCTCCTTCATTTATTACTTGTTTGTATAGATCTGGATAATTTGTAAATACACCGTCAACACCATAATGATTCAATCGCTTCATATCTTCTGGGTCATTCACTGTAAATGGGTGTACAAGTAAACCAGCTTTTTTAAGATTTTTAACATTTTGTTTTGTTAAATCAGAGGCTTCAGGGCCTACACCAATTGCATAATTTCTAATTTCATTAAAATCTTGCTGAGATAAAGCTAATAATTCACCTTTATCAAGTAAACGGATTAATGGCACATTTGAGTTTAGTTTCTGCATTTTAAGTAAACTTTCTTGTGAAAAAGATTGTACTAAAACTTGACCATTATTAAGTGATTGTTTATTTAACATATGATGTTTATTAAGGGAATCCAATAATTTTTCTTCCATACCTGGATAAACATCAGGCGATTTTGTCTCAATGTAGTAATTAGCTGATGTTCCATAACGCTCTAAAATTTCATCTAGGGTTGGAATTTTTGCACCTTTATAATTTGAATTAGCATATTGCGGATTTTGGCTATTAAATTTACTGCCAGCATCTAATTGTTTTAATTCTTTTAATGTATATTGATCCACTCTACCTGTTCCATTTGTTGTACGATCTACTGTTTCATCATGCATTGCAACTAAATGGCCATCTTTAGTCATCTGTAAATCAATTTCTATGTATGAGGCACCTATGGCATTATGACTCTTATCATATGAGAAAAAAGTATGTTCCGGTGCATATCCGCTCGCACCTCTGTGTGCAATTGTCGTGAATTTTTCGCCTGTCAAATTTTGTACTTTCTTTTGGTTATGTTGTGATTGATTACTAGACCCGCTTTGTTGCTTTGTAGTGTTTGACTGTTCTGTATAGGTATTACCGTTTCCCGAAGCTTCAATAAATGATGAAGTACACAAACCCGATAATGTTAAAGCAGTTATACTAGAAACGATTAGCTTATGTGTATGTTTCATAATGACGACACTCCTTAATATGAACTATATGCTCACAGTACATAAAAAAGAGGGGGATGAGAATAGAATTTACAGTATTATAATTCAAAATAAATAAAATTAATTTTAAGCTTACAATTTTAAAAGAAATATATAGTTATAGAATCTAAAGTGAAGACAATGGAAACTTTTAAAATAAAGATGAAACTGAACCTCAAATTTCTAATAGAGTTTTCCTAGTCATCTATTACCTAATTGAAGAAGAGTCTGGAACATCTATTTTTGTCCCAGACTCTAACTATTATATGTGACCTAATGACATATTAAAAATCTATGCATGTTTAGTCACTGAGTTCTTTATGAATGATGTCGAGTTGTTGTTGTACCGATGATTGACCCGTCGAACCGTAACTAATTCTTCTGCTTACACAATTTTCTGGTTTTAAATAATCATAGATATCCGCTTCTATCAGTTCATTTGCACTCTGATATTGTTCTAAAGGAACATCTAATAAATATATATTATGTTGAATAGACCAAAGCACAATTTTACCAACAACCTCGTGTGCGCTCCTAAAAGGGACACCTTTATTCACAAGATAGTCTGCGAGTTCAGTCGCATTTGAAAAATCATTGTATACCGTTTGTTGTAGACGTTCGACATTAACTGTCATTGAATCTATCATACCGTCAAATATGCGTAATGATCCTTTTAAGGTGTGAACGGCATCAAATAATCCTTCTTTATCTTCTTGCATATCTTTATTGTATGCTAAAGGTAGACCTTTGAGTGTCATCAACATACTCATCAAGTGACCAGTTGTACGTCCAACTTTGCCTCTTATAAGTTCAGCCATATCTGGGTTCTTTTTTTGAGGCATAATGGATGAGCCAGTTGAAAAAGCATCTGATAAGGTAATAAAATTTGCTTCAGCTGAAGACCAAAAAATAATTTCCTCAGCAAAACGTGACAAATGTACCATTGTTAATGAAATATTATGCAATGTTTCAACAATATAATCTCTATCACTCACAGCATCCATACTATTTTCATATATGGCACTAAAATCCAAAAGTGATTGCGTTTCATGACGATCAATCGGATAGGTAGTACCACTTAATGCGGCCGCACCTAAAGGAGAAATATCAATGCGTTTTAAACTATCTTGAAAACGTGATTTATCTCTTTCCAACATCCAATAATAAGTTAGTATATGGTGCGCGAATGAAATAGGTTGTGCTCTTTGTAAATGTGTATAGCCTGGCATAATAGTGTTAATATGCGATTCAGCAGTATTTACAATTGTATGTTGAAACTGTGTAATTAATTCAATCAAAGCATTGACTTCAGCTTTTGTATAGAGATGCATATCTGTAGCAACCTGATCATTTCTACTACGACCAGTGTGTAATCTACCTCCAGCATCACCAATACGCTTAATTAATTCATGTTCAATATTTAAATGAATATCTTCTAACGAAGTATCCAATTCTAAATTATCTTGTTCATAATCCTTCAATATGGCATTTAAACCTTCAATAATTTGGTCGCAGTCTGAATCTGTAATGATATCTTGTTTCGCTAACATTTTTGCATGTGCAATACTCCCTTGCACATCATACTGAATTAACGTCTTATCGAAGTGGATAGAGGCATTGAATTCATCAACCCAATCCTCAGGTTGCTCGCTAAATCTACCACCCCATGCTTTATTGCTCATCTTTATAGCCACCGTGTAACATTGAATTGACTTTTGTAGGTAAACCAAAGATATCAATAAAACCAACTGCGGATTCTTGATTAAATGCGTCTTCTTTTGTATAAGTTGCTAATTTTTCGTTGTATAACGTATAAGGTGATTGTCTACCATTGACGATAGCATTGCCTTTGTACAATTTAAGACGTACATCACCAGTAACGTGTGCTTGTGTACTATCAACAAATATTTTTAAACTATCTGTAAGCGGAGAGAACCATAGGCCATTATATATTTGTTCAGAAAATTGTTTTTCAATAACTGGTTTGAAATGTGCAACATCTTTTGTCAGTGTTATTGTTTCTAGCGCTTTATGTGCATTCATAATTACTTCTGCTGCGGGTGTCTCATAGACTTCTCTTGATTTGATACCAACGAGTCTATTTTCTACGTGATCTATTCTACCAACCCCATGTTTACCTGCGAGTTTGTTTAATTCTAAGATGAGTTCACTTAATTTATAAGCTGTGCCATCTAAAGAGACAGGGATACCTTTTTCAAAAGAGAGTACAATTTCTTCGGCTTCATCTGGCGCGTCTTCTAATTCGTTTGTTAAATCATATGCATCTTTTGGTGGTGTAGCATAAGGATCCTCAAGAATGCCACATTCATTACTTCTACCCCATAAATTTTGGTCAATTGAATAAGGAGAATCATGTTGAATAGGGACTGGAATATTATGCTTAATTGCATAATCGATTTCTTCTTCACGGCTCCATGCCCATTCTCTTACTGGTGCAAATACTTTTAATTCAGGGTCTAATGCTTTAATTGCAACTTCAAAACGTACCTGGTCATTTCCTTTACCTGTACATCCATGCGCAATACCTACTGAGTTTGTTTTGCTAGCAATTTCAACGAGTTTTTTTGAAATTAAAGGTCTTGATAATGCTGATACTAAAGGATATGTTCCTTCATACATTAGATTGCCTTTGATTGCATACGATACATAATCTTGGCTGAATTCTTCTGTAGCATCAATAATATGACATTCTATAGCCCCCATATCTAATGCTTTTTGATGTACTAATTCTAAATCTTTACCCTCACCGACATCTAAGCAACATGCAACCACATCATAACCTTTATCTAATAACCATTTAACTGCCACACTAGTGTCTAAACCACCTGAATATGCTAATACGATTTTCTCTTTCATAGTGCCACCTCATTTAATTTGATTGAATTTGTCTTTTTTATGAATTTGATATGGATAGTATAGCAGATGATGAATGAAAATAAAACCATTATTTTACATAAATATGCATATAATATTTTGACCTTCAGTATGAAAGTCGATTTATAGGGCTTTGAATATGAATTTATGTTATAGGAAGGGGAAATGTAATGTATATAATAGTGAATAAACTATAAAGCTCATTATTCTTGGATGATAAGGTTTAACTATTATTTTTGATAAACGATAGGCTAGTTGTTTGAATAGTCAAAATAAACTTAGTAAAATAATAATGAAATTAAAAACACTGGAGGCAATTCAATATGACGCATATTCAATTAGATTATGGTAAAACTTTAGAATTTTTTGGCGAACATGAACTACAACAACAAAAAGATATAGTTAAATCAATTCATAATACTATCCATAAAGGTACTGGCGCAGGCAGCGACTTTCTTGGTTGGATTGATCTTCCTGTTGATTATGATAAAGAAGAATTCTCACGTATTTTAGAAGCTTCAAAACGGGTCAAAGACAACTCGGAAGTATTTGTAGTTATTGGTATTGGTGGTTCTTATTTAGGTGCACGTGCTGCGATTGAAATGCTAACTTCTTCATTTAGAAATAGCGATGAATATCCTGAAATTGTATTTGTTGGTAATCACTTATCATCTACTTATACTCAAGAATTAATAGATTATCTAGACGGTAAAGATTTTTCAGTAAACGTTATTTCTAAATCTGGTACTACGACTGAACCAGCCGTATCATTCAGATTGTTTAAACAACTTTTAGAAAATAAATATGGTAAAGAAGAAGCGAAAAAACGTATCTTTGCTACTACAGATAAAGAAAAAGGTGCATTGAAGCAATTAGCTACAAATGAAGGTTATGAAACATTTGTAGTGCCAGATGATATCGGTGGCCGTTATTCAGTATTGACAGCTGTTGGTTTATTACCAATTGCAGTTGCTGGTATTGACATTAAAGCAATGATGGAAGGTGCAGCGAAAGCACGTGAAGAATTGTCATCTGAGAATTTAGAAGATAATATTGCTTATCAATATGCAACGATTCGTAACGTTTTATATGCAAAAGGTTATGATACAGAAATGTTAATTAACTATGAACCATCAATGCAATATTTCAATGAATGGTGGAAACAATTATTTGGTGAATCTGAAGGTAAAGACTACAAAGGTATTTATCCATCAAGTGCAAACTACACAACAGATTTACACTCACTTGGACAATATGTACAAGAAGGTCGTCGTTTCTTATTTGAAACTGTTGTTAAAGTAAATAATCCAAAACATGATATTACGATTGAAGAAGATAGTGATAATTTAGATGGTTTAAATTATTTAGCTGGAAAAACAATCGATGAAGTAAATACAAAAGCGTTTGAAGGTACATTATTAGCGCATACTGACGGTGGCGTACCTAATATCGTTTTAAATATACCTCGTCTTGATGAAGAAACATTTGGTTACGTTGTTTACTTCTTTGAATTAGCTTGTTCAATGAGTGGTTACCAATTAGGTGTTAATCCATTTAACCAACCTGGTGTAGAAGCATATAAACAAAATATGTTCGCTTTATTAGGTAAACAAGGATTTGAAGATAAAAAAGAAGCATTAGAAAAACGTTTATAATATTTTCTAGTAGTTTGAAGTTAGATTGCTTACATTAAAATATGTAATGACAATGAAAAAGAGTGTGACGTTTATAGCGTCGCACTCTTTTTATGCATTTTTATCGTATGCATACATCTAATACATGATAGCAAGCTCATTCCTGAGACCGATTTATCATATGCTGAATACTTTATAGTTTTAAATAAGCAACTTTACACTTATAATTATATAGAATAGTTATAATGAGGGTTGATTTAATGACAGAGGAGCAAGTACAGCATTGGTTTGATATGTTTGGTAGTTTAGGTTATATTGCAGGTTTCCTGCTACCTTTTATTGAAGCTTTTATTCCGATTTTACCAATCATTGTGTTTATCATTGTAAACGTCAATGCTTTTGGGTGGTTTATAGGTACTGTATTAGCTTGGGCTGGGACAGTTGCAGGGAGTTATATTGTCTTCTTGTTTTTCAGAAGATTAAATAATACAAAGTATATGAAAAAGGTTCAGCAACGTACTTCTGTGCAGAGGTTGATTCATTTTATCGATCGAAGAGGCGTTATTCCTATCTTTATTTTAATGTGCTTTCCATTTACACCAAGTGCACTCGTAAATATCGTTGCAAGTATGTCTCATATTAAAGCGCATGCTTATCTAACTGTGCTGATTATTTCTAAGTTTATCATGATTGGACTCGTTGGTTGGTTAGGCAATGATATTACGACTTTATTCTCTAATCCAACACGATTGATTACAATTGTGGTTGTCATTATCATCGTTTGGTTCGTTGGAAGGAAGATTGAGAAACATTTTATGAGTTCGTCGGAGGAGTGACAACTTGCGAAAAATATTAAAACATTTGATTTCAATTATAATTGCGATTATTATAGTACTGTTGATTCAAGCTTTTGTTATTACTGGTTCAGTGGTGAAAGATAATACAATGTCTCCGAATCTAAAGGAAAATGATCGTATATTTGTAAATAAAATAAAACCAACATTTGATTTGTTAGATAATAATGATATTATAATGTATCGTAATGGTGATGATATCCAATATAGTAGAATTATTGGCAAGCCTGGGCAGTCGATTGCTTTTAAAGGCGGTAAGCTTATTAGAGATGATAGGCAAGTTGATGAACCTTTTACCCAAAACAGCATAGAAAATTTATCACTTAGGGATATAAAAAATTCTGAAAGTGATATCATACCACCAAATGCTTATTTTGTGCTCAATGATCAACGTACGAATAAGCATGATTCTAGGATATTGGGCTATATTAAGAAAGAAGATATTATCGGTAATGTTAGTATGAGATATTACCCATTTAAAAAATTCACGGTAGACTTCAATTAAATAGACGAGGTGTAAAAATTGAGAAAAGAGATAATCGAATGGATTGTATCCATTGTAGTAGCAGTTGCATTAGTATTGCTGATTGTTAACTTTGTGGCTAAACCGTATACAGTTAAAGGTGACTCTATGGATCCGACATTGAAAGATGGAGAACGTGTGATTGTAAATTTATTTTCTAAAAATTTAAGCGGCATTGAAAAAGGAAATGTTGTTGTATTCCATGCTACAAAAGAAAATGATTATGTAAAACGTGTGATTGGTACAGAAGGTGACAACGTAGAGTACAAGAAAGATGAATTGTACGTTAACGGTAAAAAAGTAGATGAACCTTACTTGGATTATAATAAGAAGCATAAACAATATAATTACATTACAGGAAGCTTTGAAACTAAAGATATCAATCAAGTAGATGAAAAGAATAAAATTCCTAAAGGTAAGTTGTTAGTGTTAGGAGACAACCGTGAAGTAAGTAAAGATAGTCGTTCGTTTGGTTTAATTGACGAAGATCAAATAGTCGGTAAGGTATCATTCAGTTTCTGGCCGCTAAATGAAATGAAATTTGGATTCAATCCTGATACAGATTATGGAAAGTAGATAAATTGCGTAAGAGATAGAACGCTCGCACCAATAGATGATTTCATAGTCTATTACAATAATTTAAAAATGAACTGGAGACCAAGTAGGTTTCCAGTTCATTTTTTATATTTTAAGTTTGTACAGTCTTATAATAAAGTGAATAAAAAAATAGTGAATGGTAAGTAGATATGTAAATATTACTACATTGCTTATAGACGTATATAATAAGTAAAATGTTTATGGTAATTAATTAACTATGATAGGTGTAAGAAGTCATAACAGGTAGCTTTATATGTTAAAATGTGAGTCAAAGGAGTTGGCGTAGATAATGGAATTAAATGCGTATATCGGTAGAGCAGGTACTGGGAAATCAAAAGCGATTATTGAAGAAATTAAAGAAAAAATGAAACAAGATCCATTAGGAGATCCGATAGTATTAATTGCGCCTACGCAAAATACGTTTCAACTTGAACAAGCATTTGTAAACGACAAAACATTAAATGGTAGTTTGAGAACAGAGGTATTGCACTTTGAACGTTTGAGCTATCGTGTATTTCAAGAAGTCGGCGGATTGATGGAACAACAATTATCAAAAGCAGGAACAGAAATGATGATATATGACATCATACAACAACATCAGTCTGAATTAAGGTTATATCAATCACAGGTAAAATATTATGGTTTTAGCGAGAAACTATATGAACAAATACAGGATTTTAAAAAATATGCGGTATCGCCACAACAATTAGAAACGTATATTGCGGAAAATAATTTACAAACGAGAACAAAGCATAAATTACAAGATATAGCATTGGTATACAAACACTTAGAAGATAGAATCAATGGTGAATATGTATCAACAGAGGATAGTTTGCAGCGGTTTATAGAAATGATGGACCAATCTGAGTGGCTTAAACGCGCAGAAATTTATATAGACGGTTTCCACAACTTTTCAACATTAGAGTATCAAATCATACAAAGTTTAGTAAAATATGCGAAAAAGGTGACGATTGTATTAACGACTGATGGTGATAGAGATCTTTTTAGTTTGTTTAGAAAACCCTCTGAATCATTGACGCATATAGAAGAAATTGCGAATAATTTAAATATACAATTACATAGCAGACAGTTTTTGGATGTGCAGCGATTCATACACAACGACTTGAAACACTTGGAACAAAATTTCAATGCATTACAGTTTGAGCCTATTCCAACAGAAGGTAATGTTGAAATTCTAGAAGCTTCTGGCATGCGTGAAGAAATTAACGAAGTTGCGCGACGTATCTTAAGAGAAAATCGTGAACAAGGTCGTCGTTTCCAAGATATTGCTATTTTATATAGAGACGAATCATATGCTTATTTAATGGAATCTATATTGCCACAGTACGATATACCATACAACATAGATGTGAAGTCATCTATGACGCATCATCCAATAATGGAAATGATACGTTCACTTATAGAAGTTATCCAAACTGGATGGCAATTTGATCCATTAATGCGTTTGTTTAAAACAAATATTTTAACTAAAAAATTTAAAGATAGCCAATATCTTATTGATATATTAGAGAACTTTGTATTAGAGCGCGGTATATATGGCAAGCGTTGGATAGACGACAAATACTTTGATATAGAACAATTTAGAAAAATGGGTTTGAAACGCCAGCCATTAACAGATGAAGAACGCGAAACCTTTGAGCGTGTCATTCAATTAAAAAATGACGTAATGAAAAAAGTCATGTTATTTGAGGAGAAAATAAATAATGCTAGCACAGCGATCGCTTTTGCGACTGCATTTTATGAAGCGATGGAAGCATTTGATTTGCCAAGTCAATTAATGACAGATAGAGATACATTAGACGTTAATGGTGAACATAAAAAAGCCGAAGAGATAGATCAAATATGGAATGGTCTTATACAAATACTAGATGATTTAGTGACAGTATTTGATGATCAAAGCATGTCAAAAACGCGCTTCTTAGAACTCTTTGATATTGGATTAGAACAACTAGAATTTATTATGATTCCTCAGACATTAGACCAAGTGAGTATTGGAACTATGGATTTAGCGAAAGTGGATAATAAACAACATGTTTACCTTGTAGGGGCTAATGATGGCGTGTTGCCACAAACGGTGACTGCATCTAGTTTAATTACAGATGAAGAGAAAAAGTATTTCCAAGAGCAGTCATCAATCGAATTAAGTCCCACAGCTGATATTTTACAAATGGATGAAGCATTTGTTTGTTATATTGCTATGACAAGAAGTCGTGCGCATGTCACATTTTCATATGCATTGATGGGAGCGAGTGGTGATGTGAAAGAGCCGAGTCCATTCTTACATCAAATTCAGCAATTGTATACAAATCTAGAAGTACAAAATATTCATCATCAACATCAAGCAGAGCCTTTAAGGTTAATGGAACATCCTCATCAAACTAAGATTGCGCTTTTTGAATCTTTGAAGGCATGGCTAGATGATGAATTGGTAGCTGAAACTTGGTTAGATACGTATCAAGTGATGAGAGATGATACGCGCTTAAATGATGGTTTAACCTATTTACTTTCTGCTTTAACATACGATAATCAGACAGTTCAACTCAATCCATCATTATCCAAAGCATTATATGGCTCAACCATTAATGCAAGTGTGTCTCGTTTTGAAGGATATCAGGCGTGCCCATTTAAACATTTTGCTTCTCATGGTTTAAGACTTAATGAACGTACAAAATATAAACTAGAAAATTTTGACTTAGGCGACATATTTCATCGGGTTTTAAAATTCATTTCAGAAAAAGTAAATGGTGATTTTAAGAATTTAAATCCAAAACAAATACACAAGCTAACGACAGAAGCATTGAGTGAAATATTACCAGAAGTTCAATTTAATTTACTTAATTCAACGGCGTATTATCGCTATTTGTCGCAACGCATTGGTGCCATTGTTGAGACGACATTGACTGCACTTAAATACCAAGGAAGTCATACTAAGTTTACACCACAACGTTTTGAAGCTAGCTTTAGAAGAAAACCTAAAGATCAAAGTGAGTTATTAGCAACACCATTGCAAACGAAACAAGGTATACCAATCAATATTCGCGGTCAAATCGACCGTATCGACACATACCAACAAGGCGATGAAAGTTTTGTAAATATTATAGATTATAAGTCATCTAAGTACAGTGGTACACTAGATTTAACTAAAGTATATTATGGCTTGCAAATGCAAATGATGACTTATATGGATATTGTTCTGCAAAATAAATCAAGACTTGGTTTAACAGATATGACTAAACCAGGAGGTCTACTATATTTTCACGTACATGAACCACGTATTAAATTAGCTTGGAATCAATTAAGTGAAGATAAAAGAGACACCGAATTTATTAATTCGTTTAAACTCAGTGGTTTATTAAATAGTGCCACATCTGTCTTAGATGCGTTTGATACACGATTAGAACCAAGTTACAATTCCGATATTGTACCATTAGGTTTGAAAAAGGATGGCGGAATTAAAAGTAATAGTAAAGTTGCCGATGAACAGACAATTTATAAATTAATTAAACATAATAAACAGAACTTTATTGAAACAGCGTCAAATATTATGGATGGTCATACCGAAGTTGCACCAATGAAATATAATCAAACATTACCATGTGATTTTTGTAATTATAAATCAGTCTGTCATGTAGATGGCATGATTGATAGTAAACGATATCGTACAGTTGACGAATCAATCAATCCGCTTGAAGCAATCCAAGATGTAGATTTAGAAAGTGAGGGTGAGTAATGATGAATGCCATTCCAGTGAAACCAACAGGGACACGATGGACTGATAACCAATGGAAGAGTATCTATGCCAAAGGCCAGGATATTCTTGTTGCAGCTGCAGCCGGTTCGGGTAAAACAGCAGTACTTGTTGAACGCATCATTCAACGCATTATCAGAGATGAAATTGATGTTGATAAATTGCTTGTGGTTACTTTTACAAATGCAAGTGCACGTGAAATGAAACAACGTGTAGATCAACGCATTCAAGAAGCTTCAATTGAAAATCCGGACAATGCACATTTGAAAAATCAACGTGTCAAAATACATCAAGCACAGATATCTACATTACATAGCTTTTGCTTGAAACTCATTCAACAACATTATGATGTCTTAGATATTGATCCTAATTTTAGAACAAGCAGTGAAGCGGAAAATATATTATTACTAGAGCAAACAATCGATGAAGTGCTAGAACGTCATTATGATATATTGGATCCTCATTTTATTGATTTAACAGAGCAATTATCATCTGACCGTAATGATGATCAATTAAGGAATACCATTAAAGAAATGTATTACTTTAGTGTTGCTAACCCAAATCCATTAAATTGGCTACAACATTTGTCAACACCATACGAAGATGAATCACAGCAAGAAACATTATTCAATTTGCTTAATGATTTAGCGATGATATTTATGAATTCTGCGTTAGAGGCACTCAATAAGAGTTACGATTTATTTATGATGTTGGAAGAAGTAGATAAACAAGTCGCTGTATTAGATAAAGAACGCCGTTTCTTAGCAGAAGCGATGGAAGGTGGCTTGTTAAATACACAGAAAATTGCTGAACATCAATTTGAATCACGTTTTCCTGCAAAAAATAAAAAGATAAAAGAAGCTAATGAAATGATGATCGATGCTTATGATGATGGTAAAAAGCATTATGATGATTACAAAGCGTTAGTGAGTAAAGTTCAAGAAGATTATTTTTCACGTGAAGCCGCTGACTTAAAAACTGATATGCAACGTTTAGCGCCAAGAGTCGCTTATTTAGCGCAAGTTACAGCAGATGTGATTGAACAATTTAATCAGAAAAAACGAAGTCGTAACTTACTGGATTTTTCTGATTATGAACATTTTGCCTTGCGTATTTTAATGGATTCAAACGGTAATCCGTCAGAAATTGCGGATATGTATCGCAAGCAATTTGAGGAAATCCTTGTAGATGAATATCAAGACACCAATCGTGTGCAAGAAAAAATCATTGCATGTATTAAACGTGGCGACGAAGCGGATGGTAATTTGTTTATGGTTGGTGATGTGAAACAGTCTATTTATAAATTTAGACAAGCAGACCCAAGTCTTTTTATAGGGAAATATAATCGTTTTACGCTCGATGGGTCTGAACATGGTATGCGTATAGATTTGTCTCAGAACTTTCGATCAAGGGAAGAAGTATTAACAACGACGAATTATTTATTTAAGCATATGATGGACGAGGCAGTTGGAGAAATTGTTTACGACGATGCAGCACAGTTATATTATGGGGCGCCGTTTGATCATAAACCACATGATGTACAGTTGAATATGTTAATTGAAGATGCATCATCAGACTTAAATGGGTCAGAACAAGAGGCAGAATATATTGTACAGCAAGTTGAAAAAATAATGTCGCAACATGAAATTTATGATATTAAAACGGAACAATATCGAAAACCGAGCTATAAAGATATTGTGATTTTAGAAAGATCATATGGACAAGCGCGTAAAATTCAACAAGCATTTAAGGATCATAATATCCCATTTCATGTGAACAGCAAGGAAGGCTATTTTGAACAAACTGAGGTGCAATTGATTTTATCGTTTTTAAGAACTATAGATAATCCTTTACAAGATATTTATTTAGTCGGTCTCATGCGCTCTGTTATTTATCAATTTACTGAGGATGAGTTATCTAATATACGTGTATTTAGCCCAAACGATGATTACTTTTATCAATCGATAAAGCATTACATGGCCAATGATGTAGCTAATAAAAAATTAGTAGCTAAACTTGCGTCATTCCTTGAAGATATCGAACAATATCAAGACTATAGTCAAAGTCATCCAGTTTATCAACTCATCGATAAATTTTATAATGATCACTACGTCATACAGTACTTTAGCGGCATTATTGGTGGTAAAGGTCGTCGTGCGAATTTATATGGATTATTTAACAAAGCGGTCGAATTTGAAAACTCAAGTTTTCGTGGATTGTATCAATTTATTCGTTTTATTGATGAACTTATTGAACGTGGTAAAGATTTTGGTGAAGAGAATATAGTCGGACCGAACGATGATGTTGTTAGAATGATGACAATTCATAGCAGTAAAGGGCTAGAGTTTCCATTTGTTATATATTCTGGGCTTTCTCGTAAGTTTAGACGTGATGATTTACATCGGCCGGTTATATTAAATCAGAGTTATGGTTTAGGTATGGCGTATTATGATGTTGAAAGTAATTTATCTTATCCGTCGTTATCTTCAGTGACATATAAAGCGATTGCTGAAAAAGAGATGGTTTCAGAAGAAATGCGACTCATTTATGTTGCTTTAACACGAGCAAAAGAACAACTTTTTTTAATTGGTAGAGTTAAAGATGAAAAAACACTTTCACAGTTTGAACAAGTATCCGTATCGGAATCCCATTTACCGGTGAGTTATCGCATAACAGCACAACGACCGATTGATATGATTTATCCAATACTAGCCAAATACCAGTCTTCATCATTGCCAAATGAGTTGCGCTTTGAACAGACGATAGAGGACGTTGATCAAGCCATGCGACCATATGTACAATTAAACACTGATTTTTATGAAGATATTGCGTCAGAAACAGTCACTGATGTAAGCGAACAGCGCACGGTAGCAGATATAGAAATGAATCATTCGAAAAATGAAGCACTTCAAGCTCAAATTCATAATCAATTAAGCTATGAATATCCATATCAATCAGCTATAGAAAAGCCCTCAAAGCAATCGGTTTCGGAGTTGAAGCGTCAGCATGAGACGGAACAATCAGATACGAACTATGATAGAGTTAGACAATATCGTATTGGTTCTACTTCATATGAGAGACCGGCATTTTTAAGCCGTAGTAAGCAAAGAAAAGCGAATGAAATAGGTACATTAATGCATACAGTTATGCAACACTTACCTTTTAATAAGGATAGATTAACCGAAGAAGATGTAAACCGTCTCGTAGATCATCTGATAGCGCAACATATTATTCCTGAAGATGCCAAACAAGATATCCGATTTGATGATATCTACAATTTTATAGCAAGTGACTTGTATCAATTAATTGCTGAAAGTGACGAAATATATCGCGAGTTGCCATTTGTTGTTAATCAAAATGAGGTTGACCATAACAAGCATAGTGAAGAAGATGCTTCAATTATTCAAGGGATGATTGACCTTATATTTGTGAAAGAGGGACAATATTATTTTGTAGATTATAAGACGGATGCCTTTAATAGACGAAGAAATATGTCAGATGAAGAGATTGGTGCTCAATTGAGAGAACGCTATAAGGTTCAAATGAATCATTATCGTAATACATTAGAAACAATATTGAAGACCGATGTGAAAGGATTCTTGTATTTCTTTAAATTTGGTCAGTTATCTATAGAAGGATAAAAAGGAGCGTTACACGTGCCTGTGAAACAAAGAATGTTTGAATTAGATGCTTTGCGAGGAATAAGTCTTTTCGGCATTATTTTAATGAATATTTTAGTTTTTAGTCTTCCGTACGAGATGGCTTCAATGTCTCAGACAGTAAAAGGCTTTAATGCTGTATTACTCCATTTGATTACACTGTTTGTTATAGGTTCATTTTATCCGATATTCACTTTTTTATTTGGGTATGGACTTGGTATGATGTTTGAGCATAGTCGAATCAGAAAAGTTCGATTTTATCCAATGATCTACAGAAGACTTAGCTTTTTATTAGTCATCGGTGTAATTCACGGTATGTTTATCTTTTCAGGTGATATCCTATTTGGTTATGCATTTACAGGGCTATTCGCAGTACTGTTTATTAAAATGAAAGCCCAAAAGCTAATTAAAATAGCTAGTATTTTATTTGTGTTTAAAATCCTTATCTTTGTGGTGCCTTTTGCCATTTTAAATTATACGCAAGGTGTTTATGAGAAAAATAACTATCTAGGTATATCTCTGCAACAATTTATCGATGTTAAACAGAATGGACACTATGATTCATTTTTAAAGTTGAACGTTCTTGAGAATCTATATAGTATGTTGGATATTTTAATGGGATCTGCATTTCTGGAATTTTTACCTTATGCCCTTTTCGGTATTGCTGCATATAAGATGAATTTAATTGAACTTATTCGAACAAAAAGCTCATCCTTTTTGAAATGGGGGAGTTTAATAGCTATTTTAGGCTATTGTATTAAAATGCCTTTTGCTATTGATTATGATAATGGTTCATTCGCTGTTATCAATGCTGTAGGTGGCCCGATTGTATCTGCAGGGTATATTATACTCATAGTATATTTATGTCAAAGTGTTCATGGTGCACAAATCATGCGTATATTTAAGTATCCCGGTAAATTGAGCTTATCGGTTTATATTACTCAAAGTATCATGTTTACATTTATTTTTATGGGCTTTGGCTTAGGGTTATATAACAAGTTGCCATTATATCAATCCTATCTCATTGTTATCATTTTTTATAGCTTACAAGTCATTGGTTGCTATTTTTATTTGAAAAAATTCAGTAAAGGTCCAATAGAATGGTTATGGCGAAAAGTCACATATTTGAAGTAATCGTTTTAGTTTAGGTAAAAGGTCTGAATTTTTGGCTTATACTAGTTATATATTTGTTATTTAGTGGTAAATATAGTTATAATATGAAATAAGATATAGATGAGGAGCTGATAATGAATGAAATTCCTATCATTCAGACATGAAGGACAGACATCATATGGTGTGAAAGTAAAACGTGAAGAAGCTGCATGGGACTTGAAGAAAGTATTTGCAGATTTTGCTGAAGGTTCATTTCACCCTAAAACGTTATTAAATGGTCTTCAACAAAATCAAGTCGTAGATTTTCAAGAACAAGTTCGTAAAGCGGTTGTTGCAGCGGAAGACAGTGGTAAAGGTGAAGATTACAAAGTTCAGTTTAGCGACATTGAATTTTTACCACCAGTCACGCCAACTAATAATGTAATTGCCTTTGGACGTAATTATCAAGATCATGCGAATGAGTTAAATCACGAAGTACAACGTTTGTATGTTTTTACTAAAGCTGCTTCGTCATTAACTGGTGATAATAGCACGATACCAAATCATAAAGATATTACGGATCAACTAGACTATGAAGGTGAGCTTGGTATTGTCATTGGCAAATCTGGTGAGAAAATACCTAAAGGTCTCGCTTTAGATTATGTTTATGGTTATACAATTATTAATGATATAACAGACCGTAAAGCTCAAAATGCACAGGACCAAGCATTCTTATCTAAAAGTTTAACAGGGGGTTGCCCTGTAGGACCATATATTGTAACAAAAGATGAATTACCTACGCCAGAAGATGTCAATATTGTAACCAAAGTTAACAATGATATTCGTCAAGATGGCAATACAGGTCAAATGATTCTTAAAATTGATGAATTAATCGAAGAAATTTCAAAATATGTAGCATTACATCCAGGAGATATTATTGCGACTGGCACACCAGCGGGTGTTGGTGCAGGTATGAATCCACCGCAATTCTTACAACCTGGTGATGAAATTAAGGTAACAATAGATAATATTGGTACGTTAACAAACTTTATTGCAGATAAATAATCATTGATTATTGTTAACTGGTTAATCCATGGCGGGTTAACCAGTTTTATTTTTTTGTAAATTAGTAATGTAGTTTTTTTGAATTGTACAGTTATATTGAGTATGATAAGAGATGTAATCTTTTGACTTCAAAGTTAAAAGGGGACAACATACTTCTGTTTTATATATTTTTGAAGTAAAAATTGTGTGGGGGTAATCAAGTATGTTACATATGCATATTGCTAGTTGGGTTTTATTAATCATCTTGTTCTTTGCTGCTTATTTTAATTTTTCAGAAAAACAAGGTGCATCACCATATTTCAAACCAATTCATATGCTATTAAGACTATTTATGCTATTAGTCTTAATTTCTGGATTTTGGGTTTGGATTCAATCATTTTCATCAGGAGCTGCTGGTGGGCACATGTTACTTACATTGAAAATGATATGTGGTGTGGCTGTAGTTGCATTAATGGAAGTAACAATTACTAAACGTAAAAAAGGGCAACCTAGTCATGGCTTAATGTGGACGACGATTGTAGTAATCATCTTAACGATGATTATAGGTATTATTTTACCTATGGGTCCAATTACGCAAATGTTTGGTTTATAAACGTAAGTGTATAACAATAATAAAAGCCGTACAATTCCATTAGGAAATGTACGGCTTTTATTTATATAGTTATTTATTTCGTGCTTTATAACCTATCATATTAATAATATCTTTGGGTCTACTGTATGGTGGTGCATAAGCTACTTCAAATTCAACTAATTCATCGATAGTGAGTTTATGCATCATAGCCATTGATAGTACATCAATACGTTTGTCGACACCTTTCATACCTACTGCTGCAGCACGAATGATACGTCGATTTGTCTTATCAAAGTAAACGCGTAAGTGCAGCTTGGTATTTCCTGGGTAATAACCGGCATGTTCACCTTGATTTGCTTCGACCATTGCATAATCAAAATTTGAAAGCTCTTTCGGTGATACACCGACACTAGAAAATGTATAATCGAAGAATTTTACGATATTTGAGCCTAAATAACCTTTAAAGTGTATCTTGTGATCACCAGCTAATTGTTCGGCGATGACACTAGCACCACGATGTGCACCCCAAGCTAAAGGAACGTGTGCATTTAAATCAACATGGCGATAATGGGACGTAATGATATCACCTAGTGCATAAATATTTGGAATGTTCGTTTGAAATTGGTCGTTTACTGGAATATAGCCTTTATCATCTAAAGTAACGTTTGAATTTTTTATAAATTCTGAGTTTGGTTTAACACCAACGCCTTCGATAATTAGGTCATAATTTTCAACTTTACCAGATTCAAAATGCACTGCATTGCCCACAACTTTTGAAATTTCTTCGTTGAATCTATAATGAATATCTCTCTTATCCATTTCATCGAGGATTGCTTGATTCATGTCTTGATCCATTAGTTTATTAATATGTGTTGAACGATGGATGAGTGTAGGGGAGATACCTCTTTCATATAGATTATCTAAAATTTCAAGACCGATATATCCAGTACCTACGACAAGTGCGTTTTTAACTTGATTTTCTTTGATGAATGTTTCAATTGCATCTGTATCTTCCATGTTTCTTAATGTAAACGCAATAGGACTATCTAAATTTAATGAATTGGCACTACAGCCAGGACTTAATATTAAAGTATCATAATGTGTCTCAAAATACGTATCCTGTATACGATCATAGACAGTAATTGTATTCTCTGTGTCATTGATTGATGTTACTTTGTGACAAGGTTTGACAACAATATTTTTAGCTTCATAAAATGATTCAGGTGTTGCTTCAAGCACCTTATTGCGCGAATCTACCACGTTACCTAAATAATAAGGCAGGGCACAATTAGCAAAACTCATATCTCTATCTTTTTCAAAGACAACAATTTCGCTTTCTTGATCAAGTCTTCTAATTTGACTGGCTACCGTTGCACCACCTGCAACTGCACCTACTACTACAATTTTATTCATAATGAAAAGCCTCCTTAAGTATCTATCTATGATTCTATACTAGATTTTACTGATTCTTCATAAGGCATATTTAATTGGAAATAGTCGTTTAAATAACGTCCAATGCCATCCTCATTATTAGAATATGTAGTTTGATTTGCAACGTGTTTAAGTTCATCTAAACCATTGTCCATCGCGATACCGTGTTTCGCATATTTAATCATTTCCAAATCGTTATCTTCGTCTCCAAAAGCAATGATATGATTTCTATCAATATTTAAATATGATTTCACATAATCAATCCCACGTGCTTTGCTAATACCTTGCTTAACAATTTCTATTACTGGGAATGGTGAACCCCATCGACGATGTTCAATATTTTCAGCGTAAAAACGTGTGAGCATTTGTTTGACTCTAGGAATCATAAATTCTTCTGCTTCAACTAAAATCGATGTTGGAGACTCAGTTAATGAGTTAAGTAAATCGCCTGTTTCAACTTTTGGATTTCCCATAGAGAACCCATCGAATAATTTTTGATCGTAATTATTAATAAAAACATAATCTTTAACTTCAGCAATCATGTTTGTTACGCCATAATCATTCAGTGATTCAATGATGTTTTTAGATAAATCTAAGTCCAATACTTCATGCATTGGCTCAAACTGATCGTCTTTTGGATGATGAACAAAGGCACCATTGAAATTAACAACCGGTGTATCCATATTTAATTCATGGTAATATATTTGACTGGCTCTATAAGGTCTACCAGTAGCAATCATTAATTTATGACCTTGTTGTTGTAGTGTTGTTAAAACGTTTTTTGTATATGGTGAGATTACTTTTTCATCTGTTAATAACGTGCCGTCTAGATCTAGACAAATTAAATAAGATTCCATTTAATTCTCCTTAATGTTTTTTATTGATGTATTGAATATCATAGCATTTTATTGGCGTTTTGTAAGATATTTGATATATTGTTAGTATCATTAAATTCGAAGAGGTGATATGAATGGATGAAGGATTAAAAGATAGCATATTAAATGCGTTAGAAATGGTTATTGACCCTGAGTTAGGTATTGATATTGTCAACTTAGGTTTAGTATATAATGTTGATGTTAATGACGAAGGTTTATGTACAGTTGAAATGACATTAACATCTATGGGATGCCCAATGGGACCACAAATTGTTAACCAAGTTAAAATGGTTTTAGCTGAGATTCCAGAAATAGCAGATACAGAAGTGAATATTGTTTGGAGTCCACCATGGGGTAAAGACATGATGTCTCGTTATGCTAAAATTGCATTAGGCATCGGCTAACGCTACTAATAGTAATTGAAAATACTAGCTTAAAGATCGATAATGGTCTATAGGCTAGTATTTTTTTGAAAAATTTAAAGCATGCTGACAATCTTAAAATAAAATTTTTCTATAGTGCAAATCATTAAAATAATTGCAGTTATGTTACGAAAGTATTACAATAGCTTGGTGTAAAACATTAAAAAGCAAAAGTAATATATTCGGAGATGAAAGTATGGTAGTAAATGAACAGAAATTCTAATAATCGTAATCAAACCAACCGTCACACGCGTTATATGCCTGGTTTAGATGGACTTAGAGCAATTGCAGTTATAGGTATTATTATTTATCATTTAAATAAGCAATGGTTATCTGGTGGGTTTCTTGGTGTAGATACATTTTTTGTAATTTCGGGCTACTTAATTACAAGTTTACTTTTGTTTGAGTATGAAAGTACCGGCATTATCAATTTGAAGCAGTTTTGGTTACGGCGAATTAAACGTTTGATACCGGCCGTATTGGTATTAGTTGTTACAGTAACTTTAGCGACACTCATTTTTAAGCCTGAACAAATTATAAGTATAAAGCATGATGCATTTGCAGCCATTTTTTATGTATCAAATTGGTGGTATATTGCAACTGATGTAAATTATTTTGAACAGTTTGCCTTTATGCCATTAAAACATTTGTGGTCATTAGCAATTGAAGAGCAATTCTACATAGTTTTTCCAATCGTTTTGATAGCATTATTATTAACAATTAAGAAATACCGAAATGTAACACTTATTTTTTGGATTATTTCACTGATTTCATTACTTTTAATGGTTTGGATTTCTCAACCACATATGCAACATTCTCGTGTTTATTTTGGAACAGATACAAGGTTACAAACGATGTTGCTCGGTGTTATATTAGCCTTTATTTGGCCGCCATTTAAATTAAAGCAGAACCCTAATCCTAGTCTCAGGTTCATTATTGATAGTATAGGTGCAATAGGGATTTTAATACTCTTATTACTTTTCATTAAAGTCGATGATAATAGTGATTGGATCTATAATGGTGGTTTTTACCTTATTTCCGGTATCACTTTATTTGTTATCATTAGTGTAGTGCATCCATCGGGGTATTTCGCTAAATTAATTGGAAATCCTTTCTTTGTTTATATTGGTAAACGCTCTTATAGTTTATATTTATGGCATTTCCCAGTCATAAGCTTTTTACATTCCTATTATGTTGAAGGCCAAGTCCCATTATATGTATATGCTCTAGACATCTTATTGACTATTTTCTTTGCTGAAATATCATATAGATTCATTGAAACACCGTTTAGAAAACAAGGATTCAAGGCCTTAAGTATTAATAAATATAAAAAGTCCGCATTAATCAGAACTATACTACTAGGCGTGATACTGCTACCAACCATTTTTATTTTTGCGGGGACATTTGATCGTTTAGGAAAAGACCAAATTAATAATAAATCAACGTCATATAATACAGCAGAAATTGATAAGTATATGGTTAGACCCATACCGGTCGACCATGTTAACTTTTTAGGAGATTCAAATTTTAAAAAAGATAAAGATAATGAGGTATATACTGATTTGAGTCCACTGCTTATTGGTGATTCGGTTATGGTTGATATTGGAGAAACTTTTAAAACGCACGTTCCCAATGCAACCATTGATGGTAAAGTCGGACGTAATTTATATGAAGCTATACCATTAACAGATGAAAAATATAAATCTTACAATTATAAGTCTAAGCAAGTGATTTTAGAATTAGGAACGAATGGAGATTTTTCTGAAGCACAGTTGGACGAACTGATAGGCAAATATGGTAAAGCCAATGTGTATTTGATTAACACGCGTGTACCAAAAAGCTATGAAGGTCATGTCAACCAAGTTATGTCAGACGCAGCTAAAAAGCATCATAATGTAACATTGATTGATTGGTATCAACGTTCGAAAGGCCATAGCGAGTACTTTGCACCAGATGGTATTCATTTAGAGCCTTCAGGTGTAAAAGCATTAACAGATGAAATTTTAAAACATATTGCAACGAAATCAACTGCTAAGTAGCAAAATTAAATATGAAATTGAGTCAATTTAATAAATTTAATTAGAGTGTGATTTGCATGAAATAGACTGCTAAAACACAATAAAAGGCATAACCGCTTAATGAACAAGAGGTTATGCCTTTTAATTTATTGAGTGTCATGAATATTCATATCTAAGGGGTGTTTATATATCATGTTTAAAATGAACAAAGTCATTGTTTAGAATATAAAAATTATGGGCAAAACATAGGTATATAAGGCATTACACGCAGCTAAAATAATTTAAAATTTATAGTCATATTGGTTGATAAAAGTGAACAATAGGATTATAATAAAATTAAGGTCAAAGAAAGTCAAAGTCAAACTTACTTTGTTCTTGATCAAAGACTAAATGGTGAGGTGAATCATTTTGGATATTAATCAAATGACCTATGCAGTTCAAGGTGCTTTGCAAAAAGCAATAGAGCTAGCAAAAGATAACGAAAATCAAAATATCGAAATAGAAGCAATATTAAAAGCAGCACTTGAAGAAAGTGAAAGTTTATTTAAAAGTGTATTGGAAAGAGCAAACATAGAGACCGAACTTTTAAATAAGGCTTACGATGAAAAATTGAAAAATTATCCTTCAGTACAAGGGGATAACGTACAATATGGTCAATATATTAGCCAGAAAGCAAATGAATTAATAAATAAAGCTGAAACGTATATGAATACTTATGAAGATGAGTATATTTCTATGGAACATATCATTTTAGCTGCAATGGACATAGATGATACAACAATTAAATTTGTCGATAATAAAAAAGAAGTTATTGTAGAAATCATTAAAAAAATTAGAGGAGGAAATCATGTGACGTCACAAAACCCAGAAGCAAATTATGAAGCTTTAGAAAAATATGGTAGAGATTTAGTTGAAGAAGTCCGTCAAGGTAATATGGATCCTGTCATTGGACGTGATGAAGAAATAAGAAATACTGTGAGAATCTTAAGTAGAAAGACTAAGAATAATCCAGTATTAATCGGTGAACCAGGTGTAGGTAAAACAGCAATTGTTGAAGGCCTTGCACAACGTATTGTGCGTAAAGACGTGCCTGAATCACTTTTAGATAAAACAATATTTGAATTAGATTTAAGTGCGCTTGTTGCAGGTGCAAAATATCGTGGTGAATTCGAAGAACGTTTAAAAGTAGTACTTAAAGAAGTGAAAGACTCAGACGGTAGAATTATATTATTTATAGATGAAATTCACATGCTTGTTGGTGCAGGTAAAACAGAAGGCGCGATGGATGCAGGTAATATGCTAAAACCAATGCTTGCACGTGGCGAATTACACTGTATCGGTGCAACAACACTCAATGAATATAGAGAATATATTGAAAAAGACTCTGCATTAGAGCGTCGTTTCCAAAAAGTAAATGTGTCTGAGCCAGATGTAGAAGATACAATTTCCATTTTACGTGGACTGAAAGAACGTTATGAAGTTTATCATGGTGTACGTATTCAAGATAAAGCATTAGTAGCTGCGGCAGAACTATCAGATCGTTATATTACTGATCGCTTCTTACCGGATAAAGCGATTGATCTTGTGGACCAAGCGTGTGCAACGATTCGTACTGAAATGGGTTCAAATCCAACAGAGTTAGACCAAGTTAATCGTCGCGTCATGCAATTAGAAATTGAAGAAAGCGCATTGAAAAACGAATCAGATAACGCGAGTAAACAACGCTTACAAGAATTACAACAAGAATTGTCTAATGAAAAAGAAAAACAAAACGCAATTCAATCACGCGTAGAAGAAGAAAAAGGCAAAATTGCAAAACTACAAGAAAAACGTACTGAATTAGACGAAAGTAGAAAAGCCTTAGAAGATGCAGAAAACAATTATAATTTGGAAAAAGCGGCAGAATTACAACATGGTAAAATTCCTGAATTAGAAAAAGAATTACGCGAGTTAGAAGCTGCATTCCAAAATGAGCAAAATAGTGACAATGAGCGCATTATACGTGAGATTGTATCAGATGAAGAAATTGGTGATATTGTTAGTTCATGGACAGGTATCCCTGTTTCTAAACTTGTAGAAACAGAAAGAGAGAAGTTATTAAATCTTTCAGACATTTTACACGAACGTGTCGTTGGTCAAGATAAAGCTGTAGATTTAGTTTCTGATGCTGTTGTCAGAGCGCGCGCTGGCATTAAAGATCCAAATAGACCAATAGGTAGTTTCTTGTTCTTAGGACCTACAGGTGTTGGTAAAACAGAATTAGCCAAATCCTTAGCGTCAACTTTATTTGATTCAGAAAAACATATGATACGAATTGATATGAGTGAGTACATGGAAAAACATTCAGTTTCCCGTTTAATTGGTGCACCTCCAGGCTATGTAGGTCACGATGAAGGTGGACAATTAACTGAAGCGGTTCGTCGTAATCCATATTCTGTTATATTATTAGATGAAATTGAAAAAGCACATTCAGACGTATTTAATGTATTGTTACAAATACTTGAAGAAGGTAGACTTACTGATTCTAAAGGTCGTGAAGTTGATTTTAAAAATACAATTATCATTATGACTAGTAACATTGGCTCACAAATCCTATTAGAAAACGTAAAAGATGCTGGTGTGATTACTGATGATACAGAAAAAGCTGTTATGAATAGCTTAAACCAATACTTTAAACCAGAAATTATTAACCGTATGGATGATATTGTATTATTTAAACCATTAACAATCAGTGATATGAGTTCTATAGTAGATAAAATATTAACTGAATTGAATATTAGATTAATGGCACAACGTATTTCAATTAATGTGTCAGATGAAGCTAAAGCGTGGTTAGGTGAAGAAGCATACGAACCACAATTCGGTGCAAGACCGTTGAAACGTTTTGTGCAAAGACAAATAGAAACACCACTTGCACGTAAAATGATTAGAGAAAATTTACCTGAAGACACAACAATAGACATCGACCTATCAGAAGATGGTTTAAGATTTACTGAAAACAAACCAGAAATCGATTAGTAAGTATAATTGAATTTAACAAAACGGTGTGGCGCAGAAACCTTAATTTTTACATTGGTTTCTGCGCCACTTTTTTAATTATAAAATCGGGGAACAAGATTGTAAGTTAATATATCATATCTCAACAAACCAATAAGTTTATTTTTTAATATTGAAAATAAAAAAACTGCCAACGTCAGTCAGAAGACTTTGTTGACAGTTTAAAGATTCTAGGACATAAATCAATGTTTCAAACTTTACATTTCATTAAAATGAGTCGTTCTTAAACATAAGCTAAACCATTATCCTAGTCATCTAATGTTGTTCGTTTGTATTATTATGTTTAGGTTTAATTACCAAATCAAATAAGATAATAATAATCGTAAATACAACAGCGCCCATGATTGGTGTAATGAGGTTCAGTGCACCGCCACCATTTAAGCTGTTAAGTACGAAATTAACCATTTGTAATAAGACAATAGACCAAAATAAAACTGCGAGGTATTTCATTATGTAATGCCTCCAATATCGTATATATATCTACATTATAAATAATAAAGTGTAGTTTGTATAGTAGGTTAGTAATAATTGTGGTTATACTTTGTGATAATGAGCTAAGTCATTTATAATTATTTGTGGAAAACACGCAATGAAATATGTATAGTTCTTGTATTTGAAATGTGTATTATGTTAAATTAATACCTGGTATTAAAATTAAATTTAAGAAGGTGTACAACCATGGACGTGGGTATTAAAGGTTTTGGTGCATACGCACCTGAAAAAGTTGTAGAAAATACCTATTTTGAATCATTTTTAGAAACATCAGACGAATGGATTTCTCAAATGACTGGTATTAAAGAACGTAGATGGGCTGGTGAAGACGAAGAAACTTCAGACATGGCTTATCAAGCTAGTTTAAAAGCAATTGAAGATGCAGGTATAGAAGCATCAGAAATAGATATGATTATTGTTGCGACATCAACAGGGGATTTTCCATTCCCAACAGTTGCCAATATATTACAAGAAAGATTAGGCATCGGCAAAGTTGCTTCTATGGATCAATTAGCCGCTTGTAGTGGTTTCATGTATTCAATGATAAATGCTAAACAATTTGTTCAATCTGGTGATTATAAAAATATTTTAGTAGTTGGAGTGGACAAATTATCTAAAATCACAGATTTTACAGACCGTTCAACAGCCATTTTATTTGGTGATGGAGCTGGAGCTGTAGTAATCGGTGAAGTATCTGAAGGTCGAGGTATCTTAAGTTATGAATTAGGTTCAGACGGCTCAGGTGCTAAGCATTTATATTTAAATCCAGAAAACGGAAAAATATTTATGAATGGCCGTGAAGTTTTTAAATTTGCTGTAAGAATTATGGGTGAAGCATCTAACAACGCAGTAGCAAAAGCTAATTTAACTGCAGATGATGTAGATATGTTTGTACCTCATCAAGCAAATATAAGAATTATGGAGTCAGCGAGAGAACGTTTAGGTATACCAAAAGAAAAAATGAGTGTATCTGTTGATCGCTTTGGTAATACTTCAGCAGCGTCAATCCCATTAAGTATAGGACAAGAGTTAGAAAATGGTAGGATTAAAGATGATGATGTCTTAGTGTTAGTAGGTTTTGGTGGCGGCTTAACATGGGGCGCTGTGACACTAAGATGGGGAAAATAGGAGGATAAATTATGAGCAAAGAACAACGTGTTGTTATTACAGGAATTGGCGCATTATCACCTATAGGAAATGATGCTAAGTCTACTTGGGACAATGCATTAAAAGGTGTAAGTGGTATAGATTCGATTACACGCATAGATACAACGGATTACAATGTCCATTTAGCTGGAGAGTTAAAAGACTTTGATATTGAAGAGCATATTCCTAAAAAAGAAGCGAGACGCATGGATCGCTTTACACAATATGCAGTTGTAGCTGCAAGAGAAGCCGTTAATGATGCTAAACTTGAAATTAATGATAGTACTGCGGATAAAATTGGCGTATGGATTGGTTCAGGTATTGGTGGTATGGAAACATTTGAAATTTCACATAGCCAATTATTAAATCGTGGACCAAGACGTGTGAGTCCGTTCTTCGTACCTATGCTGATCCCAGATATGGCGACAGGTCAAGTATCAATAGATTTAGGTGCTAAAGGGCCGAATGGTTCGACGGTTACTGCTTGTGCAACTGGTACGAACTCAATAGGTGAAGCATTCAAGATTATTCAACGTGGCGATGCAGATGCAATGATTACTGGTGGTACAGAAGCACCGATTACACATATGGCATTAGCTGGCTTTAGTGCGAGTCGTGCATTATCTACAAATGATGATAAAGAAACTGCATGTCGTCCTTTCCAAGAAGGTCGTGATGGATTTATCATGGGTGAAGGTGCAGGTATTGTCGTTTTAGAATCACTTGAATCAGCGAAAGCTCGTGGTGCGCAAATTTACGCTGAAGTCGTAGGTTATGGATCAACTGGTGACGCATATCATATAACAGCCCCAGCTCCAGAAGGTGAAGGCGGTTCACGTGCTATGCAAGCGGCAATAGATGATGCTGGTATTGAAGCGAAAGACATTCAATATTTAAATGCACATGGAACAAGCACTCCAGTAGGTGACTTAACTGAAATTCAAGCTATTAAGAATACTTTCGGTGAAGCGGCGAAATCATTGAAAGTAAGTTCAACTAAATCAATGACAGGTCATTTACTAGGGGCTACAGGTGGATTAGAAGCTATTTTCTCTGCACTTTCAATTAGAGATAGTCGTATTGCACCAACGATTCATGCTGATTCACCAGATCCTGAATGCGATTTAGATATCGTTCCAAACAAAGCAGAAGATTTAGATATTACCTATGCAATGAGTAATAGTTTAGGTTTTGGTGGACACAATGCTGTACTTGTATTGAAAAAATTTACTGATTAATGTAGATAAGTTATATTTTGAAAAGCAAGATCATCTCAATCGGATGATCTTGCTTTTTTTGTAAATATCGAACTTAAGAAAGTTAGAGAAATGATAACAATAATAGAGAGGCTTATAGTTTATTATAATAACTTTTTAACGGTTGAATATTTAAAATTCTTGTAAAACATAAAATTTATATTGTGAAATGTTTAGAAAAAGTTAAAATATAAAGTGAAGATAATTTTATATTTATAAAATGTCTATTCAAGACATACATTTAGTGTATAATGTAAATTATTAGATTATAAAGTGGGGTGTAATTAAGATGAAGCAATTTCTAACATTATCTACAACGTTGAAAACAAGAATGATAGCAGATTTCATCTTAATTATAGCGAGCCAAGCGATTTTACCCTTTATGGCATTATATTTAACGAGTAAAGTAAATGCTGTATTTGCTGGTACATTTTTAATTGCCAATATCATTGTAAGTTTTGTAGTGTCCTTCGTAGGTGGATATTTAGGAGACAATTATAATAGGAAGAAAGTAGTCAATTTAATACATTTTATCTACGCTGTGTGTCTGATTATTTTAAGTATTACGGTGACTATGGATGGTTTAGGTTTAATCATATTTTGTATAACGGTATTTATCTTTGAATTATTGTTTGCTGCGAGTGAACCTATTTTTGAAGCAGCAATTATGGATGCCATTTATGAAGAAGTTCGCGAGTACGTTTATCAATTAAATTATTGGATGTTTAATATTGGTACGGCGATTGGCATGGCATTAGGCGCGTTGTTATATTTAGGACATAAGCATTTATTATTTGTATTATTTTTCATTGCTATGCTGATAAGTTGGTATTTATTTGAAAAATATTATGACGTGGAGCAAGTTATTACTAAAAAAGAAGATCTAACCTCTAAATTTAAACATTTCGTAGATAGTTATCATGTTGTCATTAAGGATAAATACTATATGTTGCTTAATATTGGGTTTATGATGGTCATCATGGCTGAACTCAGTTTGAATTCTTATGTAGTTGTAAGACTAAAAGAAGCGTTTGAACCTTTACATTTTTTAGGCTTTTATATTGATGGTGTCCGAATGTTTACAGTAATTATGATCATCAATACACTTGTAGTGGCGACATTAACTTTTACGGTTAATAGAATTGTAGATAACACCTCAAAGAAAATTGTATTTATGATAGGTATTGTTTTATATACCGTTGGTTATAGTGTTTTGATGTCAGCTTCTGAATTTTGGATATTATGCTTATTTTCTATTATAGCTACATTAGGTGAATTGATTTATTCCCCAATTCAAAATGCGCAACGTTTCTTGATGATTCCTGAAGATAAACGAAGTACTTATAATACATTTGGGATGATTTCATTCTATGGAGGGAATATATTGGCACGTTTAGGATTAATAATTGGTGCGTTTATTCTGCCTTGGATGATGTCAGTATATGTAGCTGTTATAGTACTTTTAGGATTTATCCTCTTGTATTACGCATTATTTCATAACCCTAATATTGAAACAAAATAATGAAAAGACTGTATTCGTTTATTGTGAATCATCACAATAGCTGATACAGTCTTTTTTATATAATAAATGAAATGGCAATCGAAATAAGTAAATATAGCAAATTAAAAACAAAGCCCACTTTAATCCATGGATTTACAAAGTAGGATGATTTTTTGGCTTGTGTAGGTTTAAAAAAATCATCATTTTCTAGCGTATCTTTGTGTTTTTTATTCGTTAGCTGATACTTTAGTCTTCTAAAACCGTAACTCGTAGGATCTAATATACCTTCTTGAACAATGATTAAACTAAATAGGATAATCACAAATATAAAAGATACATAGAATATGATATTTAAATACTGAGTTAATTGATGTGAGGCAAAGAGCCAACATAAGAATGAAATCAATGGTGTAAATAATAGCCAAAATAGATAAGTGGTAAATTTCCTCATATTTATTGTCTCCTTTATTTAATAAATTTATTGTAACTTAAAATAACTAAAAAATGAATAATTTGCCTTATAAATTCTTTTATATCAACACTTTTAAAGAGAAAGAAAATTAAATAAAATTCATTTACTTTAATAAAGTAAAGCAAAACAATATTGATTAAAATATGAACTATAAGTATACTGTTATTAAATATTTCTGAATATTTCGAAGGGAATGTTTATTCTGAAATCAAAGGGGGATAAAAAATGCTTAAGTATGTTTTGAAGCGTTTAGGCTACATGATTTTATCACTGTTCATTATCATTTCGATAACATTTTTCTTAATGAAGCTGATGCCCGGTTCACCATTTAATGATGAAAAATTAAATGAAGAGCAAAAGCAGATTTTAAATGAAAAATATGGTCTCAATGATCCAGTACCAGTGCAGTATGTTAGTTATTTGAAGAATGTCGTTACGGGGGACTTTGGTAACTCATTCCAATATGATAACCAACCTGTATGGGAGTTAATTAAACCGAGGTTAGTTCCGTCGCTTGAGATGGGGTTAACGGCAATGGTGATAGGTGTAATTATAGGTTTGATACTAGGCGTTATTGCAGCAGTACGGCAAAATACTTGGGTTGATTATACAGCAACGGTCATCTCAGTTATTGCAGTTTCAGTACCATCGTTCGTGTTAGCGGTATTGTTACAATACGTATTTTCAGTTAGATTACAGTGGTTTCCAGTCGCAGGTTGGGAAGGTATATCGACAGCTGTACTACCTTCACTGGCATTGTCAGCAGCAGTATTAGCAACAGTTGCAAGATACATAAGAGCGGAAATGATAGAAGTTTTAAGTTCAGATTATATCTTGTTAGCACGTGCAAAAGGGAATTCAACGATGAGAGTGTTGTTTGGTCATGCATTAAGAAATGCATTAATCCCAGTCATCACAATTATTGTACCGATGTTAGCAAGTATATTAACGGGTACATTGACAATTGAAAATATATTCGGTGTGCCTGGTTTAGGGGATCAATTTGTACGTTCAATTACGACAAATGATTTCCCAGTAATTATGGCGACAACGATTTTATTCAGTACACTATTTATTGTTTCTATTTTCCTTGTAGATATTTTATATGGTGTGATTGATCCACGTATTCGTGTACAAGGAGGTAAAAAATAATGGCTGATAAAAGAGATGAAAAATACAATGATGACCATTCAAATGCAGTTATGACACATACCTCAGAAGCGATACCAGCTTCGGATTTTATTAGAAGTAAAAACGATTTAGAAAAAGAACCAGAAATGCAAAGAGAAAGTAAAAACTTTTGGCAAGACGCTTGGGCACAGCTTAAAAGAAACAAGCTTGCCGTCGTAGGGATGATAGGTTTAATCATCATTATCTTACTAGCATTGATTGGACCTTTATTAAGTTCTCATGATTATGCAGAGCAAGATGTAGAGAGACGTAACTTACCTGCAAAAATTCCTGTATTGGATCAAATTCCATTTTTACCTTTTGATGGTGAAGGAGCACAGGGCGTAGATGCATATAAAGAAGCAGGTGTGAAAGAAAACTTCTGGTTTGGTACAGACCAACTTGGAAGAGATTTATGGTCTAGAACTTGGCAAGGTGCACAAGTATCCTTATTCATTGGTGTTGTAGCAGCGTTACTAGATATATTCATAGGCGTTGTATATGGGGCAATATCCGGTTTCTTTGGGGGACGGATAGATAATGTCATGCAACGTATTATTGAAGTAGTTGCGTCTATACCTACACTAATTGTTGTTATTTTATTCGTACTAATATTTGAACCGTCTATTTGGACAATTATATTAGCCATGGCAATTACAGGATGGATTGGCATGAGTCGTGTGGTTCGTGGTGAATTCCTAAAGTTAAAAAACCAAGAATTTGTATTAGCATCTAAAACTTTGGGAGCATCTAAAATAAAATTAATATTCAAACATATTTTACCTAATACATTAGGTGTTATCGTAGTTACATCTATGTTTACAGTACCTAATGCAATATTCTTCGAGGCTTTCTTAAGTTTCATTGGTATTGGGGTACCAGCACCTAGAACATCATTAGGTTCTTTAGTGAATGAAGGTAGAGCCATGTTATTAATTCATCCGCATGAATTATTTATTCCAGCACTTGTATTAAGTTTATTAATCTTATTCTTCTATCTATTTAGTGATGGATTACGTGATGCATTTGATCCTAAAATGCGTAGATAACAAAAGGGGGCAACATATATGTCAGAAAGAGTATTGGAAGTTAGTAATTTGCATGTTTCCTTTGATATCGATGCAGGGGAAGTGCAAGCGGTAAGAGGCGTGGACTTCTTTATCAATAAAGGAGAAACCCTTGCAATTGTTGGTGAATCTGGTTCTGGGAAGTCAGTTACAACCAAAGCGATCACTAAGTTATTCCAAGGAGACGCTGGACGTATTAAAAAAGGTGAAATTAATTTTTTAGGGGAAGACTTAGCTAAAAAATCAGAGCAAGAATTAATCAAATTACGTGGAAAAGACATTTCAATGATTTTCCAAGATCCAATGACATCATTAAATCCAACAATGAAAATTGGGAAACAAGTCATGGAACCACTTATGAAACATAAGAATTACAGTAAAACAGAAGCTAAAAAAAGAGCGTTAGACATATTGAATTTAGTTGGGTTACCAAATGCAGATAAAAGATTTAATGCATATCCTCATCAATTTTCAGGCGGACAACGTCAAAGAATTGTTATCGCAACCGCGCTTGCTTGTGAACCTAAAGTGCTTATTGCAGATGAACCAACAACAGCGCTTGATGTAACAATGCAAGCTCAAATATTGGAATTAATGAAAGAACTACAAGATAAGATTAGTACCTCCATTATATTTATCACGCATGACTTAGGGGTCGTTGCGAATATTGCTGACCGAGTAGCGGTCATGTATGGAGGACAAATGGTAGAAACAGGGGATGTGGATGAAATATTTTATGATCCTAAACATCCATATACATGGGGATTATTATCATCTATGCCAGATTTGACAACTGGTACAGAGACTGAATTATTAGCTATTCCAGGTACACCACCCGACTTGTTACATCCACCTAAAGGTGATTCGTTTGCAGAAAGAAGTCAATTTGCTTTAGATATTGATTTTAAAACGCCACCGCCATGGTACCAAGTGTCACCAACACATTTTGCAAAATCTTGGTTATTAGATGAACGCGCACCACATGTGGAACCACCGGAAATGGTGAAAAAACGTTTGCGTAACATGCCAAATAATTTCGATAAGCCACAACAGGTAGAAAGGGTGTCGTTAGATGGAAAATAAAAATGAACTGTTATTACAAGTGAAAAATTTAAAACAGTATTTTAACGAAGGTAAACGCAATGAAGTAAGAGCAATTGAAAATATTTCATTTGACGTTTATAAAGGTGAAACTTTCGGCCTAGTTGGAGAATCTGGTTGTGGTAAATCAACGACAGGTAAAGCGATTATTAAACTAAATGATATTACTGATGGTGAAATTTTATATGAAGGTATAGATATTCAAAAAATTAAAAATCGTAAAGATTCATTGAAATTTAATAAAAAGATACAAATGATTTTTCAAGATCCATACGCATCGCTCAATCCAAGACTTAAAGTAATGGATATTGTGGCAGAGGGGATTGATATTCATAAACTTTCTACAGGTGTCAAAGATCGTAAAAGACGTGTCTACGATTTATTAGAAACTGTGGGACTAAGTAAAGAACACGCCAATCGTTATCCACATGAGTTCTCTGGAGGACAAAGACAACGTATTGGAATTGCACGTGCACTTGCCGTTGAACCTGAGTTTATTATTGCGGATGAACCTATTTCAGCATTAGACGTTTCAATACAAGCACAAGTTGTAAATTTATTACTTAAATTGCAAAAAGAACGAGGCATTACGTTTTTATTCATCGCTCATGACCTTTCCATGGTTAAATACATTTCGGACAGAATTGCAGTGATGCACTTTGGTAAAATTGTCGAAATTGGTAGTGCGGATGAAATTTATAATCATCCTATGCACCCTTATACGCAATCACTACTGTCGGCTGTACCTCAGCCAGACCCAGAAAGTGAACGTGTGAGAAAGAGAACACTTTTTAAAGAAGACGAGACTAAAAATGACCAACGTACATTGCATGAAATCAGACCGAATCATTTTGTATTTACAACAGATGACGAAGCGGAAGATTTGAAATCACATACACAAGAAGCATCTGTATAACATGGGAAAGGGGGATTACGATGAGAAAATTCAAATTATTTATTATTCTGATTGCACTATCGGTTGTATTAGCTGGTTGTGGTAGTGCGGAAGGGGTATATTCTGATAAAGGACAAGTTTTTAGGAAAGTACTGCCATCAGATATTTCAACATTAGATTCTGCATTAGCTACAGATACGGTGTCATTCGATATTTTCAATCAAATATACGAAGGCTTATATACATTAGATAAAGATGATAAAGCACAACCAGGGGTAGCAAAAGCAATGCCAAAAGAAAGTAATGGGGGAAAAACACTTACAATCAAGTTACGTAAAGATGCCAAGTGGTCAAATGGGGATCCAGTAACGGCACATGATTTTGAGTACGCTTGGAAACGTGTGGTGAATCCAGATACGGCATCTGAGTATGCTTATATCATGTATGATTTGAAAAATGCTGAAGCAATTAATATGGGTAAAAAGGATGTCGATGAGCTAGGTGTGAAAGCGGTTGATGACCATACATTAAAAGTTGAGTTAACAAAACCGATTCCATATATTAATGAAATGTTCGCATTTGGTACGTTTATGCCACTGAACGAAAAAGTAGTGAAGAAAAATGGTGACCAATATGGGACAACAGCAGCAAAAACAGTATTTAATGGGCCGTTCAAAGTGAAAGAATGGAAAGTAGAAGATAAGATACAACTTGTAAAAAACGAAGATTATTGGGATAAAAAGCAAGTACACTTAGATCGTGTAAACTATAAAGTATTAAAAGATCAGCAAGCTGGTGCCTCACTTTATGATACTGGTTCAGTTGATGATACGACGATTACAGCAGATCAAGTGGATAAATATGCTGACAACCCAGGCTTGAAAAAACGTTTATTAGCAAGTACATTCTACATTAAAATGAACCAAGATAATGTACCTGAATTTAAAAATAAAGACTTAAGACTGGCAATTGCACAATCTATTGATAAAGAAGGATATGTTAATTCAGTTAAAAACAATGGGTCAGAAGCAACAAATGGTTTCACTGCGAAACTAACAGCAGAGACACCTGATGCTAAAGATTTTTCTGAGTCTATTGATTCGCCATTAACTTATAATCCAAAAGCAGCTAAAAAACATTTTGAAAAAGCTAAAAAGGATTTAGGCGTTAAAAATATAACCTTTACGATGAACACTGAAGATACACCAGATGCTAAAATATCTGCTGAATATATTAAATCACAGGTGGAAAGCACTTTACCTGGCGTTACTTTGAAAATTAAACAATTACCATTTAAACAGCGTTTAAATCAAGAATCAACAGAAGCGTTTGAAGCTTCATTATCTGGTTGGGGTCCTGATTATCCTGATCCACTAACATTCTTAAATATTATGACAACAGGTAACTCTAATAATAATACAGCATGGAGTAGTAAGGAATACGATAAACTTGTTAAAGATGCTAACGGAAAACTATTGAAAAAACCTGAAGAACGTAATGCAGCTATGAAACAAGCTGAAGAATTAATGTTAAATGATGCCCCAGTTGCACCAATTTATCAAAAAGGGGAAGCGCATTTAACAAATCCACAAGTTAAAGGTTTGGTATATCATCAAATCGGTGGTGATACAACACTTAAAGATGTAACCATTGATAAAGATATCGATCCTAAAACTGGTAAAAAGAAAGACTAATAAAAAATTAAAAAGTAACATAAAAGGAGCATCCAACTTAATGGATGCTCCTTTTTAACTTGCGGGATTTGAGATAAGTAACTTATCTTTTACGACCTAAGCCCATTGCTTTTTCCATTTTTTTCAACGTTTTGAATGATACTTGTTGTGCTTTGTCTCTACCATTATCTAAAATAGTGTCAAGTTCTTCTGAATTTAAATAGTATTCATATTTTTCTTGGAAAGCAGTTAAGAAATCACTCACGATTTCTGCTAAGTCTGCTTTAAACACACCATAATTCGAATCTTTGTATTTTTCTTGAAGCGCATCAATTGATTCGTCAGTTAAACTTGAATAAATAGATAATAAATTAGAGATACCTGGTTTATTGTCGCGATCGAATTTAATAATACCATCTGAATCAGTTACAGCACTTTTTATTTTTTTAGCCGCAACGCTTGGTTGGTCTAGTAAAGAAATGAAGTTTTTTTGATTATCATCACTCTTACTCATTTTTTTCGTTGGATCTTGGAGACTCATTACGCGGCCGCCAACTTTAGGCATACGAATCTCAGGCTTAACTAAAATGTCGTTGTAGCGAGAATTAAATCTATCAACTAAGTTTCTTGTTAATTCCATGTGTTGCTTTTGGTCATCACCAACGGGCACGATATTTGTGTTGTATATAACGATATCCGCTGCCATTAAAGGAGGATATGTTAATAAGCCGGCAGGGACACCTTCCGTTTGTTTAACGGCTTTATCTTTAAACTGAGTCATACGTTCCAATTCACCGATAGAAGAAATGGTTGTTAACATCCAACTTGCCTGAACATGCGCTGGCACTTCTGATTGAATAAATAAAGTTGATTTTTCTGGATCGATGCCAGAAGCTAAATAAATTGCAGCTAGTTGTCTTGTTTGTTTACGTAATTTCAAACGATCTTGTGGTACCGTAATTGCATGCTGATCTACGATACAAAAGAAACAATTGTAATCGTCTTGAACTTCACCGAATTGTTTTAAAGCACCAATATAATTACCAATTGTAGGAATACCACTAGGCTGGATACCCGAAAATAATGTTTCCATATTACAATGCCTACTTTCTTAAATTTAATTTTTTACATAATAGGTTTATTATAACAGTATTTCAATCATTTGTAAGTTATGTTAGACTATAGACATATCAATATTTTTAATTGAATTTATTGAGAAATACTTTTAATTTAAAATTTTTGAAAAAATTAGAGAATTCTCATTTAATTTTAATGTTGAAAGGGTATACTTTCATTGTAAGGTTAAGGAAGGCGAAATTACTTAAGCAATTTCTTAATCAAATAAATATTGAAATCAAATGAATTTACATTCATGAAAAATAGGAGAGTGAGATGTATGGTAACATTATTTACTTCACCAAGTTGCACATCTTGCCGTAAAGCGAAAGCATGGTTACAAGAACATGACATTCCGTATACGGAGCGTAACATTTTTTCAGAACACTTAACAATCGACGAAATCAAACAAATTTTAAAAATGACTGAAGATGGTACAGATGAAATTATATCTACACGTTCTAAAACTTACCAAAAATTAAATGTGGATATCGACGCATTACCACTTCAAGATTTATATTCAATTATTCAAGATAATCCTGGTTTATTACGTCGCCCAATTATTTTAGACGAAAAACGTTTACAAGTTGGTTATAATGAAGACGAAATTAGACGTTTCTTACCAAGAAAAGTTCGTACGTTCCAATTGCAAGAAGCACAACGTATGGTTGACTAATTAATACATTAAATACATGAACTAGACGAGCCATAAAGCAATATTTAAGCATGTTGCTTTGTGGTTTTGTTATATTTTTAACATAACAAACAATTAGGTATGCACGTCAAATGATAAGGTGATATCATCTTATTGTTATGAGGTGGCTAGCTATTTGTGAATAAGTAATGACATGATTGCAACAGCACTTTCTTAGTTTAGTGCTGTTTTTTTGGCTAATTCAAAGCTATATGTTAATATTAGAGACCAAATAGGATTTAGTAAAAATTAATCAAACAAATCAATTGTAATTCTTACTACGTTCTAATACAATATGATTACTATTCATCGACTGTAAGGAGTGAGATGATATGAGAATAGAGCGCGTTGACGATACAACTGTTAAATTATTTATAACTTATAGTGATATTGAGGCTAGAGGATTTAAACGAGAAGATTTATGGACAAACCGCAAACGTGGAGAAGAATTCTTTTGGAATATGATGGAAGAAATCAATGAAGAAGAAGACTTTGTAGTAGAAGGCCCATTATGGATACAAGTGCATGCGTTTGAAAAAGGCGTTGAAGTTACGATATCTAAATCTAAAAATGAAGATCTTATTAATATGTCAGATGAAGACAATGAACAACTTGATTATCAGGTAAATGATTTATTGTCACAAACATTTGATCAAGATGATAGTTTAGAAGATTTATTTGATCAACGTCAACAACAAAAAGATAACAAGCAAAATCAAGATCAAAATGAGCGCAATCGTCAAAATACACGTACTGTGATTGTTAAATTCAATGATTTAGAAGAAGTTATTGAATATGCACACTATAATAATCAAGTGACAGATGAGTTCGAAGATTTATTATATAGTCTTAACAATGTATATTATTATGCTGTCCATTATGATGAAACAGTAGATCAAGAAACAATTAATGATAGTTATAGTCAATTACTTGAGTTCGCATATCCTACTGATAAATCAGAAGTGTATTTAAACGACTATGCCAAAATTATCATGAGTCATAATGTTGCATCACAAGTACGTCGTTATTTCCCAAACACAGAAGCATAAAATACAAGTCAAAATTGACGTATTTAATTTATAAAAGCACGTTAGATAACAAATGCATTATAAGATGTTGAAACCAGCTATGGGTCATTACCCTTAGCTGGTTTTTTTATAGAGCAATTGCGTTTTTAAATAAATAGGCAATATTTTATCTAGTAGTAGAAGTAATTTATTGATTAATAAGGTGTAATTATTATGAGGTGAAGAAACGTGTTGTTAGCGTATGACCATCATAAGCATTTAGTTTTTGCAAACCATGCTGTTAAAGATGCCGAATATACATGTCCACATTGTAAAAGTAAAATGATTTTAAAAAAAGGTGAAATAATCACACCACATTTTGCTCATTTAAAAGTAGCTTCTATTTTTTGTAGTAAAGGTGAAACTCAGGCACATTACTCACTTAAATATCAGCTTGCACTGAAATTGTCATGTATCGGTTATCATGTACAAATCGAGCCTTATATTGCTGGGATTTATCAATATCCTGATTTAATTATTGATAAAAAGATCGCCATAGAAATACAATTTTCAAAAATCACAATTTCTAGTGTGAAAAAACGTAGTAACGGTTTGTTACATATTGGTTATAGATTAATATGGATTATTCCAAACCCATATTACGATAAACTTAGGCATATTTTAATATTAACGAAGTACGAAAGAACTTTTATAGATTTTAAATCTAAACGCTTGCTCACTTGGGACAGTAGTAACAAGCAGTTATATATGTATCAAATTTATAATTTTATTGGTGGCAATCGCTATATTGCACATAAATTTAAACTGGAGATTAAAGATTTTGAATATGTGTTTAGTCAAATTGAAACTGAAGATTTTACGCGTGATATCAAATTAAACAAAAATACGATTCAGCAATATATAAATCGTTGTCGATGTACACGCTCTGTTAAAGAACCAAGTTTAAGCGTTATGTATAATTTAGGTCTATCTGATAATTGGGTAAGTACGTATTTAGGAATCATATATCCAGAACAATTATACATTCAATCCCATCCTATTTATTGGCAATTGCAATTATTATATTTACTTGTTAAAACACCGCAAAATTTAAACGAATTTAATGAAAAAATAATGCTTAATCACTTTTATAACATAGAAAATATAAAGGATGTCATAGTTAATGAGCTTATAAATAAATTCAGAAATTCTTACAGTAAAATGGAATACAATAACGTGCAAAATTAGGCCGGACGTGAGAAAATTAAAGTATTGAAAAACATAGGAGGTTTACTAAAAATGACACAACAATTAACAAGAGAAGAACAAGAACGTAAATATCCTGAATATACATGGGATTTAACAACTATATTTGAATCAGATGAAGCTTTTGAACAAGCTTTCAAAGAGGTTGAGGATAACCTCGGTCAAGAGCAACAATTTCAAGGACATTTAGGAGATAATGCTGAAACTTTATATAAAGCGTTAGCATTAGAAGATGAACTAGGTTCAAAATTAGAAAAAGTATATGTATATGCACATTTAAAACAAGACCAAGACACTGCAAATGATAAATATACAGGATACGAATCACGTGCACATCAATTAATTATAAAATTTAGTTCAGGTTGGAGTTTCTTAGTACCTGAAATCTTACAAATAGATGAAGAAACAATTCAATCATTCATTGAAGAAAATGATGATTTAAAACAATATGCATTTGATTTGAAATTAATTAATGAAAAACGTCCTCATGTATTAACTGCAGATAAAGAAAAGTTACTAACAGAAGCGCAAGATGCATTATCAACACCAGATAATGTATATGGTATGTTTAGTAACGCTGATTTAGAGTTTGAAGACGCTGTCGATAAGGATGGTAATACGCATTCACTCACTCAAGGTACATTTATTAAATGTTTAGAATCAGATGATCGCGTGTTACGTAAATCTGCATTCGAAAACTTATACAAAGCATACGGCGCATACAATAATACGCTAAGTGCTACATTGGCTGGAGAAGTTAAAAAGAATGTATTTAATGCAAGAACACATCATTATGAATCGGCAAGAGCAGCGGCGTTAAGTAATAACCATATACCAGAGACAGTATATGATAATTTGGTGAAAACAGTCCATGAATACTTACCATTGTTACATCGCTATACCAAATTACGTAAAGAGTTATTAGGTTTAGATGATATGAAAATGTATGATCTTTATACACCATTAGTTAAAGATGTGAAATTTGAAATGCCATATGAGGAAGCAAAAGACTGGATGGTAAAAGCGTTGCAACCAATGGGTGAAGAATATATGAAAGTAGTACATGAAGGCTTAAACAATCGCTGGGTTGATGTGTTTGAAAACAAAGGCAAACGTTCAGGCGGTTATTCTTCAGGTGCGCACTTAACCAACCCATTTATTCTCTTAAATTGGTCGAATACAGTTTCTGATTTATATACTTTAGTGCATGAATTTGGACATTCAGCGCATAGTTATTTTAGTCGTCAAAATCAGCCTTCTAATTCAAGTGATTATACGATTTTTGTTGCTGAAGTTGCGTCTACTTGTAATGAAGCTTTATTGAGTGACTATATGGATAAGCATTTAGACGATGAAAGAAGACTATTGTTACTAAATCAAGAGTTAGAACGTTTCCGTGCTACATTATTTAGACAAACAATGTTTGCAGAATTTGAACATAAAATTCACCAAATTGAAGAGGCGGGTGAGCCGTTAACAGCTAATCGTATGAACGAAGAGTATGCAGAATTAAACAGATTATACTTTGGCGATTCAGTTGAAACTGATGAAGATATTAGTAAAGAATGGTCTAGAATTCCTCATTTCTATATGAACTATTATGTGTATCAATATGCAACCGGATACAGTGCAGCACAAAGTTTAAGTCATCAAATATTAACTGAAGGACAACCTGCTGTTGATCGTTATATTAATGAATTCCTGAAAAAAGGTAGTTCAAATTATCCTATAGAAATATTGAAAAATGCTGGGGTAGATATGACAACACCAGAACCAATTGAACAAGCTTGTAAAGTCTTTGAACAAAAATTAGACGCTTTTGAAAAGCTAATGAAAGCTTAATGTGAATGTATTCGTTTACAATATGACAAGTTTGTGACAAACTAAAATTATTTAATTCAAATGGTTGAAAGGTCTATTTTAGCGTGTTATATTATAAACATGAAATTAATCACATAACAAACATACCCCTTTGTTTGAAGTGAAAAATTTCTCCCATCCCCTTTGTTTAGCGCCGTGTAATCAGACACGGCGTTTTTTTATGTTCTCTTTTAAATAAATTTCCAAAATGCGTTTAAATGAATAACTATTCAATTGACTTTATTCCGAAAAAGCGTTATCCTAAACTTGTATCTAAAATAAATACAAGAAAGAAGTGTTTTCATGAAAATTGCAGTAGTAGCAGCAAATGGGAAAGCCGGTCAACTTATTACTAAGGAAGCGGTAGAAAGATCGCTAGATGTTACAGCAATTGTTAGAAGTGAGAATAAAACAGTTGCGCATCAAGTCATACAAAAAGATTTGTTTGATTTGACTAAAGAAGATATTGCACCTTTTGATGTCATTGTTGATGCATTTGGACAAATGAATAAAGATAAGTTGAATGAGCACAGTCAATCGCTAGAACATCTTAGTAATTTGGTTAGTGACAGTCAAAAACGACTCATTATTATAGGTGGCGCAGGTAGTTTATACGTAGATAAAGCACATACAGAAAGATTGATTGATTCTCCTGATATGCCAGAAGAAGTAAAACCTATTAGCATGGCGCAAGTCAAAACATTTGAAGAAATTAAAGAGCGTGATGATGTGCAATGGACTTTTGTGTGTCCAGCACCAGATTTTCAATTTGATGGTGAGAAAACAGGCGCTTATAAAGTGAGTGATGATGAAGTAATAGGTACACATGTAAGTTATGCAGATTTTGCTAAAGCAATTGTAGATGAGGCAATGAACCCTGAACATATTCAAAGTCGCTTTGCGGTATTTGCAAAGTAATTTTCAAAAAACAAAAAAGTAGTAAGTCATTCATAATAAAGCACTATCATAAATTGGACTGGTGAGCAAAAGCGCACTAGTCCATTTTTTATGAACATACTAAGTAGTGCAAATATCTCTGCAATTAAAAAGATGTCATCGTAATAAAGGAAAATAGTTTGACTATGAATAGCTTAATAACTAAATATTTGTAAGATTAAAGGACAAAATATAAGAATTCACGTTTTGTTTACATTAATATAATTTTCTAATGTATTAAGTAATCTTTTTACTATAGTGTCATCAGGACAATTTCAAGTTCTTATTTATGAATAGCGTGAAAATCAAGTGCATTTTAAATTGTATGTATTAATCGTTTCTACACGAAATCTTCACGTGCTGATATACAGAGAAATTGTATGAGTTAAGGACTATGGCTTGGTCTATATCTCTAGAGTAGCAAGTACAATCTAAATGGTGTAATGAATATAAAAAAAGAGGGCTAATCCATTTACATAGTGATTAGTCCTCTTTATTTGAACATGGGACTGTATGTCCCAACTTCATGTTTTTGAAATTAATACATTTATACTATATCGTACGTGTTAAAAAGATTAATTTTTTGCTTTCCAGAATTTGCCATCTGGTGATTTAAGTTTTTCAATTTTTTGCTGTAGTGCTAGCTTTTTAAGTTCTTTATTCATTAGTTTTTCCGGCCATTCATAAATCGTAAGTAGCTCTTCTTTGGTAACCAATTGTTGTTGTTGGATATAGTCTTCTAAACTTGGTGGTAATTCTTTTTCTATTGTTGAACCAATAAGCTCATTAATAATATATGTGTATATATGGTAAGGATATAAGCCTTCCACTTTTAAGCCTTCTTCGTGAACATCTTCATTAAAAAATACGAGAGAGGGCGCTTCCTCAATTTCCATTTCTCGAGCAATATGCAAGTCTACTTGTAAACTTTCTTTTAAGCAAGAACTATTTAAATCTTCTTTAAATACTTCGTAATCTAAACCTGCGTTACTGATACAACTATTTACCATTGATTCAGTAATAATATCACGCTTAGGAATAATTTCATTTTGAACGAGATGTATAAATCGTTCAGCACGAATACGTCCTTGAAGTTCCGCAGCCTTATAGGCTAATGCGATATTATCTAAATCAGAGGTGCTCTGAGCTTGGCATTTTGTTAAAACACGTAATGAAGGGTTCAATATATGTCTAATACTAATATATTGCTTATATTCAATACGTAATTTAGAAAGGATAGCCGATAGCTTAAAGCATTCCTTACTGAATGGATCGAAAAAGGAATAAATTTCTATCTTGCTCACAGGTGAAAGATTTGCATCTTCACGACTATTAGGTTGTATTAATCTTAATTCTTCAGTCATGTCTATTCCACCTACAATTAATTTTCGGAATTAACCATGTGATTTGCCGTTAAACGTAATCGTTCATATAAGTAATCACCAACACCAGCTGGAAATTGTGCATGCGCGATTGCATGTGCCATATTTTCAAGCCACGCATCTCGTTCGTGATTTGTGATTATGAAATCCATATGCCGTTTTTTTAGCATTGGGTGACCATGTTCCTGTGTATAAAGGTTTGGACCACCTAAAAATTGCGTCAAGAATTGCTTTTGTTTTCTACTCGTTTCTTCAAAATCCCCAGGAAACAAATGGTTAATTCTATCGTCGCGTTTAACTAAATAATAAAAATGATCAATCATCTTGTATAAGGCGTCATGTCCAATGATTTCATAAGGTGTTTGAGTCATAATATCACCGTATCCTGTTAATATATTACTAATATAACATGAATTTTTACATTTGGAAGTAATTCGACTTCTTGCTATTGTGCTTGATTAATTGCCAAATAAATTTGATTTACGTTTAAAAAATCTTTGGACTTTATTATCTGGTATTTCATGTTGCATATTAAATTGTTCAAGAATATTTTTAAATTGTTTGAACCCTTCATCGTAATCATCAACTTCAAATTCTAGTTCAAAATCTTCGAAATCAAGATAGCGACTTTTATCTAATACAAGTAAATTCCCATTAACTTCTTTTTCGAGTCGTTCTGTCGTTAATGCGCCAAGAATAACTAATTGATTTAAGTCAAAGTCCATTTTTTCAAGTTGTTCTATGATTTCAGCAGGCAACATTTGTGTCGTGATTGATTTGTTTAATTCAGGCACGACCCGAGTTTCAAAATTATATTCCATCAGACCAACTTCAGCAGGTATTTTTAAAGTCATCTCATTATAATCATCTTTCACACGAATTCTTAAGGCTGACTGGTGTGCCTTCAAGTCAAATTGTGGTGTATCAATATAGTAGTTGGTTTGACTAAAGGTACCGACATCCTGAAAATAGGTTTTATAAATGGATTGGTATTGTGATTGGGTTAATAATTGTTTAAATTCAATTTCATTATTCGTAGCCATGCATACACTCCTTTTTTACATATAATAACTTATTTTAAATCACTTTTTCCTTATTTTAAATTGAACTGCATTTGTAAAATTTGAATTAAGTAAAAGTTATGTATATATGTTGGTAAAACATGTAAGTTGTGACGTGTTATGTACGATAGAATTATGTTAAAATGATGAGGAATAAGGAGGAACAAGCATGCGTATTTATGTAAATGAAATTAAAGTTACAGAAGACAGTATAAATTGTTATACAGAGCAATCTACAGAAGGCTTACAAGAAGCAGGACAAATGCTTGTTGATAGCGATAATTATAGTTTTGCATATATTTTAGACGATGGACAATCATATTCTTATTTAATATTTGTCCAAGAAACTTGGTCTATGTTACATGAAAATAAAGGCAAGAAATTGATTATTAATGATGAACTAGAATTAAAACAATTCGAAAATGAATTTAACTATATATTGGATAACATACAAGGTAATTCAAATTATGGTAAGGAGTTTGTGTCCGTTGTTGAAAATACTTTCGAATTAGATTGAAGCGGAGTGAAGCACAATGAATCAGTGGGGTCAGTTTTTATCTCCATATAAGCAAGCAGTCGACGAACTGAAGATTAAATTAAAAGGGCTTAGAAAACAATATGAAGTAGAAGATAATGCTTCTCCTATAGAATTTGTAACGGGCCGTGTGAAACCAATGACGAGTATTATTGATAAGGCAAATAAGCGCCAAATATCATTTGATCGTTTACATGAAGAAATGTACGATATCGCTGGTTTACGTTTAATGTGTCAATTTGTTGATGATATAGATATCGTGGTTAATTTATTGAGACAACGTAAAGACTTTAAAGTTGTCGAAGAAAGAGATTATATTAGTAATACGAAACAAAGTGGTTATCGTTCATTCCATGTGATTATTGAATATCCTATAGAAACACTTAATGGAGAAAAGAGCATTTTAGCAGAAATTCAAATCAGAACGTTAGCGATGAATTTTTGGGCAACGATAGAACATACACTGAGATATAAATATGATGGAGACTATCCACCTGAGATTCAACATCGTTTAGAGCGAGCGGCAGAAGCAGCTTTCTTATTAGACGAAGAAATGTCTGAAATAAAAGAAGAAATTCAAGAAGCACAGAAATATTATTCTAAAAAGCGTGCGAAAAAGCATAATAATGACTAGGGGATGTTACGATGCGTTACACGATATTATCTAAAGGTGATTCAAAATCAAATGCTTTAAAACATAAGATGATTAACCATATGAAAGATTTTCAAATGGTTGAAGACCCAGATAATCCAGAGATTGTCATTTCTGTAGGGGGAGATGGCACATTGTTACAAGCGTTTCACCAGTATAGTTACATGCTTTCTCGTTGTGCATTTGTTGGGATTCATACAGGACATTTAGGTTTTTATGCTGATTGGCTACCACATGAAGTGGAAAAGTTAATTATTGAAATTAATAATTCCGAATTTCAAGTCATTGAGTATCCCTTATTAGAAATCATCGTTCGTTATAATGATAATGGTTATGAAACTCGCCATTTAGCTTTAAATGAGGCTACTATGAAAACGGAAAATGGTTCTACGCTTGTTGTGGATGTAAATATAAGGGGTAACCAGTTTGAGCGTTTTAGAGGTGATGGTTTGTGTATATCCACACCATCAGGTTCAACTGCTTATAACAAAGCGTTAGGTGGGGCATTGATACATCCTTCATTAGAAGCAATGCAAATTGCAGAAATCGCATCGATTAATAATAGAGTCTTTAGAACGGTAGGTTCTCCCTTAGTCTTACCTAAACATCATACGTGTTTGATAACACCAGTTAATCAGGACACAATTTTAACTACCATTGATCATGTGAGTATTAAACATAAGAATGTGAATGCAATACAATATAGAGTAGCCAATGAGAAGATACGATTTGCTCGATTTAGACCATTTCCTTTTTGGAAAAGAGTTCATGATTCATTTATTTCCAGTGGAGACGATGAATAATGAAGTTTACTTTTAATATTACTGCTTCAGAAATGTTACGTTCTTTTTTACAACGACATCATTTCTCTAAGCGAACGATAAGCGCCATTAAACATAATGGCGCTTTAGTAGTTAATGGTCAAACTGTTACGGTTAGAAAACAATTGGCTATTGGTGATATTTTGGAAGTATACCTTGGTAAAGAAATCCCAAGTACAAATCTTAAACCTTATCAACAACCATTAAATATTTTATTCGAAGATGACTATTTAATTGTTGTATCAAAACCACCGTATCAGAACTGCGCACCTTCAAGAGACCATTTGCATTATAGTATAGTAGAACAAGTATTAGGCTATTTAAATGAAAAACAGCCTGGCATCAATCCCCATATAGTGACACGACTAGATCGTAATACCTCTGGAATTGTTATATTGGCTAAACATGGGTTTATTCATCATTTAATGTCTAACCTTAATATAGATAAAAAATATCTTTGTATCTGTTATGGTAAGACTGAAAAAGAAGGCGTGATAGATGCGCCCATTGCAAGACACCCAGAAAGTATTATTCAACGTCGTGTCGATGCAGCTGGAAAAACAGCGCAAACACGGTTTAAGCGAGTGGAATATAAGGAAGGATTTAGTATGTGTGAAGTAACATTACTAACTGGAAGAACACATCAAATACGTGTGCACTTTCAGCATATCGGTCATTCTATCGTAGGCGATGCGCTTTATGGTGGCAAGCATGAAAGCTATCATCATCAACTATTGAGATGTACCCAGGTGGCATTCATACATCCTATAAAAAATCAAAATATTGTAATTAATGATAAATATGATGCAATAGAAACGCTATTTAATATGATATAATTTTAAACATACATGGAGGTGTACGAATGGCTAATGAGAAAGATTCAATCGTTTTAGAGGATGAACAAGTTTATGACCAAACATTATTAGACAATTTGTTGTTAAATAATCATATAGATGAATTTAGAGATGAATTCTTATCCATGCATACATATGAACAAAGTGAATACTTTGAGGATAGCAATGAAGATATACGCCAACGTATGTATGAAGTACTATCGCCAGAAGAAGTAGCGGATTTCTTTGAACAATTAGAAATTGATGAAGATGAATACGAATCACTTTTTGATGCGATGAATGCTAATTATGCAAGCAAGGTACTAGAAGAAATGTCTTACGATAATGCAGTTGACATTATGAACCAGCTATCTAAGCAAAAAATAGTTAGTCTCCTCACGTTAATGAATAGAGAAGATGCAAAAGAAATAAAAGCATTATTACATTATGATGAAGATACTGCCGGCGGTATTATGACAACTGAATATATTTCTTTAAAGGCAACCATGCCAGTAAAAGAAGCGCTCATGCATGTCAAAGAACAAGCGCCAGACGCTGAGACAATTTATGTTATTTTTGCAGTTAATGATAACAAACAATTGGCTGGGGTACTCTCTCTTAGAGATTTAATTATTGCTGAAAATGATGCATACATAGAAGACATAATGAGTGAACGTGTCATTAGTGCAAATGCTGCAGATGACCAAGAAGATGTAGCTCAAAAGATGAGAGACTATGATTTTATTGCAATGCCAGTTGTCGATTATCAAGATCATTTGCTAGGTATTATAACAATCGATGATATCTTGGATGTTATGGACGAAGAAGCCAGTGAAGACTACTCTCGTTTGGCTGGTGTATCAGACGTAGATGCAACAAATGATTCAGTGTTTACGACAGCTAAAAAGAGATTGCCATGGTTAATTATTTTAACATTTTTAGGGATGATTACAGCAACAATATTAGGTTCATTTGAAGATACTTTATCAAAAGTAGCATTATTAGCAGCATTTATTCCTATTATCAGCGGGATGTCCGGGAACTCTGGGACACAATCACTCGCCGTATCCGTACGTAATATTTCTACTGGTGAAATATATGAACAAAGTAAATTTAAAGTCGCTTTAAGAGAAGCGGGTAGTGGATTTTTAAGTGGTCTTGTATGTGCTTTGTTACTATTTATTATTATAATGGTGCTGTACGGACAAGCAATACTAGCTATCATTGTTGGTGGAAGTTTGACGATTGCAATGACGGTAGGTACTTTAGTGGGATCCATGATTCCCTTAGTAATGAATAAATTGAAAATTGATCCAGCGGTTGCTAGCGGACCATTTATCACAACAATCAATGATATTGTCAGTATGCTAATTTATTTTGGATTAGCTACATCATTTATGTCTTATTTAACTTAAGGGGGTTATATGGAATTTTTATCGCTTGTTGTCGTAGTGTTAGCGGCATTTTTTACACCAATATTAGTCAATCGACTCAGAATCACATTTTTACCTATAGTGGTAGCTGAAATTTTAATGGGCATTGTCATTGGGCACTCATTTTTAAATTTAGTAGAACGAGATGCAATGCTCAATATATTATCAACTTTAGGATTTATTTTCTTGATGTTCTTAAGTGGTTTGGAAATAGATTTTAAAGCTTTTAAAAGAGATAAAAGTTCAGCGAATAAAGAACAAAAATTGAAGAAACAAGAACCTGGCCATTTACAATTAGCAGTTGTTGTTTTCATGTTTATTATGATTATTTCTATTATTTTCGCATATATGTTTAAGTGGTTTGGACTTATTGATGATGTCTTACTAATGGTTATTATTATTTCTACGATCTCATTAGGCGTAGTCGTGCCGACACTTAAAGAAATGAATATTATGCGTACGACGATAGGTCAGTTTATCTTATTAGTAGCTGTACTTGCAGACTTAGTTACAATGATTCTATTAACAGCTTATGGTACATTACATGCTTCGGGTAATACATCGTTATGGCTAATTGGTAGTTTAGTCGTCTTTACCATTATTTTCTATTTGTTAGGCGGCATTTTCAAAAAAGCACAATTTTTACAGAAATTAATGGATGGTACGACTCAAATCGGTATACGTGCAGTATTTGCCTTGATTATTTTGTTAGTTGCTTTAGCTGAAGGGGTTGGGGCAGAAAATATTTTAGGTGCATTTTTAGCAGGTGTGGTTGTCTCATTACTTGGTCCAGATGAAGATATGGTTGAAAAGCTAGACTCTTTTGGCTATGGCTTTTTTATTCCAATCTTTTTCATAATGGTCGGCGTAGATTTGAATATTCCACAACTCATTAAAGAACCAGCATTATTATTAATTATTCCATTTTTAATTTTGGCATTTTTAATTTCTAAATTAATTCCATTGTTTTACATACGAAAATGGTTTGATATGAAAACAACGATTTCTTCCGCATTTTTACTAACATCAACTTTATCGTTAGTTATTGCTTCTGCAAAAATAGCAGAACAATTAGGTACAATTTCACCAGAAATTTCAGGTATTTTGATATTAAGTGCAGTGATTACATGTGTATTTGTACCTATTGTATTTAAAAAAATGTTTCCTATGCCTGATGAGGCCACTAGACAAATTGAAGTTAGTTTGATTGGGAAAAATCAATTAACGATTCCAATTGCCCAAAATTTATCATCACAACTTTATCAAGTATCGCTTTATTATAGAAATGATTTAAGTGATAAACGTAAATTGTCTGATGCCATTTCAATGATTGAAATTTCGGATTACGAAGAAGAGTTGTTAGAACGTCTAGGACTATTCGAAAGAAATATCGTAGTATGTTCTACAAATGATGATGAAATTAACCGTAAAGTAGCATTGATGGCTAAGGCGCATGGTGTGAAACGTGTTATCTGTCGATTGGAGTCTAGTTCGTCAGATGAAACGTTACAAAAAGCGGGTATTGAAATCTTCAGTAGTTATATGAGTAACAAAATTTTGTTAAAAGGTCTTATTGAAACACCAAATATGCTTAATCTTTTAAGTAATGTTGAAACATCATTATATGAAATTGCGATGTTAAATCATCAATATGATCAAATCCAATTACGTAATTTCCCATTTGGTGGAGATATTATCTTTGTACGAATTATTAGAAATAATGAATCTATCGTGCCACATGGTGATACACAATTACGTTACAGAGATAGAGTAATCGTTACTGGTTCAAAAGAATATGTAGACGAATTAAAACGCGAATTAGAATTCTATTATTAAGTTAGTGAAAAATAGAGTGAAGGACATTGCATGGTATGCAATGTCGTTTGCTTTATTTTTATGTTTTCTTTTGTACGAAAGCGCGTTATATTGACAAATTTGGAAGTGAAAACGTATTAAATTTATGAGTATAGTAAAATAAATTGTTTATTCAATCAAACCAATGTTAAAATAGGGAATGGTTATATTGGCATAGAGCAAAGTGATCGTTCGTAGCTTCATAACTACTCGAACCAATTAAAATGGAAATTTAAATAAAGGAGTTATATTCATGTTAAATTTAGAGAATAAAACATTCGTCATTATGGGTATTGCGAACAAACGTAGTATCGGTTTTGGTGTAGCTAAAGTATTGGACCAACTTGGTGCAAAATTAGTATTTACATACCGTAAGGATCGCAGTAAAAATGAATTAGAAAAATTAGTTGAACAATTAAACCAATCAGAACATCATATGTATCAAATTGATGTTCAACAAGATGAAGATGTCATTAATGGTTTTGCTAAAATTGATGAAGATATCGGACATATTGATGGCGTATACCACTCAATTGCTTTTGCAAATATGGAAGATTTACGTGGTCGCTTTAGTGATACATCACGTGATGGTTTCTTATTAGCGCAAGATATTAGTTCTTATTCTTTAACACTTGTAGCGCGTGAAGCAAAAAAATTAATGCCTGAGGGTGGTAGCATTGTAGCTACAACATATCTAGGCGGAGAATTTGCAGTACAAAACTACAATGTGATGGGTGTTGCTAAAGCAAGTTTAGAAGCAAATGTACGTTATTTAGCTTTAGACTTAGGTGAAGATAACATTCGTGTTAATGCGATATCAGCTGGTCCTATCCGTACATTAAGTGCGAAAGGTGTTGGCGGCCTTAACACTATCTTAAAAGAGATTGCAGAACGTGCGCCTCTAAAACGTAACATTGATCAAGAAGAAGTAGGTAAGACAGCGGCATACTTGTTAAGTGATTTTTCAAGTGGTGTAACGGGTGAAAATATCCATGTAGATAGTGGTTACCATATCGTTAAATAAAGAAACACAAAATACGCATGACCATCGTTACAATTCAACGATGGTCATGCGTATTTTTATATAAATGAGACCGAGACATAGATTGTTGTCTCGGTCTCAAACTTTATTTTCAAAAAAGGAAGATGAGGTCATTTTATATAACCATGAGTTCATCTTCCCACTTATTTTTGAATGATTATTCTTTTACATCACTATTCGCTTTTTCCATAATCTTTTCTCGATAATGGAATACATTACGAACAATTGTTTTAATGACTGCATATAATGGAACGGCAACTAGGATGAGTACGAAACCACCTAAATTACCAGCAGCAAGAATAACAACAATAATCGTTAGTGGGTGAATATTTAATGATTTACCCATAACGTTTGGTGTGATGACATTACCTTCTAATTGTTGAGCAATTAGTGTAATGATACATACCCAAATGAAAATTGTAGGACTTTGGATAATACCAATAATACCTGCTGGTGCAAATGCCATCCAAGGACCTAAGAACGGTATCATATTGGCAACACATGCAAACATAACAAGTAATAATGTGTAATTTAAACCTACAATAGAATAGCCTATATATAAAATGATACCTAAGATAATACTTACTGTCACTTGACCTTGAATATAAGATTTTAAAGTATCATTTAAATCTTTTAATAAATCAACAATAAATACTTTTCTTTCGCCTTTAAATAATTTAGCGATAAATGGAATAAAACGTTCGTGATCTTTTAACATATAGATTAAGAAGAATGGCACCATGATGAGTAAGAATAAAGTTGAAATAAATGAAGTCAAGTAACTTAATGAGTTAGATAAAACATTTGCAGTACTATCACTCATAGATTGAACCATTTTATTAATTCTATCTGTGACATCATTAGGTAGTCTTTCCATTTGGTCTAATGAAAAGTTAATGATGTGTTGAACTTCGTGCTGTAATGCTGGAATTTGATTAATTAAATTTTCAATTTGCTCGGCAATCAGTGGTCCAATATAACCAATGACAACACCAATGATGATAATTAAGCCAATGAAAATTAAAGTGATACTTCCCCAACGAGGGATTTTATTTTTTTCAAGTATTTTTTGAAAAGGTAAGCAAATATAGAATAAGAAGCCACTTAATAATAGTGGTAACAACACCGATTGTAAAATAATAATAAATGGCGTGAACACACTATGGACTTCCATTACTAATTTGATTAGTAAAAACAGGATTAATAGTGCAATACCTGTTCTAAACCAAACCTTATTTAGCATAGAACGGTTCCTCCTAAAATTCATTATTTAAGTACAATTCAGTATATCTTAAATGAAGACATAACAAAAGATGAAATTAAAATTATTGAAGCCAATAGAGTATATTGTGACAAATAAAGAAATCTAAAAACGATATACGCATGACGTCATATTAAATAGTGTGAAATTATTTTCCTTTGATATAAAGTCATTGTAAATATTTTATATTAATTATAACTTGAAATATATAAATTGTGAAAATGATTACTTATGAAATACGTTGCACGGAATATTTTATAAGTGTATAATGATAAAAAATATATCATTTTACATAATGGTACTACAAGGGGGATACATTATGTTAGAGGGGTTACTTACTTGGTTTTATGATATTGTTTGGAGCAAACCGTTAGTTTATGGGTTACTGATTACAGGTGTACTTTTTTCATTAATGATGCGCTTTTTCCAAGTTAGGCATTTTAAAGAGATGATCAGATTAATGTTTCAAGGGGAAAAATCACCCACGGGGATATCGAGTTTCCAAGCCATTGCACTGTCACTCGCTGGCCGTGTCGGTACTGGTAACATAGTGGGTGTATCAACTGCAATCTTTATTGGTGGACCAGGTGCTGTATTTTGGATGTGGGCAACGGCTTTCTTAGGGGCAAGTAGTGCATTTATAGAATCAACACTAGGTCAAATATATAAGCGAGAAGAAAAGGGACAATACCGTGGTGGACCAGCATTCTATATTGAATATGGGATTAAGGGCAAATTAGGAAAAGTCTATGGCTTAATTTTTGCTATTGTCACAGTCATTTCTGTAGGACTCCTATTACCAGGTGTTCAGTCTAATGCGATTGCCAGCTCTATGAAAAATGCATTTAGATTGGAACCATGGATTATTGCAATATTTTTAGCGGTGCTTTTAGCCTTAATTATTTTTGGAGGTATTAAATGGATAGCGAATGCAGCAACCGCTATTGTTCCATTTATGGCAATTGCATATATTATAATGGCTGTTATCATTATATTCTTGAATATTGAACAAGTTCCAGGATTGATTGCACTTATTTTCAAATCTGCTTTTGGTATGCAAGCGGCTTTTGGTGGTATCTTAGGTGCCATGATTGAAATCGGTGTTAAACGTGGATTGTATTCTAATGAGGCTGGACAAGGAACTGGACCACATGCAGCTTCAGCAGCAGAGGTGTCACACCCAGCTAAGCAAGGGTTAGTTCAAGCGTTTTCTGTCTATGTAGATACATTGTTTGTATGTTCGGCAACGGCTTTAATTATATTACTTTCAGGTACATATAATGTGACAGATGGAGGGACAACCTCAAGTGGTAAACCAAGTATGATTAAAGATAATGGCATTTTTGTAGAAATGTCAAATGGTGATAAAGATTATTCGGGTACAGCGATGTATGCACAAGCTGGTATTGATAAGGCCCTTCAAGGTGGTAGTTATCATTTTGATCCTGCATTTTCAGGCATTGGCTCATACTTTATTGCATTTGCGTTATTCTTCTTTGCATTTACAACGATATTAGCGTATTACTATATTGCAGAAACCAATATTACTTATTTGACTCGGAAGGGAACAGGAAGGACAACATTCTTCTGGATTAATGTCACGAGAGTCGTATTAATTGCTGCCACAGTATATGGTGCAGTGAAGACGGCGGATATCGCTTGGATGATGGGTGATTTGGGAGTTGGTATGATGGCTTGGTTGAATATCATAGCTATTTGGATATTGCACAAACCAGCTATTCAAGCATTGAAAGATTATGAATTACAGAAAAAACAACTAGGTTCTGGTAAAAAAGCAATTTACAAACCAGACCCCAAAAAAGTACCAAATGCCGTCTTTTGGCTAAAAGACTATCCACAACGGTTGGCCAAACAAAAAATAGATGAGTCATAGAGGTATTTACACCATAAATAATAAGATTTCAACATTTTAAAATAATGCGTCTCTTGGTACAATGTCATTAAGACTACGAGGGGGCGCATTATTTATGTATGATTTTAAAACGGGATGTATCACTAAAATTAATTTTCCTAGTAAAATATTAGATAGAGATGTCACACTATCTATTTATTTACCAAAAGATTTTACCGAATTATTTAAATATAAAATCATATTTTGTTTTGATGGTGCTGATTTTTTCAGTTTTGGTAGAATTCATCGAACTTATGAGCAGTTACGAGAGGCCAATGAGGTAGAAAGAGCTATATTTGTTGGATTTCACTATGAAGATGTTGATAAACGGCGCGCAGAATTTCATCCACAGGGTGCACGTACACATTTAACTGTAAAAGCAATGGCCAATGAAATATTGCCATATATTGATCAAACATTTCCTACATTTAAAGTAGGTAACGCACGCATTTTATTAGGTGATAGTTTAGCGGGTAGTGCTGCGTTAATTACGGCGTTATCTTATCCGCGTATCTTCAGTCAAGTTGGTTTATTAAGTCCACAACATGATGAAGCGATTGAAATGTTAATTGAACGTTGTCAGTTTAAAGAACAATTATCCATTTGGCATGCTGTAGGATTAGAGGAAGAAGACTTTAAATTGCCAACAACAGGCAAATCTGCAGACTTTTTAACACCTAATCGAAAATTAAATCAAGTCATTGAAAAAAATGATTTCACATACCATTATTTAGAATTTGAAGGTGGCCATATGTGGAAGTCATGGAAACCATTATTAGGAGATCTGTTAAAATATTTTTTATCAGATAATATTTCTTTTTAATAATCTGAACTAAGATGACTTTAGAGTAACGAATTTTTCAGAAATTTGCTATAATGAAAATATGTTAAACAAAGGAGGAATTTAAATGATTTTAGGATTAGCATTAATTCCGTCAAAAGCATTTCAAGATGAAGTGAACGCATATCGTAAGCGTTATGATGCACATTATGCGACAATTATGCCGCACATTACGATTAAGGGGCAATTTAAAATAAACGATGGTGATTTAGAATCTGTTAAAGAGACAATTAAATCTAAAATCGAAGGCATTCCAACGATTGATATACATGCGACAAAAGCATCAAATTTTGCGCCAATCACTAATGTTATTTATTTTAAAGTTGAAAAAACTGAAACTTTAGAAAGACTATTTAATCAATTTAACAATGGTGATTTTTATGGTGTAGCAGATCATACATTCGTGCCTCACTTTACTATTGCTCAAGGCTTGACTAGTCAAGAATTTGAAGATATTTATGGTCAATTAAAGTTAGCGGGAATTGATTACAAAGAAACAATTGAGCAACTTTCTCTAGTTTATTATGATGAAAAAGAAGAAAAATGGAAAGTACTTGAGAACTATAACTTAGCTTAAGATTAAACTATAAAATATGAGTCATAACATACGATAAAAACTTGGAATGAATAAAAGCGCCACTCGCAATACTAGAAATAAATTTTCTAATATGCGAGTGGCGCTTTTTTATATTATTTAGTTAAGAAGTTTTAGTTTTATTGTTCACTTTTACAAAATAAATACCATAAAAGATGGCTAAGAATAAGAATACAAGTGCTGAGAAATAAAAAGTATTGTTAACTGATTTGGTGAATTCAGTAATGAGTCCACCTACAAGGGGACCGATCATTGAACCGAAACCTTGTACACTATTGAATACCCCCCAAGTTTCTTCTTGTTCATCTGAATGGATATGACTTGCCATAAACGTATTCCACGCTGGCAGTAAAATACCGTACATAAGACCTATAAATACTGCTAGCACCCAAACGATTGTAATATTTGTAATAAGTGAAAGTGCAAATATCATCAGCGTGTATAAGACAAAGCCACCAAAAATAACCCAGTACATAAATAAGGTGCCATGTTTATCTATTATTTTAGATAAGAAGAGCATTGAAATAGCACAACCGATCCCGCCGAACACAATTGCCATAGTATATTCTAATGTGGAGACACCAACAACTTTAGTAGCGTATGTAGGTAATATGGGTACCAATGCAGTGATTGAAGCACCTTGTAATAATATACCAGGGAATAATATCATGTGACGTTTAGTCACATCGACTATTTGCCCTAATTGTTGTTTGACTGGGCGTGTATTGTAATTCGTCAATCTTACTTTCACGAAGTAGTATAATATCCAAGCGATTAATACAACGAGTGACATTAAAAATGCAAATTGAGTTGGATGGAATTTAAAAATGACATTCATACCAACCATACCGACTAGCAGGCCTAACAGCCAAGAGAAATATACATATCCCATTTGCTTACCACGATTATTCTCATCTACACTTGCTAACATAATCACCCAAATTGGACTCACAGCGATACCAAGTAAAATGGCACTGGCTATTAAAACAAAGGGCGATGTAGGGAACCAAATGACTAAAAATAAACTTGCAAAGGCAAGTAAGAAACCTAGTGTTAGCACTAATTTAGTACCTAAACGCTTAAGTAAAAAGCCAATCACAAAATTGGTAGTTGCATCAGCAATAAAATGTATAGAAATAGCGATAGATGTAATACCTACCGCGATAGATGTTGCTGTTGGAAGTAGCGCTAAATAACTGAGTATGTACATACCGCGAGCGAATTCCATCAAGAATAAGATGATGAGCATGATTATGAAATTTTTATTTGAGTTGTAATTATTTAACGAAGAGCTTTGCATATAAAGGAACCTTTCCATATACTTCTTCATAATGAGATGAATGATTAAGTAAGTTTAATAAATCTTTACATAATTTATAAGTTGAATATGGAATTCTTGACGCGTCCATAGATTCTGACATCGAAGCTAATTTGGTCGGTGCATTCGTTAGAGCAGCGACTTGCTCAATAGCAGCTTCAGGTGTATTAGCAATACGACCATAGCCTTTTTCTTCAAAGTAAACTGCATTCTCAAGTTCTTGACCTGGCGCAGGATCTAAGAAAATCATAGGGATTTGTCGCGTTAATGCTTCTGAGATCGTGATGCCACCTGGTTTAGTAATCATCAACTGACTCGAAGCCATCCATTCATTCATATGTTTGGTATAACCTAAAATCAAGACGTTGTTAAAATCTTTAAATTGCGATGTTAATGAACGTTTTAAATCTTTATTTTTACCACATATCATGACAACTTGTGCATGCGGACTGCGATTTAAAATTTCTTGAATCATTTGACCAAAACCTTTAGAAACACCAAAAGCACCCGCAGACATTAGAATTGTCGGTTTGTCAGGGTCTAAGTGATTTTGACTTAGCCATGCTGTTTTATCAATGTCTGTTTCGAATTTATCAGATATAGGAATACCTGTAACCTTCAATTTATCTTTAGGAATGCCAATACTTGCAAACTCATCTTTCAGTTCCTCTGTAGCAAGATAGTATCGTTGAGAGAAAGGTGTAATCCAATTCTTTTGCATACGATAGTCAGTCATGACAGTAGCGATTGGTATATTCATATCAAATTGCTCAGTTAATACAGACATGACTGGTGTAGGGAATGTGAGTAAGATAAGGTCTGGCTTTTCTTTCAAAAGTAAATTCATTAATTTATTTAATCCGTAATATTTATAGAAACATTTATCTAATTGATCTGGTTGGCTATAATAAAAAGCTTTATACATATTTCTAAAGTATTTAAAGCTGTTAATGTACCATTTTTTACAAATAGAAGTGAGGATAGGGTGTGCTTCTAAAAATAAATCGTGTTCGATAACTGTTAAATTGTCTAGATTCATTTCTTTGAATTGGTTCACTACACTCTGAGTAACTTGTAAATGCCCATTACCAAAAGATCCAGTAATTATCAGTATTTTTTTATTTTGAGTAACCATTAAAAGCCACCCTCCAATAGATTATATTTAGCTCATGTTAAGTTTAACGTATTTTTTTAACGTGTGAAAGAAAAAACACAATTAATAATGATTATATCATTTTACAATCAGATAAGAAATGCTACATACTGTATTGGAAATTAATACATATTAAAATAAGATTGTTGTATATCTATACCATACCACTATTAATCTAGAAGTAAGCTTGCAAAATGGTAATTTAAGCAAATATATAGAAAATATTAACAATTATATAACATGGGGTTAATATTTAACAGATTTTAAATGTATAAAATAGCTATATACAATAGGAAGAAATTATTAGCATCTCATCTTTAGATTCTATAAAATAAGTTGAAAATGTGTATAATAGAACTATTGGAAATAAAGGAGCGATAAATGTTGGATGCAAATGTGTTGTTTGAAAAAATAAGAGTGAAACAAGTTATCGGCACACTAGAAAAAAATATAACAGATATAACGACCGATTCTCGTACGGCACAACATGGCAGTGTGTTTGTTGCCTCAAAAGGTTATACAGTGGATAGTCATAAATTCTGCCAAGATGTCGTTAATCAAGGATGCCAAGTGATTATCGTTAGCCATCAGCAAGAAATAACAGGCGATGTAACTCAAGTTATCGTACCTGATACTTTGCGTGTGGCTAGTTTATTGGCAAATACATTGTACAATTACCCTAGTAAACAATTGATAACTTATGGTGTAACTGGAACAAATGGTAAAACGTCAATTGCAACAATGATACACCACATATATAGAAAGTTAGGTAAAGGAAGTGCTTATTTAGGTACGAACGGCTTTCAAATTAATGAGGATAAATCAAAAGGTGCTAATACGACGCCTGAAACAGTCTCACTGACTAAAAAAATAAATGAAGCAGTAGAAAAAAATGCAGAAGCTATGACTTTGGAAGTGTCAAGTCATGGATTATCATTAGGTAGATTACGAGGCGTTGATTTTGACGTAGCAATCTTTTCAAACTTAACACAAGATCATTTGGACTTTCATGGTACTATGGAAGCCTATGGACATGCCAAATCATTATTATTTAGTCAATTAGGAGAAGACTTATCACAAGAAAAGTTTGTAGTATTGAATAAGGATGACGCTTTTTCAGAATATCTTGCCTCTGTTACACCATTTGAAGTATTTACATATGGAGTGACAAATGACGCACAATTTACAGCACATCATATCAATGAATCATTACAAGGTGTGCAGTTTACCTTTAAAACCCCTGAAGGTGAGTTTCAAGTGAAATCACCTTACGTTGGTTTATTCAATGTCTCTAATATTATGGCAGCAATGATTGCTGTGTGGAGTAAAGGTATTGCGTTAAATGATATCGTTGATGCGGTAGAAAATCTAGAACCAGTTGAAGGACGATTGGAAGTACTTGATCCGTCATTACCTATAGATTTGATTATAGATTATGCACACACGGCTGATGGTATGGATAAACTGATAGATGCGGTTAAACCATTTGCTAAACAAAAATTGATATTCTTATGTGGTATGGCTGGAGAACGAGATTTAACGAAGACGCCAGAAATGGGCCGGGTCGCTTGTCGTGCAGACTATGTTATTTTTACACCTGATAATCCAGCTAATGATGCCCCTAAGACACTAACTCAAGAATTAGCAAAAGGTGCTACACATGATAATTATATTGAATTTGAAGACAGAGCTGAAGGTATTCGTCATGCAATCAATATAGCGGAACCAGGAGATACTGTCGTTTTAGCTTCTAAAGGGCGTGAGCCTTATCAAATTATGCCTGGACATGTCAAAGTGCCACATCGCGATGATTTAATTGGTCTTGAAGCGGCTTATGATAAATTCGGTGGTGGTCCACTTGAAGATTAAAAATTTACATTTTAATGAAATAGCTGGTCATGTGTATATTTATGAAAACAAAGTGAATCAATGTATGTTAATCGCAATTCCTGATATGCATTGGTCATTAGAAATCGATTCATCTTTAAATGAAGATGATATGAACGAGGAACTTGTGATACACTTGTTTACGTTACTTGATGAGTCAACAGCTTCACAAATTGCTGATGACATCGTTAAATGGATATTTGAAAGTTAAAGGAGAGTATAAATGAGTATAAAGGAAGAAGTAGAATCAAGAAAAACCTTTGCGATTATATCTCACCCAGATGCTGGTAAGACTACATTAACAGAAAAGTTATTACTATTCGGTGGTGCGATAAGAGAAGCAGGTACGGTTAAAGGTAAAAAAAGTGGCAAATTTGCGACGAGTGACTGGATGAAAGTTGAGCAGGAGAGAGGGATTTCTGTTACAAGTTCAGTGATGCAATTTGATTATGACCACTATAAAATCAACATTTTAGATACGCCAGGACATGAAGACTTCTCAGAGGACACATATAGAACACTGATGGCAGTTGATAGTGCTGTAATGGTGATTGACTGTGCTAAAGGTATCGAACCTCAAACATTGAAACTATTCAAAGTATGTAAAATGAGAGGTATACCTATTTTCACATTTATTAACAAATTAGATAGAGTCGGTAAAGAACCTTTTGAATTATTAGATGAAATAGAATCTACATTAGAAATCGAAACATACCCAATGAATTGGCCAGTAGGTATGGGGCAAAATTTCTTTGGTATTATCGATCGTGAATCTCACACAATAGAGCCTTTTAGAGATGAAGAAAATGTACTGCATTTAAATGATGATTATGAGTTGGAAGAAGACCATGCAATGAAAAACGATAGTGCATTTACTCAAGCAATCGAAGAGTTAATGCTTGTCGAAGAAGCGGGCGAAACGTTTGATAATGAAGCATTATTAAGCGGTGACTTGACACCTGTATTTTTCGGGTCTGCACTAGCGAATTTTGGTGTTCAAAATTTCTTGAATGCTTATGTTGATCATGCGCCAATGCCGAATGCTCGTCAAACTAATGAAGATATAGAAGTTAGTCCATTTGATCTTGATTTTTCAGGATTTATCTTTAAAATTCAAGCTAATATGGATCCTAAACATAGAGATAGAATTGCATTTATGCGAGTTGTAAGTGGTGCTTTTGAACGTGGTATGGATGTAACCCTTCAACGTACACATAAAAAACAAAAGATAACACGTTCAACTTCGTTTATGGCAGATGATAAAGAAACCGTTAATCATGCTGTTGCGGGCGATATTATTGGACTTTATGACACAGGGAATTACCAAATTGGTGATACGCTCGTAGGTGGTAATCAGAAATTCAGTTTCCAAGAACTACCGCAATTTACACCGGAATTGTTTATGAAAGTTTCTGCAAAAAATGTTATGAAGCAAAAACATTTTCATAAAGGTATTGAACAGCTTGTTCAAGAAGGTGCTATTCAATATTATAAAGCATTGCATACAAATCAAATTATCATTGGTGCAGTTGGACAATTACAATTTGAAGTATTCGAACATCGTTTGAAAAATGAATATAATGTTGACGTAGTGATGGAACCGGTTGGTCAGAAAATTGCACGTTGGATTGAAAACGAAGAAGACATAAAAGATAAAATGAGTACATCACGTTCAATCTTAGTAAAAGATATATACGATAACTATGTATTCTTGTTTGAAAATGAATTTGCTACAAGATGGTTTGAAGAGAAGTTCCCAGAAATTAAATTATATGGATTGTTATAAATTTTATTTTTGTGTATAATAACTATATTAATAGAATACCTATGACTCAGTTGTCAGAGGGGAGTAACTTAACTTTAGTTGAAAATATATGAGTTTCGCATACAATCGTTTATATATGGAAAGTAATGCAACTTATTTATCTTTTAACTTAGTCATTTTATCGTCATTACGAAGTATCAAACTTCCGGTAAAGTGGGCAGAATAAAACTGTCGAGTGAGACCTTTGCTAATAGTGAATATGGATTGCCAGTTGGTTCTTAACATCATTATAGATGATGAAGACAAGTGCAAGTTACGTAAACACTAGCTTAGCTTAGGTCTCTATTTTTATGCTTAAAAAATTAAAGGAGTTGTCCTATATGGATCCAAGTTTGATTTTACCTTATCTATGGGTACTATTAGTGCTCGTATTTTTAGAAGGTTTACTCGCTGCAGATAATGCAGTTGTAATGGCTGTTATGGTGAAACATTTACCACCAGAGCAACGTAAAAAAGCACTGTTTTATGGTTTGATTGGTGCATTTGTATTTCGTTTTATTTCTTTATTCTTAATCAGTATCATAGCGCATTTCTGGTGGATACAAGCACTAGGTGCGATATATCTACTTTATATGTCAATACGGAACTTGATAACCTTCTTTAAAGAGAAAGATCAGCAAGAGCATGATGGTACCGACGATCATCATTTTGATGATGATGGAGAAGAAATTCATGCCAGTGCTAAATCATTCTGGGGTACAGTATTGAAAGTTGAATTTGCAGATATTGCTTTTGCAATAGACTCAATGCTTGCAGCACTTGCAATAGCAGTTACGTTACCAGCGGTTGGTATACACTTTGGTGGTATGGACTTAGGTCAATTTGCTGTGATGTTCTTAGGTGGTATGATAGGTGTTATCATTATGCGTTTTGCAGCAACATGGTTTGTCAACTTATTAAACAAATATCCAGGTTTAGAAGGCGCGGCATTTGCCATTGTTGGTTGGGTTGGTATTAAACTTGTTGTTATGGTGTTAGCGCACCCAGACATTTTAATTTTACCTGAACACTTCCCACACAGTATTTTATGGCAATCTATCTTCTGGACAGTTATGATATTATTAGTTCTAATTGGTTGGTTGACGTCAGTTCGTCAAAATAAAAAAGAAGAGAAAAAATAATCATTTATTATTAGACTGGAAAGCCATTGTGCTTTTCAGTTTTTTGTTTGCAGAAAATAGTTTATTTTAAATAATGATTGTTTAAGTAAATTTAAAAATATCTGCTTAAATTATTTAAAGAGAAAATGAGATAAAGTTAGAAATTTGTATAAAAAGAGCTTATAATCAAAGCTAAGGTATAAATGATAAAATATTTGAAAATATAATAGCTAAATAGTAAATTTGGCGATTTCTGCAATACATTTACACACTCAATCAAAATAGAATTCAGTATGAATATTTGTGTGTACTAGTAAAATAAATCGGAAAAATCCTTAATGATATGTCATAATGGATAGTATAGAAAAGATGTAGTTTAGGGGGGCGTTTTTGTGGCGAATGATAAAAAACATGTGATCCCAAGAGAGAAATATGGTCGTAAAAGACGAGAATATTTTCACAATGAAGAACGGGAACAACGTGTCCAAATGGAACGTAAAGCTAGAAAACAACGGGCTGAAAAAGCGGAAAAATTAGCAAAGAATAACGAAGAACGTGTTAAAGAAAATTTAAGAAAAGCACGCATAGAAAAACTAACACAAGAAGAAATTCAGCAGCAACAAGCAATGGCTACGAAACGAAATAGCAGTAATTCAGAAAGTGAATTTGAACCATCTGAAGATAACGCTCTGAATCATGTATCTAAGCAACAACCAGAAGAAGTTTCTCCTACATCGGATATAGCCAAAGATGATGTTGAAGTGGCATCAACGACAAATGAAACAAATGGTTATTTAAAAACCAACGAAATATCAAATGATTCAGATATAGATGTAAATGCGTCTACTAACAAAGACCGTTTACATGATGATTATTTTTATTCTGAAGAAGCGCAACAGTCAAGGGTTAATCAGTATATTGAAGAAGATAACTCAGATAAGGTTCATAACAATATTGCCAGAAATCATAAGTCTGGACAGACAGATGATAAATCTGACCAACACAGACATAGTGACCAACCAACTTTAATAGATAAAGTTAAGTATTTCTTCAAAGAACACTGGGCGAAAGTACTAATTGTATTGGCAGTTATTTTGTTAATTATCTTAATTAATGCCATCTTTAATAATGTAGATCATAATGGAAACACGAAGGATAATATATTCCAAAGCAGCGATAATGCTAATAAAGAAAAAACATATACAGATACAATGAAAAGTGCGAATAGTGCCATTCATTCCATCGTAACAGTCGAAAATGATACAAGTAATAATAGTTCATCTGCGGAGAAAGAGACACAAGAAGCAGGAAAAGAAAATGAATTAGGATCAGGTGTCGTCTACAAAAAAGTGGGCGACTCTATTTTTATCATGACGAATGCGCATGTTGTAGGTGATAAAAAGGAACAAAAAATTACATACGGTAATAATGATACATCTATTGGTAAGGTCATTGGAACGGACAAATTTTCTGATATTGCAGTAGTTAAAACCAAAATAAAATCAGGTAGTGATGTTAAATCAATTAAAATGGGTGATTCCAGTACATTAGTCCTCGGTGAGCCTATTATTGTCGTAGGGAACCCACTAGGTGTTGACTTTAAAGGTAGTGTTTCAGAAGGTATTGTGTCTGGATTAAATCGTCATGTGCCAGTTGATATCGATAAGGATAATCAATATGATGTGCTCATGAGCGCTTTTCAAATGGATGCACCTGTTAATCCTGGTAATTCAGGTGGTGGTGTTATTGATAAAAATGGTAAATTGATTGGTATAGCTTCTTTAAAAATTGATATGGATCATGTTGAAGGAATTGCATTTGCAATCCCAGTCAATGACGCTGAATCTATTGCCAAACAACTTGAAGCAAAAGGTGAAGTTAAATATCCTAATACTGGCATAAAAATCGCGAATGTTAAAGATATGGATGAAGCTACGCATCAATCCCTTAACTTACCTGAAGAGGTTAATAAAGGTGTTGTCATTGGAGATGTAAAAGACAATAGTTTAGGTGAAAAATCTGGGTTGCAAAAAAATGATGTAATAGTAGAATTAGATGGTAAAGAAGTTGAAGATAATCTAAGATATAGACAGATTATTTTTAGTCATAAAGATGATTTAGATACATTGCCAGCAAAAATATATAGAGATGGTAAAGAGCAAGATATCAAGATTAAATTGAAGTAGCGTTGAGGTGAGTACGCGTTGTCCATTTTCAATCAATTATTTAAAAAATCAAGTCCTCAACAAGGTATTGTGATGTATTATATAGTCGCGATTATCGTGGCATTCTTACTGTTGAACTTACCTTATGTTCATAAAGCAGGTGTCTCTGTAGACCCAATCGATTCATTGTTTGTTGCTGTTTCAGGTGTGAGTGTTACAGGGTTATCACCAGTTAATATTGTAGAAACATATACGACGTTTGGACAAATTATCATCATGATCATCCTAAACATTGGCGGTATTGGTGTAATGGCAATTGGAACAATGTTGTGGGTAGTACTTGGTAAACATATTGGTATGCGTGAAAGACAGTTAATTATGTTGGATAATAATAAAGATACAATGAGTGGTACAGTTAAATTAATTCTCGATATCGTGCGTACCATTTTAATAATCGAAGTGGTTGGTGCAGCATTATTAACGTTCTATTTTTATCGAGATAACCCTGATTTGCAGTATGCTATCATGCAAGGGTTCTTTGTTGCAGTATCGGCAACGACGAATGGTGGTTTAGATATTACCGGTCAATCCTTGATTCCATATGCTAATGATTATTTTGTGCAAACCATTGTAATGTTTTTAATTATATTAGGTTCGATTGGCTTTCCTGTGTTAATTGAAGTGAAGGCATATATTAAAAATAGAATCCCTAATTTTAGATTTTCATTATTTGCTAAAATAACAACAGTAACGTATTTAGTACTATTTGTATTTGGTGTCATTATCATTTTACTATTTGAATATAACCATGCATTCCAAAATATGTCTTGGCACAAATCGTTATTCTATGCTTTGTTCCAATCTGCAACGACGAGAAGTGCTGGATTACAGACAATTGATGTAAGTCATTTTGGTGAAGGTACGAACGTGATTATGAGCATCTTGATGTTTATTGGGTCATCACCAAGCTCGGTCGGTGGTGGTATTAGAACAACAACATTTGCAATTTTAATCTTATTTTTATTGAACTTTAATAATAATAGCGAGAAATTGTCAATTAAAGCATTTAATCGTGAGATACATACAACAGATGTTCAACGATCATTTGCAGTGTTCACAATGGCAGGTATTTTAACTTTTGCAGCGACGATTTTTATATTAGTTGTTGAGAATGGTAAAATTTCATTTCTTCAAGGCTTTTTTGAGGTGATGTCTGCGTTCGGAACGTGTGGGTTATCATTAGGTGTCACTGGCGATTTTAATGATATGTCGAAAGTTACACTTATGATATTAATGTTTATCGGACGTGTAGGTTTAATTAGCTTTATTATAATGATTGGTGGACGTAGAGAACCAGATAAATTCCATTATCCAAAAGAACGTGTGCAAATTGGATAATGTGATGAGCATAGAATCCTAAAAAAACACTTAGTTGAACGACAAATCCAATTAAGTGTTTTTTAATTATCTATTTTTAATATAGTTATAAATAATGAAGATAAGATATTAGTATCGACGTAATTTAAAAACATGTTAAACTGTGATTAACGAGGAGAGAGGCATATGAAAAAAAGTGAAAAGATTGCAATTGATGTTATTGCTACTTCAGATATGCATAGTTATTTTCTAAATGGAGATAATGGTTCTAATATCTATCGAGCTGGTACGTATGTTAAATCGAAAAGAGAAGAAAATGAACATGTCATTTTACTAGATAGTGGCGGGAGTTTAGCGGGTTCTCTGGCTGCGTTTTACTACGCTGTGGTAGCGCCATATAAACGCCATCCAATGATAAAATTAATGAACGCCATGCAATATGATGCAAGTGGCATTAGTCCTAATGAATTCAAATTTGGATTATCCTTCTTTTCTAGAGCAGTTTCATTATCGAGATTTCCATGGCTTTCTGCCAATATTGAATATAAGAAAACACGTGAGCCTTATTTTTCAACGCCTTATACAATTAAAGAAATAGAAGGTGTTAAAATTGCAATCGTTGGATTAACTTCGGACGGTTTAATGGAGAGAGAGCATTTTGAAATGGAGAATGATGTACAAATTGAAAAAACCTTGCTGTCTTCTAAGCGATGGATTCGATTTATTCACGAAACAGAGATGCCAGAATTTCTAATTGTCATTTATCATGGGGGATTAGATCAGCTTAATAAGTCATCAAATGAACGTGAGCAAAATGTGAATGAAGCAGAAAAACTAATGCAAACCTTAGGTGTCATCGATTTGCTTATTACTGGTCATCAGCATCAAACATTTATTGGAAAAGATGAAAAAACTTTATATGTTCAAGCTGGCCAAAATGCAGAACAGTTAATCCACGTGAAAATCAATTTTAAAAAGCGAACGAATTCATTCGAATTAGAAAATGTAGAATCAAAAATCGTTGATTTAAATGAATATAAAGAAGATGAAGCGTTATTAGATTTAACTTATTATGATCGAAAAACAGTTGAACATTGGGGAAAAGAAATTTTAACAAATAAAGATATAGATGCACATATTGATGGGTTAGATGACGTGATTACCAAACCCCATGCATTTACCCAACTATTACATGATAGTATACGTCGCAAATTTGATTATGATATTTCCTGTGTCCATTTGCCTACAAGCGGCGAAACTGGATTATCTGGACAAATTACTAATGAGGCATTATATAATGCATATCCTCATCCAGATGTACCAATTGATTTAACTTTGAAAGGTCAACAAATAAAAGAAATTTTAGAATATTGTTATGCACATATTGAATTTAGTGGAGGTTCGTTAAGCTTAACTATTGTGGATGAAACACTCTGTACATTTTGGCAAGGTGTGGACTATACAATTGATATGAATGCATTGCCATTTGAAAGAGTTCAATTAAATAATATAACATTAGATCATATGTATCGCGTAAGTATGACAGATTATTGCTACAGAAATTATAAACAATATTTAGAGCAAGCAGTTATTCATGAAACAGGTGAAATTACGATGGTTGAATTGATTTCACGAAATTTGAAAGATGACCAATATAAAATAAAACAAAAACAGACATTTGAAGTTTTAATATAAGCAGGTCTAGTATATAAGTAACTTTGACTAAAAATAAACGTCAATTTCTATTGAGATAATATAGAAATTGACGTTTTCTTTACTTTTTGCAAAATTATACGAAAGTATCTTTATTTAGAATATTAAATTAAAGATTATATGATGTTGTAACATCCTGACTCTCGGGCGCATTGTATAAATATCGTTTTGTATCGCTAACTTTCAATAGCTTGAATGAATCTCCAAAAGTGCAAAATGTTAATAACGAAAGGGGAGTGGGACAGAAATCAAATTTTTAAATAGAGATTTCGTAGTCCCACGTATGCAATCAAGGCAAGGATGACTAGGATTGAAATGTTTATCTGAGCTAAAGCCCATGCATAAGTCTCCTAGAATTTTATGCAGAATACATAAGCTTTGGCTTATGCATAAGAACTACTGATTTTCATAAATTGAAAAAGTAGTTCTTTAAATCAGTGAGACTTTACATTTTCAATTCAGTCATCTGCTGCCTAAATGAAAAAGAGTCTGAGACAACTATTTATGTCTCAGACTCCTTTTCATTTGAGAAGGGTATTGAAGTCCCAACGTTTATTAATAATCGTATAGGTTTATACGTTGAATATTAATAAGATAACAACTGCTACAATTTGAGCTACAACAGTTGTTGCTATTCTACGTGTATAGAAATAACTTAATGAAAGTGCCATTTGTACAATAAATACAAAGAAAACAATCCATAAGTTGTCAAGATAGTAAAATAATGAAGCAGAACATAATGCTGTAATTATAATACTTAACCAACTTGGGATATTTAATTTTATTAATTCTTTTTGTAAAACAGTTCTCATGTAAAGCTCATGACAAGGTATAACAAAGACTAATGTTACTAACATTTGCCATTTATAATAGACACCCGTACGTGTGAGTTCTTTGATTAATTCAGCATATTTTATATCAGAAGCAATTGCTGCGATAATAAGTTGAATAATAATCAATACAATACCAGTAATAATGCCCACACCTAGTGATGTGAGTAAACGTTTAGATTCAATATCTCTCTGATAAAAGATATAACTGATACCAGCAATTAGCATAATGCCCGTATAAAGATACCAATATTCTTGTTTCTCGCCCCACATTACCAAAAGAATAATGTGGAATACTATGAAACTTACGACAAACCAAATTAGTGCCTTAGAAATTCTATTCATTTTAACTATCCTTCTTGTTCGACGATTGTGTATCGTTTGTGATTAATGACAGTTTTTTCTGGCAAGTCTAGTTCTTCGAAGTTCTCCATAATTGTTAAATCAACAATTACTGAGTTGTCATTAATTTTTTCAACTCGACCTTTTAAGCCGTCATAAAATTCTACGATATTTCCCACTTCTGCAACAGTCATTTTTAGTCCTCCCTAGAAATGCTAACTAGATAGTATTATACAAAAAATCGGCAGACAAATAAACAAAAAACCATTAAATTGCATGATGTAAAACAATTTTCAATTTTTAGCAAAATATCAAAGTGAATGATTGGCAATTTTTGTGAAAATATAGCATAAATAGGGTAAGGGCATATATTTATGGAAAAGGAGTGCAGTAGATGAAGTTTATTAGTAACAACGACATTACAGATCCAACATTAAATTTGGCAATGGAAGAATATGTTTTAAAAAATATGCCAAAAGATGATAGTTATTTTTTGTTTTATGTAAATAGACCTTCGATTATTATTGGGAAAAATCAAAATACAATTGAAGAAGTGAATCAACCATATATAGACGAACACGGCATTGATGTCGTTAGACGTATATCTGGTGGAGGAGCAGTATACCATGACACAGGCAATTTAAACTTTAGTTTTGTAACTGATGATGATGGTAACAGTTTCCATAATTTCAAAAAATTCACAGAGCCGATTGTTGAGGCATTACAATCATTAGGCGTTGATGCTGACATGAGTGGTAGAAATGACATTCAAGTAGGTAGTGCAAAAATATCAGGTAATGCTATGGTCAAAGTAAAGGATCGTATGTTTAGTCATGGCACATTAATGCTAAATAGTGAATTGAATGAAGTCCAAAATGCATTGAAAGTTAATCCAGCAAAGATTAAATCGAAAGGTATCAAATCAGTAAGAAGCAGAGTAGCCAATATTTCTGAGTTTTTAGATGAACCTTTAGATATTGATCGATTTAAGGAAATAATTTTAAAAACAATTTTTGGAGAAGCTACGCAAGTAGAAGAATATATATTAACTGATGACGATTGGAAAAAAATTGAACAACTAAGTAATGAAAAATACCGTACATGGGAATGGAATTACGGTAGGAATCCAAAATATAATTTTGAAAGAGAAGAAAAATTTGAAAAAGGTTTCGTTCAAATAAAATTAGATGTAAAAAAAGGTCGGATTGAGCATGCAAAAATTTTCGGTGACTTTTTCGGTGAAGGGGACATAACTGAATTAGAAAATGCACTAGAGGGTACAATGCATGAATTCGATAGTATAGAAGAAGCACTTTCAAATTACGATATTTATCATTATTTTGGTGATATTGAACGCTACGAATTAATCAGATTAATGTCATAATAAATAACATATAAAAAGGTCTATTCTCTATCTTAATTTTAAGTAGGGAATAGACCTTATTTTAAGTAACAAAACAATAAATTAACCAACGAGAAATTCCTCCAAATTTTTGTATTCTTCAGTATAGCGTTTGAAATCATTCTCGTTTTTATTTTTTAAAGCATTATCAATGAGTTGTTCCAATTTTTGCTTACGGACGTTCCGCAATGATTCATCTATGATCAATTCAATGCCTAAATCATTAATCGTAGATACAAATGATTCTAGTGTATTGTACTTTACATGTGTATTATGTTTCATAATCAACACAGCCCCTCTATCTATATTTATATACAGTATACAAGGTTTTAATTTTTAAATCAATGAATATTCAGACTTTTCCGAAAAAATAAGTGTAAAATGCAACTTTACAAAAAATAAATTAATGCAAAAGTATAGATACTAAAAATTAATTGCAGAAAATTTATAAAAATTATTATTATATAAGTTGATTTTAAGATGTTTGTATTATATTATTTGATTGTCGCCATAATATATAAGGAGGTAAAAATATGATTCAACCCTATATCATTAAAAAAGGGGATATGGTTTTACAACCATGCAGTTTATCAACTGGTAAGTATGAAGGTAGTTATCTTTTAAAGTATAAGGATGACAGCAAAGTTCTAAAAGAACGTGTTCCAAAGATTATTGATCGATCGTGTAGATTTTATGGTAGTAGTTATAATTTTAAGAAAGAAGATACGATGAGAATTACTGGCATAAGCAGTAAACCCCCAATTTTATTTACTCCACTTTTTCCTACTTATTTTTTCCCAACGCACTCTGATAGAAAAGAAGAAAATACTTGGATTAATATTCATTATGTTCACCAAATCAAACCACTAAAAGAAAAGAAATGTAAAGTGACATTTGTAGATAATCAAACAATTGTAGCTAACATTTCAGCACATAGCATGCATCATCAATACCTAAATGGTATTTATTATTACTATATGATGGATAGGGCAGCAAGAGTTGCTACCTTTGATCCAGAATCTCCTATTGATTATACAAAACCTCAATTAAATATTTATGAAGCATTAGCAAAATATTCATTATTTGAAAATAAATCATAGTAAATTTGGCGACGTAAGCATGTAAAAATGATATATGTGGAATATTATATTAATTTAGTGTAAATATTCCGCATATTTTTTTACGTTTACTACTTGAAAATTTAACGAGAGTTGATATAATAATATTTGTGCTTGATTAGAGCAACCCATTATTCCACAGTAGCTCAGTGGTAGAGCTATCGGCTGTTAACCGATCGGTCGTAGGTTCGAGTCCTACCTGTGGAGCCATTGGAAACGTACTCAAGTTGGCTGAAGAGGCGCCCCTGCTAAGGGTGTAGGTCGCGAGAGCGGCGCGAGGGTTCGAATCCCTCCGTTTCCGTAATATAAAACTTTGTTTTAAACACCGTAATCCTTTTTGGGATTGCGGTGTTTTTTTGTGCGTTTAAAGTAAGTGAATTAAGTAGTGTTTGCAATTCTATAAAATAGCTCAAATCATATTTTTGTTAATCACAAAAAAATAATGTTATATTAATAATGAATTAATGTTGATTGTATAAAAAAACAATATAATTTTAAAAGGAGATTTTAAGATGGTCAAACCTTTATATGAAACAAAAGTGATTAGCAATGGTGGAAGAGATGGTAAAGTATTTAGTGAAGATAATACATTTTATCAGGATTTAGCAGTGCCGAAAGAGATGGGTGGTAATGGCGTAACAGAATCTAATCCCGAGCAGCTATTTGCAGCAGGTTACAGTGCATGTTTTAACAATGCACTTATGCATATTTTAAAAAGCGATAGTAAAGGCACGATTGAACCAGAAGTAAGTGTGACAGCTTATTTATTACCAGACAAGAATGACGGTGGTGTTAAATTAGCTGCAGAATTAGATGTAACGTTAACTGATATGACTCAGGAAGAAGCAGAAACTTATGTTGAAAAAGCGCATAACTATTGTCCATATTCTAAGGCTTTAAAAGAATCAATCGATATTGAAATTCAAGTCAGTGTCAACTAAATTAACGAAGATAGAAAAAGCTTATAACCCTTAAAGTACAAGGCGTTATAAGCTTTTTTGATTTATACAATTTGCGATTAGCTTTATTATTTATTTTTACTTATTAAATTTCTAATTGCTTTAACAATATAACCTACAGCTAAAGCTCTGAATACACGTTGAATAATATTTTTCATCCTAAGACCTCCCAAAATACAATTGAAATGTTTTAATTTGCGTTATTTTCTATTTACCCAATTTTAAGACAAAATATAGATGATTTTGCAAATTCATAAATTTTATAAGAGGTTAAAGTCTATTTCTCGAGGATAATCAATCCATCTTCATCAGCTTTGTTGAAAAATATTGTTAACAATCCACTAATAATCGCAATGATATAGGGGATACCAGTCCAAAAGAAAATAAGGTGAAGTATTCCTTGTAAAAGCTGATTTGAATAAAATTTGTGTATACCACACCAGCCTAAAATAAACGCAAGTACGACGTAAATGACTTTATTTACTTTCATTATTCCATATCCTTTCATAAATTATAGTTAATACGGTAATTATCTCTTATCTTTTACGATACAACAATTGATTTAAAAGAGAAAAATTAAATAGTATTAACTTCGAAATTTTAGATTTTATCATTTATAATTAAAATAAATAATTAATGAAGCTGAGGAGATTATATATGATTAGAAAAGCAAATCCAAACGATATTCAAAAAATTGCAGAATTGTGTTACATCATTTGGCAAGAACTAGAAGTTGATATGGTAAAAGGTATTGAAAAGGAACGTTTACTGAAAGTAATGGAGCAAAGTATGATTGAGGTACCTTACAGAGGTCATTATAGCAATACATGGATATATGAAATAGATGGAGAGGTAGCAGGGTGCTTAATTGCATATCCTGGCAATAAGGAATTAGAAATGGAACGTGCGTGGCTAGATATGACGTTAGACGATGATATTAGAGCATACGGATCGCCGATGCCGATGAAAGAAGCTAATGATGATGAATGGTATATAGAGACAGTCGCAACATTTCCACAATATCGTGGAAGAGGTGTTGCCACACAGTTAGTTAAACATGTGCTAAATGCATATAAAGATGGAAAATGGAGTTTAAATTGTGATGTAACTAATGAAGGCGCATTAAGTGTGTATAAAAAGTTGGGATTTGAAGCGAATAGTAAATTTGATCTATATGGTCATATACATTATCACATGGTTTATAAAGCGAATTAAAAAAGCCGAGACATGAATATATGTCTCGACTTAATTCAGCTTATTTACAGTGGTTAACAGGGAGGAAAATGTATACGTCCGAGTCATGGGAATGTGACACTAGCACGTTCTTAAATACCACCAAGTAATGCGCTAACATAAATACCTAATGCATATAGTAAACCAAAGAATGTATTGGTTTTACCTGTCGCTGCCATCGCTGGCATCATTGTTTGAGGTGTATCGTTTTTCTTGAATCTACGCACGGCTTTAATTGGCATTGGGAATGAAAGTAATGCTAATAAAAAGAAGATTGAACCACCAGGGATAAAGAAAGTGATATAAATAACAAGTACATAGGCAATAATATACATGAGGCCTAAGAAGCGTACTGAATTATTTTTGCCTAATAAGATTGGTAGTGTCTTTCGACCACTTTCTTTATCTTTAACACGATCTCGAATATTGTTGGCCATATTGATAAGACCAATAGTGATTACAATTGGAATGCTTATCCAAACAACAAAGCTTTGTAAATTGCCAGTTTGAATAAAGAATGCAATTAATATAATAATCATACCCATAAACACACCAGAAAACAGTTCGCCGAATGGTGTCCATGAGATTGGTAAAGGACCACCAGTATACAAATAACCAACTGCCATACAAACTAGACCAATTGGCAGTAACCAGAATGAGCTTTGTATTGCAATGAAAATACCTAATAACGCAGCTATAATATAGAATGCAATGGCTAAATTCATTACTAATTTGGGACTCATACCATTTCGAACAATGGCGCCTCCGATGCCAACTGAAGTATGGTCATCTAAGCCTTTTTTGAAATCATAGTATTCGTTAAACATGTTCGTTGCAGCTTGTATTAATAGACAGGCAATTAACATAGCTAATAAGAGACTTAGTTTTAAATGATCTTCACTCCCCAGTAAGAAGAGCTTAGCTGAAGCAGTACCAACGAGTACAGGTACGACAGCAGCAGTCAATGTATGTGGTCTCATTAACTGCCAGTACTTTTTGACAGTTGAATATTGTTGATATTGAGATGACATAATGATTTACCTCGAATTCTTTAAATTTATGATATTTTTTATCTAATATATTTTAATAGAATAAGGTGTAAAGGTCAAATTACGTAAAAATTTGTAGTAACGAAATAAGCTAGAAACCATACACACATTGTGAAAAGTGGTACAATATTATAATGAGTGTAAACTGATAAATGAAAGAAGTGAAATAGATGACATTAGACCTCAGGGAAAGTGAAATTGTCGAAGCGGTATACGAAAGTAATCATACTTGGGTTTCAGTAGAAGCAAAAATAGACTATGAATTAGATCCTACAGTATTATTCCATTTGACTGAAGAAAATGCTGGAGACCGTTTTTATTACAAGAAAAATGACAACAAAACTTCATTCTTTGGCTATCATGCTATTACTAGATTTAAAAATGATTTTGAAAATAAACAATCTATTTTTCGAGAATGGCAAAAATACAAAAGTGATATTGAATTAATACATCCGAGCTCCGATAAACATCATCTGAAGATTTGCGGAGGTTTCCAATTCTCAATGCATAAATCTGGTGATGAGTGGCGAGAATTTGGTATTAATCATTTTATACTACCAGAAGTATTAATAACTATGGAAAATGGTGTTTCTTATATTACTTATACTGTAAAAGCAGAACAATTTGAAATTGAACAATTTAAAGCGTTGATTGCACATTTAACTCAAAATACAATAGATTCTGAGTTTGAAATTGGTAATATTAAACGCATTGAAGATATATATAAAGATGAATGGCGTGATTTAGTTAAGGATACAATTGATGTATTAGATGAACATAAAAAAATTGTATTAGCGAGAAAACGTTTGGTTATGTTTGATAAAAATATCAATATACCGTATATCTTACAAAAAGCATCACAAGGTGAACATAATAGTTACTTATTTGTCTTAGAGTCACAGGATAGTATATTCTTCTCGCAAACACCGGAACAATTAATGGAAGTTAACAATGGTATATTATCTACCAAGGCTGTTGCTGGAACAATCAAACGTACACATCAAGATGAAGTAGATAAAGAAAATATACAGGCTTTCTTAAATGATGATAAAAATTTAAACGAACATCGTTTCGTAGTAGAAAGTATATTAAACGATATAGCACCTTATGTTAGAGATATTACTTTTAACGAAACACCGCAGATATTAACCAATGATCATTTATATCACCTATATACAAAAATTAAGGGTCAATTAGAAAATGATTCATATATTGGATTGTTAGACAATTTACATCCAACACCAGCGCTTGGAGGCTATCCAAAAGCTGAAGCAATTGAATACATTGAACAAAATGAATTCGGTACGCGTGGATTATATGGTGCACCTGTTGGATATATAGATATGAATGATGATTGCGAGTTTATTGTAGCAATTAGATCCATGCTAATTAAGAAAAACCAGGCCACATTATTTGCTGGTTGTGGCATTGTGAAAAATTCTGATGCGGATAGTGAAGTCGAAGAAACTGCAGTTAAATTTAACCCTATGATGAAAGCTTTAGGAGTCGAGGAATATGAATAATCATACAGATGCATTAACAAAGCAGGTCTTTACAATTGTTTCTGAATTATATGCTTATGGCATTAGAGAAGTAGTTATAAGTCCTGGATCGCGTTCTACACCACTAGCAATTGCTATAGAAGCGCATCCCAAATTGAAATCGTGGATTCATCCAGATGAAAGAAGTGCAGCCTTTTTTGCAATGGGTTTGATGAAAGGTAGTGAAAAACCAGTCGCTATCCTTTGTACATCAGGAAGTGCAGCTGCTAACTATACACCTGCGATTTCCGAAAGCAGTTTGAGTCACTTACCATTAGTTGTACTTACAAGTGATCGACCTCATGAATTAAGAGGCATTGGTGCACCTCAGGCAATAAATCAAACGAATATGTTTGCTAATTATGTGCAGTATCAGTTTGATTTTCCAATTGCTGAAAAGAATGATAATGAAGATATAATGGCGAATACAATTAAATTCCAATTGCAAAAAGCGAGTCAATTTCTTTATGGCCCACATCGAGGACCCATACATCTTAATTTACCTTTTAGAGAACCATTAACACCAAATACTGAAAAAGTAGAATGGTTAACTTCAGATACAAAGATATTGCCACACTATCAAAAAACAACGAGTTTAAATGAAATTAGTGCAATGATGAAAAAAAGAAAAGGTTTAATCATTGTTGGTGATATGCAACATCAAGATGTGGATCAAATTCTTACATTTTCAACAATCCATGATATGCCAATTTTAGCTGATCCATTGAGTCAATTAAGACGTGAACACCATCCGAATGTGGTTACGACTTATGATCTATTGTTGAGATCAGGTTTAGAATTAGAGGCTGATTTTGTCATTCGTGTTGGTAAACCTGTAATTTCGAAAAAATTAAATCAATGGTTAAAAGTAACAGAAGCATTCCAAATATTAGTACAAAATAATGATCGTCCGGATGCATTTCCGATCACCCCACACGTATCATATGAAATGTCTGCTAATGATTTCTTTAGACAATTATCAGAGATGCCAACAGTTGAGCGTAAGCAATGGTTAGAGAAATGGCAAACAGTGGAAAAACATGCAATAGTAGAAATCAAAGATCATTTAAGAACTGCTACAGATGAAGCTGCTTATGTGGGTAATGTATTAGATAAATTAACCAAGGATGATGCTATATTTGTGAGCAATAGTATGCCAATTCGTGATGTTGATAATCTATTTATTGATTGTGAGGCAGAAGTATTCGCGAATCGTGGTGCGAACGGTATAGATGGTGTCACATCTACGGCGTTAGGTATGGCCGTGCATAAAAAGATTACATTGTTGATTGGAGATTTAGCATTTTACCATGATATGAATGGCTTATTAATGTCTAAATTGAATGATATACAACTCAATATCGTCTTACTTAATAATGATGGTGGCGGTATCTTTTCATATTTACCTCAAAAAAATGAGGCAGATGCATATTTTGAAAGATTGTTCGGTACACCAACTGGATTGAATTTTGAACATACGGCGTTATTATATGATTTTGCATTTGATCGATTTGATACGATTGAAGCCTTTAAATATGCAGATTTATCGCAATTTGGTTCACATATTTACGAAATCATGACACATCGAGAAGATAACAAACAGCAACATCTTAAACTCTATAAAAAGTTGAGTGATATTATCGATGTTACATTATAAATTTCATCAATCAACCGTACCAACAGACAAATTGTTAGTCATGTTGCATGGCTTTATTAGTGATCAACAGACATTTGATCAACATATTCATAGTCTAAATAAAAATATAAATATTTTAACTATTGATTTACCGGGTCATGGTGCAGATCAGTCTGATTTAGAGCATAAATGGGATTTTCCTTTTATAAGTCATGAGTTAGATCAAACGTTGCGATTATTTACAAATTATCAAATTTACTTACATGGTTATTCTATGGGTGGTAGAATTGGACTTTACTATGCTTTATATGGTCAAGCGCAATTAACAGGGCTTATACTAGAAAGTACATCTCCTGGAATTGAAAACAGTGATGAGCGACAAGAAAGACAGCTAGTTGATCAAGCTAGAGCAAAAGTGCTTGAAATAGCTGGCTTAGAGGTGTTTGTGAATGATTGGGAAAAATTACCGTTGTTTTATACGCAGTATGAGTTAGATAAATCAACAAGAAACGCAATTCGTGATATGAGATTACGTCAAAATCCAATGCGTTTAGCCAAAGCTTTGCGTGATTATGGAACTGGACAAATGCCGAACTTATGGCCACAATTAAATCAAATTCAAATACCGACGTGTATCATAGTAGGTGAATTAGATGGTAAGTTCTGTAAAATAGCTAAAAATATCGTTTCAGTTATGCCAAATTTTGAAATGCATGTTGTTGCTAATAGTGGACATACAATTCATGTGGAAGAAATGGCAGAATTTGATAGAATAGTAATAGGTTTTATTAATAAGGAGGAGCAAAATGACTAGACAGTGGGAAACAATTAGAGAATATAAAGAAATTAAATATGAATTATATGATGGTATTGCAAAAGTTACAATTAATCGTCCTGAAGTACGTAATGCATTCACACCAAATACGGTACAAGAAATGATTGATGCATTTACAAGAGCACGTGACGACCAACGTATTTCTGTCATTATTTTGACAGGTGAAGGAGATAAAGCGTTTTGTTCTGGCGGAGACCAAAAAGTCCGTGGCCATGGTGGTTATGTAGGCGATGATCAAATTCCACGTTTGAACGTTTTAGATTTACAAAGACTTATTCGTGTAATCCCTAAACCTGTAGTTGCAATGGTTAGAGGTTATGCTATCGGTGGCGGTAACGTATTGAACGTTGTATGTGATTTAACAATTGCTGCAGATAATGCTATCTTTGGCCAAACAGGACCTAAAGTAGGTTCGTTTGATGCTGGCTATGGTTCAGGTTATTTAGCTCGTATCGTAGGACATAAAAAAGCACGTGAAATTTGGTACTTATGTCGTCAATATAATGCTCAGGAAGCATTGGACATGGGCTTAGTCAATACGGTTGTTCCTTTAGATCAAGTTGAAGATGAAACAGTACAATGGTGTCAAGAAATGAAACAACATTCTCCTACAGCATTAAGATTCTTAAAAGCAGCTATGAATGCTGATACGGATGGATTAGCTGGTTTACAACAAATGGCAGGAGACGCTACTTTACTTTATTACACAACGGATGAAGCTAAAGAAGGTAGAGATGCATTTAAAGAAAAACGTGATCCTGATTTTGATCAATTCCCTAAATTCCCATAAAAATTTAGGATGTGAAAGTATTGTAATAGGATTACCTGAGCTAAAGCTCAAGCATAAGAACTACTTATTCACATATAATGTGAAAGTAGTTCTAAGTTGTACTTTATATCTACTGGTAATTAAGAAAAGAGTCTGGACATTTTGACATGTGCCAGGCTCTTTTTTATTAATTTTAGAATATCAATTGTATTTAATAATTAATAATAATATTAATATTCAAGCGTACTAATATTGGTAGATTATGATTTGTTATTGTGAGTTAGTTAAAAATTTTAGAATGTAAATTCAAAATATTTACCTTAATGTTTTAGTTTTTCTTTTCAAAATAATAAATGGTGGTATATCTTTATATGTGAAAACTTTTTTACAATTAATTATTAAATTTGACTATTATTAAAACATCTATTAATATTATTATTAATAGATTGGGGGAGACAGATGACTTCAAACGATTATGATCAAATGAGAAAAGAAATGTGCTATTTATTTTATATTACTAGTAAAGAAGTAGTAAATAGATTTAATAAGTATTTAAAGCAATTTGATATTAGCTTTCCGAATTATATTGTCTTACTTTATATTGAAAATGATAAACCTATATATATTAAAACCTTATGTGATGAACTTTATTTAGATTCAGGTACAATCAGTCCAATTATTAAACGTTTAGAAAAAAAATCACTTATTGAGCGTATGAGAACGGAAGAAGATGAGCGCAGAGTGAAGGTTCGATTAACTGAAAAAGGATTAGAATTGAAAGATCATTTTCCAAAAATATCAGAGGATGTCATTCAACAGTTTAATATGAAGAGGGAAGATTCTCTTGCTTATTATGAAATTTTAAAAACGTTCGCTGAACAAAATATATATATAAATGATGAAGAAAGATAAATATAACAAGATTGAATAGCTGACGAGCAGCACTTGTTTATAAAAAAACCGAGTAAAAGTTATTAATAGACATAACTTTTACTCGGTTTTTAATTTAATTATATTTATTTTTAAGGTAATCTTCTAATCTTCTCATGGCTTCTTTTAAAGCATCAAGTTCGTATGCGTAAGATATACGAACATGCCCCTTTCCAATATCAGTAAAAGATGAACCAGGTACAATTGCAACATGAGCATTTTCCAGAACATCTACACAAAAGTCAAAATCGTTTTCTGTAAAGCGTTGAATACTTGGGAAAATATAAAAAGCACCTTCAGGTTTGGCATCGAGTTCAAAACCTAATGATTCAAGTTTTTGTATAAGGAAATTACGGCGTTCAATATATGCTTGGTTCATATATTGTGGTGCTTCAAGTCCTTCGTTCAATGCAGCGATACAAGCAATTTGTGCTGGTACATTTGCACAAATACAATTGTAGGCATGCATAAAAGTTAATTTTTCAATAAGATATTCTGGACCTATTAAGAATCCAATGCGAATACCTGTAGCAGAGTGAGATTTACTTAAACCACCAACTAATAATAATTGTTCTCTAATAGATGGGAATTCAGCGAATGATGTATGTTTGCCAGTAAAAGTGTTTTCAGCATATATCTCATCACTAATAACAAATATAGGCATATGCTTTAAAGTTTCAGTTAGTGCTTGAACCTCATTGTGGTTCAAAATGACGCCCGTTGGATTAGTAGGGTAGTTTAGTAATATGGCTTTGGTCTTCGCAGTTAAATGTGCCTCTATAGCTTCAGGTGTGACTTTATAATTCGTCTCTGTGGTATCAATATAAACCGGCACGCCACCTAATGTTTTGATAAGTGGAATATAGCCAGAATATACTGGACCTGGTATTAATATTTCATCACCTTCATCAATGATGCTTCTTAATGCAGTATCTAATGCTTCACTAGCACCGTTGGTAATAATAATTTCTTCGGAACTATATTTAAATCCATAACGTTGATGGAAATATTGGCTAACTGCATTTCTTGTTTCCACTAGACCTTTATTATGTGAATAGCTTGTTTGATTTTCATTTATTGCCTGGATATAAGCAGATTTAACAACATCAGGCATTGGAAAATCTGGTTGACCAATTGTTAAATTAATACAGTCTTTTATACCGCTAATACGGCTTGAAAATTGACGAATACTTGGTGCACTTAAATGTTTTGAATTATTATTTAATGATAGTTTCATTGTATAAATCACCTCAAGATTTAAAAATACCAAATTTAATTTTATATGTAGAGTTAGAGCGAGAATCAAAGATAGCTTTGGCTTTTGATTCTCGCTCCACAAGCATGTCGATATAAAGTTATAATGGATAGCAAAAATTTATATCATGCTTATTTTTTAATGATACTTGCTATAAAGCGATTGCGTTAATTAATGGTTACGCATCATTACTTTAAATATATCATATCGCGTTTCACAGTACCTTTATTCTTTGAATTTAGAAGGGGATTGTAGATTAATAATTGGATTTGTCCATTTTGATACAAAACGTGTTGATAATGCATAGACAATAATCGTCGTAAAGAGCAGTAAATAGACATAAGTTAATATCGATACTGAATCTTTAAATGGATAAATACCGAATCCACGTATAACCCCGATGACTAAACCATGTAATAAATAAACATACATTGTTCTACGTCCAATATAAGTGTAAAACTTTTCTTTTTCTGGTATTAGATTTAAGAAAGAGAAAAGTGTTATTAAAATTATGAAATAAAGTAATAACCTTTTAATAGGACTGTATAAGTCTTGTTTACCTTCGAGTGACATATAGGGTGAGTCACCTAATAACCTATCTGCATTAATAGGATGATATGTATAAGTAACATAAAATACAATCAAAATGATGATAGAGATTGGAACAAGTTTTTTATTTTTTAAAGTTTGGATATGCTTATTCGTAAACAGATAACCTAAATAAAATATTGGAAAGAACATGATGGTTCTTGAAAAGCTTAGATAATTATCGATATTTGATGAATAACCCGCAAATAATGAGATAATTATAGCAATCGGTAAAACATAGTATGGTTTATAATCCTTCACGATTACTAATATAACGTGGAAAAAGAATAATGTAAGTAAAAACCATAATGCAAATACTGGATCGAATGGATCAAATTTCACACTATCTTCTTTACCAGTTAAATAATAGTAAAAAGAGAAAAAGCCAAAGAAAATAACGTAAGGAATTAATAGTTTTTTAGAGACTTTTTCTAAATAACCAGCTTGGCCTGCTTTTTTTGCAAAATAACCAGAAATAAATAAAAAGCCCGGCATATGAAAGCTGTATATTGTTAAATACAATGAAGAAAGATGTTTACTGGCTTCTGTATATGGCTGTAATAAATGGCCAAACACAACAAGAAAGATTAACATTGCTCTAGCATTATCGAAAAAGTAATCTCTCTCTTTCAATTGTGACATTATTTTGCTCCTTTTATATATGCGATAAATTTTATATGCGCTACTTCTAATTTATTATAAAACATATGAGAAATGCAACAAAATAGTACAATTTGTCTTTTATTATTGTATATTAGGAAGAATACTATTATAATATTAGAAAATAAAATAGTGTATTTAACCTCTTAAGAATTTAATTTAAAGTAGTGGAGATGACCAACATGTATAAACAACTAGAACAATTAATTACACTGACGAGCAATGATCTTAATTTAGTAAGTAGACGATTTGGACAACGTACAGATTTAACTTCAGAGCAATTGGAGATGCTAAGAATTTTATATAATTATAAAAAGTTATCTCAATATGATTTAACAATGAAGATTAATAAAGAACAATCTATCGTATCACGTTGGATCAAGAAGTTATGTCAAATGGGTTATATCACGAGCAAACAATCCAATAAGGATATGAGATGCAAAGATTTAATGGTGACAGAGAAGTCAAAAGCTTTAGTCGAACAAATAAATGAAGTTAGGATAGCGCTAATCGAAGCACGATGTCAAAATTTAACAGCTAAAGATATTGAAAGCTTAAATCAGTTATTAAAAAAATTAAATGCACATCATACATATTTTATTAAATGAAATATAAAATAAACGAAGCGTAGGTGATATATAGCACTTTTTTGAAAAGTGATGTATTACCTACGTTTCGTTTAATATCTTTTGTTATTTATAAAGCATAAAGTGATTTTTACTTTTTAGTCATCAAATACCAAAAATTGGGATACAGGTAAAGCTGATAAACATTTAATAATGTCTCTAAAAAGTAGTACGATTATTTATAAGTATCTACGTCGAAGTATTTACCTAATTTACCCATTGAATCATAAAACCCTTTAATACGTGTAGCATTATGTGCTGCCCATGCTACATCTGTTGCATATTGATGAACACCTGGATTTTCAGGGTTCCAACGCATTTTGTAAAGTGTGTTTTGACCTTGATTGATATATGAGCCAGCGATGAATTTAGCACCACCAACAATTGCTTTTTTAACAGTATTCCAACCATTATTCTTGGCTGTAGCGAAACCTTGTTTAACAGCATCGCTATCAACAGCACCAATACCAAACATATTATAGTATTTATCTTTGCCATTAGTTACGACTTTACCGTTAACAACATCTCCGCCATTAGCTAGTTTAGATGTACCATTACCAGTTTCAAGTAGGGCATGTGAAATTAAATATACTTCATTGATATTATAAGCTTTGGCAGCTTCGCTAAATGCTTCACCTTGGCCTTCTAAAATACCTTTACCAACTAATAGTTTATCCAAATCAGCTGAAGAAATATTTTGTGATTTATCTAAACGTAAGAATTGATATTTTTGAGTTGGATCTTTAATTAATTTGCTAGAATCCATAGCATTTTTAATTTCAGTTGCAGAAGCATCTTCCCATTTACCAGCTGTATGTTGAATTTGTGGTTTGAATTTCAATCCTTTTTGGATAGCAACTGCTTGATCAAGTGTAAGACCTGATTTGTAATATTTCACTAATTCTTTACGTAAGTCATCTTCTTTTACCCAAACAACTTTACCATTAGCTAATTTACCATGGTACCAAGTGACACCATTAATGACTTGTTTTTCATATACAGTGAAAATACCTTCATAAAAGTCTTTCAATGAACCAGCAGCTTTTCCTGTTAATGGATCAATATAATAACTACCTTTTTGGTTATGAATGATGTAATCATATTTTATAGGTGTTACAGCTGATTTTGTAACGCTAGGTGTCTTCGTGGTACTATTTAAATCTTTTGCAGCAATCCAACCAGTTTTATTATTAACAATACCGTAGATATATTCATCTTTGTCAACGTAGACTGATTTTGATGCATTAAATTGATTGTTTTTTACATTTTTTAAAGTATCTAGTTGTTGTGATTTTGTACCCCAAGGGACAGCATAAAGACCATTATTTGTAGCTTTAACAGTATATTGACCATTTTTAGCCGTTGTCTTACTTAAGTTACGTGTATTGATATCTTTTGTATTAACCCAACCGATTGGTGTGTTTTGATTTGTATTTTGGATTAAGACATATGTGTTATTGCCTTGTGTACGTTGTTTAGTAACAGTAAATGTTTTACCTGAGAATTTAGATGCATCTTTACCTTTTGGATCATAAACTGTTGTTTTAATTCCAGAATTAGTAGCATTTAATTGACCAATCTTACTTACAGTTTGTGTTTGAGTTGCTGCTGGTTTCTTAGCAGTCTCTTTAACTGTTATATCTCCAGTTTGCATCCAACCTAAATTAGTATTGGTTTTATTATCAGTAATTAAATAAAATGCATTGCTACCTAAAGTTGCTTTTTTACTTAATTTGTATGTTTGACCATTCACATATGATTTTTGTACACCTTGCTTATCATATACAGATGTATATACACCATGATTAGATTTAGCAACTGTACCTTGTTGATTAGTTAAATTAGATACAACTAACTTGGCAGTCGTAGACGGCTTGCTTGGCGTCGTAGATGGTGCTGTTAATTTACTTAAGCTAACCCATCCAGTTAAATTATTTACAGTACCATAAATATAGTTTGTTTTACCAATTTGTTGTTGCTTAGTTGCTTTAAATGTTTGAGCTGATTTACCTGAAACAGAACCTGCTTTTTGACTACTTGTTCCCCAAGGAACTGTATAAATCACTTCTCCAGGATTAATTTTATAAGTTTTATTGATTTTTGCAGCGGCTTTAGCGGCGTTATAACTCACATCACCTTGATGTACCCAACCAATTAAAGTGCCTTTGTTATAGTCAGAAACTAAATAGTATTGTTCTTTACCTAAAGTAGCAGATTTAGTAACTTTAAGTGTTTGGTTTACACGATCAGTCTTTTTACCTTTTTGGTCATAAACGGTTGTGTATAAACCATCATTTTTTGAGTTGATACGGCCTACGCCATTATTTTCAGTAACTTTAACGGTACCTGATTTTGATGGGGGAGTTGTGCCTGTGTTTCCAGAACCAGTGCTACCACCAGTACCACCTGTACTGCCAGAAGAAGTAGTACCCCATGCTGCTGCTTGACCAGTTTTAATTAAATATTTTTCATAAATTAAATCGTAAAGTTCATCATAGCTATAATTATGTGCTGCTAAGTAACCATGAGGGTCAGAGTGGTCAGAACCACCTAGATAATTGCTGACTGCTTGGTGAGTCCATACCGTACCAACACCATCATATTCAGCACTGTCTGGGACTAAACCATAATATTGTAGGTTAGTTGCTGCGTAGTCTGCATAATTATTTATTGAACGTGCAAAAGAGTCATAGTCATGCGTATGAACTAATTCAACATGTATAAAACGATCATTTGCTTGTGGACCGGCACCCCATGCTAAGTAGTCAGTATTTGCAGTTTCAATAATACGATCACCATCTACATATGCATGAACAAAAGCGCTCGTGTAATTATTCTTCATATAGTTAATCTCACCAGTGATAGTTGAATTATCATTAGCAGTATCATGCATTACAATACCTTCAGGTTTGCCATAACGGTAATTATATTGAGGTAAGTAATTTGCTATATCTTGTTCGTAATTTGGTGCTTTAAAATTATTTTTACGAATATAGTTATTAATTGATGAATTAACTTTTGGTGAATATTTAGGTAATGCCGCACGTGTTGTTGCTTCTTTAGTTACTGCAGAACGTGTTGCTACTGCAGTATTAGCACTAGTAGTAGCTACTCTAAGCTTAGGTGTTACTTTTGCACTAAATGTAGCTGGCTGTACTTTGTTTTCTGCTGTAGAAGCTTCTTTAGATGATGTAGATACTTTGGCATTATCTTGCTTGTCATTAGAAATAACGTCATCTTCTTTAGAAGTTGCTTTGTCATCTTGAGTGGCAGATTCATTTTGATCTGCTATATCAGAAGCGTTAGCGTCACTATAAGTGTCGTCTTGTTTATCACTAGAAGCAACGTCTTCATTAGAAGTTTCTGCTTTATCATTTTGAGCAACAGATTCGTTTTGATCTGCTATATCAGAAGCGTTAGCGTCACTATGAGTGTCGTCTTGCTTAACATCAGAAGAAGCAACGTCATCTTCATTAGAAGTTTCTGCTTTATCATTTTGAGTTTCAGATTCGTTTTGATCTTTCACATCATCAGAAGCGTTAGCGTCACTATGAGTGTCGTCTTGATTAACGTCAGAAGAAGCAACGTCATCTTCATTAGAAGTTTCTGCTTTGTCATCTTGAGTTTCAGATTCATTTTGATCTGCTACATCAGAAGTGTTAGCGTCACTATGAGTGTCGTCTTGCTTAACATCAGAAGAAGCAACGTCATCTTCATTAGAAGATTCTGCTTTATCATTTTGAGTCTCAGATTCGTTTTGATCTTTTACATCATCAGAAGCGTTATCGTCACTTTGAGTGTCGTCTTGTTTAAAGTACGAAGAAGCAACGTCTTCATTAGAAGTTTCTGCTTTGTCATCTTGAGTTTCAGATTCATTTTTATCTGCTACATCAGAAGTGTTAGCGTCACTATGAGTGCCGTCTTGCTTAACGTCAGAAGAAGCAACGTCTTCATTAGAAGTTTCTGCTTTGTCATTTTGAGCAACAGGTTCATTTTGATTTGCTACATCAGACGAATTTTCATCTGTATTTGTTTCTTCAGCATTCGAACTCACATCATTAGATGTCTGTGATGCTTCATTAGTTGAATTTGTTTCTGATTGTATTGAGTCAGTGTTGTTTTCTTCATTCTCTTGGTTGTTATCTTCAACAGAAGTTTGCTCAGTATCTAAAGATTTCGTGTCATTATCTGATGAAACATCTTGTTGATCTTCTTGAACGTCTGTTTCCTGATTATATGTATCTTGATTTGATGTTTGTTCAGAAGTTTGATCATTCAACTCATCTAACTGCGCATCATAATTTGTATCTTCATTTGAAGATGCATCTTTTACTTGTGTAGGGTCTTGGTATGTTTGTGTACCTGAAATGTTAGTTGTTGGTTTGCTAATTTCAGATTTAATTTGTTCACTTTGGTTAAGTGCTTTTTCGTCATCCAATACATTTTTATTCGGAGTTTGATCTTGTGTATTACTTGCTGCTTGAGCATGATGAGTTGTCAAAGCTGTACCTGCTAATGTAAGTGCTACAATCGAAGGTACCTTATAAGTGTTCTTTTTCTTAGCCATTTAACTGCCCCTTTAACTATATATATTTGTATCCTATTATAATACGACGAAAGACCTAGAGGCTGGTTTTTACTGTTTTGTAATATAAAATTAATCTAAAGCCAGTATTAAAAAATTATAAAGCTAATAGAAAAGCGTTATAACGCCTAATTTACATTATATTAAAATATTACACTTTCTGAAATATTACAAAATTTAAATGAAGAATAACTGTAATATTCGGATGAAAAATTTTTAAATTATTTTTGTCATAGCAATGTGTTCGATATTTTCTTCCATAAAGATATCACCAATAGATTTATAACCAAGCGCTTCATAAAAGGACTTGGCATGATATTGTGCATTTAACGCCAATTTACTATAACCTTGTTGTTTTGCAGATGTTTCAAGAAATTGCATAAGTAATTGACCATATCCTGATTTACGGTGCGTCGCTCTAACAGCTACACGTTCTATTTTTACACTATCATTTACAGGACGAAATCTTCCAGTAGCAAAAGGTATATGATTTGAATCATAACCAATGACATGAGTGGCAACGTCTTCAAATTGATCAATTTCATTTTCTAATGGAACACCTTGTTCTTTCACAAATACTTCTTTACGAATTTCTAATGCATCGTCCATCATTTTAGGTGTAGTCACAATATTAAACATATATTTACCTCTTTTCTCATTTTAGATATTAAAAATACCCTACCATAAAATAGATGGTAGGGTAGAGTTATTTGAATTTATTGTGCTTCTTTTCTTACGATTGCTGTATACTGCCAAAAAATACGCATTTGTGCAATATTCCAGTTATTCATTCCCATGGTAAAGCCAGAAGGTTTGAATAGGTTTACATCGGTTACTTCTAACGCTGCAGCAATCAAGTATTGGATAGGTACACTGATTTGCTTCATAGTATCAGTGATACCATTTTGATCATATACCCAAGTAAATGGTAACTCAGATTCAAAAACATCAACTTTTTCAAATATTTCTGGGAGTGCAACGATGTAACACGCACCATCAACTACAGGATTAAGGTCACTATCTTTATAGTAAATGCGTAAGGCCTCATAATTCTCACGATGTTCATGATTAACGTAGAAAAATTCATTTCTGAATAGCGCCATATCTTTGCTGTGAATCAATTGCTGCTCTAAAACATTAAACATGCCATTCACATGTGCTAGTTTTTCATAAGTTTTGCGTGACATATTACGAGCTCCTTTCTAGATTAATATTGATTCGTTGGTACTTCTTGAGCGTTCTGTTGTTGGTTTGGATCAATTTGCTGTTGGTTAGGATCATTTTGTTGTTGATTAGAATCGTTCTGGGGTTGATTCACGTTATTTTGTTCGTTACCAAACTGATCCGTTTGTTGCTGATTATTATAATCTTCAGCGTTATTTGTTTCTGAGTTGCTATTGTCATTCTCATTTGATTGATTTTCATTACTATTTTCATCTTCCGAGCTATCTTTTTGTGATTTCGTTAGAAGACTATCATCTAACTCGGTTAATGGTACGAGTGTACCATAATAATCAATCACGCGTTGATTTAATAATTCATCTTTATCTTTAATTTTAGGTAAATCTAAGTCACTTCGCAACATATTTGTCGTTGACAGGATATTTTTTATATCTGGATTATAGTAATAAATGCCATTTAAATAATCATCGTCACCTTCAAGTTGTGAACTTTTTATTTTTATATCATCTTTTAAATAAGAAGTAGCAAGTACTTTTATTTCATCATAACTTAAATTATGTTTGGCATTTTTTCCGACAATTTCAACAACATCATCTAGTTTATTAAATGAGTCTGCTTTTTGTGCTTTTGCAAATAGTTTTTTAATTAAATCCATTTGTCTCTGACCACGTTTTAAATCTGAGTCTTGATGACGTGTTCTAGCTACAGCCAATGCTTCATCGCCATTAAGATTTTGATAGCCTTTTTTGACTTTAATTTTACCAGTATCGTTTGTATTTGGTTCATTAATGTTGTAAGGGACGTCATATTTAATGCCGCCCAATTCATCAACTGCATCAACAAACGCTTCCATATTAATTCTGACATAGTAATCGACTGGTAAATCTAATGTAGCCTCTACTGAGTCCATTGAAGCAGTAGGGCCTCCGTATGCATGTGCATGCGTAATTTTATCATAATAACCAACTTTTGGTATGTAGCTGATTGTATCACGCGGAATACTTAACATTCTAATTTGTTCCTTATCTGCATTAAAAGTAGATAATATCATTGCATCGGTTCTAGATTTTTCAGCTGTTTGTCCATTTTTTTCACGGCCACTATTATCATCAATTCCCAAAAATAGGATAGATATAGGATCTTTTGAAGGATTTACTTTAGAGTCACGTATATTTGACTTCCTAGAGGAATCACTATCATTAAAGGAAGACTCAAAAGCGCCTTGAGAAGATTTTAGCAATATGATCGCAAAAATAATTGGAACAACGACAAGAACTAATGAAAGAAATATTAAGAAATATTTTAAAAATTTATTCATGTTTGAAGCTCCCAAATTATTAGATTTTTTGTACATGTAACTATATTTATATTTTGATTTTACTTCTTTTTAACTTTGTAAATTATTTGTAAAGAAGAAAATGCACTATAAATTATAATTTTATTACTATCACTAAAAAATATCAACTATGAAGTTGTTAATTGTAATTTTATTGGCAATGTGTAATAAAATGATGAAACAATATGCACGCAGAAGTTATGTGTTAATCATAAATATACAATGCACTTGTCATGTATGATTAAGTAAATATGATTGTATTTAATCAAATCATCATTTATGAAATGATTTAAATCATTGAAAGTGGAAAGGTTAATAAATATAAAAATAGTATTACAATAATGTCATTTGATAAAATATGATTTATTTAAAGACATAGGATATAATATATATTGGAAATATCATCTTGTAGATGATTATAATTAAAAGATGTTAGAAATTTTAGATTGCCTTTATACTTAATTATAGCAAGTGTTGAAACAAATTTAATCATATTCCAGCATAAAGATATAATAAACGTACTAGGAATGAATGATTTGAGGAGGAAATATTATAGTGAAAGCACTTTGGTTAGAAAATATAAATGAAAGTTTAGTAAAGGATTTTTACGAAACACAAACAGAAGAAGAACAGAATGCTGGTTTTGAAGGGGTCTTATCATTTGGTACTGCAGGTATTAGAAGTACATTTGGTTTAGGACCAGCAAGGTTAAATGCTTTTACAGTCCGCAAAGTAGCGCTAGGTTTAGCTCAATATTTAAATCATAATGTTGATGACGCATCTGTTGTCATACATTTTGATACAAGATTTTTATCAAAAGCATTTTCACAAGAGATGGCAAGTGTGTTGGCAAATAATGGTATCACAGCTATTATTTCAGACAATTATAAATCGACACCAGAATTATCCTTTGCCGTAAGACATCTACAAGTAAATGCAGGCATCATGATTACAGCAAGTCATAATCCTAAAAATTATAATGGTATAAAGATTTATAATGAAAAGGGTGGACAATTATTACCTGAAGCTTCAGAGCAATTAAGTGAATATATAAATTCAATTGAAACACCATTAAATATTGAAAAAGGTGATTTTAATGCGTTCGTAGAAAACGGTAAAATAAAATATATGTCGAATGAAGTAACAGAAAGTTATAAAAAAGAAGTTAAGTCATTAGTAGGATCAATAGATGCACATGACGCAAAAGTCATATTGACGAGTTTACATGGTACGAGCCTACCTTTGGTATCTGACATTTTAACTGAATTAGATTATCATAATTTTGTTATAGAAAAAGAACAGTCAGAACCTAATGGTAATTTTCCAACAGTAGCTATTGCTAATCCTGAAGATGAAGCAGCTTTTACACTTGGCAAACAGCTAGCAGATAAAACAGATGCACAGCTTATTATTGCAACTGATCCTGATGCGGATCGATTAGGATTTATAGAACGTTATGGTGATAATGATTTTAGATATTTTAATGGCAATGAAATAGGGCTATTATTAATGAAATTAAGGTTCCAAGATTTAACTGAAGATAGTACGCCGCAATATATGATCAAATCAATAGTTACGAGCGAGCTAGCAGAAAGGTTAGCAACATCTCTCAATGTAGAAGTTAACGATGTTCTGACAGGTTTTAAATTCATTTCAGATTTAATAGAACACAAACAGAAAGATGATGATAAGCAATTACTGCTTGCATTTGAAGAAAGTCATGGGTACTTAGCACAACCTATTTCAAGAGATAAAGATGCTATACAAATGGTACCATTATTAGTTAAATATAAGAATTTACTTGATAAAAACGGTATAACATTTAAGGAAACAATTGAAGATATTTACGAAAATATCGGTTATTTCAAGGACAGAACACTTGCGCCTACATTTGAAGGAAAAGCCGGTGTTAAAAAAATAGAAAGTATTATGTCGCAATTTAGAAATGAACAGGTATTTTCTATATGTGGTATGGATGTACTAAAAATTGAGGACTATCATGTTGGAGAAGTTAGAGACATGATAACAGGTCATACTGAGAAATTAACATTACCAAAGACAAATTTAATTAGATTTATTTTTGAAAATGGTTTTATTGCGTTAAGACCTTCTGGTACAGAGCCAAAAATTAAATTATATTTTTCACTTGAAGTTGAAAATATTGATGAAATTACACAACAGTTTGAAGCAAACTATATTAATAATATAGTTTAAACAAATATAGAGGCAACATTATGACAACAAAGATACTCAAAAAAATAACAATCATTTTAATTATATTATTAATAGTAATTATTATTACAATCGCCTATAAGCTATATCATCGTAGTCATCAAGAAACGCCAATGGTACAAAATGAGACGAAACAAGAAACTACGAATAAACAAATGGGACATTTACAGACTATTGTCGATAATCAAAATCCACAGATGATGCAGATTAATCAATATCTTGAACAAGTTAAATTTAACGGTACTGCAGCTGTGTTCGAAAATGGTCAACTCAAATTAAATAAAGGATACGGTTTGCAAAACATTCAAGAAAATAAACAGAATCAAGCAGATACTTTATATTTAATTGGATCTTCTCAAAAGTTTGCAACAGGATTAATGTTGAAACAATTAGAAAGCGAAAATAAAATTAACATGAACGATTCTGTAACTAAATATTTGCCATGGTTTAAAATGAAGCAGCCAATTACTTTAAATCAACTCATGTTGCATAAAAGTGGATTGTTTAAATATAAAGCTTCTCCAAATTATAAAAATTTAAACGAAGCGGTACATGCAGTTCAACAAAAAGGCATTGAGCCTAAATTTTACAATAAAAATAGGTACAACGACGGAAATTATTTAGTATTATCGCGTGTGATTGAAGAAGTGACAAACAAGTCGTATAAGAAAAATTTTGAGGATAGAATTTCAAAACCGCAACATTTAAATTTCACTGCATTTTTCGATAATTCAAATTTTCAAGCATATATGGCTAAGGGTTATAAAAAGGATGGTAAATCTGGCAAACCACTACAACAGTATCCCAACGTTTTAGAACAGTATTATGGGGCGGGTAATTTGTACATGACGCCGAGTGATATGGGAAAATTGATTTTAGGATTACAAAATAATAGAATATTAAACAGCCATATATCAAAACCACTGATACATGAGAGTAAGACGTCTAAATATCCTCAACCTTATCGCTATGGGTTTTATTCCTTTGCAGATAAAAATAGAATTAATGGTGGTTTTTTTGGTCAAGTTTTTACGTCATATTTTAATGACAAGTATATTGTAATCCTAGGAACTAATTATGAAAATAGTGACGTGAATAATGAACAGAAAATCCAACATATTTACAATCAGATTTTAAAACAGGGTGGACCTTATAATCATGTGGGTAAATCATATTAATTGAAATTTTAAAACACACGCCATGGAAATGGGCGTGTGTTTTTTACTAAGATTATATACAGTATTTTAAAGCTTCAATAAATAGTTTTTTGAAATCGTTTGTTTCGATAGACATAACAACTGAGCAGTTAGGGAAGTGCGTGTTAAAATCTGTGACAGTTGCACCTTTTGTAAGTGTTCCAGTGGTCTCAATTTGTACATCTGCCTCTTTCACATCAAATTTTTCAGGATGTAATAAATAAAGTATCGTATATGCATCATAGACATTGATTCCTTTTTCAAAATCGTCGCCTTTATAATGTTTGAAAAGTTGATGCAACATGTCACCGGTTTTGTTTAAACTTTGTAATTCATTCACCGTTGCGTGACTAAGTGTAGAACTTCTAGCTACATCTAAGCCAACCATTGTAATTGGTAATCCAGAGTTAAATACAATGTGTGCTGCTTCTGGATCACAATAAATATTAAATTCTGCTAATGGTGTGACATTGCCTCGAGCTGCCGAACCACCCATTAATACAATTTCTTTAATATAATCTTTTACTTCTGGATAGGTTGAGAGTAATAGGGCAATATTTGTTAAAGGTCCTATTGGTATTAAAGTAATAGGGTCTTCACTTGATTGAAGTTCTTTGCGCATGGCTTCTACAGCATGAGTGGATGATAAATCATTGTAATTAATCTTAGGAAAATCATATCCTTCCATCCCAGATTCACCATGTACTGCACTAGCATCTACGATTTCTGATAATAATGGTTGAGAGGAACCTCTATGTACAGGAACGGTACTCGAGAAAAAACGTTTAAGTTTCAAAGCGTTCGCAGTTGTTTTTTCAATACCTACATTTCCATTAACTGTAGTAATCATTCGCAAATCAAAATTAGGATGATTTAATGCAATGCTAATCGCAGCAGCATCATCAATTCCAGGATCTGAATCTATGATAATAGGTTGTTTCATAATTGAATTTCCTCCTAAAAATAAATAATCATTTAAATATAGTGTACATTGTTTTACCTAGAAAATGTTGTATAGCAATTGAAAAATTAAGCGACTATTGATAGAAATATGAGGAAATAATGTTGTAAAGACATTCCATAGAGCCTAAGTTTAGTTTATTAGTATTTATTTTGAATAATCTAGGTTAGTTTTTAATATTCGTGAAGTATTTTTTTTAGAAATCGGCGTCATCTAATGAAAATACTATTTGAAAATAGGGGGGATATGAAGAAGGAAAAGTGACGGTCAGTTGCATGTTTGATTTACCATAGTTAATATAAACGATTAATTTAGTGCTTTCTTTTCATACGAAAAATTTATAACAACAAAACATACATATTTTGAAATTAACGAAATCAATATATAAAGAGACCCCCCTACACAAATAAATGCGTAGGGGGGTCTCTTTGTTCTAAGGCTTCTCAGAAGAGAAGTCTATATTGATTATAAGTGGCTTGAGTGTCCACCTTGCATTACCCAATAAGTACCGATAACAGTAATTAAAGTAATGATAATCGCAAATAAAACTTTAAAGGTTTGTAAATTACCATCTTTACTTTCAGTTAAGTGCATGAACATTAATAATTGAACTGCAGCTTGTATAAAAGCAAAACCAAAGATGATGGTAATCTTAGCATTAAGTGCCATAGATGTGTATAAAGTTACAAATACAGCTAAGATCGTTAAAACGATTGAGGCGATAAAACCTACAGTATGTTTTACTATTGTATTCATCCGCTAAACACCATCCCTATCATATATACGGCAGTGAAGATGAAAATCCATACAACATCTAAAAAGTGCCAGTATAAACTAACTATAAATAATTTAGGAGCATTGTCTTTATTTAATCCGCGCATTGCTACTTGAATTAATAGGCAAATAATCCAAACAATACCTAATGACACGTGGGCACCATGTGTTCCTAATAGAATAAAGAAACTAGACCAATAAGAACCGATAGTTAGATTAACACCTTCATGTACGTAGTGCGCAAACTCATAAATCTCGAAGCCTACGAATACCATACCAAGTAATACAGTGATAATCATCCAAATCAGCATTAATTTTTCTTTTTCTTTTCTCATATAGTAAATTGCAATACCACATGTATAAGAACTAATTAATAATGCAAATGTCATAATTAAAACTAATGGTAATTCAAACAATTCAGTCGTCATTTTTCCAGCATAATCGCCACCGTGTTGAAGTGTTAATAATGTTGCGAATAACGTACCGAATAATGAGAATTCTGCTGTAAGGAATACCCAAAAGCCAAGTTTATTTAAATTACCTTCATGCGAACGTTGATCAATTGTGTTTGCATCATGACTCATGACTTACAGCCTCCCTTTCTTTTATACGTGCATCACGTAAACGTTTTTCAGTTTCAGCAACTTCAGACGCTGGTATATGATAACCATGGTCGATTTGGAAACTGCGGTAAACCATAGTTGCGAAGATACCAATTAAACAAATAATAGCTGGAACGAGTGTTTCAAAGATAAGGAAGAATCCACCAATAGTGAAGAGAATTCCCATCCAGAATCCAACAGGAGTATTATTTGGCATATGGATATCTGTATAGTTATGGTTGTCTAAATAATGACGACCATGTTCTTTCATATCTACAAATGTGTCATAGTCATTCCAGTCTGGTGTGATAGCAAAGTTGTATTTAGGTGGCATTGCTCCAGCAGTTGCCCATTCTAAAGTACGTCCTAAACCATCCCAGTTGTCGCCAGTTGCTTCACGTGGTGCTTTGAAGAAGCTGTATACGATACTTGCAACTAAGAACATAAATCCTAATGCCATTAATAGGGCACCGACAGTTGAGATTGCGTTTAGTAACCACCAACCATCTTCTGGCATATAAGTGTATAAACGACGTGGCATACCATCTAATCCAAGGATGAATTGTGGTATGAAACAAACGTTAAATCCGATCATGAATAACCAGAAACACCATTTGTTTAATGTTTCGTTTAACTTGAAGCCAGTCATCTTAGGCCACCAGAATATTAAAGCTCCAAGACAGGCAAATACTACACCAGCTACTAGCGTATAGTGGAAATGCGCTACTAAGAAGTAAGTATTATGATATTGATAATCTGCTGCCGCCATTGAAAGCATAACACCTGTTACCCCACCGATTAAGAAGTTCGGTATGAACCCTAATGCGAATAGCATTGGAGATTCGAAGGTAACACGCCCTTTATAAAGCGTGAACAACCAGTTAAAGATTTTAACACCAGTTGGTATACCAATTAACATGGTTGAAATTGAGAAGAATGAGTTAATTAATGCACCATTACCCATTGTGAAGAAATGGTGAACCCAAACTAAGAAACTTAAGAATGCGATACCTGCAGTCGCCCAGACCATGCTTTGATGTCCGAATAGGCGTTTACGTGCAAATGTCGGAATAATTTCAGAGTAGATACCGAATGCTGGCAAGATAACGATATACACTTCAGGGTGCCCCCATACCCAGAAGAAGTTAGCCCAAAGCATTGGCATACCACCATTTGCAACTGAGAAGAATGCTGTGTCGAAAATTCTATCAGTTGTAAATAGCGCTAATGTAACTGTTAATACTGGGAAAGCCAAGATAACGATTAATGCTGTAATGAAAGTCGTAACCGTAAACATTGGCATTTCCATAAATTTCATTGTTGGTGTTTTACATCTAAGTATAGTAACAAAGAAGTTAATACCAGTCATCAGTGTACCAATACCGGAAATTTGTATCGCTATTAAGTAATAGTTGACACCAGGTCCTGGACTGAATTCTCCTGCGAGTGGTGCGTAGTTTGTCCAACCAGCTGCAGGTGAGCCTCCGACTATAAATGAAAGGTTGAATAAAATCATACCTGAGAAGAATAACCAGAAACTTACGTTATTTAATACAGGGAATGCAACGTCACGCGCACCAATTTGTAGTGGTACGACAACATTCCATAAACCAAAGATGAAAGGCATAGCCATAAAGATAATCATTATTACGCCGTGCGTACTAAAGACTTCATTATAATGGTTTCCTTCTAAAAATGTATTGTCTGGAATGGCTAATTGCGTACGCATCATTAGCGCGTCAATACCACCACGTACGAACATTAATACCGCACAGATTAAGTACATTGCACCAATTTTTTTATGGTCAATAGATGTGAACCATTCTCTGTATAGATATTTCCATAATTTGAAATAGCTAATTACTGCGATTACGGCAATAACTGCGAAAGGAGCACCAATTTGTCCCATTGTTATCATCCAGTTACCTTGAACGAGTAATTGATCCCATGGAAAATTCATTAATGTCCACCTCCATTTTCATGGTCTTTTTTCTCAATTTTAGATGCTTTTTCATCTTTAGCACCTTCAGAGATTTTTTCCATTTCATCCATATTATGTGATTCTTCATCTTTGAATTCACTATCATATGGTTCATTATTGCCTAAAATCATGGCTTTCATTCCATGACGTTCGTAGTTAGCATTTGTGATTTGCGGCTTACGTGCAGGTTGATCTGGTTTATCTAACACATCTGCTGTACGTTCTTCTTCAGTGTTAAAGTTTGGATCTTTTTGAACGAAATTATAACGATCATAAGCATAGAAAATATACTCAGGGTCTGCTGCAGGATCAACAAATGCTAAATGCGTACCACTGAAAGTTAAATTTTTGTTTTCAGTAGTTGGTAAAAGTTGCTTATCAAATGTATCTTGATCCAATACTTTTTGTTTTTTGGCATCTTTTACCCAATCCTCGAATTTGCTTTGGCTTACTGAATTCACATCAAATGTCTGACGACTGAAGCCTTCACCATTGAAGTTTGAGTTACGTCCACGGAACGTACCTTCTTCACTAGCTGTTAAAGTCCAGTCCATAGTCATACCTGTCATCGCATATTTTTGACCACCTAATTGTGGAATCCAGAAACTTGTCATCATATCCATTGATTGGAGTTTGAAGACAACTGGGCGATCTTTCGGAATAGTTAAATGGTTAACTGTTTCGATTTTCTCTTCAGGATAACTAAAGAACCACTTATAACCAGCACTTGTAGCATAAACAACAAGTGGATCGTCTTCTTTCTGTGGTTTTTCCTCGTAATTATAAAGTGAATTAACTGTTGGAATAGCTAATGCAATTACAATAATTACTGGAATAATAAACCAAATTGTTTCTAATAAAGAATTGTGGTGCATCTTACCTGATTCATCAGTGTTTCCAATTCTATATTTATATAGAAAAACTGTGAATAGAATAAGAACAGCGGCAATAATAACAAGCATGAAGATAATTGAATACATAATCAAAAACTTCGAATCACTTGCCATCGGCCCTTTTGGGTTTAAAACTTCTACGTTAGAACAGCCACTAAGTAAAATTAGCGAGCCAAAGAGTAGAAGCAAAGACTTAAATTTTGACACTTTTTTGACCTCCTAATACTACAAATGTAGGGCTTAACATCAATTTTAAGATATTACGCAATATTTACAAGTGTTTGTGCGAAAAAAATATTGTAAAATTAAAAGAAACCCAACAAACTCAACGTCTGGTGGGCTTTCAAAGATTTGTTAAAATTATGTGTACATTTTGTGAAAAGTGTCATATTTAAGGCGAAAGGGTGATTTTATCAAAAAAGTAGTGATAAAGGTTATCATTTAGCTTGGTTTTTGCTATGTATGAAATTTTAATTTATTTAACTTCTATATAACGTATCGATTTACTTGATGCGCCGTTTGAATCTTCCACTTTATACTCAATTTTGTATTTTCCAGCTTGGTTGATATTAACATTACCATCAACTTTAATTTTATGTGTTAAATCGCCGTCTTCTTTATCGTATGCATGTACACCATTTAAAAGATTATATTCTTCACCTTTATCTATGATTGTATCATTCGTACCTTTAAGCTCTGGAATTGAATTGTCAGTGGCTTCTGCACTTAGGTTTGGGGATACAAGAGTTGCAGAAACGCCAATTGCTGATAACGATTGTATAAGTTTATTCATTTATTGACCTCCAAGAAGAGACTTTAATTGATTTATCTATACTATACTGTAATGCGCTGTGTATTACATCATACTATAGTCCTAATATACCTTATTTATTTAAATATAATTGTAATTTTTAGTTAAAATTAAGTAAAATGAACTTTTTGTGAATTTTATCACAAATTTGTTTTGAAATACAATAATTTGTAATAAAATAAAGTAGAAATGATAAATCTATATTTGAAGAAATGGAAGTGCTTATTATGTTGAATGAAAAAGAAAAAGCGATTATTAAAGAAACGGTTCCGGTATTGCAAGAAAGAGGGGTAGAAATCACATCGTTTTTCTATAATAGAATGTTTACACAGCACCCTGAATTAAAAAATATGTTTAATCAAACAAACCAAAAGAAAGGATTGCAATCAACGGCGTTAGCACAGAGTGTATTAGCTGCAGCGATGAATATTGATGATTTGACACGTATTTTACCAGTTGTGAAAGAAATTGCATTTAAACATTGTGCATTACAGGTGCCGCCAGCTGGTTATGATATTGTAGGTGAAAATTTATTAGCTGCCATCCAAAATGTTTTAAAATTATCGGATGATGATGCAATCTTAGACACTTGGGCTAAAGCATACGGAGAAATTGCTAAAGTATTTATTGAAGTTGAAAAAGATATTTATAAAACAATGGCATGGGATGGTTTCCAAGCATTTGTAATTAAAAATATAGAAACTGTAGCTACAGACATCAAAGCATTTACAGTTAAATCTGATGAAATAGACATGAGTAAATTTAAACCAGGTCAATATGTCACGGTCGATGTGAAGAGTGCGTCACTACCATACCGTGCTAAACGCCATTATTCAATTGTAGAAGGTGATAGTGAAACACTGACTTTTGCAGTTAAACATGATGTAACAACAACACATGAAGGGGAAGTGTCTACGATACTTCATAGTGAATACAAAGAAGGCGATACGATTCAATTATCAGCACCAGTAGGTCCGTTTTCCGTGGTCAACAGTGAGTCACCACAACTATTTATTGGATCCGGTATCGGGGTTACACCTTTAATTCCAATGTTTAATCAAGTGGCTAAGTCAGAAGCGCCAATTCAATTTATTCAAAATATTATTAATGATACAGATATACCATTCTCAAATAAACTAGAGGCAATAGCTGAAAGTAAAGAGAATAACGATTATATTATTTATGATAAGCATAAAATGGGTTATATGGATGCATCGTATTTGAATCAATTTATAACAAAAGATACTGAAATTTATGTTTGTGGTGGTGTTAATTTCCTTCAATCTATCATCACTACCTTAAAAGAAATGGAAGTTGATGAAACGAAAATTCATTTCGAATCGTTTATCCCTAAATTAAGTGTTGGTGTATAAAGTGTTATATGATTGAATGAAATAATATAAATTAACAAAAAACAAGACACGTTAAGTCGTATTGAACTTAACGTGTCTTGTTTTGTTAATGAAGCAGTAAAGCATTTTATTTATATAAATATCAAAAAAATTGATTCTTTATCTCGCGAGTTTATTCAATCCCTCTACGCATTTTTTCAGCTATAAGTGTGTTATTTAATACCATTGTAATTGTCATTGGGCCAACGCCACCAGGTACGGGTGTAATTGCACCTGCCACTTCTTTAACTTCATCGTATTCGATATCACCTTTTAATTTACCATTTTCATCAGGTGTATTCCCTACATCGATTACAACCGCGCCTTCTTTAACGTCTTCTTTTGTTACTAATCCAGGACGACCCACAGCACTAACAATGATGTCAGCATTTTTTAAATAACGCTTCATATCTTTAGTTCTTGAATGAAGAATCGTTACGGAAGCATTTTTTTGAAGTAATAATTTAGAAACTGGTTGACCTACAATGTGACTACGTCCGATAACAACAGCGTCTTTTCCTTCTAAATCAATATCGGCATGATTTAAAAGTTCCATGATACCTAATGGTGTACAAGGTACAAATGTTTGTTGATCAATATAAAGCTTACCAATATTTTCAGGATGGAAGCCATCGACATCTTTTGCTGGGTTAATAGATTCTAATACTTTTTGTTCACTTACTTGATCAGGAAGTGGTACTTGGACTAATATACCGCTCACACTATCATCTTCATTTAAGCGTTTTAATTCGTTTAAAACGTCTGCTTCAGAAGTAGATTCGTCGAGATGAACAATTTCTGAAATCATTCCAATCTTTTCCGCAGCTTTCTTTTTAGAGTTGACATAACTTTGACTTGCACCATCATTACCGACTAGAATGACAGATAATTTTGGTGTATACCCCTCAGCTTGTAAAGCTTCAACTTGATCTTTAAGTCCTTGTCTGTAATCTTTAGCGATTTGTTTACCGTCTAAAATTTTTGCGACCATGAAAAAATCCTCCTTGAATGTTTGAACTTTACTTAACATTAACACAAATGATGGGATAATTAACAACCAAAAGACGTAGATTAAACAAAAAAAAAGTATTAAAGTTCGATTTTTGATTGAAAAAGCATCATTTACTTGTTATGCTATATCTGTAATATACATCTAATAGTAGTATCATTTCAAATTTCTGAAAGGGTGTTCATTTTGAAAGTAGTAGTCATTATGGGAAGTTCTTCTGATTGGGAAACAATGAAAGAAAGTTGTTCGATGTTAGACCAATTTGAAATTCCGTATGATAAAAAAGTAGTTTCAGCACATCGTACGCCTCAATTAATGTTTGAATTTTCAAGAGAAGCGAGAGATGCAGGATATGATGTCATTATCGCTGGTGCAGGCGGTGCTGCGCATTTACCAGGTATGGTTGCGTCAATGACGACTTTACCAGTAATTGGCGTTCCTATTGAGTCTAAAAGTTTAAAAGGAATGGATTCGCTATTGTCAATTGTACAAATGCCAGGTGGTATTCCAGTAGCAACGACAGCAATAGGTAAAGCTGGCGCTAAAAATGCGGGTATCTTGGCTGCAAGAATACTTAGTATTGGTAATCAAACAGTGCAAAAGAATTTGGAAAATTATGAAAAATCTTTAGTTGAGAAAGTGAGTGATATGCAAGATGAACTTGAGTAAATTAAAATTCGGCTCAACCATAGGTATCATAGGAGGCGGTCAACTGGGCAAAATGATGGCGCAGTCTGCCCAACAAATGGGATACAAAGTGATTGTGTTAGATCCCAATTCATCATGTCCTTGCCAGTATGTTGCCAACGAGTTCATCAACGCTGCGTATGACGACCAAATAGCACTAGATCGACTTGGAGCATTATCAGATGTAATAACGTACGAATTTGAAAATATCTCGGCTAATCAATTACAAGCATTAGCTTCAAAATATAATATTCCTCAAGGCTATCAAGCGATTCAATTACTTCAAGATCGCCTGACGGAGAAACAAACTTTACAAGATTCTGGCAGTAATATAGCGCCGTTCCTCCAATTAACTGACTATGACGATTTAGTTAAAGCGGTTGATTCAATTGGATATCCTTTTATTGTTAAAACACGTTTCGGTGGATATGACGGTAAAGGTCAAGTGCTTGTTAAAGACGCCACTCATTTAGATGAAGCGCGTCAACTGATTCAAGCACAAGAATGTGTAGCAGAACAGTACCTAAACTTAAGTAAAGAAGTTTCTTTGACAGTAACCATCGGTACAAACAATCAGATCACATATTTCCCTCTACAAGAAAATGAACATCAAAATCAAATACTATTTAAAACAATCGTGCCTGCGCGAGTACAAGATAATAAAGAGCAAGAAGCGCGTAATGAAGTAAATAAAATAATTAAAGCCATACATTTTATAGGTACATTTACAGTTGAATTTTTTATAGATCAACAGAATCAACTATATGTAAATGAAATTGCGCCTAGACCGCATAATTCCGGACATTATTCAATTGAAGCTTGCGAATATTCTCAATTTGATACACATATTAAGGCAATAACAGGACAACAATTACCACAACAAGTAACACTATTGAAACCGGCGATTATGATGAACTTATTAGGCAGAGATTTAGATTTATTAGAAGATCAATTCGCAGAACACCCTGAATGGCATGTCCATATCTATGGCAAAAACGAACGTAAATTTAATCGTAAGATGGGACATTTAACGGTGTTAACTAATGATATAAATGAAACTGAACAAAAGTTGCTTAAACAATTTGAAGGGAGATAAATATATGTCTTTGTTATATGAAGGAAAGGCTAAAAGAATTTTTTCAACAGGAACGTCTGATGTACTAAGAGTTGAATATAAAGATGAAGTGACAGCTGGTAATGGTGCTAAAAAAGACTTCATTGAAGGGAAAGGACGCTTAAATAACCAAATTACCTCTCGTATATTTAATTATTTGAAAGCTAAAGGCTTGAATAGTCATTTTATTGAGCAAATATCTGAAACGGAACAATTAGTTAATTCGGTTGAAATCATTCCTTTAGAAGTTGTAGTTAGAAATATTGCAGCAGGCTCAATTACAAAAAGACTAGGTTTTGAAAAAGGACATACATTTGAAACACCATTAGTTGAATTTTTCTACAAGAATGATGATTTGAACGACCCCCTTATCACTGAAGACCATATTAAACTACTTCAAATTGCTAATGATGGTGAAATTGAAAAATTAAAAGAAGCAGCAACAGAAATTAATGAAGTATTAGTGAACTTAATGGACAAAATGAATTTAAGATTAGTCGATTTTAAAATTGAATTCGGACGCACAAATGAAGGTGAAATTTTATTGGCTGATGAAATTTCTCCAGATACATGTCGAATTTGGGATAAACAAAGTGATACAAATTTTGATAAAGATGTTTATCGAGAAGATACAGGATCAATTATCGAGACATATCAGACTTTTTTAAATAAATTGGAGGCACTCTAACAATGAAAACAATTGAATTGCATATTACATTACAACCACAAGTATTAGATACACAAGGACAAGCATTAAATCGAGCTGTACATGATTTAGGATATAAGCAAGTCAATGATATCAGAGTTGGTAAAGTACTCTATATGACTGTTGATGAAGCAACTGACGAAGCAGTTCATAATGTTGTAACTACGTTAAGTGAAAAACTTTTTGCTAATACTGTTATTGAAGAATATAGCTATAAAGTATTGGAAGAAGGAGAGAAGGCATAATGAAATTTGCAGTGCTGAAATTTCCAGGATCAAATTGCGACAGAGACATGTATAATGCTGCATTGAAATCAGATGTAGAAGCAGAATATGTAGATTATAGAAATACATCGTTGGACGGTTTTGATGGTGTACTGATACCAGGTGGTTTTTCTTTTGGTGATTATTTACGTTCTGGGGCAATGGCAAGTGTTGCACCAATTACAGAAGCAGTAAAACAATTTGCGAAAGAAGGTAAACCGGTACTTGGTGTGTGTAATGGGTTTCAAATTCTAACTGAAATTGGTTTACTTCCAGGTGCTTTACTACATAATGATTCTCATTTATTCGTGAGTCGAAATGAATCATTACGTGTGGTAAATCATAATACGGCATTCACAAATTTATATAATGAGGATGAAACTGTAGTTTATCCTGTTGCGCATGGTGAAGGACATTATTATTGTACTCAAGATATGTATGATCGTTTAGAGGCAAATAATCAAATTATATTAAAATATGTCAATAATCCGAATGGTTCTTTTAATGATATCGCAGGTATTATCAATGAACAGGGCAATGTGTGTGGTATGATGCCTCATCCGGAACGTGCTATTGAACCAATTCTTGGTACAGATAGCGGCGTAAAATTATTTCAAGCAATGGTAAATAGTTGGAGGGAACAAAATGTCTAAATTTATTGAACCAAGTTCTGAAGATATTAAAATTGAACAACTGTACAAGGATATGGGATTAAGTGATGAAGAATACGCAAAGGTTTGTGATATTTTAGGTCGTGAACCTAACTTTACGGAGATTGGTATTTTCTCAGTTATGTGGAGTGAACACTGTTCTTATAAACATTCCAAACCCTTTTTAACACAATTTCCAACTTCAGGTGAACATGTTTTAATGGGCCCAGGAGAAGGCGCAGGCGTTGTTGATATTGGTGATAACCAAGCGGTTGTGTTCAAGGTTGAGTCACACAATCACCCTTCTGCAGTTGAACCATACCAAGGCGCAGCTACTGGTGTGGGAGGCATTATTAGAGATATTGTTTCTATTGGTGCACGTCCAATTAATTTATTGAATAGTCTAAGGTTTGGTGAATTGACAGAAAAACAAAACCGTCGACTTTTACGTGGCGTTGTTGCAGGTATAGGTGGCTATGGTAACTGTATAGGAATTCCTACAACTGCTGGAGAAATAGAGTTTGATGATCGATATGATGGCAACCCACTCGTCAATGCGATGTGTGTAGGCATTATTGATCACGACATGGTTCAAAAAGGGACGGCTAAAGGCGTTGGAAACTCTGTTATTTATGTTGGTTTAAAAACTGGCCGCGATGGTATTCATGGTGCGACTTTTGCTTCTGAAGAATTAAGTGAAGATAGTGAAAGCAAACGACCATCTGTTCAAATTGGTGATCCATTTGTAGGTAAAAAATTAATGGAAGCCACGCTAGAAGCCATCACATTTGATGAACTCGTTGGTATCCAAGACATGGGGGCTGCAGGACTAACATCATCATCCTCAGAAATGGCAGCTAAAGGTGGTAGTGGCTTACATTTACGTTTAGAACAAGTCCCTACAAGAGAACAAGGTATTTCACCGTATGAAATGATGTTATCTGAAACTCAAGAACGTATGTTGCTTGTTGTAGAAAAGGGAACAGAACAAAAATTCTTAGACCTCTTTGATAAACATGAGTTAGACAGTGCAGTAATTGGAGAAGTAACTGACACGGATCGTTTCGTATTAACTTATGAAGATGAAGTATTTGCCGATATTCCAGTTCAACCTTTATCTGATGAAGCGCCAGTTTATGTACTTGAAGGTACGTCGCCAGAATACAATGAAACTAAAAATGACTATAGCAGTGTAGATGTTGAATCCGTATTTGATCAATTATTACAACACCCAACTATAGCTTCGAAGCGTTATTTATACGAACAATATGATCAACAAGTAGGTGCTAATACGATAGTTAAGCCAGGATTACAAGCCTCTGTTGTGCGCGTTGAAGGAACTGATAAAGCTATTGCGTCAACGATTGATGGAGAAGCCCGCTATGTATTTAACAATCCATATGAAGGTGGAAAGATAGTTGTTGCCGAAGCGTATAGAAATTTAATTTCTGTAGGTGCAACGCCTTTAGCTATGACGGATTGTTTAAATTATGGCTCACCTGAGAAGAAAGAAATATATCAACAATTAGCAGATTCAACAAAAGGTATGGCAGAAGCATGTGAGGTTTTAAGCACACCTGTCGTTTCGGGTAATGTGTCTTTATATAACGAAACGAGAGAAACATCTATATTCCCAACACCTGTAGTAGGTATGGTTGGTCTCATCGATGACATAAGTTATCTTAATCATTTTAATCCTTCTGTAGGAGATACATTATATGTTGTTGGTGATACAAATGATGATTTCGGTGGTAGTCAAATAGAGAAATTGTTGTATGGTCAAGTGAATCATGAATTTGAATCCATTGATTTATCGCAAGAAGTTCGTAAAGGTGAATCGATAAAACAAGCAATTCGAGAAGGGGTAGCTTCACATGTGCAAACAGTAGGTAAAGGTGGCTTATTGCTTACTTTAGCTCGTATCAGTGCACATTACCAACTTGGTTTACAGGCGAAACTAAGTGTTACGAATGCGCAACTGTTTAGTGAAACACAAGGACGTTATATTGTAATCGTAAAAAATGGTCAATCATTAAACTGCGATTATGCTGTTGAGATTGGTAAAGTGACTAATGATCAACAATTTAAAGTGACAAATGAACAGAGCGAAATTGTGCGTGATGTAAAACATTTAAATGATTTATGGGAAGGAGCTATACCTCAATGTATGACAGCAACGGATTAAATGAAGAATGTGGCGTGTTTGGCATATGGAATCATCCGGAATCTGCTCAATTAACCTATATGGGACTACACAGTTTGCAACATCGTGGTCAAGAAGGTGCTGGAATCGTTTGTTCAAATGGTGAAGTGCTTAAAGGTGAACGTGGTTTAGGTTTATTGACAGATGCGATATCAGATACACAAATGGAATCATTTAAAACATATCAACATGCAATTGGGCATGTGAGATACGCAACATCCGGGAATAAAGGTATAGAGAATATTCAACCGTTTTTATATCATTTTTATGATATGAGTGTTGCAGTTTGTCATAATGGTAATCTTATCAATGCGCAAAGTCTAAAAAAATCTTTAGAACATCAAGGCTCTATTTTTCACTCTTCTTCAGATACTGAAGTTATCATGCACTTGATACGCAGAAGTAAAGCACCTACATTTGAAGATGCTTTTCAAGAAAGTTTAAGAAAAATAAAAGGCGGATTTACTTTTGCGGTACTAACTAAAGACGCTTTATATGGTGCAGTTGACCCTAATGCGATTCGACCATTAGCTGTTGGTAAAATGAAAAATGGTTCATATATTATTGCCAGTGAAACATGTGCAATCGATGTCCTAGGTGCTGAATTTGTAAGAGATATTCATGCTGGAGAATATGTAGTCATCAATGATGATGGGATCAGAGTCGAATCTTATACGCGTCATACAACGACGGCTATTTCAGCTATGGAGTATATTTACTTTGCTAGACCTGATTCAACCATTGCCGGTAAAAATGTTCATGCTGTTAGAAAACAGTCTGGTAAGCAATTAGCGAAAGAAAGTCCAGCATCAAATGCGGACATGGTTATTGGTGTACCTAATTCTTCACTTTCAGCAGCATCTGGTTATGCCGAAGAGAGTAGACTGCCGTATGAAATGGGTCTTGTTAAAAATCAATATGTTGCAAGAACATTTATTCAACCGACACAAGAATTACGTGAACAAGGCGTCCGCGTAAAATTATCTGCTGTAAAAGATATTGTCTATGATAAAAATATTGTCTTAGTAGATGATTCGATTGTCAGAGGTACTACGAGTAAACGTATAGTACAAATGTTGAAAGACGCAGGCGCTAAGGAAGTTCATGTACGCATTGCTTCTCCTGAGTTTATGTTTCCAAGTTTTTATGGCATAGATGTTTCAACAACGGCAGAGCTTATTTCATCAAATAAATCGCCCGAGGAGATTAGTGATTATATTGGAGCAGATTCACTGGCTTATTTAACAGTCGAAGGTCTAATTGATTCTATTGGACTTGATTGCGATGCGCCTTATAGTGGACTTTGTGTTGAAAGTTTCACAGGTGATTATCCTGCAGGTTTATATGATTATGAGCAAGATTATGTAGCGCATTTAAGTGAACGTCAAAAAGCGTACTTAGCAAATCATCAACAATACTTTGATAGAGAGGGTAATTTAAATGTCTAAAGCATATCAACAAGCAGGCGTCGATATTAATGCAGGGTATGAAGCGGTAGAACGAATGACAAGTCATGTCCAAAGAACAATGCGCAAAGAAGTACTTGGTGGATTGGGTGGCTTTGGTGCTACATTTGATTTGTCACAGTTAAATATGAAAGCACCTTTACTTGTATCAGGTACAGATGGTGTAGGTACAAAATTAAAATTAGCCATCGATAACGATAAACATGACACGATTGGTATAGATGCTGTCGCAATGTGTGTCAATGATATTTTAACTACAGGTGCAGAACCACTTTACTTTTTAGATTATATTGCAACTAATAAAGTCGTTCCTGAAGTCATTGAGCAAATTGTCAAAGGGGTAAGTGATGGCTGTGAAGAGACCAATACAGCTTTAATCGGTGGAGAAACAGCTGAAATGGGAGAAATGTATCACGAGGGTGAATATGATTTAGCAGGCTTCGCAGTAGGTGCAGTAGAAAAGGATGACTATATTGATGGCTCATCTGTTGAACCTGGACAAGCAATTATAGGTCTTGAATCTAGTGGCATACATTCCAATGGTTATAGTTTAGTTAGAAAATTAATACAACAATCAGGTATTAAATTAAGTGAACCATTCAATCAAGAACAGACATTTTTAGATGCTTTTTTGAAACCCACACGTTTATATGTAAAACCCGTGTTAGCTGTTAAATCATCTATTAAGATATATGCCATGACCCATATTACAGGGGGCGGTTTTTATGAAAATATACCTAGAGCCTTACCTGAGGGGATAACAGCCAAGATTGATGTCACGCAATTTCCTACGCCAGCTATATTTGATTGGTTACAAGAACAAGGAAACATCTCAACTGATGAAATGTATAACATTTTTAACATGGGTATTGGCTTTACTTTAGTCGTTGATAATAACCAAGTTGAATCAACATTAGAAATACTTAATGGTCAAAATATCAAGGCATATAAAATTGGTGAAACTGTTAAAGGCAACGAACCAATCCAATTAACGGGGGTATAAAATTGACCAAAATAGCTATATTTGCTTCTGGTTCTGGAAGTAATTTTGAAAGTATTATGTCTAAAATCAAACAAGGGGAACTACCAAATATTGAAGTAACCTCACTTTATACAGATCAAGTAAATGCATATTGTATTGAACGCGCGCGCAAATATCATTTAGATGTTCATATTAATGAATTGAAAAATTTTGATTCTAAAGCGGATTATGAACGTAAAATTATAGAATGGTTAACGTCTGAAAAAGTAGAGTGGATTGTTCTAGCTGGCTATATGAAATTAATAGGTGAAAATATTTTAAGAGCTTATGATAAACGCATTTTAAATATTCACCCTTCATTATTACCAAAATATAAAGGGAAAGATGCTATAGGACAAGCGCTAGCAAGTGGCGATACAATAACTGGTTCAACAGTACATTATGTTGACAGTGGTATGGATACGGGAGAAATTATTGAACAACGTCAATGTGATATTTATCCGGACGATAATAAATCTGATCTTGAAGAAAGAATTAAAGCAATAGAGCATGAATTATATCCAGAAGTCATATCAAAAATCATTCAATAAGAGGTGCTAATTTAAATGAAGAAAGCAATATTAAGTGTGTCTAATAAAGCAGGTATTGTAACCTTTGGTCAATCATTAATAGAGCAAAATTATGAATTATATTCAACGGGCGGAACAATGCGTGAATTAGCCAATGGCGGGTTACCTGTGAAGTCGATTTCAGAGTTGACAGAGTTTGAAGAAATTATGGATGGCAGAGTTAAAACATTACATCCATCTGTACACGGCGGTATTTTAGCTGATAGAGATAAACCTGAACATTTAGAACAACTGCAAGCACAAGGTATTGATTTAATAGATATGGTAGTTGTCAATTTATATCCATTTAAAGAAACGGTTGCAAACCCTAATGTGACAGAAGAAGATGCAATTGAAAACATTGATATCGGTGGACCAACGATGCTGCGTGCTGCAGCAAAGAACTTCAAACATGTTATCACCGTTGTACATCCTGCTGATTATAATGAAGTGATTGATAAATTGAAAAATGGCACATTAGATGAAGCTTATCGCAAATCACTTATGATTAAAGTATTTGAACATACAAATGAATATGACGCAGCGATTGTAGACTATTTTAAAGATAATAAGGAAAGTTTACGTTATGGTGAAAATCCACAACAATCAGCTTATTTTGTTAGAACATCTGATGCCAAACATACTTTAGCAGGTGCCAAACAATTACATGGCAAGCAATTAAGCTATAACAATATCAAAGATGCGGATGCAGCGTTATCATTGGTGAAACAATTTGAACAACCTGCTGCTGTTGCTGTTAAGCATATGAATCCATGTGGCGTGGGCGTTGCTGAAACAATTGATGAGGCATATAAACATGCTTTCGATGCAGATAATCAGTCTATTTTTGGTGGTATTGTTGCTTTGAATAGAACTGTAGAAAAATCATTGGCAGAAGTATTGCATGGTATCTTTTTAGAAGTTGTTATTGCACCAAAATTTACACAAGAAGCTCTAGAAGTGTTAGGTAAAAAGAAAAATATTAGGCTTTTAGAGATTGATATGACAATTGATAATAGTGAACAAGAACTTGTCTCTGTATCAGGAGGTTATCTTGTACAAGATAAAGATAATGTCAAATTAAATAGAGAAGACATGACAGTCGTTACAGAAGTTGAGCCAACAGAAGCGCAATGGGATGCTATGCTTCTTGGATGGAAAGTTGTTGCATCAGTTAAAAGTAATGCTGTTATCTTAAGTAATGCAAAACAAACAGTGGGTATTGGTGCAGGTCAAATGAATAGAGTAGGTTCTGCTCAAATTGCAATTGAAAGAGCGATTGAAATAAACGATGACGTTGCTATGGTTTCAGATGGTTTCTTCCCTATGGATGACACGGTAGAATTAGCTGCAAATTCTGGTATTAAAGCAATTATTCAACCAGGTGGTTCTATCAAAGATCAAGAATCTATTGATATGGCAAATAAACATGGTATTGCAATGGTTACAACAGGCGTAAGACATTTTAAACATTAATTAATATTGGAGGAAATGTAGCTTATGAAAGTACTCGTAATTGGTGCAGGTGGTAGAGAGCATGTATTAGCATTTAAATTAAAACAGTCTCCACTTATTAATGAAATTCATGTGATACCAGGCAATGGCGCTATGAAAAATATAGCGACAGTACATACAGATATAGATGAAGCGAATCATGAAAAAATTGTAGATTTTGCTAAGACACAGAATGTTTCATGGGTAATTATTGGACCTGAACAGCCATTAACCGAAGGATTAACCGATAAATTGCAAACAGAAAATATAAAAGTATTTGGTCCAAATGAAGCTGCAGCACAAATTGAAGGTTCAAAATTATTTGCAAAACAACTCATGGAAAAGTATGACATTCCAACTGCAGCTTACAAAGAAACAAATAACAAAACAGATGCATTAGCCTATATTGACACATGTGAATTTCCAATTGTACTGAAAAAAGATGGATTAGCCGCAGGTAAAGGTGTTATTATTGCTAATAATATCGATGAAGCACGTGAAGGAATAGACATTTTATATTCTGAAGAAAATGGCACAGTTGTATTTGAACAATTTCTTGAAGGCGAGGAATTTTCACTTATGACATTTGTTAATCAAGATTATGCTGTGCCATTTGATTGTATTGCGCAAGATCATAAACGTGCGTTTGACAATGATGAAGGTCCTAATACTGGTGGTATGGGAGCATACTGTCCGGTACCTCATATTGATAAGGGTATGATAGAACGTACAAATAAAGAAATTGCTCAGCCAATTGCACAAGCAATGGCGAAAGAGGGCTATTCATTTTTTGGTGTGCTATATATAGGCGCAATTATAACAAAAGATGGTCCTAAGGTGATTGAGTTTAATGCAAGGTTTGGAGATCCAGAAGCGCAAGTGTTGTTGACTCGAATGGAAAGTGATTTGATGCAACACATTTTAGATTTAGAGGCGAAGCAACCGATTCAATTTAAGTGGAAAAAAGATGCGGTTGTAGGGGTTATGCTTGCGTCTAAAGGCTATCCAGGTACTTATAATAAAGGTGAGGTCGTTTCAGGGTTTACATTAGATGGAAGATACTTTGTAAGTGGTTTAAATAAAGTTGATCAACATTACGTAACTTCAGGAGGTCGTGTTATTCTCGCTTTAGGCGAAGGTAGCGACATTAGTGAAGCTAAAGCTAATGCTTATGAAGCGGTTGACCAAATTCAAAGTAATGCATTATTTTATCGTTCTGACATCAGTGACAAAGCGATAAAACAAAAATAGCAAAAAAGCGATGGAACAAACTGGTTTAGGTTTTGTTCCATCGCTTTTATTTTTTTGGATAAAAATGATTTCGAAAAGTTAGTTGAACTTTTTTAATAAATACTTGTTATACGGACATCGTCGATTCCAGTTATTGGGAAATATAGTGATAAGTAATAGGCACTTATTAATATGAGTCCCATAACTATAATTAACAGAATATCTTTATACGAGAAAGGTGCAGGATAATAATATGTTCGAGGTCCATCTTTGAAGCCTTTTTTTTCCATTGCTACTGAAAGCTGATGTGCCTTCCTGATGTTTTGACTTAATAACGGAATGATGAGGTGCTTGACTCTTTTTATACCTCGATAATTTTGGGCACTTATTAATTGATAACGTATTTTTAATGATTTTCTTAATTGTAAAAAAGACATAAACATTAATGGCACCATGCGTATTGCCGCCATAAAGGCATATGCTACTTTGGGTTTTACTTTTAAATGTTGCATTAAACTATAAAATACAAGAACGATTTGTGAAGTAAAAGCAATTAAGATTCCAAAAAATGAAACCGTTGTTGTACGCATCGCTAAATGTAAGCCACGATACAAACTTTCAGTTGTTATTTGTATAAACCCAAATTTGAATAGTAAGTGCGTCCCATCACCATAAAAAATCATGAATAATGCGGACACTAAACTGAAAAGTATCGTAAAAGTGATAAATACTAAGGTAATTTTAAATTGCAAGCCATTGAATATTAATAATAGAGCAAGCATTAAGCACGTAATATAAAACATATAATCGAATTGATGAACAAATATGACAAAGAAGAATAATATAACAGCAATCCCTAATTTAGTAATGATATTTACATCATCGATAAAGGAATGGTGTTTTTTCCACATATCAAACATACGTATCACCTGTCTTTTCTATTAAATGGTGATGTTCGAGATGTAGTCTTCGAGTTGGGTAACGTGCAATAATTTCTGGGTCATGTGTAACCATGATAATGGTTTGTCCTTGTTTAATTCTCTGTTGAAACAGCTTAATTAGGTTAAATGTATTGTGACTATCAAGTCCAAATGTAGGTTCGTCAAGTAAAATTAAATCAGAAGAAGCACTTAAAGCAATGGCAACACTTAAGCGTCGTTTTTGTCCCATAGATAATTCATAAGGGTGTTGTATTTGTACTGATGTTAAGTTAAGCGTTTTTAATAATGATTCAGTTTGCTGTTTAGCTTCATCCGTTGAATTAAATTTGTTTTTGTTTTGTATATGAATTTCGTCGTATACAGAATTTGTTATAAATTGTAATTCGGGATTTTGATACACAAGATACATAGATTTTGCTGCAGATTTAATTTTAGTGTAAATATGATGATTGATGTACATCTGACCTTCATATTTAATTAATTGCATCATTGATTCGAGCAGTGAAGTTTTACCTGAACCATTGGACCCGGTAATGGATATCCATTCTCCCGCATTGACATTTAACTTAGGAATGTTAATGAGTTGCTGCTTTCCACGTTTAATAACTGCATCTTGAATTTGGAAATTAAAATGAGATGAATCAGAATCTGAAAAATTTAGTGCTTTTGGTGCAGAATGCCAAGCTTTTGGATGCCAAACACCATATTCAGTTAATAGCGCTTCATAATAATTTAAAATTTGAGAAGGTGGGGCATCTGCAATGATGGCACCATCATAATTCATTAAAACGACACGATCGACATGTTGCCATATATGTTCGACTTTGTGTTCTACTATAAGTACAGTTTGGTCTCGCCACAATGATTGAATTTTTTGCCATAAATCAGCAGTTGACTCTACATCTAACATCGCGGTAGGTTCATCTAAAAATAGTGTCGTTGCTTGTTGTAAAATTGTCTCAGCAATCGCAAGTTTTTGTTTCATACCGCCACTTAATTCATTAATATATTGATTTTTGTCCACGTTTAATCCAACTGTCATTAGTGCTTCCTCAATACGATGATCCATTTCTTCCCGAGGAACTTGTTGATTTTCTAGTACAAATGCAAGTTCTTCATAAACTTTAGGCATACAAAATTGAGTATCTGGATCTTGGAATATGACACCACTTGAAGGATCGACTTCTAATGCATCATATTTTAACGGCAAATCTATCAAGTTTGGCACAATGCCACTAAGTACGTTTAATAAAGTACTTTTACCTGAACCAGAAGGACCTAATAATAATACCTTTTCTTTATCTTTTATTTGAATAGACAAATTGTCGAATATTTTTTTTTGACCATTTGGATATTTCAAGCGTAAATTTTTAGTAGCTATCAACATTATTACTCCTTATAGATTGTCATAATCACTCTGGGTTGCTGGTCTGAATAATTTTGTTACACCAGTTTGGTCAAGTGCTTTAACAATATAATAAGATAAGAGACCGGCAACGATAATACCGCTAATTAATCTAAATATGATGTATAAAGCAAGATTCCAACCCGCGACTTCTCCTAGATAACCATAGGCAAAATCTAAAGGTAGTGTTGCAACTGAAGCTAAAAATCCTGCTAGCATCGCAACCATTGCTGAACGTGATTTATATCGAAAAATAGCAAATATAATTTCGCAAGCTAAACCTTGTAATAATGCATAGACCATCGTTGCAATATCAAAACGACCCATTACAATTGTTTCACCAGCACCTGCAGCAAATTCTGCAAGCACAGCAATACCGGCTTTTGGAATTATGAGATAAGCTACGACTGCTGCCATAAACCAGGCACCATAAGTGAGTTCTTCAAAATGAAGTCCAGTTACCTGTACAGCTTTATAGACAAAATTCCAAATATTATAAATAATAGCGAAAACAACTGCGATAAGCACAGTTACAAGTATTTCGGATAGTTTTAAACCTTTTGACATCATTGTTCCTCCTAATATAAAAAACGCACAACCTTCTAGAAAGTTGCGCGTTTTTATATAGGCATACGGATACCAAAGTTACTCAGTGATATCGCAATACACTTTCCTACGCTAGTTTAATCTAGATCAGGTTCAAAGGGTTTGAGGGTATACCTCATCTCAGTCACAAAACACCCCTAGTGCGAATGATTTATTTAAATTTAATTATAATGTATGACTTTTCGTCGTTTATGTCAAGGTTATGCTAGAAATTGTTGGTTAATAGAGTGATTATTTTAAGGACAAACGTTGTTATTTAAGTTTATTACATGTAATCATGTTATAAAACCCTTAAAAATAGGAATGGACACAAACCTCATTTCGATAAGATTTGATGTCGCACTCCCATATCGGATTTACATTTATATTGAATTACTATTAATACCAAGTATCTATACTAGTCTAAAGTATCTTGAATATTTTGTTTAGTTTCTTCAGTGTTATCTTTTGCAGATTCTTTTTCTTCTTTTAATTTATCCTCTGCTTTTTTAGCTTTTTCAGCTGCTTCTTTATTTAATTCTTCTTTACTCATAATTAAAGCACTCCTTCATAGTTATGATTATCTATATTTAGTATATACCACAATTGAATAAAATATAAACACTTCAATATAATTACAATAGTTTGATATGAGATTAATGTTAATTAATGGATAATGTAAATAATGCATCGATAATGTACTTAATAAGTTAAATTTATAAAATTGTTTAAACATGAATTGTAAGTGGGAATTTGACTATAAGTCATTTTATATCATACTATGGACTTATTTATTAGATAATTAAAGACAAGAACTAAATGTTCATATATAATAACTTTTGAGGTGAATGGTATGTCTTTTTTGAAGAAACACGCTGAGATATTATATAGTTATGTTATAGGCATCGTTTCGCTTTTCACAGGTCTTATCATTTTAATTAATTTACCATTAATTAATAAATTAAATGGTAAAGGTAAAATTGATTTGCACATTCATAATGTATGGGATTTTATAAATGCATTTTTTAGTGAAATAATTAGAGTAATGAGTAATTACATAGGTAATTTCCCGATAATTAGTGCCATCATTATTGCTTTATTTGGTATTGGTGTCATTATGATTGGCTTTACTTTATATAGAACGACAAGATATGACTATGATATTTCAGTATTCTTTTTAGTTATTGGTATTCTTTTTTTCATCATAACACTGATATTGATGACTCAAGTTTATAGCTTTTTTGCTATTATTTTCGTAATACCATTTGCAATTCATATTGGTTATATCGTTTATAAGGACGAGTTAAATACAGAACATAGAAAATATCATTATTTATGGATTATTTTCAGTTATGGGATAAGTTACTTAATAACGCAAATTGTTTTATACGGAAGAATTGAAAGCGATGAAATCATTCCTATTGATATTTTGAGTGTTAACACATTCTTTATTATCATGTGGTTACTTGGACAAATGTCTATTTGGAACTTCTTATTTTTAAGAAGATCACTTCCTTTAACAAAACAAGAACTTGGGGAAGAAGAACCAGAATTATCAAGAACTAACAAAGGATCAGTAACAAATCAAACGAAAGAAACATGGAAGACACTACAAGATAAAACAACAGAATTTACACGTAAAACGCGCAGAAGTGTTGATATTCAAAAAGCTAGAGATAAAAAAGATAAATTTATTGCTAAATGGAAAGAAATTATCGATATTCAAGAGGATGATATTCCAAATTGGATGAAAAAACCTAAATGGATTAAACCTGCATATGTAGAGTTGTTCTGTGGAGCCATCTTATTATTCTTTACTTTAATTGAATTTAACAATAGGAATTCACTTTTTGTTTCAGGTAATTGGGAAATTTCCCAAACACAATATGTGATAGAATGGATTACGCTATTCTTTTTAATGATTATTATCATTATTTATATATTGACAACATTAACGAATTTCTTAAAAGATAGGTTCTATTATCTGCAAATGTTTATGGTCAGTTTATTATTCTTCAAATTACTGACTGAGTTTATGAACATTATGGTTCACGGATTATTATTATCCATCTTTATCACACCAATTTTAATCATTATGCTATTGGCTATATTTGTAGCATTTGTTATGAAGTTACGTGAACCAACTAAATATTAATTACTTTAATAGAAACAAGGAAGAAGTCTGGGACATGGCATTGTCTCAGGCTTTTTTTATTTGAAAGTAAAGGTAAAACACAACTTCTAAATAGAATTTCTTTCACATTTTATGTGGATTAGTCGCACTTATTCATGAGCATCGGCTGATGTCATTCACTATATTTGATAAGGTGAGGCGACCCAATCTTTATTGAAAAATTAAATTTCTATAAAAATACTTATGAAGTTTCAGATATAATATTTTGGTGAATTGTAGATAATTGATGTTACGATGTTAATGAGATGATAAAATGAATAAGCAAATAATAAATATAAATAAAAGTAGAAAGGCTGACATAAATTTATGAAAATTGCCACGTTAAATAGAGGAAAAGAAACGAAATATTTAAATGAATACCCATTAGTAGATGAAGAAGATATTTATGCACACGATCATTTAAAAGAGGGGGACCTATTTTATTTAATGAACGATAGAGATCAATATATAGCTACTGCTTATGTTGGTAGACAGCATAAAGGCGTTGGCTGGGTATTGAGCTATGACAAAGATGAAGTCATTAACACACAATTTTTTGAAACATTATTTAAAAATGCCAAAGCTGAACGTGAATATTTCTATAATATTGATGGGACGAATGCTTTTCGTGTTTTTAATGGTGAAGGCGATGGTATAGGTGGTTTAACCATAGATAACTATGATGGTCATTTCTTAATCCAATGGTATTCAAAAGGCATTTATAAATTCCGTTATAATGTATTATCAGCGTTAGAAAATGTATTCGAATATACGTCTATATTTGAAAAAATGAGATTTAAAGACGCAGAAATTCAAGGTGGATTTGTTGATGGTGAAGCACCTGAGTTTCCAATTATTATTGAAGAAAATTTCACATTCTATAATGTAGATTTAAATGATGGACCTATGACAGGCATATTTTTAGATCAAAAAGAAGTACGAAAAAAATTAAAAGATCATTATGCTGAAGATAAAGAAATATTAAATGTATTTAGTTATACGGGTGCATTTTCTGTTATAGCTGCCGAAAACGCAACAATGACAACAAGCGTAGATTTAGCAAACCGATCACGTGCACTTACAGAAGAAAATTTTGGCTTGAATGGTATTGATCCTAAGTCACAATATATTTATGTAATGGACACTTTTGATTACTTTAATTATGCGCGTCGTCATGACTTGTTTTACGATACGATTGTTATTGATCCACCAAGTTTTGCTAGAAACAAGAAAAAAACTTTTTCCGTATTAAAAGATTACGATAAATTAATTAAAGGTGCACTTGAAATATTAGGGCCTGACGGTACATTACTGTTATGCACAAATAATAGTACGTTTTCTTTGAAATCATTCAAAAATGTAATCAATCAAACATTAACAGAAGAAGAAGTAGATTATGAAATTGTAGAAGTAATGGGCTTGCCAAAAGATTTCAAAACACATCCACACTATAAACCTTCTAAATATTTAAAGGCTGTTTTTGTAAAAATAAAGTAAAATTATGAAAAAAGGGTATTCTTTTTAATACGAAGTAATTTACTAAGGAGTGAATAAAATGGGTTTTAAAAATAAAATCACAAATAATGTTACACAAAAAGTTGGTAATAAAGTATTAAAAATTGAAGATATCAAACAAAAAAGTAATATACCTACCACAAATATAGAAATTGAAGAACGACGTAAACGTGCACAGGCACTAGTTAGAAAAAAATCTGTTTTATCATCAAGTATCAGTATTGTGCCAATACCCGGTTTAGATTTTGGTGTCGATATTAAATTGATGAGAGATATTATTGAAGATGTTAATAAAATTTATGGATTAGATCATAAACAAGTGAATAACATGGGCGATGATATGAAAGAGCGTGTCTTAGCTGCCGCGGCGATTCAAGGTAGTCAATTTATAGGTAAAAAAATATCGAATGCGATATTAAAAGTTGTCGTTAGAGATGTTGCAAAACGTGTAGCTGCGAAACAAACGAAATGGTTCCCGGTTGTGGGGCAGGCTATTTCAGCATCAATTAGTTATTACTTTATGAAAAAAATTGGAGATGAACATATTCAAAAATGTGAAAAAGTTGTGAAAGAACTTGTTTAAAACTATAGCGTTTTCACAAATTAGCTAAAATTCTCTGAATATTGTCATGTCATGGGTGCAACGAATTGAATTTATAATAATAATTTGGTAATGTTATTATATAAAACTATGCTAGGTTTTATAATAAACCAACGATTCTAACTATACGAAGGAGAAATCATTTTATGGAACAAAAATCATATGTAATTATCGACGAAACAGGTATTCACGCTCGTCCAGCGACAATGCTTGTTCAAACTGCCTCAAAATTTGATTCTGATATTCAATTAGAATATAACGGTAAAAAAGTTAACTTGAAATCAATCATGGGTGTTATGAGTTTAGGTGTAGGTAAAGATGCTGAAATTACAATCTACGCTGACGGTAGCGATGAAAAAGATGCAATTGAAGCAATCACTGACATTTTATCTAAAGAAGGATTAACTAAATAATTATGTCTAATTATATAAATGGTATAGCTGCATCTGACGGTGTAGCTATAGCTAAAGCATACTTATTAGTTGAACCAGATTTATCATTTGATAGCGAAAAAGTGTCAGATGTAGATGCTGAGATTGCAAAGTTCAATAATGCTATTCAAACATCCAAAGTTGAATTAACTAAAATTAGAAATAATGCTGAACAAAATTTAGGTGCTGATAAAGCAGCAATTTTTGATGCGCATTTACTTGTTTTAGATGATCCTGAATTAATTCAACCAATCGAAGAAAAAATTAAGAATGAACAAGTTAACGCACCAACTGCATTATCTGATGTAACTGGACAATTCATTACTATTTTTGAATCAATGGATAATGAATATATGAAAGAACGTGCTGCTGATATCCGCGATGTTTCAAAACGTGTGTTAGCACATATTTTAGGTGTAGAATTACCAAATCCTAGTATGATTGATGAAAGCGTTGTTATAATCGGTAACGATTTAACACCTTCAGATACTGCTCAATTAAATAAAGAATTTGTACAAGGATTTGTAACTAATATAGGTGGTAGAACTTCACATTCAGCAATTATGAGTCGCTCATTAGAAATTGCTGCAGTTGTAGGTACTAAATCTATTACTCAAGAAGTTAAACAAGGTGACATGATTATTGTTGACGGTTTAACAGGTGAAGTCATCATTGATCCTACTGAAGATGAAGTCATTGCTTATCAAAACAAGCGTGAACGTTTCTTTGAAGACAAGCAAGAATTACAAAAATTACGCGATGAAGAGACAACTACAATTGATGGTAGACACGCTGAACTTACTGCCAATATCGGTACACCGAATGATTTAAAAGGTGTAATTGAAAATGGTGCAGAGGGCATTGGATTATACCGTACTGAATTTTTATATATGGGTAGAGACGAAATGCCAACTGAAGATGAGCAGTTCGAAGCTTATAAAAAAGTATTAGAAACGATGGAAGATAAACGCGTTGTTGTACGTACTTTAGATATTGGTGGAGATAAAGAACTACCTTATCTGAATTTACCTGAAGAAATGAATCCTTTCTTAGGTTACCGTGCTATCCGTTTATGCCTAGATCAACCTGATATTTTCAGACCACAGTTGCGTGCATTATTACGTGCATCTGCTTTTGGTAAATTGAATATCATGTTCCCTATGGTAGCTACAATCCAAGAGTTCCGTGATGCTAAAGCATTGTTACTTGAAGAAAAAGATAACTTAACAAATGAAGGCATTGAAGTTTCTGATGATATCGAACTTGGTATTATGGTAGAAATTCCTTCTACTGCTGCGTTGGCAGATGTATTTGCTAAAGAAGTTGATTTCTTCAGTATAGGAACGAATGATTTAATTCAATATACAATGGCTGCTGATAGAATGTCAGAACGTGTTTCTTACTTGTATCAACCATATAATCCTTCAATATTACGTTTAGTAAAACAAGTAATAGAAGCTTCTCATAAAGAAGGTAAATGGACTGGTATGTGTGGAGAAATGGCTGGCGATGAAATTGCAATTCCATTGTTATTAGGCTTAGGATTAGATGAGTTCTCAATGAGTGCTACCTCAGTACTTAAAGCACGTCGTCAAATCAAAGGTTTAAGTCAAAATGAAATGGAAGAATTAGCTCAAAGAGCAATTGATTGTGCTACTTCTGAAGAAGTTCAAGATTTAGTAAATCAATACGCTAAATAAAATGAGTACTTATTAAAAAATAAAGATATGTCTTGGATATAAACATCTGAGATTAACTAAAAACGCCGATTTCTATTGTAATTAAATAGAAATTGGCGTTTTTTATGTTTGGAAAGTGAATTTAAAGGCTGGAGGGTTTGCATAGAGTGTTTAATATTAATAAATTCTATTTAGAAATGGCTAAAGAAACACGAATGATTAATTTTTAATTTTGTAAAAAGTTACAAAATACGTTACTTTATAATTAGTACTTAATTAACTTTACAACATAATTAAATTGTTAACTTTGAGAATGCATCGCTTATTTAATATTTAATGTGCTATTTATTTTATCCATGTCAATTTGGTGCATTGGTTCACCATTTAATAAAATAAAAGGTGTTGCAAATGCATCATAATCAATCATTTCATTTCTATATTGTGTATTACTGATATTTTTTTCACGATATGCGACATCATTGTCAGCTAAGTAGTTTTTGATGAAAGTACAAGGTGGACAATCATTTTGTGTGTATATGATAATCTCGTTCATAATCGGTTTATCCTTTCTTTATTCAATTTACTATAATATAAGAGACTTTAGAATATATTTCAAGTCTTTTAAATTGTATGAAATTAGACATTAATTTGTCACTTTATTTTGAGAGAAATAAATTTAAAAAATATGTACACCGGTTTATAATGGAAAGACGTTGTGATTTTTGTCACAAATAAATAAAAAAGGTGATATTATGGATTCAGTTGAATTAGCACGGTTTTTAACTGCGATGACACTCGCAGTGCATATAATTTTTGCAACAATTGGTGTGGGGATGCCAGTCATGTTCGCTGTTGCCGAATTTATTGGTATTAAGAAAAATAATCCACTATACACAACATTAGCCAAAAGATGGTCCAAAGGTTATACGATAACAGTAGCTGTAGGTGTCGTGACAGGTACAATTATAGGTCTACAGTTGTCATTACTATGGCCAACATTTATGCAAATGGGTGGACATGTTATAGCATTACCATTATTTATGGAAACATTTGCTTTCTTCTTTGAAGCGATATTCTTGAGTATATATCTATATACATGGGATCGTTTTAAAGGAAAATGGACGCACTTTTTAATTAGTATACCAGTTATCCTTGGTGGATCATTCTCGGCGTTCTTTATTACTGCCGTTAACTCATTTATGAATACACCTGCTGGATTTGAAATGAAAAATGGCAAAATGGTTAATGTAGAACCATTAGCAGCAATGTTTAATGATTCGTTTTTAATTAGATCATTCCATGTGGTTGCAACTGCACTTATGACAATGGCGTTTGTATTAGCGGCTATCGCTGCTTTCAAATTACTCAAAAATAAATTTAAAAAAGATACAGAATATCATAAAAAAGCACTAAAACTAACTATGATCTTAGGTGTTGTTTTTACATTAGGATCTATGTTAGCAGGTGACTTATCTGCTAAGTTCTTACATCAAGAGCAACCAGAGAAATTAGCAGCTTATGAATGGCACTTTGATACGGAATCACATGCAGATTTAGTTTTATTTGGTTCCTTAGATGAAAAAACGCAAGAAGTAAATGGCGCAATTAAAATTCCTGGTCTCCTTAGCTTTTTAGCTGATAATAATACTAATACAGAAGTTAAAGGTCTGGATGAATTTCCAAAAGATTTACAACCACCAATGATTGTACATTATTACTTTGATCTCATGGTTTCGATGGGGGTATTTTGTTTAGTCGTTTCCGGTGCATATGTACTTACACTTATATTTAAAAAACTGCGGAAATTTACACATTCAAAACCTATGTTATATGGTGTACTATTGACTGGTCCAGCGGCTATGCTAGCAATCGAGTTTGGTTGGTTCTTAACAGAGCAAGGTCGTCAGCCATGGATTGTTCGTGGTTATCTTAAAGTAGCAGATGCTGCGACACAAGCAGGAGGATTAACCCTAGTTACAATTCTATTCGGCTTGTTATACCTTGTGTTAATGGTTACCTCTGCTTATGTATTAATTCGTATGTTTAAAGAGAAACCAGCTTATAAAGAAGTTGAAGCACTAGCTTCAGAAAGAGGTGATGCATAATGATATTCGCATATATTGGCATTTCCGTACTTTGGATTTTCTTATTCTGTTACATCATTATTGCATCCATAGATTTTGGTGCAGGTTTCTTTACATTACATGCCAAAATTACAAAGCAAGATAAGAAAATAAATCATTTAATAGCACGTTATTTAAACCCAGTTTGGGAAGTGACAAATGTTTTCTTTGTATTCTTCTTTGTTGGTGTGGTAGGTTTTTTCCCTGACACTGCAATGTATTTTGGAACAGTGTTACTATTGCCAGCCTCTATCGCTTTAATATTACTGTCTATTAGAGGTGCATTTTATGCCTTTGAAAATTATGGCCCAGATAGTAAATTAGTTTGGTTAGCAATGTATGGTATCGCTGGTTTATTAATACCAGCATCACTTGCTACGACATTAACGATTTCAGAAGGTGGATATATCACTGGAACAGAAAATAATTTGGATTTAAATTGGACAGAGTTATTATTAAGTCCATACTCTTGGTCAGTCGTATTCTTAGCGATTATCTCAGTTCTGTATATATCTTCAGGTTTCTTAACATATTATGCTTCGAAAGCAAAAGATAAACCAGCGTATAACTTATTAAGATATTGGTTCTTAATTTGGGGCCCACCAATGATAGCAATTTCATTATTTGTATTTTTATCATTGCGTTTACAAAATGAAGCACACTTCATCAATGCAGTATCTAATTATTGGTGGATATTCTTGTTAAGCTTTATTTGTTTTATTGGTGCAATGGTCTTAACATTAATGAAAAAAGGACATGGTTACGCATTTATATTAGTCATTTTACAAATGGGATTTGCATTTTTCGGATATGGTGCAAGTAAATTACCATATTTACTTTATCCGTTCATTCGTATAAATGAACACGTAGTAAATAGTAGTATGGCAATTGCGTTAATCATTGCTTTTATTTTAGGTTTACTTTTACTGATTCCATCGTTAATATTAATATTAAGATTATTTGTTTTCGACAAAAAATATGTGGAAGGCAAAAAATAGAAGATTTTCAAATGTGGTTATGATTGTTCTAAATAATACTTATGTGGTGTTGTTTAGAATGGTCATGCCACGATTTTTAAATTGGAGGACACACATGGATAAAGAGTATGTTGTAATTGGTTTAGGCCGATTTGGCGGTAGTATTGTAAGAGAATTAAATGCGCTTGATATGGATGTAATGGCAATTGATATGAATGAAGCACGTGTGAATGAATATAGTGATATTGCAACACATGCTGTAGTTGCTGACACTACAGACGAGGCAGTTATGAAGAGTCTGGGCATGAGAAATTTTGATCATGTGATCGTTGCAATTGGTGAAAATATTCAATCGAGTACCTTAACAACATTAATCTTAAAAGAATTAGGTGTGAAAAAAGTTACAGCAAAAGCTCAAAATGATTATCACGCTAAAATTTTAAATAAAATTGGTGCTGACACGGTAGTACACCCAGAAAGAGACATGGGGAGAAGAATCGCACATAATGTAGCAAGTGCCAGTGTTCTTGATTATTTAGAACTTGCAGATGAGCATTCTATAGTAGAAATTAAAGCTAGTGAAAAAATGGCTGGTCAAACTATAATTCAATTAGATATTCGTGCGCAATATGGAATAAGTATCATAGCGATTAAAAGAGGTAGAGACATTTTAGTATCTCCAGATCCTAATATTAGTATTGAAATAGGAGATATTTTAATCATGATTGGACACGATAATGATTTAAATCGTTTTGAGAAAAAAGTAGTAAGATAACTTATTTAAAAATGAGGCAGCAATATTAATATTTTTGATTAAAAATAAACGTCAATTTCTATTGAGATAGTATAGAAATTGACGTTTTTTGCATTTATGAAAGGTGGTAAATTAGCGAGATACTATCTTATTTTGTTAATCACAATTTGTTGTTAAAGTTATTGTTACTATTGTACTTTTTTACATTAGTAATTAAAACATATAACCCAATGATTAACATCAGTATTGGAAGAACTATTATTAAATATATAGAAAATGCACCAAATAAATTAGTAATCATCGCTAGTATTAGAATGATGAGCATAATTAAGATGACTAAATTCAGACTCAAAGTTTTCGACATGATAATCCTCCTATATACATAAAGTGATTCATTTACTCAATTTTATATAATTATGATTATTAAAGGTAGTAGAGAAGAAATAACAACTGATAAATTACTGTTTTTAATTACATATGGTATGACAATAGATGTTAAAATTGCCCAAGTAATTAATATGATAAATATATAACTTATCTGTGTAAATCAAATACTTCTCTTTAAATTAATGTCACATCACAGTTAATATAACATAGCATAAATGCTGTTCATATATTTTAAGTTGTATTAATGCTTGTTTTTTACAGATGTGTTGAATAATAAAATGAGTAAATATAAAGCGGCCTAATCCTTAATGAGGATTAGGCCGCTTACTGTGAGAATGAAGATTTAAGTCCATTCCTGTACTTTTTTAAGATTCTGAATTTTGGTTTTGATTCGATTGTTTTGGTTTTTCAACGGATTGATTGACTTTATTTGAGCCATTTTTATTACTTGATTTTTCTACATTTTGTTGATTTTTTGATGGTGATTTTGTGTTGTTTTTCTTCGGTTTCGTATTTTTGTTACTTGGTTTTTTAGTGGATGTTTGATTATTATCTTCATTCACTTTCATGATAACTGGTAATATCATTGGTTTACGTGCAGTTTTTTCGAATAAATAGGGTTGTAATGTTTCGATAATTGAAGATTTGATTTGGTGCCATTGAATATCTTGATTCTGATTCAACTTACCAATTACATCCGTTTTGATTCTACGTTGTGCATCATAAATCAATTGACCAGATTCACGCATATATACGAAACCTCGTGAAATAATATCTGGTCCTGAAAGAAGTTTATTCGTTTTAAAGTCAATACTTACTACTACTATGACTAAACCTTCTTCAGATAAAAGCTTTCTATCACGAATAACGACGTTACCAATATCACCAATACCACTACCATCAACTAAAACATTGCCAGAAGGAATTCTGCCGGCTTTTCTAGCTGAATCATGTGTTAATGCTAAAACATCACCAATATCAAAGATAAAGACATTGTCAGGATCAACACCACATTCGATACCTGATTGACCGTGTGCTTTTAGCATACGATACTCACCATGAATTGGTAAGAAAAATTTAGGACGTAGTAGGCGAAGCATTAATTGTTGATCGCCTTTAGAACCATGACCAGAAGTATGAATGTTAGATACTTTATTATGAATAACCTCGGCACCTGCACGGTAAAGGGAATTAATCGTACGATTAATGCTCTTTGTATTTCCTGGAATAGGTGAAGAGCTAAACACGACAGTGTCTTCTGGAATAATTTTGATTTGTTTATGTGTACCATTGGCAATTCTTGATAAAGCTGCCATTGGCTCACCTTGTGAACCAGTACATAAAATTAATAATTCATGTTTTGGAACAGTGTTTATTTTGTTAGGTTCCACAAATGTTTCTGGTGGTGCTTTGATGTAACCTAATTCCATACCAATTTTAATATTGTTTTCCATTGAACGACCGAATGTAACGATTTTACGATTATGTTTAATTGCAGCTTCAACAGCTTGTTGAACTCTGTAAATGTTTGAAGCAAATGTCGCGAAAATAATACGTCCACTGCAATTGCGGAAGATTTTTTCAACATTTTGTCCAACTTCACGTTCACTTAAAGTGAAATCTGGAACGAGTGAATTTGTTGAATCTGAAAGTAAACAAAGTACGCCTTCTTCACCAAGCTTTGCCATTTTTGCAATGTTTGCTGGTTCTCCAACTGGTGTGAAGTCAAATTTGAAATCTCCAGTATGCACAATATTACCTTCTGGTGTATTTACGATAACACCATAGGCTTCTGGAATACTGTGTGTTGTTAGATAGAAAGATACTTCAAAATGCTTCGATTTAATAACGCTACTTTCATCAATTTCAATTAATTCTGTAGTTCTTAATAAATGATGTTCTTCTAATTTGTTTCTAATCAAACCTAAAGCTAATGGACCGCCATATATAGGTACATTAATTTGCTTTAATAGGTAGGGCACACCACCTATATGGTCTTCATGTCCGTGAGTAATAAACAGACCTACAATTTTATCTTGGTTTTGTTCTAGGTATGTGATATCAGGAATAACATAATCGATACCTAATAAATTATCGTCAGGGAATTTAATACCTGCATCAATAATAACGATTTCATCCTGATACTCAACAGCGTAGGTATTTTTACCGATTTCACCTAAACCACCAAGTGCGTATACCGCAACTTCATTTTTGTGGATTTGTTTCATTATTCAGCTTGCTCCACGTTGAAGTGATCAGATTGTTTTTCATATTCTAAATGTGCGCCCTCTAATTTAGTAATAAATTCAATATTAAAATTACGATCCTTCAAATATCTTCTAACTTGTTCTTCAGTTTGTGCTTCAACATAAATAGTTTGTGTGTGTTCACGTACGATTACTTCTTCTTTATTATGTTGATAAAATACTTTAAATACTGCCATTTTATATATTTCCTCCTAAAAATCATGTGTTGATTTTATAATTATTTTTATTGTAATACCCTAGCACTTTGTATATATGAAAAAGATGAGACTACTTTTATAAAACGAGCTCTGTTTTTCATAAATAGTGTTATTACTACCATCTATAATTAGAACGTACTAGTATTGTCTGGTAAGTTTTTAGGGTGATCTTCAGTTCGTTCGAATAGAAAAACACAAATACTTTAATTTGTATGTTTTCAGTTATTTCTCATTTTACATGATGTAGTGGAATAAATAAAGCAGTTTTATCACAAGAGAAAACTATTTAATAGTACAAGTTACTTCTTATTTAAATTACATATTAAAAATTACTGAAATTAAATACAGAAAATTTTGAAAAAACAACATAAAAACTTGAGTAGTATATAAAAATTAATTAAGATAAAGAAGTATCTTAAAGGGAAAGTTAAGTACAATATATTAAGTATGATACATAAGTAAATATTTGAGGTGGACCATTTGAACAATGTAAAGAGAATAGTAGAAGATGTAAAAAAGGAAAAAGTGCGTACGGATAAAATATTTAAGGATATCACTTTTGAAGTACGTGCTGAGCAAGTTATCATGTTTTTTAATTATAATGAAATTATTGATACAGTGAATGAGGATCAAAATTATGTTAAACATAACCACGATCCAGAGTTTATTGATATTCAGCAATTAACTGAATTAAAGGCTGAGTTTAAAGAGCTAGATATTCCATTTCATGAGCGAAGAGATGATTTCATGTAATTCATAGATATAACAATGAAAGAATATGATATTGTTAATAATTTATTTGTAAAATGTTTGATAACCAAGTTAAATACGATGTTAAGTATACATTGCCAAAGTTAAAAAGTTTAAAAATAAAAAGAGCTAATCCGACTGCGGATTAGCTCTTTTAGTTTGAGCATGGTTATTTATGAACCAAACTCTTGTTTATAATATGTTTTAATCAAATAGATTAAACTTCTACAGCATCATTATGTGGCTGAAGTGGATTATTTGGATCTATATGATCATAGAACATGATGCCGTTGATATGGTCAATTTCATGTTGAACCACAACAGCAGGGTAACCTTTCAAGCGCAATTTAACTTCTTTTCCATCGATATCTGTAGCTTTAACAGTAATTCTATTTTTACGATGAACTAATCCTGGAATGTTTTCATCTACGCTTAGGCAACCTTCACCTGTAGGAAGATACGCTTCTTGAATACTGTGGCTCATGATTTTTGGATTAACTAACATCAAATCATATGACTTGCCATTTCCGTCATCAGGGAGATAAACGGCAATCATTTTTTTTGAAATATTAATTTGTGGCGCGGCAAGACCCACGCCTGAGCGCAAACCATATTTAGTAGCAATTTCATCATCTTGACTATTAATTAAAAATTCACGCATAGCCAATAACGTATTACGATCTTCTTCAGAAAGCGGTAAAGTAACATCTTTTGCTTTTTCACGAAGAGTAGGATGTCCATCACGGATAATATCTTTCATAGTTAACATTTGTTCATACACCTTCCTTAATATAAAATATACCAAAGTTTCATAGATAAAATACAGTAGTTAGATTTGATTTATTATAAAATATTATATAACATTACAAGCACATAAAGGAGGATTTTTCAAAATGAAATTAAAATATGGCATCAGTGCAGTCATTGCTTCTACAGTATTAGTTGCAGGTTGTACAACAGATAAAGGTGAAATCAAAGATTACAACGAACAAGTTCAAAAAGCTTTTGATGAAGAAAAGCCTGTATCATCTGTAGGGAAGAAATTAAATAGTTTAGAACAAGACAAACAAAAATTAGTGAAAAAAATCAACGGTAAAGACCAACAAGAAGTACAAGAAACTTCTAAAAAAGTTGTAGATAATGTAGAACAAAGAGAAAAAGAATTCGGAAAAGAAGAAAAAGCCATAAATAATTCTGAAGAAAAATTCAAAAAAGCGGAAAAACATTTAGATAATATTAGCGACAAAGCGAAGAAAAAAGAAGTTAAACAACTAAATGATGCACTTAAAGAAAAATATAAGGCACATGATGAATATGCAAAAGCCTATAAGAATATCATGAATAAAGAAAAAGATATGTTTGAATATACTGCTGACGATCAAGTAGAACAATCTCAAATTGATAAAAAATCTGAGGCAGTATCAAAATCATATAAAGATATGAATAAAGCCTTCAAAAAGTATTCAGATACAATGAATAAAGTGAATAAAGAAAAAGAAGATGTAGATAGCCTAGCTTAATTCAAAAAAGCGAGTCATTTGAAATTATAATATGGAAGATATAGTATAAGTATTGGTTGCGCTTACATTCAAATGGAAATGCTCAACGATAGACATACAAGGACTGGTAATACAGTTGTAATAATTTCATTAGTACAGTTGCGAAACTGTACCTGTTTTAATTACTACAGAACTTTTTCAAATTGTTTAACTGCATAAAAGTTTTGTGGTACAATGTTTAAGAATAAAATGAATTTCTATTATACGGGAAAGGTTTGGTGAATTGAATGGCTCCGAAATTAAAAGCCCAATTCGATGCAGAGAAAGTATTGAATGATACTCAATCTCAATTTGAAATGATTCAAATTTTGGATGAAGATGGTAACGTCGTTAACGAAGATTTATTACCAGATTTGTCAGACGAGCAGTTAGTTGAATTAATGGAGAGAATGGTTTGGACACGTATCCTTGATCAACGTTCTATTTCATTAAATAGACAAGGTAGATTAGGTTTCTACGCTCCAACAGCAGGACAAGAAGCTTCACAATTAGCTTCTCAATACGCTTTAGAACAAGAAGATTTTATTTTACCAGGTTACCGTGATGTACCACAATTAATCTGGCAAGGATTACCTTTAACTGAAGCTTTCTTATTCTCAAGAGGTCACTTTAAAGGTAACAGAATGCCTGAAGGCGTTAATGCGTTAAGCCCACAAATTATTATTGGTGCACAGTATGTACAAACTGCTGGTGTAGCATTAGGTATTAAAAAACGTGGTAAGCAAGCTGTAGCAATTACTTATACTGGTGATGGTGGTTCTTCACAAGGTGATTTCTACGAAGGTATTAACTTTGCTTCTGCTTATAAAGCACCTGCAATTTTTGTAATCCAAAATAACAACTATGCTATCTCTACACCTCGTAGTAAACAAACAGCGGCAACTACTTTAGCTCAAAAAGCAATTGCTTGTGGTATCCCAGGTTTACAAGTTGATGGTATGGATGCATTAGCTGTATACCAAGCGACAAAAGAAGCGCGTGACCGTGCTGTTAATGGTGATGGTCCAACATTAATTGAAACAATTACTTACCGTTATGGTCCTCATACTATGGCTGGTGACGATCCAACTAAATACAGAACTTCAGATGAAGATTCTGAATGGGAGAAAAAGGATCCATTAGTTCGTTATAGAAAATTCCTTGAAGCTAAAGGTCTATGGACTGAAGAAAAAGAAAACGAAGTAATCGAACGTGCGAAAACTGATATTAAAGCTGCTATCAAAGAAGCAGATAATACAGAAAAACAAACTGTTATTGACTTGATGGAAAATATGTACGAAGAAATGCCTCAAAATTTAGCAGAGCAATATGAAATTTATAAAGAGAAGGAGTCGAAGTAACCGATGGCACAAATGACAATGGTACAAGCGATTAACAACGCGCTTAAAACCGAATTACAAAACGATGAAAATGTTTTACTTTTCGGTGAAGACGTCGGTGTTAACGGTGGTGTTTTCCGTGTAACTGAAGGTTTACAAAAAGAATTCGGTGAAGATCGTGTATTCGATACACCTTTAGCGGAATCTGGTATTGGTGGTTTAGCTTTAGGTTTAACTACTCAAGGATACCGTCCAGTTATGGAAATACAATTCTTAGGATTCGTATTTGAAGTATTCGACTCTGTAGCAGGACAATTAGCGCGTACGCGTTTCCGTTCTGGTAACTCTAAACAAGCACCAGTAACAATTCGTGCTCCATTTGGTGGCGGTGTACATACACCTGAATTACACGCTGATAACTTAGAAGGTATCTTAGCGCAATCACCTGGTCTAAGTGTTGTAATTCCTTCTAATCCTTACGATGCTAAAGGTTTATTAATTTCTGCAATCAGAAGTAACGACCCAGTTGTTTACTTAGAGCATATGAAATTATATCGTTCATTCCGTGACGAAGTACCTGAAGAAGAGTATACAATCGAAATTGGTAAAGCGAACGTTAAACAAGAAGGTAATGATATTACACTAATTGCTTATGGTGCGATGGTACAAGAATCATTAAAAGCAGCAGAAGAATTAGAAAAAGAAGGTTATTCAGTAGAAGTCATTGACTTACGTACTGTACAACCAATCGACATTGAAACACTTGTTGCTTCAGTTGAAAAAACTGGACGTGCTGTAGTAGTTCAAGAAGCGCAACGTCAAGCTGGTGTTGGTGCAGCAGTTGCTTCTGAATTAGCAGAACGTGCAATTCTTTCATTAGATGCTCCAATCGCTCGTGTTGCAGCAGCAGACACGGTTTATCCGTTTACGCAAGCTGAAAATGTTTGGTTACCAAACAAAAACGATATTGTTGATAAAGCAAAAGCAACATTAGAATTTTAATAATCACTGATAAGAAGTAGCGTATACGATAAGTCGATATACCTACTTCATTCAGGTTTATATATAAGCATGAGATTTGAGTTGTTTAGCGCATTCTCAATTTCTAATTTTTGACTTAATATGAAATTTTAGGAGGATAATAACGTGGCATTTGAATTTAAATTACCCGACATTGGTGAAGGTATCCACGAAGGTGAAATTGTAAAGTGGTTTGTTAAAGCTGGAGATACAATTGAAGAAGATGATGTATTAGCTGAAGTTCAAAACGACAAATCAGTTGTTGAAATTCCATCACCTGTTTCAGGTACTATCGAAGAAGTATTAGTAGATGAAGGTACTGTAGCAGTTGTTGGTGATACAATTGTTAAAATTGATGCACCTGATGCAGAAGACATGCAATTTAAAGGTAGCGAAAGTGACGAGGCTTCAAGCGAGTCAACAGAAGCTCCTGTTGAAGAAAGCACTAAAGAAGAAGCATCAGCACCTGCTCAATCTTCAAATGATGAAGAAGTAGATGAAAGTAAACGTGTTAAAGCAATGCCGTCAGTTCGTAAATACGCACGTGAAAATGGTGTTAACATTAAAGCTGTTTCAGGTTCAGGTAAAAACGGACGTACGACTAAAGAAGACGTTGATGCTTACTTAAATGGTGGACAAGCAACAGCTTCAAATGAAAGTGCAGTAGCAACTAGCGAAGAAACTACAAGTTCTGCACAATCAGCAGCAGTTTCTACAGAAGGGGAATACCCAGAAACTACTGAAAAAATACCTGCAATGCGTAAAGCAATTGCTAAAGCAATGGTTAACTCAAAACATACTGCACCTCACGTAACATTGATGGATGAAATTGATGTGCAAGAATTATGGGATCACCGTAAAAAATTCAAAGAAGTTGCAGCTGAACAAGGTACTAAATTAACTTTCTTACCTTACGTTGTCAAAGCACTTGTGTCTGCACTTAAAAAATACCCAGCACTTAATACTTCATTTAATGAAGAAGCTGGTGAAATCGTGCATAAACATTACTGGAATATCGGTATTGCAGCTGACACTGACAGAGGTTTACTCGTACCAGTAGTTAAAAATGCTGATCGCAAATCTATGTTTGCAATTTCAGACGAAATTAATGAACTTGCTGTCAAAGCACGTGATGGTAAATTATCAGCTGATGAAATGAAAGGTGCTACTTGTACAATTAGTAACATCGGTTCAGCAGGTGGACAATGGTTCACACCAGTTATCAATCACCCAGAAGTTGCTATCTTAGGTATTGGTCGTATTGCGCAAAAACCTATCGTAAAAGATGGAGAAATTGTTGCGGCACCAGTATTATCATTATCACTAAGCTTTGACCATAGACAAATTGATGGTGCAACTGGTCAAAACGCTATGAATCATATTAAACGTTTATTAAATAATCCAGAATTATTATTAATGGAGGGGTAAAACATGGTAGTTGGAGATTTCCCAATTGAAACAGATACTATTGTAATCGGAGCAGGACCTGGGGGCTATGTTGCAGCAATACGTGCAGCACAGTTAGGTCAAAAAGTAACAATCGTAGAAAAAGGCGAACTTGGTGGCGTATGTCTTAATGTAGGATGTATTCCTTCAAAAGCGTTATTACACGCTTCGCATCGTTATGATGAAACTAAAAACTCTGAAAATTTAGGTGTTATTGCTGAAAGTGTTTCACTTAAATTTGATAAAGTTCAAGAATTCAAACAATCAGTTGTTAAAAAATTAACTGGTGGTGTTGAAGGACTATTAAAAGGTAATAAAGTTGAAATCGTAAAAGGCGAAGCTTACTTTGTTGATAATAATAGCCTACGTGTTATGGACGAGAAAAGTGCTCAAACTTACAACTTCAAACACGCGATTATTGCAACTGGTTCTAGACCAATTGAAATCCCTAACTTCAAGTTTGGTGACCGTGTAATTGATTCAACTGGCGCTTTAAATTTACAAGATGTACCTGGTAAATTAGTTGTCGTTGGTGGCGGTTATATTGGTTCTGAATTAGGTACTGCATTTGCTAACTTTGGTTCTGAAGTAACTATTTTAGAAGGTGCTAAAGATATCTTAGGCGGTTTCGAAAAACAAATGACGCAACCTGTTAAAAAAGGTATGAAAGAAAAAGGCGTTGAAATTGTTACTGAAGCAATGGCGAAATCAGCTGAAGAAACAGACAATGGTGTTAAAGTGACTTATGAAGTAAAAGGTGAAGAACAAACAATCGACGCTGATTACGTATTAGTTACTGTTGGACGTCGTCCAAACACTGACGAATTAGGCTTAGAAGAATTAGGTCTTAAATTCGCAGATCGCGGTTTATTAGAAGTAGATAAACAAAGCCGTACATCAGTTGAAAACATCTTTGCAATTGGCGATATCGTACCAGGTTTACCACTTGCACATAAAGCAAGTTATGAAGCTAAAGTAGCTGCAGAAGTTATTGCTGGAGAAGCATCAGAAGTAGACTACATTGGTATGCCTGCTGTATGTTTCACTGAACCAGAATTAGCGACAGTTGGTTATACAGAAGCTCAAGCTAAAGAAGAAGGTTTAGCAGTTACTGCTTCTAAATTCCCTTATGCAGCTAATGGTCGTGCGTTATCATTAGATGATACAACTGGATTTGTTAAATTGTTAACACTTAAAGAAGATAATACATTAGTAGGTGCTCAAGTAGTAGGTACTGGGGCTTCTGATATTATTTCTGAATTAGGTTTAGCAATTGAATCAGGTATGAATGCTGAAGATTTAGCATTAACTATTCATGCTCACCCAACATTAGGTGAAATGTCTATGGAAGCTGCTGAAAAAGCATTAGGATTACCTATCCACACTATGTAATTATAAGTAATTTCATATAAATTTAATTGGGACTGGGACATCGATGAATGTCTCAGTCTCATTTGCTTTTATAGATATAGATAGCAATATCGAGTAGTTAATAAAATAATAGAATAGTATGATTACAGGTTTATTAAGTAAAATCTTTTACTGTTCCATTTTATTTATACATAAAGCATAGCAAACATAAATTGAGGTTTATCATAATTTGAATGAAAGGGTGTTAAAATCTATGGAGTACCAATATCCCATTGATTTAGATTGGTCAAATGATGAAATGATGCAAGTTGTTTCTTTCTTTAATGCAGTAGAATCCTATTATGAATCAAGTGTAGAAGGAGAAAAATTGTTAGATCGCTACAAACAATTTAAAAAAATCGTTCCAGGTAAAGCCGAGGAAAAACAAATTTTTAAAGAATTTGAAAATAGTAGTGGCTATAGCAGTTATCATGCAGTGAAAGCAGTTCAATCATCACCAGATCAAAAATTATTTTCAGCAAAAAGTAAATAAGTATTGTCTTCATCGTTATATTTTGATATTTTTATTAAGCATTAAACAAAATGTTTGATAAATATAAACAGCATATAACGATTTTTTAATTTTACATAATAGCATTAGATTCAATTTTGAAAATTACGAAAAGGTGACAATATGGAAATTGGAAAGAAAATTAAAAATTTAAGAAATATAAAAAAGTTAACGCAAGAAGAATTGGCAGAAAGAACAGATCTTTCAAAAGGTTATATTTCACAAATTGAAAGTCAATATGCATCACCAAGTATGGAAACATTTTTGAATATATTAGAAGTACTTGGCACAAGTCCGAGTGATTTTTTCAAAGAACCTAAATCTGAAAAAGTATTATATAAAAAAGCAACACAAATCACATACGATGAATATGATAAAGGTTATATTTTGAACTGGCCAGTCAGCCAATCAAACGAATTTGATATGGAACCATTGATATTAACTTTAAGAGCGAATGCATCATATAAAAATTTTGGACCATCTGAATCTGATACCTTCATATATTGCTTAAAAGGTGAAGTAGTACTCATGTTGGGTAATCAAAATTATTATGCAACAACTGGTGACGCGCTTTATTTTAAAGCGAACCAAATACATAGACTAGAAAATCAAACAGCGGATGAAGTACAAGTAATGATTGTTGTTACAGCTTCATATCTATAGGAGGACACGCGTATGGAACCATTATTATCATTTAAATCTGTAAGTAAGCAGTATGATGATATGCAGATATTAGACAAAATAGATATAGATATTGAATCAGGATATTTTTATACATTACTAGGGCCATCAGGTTGTGGTAAGACAACGATATTAAAATTAATTGCAGGTTTTGAAGAAGCTGATAATGGTGACATTATTTATCAAGGTAAATCAATTAATCATTTATCAGCGAATAAAAGAAAAGTTAATACTGTGTTCCAAGATTATGCGTTATTCCCTCACTTAAATGTCTATGACAATATCGCTTTTGGGCTAAAATTAAAAAAATTAGCTAAATCAGAAATCAAACGAAAAGTACATGAAGCATTGAAGTTAGTGAAACTGGAAGGTTATGAATCAAGAACGATAGAGGGCATTAGTGGTGGACAAAAACAACGTATTGCAATAGCAAGAGCAATTGTCAATGAGCCTGAAATTTTATTGTTAGATGAATCTCTATCTGCTTTGGATTTAAAATTAAGAACTGAAATGCAGTATGAACTTAGAGAAATACAATCTCGATTAGGCATTACATTTATTTTTGTTACACATGATCAAGAAGAAGCATTAGCGCTTAGTGATTATATATTTGTGATGAAAGATGGTAAAATCCAACAATTTGGTACGCCAATTGATATTTATGATGAACCAGTCAATCGTTTTGTTGCTGATTTTATCGGTGAATCAAATATCGTAGAAGGTAAGATGGTTAAAGATTACTTAGTGAATATCTATGGGCAAGATTTTGAATGTGTAGATATGGGTATACCTGAGCAAAAGAAAGTTGAAATTGTGATTCGTCCTGAAGATATTTCATTGATAGATGCAAAAAGTGGACTGTTTGAAGTTACTGTAGATTCTATGTTATTTCGAGGCGTGCATTATGAAATAAATTGTATTGATAGAAAAGGCTATGAATGGATGATTCATTCAACTAAAAAAGCAGAAGTAGGTAGTAAAGTAGGTTTATACTTCGATCCTGAAGCAATTCATATTATGGTTCCTGGTGAGACAGAAGAAGAATTTGATAAACGAATTGAAAGTTACGAGGAACAAGACAATGCGTAAACTGAATCGATTTCTCTTTATCCCATATGTATTATGGATGATATTATTTATTATTGTACCTGTGTTATTACTTGTTTATTTTTCACTATTTGATATTCAGGGTCATTTCAGTTTTGAAAATTATAAACAAATGTTTTCGTGGAAATACTTTAGCATGATTTGGGATTCAGTTATTTTTGCAGCTGTCATTACTATCATTACATTGTTCATTAGTTATCCAGCTGCTTATTTTATACGAAATTCAAAATATCAAAATTTATGGTTAATGATACTCATTATTCCAACTTGGATTAATTTACTTCTAAAGACCTATGCATTTATAGGGTTATTGAGTCATGATGGTGTTATCAATCAAATGTTAAATTTATTACATTTACCTAAAATGGATTTATTATTTACTGTACCTGCATTTATACTTGTTGCCAGTTATATTTATATACCATTTATGATTTTACCCATTTTCAATAGTATGAAAGACATCCCTAATAACATTTTACAAGCCTCTAGTGATTTAGGTGCTAGTCCGTTTACGACTTTCCGAAAAATCATCTTACCACTTACAAAACAAGGTGTGTTAACAGGGGTTCAAGTGACATTTATTCCAGCATTATCGTTATTTATGATAACAAGGTTAATTGCTGGAAATAAAGTGATTAACATAGGAACTGCGATAGAGGAACAATTTCTAGTGATTCAAAACTACGGCATGGGTTCCACTATAGCATTATGTTTGATTCTCTTTATGGCGTTAGTGTTAATCATTACGAATACTAAATCTACAAATGGAAAAGGGTGAGTCATATGAAATGGTACGGTAAATTATACCTTGGTATATTAATTGCAATATTGTATATTCCAATTTTATTTTTAATGGTATATTCATTTAATTCTGCTGGGAATATGATTCATTTTGAGCATTTCACTTTGGAACATTATCAATCCTTGTTTAGTAATGATCGTCTAATGTCAGTTATATTTAATACGATTGCTGTTGCCTTGTTAGCGGCGGCTTTTGCTACTGTGATCGGTACAATGGGAGCAATTGGTTTATACCATTTGCGAAATAAAAAATTAAAAGTTTCATTGTTGACGCTCAATAATGTATTAATGGTATCTTCTGATGTAGTGATTGGTGCTTCGTTTTTGATTATGTTTACAGCCATTGGCCATTTTACTGGTTTAGGTTTAGGATTTTTAACGGTGCTCATTTCTCACATTGCATTTTGTATACCAATTGTTGTGATTATTGTATTGCCTAAATTATATGAAATGAATGATCATACATTAAATGCAGCACGTGATCTTGGAGCGACTGAATTGCAAGTATTAAACAAAGTCATGTTACCTCATTTAATGCCCGCAGTTATTGGTGGTTTTTTTATGGCGCTTACCTATTCACTTGATGACTTCACAGTAAGTTTCTTTGTTACTGGTAATGGTTTTAGTGTACTATCTGTAGAAGTATACGCCATGGCAAGAAAAGGAATAAGTATGGAAATTAATGCGATTTCTACTATATTATTCTTAGTTATCATGCTGGGTATATTAGCTTATTATTTAATTCAGAACACGCTAAAACACAAAAAACATAGCAAAAGAGGTGTGCAACAATGAAACGATTTTTACAATTAATTATAATTTCAATTGTTGTTGGCGTGATTTGTTTACTTATAAGTCAAAAGTTCACATCTAAAGACCATTCTGCGAGTGGTGAAAAAATATATGTCTATAACTGGGGAGAGTATATCGATCCTAGTTTGATAAAAAAATTCCAAAAAGAAACGGGTATTGAAGTAGTTTATGAAACATTTGATTCTAATGAAGCAATGGAAGCAAAAATACGGAATGGTGGCACAAATTATGATGTTGCTTTTCCAAGTGAATATACTGTTCAAAAATTAAAAAAAGAGAATTTGTTATTGCCGCTAAATCATGAGAAAATACCAAATATGAAGAATTTAGATTCAGATTATATGAATATGTCATTTGATCAAGGTAATCGATACTCTGTTCCTTATTTCTTTGGCACAGTAGGAATTCTTTATAATAAAAAAGCTTATCCGAATGATCATTTCGATTCTTGGAAGCAACTATATGATAAAAAGTATAACAATGATGTACTCTTGGTTGATGGTGCTAGAGAAGCCATAGGTTTAGCCTTGAATAAATTAGGCTACAGTTTAAATGATACAAATTCACAACATTTAGCAGAAGCTGAAAAAACATTATCACACCTAGGACCCAATGTTAAAGGTGTTGTAGGTGATGAAATAACGATGATGTTAGAGCAACATGAAGCAAATGTTGCGGTTGTATGGAGTGGCGTAGCAGCACCTATGGTACAAGGTAGTGATGAATTTAACTATGTTGTACCGAAAGAAGGATCTAATCTTTGGTTCGATAATATGGTGATGCCTAAGACAGCACAAAATAAAGCGGGCGCCTATAAATTTATGAACTTTCTATTAGACGAAGAAATTAGCAAGCAAAATACTGAATGGGTTGGTTATGCTACACCTAATAAAGCAGCAAGAGAGAAATTACCAGATGAAGTTAAAAATGATAAGCGTTTTTATCCTACACAGCAAGACCAAAACAGACTGGAAGTTTATAAAGATTTAGGTAAAGAAACATTAAGCGAATATAATGAGCGATTTTTAAATTTTAAAATCTCCTTGAAATAAGGCGTAGTTAGTAGTTATTTTGCCATTAATTCGCTATAATAGTTTGACAAGCAATATAAGGAGTTGTAAAAATATGTCAGGAGAGCAATATACTCAAGTTAGACGACCAGTGAGTCGACTAGCAGAAAAAGTATTAGGTTGGTTAAGTTGGGTATTCTTATTACTACTAACCGTAATTACGATGTTTATTGCACTAGTATCTTTTAGTAGTGAAACATCAATACAAAATTTAGAAACAACGCTAAATGGTAATGACTTTGTTCAACAAATTCTAGCAAATAATAGTTTGAATACGACACAATTTGTTATTTGGCTACAAAATGGTGTATGGGCAGTCATTGTATACTTTATCGTATGTTTACTGTTATCATTCTTAGCACTGATATCTATGAATATTAGAATCTTATCAGGGTTCTTATTTTTATTGGCTACGGTTATAACATTACCGCTCGTATTATTATTTGTACCACTTATCATACCAATTCTATTTTTAATCGTTGCAATCATGATGTTTGCTCGAAAAGACAAAGTAGAAACAGTACCTGCATATTATACTGAAGGTTATAGAGGTCATTATTCTGATTATGATCAACCGTCAGAACCAGAACCACAACCTCAATATTATGAGAAACAACAAACTGCTGATGTTGAACAACCTACTAATGATGATTCGTTAAGAAGAGGGGGCTATTCATCTGAAGTTGCTAATAAAGTAAATGGTAAAAATGATGCGACTGAAGAGGAACCTCAAGTTCTATCAAGACAAGAAAAATACAACTATAAGCAGAAAAAACAAAATGAGACGCAAGCAGATGCGCAAAATGTGGAAGATGATTTTGGTAATGTGAGTGATGTGTATGATGAATCTGGTGAATACGTATCTAAGCATAACCAAGAAGATGAAGCAGCTGCAGCACAACGTAGACAAGAAGAACATGAAGCGGAGCAACGTCGTCAACAAGCTGAGTATGAAGAACAACAACGTCGACAACAAGCTGAGGCCGAAGAAGCGGCGCGATTAAAACAAGAAAAAGCTGAAGAAAAAATGCGTGTTAAGCAAGAGAAGAAAGAACGTAAGAAACGCGAAAAAGAAAGACGCAAACAACAGCCGAGCGCAGTTAGTCAACGCAGACAAAATTTTGAAGAACGCAAAAAGATGACGTCTCATGAAACTGAAAAAGATCAACAAGATAAATCGTAATAAGAGACGATGCTTAATAAAAAAGATGAGCGAGGACATAAAGTGTACCTCGCTCATCTTTTTTATGTTTATCTTTTACATAAAATATTCATTTTAGTTATATACAATAATGCTATATATTATAACTCTTGGAATGTTTGAATAATTAGGTAAATATTTAGAATGCTAAGTATAATGATTAAACACCATGATATGATATTTACCCATAATTTATTTTTAAATTGTCCCATTAAACGTTTGTCATTCGTTGATAATTGAAGTGGAATGAGTGAAAATGGTAAAGCTAAACTTAAAAATACTTGTGAAAATACTAATAATTGTTCCATTTTTGCTTCATTACTATTAAAGACGATTAAACAGATAATGATAGGTAATATCGCAATTAAACGTGTAATCAATCTTCGTAACCAATTTGGTATTTTTAAATTTATAAAACCTTCCATGACGATTTGACCTGCCATTGTTCCAGTTATTGTAGAATTTTGACCTGACGCAAGCAGTGCGATTGCAAATAAAGTACTCATAATTGCACCTAACGACGCGCCTAATAATGGTTGATTCTGTAATGCATTATATAAATCATAGAATCCACCTAATTGCTCTGTATTTACACCAAAGAAAAGCGCTGCCCCTAATACTAGTAATAAACAATTCACGATGAATGCAATTGATAATTGTATATTTGAGTCCATTGTTGCATATTTGATTGCGTGTGCTTTTGATTGTATGCTATTGCGATCATACATACGTGATTGAACGATTGATGAATGTAAATATAAGTTGTGCGGCATAATTGTCGCTCCGATAATACCTAATGCAATAAAGAGTGCACCATTATCTGTAATAATTGTTGAACTCGGAACAAAACCATTTAATACTTCAGTAACGTGAGGTGATGCAATAAATACCTCGAAAACAAAAATAACAAGTACTGTGAATATAAGTGTTCCCACAATTGCTTCGATTTTTCTAAAACCAAAGCGCATAATAAATAGTAATAAGAAAACATCAAATACTGTGATTAACGCGCCTACAAGAAGCGGAATACCAAATAATAAATCTAAGGCAATGGCACTACCTATAACTTCTGCTATATCTGTCGCGATAATTGCTAACTCAGCAATGATCCAAAATACAAATGCAACGGGTTTATTTAAATAGTGTTTAGTAGCCTGAGCTAAGTCCATACCTGTTGATATTCCTAACCTTATTGTCATACTTTGTAATAACATTGCTGACAGACTAGAAAGTAAAATCACGAATAGCAAAATGTATCCAAACTGCGCGCCACCTTGCATAGAAGTAATCCAATTACCTGGATCCATATAGCCAACAGCGACTAATAAACCTGGCCCTAAAAATGAAAATAATTTTTGGCTAAATTTGCCATGAGTATTGATGGAAACCGTATTATTAATTTCATCTAAACTCTTATTATGGGTTTGAACATGATTTTTCAATACCCCCACCTCCATATTAATTTATTAACATTTTATAGATTACTCCAAAATAATTATTAGGTCAACCTAAAAATACATAGAGAATAAATTTCTTGGCTACATTAAATTTTGAATAGGGGCTATTGATTAATTAGTTTGATCATTATACGAGATGATTTTTAATTAAATGCAATTTTGATATGATAGAGGAAAGTATAATCTAAGGAGGAAGTCGATGAATAGGAAACCTGAACGTATCATGGCGTGGATTGCAAATGGTCTTAGTATACTGTTTCTATTATTAATGGTTCTAGTCTTTTCATTTATGAATGTACCAGAATTTAAAGAGGCATTTCATCAAATGAATCAGCAACAAGGACTAGAAATGTCGATGGAAACATTTAAAACATCTATTATGTTTCAAGGCGTTTTATTAATTATTTCTACGATACTTGGTATATTGGGAACTTTTATTATCAAAGGAAATCGTGTGTTGGCTGCTTGTGTTTTTATAATTGCAGCAATCACTAGTATATTTTCCGGGAATTTTGTTGCGCTCATTTTGTGGTTTATTGTTGGTATCATGTTATTCGTCAAAAAGGATAAGCGCTTTGACCATCACAAAGGTATTGTTTCAAACGATAACGCTAATGATACGCATAATGCCAATCGAACTGAGGACATGGATCCAGATCGTGAAATGAAACAGAAGAAAGATAATGACCCTTATATTTATTAAGTATCATTAGGCAACATACAAAATATCATGATTTAAATCTGTGTTAATAAATAGCGTGATAACGCAAAAAAACAACTGACCTCATACATTGTCGTACCTTCATAAATGAGTTATATAACTCATTTATGAAGGTGACATTAGAATCGTATAGGTCAGTTGTTTTTATTTATAAAATTTTAACAGTTGTTCAAACGTTTCTTCTAAGAAAGATAGGAAAGCTTTATCATTTTTAAGGTGTTCTGAATTTGGTGACAAAGTACGAGCAACGAAAAATTCACCTTTTTTCACTTCTTTAACGCGCCTAAACGCTTTGAATAAATCTTCGTCAGTCATATTGTGGATATACGTTTTTTCTTGACTCATATGGTCTAAACTCACGCTATAATCTGAGGGTAAATTTCTCAATGCATCGAATTGATCTACAAAAGCTTGTACTTGTTGCGCTTTATCCTTGGCTTCATGCATCACACCATACATAACGAACAATTGATTTTCAAAAAGGCCTATTTGAAAATGTGGTTGCATTTTATAACCACGATTATTTGTTGCAAAAGCGACCCAAGTATCTTTGGGTGGATTGACACTTCTACGTGCATGTTTAGCAACATGTGGATAGAAAATTTCGCCAGTAGCAGTTTCCAAGTATTGTGCGAAGTAGTCACCCAAATGATTTAATTGTGGTCTAACGCGTTCGTTGAGTGCTTCCATTCTTGCATCAAGACCATCAACAGTGAATGCTTTAAAATTCTTAGGTTTAAATGTATATTTAGTCATTTGGTCCTCCTATAATCATTCTATACGTTTGTATTGTAGCATAATATAAACATTGAAACATTTGCTTTGCTCTATACCCTTATGATACTGAATAAGTGATATCTAGTGCGTGTATACAACGAGTAAAAAGGGTAATTATAATAGATAAATCATACTTAGATGAAATTTAATGCTTGATTATTGAAGTATTTAATAAATTGTTGGCTAATATCTTTTTAAGTATTAACTAATGTATAATAAATAGTGAACAAGGAGCTGATACAATGACTGTTTATGAATTTGCAAAAGGCCTTATATTAGAAGCAGGAATCAATGTAAAAAAAATAATGAAACAAGACATTAAGATTGAGACAAAATCAAATCCTAATGATCTAGTGACGAATGTGGATAAAGCTACGGAGAAATATCTTTTTGATAACATCAAGCAAACATACCCGAATCATTTAGTTATAGGTGAAGAAGGACATGGACATGAGCTGAAAGACGAGGCAGGGGTAGTTTGGGTTATCGATCCAATTGATGGTACGTTGAATTTTGTACATCAGCAAGAAAATTTTGCAATTTCAATCGGTATCTATAATGATGGGAAACCATATGCTGGCTTTGTTTATGACGTTATGAACGATGTATTATATCATGCTAAAACGGGTGAAGGCGCATATGAAAACGGTAATTTGTTACCAGCAATTTCTTCCACACAACTAAAAACGAGTATTATTGGTATCAATCCCAATTGGCTAACTAAACCACGCTTAGGTGAAATGTTTAAACCCATCGTAAATGAAGCAAGGAGCGCGCGTGCCTATGGTTCTGCAGCGTTAGAAATCATACACGTGGCAACTGGTAAATTAGGTGCATATATGACACCTAGATTACAACCATGGGATTTTGCAGGTGGTTTGATTATCTTAAATGAAGTGGGGGGCGTCGGCACAAACTTATTAGGAGAACCCTTATCCATATATGAACCGAGTTCGATTATAATGGCAAATAAGGATTTACATTCAGAGTTAATAGATAACCATTTCAAAAAAAATTATGAAATAGTTCAATTATTACAGCAAAAATTAAAAGCTAAAAATGATTAGCTAAATCGATTTTTAAAAATAAAAAAGCGTCTCACTCCTACTTAGAAGAGTGAGACGTATTTATGAATATATGTTAAATCAACATGAAATTATAGCCAATCATTTTCACGATATTTCTTCTTTAACGTGAAACCGTAACCAAATGTTGCAATGAATAATATAAATGTTAAAATCATGAATGGAACATTTGTAGCAGCTAAACTGAAGCTAAATAAAAGTAAAAATATTATAGCAACCACAGCGAGTACCCAAAATATTGCTTTTGATTTTTTTTGTTGCATCCCTACCACACCTTTATAGTTTTCTTTAACCAATTATATGATATAATAAAAAAGTTGCAAAGAAAAGTGGGAATTTACTCGAGAAAGGAAATTGTATAAAAATGACTAAAATAAGAGAAGATGTTCGTAATATAGCTATCATTGCTCACGTTGACCATGGTAAAACGACACTTGTAGACGAATTGTTAAAACAATCAGGAATTTTCCGTGAGAATGAGCACGTAGACGAAAGAGCAATGGATTCAAATGATATTGAAAGAGAACGTGGTATCACTATCCTTGCGAAAAATACAGCAGTAAATTACAAAGATAATCGAATTAATATATTAGATACACCAGGACATGCTGACTTCGGTGGAGAAGTAGAACGTATCATGAAAATGGTTGATGGTGTTGTTTTAGTAGTAGATGCATATGAAGGTACAATGCCTCAAACACGCTTTGTTTTGAAAAAAGCATTAGAACAAAACTTGAAACCAGTTGTAGTTGTAAATAAAATTGACAAACCAGAAGCTAGACCTGAAGGTGTAGTTGATGAAGTTTTAGACTTATTTATTGAATTAGAAGCAAACGATGAACAACTTGATTTCCCAGTTGTATATGCTTCAGCAGTGAATGGTACTGCAAGTTTAGATCCAGAAAAACAAGATGAAAACATGCAATCATTGTATGAAACAATCATTGATTATGTACCAGCTCCTGTAGATAATAGAGATGAGCCACTTCAATTCCAAACAGCACTATTAGACTATAGTGACTATTTAGGACGTATTGGTGTTGGTCGTGTATTTAGAGGAACAATGCGTGTCGGTGACAATGTATCATTGATTAAATTAGACGGATCAATTAAAAACTTCCGTGTAACAAAAATCTTTGGTTTCTTCGGTTTGAAACGTGAAGAAGTTAATGAAGCATATGCTGGGGACCTAATTGCTGTATCAGGAATGGAAGATATTAACGTTGGTGAAACAGTAACGCCAACTGATAACCAAGAGGCATTACCAGTATTAAGAATTGATGAACCAACACTAGAAATGACTTTCAGAGTAAACAATTCTCCATTCGCAGGTCGTGAAGGTGATTACGTGACTTCACGTCAAATTCAAGAACGTTTAGATCAACAATTAGAAACAGACGTTTCTTTAAAAGTTACACAAACTGAATCTCCAGATAAATGGATTGTTGCAGGTCGTGGTGAATTACACTTATCTATATTAATTGAAAATATGAGACGTGAAGGTTTCGAATTACAAGTTTCTAAACCACAAGTTATCTTAAGAGAAATTGATGGCGTACAATGTGAGCCATTTGAACGTGTACAATGTGAAGTACCACAAGAATATACAGGTGCTGTGATTGAATCATTAGGACAACGTAAAGGTGAAATGTTAGACATGGTCACTACAGACAATGGCTTAACACGTATTATCTTTATGGTACCAGCGCGTGGATTAATCGGTTATACTACTGAATTTATGTCTCAAACACGTGGTTATGGTATTATTAACCATACATTTGAAGAATTTAAACCACGTGTTAAAGGCCGTATCGGTGGTAGAAGAAATGGCGCATTAGTATCATTAGATCAAGGTAAAGCAAGTTCATATGCACTTATGGGCTTAGAAGACCGTGGTGTAAACTTTATGGAACCAGGTACTGAAGTTTATGAAGGTATGGTTGTTGGTGAACATAACCGTGAAAATGACTTAACAGTTAATGTAACGAAAGAGAAAAACCAAACTAACGTACGTTCTTCTAATAAAGACCAAACAGTTACAATGAAACGTCCAAGAACGTTAACACTTGAAGAAGCTTTACAATTTATTAATGACGATGAACTTGTAGAAGCTACGCCAGAAAACATCCGTATTAGAAAAACAGTATTAGAGAAAAATGCACGTGAAAAAGAAGCGAAACGTATTAAACAATTAATGCAAGAAGATGAATAATAAAACGTTTTTTTCTAAAACATTTTAATTTCAATATAAGAGGACTCATTCGTATTAAGGATGAGTCTTCTTTATATTTAAAATATTATTATTTTAACCATCTCAGGCTTGTAAGATAGACGAGCTTATAGTCTCACACGCTTACTATTGCTCTGGGCGCCAGCAAGTTATGTTATGATTCAAAATACGTATATTAATATTCAAAAAATAAAGGCACCTCATTTTAAAATTACCATTAAATAATTTAAAAATGAGGTGCCTTATTAATTAGAGACATTTATGTCACGGATGCTTTATTGGGTTGTTAGTATATTATTATCAAATTTTAAGAAACGTTTTAATACATATTTAACTGTTTAACGATGATTATACGTTGTATCTTGATTACGTTGTTTTGGTGTATCAAGTCTACTTTTACATTCATCACACATAAACGTATGCATTGGATCGTTACGTAATCTTTTGGCTTCTAATGTATTTTGATCTATGAACACTTCCGTATCACAAATGATACATTTCACTTTCTTCATAACTAGATCACCTCTATACCAGTAACATATTGAAACTGATAAGAATATCCTTCTTCAGGAATATAAACAAAGCTATCAACAGAATAATCCTCATATAATCTTTTACCATCTTTGGCGAATTGGAAAAAGAGGTAAGGTAACAAGTCGATTGGTATTTCAATTGACTCATTATCATTAAACAAACGTATTGTGGTTGCATTATCATGAGGTTCAGCATTTTTGAAAAATGGTGTCATATTGATAACAAAAGATTTTTCTAATACTGCGCGTCTTTTATATTTAATTTCTGAATTTAGAGTTGGCGGATTCGTTTGACCTTCTAGAATGGCTCTATTCCATTCGCGATTATCGTCAAAATTGATTGGCTTTGTGCCGTCAAAAACGCCTTGTTCTAAATCTTCAATTTGTACTTTTCTGTCATCAAAAATCCAAGTCGTACTATCTAGCGTAATTGGAAATTTAACTTCACCCTTAATTTGAATCATAATCCCACTCCTATTGGCATAAATTACAAATATCTATAATCATTTTATTGAAAAAATTTTAGTGATAAAAATGACTTTTTTGTGAACAAAACACTTATCTATGTTACATTTAATTCAAGTTTAGCAGAGCTAAAAAATAAAAATCATTAAACCGTTTTCAAGTAATGGCCTGTATAAAGGCACATTGATTATAAATAAGAGTAAATTAAATTATCGTTACTATTAATATTATCACAAATTAGACAGTAACGTATATTCTTGAATTCACTTGCTTTTTACTATTTAGTAAGATACACTCTTCTTATAAAGTTACAATTGATAGGGGGAGTATGTCTTGGAAAAAAATCAAAAAATTAACAATGCGGCATATGACCAATTGAATAAAGATGCTGATAGGATTCTCCAACTTATTAAAGTACAAATGGATAATCTTACATTACCTCAATGCCCATTATATGAAGAAGTACTTGATACACAAATGTTTGGATTACAAAAAGAAGTGGATTTTGCTGTACAACTTGGTTTAGTTGACAGAGAAGTGGGCAAAGATTTAATGCTTCGTTTAGAAAAAGAACTTTCTAAATTGCATGATGCATTTACTAATGTTTAATTTGGTTACAGTAGGTAGATTTATTTCTGGAAACATAAGATTCCAAAATTGATATATAAACTTATATAGGAATTTATTATTTAAAACTACATAAGTATTGTGAAAGTGGCTGGGACATCAATCATTTGTTGATCATTTCTTAGCCACTTTTGTCGTGCTTTAAAAAAATAACTCAACAATAAAATAAAATAAAATAATGATTATTAGTGTTATATTTGCTCGAGAAATTGTTACAATGTTTGATATAATGTTAAAAGTAAAATTTATTTTTATCAAACGATTACCGTAAAAGGATTACGGATGATTCAAATCACTTTTATTAAATACAGTTATCGAATTAACAAATAGAATATTAAAAATTAGAATTGGATGATATGTCATATGAATAACATAAAACGGTTTTTTCGATATATAAGTAAAAATGCCAAATATATCGATTATCCACTCGTAGTTACATATTTATTATTATGTCTAATTGGTTTGGTTATGGTATATAGTGCAAGTATGGTTGCTGCTACAAAAGGATCGTTGACAGGTGGCATATCCGTACCAGGTACGTACTTTTATACAAGACAATTAATGTACGTGATAATGAGTTTAGTTATAGTATTTTTCATGGCATTCTTCATGAATGTTAAATTATTAGAAACAATTAGATTTCAAAAATGGATGATGATTGGCATCATTATTTTACTTGCTGCAACACTAGTTGTTGGTAGTAATATCAATGGTTCCAAAAGTTGGATTAATTTAGGTTTTATGAATTTACAAGCTTCTGAATTGTTGAAAATTGCAATCATCTTATATATTCCTTACATGATTGAAAAGAAACGACCAAAAGTATTTAAACAGCCAAAATTAATGACTTCACCAATTATTTTAGCAGGATTGTGTATCGCATTAGTGCTGTTACAGCGCGATGTCGGACAAACGTTATTGATTATGATTATATTCGTTTCAATACTTTTCTATGCTGGTATTGGTGTCCAAAAGTCCATTAAATACGGTCTGTTAATTATAGTAGGTGTCGTTATTATTGGCTCGCTCTTCTTAATTATTGGTTTAGTACCAGATTACTTAACAGCGAGATTTAGTACGTTAACAAATCCATTTAGCCAAGAATCAGGTACGGGGTATCATATTTCTAATTCCCTAATTGCCATCGGGAATGGTGGCTTGCTAGGTAGAGGCCTAGGCAACAGTATCATGAAATTAGGTTATTTGCCTGAACCACATACAGATTTTATTTTTTCTATTATATGTGAAGAATTAGGTTTAGTAGGTGGCCTTGTAGTCATTTGTTTACTATTCTTTATCGTCTATAGAGCCTTTGAGTTAGCTAATAAGACAAATTCTTATTTTTATAAACTCGTATGTGTTGGTGTAGCTAGTTATATAGGAAGTCAAACTTTCGTTAATTTAGGTGGTATTTCAGGTACAATTCCTTTAACAGGGGTGCCATTACCATTTATCAGTTTTGGTGGTTCATCTATGATTAGTTTAAGTATCGCTTTAGGTTTATTACTTATTACCGGTAAACAAATAAGAATAGAAGCTTATAGAAAAAAACAAGCGAATAAGAAAAAGACTCATATCGGAATGACTAGACGGTATTAATAAAAAACTAAATTAAATGTTTAATAATCAGTAAAAGGATTTAAAGACAAACGTTTCAACTTTTAATAGTTGAAATGTTTGTCTATTTTTTTACAATTTAAACCTAATTTTGAAATACTTTTTACAGATAGATATAATGATAATAAAAAGTTATCAATAGTAATAACTTTTTATTAATTGTAATACGTGATATAATTTTCTTCTAAGCTTGTTATAGTAAGGCTTTCGATTCATTCGGAAGAAGTACATTTAAATTATAAAAATTTTACAATTTAACATCTTATAAATAGTTTCAAGATAAAACTTAATAATTTATTACTGTATACATTGTTCGTATTTTGCTATAATGAAAATCATATCTAACTTTTTAGAAAATTCAAAATTTAAGGGGGACCATGATGTGAAACAAATAAACAAGCTTTTGGTAGCCAATCGTGGTGAAATAGCAATAAGAATTTTTAGGGCAGCGACAGAATTAGATATTAAAACAGTTGCAATTTATTCAAATGAAGATAAAGGATCTTTACATAGATATAAAGCAGATGAATCTTATTTAGTAGGCAAAGATTTAGGACCTGCTGAATCTTATTTAGATATAGAAAGAATCATTGATGTTGCTAAGCGTGCAGATGTAGATGCGATACATCCTGGTTATGGCTTTTTAAGTGAAAATGAAACATTTGCTCGTAGATGTCAAGAAGAAGGAATTAAATTTATTGGTCCACGTGTTGAACATTTAGACATGTTTGGCGATAAAGTTAAGGCAAGAACAACAGCGATTAATGCGGATTTAAGAGTCATTCCAGGTACGGATGGTCCTATTGATAATCAAGAGGATGCGATTGCATTTGCTAATGAAGCAGGTTACCCATTGATGATTAAAGCGACAAGTGGTGGCGGCGGTAAAGGTATGCGTATCGTACAATCGGAAGATGAATTAGAAGACGCATTCCATCGAGCTAAATCTGAAGCGGAAAAATCATTTGGTAATAGTGAAGTATATATTGAAAAATATATAGACAATCCGAAACATATTGAAGTACAAGTTATCGGTGATGAACATGGTAATATCGTACATTTATATGAACGTGATTGTTCTGTACAAAGACGACACCAAAAGGTAGTAGAAGTGGCACCTTCAGTTGCATTGTCAGATGATTTAAGGGAACGTATCTGTGAAGCAGCAATCCAATTAATGGAAAATATTGAATATGTCAATGCAGGTACGGTGGAATTCCTTGTATCGGGCGAAGAATTCTACTTCATTGAAGTTAATCCGCGTGTTCAAGTGGAACATACGATTACTGAGATGATTACAGGTGTTGATATCGTTAAAACACAAATACTTGTTGCTGATGGTGAAAATCTATTTGACGAAGAAATAAGTATGCCAAGTCAAGCAGATATTAAAACATTAGGATATGCGATTCAATGTCGTATTACTACTGAAGATCCAACAAATGATTTTATGCCAGATACTGGACGTATCATAGCTTATCGTTCAAGCGGTGGTTTTGGAGTGAGATTAGATGCTGGTGATGGATTCCAAGGTGCAGAAATTTCACCTTATTATGATTCGTTATTGGTAAAATTATCTACACACGCTATGTCTTACAAACAAGCAAATGAAAAAATGGGTCGTTCATTACAAGAAATGCGAATCCGTGGTGTGAAAACCAATGTTCCGTTTTTAATTAATGTTATGAGAAATGAGCAATTTAAAACAGGTGATTATACTACTAAATTCATTGAGCAGACACCTGAGTTATTTGATATTGAACCGATATTAGATAGAGGTACAAAAACGTTAGAATATATTGGTAATGTTTCGATTAATGGATTTCCAAATGTAGAAAAACGACCTAAACCGATCTATGAAACATCGCCAATTCCACAAATCCCTAGAAAAGAAATAGCAAAATTAGAGGGAACGAAACAAATACTGGATACTAAAGGACCTAAGGCAGTAGCAGAATGGTTAAAAGAGCAAGACGATGTATTAATCACCGACACTACATTTAGAGATGCGCATCAGTCATTATTAGCTACACGTGTGAGAACAAAAGACATGATGAATATTGCTTCTAAAACAGCTCAAGTAATGAAAGACAGCTTTTCATTAGAGATGTGGGGCGGTGCAACTTTTGATGTTGCGTATAATTTCTTGAAAGAAAATCCATGGGAACGCTTAGAAAGATTAAGAAAAGAAATTCCAAATGTTTTATTCCAAATGTTATTACGCGCCTCAAATGCTGTTGGATATAAAAATTATCCAGACAATGTTATAAAAAAATTCGTTAAAGAAAGTTCAGAAGCTGGCATAGACGTGTTCCGTATCTTTGACTCTTTAAATTGGGTTGATCAAATGAAAGTGGCCAATGAAGCTGTACAAGAAGCGGGTAAAATTTCGGAAGGGACGATTTGTTATACAGGAGACATATTAAATCCAAATCGTTCGGATATTTATACTTTACAATACTATGTTGATATGGCGAAAACACTTGAACGTGAAGGATTCCATATATTAGCGATTAAAGATATGGCGGGATTATTGAAACCTAAAGCTGCCAATGAACTAATTGGAGAATTGAAAGCTGCGGTTGATTTACCAATTCACTTACACACACATGACACAAGTGGAAATGGTTTATTAGTGTATAAACAAGCTATAGATGCAGGTGTAGACGTCATTGATACTGCAGTAGCTTCTATGAGTGGTTTAACAAGCCAACCAAGTGGCAACTCTTTATATTATGCATTAAATGGATTTGATAGAAATATGCGTGCAGATGTAGATGGTATGGAAGAGTTATCACACTATTGGGGTACAGTACGTCAATATTACAGTGATTTTGAAAGTGATATTAAATCACCTAATACTGAAATTTATAAACACGAAATGCCTGGTGGTCAATATTCGAACCTAAGCCAACAAGCTAAAAGTTTAGGATTAGGCAATCGATTTAATGAAGTAAAAGAAATGTATAGACGTGTGAACTTCTTATTTGGTGATATTGTTAAAGTAACGCCGTCATCTAAAGTTGTAGGTGACATGGCATTGTACATGGTACAAAATGATTTAAATGAAGATACTATTATAAAAGATGGCTATAAATTGGATTTCCCTGAATCAGTTGTGTCATTCTTTAAAGGTGATATTGGACAGCCGGTCAATGGTTTCAATAAAACGTTACAAAAAGTTATTCTCAAAGGGCAATCTGCCAATACAGATCGACCAGGGGAACATTTAGATCCTGTTGATTTTGAAGCAGTAAGAAAAGAATTAGAAGAAAAACAAGAGAGAGAAGTAACAGAACAAGACATCATAAGTTATGTGCTATATCCTAAAGTTTACGAACAATTTATAGCAACACAAAAACAATTTGGAAATGTGTCTCTTTTAGATACGCCAACATTCTTCTTTGGTATGCGTTCAAATGAAACGGTTGAGATTGAAATTGATACAGGTAAACGTTTAATCATTACACTTAAGACAATTACGGAACCAGATGAAAAAGGTATACGTACAATCTTTTATGATATGAATGGCCAAGCGCGACGTATCTTTATTCAAGATGAAAATGTTAAGGCGAATGAAAGTGTTAAGCCAAAAGCAGATAAATTAAACCCAAATCATATTGGTGCACAAATGCCAGGTTCAGTTACGGAAGTGAAGATTGCTGAAGGAGAATCTGTAACGAGTGGTCAAGCGTTATTGATTACTGAAGCTATGAAGATGGAAACAACGATTCAAGCACCGTTTGATGGCGTTGTTAAAAAAGTAACAGTACAAAGTGGTGAAGCGATTGAAACAGGCGACTTATTGATTGAAATTGAAAAAGAACCTGTTGATTAGTTTAAAAATAAAAAGCAAGCTCAGTTTTCTTAAAAACTGAGCTTGCTTTTTTATGTGATTATATACCCAAAACGTTAATTATCCGCCACTTCGAATTGTACGTAACATTAATATGATAAAGTATGCGATTAATCCGAAGAGTAATGTAATAAACAATGCATGTAACAATGCGATGAATAAATTAACTTCAGTAATAATGGATAATGCGCCTGTAGTTACTTGTAAGATAACTAAAATAAATGCCGCTGTATAACCGTAACGAATTGTACGATTTTCTCTATAATTGTTTACGGCGTGGATAAATGTAATTAAAATCCAAATAAAGGCAATGAGTGCCATACCTCTATGTGTTAAATTTACCCAATCCTGAACATTATGTGGCATTAAATCATTAAACGGTAATGGCCATTGACCATACGCTAAACTTGCTTCTTTATGTCTTACTAAAGCACCTGTATATATCGTCATATAAACAATGAGTGCCATAATCCATGTATAAATTCTCAATGGTTTTCTAATAAACAATTCATCAGCTTCATATTTACGGTCAACTTCATATATAATTAAAGTTAATACAAATACAGATGAAAAGGAAATTAAAGAGATACCAAAGTGAAGTGCTAATACATATGCATTTTGTTGCCACATTACTGCTGCCGCACCAACTAAAGCCTGAATTAGTAAGAAACCAACACTAATACAAGATAATGGTTTAACTTCTTTGATATAACCAATATGTTTCCAAGCAACAATAACCAACCATAAAACGACAATTAATGATAAGCCAGATACTGCACGATGACTTAATTCAATTAATGTTTGGATTGGTAAATTTTGAGGTAAGAACGCGCCATGACAAAGTGGCCAGTCAGATCCACAACCATCTGCTGAACCTGTTTTTGTTACTAACGCGCCACCAAGTTGAACAAAAGCCATTATGACTGTTGCTAACACAGATAACCATTTAAGGTTTTTTTTGCTAAACAAGAATTAACCCCCCACTTTAAAAATATAATAATGAAAATATTTAATTACGCCCAGTAGTGCTAAAAGCAACTTAGGTATACATAATGATACATCTCATTTATATATTTTTATATGTTCATAAATCTTAAATTTTATTATAACAATAAATAGCAAATAAAATGTGTCACAAAAATGACTTTTTGCTAATGTCGATAAAGTGTCACAAATATCTTTACATTAATGTAGTCAATTGAACAAAATTAATATATCATTGTATTATATGAAAAAAATAGGAGGGAAATTATGAACAAAGAACAAACTTTGGCGCATAATTCTAGCCGTGTAACTTTTAAAGAGTTACAGCAAATCATCAAAATGGGCTTGGTTCAAGGGAATTTAATTCCTGCATTTGCTGGATCATGGTTAGCGATTGTGTTGGCAAATCATTCCTTCCTCTCGTCAATACCACAAATCTTAATGATGTTAGTGGGCTCTACGTTAATTATGGGGGGCGCATGTGCTTTAAATAATTACTACGATCAAGATATTGACAGTATCATGCCAAGTAAACAACAGAGACCTACAGTTAATGAAAGAATTTCAAATAGAAATTTATTAATTCTCAGCTTTGGAATGATGCTTATAGGGGAAGCATTACTATTTGCACTCAATATACCTTCAGGCGTTATTGGTCTATTGGGCATTGTTGGTTATGTATCATTTTATTCAATTTGGTCTAAAAGACATACGGTTTGGAATACAGTCATAGGTAGTTTTCCAGGAGCAGTTCCACCGCTAATTGGTTGGACAGCGATAGAAGGAAATATAAGCTTAGTAGCCGTTGCACTATTCTTAGTTATCTTCTGTTGGCAACCGATTCATTTTTATGCTTTAGCAATTAAACGTAAGGATGAATATTCATTAGCAAATATACCAATGTTACCATCAGTTAAAGGATTTAATCGTACGAGAGTAAGTATGTTTTTCTGGTTAGTTGTCTTGTTACCACTACCATTCTTATTAAGTAGCTTAGGTGTTACATTTATTGTGTTAGCTACTTTATTAAATTTAGGATGGCTTTACTTAGGATTAACAAGCTTCAAAAAAGATACAGATCAAACAAAATGGGCAACAAAAATGTTTATATATTCACTAAACTATTTAGTCGTTTTCTTCGTACTCGTTGTTGTCATCTCGCTCATTCAAATGTTTTAATAACTTATGATAAGGATGTATTATATGAACTTACCAATTTTACCCACAATCAGTACAAGCTTTATTGTAATTAGTGCAATCCTTATTGCAATAGGTTGGCGTCAAATATGGAAAAGAAAAATTGAAAGTCATAAAAAGGTAATGTTGGCTGCAGCATTTTTTGCACTAGCATTCTTTATCATTTATGCTTCAAGAACAATTTTTATAGGTAATACTGCATTTGGTGGTCCAGATTCTATCAAAATTTATTATACAATTTTCTTGATTTTCCACATTAATTTGGCAACAATCGGGGGCATTTTAGGACTTGTACAAATCATTACCGCCTTTAAAGATAAATTTAAGGTACATAGATTTGTTGGACCTATAGCATCGATTGTCTGGTTCTGTACAGCTATTACAGGTGTAGCTGTATACCTATTGCTTTACGTATTATATCCAGGTGGCGAGACAACATCGCTACTTAAAGCAACGTTTGGATTATAATAATCAATAAATAAAGCGTTAGTTTTTTAAAAGGCATATAAGAGGAGTCATCTCAATGAGATGACTCCTCTTTGTTTTGAATAGCTAACAAGACAATTAGCGTTCTGTATATCTTTTTAAGTGCTTGGCTGTAAGCGACGCATTTATTTGAAGTAAACCTTGAGGTTCCCCTTGATAAAGTAATTGGCCCCCTTTTTCACCTGCAAATGGGCCGATATCAATAATCCAATCAGCATAAGTCATCATCGTTAAATTATGTTCTATAATAACAACTGTATTGTGTTCATCGATGAGTCGTTTAAAGCAATCTATTAATATGGGGATATCATCTTCATGTAAACCAGTCGTTGGTTCATCAAAAACAAAGATATGTTGGTGGACAGTCTTTGTTAAGTATTTACTTAATTTGACTCTTTGTACTTCGCCACCAGACAATGTATCAAGTGTTTGTCCCAATGTCATATAGTTTAAACCAGTTGATTTTAAAGCTTGGAGTGGTTGAGCGATATCCTTATTTTTATTGAAAAAGGTGATTGCTTCATCAACCGTTAATGCTAAAATATCAGCAATATTATACCCCTCCACTTTAACATCTAACACTTCTGGTTTGTATCGTTTACCATGACAAACATCACATGTTTGTGTGAAATCTGGCATAAAGGCTAGCTCTGTTTTGATAATGCCTTTACCGTGGCATTCAGGGCAAGCACCTGCAGAATTATAGCTAAACAACGATTTCTTTAAACCGGTTACTTCACTAAAATATGAGCGCACATCATCAAATATATTTAAATAAGTCAATAAATTGGAGCGACTCGAAGCATGCGCTGGTTTTTGGTCTATAAAAATGGTGTCTGCTAGCGCTTCTAAACCTGTATGGATTAACGAACTTTTACCAGAACCTGCAACACCAGTTACGACAGTCATAGCTTGTTCAGGCAGTGTCACAGTCATATTCTTAATATTGTTACGAGAAACATTCTTTAAATTTATGAAATTTGAAGCGCTTAAATTCGGTGATTTTAATTGGTGCATTCTGCGCAAAGCATCACCTGTATGTGTTGTTGAATTGAGTAACGCATGATAACTACCTGTAAAAGTAATGTCACCACCATATTTGCCAGCTAAAGGACCTAAATCAATAATATAATCGGCTATTTTTATAACATCTGGGTCATGTTCGACTACTAAAACTGTATTCCCTTTATTTTTCAAGGACAGAATAATTTCATTAATACGCTGAATATCTTCTGGATGAAGTCCAATACTCGGCTCATCAATAATATATACTAAATCACTCAACGCACTGTTTAAATGTCTAATGAGTTTAATTCTTTGTGATTCTCCACCTGATAAAGAGGTGGATTCTCTAGATAAAGTTAAATAATTTAAGCCGATATAACTCAATGATTCTAACTGCTGTTGCAATGGTTCAATAATGACATTTGCTTTTGGTGAATCAATTTTTTTGATGAATTTTAAAGCATCATCAATTGATAAATTTGTAAAATCAGCAATATCTAAGTTATTGATTTTACACTTTAAAACTGAAGTGCTCAGTCTTTTTCCGTGACAAGTAGGGCATTTTTTAGAAGTAACCACTCTATCAATCGCTTCTTTAAATTTATTTTTTCAAAGTTGTCATTCAATAAAAATGAACGTCTAAATCTATGGATGAGACCTTCAAATTTTGCAGTCTTAGGCCAGTTTTCTGGTGGGTGTTTAATTTTCATTGGCTTAGCGTACAAGAAGGTATCTAGTTCTTCTTTGGTAAAATGTTTTAATTTTTTATCGTTGTCAAACAAACCAGAATATAAATAGCGTTTTCCTCGCCAACTATCTGGTCTGAAAGAAGGGAAACGTATCGCATCTTCATTGAGCGATTTATTAAAATCTAATAATTCATGTAAATCAATGTCCTCAACGTAACCAAGCCCTGAACAAGTTTCACACATACCTTTAGGATTATTAAATGAAAAGATATCTGAGTAACCAACAAACGGTTTGCCAATTCGTGACCAAAGTAATCTCACAGATGCATAGATGTCCGAGATTGTACCGACTGTAGAGCGAGAATTTCCATCTAATCTTTTTTGATTTATAATCATTGCCACTGGTAAATGTTCGATTAAGTCGACCTTTGGTTTTGAAAATTGAGCTAGTTGATGTTGTATGTATGTTGAGTAAGTTTCGTTTAAAAGCCGTTCTGATTCTGCGGCAATTGTATTAAACACTAAAGAAGATTTTCCTGAACCCGAACGCCCAGTAAAAACAGTTATTTGATGTTTAGGTATATCAACAGAAATATTTTTTAAATTATTTTGCTTTGCGCCATGTATGCGTATCATTGACATGCATTTTCACCTCTTATTTCATAGTATACCCAAAGTTGAGTTGTGTATTACCTTAATTTGTAATAGAGCGTAATATGTTGAAAATCTGTCGTATTTTACAATATACTTCTAATATTACGACGGCATGCCTTGTTTGTGATATATTGAAACATGTACAATAAATGAAAGAGAAGTATAGGTGGGTGAGCGATGAAAAAATTAATAATTAAAATTATTGGTGTACTGTTATTAATATGTTTCTTGATTTACCTTTTTTACTCACCACGTTTAAAGTTTGATGTTTTGGAGAATCCTAATAAAGATTCAACGAAGACTACTCAAAATGAAAATATTAATAAAAATGAGGAATCAGTTGAAAATCCGATGCCAAAAGAAGGTATCGGTACGTGGGTAGGTCAAAACCTAAAAAAACTTACAAATACATATGGGCAAGCTGAACGGGTTTATTCATATAAAGGTGATTTTAAAAATTATATATTTAAAGAGCATAATCAATATTATCTTGTTACAACAAAGCATAATATTATTAAATCTGTGTACGCAACTGGTAAAGATGCAAAAGTCGATCCATTAAAGATTTCCGATAATGCATCACATGTTTTTGAGAAATACAGTATTAATCCTGAACCAACGATTAAAGTTGATGGTAAAGAATATGAACTTGAATTATCTGATTTAGATATGAAGACGCAAACACTTATAAAGTTTAAAAATATTTATGCACAAATTTATATTGACCAACAATCAAATGAAATTGTAGCTGTTAGATATTTAGATAGCGAAGCCTTAGCAGCCTTTAAACCATATCAAATGTTAAGTTCTCAAGAAGATAAAGAAGTTCAAAGTGAGCATGGTGATTTGCCCTATGAGCAAAATTCAAATCAATTGATGACATTATATGAAATTACAAATGAAATGAGAAAGTTAAAGGATGCCAAGCCACTTAAAATTAACAATGATATAGCTCATATTGCATCATTTAACTTGTATGAAGCTACAGGGACTGATAGTGTTGAATTTACAGAAGATGCTTTAAAACAACAGTTGAATGAACAAAAAATATCATTTGTCTCCACGAGTCAAAACGTAGGATATGATTTTAATGAAGTACCTACGTTGATTCATAGTTGGTTAAATTCGGATATCCATAGATCAAGGATGTTAAATTCAAAATATAATGAAATGGGTGGCGAAGTAACAAATGGTTATTACACACTTATTTTCGTAGAGGATAAATAGAAAGGAGATGGACGACGATGATTACAGAAGAAACTTTAACAGTGCTAGATGAAATAGAAATGCTCAGTGATAAAATATTACAATCTCGATTATATAAAGCATACAAAACAGCTGAACAGACATTAGCCAATGATGATGAAGCGCATCTACTTTATCAAGCTTTCTTAAAATCTAAAGAAAAATATGATGAAATTATGCGGTTTGGTAAATATCATCCAGATTATCAAAGTGTCATGTTAGAAACACGTAAACGTAAACGTGCATATGAAATGCTTGATGTAGTGATGGATTATAAACAAAAAGAAGTTGCTTTGCAGGAATTGATAGATCAAGTTATTGTGAAAATTGCTTACGCAGTTTCTGAGAATGTGAAGATTGAAGCGGGCAATCCATTTTTCCAAAAAGAATCAGGTGGTTGTGCCACTGGCGGTTCATGTGGTTGTTCATTATAAAAGATAGATTGGAATTTTTAAGAAAATAGTAAAGGAGGCAGAGCGCTAACAGGACTCTGCCTCCTTTTTTGTGAATTTAATCAGATATTGAAATCATTGTAAATAGCACTTGTCGTTTATTTTATAATATTATTTGGGATACGTATTTTTAAATCTTTCTGCTAAATCAGGTCGATCAGTGACTAAGGTATGTGCACCATAAAAGATTAAATCATTCATCATATCTAAATTGTTAACACCATAGTAGCCTGGAACGATATTTCGTTCGTTTAACCATTGTATAAACTTGGGCGATGTTAGCTTAATCCCGTTAAAAGAAACAGGCATTTGAAACGTATTCGCACGAGGTTGGAAAGTATTGCCAAGACCTGTGAAGAATTTCAATACGCCTTCAGCTACTTCATTTTGACTTGCACCAATCGCCACAGTACCATGGCTAATTATATTAAATCTTTCAATTTGTTGACTGTGAAAACTTGTCACTAAAACGCGTTTTTGTGCATGGTGTGCAACGATGACTTCATAAATGATTTCTGGCGCTAATTCACCTTCTTTGCTTTTGGGGTCATCTTTTAAATCCACATTAATTAATTGATTTGGATAATGTTCTAATAATTCATCAAATGATAATATTTTGGCATCTTCATGTCCACGATAAACTTTAGTCCCATTAATATCGGTGAATCGATAACCTGCATCTAGTTGTTTTAATTCTGCTAAGGTGTGTTCAGATACTTTACCTGATCCATTTGTAGTACGATCAACAGTAGCATCATGAAATACTACAAGTTTATGGTCTTTCGTAAGTCTGACATCTGTTTCAAAACCATCTATATCATGTGCGACTGCATTATCAAAAGCAAGCTTAGTTTGCTCTGGTCTGACAGCCATACCACCTCGATGTGCAAAAATATATGGTGCAGTTCTAGAAAAGAAAGGTGGTATACTTTGATTATGCGGTTGTGTTTTATATTTATTAATAAAAATTAAACTTCCTACCAAACCGACTGTGCCTAAAAATCCAGCTTTAATTATGTTATTAATTTTTGTCACGAGCCTTCCTCCTCAAATTTGGGTATATAGAGTAATATAGCAAAAGTTCATGCTACATCAAAATAATTATTATTTATAAAATGGAAAAGCCATGATATTATATAATAGCTAATAAATGGAGTGATGAATAAATGAATATTGTACCAAGAACAAGTATAATTATATATCTAAAACATATGAAGCATGAAAGACAAGTACGTAAATTCGGGCATATTGTCAGTACTAATAGACTAGAGAGATTTGTTGTCATGTACATTAATGAAGACGAAGCGGATCAAGTTGTTGATAAATTAATGAGATTAAAATACGTGAAGCATGTGGAAGGTTCACCTTATAAATATTTGAAGAAAGTTTATGAGAAAGAACAGCATGAAGTTTTATAATATGAACTTAACGATACTGCTGCACACTGACTGAAGCAGTTGCTATATCAGCGTTAACAATAGAAAAGCCACAATAGTATATGCAATAGCTATAGTGGCTTTTTGTTATATTATTGCAAAGGTGGAATCCATCTTTGTAAGCGCAAGACACTTGTTAAATAATTAAAATATAATTCAGTGTCGTGAAATCGTTCGGCGGGCTGGACGTCAACAGCTTTTATATTGACGTGATATTTTTCAGCCTGGTTATTTATCAGTTCAAATTTTTTATTGGAATCAGGGTAAGGGTATTTCACTGCGTTAAGCATAATATACATTGCTTGGAAATGTTGTTCACTGGTTGGTTGCATGATGATAGCGACAGATGAACGTGCGTGTGCACAATTTGGAGAATGAAAATAAACGATATGTGCTATACGTTGGTGGTTATATTCTATTAATGTATTAAATTCGAATAAATCTGTAAGGCCTTCTCCGAGCTTTATAAATGATTGTTTCAAAATACGATGCCTCCTTATCTGCAGTATGCATTATATAAAATATATTTTGAGAATGGAAGTGTAAATCATATGAGAGTAATTTCTGGAATACATAAGAGTAAGGCGCTTGAGAGTTTAGAAGGACGCAATACTAGACCGACAATGGATAAAGTAAAAGAAGGTATATTTAATAGTTTACACGAAGTTTCTGGCATTGGTCTTGATTTATTTGCTGGTAGTGGAGCACTTGGAATTGAAGCATTATCTCGAGGCATTGACCAAATGATATTTGTTGATCAAAATTTTAAAGCTGTAAAAGTCATTAAAGCAAATTTAAAAAACCTTAATATTGATACACAAGCAGAAGTATATAAAAACAATGCTGATCGTGCTTTAAAGGCCTTAGCCAAACGAGAAATACAATTTGATGTAATATTTTTAGATCCTCCTTATGAAAAAGGGTTAATTGATGAAGCATTGGAAGGTATTGCAAAGTTTAATTTATTAAAAGAAAATGGTATTATCGTTTGTGAGTTTAAACATCATGAAAAAATCAAGACGGAGCCATTCCATGAGATAAAACGTTATCATTATGGTTTGACAGACACTTTGTTATTAGAAAAAGGAGATTAATATGTCTACAACTAAAGCAGTCATTCCAGGAAGTTTCGATCCGATTACATATGGTCATATCGATATCATAGATAGAAGTGCGGATCGCTTTGATGAACTACATATTTGTGTATTGAAAAATAGTGGTAAGTCAGGCACATTTTCAATAGAAGAACGTATCGCGCTGATTGAAGAATCAGTGAAACATTTGAATAACGTAACAGTTCATCATTTCAATGGTTTATTAGTCGATTTTTGTGACAAAATTGGAGCAGAAACGATTATAAGAGGATTAAGAGCTGTGAGTGATTTTGAATATGAATTAAGACTTACATCAATGAATAAAAAATTAAACAGCAATGTAGAGACAATGTATATGATGACGAGTACAAATTATTCATTCATCAGTTCTAGCGTTGTGAAAGAAGTTGCAGCATATAAAGCAAACGTTTCAGACTTTGTACCTGTACATGTTGAAAAAGCGTTAAACGAAAAGTTTAAAAAATGATAAAGAACCACTTACCAACTTGTTGGTTAGTGGTTCTTATGCAATTGCAAGGCAATTGTAAACCAAAGTAGCTTACCAACTTGTTGGTTAGTGGTTCTTATGCAATTGCAAGGCAATTGTAAACCAAAGTAGCTTACCAACTTGTTGGTTAGTGGTTCTTATGCAATTGCAAGGCAATTGTAAACCAAAGTAGCTTACCAACTTGTTGGTTAGTGGTTCTTATGCAATTGCAAGGCAATTGTAAACCAAAGTAGCTTACCAACTTGTTGGTTAGTGTTACACAGTAGCTGGCTGAAGCTAAATGCACACAAGCATGTTTTTTAGCATTCTAGTCAGCCTTGTGGGGGCGGGACAACGAAATCATTATTAAAAAGCTGATTTCTGTCCCGCTCCCTTATGCAATTGCAAAGCTAAATGACCATGCTTGGTATTTTAATCCGTATCAAATCCGTATCACTGGTGTATTAAAGTCGTTTGCAGTTTGACCTGAAATAAGGTTGTAAATTTTAGTAGCATGTATCTCATTAGTAAATAAATTTGCGTTTTGTTTATTGACTTGCGTCACAAAGTTTCTTTCTGGAAACGATTTTTTAATTTGTTTTAAATACTGTTGTCCACGTTCAGACATGCCTAGGATACGCACAGCGTTAATTGAGGCAGGCTCATCATGTTTTTTAAAATTTAAAAGTATATTCATAAGTAAACGCTGAATGTGCGTATAGGTATAACGTTTCGTTTTTAATAGCGTCATTAAATGTTCAAAACTTGTCGCTTGTTCAATAGTTTGAAGTATGCGATTTTCAATGCCTTCACTCATGGTATAAATCTGTGCTAATGATGTGGCATCTTGGCTTAAAATTGCATATTTTAAATAATTGAATGTATCCTCAATAGAGATATGAGGTCGTTCATAATGCTTATGTATCTCACATGGTACGACATCTTTCCAAAGATCCGTTTGATTCATTAATGATTGACGAATAGAAGTGCCGCTTGCAAATGTTTGGTGAGAGATTTCATTATCGTGATGGGCAGACTGAAATCGGGAAATCGTCCATGGTTGTATTGATGGTGCGTATGTTTGGATTGCTCTCACATAAGAAAGGCCTAATGTATTGTTGGGCGATGATAGCAAGTCATTATCAGTAATCAGTTCGCTTAAGATTCTTGGGTAGCTTTTGCCTTCTTTTAATTTTTCTAAAAATAGAGGTGATTGCTCAATTTTATCAATAGACTGTGCCAATGATAGAAAATCATCCATATTACCCGATTCGCTTCCAAATGATAAATGAGAAACTTTTAAATAATCTGCTATCTGCACAGCTGTTTTTGCGAAATATTGACCTGCAGACACTGATGCATAAGCTGGAAGCTCTACGACAAGGTCGACGGCACGTAATGCCATTTTTGCACGAGTGAATTTATTGTAAATTGCGGGTTGGCCTCTCATCACAAAGTTTCCACTCATGATTGCTATGGAAATGTCAGAGTTGGTTATTGACTTTGATTGTTGGGCATGGTATAAGTGACCATTGTGGAAGGGATTATATTCAGTGACTAGTGCAACGCTTTTCATTTGCAATTCTTCCTTTCAGAATTCATTATAGATATTGTAACAGATGTAACTGTGTTAAGAAAAAATCTTGACAACTTATATCTATAAAGTTAAAATAAATTTTGTGCTTGTTAGAGGTGAAGCCATATGAAATGGTCAATAACGCAATTAAGAAAATTCCAAGATAAACCTTTTGAATTCCATCAAACGGTTAATTTTGATCATTTAGTAAAATCATTAGATTTAATAGATCTATCAGATATTGATGTTGAAGGTGAATTAACCGTCAGATCAAGTGAAGTCATTGCAGATATGCATTTGACTGGGACGTATACGATGTCTTGTGCACGTACTTTAGTTCCTGTTGAAGTTCCTATTGATATCAAGTCTCAAGAGATTTTTGATTTAGAAGGATATGAGCAGTTTGAAAATGATGAAGATGAAGATGAACATTACCATGATGCAACAGACGGTATGATAAATCTAAAAGATATTGCTGAAGAACTAGTTATTATTGAAAAACCAATGCGCGTTTTTTCAAAAGAAAGCGATCAGATGTTACGAGAAGGTAATGGTTGGGAAGTTATTGACGAAGAACAAGCGGTTGAAATTGCGAAAGATAAAGCATCTGCTGAATCAGAGCAAATCGATCCTAGGCTTCAAAAACTACAACAATTATATGACGAAGAGCAATAGCGGATTTAGATAATCTATAGTATAATGGATTATTGAATCTGAAAATATCTATTTAGTGTTTGAATATAAGGAGGATTATCATGGCAGTACCAAAAAGAAGAACGTCTAAAACAAGAAAAAATAAACGTCGTACGCATTTTAAAATTTCAGTACCTGGTATGACTGAATGCCCAAATTGTGGAGAATACAAATTATCTCACCGTGTATGTAAGAACTGTGGTTCATACAAAGGCGAAGACGTTGTATCAAAATAATTTCATTTAATTATTAGGCTATATGATAGCCTAATCTAATCGTTCATTAATTATTCACTTGATAATTTTTGAACGATTTTTTATTTTAGAGATAGTTACTCTATATATTCAACTGATAGGTTGTGTGAATCATATGGAAACAATAAATGCACAAATAATTATAAATAAAATTGAAGATCACGATGCGCAGTGGCTTTATCATCATTTTAGTGAATCATTTCAAGAAGTTTCATCTTTTGAAGAACTTGAGAAATTACTAAGTAATTATAATGCACTTAGAGGCGAAAATAATTTATATAGACATCTCAATATTAATCGACAAGATGAGTACATTTGGTTTGATAATAAAATGGCTACAGGTGCAAGTGTCACATTAAATAAGTACCAAGAGATTGTTGGAATGTCCTTATTGCCAATTGGTCATAACCATAATGCGAAACATACTAAATATAGCTATACCATTCCAATTAAAGAACCGTGCTTAGTTTATTGGGGTGGAGATAATGAATTAACGAATGACCATCATCGATTTAAACAACAACGTCATGCTTTAGATTTAGTGAGAGTTAAAGATGGTTATACATATAAAGGAAATCCAAATGAATGTGAGAATTACTATAGCTATGGAACATCAATCGTAGCGCCTGCAAATGGAGTAGTAGAGGCGATTGTAGATGGTATACCAGATAACTTACCCGGTGATAGTAATACTGTCCATCCAGAAGGTAATTATATTATTATTAAACATGGGCGTAATGAATATAGTATGATTGCACATATTAAACCATATTCTTTTAAGATTGAAAAAGGTGATATGCTATTGCGAGGACAACACATAGCAGAAGTTGGTAATTCAGGTAATACACCAGAGCCACATATACACTTTCAAGTTATGAAAGATAAGCATATTCAAGCGACACAAACATTAAAAATTCAATTTCAAAATGTTACAGCGCCTGTCAAAGGTGATATAGTAACATATAAAGGTGATAGTATTGTGGTAAAAGAAAAACACGAATTGTCTAAATTAGCAAAAGGCATACGTTCGAACATTACACACCTATTCAAAAGTTGAAAATAAATATATAAAGAGGCTATGTTATGGAAATAATAACTTCAGCACAAAATAATAAAATAAAAAATGCAAATAAATTAAAGAAAAAACGTGAGCGAGATAAGACTGGTCTTGCACTTATAGAAGGCTATCATCTTATAGAAGAAGCTTATAAAAGTAAAATCAAGATTCAACAACTCTATGTTGTTGATGCGGATAGAATACATGATGATATGATAAGTTATGCAGAAGAAGTATTTGAAATTAATTTAAAAGTTGCAGAAGTATTATCGGGAACTGTGACACCGCAAGGATTCTTTGCTGTTATTGAGAAACCTATCTACGAAAGTAATAATGCGAAGCAAGTGTTATTAATAGATTGTATTCAGGATCCAGGTAACTTAGGTACGTTAATCCGTACAGCTGATGCTGCAGGTTTAGATTTAATCGTGTTAGAAAAAGGAACTGCAGATCCGTATCAAGATAAAGTAATGCGTGCAAGTCAAGGTAGTGTATTTCACATACCTATTTTAACGACAGAGTTAAGTGGTTTTATTGCTGATTTTGAGGGCGATGTTTATGGGACTGCGTTAGAAGATGCAGTTGTATATAATCAAATACCTAGTCAAGAGACATTTGCTTTACTTTTAGGTAATGAAGGTGAAGGCGTTAATGACAAATTACTCAGTCAAACAACGCAAAATCTAACAATTCCAATTTATGGTAAAGCAGAAAGTTTAAATGTTGCAATAGCAGGTAGTATTGTGATGTATCATTTGAAAGGTTGACCCTATCATAAATCATCGTATATAATAAATGTAATGATATTTAAATATGAACCCATAAAAAGACGTAAACTAAGTAGATACAGAAGTAAAAGGGAGATTATCCACGACTGAAAGATAATCCGATGTAGTTAGTTTTTTTCACCTTTTTGGTTACTTAAAGAAATTTAAGTCGGAAATCATTTCCGTTATCAATGACAACAAGTGTATGCTACGGCATAAATTTGGGTGGTACCACGGAAGACTTCGTCCCAGTTTTAAGGGATGGAAGTCTTTTTTTATGCAATTTTAAAATATAAATATAACAACTTAAAATTCAAGTAGGAGGGCTAAGTATGGCACAAACAGAAGCTATGGCTGAAATCAAGCAGCAGGCATTAGTCGATATTAATGAAGCTCAAAATGAAAAAGCGTTACAGGATGTAAAGGTCAAGTATTTAGGAAAAAAAGGTTCAGTTACTGGATTGATGAAACATATGAAAGATTTACCGAATGAAGAGAAACCTGCATATGGTCAACAAGTAAATGAAGTTAGACAAACGATTGAAAAGGAAATTCAAGCACGTCATGAATTACTGGGTAATGAGCAGTTAGAGCAACAATTGAAAGAAGAAAAAATAGATGTAACATTACCAAGTCGTAAAATTGCGATTGGTGCTAAACATCCGCTCACAAGAACCATCGAAGAAATTGAAGATTTATTTTTAGGTTTAGGTTATGAAATTGTTGATGGTTTTGAAGTTGAACAAGATTATTATAACTTTGAAGCGTTAAACTTACCAAAATCACATCCTGCCAGAGATATGCAAGATAGTTTTTATATAACGGATGAAATTTTAATGCGTACACACACATCTCCAGTACAGGCTAGAACAATGGAAAAACGCAATGGTGAAGGCCCAGTTAAAATTTTGTGTCCTGGTAAGGTTTATCGTCGTGATTCTGATGATGCGACACATAGTCACCAATTCACTCAAATTGAAGGGTTAGTTGTTGATGAAAATATTAAAATGAGCGATTTGAAAGGTACTTTAGAATTATTAGCTAAACAACTATTTGGTGAAGATAGAGAAATACGTTTACGACCTAGCTATTTCCCATTTACAGAACCTTCTGTTGAAGTTGATGTATCTTGTTTCAAATGTAAAGGTGAAGGTTGTAACGTATGTAAGCATACGGGTTGGATAGAAATATTAGGTGCTGGTATGGTTCATCCTAACGTTCTTGAAATGGCAGGCTTTGATTCAAATAAATATACTGGTTTCGCTTTTGGTATGGGACCAGATCGAATCGCTATGTTGAAATATGGTATTGAAGATATACGTCATTTCTATACAAATGATGTACGTTTCTTAAGTCAATTTAAAGCAGTAGAAGACAGAGGTGAAAAATAATGTTTATTTCTAAAGAATGGTTAGAGTCATATGTAGAAATTAATGAACAAGTTAATGTACTTGCAGAACGTATTACACGTACTGGAATTGAAGTTGACGATATTATTGATTATACAAAAGAGATTAAAAACCTTGTAGTAGGCTATGTACAATCCATAGCTGCACATCCAGATGCCGATAAACTTAATATATGCCAAGTTGATATTGGTGAAGCGGAGCCAGTACAAATCGTTTGTGGTGCGCCGAATGTAGATGCAGGCCAAACAGTGATCGTTGCAAGTGTTGGTGGCAGATTACCTGGTGGTGTGAAAATCAAACGTGCGAAATTACGTGGAGAACATTCTGAAGGTATGATTTGTTCATTACAAGAAGTTGGGGTGCCTAGTAATTTAGTACCGAAACAATTTGAAGATGGTATATTTGTATTTTCAACTGAAGTTAAACCGGGAACAGATGCATTAGATGCATTATATTTAAATGATCAAGTGATGGAATTTGATTTAACACCAAATAGAGCAGATGCATTAAGTATGATTGGTACAGCCTATGAGACTGCTGCACTATATAATGTTCCAATGACGAAACCTGAAACACAAAGTACAGAAACAAGTGATCAAACAAATGATGAAATTAGTGTCAACATTCAAAATGAAGATAAAGTACCATATTACAGTGCACGCGTAGTGAAAAATGTAACAATTGCACCTTCTCCAGAGTGGATGCAAATGCGTTTAATCAAAGCTGGTATTCGCCCAATTAATAATGTTGTAGATATCTCTAATTATGTATTAATTGAATACGGTCAACCGTTGCACATGTTTGATCAAGACCAAATTGGTTCCAAACATATAGAAGTGAGACAAGCTAAAGCTGATGAAGAGATGACAACTTTAGACAACCAGGAACGTCAACTAAAAGAAAATGACATTGTTATAACAAATGGAGAAACACCTATTGCGATTGCAGGTGTAATGGGCGGAGATTTCTCTGAAGTTACAGAAGCAACGAAGCACGTTGTAATAGAAGGCGCTATTTTTGATCCAGTATCCATAAGACATACATCACGTCGATTGAACTTAAGAAGTGAAGCATCTAGTCGCTTCGAAAAAGGTATTGCAACTGAATTTGTAGATGAGGCCGTTGATAGAGCTTGTTACTTATTACAAACCTATGCTGGCGGTTCAGTAGCACAAGGACGTGTTTCTCAAGGTGAACTTGGATCTTTCGTTACACCAATTGATATTTCAGTTTCAAAAGTGAATCAAACAATCGGTTTTGAACTCAGTGCTGAAGATATTGAATCTATATTTGTTCAATTAGGTTTTGAAACAACTAAAAATAAAGATGTACTCACTGTCATGGTGCCTTCACGTCGTAAAGATATTTCAATTAAGGAAGATTTAATTGAAGAAATCGCACGTATCTATGGTTATGATGAAATCCCTTCAACATTACCTGTATTTGATCAAGTAACACATGGCGCGTTAACAGATAGACAATCTAAATCAAGAATAATTAAAGCGACATTAGAAGGTGCTGGATTAAACCAAGCAATTAATTATTCACTTGTAGATAAAGACAGAGCAAAAGATTTTGCATTACAAGAACGTGAAACAATTGACTTACTCATGCCTATGAGTGAAGCTCACTCAACTTTACGTCAAAGTTTAATCCCGCATTTAATTGATGCAGTTGCTTATAATGTGGCACGTAAAAATAGCAATGTGCGATTATATGAATTAGGTAGCGTATTTTTTGCGAATGGTGAGGATGAACTTCCTGATGAAGTAGAATATTTAAGCGGTATTTTAACAGGTGATTATACAGTTAATCACTGGCAAAGTAAAAAAGAAACGATTGATTTCTTCGTTGCTAAAGGTATCGTTGATAGAATCGCTGAAAAGCTAGATATCCAATTTGAATATGAAGCTGGAGAAATAAATGGACTGCATCCAGGTAGAACAGCTTATGTGGAATTAAATGGCGAAATTGTTGGTTTCGTAGGTGAACTACATCCTAAAACTGAAAAGGACTATGACCTAAAACGCACGTATGTCTTTGAATTAAACTTTGATAAATTAATGTCAGTATCCGTTGGTTATATTAATTATCAAGCAATTCCAAGATTCCCAGGCGTATCAAGAGATATCGCATTAGTGGTTAATCGTGCAACACCATCAGCCAAATTAGTAAACATCATTCATGAACATGGTGGCAATATTTTACAAGAAGCAGAAGTTTTCGATGTCTATGAAGGTGAACATATGGCAGAAGATGAAAAATCAATCGCAATCCGTTTAGCTTATTTAGACACTGAACAAACATTAACGGATGATAAAGTGAACGCTGTACATGAAGCCATATTAGAGGCTTTAAAATCAGAGGGTGCAACGATTAGATAATGATTCACAAACATATATTTTAGATTTGATTTTGTAATATAAGATAAGCGAGTAGGATAGAAATCAAATTTTCTAATAGAAATTTCGAAGTCTCACCTATGCAATCAAGGCAAGGATGACTCGGATAAAGGTTTATTTGAGCTAAAGCGCATGCATAAGTCTAACTAGACTTTTTACGTGGCATACTGATGCTTTTGCATAAGAAGTGAGACATTACAATTTCAATTTCAATTCAGTCATCTACTCCCCAATTGAAAAAGCGTCTTAGACATCTATTTATGTCTAAGGCGCTTTTCTATTTAATCATTATATTTTTTTTGAACTAAATTTTCAGCTTTTTTACGATTGGCAAAATGTTTCTTGGAAATAGAATCAAGGTAAGCTATGCCTTTGCGTTCAATTATTTTAGCTGCAGTTAAATCTACTTTATTACTCGCTCCTTTAGGAATGTCGATTTTAACTGATTGAGTTAAACGATCCATATGTTTAACGAATGCATACCTTGAAATAATACTTGCAGCTGCAATTGCAATGGATTTTGATTCACCTTTAGTCTCAAATTTCGTTTTATTACTGAATGGTAAGTCACTTAAGGCATAACGTTTATAAACACCTGCTTCGGCAAATTGGTCAATAACGATATAATCTAATTCAGTGGTATCAATTTTTTGAGTGACATTTTTGATCGCTTCATTATGCAATACAGCCTTCATCTTAACTTGAGACCAACCTGCCTTTTGCTTTTCATTATATTTCTCATTATTCATGACCAATAATGAGTGGGGGATAAAGGTAACGAGCTGTTCGGCTAGTTCAACAATTTTTGTATCTGTTAATTTCTTCGAATCATCGACTCCTAGCGCTTTCAAGATTTGTACATTTTTATGTGAGACATAGGCAGCACATACGGTCAATGGTCCGAAATAATCGCCACTTCCTGCCTCATCACTACCAATACATTGAAATTGGTTATATGAAATCGTTTGTTTGGTTGTTGAAGCTTTCTTACTGGATGGTTGTGATTTAGTAACATTAGGCAACAACTGTGCAGCGATACGTTCTGCATCCTTGCCTTGAAACATCACTTTGTTTGAATTATATATTGAAATAGAAGTTCCCTTGTATTTTGTTTTTGCTTTCATACCTTGGGATAGCTGTGATGTTTCAAAGGGTATTTTTGACATTAATTGCTGTATATCTGAATTGGTTAATTTATGTACAATATTTGTCATGTACGGTACCTCACTTTTTATATGAATAACTTATGTATTTAGACATTGAACATCATATCATATGTATGTAAGTGGTGTTAGGAGATAAATATATGATATTTTAATTATTGAAAGAAAATTTTAATTGTTATCGATAAAAAATAGCATTAATAACAAATATTTCTTATATAACAATTCTCATCTCTTACAAAATAATATTATGTCGTGTATAATGGTTCGTGAATATTCTAAAATACTAAATTACATACTTAATTGAAACAGATAGGAAAATAAGTTCGGAAATATATTAAAAAGTCAGGAGTTATGATATGGGCGAGTTTAAAAATCGGATTAACGTAACTATAAATGATCAACATTATACTATTGTCGGTGAGGACAATCCCGAGCATATCCGTTACGTTGCGCATTTAGTAGACGAAAGACTCAAAATGTTAGCTAGTAAAAGTGCTGGATTAGATACGACGAGAAAGGCGATACTTACAGCTGTCAATATTATGCATGAAAAAGTTCAATTAGAAGAAGAAAACCTTCGTCTGCAACAAGAAATAAAACAATTGAAAAATAGTGAAGACAAATGATTTTAGATTTGATTGTTCTAATTATTTTTCTTTATATTGGAATGATTGGTTTTAGAAGAGGTGCTTGGTTAAGTGCTTTGCATTTGACTTCTACTTTGTTTTCGTTATGGATTGCACAAAGATTTTATCATCAAATTGCTCAGCGATTAGAATTATTTATACCATTTCCCAAGACACGTGCATTTGATTTGAATTATGCCATTCAATTTGATAATATACACCAACGATTTGATCATATCATCGCATTTTTAATTATTGCGATCCTTACTAAAATCATATGTTATGGTATTATAGTGATTTTTGATAATGTGTTAAAATTTAAGCGTCCTAATGGCATAAGTCGAGTGATTGGTGTGATAATGAGTCTGATTTCTTCAATCATTATCAGTACTACATTGCTTTACACTATTTCGTTGTATCCATTAGAAATAGTGCAACAACAGCTTATAAGTGGGGAAATCTCAGAATTTTTAATATTACATACCCCCTATATATCCAACTATGTTGTGAATATATAGCGTGTTATAGATTAGAATGGTCTTATAAAATATAGGAGGTCAGGACACAATTAATTTACTGAATGCGTGCTACAGTAATCTGTCTTGACCTTTTTTTATGGAGTGAAAATAATGACAAAAAAAGATATTATTCAATTACTAGAAAAAATAGCGACTTATATGGAATTAAAAGGTGAAAATACGTTTAAAGTATCTGCATATAGAAAAGCTGCACAAAGTCTTGAAATGGACGAACGTACGTTAGATGAAATTGAAAATGTGACTGAATTAAAAGGGATTGGTAAAGGTGTAGGAGAAGTGATTGATGAATATCGTCAGTCAGGCCAATCAAGTGCATTAGAAGCATTGCAAAAAGAAGTTCCTGAGGGACTTATTCCTTTATTAAAAATACAAGGTCTTGGAAGTAAAAAAATTGCAAAGCTATATAAAGAATTAAATATTGATAGTAAAGAAGCACTGCAAGTTGCTTGTGAAAAAGGAAAAGTTAGTGAGTTAAGTGGCTTTGCTAAAAAGACAGAACAGAATATCCTTGAAGCTGTAAAAGCTTTAGGCGCTAAGAAAGAAAAATATCCAATCGATCAAATACGTGGTTTAAATAGTGAAATTAATGGCTATTTAGCTACAGTCAAGGATATAGACAAATACGAAGTCGCTGGTAGTTATAGAAGATATAAAGAAATGAGTAAAGATTTAGATTATATTATTAGCACAGATCATCCTACTTCAGTTCAACAGTCATTATTAAAAATGCCTAACATTGTTAAGCAAGTAGCAGTAGGTCAAACTAAGGTATCACTTGAATTAGCTTATGATGATGAAACGATAGGTGTTGATTTTAGGTTAATTGAACCTGCAGCTTTCTATCATACGTTACAACATTTTACAGGTTCAAAAGATCATAATATTAGAATACGACAATTGGCTAAAGAACAAGACGAAAAGGTAAGCGAATATGGTATTGAACAAAATAATGGGGAAATCATTCAATATCAAAGCGAAAAAGAAATATATGAACATTTTGGAGTGAATTGGATAGAACCTGCATTGAGAGAGGACGGAAGTGAATTTGATAAAAACTTAGATAATATTATCAAACTAACAGATATTCATGGTGATATCCATATGCATACGACATATAGCGATGGTGCATTTAGTATTGAAGATATGGTAAAAGCGAACATTGAGAAAGGTTATGAATTTATGGTGATTACTGACCATTCTCAAAGTTTGAAAGTTGCGAACGGCTTATCAGTCGAACGTTTATTGCGTCAAAATGAAGAAATTAAAGCACTAAATGAAAAATATAAGGAAATTGATATATACTCAGGTATAGAAATGGATATCTTACCTGATGGTCAATTAGACTATGATGATGAGATATTAGCGAAGTTAGATTATGTCATTGCTGCGATACACCAAAGTTTTAATCAGTCGCAAGAAGAAATCATGCGCAGATTGGAAAATGCTTGCCGTAACCCTTATGTACGCCATATTGCACATCCAACAGGTCGCATTATAGGTAAACGTCCTGGCTATGAACCAGACATAGATAAATTATGTCAACTTGCAGAAGAAACTAATACCATTTTAGAAATTAATGCAAATCCAAAACGTTTAGATTTAAATGCAGATACAGTTAAAAAACATCCAAATATACAGCTAACTATCAATACTGACGCACATCATGTCGAACATTTAGAATTTATGAAATATGGTGTTGCAACGGCACAAAAAGGATTTGTTACAAAAGATAGAGTGATTAATACAATGTCTCGAGAAGAATTTAAATCATTCGTTGAGAATAATATTAAACTGAAGAAATAGAGGGATTAGATGAGACAGAAATCTTTAAATGTCTTAGAATTCGATAAAATAAAAGCATTGATAGAAAATGAAACAATCAGTGATTTAGGTAAAGAAAAAGTTGTAGATATGGCACCGGCAACTGATTTTAACACGGTTGAATTTCAAATGAACGAAACAGATGAGATTTCACAAATTTATAACAAACATCGTATGCCTAGTTTAAGTGGATTAGCTAAAATATCCACGTATATTCATAGAGCGAAAATCGGTGGTGTACTCAGTGTTAGCGAATTAAATGTCATTAAACGCCTAATACAAATCCAAAATCAATATAAAACATTTTATAATAATTTATTAAATGAAGAAGAAACTATTAATTACCCTATTCTTAACGATAGAATGGAGCAACTGCCTGTATTGTCAGATTTATATCAAAGTATTCATCAAAAATGTGATACTTATGATTTATATGATAATGCAAGTTATGAATTACAAGGAATTAGAAGTAAAATTTCTAGTACGAATCAAAGAATTAAACAAAATTTAGACAAGATTGTTAAGAGTCAAGCTAACCAGAAGAAACTATCTGACGCGATTGTCACTGTACGTAATGAGCGAAATGTAATTCCAGTGAAAGCAGAGTATCGCCAAGATTTTAATGGTATTGTTCATGATCAGTCTGCTTCTGGACAAACCTTATATATTGAGCCCTCATCCATTGTAGAGATGAGTAACCAAATAAGCCGTTTAAAAAATGATGAAGCGATTGAAAGAGAACGCATCTTATCCGCATTGACAGTAGAAGTAGCTGAAGAAGCAGATGCATGTTTAATTTCAGAGTCAATCATGGGCCAAATTGATTTCTTAACAGCCAAAGCACGCTATGCAAGTTCAATTAAAGGAACCAAACCACAATTTACAAAAGATAGAACAGTTTATTTACCAAAAGCTTTTCATCCATTACTTGATAAGCAAACAGTTGTTGCGAATACAATTGAATTTGCACAAGATATTGAAACAGTTATTATTACAGGTCCAAACACCGGTGGTAAAACAGTTACATTGAAAACATTAGGCTTAATCATTGTTATGGCACAATCAGGTATACTTATCCCGACATTAGATGGTAGCCAATTAAGTATTTTTGAAAATGTATACTGTGATATTGGTGATGAACAATCTATTGAGCAATCACTTTCTACTTTCTCTTCACATATGAAGAATATTGTTGAAATTTTACAAGATACAACTAAAAACAGTTTGATATTATTTGACGAGTTAGGTGCTGGAACTGACCCGAGTGAAGGTGCTGCACTAGCAATGAGTATTTTAGATCATGTTCATGAAATAGGCTCATTAGTTATGGCAACAACGCATTACCCAGAGTTAAAAGCATATAGCTATAACCGAGAAGGTGTAATGAATGCCAGTGTCGAATTTGACGTCAATACATTAAGTCCAACCTACAAATTATTAATGGGTGTACCAGGACGTTCAAATGCATTTGATATTTCTAAAAAACTTGGGTTAAATATGAAAGTCATTCAAAAAGCAAAATCAATGATTGGCCAAGATGAGCAAGAAATTAATGAAATGATTGCTTCATTAGAATCTAATTCAAAACGCGTAGATGAACAACGTATCGAGTTAGATTATTTATTAAGAGAAGCACAAGATACACATGATGCTTTAGCTAAACAATACGAACAATATCAAAATCATGAAAAACAATTGATGAATGAAGCAAAAGAAAAAGCGAACCAACGTGTGAAATCAGCTACAAAAGAAGCTGACGATATATTAAAAGAACTGCGTGAATTGAGAGACCAAAAAGGTGCCGATGTAAAAGAACACGAGCTCATTGATAAGAAGAAACAACTTGATGATCAATACGAAGCCAAATCCCTAAAACAAAATGTTCAAAAGAAAAAATGGGATGAAATCAATGCAGGTGATGAAGTTAAAGTGCTAACTTATGGCCAAAAAGGCGAAGTTTTAGAATTGATTGATAATAATGAAGCGGTTGTTCAAATGGGTATTATTAAGATGAAATTACCATTAGAAGACTTAGAAAAAACGAAGAAAACGAAATCGGAACCAACGAAAATGATTAAACGAGAAAATCGTCAAAGCATTAAAATGGAACTCGATTTACGTGGCTATCGTTATGATGAAGCAATGGTTGCTGTAGATCAATATTTAGATCAAGCTGTTTTGAGCAATTATGAGCAAGTTTACATTATTCATGGTAAAGGTACAGGTGCATTACAAAAAGGTGTGCAAAATCATTTAAAACGACATAAAAGTGTGGCATCATATAGAAACGGTATGCCAAGTGAAGGTGGATTTGGCGTTACCGTTGTAGAAATAAAATAATTGTGAGCAAGAGGTATGCAGATTTGTATAAAGTCTGTTATAATTTCTTCATCATTTGAAATTTAAGGAGGATTGGCAGTTATGGCAATCGTAAAAGTAACAGATTCAAACTTTGATGATAATATTCAATCAGGGGTCAATTTAGTAGATTTTTGGGCAACTTGGTGTGGTCCATGTAAGATGATTGCTCCAGTATTAGAAGAATTAGCTGGTGACTATGATGGCAAAGCTAATATTTTAAAATTAGATGTAGATGAAAATCCATCAACAGCTGCTAAATTTGAAGTTATGAGTATCCCAACTTTAATCGTTTTTAAAGATGGCGAACCAGTTGACAAAGTTGTTGGTTTCCAACCAAAAGAAAACTTAGCTGAAGTAATCGAAAAACACTTATAATAAATTGAGCAACTTTCTGGGACATTAATCTTGATTAATGTCCCAGTTTTCAATTTATAAGCATATCAATCAATTGAGAAACATTGCGAAGCTATTTTATAATATAAATAAATGTAAATTAAAACTATGTTGATATCATATAAAACCAAGCTATTTATTGAAAAATCGAACTATAAAATTTTGTGTGAAAGGAGGAGGACAATTTATGGAAACATACCAAGAAAAAATTAAGCAGAAACTGACAGTAGTACCAATAGAGCCCGGTTGTTACCTAATGAAAGATCGAAATGATCAAATTATATATGTAGGTAAAGCAAAGAAACTTAGAAATAGATTAAGATCTTATTTTACTGGTGCGCATGATGCGAAAACCACAAGACTTGTCGGTGAAATTCGAAACTTTGAATTTATCGTAACATCCAGTGAAACTGAATCGCTACTATTAGAATTAAATCTTATAAAACAATACCAACCGCGTTATAACATCTTATTGAAAGATGATAAAAGTTACCCTTTTATAAAAATAACGAAAGAAAAATATCCAAGGCTCATTGTAACGCGAACAGTGAAAAAGGGAAGTGGGAAATACTTTGGACCATATCCCAATGCATATTCAGCACAAGAAACAAAAAAATTACTAGATCGTATCTATCCGTTTAGAAAATGTGATAAAATGCCTGACAAATTATGCCTTTATTATCATATTGGCCAATGTTTAGGGCCTTGTGTGTATCCAGTAGATTTAGAAAAGTATGCTGAAATGACAAAAGAAATAACGGATTTTTTAAATGGAGAAGACAAAACGATTTTGCATAATTTAGAGCAAAAAATGCAAGAGTCAAGTGAATCACTAGATTTTGAACGTGCCAAAGAATATAGAGACTTAATACAACATATCCATAACCTTAATAAAAAACAAAAAATCACATCTTCTGATAATACGATTAGAGATGTGTTTGGTTACAGTATTTCTAAAGGGTGGATGTGTATTCAAGTATTCTTTATTAGACAAGGTAATATGATTAAACGAGACGCAACGATGATACCGCTCCAACAAACGGAAGAAGAAGAGTTCTATACATTTATTGGACAATTTTATGATTTAAATCAACATATTTTGCCTAAAGAGGTACATGTACCGAAACATTTGAATAAAGAGTTGATACAATCCGTTGTGGAAACAAAAATTGTACAACCACTTAAAGGCAAAAAGAAAGATATGGTTGATTTAGCAAATCATAATGCAGAAGTTACGTTAGAAAATAAATTTGAACTCATTGCAAAGGATGAATCACGCACTGTTAAAGCGATTGAAGAGTTAGGCGATGTAATGGGTATACAAACGCCTATAAGAATAGAGGCTTTTGATAACTCTAATATCCAAGGTGTAAATCCTGTGTCTGCAATGGTGTCTTTCATTGATGGTAAACCAAACAAAAAAGGTTATAGAAAATATAAAATTAAAACAGTTGATGGACCCGACGATTATAAATCAATGCGTGAAGTGGTACGCAGGCGATATACACGTGTATTAAATGAGGGCAGTCCATTACCAGATTTAATTATTGTAGATGGTGGTAAAGGCCACATGAGTGGCGTCATTGATGTTCTAGAAAATGAATTAGGTTTAGATATTCCGGTTGCCGGATTGCGTAAAAATGATAAGCACCAAACGTCAGAAATTTTATATGGAGAGCAAGCAGAGGTTGTACCTATGAAAAAAAATAGCCAACCATTTTATTTGTTGCAAAGAATTCAAGACGAGGTGCATAGATTTGCAATCACTTTCCATAGACAAACAAGACAAAAGACAGGATTACAATCTGTTCTAGATACAGTTGATGGAATTGGTGCCAAACGTAAGACTAAATTATTACGTACATTTGGGTCAATTAAGAGAATGAAAGAAGCAAGTGTAGAAGATTTAAAAAACTCTGGTCTTCCTCAAAATGTGGCTGAGAATCTTCATCACGCCTTATCCAATAATTCATAGATATAACTTTGTGGCATGAGAATCATTCTCATGCCCAATTTCTATTTAATTAGTGTTACAATAACAAATAACAGGAGTTCTTTTTTTACAAGTATATGGAAGCGTTTTCTAATTGAGAATGTTCTCAACAACCTTTTATTTAAACTGTAAACTACAACGTCTCAAAAATGCAGTGATGTTTAAATAATTATGCAATGTTATTGTGTTGTAAAAAACATACGTCACAAAAAAATTATTGTTCATAAGGTTTATATGAAAATTGCCATTACTTTGTACGGTAAAAAAAGAAATCTAAAAAAATTATCTGTTTCACAGGGGGGACTTCCTTTTGGCATATTCGAAAAATCAATTCTATTTAAGACGCTTACATTCTTTGCTAGGCGTAATACCAATAGGTGGATTCTTATTAGTTCATTTACTTGTTAACCATCAGGCAACACAAGGTGAGGCCGCGTTTAACAAGGCAGCTGGATTTATGGAATCTATACCTTTTTTAATTGCAGTGGAATTTATCGTTATTTATATTCCAATTCTGTATCATGCGGTTTATGGCGTACATATTGCCTTTACGGCAAAGGAGAATGTAGGGCATTATTCTGCATTTAGAAACTGGATGTTTTTACTACAACGTGTGACTGGTGTCATAACATTTATCTTTGTAGCAATTCATCTATGGCAAACACGTATCCAACGTGCGTTAGGACATGAAGTGAACTTTGACATGGTTCATGACATTGTGACGAATCCATTTTGGTTAATTTTTTACATTGTATGTTTATTAGCAGTAACATTCCACTTTGCGAATGGTTTATGGTCATTCTTAGTTACTTGGGGTGTTTTACAATCTAAAAAATCTCAACAAATTTTCACTTGGGTTTCACTTGTTGTATTCCTAGTTGTTTCTTATATCGGAATCAGTGCAATCTTAGCATTTTTATAAAGAATTAAAACTAAGTTTCATATATATTTGAGGGAGTGACATATATGGCAGAGAAGAAAATTATTGTTGTCGGTGGAGGACTTGCCGGTCTGATGTCAACAATTAAAGCAGCAGAACAAGGCGCACACGTTGACTTGTTCTCACTTGTTCCTGTTAAACGATCACACTCTGTTTGTGCACAAGGTGGTATAAACGGAGCGGTAAATACAAAAGGTGAAGGGGACTCACCATCAGTACATTTAGATGACACTGTATATGGTGGAGACTTTTTGGCAAATCAACCGCCAGTTCAAGCAATGACGGACGCTGCACCAAAGATTATCCATTTACTAGACCGTATGGGTGTTATGTTTAATAGAACTAAAGAAGGTTTATTAGACTTTAGACGTTTTGGTGGAACGATGTACCACAGAACAGCGTATGCTGGTGCGACAACTGGCCAACAATTACTTTATGCTTTGGACGAACAAGTTCGTAGCTTTGAAGTCGATGGTTTAGTTACAAAGTATGAAGGTTGGGAGTTCTTAGGTATCGTTAAAGATGACGATAATATGGCGAGAGGTATTGTTGCTCAAAATATGACAACATCAGAGATTGAATCATTTGGTTCAGATGCAGTCATTATGGCAACAGGTGGTCCTGGTATTATCTTCGGTAAAACGACTAACTCAATGATTAATACAGGTTCAGCAGCTTCTATCGTATATCAACAAGGCGCAATGTATGCAAACGGTGAATTTATTCAAATTCATCCGACCGCAATTCCTGGAGATGACAAACTTAGATTAATGAGTGAGTCAGCACGTGGTGAAGGTGGTCGTATTTGGACATATAAAGATGGTAAGCCATGGTACTTCTTAGAAGAAAAATACCCAGATTACGGTAACTTAGTACCTCGTGATATTGCAACGCGAGAAATCTTTGATGTATGTGTTAACCAAAAATTAGGTATCAATGGTGAAAACATGGTATATCTAGACTTATCACATAAAGATCCACATGAGTTAGATATTAAACTTGGTGGTATTATTGAAATTTATGAAAAATTCACTGGTGATGACCCTCGTAAAGTTCCGATGAAGATCTTCCCAGCAGTTCACTATTCAATGGGTGGTCTATACGTTGACTACGATCAAATGACAAATATTAAAGGTTTATTTGCAGCTGGTGAGTGTGATTATTCACAACATGGTGGTAACCGTCTAGGTGCAAACTCATTATTATCAGCGATATATGGTGGAACAGTTGCAGGACCAAATGCGATTGAATACATCTCAAATATCGAAGATTCATATACAGATTTAGATCAAAGTTTTTATGAAAAACGTGTACAAGAAGAACAAGAAAAATTTGATCACTTACTGAATATGAAAGGCACTGAAAATGCGTATAAACTTCACAGAGAACTTGGTGAAATTATGACAGCGAATGTCACAGTTGTTCGTGAAAATAAAGCGTTATTAGAAACAGATAGAAAAATTGTAGAATTGATGGAACGCTATCAAAATATAGATATCGAAGATACGCAAACTTGGAGTAACCAAGCGGTATTCTTTACACGTCAATTATGGAATATGTTAGTGCTTGCAAGAGTGATTACAATCGGTGCATACAACAGAAATGAGTCTCGTGGTGCGCATTATAAACCAGAATTCCCAGATAGAAATGATGAAGAATGGTTAAAAACAACACTAGCTACTTATCAAGGTAAAACAGAGGCGCCTAAGTTTACTTATGAGCCTGTAGATATTAGCTTGATACCACCACGTAAACGTGACTATTCTAGTGTGTCAAAAGGAGGTAAATAATTATGGCAGATACTCAAGAAGTACATGATGCTCCTGAACAAAACGAACAAAATCAACAACCTAGCCAAAAAACAATTAAATTAATTATTAAACGTCAAGATACGGATCAATCAACACCTTATATGGAAGAATTTGAAATTCCATATAGAGAAAATCTTAACGTGATTGCATGTTTAATGGAAATTAGACGTAATCCAGTTAATAGTAAAGGTGAGAAAACAACACCTGTCATTTGGGATATGAACTGTTTAGAAGAAGTATGTGGTGCATGTTCTATGGTTATCAATGGTCAAGCAAGACAGTCTTGTTCTGCGATTGTTGACCAATTGGAACAACCAATTAAATTAGAGCCAATGAGCACGTTCCCAGTCATTCGTGATTTACAAGTTGATCGTACTAGAATGTTTGATAACTTGAAACGTATGAAAGCTTGGGTACCAATTGACGGTACGTATGATTTGGGACCAGGCCCTCGTATGCCAGAGAAAAAACGACAAACAGCATATGAATTATCTAAATGTATGACATGTGGTGTTTGTTTGGAAGTTTGCCCTAACGTTACTAAGAAAAATGACTTTGTTGGTGCGCAAGCAATTTCTCAAGTTAGATTGTTTAACTTGCATCCAACAGGATCAATGACTAAAGATGAACGACTTGAAGCACTAATGGGTGGTGGCGGTTTACAAGCATGTGGTAATTCACAAAACTGTGTAAATGCTTGTCCTAAAGGTATTCCTTTAACAACTTCTATCGCTGCTTTAAATAGAGAAACATCATTCCATATGTTCAAATCATTCTTTGGTTCAGATCACCAAGTACAATAAAAGCTCAAATTAAATAAATAGGACTTAGCATTTGTTTAGTACAAATGCTAGGTCTTTTTTTATAAAATAAAGTACGATAAGTTATATATTTTGTTTAGTAAAGGATACATACTAAAAATTATTAATAAATGACAGTGTTGTTAAATGATAATAAAAACAGGTCTATGCTACAATAAAGTAGAAGACGATAAGTAAGGATGTAATTGAATATGGAAAAACCAATTGGTGTAATTGATTCAGGTGTTGGCGGTCTAACAGTCGCAAAGGAAATTATGCGTCAACTACCAAATGAAACAATATATTATTTAGGCGACATTGAACGTTGTCCATACGGATCTAGAGAAGGATCTGAAGTAAGACAATTTACTACTGAATTAGCACAAAAGTTAATGACCTTTGACATAAAAATGCTAGTCATTGCTTGCAATACTGCAACAGCCGTTGCACTCAACCATTTACAAAATATTTTACCGATTCCAGTGATAGGTGTCATTGAACCGGGCGCACGTACAGCGATTATGACAACAAAAAATAATGATGTTTTAATTTTAGGAACAGAAGGTACAATTAAATCAGAAGCATATAGACATCATATTAAGGCAATTAACCCGAACGTTGAAGTGACAGGTATAGCATGTCCAAGTTTCGCACCTATGGTAGAACAAATGCGTTATAAAGACCCAACCATTACTAGTATTATTATTCATCAAAATTTAAAACACTGGCGAAATAGCAATGCAGATACAGTTATTCTGGGTTGCACACACTATCCATTGCTTTACCAACCTATTAATGATTATTTTGGTGGAGAGAAAACAGTGATTTCTTCTGGGCTAGAAACTGCTCGTGAAGTCAGTGCTTTACTAACATTTAGTAATGAACATGCTGGTTATCAACGTCAACCTAAACATCGTTTTTTCGTGACTGGTGAAACGGAATATATAGAACGAATCATAACAGAATGGTTAAATATAAGTGCTACCGTTGAAAAAATAGACTTAAAAGAACAGGAGGCATAACAATGGAAGATATTGTAATTGCATCGACGAACAAAGGTAAAATTAACGATTTTAAAGTTATATTTCCAGATTTTAATGTTATAGGTATAGCTGAAATTATAGAAGATTTCGATGTTGAAGAAACGGGAGATACATTTGAAGCAAATGCTAAATTGAAATCAGAAGCTGCTGCAAAAGCATTGAATAAACGTGTGATTGCTGACGATAGTGGACTTGAAGTATTTGCTTTAGATGGAGAACCAGGCGTTTATTCTGCGCGTTATGCTGGTACTGATAAAGACGACGATGCCAATATCGATAAATTATTAACCCAGCTTGGTGATGAAACAGACAGAAGCGCACAGTTTGTATGTGTGATTAGTATGAGTACGCCAGGCGAGGAAACTGTACAATTTAAAGGTACCGTACAAGGTGAGATTACATTGAGTAAAATAGGTGAACATGGCTTTGGCTATGACCCGATTTTTTACTTAGATGATAAAAACAAAACGATGGCACAGCTTTCTGCAGAAGAAAAAAGTGAAGTCAGTCATAGAGGTAAAGCAATAGAAAAATTACGACAATATTTAGAAGGTGATGAATCATGACAAAATGGATTATAGTTAGTGATAATCACACAGAGCAAGGTGTGCTTTTTGATGTTATTAATCACCATGATCATATTGATGTTGCAATTCATTTAGGCGATTCAGAATTTGCATATGATGATAGTGAACTAAGTCGTTTTTATAGAGTTAAAGGAAATACAGATTTTTATCCTGAATTTCCTAATGAAGAGACTATAGAAATAGACGGTATTAAAGCCTTTTATACGCATGGTCATCTTTATAATGTGAATCGTTCACGCATGCAACTTGCAGAACAGGCTAAATCGTTAGGCTGTCAATTTGCTTTTTACGGTCATACACACGTGGCTAAACATGAAAATATCGCTGGCGTACATGTAATTAATCCAGGAAGTATATCACAATCGAGAAGTAATATTGAAGAAACGTATGCAGAATTAGTTATTGATGAACAAAGTAAGGAAGTAGTACTGAATTTTTATAATCGTGATCATAAGGTCATTGATAGTGAAACTTTTGAAATCTAATCGTTAAATACATACGATGGTTATGTTAATACGAAAATTTGCTTTCAATATGCAGAAGTAAGAAATCAAATATACACGTATTTGATTTCTTATAGTGCTGCTTTATGATAATCATTGATCAGTAAAAGCAAATGAGATAACTTAGTTTTTAATTAGAATTTTAAAATATATTTAGAAAAGATGATAAAAAGTCCATTAAAGTGAAAAATCATATTTATTTTTAGCGCTTAGAGTATTGCTTTATAGCACTAAGTTAGATATAATTATTTTTGTGTTCAAAAACAATATGTCCTGGTAGCTCAGCTGGATAGAGCAATGGCCTTCTAAGCCATCGGTCGGGGGTTCGAATCCCTCCCAGGACACTAATAGCGTTGAATAGCGCACATTCCAAACTTAGAAACCCCGTTGTTACGGGGTTTCTTTTATTTTGTCTACAATGCGATACAATAGAAAACAAAATTTTATGGCACTGGCATGGCACCGAGAACATATTTTTACATTGCTGATAAAATTTCAATTGCTTTGTTATTTTCTTCAAGATATTTTTCTTCCAATAAATGGGAATAGATTTCAGTGGTAACAGAAATATTTTTATGGCCAAGCCTTTTTGAAATATAATAAATCGATACATCATTTGCGAGGAGATAAGAGCAATGCGTATGTCTTAATGCATGTGAAGTAATCTGTTTGATACCATGTAACTTACAGGTCTGTTTTAGTTGCTTGTTAACAGCGTTAATAGTAAGTGTAGTACTAAAAGAATTAAATAGTAATCCTTTGGTATTTAGTTTGAGTTTTTCAATCATACTAGTAATGTGTCTCATATCATCTTTAGCTATTGTTAAAGTACGAGGTGATACATCATTTTTACGTTCATCTATAAATAATTCATTTTTTACTTGGTTAATGTATTCATACTTCATATTTAAAACACCACTTATTCGACAGCCTGTACAAATCATTATAAATAGGGCGAGGGATGAACGATTATTTTGTGATTTGAAATATTGTTTAAGTGTTTCATATTCTACTAGGTTAATAAACTTACTTTGTTCATCTTTTGGAGGGTTAGACCCTTTAAATGTGACCTTATAAGTAATATTTTTAGGTAGTAATCCTTCATAAACAGCATCATCTAAAGATGATCTGATATATCCATTTAGTTTTCTTATTGTTTCCTTCGAATGTGTTTTAGAAAATTCATTTATAAATTGTTGATACATATTTCGTGTTAATGATTTAAGGCTTGTCTGTGAAAATGAATGATTACCAATATGTTTGATAGCTGCCTTATATGATTTGTAAGTTATAGGTGTAACATTAGGTTGTTTGAATGTTTCGCACCAATTCTTAAAGTAATCATAAAAGGATAAATCATTATCAAGATAAAGCCCTTTAGTTAATTCATTAAACTTTTCATTTCCTGCATATTCAGCTTCACGTTTAGTTTTAAATCCTTTTTTTCTATGGCGTTTGCCTTCATATACAAAGTCATACATCCACTTTTTTAGTTTTTTATCATATTGTTGTGTTTTCATAAGTTGTTCCTCCTAAAAAAGATAAAAATATAAAGGGCAGTAGAGACTGCCCCTTATCACATTAATTATAACTAATGTGGTATAGTGATAGCCAAACTCAAAAAAAGCGGTTCAAAGTTAGACCTATGATGATTATAGGTTCTGAAAAAGATACTTTTCAAACAGATTTCACTGCCTTTCCTATTTCTTCTGTATCTAACAAGGCTAATTTGAATCCAGATTTTGATATAAATATAGGGTGTAACTTTTGTCCTAATTTAAAGCACATAACTTATTCTGATTGTTATGTGCGGGTACATAAACCTACTACTTATAAATTCGAATGATATTTTAAGAGAAAAAGAAAATGATGATATTTGCAAAATTTATCCAGATAAGTACAAAGAGATAAATGATGCTTGGATTAATTTTAATAAAACTCTATTTTAAAACACTCACCAACTGGTGGGTGTTTTTATTTATATGATCGTTGGGTAATATAACATTGTAGTAGTTCCACACCTTCCATTGAAAGTTATATATTAAGTGCAGCCATTAATTTGGTTGCTTTTTTATGTTTGTTTATTTATGTAGTGGGGAATAAAGTTAGGGACATTATTTCAAAAGGAGAGGGTAATATGGGCTTTATACTTATGATAATCGTTGGAGGATTAATAGGATGGCTTGCAGGAGCTATTCTAGGTAAAGATATTCCAGGTGGAATTATTGGTAATATCATTGCCGGCTTAATTGGTTCTGCAATTGGAAGTAAACTGTTGGGCACATGGGGACCAGTTTTAGGCGGAGTGCCTATTCTACCAGCTTTAGTTGGTGCTATCATTTTAATATTTATAGTTTCATTTATTATGAAAGCAATTAGAAAGTAACCATAGAGAAAAATAACCACCCTGATAATTTTGGGAGGTTATTTTTTTATTTACATATGCGAACAAGTGTTCTATTATATTCATGAGGTGATTATATGAAACCTAATTTAGATTGGAGTAAAAATTTTCAAGAATTTCAAGAAATATTAAATTCTGGAATTAATCCAGAGTGGTTATATAATGCTAAAGCGAATATGGTTTTAAACCCAGCTTATACTGGTGAAGGCAAGCAATTTTTCTTTACTAAGGACATTATAGAAGCTAGTAAAACTATTCCATTTTTTTGAGGTGATAATATGAAAATAATAAATCCTAACGCACCAGATGAATATAAATACGAAACTGATTATCGTAATATACCGAGAGAATATCTTAATTCACATATACCAGAAAGTAGAGGCATCGTTAAGTGGCAAGCCTTCAAGACACTCCCCGAACAATACGAGCAACTAGAACAATACATACAAGATCAAAATAAGATTGATAGACCGATATTAGACGACGATCAATTGAATGACCTTAATAACACATTAATTTTCAAAATGTATAATGACCCATCAATTGAATTGCGTTACTTCGAAACTGGTTATATTAAAACAAAAGTAGGTTATATTCATAAAGTAGACGTGCATACTAAAACACTACACATGTATGAAGATACTGGAATGAGTGTGTTGAATTTAAAAGATATTGTGGAGATAAAATAAGGGAGCTATTATGGAAACACATCAGTCCGCCCGAGCATATCGTTGAGTAGTTATTATTGTTATTAAAGTTGACATAGATTTTTTTAATTACTCTTATTATTGTATATTAAAATTAGCTAGTGAAAAACTAGCGCAATTCACCTTTTGTAAAATGATATATTTTTAACAGTCTGCCCCCACAGGCTGTTATTTTTATGTAAATTTACTTAACATAAATTTTTTCACAAAAAATAAATAATATATAATGATTTTAGCTAGCGGAAACTAGCTATCTTAACCTTCCACTATTTAAATAAAAACGAGCGTGATAATTATGAGTGAATACAAACAGGTAATCAAAAAACTAATTGAAAGCGAGATAACTGGTTATCAAATATATAAGAACACACTTATAAATCAAGCTATAATTTCTACTTTAAGAAACGGGAAACGTGATTTAGACAATCTATCATTAAAGAATGCAGAAAAACTATACCAATATGGAAAAGCCCACCTAAGTGAATAGGTGGGTATTTTTTAGGGCAAAAAAAGATAGATTATTTAAAAAAGTGCAGACGCTCATAGAAATATAACATTTTAAAAGTCTTTTAAAACAGTAATTCCACAAGTCCTTTTAAACATCAATATACAATCGTAAAAGTAATAACAAGAATCTGTCAAGGTGTTTAAAATTGCACAATAATAGATTTAGTAACGTTAAAGATAACGAACTAGTTTCTACCATTAAAATGTAAGAAATATATAATCAATATTTTTATGGCACTGGCATGGCACTAAAACGCTACAAACACTGATAATAAGGGCTGTATAGCAGCCCTCCCAGGACACTAAAAGAATAAATTACATATTATTCAATTAAGAATCTTGCGCTTGCAAGGTTCTTTTTTTATAGAATTAATGTAAGCGGGATAGTAAGCGAAATGGAAAGATTTGAAGAAAGCAGATTAAGGTGAGTAAGTTGGATAGATGGTGGCTAATCTCAGTATAAAGTGAGGTGATGCTTATGAAAGTACCGACAAAATCTTTAGAAAGGAGACGCCTTGTTTGGTTTCAATTGTAGAAGTGCCGTACTTAATGTTAGGTTTCGGTACATTCATCGTTACCTTGTTAGGTATAGCAATCACAATTGTTAAATCAAGCCATAAAAAATAACCATCCCAACTTTTGATACACTCCCCTAAAAGTAGACACTTTAAATATAAAAAGTGAACTATAATTAGGGGAGTGTATTTTTTATGACTACAAATAAGATGCCTTTAGAAAAGCGTATTAAAATAGTTGAAGATATAGTTGATGGAAATATATCTAGATATAGTACAGCAAAAAATAATGGAGTTTCTAGCGCTACATTACAAGAATGGGTAAGAAGATATAAAGCTTATGGTGTAGATGGATTAAAACCTTTTAGTAAAAGAAATAAATACTCTGCAGAGATTAAAGCAATAGCTATAGAAGATGTGTTAGAAAGGAATATTCCACTGTATAAAGTTGTTAACAAGTATAATATTAGCTCTATATCAGTTTTAAAATTGTGGTTAAGAAATTATAAAAAGGGAAAATCTAACAAGCACACAGGGAAAGGGTTTTCCACTATGAATAAATCAAGAAAAACAACTTTATCTGAACGTATTGAAATTACTGAAAATGTCATAGCTAAAAATTATAACTATCAAGAGGCTTCCGTGGAATATGGTGTTTCCTACCATCAAATATACCATTGGGTGAAGAGCTATAAAAAGAATGGTATAGATGGATTAAAAGATAAACGTGGAAAAAATAAAAAACAAGAATTATCTGAAATAGAACTAATAAAATTAGAAAATAAAAAACTAAAAACAAGAATAGAATACTTAGAAATGGATAAAGCAATCGTAAAAAAGTGGCAAGAGTTCAAGTATCGAAACAATCATTTTCATTAGGTCATAAAGAACATTTATATCAAATGATATTTGAGCTCAACAGAGAACAAAATTACAGTATTAAAATGTTATGCGAGCGTCTAGAAGTCAGCCGTAGTGGTTATTATAAATGGTGTAATAAAGAAATTTCTAATAATGAAAAACGCTCTAAATTAATTGCAAAAGAAATTAAGTGTATATTTAAGAACTCTAAAGAAACCTTCGGTGTAGTAAGGATACATTACGCTTTAAAAAGAGAGTGCAATTTAAATGTTAATATAAAATGTATTAGAAGAATTATGCGAATTTTAGGTTTACAAGCACAAATCAGAAAAAAACGTCCTAATTGGACTAGAATCAAACCACATTTCACAGCTGAAAATATATTGAATAGAAATTTTGAAGCCAATAAACCAAATCAAAAATGGTTTACAGATATTAGTTACTTAAATTATGGAAAAGGTCAAAAAGCTTATATTAGCGCTATAATTGATAGGTATGATTTAAGTATAATTGCTTATAAAGTGAGTAAGCGTAATGATTTAAAATTGGTTATGGACATATTGAAATTAGCCTTACAAAATAATGATGCATCTAATACAGTTTTACATAGTGACAGAGGTTTTCAATACACTTCTAAACATTACAAGAACTATTTAGATACACATAACGTAAAAATTAGTATGTCAAAAGTAGGAAGTTGTTTAGATAATCAACCGATAGAAGCTTTTTGGGGTACGTTAAAATCAGAATATTACTATAGAAATCAATTCAGCACATATGAAGATCTTGAAACAGGCATCAGTGAATATATTAATTATTATATGAATAAAAGATATGTTCCAAAATTTGATGGACTAACACCAAATGAATATAGGAACGTATCTTAAGAAAGAATAATTACAGACTAACTAATAAAATTAATTAGGACAAACGAAATTCTAATTAACATTATAAAAAGGATTGAATAACATATTATCAAATGGTAATATGTTATTTATATTAGTTTTAGGTAATATGAGGTGATTAAATGCATGATATTGAGTTAAAAGCACATTTTATACATGGTCTTTCTAATAAAGTACGTTTGATGATATTAGAGCTACTTAAATCGAAAGAAATGACTGTCAATGAGATTGTTAAACAATCTCAAATAAGTCAATCTAGTATTTCTCAACATTTATCTTGTCTCAAAGGGTGTGGTTTGGTTAATTCTAGACAAGAAGGTAAATACGTTTATTACCAAATAAAAAACAATCAAATTTTAGAACTGCTTAAACTTATTGATTCTGTAGTTGAAAATACTGAAGATGATATTCAAAGTTGCCAGTATCATACTATATAACGAAAGAAGATGACTTAAATGAGTACTAATTGCTGTAATAATAAAGCTGAATCTAATACTTGTTGTACAAGTAACTCAGTTAACGAAAATAAGTGTTGTAGTAATGAGCCTAAGGTAGCAAATCAAAATGACGAATGCTGTACAAATAACGGTGAAAGCATCGATTCAACTCATAACATTTCATGTAATGCTATGAGTAATAGTTCTGAAGAAGACGATGAAGTAGCCACCCCATTTTCAAATTATAATTTTAAAGTAACAGGTATGGATTGTAGTTCATGTGCAATAACCATTGAAAAAGCGTTAAGACCTTTAGACGATGTAACTAATCCTAAAGTTAATTTTTCTACAAGTAAATTAAGCGTTGGACTAAAATCTCAAAGTAGTATTAATCAAGTGACTCAAACACTAAAAAAATTGGGTTATGGTATCGAAGAAAATGATAGCAATCAAAACTATACAATATTTTCAATAGAAGGTATGGATTGTGGTAGTTGTGCTAAAAGTATTGAAAAACATTTGAACAATTTACCCTATGTAAATGACACACAAGTTAGTTTTTCAACTGGAAAAATGCAGATTGATTTTGAAGGCAATCAAACTAAAAATATTGAAAAAGAAGTTTCTAAAATCGGTTATTCTGCTACATTACAATCCAGTAATAAAAATAATAATACAAAGTGGCGTTTGTTTAGTAAGCCTATTATATCAACACTATTTCTTATCCTTGGTATTGTTTCATCTATGGTATCACTACCCATTTGGATAACTAATTTGATGTATATCATAGCTATTGTAGTCAGTGGTATAAAACCCTTAAAAAGTGCCTATTATGCTATTAAATCTAAGAGTTTAGATATGAATGTTTTAATGTCTGTAGCTGTTATTGGTGCCATATTAATTGGTGAGTTTTTTGAAGGCGCAATCGTCGTTTTACTATTTACTATTGGCACTTTATTACAAACTATTTCTATAGATAAAACAAGAAATTCTATTCAATCGTTAATGGATATTACACCAGCAGAAGCAAACGTTGTAACAGAGACGGGGATAATTTCAAAAAACTTAAAAGATATTAGTATTGGAGAAATTTTACTTGTAAAACCAGGCGATCGAGTACCACTAGATGGTACGATTATAGAAGGATATTCAAGTTTAAATCAGGCACCTATAACTGGTGAATCTATTCCTGTAGACAAAACGATAAATGAAGAAGCTTATGCAGGTTCTATTAATGAAAACGGGACTTTAAAAATACGTGTTTCAAGATTAGTTAAAGATACCACACTGTCTAAAATCATTCATATGGTTGAAGAAGCACAAGAAAACAAAGCACCTACACAAGCTTTTATCGACCGGTTTTCTGAAATTTATACACCCATTGTATTCATATTAGCATTATTAGTAATGGTAATCCCTCCTATTTTTTCTTTAGGAACATGGGGAGAATGGTTTTATAAAGGACTTGAACTACTTGTCATAGCATGTCCGTGTGCACTAGTTATTTCGACTCCTGTAGCTATTGTTACTGGGATTGGTAGCGCAGCAAAAAAAGGTGTACTTATCAAAGGTGGCAACCATTTGGAAGCTTTAGGTACACTTTCAGCTTTAGCTTTTGATAAAACTGGAACGCTGACTGAAGGACGCCCAAAAGTTTCAGAAATTAAAACAATCGAATCTGACAAAGAAATGTTTTTGAATATTGCGCTAAGTTTAGAATCATACTCAACGCATCCAATTAGCAATGCAATTGTTGATTATGTTTCACAATTTAAATCTATAACATACGATGTTACTGATTTTGAAAATATTGTTGGACGAGGTATTAAAGGTAAAATTGACCATAATAATATTTATGCAGGAAACATAAAGTTAATCGAATCTATAAATGAAAATATTGTAAATTATAAAGAAGAAATATATTCATATGAGCAACAAGGATATACAGTTATTATTATTGCAACAGCAGATAAAATCCATGGTTTTATTACTGTTGAAGACCCATTAAGGTCGGATATTAAGCAAACATTACAACAATTAAATGGAAGTAATATTAAAAATACTATAATGCTTACAGGTGATAATAAAGGAACTGCACATAAAATAGCGCAACTTTCAGGTATCAAAGAGGTTTATGCTGAGTTAATGCCTGAAGATAAATTATCAGCTATCAAAGATTTACAAAGCAAAGGCTATCGTGTAGGAATGATTGGTGATGGTATCAATGATGCCCCTGCTTTAGCACAAAGCGAAGTTGGTATTGCAATGGGCGGTATTGGTTCAGATACTGCAATGGAAACAGCAGATGTTGTATTAATGTCAGATAATGTACATCAACTAACAGACACTATCACTATTAGTAACAAAGCTAAGAATATAATTAAACAAAATATATATTTCTCTATTATTATTAAAATGATTGCTTTTATCTTAGTATTCCCTGGGTTACTAACACTTTGGTTAGCCGTATTCAGCGACACTGGCGCAGCGATATTAGTTATACTAAATTCATTGCGCTTATTAAGAACTAAGAAAAACAATTTATTATAAGTTTGTCCAACAGTTTGAATGAAATAATATTAACTAATACAAAAGCTAGAACAGCATTTACTGTTCTAGCTTTTGTATTTACTTCTATATTAAGTGAAATTATTATAAAAATAAAAGATACGTTCTGTAATTTCACAAATTATTGCCAAACTCTGGAACGTATCTAAATAATTAATTTTATATTTAAGGTGTCTACCTTGACGGTAGTGGTTTATTTGGCAGGTTGATGGTTATTTTTTAACTATAAATTTCAGGAACCGTCTTTTTAACGGACTCAATTGGGCGATACACTTATGTGTGTTGCCCTTTTTTCAACATACAAATTAAAACAACACAAAATATCAACAAATTATATAAGCAAGCAGTTTTATAATATTTTAGTAATTCATTGAACACATAAATCATAGTGTGGTCATATATATGAAAATACTTAGTGGACAATCTACTATGAGTTTTTAAATTGTTTATAAGTTAAGCTATTTTGACTCTAAGACATTTATTTATATATAAGACTCGCAATAACCAAAAAGTAATTAACAAAAACGATATTGTAATCATTTAATGTTTTGTAGTTAATATCTTGAGGGATAATGCAATTAAAGTTGTACTAACGATATAATCGAAACACATTTTAACCTTAGGTTTTTCAAAGATGATTTTTATGTAATTAAAGACCAAAGTACATAAACTAAACCATGTGATTACAGTTATTATAAATAGGATTGAAAATATTGCTACTTGGATACTTTGGTTACTTTGATGGTTTATAAATTGAGGTAATATACTAATATAAAATAGAATTGCTTTTGGATTTAAAATCATAGTGATGAATCCTTGTTTATATGACTTAAATAAATCGGGTTTTTCTGTATTTAAGCCATCTGATTTATCATACTCAAATTTGTGCGCATTCAGTATGTTTTTCAAACCAAGATAAATAATGTAGGCTGCACCTAATATTTTGATTAATAAAAATATAGTTTGTGAACTTACGAGTATAAAAATAAGCCCAAGTGTTGCTAATGTAGCGTAAATTAAATGGGCACTGGCGATACCTAATGTTGTGGAAATACCGCTTTTAATGCCACCATGTGTACTGTTTTTTATAACTGCAAAAAAACTAGGCCCCGGTACAATAAGTATGAGTAATGACATAATAATAAAGTTAATCCAATGATTCATATGAAATTCCCCCTTATATTGAATTTTAGAAATGAGTTACACCTTGTTTTCATGTTAATTTAATAATATGCAAAATCAAATAAATTAACAACTCATTCAAATAAATAGTTAGCTGTTTTTTAAATTGCGAAAATGGGCGAAATGGTTGGTTGGAAATAGTAAGGACAGAGAAACAATAAAAAATATTCAAAGGCTCTACGTTCTAATAAACGTAAAATATACAGATTTAGTGTTTGGCTATTGTTTCCATTACAGTGATATTTAGTATCATATTCTACAAAATGATTCACAATATATGCTTAATCGTATATGCTTAACGTTACTTACCACTCATATCATAATGTCTATAACTTTCAACATAGTTAAATGGAGGTAGAACGATGGATAAGGTAATGGTTGTTGGGTCTTTTGGATCAGGAAAATCAACGTTTTCACGTCAATTATCAAAGATACTTAAAGTCCCTGTTTATCATTTAGATATGTATTTTTGGAAACCAAATTGGCAGATGATGCGTTATGACGAACAAATTAAGATACATAAGCAATTGATTCAAAATAATAAATGGATAATTGATGGCAATGATTCATCGCTATTTGATGAAAAAATTAATGAAGCAGATACAATCATTTTATAGATTTACCTAGAGTCGTTTGTTTTTACAGAGTGTTTAAAAGATATATTGCAAATATAGGAAAAACACGTATAGATATGAGAGAAAGTTGTGAAGAAAGGTTAACTTTCACATTCTTAAAATATATTTGGCGCTATCCAATTGATAGAAAACCGCAAGTGCTAGAAAAAATTAAAATGCAAAGTAACCATAAACATGTATTTGTATTGAAGGGTCAAAAGCAAATTCGAAATTTTTCGAGGAATTGTTAATTTATATGACGCAATATGATTAAAATTCGAGATTTTTCATCTTATACTTAGAAGGTTGAAATATTGATTTTTCTATTAAATATATTCCTATAATATATTTAATGATTATAAGTGTAGTATATGGTTATTGTATGTTAACGTAAGATAAGACTTTCTCAAAAATTAATTTTTAAGTATTCAATTATATCTACAACTTAGATTATAAAAGTGTTAGAAAACATTTAGCATTAACATATATAAGTATCAAACAGAATTTATTTAAAAGGGGATTCATGCAATGAAGAAATTGCTATCTATCATAGTACCTGTATACAACAAAGAGTTATTTTTAGAATCATGTGTAGAGTCTATTAATAATTTAAATATAAATAAAGAAGCCATTGAAGCAATTTTTGTAGATGATTGTTCTAGTGATCAGTCTTTAGAAATAATAGAAGAATTTGTGGCTAAATACAATTTTATTAAATTGATTAAATTAAATGAAAATACAGGGAGCCCTTCGGAACCTAGAAATGTAGGGATAAACAATGCGCAAGGTGAGTATATTACGTTTTTGGATGCCGATGATTGGTTAGACGCAGAAGGATTGCCAACATTATTAAATCAAGCAGTGGATCATCATTCAGATGTCGCATTTGGTCAAAGTGTTAAACATACTGAAAAAGCAATTAAGAAATTAGGTAGATTTAGCTCGTATAAAGTCGCCAATCATTTAGTTCCTTATGAAATTGAACGTATATTTAGAGCTGTAGGTCCACCTGGAAAAATCATAAAACGTCAAATTATTTTAGATAATAATATAAAATTCAAACATATGAAGTATGGAGAAGATAAGTTATTTTTTATAGATGCGATCTCAAGATGTCAAACGGCGTCGATGAATCCGAGTCCGGTATATCATGTTAACCGTTATTCTTATAACCAATCTTTAGTCGGCGAAACGAGCATTATTGAGAAAACACAATTAAACTTATCTGTTTTAGAAGAAGTACTAAAATTAGATATTCCTGAAAACGCTGAATATCAAGCGATTAGTAGAATTATTGAAATGGATTTTATGTCGCGTTTATTTAATAACAAGCGATTTTTAAATGCTGAAGATAAGCAAGCGTTTTATGATTTGTTTAATCAGATGGAGCGCACGCTAGAAACTCATGGTAAAAATTTAGAATACTATTTATTGAATGATAAATTTAGAAATATCTATCACTTTTTAAAACATGAGTCATATCAGGAATTATGTGATTTCATAAAATTGGTTATACAAGGTGGAAACGCTAAAAAGTATGTTAAAGATAACCAAATATATTTTTTAATGTCTGATAATTTAACAGAAGCGTTACCTATCAAAGAACCTCTTTTCGCAGTTTATGAAGGCACACACTTTATCGATAATGAAATGAAAGAGGTCGTTCGTTTATATAAAGATGATAATAAGGTAATTAACAAGGTTGTACTGACTGAACTTAATAATGAAATCAATACAATAGATGTAGAATTTGAGGAAAAAAATCAATATATTTATTTTAGGACTGATGATTTGAAGCAATGTGATTTTGATTTCAATATTAGTATTATTTACGATGGTTATAAATTCGTAAACGTCAATATGAACTTACCCAATGCAAATACTACTATAAATCTTAAAAGACAAGGATTTAAAGCAGAATTCATATCAACAATAAAACCGAAGTCCAAAAAAGTGGACGATAGTAAATATTTAACATATAACCCTAAAGCGATTTCTCTTGTGAAACAAGCCAAACTGTATGATGATGTTGAATTTAAACAACCTGCTCAAATGACCATTGAAATGGGGGAATTAATAAATATTAAAGCATTGGTATATACGCGAAACGGGACACCAAGACTTCAGACAGAAAAAGGTCACTATTTAACTGCAAATAAGCAATTTATTCAAGCAGTTAATAAATCGAAACAAGCCCAATATATTTATAATCAACCTAGAAGCGTTAACATCTTGAAAAAATGTAAGGAATACTCAAACAGAAAATTCGATGGAGAAGCAGTGAATGTATTATCTGTTAGCGATCATGTAGACATTCAAAAAATTGTACTATCACCTAAGGGGACGCCAAGACTCAAAACTTTTAAAGATACATTTATCACTGCTAATCGTGATTTTGTAGAGGAAAGTTAAGATCCAAGAGATTTAAATTTGGTCCATAAAACGAAAAGTAAAAAAACTAAAGCGAGCGACAGAAATCGAATGGTCCAATAACGATTTCATAGTTCCATCTAGCCATTCACTAACTGGCTAAAAAGACTAAGACATTTTTTATGTGCTTAGTCTTTTTTTGTAAATAATGATAAATCTCTAAAATACATTGCTGTCGATGTGCTTATACTGCATTGATTAGCGCATGGCATTTTATTATGCCCTCTATTTATCATACTTTTTAAATTAGCATCCATTTTGCGGTTAGATCATGAAAGTAATAATCAATTACATAATGATATTCAATTTCATACTTTAAAATACTAAACAAACTCAAAAGAAATATTCTGTTCACTTAATTGTGCGATATTAAATTGTGCATAATACAGTTAGGCATGCGAAACTGTTTTGAATTTGAGATAAAAGGACAGTTAAAGCCAATTTATGACTAAGTAAGAAAAATCGACAATTAAATCACGTCATATCTTATAGTATATATATCGAACGATAGCTAGACGAAATAAGATTTTAGTAAATATCGTTCACTACATTAAAAACAGTCATAATAATCTAATTTTTTATCGAGGGGCTTATTATAATGGAAGGTTTATTCGAAGCAATCAAAAACACAGTTCAAGCAGGTATTGCTGGAGACGGCGCAAAAATTGGATCAGGCGTTTTAGATATTATTTCTAACGGCGCATCATTAATTGGCAAAGCATTAGGACTTTAATCCAGAATTAAAAATAATACTTAAAGGGGCTTATTATAATGGCAGACTTATTTAACGCAATCAAAGAAACAGTACAAGCAGGCATCGCTGGAGACGGCGCGAAATTAGGAACAAGCATTGTAAGCATCGTAGAAAACGGTGTAGGCGTATTATCAAAATTATTCGGATTTTAGTATTATTAATATCATAAACAATGGTCAGGGTGATAACCTTGGCCATTTTTGTGTTATATAAGTATATAATAATATGGAGAAATTAAAGAATATGATATATTTGAAATAAATATATTTAAGCGTACTAGAGGGTGACAAAATGAGAACGAAAAGTTTACTTATAGATTTTGATGACACATTGGTGGATTTTGATGATGCAGAAGCATATGCATTTTATGAAATGACACAACAATTTCAAATAAAGACCAACCAAAATGATTTGCATACATTTAAAAAAATAAATCAGGCACATTGGGATGCTTTTCAAAAGAATGAATTAACTAAAGATGAAGTTTTAAGTAAACGTTTTGAGGCATACTTTCATTTACATCAAATGAAGATAGATGGTAAGTTAGCTGATCAAATCTTTAGAGATGAACTTGCGAATGCACCGATTAAACATTTTGATCAAACAATTGAAACTTTAAAACAATTAAAAGAACATCACGATTTGTATATAGTGACTAATGGTGTTTTAGAAACGCAAGAAAGACGAATTGAAAAAACGAAGATAGGTCATTGGTTTAAAGATATTTTTGTTTCTGAACAAACAGGATACCAAAAACCGATGCCTGAATTTTTTGATTACGTATTTAATAAGATAGGTGAAGATAAACGAGGTTACGCAATGATTATAGGTGATTCTATGTCTTCTGATATTTTAGGTGGGAAAAATGCGAATATCGAGACATGTTGGTTTAATCCAAGAAATAAAACAAATGATACGGAAATTAAACCAGATTATGTAGTGAATTCGTTAAAAGAAGTAATCGCGTATGTTTAACCGTTCATTTAATTATTACTAAACGAATTCAAGTCATATAAAATGCCCTTCAAAGTTTTCATTTTTTAATGATTGCTTTGAAGGGCACTTTTCATTTTATTAGGACCCGTTTGATTATGGAGTCCAAACTAAAACATCATGACCATCTCTATTTGTTTCTTCTAAATCTGTAAAACCTTGTTTAATGAAAAAATCTTTAGATTGATTTCGTGCGATGACTTTGATTGGTAAGCCTTGATCTTTGGCAAAATCTAATAAAGATGTGCCATAACCACGATCTTGAAAATCACGTAGCACTTCTAATTTCCAAATTACGTTATAATCATCAAAGCCCGGGAAATGAGTTTCCTCAACTTCTCCTTTACGATATAGTGCCATTCGAGCCCCTAAACAATCACCTACATAAATACCATAGAAAGGTGAATCTGAACTTGCATCAATCATTTCTCCTCGAAGTTCATCTACTAAATACAAATCTTTATTACCGAAGTTTCTGAAATCTTCGAATAGTTCGTCTGTTTTATAATTTATATCAAGACGCTTTACACTACTCATCGCATCTTCCCCCTTTGTTATCATTTATTCTATTATACCTTATTTTTATTGTTTTTTCACAAAAACGATAGTTTAAACATATATGTATAGTTGTTTATATTTATAAAAAATAGATACTGAAGTTTTTTGAAAAATGAAGTGATCTAAGTGTGTACATATTATATAGGTTATTAAAATTTGAAAATTATAAGCCGTTAAATTGTCAATGATGTATATAAACTTTATACTAATTAGGAATAGAGTAACATAAGGAGAATTACGCATGGATTGTATGATTACAAAACTTAATGAAAAAGATCAATTTATTTCTAAAATCAAAGATAGTGATTCAAAAATAGGACAGTTTTATCACTTTGATGCTATGCAAGAAAAGAGCTATAGTGAACGTTTATCAATGTCGAATAATGGCAGAGAAGTGGCATTAGCTCAAGTTATTAAAAATTACATGAGCGACTTAACATTAACAGAGAAGCAATTGCAAAATATTTCATTATTAAGCGAAGGCGCAAAAGTCATCATAGGTGGACAACAAGCTGGATTGTTTGGTGGGCCTTTATATACTTTTCATAAAATATTTTCTATTATAACGATGAGTGAAAAACTCTCAAAAGACTATAATACAAATGTAATACCAGTATTTTGGATTGCTGGTGAAGATCATGATTTTGATGAAGTAAATCATACTTATGCCTATAATGCTCAAAATGCAAAATTACAAAAAATAAAATATCATACAATGACGCCACCTGAAGCAAGCGTCTCAACATATTATCCTGATAAAGCGCAATTAAAAGACGCGTTGAAACTATTTTTTAAAGAAATGAACGAAACCACACATTCTAAGCAACTGATTGAAATGTGTACGAAGATTATTGATCAGTATGATAGCTGGACGGATATGTTTAAAGCGTTGTTGAACGAAGTGTTTAAAGCGTATGGTTTATTATTGATTGACGCAAACAATACTGAATTACGTAAATTAGAACAACCATTTATCCAAAAAATTATTGAACATCATCAAGATGTAGATGCGTCATTTAGAAATAATCAACAAAACACGATTGCTAATGGATTAGAACAAATGATACAGACTGATACGAATGTACATTTATTTTTACATGAAGATAACATGAGACAGTTACTTACTTTTAAAGATAATCAATTTTACCTAAGTAAATCAGATAAATACATGACTAAAGAGGAATTATTAAAAATACTTGAAGTTGAACCAGAACGTTTTTCAAATAACGTAGTCACACGACCAATAATGGAAGAATGGTTATTTAATACAGTTGCTTTTATTGGTGGTCCAAGTGAAATTAAATATTGGACGGAACTGAGTGAAGTTTTTAATACATTGGATGTATCGATGCCAATTGTATTACCACGATTAAGAATTAGTTACTTGTATCCACGAACTGAAAAATTACTTAGTCAATATCAATTAAAACAGCATTCGATTATAGAACAAGGTATTGAAAAAGATAAGGAAAAATTCATACGTGCGCAAGCATCTCAAACATTTGTTGATAAAGTGGAAGAAATTAAGGTGCAACAAGAAAAATTGTATCAATCACTACTAACTGAAGTTGCTGGTAACAATGATAACCAGTTATTAGTAGAGAAAAACAATCATATACACCAAAAACAATATGAGTATTTAATTAATAGGTATTTATTGAATATTGAAAGAGAAAATGAAATAAGTATGAAGCACTTTAAAGAATTAAGTGAAACACTTCATCCGATGGGCGGATTGCAAGAAAGAATTTGGAATCCACTTCAAATAATGAACGATTTTGGGATGGACGTGTTCAGTCCCTCCACCTACCCCCCACTTTCTTACACATTTGATCATATTATTGTTAAACCCTAGATATGAAAGGGATTCACCCGATTCATCAATTTGATGAATCGGGTATTTTTTTACGCTTTTTAAGAAAAACTAGTTAAATTTGTATAATTAGTGGAGGATAGTGGTGAGATGTGGTAAATTATATATATGAGAAGGTAAGGTGATTATAAATGTTCATGGGAGAATACGAGCACCAATTGGATACAAAAGGACGTATGATCGTTCCATCCAAGTTTCGCTATGACTTAAATGAGCGTTTTATAATCACTCGCGGCCTTGATAAATGTTTGTTTGGCTACACTTTAGAAGAATGGCAAGTCATCGAAGAGAAGATGAAGACATTACCAATGACTAAAAAAGACGCACGTAAATTTATGCGTATGTTCTTCTCTGGTGCTGTTGAAGTTGAGTTAGATAAACAAGGGCGTATTAATATTCCACAAAATTTACGCCAATACGCGAACTTAAGTAAGGAATGTACAGTAATAGGGGTTTCAAATCGCATTGAGATTTGGGACAGAGAAACTTGGAGCAGTTTCTATGATGAATCTGAAGAAAGTTTTGAAGATATTGCTGAAGACTTAATTGATTTTGATTTTTAAATGGAGGTGCTAAATTGTTTCATCATGTCAGTGTAATGCTTAAAGAGACCATTGATTATTTAAATATTAAGGAAGATGGCGTGTATGTCGACTGTACATTAGGTGGAGCAGGCCACGCACTCTATTTATTAAATCAACTCGGAGACGAAGGTAGACTTATTGCGATAGATCAAGATACAACAGCTATAGAAAACGCAAAAGAAGTATTGAAAGAACACTTACATAAAGTGACCTTCGTCCATAACAACTTTAGAAAAATAACTGAAATTTTAAATGATCTGAATATTGAAAAAGTAGATGGTATTTATTACGACCTTGGTGTTTCTAGTCCGCAACTGGACGTTCCTGAGCGAGGTTTTAGTTACCATCATGATGCAAAACTGGACATGCGTATGGATCAAACACAATCATTATCTGCTTTCGAAGTAGTAAATGAATGGGAATTCGAAAAATTAGTCAGAATATTTCATCGTTATGGTGAGGAAAAATTCTCTAAACAAATTGCCCGACGCATAGAACAAAATAGAGAGCAAAAGCCAATCGAAACGACATTAGAACTTGTAGATGTTATTAAAGAAGGTATTCCAGCTAAAGCAAGACGAAAAGGTGGACATCCAGCTAAAAGAATATTCCAAGCAATTAGAATTGCTGTAAATGACGAATTATCGGCATTTGAAGATTCATTAGAACAAGCAATTGATGCAGTAAAAATGGATGGTAGAATTTCAGTCATCACATTCCATTCATTGGAAGATCGGTTATGTAAACAAATGTTTCAAGAGTACGAAAAGGGGCCAGATGTACCAAGGGGATTACCAGTAATACCTGAAGCATACACACCTAAATTGAAACGCGTTAACCGTAAACCTATTATCGCAACTGACGAAGATCTTGAAGAAAATAATCGAGCGCGTAGTGCGAAGTTACGTGTTGCAGAAATATTAAAATAAGGAGTGAATGTTGAGTGGCAGTAGAAAAGATATATCAACCTTATAACGACATAGAGACACAAATACCTGAGTCGCCACCGTCGACCCAGACCAAAACCGTAAAACGCAAGGTAGTAGTTCAACTTACAAAGTTTGAGAAGATGTTATACATAGGACTAATAACAGTAATTGCTTTAATAAGTATATATATGCTATCTTTAAAAATGGATGCGTATGATACTCGAGGAAAAATTGCAGATTTAGATACAAAAATCGAAAAACAATCAAGTGAAAACAGCGCAATAGAATCTGAAATTAAAAAGAACTCTTCATATGAACGCATTTACGATAAGGCTAAAAACGAAGGAATGAGCCTTAAGAACGACAATGTAAAGGTAGTGCGTAATAATGTCGAAGCGAAAAATTAGATTTAAAAAACCCAAATTTCAAATAAAACAAAGTAAAATAGGGGCAGTCCTACTCATCCTTGGATTCGGACTGCTCTTTTTTACGTTGGTTTTAAGATATTCATATATTATGTTGACCGGACATTCTTCTGGAGAAGACTTAATAATGAAGGCAAATGAGAAATACTTAGTAAACACCCAAGAACAACCAGAACGAGGGAAAATTTACGATCGAAACGGCAAGGTATTAGCAGAAGATGTTGAACGGTATAAAGTAGTTGCAATTGTTGATAAAAAAGCAAGTGAAGGTAGCGATAAACCTAAACATGTAACTGACAAAAAGAAAACTGCGAAAAAATTGGCTACCGTTGTTGATATGTCGGCTAAAGAAATTGAAGATAAATTAAATAATAAAAAAACTTTCCAAGTTGAATTTGGTCAAAAAGGTACAGATTTGACTTATCAAGAAAAAGAAAAAATAGAAAAAATGAAACTTCCAGGTATCACACTATATCCTGAAACCGAAAGATTTTATCCTAATGGAAACTTTGCGTCTCATTTAATCGGTATGGCACAAAAGAATCCAGACAATGGAGAATTGAAAGGTGCTATGGGCGTAGAGAAAGTTTTTGATAGTTATTTATCTGGTCAAAAAGGTGCGTTATCTTATATTCATGATATCTGGGGATATATAGCGCCAAATACTAAGAAAGAGCAAACACCTAAACGCGGTGATGATGTTCATCTTACACTCGATTCGAATATTCAAGTATTCGTTGAAGAAGCATTGGATGGCATGGTAGAACATTACAAACCAAAAGATTTATTTGCAGTAGTGATGGACGCACATACAGGAGAGATATTGGCGTATAGCCAAAGACCAACTTTTAATCCTGAAACTGGTAAAGATTTTGGTAAAAAATGGGCAAACGACTTGTATCAAAATACGTATGAACCGGGTTCTACTTTTAAATCATATGGTTTAGCAGCAGCTATTCAAGAGGGTAAATTTGATCCAGATAAAAAATATACAGCTGAACCAAGAGAAGTAATGGGTTCAAAAATTTCTGACTGGAATAAAGTGGGTTGGGGTAAAATCCCAATGTCACTTGGTTTCACTTATTCTTCAAATACATTAATGATGCATTTGCAAGATTTAGTAGGTGCAGATAAAATGAAGGATTGGTACGAGAAATTTGGTTTCGGTAAGTCGACAAATGGTATGTTTGACGGTGAAGCTACAGGCGGCATCGCTTGGGATAATGAAGCTCAACAGAAAACATCTGCCTTTGGTCAATCTACAACAGTTACCCCAGTGCAAATGCTAAGAGCACAATCAGCATTCTTTAATGGTGGTAATATGTTGAAACCATGGTATGTTAACAGTATTTCAAATCCAGTAAGCAAAGATACTTTCTTCAAAGGTAAGAAAGAATATGCAGGCAAACCGATAACTAAAGATACTGCTAAAAAAGTTCGTACTGAATTAGATAAAGTAGTTAATAGTGAAGATAGTCACGCGAAAAATTATCAAATTGATGGTTATGATGTAGCTGGTAAAACAGGTACCGCACAAGTAGCTGACTCAGATAACGGTGGTTATGTTAATGGAGAAAATCCTTATTTTGTTAGCTTTATTGGTGATGCACCTAAAGATGATCCAGAAGTGATTGTTTATGCTGGTATGAGTTTAGCTCAGAAAAATGATCAAGAGGCATACGAAATGGGTGTCAGTAAGGCGTTCAAACCAATTATGGAAAACACATTGAAATATCTAAATGTTGGAGATAAAGAATCTAAAGACAAGTCAGATGTTAAATATAGTGAAGTACCTGAAGTTGAAGGTCAAGAAACTCAAAAAGCGCAAGATAAAGTGAATAGCAAATCGTTAGAACCAATCGTTATTGGTGACGGTGAGAAAATTACAAAACAATCGGTAACTGCAAATAAAAAAGTATTACCAAACAGTAAAGTCTTGTTACTCACTGATGGCGATATAACAATGCCAGATATGTCAGGTTGGACAAAAGAAGAAGTGGTAGCATTTGAAAATCTTGCGAATGTGAAGATAACGACTAAAGGTAGTGGATTTGTTTCACAACAATCAACAACCAAAGGTCAGAAAGTAAGCAAAAATGATAAGATTGAAGTAACTTTATCTTCAGAAGCTATTGATGGTCAGTCCTCAGAGGAGCAAGATAGTGAAAAAGATTCGAAAGATAGTAAAGATTCATAGCACATAACGAATACGGTATTACATTGATATTATCATGCATACTGCTGTACTAAATTGAGGTTTTAAACAATAGTGCGAATATTTTAAAGTGGAGTCAACACTGTGGAATGTTCGCCTATGACCTCTATACATAGTTTTAAACACTCAGCATAACGACATAATCCAATTAATTAAGTATATAAAGGAGCATAATATGGTTTATCTACTCGCAATCATCGCACTTTTAATCACATTTATATTAGTCCCAGTATTAATACCGACATTGAAAAGGATGAAATTTGGGCAAAGCATCCGAGAAGAAGGTCCTCAGAGTCACATGAAAAAAACAGGTACACCAACAATGGGTGGACTCACTTTCCTAATTAGTATCATCATAACTTCAATTTTAGCGATTATTTTTATAGATAATTCTAATCCTATTATTTTATTGTTATTTGTAACAATTGGATTTGGTTTGATTGGCTTTATAGATGATTACATTATTGTTGTAAAGAAAAATAACCAAGGCTTAACTAGTAAACAAAAGTTTTTAGCTCAAATCGCGATAGCAGTTATATTCTTTATATTGAGCCAAGTGTTTAATTTAACGGACTTTTCAACAGGAATTCATATACCATTTATCAATTTTGAAATTCCTTTGTCAATTGCGTATGTAATTTTCATAGTTTTTTGGCAAGTTGGCTTTTCAAATGCAGTTAATTTAACAGATGGCTTAGATGGTTTAGCAACTGGACTATCAATTATTGGTTTCGTTATGTATGCAATTATGGCTTATTTCCAAGGTGCAACATCTATTGGTTTATTCTGTATTATCATGATTTTTGCATTATTAGGATTCTTACCATTTAACTTAAACCCTGCAAAAGTATTTATGGGTGACACAGGTAGTTTAGCCTTAGGTGGTATCTTTGCTACGATTTCTATTATGTTAAACCAAGAACTTTCATTGCTATTTATTGGATTTGTATTCGTAGCTGAAACATTATCAGTGATGATACAAGTAACATCATTTAAATTAACAGGTAAACGTATTTTCAAAATGTCACCTTTACATCACCATTTCGAACTTGTCGGTTGGAATGAAACTAAAGTAGTAACGGTATTTTGGACAGTCGGTCTAATTACAGGACTAATTGGTTTATGGATTGGAGTGAGTTAACATGCTTAAATATAGAGGATTAGAAAATAAAAATGTTTTAGTCATTGGACTAGCAAAAAGTGGCTATGAGGCAGCGAAATTATTAAATAAACTTGGCGCAAATGTGATTGTGAATGATGGTAAAGATTTAAGTCAGGATGCACATGCAATTGATTTAGAAAATGAGGGTATTAAAGTCATTGGTGGAGAACATCCATTGTCTTTACTGGATAGTCATCCCATTATTGTGAAAAATCCGGGGATACCTTATACAGTACCTTTGATAGAAGCGGCTGTTGAAAAAGGTTTAACTATTTTAACTGAAGTTGAATTGAGTTACTTAATATCGGAAGCACCAATTATAGGTGTAACGGGTACAAATGGTAAAACAACTGTGACTTCATTAATTGGAGATATGTTCCAAAAAAGTAGAGTGACTGGGAAATTGTCTGGTAACATTGGCTATGTGGCTTCTAAAGTAGCACAAGAAGTGACTGCTGACGATTACTTAGTGACTGAATTATCTTCATTCCAGTTATTAGGAATTGATCAATATAAACCTCACATTGCTATTATTACAAATATCTATTCTGCACATTTAGACTATCATGAAACTTTAGACAATTACCAAAATGCCAAAAAGCAAATTTATAAAAACCAAACTGAAAATGATTATTTAATATGTAATTATCATCAACGTCATTTAATTGAATCAGAGACACTAAGAGCAAAAACGTATTATTTTTCAACACAACAAGAAGTTGATGGGATATATGTTAAAGATGACTACATCGTTTTCAAAGGTTTTAGAATTATCCATAAAGACGATTTAGTATTACCAGGAGAGCATAATTTAGAAAATATTCTTGCTGCTGTATTGGCTGCGCTACTTTCAGGTATATCCGTTAAAGCCATTATTGATAGTTTGACTTCTTTTTCTGGCATTGAGCATAGATTACAATATATTGGCACGAATAAAACAAATAAATATTATAATGACTCTAAAGCGACGAATACACTTGCGACACAATTTGCATTGGATTCGTTTAAACAACCAATAATTTGGTTATGTGGTGGCTTAGATAGAGGAAATGATTTTGATGAATTAATTCCTCATATGAAAAATGTCAGAATGATGGTCGCTTTCGGTGAAACGAAAGAAAAATTTATCAAATTAGGTGAAAGTCAAGGAAAGTATGTAATTACAGCAAACGACGTGCAAGATGCTGTTGATAAAATTCAGTCAGTTATAGAGCCAAACGATGTTGTGTTACTTTCTCCGGCTTGCGCAAGTTGGGATCAATACAATACTTTTGAAGAGCGAGGAAATAAGTTCATTAAAAGTTTCCAAGCAAATTTACCTTCTTTTTAAAGGGTGTGAAAATGAATGGCTGATAAAGTAAAAGAATTTGATTCGGATTATTTGAAAGAAAAAAGAGCAAAACGACGAAAAAGACAGAAACAAATTCAATATTCAATATTTGGTGTTTTGTTATTCATCATCATTTTAATCTTGATTTATATGTTTACGCCCTTAAGTAAAGTTAATAGTGTGAAGATAGCTGGAAACGATAATGTTTCTAAAAGTACGATAGATAAAGCTATTAATGTAAAAAGCAGTTCACGAATGTATACGTATAGTACAACAAAAGCTAAAAACAATTTAGAAGACAACGAGCTTATCAAAAGTGCAGAAGTTAAAAAAGTTTTTCCAAATAAACTATCCGTTAAAGTGACTGAAAAGCAAATCGTTGCGATGGTTCAAAAGAAAGATAATTATGTGCCAATTTTAGAAGATGGATCAGAATTAAAGAATTATGATGGAAATGCGACGGATGATGGCCCAATTCTTGAAGGGTTTGAAAAAGATAAAAAAGAAAAAATTATTCATGAATTATCAAGTATGCCAGCAAATGTGAGAAGCATGATTGCAGAAATTAAATACGATCCTCAAGAAAATGCGCAAAGCCAAATCAAATTATTTACAACAGATGAAATACAAATAGTAGGTAATTTAAATACAATTGCTAATAAAATGAAGTATTATCCACAAATGTCGCAATCCTTAGAACGTGATGAATCTGGTAACTTGAAAAAATCAGGGTATATTGATTTATCAGTAGGTGCATCATTTATTCCATATAGTGATGGAGGTAGTACAAAATCTACGAGCGAGCAAAATGTACAGAAAAAAACAAGCGAAGAAAATGAAGCAAAAGATGAGTTGCAAAGTGCATTAAATAGAATTGCAGATAAGTCAAACGAAAATAATTAAAAAATTTAGACAAACACATGTGTTTATAGTTCACAAGCGTTAAAACGTATTGTAAACTGTTAATAGTGTCAACTTGAATAAGTGATTGTCAGGAGGTGCCTATCTATGGAAGAGCATTATTATGTAAGTATAGATATCGGTTCATCAAGTGTTAAAACAATAGTGGGCGAAAAATTTCACAACGGAATAAATGTGATAGGTACAGGACAGACCTACACAAGTGGGATTAAAAATGGTCTTATTGATGACTTCGATATTGCGAAACAAGCGATAAAAGATACAATCAAAAAAGCCTCTATTGCTTCAGGAGTAGATATAAAGGAAGTCTTTTTAAAACTTCCAATAATCGGAACAGAAGTATTTGATGAGTCTAATGAAATAGAATTTTATGAAGATACTGAATTAAATGGTACGCACATTGAAAGTGTGCTTGAAAGTATTAGAGACAAAAATGATGTACCAGAAACTGAAATTATTAACGCATTTCCAATTAAATTTGTTGTTGATGGCGAAAATGAAGTTTCTGATCCAAAAGAACTGATTGCAAGACATAGTTTGAAAGTTGAAGCAGGCGTCATCGCAATTCAAAAATCAATTTTAATTAATATGATTAAATGTGTTGAGTCTTGTGGAGTAGATGTACTAGATGTTTATTCTGACGCATATAATTATGGCTCAGTGCTTTCTGCTACTGAAAAAGAATTAGGTGCTTGTGTAATTGATATTGGTGAAGACATCACACAACTTGCGTTTTATGAACGTGGAGAATTAGTTGATGCAGATGCTTTAGAAATGGCAGGTCGTGATATTACTGAAGATATAGCCAAAGGGTTAAATACTTCATTTGAGACTGCTGAAAAAGTTAAACATCAATATGGACACGCTTTCTTTGAATCTGCATCGGATCAAGATATCTTTACTGTTGATCAAGTAGATAGCGAAGAAGATGTTCAATTTACTCAAAAAGATTTAGCAGATATTATCGAAGCACGAGTTGAAGATATTTTCTTCAATGTATTTGAGGTTTTACAAGACTTAGGTCTTACAAAAGTAAACGGCGGTTTCGTAGTTACTGGTGGTTCGGCTAATTTATTAGGAGTCAAAGAATTGTTGCAAGATATGGTGAGTGAGAAAGTTAGAATTCATACACCATCACAAATGGGAATTAGAAAGCCTGAATTCTCATCAGCAATTTCAACAATTTCTAGTAGCATTACTTTCGACGAATTGCTAGATTATGTTACAATTAGTAATCGTGACAGTGAAGAATTCGAAGAGGAAGTCATCGAATCTGATGAAAGAGAACACAGTACAAAATCAAGCGGATTTGATTGGTTCAAGAAAAAATCGAACAAGCAAGATGATGAACTTCAAGCTACTTCTTCAGAATCAACTCGAACAAAAGAATCTGTTGTTGATGAAGAAGAACCAGAGGTATACGACGATGAAGTAAATGTCGAACACGATGAAGAACTTAAACCTCAGGAAAAAGAAGAAGGTAAATTTAAAAAACTTATGAAATCTCTATTCGATTGATTGGCCATTAAAACTAGGAGGAAATATAAATGTTAGAATTTGAACAAGGATTTAATCATTTAGCGACGTTAAAAGTCATCGGTGTAGGGGGCGGCGGTAATAACGCTGTAAACCGTATGATTGACCATGGTATGAATAATGTTGAGTTTATTTCTATTAATACGGATGGACAAGCTTTAAACTTATCTAAAGCTGAGTCAAAAATCCAAATTGGTGAAAAATTAACTCGTGGTTTAGGCGCTGGCGCTAACCCTGAAATTGGTAAAAAAGCAGCTGAAGAATCACGTGAACAAATTGAAGATGCAATCCAAGGTGCAGATATGGTATTCGTAACTGCTGGTATGGGTGGCGGTACAGGTACTGGTGCAGCACCTGTAGTAGCTAAAATTGCTAAAGAAATGGGTGCGTTAACAGTTGGTGTTGTAACACGTCCATTTGGTTTTGAAGGTCGTAAGCGTCAAACTCAAGCTGCAGCAGGTGTAGAAGCTATGAAAGCTGCTGTTGATACATTAATTGTTATTCCTAATGACCGTTTATTAGATATCGTTGATAAATCAACACCTATGATGGAAGCATTTAAAGAAGCTGATAATGTATTACGCCAAGGTGTTCAAGGTATTTCTGATTTAATCGCAGTATCAGGTGAAGTTAACCTTGACTTTGCAGACGTTAAAACAATTATGTCTAACCAAGGTTCAGCATTAATGGGTATCGGTGTTTCTTCTGGCGAAAATCGTGCTGTTGAAGCTGCTAAAAAAGCAATTTCATCACCATTATTAGAAACTTCAATCGTTGGTGCACAAGGTGTGCTTATGAATATTACAGGTGGAGAATCATTATCATTATTCGAAGCTCAAGAAGCAGCAGACATCGTACAAGATGCAGCTGACGAAGATGTTAATATGATATTTGGTACTGTAATTAATCCTGAACTACAAGATGAAATTGTTGTAACAGTAATCGCAACTGGTTTTGAAGATAAACCTTCATCACAAGGTCGCAAAGCTTCAAACACAGGATTTGGAAGCAGTGCTACAAGCAGCAATACAACTAAAGAAGACACATTCGCTTCAAACACAACGAATGCGTCTCAATCATCAGATAGTGCTAGTGAAGGTAGAGCACATACTACGAATGAAGATGACATTCCAAGCTTTATTAGAAATAGAGAAGAAAGACGTTCAAGAAGAACTAGACGTTAATTTAAAATCTTTTTGTAATATATGATTATAAATAAAAGTTGAGTCTGAGGCATAAACAATGCTTCAGGCTTTTTTCTGATATGATAAAGTATCGCTTATCCATAGAACTACTTTATAGAACTACTTTTCAGAACTACTTTTTCATTTATGAATAATAGTAGTTCTTATACATGAGCTTTAGCTCAGGTAATCCGTTTTCTTACTGTTTCTTTTTCAAATTTAAAGAAAATAAAATGAGTCGGCTTCCAATTACAAATGGATCTACTCATAGATTTACAAATGCTAGTATAAATAGAGATATTTTATTATAATTAAAGTGTGTCTGTTATATGAATGACAAATGTTTTTCAGATAAGCAGAAAATTGAAACTAGCCATTATTTTGGAAGGGCATGTTGATTCGTAATATTAAAATTGAATAATATAAATTAATGGAGGTTCGTTGTGATGCAAGATAAATTTATTAAAAAGCGTCATATCTTGGAATATGAGGATAAACAATTAATAAATGTAAAACTGGGTATAACAACAAGAGAAGACGGTTTAAGTCCATATCCTCATAATGCGTTTAATATGGCAAGATATATTGATGATTCTCAGCAAAATATTACGAAACATCAAGAAATGCTTGCAACAGTTATTGGATTTCCAAGAGAACAATGGGTCTTCCCTATCCAAACACATGAAAACAAAGTTGTTAAAGTAACTAGCAACGATAAAGGAACAAATATTGATGCGTTAAATGATGCATTGCATGGTGTAGACGCACTATATACTTATGAACCCAATCTATTACTTACAATGTGCTATGCAGATTGTGTCCCAATATATTTTTACAGTGAAAAACATCATTTTATTGGACTGGCGCATGCTGGTTGGAGAGGGACGGTTGGACAAATCGTGAATGCATTAATCTCAAATATTGATTTTGACTTAAATGATTTAAATGTTGTTATTGGACCTGCTACTTCGACATCATATGAAATTAATGATGATATTAAATCAAAATTTGAAACGCTTCCCATTGATATCAACCAATATATTGATACTAGAGGCACAGACAGACATGGTATTGATTTAAAATGCGCCAATGCATTATTACTTGAAAATGCGGGTGTTCCCAAAGATAATATATATATAACAAATTATGCGACATCTGAAGATTTATCTTTGTTCTTTTCCTATCGAGTTGAAAAGGGGAACACAGGTAGAATGTTAGCATTTATTGGTCAATAATGAAGAGGTGTTTAAAGTTGGATGTACAATATAATTTAGAAAAAATAAATGAACAAATTGAAGCACATTGTAAAAAAGGTAATATTACAACAAAGCCAGACGTGATAGCAGTGACAAAGTATGTTACAATAGACCGAGCTAATGATGCATATAATGTTGGCATTAGACATTTCGGTGAAAATCGTTTAGAAGGCTTTCAACAAAAGAAAGCAGCTTTACCAGATGATGTTGTGATGCACTTTATTGGTTCATTGCAAACACGAAAAGTGAAAGATGTTATCAATGAAATAGATTATTTTCACGCGTTGGATCGGTTAAAATTGGCAAAAGAAATCAATAAACGTGCTGAACATAAAATTAAGTGTTTTGTTCAAGTCAATGTTTCAGGTGAATCATCGAAACAAGGTGTTTCATTATCTGAAGTAGAAACATTTATAAAAGAATTAAAGCAATATGAAAATATAGAAATTATAGGACTTATGACTATGGCGCCATTAACTGACGATGAGTCATATATTAAACGTTTATTTCAATTATTAAAATTAAAAAGAGATGAAATTAAAGCGCTCAATTTAAATTATGCACCATGTACTGAGTTGTCAATGGGAATGAGTAATGATTTCCATTTAGCTGCTGAAGAAGGTGCATCATTTGTGAGAATTGGGACTAAACTTGTAGGAAAAGAGGAGTGAGCCCCGTGGCTTTAAAAGATTTATTTAGTGGATTTTTCGTGGTTGAAGAGGAAGATGACGAATTAGAAGCACCACCAGAAGAAAATGAGCAACAAGAAAGACAACAACCTAAACAACAAGCGCAGTCTCAAAATCAATTTACAGAACAACCTAGAAATGTGAATTCAGAAAGACCGAGATCGATTCAATCCGTGCCCAAAAAGCAGTCAACTAGATTGCAACAATCATCGGGTGAAAGGAAGTATCAAATGAATAACACTACATCAAAAAATAATGCTAGGAACGTTGTGAATATGAATAATCAAGAGCAAGAAAATTATGATTTTACACAAGAAAGTTCTAAAATGTGTTTATTTGAACCACGTGTTTTTTCAGATACACAAGATATAGCTGACGAATTAAAAAATCGTCGTGCAACATTAGTTAACTTACAACGTATCGATAAAGTATCAGCTAAACGCATCATAGACTTTTTAAGTGGTACTGTATATGCGATTGGTGGAGACATCCAACGCGTCGGATCAGATATATTCTTATGTACACCAGACAATGTTGAAGTTGCTGGCAGTATCACGGATCAAATAGAAAATATGGAATACCAAGGTGAATAGAGGTTAAAAATAAATGGATATAGGTTTATTAGCAAATATATTTAATTTTATTTTATTCTTGGTTCAAATTTATTATTATGGAATGATTGTTTATTTCTTTATGTCGTGGATTCCAAATGCACGAGAAAACAGATTTGGTCAATTTTTAGCCAAAATTTATGAACCATTTTTAGAACAATTCCGTAAGATTATTCCGCCGCTCGGAATGATTGATATTTCGTCAATTGTTGCCATCATTGTACTTGTATTATTCAGAAGTGGATTGGCAAGTATCTTCAATCTTATTTTGAGTAAATTAATGTAATGATTAAAGCAATAATTAATATTTAGAGTGAATTTAAAAAAGTATGTATAAAATAAATGATAAGCACCTACGTTCATAGACGCGAGGTGCTTTGTCTTGTATTTGGGGTGAGCGTCATAGATATATATCAGCATTTTAGAAAAGAAGAGCATGAATTAATAGATCAACTTATAGATAAATGTAATCGGGCTAATGATCAATATTCGCCTATTTTAACGCCATTTTTAGATCCACGTGGTCAGTATATTATGAATGTGGTGGCTGGCAGTTTTGAAGATTTAGAAGTTACATTTTATGGTGGGCCATTCGCGGAAAGAAAAAGAGCGATGATTGCGCCAAGTTATTTTCAACCAGATGCAGAGGCATTTGAAATTGTATTAATTGAAATAGATTATCCTCAAAAATTTGTAACATTACAGCACCAACACATATTGGGTACAATCATGTCTTTAGGTATTGAAAGAGATCAACTAGGTGACATTGTTGTAGATGATCGAATTCAATTTACTTTGACAAAACAATTAGAATCTTATATTATATTGGAATTAACTAAAATCAAAGGTGCTTCAGTTAAACTTAATTCTATTCCTATAAAAGATATGATACAATCAAAAGAGCATTGGCTATCTTTTGAAACGACTGTCAGTGGTTTAAGATTAGATGTCGTATTAAAAGAGATGGTGCGTAAATCACGCTCGATAGCTAAGCAACTTATTGATAAAAAGCGTGTTAAAGTCAACCATACAGTGATTGATGCTGCAGATTTCCAACTAGATAGTGGGGATTTGTTGTCTATCCAAGGATTTGGAAGAGCGATGATTACTGATATTGGTGGTAAAACAAAAAAAGATAAAATACGCATTTCATATAAAACGCTGTTTAAATAATATGAAGTTTATGAAAGCGAATATAAACACTTTGCACAATTAACTAAATGATATATTATAAAAGAATATTGTAGGAAAAACACTATTTATCTTATTTAATCAAAGCTGATAATAGTGTATTATAGAAGGAGGATCATGTATGCCTTTTACACCAAGTGAAATAAAAAACAAAACATTTACTCAAGTAAAAAGTGGGTTTGAACCTAAAGAAGTTGAAGACTATTTAGAACAATTAAGTAATGAAATTGAACGTCTAAAAGAAGACAAAGCTCAGTTAGAAAAAGTCATTGAAGATAAAGAAACAAATATTCAATCTTACAAGGATGTACATCAATCCGTAAGTGATGCTTTAATTCAAGCAAAACATGCTGGTGAGGAAACTAAAGCAGCTGCTACAAAAGAAGCAGAAGCAACAGTAGCAAAAGCAAAAGCAGAAGCGGATAAAATTGTTAATGATGGTGTGGAAAAAGCACGTCGCTTATCTTTCCAAACAGAAGATATGAAACGTCAATCAAAAATTTTCAGATCGCGTTTCCGTATGCTAGTTGAAGCACAATTAGATTTACTTAAAAGTGAAGATTGGGATTACTTATTAAATTATGATTTGGATTCTGAACAAGTGACTCAAGAAAATATTAATCATTTGAATGAAAAGGATTTAACTGAAGAAGAAAAAGCTATGAAAGCAAAAGCAGAAGCAGATAATACTGCACAATCAAATGATGATCCGAATAAAGCATAAGGATAACAGACACGTTTGAAACGAAACACATATCAAAGCGAGTTAGGAATAGTGAGAGCCTTTCATATGTGCGTTTCTAATATCACTGTTGTCACAATTTATATAACATAAATGAGAGAACTCTAAGTTGAGTTAACCAGGGTGGTAACGCGGTCAATATCGTCCCTGTTAATTGAACTTAGGGTTCTTTTATTGTATAAAATGAACTAACTTAGAAAATCGGAAGAAGGAGTGTATTGAAAATGGATTATAAAGATACGTTGTTAATGCCAAAAACAGATTTCCCAATGCGTGGAGGTTTGCCAAATAAAGAGCCAAAAATACAAGAAGAATGGGATGCCAAAAATATTTATCAAAAAGTATTAGATAAAAATGAAGGTAATCCGTCATTTATTTTACATGATGGACCACCGTATGCGAATGGTAATTTACACATGGGCCATGCCTTAAATAAAATTCTTAAAGATATTATTACGAGATATAAATCCATGCTTGGTTACTATGCACCATACGTTCCAGGTTGGGATACACATGGTCTTCCAATTGAACAAGCATTGACTAAAAAGGGCGTTAAACGTAAAGAACTATCAATCGCTGAATTTAGAAAAAAATGTGAAGCATTTGCATTAGAACAAATCGACAACCAGAAAAAAGATTTTAAACGTTTAGGTGTTAAAGGTGATTTTAATAATCCATACATTACGCTTAAACCTGAATATGAAGCAGCTCAAATTCGTTTGTTTGGTGAAATGGCAGACAAAGGATTAATTTATAAAGGTAAAAAACCTGTTTATTGGTCACCATCAAGTGAATCGTCATTAGCTGAAGCTGAAATTGAATATCAAGATAAACGTTCACCGTCTATTTATGTAGCTTTTGATGTTATAGATGGTAAAGGTATTGTAGATGACGATGCACAATTCATCATCTGGACAACAACACCATGGACTTTACCTTCAAATGTTGCCATTACAGTACACCCAGATTTAACTTATGGTCAATATAATGTTAACGGCAAAAAATATATTATCGGTAAAGATTTAGCGAGTGATGTGGCTGAAGCGCTAGATTGGGACGAAGATACTTTAGAATTAGAAAAAGAATTCAAAGGTAAAGACTTAGAGTACATTAAAGCGCAACATCCATTCTTTGATCGTGAATCATTAGTTATCAACGGGTTACACGTTACTACTGATGCAGGTACAGGTTGTGTACACACAGCACCAGGTCATGGTGAAGATGACTATATTGTTGGTCAAAAATACAATTTACCTGTTATCAGTCCTGTTGATGATAAAGGTGTGTTCACTGATGAAGCAGGTCAATTTGAAGGCATGTTCTATGATAAAGCAAACAAAGAAATCACAGATTTATTAAAAGAAGATGGCTCATTATTAAAATTAGAATTTATTACACATAGTTACCCTCATGATTGGCGTACTAAGAAACCAGTGATCTTTAGAGCGACACCACAATGGTTTGCTTCTATTGATAAAGTACGTGAGGACATCTTAAGTGCAATAGACGATACGCAATTCAAAGTTGATTGGGGTAAAACACGTATCTATAATATGATTCGTGATCGTGGAGAATGGGTTATTTCTCGCCAACGTGTATGGGGTGTGCCATTACCAGTATTTTATGCAGAAAATGGTGACATCATCATGACAAGTGAGACCGTAAACCATGTTGCAGATTTATTTGAAGCAAATGGTTCAAATATTTGGTTTGAACGTGAAGCGAAAGATTTACTGCCAGAAGGTTTTACACATCCTGGTAGCCCTAACGGCGAATTCACAAAAGAAACGGATATCATGGATGTATGGTTTGATTCAGGTTCTTCACACCGTGGTGTATTAGAGGCACGTCCAGAATTATCATATCCTGCAGATTTATATCTTGAAGGTAGTGACCAGTATCGTGGTTGGTTTAACTCTTCAATAACAACTTCTGTAGCTACAAGGGGACAATCACCATATAAAATGTTACTTTCTCATGGCTTTGTCATGGATGGCGAAGGTAAAAAAATGAGTAAATCATTAGGAAATGTGATTGTTCCTGATCAAATCGTTAAACAAAAAGGTGCAGACATTGCACGTCTATGGGTAAGTAGTGTAGATTATTTAGCAGATGTTCGTATATCTGATGAAATCTTAAAACAATCTTCTGATGTATATCGTAAGATTAGAAATACGCTAAGATTTATGCTAGGAAATGTGAGTGATTATAACCCTGCCACAGACGCTATCGCAGAAAAAGATTTACTAGAAGTAGATAAATATTTATTAAATAGATTACGTGAATTTACTGCAAACACATTAGATCACTATGATAACTATGATTATTTAGATATTTACCAAGAAGTTCAAAACTTTATCAATGTGGAATTAAGTAATTTCTATCTAGATTATGGTAAAGATATTCTATATATTGAAGAACGTGATTCACACAAACGTCGCAGCATGCAAACGGTGTTATACCAAATTGTAGTAGATATGACAAAACTACTTGCACCGATTTTAGTTCATACTGCTGAAGAAGTTTGGTCTCATATTCCACACGTAGAAGAAGAGAGTGTACATTTAACAAATATGCCAGAGCGCGTAGAAATTGATCAAGCGTTTGTTGATAGATGGAATACATTTATGAAATTACGTGATGATGTTAACCGTGCATTAGAAGTTGCACGTAATGAAAAAGTAATCGGTAAATCACTCGAAGCAAAAGTTGTGATTGGCTCTAATGAAAACTTCGATGCGACGACATTCTTACAACAATTCAAAGATTTACAACAACTATTTATCACTTCTCAAGCTGAAGTTGTCGATAAAGTAGATGACGGTGTTGCATATCAACATGGTGATATCCGTATCGAACATGCTCATGGAGAAAAATGTGAACGTTGTTGGAATTATAGTGAGGAATTAGGTTCAGTAGGTGAATTAGATAACTTATGTCCTCGTTGTCAAGCAGTTGTAAAAACACTTGTATAAGAATTAGAAAGTAAGTAAAAATGATTCAATAAGTTCAAAGGTTACTTATATTTGCATTCAGCAAATTAAGTAACCTTTTCTTATGGCAATAATTGTTGTTATAATTTAGTGAAAATAAAATGCTAATGGCGCGGATGTACAGTAATATCAATAATGAAGGACGTATGAATTAGCATAGGTAGATAGATAAAAATTAAACGTAAAGTGTCATTTTAATGAATAAGAAATTGACATTTGGAAAGGTGTTTGTCATGTTTCATAATCAAAGTGCTCATTTTGTAAATGGCATCACATTAAATGTAAGAGATAAAGAAGCAATGAAGCATTTTTATCAAGACATATTAGGATTGAATGTAGTGAATGAATCACTATCTATTGTTCATTATGAAATAGGAAATATGAATCATTTTTTAACATTAAATCAAATAAATATGGGGAGAGAGCCATTAACATCGGAAGCTGGCTTATTTCATTTAGCTATAAAGTTACCTTCAAAGACAGACTTAGCAGATTTACTTGTACAGTTAAGTGAATATACAATTCCAGTTAACGGCGGTGAACACGAAACGGCTACCTCAATTTTTCTAGAGGATCCTGAAGGCAATGGACTTGAATTCTATGTCGATAATCCAATGGAAGATTGGTCTTTTGAAAATGGACAAGTTGTATTAGAGACCCAACCGATTAATGTGCCACATCTATTGACTTATGTATCAAATGAAAAGTGGCAAGGCATTCCAGATGAAAGTATTATTGGTTATATTAATCTAAAGACAATAGAGTTAAAACGTATTAAATTATATTACAAGCGATTTTTTGGTTTAGAACCATCCGCTTTAGAAACCAATCATTCAGTATATTTATCATCAAATGGTTATCATCAGCATATCGTTGTGAATAATTGGTACTCTAGTATCAAACGTATTGAAAATGAACGTACCTATGGTTTGGCTTGTGTAGATTACCATTATCCTGAATCGACTCATAAACGCTTAACTGGACCCGATGGGATTCAATTTAGATTCAATTTCTACAAAGTGATATAAAGAAGCGAAATAAAAAATGAAAAGCATAGTTAGAAATTTCCTGATTGCATCGGTATAATTTTAAACGTCAAAATTTCGTATAGGAAATGTAGTTTTTTTACAGATAATGAAACTGTAACTTTTTTTATAAGTTTGAGTAGGATATAATGAGAGTTGTTGTAAAAGCGACTGAACGTAGAATAGGAGGTACGGACATGAAACGTCAGTACTATATTGGTATTTCTTTATTCATAACAATCATTATATTAGTATTAGATCAAATCACAAAATTTATTATTGCTAGTTCAATGAAAGTGGGAGATTCATTTGAAGTTATTCCCAACTTTTTAAATATAACTTCGCATCGTAATGATGGTGCAGCTTGGGGAATTTTAAGTGGAAAGATGAGTTTTTTCTTTATTATCACAATCATTATACTGGTTGTACTCATCGTATTTTATATTAAAGAAGCGAAAAACAATTTATTGATGCAAATCGCAATTAGTTTATTGTTTGCTGGTGCATTAGGGAACTTCATCGATCGTGTGTTACATGGAGAAGTTGTAGACTTTGTAGATACATATATCTTTGGATATAATTTTCCAATATTTAATGTAGCTGACTCAAGTTTAACGATAGGCGTTTTATTAATTATTATCGCTTTGCTAACAGATATGAAGAAAGAAGAATAGGAGAGATATTGTATGGATATACATCAGTTTAAGATTGAAAATCCAGAAGATACAGGCCAACGTATCGATAAATTACTACCTGAATATCATTCAGAGTGGTCACGTACACAAATTCAAGACTGGATTAAAGCTTCTCTAGTAAAAGTAAACGACCAGGTCATTAAATCTAATTATAAGACAAAAATGAATGATCACATTGTTGTAACCGAAAAAGAAACCGTTGAAGCGGATATTCAACCAGAAAATTTAAATTTAGATATTTATTATGAAGATGATGATGTAGCGATTGTATATAAACCTAAAGGTATGGTTGTGCATCCATCTGCAGGTCATTATACCGGTACATTAGTGAATGGTCTAATGTATCAAATGAAAAATTTATCAGGTATTAACGGTGAAATACGTCCAGGTATTGTACATCGTATTGATAAAGATACCTCAGGTTTACTCATGGTTGCTAAAAATGATGTGGCACATCGTAGTTTAGTTGATCAACTCGTTAATAAAACCGTGACACGTAAATATGTCGCTTTGGTACATGGTAATATTCCTCATGATTATGGTACTGTTGATGCGCCGATTGGTAGAAATAAAAACGATCGTCAATCTATGGATGTTGTAGATGATGGTAAAGAGGCGGTTACACATTTTAATGTTTTAGAACATTTTAATAAATACACATTAATAGAGTGTCAATTAGAAACCGGACGTACCCACCAAATCCGTGTGCATATGAAATATATTGGTTATCCATTAGTTGGTGACCCCAAATATGGCCCTAAAAAAACATTAGATATAGGTGGCCAAGCGTTACACGCTGGAATTATTGGCTTTGAACATCCAGTTACACATGAGTATATTGAAAAATCAACTGCATTACCTGAAGATTTTGAACAGTTATTGTCAGAATTACGTAGAAGTGATAAATAAAAATGATAAAATTTTATAAAATGGATTATTAAACATTCATAGTGCCTAATTTTTAATTAATCAAACTGTCATTTCCACTAAAGATACACATTTTAAATTGAAACAAGCATACCGTTTTCTGTCTCACTACTGTGTTTATTTCTTAAGTGGCTTGCAAGTGAATGCGTTTCATGGTAGTATGGTGACAGTTTAATAAAGAGCGTACGTCTTTAATTGTAAGTCCAGAGAGGCTTCGAAGACATGTATTTATTAAAGGTAGACAAACAATATTTTTCTCATTTGAGAAAAATACCTGTTGTAGTTAGTATCATATAACGCAACGGAAGATACAGTCGTTAGTAAAAACACTGTAAAGAGAAATCAGCTTGGATAAGAAAGCATATGTCTCTTATACGTTTGTCATACACTTTAACAAACCTCATGTCTTAATAAAGACATGAGGTTTTCTTTATATCATCATCATTTTAAAAGGTAGGTGCCTAAGATGTCAGAACGCATTATTATGGATGAAGCGGCAATTCAACGTACTGTGACACGTATTGCACACGAAATTTTAGAATATAATAAAGGTACTGATAATTTAATCTTATTAGGTATTAAGACACGTGGCGCATTTTTAGCAAGAAGAATTCAACAAAAAATTGAGCAAATTGATGAAATTGCTGTGCCTACAGGTACAATCGATATAACACAATTTAGAGATGATTTGGAACAAACGATAAATCAAGTAGATGAAAGATCATATGAAATTGATGTAAACATTACTAATCAAGTAGTCATTATTATCGATGATGTCTTATATACTGGTAGAACTGTAAGAGCGTCACTAGATGCAGTGTTACAGTATGCTAGGCCGAAGAAGATTGGGCTAGCGACACTAGTAGATAGAGGGCATAGAGAGTTACCAATAAGAGCTGACTTTGTAGGTAAAAATATCCCGACAGCCAAGGAAGAAGATGTTTCAGTATATTTAGAAGAAATAGATGAAAGAAATGCAGTTGTAATTGAATAACACCTTTTAATTCGGTACGAGAGACTGAAAAAGGGGAGAGGGTTAAACGGATGCAATAATATTGATAAATGTTTTATTGTAATACATCCGTTTATAAATTAAACAATTAATGAAACAACCTCTTCAATTATCTAATTTTATTTTTAAAGCACATTAATATTATAGAAGTTACATAACTTTTTATATGTGTATGAGTAAATTAGATAATATACTTTTTAGTCTCTTTACATGAATTTAATGTAAAGAGATTTTTTTATGAGAGGAAGCATAACCATGGAAAATGAAACAATGTTTGAACGGACAGTCAAGCCAGTATTAGATGTACAAGATAAACCAAAAATTGGACAGTGGGCATTTTTAAGTACACAGCATTTATTCGCAATGTTTGGTTCGACCGTACTTGTACCATTTTTAACTGGATTACCCATATCATCAGCGCTTTTAGCATCAGGTATAGGAACATTGCTTTATATCCTAATAACAAAAGCTAAGATACCAGCATATTTAGGATCGAGCTTTGCATTTATCACACCGATTATAACGGGGTTAAATTCTCATAGCCTTGGTGATATGCTGATGGCACTCTTTATGAGCGGCGTGATGTACGTATTAATAGGCTTAGCAATTAGATTGAGTGGTACGGGCTGGCTTATGCATCTTTTGCCACCTGTTGTTGTAGGACCAGTGATTATGGTCATAGGATTGAGTTTAGCACCAACAGCAGTTAATATGGCCATGTTTGAGAACTCAGGGGACATGAAAGGTTACAACTTAAGTTACTTGATTGTAGCTATGATTACGTTATTAGTAACAATTATTGTTCAAGGTTATTTTAAAGGATTCTTATCACTCATTCCTGTTCTAATAGGAATCATAACAGGTTACATCGTTTCGGCTTGTATGGGATTAGTCAACTTTGCACCGATTGCTAAAGCAAAATGGCTACAGTTTCCAGAAGTCTACATACCATTTAAAGATTATACACCTTCGTTTCATCTAGGACTCATACTCGTCTTGATACCTATTGTATTTGTGACGGTAAGTGAACATATCGGGCACCAAATGGTTATCAATAAGATTGTAGGACGTAATTTTTTCAAGGATCCAGGCTTAGACAAATCAATCATTGGTGATGGTGTTTCAACCATGTTTGCAAGTATTATCGGAGGTCCTCCAAGTACAACATATGGTGAAAATATCGGCGTTTTAGCAATCACAAAAATTTATAGTGTTTATGTGATTGGTGGCGCAGCAGTCATTGCAATCATTTTAGGATTTGTCGGGAAATTTACAGCACTGGTTTCATCTATACCAACCCCAGTCATGGGTGGGGTATCCATCCTGTTATTTGGCATTATCGCAGCAAGTGGCTTGAGGATGTTAGTGGAAAGTGAAGTAGATTTTGCGAGCAATAGAAACCTAGTCATTGCATCGGTCATACTTGTTATTGGTATTGGCAATCTAGTATTCAATTTAAATGGATTAGGGATTAACTTAGAAATAGAAGGTATGGCATTAGCAGCGTTAGCAGGTATTATACTTAACTTGATTTTACCTAAAACAGCACCAAACAATAATTAAAAGAAATTCTGATGATGAGGGAGCTGAATAAAAATGGATAATTTACTTTCAATGGAATGCTTAAATACGACTGAAATTTACGATCTAATACAACGTGCGAGCGCTTTTAAAAATGGTAACGCGCAGCCAGGATGTTTTGAAGATAAATTTGTTGCTAATCTATTCTTTGAAAATTCCACACGTACAAAAAGTAGTTTTTTAGTAGCGGAACAAAAATTAGGACTAAAGTTAATAGATTTTGAGACAAGTACATCATCCGTTCAAAAAGGTGAATCATTGTATGATACTTGTAAAACGCTGGAACAAATTGGTGCCAATGTGTTAGTTATTCGACATTCACAAACAACTTATTATGATGAATTAAAGCATTTAAATATACCTATCATCAATGCTGGAGATGGTAGCGGACAACATCCGACACAAAGTTTACTAGACCTCATGACAATTTACGAAGAATACAAGACTTTTGAAGGTTTGAATGTACTTATCTGTGGTGATGTCAAGAACTCACGTGTAGCGAAAAGTAATTACCAAAGTCTAACAGCATTAGGTGCGCATGTCATGTTCTCTAGTCCAGATGAATGGAAAGATGAAACATTAGAAGCACCTTATGTTGATATTGATGAAGTGATTGATCGAATCGATATTGTCATGTTGTTAAGAGTCCAACACGAGAGACATGAGGATAGTGAAGTTACTAGCTTTGAAGTGAGTCAATATCATGAAAATTTTGGTTTAACGCAATCACGTTATGATTTATTGAAAGATCGAGCAATTATCATGCATCCTGCACCAGTAAATCGCGGTGTAGAAATTGAAGATACATTAGTAGAAGCACCGAAATCACGTATTTTTAAACAAATGGAAAATGGTATGTATATACGTATGGCAGTTATAGATCATATCTTACAAACGGAAGGGGCAACAGCAAAATGAAATTATTAACAAATGCAAAAATCTTAAAAAATGGTGAATTAACGACGGTATCGATTTTAATTGAGGGACAACATATTAAAAAAATCGCACCACACATTGATGTTATATCAGAGACTGAAGTCATAGACGTTAAAGGACAATTCGTTTCGCCAGGATTAGTTGATGTCCATGTCCATTTACGTGAACCAGGCGGTGAACACAAAGAAACAATAGAAACGGGTACGAAAGCAGCGGCGAGAGGTGGATTTACTACAGTATGTCCAATGCCGAATACGAAACCTGTGCCTGATTCAGAAGAAAATCTGAATCGCTTAAACCAATTAATTGAAGAAAATGCACAAGTAAGAGTATTGCCATATGCAGCAATCACAGTTAGACAGGCTGGGAAAGAACACGTGGACTTTGAAACACTTGCTAACAACGGTGCATTCGCATTTACAGATGATGGTGTTGGTGTACAACAAGCTAGCATGATGTACGAAGCTATGCAAGCGGCTGCAAAAGTAAATAAAGCAGTTGTTGCACATTGTGAAGATAACAGTTTAATATACGGCGGAGCAATGCACGAAGGTCAGCGTAGTGAAGCGTTAGGTATACCAGGTATTCCAAATATATGTGAAGCTGTACAAATCGCGAGAGATGTTTTACTGGCAGAAGCAGCAGGCGCACATTATCATGTATGTCACGTATCTACAAAGGAAAGTGTCAGAACAATTAGAGATGCTAAAAAGGCAGGCATTCATGTAACTGCTGAAGTCACACCACACCATTTATTATTAACAGAAGATGATGTACCAGGTGATGATGCTATTTATAAAATGAACCCGCCTTTAAGAAGTAAAGAGGATAGAGAGGCATTATTAGAAGGTTTATTAGATGGCACGATTGATTGTATAGCTACGGATCATGCACCACATGCAGCAGAAGAAAAGAATCAGCCAATGACGAAAGCACCATTTGGTATAGTTGGAAGTGAAACAGCGTTCCCATTACTATACACTCATTTCGTTAAAAATGGAGATTGGACACTTCAACAATTGGTAGATTATTTAACAATCAAACCTGCACAAACATTTGATTTACCTTTTGGAAGATTGGAAGAAGGTTATTTAGCAGATTTAACAGTCATTAACTTAGAAGAAGAAAGCGAAATTAAAGCAGAAGATTTTGCATCTAAAGGAACCAATACACCATTTATCGGTTACAAAGTTTACGGTACACCCGTATTAACAATGGTTGAAGGCGAAGTTAAATTTGAGGAGGAAGAATAATGTTGAAAAAACGTTATCTCGTATTAGAAGATGGTTCATATTATGAAGGTTATCCAATAGGTTCAGATCAATTAACATTAGGAGAAATTGTATTTAACACAGCTATGACTGGTTACCAAGAAACAATTTCAGATCCATCATATACTGGTCAAATTATTACATTTACTTATCCATTAATTGGTAATTATGGTATTAACAGAGATGATTTTGAAGCACTTGTTCCAACGTTAAATGGTGTTGTAGTGAAAGAAGCGAGTCGCCAACCAAGTAATTTCAGAAAGCAAAAGACATTCCATGAAGTATTACAAGAATATGATATACCAGGAATTTCAGGTGTAGATACACGTAGCATTACACGTAAAATAAGAAACAATGGTGTATTAAAAGCAGGTTTTACAGATGAAAAAAGTGAAATTGATTCAATGATTGCAAAGCTGCAATCCGTTGAATTGCCGCGAAATGAAGTCACAACTGTTTCTACTAAATCACCATATGTTTCTACAGGTTATGGACTTAGCGTCGTACTAGTAGATTTTGGAAAAAAACAAAACATAGTTAGAGAATTAAACGCGCGTGGTTGTAATGTAACTGTAGTGCCTTATGACACTTCAGCAGAAGCGATTATTCGCATGTCACCTGATGGTGTTATGCTGTCAAATGGCCCAGGTGACCCTGAAGAAGTCCATGTAGCTGTTGAAATGATTAAAGGCATTTTAGGGAAAATACCATTTTTTGGTATTTGTTTAGGACATCAATTATTTGCATTATCACAAGGTGCTACGTCATTTAAGATGAAATTTGGTCATAGAGGGGCTAACCATCCGGTTAAAGATTTAAAAACTGGAAAGATAGCTTTAACAAGTCAAAATCATGGTTATGCCATTGACAAAGCATCTCTAAAAAATACTGACCTAGAAGTGACACATATTGCAATTAATGATGATACGGTTGAGGGCTTGAGACATAAATCATTACCAGCTTTTTCAGTACAATATCATCCAGAAGCATGTCCAGGACCATCAGATTCAAACTACTTATTCGATGAATTTATAGACATGATAAATGAATATAAAACAAAGGAGCTTACAAATAATGCCTAAACGTCAAGATATAGAAACCATTTTAGTAATAGGATCAGGACCAATTATTATCGGTCAAGCTGCAGAGTTTGATTATGCTGGAACTCAAGCTTGTCTTGCGTTAAAAGAAGAAGGATACCGCGTCATTTTAGTAAATTCCAATCCTGCAACAATTATGACGGATAACGAAATTGCAGATAAAGTTTATATTGAGCCTTTAACACATGACTTCATCGCACGTATTATACGTAAAGAACAACCAGATGCATTATTACCTACACTTGGTGGCCAAACTGGTTTGAATATGGCGATTCAGTTGCATGATAGTGGTGAACTAGAAGCGAATAATGTAAAACTATTAGGTACTGAATTGGAATCCATTCAACAGGCGGAAGATAGAGAGTTATTTAGAACACTTATGAACGATTTAGGCGTACCAGTTCCTGAAAGTGATATCGTTAATACAGTTGAACAAGCTTTTGCTTTTAAAGAAGAAGTGGGTTATCCACTCATCGTTAGACCTGCATTCACAATGGGTGGCACAGGTGGCGGTATTTGTCACAATGATGCAGAATTCAAAGAAATTGTAACAAACGGTCTACATTATAGTCCGGCAACACAATGTCTAATTGAAAAATCAATTGCAGGATTTAAAGAAATAGAATATGAGGTTATGCGTGATAAAAACGATAACGCAATCGTAGTTTGTAATATGGAAAATATTGACCCTGTCGGCATACATACAGGTGATTCAATCGTTGTTGCACCAAGCCAAACACTATCAGATGTAGAGTATCAAATGTTACGTGATGTATCATTGAAAGTTATTCGAGCGCTCGGTATAGAAGGTGGATGTAATGTGCAATTAGCATTAGACCCACACTCATTAGATTATTATATTATTGAAGTGAATCCACGTGTTTCAAGATCATCTGCATTAGCTTCAAAAGCAACGGGCTATCCGATTGCTAAATTAGCAGCTAAAATCGCTATTGGTTTAACACTAGATGAAATGTTAAATCCGATAACAGAAACATCCTATGCAGCATTTGAGCCAACTTTAGATTATGTAATTTCTAAAATTCCTCGTTTCCCATTTGATAAATTCGAAAAAGGAGAACGTGTCTTAGGAACTCAAATGAAAGCAACTGGTGAAGTAATGGCAATTGGTAGAACATATGAAGAATCACTACTAAAAGCAATTCGTTCCTTAGAATATGGTGTACATCACTTAGGATTACCTAATGGTGAAACATTTGATTTAGGTTATATTAAAGAACGTATTCAAGACCAAGATGATGAACGTTTATTCTTTATAGGTGAGGCAATTCGCAGAGGTACTACATTAGAAGAAATACATGAAATGACAAAAATAGATTATTTCTTCTTAAATAAATTCCAACACATCATAGATATTGAACACGATTTGAAATCAAATAAAGGTGACATTGATTATTTAAAATTCGCAAAAAATTACGGTTTTAGTGATAGAGTAATCGCACATCGATTCGATATGACAGAAGAAGAGGTGTACGATTTAAGACAACAAAACGGCATTATACCAGTGTATAAAATGGTTGATACATGTGCTGCAGAATTTGAATCTGCTACGCCTTATTATTACGGCACGTATGAATATGAAAATGAATCTGTAGTCACAGAGAAAGAAAAAATTCTTGTCTTAGGTTCAGGACCTATTAGAATTGGACAAGGTGTAGAATTTGATTACGCCACTGTACATGCTGTATGGGCAATTCAACAAGCGGGCTACGAAGCGATTATAGTTAATAACAATCCAGAAACTGTTTCGACCGACTTTTCTATTTCGGATAAATTATACTTTGAACCGTTAACTGAAGAAGATGTCATGAACATTATAGATTTAGAGCAACCTAAAGGTGTCGTTGTACAGTTTGGTGGGCAAACGGCCATTAACTTAGCCGATAAACTAGCGAAACATGACGTGAAGATTTTAGGAACATCATTAGAAGATTTAAATAGAGCAGAAGACCGTAAAGAGTTTGAAGCGTTATTACACACGATTGATGTACCACAACCTAATGGTAAAACTGCAACGTCACCACAAGAAGCATTAGAAAATGCACGCAGTATTGGCTATCCAGTCGTCGTCAGACCTTCTTATGTATTAGGTGGTCGCGCTATGGAAATCGTTAATAGTGATGCAGAATTAGAAGACTACATGAATCAAGCAGTTAAAGCAAGTCCAGACCATCCGGTATTAGTCGATAGATATTTGACAGGTAAAGAGATTGAAGTAGATGCGATTTCTGATGGTGAAACAGTGATTATACCAGGTATTATGGAACATATTGAAAGAGCGGGAGTCCATTCAGGTGATTCCATTGCTGTTTATCCACCACAAACGTTAAAGCAAGAAGAAATGACAACATTAGAAGACTTTACGATTCGTTTAGCAAAAGGCTTAAACATTGTTGGTTTAATTAACATTCAATTTGTAATTGCGCATGATGGTGTATATGTATTAGAAGTGAATCCACGTTCGAGTCGTACAGTACCATTTTTAAGCAAGATTACGAATATTCAAATGGCACAGTTAGCTATGCGTGCAATCATAGGTGACAAGCTAGTGGACTTAGGATATCAACCAGGCATCCAACCTTATACAGAAGGTGTCTTTGTGAAAGCACCCGTATTTAGCTTTAACAAATTGAAAAACGTCGACATCACGTTAGGACCTGAAATGAAGTCAACAGGTGAAGTGATGGGTAAAGATGCAACTATGGAAAAAGCACTGTTTAAAGGTTTAACAGCTAGTGGGATGAAAGTTAAAGATCATGGTACGGTCTTGATGACAGTCAGCGATAAAGATAAAGATGAAATTGTCTCTATTGCACAACGATTAAATGAAGTAGGATATAGAATCTTAGCAACACAAGGTACTGCACGAAAATTAGCCGAGAATAATATACCTTCAGAAGTAGTAGGAAAAATTGGTGGCGAAGATGATTTACTTACGCGTATACAAAATGGAGAAGTACAAATCGTTGTGAATACGATGACCAAAGGTAAAGAATTCGAACGAGATGGTTTCCAAATTAGACGCGCCTCCGTAGAAAATGGCGTGCCTTGTCTAACCTCATTAGATACGGTTGTTGCATTAACACGTGTAATTGAAAGCATGACATTTACAATGAAAAATATGTAGTAATGAATAAGTGAGAAATGTCACAGCAATGAACAATCATTGACTTTGTGATGGATTAGATAAGATGAAATAAAAAAGGTTAGGATGTAGAGCTAGATGAAAAACTTGCCAATTATTGCTTTAGATTTTGATTCAACAGAAGCTGTAGATCAGTTTTTAGACCAATTTAATGAACCACTATTCGTGAAAATTGGAATGGAACTCTTTTATCAAACTGGACCTCAACTGATTGCTTCAATAAAGGATAGAGGACATGACATTTTTCTTGATTTAAAATTGCATGATATTCCTAATACGGTTGGCAAAGCAATGGAAGGCTTAAGCAAATTAAATATCGATCTTGTGAATGTGCATGCGGCAGGTGGTACAGAAATGATGAAACAAGCCTTGAACGGTTTGCAAAAACACAACCCCGATATTAAATTAATTGCAGTTACTCAATTGACGTCAACAACTGAAACGATGTTGCACAAGGAACAAAACATTCAAACTTCAATTGAGGAGGCTGTTTTGAACTATGCAACTTTAGCACAATCATCAGGTTTGGATGGCATCGTATGTTCACCACTAGAAGCAGAATTAGTGAAAAATGAATTAGGTAATGACTTTTTAAAGGTAACACCTGGTATCAGACCAAAAGATGCTAGTTCAGACGACCAAAAACGTATTACAACACCAGAAGATGCTAAAGAATTAGGTTCAACACATATTGTTGTTGGAAGACCAATCACCAAAAGTGAAAACCCAGTAGCAAGTTATCATAAAATCAAAGAAAGTTGGTTAGGTTAATATGGCTAAAGCAATTGCAAAAGCATTATTAGAAATTGAAGCAGTATCACTATCCCCGAATGATCCATTTACTTGGAGTTCTGGTATAAAATCACCAATTTATTGTGATAATCGTGTAACACTTGGATATCCAGAAGTACGTCAACATATCAGAGATGGACTGTGTGACTTAATCGAAACATATTTTGGAGACGTGGAAATAGTTTCAGGTACTGCCACAGCTGGTATACCCCATGCTGCGTATGTTTCTGAAAAATTAGCTTTACCGATGAATTATGTTCGTTCTAAAAGTAAGAGTCATGGCAAACAAAATCAAATTGAAGGTGCTTTAAGTAAAGGAAAAAAAGTAGTTGTTATTGAAGATTTAATTTCAACGGGTGGTTCATCAATTACTGCAGTCGAAGCTTTAAGAGAAGCGGGGGCAGATGTTATTGGTGTCGTAGCTATCTTTACTTACGGTTTAAAAAAAGCAGATGAACAATTCAAACAAGCGCAAATGCCATTTTATACATTAAGCAATTACAATGAATTAATTGATGTTGCAAAAGAAAATGGAGAAATTTCTGATAATGATATTAGGTCTTTAGTTGATTGGAGAGACAACTTGTCATAATATACTAAGTGGAGGGGATGTTATGACAAAAGACCCGAAAGAAGCTTATAATCATTTCGCACATTTGAATAAATTTTTGAATAAAAATGAAGATTATAGAGACCAAAACATATCAGATATTGATTACGAAATGTTAAAGCAAAAATCAGAAGAAAATATATATAAAAAATCTAAATCAACTATAAAGCAAAAAGGGTATATTAAATAATAAGCTTAACAAATAGACGATTTAAGTTAATAACATGGCAAATAAGTAGGGGCTAATCAAATTTATTTTATTAAATAAGTTTGATTAGCCCCTATTTGAAATAAGAAAGGGAACAACATTTATATTGATTATCATGAATTGTTGATTTCAATTATAGGTGCCCCGTACGTTATAAATTTTTTAATAGTGTATTAGCGAATCATTATTTTAATGATGATATAGCCTACAAGTAATACAAGGGCTGCAATAAGTAAAGGAATAATATAAAAAGACATGAACATTACCTCCAATGTAATTTAGTTTCATTTTAACTATAGAAGTTAAAATGGTAAAAGAAAAAGCTATTAGTTTAAGTATAACAGTTAATAAGTATATTCATATGATATGCTTAGTTTACTAAAAAAGATAATTAAAGTATCAAATGATTTATAAACTATGTATTTAAGATCTATATACTTATTTTAAAATAAATTGTAAAAATAAGATATTAAAGCTTTGATATTTTGGTAAGGGGGACTTGTATGCAAAAAATTCGACAGTTACTTAAAAACAATACAAAAGATATGATCATTTGTCTTATTGGTTCTTTTATTAGTGCTATTGCAGTCAATTGCTTTATACTAGGGTCAAATTTAGGTGATGGTGGCACCGTCGGCATGTCATTAGCGCTTAAATACGCTTTCGGTTGGTCACCAGCACTTTCATCTTTAATTATTAATACCCTCGTCATTATTGTTGGCTGGAAATTTTTAAGCACAAGAACAGCGATTTATACTGTGGTCGCCAATACTTCCATTTCTATATTTTTAGATTTAACTGAACATTGGAAGACAGGGGTAGATAATTTTGTAATTAATGCAACGTTTGGTGGTGTACTAGTCGGTGTGGGCATTGGGTTAGTTATTGCATCCGGTGGTGTTATAGGTGGTACATCAGTTATTGCAAAAATGCTTAATAAGTATTTTGATATTAAAACAGCACAGGGTATTTTTGTATTAGATGGTTTAGTCGTACTATCATTTTTATTTGTATTGCCACTCACGAACGTGCTATTTACAATAATAATGATTTTCATTACTGAGCGTGCGACCTCATTTATAATTGAAGGTTTTAATCCCAAAAAGGCAGTTACAGTCATTTCTAGTAAAAACGAAACGATTAGTGATAAAATCAACAGCTTCACAGGTAGAGGCTCTACGATACTAAACGGTAAAGGTGGTTATGGTAAACATGAGACAAGCATGTTATACGTTGTTGTGCCACAATCACAAGTAACAAGAGTTAAAAAGTTAGTAAATGAAGAAGACGAAAATGCATTTTTAGTGATTCATGACGTACGTGACGTACTTGGTAATGGATTTATTAACTTATCTTAAATTTAGAAATTTACGAACATAAAATGCATAAATTCGATTTTTGATAGTATATCCTTTATTCTAAAGTGTATAAAGGTTTAGGAGGTAGAATAATGGCAATACCTAAGATAACAACTTTTCTGATGTTTAACGGCAATGCAGAAGAAGCTATTAATTTATATGTTAATACATTTGAGGACGCTGAAATATTAGCGTTGGTAAGATATAGCGAAAGTGATGAAGAACCAACAGGCGCTGTTCAACATGCCATTTTTAGATTAAAAAATCAAGTATTTATGGCAATTGATAATATGAATGGGGTAGATATTGAGATGAACCCTGCAATGTCATTATACGTGACAGTTGATAGCGCAATTGAAATGGAGAGATTATTTAGTAAACTGAAAAGTGGTGGCGCCATTTTAATGCCAAAAACAGAAATGCCACCTTTTAGAGAATTTGCATGGATTCAAGATAAGTTTGGTGTTAATTTCCAATTAGCCTTACCTGAGAAAAATTAAATACTAATATAGAAGCGGGACGATGAAATCAACATTTCTAAAATTGATTTCATCGTCCCGCTTTTGTTTGTTATAGGATACAACCGTAATATTATATCGTATTTACTTTACTTTCATTTTTTGAATGTGATCATAATCGGGTGTTGCATAAAGTGTTTTTTGGTTATCATAAGTTACAAAACCTGGTTTTGCACCTGAAGGCTTATGCACGTGTTTAATTTCAGTAAAGTCAACTGGAATTTGAGCTGAACTACCTGCTTTTGAGAAGTAACCAGATAACATGGCCGCTTCTTTAATTGTTTCTTCACTCGGATCATCACTTAATATGACGACATGTGATCCGGGAATATCTTTCGTATGGAACCAAAGTTGATGTTTCTTAGCTAATTTATTCGTTAAATAATCATTTTGTTTATTGTTTTTACCAACCATGATTGTATCTCCATCTGTAGATACGTATTCTTGTAACTGCATAGTTTGTTTCTTTTTCTTCTTACTCTGTTTACGTTGTTTCATATACCCTTGCTCGGCTAATTCATCGCGAATGTCATCAATATCATTGACTGAAATATGAGCAAGTTGTTGTTCTATACTTTCAAAATAATTAATGTTTTCTTTGGTTAAATCGATTTGATGGTGCAATTCATGTTCTCTTGTCTTTAATTTATTATACTGTTTGTAATAATTTTGTGCATTCACTGCTGGTGCCTTTGTAGGGTTAAGCGGTATAGTGACTTCTTCACCAGTGTAATAATTTAAGGCTGTGACCGATTTGTCACCTTGTTTAATACGATAAATGTTAGCAGTGATAAGTTCCCCATACAATTGTTGTAATTCTTTTTCTTTTGTACCTTCTTGTTCATCAATCAATTTATTTAATTTATTTTGAAATTTATGCAATTGTTGTTGTACAAATTTCACTAAATCATTTGCACGTTGTTTTACACGCTCTCGCTCTCCACGTGCATCATAATAACGGTCTAATAAATCATGTAATGAGTCATATTCTGTTACATCATCATAAAATTGATTTAATTTCATAAAGTAAAAATCTTCTTTACCCGTCTCGTGATTTTTATGAAAAACGGGTGTAGGTGTATGGTTAATTTCATTGATGACTTCATCAAATGCTTCTGGTAACGTATCATTTGTCATAAATCGTTTGCGATTCACAATTTCATTTGTAATTAATGGACTAAAGCCTTCGAAATGATCAAGAAGTTGACGTGCAATTTTGCCCTTATTGAAATCGATATATTGTATGACTTTATTACCAGTTATTTCAAAAGGATTAATTTTATTTTGAGTTGGTGGTGTTTCATATTGAAAGCCAGGCATTACTGTGCGATATTGATTGGTATTCGGTGTTAAATGCTTAAAGCCTTCAATGATTTTACGCTGATCATCAACTAATATTAAGTTACTGTGTTTACCCATAATTTCTAAAATTATAGTTCTATATATTGTATCTCCAATTTCATCTTTGCTTTGAACATCAATTTCTACACGTCTATCATTCCCAATTTGTCTTACTGCTTTAACGATGCCACCTTCTATATGTTTACGGAAAACGCGTGCAAACATGGGTGGATCAAATGGATTATCATATTTTTTATTTGTTAAATGCATTCTAGCAAAGCTAGGATGAATAGAAAGTAGAAGTTGATGATTTTTTCGGTTTTGTCGAATAACGACAAGAAGCGTGTCGTTTTCTGGTTGATTTATTTTATGGATTCTTCCGTCTACAAGAAATTGTAACGATTCCACCATTTTTCTTGTAAATAAACCATCATATGCCATTACTATCAGCCACCTTATTTTTAGTCATTCATCATATTGTAACATGGCATAAAGAAATGGTCATGACCAAAGTTTGTGCTGTTGGACGCTATACAACTAAATGAAAATTGTGGTATCATAGTTTAATAATAGAAGAATAGTTTAGAGAGGTAGTAAGTCATGGATAATGAGAAAGGTTTGTTGATTGTACTATCTGGACCTTCTGGCGTTGGGAAAGGTACAGTTAGAAAGAAAATATTTGATGACCCATCCACATCTTATAAATATTCTATTTCGATGACGACACGTGATAAGCGTCAGGGTGAAGTCGATGGTGTTGATTATTTCTTCAAAGCAAAATCAGAGTTTGAAGAGTTAATAAAACAAGATCAATTTATAGAATATGCAGAGTACGTAGGAAATTATTATGGGACGCCTGTGCAATACGTTAAAGACACTATGGATCGTGGGCACGATGTATTTTTAGAAATTGAAGTAGAAGGTGCAAAACAGGTACGTAAAAAGTTCCCAGATGCATTGTTTATTTTTCTTGCGCCACCAAGTTTAGATCATTTACGTGAGCGCTTAGTAGGTCGTGGTACAGAATCCAGTGAAAAAATTCAAAGCCGAGTGCATGAAGCTCGTAAAGAAGTGGAAATGATGAATTTATATGATTATGTTGTAGTTAATGACGAAGTTGAGTTAGCTAAGCAACGTATTCAATCTATTGTTGAAGCTGAACATTTGAAGAGAGAACGTATAGAAGCAAAATATAGAAAAATGATACTGGAGGCAAAAAAATAATGTTACAACCACCATTAAACCAATTAACATCAAAAATTAATTCAAAATATTTAATTGCAACTACAGCTGCAAAACGTGCGCGTGAAATAGACGAGAAACCTGAAAGTGCATTATTAACAAAATACATTTCAGAAAAACCTGTTGGTAAAGCTTTAGAAGAAATTGCTGACGGTGAAGTTTTCCCAGACGAACTATTCTTAAAAACGTATTAATTAAAAAGCATAGATATTGAATTTTATATAGCCATCTATGTGTTATTAAATGAATATCTTTCAAGTGCACACCATGCAGTCGCAAGGTGTGCTTTTTTTATTTAACTAATAAATTGTGTATAATGAACAGTAATCGAAAAGTTATTTTAATTATGAGGGACATACATTTTGATTTTCAATTATAAGAGACGTCACCCACGTCTGATCTAATTCAATCGAAGGAGAATGACTATATAATGAAACGAATATTACTTGCTGTTACAGGTGGTATAGCTGCATATAAAGCAATTGATTTAACGAGTAAACTGACGCAGGCTGGATTTGATGTCAGAGTCATGCTTACTGATCATGCTCAGGAATTTGTTACCCCACTAGCATTCCAAGCTATTGGGAGAAATCCCGTTTATACGAGTACATTTATAGAGCAAAATCCTCAAGAAATTCAACATGTTGCGCTGGGTGATTGGGCAGACGCAATTATCGTAGCGCCAGCAACTGCAAATACAATTGCTAAATTAGCAAATGGCATTGCAGATGATATGGTTACGTCAACGTTGTTAGCAACTGAAACGCCTAAATTTATTGCACCTGCAATGAACGTGCATATGTATGAAAATAAGAGGACACAACATAATTTAGCGACTTTAAGTTCAGATGGTTACTATTTTTTAGAACCTGGAGAAGGTTTTTTAGCATGTGGATATGTAGCGAAGGGGCGTATGGAAGAACCTTTACAAATTGTAGAGCGCATAAAGCAATACTTTAATGACATAAAACAAAAAGCTGTGCCAGCATCAAGTAGCTTTATTGGTAAACATGTATTAATTACTGCTGGACCCACTGTAGAAGAATTAGATCCAGTTCGTTTTTTATCAAATCGATCTTCAGGTAAGATTGGATACGTGCTTGCTGAATCTTTAGCTAAACGAGGTGCAGAAGTTACTTTAGTTTCAGGACCGACACATTTAACACCACCGAAGCATGTTGATGTAGTACACGTACAAAGTGCAGAAGAAATGTTCGAAGCGGTTCGAAGTCGTTTTGCTAAACAAGATATCGTTTTTAAAGCTGCTGCCGTGTCAGATTATGCGCCAGTAGAAATGTTGGACCATAAATTAAAAAAACAAGATGGTACTTTATCTGTAGAATTTAAACGTACACCAGATATTTTGAAATATTTAGGAGAACATAAAGAATCACAATACTTAGTTGGATTTGCAGCAGAAACACAAAATATTGAAGCTTATGCACAAAAAAAATTGCATAATAAAAATGCAGATGTGATTATTGCGAATAATGTTGGAGACCGTACGATTGGCTTTAGTTCCGATGACAATGATTATACGATGTATTATAAAAATGGAGACGCTATACCTTTAGGCAAACACAAAAAAGTCGAATTAGCGGAGCATATATTGAATAGTTTAGAAACAAGGTGGCAATAAAATGATAGCAAAAGTAATTGTTGATATACCTTCTAAGAGTGTTGATTTTACATTTGATTATATAATTCCTATAAGGTTACAATCAATGATTCAAATAGGTATGCGTGTCATTGTTCCATTTGGACCAAGAACAATTCAAGGTTATGTCATGAAGATAACAGACCAGCCTGATAGCAATATAGATATAAATAAATTAAAAGAAATTAAAGAAATTCAAGATATAAAACCCGAATTGACTGAAGAATTAATTCAATTTACTGAGTGGTATAACAATTACTTCGTTACAAAACGTATTTCAATGCTTGAAGTTATGCTGCCAAGTGCAATTAAAGCAAAATATACCAAGGTCTTTTCTATTGAAGATACGAATGCACTGCCTGAAACTTTAGCAGGGAAATTTGACTCATCAGGACACTATGCATTTAAAGCAGCACAGCAAAATGATGATTTAACACAAATTGCGCCATTATTAAAACAAGGTATTGTATCTGAAGTAACCTTACTATCACAAAATGTAAATAAGAAAAAACAACGTGCCATATGTGTTGTTGAAGGATTTAACTATGATAGTGTGCTAAATTCATTAGAAAAATCTAAGAAGCAATATGAATTATATGCCTTTTTATTAGATGAACAACATCGCATCGTTTTACTTAAAGACATAGAAGCAATGGGTTATTCAAAATCTAGTGTAGATACATTAATTCGCAAGGGCTTTGTTGAAAAATATGATGCTGTCGTTGAACGTGATCCATTTGAGACTAGGGTCTTTGAACAAGATGTGAAACAACATCTGACTTCAGACCAACAACGTGCATTTGAAGCCATATCAGAAAAGATACATGCTCATGAACAATGTACCTATTTATTGCATGGTGTGACAGGATCAGGCAAAACAGAAGTGTATTTACAAACAATTGAAGAAGTACTAAATCTTAATAGACAAGCAATGATGTTAGTTCCAGAAATTGCCTTAACACCACAAATGGTATTAAGATTTAAACGTAGATTTGGAGACGAAGTTGCTGTACTACATTCTGGATTATCCAAAGGTGAACGCTATGATGAATGGCAAAAGATTAGAGACGGTAAAGCACGTGTGAGCGTAGGTGCACGTTCAAGCGTCTTTGCACCATTTAAAAATTTAGGGATGATTATTATAGATGAAGAACATGAATCTTCGTATAAGCAAGAAGATTATCCCAGATATCATGCAAGAGATATCGCGCAATGGCGTAGTGAGTATCATCAATGTCCTTTAATATTAGGCAGCGCGACACCAAGTTTAGAATCATTTGCACGAGCTGAAAAGGGTGTATATGAGTTACTATCGTTACCTAACAGAGTTAATCAACAAGCTTTACCTGAGGTAGAAATTGTAGATATGAGAGAAGAATTGAACTCTGGAAATCGCTCTATGTTCTCTAATCAATTACGAGATGCAATACAACAACGCTTAGATAATCAGGAACAAATTGTACTCTTTTTAAATCGACGCGGTTATGCTTCATTTATGTTGTGTAGAGATTGTGGGCATGTTCCACAGTGTCCGAACTGTGATATTTCATTGACTTATCACAAATCAACAGATCAATTGAAATGTCATTATTGTGGTCATCAAGAAGTACCACCTAATCAATGTCCTAATTGTGAAAGTGAGCATATTAGACAAATGGGTACTGGCACACAGAGAGTTGAAGAACTTTTACAAGAAGCGTTTCAAGAGGCTCGTATTATACGGATGGACGTGGATACTACTTCTAGAAAAGGTGCTCATGAAAAGTTATTAAATGATTTTGGTTCAGGAAAAGGGGATATCTTGTTAGGGACACAAATGATTGCTAAAGGATTGGATTTTCCTAATATTACGTTAGTAGGTGTTTTGAATGCTGACACAATGTTGAATTTGCCAGACTTTAGAGCAAGTGAGCGAACATACCAATTGTTAACGCAAGTTGCTGGTCGAGCTGGTCGTCATGAAAAAGAAGGACAGGTGCTTATTCAAACATACAATCCAGATCATTATGCTATTAAAGATGTCCAAGAAAATGATTACACAGCCTTTTTCCAAAAAGAAATGAATTATAGGAAAATTGGAAAGTACCCACCGTATTTCTTTTTAATTAATTTTACTATTGCGCATAAAGAAATGAAAAAAGTTATGGAAGCATCCAAGCATATTCATAAAATATTACTGCAACATTTAACAGACAAAGCACTTGTACTTGGCCCATCTCCGGCCGCATTATCAAGAATCAATAACGAATATCGCTTTCAAATATTAGTGAAATATAAACGAGAACCTGCATTACACGAAGCATTAAAATATTTAGACGATTATTATCATGATCAATATTTAAAAGAAAAATTATCTTTGAAAATAGATATCGCACCGCAGATGATGATGTAATATTGAGCACGTTATATAACGAAGCTAATGTATACTGACTTTTGTATAAAAATATTAGAAAAAAGAACAAATTGTTTTGCTAGGTAAATGATTAGCCATTAAAATAGTTTGTTCTTTTTTTTGGACAAAAAAACATAAAAGTTAGATATAAATATGAAGTATAGTGATGGCGCTATGGATATAATCTTAACAATTAACTAATATTTATTAAAATTTATAAAAAATAATTTGCTACATTTTTTTGCATTTAATATTAATTAAAGTTATATTAAAGAGTAACGAGTCACGCATAAATGATTAGAGTACGTATTGAGAACGACAATAACGATTAAGAAAAGCAACCGACTAAGTGAGAAATGAGATCAATATCTTTTTATGTCTAATCTAAGGAGTACGCCTATGAGTTTAATTCGAAATAGAAAAGCAATTGGATTAAGTATCAATGAGTTGTCAAACAGAATTACGTCCTTTTACGATATCGTATTAAATCCAGAGATGATTAAGCAAATTGAACAACAACAATTAACACTCAATCAAAATGACGCTAAAATATTAGCTGAATTTTTAATACGACTGCGGAAGATTTACTTTAGTATAGTAACGTTAGTTTATGCTTTAGGGAAAAAAGGAGTGTTCATGTGCGATATAATGAGTTTAAGCAACCCATTGGTGAAGAACAAAATGAGTTTAAACAAGCTCATTTACCCAATGTGAAAGTTTTAGAAGGGCAATATTGCAGATTAGAAAAGTTAGCGCAATGTCATATTCAAGATTTATTTAATTATTTTTCTGATGAAGCGGATGCGCCGAATTGGACATATTTACCTGATGAGCAACCTCACGATTTTCAAGCATTTGAAAATTATATAGATAAGAAAATCAATTCTACTGATCCGTATTTTTTCGCCATTATTGATAAAGAAACATCTGAAGCAGTGGGCATTTTATCTTTACTCAGAATTGATCGCCATAATGGTTCAATTGAAGTTGGTCATATACATTACGCTAATGTCATGAAACAAACACGTATTGCCACGGAAGTGCAATTTTTATTAGCCAATTATGTATTTCAAACATTAGGTTATAGAAGATATGAATGGAAATGTGATGCTTTAAATGAACCGTCTATTAAAGCTGCCCAACGGCTAGGGTTTAAATTTGAAGGTATTTTTAGAAATCATAAAGTGTATAAAAATCGTAATCGTGACACATATTGGTTAGCAATGATTGATAAAGAGTGGCAGCAAAATAAACTTAAATTTGAAAGTTGGTTAGCAGCACAAAATTTCGATGAACTTGGTAATCAAGTGAATCGGTTAACGATTCTAGATTGATGAAAAACAATAAGCTTAAAGAACGATCAATGCTCAATATATAATGAAAAATGTAAAGGTTTGAAATATGTCTTGTATACTATGAACATCGTTTTAAAGTGCAGTATAGATAAAAAGCCCATTTAAATATGAGCAGATATCTATTTCTGCACTTTTTATATTTTATGAAGATAGATTGAATGAAGACTTATCCTACTACTTACTCAATATGTTCAGTAAAGTATTCTTTCAATGAATGGTGCAATTTCCACTAAAATAAGTTATAATAATATGATGAATTTTTATGAGGAGAAATCGATATGACAATCAAACAACTTGTAACAAGCAAACACCCTATTCTTAATAAGTCTATACCGGATGTGACAAAATTTGATGAAAATTTAGAACAATTATTGTTAGATTTAGAAGATACAATGTATGATGTTGAAGCATCTGCGATATGTGCGCCGCAGATAGGTGTTGCACAAAAAGTAGCGATGATAGATATGGAAATGGATGGATTGTTACAACTGATTAATCCTCAAATTATAAGTGAATCGGATACAAAAGTGACTGATTTAGAAGGGTCTATCAGTATACCTAATGTTTATGGTGAAGTGGAAAGAAGTAAAATGATTGTCGTTAAGAGTAATGATAAAAAAGGTAATGAAGTTGAGATGACTGCATATGATGATATCGCGAGAATGATTTTACATATGATAGATCATTTTGAAGGAAGATTGTTTACTGAACGTGTAGAGAAATTTTTAAGTGAAAGTGAAATGGAGGCGTATTTTGATAATGAGTAAAGTCATTTTTATGGGAACACCAGATTTTTCAACAAAAGTGCTAGAAATGTTAATTGCTGAACATGATGTGATTGCAGTAGTCACGCAACCAGACAGACCAGTAGGTAGAAAACGTGTTTTAACACCTCCACCAGTGAAAGAAGTTGCAATTAAGCACGGTTTACCAGTATATCAACCAGAAAAATTAGCCCAATCATCAGAGTTAGAACAACTTATTGACTTAGAAGCAGATTTAATCGTAACTGCAGCCTTTGGGCAAATATTGCCTGAATCATTATTAAATGCGCCAAAGTTAGGGGCAATCAATGTCCACGCGTCGTTATTACCTAAATATAGAGGTGGAGCGCCGATTCATCAAGCTATCATGGATGGTCAAACAGAAACAGGTATTTCTATAATGTATATGGTTAAGAAATTAGATGCAGGAGATATCATTTCTCAACAAGCAATAGAAATTGAGCACCAAGATGATGTCGGTACCATGCATGATAAATTGAGCTTTTTAGGTGCAGAATTATTAAAAGAGACTTTACCTTCTATTATTAATGGTACAAATAACCGCATTACACAGAATGAAAGTGAAGCTAGTTTTGCTACTAATATAAGTAGAGAACAGGAAAAGATTGATTGGTACCAATCGGCTGAAGTTATTTACAACCATATAAGAGGTCTGTCACCATGGCCAGTAGCTTATACAGTTATGGATGATGGTAACATGAAAGTATATGCATCCCGAATTGAAAAAGGTAAAACAGGTGAACCAGGTACAATTATTGAAACAACGAAAAAAGCAATCATCGTTGCGACAGGTTCCGACGATGCAATTGCATTAACAGATATTCAAGTTGCAGGGAAAAAACGTATGTTAACTGCAAACTACTTAAGTGGCGTGCAAACTTCACTTGTTGGGAAGGTACTAACATGACAATAGAAACAAATGTGCGAGCGTTAGCATTTGAAACCATTCAAGATATTATAAATGATAAAGCCTATAGTAACATCATCATTAATGATGTGTTATCAAATAATGAATTAAATAGAGCAGATAAAGGATTATATACAGAATTAGTATATGGCACGTTAAAAAGAAAATATACTTTAGATTATTTGCTGAAACCTTTTGTTCAAACAAAGTTAAAAGGTTGGGTCAGACAGTTACTTTGGATGAGTATTTATCAATATGTCTATTTAGATAAAATACCTGAACACGCGATTATTAATGAAGCCGTTGAAATTGCTAAATATAAAGGCGGTCCGCATAATGGTAATGTTGTGAACGGTATACTAAGAAATATTATGCGCAGTGACTTACCAGATTTTACTGAAATTACAGATGACAAAAAACGTATCGCGATTGAATACAGTTTACCCAAATGGTTGGTTGATCACTGGACAACGCATTTTGGTATTGAAAAAACAGAAACAATTGCGCAATCATTTTTAGATAAAGTAACTACAACCGTACGTGTTAACTTAACTCGTATTTCAGTAGACGATGCTATTAGAAGACTCACTGATGATTATATTGTAGAACAAGATAGAGAAATCGAAACTTGTCTACATATTAGTGGTAAGCCAATTATTGAATCTCGTATGTTTAAAGATGGACTGATATCTATTCAAGATAAGAGTTCAATGTTTATTGGTGAATTAATGGCATTAAAAGAAGGTGACCAAGTTTTAGATGCTTGTAGTGCACCTGGTGGAAAAGCTTGTCATATTGCTGAAATATTAAATGGTACTGGACATGTTGATGCGACGGACATTCATGAACATAAAATAGATTTAATAGATTTTAATATAAGAAAATTACGTTTATCTAACATTTCTGCATTTGAACACGATGCAACTGAAAAATATGATAAAGTGTATGATAAGATTTTAGTAGATGCGCCATGTAGTGGTTTAGGTGTTTTAAGACATAAACCAGAAATAAAATATGAACAATCGCAACATGCAATTGAATCTTTGGTTGAAATTCAATTGGAAATCTTAAATAATGTGAAATATAATGTGAAACCTGGTGGTACAATGATTTATTCAACTTGTACGATTGAGCAAATGGAAAATGAAAATGTTGTATATACATTTTTAAAAGAAAATAAAGATTTTGAATTCGATCAATTTGAACATCCAATAACTGGAGAAAAAGTAAAAACGATGCAAATTTTACCTCAAGATTTTAACTCTGATGGCTTTTTCATAACTAGGATAAGAAGAAAGGAAAATTAAAATATGATAACTGCAGAAAAGAAGAAAAAAATAAGTTTCTTCCCAATTTTGAAAAGCAATCAATTTATTCATTAAGATACGATGAGATGCAAGATTGGTTGGTACAAAATGGTCAGCAAAAATTCAGAGCGAAACAAATTTTTGAGTGGCTTTACGAAAAACGCGTCGATGACATTGATGATATGACAAATTTATCTAAAGAATTAAGAGAAGTACTTAAAGATAATTTTACAATGACAACCATGACAACAGTTGTAAAACAAGAAAGTAAAGACGGTACAATTAAGTTTTTATTTGAATTACAAGATGGTTATACAATTGAAACGGTCCTTATGAGACATGAATACGGGAATTCTGTTTGTGTAACCACACAGGTTGGTTGCCGTATTGGTTGTACGTTTTGCGCTTCTACATTAGGCGGTTTAAAACGTAACTTAGAAGCTGGAGAAATTGTTTCTCAAGTATTAACAGTTCAAAAAGCTTTAGATGAAACAGAAGAGCGTGTATCACAAATCGTTATCATGGGTATTGGAGAACCATTTGAAAACTATGATGAAATGATGGATTTCTTAAAAATTGTTAATGATGATAATGGACTAAATATTGGAGCGCGTCATATTACAGTGTCAACTTCAGGAATTATTCCAAGAATATACGATTTCGCTGATGAAGATATTCAAATTAATTTTGCGGTTAGCTTACACGGTGCAAATGATGAAATTCGATCACGTTTGATGCCGATAAATAGAGCATATAATGTAGAAAAATTAATGGAAGCTATTCATTATTATCAAGAAAAAACAAATAGACGTATTACTTTTGAGTATGGTTTATTTGGTGGCGTCAACGACCAAATTGAACATGCTAGGGAATTAGCGCATTTAATTCAAAAATTGAATTGTCATGTTAACTTAATACCAGTGAATCACGTACCAGAAAGAAATTATGTGAAGACACCTAAAGAAGATATCTTTAAATTTGAAAAAGAATTGAAGCGTTTAGGGATAAATGCAACAATTAGACGTGAACAAGGTGCTGATATTGACGCTGCTTGTGGTCAATTAAGAGCTAAGGAACGAAAAGTAGAAACGAGGTAGGGACATGCTAAAAGCACAATTTTTTACTGACACGGGTCGATACCGTGATAAAAATGAAGATGCAGGTGGCGTATTTTATAATCGTACAGAGCAACAGCTATTAGTGCTTTGTGATGGTATGGGTGGTCACCTAGCAGGAGAAGTTGCGAGCCAATTTGTCACTGATGAGCTTCAACGTCGTTTTGAAGTGGAAAATCTTATCGAAGCTGATCAAGCTGAAAATTGGTTGAGAACAACTTTAAAAGTTATTAATCGTGAGTTATATGAAATGTCAGTAGAAAACCCAGAATATAAGGGCATGGGTACAACTTGTGTCTGTGCTTTAGTATTTGATAACTATATTGTAGTAGCAAATATTGGTGATTCACGAGCTTATTTAGTGAATAGTAGAGAGATTGAACAAATTACGAATGATCATTCGTTTGTTAATCATCTCATGATGATTGGGCAAATTACTGCTGAACAAGCATTTAATCATCCTCAACGAAATATCATTACCAAAGTGATGGGGACTGATAAGTTAGTGACGCCAGATATATTTGTGAAAAAAACGAATTTCTATGATTATTTAATGTTAAATTCTGATGGTTTAACCGATTTTGTACGTAACCATCAAATTCAAGAAACATTGGTACAAGCGAAAGAATTAGAGACACACGGTCAAGACTTAATAGAACTTGCACTATCTGAAGATACGAATGACAATGTGAGTATTGTATTGGCTGAGATTGAAGGTGATAAAGTATGATAGGCAAAATAATAAGTGAGCGCTACGAGGTCATTAAAAAACTCGGTGGTGGCGGAATGAGTACTGTCTATCTTGCCGAAGACACAATTCTCAATCGTAAAGTAGCGATCAAAACAATTAGGATTCCTGCTGGTGAGAAAGAAGAAACTATTAAACGTTTCGAAAGAGAAGTACATAATTTAACACAACTATCACATAAAAATATAGTGAACGTGTTTGATGTTACGGAAGATGATGATAATTTCTATTTAGTAATGGAATATATAGAAGGACCGACATTATCTGAATACATTCAAAAAAACCAACCTTTGGATACCACAACAGCACTCAACTTTACCAATCAAATTATTAATGGAATTAAACATGCTCATGATACTAAAATCGTACACCGTGATATTAAACCACAAAATATTTTAATAGATAAGCACCAGACTTTGAAGATTTTAGATTTTGGTATTGCGAAAGCTCTAAGCGAAACAACAATGACACAAACGAACCATGTATTAGGTACAGTTCAATATTTATCACCCGAACAAGCACGTGGTGAATCGACAGATAATGGTACCGATATTTATTCAATTGGTGTTGTATTATATGAAATGCTTATTGGTAAACCACCGTTTTCTGGAGAAACAGCAGTAAGTATTGCAATTAAGCATATCCAAGATCCTATGCCTAATATTACTGATGAACGCTCGGATGTACCTCAAGCACTAAGTAATGTTGTACTGAAAGCAACGGAAAAAGATAAGACGGTGCGTTACCAATCAGTAAGAGATATGCAAAGTGATTTAGAAAATGTATTGTCTGAAAATCGTGAGAATGAAGCGAGGTATCAATCCGTTGAGGAGAATACCAAGACAATTCCTATAAATAAATCAGATATTGTCAACCAGACGAGAGATGAAGATAAAGGAAAAAACATAAAAGAAACAATGCAGATTCCTATCGTCAATCAACAACAATTTCAATCAAGTGAAGAACATATTTATGAGGTACCACAAAAAAAGCGTACAAAGAAAAAGAAGTTTTTCTATACACTTATAATCGTCTTATTGCTGTTTGGTTTATTTGGATTCATGGCAATGGGTATGTTTGGAAATAAATATTTAGAAACACCAGATTTATCAGGTAAGACAGAAAAAGAAGCAGAACATATTTTAAAAGAAAATAAATTACAAATGGGTAATATATCGCGTGAATATAGTGATAAATATCCAGAGAATAAAATTATAAAAACGACGCCTGAGAAAGGGGGTCGTTTAGAACAACAAAGTAAAGTTGACATTGTTCTATCTAAAGGACCTGAATTGACGGAAATGCCAAATTTATTTGGTATGACAAAATCCGAAGCTTTAGATAAATTAAAAGATTTAGGCATCAAAGATTCAAAAGTGAAACAAGCGTACACGAAACAAAATATCGCTAAAGGTTTAATTGAATCACAAAATGTGAATCCTGGAGATAAAGTGAAAGTGAATGATAGTAATATAGAGCTTACTGAATCTTTAGGGACAAAACAAGTTTACGTTGATGACTATGAGAATAAAGCTTTTAAAACGGCAAAATCAGAGTTAGAGGCAAAAGGATTCAAGGTAGTTGTCACTCAGGAAACTGAGGACAAGAAAGTTAAAAAAGATAATGTTATCAGCCAATCACCAAAAGATGAAGAAATAGACGAAGGTTCAACAATTGAATTCACCGTTTCAAAAGGCGCTCCAAAATCTGATGATGATAAAGAAGATGAGGAAAAAGACGCTGACGATAAAGATAAAGATGACAAAGAATCTAAAGATGATGAACCAGCGACTAAAGATTATACAGAAACTTATGAAGTTCAATATACTGGTAAAGATGACGACAGCCAAGAAGTAAAAGTGTTTGTAAGAGACAAAGATGGCGAAGGGACATCACCTTCACAAATATTTAAAATAAAAGACAATAAAACCATTAAAATACCGATGACAATAGAAAAAGGTAAAACGGCTGGTTATACCGTTCGTGTAGATGGTAAAGTTGTTGCTGATAAAGATATACCTTATGATTTTTAGCGACACTTAGCGAGCGAAGAGAGCATAGTGTCGCTTATGCAAGAGCGAAAGCTCTAGCGAACCACAAATAGAAGATATAAAATGAGCACCAATTTAGTCGAATTTGGATTAAATTGGTGCTTTTAATTTATTATCTCAATTTCATTCATAGAATAATTAAGTGGAAAAGTATCGTTATCGATATTTACAACTGAAAATTTAGCCGAAATCGTTTCAAATCATATTTAAATCAAAAATGCTTTGCTATAATATAAATGGTAAAAGTATTTAAAAGAGGGGTGCCTAAGTGAAAACAGGACGCATCATAAAATCAATCAGTGGTGTTTACCGAGTTGATGTAGACGGTGAAATGTATGATACAAAACCACGTGGCCTTTTTAGAAAAAATAAATTTTCACCTATTGTAGGTGATGTCGTTGATTTTGAAGTAGAAAATGTAACGGAAGGTTATATACATCATGTACATGAACGAAAAAATGAAATAAAGCGACCGCCTGTTAGTAATGTCGACCATCTCATTATTGTAATGAGTGCTGTAGAACCAGATTTTTCTACACAGTTACTAGATAGGTTTTTAGTAATTGCGCATTCTTATCATATGCGTCCGCGTATTCTTGTAACTAAAAAAGATTTGACATCTTTGGAAAAACAACACGATATTGAAAAATTGCTAGAAGTTTATGAGAATATGAGCTATAAAACACAATTCATAAGTATTAATGAAGATATTGAACAAGTCTTTTCAAGTTGGGGTGATGGTTTAGCTGTGTTGAGTGGTCAATCAGGTGTTGGTAAATCAACGTTATTGAATAAATATTTTCCTAATATAGAGATTGAAACACAACACATTTCTAAAGCGTTAAATCGTGGTCGTCATACAACACGTCATGTTGAATTGTTTGAGAGAGCTAAAGGCTTTATAGCAGATACGCCAGGCTTTAGTGCTGTGGATTATGATCATATACAAAAAGATGAAATCAAAAATTATTTCATGGAAATACATGAATATGGTGCGACATGTAAGTTCAGAGATTGTAACCATATTAATGAACCGAAATGTAATGTTAAAGCTGAATTGGAAAATGGCAATATTGCCCAGTTTAGATACGATCATTATTTACAGCTATTTAAAGAAATTTCAAATAGAAAGGAAAGATATTAAGTGGCAAAATTATATCCATCATTATTATCAGCAGATTTTTTGAATTTACAACAAGAGTTAACTGCTTTAGAAAAGGCAGGCGTTGATGGGGTACATTTTGACGTCATGGATGGACAATTTGTACCTAACATTTCAATCGGACTACCTATATTGGATTCAGTACGTAAAGGTACAGATTTACCTATTGATGTGCATCTTATGATAGAAGAACCTGAAAAATATGTTGAATTATTTGCTGAGCATGGCGCTGATATGATTTCAGTACATGTTGAAGCAACACCCCATATTCACAGAGTGATTGAACAAATTAAGAATAAAAATGTAAAAGCTGGTGTGGTGATTAATCCTGGGACGCCAGTTGATTCAATTCGTCCGGTATTAAAAATGGTAGATTATGTATTGGTTATGACAGTAAACCCTGGTTTTGGTGGTCAAACATTTATAAATGATTGCGTAGAAAAACTGGATCAATTATCTGAAATCAAAAAAGCGCAAGGCTTAAACTTTGATATTGAAGTAGATGGTGGTATTAACAATAACACTGTTGAAACTGTAGTTAACCATGGTGCGACAATGTTAGTTGCAGGGTCATACTTTTTTAAACACGATGATTATCAAACGGTAACTAACACATTGAAAGGTTGACATAGATGAAAGCCAATTTATTATGTGGCAATAGAAATTTGCCCAAGCATATTTTAGTGGAACATAAACATGAACATTGGATTGGTATAGATAGAGGCACCTTGATCTTGCTAGAATCTGGGATTACACCTCAATTTGCAGTCGGTGATTTCGATTCTATTTCTGATTCAGAGAGGAACTTTATACAACAACAGATAGAGATAAATCCTTATAATTCTGAAAAAGATGACACAGATTTAGCTTTAGGTATTGATCAAGCAGTAAAGCGTGGCTATCGAAATATTGATGTTTATGGTGCGACGGGCGGTAGACTAGATCATTTCATGGGCGCCTTACAAATACTGGAAAAACCGGAATATACAAAAATGAATATCAACATTAAATTAATAGATGATACAAATGAAATTCAATTTATACAAAAAGGTCAGTTTAATGTGACGTATAGTGAACAATTTCCATATATTTCATTTATACCAGTCATCTATCCAACTGTAATTTCATTGAAAGGCTTTAAATATAACTTACAAAATGAAACACTGAAACTTGGTTCAACGCTTACTATTTCAAATGAATTAAGTCAATCTTGTGGGAATATAGAAATAATTGAAGGCAGTGTATTGATGATTCGAAGTAAAGATTAAATGAGGATTTTTAAATATACGCTGATATCTAAAAGAAAATGAAATAAAAAAAGACCAATCCTCCACATAAGGATTAGTCTTTTCGTGCATTATATTTATTAAACTCTAGTTACTTTACCAGATTTTAAAGCACGTGCAGAAACCCAAACTTTTTTAGGTTTTCCGTCTACAAGAATTCTAACTTTTTGAAGGTTAGCATTCCATCTTCTTTTAGAAGAATTTAAAGCGTGAGAACGATTGTTTCCAGTTGAAGCTTTACGACCTGTTACGAAACATTGTTTGCCCATGAAAGTACCTCCTTTAATAAATATAAATACACGTATCTACTACATACTCGAATAATGTACCACAAATAAGTATAGATAGCAATAAAACGAGAAAAATTTTTCGTTTACATGAGTAATACTTTTGTTAATATTAAATTATGGTATAATTGTAAACTGTGGATAAATATAGTATTTTTTTAATAAGATAATCAAAACGCATTGTTTATTATTGACGATTATGATATAACCATAAACTTAGGAGGCCCATTTTATGACATTAGAAATCACAAATGATTACGGTAGTATAGACATTTCAAACGAAGTAATATCTTCAGTTGTGGGTAGTAAAGCAGTAGAATGTTATGGAATTGTAGGCATGGCTTCTAGACAACAAGTTAGAGATGGCATTGCAGAAATACTCGGACATGAAAATTATGCTAAAGGTATCATTGTACGAGAAGATAATGGCGTTGTTGACGTAGATATGTACATTATTGTAAGCTTTGGAACAAAAATATCTGAAGTAGCTAGCAATGTACAATCAACAGTAAAATATACATTAGAACAAACATTAAAAATAAAAGTAAATTCAATCAATATATTTGTACAAGGTGTGCGCATTAATAATGGCACGAAAAACTAGGAGGACATTACGCAATGGTAAGCAAAATAGATGGTAAATTATTTGCCGAGATGATTATACAAGGGGCGCAAAATTTATCAAATCATGCAGACTTAGTTGATTCATTGAACGTTTATCCAGTACCAGATGGAGATACTGGGACGAATATGAATTTGACGATGACATCAGGGAGAGAAGCAGTCGAAAACAATTTATCTCAACAAATTGGTGAACTAGGTAAGACATTTTCTAAAGGTTTATTGATGGGTGCTAGAGGGAACTCTGGTGTGATTTTGTCACAATTATTTAGAGGGTTTAGTAAAAGTTTAGAAACATATGAAACAATTAATGCTAAACAATTTGCTGAAAGTTTTAAAGCAGGTGTAGATACAGCGTATAAAGCAATCATGAAACCAGTTGAGGGAACGATTTTAACAGTAGCAAGAGATGCAGCTGATGCAGCTATACAAAAGGCAGAAGAAACCGACGATTGTATTGAATTAATGGCTTACATTCTCGAAGAAGCAGAAGTCTCACTTGAAAACACACCGAATTTATTACCAGTATTAAAAGAAGTCGGTGTTGTAGATAGTGGAGGTAAAGGCTTAGCTATTGTTTACGCTGGATTTTTAAAAGCATTAAAAGGTGAAACGGTATCTGCACAGTCACCAAAATTAAATAAAGAGTCTTTAGTTAATGAAGAACATGATTTTCATGGCGTAATTAATACGGAAGATATCGTTTATGGCTATTGTACTGAAATGATGGTTCGTTTTGGAAAAAATAAAAAAACCTTTGATGAGCAGAATTTTAGAGAAGACATGAGCCAGTTTGGGGATTCTTTATTAGTTATCAACGATGAGGAAATTGTTAAAGTGCATGTGCATACAGAAAAACCAGGTGACGTATTTAACTATGGTCAACAGTATGGTGAATTAATTAAGTTAAAAGTCGAAAATATGCGTGAACAACATCGTGAAGTTGTGAAAAAAGAACATGACGGTGGCAAAGCAATATCTACAGAAGAAACGCAAGCAGTCGACACTGCAGTCATTGCAATCTCCATGGGTGAAGGTATTTCAGAGATTTTCAAGTCAATGGGTGCGACACACATGATTAGTGGTGGACAAACAATGAATCCATCAACAGAAGATATTGTCAAGATTATTGAACAATCACAATGTAAACGTGCAATCATTTTACCTAATAATAAAAACATTCTAATGGCTAGTGAACAAGCTGCTGAAATTGTAGAAGCTGATACTATAGTCATTCCGACCAAATCAATACCACAAGGCATTGCTGCGTTATTTAATTACGATGAAACTGATTCACTCGAATCTAATAAATCAAGAATGGTGGAATCTTTAGAAGCAGTACGTTCTGGTTCAGTGACATACGCTGTGAGAGATACTAAAATTGATGGTGTTGAAATTAAAAAAGACGCATTTATGGGCTTGATTGAGGATAAAATTGTAACAAGTCATGCTGATCAATTTGAAACGGTTAAGGGATTAATGGCAGAAATGATTAATGAAGATAGTGAAATCATTACGATGATCGTTGGTATGGATGCTGATAAAACAGTTACTTCAGACATTGAAGATTGGATGGAAGCAACATATCCAGACGTTGAATTAGAACAACATGATGGTCAACAACCTGTTTATCAATATTTGTTTTCTGTAGAATAATATAAATCACAGCATTAGAATCTTAAAAGAGTATCATTTATACAATAGTATATGACTTCAAAAGGAAAAACATCGACTATATCAGTCATGTTACAGATGGGAGTGAGAAAATCAGATTTTAAAATTTGATTAATTCTTACTTCCATATTTTTTTGAAATAATGACATTTTTTAAATGGTTTTAAGGTTGTCAGCAATTTAATTTTGCATTTAATAAGAACAATACAACCAGTTTTGGTTTATAATGTTTATTGAACTTGTTATAATAAACAAGATGTTTAAGAATGAAAGCGCAACACTTTAGAAACATTAAAAATAAGAGTGGGGTATAATTATGAAATATAAAACAGTCTTCGATATAATTGGTCCTACAATGGTAGGCCCTTCGTCTTCTCATACTGCAGGCGCAGTGAGAATAGGTTTAGTAGCTAGAGACTTATTTAATCAATTACCGAAACAAGCTGATATATATCTTTATGGTTCATTTATGGAAACATATAAAGGACATGGCACTGATGTTGCTTTAGTCGGTGGCTTGTTAGGCTACGATACTGATGATGATCGTATACAAACAAGTTTGGAAACTGCTGAGGAAGCTGGGATGAAAGTCAACTTTATTGAAATGGCAGAAGAAAGATCACATCCGAACACGGCTATTATTAATATGCGTGATGGAGACAAAGAAATATCCGTTGAGGGTGTTTCAATTGGTGGCGGAAAAATTGAAGTAGTAGCAATCAATGGATTCAATATCGCGATTAGTGGTAATTACCCGGCATTACTTGTATTCCATAAAGATACGTTTGGTACTATTGGTCGTGTAGCCAATATACTGGGAGACTCAAGTATTAATGTAGGTAGTATGCAAGTATCTAGGAAAGAAAAAGGCGATCAAGCATTAATGACTTGTGAATTAGATGATGCAGTGAATGATGAAACAATAGAGAAAATTAAAAACGTCGATGGTGTAGTGACGGTTTCACTCATGGGAGACGCCTAATGGAGGTATTGCATGTTTAAAAGTGTGAAAGAATTAGTAGAAATGTGTGAAGAGCAAAATAAAAAAATCCATGAAATTATGCTTGAACAAGAAATGGAAGTTACAGGACTATCTGAAGCAGATGTTTATGCACATATGGACAAAAACTTACAAACGATGGAGAATGCTTTAGACGAAGGTTTAGCAGGGGTTACATCTACAACAGGGCTCACTGGTGGAGATGCTGTACTAATTAAAGAATATTTGAAAACGGGGAAATCACTCGCAGGACCAACTTTGTTAGACGCAGTTAGTAAAGCTGTTGCGACAAATGAAGTCAATGCAGCTATGGGGAAAATTTGTGCAACACCTACAGCAGGTTCTGCAGGTGTTGTACCAGGCGTGTTATTTGGTCTTAAACCGCGTTTAGAACCATCAAGAAAAGATATGTTAAATTTCTTATTAACTTCAGGTGCATTTGGTTTTGTTGTTGCCAATAATGCATCTATTTCAGGTGCTGCTGGTGGTTGTCAAGCAGAAGTCGGTTCAGCTGCGGCGATGGCAGCTGGAGCAACTGTAGAACTTGCAGGTGGAACGCCGCAACAGTCAGCTGAAGCTTTTGCAATTTGTTTGAAAAATATGCTAGGTTTAGTATGTGATCCAGTAGCTGGTTTAGTAGAAGTACCTTGTGTTAAGAGAAATGCTGCAGGTGCATCAAACGCAATCGTATCTGCGGACATGGCTTTGGCAGGTGTGACTTCAAGAATTCCTACAGATGAAGTGATTGAAGCAATGTATAAAATCGGTCAAACGATGCCATCCGCTCTACGTGAAACAGGTCGTGGAGGTTTAGCAGGTACACCTACGGGTCAGCGCCTAAAACAAGAAATATTTGGTGATTAATTATGTCAAAAGTCAATTTAATTGAAAGTCCATTTCCATTATCTCAAATAAAAGGATTAGGTCGGAAACGCTTAGCAGTATTGAATGAATTAAATATTCATACTGTTGAAGATTTAATTCTATATTTACCAACACGTTACGAAGATAATACTGTAATTGACTTAAATGAAGCTGAAGATCAAGCGATAGTGACAGTGGTGGGTGAAGTTTATTCAACACCAACTGTCGCTTTTTTTGGTCGTAATAAATCTAAATTAACAGTACATATCATGGTCGACCAAATTGCTGTGAAATGCACATTTTTCAATCAGCCTTATTTAAAAAAGAAAATAGAATTACATGGAACCGTAACAGTCAAAGGAAAATGGAATAGAGCAAAGCAAGAAATCAACGGTAACAGAATGTTTTTTAGCCAACAAATGGATGAGAGCGGACAATATGAACCTGTATATCGCATTAAAGAAGGTATTAAACAAAAGCCTTTAAGAGATATGATTAGACAGGTACTAGATCAGGTGACGATTCAAGAATGGCTCTCTGAAGACTTAAGAAAAAAATACAAATTAGAAACTTTAGAAGATACAATTAAAGCTTTGCATTTTGCAACTGATAAAGCATCTTTACTGAAAGCACGTAGAACATATGCTTTCACAGAATTATTTATGTTTGAATTAAGAATGCAGTGGTTGAATCGTCTTGAAAAAACATCAGATGAAGCAATTGACGTAGACTATGATATTAATTTAGTTAAACATTTTATAGATAGTCTACCGTTTGAATTAACAGACGCTCAGAAACATAGCGTGAATGAAATATTCAGAGATTTGAAAGCACCCATTCGCATGCATCGTTTATTACAAGGCGATGTAGGTTCTGGTAAAACAGTTGTCGCTGCTATTTGTATGTATGCCTTGAAAACAGCAGGCTATCAGTCAGCTTTAATGGTTCCGACAGAAATATTAGCGGAGCAACATGCAGAAAGTTTAGTTGACCTATTTGGTGATAGAATGAACGTGGCTTTATTGACTGGCTCTGTTAAAGGCAAAAAACGGAAGCTGTTATTAGAACAACTGAATAATAATGAAATTGATTGTATCATTGGAACACATGCATTAATTCAGGATGATGTTAAGTTTAATAATGTGGGTCTTGTTATTACAGATGAACAACATCGTTTTGGTGTTAATCAGCGACAGTTGTTAAGAGAAAAAGGTGCTATGACCAATGTCTTATTTATGACAGCAACGCCGATACCAAGAACATTAGCCATTTCAGTATTCGGTGAAATGGATGTTTCTTCAATTAAACAATTGCCTAAAGGTAGAAAACCAATCATCACTTCTTGGTCTAAGCATGAGGCTTATGAAAGTGTATTAAATCAAATGACTTCAGAACTGAAGAAGGGTAGACAAGCTTATGTCATTTGCCCACTGATTGAAAGTTCAGAGCATCTTGAAGATGTACAAAATGTTGTTGAATTATATGAATCATTGCAATCATATTATGGAGTTGAAAAGGTTGGTCTGCTTCATGGTAAATTACATTCAGATGAGAAAGATGAAGTGATGCAACGATTTAGCAATCATGAAATTGATATATTAGTGTCAACAACGGTAGTTGAAGTAGGTGTGAACGTGCCAAATGCGACGTTTATGATGATATATGATGCTGATCGTTTTGGTTTGTCTACGTTACATCAATTGCGTGGACGAGTGGGGAGAAGTGAACAACAAAGTTACTGTGTATTAATCGCATCACCGAAAACAGAAACAGGTATTGAACGTATGAATATCATGACCCAGACTACAGATGGCTTTGAACTTAGTGAACGTGATTTAGAAATGAGGGGGCCAGGCGATTTCTTTGGTGTAAAGCAGAGCGGTTTACCTGATTTCTTGGTTGCAAATGTAGTGGAAGATTATAAAATGCTAGAAGTTGCTAGAGATGAAGCCGCCGAATTAATACAGTCGGGTGTCTTCTTTGAACCACAATATAATATATTAAAATCTTTTATTGAAGAAAATTTATTGTATATGAGTTTTGATTAAAAATTGTTGGTTTGTATTTCATGCAAATCCATTGTATACTTTCTATTATATTCTAAATAAAAATGACACTCGTAAATAATTTAATTATTTACGAATGCCATCCGAAGTTAGAATATGATTTATTGTGGGAGTCTGTTAGATAATTAATTATCTAACAGGCTTTTTAATTTACGCCAACTTCTGTCCAAGCCTTATCAATAGCGTCAGCTTCAGCGCTATTATCACCATAAAGTTTATTTGCGGCTTCTTTTAAAGCTGTTTTAGCATCTGAAAATTCTGAATTTTGCGTCAGATATTGAGTTAATGCAAGGTAGTAAATTTGTTCAGCTTTATCTTTTCCAATTTCATTAATTGTCAGATATGCAGTCTTGTTAGGAATACCACTATTTGTGTGTACACCACCATTATCCTGACTACCTGATTGATATTGATCCATGTGTGCCGGTTGATTATATCTTTCAGGGTCTTTTAAGCTTCTAAGACCATCTCCTTCAGTTCCAGTTGTATATACATCTTCACCCATTAACCAGTCATCTGGATCTACAAAATACCCAAATACATCTGAAAATGATTCATTCAAAGCGCCTGATTGATCTTGATATTTTAAGTTAGACGTACGCTCAGTTACGGCATGTGTTAATTCATGAGCGATGATATCATTGGCTCCTGATAATGCTTTGAAGGTTTGTCCATCACCATCACCGTATATCATATATTGCCCTGTCCACGCAGCATTATTGTAATCTTTATCATAGTGTACGACAGAGTCAATCTTTCCTCCGGCGTTATCATAACTATCACGATGATGTTTATCTAAATAATAGTTATACACTTCATTAGCATAATAATGTGCATCTACGCCAGCCTTGTGTTCTTCCTTGTCGAAATTATTACTATCGTTTGTGATTTCTGAAAAATCATCTGTAGTATTATTAGCAGTTTGTGTATGCATTTCTGCATTTTGCGTTGTATCTTTTAATGTGTATTCACCATTATTCTCTGTTAAATTCAATGGTGACTTTTCATCATCGTTCACGCCTGTACCTTTTCCTGTTGCTGAGGCATTTTTGATGACATTTTCTTTATTCAATATTTCTCCAGTGCTAGCATCGACTTGAATTTTCCAATGAGCGGCCTTAGGTGAAATATAGTTTAATTCAACATCGTATACAAGTTTTTGACTGTCGCTGTTAATATCTAATTTGTTTTTATTTACGATATCATAGCCTTTGATATTGTTAACATCTGCCTTGTTTTTTCCTATAGCTTTAAATGCGCTATTTTCAGCATCAACTGCAGAAATTTTCACTTCGTTGTCAACCTTGACAGTTGGTTTATCAATGCTACCGTTTATTAAAGTGACATCACCTTGTTTGTTTACATGAACTTTTAATGCGCTATCTTCAGCAGTTATACCATTGACTTTGGGTTTCAAGGTATAATGAGTGATTCCAGTAGCGTCTTGTTGTTTATCTGTAATTTCATATTGCTCAAATGCATTATCTTGAACATTAGCATTTCCAGATTCTTTAGATTCCTTGATAATCTTTGATGCATTATTTTGTAAATATGCTTTTACATCTTGATCATTATGAACTTTTGTATTTATGGGTTTCTTGAGACTTTCTGGTTTGATGCTATTGTTTTCTTGCGCGTGTGCTTGTAATGATGTGACAGATATCAGTGAACATGTTAAGAGTGTTGTGGTAATCAATTTCTTCATCATGTAACCCTCCTAATTATTAATCTTTTGGCTTTAGAAACAATTGCTTTTCATATAAATATTTATTTACATAAAATATCACACCCCTTTAAATTATTTTGAATTATACGTTCCAAATATTTTTATTTCAATAGTGCACTACAAATAATCTTTTAATTGTTACATTTGTAATAAAATAGTAATGTTAAAAGAGTTTTTTTGATACTATATAAAAAACTTATTATTAAATTGAGCTAATGCTAAAGCAAATTTAATTTAGCGACAGCATATGTTTTTTGTTGAGCAAATGAAATAGAAAGTGTTATGATATGTTAGGAATGTTTAAGACTTGGTACTAAAAACATGGGAGTTTGAATGCGATGAAATTAAAAAAACAAGAACGACGTAATGAAATAAAAAATGAAATAGAGAAAAATCCTTTTATTACTGACTTAGATTTAAGTGTTTTGTTCTCGGTGAGTATTCAAACGATTAGACTTGATCGTACACATTTAAATATTCCTGAGCTAAGAACACGCATTAAAACTGTTGCAAAAGAAAATTACGAAAGTATTCGCTCTATAGAAGGTAGTGAAATTATTGGGGATGTAATCAATGTACAACCTGATCAAACTGCCACTTCAATTATAAGAATAGACGAAAAATCTGTGTTTACTAGAAATAAAATTGCTAGAGGACATGTATTGTTCGCACAAGCAAACTCCCTGTGTGTGGCACTGATACATAAACCAGTTGTTTTAACAAGAGATAGTAATGTAACATTTATAAAAACAGTAAAATTAAATGAAACGGTACGTGCTGATGCACAAACTATTGAAATTAGAGATAAATTTTATACGATAAAAGTGCGATCATATGTAAAAGATACGCTCGTTTTTAAAGGAACTTTCAAAATGTATTATACAAGTGAGGATGAACAAAATGGTTAAATTAGCGATTGATATGATGGGTGGAGATGATGCACCTGGAATCGTTTTGGAAGCTGTTGAAAAAGCGGTTAATGATTTTAAAGATTTAGAAATAATTTTATTTGGAGATTCATCGCAATGTACATTAGAACATGATCGTGTAGAAGTGCGTCACTGTACGGAATCTATCACGATGGATGATGAACCAGTAAGAGCAATTAAACGTAAAAAAGACAGCTCTATGGCGCGTATGGCTGAAGCAGTTAAGTCGGGTGAAGCCGATGGATGTGTTTCTGCTGGTAATACTGGCGCACTGATGTCTGCTGGACTATTCATCGTTGGTCGTATTAAAGGTGTAGAACGACCTGCATTGGTTGTTACGCTACCGACTGTATCAGGTAAAGGTTTTGTATTTATGGATGTAGGTGCTAATGCTGATGCAAAAGCAGAACATTTATTGCAATATGCTCAGTTGGGTAATATTTACGCTCAAAAAATTAGAGGTATTGCTGAACCATCTGTAAGCTTGTTAAATATTGGTACAGAAGCAGCGAAAGGTAATAGTTTAACTAAGAAAGCATACCGTTTAATGGAAGATCAACATGATTTTAACTTTACAGGTAATGTCGAAGCGAAAGGTTTAATGAATGATGTTGCTGATGTTGTAGTCACTGATGGCTATACAGGTAATATGATTCTTAAAAATCTAGAAGGTGTTGCAAAAGCAATGGGTAAAATGTTTAAATCTACACTGTTAAGTAGTTTTAAAAATAAAATGGCAGCACTGATTTTACGCAAAGACTTGAACGGTTTAATGACAAAAATGGATTATGCAGAATATGGTGGTTCAGTATTGTTAGGATTAAATGGTACGGTAGTAAAAGCACATGGCAGTTCAAGTGCAAAAGCATTCTATTCTGCAATTCGTCAGGCAAAAATTGCTGGTGAACAAGAAATTGTGAAAACAATGAAAGAAACGGTGGGTACAGAAAATGAGTAAAACGGCAATTATCTTTCCAGGTCAAGGTTCTCAAAAAGTTGGTATGGCGAATGATTTATACGAACATAATGAAGCAGCGACTACAATTTTAAATCAAGCCCAAAACGCTGTGGATTTTGATATTTTAGAAACGATGTTTACAGATAAAGAAGCAAAGTTAGGCCAAACAGAAAATACGCAACCAGTTTTATTAACGCATAGTTCAGCTTTATTAAACGCCCTTAATGATTTAAATGCAGATTATACTATGGGACATAGTCTGGGGGAATATGTGAGTTTAGTTGCAAGTGGTGTATTGAAATTTGAAGATGCAGTAAAAATTGTAAGAAAACGTGGTCAACTTATGGCAGAAGCCTTTCCAGATGGTGTGGGTAGTATGGCAGCCGTACTTGGACTGGATTATGAAGCGGTTGACGCAATTTGTAAACAGCTTTCTACAGAGAGTGAAATTATTGAACCAGCTAATATCAATTCACCGGGTCAAATTGTTGTATCTGGCCATAAATCATTGATTGATCAGTTAGTTGAAGAAGGGAAATCGCTAGGTGCTAAACGTGTAATGCCATTAGCAGTTTCAGGTCCATTCCATTCATCAATGATGCAAGTTATCAAAGATGATTTTGCAGATTTTATTGACCAGTTTGAGTGGTCTGATGCTCAATTCCCGGTTGTACAAAATGTGCATGCACAAGGTGAAACAGATGCAAATGTAATTAAAGCGCATATGATTGAACAATTATATTCACCAGTTCAATTTATTGATTCTACAGAGTGGTTAATTGAACAAGGTGTTGATAATTTCATCGAAATTGGTCCTGGTAAAGTACTTTCAGGATTAATTAGAAAAATTAATAAAAATGTAAAAGTTACCTCAATTCAAACATTAGAAGATGTGAAAGGTTGGAATGAAAATGACTAAAAGTGCATTGGTTACAGGTGCTTCAAGAGGAATAGGACGCAGTATTGCTATACAATTAGCGGAAGAAGGCTATAAAGTTGCAGTGAACTATGCTGGAAATAAAGAAAAAGCAGACGCTGTTGTGGAAGAAATCAAAGCTAAAGGCGTTGAAGCTTTTGCAATTCAAGCAAACGTTGCAAATGGTGACGAAGTTAAAGCGATGATTAAAGAAGTCGTTAGCCAATTTGGTTCAGTAGATGTGCTTGTTAATAATGCAGGTATCACACGCGATAATTTATTAATGAGAATGAAAGAACAAGAATGGGACGATGTCATTGATACAAATTTAAAAGGTGTATTTAATTGTATTCAAAAAGTAACACCACAAATGTTAAGACAAAAGAGTGGCTCAATTATTAACTTATCAAGTGTCGTGGGTGCAGTAGGTAATCCTGGACAAGCTAACTATGTTGCTACAAAAGCGGGTGTAATTGGATTGACTAAATCAGCAGCTAGAGAGTTAGCTTCTAGAAATATTACAGTGAATGCTGTAGCACCTGGTTTTATTGTTTCTGATATGACAGATGCTTTAAGTGAGGAACTCAAAGCACAAATGTTAGAACAAATTCCATTAGCTAAATTTGGTGAAGATTCTGATATAGCCAATACTGTAGCGTTTTTAGCTTCAGAGAAGGCAAAATATATTACTGGACAAACGATTCATGTCAATGGCGGCATGTACATGTAAGTCGATTTAGAAAAAATAATCATCGCTACAAGCTTTTAAACAATAGTGGTATGACTGATTATATTTTTTAAGTAAAATGTCATTTTGGATGTCTGACACATGCGTCATGATACGGTATAATTGTCAAATTTAGTAGATTATGTGTATTTCTAGTGTATCAATTGAAATACTACTTGTATTTCAATTGATAAAATGGGAAAATATAAAAGTCTATCAATAGACTTTTAAAGGAGGTGAATCGACGTGGAAAACTTCGACAAAGTAAAAGATATCATCGTTGACCGTTTAGGTGTTGACGCTGAAAAAGTAACTGAAGATGCATCTTTCAAAGATGATTTAGGCGCTGACTCACTTGATATCGCTGAATTAGTTATGGAATTAGAAGATGAATTTGGTACTGAAATTCCTGATGAAGAAGCTGAAAAAATCAACACAGTTGGTGACGCAGTTAAATTTATCAACAGTATTGAAAAATAATAAACAAATATCTGAGTCGTTGTCATTACGGCTCAGATTTTTTGTTTTTTTGATAGAATCAATGAAACTTAACGCATGATTTTTTGTACCTTCGATATTAACTACATCCATGACTTGTCGCTGTTTTACATGCGAAAAACAACAGTTTTTTCTTTAGTTTTGATGTGATTTAACGTAAAATATAAAGGTATACAGAATCCTAGCGCTATTTCTGAGGAGGAACTAGATTGACCAATAAAAAAAAGAAAGAAATGGTACAAACATTCCAAAATAAGTTTGAAAAAAAGATGCAAGAATTAAATTTAGATTTTAACCGAGTGGATTTATATCAACAAGCTTTTTCTCATTCAAGCTTTATCAATGACTTTAATATGAACAGGCTTGACCACAATGAGCGATTAGAATTTTTAGGAGATGCGGTATTAGAATTGACGGTTTCACGCTATTTATTTGATAAATACCCAGAATTGCCTGAAGGTAATTTGACTAAAATGCGTGCAACAATTGTTTGTGAGCCCTCACTTGTAATATTTGCGAATAAAATTCAGCTCAACGATTTAATTTTATTAGGTAAAGGCGAAGAAAAGACAGGTGGTAGAACACGACCTTCACTTGTATCCGATGCGTTTGAAGCATTTGTCGGAGCGTTGTATTTAGACCAAGGATTAGAGGCAGTCTGGCAATTTTCTGAACAAATCATTTTCCCATATGTGGAAGATGATGAATTGGACGGTGTTGTAGACTTTAAGACGCAATTTCAAGAATATGTACATAGACAAAATAAGGGAGATGTCACATATCGTCTGATAAATGAAGAAGGACCGGCGCACCATCGTCTTTTTACTTCTGAAGTGATTCTAGAAGAAGATGCCGTAGCAGAAGGCAAAGGTAAAACAAAAAAAGAATCTGAACAAAAAGCTGCAGAACGTGCATATAAAATATTGAAAAATAAAAACGCTTAACATTGGATGCGTTTAAACATCATGATTCACTAGATGGAAATATCATAGTTATAAGTATGATTAATGATGACATAGCATTTATATAATGAAAAATTGCGTTTTTAAATATACAGCTAAGATTAAATAATTAAGTTAATCATAATAAGATGGAATAAGTGTTATGAATGGCGAATGAAGTTAAAATGAATTAGCCATTTCATTCCCGTGCTGTAGAACAGTCAGGAATATTTAAAGGAGAATAGTATGGTTTATTTAAAATCTATAGATGCCTTTGGTTTTAAGTCATTTGCTGAACATACAAATGTCCAATTTGATGAAGGTGTAACAGCAATTGTTGGACCTAATGGTAGCGGTAAAAGTAATATTACTGATGCGATAAAATGGGTGTTAGGTGAACAGTCAGCTAAATCATTACGTGGCGCCAAAATGGAAGATATTATATTTTCAGGCGCCGAGCATAGAAAAGCTCAAAATTATGCAGAAGTAAAATTGAAATTAGAGAATAGTTCTGGAAAGTTACAAGTTGATTCAACTGAAGTAACAGTTACACGTCGTTTGTATCGAAGTGGCGAAAGTGAATATTATTTGAATAATGATAGAGCAAGATTGAAAGATATCATTGATTTATTTTTAGATTCAGGGTTAGGAAAAGAAGCGTTCAGTATTATTTCGCAAGGACGTGTAGACGAAATATTAAATGCTAAGCCTATAGATAGAAGGCAAATATTAGAAGAATCTGCTGGAGTTTTAAAATATAAAAAAAGAAAAGCAACTTCTGTTAAAAAATTGGATCAAACAGAAGATAATTTGTCACGCGTAGAAGATATACTTTATGACTTAGAAGGTCGTGTAGAACCATTACGTGAAGAAGCCGCGATTGCAAAAGAATACAAACACTTATCCAAAGAAATGGAAAAAAGTGACGTCTTAGTAACGGTCCATGATATAAAACAATATAGTGACAATATTAATGAATTAGATGATAATTTAAACCATTTAAAAAGTCAGCAGGCAACAAAGGATGCTGAAAAAGTACAACATACACAATCTTTAAATAAATATAAAGCTGAAAGACAACAATTAGATATACGCATCGAGTCATTAAATTTCGAGTTGGTCAAAGCAACTGAAGAAGTAGAAAAATTCACAGGACAGCTCAATGTATTGGAAGAACGAAAAAGAAATCAATCGGAAACGAATGCACGCTTTGAAGAAGAACAAGAAAGTCTATTAAATCAAGCTGAGAATTTAAATAAAGAGAAGACAGAAGTTCAGTTAGAAATCGATAGATTAAAAGCTCAACAAAAAGAATTAAATGAAAAAGTGCAATATTTAGAATCACAATTGTATGTTACTGATGAACAACATGATGAAAAACTTGAAACCATTAAAGATGAATATTATCAACTTATGTCTGAACAATCAGATGTAAATAATGATATTCGCTTTTTAGAACATACGATACAGGAAAATGAATCAAAACAATCACGTTTAGATTCAAGGTTAGTAGAGGCGTATGAACAATTAAAGCATATTCAATCTGATATTAATGAGGCAGAAAAGCAAAGCACAACAACGAAAAAAGAACTGAAAAACGCAGAACAACAATTGAATGAATACGAACGTAAATTAACACAATTAAAACAACAACGTAGTGAATATGAAGAAAAATTACATCAAGCATATCGTTTTAATGAAAAGTTAAAGTCTCGTATTGATAGTGCGGCAACACAACAAGAAGAATATAGTTACTTTTTTAATGGTGTAAAGCATATTCTGAAAGCTAAAAACAAACAACTTACAGGTATACGAGGGGCAGTTGCTGAAGTTATTCAAGTACCTTCTGATTTAACAAAAGCGATTGAAATAGCTTTAGGCGCCTCTTTACAACATGTAATAGTAGATTCTGAAAAAGATGGCAGACAAGCGATTCAATATCTTAAACAAAATGGATTGGGTAGAGCGACCTTTTTACCTTTAAATGTGATACAACCAAGACATATTGCGAATGATATTTTAAATTCTGCAAAAACGTCCCAAGGATTCATTAATATTGCATCAGAGGCTATCCAAGTCGATTCAGATTATCAGAATGTATTACAAAATTTATTAGGAAACACCATTATTGTCGATGAATTAAAAAATGCAAATGAGTTAGCAAGAAAAATTCGTTATCGCACTAGAATTGTTACGCTCGAGGGCGATATCGTTAACCCAGGTGGATCGATGACTGGTGGTGGTGATCGTAAAACTAAAAGCATATTGGCACAAAAAGATGATCTAGCTAAAATGCGAGCACAACTAGAAGACTATCAACAACAAACCATTGAATTCGAAAAGCAATTTCAAGCAATTAAAGAAGCGTCAGATCAAATTAGTGAAAATTATTTTGAAACAAGTCAACAATATAATTCTGCAAAACAAAGATTACATGATTTTGAATTAGAATTAGACCGTTTGAGAAAAAGTGAAGCACATTTGAAAGATGAACATGAAGAATTTGAATTCGAAAAAAATGATGGTTATCAAAGTGAAGCAAGTAAGCAGACGTTAACAGAAAAGAAACAAAGACTTGACCAAATTAAAGCGCAATTACTTAAACTTGAAGAAGACATCAATCTTTACACTAAATTATCAAAAGAAGGTAAAGCAAGCACCACTCAAACCCAACAACAATTACATCAAAAACAGTCAGATTTAGCTGTCGTAAAAGAACGTTTAAATGCCCAAAAACAATCTCTTACAAAAATCACTAAACAATTGGAAAGTGTAGAGAAGCAACAAGAAAAATTGGATGAGCAAATTAAATTATTTAACTCAGATGAAATGACTGGGGAAAAAGCATTTGAAACGATTCAAAGTCATATTGAACAAAGTAAGGTTACTAAAGAAAAACTTACTGTTGATATAGAAGACGTTAAATCGCGCAGACTAGAATTGAATGATACAATTGAAGAGACAGATCAAAAACTTCAAGAGGCTAACCAAGATATATTATCTATTGAAAATCGCTATCAAGATATCAAGGCAGAACAGTCACGTTTGGATGTGTTAATCAATCATGCGATTGACCATTTGAGCGATGATTATCATTTAACTTATGAACGTGCAAGTGAATTATATGAATTAGATGAAGCGATTGATGTATTACGTAAAAAAGTAAAATTAACAAAAATGTCAATAGAAGAACTAGGGCCTGTTAATTTGAATGCAATTGAGCAATTTGAAGAAATTAATACGCGCTATACGTTTTTAGATGAACAACGTGCTGATTTAAGAGCAGCTAAATTAACTTTAGAACAATTGATTGATGAAATGGATCAAGAAGTAAAAGATCGTTTTAAAGAAACGTTCCATGCAGTACAAGGCCACTTTGCTGATGTGTTTAAATCTCTTTTTGGTGGTGGACAAGCAGAACTACGCCTTACTGATGATGATTATTTATCAGCGGGTGTGGATATTATTGTGCAACCACCTGGTAAAAAACTACAGCACTTATCGTTATTAAGTGGTGGGGAAAGAGCACTAAGTGCTATCGCATTATTATTTGCCATACTTAAAGTACGCTCAGCACCATTTGTAATTTTAGATGAAGTTGAAGCCGCTTTAGATGAAGCTAATGTAATACGTTACGCGCAATACTTAAAAGAATTATCAGATCAGACTCAATTTATAGTTATTACACATCGTAAAGGCACAATGGAATTTTCAGATAGATTATATGGTGTGACGATGCAAGAATCTGGCGTATCTAAATTAGTGAGTGTTAATTTAAATACAATTGATGAAGTCATTAAGGAGGAACAAGTATGAGCTTTTTCAAACGGTTAAAAGATAAATTTGCTTCTTCATCAGAAGCGGAAAATAAGCAAGAAGATTTAGAGCAATTATCTGAATTAGAACAACAAGATACGGATCAAACGAAAGAAGACGAACCAAAGAAAAAACCTAAAAAATTAAAAGAAGCCGATTTTGATGATGATGGTCTAATTTCTATAGAGGATTTTGAAGAGATAGAGGCACAACAATTAGGTGCGAAATTTAGAGCAGGTTTAGAAAAATCAAGAGAAAATTTCCAAGCACAACTAAACAACTTAATCGCACGTTACCGTAAAGTAGATGAAGAATTCTTTGAAGCATTAGAAGAAATGTTAATTACTGCAGATGTTGGTTTTAATACAGTTATGCAGTTAGTTGAAGAATTAAGAGAAGAAGCACAAAAACGTAATATATCAGAAACAGAAGATTTACGTGAGGTTATCGTAGAAAAAATTGTTGAAATATACCATCAAGATGATGAACACTCAGAAGTCATGAATATAGAAAACGAAGGTCTGAATGTTATTTTAATGGTTGGTGTAAATGGCGTAGGTAAAACGACTACAATTGGTAAGTTGGCTCATCGTTACCAAGCTGAAGGTAAAAAAGTTATGCTTGCTGCAGGTGACACTTTCAGAGCAGGCGCAATCCAACAGTTAAAAGTATGGGGAGAACGCGTTGGCGTTGATGTTATGAGTCAAAATGAAGGTTCAGATCCTGCTGCTGTGATGTACGATGCAATTAATGCAGCGAAAAGTAAAGGCATTGATATTTTAATTTGTGATACAGCGGGTCGTCTACAAAACAAATCTAATCTGATGAATGAATTAGAAAAAGTAAAACGTGTTATCAGCCGTGCAGTACCTGAAGCACCACATGAAGTACTGTTATGTTTAGACGCAACAACTGGACAAAATGCCTTATCACAAGCTAAATCGTTTAAAGAAGTGACTAATGTAACAGGGATTGTGTTAACTAAACTAGATGGAACTGCTAAAGGTGGTATTGTATTAGCGATACGTAATGAATTGCACATACCAGTTAAATATGTTGGCTTAGGTGAAAAATTAGATGACTTGCAACCATTCAATCCTGAAAGTTATGTATATGGTCTGTTTGCTGATATGATAGAGCAAAATGTAGAAGAAGTCGATGATGTAACTGATGAACAATCGAACGAAATTGAAGGTCAATCTGATGAGTCAAAATGATTTAATAAAAACAATTCGTATGAATTACTTGTTTGATTTTTATCAAGCCTTGCTCACTAAGAAGCAAAGAAATTATTTAGAATTATTTTACCTGCAAGACTATTCATTGAGTGAGATAGCTAATACATTTGATGTGAGTCGCCAAGCAGTGTATGATAACATAAGAAGAACTGGCGATTTAGTGGAAGATTATGAGGAAAAATTGGGATTATATCGAAATTTTGAACAAAGACAGAACTTATATGAACAAATAAAACAACATATTAATGATCCAGAACAAATAAAAAAATATATTCAAGCACTTGAAGATTTAGATTAATTAGAGAACAAAAAGGAGGGTATTTGATATGGCATTTGAAGGATTATCCGATCGTTTACAAGGAACGATGCAAAAAATCCGTGGTAAAGGTAAAGTGACAGAAGCAGACATTAAGCTAATGATGCGTGAAGTTAGACTCGCATTATTAGAAGCCGATGTTAACTTTAAAGTTGTAAAGGATTTTGTCAAAACTGTATCAGATAGAGCTTTAGGTTCAGATGTTATGAAATCATTAACACCTGGACAACAAGTGATTAAAATTGTTCAAGAAGAACTTACCCAATTAATGGGTGGGGAAAATTCAACAATTACGATGGCAAATAAACCACCTACTGTTGTGATGATGGTTGGTTTACAAGGTGCCGGAAAAACAACAACTGCAGGTAAACTCGCATTATTAATGCGTAAAAAATACAATAAAAAACCTATGCTGGTAGCTGCTGATATTTATCGTCCGGCTGCAATAGATCAATTGCAAACAGTTGGTAAACAGATTGATATACCAGTTTATAGCGAAGGTGACCAAGTCAAACCGCAGCAAATTGTAGAAAATGCAATTAAGCATGCTAAAGAAGAACATTTAGACTTTGTTATTATTGATACAGCAGGTCGTTTACACGTTGATGAAGCTTTAATGCAAGAGTTAAGTGATGTTAAAGAAATCACAAAACCTGATGAAATCATGCTTGTCGTGGATGCAATGACAGGTCAAGATGCAGTTAATGTTGCACAATCCTTTGATGAACAATTAGAGGTATCTGGTGTAACGCTAACTAAACTCGATGGTGATACGCGCGGTGGTGCTGCGTTATCCATTAGATCCGTAACTCAAAAACCAATTAAATTTGTTGGTATGAGTGAAAAATTAGACGGTTTAGAACCATTCCACCCTGAACGTATGGCATCTCGCATTCTCGGTATGGGTGACGTACTAAGTCTAATAGAAAAAGCACAACAAGATGTAGATGAAGACAAAGCAAAAGATTTAGAAAAGAAAATGCGCACGTCTTCCTTCACTTTAGATGACTTTTTAGAACAACTTGATCAAGTGAAAAATCTTGGTCCTTTAGATGATATTATGAAAATGATACCGGGTATGAACAAGATGAAAGGTATCGATAAACTTAATATGAATGAAAAGCAAATCGATCATATTAAAGCAATTATACAATCCATGACACCAAGTGAACGTAACGATCCAGATACTTTAAATGTATCTCGAAAAAAACGTATCGCTAAAGGCTCAGGACGTTCAGTTCAAGAAGTTAACAGATTGATGAAACAATTCAATGATATGAAGAAAATGATGAAACAATTTTCCGGTGGCGGCAAAGGTAAAAAAGGAAAACGTAAACAGATGGAAAATATGATGAATGGTATGAATTTACCGTTTTAAAATGTGTTTCTTAAATTGAGTAATAATTAAAAAGTAGTAATCCACAGCAGAGTCGTGGATTACTACTTTTTTTGTGCTACATCCAATCTATAAACTAATAGAAAGCGTACGATGTTGAATCACTATTAAATTCCAATATTTTCTCTAAATGTTGTACCTTCGTATTCAGTACGATACAATCCACGTTTTTGTAATTCAGGCACAACATCATCGACAAAATCTTCTAAACTATTTGGAAATTCTGGAGGCATTAAGTTAAAACCATCCGCAACACCCGCGTCAAACCAGCGTTCCATTTCATCTACAATATCCTTTGGTGTTCCGATGAGTGTTAAATGCCCACCTCCAGCACTTAAATAACCTAATAACTCACGTAATGTTGGATTTTTATCTTTAATGATTTCTAGCACAGTTTGATAGCGTCCTTTAGGTCCTTTAAAAGATTCGACAGGTGGTAATGGTGGTACCGGTTCATCCAAATCCCAGCTATGGCAATTTTGACGAATAAAAAAGGCTAATTGATTTAAAGCGGTATCAACTTCTAAAGATTCATCGAGTTTTTGTTTTTTTGCATAAGCTTCTTCATAAGTTTGTCCGACATATGTAACTAATCCAGGAAATACTTTCAAACTATCTTTGGGCTTACCTTCTTGTATCAATTTTTGATTTAATTTGTTCTTGAAAGCGCTAGCTTGATTGAAATTCCAAGCAACAGCATAAACTGCATCAGCATATTTAGTTGCTAATGCGATACCAGGATCGGAGGCGCCCGCTTGCATTGCAATGGGTTTCCCTTGAGGGCTACTTGGGGTTGTTAAAGGTCCACGGACATTGAAATGTTCTCCTTCATGATTAATAGCGTTGATTGCTGATGGATTGATTAACTTATTATCTTCTTTATCGTGTAAAAAGTCATCCAATGACCATGATTCGAGTAAACGATTCATCACTTGTGCAAATTCATCTGCTTTTTTATAGCGTTCCTCGTGTTCAGGTAAATGGTCCATACTATGATTAGCAGCTTCCATATCAGTCATTGACGTTACTAAATTCCAACCAGCACGACCTTGACTCATATGGTCTAGACTGAGTAGTTGTCTAGCAGCTGTGAATGGATTGGAGAATGTACTAGATATCGTAGCAACTAGGCCCACATGTTGTGTAACTTGCGATATTGCTGCTAAATTAACGAGGGGATCAAACCAAAATGCAGGCATATCACTTTTCGAACTAGCTGGAAAAGATTGATTGTCAGCAAAAAATATGGCATCAAATAAGCCTTGTTCTGCAGTTCTTGCTAATGATTGATAATAAGTAATATCACCAATACGCTCAATGCTTGAATGTGGCATACGCCATGCAGCCTGGTGATGGCCACAAGCATAGATAAGTACACCAATGTTTAAATGTTGTGCTTGTGTCATTGAATGACTCAGTCCTCCTTATTAGTTCATTGTTAAGCCACCGTCGACTGTAAAATTTTGACCTGTGATGCCATTTGCTTCATCTGATACGAGATATGCAACCATATTAGCAACATCTTGTGGTGCGGTTACCTTTTTTATTGGAGTGGTTTGAGCAATTAAATCGAATACTTCAGTAGTGGTACTTGCACTTGCATCCGTTGTCTTTAATAAGCCGCCAGAAACGACATTAGATGTGATACCATATTGACCTAATTCTGCAGCTAAATTGCGTGAAAAACCAATCAAACCAGCTTTAGCTGTTGTATATTCATGATAAGGGACGACAGGATTTTGAAATAAATTTGTACCAATTGAAATGATATGGCCATTTTGTCTTTCGATGAATTGAGGTATAACACTTTGACACAAATTAAAAGCAGCTTTCAATGTACCATCAATTTGTTGTTGATAATCCTCCCATGTAAGGTCAACAAATGCTTGTTGTTGAACAGGGTCAAATTTAAAGCCAACAAGTGCATTATTGACTATAGCATCTATGTGACCAAAATATTGCGTAGCTTTCTCAACTAACGCGTCTATTTCATTGCGTTTTGTAACATCTGCTTGGATAGCGATTGATTGATGAGTTCCAATTTCATCTACAAGTTGTTGTGCAGCTTGTCTGCTGTTGTGATAGTTTATGACAACGTTATGTCCTTGTTGTGCTAATGTGTTCACGATTGTCGCACCTAATCCTCGACTGCTACCAGTTACAATTACAGTTTTTTTCATTTTATACACTCCTTATTTTCTATAAAAAAATACACAACGCTCCTGAAAGAAGGTTGTGTATAATGAATATCGACATATGTATCAAAGTACTTCAAAATATTGAAATATGCTAGACTTCACACTTTCCTCCGCTAGTTTAAACTAGATCAGGTTCAAAGGGTTTGAGTCAGACTCATCTCAGTTAGAAACACCCCTAGTGCATTTGTTATGTAATTTAAGTTAAATGTATATTTTTTAGTGAATTATGTCAAGTTAAGGGTGATTAAGGAGATGTGGCTTCCCAAGAATTAAAGTAGAAAAAGAATTTTGCGTAATAATGAAATTGGTAAAGAAGAAACTCTTTACAAATTATTGAATTACTGTTATTATTATTTCTTGTAGAAAATAAAAACTATGAAAACAAAAGGAGCGAATATAAATGGCAGTTAAATTACGTTTAACACGTTTAGGTTCAAAAAGAAATCCATTCTATCGTATCGTAGCAGCTGATGCTCGTGCACCACGTGACGGTCGTAATATCGAACAAATCGGTACTTACAACCCAAACAATGTGAATGCAGCTGAAGTTAAAATCGACGAAGAATTAGCACTTAAATGGTTAAAAAATGGTGCGAAACCAACTGATACAGTTCATAATATCTTATCAAGAGAAGGCATCTTGAAGAAATTTGACGATCAAAAATAGGATTTCGACAAATAAACAAATATATGATTTGTAAGGGTACCTTGAAGGGTACTCTTTTTTTATAGACATTATCGATAATAATATAAGCAAGTTGATATTTTAAAAATGTCATTACATGAATATTGTATTTGTGTCACTGCGTATAACTTCACATGTTATAATAATAAGACAAATCATAGCATACATAATCAATTTTAATAGATAAATAATAGTGGAGGCACGTATATGAAGGTAGAGATAGGTAAAATTGTTAATACACATGGTATTAAAGGAGAAATAAAAGTAAAATCAAATTCAGATTTTACAGAAACACGCTTTCAGCCTGGAGAGCTTGTAATTATTGAACGTAAAAATAAAGAGCCATTAGAATTCACAATTGCTTCTTATCGTATGCATAAAGGTCTTCATATGTTGACATTTGAAGGCATTAATAATATTAATGATATTGAATATTTAAAAGGTGAAACCATTATGCAAGAACGAGATCATGAAGAAATAGAACTCGGTGAACATGAATTTTATTATTCAGATATCATTGGTTGCACTGTATTTGATGACGATGATACACCAATTGGACGCGTTACAGAAATTTTCGAAACAGGCGCAAATGACGTGTGGGTAGTTAAAGGTGACAAAGAGTACTTGATTCCATATATCGCTGATGTTGTTAAGGATATTGATGTAGAGGGTAGACGTATTCAAATTACACCAATGGAAGGATTGTTGGATTAATGAAGATTGATTTTCTAACTTTATTTCCAGAAATGTTTAATGGTGTTTTAAACCAATCCATTTTAAAGCGTGCACAAGATAAAAATATGTTAACAGTCAATACAGTTGATTTTAGACATTTTGCAGAAAATAAACATAATCAAGTGGATGATTATCCTTTTGGTGGTGGTCAAGGCATGGTATTAAAGCCTGAACCCATTTTTAATGCAATGGAAAGTATTGAAAAAACAGATGACACAAGAGTGATTTTAATGTGTCCGCAAGGCAAACCATTTACACAAGCGATAGCAAATGAACTAAGCCAATCAGAACATGTAGTGTTTATTTGTGGTCATTACGAAGGCTATGACGAAAGAATACGTGAACACTTAGTTACAGACGAGATTTCTATGGGAGACTATGTATTAACGGGAGGCGAATTACCTGCAATGGTGATGACAGACGCCATAGTGAGATTATTACCAGGTGTTTTAGGTAACCAACAATCTCATGAAGATGATTCATTCCAAGATGGCTTATTAGAATTCCCACAATATACAAGACCACGAGAATATAAAGGGATGAGTGTACCGGATGTATTACTTTCAGGTAATCATGCTCATATTGATCGATGGCGACATGAACAAAAAATTCTACGTACATTTGTAAAACGACCAGATTTATTAGAACGGTATCCAATGACAGTTGAAGAAAAAGATATTGTAGAAAGATACAAAAAGCAATTGAAAAAAGACTAGCAATGTGCTAACATATTTTAAGTGTGCGACACACGAAAAATCACTATGATCCGCTGCTATATTTTGTCGAGGCAAGAACATAGGTTGAAGGAGAGAAAAAATAATGAGTAATCACAAATTAATCGAAGCAGTAACTCAATCGCAATTACGCACAGATTTACCTTCATTCCGTCCAGGTGACACTTTAAAAGTGCACGTACGTATTATTGAAGGTACACGTGAACGTATCCAAGTATTCGAAGGTGTAGTAATCAAACGCCGTGGTGGAGGTATTTCAGAAACTTTCACTGTTCGTAAGATTTCTTCAGGTGTAGGTGTGGAACGTACTTTCCCATTACACACACCAAAAATCGAAAAAATCGAAGTTCCACGTCGTGGTAAAGTTCGTCGTGCTAAATTATACTACCTACGTGAATTACGTGGTAAAGCTGCTAGAATTAAAGAAATTCGTTAATCAGCATATTAAGCATATAAAAAGCGGTTCTCATTATGAGAATCGCTTTTTTATTTAAATATATAGCCCACGACGATTAGTAAATGGCAAAGTCGTGGGCTTTTAATATGACCAAATAGGGACTAAAAAAATATGTCCTTAAATTTCTCTTTTTGAAGATTTTGAAATGCGCTTTGTAAAAATAATACTTGAGATGATACCTATCACCGTCAAAATAATTAATGTTTTATGGTAAGGTGGTGCATATTTGAGTTTGATTATTTCTTGTCCTTTATCAACAGGAATGACAGTCATTATACCATTACCTTGCTTTACAGTGACTTTTTTATCTCCTTCATAGGCTTGCATCCCATCTCTATACGCCATTGGCAAGACTAAGTAGCCTGCATCATTTTTATGCTTATGAATCGTATAGCCATTACGTTGTTGTGTGACTTTAACAGCGTCTAATGAACTAGATGCATGGCGCAAGGTATGATAATCTTCGCCATATATGCCTTTAACATTCACTCGATACTTACCTTTAGACAATTTAAGATTAAGTTTTTCGTTTGCTTTAACCCTCATTGTGACTGGTGTTACAAAACGTCTATATTTATAAGATAACTCATTACGATGTTGATTGTATTCGTTAATACCAACGTCATGTTCCTTATCTGGAGAAAGTAATTCAACATCCATTTCAACGTACATATCTTTATATTTATTAGCAATAGACGAAGGCAATTGGTAACTTATACCACCATTGTCTTTTTCTATAATCAGTTGATGATTATCTAATCTGTGTGCATCTTTTAGTGTTGCAGAAGCATCGGATAATAAGTTTTTATTCGGCTTGAACGATTGATTGGCTTCTGTATTATTGTCAAAAACGACACCTTGTAGCATGGCTTGTTCTTTATCTAAGGGTGATTTTAAATCATTCGCATTATAAACCTTATCTGTAATGTGTGCACTTGGATAATGGATTTGATTAACTGAATGTATAAATGATTCTTTTTTAGAATGATGAACTATATCTTTCTGTGTAAATCCATAGGGCATATTTAAATCATCAGGCCGACGAATACGGTCCTCTACATGCCATAAAGCCATTAAGTTGGCGCGATTAGATAATAAACGATACGTGCTGTTTTTATCTGTATGCATATTGATTTGTAGTGTTTTATCATAATATTTTAAAATATCGCCATCGAAAATACTTGAATATAAAGCAATGCCATTAAAATGGTAAATCATTGGTGAATTTAATCCATATTGAGACATATAATCGATACGATGTAATGGATCATCTTGCTGGTGGTTTATTGCATTTATTTTTTTGGCTAAAGCTGGGCTATGATAATCAGAGTCCTGTATGGCTTGTTTTGTAGATTCATATCTTTTCACATTATTATAGTAATCATTAGATAATATGAATGCTTGTTGAATTACAAATAAAACTATTATGGATACCTTAAACCAATGATTTTGTAATAAGTTTTTCTTAAATAATAATAAAGCGATAAATACCATAAGTATGAAACAAATAATCATCCATGACATTTTTTGATCTGTAACGATAATATTCATGACTAGCATGATGAGACATACTGGAATGCAGGTTAAGATATAGGCTTTCAGAGTTAATTCCGATAGGTGCTGGATAAATAGGGCGATTAAGCCAGCAGACATGATTGCAAATATGTATACCCATCTACGTTCTGGAGTTGAAAATCCATTGAACATGCTATCGAAATGTGGTGTAAGTGACCCAATCAACATGATCCACGTAGCAATTGCAAATAATCTATAATAATAATGTTTGTATAGTTTAAAAGATAATAAAGCGACCACAGTTATTATAGACACTGTAATATAAAAACCATTTGTGAAAAAATGCTTTTGACGTGCGAAATCAGTGAACAGTGGAATTTTAAAATACGGGTTACTAACTCGATCGTTATTGAAAAATGAAGTAACGCCCGTATAAAAGCCCCAGATGCCTATTAAAGTACTTAAAATAACTGCAATAGGAATCAAAATAAGTTGTTGTTTCCGAGAAACCAAATCAGTTGGATGTGGAAAGATAAACCTATAAGCGACGTATGCTAGGAGGACAATCGCTTCGTAATAACTAAAATAAAAATTTGAAAATAAGGTTAGTGCAATGGCGAATATGAATAAACCAATTTTCTTTTCTTTATAAAATCGTTCAACACCTAGTAATGATAAAGGAAGGAAAATAAGTAAATCACCGTAATACGACCAAGTGAAATTAAAATAAATCGCAGTCGTTGATGAAGCATAAAGCATTGCAGCAAGCAACGTAGCATAATTTTTAAATTTTAAATATCTAAAAAAGTAAAATGAAATGACAAACGTGACAACACCTTTGACAAAAGCAACAATAATTTGATTGCTTGCCCAATAACTTATTTGGTTAGGATGACTATTAAATAAAATCTCTGAAAACCAAACAAAAATGAAGTTAATCCATGTTAAAGGTGAGGTCGAATAATAATATGATAAGTCTTTAACATAATCGCCACCTAGCCCAAATGAGTGATCATAAAATTGTTTGAATTGGCTAAAGTGTTCATAAAGGTACATTTGAAAGGGCATCATTTGCCTAAAACCGTCACCTGATCCACTAAATACATTACCTTGCGTTATATATCGATAGATGTACGGTGTAAATGTTAATAGTGCAACTAAAATGCCCATTGCTATAATACAAAATAATCTTGAAACTTTGTGAGACCAAAGTTTACGAAACATGGTTATACCTCATCTCCGACAAACTCCTTTTAAATTATGAATTTATTTGTTTTTATATCTCTTTCTCATAAACCATGATAGCGATCCTATAATGAAAATAATTGAAATAGCAGTAACCGTATACCAATATTTTGGACGATATTTGATTATGATTTCTTTGCTATCTTTTGAAACTGGCACGCCAGTCATCATATAATTCACATTTAATGGTTTAATTTTTTTGTTGTCGACATATGCAGTCATGCCTTCACGATACGGTATATTAATCGTAGCGATTCCTTTTTCGTGAGGACCTAACTTAACCTTCACGCCATTTTTAATATCTGTATAATGTCCATCGTTATTTTGCTTTGCATATGCTGATTTTAAATGATTGTAGTTTTCACCATGCAAACTTTGAATATCTAGATAGTAATTACCTGTTGGGCTTAGCCCAACATTTATATTACCATTTTTATCAGGTTGTGTTCTATAAAGTTGTGTATCCACACCTGTTCGATAAGTCGAATTGTTGTACAAGCGGTTATTTGTATAGTTATTTATTTGGACTGAAAAATTACTATCTGGTAGACCACGTTTGACTTTAATCGTTAAATAAAAGTCATGATAACGTTGTCTTAAATGTTTAGGTATATGAATTTGTACATGGCTATCGTTTTTAGAAGCATGTATTTGATGATTGCGTTTGTTATTTATATCTTTGTACGTGATACGAGTTTGATTTAATAAATTTGGTGCCTTTGCCGTATAAGATGCACCTTTATTATTTAAAATAACGCCATCCATCATTGCATGTTCTTTATCAATAGGGTTATGTAAATCATTTGAATTATACTTTTTATTAGAAACACGTACAGATGGTAAATTTAAAGTGTTTTCATAAATTTCATATTGACCATCGTTTTTAATCTTTTTGAAGTATGCAGGAATATTATGTTGATAGCGCTTGACCATTAGATATTTAATAGAAAATAAACTGCTCATATTTTGACGCCCATTGGTTGATTGATATCTACTCACTGATTCTTCTTGCATATTGATTTTTAGCTCATCATAGTAAAAATCTAATATGTGATGATCAAATATACTAGAATAGATACTTAGTCCTTTAAATTGTTGATACATCGGCGTATTGTCTTGTTCATTGACACGCCAATCTATGCGCTCATCTTCAAGTTTATGTGTATTCATATCTTTAACTAATTGCTGTTGTAATGGTGTGTTAAAAAGGCTTGCATTCACAAAATAAGCATTAGCACGTTTGACATGGTCTTCAAAATAAATTTGATTTCGTATAAATACAGTAGAAACTAAGACTGTTAAAATCATTATTGATAAAACAAATAAATGTGTAAGTTTAAGTTTGATATGAGATTCATTGATTAATAGAATTAAAAAGCCAATTAAACTCACTATGGGTGCGAACCAAACCCATGCTACAACATCATCATAATACCATGCACTTAAGCCAATAATACTTAATGAGATAACGGATGAAAAAATATAGTTTGGTATAGAAATTGTCCGAAAATATTTTACATATAAGCCAATTAAAACTGCAGAATTAAATGCTATTAAATAATGCCAACGTTTTTGTGGCGCTGAAAAGCCATTAAATATCTGATCGATAAAAGGAACAAAACTAGCACAAATTAATATAAGCGTAGAAATTGCAAATAATTTGAAATAATAATGTTTGTATAATTTGAATGATAATAACGCCTGACCAGTGATAAATAATATTACGATTAAATAATTATCATAAAAAACATTGGTATTTTGATTGAATGGCTCAAATAAATCTACATTGCCGTCAAAAGGTGTGCGTCTATTATTAAAGAAACTTTGAATTGCTGGGAAAAAGAATGGAAGACTACATCCTAATCCAATAACTGATGCAATAAATAAAGACATGAAAGACTTGAACCTAGGAATGATATCAGCTTGATGTCTAAACACTAGTCTGATAGTTAAATAAATTAATCCAGTTAATAATTGATAATATGCAAAATAAAAATTATTGATTAATGTAATGGCTACTATAATGATAAAGAAACCAATCTTCCCACTTTTTAAAAAACGTTCGATTGACCACAATAACAACGGTAACCAAATAAAAACATCACTGAAAAATGGCCAATATACTGTGAACCTGAAATAGATTGGTGAAATTACAAAAATGAACGCAGCTAGAACGGCAATTTTTTTATTTAAAGCTATATAACGGACATATAGATAAGTCGCAAGCATTGCAATCGCAGATTTAAAAATAGAAACAATGAGTGCATTGGTCATCCAAAACATAATATGAGTAGTATCCAGTGTTATAAACGTCTTTAATAAAACAATTACAATCACATTTATGATAAAAATAATATTTGTGGAGAAGTAATAGCTTAAGTCACTAAAAAAATCACCACCGAGTCCAAAATCTGAAGCATAAAAGAAATTACCATGATGCCAGTTATCAAATAGATACATTTGAATCGGCACCATTTGTTCCATACCATCATTAGGACCCGTGAATAAAACACTATCATGAATAAATCTATATATGATGTAACTATGGCCAACGACTGCCAATGTTACGAATAAACAAAGATATAATAATTTTTGTTTCATAGGCAATCTCCTATTTATTTGTTTAATATAATTCTATTGTATCTACATTTTTAGTATTTAGATAAAAATAACTATTATTATTTAGAAAAATTTTAATTTTGAATGTTAGGTTTTTAATTTTTACAAAGAAAGGTTAGAAATTCAAGTTATTGTTTAATGAATCATTGGTATTGTAAATAAAAATGAAAATATCATGCACTTGCTGTTTTTTTTGTTGTAAAATTAAGAATGAACAGTGATTATCTAATTAATTTGTTTATAACACATGCACCAACGTGTTATGATGCTAAAGCAAACTAAACGGTATGAACGAATAAAATAATAAACAAAATTGATAAAAGTCATAAGTAATAGAAGGGTGAGATATATGGTAATTCAGTGGTATCCAGGTCATATGGCCAAAGCAAAAAGAGAAGTTTCAGAGCAATTAAAAAAAGTAGATGTTGTATTTGAACTTGTAGATGCGCGCATACCTTATAGTTCTAGAAATCCAATGATTGATGAGGTTATACAACAAAAGCCTAGAGTCGTTATTTTAAATAAAAAAGATATGGCGAATTTAAAAGAATTAGAGAAATGGGAATCATATTTTAAAGAAAAACGCTTTTATCCAGTTGCAATTGATGCGAAGCATGGTAAAGGTCTAAAACAAGTTGAACAAACTGCTATCAAAGCAACCAAAGAAAAATTTGAAAAAGAAAAACAAAAAGGATTAAAACCACGTGCGATTAGAGCAATGATAGTAGGGATACCCAATGTAGGTAAATCAACATTGATTAATAAATTAGCTAATAAATCAATTGCAAAAACGGGTAACACGCCTGGTGTTACAAAGCAACAACAGTGGATTAAAGTAGGTCAATCGCTACAATTATTAGACACACCAGGTATATTATGGCCAAAATTTGAGGATCAATTGGTTGGAAAAAAATTAAGTGTTACGGGTGCAATCAAAGATAGTATTGTTCACTTAGATGAAGTGGCAATCTATGCGTTAGACTTTATGAAAGCACATGATTATGACGGTTTAATACAGCACTATAAAATAGATGTTTCAAAAGAAGCAGAAAATATAGAGTGGTTTGATGCGATAGGCCGTAGAAGAGGATTGTTAAGACGAGGTAATGAAATTGATTACGAAGCGGTCATAGATTTAATTATACACGAAGTGAGAAACGCTAAAATCGGTACGTATACATTTGATATTATTTCCGAAATGGACGTGTAATGGATTATGAGCGAAACGATAAAGGACATTAAAAGTAAGTTACAGCATATGCTGTCAATAAGTGAATTAGAGCGAAGTGAATATAATAATGATGCACGCAAAGGTGTGCAAAATGCAATGATACAAAGACGTAAACAATTAGAAAAAGAACAAGTGTTATTAGATAATTATGTGAAAATGACGGAATTTGAAAATAGCATCTTAGCAGAAAATCCAGACGCGCTTATTTGTGGTATAGATGAGGTGGGGCGTGGTCCATTAGCAGGTCCAGTTGTTACATGTGCAGTTATTTTAAATAAAAATCATCATTTCACAGGGTTAAATGATTCTAAAAAACTTTCAGCAAAACAAAGGCATTCAATCGAAGGTCAATTACTGAATGATGTGTATGCTTATGCATATGGATATGCTTCGGTGGAAGAAATAGATGAAATAAATATTTATGAGGCAACGAAATTAGCAATGCACAGAGCGATTGAAGGATTGAGAATTAAACCAACACATCTACTTGTAGATGCTATGACATTGGATATTGATATACCGCAAACATCTTTAATTAAAGGTGACGCTAGAAGTGTTTCGATAGCTGCTGCTAGTGTCTTAGCTAAAGAACACAGAGATCAATATATGCGAGATTTAGGTAGAAAATACCCAGGTTATAGTTTTGAAAACAATGTTGGATATGGTACGCAACAACATTTAGATGGAATTAAAAAATATGGCATTTTAAATGAACATCGAAAAACATTTGAACCAATTAAATCTTTGGTAAATTAATAGTTAAAATAAAATAATTGGATTAAGTAGGATAAATGAGTTTACAATAGCGCTTTCATTTCTTATAATTGAATATGAACTTAACCTAAGAAACAGGAGGATGGAGAATGAATATCCACGAGTATCAAGGTAAAGCAATATTTCGTTCTATGGGCGTTGCTGTCCCAGAAGGACGCGTAGCATATACTGCTGAAGAAGCAGTAGAAAAAGCAAAAGAATTAGATTCAAAAGTTTACGTGGTTAAAGCACAGATTCACGCAGGGGGCAGAGGGAAAGCAGGCGGTGTTAAAATCGCTAAATCTCTTTCTGAAGTTGAAACTTATGCTAAAGAATTATTAGGTAAAACACTTGTTACACATCAAACTGGTCCAGAAGGTAAAGAAATTAAACGCCTTTACATAGAAGAGGGCTGCGATATTCAAAAAGAATATTATGTTGGTTTTGTCATCGATCGTGCGACAGATAGAGTTACTTTGATGGCTTCAGAAGAAGGCGGTACTGAAATTGAAGAGGTTGCTGCTAAAACACCTGAAAAAATATTCAAAGAAACAATTGATCCTGTTGTAGGATTAGCACCATATCAAGCTAGAAGAATTGCTTTTAACATTAATATTCCTAAAGAATCTATAAATAAAGCAGCTAAATTTTTAGTATCACTTTATAATGTTTTCATCGAAAAAGATTGCTCAATCGTTGAAATCAACCCACTTGTTACTACGGGTGAGGGTGAAGTTTTAGCATTAGATGCTAAAGTTAATTTTGATGATAACGCATTATTTAAACATAAAGATATTCAAGAATTACGTGATTTAGAAGAAGAAGATCCAAAAGAAATCGAAGCTTCTAAATACGATTTATCATATATCGCTTTAGATGGTGATATTGGTTGTATGGTTAACGGCGCTGGTTTAGCAATGGCAACTATGGATACAATCAATCACTTCGGCGGTAATCCGGCTAACTTCCTTGACGTAGGGGGCGGCGCAACTAAAGAAAAAGTTACTGAAGCATTTAAAATTATCTTAGGTGATGAAAATGTAAAAGGTATCTTTGTAAATATCTTTGGTGGCATTATGAAATGTGACATTATCGCTGAAGGTATTGTTGCTGCAGTTAAAGAAGTCGAGCTTACTTTACCACTTGTCGTACGTTTAGAAGGTACAAATGTTGAAAGAGGTAAAGAAATTCTTAAAGAATCTGGATTAGCAATTGAACCAGCAGCTACAATGGCTGAAGGCGCACAAAAAATCGTAAAACTTGTTAAAGAAGCATAAGGAAAGGATGGGAGCACGAAGATGAGCGTATTTATTGATAAAAATACAAAAGTAATTGTACAAGGTATCACAGGGTCAACTGCCCTTTTCCATACAAAACAAATGCTTGAATATGGTACACAAATTGTTGCTGGGGTAACTCCAGGTAAAGGCGGACAGGTTGTTGAAGGCGTTCCAGTATTCAATACAGTTGAAGAAGCACAAAAAGAAACAGGTGCAACAGTATCAGTTATTTATGTACCAGCACCATTTGCTGCTGATGCAATTTTAGAATGTATCGAAGCTGAACTAGATTTAGCGATTTGTATCACAGAACATATTCCTGTAATTGATATGGTTAAAGTAAAACGTTATTCAGAAGGTAAGAAAACACGTATAGTAGGACCTAACTGTCCAGGTGTCATTACTGCTGATGAATGTAAAATTGGTATCATGCCAGGATACATCCATAAAAAAGGTCATGTAGGCGTTGTATCACGCTCTGGTACATTAACATATGAAGCGGTACATCAATTAACTGAAGAAGGTATCGGTCAAACGACTGCGGTTGGTATTGGTGGCGACCCAGTTAATGGTACAAACTTTATAGATGTATTAAAAGCATTTAATGAAGATGATGAAACTAAGGCTGTCGTTATGATTGGTGAAATCGGGGGTACTGCAGAAGAAGAAGCTGCTGAATGGATTAAAGCTAATATGACGAAACCTGTTGTAGGCTTCGTAGGCGGTCAAACAGCTCCTCCTGGTAAACGTATGGGCCATGCTGGTGCGATTATCTCAGGTGGTAAAGGAACTGCAGAAGAGAAAATTAAAACACTTAACAGTTGTGGTGTAAAAACAGCAGACACACCTTCTGAAATTGGTACAACTTTAATTGATGCAGCTAAAGAAGCTGGCATCTATGAACAATTATTGACTGTAAAATAATTTTATTTATTAAAAGTCAGCGCAAATTCCGATAGTATGTCGGAGTTTGTGCTTTTTTAGGTTGTATGAGCTGATATTAAAATAAAAAAATGCATTTGATAAAGTATTTTATATAGTAGAAATGCGACCGCTAAATTAAAGATAAATACAATTAATATCTCCAATTGAAACATCAGATGTTGTCAATTTAGGAATTTAAAATTACTCTTTAAAATCATATGACTTATTACGATCATTTGACAAAATTTTGTAATACGCAGCATATATATTTTATCGTATAATATGAGATATAAAGGAGTATGATAAATGAACGATTTAGACCTTTTAAAGCTTCGATTTGCTGGACTATCTACACAACAAATACATCGATTATTAAGATTTTCTCCCTCTTTTATGAAATATAGTAAGGTAGATAAACAATACATACTCAAACAATTTTTGGGAACAGTAAAAATAACTGCAAAAAATGAAAATGTATACCGATTATATGTGACAACTAATTTAGAAGTACTATTCAAACAATTAAAAGCATGGAAAGTTCATTTCATAACAATTAATCACCGTTTATATCCACAGTTATTGCGAGAAATTTATGATCCACCCCTAATCCTATTTTATCGCGGTAAGCTCACTTTAATGCAATCTCCTCGTACCCTAGCTATTATTGGATCTAGACAAGCGACACAATATACATGGCAATCACTTCAAACATTTTTTCCTTCATTTAAAAAACATCATTTGACGATAATATCAGGGCTTGCAAAAGGTGCAGATATGATGGCGCATCAACATGCTTTGTTATTTAAGTTACCTACAATTGCGGTATTAGGATTTGGACATATGCATCATTATCCGAAAGAAACTAAAGAGATAAGACAGCAAATTGAAAAAGATGGAATAGTTATAAGTGAATATCTCCCTCTCGAAAAGCCCAAAAGATACCATTTCCCAGAAAGGAATAGATTGATTAGTGGACTTTCTAAAGGTATCTTTATCACAGAATCTGCAGAAAATAGTGGTACAAGTATCACGACGCGATTTGCATTAGAACAAAATAGAGATGTGTATGTCTTACCTGGTACAATATTTAATAAAATGACATTAGGCAATTTGCGTAGTGCTCAAGAAGGGGCGAAAATTGTATTGAATGCGGATGATATATTAGAAGATTTTATTATATGAAAAGTAAATAGCACACAACTTTAAAACAGATTTTATTTAACGCTTTTTTTTAATAATATATGAAAAAATACTGCTGATTGATAAAGTTTGGGATGAAATAACGGTATAAATTTAATCAAGTCAAAATTAAAAACATTGACAAAAACAAAATACACCGTTTATCATTTATCTTTGTAATTAGAAAATGCAAGGGGGTAACTACTTTGGCAGAAAATTTAGTCATAGTTGAATCGCCTGCAAAAGCTAAAACCATTGAAAAATATTTAGGTAAAAAATATAAAGTAATCGCATCAATGGGGCACGTTAGAGACTTGCCTCGTAGTCAAATGGGTGTAGATGCTGAAAATGATTATGAACCCAAATATATTACGATACGTGGTAAAGGTCCAGTTGTAAAAGAATTGAAAAAACATGCTAAGAAAGCGAAAAAAGTATTCTTAGCGAGTGACCCCGACCGTGAAGGTGAAGCTATTGCTTGGCATTTAGCGAATATATTAAACTTGGAAGATTCAACAGAAAATAGAGTAGTGTTTAATGAAATAACAAAAGATGCAGTAAAAGATAGTTTTAAACATCCAAGAGGCATCGAAATGGAACTCGTTGATGCGCAACAAGCACGACGTATTCTAGATCGTTTAGTCGGTTATAATATCTCACCCGTATTATGGAAAAAAGTTAAAAAAGGGTTATCTGCTGGTCGTGTACAATCTGTGGCATTAAGACTAGTTATAGATCGTGAAAATGAAATTAGAAATTTCAAACCAGAAGAATATTGGAAAATTGAAGGCGAATTTAGATATAAGAAAACAAAATTCACAGCTAAATTTCTTCATTTTAAAAATAAACCATTTAAATTAACTGAAAAAGCAGATGTTGAAAAAATTACTACGCAGTTAGATGGCGATCAGTTTGAAGTGACTAAAGTGACTAAAAAGGAAAAAACGCGTTATCCAGCTAATCCTTTTACAACGTCAACACTTCAACAAGAAGCTGCTCGTAAATTGAATTTCAAAGCACGTAAAACAATGATGTTAGCCCAACAACTATATGAAGGTATAGATTTGAAAAAGCAAGGTACAGTTGGTTTAATCACTTATATGCGTACAGATTCAACAAGAATCTCAGACCAAGCGCAATCAGAAGCGAAAAATTACATTCAAGAAACATATGGTAATGACTATACATCTAATCGAAAATCAAAAGGTCAAGGCGATCAAGATGCCCATGAAGCCATCAGACCGTCTAGTACTTTACGTACACCAAATGAAATGAAAAATTTCTTAACTAGAGATCAACATAGATTATATAAATTAATTTGGGAACGTTTTGTTGCCAGTCAAATGGCACCTGCAATTTTAGATACAGTTGCAATGGATTTGACGCAAAATGACATCAAATTCCGAGCAAATGGACAGACAATCAAATTTAAAGGTTTTATGACTTTATATGTTGAAACCAAAGATGACAGTGAAGATGGTAAAGATAACAAATTACCAAATATTGGTGAAGGTGAAATGGTTACAGCTACGAACATTGAACCATCACAACATTTTACTCAACCACCACCACGCTATACTGAAGCGCGTTTAGTGAAAACAATGGAAGAATTGAAAATTGGACGTCCTTCCACATATGCACCAACGATCGATACAATCCAGAAAAGAAATTATGTGAAAAATGAAAGTAAACGTTTTGTGCCAACTGAATTGGGCGAAATTGTTCATGAACAAGTTAAAGATTACTTCCCAGAAATTATCGATGTTGACTTTACAGTAAACATGGAAACATTATTGGATAAAGTTGCCGATGGTGAGATTGGCTGGAAAAAAGTGATTTCAGATTTTTACAGTAGTTTCAAACAGGATGTAGAACGCGCAGAAGAAGAAATGGAAAAAATAGAAATAAAAGATGAACCTGCTGGTGAAGACTGTGAAGTCTGTGGTTCACCTATGGTTATTAAAATGGGTCGTTATGGTAAATTCATGGCTTGTTCAAATTTCCCAGATTGTCGAAATACAAAAGCTATTGTTAAGACAATTGGTGTGACTTGTCCTAAGTGTAAAGAAGGCGACGTTGTAGAACGTAAATCTAAAAAGAATCGTATTTTTTATGGTTGTTCTAAATATCCAGAGTGTGATTTTGTAACTTGGGATAAACCGATAGGAAGAGATTGTCCTAAATGTGAGCATTACTTAGTTGAGAAAAAACAAGGACGTAAGAGCCAAGTAGTATGTTCAAATTGTGATTACAAAGAAGAAGAGCAAAAGTAATATAGTATAGCGAATTTACGCTTGCAATCGTATTTATGAAAGAAATAGTTTAAACAATAACAGCAACTTATGACACATATATATAATGTAGATGCATGTATTTATATTTATGATACGATGTCTAAGTTGCTTTTTAATTATGGGAGGAAATCGAATGACTCAAGTTGTAAATGTAGTAGGTGCTGGTTTGGCTGGTTCAGAAGCAGCATATCAATTAGCGCAACGAGGCGTAAAAGTAAATCTTATAGAAATGAGGCCGGTGAAACAGACACCTGCACATCATACCGATAAATTTGCAGAACTCGTATGTTCGAATTCACTACGAGGCAATGCTTTAACAAATGCTGTCGGTGTACTTAAAGAAGAAATGAGACAGTTAGATTCTTTAATTATCAGTGCAGCGGATAAAGCGCGTGTGCCTGCCGGTGGCGCTCTAGCAGTCGATCGACATGATTTTGCTGGCTATGTGACTGAAACATTAAAAAATCATCCAAATATCACAGTTTTAAATGAAGAAATTAATAGCATACCTGAAGGATATACGATTATTGCAACAGGTCCTCTAACGACAGACAAGTTAGCAAACGAAATTGTGGAGGCAACTGGAAAAGATCAGTTGTATTTCTATGACGCTGCGGCACCAATTATTGAAAAAGACAGTATTGATATGAATAAAGTGTATTTGAAATCCCGCTATGATAAAGGTGAAGCCGCATATTTGAATTGTCCTATGACAGAAGATGAGTTTAATACATTTTACGATGCGCTCATGGAAGCTGAAGTTGCACCTGTAAATGAATTTGAAAAAGAAAAATACTTTGAAGGTTGTATGCCGTTTGAAGTAATGGCTGAACGTGGTAGAAAAACATTATTGTTCGGTCCAATGAAACCCGTGGGTCTCGAAGATCCTAAAACAGGCGAAAGACCATACGCTGTCGTACAACTACGCCAGGATGATGCTGCAGGAACACTATACAACATTGTAGGTTTCCAAACACATTTAAAATGGGGAGCTCAAAAAGATGTCATCAGATTAATTCCAGGATTAGAAAATGTTGAAATAGTTAGATATGGTGTCATGCACCGTAACACATTCATCAATTCGCCTGATGTTTTAACTGAAACTTATGAATTAAAAGGAAGAGAAGAACTTTATTTCGCAGGTCAAATGACTGGTGTTGAAGGGTACGTAGAGAGTGCCGCTAGTGGACTCGTTGCAGGTATCAATGTAGCACATAAAATGCTTAACAAGGGAGAAGTCATTTTCCCTAGAGAAACAATGATAGGTAGCATGGCATATTATATTTCACATGCCAAAAATGAAAAAAACTTCCAACCAATGAATGCTAACTTTGGTTTACTACCAACATTGGAAAAGAAAGTAAAAGATAAAAAATTACGTTATGAAAAATTAGCAGATCGTGCTTTAACATATTTAGATAATTACAAACAAACGCTATAAAATATTGTATTTTTATAATTCTTTCCGAAAATTTTGAAAGTTTTACTCAATTTAATAGTTATTTTTCGCAGACCCCTCTGTCAATATGCTACAATTTATGTTGATGGAGGGGGTTTTATTGGAAAAAATCCAACAAGCGTATTTATATATGCTAAAAGTAGAAAAACAATTTTCAGAGCACACTTTAAAATCCTATCATGATGATTTAGAACAATTTAATGTTTTCTTAGCTCAAGAACATTTAGATTTGAATGCGTTTGAATACAAAGATGCTAGGAACTATCTCAGTTACTTATATTCAAAAAACTTGAAAAGAACCTCAGTTTCACGTAAAATTTCTACGCTGAGAAGTTTTTATGAATATTGGATGACACAAGATGAAGCGGTGGTAAATCCGTTCATACAATTGGTACATCCGAAAAAAGAACATTATTTACCACATTTTTTCTATGAAGAGGAAATGGAAGCATTATTTGACACGGTTGAAAATGATGCAAAAAAAGGCTTGCGAGATAGGGTAATCTTAGAACTACTTTATTCTACTGGTATTAGAGTTTCAGAGTTAGTGCATATAAAAGAACAAGACATAGATATGACGTCGCCAGGTGTAAAGGTATTAGGTAAGGGTGGCAAAGAACGTTTTATCCCCTTTGGCGAGTTTTGTAAACAAAGTATGGAACGATATTTAGCGTCATTCAAACCTAAATTAAATAGTAATCACGATTATTTATTAGTTAATATGAAAGGCGATCCTATCACTGAACGTGGCGTTCGTTATGTATTGAACGACGTAGTGAAACGAACGGCTGGTGTTACAGAGATACATCCTCATAAACTTAGACATACATTTGCGACACACATGTTAAACCAAGGTGCAGATTTAAGAACAGTGCAATCTTTGCTCGGTCACGTTAATCTGTCAACAACTGGTCGATATACACATGTGACAAATGAACAATTAAGAAAAGTATATTTAAATGCACATCCTCGTGCAAAAAAGGAGAATTAAATAATGAGTACATCTATACATGCAACAACAATATTTGCAGTACAACATAATGGACATGCAGCAATGGCTGGAGATGGTCAAGTTACTCTAGGTGAACAAGTCATCATGAAACAAACAGCGAGAAAAGTGAGACGTTTATATAATGATAAAGTATTAGCTGGTTTTGCTGGAAGTGTAGCAGATGCGTTCACTCTATTTGAAAAATTCGAAACAAAATTACAACAATTTAGTGGGAATTTAGAAAGAGCTGCAGTGGAATTAGCACAAGAGTGGAGAGGCGATAAACAATTACGTCAGCTAGAAGCTATGTTGATTGTAATGGATGAAACATCAATCTTAGTAGTTAGCGGTACAGGAGAAGTAATCGCACCAGATGATAATTTGATTGCAATTGGGTCAGGTGGTAACTATGCGTTAAGTGCAGGTAGAGCGCTAAAACGTAATGCAACACATTTGTCTGCGAGCGAAATGGCTTATGAAAGTTTGAAAGTTGCTTCAGATATTTGTGTATTTACAAATGACCGAATTATAGTTGAGAATTTATAGCTGAGTAAATAAATTAATGAAAATGTCTAAATTTAGAATTAATTGGCAATAGTAAACATGTATAAATTATAAGTTGTTTTAAAGCACAAAATTAATGGAGGTAACGTATCATATGGAGACAAATGGAATAAAATTAACACCTAGAGATATTGTATCAAAACTTAATGAATATATTGTTGGTCAAGACGATGCTAAACGTAAGGTTGCAATTGCATTAAGAAATAGATATAGAAGAAGTCTATTAACTGAAGAAGAAAAACAAGAGGTCGCACCTAAAAATATTTTGATGATTGGACCTACGGGTGTAGGTAAAACGGAAATTGCAAGACGTATGGCTAGAGTAGTTGGCGCTCCATTTATTAAAGTTGAAGCAACTAAATTTACAGAAGTAGGTTATGTTGGACGTGATGTAGAAAGTATGGTTAGAGACCTTGTAGATGTTGCTGTTAGACTTGTAAAAGATCAAAAAAAGGCATTGGTACAAGATGAAGCCCAAGATAAAGCGAATGAAAAGTTAGTGAAATTGTTAGTACCTAGTATGAAGAAAAAAGCTAATAACAATACGAACAGTAATAACCCATTGGAATCTTTATTTGGTGGTTCAATCCCTAATTTTGGTCAAAATAATGATGACGAAGAAGAAACACCCACTGATGAAGTGAAAACGAAACGTTCAGAAATTAAGCAACAATTATTAAATGGTCAATTAGAAGATGAGAAGGTACGCTTAAAAGTTGAACAAGATCCAGCTGCTATGGGCATGTTAGGTACGAACCAAAACCAACAAATGCAAGACATGATGAACCAATTAATGCCTAAGAAAAAAGTTGAAAGAGAAGTTCCAGTTAAAACTGCACGTAAGATATTAACTGATGAATTTGCTGATGAATTGATTGATCAAGAAACAGCTAACCAAGAAGCTATTGAATTAGCTGAACAAATGGGCATTATATTTATCGATGAAATAGATAAGGTTGCGACAAATAATCAAAATTCAGGGCAAGATGTATCTCGCCAAGGTGTTCAAAGAGATATATTACCAATTCTTGAAGGTAGCATGGTTCAAACAAAGTATGGTACTGTTAACACTGAACATATGCTATTTATTGGTGCTGGAGCATTCCACGTGTCTAAACCAAGTGATTTAATTCCAGAGTTGCAAGGCCGTTTTCCAATTCGCGTTGAACTAGAAAGTCTTTCAGTTGAAGATTTTGTTCGAATCTTGACGGAACCTAAATTATCACTTATCAAACAGTATGAAGCGTTACTACAAACAGAACAAGTAACGGTTAAATTTACAGATGAAGCAATTAAACGATTAGCAGAAATTGCATTCCAAGTAAACCAAGATACTGATAACATTGGTGCACGTCGATTGCATACTATACTTGAAAAAATGCTAGAAGATTTATCATTCGAAGCACCAAGTATGCCTAATGCGGTTGTAGATATTACACCACAATATGTTGATGATAAGTTGAAATCAATTTCAACAAACAAAGATTTAAGTGCATTTATTTTATAATATAAATATAAAGGAGTAGGAATATGAGCTTATTATCAAAAACGAGAGAATTAAATACACTTTTGCAAAAGCATAAAGGTATTGCGGTAGATTTTAAAGATGTAGCACAAACGATAAGTAGTGTGACAGTAACAAATGTTTTTATAGTTTCAAGAAAAGGTAAAATTTTAGGTTCGAATTTAAATGAATTATTAAAAAATGAACGTATCATCCAAATGTTAGAAAATAGACATATACCTGTAGAATATACAGATCAATTGATGGATGTGAAAGAAACACAATCCAATATTGGTATTGATAATGTACTAACTGTTTTCCCACCTGAAAATAATGATTTATTCGGTGATAGCAGAACAACAATTTTCCCAATTTTAGGTGGTGGCGAAAGACTTGGTACATTAGTTCTAGGACGTGTGACAGAAGATTTTTCTGAAAACGACTTGGTATTAGGTGAATACGCAGCTACAGTTATCGGTATGGAAATATTACGTGAAAAACATAATGAAGTAGAACAAGAGGCAAGAGATAAAGCAGCTATTAGTATGGCGATCAACTCATTATCATATTCTGAAAGTGAAGCGATTGAACATATATTTGAAGAACTAGGTGGTAAAGAAGGCTTACTGATCGCTTCAAAAGTTGCAGATAGAGTCGGCATTACACGTTCAGTTATTGTAAATGCCTTGCGTAAACTAGAAAGTGCGGGTGTAATCGAATCACGTTCATTAGGTATGAAGGGTACATTTATTAAAGTTAAAAAAGACAAGTTCTTAGATGAACTAGAAAGAATCAAATAAAATTTTATTGCGTAACGACTTAATTGAGAACGACTAATAGATGGGCTTAGTCGTTCTTTATAATGTGTAAATTAATGGACAAAAACTATTGATTTGCATAGGTAAATATGATATATTTATTGACGGCTATGAAGCCAATACACACACAGAAAGTTAAAGTATAAAGGGTGCGATATTTAATTGTCGTGTTTATATGAGCTTTTTGTGGAGGTAATAAACCAATAGGAGGAATTTTATTATGGCAGTAATTTCAATGAAACAATTGCTAGAAGCAGGTGTTCACTTCGGTCACCAAACACGCCGTTGGAACCCAAAAATGAAAAGATACATTTTCACTGAGAGAAACGGTATTTACATTATCGATTTACAAAAAACAGTGAAAAAAGTAGAAGAAGCTTATAACTTCATTAAACAAGTATCAGAAGATGGCGGAAAAGTTTTATTCGTTGGTACGAAAAAACAAGCACAAGATTCAGTTAAAGCTGAAGCAGAACGTGCTGGTCAATTCTATGTAAACCAAAGATGGTTAGGTGGAATCTTAACTAACTATAAAACAATTTCTAAACGTATTAAACGTATCTCTGAAATTGAAAAAATGGAAGAAGATGGCTTATTCGAAGTATTACCTAAAAAAGAAGTTGTAGAACTTAAAAAAGAATATGACCGTTTAATTAAATTCTTAGGCGGAATTCGTGATATGAAATCTATGCCTCAAGCATTGTTCGTTGTTGACCCTCGTAAAGAGCGCAACGCAATTGCTGAAGCACGTAAATTACACATCCCAATTGTTGGTATTGTAGATACTAACTGTGATCCAGATGAAATTGATTACGTTATCCCTGCAAACGATGATGCTATCCGTGCCGTTAAATTATTAACTGGTAAAATGGCAGATGCAATCTTAGAAGGTCAACAAGGTGTATCAAATGAAGAAGTAGCAGCTGAACAAAATATTGATTTAGATGAATCAAAAGAAGCTACTGAAGCAGAAACAACTGAAGAAAACACTTCTGTTGAATCAAACTAAGAATAATGTAAAATGGGTGATAAGATATTGAAGCTTATCACCTTTTTTTAAAATAAATAAAATAAAATTCATTAAATAATGGAGGAATTTGAAATGGCAATTTCAGCTAAACTTGTAAAAGAATTACGTGAAAAAACTGGCGCTGGTATGATGGACTGTAAAAAAGCGTTAACAGAAACTGATGGTGACATCGATAAAGCGGTAGACTTCCTACGTGAAAAAGGTATCGCTAAAGCTGCTAAAAAATCTGACCGTATTGCGGCAGAAGGTTTAGTACACGTTGAAGAAAGAGGAAACGAAGCAGCAATTGTTGAAATCAATTCTGAAACTGACTTCGTTGCTCGTAATGAAGGTTTCCAACAATTAGTGAAAGAAATTGCTATCCAAGTATTAGATACTAAAGCAGAAACAGTTGAAGCACTTTTAGAAACAAACTTACCAGATGGTAAATCAGTTGACCAACGTGTTAAAGAAGCTATCTCAACTATCGGTGAAAAATTAAGTATCCGTCGTTTTGCTGTTAGAACTAAAACAGACAACGATTCATTCGGTGCTTATTTACACATGGGTGGACGTATTGGTGTATTAACTGTAGTTGAAGGTTCTACTGATGCTGAAGCAGCTAAAGATGTTGCAATGCACATTGCTGCAATCAACCCTAAATATGTTTCATCTGAACAAGTAAGCGAAGATGAAATCGCTCATGAAAGAGATGTTTTAAAACAACAAGCTCTAAATGAAGGTAAACCAGAAAATATCGTTGAAAAAATGGTTGAAGGTCGTTTACGTAAATATCTACAAGAAATTTGTGCAGTTGACCAAAACTTTGTAAAAGATCCTGATCAAACAGTTGAAGCTTTCTTAAAATCTAAAGGTGGTAAACTAGTTGACTTCGTACGTTATGAAGTAGGCGAAGGCATGGAAAAACGTGAAGAAAACTTTGCTGACGAAGTTAAAGGACAAATGAAATAACTTTTCATAAGTTAAAACAAGGAAGAAGACACCTTTTGTGCTCCGTATGAAAGATTCACTTTTGTATTGGAAGACCTATTGTGTCTTCTTTACTTGTATAATTTACATATTTTTACAATAGAGAGGATAAGACAATGGCTCAAACTTCTAAATACGAACGTGTTGTATTAAAATTAAGTGGCGAAGCACTCGCAGGTGACGATGGATTTGGAATTAACCCAATTATAATCAAAAGTATTGCAAAACAAGTAGCTGAAGTAGCTAAATTGGACTGTGAAATTGCTGTTATCGTTGGTGGCGGTAATATTTGGAGAGGTAAAACTGGTAGCGATTTAGGCATGGATCGTGGTACAGCAGACTACATGGGTATGTTAGCTACAGTAATGAATGCATTAGCATTACAAGATAGCCTCGAACAATTAGAATGTGACACACGTGTTTTAACTTCAATAGAAATGAAACAAGTTGCAGAACCTTATATTCGCCGTCGTGCAATCAGACATTTAGAAAAAAATCGTGTGGTCATCTTTGCAGCAGGTATAGGTAACCCTTACTTCTCTACTGACACAACTGCAGCATTGCGTGCAGCTGAAGTTGAAGCTGATGTTATCTTAATGGGCAAAAATAATGTCGACGGTGTTTATTCTGCTGATCCAAAAGTAGATCCAAATGCAATCAAATATGAGCACCTAACGCATATCCAAATGTTACAAGAAGGTTTACAAGTTATGGATTCAACAGCTTCATCATTCTGCATGGATAATAATATTCCATTAAATGTATTTTCAATAACTGAAGAAGGTAATATTAAACGCGCTGTCATGGGTGAAAAAATAGGAACATTGATTACAAAATAATTAGAGGTGTATGACTATGAGTGACATTATTAATGAAACTAAATCAAAAATGCAAAAATCAATAGACAATCTTTCAAGAGAATTAGCTAATATCAGTGCTGGTAGAGCGAATTCAAACTTATTAAATGGTGTAAATGTTGATTATTACGGTGCGCCAACACCAGTTCAACAACTTGCTAGTATTAGTGTGCCAGAAGCACGCTTATTAGTCATTTCTCCATATGATAAATCATCAGTTGGCAATATTGAAAAAGCAATCAATGCAGCTAACTTAGGTGTTAATCCTTCAAGTGATGGAGAAGTTATCCGTATCAGTGTACCAGCATTAACTGAAGAACGTCGTAAAGAGCTTGTTAAAGATGTTAAAAAAATTGGCGAAGACGCTAAAGTTGCAGTAAGAAATGTGCGTCGTGACTCAAACGATGAGCTTAAAAAACAACAAAAAAATTCTGACATCACTGAAGATGATTTAAGAACACAAACAGATGATGTACAAAAATTAACTGACGATTCAATAAAAGAAGTTGAAAAATTGTTAGAAGAAAAAGAACAAGATATTATGTCAGTATAAACATGGTAATGATGATAATGGCTTCAATCATTAAGGCGATATAATTGAACTTATATTGTTGCTGATTAAGAGGCTAATCATATTTTTATCTGAACTGTATCAAATCAGACTTTGGTACAGTTTTTTTATTTGTTTATTCAATGCAACAATCTAGTATGATAAAATGGTAGATAATTGCATCTAGAACCTATTATAATAAACATAGATGATCACGCTCGGAGGAAATACCATGTTTAAAAAGTTAATTAAAAAAAATAAAAATCAGCCAATCCAATCAGAGTTTGGCTTGGACTTACATAACATACCTGAACATGTTGCTATAATCATGGACGGTAATGGTCGCTGGGCAAAACAAAGAAAATTGCCTAGAATTAAAGGTCACTATCAAGGTATGCAAACAGTTAAAAAAATCACAAAAGTTGCTAGTGATATTGGAATTAAATATTTAACATTGTATGCATTTTCTACAGAAAATTGGACTAGACCTGAAAATGAAGTCAATTATATCATGAACTTGCCAGTTAACTTTTTAAAAACATTTCTACCAGAGTTGATAGAAAATAATGTAAAAGTCGAGACAATTGGTTTTATGGAATATTTGCCATCATCTACACTCAAAGCAATCGCTAAAGCCAAAGAAGATACTAAAGATAATACAGGTTTAAAATTAATCTTCGCGATTAATTATGGTGGTCGTGCTGAAATATTAAACAGTGTAAAAACAATCTATGATGAACTAACTGCTAAAGGATTAACTAGTGATGACATTACAGAACAGATGATTGATGATCATTTGATGACACATGCATATCCTGACCCAGATCTTTTGATAAGAACATCAGGTGAACAAAGAATAAGCAATTTCCTTATTTGGCAAGTATCTTACAGTGAATTTATTTTCAATGAAAAGCTATGGCCAGATTTCGATAAAGAAGAATTAATAAATTGTATTAAAATTTATCAATCACGGCAGCGTCGATTTGGTGGATTATAAATAGTTAGGAGAATAGTATGAAAGTTAGAACTTTAACGGCAATTATAGCACTTATCGTTTTCCTCCCAGTTTTACTTAAGGGTGGCCTTATTCTAATGCTATTTTCATATTTATTGGCATTCATCGCTTTAAAAGAATTGCTTAATATGAATATGATTAAGTTCTTATCAATACCAGGGATAATTAGTGCATTAGGTATTTTAATCATTATGTTACCTCAAGATGCGGGGAGCTGGGTTAACGACCTTCAATTAAAATCGTTAATAGCAATGAGTTTTATTTTATTAAGTTATACAGTACTTTCTAAAAATAGATTCAGCTTTATGGATGCGGCATTTTGTCTAATGTCCATCGCATATGTAGGTATCGGATTTATGTATTTATATGAAACACGCTCAGAAGGTTTACATTACATATTATTTGCGTTTTTAGTGGTTTGGTTAACTGATACAGGTGCGTATATTTTTGGTAGATTGATGGGTAAACACAAATTATGGCCAGTCATTAGCCCTAACAAAACTGTTGAAGGCTTTGTAGGTGGTTTGATTTGTAGTTTAATCGTACCGCTAGTAATGATGATCTTTGTAGATTTCAATATCGCACTATGGTTATTGCTAATCATTACGATTATTTTAAGCATGTTTGGTCAATTGGGTGACTTAGTAGAGTCAGGATTCAAGCGTCACTTTGGCGTAAAAGATTCTGGAAGAATTTTACCAGGTCACGGTGGCATTTTAGATCGTTTTGATAGTTTTATGTTTGTCTTACCATTATTAAATATTTTATTAATTCAAATATAATACATTTACGATATGACTTTTATAATTTTATAAAAATGCGAAAGGAGTTAATGGATTGAAATAACTGGTTATTTAATAACAGTTAATGATATTCTTAACTCCTTTTGACAAGGTCGAAAGATTTCACAATGCTAAATTAAATTTTCAATATTTATAAGTTAGCATGTTGATAACTGTTGAATAAAAATGATTAGAGTTACGTGTATGACAAAGTATAGTTGTGGTATACTTTTATAACTTAAAGTTGGTAGTATACATTACTGACACATTGCATTTTATCCAACATGCAGTTAATTTATTAAGAAAATATGAGGTGTATCAAATTGAGTTTTCTAGTAACAATTATTTCTTTTATCATTGTTTTTGGTGTCCTCGTAACCGTACATGAATATGGGCATATGTTTTTTGCTAAACGTGCAGGAATTATGTGTCCAGAATTTGCTATTGGTATGGGACCTAAAATATTTAGTTTTAGAAAAAATGAAACATTATATACGATACGACTATTACCAGTTGGTGGTTATGTGCGTATGGCTGGTGATGGTTTGGAAGAACCGCCGGTACAACCAGGTATGCATGTTAAAATAAAATTGAATGATAAAGATGAAATTACACATATCATTTTGGATGACCAACATAAATTCCAACAAATTGAAGCGATAGAAGTGAAACAATGTGATTTTAAAGATGGCTTGTATATCGAAGGTGTAACGCCTTATGATCAAGAACGTCATAGGTATAATATTGCTAAAAAATCATATTTTGTTGAAAATGGTAGCTTAATTCAAATTGCACCAAGAGATAGACAATTCACGTATAAAAAGCCTTATCAAAAGTTTTTAACATTATTTGCTGGACCACTATTTAACTTCTTACTTACATTGGTATTATTTATCGGTCTTGCGTATTATCAAGGTACACCGACAAATGGCATTGATGAAGTCATGAAAGATTCACCGGCACAACAAGCTGGTCTTAAATCTGGTGATAAAATTGTTAAATTAGATGATAAAAAAATTGAAACTAAAGGCGATATAGATAGTGTTGTAAAAAATATTAAAGATAATAAGACAGAAGTTACGGTTGAACGTGATGGAAAAACACATACGATGGATATCAAGCCTAAAAAAGTAGAACAAAAAGTGACGAAAACTAATACACAAACTAGATATTTATTAGGCTATAGTGCAAGTACCGAACATACAATATTTAAACCAATTGCAGCTGGTGTTGAACGATCACTAGAGGCGGGTAAATTAATATTTACAGCTATTGTAAGTATGATTGCCAGCATATTTACTGGTCATTTTTCTTTCGATATGCTAAACGGACCAGTTGGTATATATCACACTGTGGATTCAGTAGTTAAAACAGGTATCATTAATTTAATTTCTTGGACGGCACTATTAAGTGTTAACTTAGGCTTAATGAACTTGTTACCAATACCTGCACTAGACGGTGGCCGTATTTTATTCGTCATATATGAAGCGATATTTAGAAAACCGGTTAATAAGAAAGCCGAAACAACAATTATTGCGATTGGTGCTGTTTTTGTACTTATTATAATGGTCTTAGTGACATGGAACGATATTCAACGTTATTTCTTATAAAAGGGAGAGAGGTAGTTAAATGAAACAATCAAAGGTATTTATTCCAACAATGAAAGAGGTACCAGCAGGAGCAGAAGCACTGAGCCATCGTTTATTACTGAAAGCTGGTTTAATTAAACAAAGTACAAGTGGGATCTATAGTTATTTACCTTTAGCTGCACGCGTACTGAATAATATTGAAGCAATTGTGCGTGAAGAAATGGAACGCATAGATGCGGTTGAAATCTTAATGCCTGCATTACAACAAGCAGAATTATGGGAAGAGTCAGGTCGCTGGAGTGCTTACGGTCCAGAACTGATGCGTCTACAAGATCGTAACGGACGTGAATTTGCATTAGGACCAACACATGAGGAAGTTGTAACGTCCATCGTTAGAGATGAATTGAAGTCATACAAACAATTACCACTTACGTTATTCCAAATACAATCTAAATACAGAGATGAAAAGCGTCCACGCTTCGGTTTGTTACGTGGTAGAGAATTTATCATGAAAGATGCTTATTCGTTCCATGCGGATGAGGACTCTCTAGATGCATCTTATCAAGACATGTATAACGCATACGGTCGCATATTTAAACGTGTTGGTATTAATGCGCGACCAGTTGTTGCAGATTCAGGAGCAATTGGTGGCAGTCACACACATGAATTTATGGCACTAAGTGAAATCGGCGAAGATACGATTGTGTATAGTGAACAGAGTGACTATGCTGCAAATATTGAAAAAGCGGAAGTAGTCTATCAAGCCAATGAAAAACATGAAGATTTACAACCATTAACAAAAATAGAAACACCAAATATTCATACTGCGCAAGAACTGGCTACATTCTTAGACAAACCCTTAGACGAAATTACTAAATCTATGGTATTTAAAATAGATGGAGAATTTATTATGGTCTTAGTTCGTGGTCACCATGAATTGAATGATATTAAGTTAAAAGCATACTTTGGTACGGATAATATTGAATTAGCTTCTGAAGACGAAATTGTTAATCTTTTAGGTGCGAAACCTGGCTCGCTAGGTCCAGTTTTTGATAAAGAGATTAAAGTCTATGCCGATAATTTCATTCAAGATTTAAATAATATTGTCGTTGGTGCAAACGAAGATGGCTATCATTTATTAAATGCTAATATTGGTCGTGATTTCGAAGTTGATGCTTTCGGAGACTTTAGATTTATATTAGAAGGTGAACCATTATCAGATGGCTCCGGACCAGCTCGCTTTGCAGAGGGCATTGAAGTTGGACAGGTATTTAAATTAGGAACGAAATACTCTGAATCAATGAATGCAACATTTTTAGATAATCAAGGTAAAGCACAGCCACTATTAATGGGTTGTTATGGAATTGGCGTATCAAGAACATTAAGTGCGATTGTTGAACAAAACAATGATGAAAATGGCATCATTTGGCCAAAATCTGTAACACCATTTGATTTACACTTAATTACGATTAATCCTAAAAAAGATGATCAACGTGAATTAGCAGATCAATTATATACCCAGTTAAAAGAAAACTACGATGTTTTATATGACGATCGTAAAGAACGTGCAGGTGTTAAATTTAATGATGCTGATTTAATTGGATTGCCAGTGCGTGTGGTTGTTGGTAAAAATGCAGCAGAGGGTATAGTAGAAGTGAAACGTCGTGATACAGGTGAAAGTGAAGACGTCCATGTGGATAATTTAATTAATTATGTAAACACATTGTATTCTAATATCTAATTTTAGAGCAGGAACTAGGATAATTTGTTATAATATACAAAGTAAACTGTGCGTTAAAAAGTATAAATATGGGAGATAGGTAGAAACCGGATTTTTCAAAAGGTTTCATTGTCCCAGCTTGACAATTATGACTAGGGTAGATGATTACTTGAATTGAAGCTCATGTATAAGAGTGAGACTTTACATCTACTGCCAATTGACAAAAAAGTCTGAGACATCTATTTGTGTCTCAGACTCTTTTGTTATTCATGTAAAGTAATATCATAGTGCGACAAGTTGAACTAATAGAAATTTTTAGATATTCCGTTATAGTATAGAATATGTAAATTCATACATACACCGTCATAAAATATAAGTATCTATATATAAGAAAAGTAGTGTAATTAATAGTAAGGTGGTTATCGTCATGGCAATGACAAATGAGGAAAAATTTAAAATACTAGCTGACCAAATCAAAATTACTGAGCATTTAGATTCAGAAATATTGGAAAATAGTGAATTAACACGTGTTGATGTCAAAACATCAGATCGAACTTGGGTATTTCAAATTACATTCCCACATTTTTTAACAATTGAAAATTATTTGCTTTTTACAGGTGCAATCATTGAAGAATTTAAAACGATTGCAGATGTAAAATGTAATTTCACGGTAAAAGATAAAACAAATCAAGATGAATTTGCAATAAAATATTTTAGCCACTGTATTGATCAAACAAAATTATCACCCAAAGTAAAAGGACAATTAAAACAAAAACGCTTAATTATGTCAGGTGATGTATTAAAAGTCATGTGCCAAAACGATGTTGAACGAGATCACTTTGATAAAGCGTGTAATGGTAGTTTGATTGCAGCATACCAACAGTGTGGGTTTAATATAAGTAAAGTCGTTTTCGAAACAGATAGTGCAGTTAACGATGGGGATTTAGCGTCATTAGAAGCACATATTCAAGAAGAAGATGAGAAAAGTGCGCGTGAAGCAACAGAAAAATTAGAGAAAATGAAGGCTGAAAAAGCAAAACAACAGGACAATAACGAAAGTGATGTTTCAAAATGTCAAATTGGTAAACCAATCCAAGTTGAAAATGTACGTCAAATTGACTCAATTATCGAAGAAGAATTTAAAGCTGCTGTAGAAGGTGTTATTTTCGATATCAATTTAAAAGAATTGAAGAGTGGGCGTCATATTGTAGAATTAAAAGTAACAGATTATACAGATTCTCTTGTCTTGAAAATGTTCACACGTAAAAATAAAGATGATTTAGCGCATTTTAAAGCTTTAAGTGTAGGTAAATGGGTTCGTGCACAAGGGCGTATTGAGGAAGATACATTTGTACGTGACCTAGTTATGATGATGTCAGATATCGAAGAAATAAAAAAAGCTACAAAACAAGATAAAGCTGAAGACAAACGTGTTGAATTCCATTTACATACGTCAATGAGTCAAATGGATGGTATTCCAAACATATCAGATTATGTAGATCAAGCTGCGAAATGGGGACATAAAGCCATTGCGGTAACAGACCATAATGTTGTGCAAGCATTCCCAGATGCACATAGTGCTGCCGAAAAAAATGGAATTAAAATGATTTATGGCATGGAAGGTATGCTGGTAGATGATGGTGTACCAATCGCATATAAACCAAAAGATTGTGACCTAAAAACAGCTACTTATGTAGTATTTGACGTTGAGACAACGGGACTTTCAAATCAATACGATAAAATTATTGAACTTGCAGCTGTTAAAGTAAAAGACGGCGAAATTATTGATAAATTTGAACGATTCAGTAATCCTCATGAACGATTGTCAGAAACAATTAAAAACTTAACGCATATTTCAGATGACATGTTAGTAGATGCCCCTGAAATAGAAGAAGTGCTTACTGAGTTTAAATCATGGGTAGGCGACGCCATTTTTGTAGCGCATAATGCATCATTTGATATGGGCTTCATCGATACAGGTTATGAACACGTTGGCATTGGTGCTTCCACGAACGGCGTCATTGATACATTAGAATTATCTAGAACAATTAATACAGAATATGGTAAGCATGGCTTAAATTTCTTAGCTAAAAAATACGGGGTTGAATTAACGCAACACCATAGAGCGATATATGATACAGAAGCAACGGCTTATATGTTCATAAAAATGCTTAAGCAGCTAGAAGCGCTTGGTGTTCACAACCATCAAGATATCAATACGTCATTGTCAAATGAAGATGCGTATAAGCGTGCACGACCAAATCATGTAACACTCATTGTGCAGAACCAAGATGGTTTGAAAAATCTATTTAAAATTGTGAGTGCATCTCTTGTTCAATATTATTACCGTACACCAAGAATTCCACGTTCCTTGTTGGATGAGTATAGAGAAGGAATACTTGTAGGCTCTGCGTGTGATGAGGGCGAAGTATTTACAGCAGTTATGCAAAAAGACCAGTCTCAAGTAGAGCGAATTGCCAAATATTACGATTTTATTGAGGTTCAACCGCCAGCACTTTATCAAGATCTAATTGATAGAGAGCTAGTAAGAGATAATGAAACTTTACATGAAATTTATAATCGTTTAATTCGAGCGGGGGATGTAAATAATATTCCAGTGATTGCAACAGGTAATGCACATTATTTAAATGAACATGATGCGATTGCTCGTAAAATATTAATTGCCGCTCAACCGGGTAATCCATTAAATCGCTCTACTTTACCAAAAGCGCATTTTAGAACAACGGATGAAATGTTAGATGAATTACACTTTTTAGGTGAGGAAAAAGCATATGAACTTGTAGTTCAGAATACGAATGATTTAGCAGATAAAATAGAACGTGTCGTACCAATTAAAGATGAACTATTCACACCGAGAATGGAAGGTGCGAATGAAGAAATACGTGAAATGAGTTACGATAATGCAAAAGCACTTTACGGCGATGATTTACCACAGATTGTCATTGATCGTTTAGAGAAAGAATTGGAAAGTATTATAGGTAATGGTTTCTCAGTAATATATTTAATTTCTCAAAGATTAGTTAAAAAATCACTGAATGATGGTTACTTAGTAGGTTCACGTGGTTCTGTTGGTTCGAGCTTTGTGGCAACAATGACTGAAATTACAGAAGTGAATCCCCTACCACCACATTATATTTGTCCAGAGTGTAAGCAAAGTGAGTTCTTTGATGATGGTTCTGTTGGTTCAGGATTCGATTTACCAGACAAGAAATGTGAATCGTGCGGTTGTGATTTGATTAAAGAAGGCCAGGATATTCCATTCGAAACTTTCTTAGGATTTAAAGGGGATAAAGTACCTGATATTGACTTGAACTTTAGTGGTGAATATCAACCTGAAGCGCATAACTATACTAAAGAGCTATTTGGTGAAGATAAAGTATTTCGTGCGGGAACGATCGGTACGGTTGCAGAAAAAACTGCTTTTGGTTTTGTGAAGGGATATTTAAACGATCAAGGTATTCATAAACGAGGAGCAGAAATAGACAGACTTGTAAAAGGTTGTACTGGTGTTAAACGTACGACTGGACAACATCCAGGTGGTATTATTGTTGTTCCCGATTATATGGATATTTACGATTTTACACCTGTTCAATTCCCAGCAGATGATCAAGGTTCTTCTTGGATGACAACGCACTTTGATTTCCATTCCATTCATGATAATGTGTTGAAATTGGATATACTGGGTCACGATGATCCTACTATGATACGTATGTTGCAAGATTTGTCAGGTATTGATCCAAAAACGATTCCAGTAGATGATAAGGAGACGATGGGCATTTTTAGTTCGCCAGAGCCTTTAGGTGTCACTTCCGATGAAATTTTATGTAAAACAGGTACATTTGGTGTACCAGAATTCGGAACTGGATTTGTTAGACAAATGTTAGAAGATACGAAACCAACAACATTTTCTGAATTAGTTAGAATTTCAGGGCTATCTCATGGTACGGATGTATGGTTAGGTAATGCACAGGATTTAATACGCTCTGGTAAATGCGATTTAGCAAGTGTAATTTGTTGTCGTGATGATATCATGGTCTACTTGATGTATAACGGTTTGGAACCTTCATTAGCCTTTAAAACAATGGAATTTGTTCGTAAGGGTAAAGGTTTAACTGATGATATGGTAGAAGCGATGGTTGATAATGAAGTGCCAGATTGGTACTTAGACTCATGTAGAAAGATTAAATACATGTTCCCTAAAGCCCACGCAGCAGCTTATGTACTAATGGCTGTACGTATTGCTTATTTCAAAGTGCACTATCCATTATATTACTATGCTAGTTACTTTACTGTACGTGCTTCAGACTTTGATTTAATCTCAATGATTAAAGATAAAGAAAGTATACGTAACACGGTAAATGATATGTATTCACGTTATATGGATTTAGCAAAAAAAGAAAAAGATACGTTAACGGTGCTTGAGATTATGAACGAGATGGCACAACGTGGCTACCGAATGCAACCAATCAGTTTAGAGAAGAGCAAAGCATTTGAATTCATAATCGAAGGGGATACTTTAATTCCTCCATTTATTGCTGTACCAGGTTTAGGTGAAAATGTTGCACAAAGAATTGTAGAAGCGCGCGATGAAGGGCCTTTCTTATCTAAAGAAGATTTAAATAAAAAAGCTGGTTTATCTCAAAAAGTTATTGAGTATCTAGATGAATTAGGTTCATTACCTAATTTGCCAGATAAAGCACAGCTTTCCATTTTTGATATGTAATCCTTAAATATGATTTACTAGAGACTATTTAGATTTCAATTAAGTGTATTATTTTATAGATTTAGTAAAAGTATAAGAGGTTGATATATTTTACTTGAATTTGACATTAATTAAATATAAGTAAATTTGAGAATAACTTAAGTAAGTTGTCATTGTGCCGTTTAACAAATATAGTTATTTGTATAGAAAATGAACATATGGTATAATAATAGTGCTTAAAAAATTAGACTCAGGCAGAAAGAGTGGGCATAATACCCGCTCTTTTCTATTTGCCAAAAAAGGAGGTCAGCATGAGTAAAATAACTGAGCAAGTTGAGACTATCATTCAACCTGTCCTTAACGACTTAAATTTTGAATTAGTAGAAGTTGAGTTTACCAAAGAAGGAAAAGACCATTTTTTAAGAGTATCTATAGATAAAGAAGGCGGCGTTGATTTAAACGATTGTGCGCTAGCTTCTGAAAAAATCAGCGAAGTCATGGACGCGGAAGATCCTATACAAGAAATGTATTATTTAGATGTCGCGTCACCTGGTGCTGAAAGACCAATTAAAAAAGAAAAAGATTTCCAAAATGCAATAACAAAACCAGTATTTGTTTCTTTATATGCACCGATTGAAGGTTCTAAAGAATGGTTAGGTATTTTACAATCTGTTGATGAAACAAACATTGTTATGGAAGTTAAAGAAAAGGCTAAAACAAAGCAAATTGAAATTCCAAGAAATAAAATCGCAAAAGCACGCCATGCTGTAATGATATAACGTGATGAGGAGGATGATAAGTCGTGTCAAGTAATGAATTATTATTAGCTACTGAGTACTTAGAAAAAGAAAAAAAGATTCCTAGAGAAGTATTAATCGATGCCATTGAAGCAGCTTTAATCACTGCTTATAAAAAGAACTACGATAGCGCGAGAACTGTACGCGTAGAATTAAATATGGATCAAGGTAGTTTCAAAGTAATCGCTCGTAAAGAAGTGGTTGAAGAATCAATGGATGATAGAGAAGAAATTAGTTTAGATACTGCATTAGTAAAAAATCCAGCCTATGAAATTGGTGATATTTACGAAGAAGATGTAACGCCAAGTGACTTTGGTCGTGTAGGTGCGCAAGCAGCGAAACAAGCTGTTATGCAACGTTTACGTGATGCAGAACGCGAAATCCTTTACGATGAATTCATCGATAAAGAAGATGATATTGTAACGGGTTTAATTGATAGAGTAGACCATCGTTATGTATATGTGAATTTAGGCCGTACTGAAGCTGTACTATCTGAAGCTGAAAGAAGCCCAAATGAAAGTTATATTCCGAATGAAAGAATTAGAGTGTACGTAAATAAGGTTGAACAAACTACAAAAGGTCCACAAATTTATGTTTCTAGAAGTCATCCAGGCTTATTAAAACGTTTATTTGAACAAGAAGTGCCTGAAATATTTGATGGTACAGTTATTGTTAAATCTGTTGCACGTGAAGCAGGAGATCGCTCTAAAATCAGTGTGCATTCTGATAACCCTGATATTGATGCAGTTGGCGCATGTGTTGGTGCTAAAGGTGCACGTGTAGAAGCGGTTGTAGAAGAACTTGGTGGCGAAAAAATTGATATTGTTCAATGGAATGAAGATCCTAAGGTATTTGTTAAGAATGCATTAAGCCCTTCACAAGTGCTACAGGTTATCGTGGATGAGCCAAATCAATCAACAGTCGTTGTTGTCCCTGACTATCAATTATCACTAGCAATTGGTAAACGTGGTCAAAACGCGAGATTAGCAGCAAAATTAACTGGTTGGAAGATCGATATTAAATCAGAAACTGATGCGAGAGCAGCAGGCGTTTATCCTGCAGAAGAAGCATTAAATGAAGAAGATGAAATGCAATTAGATGATGTTGTGTCGTCTGAAAATATTGAAGTAGAAGAAGATACTACTGAATCGCAACCAACAGAGACAGTTGAAATAGAAGACGAAGACGCAGAAAAATAAATTGGAGTGGATACTTTATGAAAAAGAAAAAAATTCCAATGCGTAAATGTATACTATCAAATGAAATGCATCCTAAAAATGACATGATTCGAGTTGTAATCAATAAAGATGAGCAAATTTTTGCTGATGCGACAGGTAAACAACAAGGTCGTGGTGCCTACGTATCAAAGGATGTTAAGCTAGTAGAAGAAGCTCAACAAAAAGGTGTTTTAGAAAAGTATTTTAAAGCTGATGCTGATACATTAGAGCCTGTGTATAAAGAAATTATACGTCTTATATACCGTGAAGAGATACCTAAATGACCAAAGAACAAATCGTAAATTTTTTAGGTTTAGCAATGCGTGCTGGAAAAGTAAAAACAGGTGAATCAGTTATTTTAAATGATTTGAAAAAGAACAAACTAAAGCTCGTAATCATTGCAACGGATGCTTCTGATAACACAATTAAAGTGATACAGAACAAATGTGAAAGTTACCATATATCATTACGTATATTTGGAACGAGAGCTGAATTAGGACAAGCTTTGGGTAAAGCAGAACGTGTAAACATTGGAATCACTGATCAAGGCTTTGCTAAAAAGTTATTGTCAATGATTGATGAATATCGTAAGGAGTGACTATATGAGTAAAAAAAGAATTTACGAATACGCAAAAGATTTAAAAATTAAAAGTAAAGAAATTATTCATGAATTGAAAAAAATGGACGTTGAGGTAACGAGTCATATGCAAACGTTAGAAGACGACCAAATTAAAGCTTTAGATAAAATTTACAAACCAGAAAAAGCAGAACAAAGTGAGAAATCACAACAAAAGAATACTCAAAATAAACAACAAACAACTCACAATAAAGGTAACCAATCGAATAAAGGTAACCAAAATAATAAGCCGAATAATAAGAAAAATAATAAAAATAACAAGAACAACAAAAATAATAAAAATAACAAACAACCTAAACAAGAAGAACCAAAAGAAATGCCATCAAAAATTACCTACCAAGATGGCATAACAGTTGGTGAACTTGCTGAAAAATTAAATGTTGATTCTTCAGGTATTATCAAAAAATTATTCTTATTAGGTATCATGGCTAATATCAATCAATCATTAGATGACGAAACATTAGAACTTATTGTAGACGATTATGGTGTTGAAATTGAAAAAGAAATCGTAGTTGATGAAGAAGACTTGGCGATTTATTTTGATGATGAAACAGAAGATGAAAATGCAATAGAACGTCCAGCAGTAGTTACAATCATGGGGCATGTTGACCATGGTAAAACGACGTTATTAGATTCTATTCGTCATACAAAAGTTACAGCTGGAGAAGCTGGTGGTATCACACAACATATCGGTGCTTACCAAATTGAAAATGATGGCAAAAAAATCACTTTCCTTGATACACCTGGTCACGCTGCTTTTACAACAATGCGTGCACGTGGTGCTCAAGTTACCGATATTACTATTTTAGTAGTGGCAGCTGATGATGGGGTAATGCCTCAAACAATTGAAGCAATAAATCATGCCAAAGAGGCTGAAGTGCCAACAATTGTAGCTGTAAACAAAATTGATAAACCTACTTCAAATCCAGACCGTGTGATGCAAGAATTAACTGAATACGGTTTAATTCCAGAAGACTGGGGTGGCGATACAATCTTCGTTCCACTTTCAGCATTAAGTGGCGACGGTATTGAAGATTTATTAGAAATGATTGTATTGACTTCAGAAGTACAAGAATTAAAAGCTAATCCAGAGAAAAATGCTGTAGGTACAGTGATTGAAGCTGAATTAGATAAGTCACGCGGTCCGTCTGCTTCATTATTAGTTCAAAATGGTACACTCAATGTGGGTGATTCACTCGTAGTTGGTAACACGTATGGTAGAATTCGTGCAATGGTTAATGATTTAGGCCAACGTATTAAAACGGCTGGTCCTTCTACACCAGTTGAAATTACTGGTATTAATGATGTGCCACAAGCTGGTGACAGATTTGTTGTATTTAAAGATGAAAAACAAGCAAGACGTATTGGTGAAGCACGCCATGAAGCTAATGTGATGCAACAACGTCAAGAAAGTAAGAGTGTTTCATTAGATAATTTATTTGAACAAATGAAACAAGGTGAAATGAAAGATCTTAATGTCATCATCAAAGGTGACGTTCAAGGTTCAGTTGAAGCACTTGCTGCGTCATTGATGAAAATAGATGTTGAAGGCGTTAATGTGCGTATTATACACACAGCTGTAGGTGCTATAAATGAATCAGACGTTACTTTAGCTAATGCCTCTAACGGTATTATTATCGGTTTCAATGTTCGACCAGATACTGGTGCAAAACGTGCGGCAGATAATGAAGGCGTAGATATGCGTTTACACCGTGTCATTTACAACGTTATAGAAGAAATAGAATCAGCAATGAAAGGTATGCTAGATCCAGAATTTGAAGAACAAGTTATTGGGCAAGCAGAAGTTCGTCAAACTTTCAAAGTTTCTAAAGTCGGTACAATTGCAGGTAGTTATGTTATTGATGGTAAAATCACACGTAATGCAGGTGTACGTGTCATTAGAGACGGCATTGTACAATTCGAAGGGGAACTAGACACATTGAAGCGTTTTAAAGATGACGCAAAAGAAGTAGCTCAAGGTTACGAATGTGGTATCACAATTGAAAAGTATAATGACCTTAAAGAAGGCGACATCATTGAAGCGTTCGAAATGGTAGAAATTAAAAGATAAAATTTAAATTAAAATAAAGATTCAGGCATATAATCACCTCAGACTAACGATAATCATTTTCTTTATTGAAATCATCATAAGCACGCCAAAAGTGAGATTAAAATCTCATTTTTGGCGTGCTTTTTTATTATCAATGAAGTTTCTGTATAAGGGCGTAAATTGAGTCACCATCAGTCATCATTAGGGACTTTTAGATTTAATTAAGATATGTTTATGAATCGATGAGAGTATATCTGTTAACAACTAAATAGATTATATTTGATAATGATGTAAAGCTTTCGTACTCTGAAGCATCGTATAAAAGAGAGTGTTGATAGTAGATGTGAAAAATATCAGGGATGTTGATTTATGTATTATGTTGTTATATAATATATATTCCAAAATTCGATGGCTTATCAGTGATTCGAATTTTAAGTATACGTCGTTTATAGTTTATTAAACAATTAATATCAAAAGATATTAAAATTAAATAATTGAAACATACAAATGTTATCGCACTATTTTATATAATTAATAGATGTTTTTTATAATTGTAAATTAGATATAAAAAATATTGTAAAATTACCTTTATTTATATTGGCTGACACTGGCTGTCTATGTGCATGATTAAACTTAGAATAAATAGGAGGTTATAAATGATGAGTGAATATTTAAAAGAAATAAATGAATTCTGGCAACAATATTTAGATCAATATAACTCTATTTATGATGAATCGACATTAAAAGCAATCATTAAAAATAATGATACTACAGCATTTTTACATCCTAGAGATTTAGAATATATAAAAAAACATTTCGGTGAAAATTTTATGGAAATTCCAAGATTTAAGAAAATGATTGATTTCGCTAATGGTAAAGTGACAGTTAATAAAAATAGACAAAAAGTGACATTCGAAAATGCTGAACTTAATCCTGCGACTGCGCGACCTTATTTTGGAAATCCTGAAATTGCAGATATCGTTATATTAAAAAAACAACCCGAAAATGATTTTAAAATATACGAACTCAGTTTGCCTGAAGCTGAAGCAATAGAGTATAGAAAAAGGATCTTGTTAGATATTCAAGGTAAATTAACATTTGATGGTCAAAAATTATTTTTACCTTATATTGATTGCCATAGATGGTTTGTAAAATATTTATATAGTAATGCGTCAACTTTAAAATACTTTAATATTGACCCTAATCGTTTAATGGTTATTAAATTTTTCCCTTATCAAACAGGTCATGCAGCAGGTATACCGAAAGATTTCTTATCATTTAAATATATACTTCCTTCCCAGAGGCAAAATTTTAACTTGTTAATTAAAATGCTAAAAGATGATAAAAAACGAATTTATATCGTAAGTGAGGAAGAATTATATATATCCATTTTCAAAAATTTTGCGGATAGTGATATTTGTGAATATTTAATTGAAAACCTATTTGTATTATCTTCTAAACAAAATAGACATCTTACGTTATGTAACGTATTGAGTTATAAAGAGCATAGGGAACGTCTGAGAAAAAAACAAGCGTTATCAAAAATTGAGTATTACAAATGGAATCAAGAACAAAAGGCTGCACGCGAAAATGGTGATTCTGATTTTCACAAGAAAATGGATTCTATGAGATATGAATTTTCTAATTCTAACTAATAAATAAAAAAGCTTATAGTATGTGTGTCTCACTAACTGTAAGCTTTTTTTAAATGTCGTAATTATTGAATAAAACTTGTATTTTTCTTTTAAATTCATCGACATAGGATTGTGGTTGTAGAAGTATGATAGCCTGAGGATATAGATACGCTAAATGCATACTTTCTTCTTTTGAAATAATTAGGTTAACGATAGTCCCATCTGCTGAAGGAGTAGTATCTAAGATAATGAATTGTCTCTTTATTTCTGGCCAAATATCATCTTTCACTAGCAGTTTCACTTGTTTAATATGATTAAAGATATCGCGTTCAAATACTTGATTTGTTAGTTTAATATCTGTAATTGTTGTTAAATCACGCGTATATATTTCTTCCTCATATAAGTACGTAATCCAATACACGTTATCAAAATAGCGCGTATAAATTGGAATGATGTTAGGGAGCTCGACATTATCAAGTTGTATAGTGAGTTTATGATTATTCTCGATTGCAAGTTGAATTTTATAGATTAAAGTAGACTCATTGAGTTCACGATGTATTTTGAATTGGCTTAATAATTTATTAGATAATAATTTTTCTGCTAGATTTGAATTAGCATTCAAACCACGAATGAGATTATATGTATCTTCATGAATAACCGGGGTGAAATCTTTCATTCGAAAAATAAGATTTAGCAATCTATTTTTTTTAAAATTTATAACTATCAATCTTTAAGCGATGTTTTTCAATTGTAGTATCGTATATTACTTTGCCTTCAAGACCATGCCATTCATGATCTTCATAAATAAATTATTTATATCACTAATGTCTCTTTGAATCGTACGTATATTAACTTGTAGTTTTTGTGATAAGGCTTCTTTGCTTATCGTTTTACCATTTAGTAATCGGGTGTAAATATAGAGCAGACGTTCTGGTTTTTCCAAAAAAGATGCAACTCCTAAAGTTTTAAAATCAAATCAATTATAATATCGATTAGTTTTATAGTATAGCACTATATTTTTATAAATGTGTAAAATCATTATGAATTGACGTACTAAAGTTGATGGCTTTGATGAAAAACACATGCCATTTACACTTAAGCATAAAAATTCATCGCTTAGGCAATTTAAATATAGAATTATAGCGTTCTTATGAAATAATGTTTCAAAAATTAACAGTTAGGAATTAAAATTATGCTCAACTGTCATATAATATGTTGTATTTATATATGACATGCAATATATTGTAATGACAAACATAACTCTACTGATTCGATAAAAGGGAATACAAAGTAATAATATTTGTTTGACGTCATGAAATAAACTGTCATATAATTTGTTAGTAAGGAAACAATTGACGAAGTAAGATATATGTGAGGTGAAAAATATGAATACGAGAGCAGAACGTGTAGGCGAACAAATGAAACAAGAAATCATGGATATCGCTAATAATAAAGTTAAGGATCCAAGAATTGGTTTTTTAACAATTACTGACGTACAATTAACCAATGATTTATCTATTGCAACGGTTTATTTAACTGTTTTAGGTAATGAAAAACAAAAAGCAGATACCTTCAAAGGCTTAGAAAAAGCTAAAGGCTTTATAAAATCTGAATTAGGCTCTAGAATGAGACTCCGTATCATTCCAGAATTGAATTTTGAATATGATGAATCGATTGATTATGGTAATAAAATCGAAAGAATGATTCAGGATTTGCATAAAAAAGACTAAATATTAATTAACATGTCTTTGATTCAATATGAAGTGGACAGTTGATTAATATATTATTACATTCTATTTAGCTCAATATTTGAATTTAGATTGTAGATTCTTAGTGTAGGAGCGAGAACTTGAAATCGAATAGATTTCAGTCTCGCTCTTTTTTACATAAACGCGTAAATCAATACATGTTAGTATAGTATATATAATAAAAATGAGACTCTGAAGGTGAATTGAAAATGTATAATGGGATTTTACCGGTGTTTAAAGATCGTGGATTAACAAGTCATGATGTTGTATTCAAGTTGAGGAAAATTTTAAAAACGAAAAAGGTTGGTCACACGGGTACGCTAGACCCAGAAGTTTCAGGTGTTCTACCAATTTGTATTGGCAGTGCTACGAAAGTGAGTGACTACATTATGGAAATGGGTAAAACTTATAAAGCTACAGTTAGTTTGGGCATAACAACGACGACTGAAGATCAAACTGGAGAAATATTAGAACAAACAGCTGTTAATGAACAAGATGTTTCTGCTAAGTCGATAGATGATGTTTTACAACAATTTAAAGGTGAGCTGATACAAATTCCACCAATGTATTCTTCCGTAAAAGTAAATGGTAAGAAACTATATGAATATGCAAGAAACAATCAAGTAGTTGAAAGAACCAGAGCGAAAGGTCAACATTTATCAAATTAATCGAATTTCAGATTTGCGTTTTGTAGACGATACTTGTCAATTTGATATGATAGTTGAATGTGGTAAAGGTACATATATTAGAACACTTGCCACAGATATTGGTAAAGCACTTGGGCTACCTGCACATATGTCAAAATTAACACGTACGCAAAGTGGTGGATTTGATATCAATGAGAGTCTAACACTTGAAGATATAAAGTCACTGCATGAGCATGACACGTTACTTGAGAAATTATTTCCTATAGAATATGGTTTGAAAGGTATTGAACAAATTTTAATTACTGATAACGCCATTAAAGGAAAAATATTAAATGGACAAAAGTTTTACAAAGCTGAGTTCAAGCAAAATATAGACGACATCGTTATAATGGTAGATAATGAAACACATAAAGTGTTAGCAATTTATGAACCACACCCAGAAAAACTTGATGAAATTAAACCTAAAAAAGTGTTTAACTAAAGGAGTCATACACATGAAAGTGATAGAAGTAGCTCATCCAATTCAAGATAATCAATATATAACAGAAGCGGTTGCGATGGCTTTCGGATTTTTTGACGGTATGCATAAAGGTCATGCAAAAGTATTTGAAACATTAGATGCCAAAGCAAAATCCCAAAATTTAAAAAAAGCAGTCATGACATTTGATCCGCACCCTTCAGTTGTATTAAATCCTAAATTAAAGAGAACAGATTATTTAACACCAATTCAGGATAAGGTGGAAATTTTAGAGTCATATGGTATAGATTATTGTATCGTTATTAATTTTTCATCTAAGTTTGCTGAAGTTACGGCTGAAGAATTTATTCAGGATTATATTATCAAAAATAATGTAAAAGAAGTGATTGCTGGCTTTGACTTTACATTTGGTAAATTCGGTAAAGGGAACATGATGATTCTTGATGAAATGTCTGAGTTTAATACAACAGTTGTGAGTAAACAAGAGATTGAGTCAGAAAAAATATCTACAACAGATATTAGAAAATCGCTTAAAACAGGCGATTTGCAGAAGGCCAATGAAGAATTAGGTTACCGATACCGTATTAAAGGTACAGTTGTTCAGGGTGAAAAACGAGGGAGAACAATTGGTTTCCCTACGGCTAATGTGCAACCGAGTGGTGATTATGTATTGCCGAAAAATGGCGTTTATGCTGTCAGCATGGAAATTGGTGTAAACAAAGAAACATATCGAGGCGTAGCCAATGTTGGGGTTAAACCGACGTTTCATGATCCTTCCAAAGCACAAGTAGTTATTGAAGTGAATTTATTCGACTTTAGTGAAAATATTTATGGTGAACGTGTAACCGTATATTGGCATCACTATTTAAGAACCAGAAATTAAATTTGATGGAATAGATCCTTTAGTTGAACAGATGAACAAAGATAAAGAAAAAGCAAAATATCTATTATCGGTTGATTTTGGTGATGAAGTATCATATAATATTTAAGTCGAATGTGTAATCCACATTTATGCACCTTTACCTTGGCAGCTCGAGACTCCGACGTTTTGCTCGGATAAAGGCGAATAAAAATTAAAAGGAGGAAATTGACAATGGCAATTTCACAAGAACGCAAAAATGAACTAATTAAAGAATATCGTACACACGAAGCAGACACTGGTTCTCCAGAAGTCCAAATCGCTGTATTAACTGCAGAAATCACTGCGTTAAACGAACATTTACGTGAACACAAAAAAGATCATCATTCACGTCGCGGATTATTAAAAATGGTAGGTCGTCGTAGACACTTACTTAACTATTTACGTGACAAAGATGTTCAACGTTACCGTGAATTAATTAAATCATTAGGTATCCGTCGTTAATTTTAAGACGTTTATTGATAGGGAAAGAACCTTTAGGGTCCTTTCCCTTTTTTATAATTTAGAACAGCTATTTTTTAAAAAGGAATATACTAATATAAAATTATTCTAAGAAATGATATGATAGAACTAATAGATATATGAGAGGAGATTCGTAATGTCTCAAGAGAAAAAAGTTTTTAAAACCGAATGGGCAAACAGATCATTAACGATTGAAACAGGTCAACTTGCTAAACAAGCTAATGGTGCCGTACTCGTTCGTTATGGTGATACAGTAGTTTTATCTACTGCAGTAGCTTCAAAAGAACCACGTGATGGTGACTTTTTCCCATTAATGGTTAACTATGAAGAAAAAATGTATGCAGCTGGTAAAATTCCAGGTGGATTTAAGAAACGTGAAGGTCGTCCAAGCGATGAAGCAACGTTAACTGCACGATTAATTGATAGACCAATCCGCCCATTGTTCCCTAAAGGTTATAAGTATGATGTTCAAATAATGAATACTGTACTTAGTGCTGATCCAGATTGTTCACCAGAAATGGCAGCTATGATAGGTTCATCTATGGCATTGAGTGTTTCTGACATTCCATTCCAAGGGCCTATTGCCGGTGTGAACGTGGGATATATTGATGGTGAATACGTAATCAATCCAACGGTAGCACAAAAAGAAGTGTCGCGTTTAGACCTAGAAGTTGCTGGTCATAAAGATGCAGTGAACATGGTTGAAGCGGGCGCTAGCGAAATTACTGAGAGTGAAATGCTAGAAGCTATTTTCTTTGGACATAGCGAAATTCAACGATTGGTTAATTTCCAACAAGAAATTGTTGATCATATCCAACCAAAGAAAAAAGCATTCGTTCCTGTAGAAAAAGATGAAGTATTAGTTGAAAAAGTTAAACAACTAACACAAGAGAACGGTTTAAAAGATGCTGTTTTAACATTTGATAAACAACAACGTGATATCAATTTAGATGCGCTCAAAGAAAAAGTAGCAGCTGAATTTATTGATGAAGAAGACGCAGATAACGAAGTGTTAATTAAAGAAGTGAATAGTATATTAAATGACTTAGTCAAAGAGGAAGTTAGACGTTTAATTGCTGAAGAAAAAATCAGACCTGATGGCCGTAAAACAGATGAAATTCGTCCATTAGAATCAGAAGTAGGTGTCTTACCTAGAGCGCATGGTTCTGGTTTGTTTACACGTGGTCAAACACAAGCACTATCTGTCCTAACTTTAGGTTCAATGAGTGAATATCAAATCCTAGACGGTTTAGGGGAAGAAGAACAGAAACGTTTCATGCATCATTATAACTTCCCAAACTACTCAGTAGGTGAAACGGGTCCTGTTCGTTCCCCAGGTCGTCGTGAAATTGGTCATGGTGCATTAGGTGAACGTGCATTGAGCCATATTATACCGGATTTGAAAGACTTCCCATATACTGTAAGAATTGTAAGTGAAGTATTAGAATCCAATGGTTCGTCTTCACAGGCATCAATTTGTGGGTCTACATTAGCATTAATGGATGCTGGTGTGCCGATTAAAGCACCTGTTGCAGGTATTGCTATGGGCTTAGTGACACGTGATGATAGTTATACAATCTTAACAGACATTCAAGGTATGGAAGATGCACTCGGCGATATGGACTTTAAAGTTGCAGGTACAGCTGAAGGTATCACTGCAATTCAAATGGATATTAAAATTGATGGTTTAACAAAAGAAATTATTAAAGAAGCGTTAGATCAAGCACGTGAAGGTCGTCTAGCTATATTAGATCACATGCTACAAACTATCGATACGTCTCGTAGCGAATTAAGTGCTTTTGCACCTAAAGTAGTTACGATGACAATTAAACCAGAGAAAATTAGAGATGTCATTGGACCTGGTGGTAAAAAAATTAATGAAATCATTGATGAAACTGGCGTGAAACTTGATATCGAACAAGATGGTACGATCTTTATTGGTGCAGTTGATAAAGATGCCATAGCACGTGCACGTTCAATCATTGAAGATATTACACGTGAAGCAGAAGTTGGACAAGTTTATGAAGGTAAAGTCAAACGTATTGAGAAATATGGTGCGTTTGTTGAATTATTCCCAGGTAAAGATGCACTTGTTCACATTTCGCAAATTGCGAATGAACGTATTGATAAAGTCGAAGATGTTTTAAAAGTCGGCGATATTTTCAAAATCAAAGTAACTGAAATTGACAAACAAGGTCGTGTCAATGCATCACATAAAGCATTACTATAAATTAGAGTTTTATCATAAAATTGGTATTGTAACTATAACGAGAGACTAGTTAACTGAATGTAACTTCCTACAATAGCATGTCATCGATTCTATTGTAGGAAGTATCACATTGCAGTATTTGCTAGTTTCTTTTTTTATATATATAAAAATGCTAATAAGGAAGTTTGTAATTATAAATAGTATATAAACGGAATTTCAGTTTGTGGAAAATTTTCAAGTCGCATTGTATATTAAGTCAATATAAATTGAGTAATTATAGAATTAAAATAGATATAAACTATTTGTTGTAATTACTTTAATAGTGTACATAAAGCGCATTTTAACTTATAATAAATTATGAGTTTATATATGGACGGGGAAATTAAATAGGAGGTAACATTTTGAGTTTAATAAAGAAAAAAAATAAAAACATTCGTATCATTCCACTCGGCGGAGTTGGAGAAATTGCGAAAAATATGTATATCGTCGAAGTGGACGATGAAATGTTTATGCTTGATGCTGGTTTAATGTTCCCAGAAGACGAAATGCTGGGCGTAGATATTGTTATTCCAGATATTCAATACGTAATAGAAAATAAAGAAAAATTAAAAGGGATCTTTCTAACGCATGGACACGAACATGCTATTGGTGCTGTAACGTATGTGTTAGAACAAGTTGATGCTCCGGTATACGGTTCGAAATTGACGATTGCTTTAATTAAAGAGAATATGAAAGCACGCAATGTTAATAAAAAAGTTAGATACTACACAGTGAATAATGAATCAGTGATGCGTTTTAAAGGGGTAAATGTCACTTTCTTTAATACGACGCACAGTATTCCAGATAGTTTAGGTATTTGTATCCATACTTCTTATGGCGCAATTGTTTATACGGGTGAATTTAAATTCGACCAAAGTTTACATGGACATTATGCACCAGATTTGAAGAAAATGACTGAGATAGGCGAAGCGGGGGTGTTTGCTTTAATTAGTGATTCGACTGAAGCTGAAAAGCCAAGTTATAATACACCAGAAAATGTGATCGAATCACATATGTACGATGCATTTACAAAAGTGAAGGGCAGATTAATTGTATCTTGTTATGCTTCTAATTTTATAAGAATTCAACAAGTATTAAATCTTGCGCAAAGATTAAATAGAAAAGTGTCATTCTTAGGACGTTCACTTGAAAGCTCATTTAACATTGCTAGAAAAATGGGATATTTTGATATTTCAAAAGATTTATTAATTCCAATCAATGAAGTTGAAAATTATCCTAAGAATGAAGTGATTATCATAGCCACTGGTATGCAAGGTGAACCTGTTGAAGCGCTTAGTCAAATGGCTCAGAAAAAGCATAAGATAATGAATATCGAACCAGGGGACTCTGTCTTTTTAACTATTACAGCTTCTGCCAATATGGAAGTGATAGTAGGTAATACTTTAAATGAATTAGTACGTGCAGGTGCTGAAATTATACCAAATAGTAAAAAAATTCATGCTTCTAGTCATGGTTGCATGGAAGAGTTGAAGATGATGATTAACATAATGAAACCAGAATACTTTATACCAGTAAATGGTGAATTTAAAATGCAAATTTCTCATGCTAAATTAGCTAATGAAGCAGGTGTACAACCTGAAAAAATCTTCCTTGTAGAAAAAGGCGATGTTGTTAACTACGATGGTGAAGAAATGATTTTAAATGAAAAAGTAAATTCTGGAAATGTACTTATTGATGGTATCGGTGTAGGAGATGTCGGTAATATCGTATTAAGGGATCGTCATTTATTAGCGGAAGACGGTATATTTATTGCTGTGGTTACGCTTGATCCAAAAAATAGAAGAATAGCGGCAGGTCCAGAAATTCAATCAAGAGGTTTCGTTTATGTAAGAGAAAGTGAAGCACTTTTAAATGAAGCTGAAGAAAAAGTCCGTGAAATTGTCGAATTAGGTTTACAAGAGAAACGCATTGAATGGTCTGAAATTAAACAGAGTATGCGTGATCAAATTAGTAAATTATTATTTGAAAATACGAAACGTCGTCCGATGATTATTCCAGTTATTTCTGAAATTTAATAATTTCAATACTAAACAAAGAGGTTAAGACATACGCTTAGGTAAATATATTTAAAAGTAGATTAAGGTGACATGTTAAGCAATTTTGCCATAAATCCAACCTTTAAATGCACTAAGAGCGAAAAAATGTCTTACCTCTTTTATGTTATTATGTAAGAATGCGAAACTTTATTTATACATAAATATTAATAACTATGAGAAACTTGCATATATTTTAAACGAAAATGTTATATCACATATGTAGGAATTGAACATATGATGACGCATATTTGAAAACTGAGTCGAAAAGAAGGTGTTAAATTTGGCACAAACGAAAAAAAGATCAACAGCTAAGCGAAAACCTGCAAATACAAGAAGAAAGACATCGAATAAGAAGAAACAACAAGGTGATCATCCCTTAAGATATATATTGGCAATTGCAATTTTTGTCATCATCGTCTTAGGTGCTTTTCAACTTGGTATAGTGGGAACAATGATTGATAGTTTCTTTAATTATTTATTTGGTAACAGTAGATTTTTAACTTATATACTTATTTTGATTGGAACTATATTCATTACATATTATAAAGCATTACCTAAAACGAGACGTACAGTGGGTGCCTTCGTATTACAATTAGCTTTATTGCTAGTTACACATATTGTTTTTTATTTTACAAACAAGGTACAAGCGCAACGGGAACCAGTATTGTCATTTGTATATAGTTCATATAAACATACGAATTTTCCGAATTTTGGCGGAGGACTCTTAGGTCATTATTTATTATCGATATCTATACCGCTTATTTCAATTGTAGGTATTATTATTGTCACAATTTTACTTATAGCTTCAAGTATTATTTTACTTTTAAAACAAAAGCACCGAGATGTATCTAAAATATTATTTGAAAAGTTAAAAGTTAAAAGTCAGGATGCTTCAGAAAATTATAAAGAAAAGCGCAAACAAAATAAAATCAAAAAAGAAGCGAATGCACGCGTAAAAGCTGAGAAGAAAGCTGAGCGTGAGAAACAACAACTAGAAGCGAGTGAGCAACAAGACATTAAAGATGTTAGCGAGCTAGAAGAAGTACCAAACGAAACAAGTAACCAACAATTATCTATCCCTATATACGGACATAGTGAAAATGATGAAGAATCTACAAATCAAAGTCCAAATACTAAAAAACAACGTACTAAACGCATGTACGATCATGAAGCGGATAATGTTCAACATACAGAGCATGATACAAATGATGCGGATTTGGCTTCATTAGATCAATCTATGGATGCTACTGAAGAAACTGAAGATAGTCAAAGCGATGCGGTTAACTCGATTTCAGAAGCTGGAGAAGTGGAAAACGAGGCATACACGATTCCACCACTCTCATTACTTAAGCAACCAGCGAAACAAAAAGCAACTTCAAAAGCAGAAGTTCAGAAAAAGGGGCAACTGCTAGAAACAACACTTAAAAATTTTGGTGTAGATGCTAGAGTGACACAAATAAAAATCGGTCCTGCGGTAACACAATATGAAATTCAACCTGCACAAGGTGTTAAAGTAAGTAAAATTGTAAACTTGCACAATGATATCGCACTTGCACTTGCAGCTAAGGATATTCGTATTGAAGCACCTATTCCAGGACGTTCTGCAGTGGGTATTGAAGTACCAAATGACAAAATTTCACTTGTATCACTTAAAGAAGTATTAGATGAGAAGTTCCCTGCAAAAAATAAATTAGAAGTAGGATTAGGAAGAGATATCTCAGGTGATCCTATAACAGTTGAATTAAATAAAATGCCTCATTTACTTGTTGCTGGATCTACAGGTAGTGGTAAATCCGTATGTATCAATGGTATTATCACTAGTATTTTACTTAATGCAAAGCCGCATGAAGTAAAACTTATGTTAATTGATCCGAAAATGGTAGAATTGAATGTATATAATGGGATTCCCCATTTATTGATACCGGTAGTTACAAATCCTCATAAGGCATCTCAAGCTTTAGAAAAAGTTGTGGCCGAAATGGAGCGTCGTTATGATTTATTCCAACATTCATCTACAAGAAATATAGAAGGTTACAACGAAGCGATTAGAAGACAAAATCTTGAGCTAGATGAAAAACAAGCTGAACTACCTTATATCGTGGTTATTGTGGATGAATTAGCTGATTTAATGATGGTTGCTGGTAAAGAAGTAGAAAATGCAATTCAAAGAATTACTCAAATGGCTCGTGCAGCAGGCATTCATTTAATCATTGCAACACAACGTCCTTCTGTGGATGTGATTACTGGTTTAATCAAAAATAACATTCCAAGTAGAATTGCTTTTGCTGTTAGTTCACAAACGGATTCTAGAACGATTATTGATAGCGGTGGCGCAGACAAGCTATTAGGAAAAGGTGACATGCTATATGTTGCAAATGGTGGTTCTACAAGAACGCGTGTGCAGGGTGCATTTTTAAGCGATCAAGAAGTGCAAGACATTGTTAATTATGTAGTAGAACAGCAAAAAGCGAATTATGTTAAAGAAATGGAACCAGACACACCAGTAGAAAAATCAGAAATGAAGAGTGAAGATACGCTTTATGATGAAGCATATTTATTTGTCATTGAACAACAAAAAGCGAGTACTTCTTTATTACAAAGACAATTTAGAATTGGTTATAATCGCGCTTCCAGATTAATGGACGATTTAGAACGAAATCAAGTTATTGGACCACAAAAAGGAAGTAAACCTAGACAAATATTAGTGGATTTAGATAGTGATGAGGTGTAAAAATGGAACTGACTTCTGTTTATAAAGTTAAAGAGTGGATGATACAACAAATCAAAGATGGCAAATTACAACATGGTGAACCATTACCAAGTAATTTAGCAATAGCTAGAACATTAAATGTAAAGACAGATGATGTCTATGATGCAGTAGATGAATTAATCACTGAACAAGTTTTATCAAATAATTTAGAAGAAGGTGCACGTGTTAAATCACTGCACCCATTCTATTATCCTTTAGGAGAAGTTGTAAGTATAAGTAGAATGATTGAAGATCAGGGTTATAGTGCTGGGACAGAATATATTAGTTTTGATGAAAAACCAGCGACCTCATTAGATTCAAAACGATTAAATATTGCAGATAAGGCAAACGTTACAATTATAGAACGTGTCAGAACGGCAAATAAGAAACCCGTAGTATATTGTTTAGATAAAGTGCCTGCGAGTGACTTAACATGCGCACAATATCAAAATAGCGATGAATCGCTACTAGGTGCTATCGAAGCACATACGGGAAAAAAAGTGGCATATGCTGATACTGAAATGGAGGCCATCAGTTATGAGCCGCACATTTCAGACATCTTAGGTGCATCACCACATGAAGGGCTTATGTTATTGAAATTAGTCCATTATGATAAAGATGACCAACCAATACTTTATTCTTTTAATTATTTCAAAAGTAGTTTAGTAAAATTTAAAACGGTTAAAAATAGTTTATAATAAGAAATTTATGAAAGTGAGGCATGACAATTTGAAGAACAAAAATACTCAGAATGACATACATATTAAAGTAATGCCAACTACAAAATTTAAAACGACCACAATAACGTTGAAATTTATGGCTCCCTTAGAAAGTGACACCATGACTGCGCGTTCGATTCTAAGCAAAGTATTAGTTCGAGCAACCAAACAATGGCCTACAGATAAAGCATTCAATAGACATTTATCACATTTATATGGCGCCTATGTGAATAGTTTTGTTTCAAAATTTAAAGATAAGCATGTTATAAGCATTTCATTAGAGTTAATTAATGAACGTTATTTGAAAGACCAAACACCATTATTTGAAAAAGGTGTGGCATTGTTAAAAGAAATTATTTGGAACCCGTTAGTGACTGATCAACAATTTGATGAGGTTTTTGTGTCACAAGAAAAATCTTTATTAGGTAAAAAACTAGAAGCGATGGTTGATAACAAATCGCAGATTTCATTTTTAAATTTATTAAAACATATGTTTGGAGAACATCCTTATAGACATTTGGCTACAGGTCAAATAGAATGCATAAAAAGTGTAACGCCAGAAACTTTATACGATACATATCAATCTATGCTACAAAATGATTACTGTGCAGTTTACGTCGTTGGTAACGTAGATGAAGCACAAGTTAAAACGCAATTGAAAACTTATTTCGATATCAAACCTTTCCACTTTGAATTAACGCAAGACGCACCTATGAAACAAGCACATACATTACCACAAGAAATTGTTGAAGTGGACGATGTAGATCAAGCTAAGTTGAATATGGGCTTTAGAATGCCTGCAAAATATGGCGACGCAGCGTATTTTACAATGGTTGTATTTAATGTAATGTTCGGTGGTGACCCTTCATCTGTATTATTTAATGAAGTCCGTGAAAAACAAAGTTTGGCATATTCAATTCATTCACAAATTGATGCAAAAAATGGCTTCATGTTTGTATTGAGTGGTGTATCCATAGATAAATATGAAGTTGCAAAAGATACAATTATCAAAGAATTTGAAAAGTTCCAAAACGGTCAATTTGAAGAAGATAAGCTAGCATTAGCTAAAAAAGTAATTCTTTCGCAGAGACAAGAATCACATGACAGACCAAAAAGTATGATAGAAATTTTAAACAACAATATCTTATTAGATGAGCCCATGTCAGAAGAAAGTTATTTTGAAGGTATCCAAAGTGTTACAAAATCAGATGTGCAACAATTAGCGCAAGCGGTTGTGCTTGATACCATTTATATTCTGACAAAAGGAGGTAATGACTAATGCGAGAAAATTATTATGAACAAATAGATGAACGTGTATTTGAAGCAGAATTAAATAATGGATTGAAATTATTTATCATCCCCAAAAAAGGGTTCCAAAAAACATTTGTGACGTATACTACAAAGTTCGGCTCGTTAGATAATAAATTTAAGCCACATGGTAGTGATACTTTTGTCACTGTTCCAGATGGTGTAGCGCATTTCTTAGAACATAAATTGTTTGAAAACGATGATGATAGTGAAGATTTATTTACGGCATTTGCTGAAGATAATGCACAAGTCAATGCATTCACTAGTTTTGATCGTACAAGTTATCTATTTAGTGCAACAGATCATGTGGAGCGTAATATTAAACGCTTATTAACAATGGTTGAGTCACCTTATTTCACTAAAGAAACAGTAGATAAAGAAAAAGGCATCATAGCTGAAGAAATTAAAATGTACCAAGAACAGCCTGGTTACAAATTAATGTTTAATACATTGAAAGCTATGTATGATACACATCCTATTCGTGTGGATATTGCAGGCAGTGTAGAGAGTATTTATGAGATTACTAAAGATGATCTTTATTTATGTTATGAGACATTTTATCATCCATCGAATATGGTACTCTTTGTTGTCGGCGATGTAGATGTAGCAAATATTTATGATGTCGTGGCAACGCATGAAAATCAACGCGATAAAGAAGCACAACCGCAAATAGTTAGAGATCCATTGATAGAAAAAGCAACTGTAAATGAATCCAAAGTGACTGAAACTATGAAATTGCAATCACCTCGATTGATGTTAGGCTTTAAAAACAATCCGTTAGTTGATGAACCCGACGCATCTTTTGTAAAGAGAGATTTAGAGATGACACTTTTCTATGAAATGTTATTTGGTGAAGAAACAGATTTTTATCAATCTTTACTTAACGAAGATCTAATTGATGAGACATTTGGATATCAATTTGTATTAGAACCGACATATAGTTTCTCAGTAATTACGAGCGCAACACAGTATCCTGATAAATTAAAAGCGTTACTTTTAACAGAAATTGAAAACAACCAAGGACAACTGAATGATGAAGAAGCATTTAGTTTACTAAAAAAACAATTCATAGGTGAATTTATTTCAGGGTTAAATTCTCCGGAATACATAGCGAACCAATATACGAAATTATATTTTGAAGGCGTAAGTTTATTCGATTTATTGGAAATTGTTGAAAGCATCACTTTAGAGAGTGTAAACGAAACTTCAAAAATGTGCTTGAACCTAGAGCAAGTTGTTGATAGTCGTTTGGAGATGAAATAAAAATGAAGGCATTAGTGATGGGTGGTTCTGGTAGTATAGGTACAGCTATCGTTGATCGTCTATTGTATGACGGTTATGAAGTTATCATTCAGTATAATCAGGCTAATGTTGATACACTGCAGTCGCAATATAAAAGTCAGCCTGTACAATTCATACAAATAGATTTAATGCAGGACATCGATTTTGCGGATTACTTTGATTTTATTACTAATTTGGATTGCCTTATTTATGCGAGTGGCACTGCATTATATGGACAAATACAAGATATGACTGACGAAATGATTGATTTAGCTTATCAAATTCACGTAAAACAATTCATACGTGTTTGTAGGTATTTTGTTGATCAACTAAGACAAAGTCAGAGTGGTAGGATTGTTGTTATTTCATCTATTTGGGGTGAAACAGGTGCAAGTATGGAATCAGTTTATTCTGCAATGAAAGGTGCCCAAATTGCTTTTGTAAAAGCATTGAGTCAAGAACTTGCAATGACTTCAGTAACGGTGAACGCTATTGCACCCGGTTTGGTAAGTGGTAATATGGCTAGAGTTTGGAGTGAAGCGGAATTGGCAGCAATTACTGAAGACTTGCCACAACAAAGATTGATAGATCCGACTGAAATTGCTCACACATGTAGTTATCTATGTCATCCTTTTGCGAAAAGTATCACCGGAACAATTCAAAAAGTGAATGGCGCTTGGTACTTGTAAATAATTTAAGTAAACTATAGAAAATAAAACAACTTTGAAACATTCAATGATATAATGTCAGTAAGTATGAGGAAGTAATTTTCTAAAAAGTTTTGTATTACTATTTAACTTAGATGACTGATGAAAGGATTATTATAGCTAAAGTGAAGTAGCACGTTTGTAGTTCATTCTAGTCGTTAGTTGTTCATATGATCTAATAGGATGATTCTTATATTTATGCTCAGCCAATAAAACAAAACGTCAATGATATAATTTATAAAATAATGTTTATTTAAAGTGTATCATTTGCTGTTTATCATAAAAGACAACATATGGTTTATAAACAAAGGGGTGTTTATTTCATGACAGTAGCAACTAAAAAAGAATGGTATTTAGAATATGAGATAACAATGAACCGAGCTGGCCTTTTAGGAGATGTTTCTAGTTTATTAGGTTTGATGGGAATTAGTATTGTGACTATCAATGGTATTGATGAAGGTCGTAGAGGGCTATTAATAAAGTCAGATAGTCTAGATAAAGTGCATAGATTTGAAAATATCGTAACAGAAATAGATGATATATCTATAACAAAATTGCGTAAACCAGAGTTACGTGATCGTTTAGCTGTGAGACATGGAAGATACATAGAACAAGATGCAGATGATAAAAAAACGTTTCGTTTTGAAAGAGATGATTTAGGTTTACTTGTTGATTTTATGGCAGAATTATTTAAAGAGAAAGGCCATAAATTAATTGGTATTAGAGGTATGCCGAGAGTAGGTAAAACTGAATCAATCGTTGCAGGTAGTGTGTGTGCGCACAAGAGATGGTTATTTATCAGTTCAACGTTAATTAAACAGACTGTTCGTAGCTCTTTAATTAAAGGAGAATATGATTCTGATCATGTTTATATTATCGACGGTGCAGTCACAGCGAGAGAGTCTAGTCAAAAACATCAAGAATTAGTTAAAGAAGTTATGAGTTTACCAGCAATAAAAGTAGTCGAACATCCTGACTTGTTCGTTGAAACGAGTGATTATGAAATGAGTGATTTTGACTATATCATCGAATTACGAGAAAATAAAAATCAAGAAATTCAATATGAAGAAATGAAAAAGAAAACAGTTAAAAGTAAAAATAACTTAGATTTTGGTGATGATACGTTTGGTGGCGGATTTGGATTTTTTGAATAAAATATGAATAGTTATTGAGGAGGACTAACATTTTGAATTTAGTTGGTCAAACTTTAAAAGGACGTCGAGAACGTTTAGGTATGACACTAAACGAACTTGAAACGCGTACCCAAATAAAAAGAGAAACACTTACACTGATTGAGAATAATGATTTTGAATCGTTGAAAAATGTAAATTATGCAGAAGGTTTTATTAGGAAATATGCAAAAGCAGTGAATATCGACTCAGTACAGTTAATTGAGGCGCATAGAGAAGAAATTCCTAGTAATGATGAATCGCTTCAAAATGCAATAACTGCTTTTTCAAAAGAAGATAAACCGACTTATCGAACTAAAAATAAAGAACCATTGCAAGTGGCCGTTGTAATAAGTATATTTGTTATTATTACAGCACTTTTATGGATTTTTTCAGTATTAATTTTTTAATCTGTAAGTCCAAGTACGTCATAAGTTATAAATAGAAAAGAGGACTTTGTATGAATATACCGAATTGGATAACTGTATTTAGAGTTATACTCATTCCAATCTTCCTATTGTTTGCTCTAGCGAATTTTGGATTTGGTAAAATTTCATTTATCGGTGGTAATGAAATTAGAATAGAATTATTAATTAGTGGCATTATTTTTATCGTCGCATCATTAAGTGACTTTGTAGATGGTTACTTAGCGCGTAAATGGGAACTTGTAACAAACATGGGTAAATTTTTAGATCCATTAGCAGATAAATTACTAGTATCAAGTGCTTTGATTGCGCTCGTACAAGTAGATTTAACCAATTCTGTAGTTGCAATTATTATTATTGCTCGAGAATTTGCTGTTACGGGATTACGCTTATTACAAATAGAACAAGGTTTTGTTAGTGCTGCAGGTCAGTTAGGTAAAATAAAAACTGCTGTTACTATGGTTGCCCTTGTTTGGATTCTTTTAGGCGATCCATTGTCTAGCTGGATTGGTTTTGAATTAGGACAGGTATTACTATATATCGGTGTATTTTTCACTATCCTATCAGGAATTGAATATTTTTATAAAGGTAGAGATGTGTTTAAGGCAAAATCATAAACACATTAACATCATAACGCTATAAATCGGGGCATGTAGATAATTTGGACATGCTTCGATTTTTTTAATTTTTATAAACAAGTCGTATAGAAGCGCTTTTACATGAACGAATCTTTCGTTATTTATGGTTTTTCATTTTATAATATAGGGAAGTAGAAATATATTGTTAATTAGAAGCTATAAGGAATAAATTATTTACAAAAATGTAAATGTCTCAGGAGGAAACGTTTTGAATATATCTATTATTGCGGTAGGATCAGAATTATTATTAGGACAAATCGCTAATACTAATGGTCAATACTTATCAAAATTATTTAATAGTGCTGGCCATAATGTGGTTGAACATACAGTGATTGGTGATAACCCACAAAGATTAGAGAGAGTAATTAATAAAGCATTAGAAAATTATGATACCGTTATATTAACTGGAGGCTTGGGCCCTACAAAAGATGATTTAACTAAGCATACAGTTGCGAAAGTATTAGATCGAGATTTAGTTATCGATCAAAATGCACTCGACTACATCGAACAATATTTTAATGAACAAAACGTCGAAATGACGCCAAATAACCGTCAACAAGCGTTAGTCATTGAAGGTGCGCATGTCTTGGATAATAAGGTCGGTATGGCCCCAGGAATGCTTGTCCAACAACATGGAAAGCAAATTGCTTTGTTACCAGGTCCACCAAAAGAAATGAAATCGATGGCTAAAGAGGCGTTATTACCTTATTTTATAAATGGTGAAAATACAATATTTTCAGAATTACTTCGCTTTGCGGGTATAGGAGAATCAAAGGTCGAAACAGAATTAATGGATTTAATCGATCAACAAACGAACCCTACGATAGCGCCATTAGCTGGGTCTCACGAAGTCAATGTAAGATTGACAGCAAGTGGTGAGACACAACAAGTATGTGAAACGTTAATAGCGCCGCTTAAAGAAGAAATTTTAGAACGTATCGGTAAATATTATTATGGTTCTGATGATATTGTTATAGAACAAGCATTTATGAATAATATGACAAAAACATTTGCCATTTATGATGGGGTGACAGATGGTATATTATTTTATCGGATGAAAAATTTTGATAATAATCAGTTACTTCAAGGTATGTTATCTCACCACACGCAATTTATAGATGAACGTGATATAATAACATCTCAACTTTCAGTATCTGCTCAGATTGTCAAAGACATGTTTAACACGGAAATAGGTATTTCAGTGATACATCAACATGATACGGTATATTTAGGTATTTTAGAAAATGATGAATTAGCTGTACAATCATTTAAAATGACACAAAGAAGACATTTAATTAAAAGCAGAACTCAAAATTATGTGTTGATTAGATTACTAAATTGGTTTAAATAAATACGAACAGTATACAGAAAACGCGAAAAATAGCACGTGTGTTCTATTTTAGCATTATTGAATTCAAATATTAGCGAACAAATATTCGCAAAATACTTGCGAAATTATCTGAATCAAGGTATAGTGAATATAAGATATTTTTTCGAGAGATAAATCTCATTTAGGAGGTCCAGCATTGGATAACGATCGTCAAAAAGCTTTAGATACGGTAATTAAAAATATGGAGAAATCATTTGGTAAAGGTGCTGTTATGAAATTAGGCGACAACAAAGCGCGCAAAGTTTCGAGTGTATCAAGTGGTTCTGTAACATTAGATAATGCTTTAGGTGTAGGTGGTTACCCTAAAGGAAGAATCGTAGAAATTTATGGTCCAGAAAGTTCTGGTAAAACAACTGTAGCGTTACATGCTATCGCTGAAGTACAAAAAAATGGCGGTGTTGCAGCGTTCATAGATGCTGAGCATGCATTAGATCCTGTTTACGCAGAAGCTTTAGGCGTAGATATACAAAATTTATATTTATCTCAACCTGATCATGGGGAACAAGGTTTAGAAATTGCCGAAGCATTTGTTAGAAGTGGCGCTGTTGATATCGTTGTGGTCGATTCAGTTGCTGCGCTTACACCTAAAGCTGAAATTGAAGGTGAAATGGGAGATACGCACGTTGGTTTGCAAGCACGTCTTATGTCCCAAGCCTTGAGAAAGCTTTCCGGTGCAATTTCAAAATCAAATACAACAGCAGTATTTATCAACCAAATCCGTGAAAAAGTTGGTGTGATGTTCGGTAATCCTGAAGTTACACCAGGTGGACGTGCTTTGAAATTCTATAGCTCTGTTCGTTTAGAAGTGCGCCGTGCGGAACAATTGAAACAAGGTCAAGAAATTGTTGGTAATAGAACAAAAATTAAAGTCGTTAAGAATAAAGTAGCACCACCATTTAGAGTTGCAGAAGTTGATATTATGTATGGTAAAGGTATCTCTAAAGAAGGAGAATTAATTGACCTAGGTGCTGAACATGAAATTGTAAATAAATCAGGGGCTTGGTATTCATACAATGGTGAACGTATGGGACAAGGTAAAGAAAATGTGAAATTATACCTCAAAGAAAACCCTGCTATTCGAGAAGAAATTGATCAAAAATTACGGGAAAAATTAGGTATCTTTGACGGTGACGTTGAAGAAAAAGAAGCTGAAAGTCCTGCTACACTTTTTGATGAGGAAGAATAACTAAAGTTCTGGTTATCAGTAGAGCGTTATAAAATATAATTTGAGTTATTTATTACTAATAACATAATAATAAGCTTAGACATTCAAGCGTGTCTAAGCTTATTTTTTGTATATGAATAAGAATATAAAAATATTATATGAAAATATTTTTCATTTCAAATGTGCTGTGAGTTAAGTAAGCGCAATCGGTAAAGTAAATATTGTGTAAAAGGAACGCTTCAAATATTGAATTAATGTGTATGGAAACCTTGACACTTCTTAGCTGTAAACCGTACAATTACATTGTATGATTCTTTTAGAACTTCATATAATCATATTTAATCATATTGAAATTTGATATACAGAGCAAAATCCTAGATAAAAAGGGGGTGTTTGTGTGAATTTATTAGGCCTCCTACTCATTTTGCTAGGTATTATTCTCGGAGTTGTTGTAGGGTATATTGTTGCCCGAAATTTGTTGCATCAAAAGCAATTACAAGCAGGACAAACTGCCGAAGATATTATCGAACAAGGTAATAAAGAAGCAGAGAATATTAAGAAGGAAAAGCTCCTAGAAGCTAAAGAAGAAAATCAAATCATAAAAGAGCAAAGTGAAATTGAACTTCGTGAAAGACGTGGTGATCTTCAAAAGCAGGAAGCAAGACTTCTACAAAAAGAAGAAAACTTAGAGCGAAAATCTGATCTATTAGATAAAAAAGATGAGATTTTAGAGCAAAAAGAGTCTAAACTTGAAGAACGACAACAACAAGTAGATGCAAAAGAGAGTAGTGTTCAAACATTAATAAATAAGCATGAACAAGAATTAGAACGCATCTCTGGTCTCACTCAAGCAGAAGCTGCACAAGAGCAACTTCAAAGAGTTGAAGATGAATTGTCACAAGATATTGCAATACTTGTTAAGGAAAAAGAGAGAGAAGCAAAAGAAGCAGTCGATAAAAATGCAAAAGAACTATTAGCAACTACTGTTCAAAGGTTAGCTGCAGAGCATACTTCTGAATCTACAGTTTCTGTTGTTAATTTACCGAATGACGAAATGAAAGGTCGAATCATTGGTAGAGAAGGTAGAAATATCAGAACGTTAGAAACGTTAACTGGTATTGACTTAATTATAGATGATACACCAGAAGCCGTAATTCTTTCTGGTTTTGACCCAATTAGACGTGAAATTGCAAGAACTGCATTAGTAAATCTTGTTTCGGATGGTCGAATCCATCCTGGACGAATTGAAGATATGGTAGACAAAGCTCGAAAAGAAGTAGACGACATTATTAGAGATGCAGGGGAACAAGCTACATTTGAAATAAATGTACATAACATGCATCCAGATCTTGTTAAGATCTTAGGTCGTTTACAGTATCGTACTAGCTATGGACAAAATGTATTGAAACATTCTATCGAAGTTGCTCACTTAAGTGGTATGTTAGCAGCAGAATTAGGTGAGGATATTACATTAGCTAAACGTGCTGGCTTACTTCATGATGTTGGTAAAGCTATTGATCACGAAGTAGAAGGTAGCCATGTTGAAATCGGTGTAGAATTAGCGAAAAAATACGCTGAAAATGAAACAGTCATTAATGCAATACATTCCCATCATGGTGATGTTGAACCAACTTCAATTATTTCTATCTTGGTTGCTGCAGCAGATGCACTTTCAGCTGCGAGACCGGGTGCTCGTAAAGAGACTTTAGAAAATTATATTAGAAGATTGGAAAGATTAGAAACACTATCTGAAAGTTATGAAGGTGTTGAGAAAGCATTCGCAATCCAAGCAGGTAGAGAAATTCGAGTTATTGTATCACCAGATACTATCGACGACTTAAAATCACATCGCTTAGCAAGAGATATTAAGAGCCAAATTGAAGATGAACTTCAATATCCAGGTCATATAAAAGTGACAGTTGTTCGTGAGACTAGAGCAATTGAATATGCAAAATAAAAGTTAATTATTAAACGATTAATTTTTGAAATTTAAACAAACTAAACGATATTTCGTTTAGTTTGTTTTTTTTAATATTTTAGAATAAAAGAACATCCGCGACAATTTATTTATGTCGCGGATGTTTCACATTGAGGTTAAAAATAACTGCAATGAAAAGTATTGGTAACAACTCATTAAGATAATGTAGTATATGTCATACTTTTATACAGTTTATCGATACGCTCAATGATGTATATGGATTTAATAATTCAAGTTCATTGTAATTAACATGTTAAATTTTAAGTGAGCTCTAAATCTGCCTGTTGTACTTCTTTAATTATTTCTGCAGTATCATAACAGTTTGTAGAGATATTGGCATACCTTTCAGCTAAACGGTATGCATTGATATATAGCTCCAAACTTTCTTTAGCTATGTCTTCTGCATCTTCACTTTTTGATGGATTTGCTGTAACAACTAAGTCAGCAAAATGTTGTGGATCGATATTAATTGACATGTATTACTTCCAACTCCTATATTTTGAATTAGCTCTTAACTACTATAATCTATACCACTATTTTTATAATTAAAACTTAGCTAATTTAATAAATTTTCATCAGCACCTTTTCATTGTAAATAAATTGAATTAAACTAACACTAAGAGAGGATGAACACGTAAATGAGATTATTATTTATTGGGGATATTGTAGGAAAAGTAGGGCGCGAGGCCATTACAACATATTTATCAAGACTGAAGCAGACATATCGTCCTACAGTTACAATTGTGAATGCTGAAAATGCGGCACATGGTAAAGGCCTGACAGAAAAAATATACAAAGATTTATTAAGAGAAGGCGTAGATTTTATGACGATGGGTAACCACACATATGGTCAGCGTCAAATTTATGATTTTATAGATTCAGCAAATCGTATGGTAAGACCGGCTAACTTTCCAGAAGAAGCGCCAGGCGTAGGTATGCGATTTATTCAAATAAATGAAATTAAGCTAGCTATCATCAACTTGCAAGGTCGTGCTTTTATGCAAGATATTGATGATCCTTTTAAAAAGGCAGATGAGCTTATAAACGAAGCAAAAAAAGAAACGGATTATATATTCGTAGATTTTCACGCTGAAACGACATCTGAAAAAAATGCTATGGGTTGGTATCTTGATGGTAGAGCAAGTGCTGTTGTGGGCACGCACACACATATACAAACTTCGGATGAACGTATATTACCAGGAGGGACAGGTTATATTACGGATGTTGGTATGACAGGTTTTTATGATGGTATATTAGGTATAAATAGACATGAGGTGATTACGCGTTTTATTACAAGTTTGCCACAAAGACATGTTGTGCCAGATGAAGGTCGCAGTGTATTATCGGGCGTGATTATAGATATCAATAAAGAAGGAAGAACAACACACATTGAACGTGTATTAATCAATGACGATCATCCTTTTTAAAATATCGTCCATTAGTATGAATTTAAAAAAGTACCACTCTGTACATAGTAATAGGGTGGTTTATTTTGGTATGATGAACAATGAATTATTATAACCACTAGGAGGCAAGATGATATGAAATCACAAGTATCATGGAAAGTGGGCGGTCAACAAGGCGAAGGTATTGAATCTACTGGGGAAATCTTTGCTACTGCTATGAACCGTAAAGGATACTACTTATATGGATATCGTCATTTTTCAAGTAGAATCATGGGCGGACACACGAATAATAAAATACGCGTATCCACGACACCAGTGCATGCAATTAGTGATGATTTAGATATCTTAATTGCATTTGATCAAGAAACAATCGAATTAAACCATCATGAAATGCGTGAAGACAGCGTAATTATTGCAGATAGTAAAGCAAAGCCAGAGAAACCAGACAACTGTCGTGCTCAATTGATAGACCTACCATTTACTGCAACTGCTAAAGAATTAGGTACTGCATTGATGAAAAATATGGTAGCGATTGGTGCCACTTGTGCTGTTATGGACCTCGATATTTCAGATTTTGAAACATTAATTACAAACATGTTTACTAAAAAAGGTGACAAGGTTGTAGAATTGAATATAGAGGCGTTAAATGAAGGTTATCGTTTAATGAATGAACAGTTAAATAACGTTGATGCTGATTTTATCTTAGATAAAACGGATGGAAAGCCACATCTATATATGATTGGTAACGATGCCATTGGTTTAGGTGCGTTATCAGCAGGATCAAGATTTATGGCGGCTTATCCAATAACACCAGCTTCAGAAATTATGGAATATATGATTGAAAATCTTCCAAAAGTGGGCGGAACAGTTGTACAAACTGAAGATGAGATTGCTGCAGCAAACATGGCAATCGGTTCAAACTATGCAGGTGTACGTGCATTTACTGCTAGTGCGGGACCAGGACTATCGCTAATGATGGAAGCGATTGGTTTATCAGGTATGACAGAAACGCCTTTTGTAGTTATAAATACACAGCGTGGTGGCCCTTCAACAGGATTGCCAACGAAACAAGAGCAATCAGACTTAATGCAAATGATTTACGGTACACATGGTGATATTCCTAAAATTGTAGTCGCGCCTACTGATGCAGAAGATGCATTTTATTTAACTATGGAAGCTTTTAATTTGGCTGAACAATATCAATGTCCAGTCATAGTATTAAGTGATTTACAACTTTCATTAGGTAAACAAACGGTTGAACAATTAGACTATAATAAAATAGAAATCAATCGTGGTGACATGATCCAATCCGATATAGAACGTGAAGAAAATGACAAAACTTACTTTAAACGTTATGCATTAACAGAAAGTGGTGTTTCCCCAAGACCTATTCCTGGGGTAAAAGGCGGCATTCATCATGTTACAGGTGTTGAACATAATGAAGAAGGAAAAACGAGTGAAGCTGCAGATAATAGACAACAGCAAATGGATAAACGTATGCGTAAAACAGAAAACCTATTAATACAAAATCCAGTAGAAGCTGATGTACAACATGAAACAGCAGACATACTATATTTAGGATTTATTTCAACTAAAGGTGCAATTCAAGAGGGTAAATCAAGATTAGAATCACAAAATATTAAGGTTAACCACATACAAATTAGACAATTGCATCCATTCCCTAGTGAAACGATTCAAAAAGAAGTCGACAAAGCTTCAAAAGTCGTTGTAGTTGAACATAATTATCAAGGTCAACTTGCCAATATATTAAAAATGAACGTAAATTTAGGTGATAAATTAGTAAATCAAACGAAATACGATGGCACACCATTTTTACCACATGAAATTGAAGCTAATGGACTTGAGATAGCTAAAGAAATAAAGGAGTTGGTATAAATGGCGACATTTAAAGATTTTAGAAATAATGTAAAACCTAACTGGTGTCCTGGTTGCGGAGATTTTTCAGTACAAGCAGCCATTCAAAAGGCAGCAGCCAATGTTGGTTTAGAACCGGAAGAAGTAGCGATTATTACGGGGATTGGTTGTTCTGGACGTTTATCAGGATACGTAAATTCATATGGCGTTCATGGTATACATGGCCGTTCATTACCATTGGCACAAGGTGTAAAAATGGCTAATAAAGATTTAACGGTTATTGCTTCTGGTGGTGATGGAGATGGTTATGCCATTGGTATGGGTCATACGATTCATGCATTACGTAGAAATATGAATATGACTTACATTGTTATGGATAATCAAATTTATGGCTTAACTAAAGGTCAAACGTCACCTTCTTCAGCTCAAGGATTTATTACTAAATCTACACCAAAAGGAAATATTGAACAAAATGTAGCACCTTTAGAGTTAGCACTTTCATCAGGTGCAACCTTTGTAGCGCAAGGTTTTTCAAGTGACATTAAAGGACTAACAAAAATGATTGAGGACGCAATTAATCATGATGGCTTCTCATTTGTGAATGTATTTTCTCCATGTGTAACATATAACAAAGTGAATACGTATGATTGGTTTAAAGAAAATTTAACAAATATCGATGATATTGAAGATTTTGATATTAAAGATAAGCAAAAAGCCACTCAAAAAGTGTTAGAATATAATTCATTAATAAAAGGTATTGTTTATCAAGATACTGAAACACCTTCATATGAATCACAAATTGAAGAAATGAACGGTACACCTTTAGCTAAACAAGACATTCATATTGATGAAGAACAATTTGAGGCATTAACGAAACAATTTGTATAAAATATTTTTAACTAAATAAGCTAATGAACTGTCACATTATTAACGAAATAATCATGCACGCATTGATTGTCGTATTGAGCATGTGACAGTTTTTTTATATGTTTGATTAAGCATGATTTGTAGTACATATTTTCATTACACGATAGAGAGGACATTCATTATGATAGATCAATTTATGTCAATGTCAGAACTGATTGATCACACTGAAGAACATAAAGATTGGCAAATTTTATATAACGAGCGAGTTGCAAAAAGTTTAATAACAGCTGTTCATGGTGGTGCGATTGAACGTGGCACATCAGAAATTGCACAATTAATTAGTGAAATTGGTGGTTATAGTTTTTATACATTTAAAGGAATCAGGAAAAATAAAAATCATGAACTTCATGTTACATCAAAGCATTTTGATGAGCCCATACTTAATGAATTAGTACCGACACATGAAGTTGTAGTATCGTTACATGGTTGTATGGGTAATGATGTAGCAGTTTATATTGGAGGTAAAGATTTAGAATTATCCTATGAAATCACACAACAATTACAAAAAATAGGTATAAAGGTCAAACCGGCTCCAGCACATATAGCTGGAATGCAAACAGAGAATTTTGTAAATAAGGGTAAACGTGACGCAGGTGTACAATTAGAACTAACTGTGGCATTAAGGAAACAATGTTTTAAAAATAATAAATATAATTTACATGATAGAGAGAATCGAGAGAATTGGTCGCAGTTAATGTTTTCATTTTCCACTGCAATTGCCAATGCTTTAAAAATATTAAATGATTAAGTACGACTTTACAAAATCTTAAGATAATAGTGCTTAAGTTAGGGAATAGGTTGAATAGAAACTATGAAGGGAGTTTATTTATGGCAGATAAATATAAATCAATGACTGAATTGGCTGAATATACGACTGAAAATAGTGATTGGTCAGTGGTTCGTCGCGACTTAGATAGCCAAGTTATTATTTAGGCGATTCATGGTGGAGCGATTGAACCTGGTACAACGGAAATTGCTGATTTAACAGCACAAAAGGGTGATTTTGATTATTTTACTTTTAAAGGAACAAAATCAAAAGGAAATGAAGCGTTACACGTAACTTCTCGTCATTAAGACCAACCGGATATGATGGAAATGGTCAAAAATAAGACGCAAGCAGTAGCAATTCATGGCTGCGTGGGTGATGATAGCATTGTATATATGGGCGGCAAAGATGAAAGTTTGATTCGTGCATTAAAAGAACAATTTGAGCAATTAGATATTAAAGTAGATCAAGCGCCTAAACATATGTCTGGTGCACACGATGATAATATTATCATCGTGTGCACAGGTGAAGGTGTACAGCTAGAATTAACTTCGGGATTAAGAAAATTGTGCTTTAAAAATCAAAAATATAATAAACATAGCCGAGAAGACCAAAGTAATTGGAGTCAGTTTATGGATAACTTTACAATTGCAATCGTTCAAGCGATACAAAAGGTGCAGTAACGCTTGTAAATAATGGACACTTAAGCTATTATAGATTCAAGATGTCTATAGTAGGAAGATGATGATAAATGAAATATTCTAAAGCGACCAATTATGCGTTACACGCGTTATTATTTATGATCAAAAATAATGGTGATGTTCAACGAATTCCGGTACAAGATCTTGCTAAAGCATTAGGTATTTCTACAACTTACTTGTCAAAAATTTTAACAAGATTAGTTAAAGTTGGTGTTATTTCAGCGAGTAGCGGTGCTAAAGGTGGATACCAATTAAGTTTAAATTGGCAAGATGTAACAATCTATGAAGTGATTACAACAATTGATGGTAAACAAAGCTTGTTTGAAGATAGTTTTAATCATGGTGATAGTTGTCCAATTAATAAGTTAATGATTGAAGCGGAGCAAGCGCTCATAGGCAGTTTGAAAAAAAAGCTAAAGGATCTCATATAAATAATTGAGGTTCTTTAGTTTTTTTGTACGAGTAATTTAGATATTGGATGATTATAAAGCTGTACATCATGAGTACACATGATGAAATGATAATTGCATTGTTGTACATTAGTTTTCATTTTGTTTTTGAATAAAGTAACACGCGAATAACTGTGCGTATTATGTTTAATTTGCTAAAATATAAAGTAAATAAAGTAATTAAGGGGTTGACGTAGTATGAATGATACATTAATGAGTATTCAGATTATTCCTAAAACTGCTAACGGAGAAGACGTAATTCCATATGTTGATGAAGCGATTAAAGTAATAGATGACGCAGGTTTAACGTACCGAGTAGGTCCATTAGAAACAACAGTACAAGGTGAAATGAATGAATGTTTAATATTAATTCAAAAATTAAATGATCGCATGGTTGAACTAGAAATTCCTAGTATTATAAGTCAGGTTAAATTTTATCATGTACCTGAGGGGATAACGATTGAGACACTGACTGGGAAGTATGATGAACTTTAAAAAGTTCAAATATAGATTTATGTATGCGCCAGATTTATTTTATAAATAAACTTTTTTTTAGAACCACTTCTCAATTTATTGAGATAGTGGTTCTTATGCAAGTGCAAAGGCACTTGTAAACCAAAGCTGATACTTCTCAATTTATTGAGATAGTGGTTCTTATGCAAGTGAAAAGGCACTTGTAAACCCAAGCCAGAGCTTCTCAGTTTATTGAGATAGTGGTTCTTATGCAAGTGAAAAGGCACTTGTAAGCCCAAGCTAGAGCTTCTCAATTTATTTTCTTCGTATTGCTTAATCTATAAACTTTAATTGCTGAAAGTCATTGATTTCATACTGACATGGCTACTTTTGATTATATTTTTGAGCGCGGCCACATTTATTGAATGATGAAAGTTGTTTATAAAGGTTAACTGCAAAAAAAGTTGACTTTAATTATTTACAAGTCTTTTTGCACTTTGTGTTCAAATTTAATATAATGTAATAATGATTATGGATAAAGTTATAGAACTTAGAACTACGATGTTGTTAAACAAAATGATGCGAAATCTTTTGAATTACTTGTTCTTAGTTTTTATGATATAGAAAGGATTTTGTAGAGTGAATGAAGAACAAAGAAAAAGTACTTCTATTGATATCTTAGCAGAACGTGATAAAAAGACTAAAGATTATAGCAAGTATTTTGAACACGTGTATCAGCCCCCGAGTTTAAAAGAAGCACGAAAACGTGGTAAAGAGGAAGTTAATTATAATGACGATTTTCAAATAGATGAAAAGTACCGAAACATGGGACAAGGCAAAACATTTTTGATTAAAACATATGGTTGTCAAATGAATGCGCATGATACAGAAGTCATGGCAGGCATACTTGGAGCATTGGGTTATACACCAACGGAAGATATTAATCATGCAGATGTTATATTAATTAATACATGTGCGATTCGAGAAAACGCTGAGAATAAAGTATTTAGTGAAATAGGTAATTTAAAACATTTGAAAAAAGAAAAACCTGAAACGGTCATCGGTGTATGTGGTTGTATGTCACAGGAAGAGTCTGTGGTCAATAAAATATTAAAATCTTATCAAAATGTTGATATGATATTTGGAACACATAATATTCATCGTTTACCTGAAATTTTGGAAGAAGCTTATCTTTCAAAAGCAATGGTTGTTGAAGTATGGTCTAAAGAAGGAGACGTCATTGAAAATCTTCCTAAAGTAAGAGAAGGTAATATCAAAGCGTGGGTTAATATTATGTACGGTTGTGACAAATTCTGTACATACTGTATAGTGCCTTTTACTAGAGGTAAAGAGCGAAGCAGACGACCAGAAGATATCATAGATGAAGTCCGTGATTTAGCGCGCCAAGGCTATAAGGAAATCACATTATTAGGTCAAAATGTTAATGCTTATGGTAAAGATATTGATGGCTTAGCATATGGTTTAGGAGATTTATTAGAAGACATTTCAAAAATTGATATTCCGAGAGTAAGATTTACGACGAGTCATCCATGGGATTTCACAGACAGAATGATTGAAGTCATTGCAAATGGTGGAAATATTGTGCCACATGTCCATCTTCCTGTACAATCTGGTAATAATGCAGTGCTTAAGATTATGGGACGTAAATATACACGTGAAAGTTATTTAGATCTCGTTAACAGAATTAAGACACATATTCCTAATGTTGCACTTACAACTGATATTATAGTTGGTTATCCAAATGAAACAGATGAACAGTTTGAGGAAACTTTAACATTATACGACGAAGTTGAGTTTGAACACGCATATACGTATATATACTCACAAAGAGATGGCACCCCTGCAGCTAAGATGAATGATAATGTGCCATTGGATGTAAAAAAAGATAGATTACAGCAATTAAATAAAAAAGTTGCGTATTATTCTGAACGTGCAATGCAACAATATGAAGGACAAACAGTTCAAGTATTATGTGAAGGTGTAAGTAAAAAAGATGATACGGTCTTATCTGGTTATACCTCAAAAAATAAATTAGTGAATTTTAAAGCTCCTAAATCAATGATTGGAAAAATAGTTAATGTATATATTGACGAAGCTAAACAATTTTCACTTAATGGTACGTTTATCAGTGTGAATGATAAAACGGTGGTGACACAATAATGTATGAAAAAGATGATATTTTAGCTGAAGCAGAACGTTTGAGTGAACGTATTAAATCTCTAGATACTGTCAAAGAATATCATAAAGTAGAATCACAAATTCATCATAATGAAAATTTAGAACAACGAATGAAAGAATTAAAGAAAAATCAAAAGCAATCGGTCAATTTGCAAAATTACGGTAAAACACATGCGTTACAGGCCTCGGAAGAAAAGATTCAAGACATCGAAGAAGATATCAATATACTGCCAATTGTAGAAGAATTTAGAGAATCACAAGCAGAAGCCAATGATTTATTACAAATGATGATTCACACAATGTCCGATAGATTAAATAAACACCAAGAATAAGCAATTTTTTATTGCACTTATGGAAAGGGTTTGAACACTATGAAGACTAAAAAGTTAACATTAACAGCAATTTTTATTGCTATAAATGTTGTGTTAAGCAGTATAATTGTGATTCCACTAGGTCCTATAAAAGCAGCACCTATGCAGCATTTAATTAACGTACTTTGCGCTGTATTTGTAGGTCCTTGGTTTGGACTTGCTCAAGCTTTCATTTCATCAATCTTGCGCATGATTTTTGGTACCGGTAGTTTCTTTGCCTTTCCAGGTAGTATGATTGGTGTATTACTCGCTAGTGGTTTTTATTATTATAGAAAGCACCTATTTATGGCAGCTGTGGGAGAAGTGATTGGCACTGGAATTATCGGTAGCATCATGTGTATACCACTTGCTTGGGTCCTTGGTTTTTCAAATCTTGCAATTAAACCATTAATGCTCGCTTTTATTGTTTCAAGTGTAATTGGGGCAATTATTAGTTATATCATTTTAATGATATTGAAGCGAAAAGGCATTTTAAAACGCTACTTATAAAACACTATTATTATGAGATTGAGACATATTATTTTAATCAATAAGTAAATTTATGAAGTTAACTTGTAATCGTTAAGGTCATTTATTACTTAAAGATAAAATAAAGTGTCTTAATCTCTTTTGTTATATATGGGAGTTGGATTATGAAATCTCTATTAGAAAATTTGATTTCTGTCCCGCTCCCATTGAATTTTTAATATGATGAGAAATGTTTAAATTTAATAAACAGGCGTAAATTGAAAACTTATGTTAAAATTTAAGAGTTAAATTAGCTAGAAAAGCTGAAAATCGTGTGGTTATTAAAACAAATTTCAAACAATATAACGAGATAGTAAAATGATATTAGATGTAAGTACATCTCTTATAATCAATGTAGGATGAGATGCAAAAAGACAAAACTTACTTTCTATGACTAAATCAATGAACTAAGTGAAAATAAGAAAAATAAAAGGATTGTGAAATATATTTATGACAAACCAAACCCCAATGATGCAGCAATATTTAAAAATAAAATCACAATATCAAGATTGCCTATTGTTTTTTAGATTGGGTGACTTCTATGAAATGTTTTTTGAAGATGCTAAAGTAGCATCGAGAGTACTAGAAATTACTTTGACAAAACGTGATGCAAAAAAAGAAGACCCGATTCCAATGTGTGGTGTGCCATATCATTCAGCTGATGGCTACATTGAGACATTAATAAGTAACGGTTATAAAGTAGCCATTTGTGAACAAATGGAAGACCCTAGACAAACTAAAGGCATGGTTCGACGTGAAGTTGTTCGTATTGTCACGCCTGGTACAGTAATGGATCAAGGCGGTGTAGATGAAAAACAAAACAATTATATTCTGAGTTTTATTCAAAGTGCATCAATGTATGCATTGAGTTATTGTGATGTTTCAACAGGTGAATTAAAAGTAACTCATTTTGAAGATGAAGCAACTTTAATTAATGAAATTACGACAATAAATCCAAATGAGATTGTTGTTAAAGAAGCCATTGGTGAATCGCTAAAACGACAAATTAGTCTAACGACAGAGACTATCACGGTGCTTCCAGATATTTCTGATGTAAAATATGATGTTAATACAACGAATGATAGCCATTTATATCACGTAACACAATTATTATTAGATTATGTTTATCATACGCAAAAAAGAGATCTTTCTCATATTGAATCTGTGATTACATATGAAGCAGTAGACTTTATGAAAATGGACTTTTACGCAAAACGTAATCTTGAATTAACAGAAAGTATACGTTTAAAATCAAAAAAAGGAACGTTACTTTGGCTAATGGATGAAACGAAAACACCTATGGGTGCCAGACGTTTAAAACAATGGATCGATAGACCGCTTATTCAAAAAAAGCAAATTGAATCACGTCTTGATACAGTAGATCAATTTATCAATCATTTTATTGAGAGAGATACATTGAGAGGCTATTTAAATCAAGTGTATGATATTGAACGTCTAGTTGGTCGTGTGAGTTACGGCAATGTTAACGCACGTGATTTAATTCAGCTAAAACATTCTATTTCAGAAATACCCAATATAAAAAATCTCTTACAAGCTTTTGATGAACAAATGACAGCACAGTTTGAGGCGTTAGAACCACTAGATGATTTGCTTAATTTATTAGAAGAAAGTTTAAAAGAAGAACCACCCATTTCAGTTAAAGAAGGCGGTTTATTTAAAACTGGATTTAATGAAACGCTTGATAGCTATTTAGAAGCTTCAAAAAATGGAAAAAATTGGTTAGCAGAATTACAAACAAAAGAAAGACAACGAACTGGAATTAAGTCATTAAAAATTAGTTTTAATAAGGTTTTTGGTTATTTCATAGAAATTACTAGAGCTAATTTACAAGGGTTTGATCCCACTGAATTTGGATATCATAGAAAGCAAACACTTTCAAATGCAGAACGTTTCATTACCGATGAATTAAAAGAGAAAGAAGATATCATTCTAGGTGCAGAAGATAAAGCTATTGAATTAGAATATCAATTGTTTGTGCAACTTAGAGAACAAATTAAAGCATATACGGAAAGATTACAAAAACAAGCAAAAGTAATCTCTGAACTGGATTGCCTGCAGAGTTTTGCAGAAATAGCTCAAAAATATAATTATGCTCGCCCGACTTTTAGTGAAGATAAGACATTAGAACTTGTTAATTCACGACACCCAGTTGTAGAACGGGTTATGGATCATAATGATTATGTGCCTAACGATTGTGAATTAGATAAGGAAACGTTTATATATTTAATTACTGGCCCTAATATGTCGGGTAAATCAACATATATGAGACAAGTCGCAATTATTAGTATCATGGCTCAAATGGGTGCTTATGTACCATGTGAATCGGCAATATTACCTGTGTTTGACCAGATTTTCACTAGAATAGGTGCAGCGGATGATTTAGTTTCTGGGAAAAGTACTTTCATGGTAGAAATGTTAGAAGCTCAAAAAGCACTTGCACATGCTACAGAACACAGTTTAATCATATTTGATGAAATCGGTAGGGGTACATCGACATACGATGGTTTGGCTTTAGCTCAAGCAATGATTGAATATGTCGCACATACGTCGCATGCTAAGACTTTATTCTCAACACATTATCATGAATTAACTACGCTAGATCAATCATTGGCATGTTTGAAAAATGTGCATGTTGCTGCAAATGAATACAATGGTGAATTGATTTTCTTACACAAAGTTAAAGATGGCGCCGTAGATGATAGTTATGGTATACAAGTAGCTAAATTAGCGCATTTACCAGTGGAAGTGATTAATCGAGCGCAAGTGATATTGGATGCATTTGAACAATCGAATAATCAAACAAACAATAAGAATACCATGAATCATGTTGATATTCCTACTGATAAAAATCTAAATGCTTCAAGTGATGAAGTGACAGAAACAAAAGCTACGTATTATGTTGATAATGAACAGTCAGCTGCAACACAACATGCAAAAAGTGATGGACAATTTGAGCAAGCTGCCTTTGATTTATTTGATTCGCCTGCAAAACAAAGTGAAATAGAAAATGAAATTAAAACATTAAATTTATCAAATATGACGCCAATTGAAGCATTAGTAAAACTAAGTGAATTACAAAAACAATTGAAATAGAGGTGAAGTCATATGGGTAAAATTAAAGAACTACAGACATCCTTAGCGAATAAAATTGCTGCTGGCGAAGTTGTAGAACGACCTGGATCAGTAGTGAAGGAATTGTTAGAAAATGCGATTGATGCCCAAGCGACTGAAATCAATATAGAAGTTGAACAATCCGGCGTAGCATCTATACGAGTTGTGGATAATGGCACAGGTATCCACATAGACGATTTAGGCCTCGTCTTCCACAGACATGCTACGAGTAAATTGGATGCAGATGATGACTTATTCCATATACGTACACTCGGTTTCCGAGGTGAAGCTTTAGCAAGTATCTCTTCAGTAGCAAAGGTTACATTAAGTACATGTACAGATAATGAAGAAGGACAACAGATCTATGTGGAAAATGGTGAAATATTAGATCAAAAACCTGCTAAAGCGAAACGTGGTACAGATATCTTAGTAGAATCGTTATTCTATAATACGCCAGCGCGTTTGAAATATATTAAGAGTTTGTATACGGAATTAGGCAAAATTACAGATATTGTTAATCGTATGGCAATGAGTCATCCAGATATTCGTATTTCATTAATATCAGATGGCAAAACGATTATGAAAACAAATGGTTCGGGCCGTACAAATGAAGTAATGTCAGAAATTTATGGTATGAAAGTGGCAAAAGATTTAGTGCATATTTCTGGTGACACGAGCGATTACCATTTAGAAGGTTTTGTTGCAAAACCAGAACATTCACGTAGTAACAAACATTATATATCGATTTTTATCAATGGGAGATATATTAAAAATTTCTTGTTAAATAAAGCCATTTTAGAAGGTTATCACACCTTGCTCATGATAGGTCGTTACCCAATATGCTATATCAATATTGAGATGGATCCAATTCTAGTTGATGTCAACGTTCATCCGACTAAATTAGAAGTAAGACTGTCCAAAGAGGATCAATTATTTAATTTAATAGTTGAAAAAATACGTGAAGCTTTTAAAGATCGTATTTTAATTCCGCAAAATGATATGGATAAAATTACCAAAAAGAATAAAGTGTTGGATCAATTTGAGCAACAGAAATTAGATTTTGAAAAGAAACAACAACAAGAGAATCATTCACAACCTGTAAATAGCCATGAGGAAGATGAAAAGAATGACGACAAAGCATATCATTCCAGTCAAACTCATTACGAACCTACAGATTATATACTGAAAGAGGAAAACAACACATCAGTTTCTACATCGCCTAATAGTGATGATGACTATACCCAAACGCAAAAATCTGTTTTATATGATTTAGAAAATGAAAATCAATCTGAATTTATAAATGAAGCTGATTTTGATTCAGATATAAGCAATCACTCAGATTCTGATATTAAAGGAAGTGTCAGTAAAGACCCTTCACGTCGTGTGCCTTATATGGAAGTGGTCGGACAAGTTCATGGCACATACATTATCGCTCAAAATGAAAATGGTATGTATATGATTGATCAACATGCGGCACAAGAACGTATCAAATATGAATATTTTAGAGAGAAAATTGGTGAAGTGACGAATGAAATTCAAAATTTGTTAATTCCGTTAACTTTCCACTTTTCAACTGATGAATTAATGATTATTAATCAGCACAAAGAAGAGTTAGATAAAGTAGGCGTTCATCTCGAACCATTTGGGGGTAATGACTATATTGTAGATAGTTATCCGGTTTGGTTTCCCACAGCTGAAGCAGAAGAAATTATAAAAGATATGATTGAATATGTTTTAGAGCATAAGAAAGTAAATGTAAAAAAAATTCGAGAAGACGCTGCCATAATGATGAGTTGCAAAAAATCAATTAAAGCAAATCACTATTTAAAAAATAATGAAATGGCAGATCTAGTCAACCAATTGAGAGAAACTGAAGATCCTTTTACTTGTCCACATGGTAGACCAATTATTATTAATTTTTCAAACTACGAATTAGAAAGATTGTTCAAAAGAACTATCTAGGAGGTAAGTGGATGAAACCATATATTTTACCAGCAATTAGATCAATGAAAGATTTAGAAAAAATGACGCAAACAGATTATAAAGAATGCGTATTGCTCGATACACATATTGGTCATATTAAAAGTATAATGGATTTATTAAATAAGCATCACATTGAAACATATATGCATATTGATTTAATTAAGGGCATGAGTCACGATGAATTTGCCTGTGAATATATTATTCAAAATTATCATCCTAAAGGTATTGTCTCTACTAAGACTAAAGTGATCAACAAAGCCAAAGCATTGAATACGACGACTGTGTTCCGTGTTTTTGTATTAGATAGTCATGCATTACGTAGAAGTATTGAATTAATCAAACGTGTAGAACCAGACTATGTTGAAGTATTACCGGGAGTTGCAACTAAAGCAATACAAATTATCAACGAGGAAACGAACACGTCTGTAATTGCAGGTGGATTAATCAATACGGTAGAAGAAGTTGATATCGCAGTTAAAAATGGTGCTAAATATATAACGACAAGTGATCGCCATTTATGGTAACCATCATGAAGAAAAATATCAATTCTATTTAAACCAAATTTAAGATAAAAGCTAGGCTAGCCAAACACAGAGATAATATTGCTATTTGACAAAGATATTAGCGATACTCTGTTAGCGCTAGCCTTTTTTTCTGATATTGTTAAAGGATTCAATATATATGTTATGATTAGTGGAATTTTATTAGATTGTGTTAAGGGGTGATTTGATGATTAAACCAAAACAATTAAAGCGTGGCGATACGGTAGCAATTGTTTCTTTATCATCAGGACTAGCTGGTGAAACTGACATGTTATGGCGTACGTATCAAGGTATTAATCGATTGAAATATGTATTTGGTTTAAATGTGAAGGTAATGCCAAATGCTTTAAAAGGAAGAACTTATATTAGCCAACATCCCGAAGCGCGGGCTGAAGATTTTAATAATGCCGTTAAAGATCCCACAATAAAGGGTATTATCAGCTGTATTGGTGGTGATGATGCTATTAAAATATTGCCATTTGTGAATCTAGAAGCACTACGGGAGCACCCAAAAATTTTTTCGGGCTATTCTGATTCAACCACGGTTCATATGATGTTTTATAAAATGGGTGTTGTCAGTTTTTATGGGCCTGCATTACTGACAGATTTTGCAGAAAATATTGCTATGGACGATTATACGGTTCGAGATATAGAGAAATTTTGGTTTAATACTAATATAATAGGTGAGATTCTTCCAGCAAAGTATATTAGACCATTTGGATTAGCGTGGCATATAGAAAATAAAATGATTGCTAGACAAACGATACAACAACAAGGTTATGAGTTGATTCAAGGATATGGTATTAAACAAGGACACTTAATTGGTGGGAATTTGGAAACATTGACTAGTTTAATAAACACGGACTTATTTCCAAATAAGACAGATTTTGAAGATGCTATTATATTTTTAGAAACATCTGAAGATACACCAGATCCTCAAGCATTTGAAGCGATGTTGGTCCAATTAATTCAACAAGATGCATTAAAACAGTGCAATGGAATGATTATAGGTAAACCATTTGATAATGTGTATTACACAGCTTATAAAGAAAAAATATTAGATGTATTGAAACAATACAATTACACGAATATACCAGTATTATACAACATGTCTTTTGGTCATAATGAGCCTAAGCACATGCTACCGTATGGTTTACAAGCAAAAATAGATTGTAATAAAAAACAATTTAAAATCAAGGAAAATGCTGTCAATATCACTTGAATTGTGACAAGATTTTTACAAAAAGATTGACAACGCTTACAAAATCGGTGTAAGATGAACACAAGTTAATAAATAGAACAGAGATGGGAGATTTCTACAGTAATTAAACCGGTGGTTCGCAACTGGCTATAATTGTAGGAATCTCTCTATCTTTTTTTAGGAGGAGTCTCTATGAGTGTGTATTTTGCTGAATTTTTGGGAACAGCAATACTAGTATTATTTGGGGGTGGCGTTTGTGCCAACGTCAATTTGAAAAAAAGTGCCGGTAACGGTGCAGATTGGATTGTTATTGCATTAGGTTGGGGGCTTGCAGTTTCAATGGGTGCATATGCGGTTGGAAATATTTCCGGAGCGCATTTAAATCCCGCAGTTACATTAGCGTTTGCTATGGACGGCGCGTTAAGTTGGAGTATGGTACTAGGCTATATCGTTTGTCAAATGCTCGGCGGTATTTTCGGTGGTGTTTTAGTTTGGTTAATGTATTTAGCACATTGGAAACAAACAGAAGATCAAGGCGCAAAATTAGGTGTATTCTCTACAGCACCAGCAATTAAAAATTATTTTGCCAACTTTTTAAGTGAAATCATTGGTACTGCTACACTTACTTTAGGATTACTATTTATTGGGATGAATAAAATTGCTGATGGATTAAATCCATTAATCGTTGGCGGTTTAATTGTAGCGATTGGTTTAAGTTTAGGTGGACCAACTGGCTATGCCATTAATCCTGCGCGTGATTTAGGACCTCGTATTGCACATGCGATATTACCAATTGCTGGGAAAGGGAAATCTAATTGGAGCTATGCGATTGTGCCAGTTTTAGGCCCAATTACTGGAGGAATGATTGGTGCAGTCATTTATAGATTATTCTATAAAGGCGCGTTTGATACAATGTCAGTTGTAGCGATTGTATTACTAATTGTTACTATTGCGCTTGGTATAGTGTTAAATAAAGCTAAAAGTGCAAAAGGTATCGAATCTGTATATTGATTAAGTTTTAAACAGTCCTGTTTATAAGTTAAACTATAAGCAGGCTTTATATTATAACAATTTTTGATTTAGATTAATGTTTGTAAAAATGAATATATGGCAATGTGTATAATAACGTGTAAAAAAGAGTTACATATATATAGCCACGATAAACGAGATAAGAGGGAGATTTTAATTATGGAAAAATATATTTTATCAATTGACCAAGGAACAACAAGTTCAAGAGCAATTCTTTTTGATAAAGAAGGTAAAATTAAAGGCATCGCACAACGTGAATTCAAACAATTCTTTCCAAAATCTGGTTGGGTAGAACATGATGCTAATGAAATTTGGACATCTGTTTTAGCTGTTATGGCAGAAGTATTAAATGAAAGCAATGTAGGAGCAGAACAAATTGCTAGTATTGGTATCACAAACCAACGTGAAACAACAGTTGTGTGGGATAAACATACGTCACGTCCTATATATCATGCAATTGTATGGCAATCTCGTCAAACACAAGGTATTTGTCAAGACTTAAAAGAACAAGGCCTTGAAGATAAATTCCGCAATAAAACTGGTTTGCTTTTAGATCCTTATTTTGCAGGTACAAAAGTGAAATGGATTTTAGATAATGTGGAAGGTGCAAGAGAAAAAGCAGATAACGGTGATTTATTATTTGGTACGATTGATTCATGGCTTGTTTGGAAATTATCAGGTGGACAAGCGCATATTACAGATTATACAAATGCAAGTCGTACATTAATTTATAATATTTATGATTTAGAATGGGATCAAGAATTATTAGATATTTTAGAAATTCCTAATACAATGTTACCTGAAGTCAAAGCATCAAGTGAAGTTTATGCACACACAATTGATTACCATTTCTTTGGTGAAGAAGTACCTATTTCAGGTATTGCTGGCGACCAACAAGCAGCATTATTCGGACAAGCTTGTTTCGACCGTGGAGATGTAAAAAATACTTACGGTACGGGTGGATTCATGTTGATGAATACAGGTGAAGAAGCTGTTTCATCTAAGAGTGGTTTATTAACTACGATTGCTTATGGTTTGGACGGTAAAGTGAATTATGCTTTAGAAGGTTCAATATTTGTTTCAGGTTCTGCAATTCAATGGCTAAGAGATGGATTAAGAATGATTAATTCAGCGCCACAATCTGAAAATTATGCTGAACGTGTTGAATCAACAGAGGGTGTATATGTCGTGCCTGCATTTGTAGGTCTTGGTACACCATACTGGGACGCAAATGCACGTGGTGCAATCTTTGGATTAACACGCGGCACAGAAAAAGAGCATTTCATCCGTGCAACATTGGAATCACTTTGTTACCAAACACGTGATGTATTAGAAGCAATGGAAAAAGATTCTGGCATCAAAGTAAATAATTTACGTGTTGATGGTGGCGCAGTAAAAAATAATTTTATTATGCAATTCCAAGCTGATTTATTAAACTTAGGTGTTGAGCGTCCAGAAATTAATGAAACAACAGCATTAGGTGCAGCGTACTTAGCAGGTTTAGCTGTAGGTTTCTGGGATAGTAAAGATGAAATTGCTAATCGTTGGAACTTAGAAAAAGAATTCCAACCAGATATGATTGAAAAAGATAGAGAAAGATTATATAAAGGTTGGAAGAAAGCTGTAGAAGCAACACAAGTATTTAAATTAGAAGATGAGTAAAAAATTAGACTTAATATTGTTATATATGCTACAATACGGGTAAGTTAATAATATCGAGATGAGAAATGAGAGATTCAATTCGTACAATTATATATGTATGGGATGAATCTCTCTTTTTTTAATACTTTAGGAGGCGCTTGTTTATTATGAGTTTATCAACGTTGAAAAGAGAACAAATAAAAAAAGATTTAAAAGATCAAGAATTTGATGTCGTTATCATTGGCGGAGGTATCACTGGTGCTGGTATTGCTTTAGATGCAAGTGAAAGAGGTATGAAAGTTGCACTTGTTGAAATGCAAGACTTTGCACAAGGAACAAGCTCACGTTCTACGAAATTGGTACATGGTGGGTTACGTTACTTAAAACAACTTCAAGTTGGAGTGGTAGCTGAAACTGGTCGTGAACGTGCGATTGTTTATGAAAATGGACCGCATGTTACTACACCAGAACGTATGCTTTTACCAATGCATAAAGGCGGTTCAATGGGCAAATTCACTACTTCTATTGGATTAGCAATGTATGATAGATTAGCAGGTGTTAAGAAAGCTGAACGTAAAACAATGTTAAATGCTAAAGAAACATTAGAAAAAGAACCATTAGTTAAAAAAGCTGGTCTAAAAGGTGGCGGTTCTTATGTTGAATATCGTACAGATGATGCGCGTCTAACTATTGAAGTTATGAAACGTGCAGAAGAAAAAGGTGCGAAAGTTATTAATCATACAAAATCAGTACATTTCACTTATGATTCAAATGAAAAAGTCAACGGTATACAAGTTGAAGATCAAATCAGTAATGAAACGTATCCAATCAAAGCTAAAAAAGTCATTAATGCAAGTGGCCCATGGGTAGATGAAGTTCGCAGTGGAGACTATGCACGTAACAATAAACAATTACGTTTAACAAAAGGTGTTCACATTGTTATTGATCAATCTAAATTCCCATTAGGTCAAGCAGTTTATTTCGATACTGAAAAAGATGGACGTATGATTTTCGCTATTCCTCGTGAAGGTAAAGCATATGTTGGTACGACTGATACGTTCTATGACAACAATAAAACTTCACCATTAGCTAACCAAGAAGATAGAGACTATCTCATCGATGCTATTAATTACATGTTCCCAGATGTAAATGTAGCTGATGAAGATATTGAATCTTCATGGGCAGGTGTCAGACCGTTAATCTTAGAAGAAGGTAAAGATCCATCTGAAATTTCACGTAAAGATGAAGTATGGGAAGGTAAATCTGGTTTATTAACAATTGCCGGTGGTAAATTAACTGGTTATCGTCATATGGCACTTGAAATTGTGGATTTACTATCTAAACGCTTGAAATCAGAATTCGGTCTTAAATTTGATAAATGTGCGACGAAACACTTAACTATCTCAGGAGGAGATGTTGGTGGTAGTGCGAACTTCGATAAGTTTATTGAACAAAAAGTTGAAGAAGCAAAATCTTATCAAATTGATGAGTCAACTGCACGTCACTTTGCTTCAAAATACGGTTCAAATGCTGAAGAACTATTCAAGATTGCACAAACAGCACAATATCAAGAAACTGGTTTGCCTTTAGACATTTATACTGAATTAGTTTATTCAATCCAAAACGAAATGGTATATCGTCCAACAGACTTCTTTATTCGTCGTACAGGTAAACTATACTTCAAAATTGATGACGTCTTAAATTATAAAGAACAAGTTATTGATGTCATGGCTGGCTTATTAGGATACACAAATATTGAAAAAGAAGCTTATACAAAAGAATTACAAATTGCAATTGATGAAGCACAAACTGGTAATCATCAACCAGCAGTAAAAGAATAATTTAAAGTACTTTTTCAATAATATAATTTAAATAGAAATAGCTGCTAACTTTGCGAGGTTGGCAGCTGTTTTTTTAACCAAAAATGGTAATTTAAAGCATGATTAAAATTTGAAAATACTTTTATTAAAACAATGTTTGTACATACTGAGCTGATTGCGTACTATTTGATAACATGCTCATTTGAAGGTATATTGTATAATATACAAAAATATAAGTCGTAAAGTATGGGAGGCCTATAACATGAGTAAAAATGAATTTAAAATTACAGTTGCAGATGGCACAATGATAGAAGTTAAATTGAATAAAGCTAAAAAAACAACTATCGGTGTCGTGCATATACTTCATGGAATGGCAGAGCATATGGATCGATATGATCAGCTTGTGGAATCATTAAACCAACAAGGTTATGATGTGTTACGACATAATCATCGGGGCCATGGCAAAGATATAAATGAAGATGAACGTGGACAAATTGATGACCTGTCTCAAGTTGCGGAAGATGCATATGAAATTGCTGAAACGGTGTGTTCACATTATCAACATATCCCATATATTATTATAGGACATTCAATGGGATCAATTGTGGGACGTATATTCGCTCAAAGATATCCAGATGTAGCTAAAGGTATGATATTAACCGGAACAACGCAATACCCAACCTTTTTGAGCATTTCCATTTGTACATTACTAAAAATAATTACATTGGTGTTAGGAAAACATCGTAGATTAGATTGGTTAAACAAAATAATGTATAAATCGTTTAATAAAAATATTAATAACCAAAAAACGACAAGTGACTGGCTCTCTAGTGATGCGAATGAAGTAGAACAATTTATAAAAGATCCATATACAGGATTTTTAGTCTCAAATCAGTTGATTTATCAAGTTATGAAACAAATGGTATCAACAAGTCGAATGAAAAATATAAAACAAATGAACGCCAATCTTCCTGTATTGTTAATTTCAGGTAAAGATGATCCTCTAGGAGACTATGGTAAAGGGATTAGGAAACTGGGTAGATTATATAAAAAAGCAGGTATTAAACATATCACAGTACAACTGTATAAAAATAAAAGACATGAAGTACTTTTTGAAAAAGGCTATGTTGAAACATGGCATCATATGTATGAATGGATAGAAAAACAAATTTTAAAAAAGAAAAAGTAAATAGCAAATAAATAAAGAGAGATGATACACGTGGAAAATGACAAGCCCTTTATAGTTGTTCTTGTTGGACCAACTGCAGTAGGTAAGACTGAATTTAGTATTGAATTAGCCAAAAAATATAACGGCGAAATTATCAGTGGAGATTCAATGCAAGTTTATAAAAATATGGACATCGGCACAGCAAAAATAACACTTGATGAGATGTCTGGCATACCACATCATATGATAGACATATTAGAACCCGATGAACCTTTTTCGGCTTATGAATTCAAAAACAGAGCACAAAAATTAATCAAAGAAATTACTCATAGAGGCCGTGTGCCAATCATTGTAGGTGGCACAGGTTTATACATACAATCACTTATTTATGATTATGCCTTCGAAGATGAAACTATTTCAGAAGCGCATAGCGAAAGTGTAGAAACGCAGCTAGCGGAACTTGATCAACTATCAAATGATGAATTACATCAGTATTTGGCATCGTTTGATGAAATTTCTGCGCAAGATATTCATCCCAATAATCGAAAAAGAGTTAGACGTGCTATACAATATTATTTAAAAACAAAAAAACTTTTGAGTTCACGTAAGAAAGTACAACAATTTACAGAAAATTATGATACATTATTATTAGGGATAGAAATGTCGCGTGACATATTATATCAAAGAATTAATACACGTGTTGATATAATGTTGGAACGTGGATTATTAAGTGAAGTGAAACAGCTCGTTGAAAATGGTTATGAAACAAGTCAAAGTATGCAAGCCATTGGCTATAAAGAGATTGTACCCGTTATTAACGGACAAATCAGTCTAGATGAGGCAACTAATAAATTAAAGCAACATTCTAGAAATTATGCTAAACGACAAATGACTTGGTTTAAGAACAAATTAGACGTCTTGTGGTTAGATAGAGAGAAAATGTCACTTTCACTAATGTTAGATGAAGTTTCAGTCCAAATACAGAAAAGGAGAACATAAAATGAATACAACAGAAAACATCCAAGACAAATTCCTAGGACAATTTAAGGCTGATCAAACAAAAATAATTGTATTTTTAGTGAATGGTTTTCAAATGAAAGGTACGATTGAAGATTACGATAAATACATCGTATGTTTATTATCTCAAGGAAAACAACACCTTATTTATAAGCACGCCATAAGTACCTTCACTATTGACGAAGCAGCCACAACTGAAGAAAGGTAATTTACATTTAAAAATTATGAAAAATACTTAAGTAAAACCGAGGTTGGAACAAATAAATGTTTCAACCTTGGTTTTTTGTATAAAAAAAGCATTGCCGTGTTTAAGTAAGGATACGATAATGCTTTTTAATATCATATATGAAATTGTATTTTCAGTTATAGTAATGCTTCAATTTCTGATTCCAATTGACTTGGTTTTTTCTGTGGTGAAAAACGTTGAACTACATCGCCATTTTTATCCACTAAAAATTTAGTGAAATTCCATTTTATTTTTTCATTGAAAAATCCATTTTGAGCTTCAGTTAAAAATTTAAATAGAGGATGTTGTTGTTCACCTTTAACATCAATTTTTTCATGCATTGGGAAAGAAACACCGTAATTGATTTTACAGTTTTGAGTAGCTTCCTCACCTGTACCAGGTTCTTGGCCACCAAATTGATTACAAGGGAATCCTAAAATGATGAAATCTTGATCTTTATACTTATCATATAATGCTTGTAGCCCTTCAAATTGTGGTGTAAATCCACATTCACTAGCCGTGTTTACAATTAACATCACTTTGTTTTTATAAGCATCTAATTTATAAGCATCTCCATTTGGTTTTTGTACTTCTATGTCGTAAATAGTCATAATACTTCACCTCTTTTTATTAATTTAACATAATTTAAGTTTATAGTCTTTATTTTGGCACTATGATAGAATGGCAAAGAATACTTTGAAAAGAGGTGCATGTTATGACCCAACAACAAACATATACAACGGAACAGAGTTTAGAAACAGCAATATTAGTTGGAGTACATGCTCAAACGGATGAAGACTTTAACTTTGAGTCAACAATGGAAGAATTAGCGTCTTTATCTCAGACATGCCAATTAAACGTAAAAGCACAGTTTAGCCAAAATAGAACTAACGTAGACAATAAATTTTATGTTGGTAAAGGTAAATTGGATGAAATTAAAGCATATGTTGAATTTCATGACATAGACGTTGTTGTAGCCAATGATGAGCTTACAACTGCACAATCCAAAACTTTAAATGGTAATTTAAACGTCAAAATAATTGATAGAACGCAGCTTATATTAGAAATATTTGCTCTACGCGCACGTAGTAAAGAAGGTAAACTACAAGTAGAATTAGCGCAATTAGATTATCTTATGCCCAGATTGCAGGGTCATGGCCGAAGTTTGTCTCGACTAGGTGGCGGCATCGGAACAAGAGGTCCTGGTGAAACGAAATTAGAAATGGACCGTAGACACATCAGAACGAGAATGAATGAGATTAAACACCAATTAGAAACGGTAGTAGAACACCGTGAACGCTATCGTAATAAAAGAGAACAAAATCATGTATTTCAAGTAGCATTGGTAGGTTATACTAATGCTGGGAAATCGTCTTGGTTTAATGCATTAGCAAAGGAATCTACTTATGAAAAAAAACTGCTTTTCGCCACACTTGATCCCAAAACGAGACAGATACAGATAAACGACGGCTTTAATCTCATCATTTCAGATACAGTAGGATTTATTCAAAAACTACCAACAACACTTATAGCGGCTTTTAAATCAACTTTAGAAGAAGCAAAAAATGCAGATTTATTATTACATGTTGTCGATAGTAGTCATCCTGAATATCGCGCGCAATATGATACCGTTAATCAAATTGTAAATGATTTAGATATGGGACAAATACCTCAGGCCATCATTTTTAACAAGAAAGATTTGCATGATGGCTCATTACCAGCTACAAACAAACCTCATGTGTTTGTTTCTAGTAAAGATGAAAAAGATATAGAGAAAGTAAAATCATTGTTATTTAATCAAATTAAACAAGTGCTTACTTATTATGAAGAAAGTGTACCGAGTGCAAATGCAGATCGCTTATACTTTTTAAAACAACATACGTTGATATCAGAATTAGTATTTGACGAGATAAATGCTAATTATCAAGTTAAAGGATACAAAAAAGAATAGAAGGAAGTTATGAAAATGGAAGAGATGAAACAACTGATTGCGGACACAGAGGCTACATTAGCGCCATATTTTAAAGCAATAGAAGAAACCGCCTTTGTTAATCAGGAAAAAGTACTTAATGCGTTTCATGAAGTGAAAGCTACTGAAAGTGATTTACAAGGGACGACAGGTTACGGATATGATGATTTTGGTAGAGATCATCTTGAAGAAATTTATGCACACACGTTTAAAGCAGAAGATGCTTTAGTTAGACCTCAAATCATCTCTGGTACACATGCAATCACGATTGCGCTGCAAAGTACTTTGAAACATGGTGATGAGTTATTATATATCACTGGCAATCCTTATGATACTTTATTAGAGGTCATTGGTATCAATGGCAATGGTATTGAAAGTCTTAAAGAACATGGTGTCCAATATAATAAAGTGGATTTGAAACATGGTGATATAGATATAGAAACGGTAATGCAACAAATTCATAGTCGAACAAAAGTCATCGCTATCCAACGTTCCAAAGGCTATGACCAACGTCCTTCTATCAATTTAAATTTAATCGAAAAGGCCATACAACAAATTAAGGCGCAATATCCAGAAATCATTATTTTTGTCGATAATTGCTATGGTGAATTTGTAGAAGAACGTGAACCTATTGAATGTGGAGCGGATTTAATTGCAGGCTCATTAATTAAAAATCCAGGTGGCGGTTTAGCAAAAATCGGCGGTTATATTGCAGGAAAAAAAGATTTAATTGCACGTTGTGGTTATCGTCTAACTGCGCCTGGTATAGGTAAAGAAGCAGGTGCATCACTCAATTCGTTACAAGAAATGTATCAAGGGTTCTTTTTGGCACCACATGTTGTTAGTCAAAGTTTGAAAGGGGCTTTATTTACAAGTCTTCTTCTAGAGAAGATGGATATGCGAACAAGTCCAAGATACGATGAAGCGCGAACAGATTTAATTCAAACGGTTTCTTTTGAGAATAAAGAACAAATGATTCAGTTTTGTCAAAGTATACAACAAGCCTCTCCCATTAATGCACATTTCAGTCCTGAGCCAGCTTATATGCCAGGATATGAAGACGATGTAATCATGGCGGCAGGGACATTTGTACAAGGATCTTCTATTGAACTTTCTGCTGATGGGCCAATTAGACCGCCATTTGAAGCCTATGTTCAAGGCGGATTAACATATGAACACGTAAAATTAGCTGTCTCAAGAGCAGCGAGAAATCTAAAATCACAACAATTGATTTGATTTTTGAATGAACTTCCATATATGTTTTGTAAAAAGAGATAGTATATACATGCTATTTTAATTTATAATCCCATATATGGATTTTTTTGAATAAATTTAAGGAATTTTCTAATAATTATAGATTTAAGGCGACGAATTAACAGATGAAAGTAGTCATATCAAGGGATGAGAACTTCATGTTAGAAAACCTTACATATCTTTGAATTAATCTGATTATTATGCTAAATTTATTACAAGTTCAAAAGTAGAGGTGATCGGATTGAAGTCAAATGATACATTACGACGAAGTATGCCCGTTTTCCCTATGAGTGTTGTAACAAAATTAAGTGAATTGTCTGCTAGGCAAATTCGTTATTATGAAACACATGAACTCGTTAAGCCACAACGATCAGAAGGAAACAAAAGACTTTTTTCATTAAATGATTTAGAACGCTTACTTGAAATTAAGAAGTTAATTGAAAAAGGGTTCAATATTAAAGGTATTAAACAAATTATTAATGATGAACAAGATCACCTTACTGATGATGAACAAGAGACAAGAAAACAAATGATAGTTGAAGCTACACAGAAACCAGAGCGAGAAGCAATTCCAATAAATCGTGGTGACTTATCACGTTTTATTAAATAAAAATACGGGGGACATATATTATGCCAAAACGTTCATTTACAAAAGAAGATATTCATAAGTTTGCTAAAGAGGAAAATGTAAGATACTTACGACTACAATTTACAGATATATTAGGCGTTATTAAAAACGTTGAAGTACCAGTAAGTCAATTAGAGAAAGTATTAGATAACGAAATGATGTTTGACGGATCTTCAATTGAAGGGTTCGTACGTATTGAAGAATCTGATATGTACTTATATCCAGATTTAGATACTTGGGTTATTTTCCCATGGACTGCTGGTCAAGGAAAAGTTGCACGACTTATTTGTGATATTTACAAAACAGATGGTACACCATTTGAAGGGGATCCACGTGCAAACTTAAAACGTGTCTTAAATGATATGAGAGAATTAGGTTTTTCTGAATTGAACTTAGGACCTGAACCAGAATTCTTCTTATTCAAATTAGATGAAAAAGGAGAGCCAACATTAGAATTAAATGATGATGGTGGTTACTTTGACCTTGCACCAACGGATTTAGGTGAAAATTGTCGTCGTGATATTGTATTAGAATTAGAAGATATGGGCTTTGATATTGAAGCGAGTCACCATGAAGTTGCACCTGGACAACATGAAATTGATTTCAAATATGCAGATGCAATTACAGCATGTGATAATATTCAAACATTTAAGCTTGTAGTTAAAACAATTGCGCGTCAACATAACTTACATGCAACATTTATGCCAAAACCATTATTTGGCGTTAACGGAAGCGGTATGCATTTTAATATGTCATTATTCAAAGGTAAAGAGAATGCGTTCTTTGATCCAGATGGTGATATGCAAATGACTAAAGATGCTTTCCATTTCGTAGCAGGTATCTTAAAAAATGCACGTGGATTTACAGGCGTATGTAATCCATTAGTTAACTCATATAAACGTCTTGTTCCTGGCTATGAAGCACCGTGTTATATTGCATGGAGTGGTAAGAACCGTTCACCATTAATTCGTGTGCCATCATCTCGTGGACTATCAACACGTGTTGAGGTGCGTTCAGTAGACCCGGCTGCCAATCCTTACTTAGCATTAGCAGCAATATTACAAGCTGGCTTAGATGGTATTAAAAATAAACTTGAAGTACCAGAACCAGTGAATCAAAATATCTATGAAATGAACCGTGAAGAACGTGAAGCGGTTGGTATACAAGATTTACCTTCAACTTTATATACTGCAATTAAAGCAATGAGAGACAACGAACCAATCAAACAAGCACTTGGTAATCACATCTATCACCAATTTATTAACTCTAAATCAATTGAGTGGGATTACTACAGAACTCAAGTTTCTGAATGGGAAAGAGAACAATACATCAAGCTTTACTAGGTGCTAAACAAAGGGGTTAAACACTAGGAATATAAGCAATCCATTTATTCTTTATGAATAGATTGGGTTGCTTTTTTGCGCCCACTCATTAAAAATAACCAACTATACCTTTAGCGAGTTATAGATGGTCATAAAAATAAAATAATTATAAAACTGTATCGCTTTTTTTAAAGCATGTAATTAACCGATACACACAGTGTGTTACCAATTTGTATGTATCAATAAGAATAATAAAAAATGATCAAATATTTGAGTTATTCAAGCTATATTAGATTTATCAGATTTAATAAAAAAGATAGAATGCACTCGTAAAAGTTAACGAGCCATTCTATCTTTGAACATTAGTGATGAAACTAATGTTTAACCAAATATTGCGTGCGAAAATGGTATTAAATATAAGACGATTAATGTAAGACTTACTAAAAAGTATATAATAAACGCACGCACTTCTTTTGACTTAAAGAAGATAATCACCTCACTCATGTTTAGTGAACTTTAATTGTAGAACAAGCGAATTTATCAGTCAACTTTGACTTATTAATGGGAAGAAGATTGACTAATTACCTTTAAAATTTGTGTGCAATATAAACCTATAGTATAATATACTTAATAAAATTTACTTATCATAAGGGGATGGAATCATGCAAGAAGTAAAATTAGTAACATTAAAAGCACTTTCACTAGATGATTTAGAAAAAGAAATTAATAACTATTTAAAAACAGACGAAATATCTGGTTATAAATTATTAAATTCTACTGTACGTGAAGTTGAAGAACGTACATTTTCAGCTAACGAGCAAGAATTTCATGCATTTTTAACATTTACAAAAGATATTTAAATGGCATATCATTAATTGAAAACACTGCGTAGAAAGATTAATTTCTTTCTGCGCAGTATTTTTTTGTGCCAAAGCTAATATATAAACAACTATAATAATATTATGTAAACTTTATAATTTCATAATATTCATTTTACTTAATGACATTTGTCATATGTAATTTATGACAATATTCACTACTGTCTTTCTATTAGATTCGTCATACTTAAAGTAGGAAATGAAAGGAGTGTATAAAATGATTAAAATAAAACATTTAACTAAAACTTATAAACGAGTAAAAGTAGTTGATGATGTGACGTTTGATATAAATGAAGGTCATTGTACTGCATTAATAGGACCGAATGGCGCTGGTAAATCTACGCTTATAGACATGATTATAGGTGATCGACATGCAAATAAAGGCGAAATACTAGATACGGCACAATTATTGGATTCTAAGAATTTAGGGATTATGTTTCAAAAAACAAATTTTCCAGATTTAATAAAAGTAAAGGAACTTTACCAACTGTTTGCTCATTTATATACGGATGCCATTACTTTAAAAGAGTTTAGTGAAATTACACTTTTTAATGAAAGTCAATTAAATCAATATGCTAATAAATTATCGGGTGGGCAAAAGCGGATTCTTGATTTTGCACTCGCACTTATAGGTAAACCCCAATGTATATTTTTAGATGAACCGACGAGTGCCATGGATGTACAAATGCGTGGCCATTTTTGGGAAGTTGTAACGAAGCTGAAGGACGACGGGGTAACGATATTTTACACCTCCCATTATATAGAAGAAGTAGAGCGTATGGCTGACCGAGTAATTGTTTTGGAAAAAGGACGTGTGATTTTAAATGACAATCCGGAAACGATAAGAACACGTCAACATACATCAATCATTAGTTTACCAAGCAAATACCAAGACAAAGTTGAAACGAATTTATCTAGTAAGCACTTCGAATATACATTAGAGAATCATAAAATACGGATAACTACGACAGATGTACAAATGATCATTGAATATCTCATTTCGATACATGTCGATTTGAATGAAATAGAGATCAATAAAGCAAGTCTGTTAGAAACCGTATTTAATAAAGAAGAGGTGAAGTAGTATGTTAACTTATTACTTAAAGACAGAAATTCAATTATTATTTAGAAAGAAAGTGTATTTGGTGCTATCTATACTGGTACCACTTGCTTTATATTTATTATTTACATCTATACTGGATTTGCCTGAAGAAGCGAAAAAACCATTTTATAAAGAATATATGTATAGTATGACGGCATTTAGTTTATCGAGTTTTTGTTTAATGCAATTCCCGATAGATTTAATTAATGAAAAGACGACAGGTTGGTATAAAAATTTAATGCGTACACCACTACAGTCACATCAATATTATATGGCTAAAGTCTTTAAAATGATGTTCCAATTTATTTTAGCCATCTTACTTATTTTTATTGTCGCACACTTTATGAAAGGTGTTGAAATGTCAACTTCAGATTGGTTACTTTCCGGTTTAATATTATGGATTGGGGCGAGTACTTTTTTATCTGTTGGGGTATTGATATCACAAATCAATGAAATTCAAAAAGCAAGTAGTATTGGTAATATTTTGTATTTAAGTTTAGCTATTCTTGGCGGTCTATGGTTTCCTGTAAGTCAATTTCCTGAATGGATGCGCAAGATTGCTTATGTCACACCGACTTACCATTTGAAGCAAGTCGCTTATGAAATTGGTAAAGGAGGGACGCTAGACTATTTATCACTTTTTGTTTTAGTTGGTTATAGTATACTCTTTTTAGTAGTTGCACTTATTATTCAAAAGAGAAGAGACGTGGATATATGATTAAAAGATTGAAAGTCAATGTAATTGATTTATCGAGTTTAGTATATCTCATATTTGCAGTGATACCATTGTTTACATTTGACTTAAAAGGGCCATATTGGATGTATGTTATTATATTTATTATTTTTACAATTTCATATACTGCTTTGGCCATATTTACGGAAGTGTTATCAACGAAAATGATATATACTTTTCTAATTTTACATTATATTGGTATCACTTATTTAGTTTATAGTGTCGGGCCAGCGACGAGTTTATTCTTTTTCTTTAGTTCATTTATTTTACCATATGTATTGAAAGTGAAAATGAAATCTATAGCCTTTTTAATTTTCATTGTTGTCATGCTTATTAATTTTATTTTAATTTATGTCGCAGATCCGCTAAGTTTAGGCTTTATAGCAGTCATGCATATCGCTATATTACTTATAACGGTTGGAAACTTCAAACAGAGTGAAACAATAAAAATGAAAAATGCACTGGAAGAAAAGAATAAGCATATCAATGTACTCATTGCCGAACAAGAACGAAATCGCATTGGACAAGACTTACATGATACGTTAGGTCATGTTTTTGCAAGTTTAAGCATAAAATCAGAACTAGCAATCAAACTGATTGATAGCGATTCAGAAAAAGCAAAATTACAAATGATTGAAGTTAACAATATATCTAAGGAATCATTAAATAAAGTTCGCAGTATCGTCAATGATTTGAAAATACAGTCATTTGAAGAAGAAGTAGCTTCGATGGAAACGTTGTTAAAAAATGCAAATTTAAATTTTGAATTTTTTAATGCCGAACTAGCAAAAGGTATTAGTCCAGCTAAACAAGCTATTTTGGCGATGATTTTGAGAGAGGCAATTAATAATGTGTTGAAACATGCTCATGCAACATCGGTAACTGGTTCATTAACAGAGACACAAAATGATATTACATTGACTATTATTGACAATGGGATTGGTATGGATGATTTAAAAGAGCATGATTTGAAGAGTATTAAAGAACGTGTAGCCCTTATGAATGGATCGATTGAAATACAATCGAATCATGGCTTATGTATATCCATTAAAATATCTCGAGGTGACGCATGATGATAAATATCATACTAGCAGAAGATCAAACGATGTTAAGAGAAGCAATGGTTCAGCTTATTAATTTAAATGAACAGTTAGAAGTAGTTGGAAGTTCAGGTAACGGAAAAGAAGCGTATGAATTAATTAAAGTAAGACAACCACAGGTTGCTATCTTAGATATTGAAATGCCTGGCATGACAGGTTTAGAAATATTGAGAAATATTAAAGAACAACAACTTGATGTGAAAGTAATTATAGTTACAACATTCAAGAGACCCGGTTATTTTGAATCAGCGGTAGCAAACGATGTAGATGCTTATGTATTGAAAGAACGCTCTATAGATGAATTAGTCACAACGATTTATAAAGTATTGAATAACGAAAAAGAATATAGTGAAGCACTGATGACGTCGCTATTTAAAGAAAAAAATCCATTAACACCTAAAGAACAATTGGTTTTAAGAGAGATAGGTGAGGGCCATACGAGTAAAGAGATTTCCAAGCATCTCTTTTTATCTTATGGAACAATTAGAAATTATACATCTACGATTATTGATAAACTTGATGCCGAAAATCGATTTGAAGCATGGAATATTGCTAGAAATAAAGGATGGATTTAAATGATTTAGCACTTGCTAAATATGTTGTATGGTTCAAATTAAATAATAAAACTGCCGATAAGTCTATAACGGCAGTTTTTATTATTTACGTTTATTTTTGGATGCGATAGATTGGATAATGAAAATGATAAATCCGATTAATATGCCTAATAAAACTGCTACAACGGCAGAAACCATTAGCGGTAGTTGAAATTGGTTTTGTAAGATTAGACCTACGATGACGGCAATGACAACTGCAATAATCGTTATCATGTTTTCTTTGAAAATGCTCAATTTGTTCACTCCTATTCAAGATTATTATAGCACGAGTTATTTACATAGATAAACAATATCATGTTATTTAAAACATCAGCTAATTTATGAGTTAGTGTATAATGTGGTCTTGACGATAGTTTGCTTTTTCTATATGATAATTTGGAATATTTAAAAGAAGTGGGTGCAACAGTGAAATCTAAGAAAAAAATGACTAGTTTAGTCGTTATCGTAGTAGTGTTAGGTGTATTAGCTTTTCAATATATTAATCAAACAGGACCATTTCAAAATAATGGTGCAGATACGTCAACAGGACCACATGATTCTGAAAAAGTTCATGTGTCACGTGTTGTAGATGGAGATACATTCGTTGCTGAAAATGACAATAATGAGCAATTGAAAGTTAGACTGATTGGCGTTGATACGCCCGAAACAGTTAAACCCAATACGCCGGTACAACCTTATGGGAAAGAGGCTTCTGATTATACTAAAAAGCATTTAACAAATAAAGACGTGTATTTAGAGTACGATAAAGAAAAAGAAGACCGATACGGTAGAACATTAGCTTATGTTTGGCTTGATGATAAGACAATGTATAATGAGCAATTAGTCAAACAAGGCTTAGCTAGAGAAAAATATTATTCTCCAAATGGAAAATATAGAGAAGCCTTTGAAAAGTCTGAAGACATTGCTAAAGAGAAAAAATTAAATATTTGGAGTTAAACTTTGAATTTATAATATTATATTTTTCATAACGTATTGGCAGTAATTTGGGCCGACTCCTGTGGAAAAGCACTGGCCGAAGACTACAGGCTAAGGCTGTGTCCACGGAAAGCGTGCACAAAAAACTGCCCACAAAGACGGAGGCTTTAGCTAAAGTTTGAAGAGTCTGAGACATCTATTTTTGTCCCAGACTCTTCTTTCCTATATAGTATATTAATTTAATAAAAACGTGCTACTAATTTATCATATTGCTCTTTAGTCAATGCCTGATCTGTTGATTGAACAGTATCTCCAATAATTTGTTGTAAGGAAGATTTAGATGAGACTGTTTCAACGTAATCACCTCTTGTAGACGGGCCGTCAATAATATTTACGCTACCATCAGTGAAATAAACAAGTCCAATATTCTTGATTTGTTGATTGAGTTTCTCATATATCTTAGCCTCTAAAGCCTGTGTATTGATAGATGATTGTTCAAAAGGATCATAATTATAAAAATCATAGGTTACAGAATTATTTTTAATACGTTCAATGAATGTATACGTTGTCGAACGTGTTGATTGAAACTGACTATGAAATTGATTAGCAATATAACGTCCTACAGTTTGGTCTATATTATCATTCACTTTAGATTCATTGCTGTTTGTTGTATCTGCAGTGAAATGATAAAATGTTTTTTGCTTCCAATTTTTAACATTGATATTAAAAATGCCTTTTTCTGTAATTACAACATAATCGAAAGTTCTAGCGTACTCAAAAAGGGGATGTTTTACAGCTAAGTTACCAGTAGCTATAATATCAAAATGTTGAATGACACCTTCGTTTTTATATTGATTTAAGATACTATTTAAATCTTGCTTCGCTTTTCTTAAACCATGATGGTGCGTATCATTGTTTCCATCTATATTCAGCATTTGATTTTTTAATTGTGTATTTTCTCGAGTTACTGTACTTATTTTTGTAACTAATTGATCTTTTGAATACGTTTCAGTTTCAAGTTTATTTTGCATTACTCGATGGTCAATTATTACAATAACAATTAATAGTATTATAATTACAATTAATATTAACGGGAAAAACATATGTATCATCCTAATCTTATTTAATTTTTTATTATATCTTATTTTACGCTTTTATTTAGTTTAGCACAAATTCTATAATTTTAAATTAGTATATTAGTGCTATGACAATAGAAAGACCATTACTTACAAAAGCAATATTTTGATGTAATATTACTAAATTAATTTTATTGGTTCTTTAAAACTGTTGTGGAATTTGTATAATTCAAGTCATTAAACAGTTATAATGAATTACGCACAATATCTTTCAATGAAGAAGGTGAATAGCAAGTTGAGCAATATAAAACAATATTTTGAACATATCATAGAAACGATCCAGTGGGACGATATTATTGCATTTGATAATCATCCGTTTGCTTATAAAATGATAGATGAACTATATAAAGCAAATATAAAAATATCAGTAATAAGTTATTCTACAGATATTATAAGGTATGTATCAAAATATACAGATTTTAATATAATCATTCCAAATGGTATGGTTGATAGTGCTAGTCATGTGATACTAGGCAAAGGTGTATTAGAAACCTTTTCAAAATACCAAATTCGCTTTTATTTTGTTTCAGCACCTTTTATGAATGAAGATAAGTTATATCAAACCGTACCTGCAATAGCAGAAATACAAAATACGATAAAGAACTGTACTCATAGTGTGCTCCTAATGAATAGACCAGATCCTATTATTGGAGATTCAAATGGGCAATACATAGAAATTGGTGATTTTTAAAATTATTTGTGCTTTATTTCACATTTTTGCGCTTAATGCATTGAAAAATGCGCATACAAATTATATAATATGTATTATTGGAAACGCTTACTTTTATAGGAGGTGCACTTTTGGATAATGAAAATAATGAAAAAGTTAAAGACATTGTAAAATCTTTAAATGAAAATGTACCTAACTTATTTAAATTTAATGGTGAAGTTGCCAAACAACTATTTTTACGTGACGAATTTAACCTGAATGGTAAAGTTGATATCAGCGTTGAAAGAAAATTTTTAGGTGAGGTCTTAAAATATATTCCTAATGACAATCGTAAGGTGCTCCACGATACCAATCACGCATCATCTAATTATGACGAATTAAATTTCGAAAATATTACACATGCAGAAATATTTGATGGTGAAAAATTAATTATGACTATCATTGTCTATGATGTTGAAGATGAAGAATGGATGTTTAGATGGAATCATAATATTCGATTGCCAGAAAAAAATATTTATTTTCACTCTATTAAATGGGATGTAGACTATATTAAGCCAGAAATCGTTTTAATGTATGAATTATTAGATCCTATTGATTATCATCAATTACCAAATTATAGAATTGTTATAGATTCATTGAGTTATTATCAATTTGTAATACTACGTTTAGTAGTGGGCGATGAAAGAATTAATCAAGTGCTTATATCAGAGAAAAAAGCCATATAAAATCCTTCAAATCATTGGAAAGTTTAACCAACAGATACAATGAATTTGAAGGATTTTTGTTTGGCTTGATTTATGAAATATTATTTAAAGCGAGTTTGAATTTGTATGACTTCAATCATATCATTAAAACTACTTTAAGTATCTTTTGATTTATATAACGATAATAAAAGCTACTTAAGATTTTAAACATATGCCATTATAACAATATTCATAAGTGGATTTGACTGCTTTATCGGCATCAGAGACATGTATACCAAACATGATTGATATCTCTGATGCCCCTTGATTCATCATTTTTAAATTGATATTCGATTCAGCTAACGCGTGCGTAATTGTATTTGCAGTACCGACAATTCTATGCATACCTTCACCAACAATCATTAAGATAGCTAAATCATGTTCCACACTTAACTCATCAACATCGCAATTTTTTCGAATGTCATTTAAGACTTGTTCTTCTCTATTTTGGATTTCTTTGGAGCGCATAATAATACTAATATTATCTATACCTGATGGCATATGATCAAATGAAATACCATAATCCTCTAAGACAGCTAATATTTTTCTTGTAAAACCAACTTGTCTATTCATTAAATATTTTTTAATGTTTAAAACTGTAAACCCTTTATCACAACTAATACCACTGACAATGTTATTAGAATTTATTTCTCTATCATGGCGAATATATGTACCAATATCATCAGGTCTATTTGTATTTTTTATGACAACTGGAATTCTATCTTTGTGTAAAGGTTGTAAAGCTTCATCGTGAAACACTCCAAATCCAGCATAAGAAAGTTCACGCATTTCTCGATAGGTAATTTCATCGATGACTTCAGGATTTTTAACAATCGTAGGATTTGCTCTAAAAATACCAGAGACATCAGTGAAATTTTCATATAAGTCTGCCCGTACACCTCTAGCTACTATAGCACCTGTGATGTCAGAGCCACCTCTTGGAAATGTAACAATATAATTTTGTCGTGAAACCCCAAAGAATCCAGGAATTATGAGTTTTTCATTATATTCACGTAATTTATATAGCGTATTATAAGATTGCTCTAAGATTTGTGCATTTTGTGGTAAATCAGTAACTTGAATGCCTGCCTCACCAGGAGATACATATCTTGTAGGAATACCTTGGCTATTGTTATATTCTGCAATGAGTTGCGCATTAAAATCTTCTCCACAGGATAGTAATGCGTCTAATAAACGAGAAGGTTTATCTTTTAATGTAGCAATGTATGACTCTAATGTTTCATCAATTGAAGTTAGTAAATGATAATCCATGTTTAATTCATCTATGATATCTGCGTATCTTTGAATGATTTCTTTCTTTTTAGACGTGTAATCTAATCTATCAATCACTTTTTCATACAAACGAATTAGTAAGTCCGTTGTTTTTACATCTTCGCTGTGACGTTTACCCGGTGCTGATACGATGATAATTTTCCGATCAACATCTGAATTTACGATATTTAATACTTTTTTAATCTGTTCTGCATTAGAAACAGAACTTCCTCCAAATTTAGCTACTTTCATTGTAAATACCAACCTTTCTAAAAAATCAGAAAATTTTGTTTAGTTTTTATCACGGGAGTGATAGGATAGATATACGATTAAATATTGAACCTTTACAAAAATAATGAATGAATTTATACTATACCATATTCAAGTATTTTTCAACTGTACAATTGTATTTTTAAGAAGAACAACGGAGGAATGAAGTTATGAGAGAATTAAACGTAGCCTTACTTGGTTTAGGAACTGTAGGTTCTGGTGTAGTTAAAATTATAGAAGAGAATAGAGAACAAATTAAAGAAACAATGAATAAAGATATCAATATTCGACACATTTTAGTTAGAGATAAATCAAGACAAAGACCAATAAATGTGTCGAGTTATCATTTAACAGAAGATATTGATGAAATATTAAATGATGATTCAATTGATATCATTGTAGAAGTTATGGGTGGTATTGAACCAACTGTGGATTGGCTAAAACGTGCATTAAGTCAGAAGAAACACGTCGTAACAGCAAATAAAGACTTATTAGCAGTCCATTTAAATGTATTAGAAGATTTAGCGCAAGAAAATGATGTTGCGTTGAAATATGAAGCAAGTGTTGCAGGTGGTATTCCTATTGTAAATGCTATAAATAATGGGTTGAATGCAAATAACATTAGCAAATTTATGGGCATACTGAATGGTACGTCTAATTTTATTTTAAGTAAAATGACTAAAGAGCAAACAAGTTTTGAAGCTGCCTTAGACGAGGCTAAAGCATTAGGTTTTGCAGAAGCAGATCCTACAGATGATGTAGAAGGTATTGATGCGGCAAGAAAAGTGGTCATTACTTCTTATTTATCATTTAACCAGGTTATTAATTTAAATGATGTCGATAGACGTGGTATCAGTGATGTTGAATCTGAAGACATTCAAGTTGCAGATCAATTAGGTTACAAAATTAAATTAATCGGTAAAGGAACATATGAAAATGGACAGGTACAAGCTTCAGTTGCACCGACGTTCATTAATAAAGCGCACCAACTTGCAGCGGTAGAAGATGAATTTAATGCAATTTATGTTATTGGCGATGCTGTTGGAGAAACAATGTTTTACGGAAAAGGTGCAGGCAGTTTAGCAACTGGTAGTGCTGTAGTCAGTGATTTATTAAATGTCACATTGAATTTTGAAACTAACTTGCATACATTACCGCCTCACTTTGAATTAAAAACTGAAAAAACCAAAGAACTGATGGATGAATCAGAAACTGTTTCACTTAAAGAGAAAGAAAGTTATTATGTTGTAGTTCAAACTGATGGTGAAGAAGTAAATAAAGTTGAAACGTTACTTAAAGGTCAATTACCGTTTCATAAATCATTGGCCGTAACTGAGCGAGATGCTCATACGGTTGGTGTTGTAATTGTTGGTATAGATGAAAATCCTGAAGCATCCATCACAGAATCTGGATATATCGTTAAGAAAATTTATCCAGTAGAAGGAGTTTAATAACTATGAAAAACTGGCAAGGTTTAGTTGAAGAATTTAAAACATATTTACCTGTAAATGAAGCAACACCATCACTAACATTAAATGAAGGACATACGCCACTCATATATTGTGAACGGATGTCTGAAAAATTAGGCATTGAACTCCATGTGAAATATGAAGGTGCGAATCCTACAGGCTCTTTTAAAGACAGAGGTATGGTTATGGCGATGGCCAAAGCCAAAGAAGAAGGGAAAAAAATCGTAATCTGTGCATCGACAGGTAATACGTCAGCATCTGCAGCTGCATACGCTGCTCGAGCTGGCTTAAAAGCAATCGTAGTAATTCCTGAAGGTAAGATTGCACTAGGTAAATTATCACAAGCTGTTATGTATGGCGCAGAAATTGTTTCAATCGAAGGTAATTTTGATGAAGCATTAGAAATCGTGCAAGAAGTTGCAAAAAATGGAGAAATCGCATTAGTTAATTCAGTCAATCCTTATCGACTTGAAGGTCAAAAAACTGGCGCATTTGAAGTTATTCAACAATTGGGTGGTTCGGCGCCTGATATACTCTCTATACCGGTTGGTAATGCAGGAAATATTTCTGCATATTGGAAAGGTTTTAAAGAATATAGTGATAAAAATGGCACTCAATTGCCTAACATGTATGGTTTTCAAGCAGAAGGTGCCTCTCCTATCGTTCAAAATAAAGTTGTTAAAAATCCTGATACAGTGGCAACAGCAATTAGAATTGGTAATCCAGCAAGTTGGGATAAAGCGACGAATGCACTAGAAGAATCAAATGGTTATATTGATAGTGTGACAGATGAAGAAATTTTAGAAGCATACCAATTAATGGCTCGCAATGAAGGTGTATTTAGTGAACCAGCAAGTAATGCATCAATTGCAGGATTGATAAAATTACATCGCGCTGGTAAATTGCCTCAAGGCAAAAAAGTTGTTGCAGTTCTAACAGGTAATGGACTGAAAGACCCTGATACAGCCATTTCACTATTAGATAATCCAATTAAACCATTACCAAATGATAGACAGAGTATTTTAGATTACATCAAAGGGGCACTATAGCATGAAAGAAGCGTTACATTTAAAAATTCCGGCATCTACAGCTAACTTAGGTGTCGGATTTGATTCTATAGGAATGGCTTTAAATAAATTCTTATATTTAGACGTTACTGTGAACGATGAAGATCAATGGTCTTTTAATCATATTGGACCTAATGTAGATGAACTGCCTAATGATGAGAGCCACTACATTTACCAAATCGCACAAAAAGTTGCTGAAACATATGAAGTTGAATTGCCAAATTTAAATGTAGAAATGAGAAGTGAAATTCCTTTAGCAAGAGGATTAGGTTCATCTGCTTCGGCTTTAGTGGGTGCATTGTATATCGCTAACTACTTTGGAGATATTGAACTATCTAAATATGAACTATTACAACTTGCGACGGATTTTGAAGGGCATCCAGATAATGTAGCGCCAACAATTTATGGTGGTCTTGTGCTTGGTTATTATAACGGTGATACAAAAGTTACAGATGTCTCCTACATTGATACACCTAAAGTTGATATTATTATAACGATACCAAGTTATAAATTAAAAACAATTGATGCAAGAAACGCATTACCTGATACATTTTCTCATGAAAAGGCAGTTCAAAATAGTGCAATTAGTAATACGATGATTAGTGCATTAATTCAACATAATTATGAATTAGCTGGAAAAATGATGGAACAAGACGGTTTCCATGAACCTTATAGACAACATTTGATTCCAGAATTTCAAACAATTAAAGGTATTGCGAAACAACATCTAGCATACGCAACAGTAATTAGTGGTGCCGGCCCAACAGTACTCACATTAATAGCACCTGAACGAAGCGGCGAATTAGTACGTGCACTAAAGCGTGAATTTAAAGATTGTAGATCAGAACTTGTTACAATCAATGAAACAGGTGTAACGACTAAAGTATTGTACCAACGTTAATAATCTGTTGTAATATAGAATATAGACGTTGAAGGGAGGTTAGCAACATGGGTAAGTATAAAATGGTAGTCATGGACATGGATGACACATTGATGAATAATGAAAATCAAATGAGTCCAGAGACAGAATCTTATTTATTAGATATACAAAAACAAGGATATAAAGTCGTATTAGCATCTGGTAGACCTACTGAAGGCATGTTACCAACTGCTAAAAAATTAAAATTTGATACATATCAAAGTTATGTAATTAGCTATAATGGTGGTAAAACTGTCAATGTGAATACTGAAAGTGTAGAAAAAAGTCGAACGGTAACTAAGGAAAATTTCGATTTAATTGTGGATTATTGTCGCAAAAATAATTTATTCATTTTAACATATGAAGATGGTCATATTGTTTACGAAGGTGAACATGAATATATGAATATAGAATCGGAATTAACTGGGTTACCTATGGAACATGTAAATGATTTAAAGGATTTCATCCAGGATGACGTGCCTAAAGTAATGGGTGTAGATTATGTATCAACTATCTCAAAACTTAACACTGACTTAGCTGGTCACTTTAATGAAGATATAGATGTGACAACAAGTAAGCCGTATTTCTTAGAATTTATGGCACAGGGTGTTTCTAAAGGTAATGCAGTAACAGATTTATCTAAAAAATTAGATATTGCATTATCTGAAGTAGTTGCATTCGGAGATAGTTCAAACGATATTTCTATGCTGCAAGTGGTCGGTCATGCTGTTGCTATGGGCAATGCCAATGACCAGGTGAAAGCAGTTGCTGATGAAATTACATTGAGCAATAGTGACAATGGCATTCCACATACATTGAGACAGATTTTATAAAAGTTAAAGCGTTTAATGTATTAATATCGTTTTTGTAATTATTTGTTTGTATGCGCACTGAAATTACGATTTGTAGTAGTTATTAAAAAAGAGGTTAGAACTTTAAATAAAAGTCCTAACCTCTTTTTTAATAGATGTATTTATTTTGCAGTATGTGTCCATTCATTTTTACCTCGATGTCGTTTTACATGTGCATAGACATGGTCTGCAGCATAATCTAGGTTTGTATAAACAGTGATTGAAAATGCGGACTGATCCTCCTCAAATGTTTCTTCTAAAAATAGGTCTTTTAAATGTTCAAAGAGGCTTTCCATTTGTGAATGCTCTAAACTACTGTATTCTCTTAGTGTGCGTTTGATTAAGCGTTGATGCTTTTCCTCAAGTGATTGCACAACTATAACGAAACGTTCTTCAGTCTCTAATATGTCATCAAATAAATTCGTTTGTCCAACCATAGTTTCCACCTCTAGGTTAAGTCATTATTATATGTTATTATACTACACTTCTTGACCAGTGAAAATATCCTTACTTCTATAATTAAATTGTTAGCAAATTAAAAAACATCGGAATAAACACATAACAGTTTATTCCGATGTTTTAATTTTAATTATAATCGTGTCTCTTCAAATCCATCTCACTGAGTTTGACGATTTTAGTTTTCTTAATAAATTTGTGAACGATATAAATTACAAATAAAATAATCATAGGTGCTAAATTTCTAAATAGTGCGGCAAAATCTCCAGATAAAGCAGCATCTAACGAGTTACCAACAAATAAGAATAATAACGCTATAATGACAATAATTGGTCCAAATGGATAAAACGGTGCTTTGTAAGGCAACACTTCATTTGGATCTTTATTTTGTTTCTTAATAGCAGAGCGTAACCTAATTTGTGATAAGATACTAGACGCCCAAATCACAATAACGAGTGATCCTATAATATTTAATAACGAGAACACTATATCTGATTTGAATTGCGCTAGTATTATGATGAACAATACAATTACAAATGTAGCAATTAATGCAGTCATTGGTAATTTTGTAGTCTTGTTTAATTTAGATAAGAACTTAGGTGCTTGTCTATCTTCTGCCATAGAGAATAACATTCTACTTGTAGTATAAATCCCAGAATTAGCTGCTGATAATAAAGAAGTTAAAATAACTGCATTTATTACTGAAGCTGCAAATGCAATGCCAACACGATCAAACACAATGGTAAAAGGGCTTTGAGAAACCGATTCGTTTTTATTCAATAACATTGGGTCTGTATAAGGGATAATTGCTGATATAACTGCGATTGATAATACATAAAAGAGTAAAATTCTCCAGAAAACTTGTCTGATAGCTTTTGGCATTGAGCGATCAGGGTTAGAAGATTCGCCTGCAGTAACAGCAACGACTTCCGTACCTCCAACTGAAAAGCCTGCTACCAAGAGGACGCCTAGAAAACCTGAAATACCACCAACAAATGGTGCCTCACCAGTTGTGTAATTCGATAATCCATAAGTTTTCCCACCTAATATTCCTACAATCGTTAATACACCAATGAGAATAAACACGATGATGGTTACAACTTTGATGAGAGATAACCAAAATTCTGTTTCACCGAATGCTTTAACAGAAAATATATTTAATAAGAACAGTAAGCATAAGAATATAATGCTCCATGTGACAGGACTGAAAAATTGAAAAGCATCCCAGTAATAAAGTACACTTGAAGAAATAATAATATCAACGCTCGTTACAAGTAGCCATATTGCCCAATATAGCCACCCCATGGTAAATCCTAATGATTTATCTACAAACCTTGTAGAATAAGAACTAAACGATCCAGAAACAGGATAGAAAGTTGCTAGCTCCCCGATTGATGACATTAAGAAATACAACATAATTCCAATAATTAAATAAGCTAATATAGCGCCACCAGGTCCTGCTTGAGAAATGACATTCCCAGTTGCAACAAAAAGTCCAGTACCAATGGCACCACCAATTGCAATCATTGAAATATGACGAGAATTTAGACCGCGATTCATATTGTTTTGTGCCATAAAAAGTCTCCTATATTCGATTGAAATTTTATATATACAATACATTTTAATGCTTTTACTGAATACAAGCAATGCTTTTTGTGAGTAATAATTACAAAATGTTTAAATATTGCGAAAATTGTCATTAAAATTAGTGAGCCAATGTTTGCTTTTACGTGGAGGATACATTAAAATAAATACTAGATAATAATTATTATTATCTAGATGAAGTAAGGGGGAAGTAAAATGAGCAATAATAAAAAATTGACAAGCCTTTTCGGTGCGCCAGTCTCAGATAGAGAGAACAGTATGACAGCGGGTCCAAGAGGACCGTTATTAATGCAAGATTGGTACTTTTTAGAACAAATGGCACACTTCGATAGAGAAGTGATTCCGGAGCGCCGTATGCACGCTAAGGGTTCAGGTGCTTTTGGTACTTTTACGGTAACAAATGATATTACACAATATACTTCAGCAAGTATTTTCTCTGAAGTAGGTAAACAAACAGAAATGTTCGCACGTTTTTCAACAGTAGCTGGTGAACGTGGTGCAGCTGATGCAGAACGTGATATTCGTGGTTTTGCATTGAAATTCTATACGGATGAAGGTAACTGGGACTTAGTTGGTAATAACACACCAGTATTCTTCTTTAGAGATCCGAAATTATTCGCAAGTTTAAACCACGCAGTTAAACGAGATCCTAGAACAAATATGCGTAGTGCTCAAAACAATTGGGACTTTTGGACATCATTACCAGAAGCTTTACATCAAGTAACAATCTTGATGACAGATCGTGGTATTCCAAAAGGCTTTAGAAATATGCATGGCTTTGGTTCACATACGTACTCAATGTACAATGATAAAGGTGAACGTGTTTGGGTTAAATTCCATCATAGAACACAACAAGGTATTGAAAACTTACAACCGGATGAAGCGGCACGAACAATTGCAGAAGATAGAGAATCTTCACAAAGAGATTTATTCGAAGCAATTGAAAATAAAGATTATCCAAAATGGAAAACGTATATCCAAGTAATGACTGAAGAACAAGCAAGAAATCATAAAGATAATCCTTTTGACTTAACTAAAGTATGGTATAAAGGCGACTATCCACTAATCGAAGTTGGAGAATGGGAACTTAATCGCAATCCAGATAACTATTTCCAAGATGTAGAACAAGCAGCATTTGCACCAACTAACATTGTACCTGGTATTGACTTCTCTCCAGATAGAATGTTACAAGGACGTTTATTCTCATATGGTGATGCACAACGTTATAGATTAGGTGTGAACCATTGGCAAATTCCAGTAAACCAACCTAAAGGTGTAGGGATTGAAAATATCTGTCCATTTAGTAGAGATGGTCAAATGAGAATTCTGGATAACAATCAAGGTGGTAGTACGCACTATTATCCAAACAGTGAAGGTGCATTTGAAGATCAACCTGAATTTAAAAAACCTGGATTAAAAGTAGAAGGCGAAGCTTACGAATATGATTTCCGTGAAGATGACGATAACTACTTCGAACAGCCAGGACGTTTATTCAGATTACAATCTAAAGAACAGCAAGAGCGTATTTTTGAAAATACAGCGAATGAAATGCAAGGTACAACATTAGAAGTACAACACCGTCATATTCGTCATTGTTATAAAGCGGATAGTGAATATGGTAAAGGTGTAGCTAAAGCATTAGGCATTGACATTAATGATGTTGATCTTGAAGTTAAAGACTAATTTAACACAATTTAATAATAAAATAAGCACAAGTTGAATAAACATCATATTTAAAGCCAACGAAATTTATTTCGCTGGCTTTTTTGAGGTGAGGCTTAATTTTATTAACAAAAGTAGGATGACTAGGATTGAAAAGTTTTCAGAGCTGAAGCGCATGTATAAGTCTACTAGCATTTTTATGCATAAGAACTACTAATTTTCATAAATAGAAGTAGTAGTTCTTTAAAGCAGTGGGACTTTACATTTTCTATTCAGTCATCTACTGCCTAAACGAAAAAGAGTCTGAGACATCTATTTTTGTCCCAGACTCTATTGTTCAAAACTCAGAACATTAGACTAATATGCTGCTTTTTAAATTAAAAAAACAACATATATTACAAATTCCAATTTTTAAATGTCGTATTTAAAAGATAAGTAATGAAATGTACTACTTAGTTTCACGATGTAACGTATATTTATTTAATCTTGGACAAAACTTTTTAAGTTCAATACGTTCAGGATGATTACGTTTGTTTTTTGTAGAAATATAATTACGATCGCCACATTCAGTACATGCTAATGTAATATTTACGCGCAAAGTTAACACCTCTTTCCAAATAGTAATGATTACGTTTTATAATATTACCATATAAAATTTAATCTTTCAACATTTTAATAATGTGCAATTTGAAGAATTACATTAAAATACATATCCACTAAAAATTAATTAAAGATTAAAGATTGAATAGATAGAAAAATATGTTATGATATAAAACGTAATAATTACGATTTGTAAAAGGGAGAGGAAAATAGATGGCAAAAAAATCTAAAATAGCAAAAGAGCAGAAAAGAGAAAAGTTGGTTGCACAGTATTACGAATTGAGAAAAGAGCTAAAAGATAAGAGCGATTATGAAGCTTTAAGAAAATTGCCAAGAGATAGTTCTCCTACGAGATTAACAAGAAGATGTAAAGTAACTGGCAGACCTAGAGGTGTTTATCGTAAATTTGGTATGTCACGCATTGCATTAAGAGATTATGCACATAAAGGGCAAATTCCAGGAGTGAAAAAATCTAGTTGGTAATTTACGACTAAAGTCAGTTTACATTTGATATAAAACAATGTATATTATCTATTGGAAAAGATAAATAAAAAAGTTATTGTTCGGAAAAATGATAAAATTATCAATTATTTCAATGATAATGCTCATTAACATCATGAAAATCTTACCATTATATAAAAGTTTTATTAAAAATGTTAGGGGTTTGTTAAAATGAAAATTTTTGATTATGAAGATATACAACTTGTACCAAATAAATGTATTGTAAACAGTCGTTCGGAATGTGATACAACAATTCAATTTGGACCTAGAAGTTTTAAACTACCTGTAGTACCGGCAAATATGCAAACAGTAATGAATGAAACATTAGCGGAATGGTTCGCTGAGAATGATTATTTCTATATTATGCATAGATTTGATGAAGAAGGTCGTATTCCTTTTATTAAAAAGATGCAAGAAAAAGGTTTATTTGCTTCAATTTCAGTTGGTGTTAAAGAACGCGAATTTGGTTTTGTTGAATCATTAGCTGCTGAAAACGTGATTCCTGAGTATATTACGATTGATATCGCTCATGGACATTCTGATTCAGTTATCAATATGATTAAACATATTAAAAAACATATTCCAGAAGTATTTGTAATTGCTGGAAATGTAGGTACACCAGAAGGCGTACGTGAATTAGAAAATGCAGGCGCTGATGCAACAAAAGTAGGTATTGGACCAGGTAGAGTATGTATTACTAAAATTAAAACTGGATTTGGTACAGGTGGTTGGCAATTATCTGCTTTAAATCATTGTAGTAAAGCAGCGCGTAAACCAATAATAGCAGATGGTGGTATTAGAACACATGGTGATATTGCAAAATCAATTCGTTTTGGTGCATCAATGGTTATGGTAGGATCATTATTTGCTGCACATGAAGAATCACCAGGTGAAACAGTGGAATTAGATGGCAAAATGTATAAAGAATATTTTGGTAGCGCATCTGAATTCCAAAAAGGTGAACATAAAAACGTTGAAGGTAAAAAAATGTTTGTTGAACATAAAGGCTCACTTTTTAATACTTTAACTGAAATGCAACAAGATTTACAAAGTTCAATTTCATATGCAGGTGGCAAAGACTTAAATTCATTAAGAAAAGTAGATTACGTTATCGTAAGAAACTCAATTTTTAATGGTGATAGAGACCAAAATTTATAGTAGGTGTTTAAAATCAGAAGACTTTTATTATATATAGTCATTTTTTTGATCATTGTATTAGTCGTCCCTATCAAAGAAACGGCACCTATGACATCGTTACAGCAGCAACTCAAATCGAGTGTTGATAGTTGGACTTCAAGCGAAACAGCAACGAACGATGAACTGAAAGTACCTAATAAACAAGATTTTGCTGTGAATAATATTCAAATGAATATGTCAAAACAGGACGTCGATAACAAACTTGGCAAAGCTAAACGAGTGACATCAAATGAATATGGCACACAGTGGCATACGTATTATTCTGATGATTATAGAGCATTTGTAATGGTAAGTTATATTGATGATAGAGTGAATGCACTTTATAGTAATCAAAATCTAATTTCTTCTAAATCGAAAATTAAATACGGTACACCTAAACAAATTGTGCGAGATAGACTTGGCGAACCAATTAAAGATAAACAAAAAGGTAACGTAAAATTTGATGTTCAAGACGATGAATATGATAATTTTCATAAAGACAGCATTTATACAACGGCATTTTATGATAAACATGAGAACAATAACTTAACTGCGCTTTTACAGGTTAGTGACAAAATGGAAAATCGTTTACAACAACAATATGGTGCACCTTCTGATAATTTAGCCCAAAGTTTCGAACTACAAAACTTTGATTTAGTAAATGCTGAAAGGGTTCAACATAATTTAAATACATTAAGCTATTCATCTAGTATTTCAGATACTGCCAGAAAACACAGTAAAGATATGGCTGATAATAACTATTTTGATCATAACAATTTATCAGGAGAATCTCCTTTTGATAGATTGGAGGCAGATGGTCATGATTTCAATGCAGCAGGAGAAAATTTAGCATATGGTCAAGCAAGTAGTATTTATGCACACCAAGGTTTAATGAATTCATTAGGTCATAGAAAAAATATACTTAAAAAAGAATTTAATACTCTTGGTGTGGGTGTCGATTTTAATAAAAATAGGCAACCTTACTGGACAGAAAATTATACAGGCTAATGTTTTATTATAGTTGTATACGGGTATCCATGATTTGTGAGGATGGATAAGTTATGACAACAAATAAAAAAGATAAAACAGAAGATATACTTGAAAAAGTTAAAGAAGTTTTAGAAAAGAATAGAAAAAAATAGGCGAATGCGCAATTGCGCATTCGCTTATTTTTTTGAGAGTGTCTTAAATTGCTCTAAATTACCAATTACATTTCTCTAAATAATCCGACCACTTTTCCTAAGACAGTAACTTGATCTAAATAAATAGGGTCCATTGAACTATTTTCTGGTTGTAGACGGTAATGTGCTTTTTCCTTAAAGAAGCGTTTGACTGTAGCTTCATTTTCTTCAGTCATAGCGACAATAATATCACCATTTTCGGCAATTGTTTGGCTTCTAACAATGACTTTGTCTCCATCAAGAATACCTGCTTCAATCATACTATTTCCAACTACATTTAAAATAAAAATATCACTATTGTGTGTAGATGTGAAATGTTCTGGTAAAGGGAAGTACTCTTCAACATTTTCAAAAGCAGTTATTGGTATACCTGCTGTTACTTTGCCAATTACAGGAACATGAATTGTTTCTTCCATATTAATAGGTTCACCTAATTGTTCAGTTACTATTTCAATGGCACGTGGTTTAGTAGGATCTCTTCTAATATAACCTTTTTCTTCTAATCTAGATAAATGACCATGAACTGTTGAGCTAGATGCGAGACCAACAGCTTCACCGATTTCTCTAACACTTGGTGGGTATCCTTTAGCGTGAACAGTTTGTTTTATATATTCAAAAATCTCATTTTGTCGTTTAGTTAACTCTCTCATAATAGGCACTCCCTAATCTAATTTAACCTAATTATAGCATGTGTATATCCGTTTTACAAACGTTTGTTCGTTTCGGTGTTGACATAGAACAAATGTTCTGATAAAGTAACTATACAAACAAACGTTCTAGGAGTGACTATAAATGATAAAAATATATAAATCTCAAATAAAAGCTTATACAATGGTGTTAATTGCAACTATGGTTCTTTGCGCAATTTTTATATTAAGTGCTTATAACAACGCTAATTCAGAACAGACGTACGAAATGACAGATCACCAAATGACGCAACAATCTAACAATAGCGAACAAAACAATACTAAATTGGAGCAGAAAAGCGAACAAGATTCACAACCCGTAATGGCATCAATGTATTAAAATATATATAAAAGACAATGATTAATGATGATAATAAGGTTGGGTTAAGGTGAGCGAAACAATTTAGTTTCGTTCACTTTTTTGTTATATTTTTTATATTAATAATAACGGAGGTTTATAATGTCTCAAAAAGATGGTGTAGATATAAAAAGAATTAATGAATTAGCAAAAAAGAAAACGGAACAAGGACTTACAGAAAATGAAGCTAAAGAACAATCGAAATTGCGAAAAGCTTATCTAGAATCTTTTAGAAAAAACTTTAAACAACAAATTGAAAGTACAAGAGTCATTGATCCTGAAGGTAATGATGTCACTCCGGATAAAGTGAAGAAAATTTTAGATGCGAAAGAGAAAGAAGATAAATAGAAAATCAATATTTTGTTAAATAGATATTAAATAAGGTATAATGATATAGAATCTTGTTAGAAGAAAGGAAGTCATTTAGATGAATAAAGAAAAAGATCAATTAGCGGTTGATACGATTAGAGCATTGAGTATCGATGCTGTTGAACAAGCCAATTCAGGACACCCTGGATTACCAATGGGTGCTGCTCCAATGGCATATACACTATGGACACGCCATTTAAATTTTAACCCCCAATCAAAAGATTTCTTTGATAGAGATCGCTTTGTATTATCTGCTGGACATGGTTCTGCTTTATTATATAGTTTATTACATGTTTCAGGTAGTTTAGAATTAGAAGAGTTAAAACAATTTAGACAATGGGGTTCTAAAACACCAGGACACCCAGAATTTAAACATACAGATGGAATTGAAGTAACAACTGGTCCACTTGGACAAGGTTTTGCTATGTCTGTAGGTATGGCGATGGCTGAAAAACACTTAGCTGGTAAATTTAATAAAGAAAATGCTAACGTTGTTGATCATTACACATATGTTCTTGCTTCTGACGGTGACTTAATGGAAGGTATTTCTCATGAAGCAGCTTCTTTAGCAGGTCATAATCAATTAGATAAATTAATCGTTTTATATGATTCAAATGATATCTCGTTAGATGGAGATTTAGATAAAGCATTCTCTGAAGATGTAAAAGGTCGTTTCGAAGCTTACGGTTGGAAACACATTTTAGTTAAAGATGGCAATGATTTAGATGCAATTGATAAAGCTATTGAAGAAGCTAAATCACAAGATGTTCCAACAATTATAGAAATTAAAACTGTAATCGGTTTCGGTGCGCCTAATAAAGAAGGTTCTCACGGTGTGCACGGTGCGCCACTTGGAGAAGATGAAAGAAAATTAGCGTTAGAAAACTATGGTTTAGATCCAGAAAAACGCTTTAATGTACCAGAAGAAGTTTATGAAATCTTCCAACAAAGCATGTTAAAACGTGCAAATGAAAAAGAAGAAGCATGGAATAAACTTGTAGAAACTTACAGTAAAGATTATCCTGAGCTTGCAGAAGAATTTAAATTAGCAATCAGTGGTAAATTGCCTGTCAATTATAGTGAAGCATTACCTCATTTTGAAGCTGGACACAGTGGCGCGTCACGTGCAGACTCAGGTGAAGTGATTCAAGCATTAAGTAAAACAGTGCCTTCATTCTTTGGTGGATCAGCAGATTTAGCTGGTTCAAATAAATCAAATGTTAAAGATGCACCTGATTTCGATAAAGAAACACCAGAAGGTAAAAATATTTGGTTTGGTGTACGTGAATTTGCAATGGGTGCCGCTGTAAATGGTATGGCTGCTCACGGCGGATTACATCCATATGGCGCAACATTCTTTGTATTTAGCGACTACTTAAAACCAGCATTACGCTTATCATCAATTATGGGTCTAAATTCAACATTTATCTTTACACATGACTCAATCGCTGTTGGTGAAGATGGTCCAACTCATGAACCAATCGAACAATTAGCTGGTTTGCGTGCAATTCCAAATATGAACGTCATTCGTCCAGCAGATGGTAACGAAACACGTGTTGCTTGGGAAGTTGCTTTAGAATCAGAAGGCACACCAACTTCATTAGTATTAACACGTCAAAATCTTACAACTATGGATCTTTCTAAAGAAACTGTAGAAGAAGGTGTTCGTAAAGGTGCTTATGTAGTATTTGAATCAGATAAAGCACCAGAATTCTTACTATTAGCTACTGGTTCTGAAGTTAACTTAGCTATAGAAGCTGCTAAAGATTTAGAAGCTCAAGGTAAAGGTGTACGTGTTGTTTCTATGCCAAACTGGAACGCTTTTGACCAACAAACTGATGAATATAAAGAATCTGTATTACCATTATCAATTACTAAACGTGTTGCTATTGAAATGGCATCACCACTTGGTTGGCACAAATATGTAGGTACAGAAGGTAAAGTAATTGGTATCGACGGATTTGGTGCTAGTGCTCCTGGAGACTTAGTTGTTGAAAAATATGGCTTTACTAAAGAAAATGTATTAAATCAAATTCAAACATTTTAATTAGTGTAGTGAAAATTGATTTTGTTGGTATGAGAACTTAAGTTCTCATACCATTTTTTATTTTATAATTAAAATAAGCTTATATTTACAAATTGATTTTGAAATTGATATAATACATGAATCGATAATTTATATAAATAGAGTTGCTCTTGAAAATGAGCACTAATTTTAGTAAAATTCATTAGGATAGGAAAGTGGGTGAAACAATGGCAACTTGGTTAGCAATCGTATTAATCGTGTTAGCATTAATTTTAGGTTTAGTAGGTGGATTTTTCCTTGCAAGAAAATATATGATGGATTATCTTAAAAAGAACCCACCAATCAATGAAGAAATGCTACGAATGATGATGATGCAAATGGGTCAAAAACCTTCTCAAAAGAAAATAAATCAAATGATGACAATGATGAATAAAAATCAACAAGATCAATTGAAAAAATCTAAATAGAACATCATTAAAGGGCTGGGAGCTACTTGTAAAAAGTAACTTTCAGCCCTTATTTTTTGCTCTGGCAACACAGTGGCAAAATGACTATGAATTTTTAAATCACATTTATAAATACATTGTTTAGTATTTCATAACTTCTTTTTCATTATTCGGGTACAAAATTATGAATTAAAAGCATTTGGAATGTTTTTGAAAATAATAATTTCAGATGATGAAAATATACCTTTTCTTAATACTACAAATGTAGATAATAAAGGTTATGAAAGTGCATCAAAAAATCAAAGGAAGTGGTTGCTCGATGGTAACACTCAATTCCCAAATTCGATTCAAGTTGCAAAGGTTAACTTCACAGCTGTAACTGATGAAAAAGATAAAATTCACTACCCAACAGATAGTGTAAGTCAAAAGTTATAAGATGAATATATGAATGAGGATATTGAGAATTTTAAAAATAAGTTATATAACATTCTTTTTGAAAAATAAGAATACAATAATCAATTTACAATATATTCTTATAGGTAATTTATAGAATGAATACGTAATTAGTGTAGGAGAGTATAACAATAAAAATTCGAGTATTCAGAAAAATAATTGATTATAGATTGTAATTTGTTATAATATGAATATAAGGGAGGTAGTAATAAGTGAAGGATGCTTATGCCATGGAAGATAAAGAAGTACTTGATCGACTAGCAAATATGCATATTAACTTTCCGACCGACGAAGCATTTAAGAAATATCATAACGCGATGCAATTACATGATATGAATTATCTTAGATACACTTTAAACGATGCATTGTCCGCATGTACACAAACAAATGCAATATAAATAAACATGTAGTAAAATCAGCTTAAATATAAGCTGGTTTTATTTTGTGTATATTGTGAATAAACATTTGACTATGTCGTTTTCTACATAACTAAAAGACATGATATGAACATTAAGCCTTAAATTTTGAAGATTAAATAATAAATTAGGCTATAAATACTGATTATTAATTTATTAAGTGATATACTATCCAAGGTAAATATCATCTTGTAGAAACACAAAGAAGGTGTAAGCATGTTGTATTTAGTATTTTCAATAGTTTTCGCATTTTTAATGGGTATTGGTGTCATTATAGTCAGAATGAAAGCACAACAATTTCCCGTAAATGAAAAGAAAATTATACTACCTCCATTTTTTATGGCAACAGGTGCATTGATGTACGTGGTACCTTATTTTAGATTAACTGGAACTGAGATTTTAGAATGTATCATTATGGGGTTATTATTTTCTACCATATTAATTTGGACATCTAGATTCGAAACACAGGGTAGTGAAATTTACATGAAACGTTCAAAAGCGTTTCCAATTATTCTTATATCATTGTTGTTAATTCGTACAGTAATCAAAATATTTATAAGTAACCAAATTGATCCAGGGGAAATTGCAGGTATGTTTTTCTTATTAGCATTTTGCATGATTGTACCTTGGAGAATAGCAATGTTATATAAATTCAAAAAAGTTAAAAGTAATTTAATTCAATAAATTATTGCCGTTTATCTATAAAGGTAAACGGCTCTTTTAATATACTTGAAGCGTTATGAAAAATATAATAAACTATTAATACGAACAAACGTTCTAAGAGAGGGCGATATAATGAAAATCATACATACTGCGGATTGGCATTTAGGGCGAATATTAAATGGGAAGTCGTTACTAGAAGACCAAGCGTATATACTAGATAAATTTATTGAGGCAATGAAATTAGAACAACCCGACGTTATTGTCATTGCGGGTGATCTATATGACACAAGTTATCCAAATAAAGATGCGATTCAATTACTTGAACAGACAATTGATATATTAAATTTAGAAATGAGTATTCCTTTAATTATGATTAATGGTAACCATGATAGTAAGGAAAGATTAAATTATGGCTCAAAATGGTTTGAAAAATCACATATGTACATACGTACTGACCTTAATGATATGAATAAACCAGTAACGATTGGGAACGTTGATTTTTACACAATGCCTTTTGCCACTATAAATGAAATGCAATATTTCTTTGATGACAAAGCTATAGAAACACACCAACAGGCTTTAAACAGAGTGTTGGCATATATGCATGAAGTCATAGATGAGAATAAAGTGAATATTTTTGTTGGTCATTTAACAGTACAAGGTGGAATTCGCTCTGAATCTGAAAGGCCGTTGACTATAGGTACAGTTGAGTCAGTTGATGAGAATCTATTTAATCAGTTTGATAGAGTTATGCTTGGACATTTACATCATCCTTTCAGTATTGAATCTAATTTTATAAATTACAGTGGTTCATTGTTACAATATTCATTTTCAGAAACGAAACAACCAAAAGGTTATAAAATAGTAGAAATTAAAAATCAAAAAATAACAGACAAATTTATACCATTAAAGCCTCTAAGACAATTAGAAGTGATTGAAGGTAATTATGAAGATGCAATACAAGAAAAGTTAGAAGTAAAACATAAAGAAAATTATTTACATTTTAAATTAAAGCATATGTCACATGTGAGTGATCCTATGATGCATTTGAAGCAAATTTATCCTAATACTTTAGCGTTAACCAATCAGACGTTTGATTTTAATACATCTATACACCATGAAAATATTGAAATTCAAAAATTAGATGATGAAACAATAATTGATAATTTTTATAATAGTATAACGGGTGAACATTTAACTACGAATCAAAGTAAAAAAATAGAAAAAATTATGACAGCATTACTTGAGGAGGGTTCTAAATAAATGAGACCCATTAAACTGAATTTAACTAATTTCGGTCCCTTTTTAAATGAAACAATTGATTTTAATAATGTAGAAAATAACCAACTCTTTTTAATCAGTGGAAAAACTGGTTCAGGCAAGACGATGATATTTGATGCTATTGTGTTTGCATTATTTGGTGAAGCTTCCACAAAAGATAGAAAAGAAAGCGATTTAAGGAGTCATTTTGCTGAAAGTAAAAAACCAATGGTTGTCGAATTTGAATTTAAATTAAGAAATCAATATTTTAAAATTCAAAGACAAGGTGCATTTATAAAGGAAGGTAATAAAAATAAAACACTAGGGCAACTAGCAGTTTATCAATATGAACAAGATGATTATGCACTTAGAGAAAGTAAAATTAATAGTGGTAATCAATTTATCAAAGCGCTACTAGGTGTGAATGCTGAACAATTTCGACAACTGTTTATATTACCACAGGGTGAATTTAAACGATTTTTACTCTCGAAAAGTGTGGAAAAACAAGATATATTAAGAACACTGTTTAACAGTCAGAGATTTGAAGAAATTCAAAAAAAATTATCTGATGATGTAAAAGAAGTAAGAGAGCAAATAGAAAAAAGGTACAACGATTTAGAAAATCATTGGAAAGAATTGGAAACTTTTGATGATGAAACATTATGCGAGCATAAAGTAATAAGTGCTAGACAAACGAACAATATCATTAAGGTATTACCAGATTTTAAAATGAAAGCACAAATAATACGAGATGACTTTGAACAGAAAAAAGAAATATTAAAAAATAAAGTCAACAGTACAGAAAATGCTTTAAATAATAATATTAAATTAGAGGATGCTTTAAATAAGCTCAATGAAAATCAACAAAAATATGAAGCATTATTAGTTAATGAACACGAAATCCAAGAAAAAGTTAAGCGTGTAACAGAAATCAACGAAGTAAGACCCATTACGAATTTATTAGAAGTAAAAGAAAATACAATTTCCAAAAAAGGTAAAGTAGCGCAAAGTATTGAAGAAAAATCTAAAAGTATCTTTGATTTGGAGGATAAGATAAAACAAAGTAACCTTGAAGCGGATAACCTTAAAGAGAAGCAAGATGATATTGAGGAACTAAGGCGTTTTATTGAACAGACGCAATTGTTTTTTGAAAAAGCAAATAAATATAAAGATGCCTACAACAATTATCAGTTCACGAAAACAGCATTTACAGATTTAGAAGCGCATTTAACTCAAAAAAATGAGGAAATCAAAGATACTACAGCTAAATTAAATCAACGTCAGCCTGATTATCGAAAGATAGAACAAATTACGGAAGCAATATACAACCTTAATAATAATATTAAACAATTGAAGCAAAATGAAAAAGATAAAATTGAGTATGATGCATTAGAGAAAAGAAAAATGCAAAAGCAACGTAATCTTAAAGATTTAAGTCAAAAGCGTGTGCAACTCAATGAGGAATATAATAATATTGATAAATCTAAATTAGATTTAAACAACAAACAAGATGTAATTGCAACAGTACAAGCAGCTCTACATACTGGTGAAACTTGCCCAATCTGTGGTAATGAAATTCATACATTATCGAGTCACGTGGATTTTGATGAAATAATGGAAAGACATCAACAGCTCACGCTATTAGAAGAAAAAATAGCTACTGTAAAAGGAGATATTATTAAATGTGAAAGTGAATTGTCACACATTGAGGAGCAATTATCAAAATATACTATAGCTTCATTGGAAAATATAAATTATGAAGCTCTAGAAGATGAAGTTGAGAAGAAATATCAAGAAAAGAAAAAAATAGATGAAGAAAATAATGAAATAGAAAAATTAAAAGACCAATTACAACAATATGAAAAAAGTTCACATGATTTACAGATGAATATTCAAAAAAAAGAACACATATTAAAAGAAAATGAAACTGCGATAAACGATTTTGAAAATACAACAGGTTATAAACGGGTTGATGAATTTTTAACAAAATTTGAAGATGCTTATAATCAAATACGCCAATTTGATCAAACGCTAAATGAAATTGAACAAAAAATACAAAATTATAAGAGTACTTTAGCAATAGAAAAAAATAGTGTAACTTATTTAAAAAATAACCTTGCTGAAATAGAAACTGAAATCAATGAGACTGATATGAAAATCAATGAGGAAATGCAACGTATTGGTTTTACATCAATAGAACAAGTTGAAAAAGTAACAGCACAAGCATCAGAAAAGCAAAATTTAGAAAAAGAAATTGAAACTTTCAAAAAAGAGAAACAATCTTACGAATTATATATAGCGCAACTAAAAGCTGAAACAAATAATAAGAAGCTAGATGATACACAACAACTAAAAGAACGATTTGAAGAAATGCAACAAGTATATGAAACAGCTTCAACTGAATTAAGTCAACATGACTATAAAATGGAGTTTAATTCTAAAAAAATAACTGAAATAAATAAAATTATAGATGAGTTAAATAGTGAATTGCAATCTCAACAAGAAGTATTTCAATTAGCAGAAATTTTAGCAGGGAAAAATGAACAAAAATTAACGTTGGAAAATTATGTATTAATATATTACTTGGAGCGTATTCTTACTCAAGCTAATCAGCGCTTAGCAATTATGACGGGACAGAGATACCAATTAACGAGACGAGCTCAAATATCTCAAGGCTATAGTGGACTAGAAATAGATGTGTTCGATGCACATTCAAATCAATCACGCCACATTACATCGTTATCTGGTGGAGAAACATTTCAGGCATCATTAGCATTAGCATTGGGATTAAGTGAAATTGTGCAACAAGAATCAGGTGGGATTTCACTTGATTCAATGTTTGTAGATGAAGGATTTGGTACTTTAGATCAGGAAACACTAGAAACTGCACTAGATACATTGCTAAGTTTAAAATCAACGGGTCGCATGGTTGGGATTATTTCTCACGTAAGTGAACTCAAGCAAAGAATACCGCTTATATTGGAAGTAACCACAGAACAGTATCAAAGTACAACACATTTTAAAAAACAATAGAGTATAAAAAAAATATATTTAAATAAGAAAAAAGCCAAGACATTTTGAAATGTCTTGGCTTTTTTGATTTAAACTAGAGCGAACTATGAAAATTTTAAAAAAGCTTAATTTTTTTCGCTTTATGCTAATTAAATCGAATTAATTTTTTTCACGTAATAAGTCGCGGATTTCCGTTAATAATACAGTGTTTTCTTCGATTTCTTCTTCCTCTTCTTTCTTCATTAACGTATTAGCAATTTTAACGAAAATGAATAAAGCGAATGCAATGATGATGAAATCAATAATTGATTGAACGAACATACCATATTTAATACCCATAAATGACCAGCTTTCAGCAAAGTCAACAGTACCGAAAATTAAACCAATTAATGGCATGATAATGTATGAAACTAAAGCAGTAACAATTTTATTAAATGCTGCGCCCATAACTACAGCAACTGCTAAATCTAAAACATTACCTTTAAGTGCAAACTCTTTGAATTCCTTTAACATATAATTAACTCCTCTTAATTAAATTTAAAATTTATTATACATTATATGTAAAGTTTAGAAAATAGTTTATTTAATGAAATTTGATATTAACTCATTGTTTTGTTATTGTAATACGTGGCTATTACATAAAATAGTAGTGTTTAGAAATTCTAATCATTCTAATTTAGATTCGAAAAATTTAATATGATAAGAAAGGGAGTAATTAATTATGAATTCTTCTAGTAACCAACCTAATGGTAAGAAATTATCTCCAGTTTTTATCTATAGTGCGATTATCGTAGCGATTGTTGTTATTATCGGCGCAGTGTTACCGGAACAATTTGATCATGTTACGAATACAATTAAACTATGGATTACTGATAAACTAGGATGGTATTACTTAATTCTTACAACGTTTATTGTATTCTTCTGTATTTTCCTAATCTTTAGCCCGATTGGTAAATTGAAGTTAGGTAAACCGAACGACAAACCTGAATTTAATACAATTTCATGGTTTGCTATGTTGTTCAGTGCTGGTATGGGTATTGGGCTTGTATTCTATGGTGCAGCAGAACCAATGGCTGACTTTGCAGCGCCGCCAAATGCGGATCCGAAAACTGCAGCAGCTTATACCGAGGCCTTACGTTCAACGTTTTTCCATTGGGGATTCCATGCATGGGCAATTTATGGCGTAGTTGCATTAGCGCTCGCTTATGCCCAATTTAGAAAAGGGGAACCTGGATTAATTTCTAGAACATTACGTCCTATCTTAGGAAATAAAGTTGAAGGCCCAATTGGGACAATCATTGATGTGCTTGCTGTATTCGCTACAGTAGTAGGTGTTGCCGTATCACTAGGTATGGGCGCATTGCAAATCAATGGTGGGCTTCACTATTTATTTGGCATACCAAATAATGTTTGGGTACAAGCAATTATTATTGTAGTTGTAACTATTCTATTTATTATGAGTGCTTGGTCTGGTTTAAGTAAAGGCATCCAATATTTAAGTAATTTAAATATTAGTTTAGGTGCAATTTTAATGATTGCTGTTTTAATCATTGGACCGACAGTATTGATTTTAAATATGATGACAAGTTCTACAGGTAGTTTGTTGAACTCATTCTTATTAAATACGTTTGACACTGCAGCTTTAAACCCTCAAAAACGTGAATGGATGTCTAGTTGGACACTTTACTATTGGGGTTGGTGGTTAAGTTGGAGCCCATTCGTAGGTATTTTCATTGCACGTGTATCTAAAGGACGTTCTATTCGTGAATTTATTGCTGGGGTACTTTTAGTACCAGCGTTAGTAAGTTTCGTTTGGTTCAGTGTATTCGGTGTACTTGGAATTGAAACTGGTAAGAAAAATCCAGAATTATTCGATATGACTGCTGAAACACAACTCTTTGCTGTGTTCAATGAAATTCCACTAGGTATTATACTATCTATTATTGCATTAGTATTAATCGCATCATTCTTTATTACCTCTGCTGACTCAGCAACATTTGTATTAGGTATGCAAACGACAAATGGTTCATTAGAGCCTTCTATTATGATTAAAGTTACATGGGGTATCGCACAATCATTAATTGCATTCGTATTATTATTTGCTGGTGGAGGTAATGGTGCTGAAGCATTGAATGCGATTCAAAGTGCCGCCATCATAAGTGCCTTACCGTTCTCCTTTGTAGTGATCATGATGATGATTTCATTCTACAAAGATGCGAACCAAGAGCGTAAGTTCTTAGGACTTACTTTGACACCAAATAAACATAGATTGCAAGATTATGTACAACATCAACAAGAAGATTATGAAGATGATATTATTGAAAAACGTACACCATTAAGAGATGCAGAAAAAGCAGAAAAATAATATTGATTAATAGTCAAAAACTGAGAATCCAATTGGGTTCTCAGTTTTTTTGTAGGATAATGAAATTAGCTGATAATGATTCTCAACTGATAATAATAACTTATTACACCTGCATTTAGCAATAAGTTTTGCTTATGTATACTGATTGAAAAATCAAATCTAATTTAGCCATGTTTCTGGCTCTATCTAGTTGTTTTAAACTACATATAATTATACAATTTAACTAACGGCATATATTAAAAAAATTCAAGGGGGATTTATATGGCTTCTAATATTAAACAGCAAGCGAAAAAATCGTTTGACTTAAATGGGAAATCATACACGTATTATGATTTAAACACTTTAGAAGAACAAGGTTTAACTAAAGTAGCGAAACTGCCATATTCAATTAGAGTATTACTAGAATCTGTTTTAAGACAAGAAGATGGTTTTGTAATTACAGATGAACACATCAAAGCGTTATCTGATTTTACTGAAGGTGCAGAAGGAGAAGTTCCTTTCAAACCTTCACGTGTAATTCTACAAGATTTCACAGGTGTACCTGCTGTCGTAGACTTAGCTTCATTACGTAAAGCCATGAATGATGTAGGTGGCGACTTAAATAAGATCAATCCAGAAGTGCCTGTTGATTTAGTTATCGACCACTCAGTACAAGTAGATAGCTATGCTAATCCAGAAGCGCTAGAACGAAATATGAAATTAGAGTTTGAAAGAAACTATGAACGTTACCAGTTCTTAAATTGGGCAACTAAAGCATTTAATAATTATAGTGCTGTTCCACCAGCAACGGGTATCGTACACCAAGTTAACTTAGAGTACCTAGCTAACGTTGTACATGCACGTGAAGTTGATGGTGAAACTGTTGCATTCCCAGATACATTAGTTGGTACCGATTCACATACGACAATGATTAACGGTCTTGGCGTATTAGGTTGGGGTGTCGGTGGTATTGAAGCCGAAGCTGGTATGTTAGGTCAACCTTCATACTTCCCAATTCCTGAAGTTATTGGTGTTAGACTATCAAATGCTTTACCACAAGGTGCTACTGCAACGGACTTAGCATTACGTGTAACACAAGAGTTACGTAAAAAAGGCGTTGTAGGCAAATTTGTTGAGTTCTTCGGTCCAGGTGTACAACATTTACCATTAGCTGACCGTGCAACAATTGCTAATATGGCTCCTGAATACGGTGCTACTTGTGGTTTCTTCCCAGTAGATGAAGAAGCATTAAAATATATGCGTTTAACAGGTCGTTCTGAAGAACAAATTGACTTAGTTAAAACATATTTAGAAGAAAATAGCATGTTCTTTACTGTAGAAAAAGAAGATCCTGAGTACACAGATGTTGTAGAACTTGATTTAGCTACTGTTGAAGCTTCATTATCAGGTCCTAAACGTCCACAAGATTTAATCTTCTTGAGTGACATGAAAAAAGAATTCGAAAAATCAGTAACTGCACCAGCGGGTAACCAAGGTCATGGTTTTGATAAGAGTGAATTTGATAAAACTGCAACAATTGAATTTAAAGATGGCACTTCAACAACTATGAAGACGGGTGATTTAGCGATCGCTGCGATTACTTCATGTACGAATACATCTAACCCATATGTTATGTTAGGTGCTGGACTTGTTGCTAAAAAAGCAGTTGAAAAAGGTCTTAAAGTACCTGAATATGTTAAAACATCATTAGCTCCAGGTTCAAAAGTTGTTACTGGTTATTTAAGAGATTCTGGTTTAAATGAATATCTTGATGACTTAGGATTCAACCTTGTTGGTTATGGTTGTACAACATGTATCGGTAACTCTGGTCCATTATTAGAAGAAATTGAAAAAGCGATTGCTGAAGAAGATTTACTTGTTACTTCTGTTTTATCAGGTAACCGTAACTTTGAAGGTCGTATTCATCCATTAGTTAAAGCTAACTATTTAGCATCACCACAATTAGTGGTTGCTTATGCTTTAGCTGGTACAGTAGATATTGACTTACAAAATGAACCACTTGGTAAAGGTAAAGATGGCGAAGATGTATATCTAAAAGATATTTGGCCATCAATCAAAGAAGTTTCAGACACAGTTGATACTGTTGTTACACCAGATTTATTTAAAGAAGAGTACGAAACTGTATATAACAATAACGAAATGTGGAATGAAATTGATGTAACGGATCAACCTTTATATGATTTTGATCCAGAATCAACTTATATCCAAAATCCTTCATTTTTCCAAGGTTTATCTAAAGAACCAGGAACAATTGATTCATTAAATAATTTACGAGTAATGGGTAAATTTGGTGATTCTGTAACGACAGACCATATTTCTCCAGCAGGTGCGATTGGTAAAGATACACCAGCAGGTAAATATTTAATTGAACATGGCGTGCCAATTCGTCAATTTAACTCATATGGTTCTCGTCGTGGTAACCATGAAGTTATGGTGCGTGGTACATTTGCGAATATTCGTATTAAAAACCAACTTGTACCTGGTATTGAAGGTGGCTATACTACTTACTGGCCTACAGGTGAACAAATGTCTATATTTGATGCAGCTATGAAATATAAAGAAAACGGTACTGGATTAGTTGTATTAGCAGGTAACGACTACGGTATGGGTTCTTCACGTGACTGGGCAGCCAAAGGTACAAACTTATTAGGCGTTAAAACAGTTATTGCGCAGAGTTACGAACGTATTCACCGTTCAAACTTAGTAATGATGGGCGTATTGCCGCTACAATTCCAAGAGGGCGAATCAGCTGATAGTTTAGGTATCGATGGTACTGAAGTTATCTCTGTAGACATTGATGAAAATGTTAAGCCACACGACTTAGTTAAAGTCCAAGCTAAAAAAGACAATGGTGAGGTAATTGAATTTAAAGCTATTGCTCGTTTCGACTCAAATGTAGAAATGGATTACTATCGTCATGGTGGTATCTTACAACTTGTATTAAGAAATAAGCTAGCTGGACAACAATAAAAAAACAAACCTGTATAATTAGTATACTGATGGACTGGCCATATGCTAGTCCATCTTTTTTATGTTAATATTTAAGGTATGATATGTATCAGTAGAAATATTGAAAAGAGGATGCAAAAATGATTTACAGTATGACACAAATTGAAGCACGTTATTCAGAAACTGATCAAATGGGTGTAATCTATCATGGTAATTATCCTACGTGGTTTGAAGTAGCAAGAACAGATTATATTTCTAAACTAGGTTTTAGTTATAAGGATATGGAAGATAGTGATATTATTTCGCCAGTAATCGATTTAGATATCAAGTATATTAAATCGATCTTTTATCCGGAAAAAGTAACAATAAAAACATGGGTTGAAAGATATTCACGTTTGCGATCCATATATAAATATGAAATCTATAATGAAGCAGGGGAACTTGCAACAACAGGTTCAACGGCATTGACTTGTATAAAAAAAGAAGATTTCAAACCAATTAGATTAGATAAATATTTCCCTGAGTGGCATGCAACTTATAGTGAAGTTGATAAAAGAAACAAGGCTGGAGAGTGCTTAGAGGTCATAAACGGCTTATAAAACGAAGTGGTTAATATCTATATCTATATATAATAAAAAGCGTCTGACACTTGAGCCAGGCGCTTTTTATTATATAGGTTATTTTGTAGCATATGAAATTTCATCAATGCCATCATTTACGTCAATAAATAAATTATGGTCTTCAAAATACCATAAATCTTTTTCAGCAATTACGACATCTAAACCGTCGTAATGATTTTCATAACCAATTTCAACATCCTCTTTTTTGTCAACGCTAAATGCAGGACTGAATCCTTGTTTTAATTGGAATTCGCCACCATAACGTACAAAGAATTGTAAGACTTTGTCACCTTCAGGTAATTCAAGTTCTTCTTTAAACCAAGACACGGCATTATTTGAAAGTTCTATTTCCATAATAAAAGTCTCCTTTCGGTTCACAAGTACTTAACTTATGACTATTGGCAACTAAATTGAATTAGTATTTTTATATATTACCCACTTTCAGTAATATTAAAAGTAGTATAACATAATTTTTCAATTAGTTATGTCAAATCATTCTACAATGCGGAGAAATATATATAACGCATGATAATGATACATATAAGTAGTATAATAGAATTAATGATCATAAAGCTGTGTTTAAATCTTACGATTCAATATGTGATATAAAAAAGCTGGAGGCATTAACGCCCCAGCTCAAATTTTGTTTACAACATATTATTTTGTAGAACGACTATTGTAATAGTTACATCCATTTAATTTTAGGTTCTTCACCCTTAAATATCCTTACAATATTAGTTCGATGTCTAATAATGAGCAATACACCGACACCAATACTAACAATAAATAGGATATAGTCTCGAATTAATAATGCACCAATGACGCAACAAATAGATGCAATGATACTTGATAACGATACATATTTTGTTAAATATAATATTCCAAAGAAAATTGCTGCTAATATTAATAATAAGACAGGATTGACACCTAGTATGACACCAGCACTTGTTGCAACGGCTTTTCCGCCTTTGAATCCAAGATAAACTGGATATACATGGCCTAAAATTGCAAAAGCACCAACAATAAGTCCATTTGTGAAAAATGTAGTTATTGGGCCTTCAGCTTGGACAGGTAACCATAGTGGAAAGAACACTACAATGAACCCTTTAAATATATCTAGGAAAGTTACAAGAAATCCAGCAGGTTTTCCTAATACTCTAAAGCTGTTTGTTGCCCCAGTGTTACCACTTCCGAATTGACGGATATCTTTTTTGAAAAATAGTTTACCTATTACATAGCCACTTGGGAAAGCACCGATAAGGTAACTTAGTATTAACATGATTACAATCATCATATATAATCCACATCCTTTAATGACATTAAAATTATTTTACCATATAAGCATAGGATAATACGAATGAAAATTTAAAATGGGTATTATTTCTCAATTGAAAATTCATTTGATACTTGCATTTTATCAAGATTTATATAAGAATAACTAATGTATAGTTTTAAAAACGAACGTACGTTTGTAGGAGGGCGAAACGATTGGCAATGAATAAGAAAAATAATTATTCGGATGATTCCATTCAGGTACTTGAGGGATTAGAGGCCGTAAGAAAAAGACCTGGGATGTATATTGGTTCTACCGATAAACGTGGATTACATCATCTAGTATATGAAGTTGTCGATAATTCCGTCGATGAAGTATTAAATGGTTTTGGTAGCGAAATCCAAGTTACAATTAATAAAGATGAAAGCATTACAATTGAAGATAATGGTCGTGGGATGCCAACAGGTATACATACATCTGGAAAACCTACAGTACAAGTCATTTTCACAATACTTCATGCTGGTGGAAAATTTGGACAAGGCGGATATAAAACATCAGGTGGATTACATGGTGTTGGTGCCTCCGTTGTTAATGCATTAAGTGAATGGTTAGAAGTAGAAATATACAGAGATGGCAATATCTATACTCAAAGTTTTGCACAAGGTGGTAAACCAACAACTGGTTTGGTTAAACACGGGAAAACTAAAAAGACTGGAACTAAGGTGACATTTAAACCAGATCCAGAGATATTTAAATCAGCAACATCTTTTAATTATGATGTTTTAAGTGAGCGACTTCAGGAGTCAGCTTTTTTACTTAAGCGTCTTAAAATAACATTGAAAGACTTAAGAGCTGGAAAAGAACGTGAAGATGTTTTTCACTATGAAGATGGTATTAAAGAATTCGTTGCTTATGTTAATGAAGGCAAAGAAGTTTTACATGATGTAGCCGACTTTTCTGGTGAAGCTAATAATATCGAAGTTGAAGTTGCATTCCAATACAATGATCAATATTCAGAAGGTATTTTGAGCTTCGTTAATAATGTGCGTACAAAAGACGGGGGTACACATGAAGTTGGCTTCAAATCTGCAATGACACGTGTATTTAATGATTATGCACGCCGTATTAATGAACTAAAAGAAAAAGATAAAAATTTAGATGGAAATGATATTAGAGAAGGGTTAACAGCTATTATTTCCATCCGTATTCCGGAAGAGTTACTTCAATTTGAAGGACAAACAAAGTCTAAATTGGGTACACCAGAAGCTAGAAGTGCAGTGGATTCTGTAGTAGCAGACAAACTTCCATATTATTTAGAAGAAAAAGGTCAGTTATCAAAATCACTTGTTAAAAAAGCGCTGAAAGCACAACAAGCTAGAGAAGCTGCGCGTAAAGCTCGTGAAGATGCACGTTCCGGTAAGAAAAATAAACGTAAAGATACTTTACTTTCAGGTAAATTAACGCCAGCTCAAAGTAAAAATACTGAGAAGAAAGAACTTTATCTTGTTGAGGGTGACTCAGCAGGTGGTTCAGCAAAATTAGGTAGAGATCGTAAATACCAGGCTATTCTGCCTTTAAGAGGTAAAGTCATTAACACAGAAAAAGCACGTCTAGATGACATATTTAAAAATGAAGAAATTAATACGATTATTCATACTATTGGTGCTGGTGTTGGTAATGAATTTAAAATTGAAGATAGTAATTATAACAGAATAATTATTATGACTGATGCGGATACGGATGGTGCACATATACAAGTACTGTTATTAACATTTTTCTTTAAATATATGAAACCACTTGTAGAAGCTGGAAGGGTATTTATTGCCTTACCCCCCCTCTATAAATTAGAAAAAGGGAAAGGCGCCTCAAGAAAAATCGAATACGCATGGACTGATGAAGAATTAGAAAAATTACAAAAAAAATTAGGCAAAGGTTTCTCATTACAACGTTATAAAGGTTTAGGTGAAATGAACGCTGATCAATTATGGGAAACGACAATGAACCCAGATACAAGAACACTCATCAGAGTTCAAGTTGAAGATGAATTACGTTCTTCTAAACGTGTAACAACATTAATGGGTGACAAAGTTGCGCCTAGACGTGAATGGATAGAAAACCATGTTGAATTTGGATTACAAGAAGAACAAAGTATATTAGACAATAATGAAATCCAAATTTTAGAACAGGAACATCCTAATGAGGAGGAAATCAATTGAGTGAAATAATTCAAGATTTATCGCTAGAAGATGTTATTGGCGATCGTTTTGGTAGATATAGTAAATACATCATTCAAGAGCGTGCATTGCCAGACGTTCGTGATGGGCTCAAACCTGTTCAAAGACGTATTTTGTATGCTATGTATTCTAGTGGTAACACATATGATAAAAATTTCCGTAAAAGTGCTAAAACAGTCGGTGACGTAATTGGACAGTATCACCCTCATGGCGACTCATCTGTGTATGATGCTATGGTAAGACTCAGTCAGGGATGGAAGCTGTGTCATGTGCTCATAGAAATGCAAGGGAATAACGGTAGTATCGACAATGACCCGGCTGCAGCAATGCGTTATACAGAAGCTAAGTTAAGTCGTATTTCTGAAGAACTTTTAAGAGATATTAATAAAGAAACAGTACCATTCATGCCAAACTATGATGATACTACTTTGGAACCGATGGTATTACCAGCAAGGTTACCTAATTTATTAATTAACGGAAGTACGGGTATTTCTGCTGGTTATGCAACAGATATTCCACCACATAATTTGGGTGAGGTGATTCAGGCTACACTTAAATTTATCGATAATCCTGATATCACAGTAGCTCAGTTGATGAAGTATGTTAAAGGACCAGATTTCCCAACAGGTGGCATTATACAAGGTATAGATGGTATAAAAAAAGCTTATGAAACTGGTAAAGGTAAAATTATTGTTCGTTCAAAAGTCGAAGATGAAGAATTAAGAAATGGCAGAAAGCAATTAATTGTTACTGAAGTCCCATATGAAGTGAATAAGAGTTCACTTGTTAAAAAGATGGATGAATTACGTGCTGATAAAAAAGTGGATGGTATTGTTGAGGTAAGAGATGAGACAGACCGTACTGGATTACGTATTGCCATTGAATTGAAAAAGGACGTAAATAGTGAAGCTGTATTAAATTACTTATACAAAAATACAGATTTACAAGTTGCTTATAACTTTAATATGGTTGCTATTAGTGAAGGTAGACCAGTATTAATGGGGATTCGTCAATTTATTGATAGTTATTTAAATCATCAAATTGATGTTGTGACTAAACGTACACGTTATGAATTAGATCATGCTGAAAGCAGAATGCATATTGTTGAAGGTCTTATGAAAGCATTATCTATTTTAGATGAAGTTATCAAGTTAATTAGAGCTTCTAAGAATAAAAAAGATGCTAAAGACAACTTAGTCGCTGAATTTGATTTTACAGAGGCACAGGCCGAAGCGATCGTAACACTACAATTATATCGTTTAACGAACACAGATATTGTGCAACTACAAGAAGAGCACGATGAATTAAAATCACTAATTGGACGTTTAAAAAATATTTTAGATGATCATAGTGCACTTTTAAATGTAATAAAAGAAGAATTAACAGAAATTCGCAATCGTTTTAAACAAGGGCGTTTGTCTTCAATAGAAGCAGAGATTTCTGAAATTAAAATTGATAAAGAAGTTATGATTCCTAGTGAAACGGTTATTATGAGTGTTACAAAACACGGTTATATAAAACGCACTTCATTACGTAGTTATAATGCCAGTGGCGTAAATGAAATTGGTGTAAAAGACGGTGATGTACTTATGAAACATCAAGAAGTCAATACACTTGATACTGCATTGGTCTTTACTAATAAAGGGCGTTATCTATTTATTCCAGTACATAAATTAGCTGAAATTAAATGGAAAGAATTAGGTCAACATGTTTCTCAAATTGTGCCACTTGATGAAGGTGAATTTATCATCGATGCGTATTGCGAAAGTGATTTTAAACCAGACGCATTTTATATTTTAGCTACGCGTCATGGAATGATTAAACGCAGTAATGTTTCTATGTTTAAAACATCACGATTCAATAAACCTCTCGTTGCAATGAAAGTGAAAGATGATGACGAAATTATTAATGTCATGCGCATAGACTCTACTCAATTAATTACTGTTATTACAAATAAAGGTATGTCATTAACCTATAGTAGTGATGAACTCTCTGATACAGGATTGAGAGCAGCTGGCGTTAAATCAATTAATCTAAAAGATGAAGACTTCGCCGTGTTAACACAGGTCATTAGTGCAAACAACTCAATTTTAATGGCAACACAACGAGGATCACTAAAACGTATTGGTTTCAAAGTACTACAAACAGCCAAACGTGCACAACGTGGAATTACATTACTGAAAGAATTGAAAAAGTCACCGCATCGTATTGTAGCGGCTGACGTAATTCAACCTGAGCACACGACTTACACAATTTATTCTGATAAACAACAAGAATCTGGCGCCATTAAAGATATTCATTTGTCTGAACAATATACAAATGGCAGCTTTATTGTAGATACAAGTGAATTTGGTGAAATTATTGACTTAGAAGTTAATTAGGGGTAATTTTTTAAAAATTATTAGTAAATACAACTATATAGTGATAAAATACCAGTTAGGTGCAATAAATTATTAAAAAAGAGGTTTATAGCAGTGTGAAAAGTATCGTATTAGGCGTATGACTAGGGCGTACTTTTTCATCATTTTATAAGTGGCATGTAATGAAATGTTACAATTCCTTATAAGACTGTCTATAAATCTCTTGCTCTAATTTGAAATTAAATATTACATAGATGAGAGGGATTAAATTGAAAGATTTTGATAGTTTAATTCCAGATTGGTTCAAAGCTTTTGTTCAAGTCGGGAATGATTTAATCTGGTCACAATATCTAATTGGACTTTTAATAACAGCAGGTATATTCTTTACTATCGGCTCTAAATTTGTGCAATTAAGATGGATTCCAGAAATGTTTCGTGCTATTGGTGAAAAACCTGAAACATTAGATAACGGTAAAAAAGGTATTTCTCCATTCCAAGCATTTGCGATAAGTGCTGGTTCTAGGGTTGGTACTGGTAATATAGCGGGTGTTGCTACAGCTATAGTACTTGGTGGTCCTGGTGCAGTCTTTTGGATGTGGGTTATTGCATTTATAGGTGCAGCGAGTGCGTTTATTGAAGCAACTTTAGCACAAGTATACAAAGTGCCTGATGAAGAAGGCGGTTACCGCGGTGGACCAGCTTATTACATAACTAAAGGTTTAAATCAAAAATGGTTAGGTATCGTGTTTGCTGTATTAATTACGGTTACTTTTGCTTTTGTATTTAATACAGTTCAATCTAATACAATTGCTGAATCATTGAAAACACAATATAATGTAGATCCTATAATAACAGGCATTATTTTAGCGGTACTTACTGCTATCATTATATTTGGTGGTGTACGTAGTATCGCCAATTTATCTTCAGTTATTGTACCTGTTATGGCTATTATTTATATCGGTTTAGTTCTAGTGATTCTTATCATGAACTATGATCAAATTATTCCAATGATTTCTACAATTATTAAAAGTGCATTTGGATTTGAACAAGTAACAGGTGGTGCAGTTGGTGCTGCCATACTACAAGGTGTAAAACGTGGTCTATTTTCTAATGAAGCTGGTATGGGTTCTGCGCCTAACGCAGCAGCGACAGCAGCACCACCACACCCTGTTAAACAAGGTTTAATTCAAGCACTCGGTGTATTCTTTGACACGATGCTAGTTTGTACAGCAACGGCTATTATGATATTGCTTTATAGCGGTTTAGAGTTTGGTGAAAATGCATCACAAGGTGTTGCCGTAACGCAATCAGCTTTAAATGAGCATCTTGGTAGTGCTGGTGGTATATTCTTAACGATTGCCATTACACTCTTTGCATTTTCTTCAGTAGTTGGTAATTATTACTACGGCCAATCTAATATTGAGTTCTTATCAAAAAATAGAACGATATTATTTATCTTTAGATGTTTAGTTGTCGTATTAGTGTTTGTTGGTGCAGTAATTAAGACAGAAACTGTTTGGAGTACTGCAGATGTATTTATGGGATTGATGGCGATTGTCAACTTGGTAGCAATCATAGGTCTTTCAAACATTGCATTTGCTGTTATGAACGATTACCAACGTCAACGTAAAGCTGGCAAAAAACCAGTTTTCAAACCAGAAGAATTAGAAATCAATTTATTTGGTATTGAAAGTTGGGGCATGAAAAAATAATCAAATTGATAATTAGTTCATAAATATCAAAGCTTAAAGCGTCTTTTAAGATTGTCACGATAAAGTGACATCTTAGAGGCGTTTTTTGTTTTTTTAATTAACTCGTAAGGTATATTTATTAATTAAAATAGAATAATTCTTTCATTTTATAATTAGTCACTATATAATATTGAGTAAGATAAAGATAAGGATGATTGATGTGAATGATTTCTTAATAACTAAGGTTCTCAATAATAATGTGATTATTTGTACAAAAGCACAAGCGGAATATGTATTAATTGCAAAAGGCATTGGGTTTAATAAAAAAAGTGGCATGATTTTACAAGAGAATCAAACGATAGAAAAAATATACATATTGGATCAAAAATCACAGCAAGACCATTATAAAACATTAATGGAGCTAGCAAATGATACTTTAATTCAAGCAGTGATAGAAGCAGTTAATATTATTAAGAATTCGGAAATGAAGGTAGATAACCAAAAATTAGTCATTTCATTAACCGATCATATTATTTTTGCTTATAAGCGGTTGAAGCAAAATCAGTTGATTAATAATCCTTTTATTGTAGAAACTAAACAGTTGTATAGCAAAGAATACAAAATAGCTGAAAAAGTAATTGAACGTTTAAATCACGTATTGGAGGTTCACTTTCCTGAAGATGAAATTGGTTTTATTGCATTACATATTGCTTCGAATACTGAATCATTGTCCATGCGTGAGATGGATTTAATCAACGAACTGATTAATAAGAGTGTTTTTATTTTAGAAAATGATTTGAAACAAACGATAGATAAGGATACTATTCAATATCAACGTTTTATAAGACATATTCAATTCTTAATTAAACGATTACGAAATGGTGAATCATTAAAGAAAACCAATGCTTTTGAAGCACTACTCAAAGAACAATATCCATTATGTTTTAATATTGCATTGAAAATCATGCGACTTTTACAACAAGAATTGAAAATAAAAGTGTATGAGGCAGAGGTTATCTATTTAACGCTACATGTCTACCACTTTATGGAAAACCATAAATCTTAACAAGATAGTAGTTAAACAGAAAGTCATATATAAAGTGGATTGATAATTGAATGTATAATAAAAACAAACCAGATGCTATATTTGCCATCTGGTTTGTTTTTTGTATTTGTGAATCATATCCATAAATGATAGGCGTCATAGGATATAACAATTTAGTTATTTATTAGTTAGCGCTGGCGTGAAGACTGATATGAATGTTTTTGCCATAATTTTGTTGGTCATATGTATTTATAGGTTTATTTAGTACAATTTCTATTTGTTTTGGTTGTTTTTGTGAATCTAATTTAGTGAATGCATAGCCACGTTTCTTAGTACCTGAGTCTAACTCATCTACTAGAGTGGTTGATTTTGGCATATTTAATTTTGTTTTTTTATCTAATATGATTTTTACATCACCAGTATATTTTATAGATACTGGTGTTTCATTTATAACGTCACCAAAATATCCTAAATAAAGGTCATGTGTCTTTGTATTTTCAATTAGTAAATAGGAAAATGCTGTTCTAAAAGTTTTGTTATTTGTTGATGTTATACCTGTTTTAGATGAATGGTTATTTGTATATTTTTGAACTGATTTATAAGTAGTATCATTATTTTTAGAATAAAATGTGTTACCTATCTCAGCTTTAGCAAATATCAGTGGATCTGTCATTTGCTTTTTTGAACTTTTGGTATAACTGTAACCAGCTAAACCGATTAGAAGAATTAATATAATGACTATTGTCTTTTTCAATGAAATGCTCCTATTTTAAGTTGTGTATTATATGTGTAATTATATTATACGATTATAAAATGAATAAATAAAGATGATTAATGAAAAATAATATATTAATTGGTGTAAAACTAAAGTAAAATGATTAATGTTTGTTAATTGTGTGTAATGTAATTATTAAGATTTATAATTTGATTGTAAATTCTATTTACAAGTATATTGAATCATCTTATACTTGGTGTTCTGTCTGATTTGAATTTAGGGGGACGTACGTGTATGAAGTATTATGATGAGGTACCGATAATAAGATCTGTTGCCGCTATGTTAGTTGTGGCGATACATACAGTTAATAGTATAGCCTTGTCAGGAGGGACATTTACATCAGATGGCTTAGGTTACGTTAACCAAATAGCAAGGTTAGGAACGCCTATATTTGCTGTAATAAGTGCGTTTTTATTAACAATCTCAGTAGTGAATAAAGGGTTTAATTTAGATTATTTTGTTAAATCACGTTTTAGTAAAATATTTATTCCTTATATCATTTGGACAGTATTTTACTTATTATATAGAGCCTTTTATTTACATAATCTTGAAGATGATGGGAAATTATTGAATTACTTTGTGTATGGAAAAGCAAATTTCCACTTGTATTTTATTTTGACTGTTATTCAGTTTTACTTTTTATTTCCGTTATTACAGAAATTCAAAAAAGGTTGGCCTATTATTATAGTGTATATATTAGCGACAATCGCTAATATCATTTGGATTAGAATGGGGCCAGTTTCATTAGGTGGCGGTGGTGTCGAACGTTTTGTGAATGATAAATTATTCATTATGAATTGGATATCATTCTTTATGTTAGGTATTGTATATGCTAAATTTTACAATGAAATTAGAATCCTCATCTTTAAGCACAAAGCCATATTATCTACTATTATAGGTATATTATTTATCGATTTCCTATTGAGTATTGATTTGGATCATTTACAAAGTTCAATTACTGTGTCGAATATGATTTATATTCCATTTTTCATTGTGTTTCTAAATTATTTATATGAACATGTTAAAAAGAATCACACCATTTTAAAAACCTTAACCTTAATTGGTAATTATTCTATGGGAATTTATTTAGTGCATTACGTTGCAATTCAATTCGTAAAACGTTTGCCTATAATTGAAGATATCGTGCCACAAAGTAAATTTATGGGCGTATTTATATTAACAGTAGCAGTATCTGTATTGATTGTTTATCTAATAGGTAAAATCCCCTATGGTAACTATATTGTTCCAATTCCAAAGAAAAAAGCAACGCAAACCACAGATGTAGACAAAAAGAAAGTTACTCAAAGCAAAAACACACCTAATTATAATTCATGAGCATATTATAAAATAAAGTCTGAAGCATTGATGATAAATGTTTCAGGCTTTTTTATGCGAAAAAGGGTATGACAATGGTTTTATATTATTGGGGATATATTTAAACTAGAATTATTAAGACGTATGAATTAGGGTACATATATGTTATAAAAATAGATATGTGAAATGTTAATAATGTGATATGATGAGGATTAGTAATTAAGACGATTAAAGCATTCTATGATATAATTTTGTACAGTATTTTTTTATCTGGTAGATTATATGATTATAATTTTTAAGAATTAAGTTAAGGTATGGTGAGTTATATATGTCGAATGAAGACAATGTTAGACAAGAAACAAAAAATAAAAAAGAAAAATTGAGACTTAGTTTTCCAGAGACCCGCTTCATGAAATTTATGGGAGGCAAAGATTTATTATTCGCCTTAATCATGCTGATACTCATTGGTATTGCGATATTTATATTTGATCAAGTATCCTATATATTTAAACCATTTATCATTGTATTTAATACGATTGTAGCACCGATTATTGTATCCATCATTCTATACTATTTATTCAATCCATTAGTCAATTTGATGGAACGCTATAATATATCACGTCTTTGGGGCGTTATTATTTTATTCCTAGTTATTATTGGGGTTATCGCGTTAGCAATTAATTTATTGATACCAGTCATTGGTACTCAATTTAAAAGTTTCGGTAATAATTTTCCGCATTATGTAGATAAAGTGAATCAATTTATTGATAATCTTACTAGAAATTCCTTGATTTCTAACTTTTATGGACAAATACAAGAACAATTAGATGCTTTAGCTAACAAGCTACCATCAATGGTTTCTGATTATTTTAATGGTTTCGGTTCAAAAGTGAAAAACTTTGCTGAAGCTATCGTAAATGTAGGGGTAGTCATTGCCACAACACCATTTGTCTTATTCTTTATGTTAAAAGATAGCCATCATTTCAAAGAATATTCTACGAAATTAATGCCACCAAAATTTAGAAAAGATTATCATGATTTATTAGACAAAATGAGTGTACAAGTTGGATCTTATATCCAAGGACAGATTATTGTTTCATTTTGTATCGGTATTTTACTATTTATTGGTTATAGTATTATCGGATTAGATTATAGTTTAATTTTAGCATCTATAGCTGCTGTGACGAGTGTTGTACCATATTTAGGGCCTACAATTGCAATTTCTCCAGCTATCATTATTGCTTTAATTACTTCTCCAATTATGCTCTTGAAATTAATCATAGTATGGACTGCAGTTCAATTTATAGAAGGTCACTTCATATCGCCTAATATTATGGGTAAAACGCTGAAGATTCACCCACTCACAATTATCTTTATCTTATTGAGTGCAGGTAATCTTTTAGGTGTTGTTGGTGTCATCTTAGGTATTCCAGCCTACGCTATATTAAAAGTGTTAGTCTCACATTTATATTCAATGTATAAACGCAGATATAATAAATATTATGGCGATGATGCAGGTGAATATGAAATTACAAACGATGAACAAATACGCTAGAATTTACAACTGAATACTTCATTATTCATCATACATGTAAGAGATTGATAAATGAGTCTGGGACAAAAATAGGTGTCTCGGACTCTTTTTCATTTAGGAAATAGCTAACGGATTTAAAAATGTAAAGTCTCACTTGTTTAAAGAAAGGATTTTTCATTTTTACGGGCCTAACAATTATGTTAGAAGTTATTATTAAAATTTTATTTCTTATATATTATTATTGTGCTATATTTTTTATTGAGCTTAGATTATTAAAAAGTGAAGTGAAAACATGTCTAAAGAAATGAGAAGTAGATTATTTTCTATTTTAAAAGTTGTGTTTGCGGTCGCCTTATTTAGTATCGTAGTGTTTACTTTATATAAGGAATTGTCGCATATTAATATTAAAGAAACGATTCAGTCGTTTGGAAAAATTAATCGTGTATGGTTAGTCGCCTTATTTGTAATTGGCGGGGCATCGATTATTGTACTTTCGATGTATGATGTCATATTAGCGAAATCATTAAATTTAAAAATTTCTTTATTAAAAACGATACGTGTTGGGTATATTGTCAATGCGCTTAATGCTGTCGTAGGTTTTGGTGGTTTTATTGGCGCAAGCGTGCGTTTTTTATTTTACAAAAATGCCACCGATGATAAAAGAGCGTTACTGCACACGATTTCTATTGTATTGATTTCTATGTTAACAGGGTTAAGTTTATTATCCATTTTAGTAGTCATCCATGTATTTGATGTATCACATCTATTTACACCATACCCATGGATTAAATGGCTAATGTATGTTGTAGCCTTGTTCTTACCGGTGTTTGTAATTTTTACGATTTTACGACCAGTACAAGAAAATCAAAAGTTATTAGGTGTTTATTGTACGATTGTATCAAGTATTGAATGGCTTGTTGCGGCACTCGTTTTATATATGGCTTTAACAATGGCAGGCGTTCATGTACCAATCTCAATATTTATGGGCATATTTATCATTGCAGCTTTATCAGGACTTATCAGTTTTATACCTGGTGGATTTGGTACATTTGATTTAGTAGTATTACTTGGGCTTAAGCATTTGAATATAGATGAAGAATCTATAGTTTTAGGGTTATTACTTTATCGTTTTGCGTATTATCTATTTCCTGTGCTCGTTGCTTTAATTTTATCTACATTTGAATTTCGTGGTACAGCTAAACGCTACTGGGAAGATGCAAGAATACTTGTTCCGGTGAGAGATATGACATCATTATTATCATCTTACCAAAAGGATATTATTGCACGTGCACCCTCGTTTTCAATTGCTATTTTATTAATGTTTACGAGTCTATTATTTTTCTTGAATAATCTAACTATTATCTACGATGGCCTATATGATCCGAATCACTATATCTATTACATTATCGTATCGGTTCACACATGTGCATGCTTATTATTACTTTTAAATGTGGTAGGTGTATATCGCTTATCTAAACGTGCCATCTTATTTTCGATTATTTCTATTATATTAATTTTTATTGTAACAGCCTATACGTATGCTTCATTTATATTACTTAGTTGGCTTGTTGTAATGTTAATTTTATTGTTCATTTTTTACAGAAGAGCACGAGTTATAAAACGTCCATTTAGATATTTAAAATTATGCTTAAGTTTTATAATGGGTGCGCTCGTACTTTATATTAATCATATTGTTATTGCGAGTACGTTTTATACATTAGACATTTATCACATTGAGATAGACACCTCTATTTTGAGATATTATTTCTGGTTTACTATCTTATTGGTAGCGGTTATTGTTGGTCTGATTGTTTGGTGGTTTGAATATCGTTATAGAATATCTAATACACGAGAAGATACTAAAATATGTGCGTCTATTGTAAAACAATACGGTGGTAATTATTTAAGTCATCTCATGTATAGTGGCGATAAAAAATTTTTTATTAATGAAAATGAAGATGCCTTTATAATGTATCGTTATCAACGCAATGCATACATTGTACTTGGAGATCCTATAGGTAATCCCCAATCTTTCTATAGTTTACTAGAGTCTTTCTATCAAGAAGCAGAGTATCTTGGCTATGATATTATTTTTTATCAAGTAACGGATAGAAATATGTCTCTTTATCACAGTTTCGGTAATCAATTCTTTAAATTAGGTGAAGAAGCGGTTATCGATTTGAATGAATTTAAGATTTCTGGTAAGAAAAAACGTGGTTTACGGGCAACTTTAAATAAGTTAGATGATTTAAAATATACTTTTGAAGTTATAGAACCTCCATTTACGCAAGCTTTAATTACGGATTTGAAAACAATTAGTGATGAATGGCTCGCCGATAAAAAAGAAATGCATTTTTCAGTAGGTAGTTTCAATGAATCGTACTTATCAAAAGCACCCATTGCAATTATAAAAGACAGTGATGGACTTATTATTGCATTTTGTACGTTGATGCCAACTTATTATAAAGGAACGATTTCTGTTGATCTCATACGTTGGAAACCAGATTGCACATTGCCATTAATGGATGGTTTATATTTAAATATGTTGTTATGGTCACAAAAACAAAATTATCAACATTTTAATATGGGAATGGCTACGTTATCGAATGTAGGTCAATTACCTTATTCATTTTATGGAGAACGTATTGCAGGCCGTGTTTTCGAACATTTTAATGGTTTATATAGATTTCAAGGTTTGAGAAAATATAAAGAGAAATTTAATCCAAATTGGGAACCAAGGTTTCTTGTTTATAGAAAACGTCATTCCTTATGGCTTAGTATGATAAAAGTAATGCGTGTCATTAGAAAACATAAATAATATGAATGACAAAACACCCCACATGTGCTCAGCATGTGGGGTGTTTCTAGGAGTTGATAGTGCTTAATGGTTTTTGTGTAATTAATTACTGGAGAAGTTATTAATTACATTAATAAACTAACTATAAAATTTCTAAATATCATTTTGACTCTAACTATGAATTTAACATTACCTTGTTACTTAAGGTATAACCATAATATATCACCAATAGAAAACGCTTTCAACAAGGTATTACCATATTATTTCTTTTCTTTTTAACATATTATCTTTATATATTCTTTTTAAATATTAAAGGTATTATTACACTTTGGATCTAATGTTATCTATTCGAAATGATTTTTATTGTAGCTAAATAGCTATCCTAATTATTTATGTTATATCAATAATAACAATTTTAAGCATTATAATTATAGTGTGAAAAAATAATTAAATAACAAGTTTATGAAAATAGACTATTAAATAGTAAAATCTTATGTTAATATGAAAACGGTTACATAAAAGAGGTGAAACATGGCAACGATTAAAGATGTAGCGACTTTAGCAGGATGTTCTGTAGCAACTGTCTCAAGGGCAATTAATAACAATGGTTATGTTAAGGCAAAAACACGACTTCATATAGAAGAAGCAATTGCCGAATTAAACTACCAACCAAATGAAGCAGCACGCACATTATATAAAAGAAAGTCTAAACTAATAGGTTTATTACTGCCGGATATGAGTAATCCTTTTTTTACACTTATCGCTCGTGGCGTTGAAGATGTTGCTTTAGCACATGGTTACCAAGTACTTATTGGTAATAGTGATAATGATATAAAAAAAGCACAAGGCTACTTAGCAACATTCGTATCACACAATTGTACAGGCATGATATCTACAGCATTTAATGAAAATATTATCGAGAACACACTGACTGATCATCACATTCCATTTGTTTTTATAGATCGTATTAATAATGAGCATAATGGGATTTCAACGAATCACTTTAAAGGTGGTCAACTTCAGGCAGAGGTAGTACGAAAAGGTAAGGGTAAAAACGTTTTAATCGTACATGAAAATTTATTAATCGATGCATTTCATCAACGCGTCCAAGGTATTAAGTACATATTAGATCAACAGCGTATTGATTATAAAATGTTAGAAGCAACGTTATTAGATAATGATAAAAAATTTATTGACTTAATTAAGGAACTTAGCATCGACAGTATTATTTGTAGTAATGATTTATTAGCGATAAACGTTTTAGGCATTGTACAAAGATATCATTTTAAAGTTCCAGCAGAAATACAAATTATTGGATATGATAATATTCCATTTTCAGAAATGACCTATCCACAAATTACTACTATAGATCAATCAGCATATCATTTAGGTGAAATTGCCGTTTCCCAACTATTAGGTTTGAATACGGATAATTTAACAAACAACCATAAGCAATTGGCACTTACAGTTAAACATAGAGGAAGTACACGTAATTAAATGACATTATGTAACGGGTTACATATAAGGAGGTAAATTTTATGTATAAAACAGGGATATTAAATAGCGATATTTCAAAATTACTTAGTGATTTAGGTCATACAGATGAAATTATGATTGCTGATTGTGGTCTTCCAATTCCAAACGGTGTTAAAAAAATAGATTTAGCATTGGATTTTGGTAAACCATCATTCTTAGATGTATTTCATATTGTGAAATCGCATATGGCCATCGAAAAAATGACTTTAGCAAGTGAAATGAAAACTGAAAATGAATCACTTTATAACGTTTTAAAAGAAGAAGAAATTAAATTTACTACTGAATCCCATGAATTATTAAAGCAACATAGTAAGCATGTAAAAGCTATCATTCGTACGGGTGAAGCGAAACCTTATGCGAATGTCATATTAGCTAGTGACGTTTTATTTTAAAGGAGGGATCAATGGATGATTGAAATGAAGAATATTTATAAATCTTTTGGTCAGAATGATGTTCTTAGAGGTGTGGATTTTGATATTGCGGATGCCGAAGTTCATGCATTGATGGGGGAGAATGGTGCCGGCAAAAGTACGTTAATGAAAATTTTAACCGGCGTTTATGAAGCAAATGGTGGACAAATTTTAGAAGATGGTAAACCACTTCAATTTAAAAATACAAAAGACGCTGAGCAACATGGTGTGTCATTTATTCAACAAGAATTAAATATTTGGCCTAATTTAACGGTTTTAGAAAACCTATTTTTAGGTAAAGAACCAACGAAGTTTTTAGGGATAATTAATCATAAAGTGATGAGAAAACAAGCGTTGGAAATATTTAACAATTTAAATATACAGCTTGATTTGAATCAAATGGCTGGGACGTTATCAGTAGGTATGCAACAAATGTTAGAAATTAGTAAAGCATTAATGCAAGATTCTAAAGTCATTATTATGGACGAACCAACGGCAGCTTTAACGACTAGTGAGATTGAAGTGTTATTCACACAAATTAATAAATTAAAATCTAAAGGTGTTTCATTTATTTATATTTCACATAGAATGGAAGAAATTTTTAATATTGCAGACCGTATTACAGTGATGAGAGACGGCCGGTCTATATTAACTTCGAACACGCAAGAGACCTCTAATGCAAAAATTGTAAAAGCCATGATTGGTAGAGATTTGGATAACCAGTATCCAGAAAGAAATTATAAGCAAGATGAATTAGTGCTGTCAGTTAATCAGTTAAGTTCTACGGTATATGACTTAAATGATGTACATTTTGAGTTACACAAGGGTGAGATTTTTGGATTCAGTGGACTTATGGGTGCTGGTAGATCTGAAATCATGCGCGTGTTATTTGGCCTAGACAAAGGACAAATGCAAGTAACACTTAATGGTAAAACCATTCACATGAATAATCCTAAGACGGCCATAAAGCACGGGTTAGCGTTTATTACTGAAAATAGAAAAGAAGAAGGTTTAGTTCTACAAGATTCTATTATAGAAAATATTTCATTACCTGCATTGAAAAGTTTTTCAAAGGGTGGTTTTTTAACACCAACAGCGATGAACAATTATACAGAACAGATGATTCAGCGTTTGAATATCAAAGGTGGAAAAGATGATAGTTGTATGGATTTATCTGGAGGAAATCAACAAAAGGTTGTTTTGGCTAAATGGATTGCTACTGCACCACACGTTTTGATTTTAGACGAACCAACTAGGGGAATTGACGTTGGCGCAAAACGTGAAATTTATCAATTAATGAATGAACTGACAGAACGTGGTATGTCTATCATTATGATTTCATCAGAATTACCAGAAGTGATAGGAATGAGTGATAGAGTTGCCGTTGTACATGAAGGTAATATTGCAGGTGTTTTAAATAAAAAAGATCTAACTGAGGAACGTATTATGACATTAGCTACAGGAGGGAATATCAATGAAACAATCTAGCTTATCATTTTCATATTTAGAAAAAATTATTCCATTTATTGGTTTAATATTATTAGTCATTATCATTAGTGTATTAAATAGTGCATTTTTAGAACCATCTAATCTGTTTAACTTATTGAGACAAGTTTCTATAAATGGATTAATTGCATTTGGTATGACATTTGTAATTTTAACGGGCGGCATAGACTTATCTGTTGGTTCTACACTAGCGTTATCCAGTGCGCTTATAGCTATTTTAATGGTCTCAGGTGTAGATTCTATGATTGCGCTATTAGTAGGCTGTATTTTAGGTGCGATTTTAGGTGCTATTAACGGGCTTTTAATTACGCTTGGTAAGATGGCGCCATTTATAGCGACTTTGGCTACAATGACTGTCTTTAGAGGTTTGACACTGGTTATTACAGATGGCAATCCAATTACTAATTTAAATGGCAGCTATGCCTTTCAATTATTTGGACGAGGTTATTTTTTAGGTATTCCAGTTCCAGCAGTGACAATGTTTATTACTTTCATTATTTTGTATATCATTTTACATAAAACAATATTTGGTAGACAAACTTATGCTATGGGTGGTAATGAAAAGGCAGCTTTTATCTCTGGTATTAAAGTGAATAAATTAAAAATCATGATTTATAGTTTAGCTGGTTTAATGTCTGCAATGGCTGGTGCGATTCTCACATCTCGTTTAAACTCAGCGCAGCCAACTGCAGGTATGTCATATGAATTGGATGCAATCGCTGCTGTTGTATTGGGTGGTACATCTTTAACAGGTGGTAAGGGACGTATACTTGGCACATTAATAGGTGTATTAATTATAGGTGTGTTGAATAATGGACTAAATTTATTAGGGGTTTCTTCATTTTACCAACAAGTAGTTAAAGGAGTTGTCATTATTATTGCAGTACTCATTGATAGAAAGAATAAATAAAGTAGGAGGTTTATCATGAAAAAATTATTTTTAAGTATGATGGCAATGATACTGTTGTTAGCTGGTTGTTCTTTAGAGTCTCCTCTAGAAAAGCAAGATAGTGGTAAATCAGACAAGAAAAAATCAGATATTGTGGTTGGTGTAAGTATTTCTACATTGAATAACCCATTTTTTGTGAAAATTAAAGATGGTATATCAGCTGAGGCGAAGAAACAAGGTATTAAGGTTAAATTTGCAGATGCTCAAGACGATGCAGCAAAGCAATCTAATGATATTGATGATTTAATACAGCAAAATGTAGATTATCTTATCGTGAATCCAACTGACTCAGATGCTATTTCGGGTAGTGTTCAAATTGCGAATGATCAAAATATTCCTGTTATCACATTAGATAGAGAGGTTGCTAAAGGAAAAGTTGCTTCGTTTATTGCTTCAGATAATGTTAAAGGTGGAGAAATGGGCGGCAAGCTCATTGTTGATAAATTTGGTAAAGGTACAAAAGTAGTAGAGCTTGAAGGTATACCAGGTGCTAGTGCAACTCGTGAGCGTGGTAAGGGATTCCACAACGTTGCTGATGATGAGTTAGATGTCGTATCAAAACAAAGTGCCAAATTTAATAGAACAGAAGGTCTAAATGTAACGCAAAATATGATTCAAGCGCATCCTGATATTAAAGCAATATTTGCACAAAATGACGAAATGGCTTTAGGGGCTGTTGAAGCGGTTGGTAATAAAGATATTAAAGTTATTGGATTTGATGGTAATGAAGATGCAATAAAATCTGTTGAAAACAACAAACTATTTGCAACAGTCGCACAACAACCCAATTTAATGGGAGAAGAAAGTATTAAAACAGTTATGGATTTATTTAATGGTAAAAAAGTTCAAGAAAAAAATAAGATACCTTTAGAAATGAAAAAACAAAAATAGGATTTATGAGAAAAAGCCGGATACAGTGATCATCGTACTGTTTCCGGCTTTTTGTTTATTTATCTGTCTGTTGCTTATAATTTTGACGGTCTTGTTGTTCTTTGGCGTAACGTTCTGGATTTTTTTTATAAAAATCTTGATGTTCTGGCTCTGCTTCATAAAATGTAGCAGCAGGTAATACTTGAGTTGCAATAGCTTTATCTTTATCGATTGTTTCTTTGAGTTGTTCAATATATTCTTCGGCAACATTTTTTTGGTCTTCATTGGTATAGAAGATAGCAGTTTTGTACTGTGCACCTCTATCTTGAAATTGTCCGCCTTCATCTGATGGGTCTATTACTGAAAAGAAAATTTCTAATAATTTATTGTATGAAAACAGTGCTACATCATATTCGATTTCAACAGTTTCCAAATGTCCAGTGTTGCCTGTCTTAACTTGCTCATATGAAGGATTATCCACATGTCCTCCCATATAGCCAGAGGTTACGCTTTCAATACCTTCAAATGTGTCGAAGGGTTTAACCATACACCAAAAGCAACCTCCTGCGAAGTAGGCTTTGTTTATATTCATGCTTAACATCCTTTCCGTATTAGACCTTAGTACCATATATTAAGATATTACTTGATTTTTATACACTTTTTATATAACTTTAATATATGTTAATTATAGTACATAGAAGTGCAATTTTGAAGATATAAGGTTGATACTAATGAATGAAGACAAACTAAGAAGTAGTAAGAACACACAAGGCAATACTAATCCTCCGCCAATGCGTAGGGGGAAAAAGAAGCGGTTTAGGAAACTACCATTTATTATTTTGATTGGTATTATTATTTTAGCAATTATCATAGGCTATTCCGTACATGGTTATAATTCCGGCATAAAATATGCTAAAGATCATGGTAAAACGTTGAAACAGCATAAATTTAATGGTGCCGTAAAGAATGATGGTAAAATTACGGTTATGGTACTAGGTGCGGATAAAGAACAAGGCGGAATTTCTAGAACGGATTCTATTATGATAGCGCAATACGATTATATTCACAAAAAGATGAAAATGATGTCTGTGATGCGTGACATTTATGCTGATATTCCTGGAAACGGACAGCATAAAATAAATTCTGCATATTCTATCGGTGGACCAGAATTGTTAAGACAAACATTGAAGAAAAATCTTGGCATTGATCCTGAATATTATGCGATTTTAGATTTTACTGGATTTGAAAAAATGATAGATGAACTAGAACCTAATGGTGTGCCAATTGATGTTGAGAAAGATATGTCAAAAAATATTGGCGTGTCATTGAAAAAAGGACATCATCGTCTGAATGGTAAAGAATTATTAGGTTATGCTAGATTTAGACATGATCCAGAAGGCGATTTTGGTCGTGTACGTAGACAACAGCAAGTAATGCAGTCTCTTAAGCAAGAACTCGCAAGTTTGGATACATTACCGAAGTTACCAAAAGTTGCTGGTATTTTAAGAGGTTATTTAAATACGAATATGCCAGATTCTGTATTAATACAATCAGGTTTAAACTTTGGTATCCGTGGTGATAAGAAAGTCGTCTCTGTTACATTACCTATTAAAGGTACTTATCAGGATATTCAAACACCAATGGACGGTAGTGCTTTAGAAATTGATAAAGCCAAAAATAAAGCTGAAGTTAAAAAATTCCTTGAAGAAGATTAAGATAGTTTCGACATAAATAATAATAAGCGTACGTTACCCTATGGATAGCGTACGCTTTTTTTATATAGAAAATTTTTCATTTGTAATCAGGTGGGTTAGGTAATGAACTTGATTACATTTTTGATCATTAATTCTGTTTTTATTGATCAGATTTTCTCACACCAGCTACGCCATAGTGAGATGCTTTCATTTCTTCTATGACAATTTGTATCGCCTCTTTATTAGCACCTGTTGTTTTTTCTACAGCATTTGTAACCTCAGTTACCAAATTTTTAAGTTGTTCATCTGAACGTCCTTCTAATAACTTTACATTTACGATTGGCATGTGTAATTCCTCCTTTAATAATTTAAAGATATTATAGCATGAAAATTGAGAAAATTATAAATATATCAAATTGGAACATTTGTTCTTATCGCTATTGAAATAGAACATTTGTTCGTATATAATAAAATTAATTGAGGGAGGCATGAGATATGTATGATTATAATCTGGTGGAAGAGAGAGATGTATTGTGTATAGATCAAAAAAGTTTTTTTGCTAGCGTTTCTTGCATACAAAAAGGATTAGACCCAATGAAAGAAAAATTAGCTGTTGTTGCTGATACTAAAAGACAAGGTTCAGTTGTGTTAGCAGCAACGGGACCTTTGAAAGCATTAGGTGTAAAAACGGGATCTAGATTATTTGAAATACCACATAGAAATGACATATATATTATTAATCCAAGTATGAGAAAGTATTTAGAAGTTTCTGTAGCAATATCAAAAATTGCATTGCGCTATATTGCTCCTGAAGATTTACATCAGTATAGTGTAGATGAGTTTTTTATGGATGTGACCAATAGTTATCATAGGTTTAGTAGTACGGTTCAATCTTTTTGTCAAAAATTGCAATTTGAAATCAAAGAAGAAACAGGCATCAATTGTTCTATAGGTATAGGATCTAATATGTTATTGAGTAAGATTGCCATGGATGTAGAAGCAAAGCATACTAAAAGTCTAATTGCAGAATGGCGTTATCAAGATGTTCCGAAAAAACTTTGGCCAATCCAACCATTAAGAGAATTTTGGGGAATTAGTAGAAAAATTGAAGCGAAATTGAATAAAAGAGGTATTTTTACGATAGGCGATTTAGCACATTATCCTCACCAATACTTAAAAAGAGATTTAGGTGTTATAGGTGTGGATTTACATTTACATGCGAATGGTATCGATCAAAGTAGAGTGAGAGATAAATATAGAGTAATGAATCCATCTATTTGTAAGAGTCAGATACTGATGCGTGATTATCGTTATGAAGAATCTAAAGTAGTGATGCGAGAATTAATTGAAGATGTGGCGAGTCGTGTTAGAGGGCGAAATCAATTGGCAAGAACAATTCATTTTTCATTTGGTTATAGTGATAAGGGTGGCATAAATAAACAGTATACATTAGAAGAACCGACGAATTTAGAAGACAGTATTTTTAAAGTTGTCGAATATTTTGCTGATAAATTATGTGATCGTACCGCATTGATTCGTACAGTAAGTATTTCATTAACACAGTTTATAGAAGAGACAGATAGACAATTGAATTTGTTTATAGATGAATATGAAAGAAAGAGAAATGAAAAATTAGCTAAAACGATTGATGCATTGCATCGCAAATTTGGACGAGGTATTGTATCTAAAGCTGCTTCTTACACTGAAGCAGGAACAAAACACGGGAGATTAGGTCTTATGGCTGGCCATAAAATGTAAAGTCCCAAATAGCATTCTACTGGGCTTATACATGGAAGGTAGCTCAGGTAAATCTAAAAAATACTGCTTCATCCATTAAACAAGTAGGACAACGAAAATCAAATTTACCAAAAATGATTTCGTTGTCCGACTCATAAAATTTCATATATTAATCAAAATAAGTATCAAAATCACTAAGCGCATCTGCACCATCTTTGCGATCTTGTGGGTTTTTAAAACTAACTCGAAGTGCACCATAAATATCTTCACGAACTTCTAATATTCTCAAGTTGCTTATAGAAATATTATGTAAACTTAGGATGTTTGTAACTTTGCTTATCATACCCGGTTTATCCGGAATGTCTACATATAGATCATACTCCACAGATAGTGCACCTTGTTGTTTAAGGGGTAACTGATCACGATAAACTTTAGCATCGTTGAAAAAATCATAAAGTTCATCAGGATTATTGTGTTCGATTATATTAATGACATCAGACATTTGATTTTTCCATTCTTTTAAAATGCGCAATATTGTATTTTTATTTTCAATAGTAATATCACGCCACATAATAGGATTACTACTTGCGATTCTAGTAATATCTCTAAAACCACCAGCTGCAAGCGTCTTAACAAGTGAAGAATCTTCGACATGTTGCGCATTCAAATGAACGAGACTTGAAGCAATGATATGAGGGACGTGACTCACAATACCAGTGACAAAATCATGTTCTTCCGCTGTTGTAGAAATAAATTTAGCACTCGTTGTTTGTAATAAGTGCTGTATTTCCTCAAAAGCAGCATCATTATCAGTTTCGTTATGAACTAAAATATAAAAAGCATTTTCAAATAAATGTTTTTTTGCATTTAATACTCCAGATTTATGGCTTCCTGCCATAGGATGGCCACCAACCAAATGAATATCATGATTTAAAAGAAACTGCTCATATTGTTGAATCGTTGACTTTGTACTTCCAGTATCTGTAATAATTACATGTTTTTTTAGTTGATAGTTTGGTAAATCTTGTAAGTATTTAACAGTCTGCTGTACCGGTGTTGCATAAATAATAATGTCAGCATTTTCAACACTAGTTTTATAGTCAGTTGATTGATAATCTATGATACCAATAGACAATGCTTTATCTAATTGTGAAGTATCCGCATCAAAGGCGGTTATTTCGATATCATCATGATAATATCTTAAGTTACTCGCTAAGCTTCCGCCAATAAGGCCTAAGCCAACGAAAAGAATTTGTTTCATTTAACAAACCACCTCTATCAAAATTTTCAGAATAGTAACATTGTATAGTAGCGTATACAATTTCGCAATATGAATTAAAAGTAGAAGTAAAAGTGAATAACTTTATAGAAAGTATGCTAAAGTAAACATATTATGCTTACTAAAATAAACATAGCATGGATTAGGAGAGAAGGCATTGGAAATAAATCATATTTTAATAGCCGGTGACTATAAATCAATTTTCCAAAAATATTTAAAGGATTTAAAGAATTACCAATTAAGTTTTGAGTCAGTTGAATCAATTACAAATGAAGATTTAGATTGGGCAGATGCTTATGTGGGATTTGAGCCATGTGAGCAATTTAAACCATCACAGGTGAAATGGGTGCATACGTTTAATGCAGGCATCAATAACTATTTAGCTATAGACGGCTGGCAAGCATCGCAAACTTTACTCACAAGAACAATTAGTGATTTTGGAGAAAAAATGAGCGAATATTGTTTGAGCTATATATTAGCTGATTTACAACATCATAAGTTATTTGAAGAACAGCAAGATGAAAACATTTGGCTCAAACAATCACCACAAGCATTGCGAGATCAAACTATAACTATTTTTGGTACTGGAGAAACTGGACAAACCATTGCTAAGATATTTTCATTATTAGGTATGACTGTCTACGGTATTTCTAATAGTGGGAAAGCAAAAGCCTATTTTAAAAAAGTGCTTCCTATCCATAAAGCTAAGACATTAGTTCAGCAAGCAGATTATATTATCAGTACTTTGCCACTAACAACAAAAACAGAAAAATTATTCAATCAAACTATGTTTGAAGCATTTGATCAAGCTTATTTTATCAATGTTGGTAGGGGACAAGTGGTGGATCAAGAAAGTTTAAAATCAGCTTTAAACAAAGGTAACGTCAGACATGCGGTATTAGATGTTTTTGAGTCAGAACCATTACACAAAAACTCTGAATTATGGCAAAGAAATGATATCACTATCACACCTCATATTTCTGCATTAACCGATTTGAATGAAGCTGTCACATGTTTTTATCATACTTTGAAAAATATAGAGCATGGTGAAATACTTGAAAATCAAGTGGATTTAAAAAGAGGCTATTAACAACGAACAAGCTGTACATATAACAAAAGCAATCATAAAGCTGTTTCTAAAAGTAAAATAAAGCTACTATCATCATCTCTATGTAAAGGATAGTAGCTTTATAATTAAAATTTAAGTATGTTTGGCAACATCAATTTAGCATATAGTTTTAAAATGTTATTGTATATTTTTAGATTTAGAATTTATATTTAACCTTTTTTCTAATACAGATATAAAAATAAAATTAACTAAAACAACTAAAAAAATAGTGCCAATATTTCCAAGTAAATGAGGCAAATCAAAATATAGTATTATAATCATCAATAGGATATTTGTATAAACATAAATATAAACATGAGTCATTATTTTTCGTTTAAGTTTATTTGATGCTGAGCCGAAGAATTTGAGAAGGCTTAATAAACCTAAAATTAATAAAAAACTTACTGCAATCATACTAGTGAAAACGTTATATTTTGTTGAGCTTGAAGTCAGAAAGATATTTAATACATATAAAATAAAAAAGATTATAGATATCGTATATCTTAATCTAACTTCCAATTTTAAAAGTTTGTCATTTTTCATAAAGTTTTATACACCCCTAAAGCATAATGATTATTTAATACATATTATTTAGTATTTCAAAATAATATTTAAAAATGTTGTTGTATGCAATGTAACATAAATTTTTAAATTCAACTATGTATTTTAAAAGGGATATAGTATTAATGGTATTATTTTTAAAATTTAAACGTTAGACTATATATATAATATATTTGGAGGGGGATTAGATGTCAGAATCAATTTTTAATACAATCCAAGCATTGACGGCAATAAATAGTCCGTCAGGGTACGCAGAAAAAGCCATTCAATACGTAAAAGGTGAAGCAGAACAATTAGGCTACCCAACAGAAGTGACTAACAAAGGAGCGCTATTAATCACAGCAAAAGGTGAAAATGATAAAGCGCAAAAATGTGTTACAGCACATGTGGATACGCTTGGCGCTATGGTCAAAGAAATTAAGGAGGATGGTCGTTTATCACTAGATTTAATCGGTGGGTTTAGTTATAACGCAATAGAAGGGGAATATTGTGAAATTGAAACTTCGTTAGGACAAATCTATACAGGAACCATTTGTTTACATGAAACAAGTGTACATGTATATCGCAATAATGACGATATCTCGAGAGATATTGAACATATGGAAGTAAGAATAGATGAAAAAGTCTCAACCAAAGAAGAAACTCAAAGTTTAGGTATAGAGGTAGGCGATTTTATAAGTTTTGATCCAAGAACACAGATTACATCATCAGGTTTTATTAAATCACGCCATTTAGATGATAAAGCAAGCGTAGCCATGATTATTGAATTTTTAAAGACTATAAAAAATGAAAATTTAACTTTACCACATACGATTCAATTCTATATATCAAATAACGAAGAAATTGGTTATGGTGCTAATGCGTCTATATCTCCAAAAATAAGTGAATTTATAGCATTTGATATGGGAGCATTAGGAGATGGACAAGCATCGGATGAATACACAGTTTCTATTTGTGCGAAAGACGCATCTGGTCCATATCATAAAGGGTTACGAGAGCAATTGGTTGAATTATGTAAGATAAATCAAATATCGTACAAGGTAGATATTTATCCATATTATAGTTCTGATGCTTCTGCAGCATTAAAAGCGGGTGCTGATATCAAGCACGGTTTATTTGGTGCAGGCATTGAATCCTCTCATGCATTAGAACGGACACATATCGATTCTATAAAGGCAACGCAAGCATTGTTACAGGCTTATTGTCTAGCAGCTATACAGAGCTAAATGTTTATACTAATTGTTTAAATTATTAGTTGAAAAGGAGAATTTGAGTGGAACAGTCACTACTTTGGTCAAGAAAATTCATACCTGTGTATTTCATAGTAGCAGCGCTACATTTCATATTTTTTAAGATGTATATCCAAACAGACAATTATTCTATTTATTTGATGACTATTTTACTTGTTGGTTTAGGTATTGCTTCTTGTATATATAATTATAGAAATAGGTCATAATTTAAATGAAGTACCAGCTATGTTAATGGAATTAGAATCTTTGATGCCATAAAAACATAGACATATTAAAAAAAAGAGCCATTTATGGCTCTTTTTTTGGTTTGAAAAATCATAACAGTCTAGTAAGTGAATTCAACAAAGTTAATGAACAACTTAAACAATAAATAAATTTAAATGAAAAATCAGACATCTTATTGATAATCAATATCAATTACTGCATAATAAAATGATATTGAAAGAATATACTAAAAGGGATGATACGATGAAAAGATTAATTGTTTTATTTTTAAGTTTATTAATTATTTTGTCTGCTTGTGGTCAAAATAAAGACTCGAATAAAGAAACAAAAACGTTTAAAACGCAATCAGGAAAGAGTATTAAAATACCAAAGCACCCAAAAAGGATAGTAATTTTAACTTCAAATTTCGGTAATTTTAAAGATTTAGGCGTTACACCTGTGGGTGTTAATAATGATTTTCCAAAATCAAAATATATCAATGAAAAAGGTGCTAAACGTGTAGGTTCAGAAGATGTTGAAGGTGTTGCAAAATTGAAGCCAGACCTAATTTTGACTTATGATGTAAATACTAAAATAAAAAAATATCAAAAAATCGCACCTACAATACCAATAAAATACAATGATTATTCATATAAAGAAATGCATCTTGCAATAGGGAAAATACTAAATAAAGAAAATGAAGCTAAAAAACAAATTAAAGATATGGAGAAACAACTTCAATCTGATGGAAAGGTAATTAAAGATAAAATAGGCTCAAATAAAACTTTTACCGTAATGGAAATCAAACCTAAGCAACTTTCAATTTTTGGTGAAAATTTTGGTAGAGGCACGCCAATAATATATCAAGAATATCAATTACCATTTCCAAAAGGTGTAAAGGGAATGCTTGATAAAGATGGCTTTAAAACAATACCACATGAGCAATATAGCAAATATGCTGCTGATTATATATTAATTCCGACTGAAAAAGGTAACCCTATCAACAATGAATTTACAGAATCATCGCTTTGGAAAAATCAGCCAGCTTATAAAAATAAGCATATATATTATTATCCTAAAAATGAGGCTACCTATTCTGATCCTTCGTCGCTTAAGAAACTTTCAAATTATTTCAAGGATAGATTGCTAGAGCAAAAATAAGCATATGATGATATTGAAGTGACATCTTTGATTATGGAATATAAAATTGTACTAATCAAAGATGTCTATATATTACTTATTAAAGAAAGATAATCTCAATGGCCAAAATGATTTAAATAACGCGTAGGGTGGTTTTTAAACTGAAGAAAACGCTGCTTTATTAGCTTTTTTAATAATAATGAGCCGTTTATAACAATTTAAGGGTAACTGTTGGCATCTCGATGTATATACCATTAAAATAGAAATTAACGACTAACTATAAAAAAAAGCAATCAAATGTAATATGGGAGTATAAAATCATGAAAAAACCGAGTTTAAGAACGATATTGTTAACGATATTTTGGATATTAGTTTTACTATATGCGATGTATGTAACATTTGCTGACCATAAATTTCAATATCATCCAATTATCTTTTTATTCTTATTTGCCATAGGTGCAAATTTAATCAAAAAAGTCGCTCCAAAAGATAATTATGAAAAATATCAAAATAATAAAGACAAGCTAGAATAGGCTTATCTAATATGGCTTTGTAATATAATCGATGTATTTTTCAATAGCACGGAAAGTATAAAAATGAAATTAATGATTGACAAATTGATTTTATCCTAGTAGGATTCTAGGTAATTACTTTTTGCAACGAAAGTTGCCATTTGAAAGATAACGTAGCAAATATGTCATGTAGCAAAAAGAAAGCTAATGGTTGATGAAAATTAGCACTGCATATATTGTGAATTGGGCTTTTAAATGTACTAAATTAATAGCAATGAAAGTGAACAATGAATTTGTTAACTAAGGTGGCACCACGGTAACGCGTCCTTACAGTATGTATGCGTTAATGTGGTGTTTTTTTATATTAAATTTGAACTGAATTAGAAAACAAAATGAAGTAAGTTATGGCAGGGTAGTTACAGAAAGTTAGTGGTTGATGCAAACTAACACCCACATATACTGAAATTGGGTTTTGTTGGATTAAAACGAATAAAACAAAGAGCGAGTAGATGATTTTAAATTAATTGTTTATCTACTAATTTTAGGTGGTACCGCGCGTCAGCGTCCTTAACATAGTTTAAGGGCGCTGTTTTTTTATAAGGAGGAAAGTTAAATGAAAGTACAATACCAAAAATTAAATGCTGAAGTTACCCCAGAAGCATTAGCAAGATTAAGAAAAAATAAAATGATTTTAGAAAGCTCAGATCAATCACAATTAAAAGGACGTTATTCTATAGTGATTTTTGACACTTATGGAGCAATTACTTTGGATAATGATGAAATGACTATTCAAACAGCTACTAACAAAACGATAGAACAGAATCAGCCTTATGAAAAAATGCAAGCTTTTATAGATCAATATAAAACTAATATAGAGGATGCAATATTAGAAGATTTACCTTTTATTTCAGGTTTCGTTGGTTCGTGTAGTTTTGATTTGGTAAGACATGCATTTCCTGTTTTAAAAGAAATTGAATTAACAGATCACCCACAACACGACGCAAAATTATATATGGTAGAAGATGTTTATGTTTTTGATCATTACAAAGAACATTTATACGTCATCGCAACGAATTTATTTTCTAATCAAAGTGATGAACAATTGAAAGCACGTGTGCAACGTCGTGTAGAAGAATTACAACAAATTAATATCTATCCTTTACGAAATGAACAAAAAGTAACAGAAAAAAACATAAAATCTAATATGGCAACGGAACAATTTATAGCAACAGTAGAAAAAATGAAGCATCTTATACAACAAGGTGATATGTTCCAAGTTGTGCCATCTATCATATACAGCTATGAACACAATTTTGGACAACAGTTACATCAATTATCTTATCAGTTGTATCAAAATTTAAAACGTCAAAACCCAAGTCCGTATATGTACTACTTGAACATGGATGAACGCATTGTCGTCGGCAGTTCACCTGAGAGTTTTGTAAAAGTTCAAGGTCAAACAGTAGTGACCAATCCTATTGCTGGAACAATAAAAAGAGGAAGCACTCTGGAAGAAGACAATGCAAACGAAACACAATTGAAAAACGATCACAAAGAATTAAGTGAACATAGCATGTTAGTTGATTTAGGAAGAAATGATATTCACAGAGTAAGTGAAACAGGTACTTCTAAGATACAAAAGTTAATGGCAATTGAGCGTTATGAACATGTTATGCATATTGTAAGTGAAGTAACAGGACAACTTAAGCAAGACTATTCTCCAATGTCTGTGATTGCGAGCTTACTACCTACTGGTACAGTGTCGGGTGCTCCAAAACTAAGAGCCATTCAACGTATCTATGAAGCGCAACCACAAAAACGAGGTGTCTATAGTGGCGGTATAGGCTACATCAATTGTAATCATGATCTAGATTTCGCCTTGGCAATACGTACAATGATGATTGATGAAACACATGTAAATGTTGAAGCTGGATGTGGCGTTGTCTATGACTCAATACCTGAAAAAGAACTAGAAGAAACAAAGTTAAAAGCTAAGAGTTTATTGGAGGTGTCACCATGATATTAATCGTTGATAACTATGATTCATTTACCTATAACCTAGTAGATATGATAGCCAAAAATAATGAAGTGATAGTGAAATATCCTGATGATCCGGAGATTTATCATTTAGATGTAGATGGTGTAGTCATATCACCTGGGCCAGGGCACCCATTAGATAAAGAAGATTTAATGAAAATTATAAAGCATTATGAAAATAAACCAATCTTAGGTGTATGTTTAGGTGCTCAAGCATTAACATGCTATCACGGTGGAGATGTTATTCAAAGTGAATTCATCATGCATGGTAAAACGGATCAAATGAGAATCATAAAAGATACAAAGTTGTACAGAAATATTCCAGAATATTCTGAAATAATGAGGTATCATTCACTGATTAGTAATTCAAAAACAATACCTGAAGCATTTATTATAACAGCAGAAACAAAAGATTGTATTCAATCATTTGAACATAGTCAATTGTTACACTTCGGAATTCAATATCATCCTGAATCTTTTGCAACAGCGGATGGTGTACAAATCATCAATAATTTTTTGAATATAGTAAAGGAGGACAAAAGTAATGGAACTACAAGCACAATTAAAACAGTATAAACCATTAAATCAGCAACAAATGAATGAATTTATAGAACTACTTATTGCTGATGATATATCAAACGAAATAAAAGCAAATTTATTATCATCGTTCTCAGAAAAAGAGATTACTCAAGAAGAATTAACATATATTTCAAAAAGTTTGATTCATTCTATGTATCGACAGCAGCCTTATTATCCGAATGGTATGTGTGTTTGTGGTACAGGGGGAGATAAATCAAATAGCTTTAATATTTCAACGACAGTTTCGTTTGTAATTGCTAGCGCAAATATCCCTGTGATTAAACATGGCAATAAGAGTGTTACCTCATCATCAGGTAGTACAGATTTGCTAGAGGCAATGGGTATAAATACAAGTTCTGTTGAAGCAACACCAAGTCAATTGAATCAAGTTGGTTTAGCTTTCTTGAGTGCAACAGATACGTACCCGATTATGAAAAGCATTCAACCTATTAGAAAAATGATGACTAACCCAACAATTTTTAATATAACTGGTCCGATTATTAATCCATTTAAATTAGATTATCAAGTGATGGGTGTATATGAAACATCAAAATTAGAAAAGATTGCTCAAACACTTAAAGATTTAGGCCGTAAAAAAGCAATCGTTGTCTATGGAGCCAATGGCATGGATGAAGCAACGCTTTCTGGTGATAATATGATATACGAAGTAAATGAAAACGAAGCTACTAAAAATTATACTGTAAATCCAAAGGACGTTGGTTTAGCGTATGCACCAAATGAAGCGCTCATTGGTGGTACACCACTTGAAAATTTAGAGATTACCAAAAATATTTTGACGGGTGTTGATCGAAGCGCAAAACGTGATGTAGTGGTGTTTAATGCGGGTATCGCTTTATATGTTGCTGAGAAGGTCAGTTCTATTAAACAAGGTGTAATTGAAGCACAACGCTTAATTGATAATGGCAATGCTATTGCACAATACAACAAAATGGGAGGAATGACATATGACTATATTGGATGAAATCGTGGATTATAAAAGAAATTTAATAAAAGAAGGTTACTATGAAGAGAAATTAAAGACATTAAATGAGGTAGACATTACGCATAAATCTTCGTTTAAGTCGCAATTAGATGAGTCTAACCAATTAGCAGTAATCGCAGAGATTAAATCTAAAAGTCCAACATTAGATCAATTACCAAATAGAGATTTAGCACAACAAGTTAAGGATTACGAAGCTAACGGTGCAAATGCAGTCTCAATTCTCACAGATGAGCATTACTTTGGAGGTAGCTATGAAAGATTGCAAGATTTAACATTACAAACGACTTTACCGGTACTATGTAAGGACTTTGTTGTCGATAAAATTCAAATTGATGTAGCAAAAAAAGCCGGAGCATCAATCACATTGTTAATCGTTAATGTATTAACAGATCAACAAATGAAAGATTTATATCAATATGCGACATCACTAAATTTAGAAGTACTAGTAGAAGTACATGATAAAGAAGAATTAGAAAGGGCCTACAAATTAAAACCACAAATTATTGGTGTAAACAATAGAGATTTGAAACGATTTGTCACAGATGTGCTGCATACAAATGAAATATTAGAAAACAAAAAAGAGGGCTACTATTATATTTCGGAAAGTGGTATTCGGGATGAACAGGATGTAGCGAATGTGGTTGAGTCAGGTATTGATGGTCTGTTAATAGGTGAGTCGTTAATGAAATGTGAAGATTTAAGTCAATTTTTACCAGGATTAAAATTAACTAAGGTGACAAAGTGAAAATAAAATTTTGTGGATTTCGTACGTTAGAAGATGTTGAAAAGGCAAAAGCATTGAATATCGACGCTATGGGCTTTATATATTTTACTGAGAGTAAGCGATTTGTTGATATTCAAACGATTAAACAATTTACAGATATTATACCAAATGATAAGGAAAAAGTGATTATTCTAGTAAATCCTGAACGCGCTACAATAGATAGCATTATTAATCATACAGGTATTACAACAATACAACTTCATGGAAACGAACCTATAAGTACGGTGCAATATATTAGACAACAAAATAGTAACTTAAAAATTATTAAAGCATTACCTGCAGTAAATCAACAAACATTATTAACATCAATAGATTATTACAAGCATTCAGTTGACCAATTTATTATTGATACACCATCACAATCCTATGGTGGTACTGGCAAAACGTATGATTGGAAAATTTTAGATACCATACATGATGTTGATTATTTAATTGCAGGTGGCATTAATTATGAAAATATACAAAAGATAGAAAACTTATCACTTCATCATACTGGTTATGATATTGCAAGTGGCATAGAAACGAATCATAAAAAAGACTTAAATAAAATGTTAGAAATTATAAAACTTTTAAAAGGAGCTCAATAAACTATGGTTGAAAATATACAAACAGAAGCAGATGCATTTGGTTTTTTCGGTAATTATGGTGGACAATATGTACCAGAAACATTAATGCCCGCAATACAAGAATTGAAACAAGCTTATCAGGACGCTAAAAATGATCCTCAATTTCAGATAGAACTTGATGATTACTTAAAAGATTACGTAGGTCGTGAAACACCGCTAACATATGCTAAGTCTTATTCGGAATTACTTGGTGGTGCAAAAATCTATTTGAAACGTGAGGATTTAAACCATACGGGTGCACATAAAATTAATAATGCACTTGGTCAAGCACTGTTAGCTAAACGCATGGGAAAAAATAAATTAGTAGCCGAAACTGGAGCGGGGCAACATGGTGTTGCTAGTGCAACTGTAGCTGCCTTATTTGATATGGAACTCGTTGTGTTTATGGGTGAAGAAGATATCAAAAGACAATCATTAAACGTGTTTAGAATGGAACTATTAGGCGCAAAAGTGGAATCAGTCACTGAAGGACAAGGCACATTATCTGATGCAGTCAATAAAGCATTACAGTACTGGGTAAGCCATGTTGATGATACGCATTATTTGCTAGGCTCTGCACTGGGACCTGATCCTTTTCCTACTATTGTAAGAGACTTTCAAAAAATTATTGGTCAAGAAATTAAAGCACAAGTTCATGAAAAAGAAGGTCAATTACCAGATGCTATTGTCGCATGTGTAGGCGGTGGTTCTAATGCCATCGGGACGTTTTATCCATTTGTAAAGGATGATGTTAAGCTTTACGGTGTTGAGGCAGCGGGCGACGGGATAGATTCAGATAAACACGCGCTTGCTATAAATAAAGGTAAAGAAGGCGTGTTACATGGTACTAAAATGTATTTAATTCAAGATGATGATGGTCAAATACAATTAGCACACTCAATATCTGCAGGATTGGATTATCCTGGCGTTGGTCCAGAGCATTCATATTATCATGACATTGGAAGAGTGAAATATGCTACTGCAAGTGACAAACAAGCAATGGATGCTTTAGTGCGATTTACTAAAGCGGAAGGTATCATACCAGCTATCGAAAGTGCACATGCCTTAAGTTATGTAGAAACATTGGCACCTACGATGCGTAACGATGAAATACTTGTGGTTACAGTATCAGGCCGCGGTGATAAAGATATGGAAACGATTAGAAATTATATGAAACAGGAGGGTGACACGCATGCATAAATTATTTGTACCTTATGTTATGGGCAACAGAGACTTTATTGAAAATGTAAAAACACTAAGTGAAGCAGGTGCAGATATAGTTGAAGTGGGTGTTCCATTTTCAGACCCTGTTGCTGATGGGCCGGTAATCATGAATGTTGGTAATAAAGCAATTCAAGAAGGCGTTAATATACAATATATTTTCGATCAACTTACAGAAAATCAAGATGAGATTCAAAGTAAGTATGTGTTAATGACATACTACAATATCATTAATCATTATGGTGAATCAGCATTTTTGAATGCTTGTGAACAAGCAGGTGTGTATGGTTTGATCATACCAGATTTGCCTCATGAGTTGGTGCAACAACTTAAAGCGCGTCATCCAGAACGCAAAACAAATATTATTTCATTAATTGCTATGACAACTTCAAATACTAGAAGTCATCAAATAGCCAAGGATGCAGAAGGATTTATTTATACTGTAACGATGAATGCGACTACAGGCGAAGATGGTAAATTTCATCCAGAGCTAAAAAATAGAATTAAAGATATAAAAGCACATACTGAAGTTCCTGTAGTAGCTGGATTTGGTATAAGAACAGCAGCACATGTAAAAGATATTATTGAAGCTTCAGATGGCGTAGTGATAGGTAGTGAAATAGTAAAACGCTTTGAAAATGACGATAAACAAACTACCATTGAGTATTTAAAAACAATAAGAAATGTCTTGAATTAAGCAAAGATTGTCATATATTTTTATGTGTATGCATTAAAAATAAGGGTAATATGATATCAGAGGAAGAGTTAGATAAATAGTATCGTTGGTATTATTTATCGTTCATACCTTTATTTTTAAAAGAGGTGACTTAATTTGAGTAAAAAAGTATTATTTATAATTACGAGTAGAAGTCAATATGATGATGGCACGCCAACTGGACTATGGTTAGAAGAGGCGAGCGAACCTTATAATATATTAACAGAAGCAGGTATTGATGTGGATATCGTGTCGATTGAAGGTGGAGAAATTCCATTAGATCCAAATTCTACACAAAATGATGAATTAAATCAGTATGCTAATTTTGTTGAAAAGTTAAAACAAGTACCAAGTATTGAAAATATTGATGTATCACAGTACCATGCAGTCTATTTACCTGGTGGACATGGTGCCGTATTTGATTTTGCACATAACCAACAATTAGCAGATATCCTTGCAGACTTTAAAGAAGAAAAGAAAATTATTTCTTCAGTATGTCACGGACCAAGTGCATTTGTGGGTGCCAAAGATAAACAAGGCAATTTCTTAGTTAAAGGTGTTACATTAACATCATTTACAGATAATGAAGAACGTACGATGGGCTTGGAAGACAAAGTTCCATTTTTAACTCAAACGGAATTGGAAAATCAAGGTGCTAAGTTTGTGACAAAAGATGATTTTACAGAGCATATTGAATCTGATGCCCAATTTATCACTGGTCAAAATCCACAATCAAGTGTAGCAATAGGTAAAGCAATCAGAGATGCTTTATAATTAGAAACTTTTTCTTGAAATAATATAAAACCGGAGAACGAGATAAGTTCTCCGGTTTTATCATGTATTTACAAATAAATTAAGTGAAGATGACAGTAAATATATAATTAAGGTAATAAAACCAAAAGTTATTCATAATTAAATTATAAATCTAACATGTTAAATATGAATAAATGCTTACGCTTTGTTAAAATAAAAGTAGTGATATAATTAAATAATACATAAAACGCAGTGTAATCATTGCATTAGAAAGATTATGTACAGGCTATTGATTTAGTTTTATAAATGAATATTGTATAATAATCTAGATTGAGAATTAAACTCGAAAATAGAACTATAGATAAATAGGAGTATATAAAAAATGAAATTTACGAATTTAACTGCAAAAGAGTTCGGTGCATTTACGGATAAAATGCCGAATAGTCATTTTACGCAAATGGTTGGAAATTATGAATTGAAAATTGCAGAAAGTACAGAAACACACCTAGTAGGTATTAAGAATAATGATAATGAAGTAATTGCAGCATGTTTACTTACAGCTGTTCCTGTTATGAAATTCTTCAAGTATTTTTATTCCAATAGAGGTCCAGTCATAGATTTTGAAAATAAAGAACTCGTACATTACTTCTTTAACGAATTAGCAAAATATGTAAAAAAACATAATGCCTTATATTTACGAGTAGATCCTTATCTTGCTTATCAATATCGTAATCATGATGGTGAAGTATTAGCAAATGCGGGTCACGATTGGATTTTTGATAAAATGAAACAACTCGGTTATAAGCATGAAGGTTTTTTAACTGGCTTTGACCCAATACTTCAAATAAGATTCCATTCTGTTTTAGATTTAGCTGGAAAAACTGCTAAAGACGTACTTAATGGTATGGATAGTTTACGTAAACGAAATACTAAAAAAGTACAGAAAAATGGTGTGAAAGTAAGATTTTTAGGTGAAGATGAGTTGCCAATATTCCGCTCATTCATGGAAGATACTTCTGAAACAAAGGATTTTGACGATAGAGATGACGATTTTTATTATAATAGGTTAAGATATTATAAAGATCGTGTGCTTGTCCCATTAGCTTATATGGATTTTGATGAATATATAACAGAATTAAAGGCTGAACGCGAAGTATTAAGTAAAGATATAAATAAAGCAGTTAAGGATATAGAAAAAAGACCAGAAAATAAAAAAGCGTATAATAAAAAAGAAAATTTAGAACAACAACTGATTGCAAACCAACAAAAAATAGATGAAGCCACTGCGTTACAAGAGAAGCATGGTAACGAATTACCGATTTCTGCAGCTTACTTTATTATTAATCCTTATGAAGTCGTTTACTATGCAGGTGGTACATCTAATGAATTTAGACATTTTGCTGGTAGTTATGCAATACAATGGAAGATGATTAATTATGCTATAGATCATAATATAGATAGATATAATTTTTATGGTATTAGTGGTCATTTTACTGAAGATGCAGAAGATGCAGGTGTTGTTAAATTTAAAAAAGGTTTTAATGCAGATGTAGTAGAATATGTTGGTGATTTTATTAAACCGATTAATAAGCCAATGTACAAAATTTATACGACATTGAAAAAAATTAAGGATAAAAAGAAATAAACATAAATAGAAGGGAACTAAGCTAGAATGAAATTTACAGAGTTAACTGTCAAAGAATATGACAATTTTGTACAGAATCCAGCATTAGAGAGTCATTATTTTCAAGTGAAAGAAAATATTGCGACAAGGGAAGAAGATGGATTTCAAGTTGTATTATTAGGCTTAAAAGATGACGATAATCAAGTTATTGCTGCTAGTCTTTTCTCTAAAATTCCTACAATGGGAAGCTATGTTTATTATTCAAATCGCGGTCCAGTTATGGATTATAATGATTTGGGGTTAGTAGATTTCTATTTACGTGAGTTAGACACTTATTTGCAACAGCATAATTGTTTATATGTCAAAATGGATCCATATTGGATTTATCAAATATATGATAAGGATATTAATCCATTACCTAATCATGATAAGAATGATGCACTCGTTAATTTATTCAAATCTCATCGTTATATACATCACGGATTTACAACATCGTATGATACATCTAGTCAAGTTAGATGGATGGGCGTATTAAACCTTGATGGTGAAACACCAGCTTCATTAAAAAAACAATTTGATAGCCAAAGAAAACGTAATATTAACAAGGCAATTAATTTTGGCGTGAAGGTAAGGTTACTAACAAGAGATGAATTTGATATATTCTTAGAATTGTATCGTGAAACAGAAGAACGTACAGGTTTTGTTTCTAAAACGGATGAATACTTTTATAACTTTATAGATAATTACGGTGATAAAGCATTAATCCCATTGGCCTACATTGATTTGGATGAATATATTAATCATACTCAAGAAAGCATTAATGAAAAAGAATCACGCCGCGATCAAATGATGCAAAATGAGAATAAATCTGATAAGCAGTTGAAGAAAATTGCAGAGCTAGACAAACAGATTGAACATGATAAAAAAGAATTACTTCATGCGAGTGAGTTAAGATTAACTGACGGTGCTATTTTAAACTTAGCCGCGGGTGTTTATTTTGCAAATGCATATGAAGTGAATTATTTCTCAGGTGGTTCATCAGAAAAATATAATCAATATATGGGACCCTATATGATGCACTGGTATATGATGAATTATTGCTTTGATCATGGCTATGGTCGTTATAATTTCTATGGTCTATCAGGTGACTTTACTGAAAATAGCGAAGATTACGGTGTATATCGCTTTAAACGAGGCTTTAACGTACAAATTGAGGAATTGATTGGTGATTTCTATAAACCAATTAAGAAATCGAAATATTGGTTATTTAATACGTTGAATAATGTTAGAAAGAAAATTAAAAAATAATATTAAAAAGAAAGCATACTGGTTGTAAGCGTATATCAGTATGCTTTCTTTTGTTTAGGATTCGTTATAAAAGGATGGCTTTCCAATATAACGGTAATCTAGTATGTGGCATATTCTATGAGGTTGATTCTAGTTGTTAGCCACATTTTTATTATAGCATAAAATTATATAATATCAATATAACAATAGCATAATGATTCAAAAAAAGTAAATATAAAAAATGTATATATTTACTCGGTGTAAGTAATAGAATAGGTTAAAAAAACCATGTTGTAATTCGACAAATCACAACATGGTTTTTATGGTTTTTGATTTTTATTATTAAGCGCCCTAGTTAAAATATAAAATTTAATTTGCTATATTAAATTAATTCAAAGCATCAATAATATATGTGATACCTATGATAAAGAATACAATACACATAAATATAGCAATAATTACCGCAGCGATTAACGGGTTGAATAATAAAATAATACCAAAAACAATTTCAATTACATTTAGTAAAATTGAAAAAGTATGGAAAGCTTTATTCGACTTTTCAGCTGGTGTTACGGTGAATATATTGAAAATAGCATTAATAATAAACCAAATAGCAAATAAATAAATAATAAAGGTTGTACTCGTTACGACATTAAATAGGATTAACAAACCGATGATTATATTAATTATACCAAGTATAATCAGTAATTTGGAGCCCCTTTGTGTCGCTTTTTTCATTATACGACGGATGAAAATTTCTATAAAACCATTAATAATAAATAAAAGACCAATTAACCAAGTTATAGCAAATAAGTTTTCTTCTGGAAAACTAACGATAAATACGCCAATAACTAAGAAAATAACACCAATGATCAAACTTGACCATTTAATACCTGAAGATCGTTGCATAAATTTCACTCCTAAAATATTCTCTAAACAGTATATACCCAAAAAAAGAAAAGGAACACTAAAAGATTTTAAGATTATCATATTTATATTATGTAAACCTATAATGTAGTTTGAACTTAATAAAAACCATTTTTTAAGGATTACTGAGATTGTGATAGCGATTGGATATCTTATTTAGTAATTATTTTAGTAAGCGTTAAACATAGGCGCTGAGATTTGCATTTCTGAGCATTTTAAAATGATATTGTGGGTACTTGTTCATGTGATTGCAAATAAGTATCTTAAAATGAAATGGCCATTTGTAGTCATAACAATAAGTGTTGAAATTATCTATAACAAAGAAATGATTTACAAATAGATAACTTAAGTGAGAATCAAATTTAAAATCATGTGTATTATACGTAACATTAAACAGAACAATTAAGTATAAAAATCAGGTAATTCATTATAGTTACTAAGTTAAGGTTAAATGCTATGAAAGCATAATAATTTTCCAGTAAAAATATTTGCTGTATTTTAGTTTACATAATATATATTATAGGAAGTTATGTATATCGAGATATTTTCCAATTTCGGAACCCTTTTTCTTAGTACATGCTTGTACTATCTATATAATTTCTATGCTAATATGAATACATTACATATGCTTCACATTGTTTTAGCTTGATTATAATTTGCTAAATCATTATTGCTCGTTGACTTTCTTTAATATGATAATTATACGTATATTGATAACCTCATATGTGTTATTTCCTGTAGACTTAATCATTAGACTTAATCATTGCATTGGTATGTTAATTCGAAATTGCTATGAACTTCACACAATCATTTAGTATTTCTAAAATCTCTAATTGATAATGATTTTCAATTAATATATAATTAACTTTTATATTAAAGGAGAGATTGTATATGAATAAGTTTATATGTATTGCATTAACCGCCCTTTGCTTTTTATTTTTAGGTGCTTGTAGTCATACCCAAAGTAATAAAGCATCTAAAGAAACAATTAAAATTGAAACTTCTTATGAGTTTAAAGATAAAAATCAAGATCATAATAAAGGCGAAATTAAGCATGAAGTTGTAGAGGTTCCGGTTAATCCTAAACGCGTTGCAGTAATGGATTACGGTGTGTTAGATGTGATGCAACAATTAAAATTGCAAGACCATATCGTTGCTATTGCTAAGGGCCAAGGTGCTTCATTTTTACCAGACAGCCTAAAAGCATTTAAAAGCAGCCAATACAACAATATTGGCAACCCCGGTCAACCTAATTACGATGAATTAGCAAAATCTAAACCAGATGTTGTTGTTGCTTCTTTCAGGCAAGCACATACTAAAACTTTAGAAGAAATGAAAAAAGCTGTACCAAATGCTAAAATTGTTTTTATTAGTCCTCAAAACGATGATTACATAGCTTCAATTAAGAAAAATACTGAAAATATAGGTAAAATTTTTGAAAAACAAAAAGAAACAAAGGCATTAATTACAGAACTGGATGATAAGGTTGCTGAAACTAAAAAAAGAATTGAAAATGAATCTGTATTATTTCTAAATGTAGATGATAAAGGTATAAAAACCTATGGTGCTACTGGTAGATTCGGTGGTTTTTTAAATGAAGATTTAGGCATTAAACATGCTGATAAAAAAATGAAACCGAACTCAAGTGGTATACTTATTTCAAATGAATATTTAAATGAAATGAATCCAGACAAATTATTTGTTATTGATCGAACTAAACATGGAAATGTAAAAAGTGAAAGTATGCCGCAAGCGTTACAGAATGATGTTATAAAAAATTCAAAGGCAATTAAAAATAATGGCGTTACATTATTTGAAGCAAACAGTTGGTTTTTCGGTGAAGGTGGTATCAAATTAACCATCGACCAACTTGAACAAATACAGAAAGCATTTAAATAATCTTCCCCACTAACCTATTTAGTGGCAATAATAAAAGGCATTGTAATGTAACCCACTACAATGGCTTTTATTATATCTATCTTTTTTCTCGATAGTTCTCAATTTCATCTTTAGGAATACCGCCACGTTTACGAATTTCTTTTTTCGCTTTTTTCTCGCGACGGCTTCGTCTCCAATTGCGTGTGAAATACCAAATTAAGAAACTAATAATTAAACTGATTACAGCCATAAATGCCGCAAATCCTAATAATGGTTCATATGTAATATCTTCAAAATTAGGAATCAAGAAAGCAGCTATTCCTAATACGACGATTGTTAATACAGCTGGGACAAACCATTTATTTAAAGCTAGATTACAGAAAATAGTTACTAATATCACAGCAACTACTGAAATCCATAAATAATTAGGCATATCAAATATTGTCATGTGTTGCACTCCTTACATATCTTTTGTTTATAATTTTAACTTAATGATTAAGATTATACTACAATTTACCACAATCTTATTCGGACTATAGTAGTATGTAGTAATCTTTTGTTTTAAAGACAAAAGATTCCATACATTACATTTCATCTAATTATCTTCCCTGCTTCAATGATAATTAAACTTGCAATTGTGCTTTGTTATCGTCTTTCATGTATAATCAATATGAAACCTAAATTACGTGAAGGAGTGATTAAATGACTGGAACATTACCGTTTAGAAGTGATGTCCCTAAAGACGAAACTTGGGATATTACTGAATTATTTAGTTCTGATGAAGCATTTTATCAAGTGTTAGATGAAACTTTAGAAGCAGCCAAAGCATTTAATAAACAATATACAGAACGTTTGAATCATGCTGAAATGATTGAAGTTGCACTCAATGCATATTCTGATATATTAATTCAATTGGATAGAATGGCAAATTATGCCGAATTGAATTTAAGTGTCGATACGGCTAATGAACAAGCACAAACATTGAGCGCTAAATTTTCAACTTCCTATGGAAAGATAGCAAGTGAATTATCATTTGTTGTTTCAGAGATTATCGAACTTTCAGATACGACATTAGATGAATTAATTAAAACATCACAATATCCACATTTTTTAACAAAAATTAAAGCTAAAAAAGCATATAAATTATCTCCAGAAGTTGAAAAAGTTTTAGCTAGTTTATCCCCTACTTTTGACGGTGCTTTTGATTTATATGGAACAACTAAAATGCTAGATATTGACTTTGAATCATTTGAGCACAATAATCAAAATTATCCTTTAGATTATGCAACATTTGAAAATGAATATGAAGATAATCCGGATAGAGGTTTTAGAGAAACAAGCTTTAAATATTTTAGTGATGCGCTACGTAAATATCAGCATACAACAGCAGCAACTTATAATTTACAAGTTCAACAAGAAAAAATTGAAGCTGATTTAAGGGGCTACGAGTCGGTTATTGATTACTTATTACAAGACCAAGAAGTTACACGTGATATGTTTGATCGACAAATTGATGTAATTATGAGTGATTTAGCGCCTATTATGCAAAAATATGCTAAGTTAATCAAACGCGTGCACGGTCTTGATGTTATGGGCTTTGAAGATTTAAAAGTATCTATTGATCCAAATTATGAACCAGAGATTTCTATAGAGGACTCAAAACAATATATCTATGGTGCATTAGATGTACTTGGACAAGATTATTTGAAGATGGTCGAAGCTGCATATGAAGAAAGATGGATTGATTTTGCACAAAACAAAGGTAAAGATACAGGCGCTTATTGTGCAAGTCCTTATGCTTCTCATTCTTATGTATTTATTTCTTGGACAGGTAAAATGACTGAAACATTTGTCTTAGCGCATGAGTTGGGTCATGCTGGCCATTTTACATTAGCGCAAAAACACCAAAATTATTTGGAATCAGAAGCGTCAATGTATTTTGTTGAAGCACCTTCTACAATGAATGAGATGTTGATGTCTAACTATTTATTTAAAAATAGTGATGATCCGAAGTTTAAACGTTGGGTAATTGGTTCAATTATTTCTAGAACGTATTATCATAATATGGTTACACATTTACTAGAAGCAGCTTATCAAAGAGAAGTTTACACAAAAGTCGACAATGGTGAGTCGTTAACAGCACCTGTGTTAAATCAAATTATGTTAGATGTTTATAGTCAGTTTTTTGGAGATAGTGTGAAATTAACTGAAGGTACAGAATTGACTTGGATGAGACAACCACACTATTATATGGGGTTATATTCTTATACTTATTCTGCAGGATTAACTATTGGTACAGTTATGTCACAACGTATTCAAACTGAAGGTCAACCTGCCGTTGATGCATGGTTAGAAACATTAAAAGCTGGTGGCAGTAAATCACCAGTTGAATTAGCTGACATTGCAGGTATTGATATTCGAACAGATGCGCCATTGAAATCAACCATTGGTTATATTGGCAAGCTTGTTGACGAATTAGAAATGCTGACAGACGAAATTGAAGCAGAACAATAAAAGAAAAGCGCAGTGAGTAGAAAATCAATTTCACACTCACTGCGCTTTTCTTTGTTATTTATTGTAAGATTCGTAACGATTACCAGTAATAAAGAAATATATATTTTCAGCAATATTCGTAATGTGATCTCCGATGCGTTCTAAATGACGTGCTGCTAGATGCGCTTGTCCGGCAACAAAAGGATCATTATCAATGAGATAGGTAGTGTTAACAATATTTTTATATAGATCATCAATATCCTTATCGCGTTCAATGATTTCTTTAATAAGTGTGATATCATTGTTTCTAACCGCATCATTTAAATCTTTTAACATTAACAATGCTAATTTACCCATTGTGTTGAGCCTTGTTAGCACATATTTATCTATAATCTTTGCTCTTAATCTAATTTCAGCAATATTAGCAGCGTTATCTCCTATACGTTCAAAATCAGAAGCAATTTTTAATGCTGCCATCATCAATCTTAAATCAGTAGCAATTGGTTGCTGTTTAGTAATCAGCATAATAACTTTTTCATTAATTTCAGTTTCAAGTTCATTAATATTTTTATCTTTTGCAATAGATTCTCTTGCATAGTTTCTATCTTCTTCACTTAACGACATTAATGCAAATTCAATATTATGATATACATGAAGACCAAGCCGACGCAGATCTTTCATTAAATCATCGAGTTGGCCTTCGTATTTTTGTCTGATTATAGCCATAGATTAATCAACCGAAACGACCTGAGATATAATCTTCAGTTTGTTTATCAGAAGGATTAGAGAAGATTTTATCTGTATCATCGTATTCGTTTACATAGCCGTTAAGGAAGAATGCTGTTTTATCTGATACACGTGCTGCTTGTTGCATGTTATGTGTAACGATAATAATTGAATATTTTTCTTTTAATTCTTGTACTAATTCTTCAACTTTTAATGTTGAAATTGGATCTAATGCAGATGTTGGCTCATCCATTAAAATAACATCTGGTTCAATTGCTAATGTACGTGCAATACATACACGTTGTTGTTGACCACCTGATAAGCTATAGGCATTTGTATCTAAGCGGTCTTTTAACTCATCCCAAATTGCAGCGCCACGTAAAGATTTTTCAACAATTTCATCTAAAACTTTTTTGTTTTTAATGCCATGGATTTTTGGACCATACGTAATATTATCGTAAATTGATTTAGGGAATGGATTTGGTTGTTGGAATACCATACCTACATTTGTTCTTAATTTTTCTACTGAATGTTTGTCGTCAAAAATATTTTTATCACGATATAAAATTTTACCTGCAGTTTTAACAGATGGTACAAGTTCTACCATACGGTTTAAAGCCTTGATATATGTTGATTTACCACAACCTGATGGTCCTATAATAGCAGTGACATTATTTTCTAGAATGTCTAGGTTAATATTTTTAAGTGCGTGATTCTCGCCATACCATAAGTCTAAATTTTTTGTAGAATAGACAATTTTCTTTTCACTATCTGGAATTTTGTTCTCTTTATGATTCGATTCAATTGTTGCAATAGGTTTATCATTGCGATCTGTATGTGCTTGTAAGTCATCATTTTTATCAATTATTTGTTTATTAGCCATAATTAAAACTCCTTTTTTATATAAGGCTAGCCAGACTATAGATTTAATATCCATAGTATATTCCCAGTAGACTAGCCTTGGTTAAATACACTTTATATTTGAGTACGATTAGAATTTTTTACTGTATTTGTTTCTTAAGAAAATAGCAATTGCGTTCATCAATAATAAGATGACGAGCAATACGATAATGCCTGCTGAAGCGACGTTTTGGAATTCTGCTTGTGGTAATTTCGCCCAGTTGTATATAGCCATTGGTAAAGCTTGGAACTGATCAAAGATACTTGATGGTAATTGTAATAATACTGTCGGGATACCAATTAGAATCAAAGGTGCCGTTTCACCTAACGCACGTGATAGTGCCAAGATAAATCCAGTTAAAATACCAGGGATTGCAGCTGGTAAGACTACACGGCGTATTGTTTGCCATTTATTACCGCCTAATCCATATGATGCTTCTCTTACTGAATTAGGTACTGCTCTGATTGCTTCCTGACTCGCAACAATAATTACTGGTAAGATAAGCAGTGACATCGTGAGTGCGGCAGCTAATATGGAATTACCTAGTGCTAATGATTCGATACCCATACCTCTTACAAAAATTGTTAAGCCTAGTAAACCGAATACGACTGATGGTACACCAGCTAAATTCGAGATACTTACTTTTATGAAACTTGTGAATGCATTATCTTTTGCATATTCTTCCAAATAAATTGCTGTACCTACGCCTAAAATAATAGAAATAGGAATAATTGTAATCATCAACCATACAGTACCAATCAAGGCGCCTTTGATGCCGGCCATTGACGGTGTTGAAGATGAGAAGCTCGTAAAGAATGAAGGAGTTAAATGTCCAACACCTTTAATTAAAATATCAATAATTAATGCCGCTAAGACGAGTAAGCCGATCATTGTACATGCAAAGAATGCCCACTTATTAAGTTTATTTATCGACAATCTCCCAGAGAGTTTCTTTTCAACGGTGTTTTGATCGACAAGTGCTTTACTATTGTTGTTAACTTCAGCCATTTTAATACTCCTCTCTGAAACGTTTCGTAATCCAATGTGAAATTAAGTTCATAATTAATGTGAATAAGAATAATGTAAAACCTACTGCATAAATACTGTAATAAATATCTGAACCGAATGTCGCATCACCTGTTGCTACTTGCACGATATAACCAGTCATTGTTTGAATAGATCCTGTTAAATCTAATGATGCAGACGGTGTACTACCTGCAGCTAATGATACAATCATCGTTTCACCGATTGCACGAGAAATTGCTAATACAATTGAAGCCATGATACCTGATGTTGCAGCAGGTAAAACAACCTTAGTTGCAACTTCAAATTTAGTAGCGCCTAAGCCTAAAGCACCCTCGCGCATTTTATTTGGTACAGATGACATAGCATCTTCACTCATACTTGAAATTAAAGGTATAATCATGACACCTACTACAATTCCGGGACTGATAGAGTTGAAACTACCTAGTTCTGGAAAGACAGAACGTAGTATAGGCGTTACGAATGTAAGTGCAAAGAAACCAAATACAATTGTTGGAATACCTGATAAGATTTCTAGTATAGGTTTGATAATGCTTCTTGCTCTACTTGAAGCATATTCACTTAAGTAAAGTGCAGCACCTAAACCAATTGGTACAGCTACAATAGTCGCGATAACTGTAATTTTCAATGTACCTAGAATCAATGCCCAAATACCATATTTAGGTGTTGATGAAAATGGATTCCAGTCCATTGTTAGGAAAAAGTCTGCAAATGAAACTCGTGTAAAGAATGTAATTGTTTCAGTTAAAAGTGTCACGATAATTCCGATAGTTGCTAAAATAGAAAAAACTGCAATGATTCCTAAAATGAGCGGTGCAATTTTATCGCTTGTACCATTCTTTTTAGCGTTGTTTTTTTCAATCATTTCACTTACGGAGAGATTATTATTCGCCATGTGAATTCCTTCCTTCTTGTAAACTCCCAATCATTTAAAAAAGTTGGGTCTGGAAAAATGACAAAGTAGCGTACGAATCTAACTTTGCCCCATTCCAGAATCCCAACCCTAAACGATCTTACTATAATTATTTACTGTCTTTGTCGTCGTCTTTTTTACTATCTTTACCAATGATGTCATCTAATTTAGATTGTTGTTCTGTGTAGTCTTTCTTAGGTAATGCAACAAATCCTGCATCTTCAGCTGATTTACCTTTGTCTTCAAGAACAAATTTCATGAAGTCTTGGAATCCTTTGTTATCTTTTAATTTTTTCTCGTTAGTGTAGATATACAATGGTCTACTCAATGCATATGAACCATCTTGGATAGTTTTCTTAGTTGGTTCAGTTGTTTTACCTGAATCATCTTTAACTTTAACTTCTTTTAATTTATCTTTATTTTGTTCATAGAAGTTATAACCGAAGTAACCAATACCTTGTTTATTTTTTTGAACAGATTGTACAATTACATTTGTATCAGCATTTTTCTCTGCTTTGATATCCCCTTTGTCCATAACTTCTTCAGTGAAGAAATCGTAAGTACCATGTGATTGGTCAGGTGAGTAAGCTTTGATCTCTTTAGATGGCCATTTTGGATTTACATCTTTCCAAGTTTTAGCTTTACCTGAGTAAATTTCTTTAAGTTGTTCTTTAGTAAGTTCGTCAACGAAATCATTATCTTTATTGACTGTGATTGTTACACCGTCTTGAGCAATTTTGAATTCATCGTATTTAATACCTTTGTCATCCAATTTTTTCTTTTCTTCATCTTTTATTGGTCTAGATGCATTTGAAAAATCAGTGCTACCTGAGATGAATTTTTCAAATCCCCCACCTGTACCTGAAGTACCTGATGATACTGTTACATCTTTATTATCTTTAGCAAATTTTTCGTTAAGTTTTTCAATGATTGGACCTACTGTTGATGAGCCATCGCCTTTAACTTCTCCTTCGCCTTTACCTGAATCAGCGTTACCTCCGCCGCCACAAGCACCTAATAAAAGTGAAGCACCGATTGCTGTAGTACCAAATAATTGCCATTTTTTCATTGAAACATCCTCCTAATAAGTGAATAACCCAAAAGTTATATGTATTTCTTACATTCTCTATACTACACACCTTTTATTAAATACAAATATAGATAATGTAAATGTTTTGTTAAGGAATTATTGTTGTTGTTTACAATATTTATATTTGTAATGTGAGGTGATCACTTTGGTTCAAAAATCGCTTTAAATCAACGTTCTACTCCTCTTTTAATATTACAGAAGTTTTGAATTTGTAATATTAAAATACAAAAAAACCTAAAAATAACTACAAAAAAGTAGTATTTTTAGGTTTTAATATTGATTACTGTATGATGTTTTACTGAATCAATGAATAGCAATTGTAATAAAGTGCTTAAATAATGAAGTGTGATTTAAATATCATTAATTCAATCGTTCACTGCTTTATAATAGAAGAAACTATTTTTCGATTCTTCCCCAACCTTTTTGGGTTAAGGCAATTTTACCACTTTCGATCGTGATAATTTTATTTTTATAAAGATGGCCTATTGCTCTCTTGAATGAGCCTTTACTCATATTAAATATTTCTTTGATTGCTTCTGGACTAGATTTGTCTGAAAAAGGTAACTCCCCATCATATTCAACTAATAAGTCAAATATATGTTGGCCATCATCATCTAATCGCTCATGTGCTAAGGGTAAGAATGAGCCATTTAGTTCCCCTTTTTCATTATGACCAATGATACGAACGCTAACATTTTCACCTAATCGAGGTTCTTCTTTACGTTCTGTTTCATGAACGAATATTTTATAACCATCTTTAGATAGTAAGAAACTGCCAATTCTTAGTAAACGATAAGGTCTTGCTTCTATCACTTGGTTTTGCTTCTCGTCATCGAACACAGGTGTATACATTTGTTCAACGATTGTTTCTGTCGCTAATCGAGCAAACATGTTGTTATCTCTGTCGATACGTAAAGTAACAAATAGTTCATCACCTTGTACTGGCCAAACATCTTTAACTTTCGGAAGATCTTCCCAAGGAATCAGTACTTCTCGTGGTAACCCAACATCTACGTGTGCACCATCTCTATCAGTTTTTAAAACTTTTACAAAATCATATTTATTCGTAGTAATGTCAGGCATATTTTGAGTAGCGAATAATGCACCTGATCTATTAGGATATACAAAAAAGCTATATTCTTCACCTATTTGTAGTTCATCTTCATCATTAATTTCAGATTGGTTTAATTTAACTTCTTCACCATTGGGTCCTTTTAATTTGTAAGTGGAACCTTCTAAACCTACAACTTCAAGGAATTCTATTGAACCTACAATATCTTTTTCATCTTGGGCCATACTTTTCTCCTTCGTTCATAAAATTTATTCTTCTATATTATAACATGCTATAGGAAAACAAGCATTAGTCTAGCGCGAAAGGTCGAAAGTGCAAGATAAGTGTGTTATAATTTGTGCGGTAGATTAACGAAAAGGAGTAAATGCATGTTACAAGTTACTGATGTAAGTTTACGATTTGGCGATCGTAAGCTATTTGAAGATGTAAATATTAAATTTACAGATGGCAATTGCTATGGTTTGATAGGTGCAAATGGTGCAGGTAAATCAACGTTCTTGAAAATTTTATCTGGAGAATTAGATGCACAAACTGGTCATGTTTCAATGGGGAAAAATGAACGTTTAGCAGTATTAAAACAAGATCATTTTGCATTTGAAGATGAACGTGTTATAGATGTTGTTATTAAAGGTCACGAACGTTTGTATGCTGTTATGAAAGAAAAAGATGAGATCTATATGAAACCTGATTTCAGCGATGAAGATGGTATTAGAGCAGCAGAATTAGAAGGCGAATTTGCAGAAATGGATGGATGGAATGCAGAAGCAGATGCTGGTTCCCTACTATCTGGTCTTGGTATAAAAGCAGATTTACAAGATAAAACAATGTCAGAATTAGAAAATAATCAAAAAGTTAAAGTCTTATTGGCTCAAAGTCTTTTTGGTAAACCAGACGTATTGCTACTAGATGAGCCTACCAATGGTTTAGATATCCCTGCAATTAGTTGGTTAGAAGATTTCTTAATTAATTTTGAAAATACAGTTATTGTAGTTTCTCATGACAGACACTTTTTAAATAACGTATGTACTCACATTGCCGATTTAGATTATGGGAAAATTAAAGTTTACGTTGGTAACTATGATTTTTGGTATCAATCTAGTGAATTAGCAATGAAAATGGCACAAGATCAAAATAAGAAAAAAGAAGAAAAAATCAAAGAATTACAAGATTTCGTTGCGCGTTTCTCTGCAAATGCTTCAAAATCAAAACAAGCAACAAGTCGTAAGAAACAACTTGAAAAAATCGAACTCGATGATATTCAACCTTCATCGCGTCGTTACCCATTTGTTAAATTCACTCCAGAACGTGAAATTGGGAATGACTTATTGTTTGTAGAAAACCTTTCAAAAACAATTGATGGTGTTAAAGTTCTAGACAATATTTCATTTACAATGGATCCTAATGATAAAGCTGTATTAATTGGAGATAGTGAATTTGCTAAATCAACATTATTGAAAATCTTAGCTGGTGAGATGGAACCAGATGAAGGTTCAGTAAGATGGGGTGTCACAACTTCACGTAGTTACTTCCCTAAAGATAACTCTGACTACTTTGAAGGTGTAGACATGAATCTAGTAGATTGGTTACGTCAGTATGCACCGGAAGACGAACAAACTGAAACATTCTTACGTGGCTTCTTAGGACGTATGCTATTTAGTGGTGAAGAAGTTAAGAAAAAAGCAAGTGTGCTTTCAGGTGGAGAAAAAGTACGTTGTATGCTAAGTAAAATGATGCTATCAAGTGCAAACGTGCTATTGTTAGACGAACCGACAAACCATTTAGATTTAGAAAGTATTACTGCGGTAAATGATGGATTAAAGAACTTCAAAGGTTCAATCATCTTTACGTCATATGATTTTGAATTTATTAACACAATCGCGAACCGTGTTATTGATTTAAATCCTGCTGGTGCAGTTTCAAAAGAGATTTCTTATGAAGCCTATTTAGAAGAAACTGGTGTATTAGCTAAATAATTGTAATCATATTTAAGCGTCTAAGACATAAATGTTTTAGACGCTTTTTTCATATCATCACCTAATTATTGTAGTTATGACATCACATTTTTGAAAATAGACTTGTGTCACGTTTTTTCATTCCCCTACTTTAAAAAGAGGTATAGGCCGATTGCTTTAAAAAGCATTTTCACAATTATATAATCATAATTAATTAACTGTAGGAGGAATGTTTAAATGAAAAATTTAAATATGATTGACGGTCAAGTATTACCTCAAATTGGATTTGGTACATATAAGCTTAATGGTGCGCATGGTGCACACGCAATAACGAATGCATTAAATCAAGGATATCGCTTGTTAGATACAGCATATAATTATGAAAACGAAGGTACTGTGGGCAAAGCGATTGACAATAGTCATGTGACAAGAGATCAAGTTATCATTACTTCAAAATTACCAGGTCGTTATCAAGATTATGATGCAGCTATGGTTGCAATCCAAGAATCAATCTACCGTCTAGGTGTTGAGTATTTAGATTTATACTTAATCCACTGGCCTAATCCTAAACAAGGCAAGTATGTAGAAGCATGGCAAGCAATGATAGATGCACAAAAAGCTGGCTTGATAAAATCTATTGGTGTTTGTAATTTCTTACCAGAACATATTGAAACTTTAGAAAAAGAAACAGGCGTGTTGCCTGTAGTAAATCAAATTGAACTGCACCCCTATTTTAATCAGCAGGACATGATTGAATATCATAATCAAAAAGGCATCATTACACAAGCCTGGAGTCCTTTAGGTCGTGCATCTGAGGTGATTAAGGATAAAGATGTTGCTGTTATAGCAGAAAAATATAATAAAACAATCCCTCAAATCATTTTAAAATGGCATGTACAAAATGGTGTTGTCCCTATTCCTAAATCAACATCGATTGCGCGACAAATTCAAAATAAAGATATATTTGATTTTACTTTAGAACAACAAGATATTGATAAAATTAATAGTCTGACACAGCAAGATGGCCGACTAAAAGGTCAAGATCCGGCATCGTACGAGGAATTTTAAAAGAATCATCATTTTGTGTTTTAAAAAAGCAATACCTCGAAAAGATATCATTTTACACTCTTGAGGTAAAAAACACTCCTTAAATGTCATATTTTTCAGTAAATTTAAAAAATTAAAGAAAAGCGGTTTACAGTACATGTAAGCCTATGTATAATGTAAAACATAAACAAAATTTAATAAGGTTTTGATGAGGCGCATCAATCATTAGTAAAGATTAGAAGAATCTGACTGCTAGCAGCTAATTTTGAAAGGGTGAGATGCCGAAACGGTTATAATAGCAGCTTATAACATGTTGGACTTTATGGTTAAGAGCTAAGAGTCTGTCATTATTTTAAGATAATGGAGTGCATCACTTGTATATATAATATAGAACAGGTTCGCATTTCGGACTTGTTCTTTTTTTATATAACTGTGATTCTCCCCTATTCAACGAGGAGGATATGAATTTGGAAAGAAGTGTTTTGAAATTTGGTGGTTCTTCAGTTAGTGATTTTACTAAAATTAAAAATATAGCTGAGATGTTAAGTTTGAGAATTGCACAAGGAGAACAACTTATTGTCGTAGTAAGTGCTATGGGTAAAACGACCGATGAGTTAATGGCAAATGTATCTACATTAACCACTAGTCCAAAGGATCAAGAATTAGCGCTATTACTCACAACTGGTGAACAACAAACCGTTTCATACTTATCGATGGTTTTGAATGACATTGGCGTTCGAGCTAAAGCTATGACAGGTTATCAAGCTGGTATCAAAACGGTTGGGCACCATTTGAAAAGTCGTATAGCTGAAATTAATCCTGAAACATTTGAACAAGCATTTGAAGAAAATGACGTGCTTGTTGTGGCTGGTTTCCAAGGTATTAATGATGATTTAGAAGTAACGACTTTAGGACGTGGAGGTTCTGATACGACTGCTGTTGCATTAGCTGCGAGTAATCATACGCCTTGTGAAATTTATACAGATGTGGATGGTGTTTATGCTACAGATCCTCGCCTATATAAAGATGCGAAGCGACTCGATTATGTATCGTATGAAGAAATGATGGAAATGAGTGCTTTAGGTGCAGGCGTATTAGAAACAAGAAGTGTTGAATTAGCAAATAATTATAACATTCCCCTATATTTAGGTAGAACTTTATCAAATGTGAAAGGAACATGGATTATGCCACAAACAGAAATTTTAGAAAAGAAAGCCGTCACAGGCGTTGCATTAGATACACATATGATGCATGTTACAATTAGTTACCCCTTACCAGATAATAAATTACTCACAAAATTATTCAGTCAATTAGAAGATGGTTCTGTAAATGTAGATATGATATCTCAAATTGTTAATTTAGAAGGCTTACAAATGTCTTTTACAATTAAAGATACGGATGTTGCACAAATTTCATCTATACTGGAAACTTTAAAAGAAGACTTTAGTGCCTTGGACTTCAGAATTAATGAAGAATACGTTAAAATTTCTTTAATAGGTTCAGGTATGAGAGATATGTCTGGTGTAGCTTCAAAAGCATTTATTACTTTAATTGAAAATGATATCTCATTTTATCAAACGACAACATCGGAAATTAGTATTTCATGTGTCATCGATGCTGAAAACGGTGAACGTGCTGTACAGACTTTATATCAAGCTTTTGATATCTGAATTTTCAAAACTTTTTAAAATCAACTAATAAAAAATGGAGTGTTTTGTATATGACTAGATTAGCTATTGCAGGTGCAACAGGATTAGTAGGAAGAAAAATGTTAGAAACAGTAGATAGAAAAGGCATTGTCTTTGATGAATTAGTATTATTCTCTTCAGCGCGATCAGCGGGAGAACAAATTGAATTTCAAGGTAAAACATACACAGTACGTGAATTGACTGATGAAGCAGCTAGTGAACCTTTTGATTATGTATTAATGAGTGCGGGTGGTAGTACAAGTGAACATTATTCTCCTATTTTCGAACAAGCAGGAGCTATCGTGATTGACAACTCTAGTCAATGGAGAATGACTGAAGGTATTGATTTAATAGTACCAGAAGTGAATGAACCTAAATTAGATAGAAAAATCATTGCCAATCCAAACTGTTCTACGATTCAATCTGTCGTGCCACTTAAACCATTACAAGAAGCATTTGGATTAAAACGTGTTGCATATACAACTTATCAAGCAGTATCTGGTTCAGGAGTGAAAGGTAAACAAGATTTAGCTGAAGGAGCAAATGGTAAAGCGCCAGAGGCATACCCTCACTCTATTTATAATAATGTGTTACCACATATAGATACTTTTCTCGAAGATGGGTATACAAAAGAAGAACAAAAAATGATTGATGAAACACGTAAAATTTTACAAGATGATCATTTAAAAGTAACAGCTACTTGCGTCCGTGTACCTGTACAAGACAGTCATAGTGTACACATGAGTGTAACATTAGAAAAAGAAGCAACAGTTTCAGCCATTCAAGAGTTATTTGAAAAAGATGATCGTGTTGTACTTGTAGATAATCCTCAAAACAATGAATATCCATTAGCAATTCATTCAACTGGTAGAGATGAAATCTTTGTTGGACGCATTCGTCGTGACGATAGCTTAGACAATACTTTCCATGTATGGTGTACTTCTGACAACTTATTAAAAGGTGCAGCATTAAATGCAGTACAAATACTTGAACAAGTTATGAGCTTGAAAGGAGTAAAATAATATGGGACATATATTTGAAGGTGTAGGTGTTGCACTAGCAACGCCATTTACACACAATGAAGTTGACTTTGATGCATTGAGAAGACATGTGAAATATTTACTAGATAATAATGCAAAATCAATCGTAGTCAATGGAACTACAGCTGAGAATCCAACATTAACTGATGAAGAGAAGGATCAAATTTTAGAAGTCGTTGTCAATGTTGTGGATGGTCGTGTGCCTGTCATTGCAGGTACTGGTACGAATAATACTCAAAAGTCTATTCAAGCTTCTGTGCGTGCAAGAGAAATTGGTGCTGATGCGATTATGCTTATTACACCATACTATAACAAGACAAATCAAAGAGGTTTAATTGCCCACTTTACAACAATTGCAGATGCAGTGAAATTGCCGGTTGTATTATATAATGTACCGTCACGTACTAATATGACAATCGATGCAGAAACAGTGGAAACTTTAAGTGAAAATGAGTATATCGTTGCATTAAAAGATGCGACAAATGATTTTGATTACTTAGAAGACTTAAAACAACGCCTTAATTTAGATGAGTTTGCTTTATATAGTGGCAACGACGATAATATTGTTGATTATTTCAATCAAGGTGGTCACGGTGTTATCTCGGTGGTTGCCAATGTTATTCCAAATGCTTTCCAATCTTTATATGATGCAAAACAAAATGACGAAAACATACAGTCTCAATTCCAGCCTATTCAAACGTTATTAGATGCGTTAGCAGTAGATGTTAACCCTATTCCTGTAAAAGCATTAACAGCAGTTGAAGGATTTGGTAACTATGAAGTACGCTTACCACTTGTTACACTTGAAGACAGTGATCGCCAAAAATTAGAACAAGCTTACGAACAATTTAAAGTAGGTGGAAATTCATGAAGATTTTATTAATTGGATATGGTGCTATGAATCAACGCGTAGCAAGGTTAGCAGAAGAGAAAAATCACGAAATCGTTGGGGTTATTGTGAGAAACAGTGAAAAGCACTATCCCTACCCTACTTTTGAACATATTTCAGAGGCTACAGAAGCGGATGTTGCTATTGACTTTTCAAATCCTGAACTACTCTTACCATTATTAGAAGAAGACTTTAATTTACCAGTTGTCATTGCTACAACGGGTGAGAAAGAACAAATCATAGATAAATTAAAAGCGTTGAGTACAGATATGCCAGTGTTTTTCAGTGCGAATATGAGTTATGGTGTACATGCACTTACAAAAATCTTAGAAGCAGCTGTACCGCTCTTGCAAGATTTTGATATTGAACTTACAGAAGCACATCATAATAAAAAAGTTGATGCACCGAGTGGTACATTAGTGAAATTATATGATGTTATTGAGTCTTTACGTGAGACTACAACGCCTGTATATGATAGACATGAAACGACTGAAAAACGTACCCAAGATGAAATAGGTATTCATTCTATTCGTGGCGGCACGATTGTTGGAGAACATGATGTGGTTTTTGCAGGTACGGATGAAACAATTGAAATTACACACCGCGCACAATCTAAAGATATATTTGCCAACGGTGCGATTGGCGCAGCAGAAAAACTAGTTCAAAATAAAAATGGTTATTATACATTTGATAACTTATAAACCCTAAGGAGCGAATTTAATTATGGTACAACATTTAACGGCAGAAGAAATTATTCAATATATAAGTGATGCAAAAAAATCTACACCATTAAAAGTCTACATCAATGGTGATTTTGAAAACATTACTTTCCCAAGTGATTTTAAAGTATTTGGTTCATCTGATTCCAAAGTTATTTTTTGTGAAGCAGATGATTGGAAACCATTTTATGAGTCTAATCAATCAGTTATTGATGAAATTGAAGTTGAAATGGATCGACGCAACTCAGCTATTCCATTGAAAGATTTAACAAATACGAATGCACGTATTGAACCTGGTGCATTTATTCGTGAACAAGCCATTATTGAAGATGGTGCTGTAATCATGATGGGCGCAACAATTAATATCGGTGCTGTTGTTGGAGAAGGCACAATGGTTGATATGAATGCTACATTAGGCGGACGTGCTACAACAGGTAAAAATGTACATGTCGGTGCTGGTTCAGTTTTAGCTGGTGTTATCGAACCACCAAGTGCTTCACCTGTTGTTATTGAAGATGACGTACTTATTGGTGCTAATGCAGTCATTCTTGAAGGTGTGTGTGTCGGTGCCGGTGCCATTGTCGCTGCTGGTGCCATTGTTACTCAAGATGTACCCGCAGGCGCAGTTGTAGCTGGTACGCCAGCAAAAGTGATTAAACAAACAACTGAAGTCGAAGATTCAAAACGTGAAATCGTTTCGGCACTAAGAAAATTAAACGACTAGAGTACTAAGTATATAAACTTATACAAGTTATATATTACCGTATGTATTTTACACAAAATGATACGGAATTATTTTGTTGAATATAGGAGGTTTAGACGAGACAATATCTATTTTACTATGATGTCTCCCCTTATCTATTGCTAAGTGTTAAACTACGCTTTGTTTCGATAAGTTTGTCTATCCTCCTATTTTTATAAATTCAAAACAAACTTTATACATAATACATAGCAAACTAGCAATTATGCTTATTTAGTGTAATTAATATAATAATTTAAAGGATTTGATATCGATGACTGAGTTGGAATTTGTAACAGAACATAGACGTTATTTACATAAGCATCCAGAATTAAGTTTACATGAATATGAAACAACAAAGTATATTGCGCATTTTTTAGATGATTTAGGTGTGCCATATGAACGTCCCTTAGATACAGGCGTTATCGCCTATTTATCTGGAAATAGTACACATACGATTGCATATCGTGCTGATATAGATGCATTACCGATTTACGAAGAAAATAACGTATCCTACCGAAGTGAAGTAGATCATGTTATGCATGCTTGTGGACATGATGGCCATACAACTGCCCTTATGCTATTTGTTAAACGATGTAAAAATTTAGCTGATAAGGGCGAACTTCCTCAAAATATCGTCTTCATATTTCAACCTGCAGAAGAAACTGGAGGTGGCGCGAATCGTTTAATACGTGCTGGTGCATTTGAAAAATATCCTATTGAAGCAGTTTTTGGTATACATGTCATGCCATTTGAAAATGAAGGCCGTGTTGTGATTAGAGATGAAGAAATTACAGCAAGTGCTACAGAGTATAGATTCTATTTGCATGGTCTTTCAAGTCATGTTGCTGATAAAGAGCAAGGGCATTCATGCGGTGAGGCATTACAACATGTATTGACTCAAGTAGGACAGATACAGCAATATCATTTAAATGGATTGAAACGAAACATTGTCCATATGGGACATTTTGAAGCTGGTGAAGCCATAAATACGGTTCCAAGTAACGGCTATTTAGAAGGTACTATTAGAACATATGATGTGAAAGATTTAGAGATTGTAAAACAGCAAATGACGAAAATTAGCGAAAGCGTTAAATTATTATTTAATGTCGAGTGTGAAGTGAAATTTGAAGAAGGTTACCCTCCTACTTTTAATGATCCTCAATTACGCAAACATGTTGAAAATGGATTAGTAAATGCTGAGTTTGAAGTGATTGATAAACCTACGCCTTACTTATTTGGTGAAGACTTTAGTTTCTATAGTCAAATTGCACCAAGCTATTTTGTATTTGTTGGAGTTCGAGATGAACCAAAAGGATACGTGACTGGTTTACACACTTCTCATTTAAACTTTAATGAATCTATATTAATACGTATTGCAGATTACTATGAACAAATACTCAAATCTTATAGTGAGGTGCAATCGCAATGACAGCCACATGGTCAGTAAACCGACAATTATTTAAAGAAAACGCTAAAAATGTTAAACAAGATAACCAAATAATGGCAGTAGTAAAAAATAATGCGTACCATTATGGACTTGAATTTGCAGTAGAACAGTTTTTAGATATAGGGATAAATACATTTAGTACCACATCACTTAAAGAAGCAATTCGAATTCGCAAATTAGCGCCAAATGCTACTATATTTTTGATGAATGCAGTTTATGAATTTGATAAGATACGTGAGAATCAGATTCAAATGACTTTGCCTTCCCTTTCTTTTTATTATGAAAATATTAACGACTTATATGACATACAAGTTCACTTGGAATATGAAAATTTATTACATCGTTCAGGTTTAAAGACACTTGATGAAATTAAAGAAGTCATTCACCATCATAATCAGAATAAAAATGAACATAAAATGCACATTAGTGGTTTGTGGACGCATTTTGGATACGCAGATGAATTTGATGTTCCAGATTATAATATAGAGCGCGCCGCGTGGTTAGAGATTGTAGATACGCTACTTGATGAAGGATATGAATTTGAGATGATACATGCACAGAATAGTGCAAGCTACTATCGTGAGCAAGGTGTATTACCTAACCATACGCATGCGCGTATTGGTATTGCATTGTATGGTTCTAGACCCTATAGTACAATCAATGAATCGGACATACAGCAATCGCTAACAGTTAAAGGTAATGTCATACAAGTGCGTGAAGTCAATGCGGGAGAATTTTGTGGTTACAGTTTTGCTTTTGAAGCGACAAAAAATAACACAAAATTGGCAGTCGTTGATGTTGGTTATGGTGATGGTATACTCAAAGCAAGAGCACAACATGAGGCTTTGATAAATCATAAGCGCTACCCTATTCGTGCGCTTATGATGAGTCATATGTTTGTAGAAGTTGATGACAGTGTCAATGCACAAGATGAAGTGATACTATATAATAACCATATACGTGTCGATGAATTTACTTTTAAAGGCGTTGGCGCTAATTCAGAACAATTAAGTGCAATGAATCATGACTCATTAATAAAGGAGTATAGATAAATTATGGTAGTAGAATATAATAGCAATGGCGAACTTACAATGGGAGGCACAAGTCTAAAAACGATAGCGCAAAGTTTTGGGACCCCTACTTTTGTATATGATGAAGTACAAATTAGAAACCAAATGAGACGTTATCATGAAGCGTTCAAACAAAGTGGATTAGCATACAATATTTCATATGCATCAAAAGCATTCACATGTTTACAAATGGTTAAATTAGTACAAGAAGAAGGACTTGAATTAGATGTAGTGTCTGAAGGAGAATTATATACAGCATTAGAAGCTGGTTTCGATCCAAAACATATTCATTTTCACGGTAACAACAAAACAAAACATGAAATTCAATATGCTTTAGAAAGCAAAGTTGGTTACATTGTTATTGATTCATTAGAGGAAATCGATCTGATTGAGCGATATGCAAGTGAAGAAATTGATGTTGTTTTAAGATTGAATCCTGGCGTTGAAGCCCATACGCATGAATTTATACAAACAGGCCAAGAAGATAGTAAATTTGGCTTATCAATTAAGCACGGCTTAGCTATTCAAGGTATTGAAAAAGTGCGAGATACTCAAAAATTAAACCTCAAAGGTGTTCATTTCCATGTTGGATCTCAAATTGAAGGCACAGAGGCTATGATTGAAACTGCTAATATTGTGATTAATTGGTTGAAAGCAAATGATATCAAAGTTGATTTAATTAACTTAGGCGGTGGCTTTAGCATTAAATATGTTGAGGGTGATGTAAGTTTCCCTATCGAAGAAGGTATCGCAGAGATTACTGCTGCTATTAAATCAATTGCCGAAGATGCAGATTATCCGGTACCAGAGATTGGTATCGAACCAGGTCGTTCAATTGTCGGTGAAGCAGGTATTACTTTATATGAAGTTGGAACAATCAAGGAAATTCCTCAGGTCAATAAGTATGTTTCCATTGATGGCGGTATGAGCGATCATATTAGAACAGCGCTTTATGATGCAAAATACGAGGCCTTATTAGTTAATAGAAATGATCCTAAAGACGAAACAGTAACAATCGCTGGTAAGTTATGTGAATCTGGCGATATTATCATAAAAGATGCCCAATTACCAAGCACAGTGAAGCGTGGCGATTATCTAGCGATACTTTCAACTGGTGCATACCATTATTCTATGGCATCTAATTATAATCAAATGCAGAAACCGTCTGTGTTTTTCTTAAAAGATGGTAAAGCAAGAGAAGTTATTAAACGTCAATCATTACGTCAATTAATTATCAATGATACTAAATAATCCAAAGGTGGCTGTGTCTCTGAAAAGGAGCTCAGTCACCTTTTATTGTCCTATAGTGTAGATACATGCATTAAGATATTAGATAAAGTATATAATGGTATACATACGGTTTCGCATGTATTAAGCGCCCCTAATCTCATAAAGAGATAAGGGGCTCTATAAAAAAAGAACCTTTAACAAGGTTCTTTAGATAAGTCAATATTGCATCTATATTATAGTTTTACAACGTTTGCAGCTTGAGGACCGCGGTCGCCTTCAACTACTTCAAATTCAACTGATTGACCTTCTTCTAATGATTTATAACCTTCTTGGTTAATTGCTGAGAAGTGTACGAATACGTCGTTTTCTCCTTCAACTTCGATAAAACCAAAACCTTTTTCAGCGTTAAACCATTTTACTGTACCTTGTTTCATAAATGTGAAACCTCCAAGACTAATATTCATTCAATATGCGTTATTCGCATATTACAAAAAATACAATGACACAGTATTATAAAAAATTACTCGTACAATATTCTTTGCAATATGGAATAAAACAATTGCTTGACTAAAATTATAAAGCATTTTTTAGTAAATTGCAAGACTAATATGAATAAACTGTTTATTCAATGTTAGGTAAATTATAATAAACTTCATTATTATTTAAAACAATATAACTATAGAATATTTGTAAATCTTCATCACAATCTTCACAAAATCCTAATTCACAATTATTATAAAATGCATGTATATTGTATTTGCCGACTAAGTAATTATCATAGTGGCGTTTACTTTTTAAAATTAAAGCATTATAAAAAGCCATCATTGCATCATAAGTCTCGAAATTGTGCTGTTCCACGATTTGATCAGTCCAGTCACTAAATAACCACCAGCCTTCATAATCAGCTCGAATTTTTGCAACTGTCCACATTTTATTTCACCCTTTCACAATTAGTCTAAAATGAATTTTTGGTATTATAATGCATACCTTTTAGACTTATAGTGCAAATTGGATATACATATGTATGTTGTATGATACATTCACTCTAAATAAAAATCCCCATGTTTATAAATAGAATATGAATAAAACTAAATATAGGATTCATTATTTAAATTCAGAGACGTACAATTTTTGCCTATGTGTAATATTCTAACGAGTTAAGCGACAAAATCAAGTTATCTGTCTCATACTTTTGGCCTATATACAACTGGATTATAAACGTAAATATTAGTTTTGTAGAGTGAAATTTCGTATAATGTTATTAAGAGGTGATTTTATGCAACGTAAACATATTAAAGTATTTGGAATGGTACAAGGCGTAGGTTTTCGTTATTATACAGAAAAAATAGCACAAAAACACAATATAGTTGGTACTGTTGAAAATATTGATAATTATGTTGATATTTATGCTCAAGGGGATGAGCCATCCTTAACTGAATTTATTAACGCTGTTACAGAAGGTGCCTCTCCAGCATCACATGTTGAAGATTACACAATAGAAGCATTAGATTATGATCAATCATTGAAAAAATTTAGAACGATATAAAGGAAGATGAATTTTGAGATATAATATTTCTCGTATTTTTGGGACAATTATTGCTTTACCAGCAGCAGTTATTGCTTGGTTTGCTAGTATCTTTGCATTAGATATATATTTTATTTTCGATGTATTAGTAGCTGCTGCAACATTTATTGTATTTTACTTTCCTACCCAACGTTTAACTTCTAGAAAGTATCTAAGAGAAATTGGTTTGTCTCGTCGAGATTATCATTTTGTAAATGGTCAATTAAATAATGCTCAGGATAAAATTAGAAGAATATTTAAAACATTTGTGAATGTTAGATCGATTAAAGATTTTAAACAAGTCAACGAGATATATCGTATATCCCGTGCAATATATTTTGCTGTTAAACAGCGACCAGGGTCATTTTTCAAGGTGGAGAGTTTCTTTTACTCTCATATAGATAATGCTTTAAATTTAATTGAAGCTTATACGAGATTATCTAAATCACCTAAAAAATCTAAAGAAGAAAAACAAAAATTAGAACAAACGCGCATCACATTAGATGAAGTGAAACGAACTTTGGTTGCTGATTTAAGAAGGATTAATGACGAAGATTATAGCCAGCTAGATATTGAAATGGAATTGAATAAAATTGAGCAGAAACGCAACAAATAAATAGACAATTAAAGGCAGAATGGAGTGGAATTTTATGGCTAGAGAGCAAGACTCGATTAATTCGCATCCATTGGATAAGTATATTGATGAAAATTCAGCAAATGAGTCTGAAATTATAAAAAGTTCAAGTCAGTTTTCTCATGAAGATCAACAAAAAATTGATAAATTGAGTAAACAAATTAAACCAATGGATAATGATGGTTTGTTAAATTATGGTACGGAAGCGCAATCAAATATGTCACAATTCTCACACCGAATTTTAAATGAAGTCAAAACTACAGATGTGGGACCTGTAGGTGACTCATTAAACGGATTAATGAGTAAATTAAAATCGGTCAATCCAGAAGAATTAAATCCGGAAAACCAATCCAAGTTGAAGCGTATTTTTAAACGAACAAAGGCATCAGTTAATGAGATATTTTCAAAAATGCAATCTGTCGGTTCACAAATTGATCGTATCTCAATTGAACTAGATAAACATAAAAACAATTTAAAAAAAGATATAGATATGTTGGATGAATTGTATGATATGAATAAAGACTATTTTGATGAGTTATCAATATATATAGAAGCTGCTAAACACAAGCAATACGTTTTGCAACAAGATGAAATCCCTAAATTGAGAGAACAAGCGAAATCTACGGGAAATCAAATGGATGTGCAAGCTGCTTCTGATATGGAACAATTTGTTGATCGTTTAGATAAGCGTATTTATGATTTACAACTATCAAGACAAATTGCTATACAAACTGCCCCACAAATACGAATGATACAAAATGTGAATCAAGCACTTGCAGAAAAAATTCAAAGTTCAATATTAACGAGTATTCCATTATGGAAGAATCAAATGTCTATCGCACTGACATTAATGAGACAACGTAATGCGGTTTCTGCTCAAAAAGCAGTTACGGATACTACAAATGATTTATTACTAAAAAATTCCGAGCTGTTGAAACAAAATGCTCTAGCAACTACTACTGAAAATGAGCGCGGAGTTGTGGATATTGAAACATTGAAAACAACGCAAAAAGATATCATTGAAACGATTGAACAAACGTTACAAATTCAAGAACATGGCCGTACGAAACGTAAACAGGCTGAATCAGAATTAAATGAACTTGAAACAGAATTACAAAATCAATTGTTAGATATGAAAGAAAATAAATAATTAAGTATATAAAAACACGGAATTACTGTGATAAGTAATTCCGTGTTTTTTAGTGCTTATTATCTGAAGATCTTTCTTCTAAAATGTTATCTTTAGTATGATCTTGTTTATTTTCAGTAGTGATTTTTTGTTCAACAGCTAATTTATGAGCAATTTTTGGTGCTGTCCATATAGCCGGTAACATAATGATTGATATAGGAACGGCGGTGATGATGATAAATGATTGAATAGCGTTAATACTACCCTCACCAATATTTATCAAGATAATTGAAATAACACCCATAATAACTACCCAGAAGAGCCTAATCATTTTAGGTGGATCTCCCTCTCCAGTTACTGACATAGATATTGAGAATGACATCGTATCCGCAGTTGTGATTACGAAAATTAAAGTTAGTAATAATAATACAATGACCAGTGCAGTACCTAATGGTAGATGTGATGCGATTGATATAACTGCTGCTGGCAGTCCATTATCAGCTAATGGGTTACTAATCGCCCCACTATCTTTAGTTTCGTAAAAGAGGCCACTACCACCAAGTATGGAGAACCATAAGTGCGACACAACAGCAGCTACTATAGAAACGAGTAAGAATATCTCTCTGATTGTACGCCCTTTTGAAACACGTGCAACTAACATGCCCATTAATGGCCCGTAACCAATAAACCAGCCGAAAAAGAATAACATCCATGCTCCAGCCCATTTGTCATCTCCTCTGAATGTACTAATTTCTAAAAAGTGAGTAAGATATACGCCGTAAGAAGAAATGAATGTATCAATAATAAAACGGCCAGGCCCTATTAATAAAATAAATACGGCAAGTGCTAAAGCAAGCCATACATTAAGTTTACTTAAAAACTGTATCCCTTTATCAATACCTGTCGTGGCAGAAATTGTAACAACGACCATTAAACCAACTACAGATAAAATTTGGGTGATAATATTATCTGGGATACCAAATATACTATGTAACCAATAACTAAATTGGAAACCAAAGAAGCCGATTGTGCCAATTGTACCTGCAACTGCACCTAAAATACAAAATACATCGATCATCCATCCAATTTTATTCTTTTCAATTTTACTTCCAAAGATTGGATACAACAGCGTACGTGGACGCATTTTCATATTTTTATTGTAGTGTGCATACATAATAATAATGCCACTGACTGCACCATAAACTGCCCATGCTGTGAATCCCCAGGATGTAAAGCTTTGTGCCATGGCAGCCGGAATGGCTTGAGTACTGCTATTTTTAATATTTGGATCCATTGTTGGCGGTACATCTATAAAATAATACATTGGTTCCGCTGCTGCCCAAAAAATCGCACCAGCTCCTAAACCAGATGTTATTACAATAGCAGCCCATCTGAAATAACCCATTTCAGGTTTAGAGGCATTACCTAATCTTACGCGTCCGTATTTGGAAAAAGCTAAAAATGCTCCAACAGCAAAAGTAGCTAGCAGTAAAACTTGCCAAAAAGCACCAAAATATGTAATTGAAAGCTGAAATCCTTTTTGAACTAATGTTGATGTTGTCTTAGTGAATATTGATGACATCAGTACAAATAAGACAAGTATGCCCCCGCTTATTAAAAATACTGGCCAATCTAGTTTTTCTTTCCATTGAGAATATTTAATATTATTCGACTCCTCTATGTTACGTGTTTTCTTTTTCAAACGATTTACATTGCTTTAGACCAAAATGTTAAAAAGTTTAATTATGACGAAACACTTGAAGTAAAGAGTATAGCTTACTTTTGAAAAGTAATCAATTGGGCATTTAAAATAATTTGATTCTATAATTATAAAAATATTTAAAAACAGCTTTATAATAGTAAAAGAAGATTCCAAAAATAATTGGAATCTTCTTTGAAAATTTATATTTTGTTTTAGAGATGATTATAGTTATTCTTTTTCATACACAATCGGTTTTTGTTTTTTAACCATTGCCGCTACAATATATCCAATAATTGTAGTTACAATCGCGATTGGGAACCATTCTAATGAATATGATTTTAACGGTAAACTATCAATGAAGCTTAATTTTATCCAACCTTGTGTATGGATCACACTGAGTATTGATACAATAGAAACGATAGCGACTGGTATTTGTTGTGCAATGGGTTTTGTTGGTACAAAACGAGCTAATAAAATAAGTAGTACGGATGTAATCGCAATAGGATAAACAATACTCAATACAGGTACAGACATTGTAATGACAGAGTTTAAGCCTTGATTAGCTAAGATAAAACTAATTAATGTGAAAATAATTACGTAAATTTTGTATGAAATTCTTGGGAAAATTCTATGGAAATACTCTGATACTGCTACGACTAAACCACAAGCTGTAGTTAAACAAGCAAGAGCAACAATAATGCCTAACAAATATTTACCAAAAGTTCCAAATCCAACACTTGCCATTGTAGTTAATAAATAGGTACCGATATTTTGATCATTTGCAGTCAAACTCGCGATTTTTTCTTGAGAAACTGCCATATGATTGCCGATGTAGCCTAATGATATGTAAATAAACATAAGTGCTACGGCAGCAATAATACCAGCCATCAATGTTTGTTTGAATATTTTATTTGCATGTGTGACGCCCGTTGCTTTTACTGCATTTACAACAATCATTGAAAAAGCAATCGCAGCAATCGCATCCATTGTTAAATATCCGTTCGTAAATCCTTGTGAAAAACCACTGAAGTTTGATGTGAAAGCATCAGTTGCTTGGCTATGTGAATTACTACCGTAATCAACGAATCCTTTAACAATCATTGCTAAGATAGTGATCAATAGTAAGGGTGTTAATAATGATCCAATTCGATCAACCATTCTGCTAGGATTAATACATAAATATAAAACAATTAAGAAATAAATAACTGTGAAAATAAATAGTGCTAAATTACTATTCGTATTTGCTATTGGCGTAACTGTCATTTCGAATGAAGTAGATGCAGTACGTGGAATTGCAAATAGTGGTCCGATTGTAAGATATATAATAATTAAGAATATGATTGAAAATTTAGGTGAAATTTTATTTAATGAACCAATGTAACCTTGTTTATCCAATGCACCTACAATAACACCTAACAGAGGTAATCCAATACCTGTTAATGCAAATGCGAGTATGGATGGCCAGAAATATTGCCCACTTTCGAAGCCTAAGTTTGGTGGAAAAATGAGGTTCCCTGCACCAAAGAACATTGCAAATAGTGTGAAACCTATAATCCATGTATTTTTATTCATATGTCGTTCTCCTTCTAACCAATAAAATAATATTATCCATTCTATCATGTTTGTTTAGATAACGTCTATATAAATTTCAGAATATTTAAAAATATAAAAGCCATTTATAACTATTTGTTTTATTAAAAAGACTTTAACAACAGTTTTTTTAATAATGGTGACAATTGTGCAGGTAAATTTTCAACACCTTCAACAAATAAAGCATATTGACCATAGATATTATGGATTGTTTGTTCAATGTCTTCTGTAATAGGTTCTTGACTAAGGAAGACATTAAACACTTCGATACCCATTTTACGAGACATCTCAACAGCTTCATAAGTATCTAAGATACCATCTTGACTATAATTATAGGCAGACGGTTCACCATCTGAAAATACAATTAAAAATCTTTGATTATGTGAGCGACGCATTAGACGCTCACTTCCAACTCTAATAGCGACACCGTCCCTATTATCATCTTGGGGTTCAAGCGCCATAATTCTTGGGCCATCTTTTTCTAATGTTGAATGATCATAAGAAATGATTTCATCAATAATATTTGGTTGGTTAGCATCGTCAGCATCAAAGGCATCTTCATTAAAGGCTAGAATCTCGTGTTTGACATTTAAAGATTTTAAGGTTTCATGAAAAAGGACAACCCCTTTGATTGTTTCTTCCATTTTATCTTGCATACTTGCTGAAGCATCAATAAGTAGCGTGAAAGTAGCATCGAAAGATTGACTTAAGTCTTGTTTTTTATAGAATAATTTGTATTGGTCATCAATGAACCAATTTAATAAATTCTTTTGCAGTCTGCCTTTAGTTAAATTATGTCGCTCATCAACATGTTCTCTGTCTATGGTCTTCTGGATGATTTGTATTAAACCTTTTATTTCAAATTGAACATCTGATTCAACGTTTTTGTATGCTTGTACATATTGTGGTTCAATATCTGGTATATTCCATTTAATTTCAACTCGCTCATTGATGCCTTTTAATGCAAAAGCTTGATTATGTCCGACTGAACCGCCCTCATCGTCATCGATTTGATTATTGGTTAGGCCGTTCCCTTTTTTGGTTTGCATGTCAGTCATGTCATCGCTTGCATCACCTTCACGTGCGTTATCATTGTCCCCCATGACTTCACTATTTTCACCTTCATGTAATTCCATTTCTAAATAGGCACCACCTTGAGAAGCACTATCTTGATGGTTAGATTCCATGTCTTCACTAACTGTATTGTCATCACTTTGCTCTTCTGATTTGCCATCTGAATTACTGGCATCAGTTCTTGTTAAGTCTTCGAATTTGAGTGCCTCAATCGCTTCGTATACTTTTTTAGGTAAGTGATAATACTCATTTAACATATCTTCTTTTAATATGTCATCAATTTGATACATGATTCTTTCTGCTAAATACATATTGTCTTCAGACGATTGATTATAGAAAAAATTATGCAAATACATATACATATTGTTTAAAATATCGTCAATATGTGGATGGATTTGAGGAATATCATAAAAATTTTCAGTTATAAAAGATGCTTCTAAATGTAAAAATAGTAAGTCAGTGAAAGTGGTTTTAGTTTTATATACTTTAATTTGTGTTTTCGTATAATTTAACCGTACCTCTTTACGCATTTGAATAGCGGGTTGAATCGATGGACGTTGTCTTGCAATGGCATTTAAAATACGTTGATCTTCAAGTAATTTGAATAGTTGCTGGAAAAATTTTGGATGTTGAAATGTTGTATTATGAATCACTTCATTAACGATTTGTTCATCCATCATTTGATAACCATAAGCAGCAAGCATGACATCGGTCTTCAATCCTGTAGTTTCTATTGCTATATCTCTATGTGACCAAAATGAACTTGTAATTAGGGTATTGTTTATTGGATCATAATATGGAAATTTTTGTATTTTTACTTGTGTTTGATCATTTTTTAATAAAAGTCGGGCTAAATCTTGAAGCATCATGACTTGCTTAGCGTCTAATTGTTCATCATTAAATTTTATAAAACGATCACTCATGATTATCCCTCACTAAAAATTTAATTCTACTGCATTTAAAATAGCTTGTTGCTCACGTTCATCTTCTAGTTTGTCTATAATTGTACGTTGTATTGCACGTTCGATAGGCATAATCGTAGCTAAATCACTTAGATCTATTAATGCTCTTATACTTGCCGCTTCTTCAGAAATTTGACCTTGTTTTGTCATTGTACGCAAATCTTCATTGAATTTAATGATTTTTTGAATCATTATGTCATCACTGAGTTGGCTTTGTTGTTTGATTACATCACTCAAAATATCTCCATCAATATAATCTACTTGAATAACAACGAAACGGTTTTTTAATGCTTCATTCATTGGTAATGTACCAATATAACCTACGTTGATAGCTGCGATTACATTAAATCCAGGTGCTGCATTAACGACTTCACCTGTAAATGGATTAGTTAATTTTCTACGATAATCTAATACACCATTTAATATAGGTAACGTTTCGGGTTTGGCCATATTAATTTCATCTATATAAAGAATATGACCTTCCTTCATAGCTTTTATGACGGGCCCATCAATAAATACTATTTCTTGTGACCCATTTTCGTTTGTTTGTATTGTTTTAAACCCGAGAAGACTTTCTGCATCTAAATCAACGGAACAATTAATTTGGTGCATAGGTCTATTCATTGTCTCACTTAATGTTTCAGCTAATTTTGTTTTTCCTGATCCAGTCGGTCCTTTTAGTAATATATTTTTATTAAGTTGCATTAATGATTGCGCATCATTGAATACAGTTTCATCTCTATTAATATAATTGGTATTTGCCATCACTTTATAATCTCCTTTTAAAATGGATAAAATAATTAGTTTTTCAATCACTAAAAATAGACTGGGGCATGAATCGTTAATCGTTCGTTTGCCCCAGTCTTATTAGAAAAATATTATAAATACGCAAACAGTGTTCTGCATACAGTGCTCAGTTTAAACTTCTTTAAAATAATCTTTATAATAACCACCGACAAGTCCAGAGTTATCTACAATTTGATAATATTCTTCAGTTTCATTGATAACATCATACTGCTTATCAATTGTTAACATATCAGAAACAGTAAATTTTTGTGCATCTGTATGTACGACTTCTACTTTCTTTATAGGTGTATTATTTTTCCATGTTTCATGTAACATAATATATACCTCGCTTATTCTTTGATTTCTAATGTTAATATGAAAGTGATACCACTTTTTTCACTAATTCTAAGAGATTTTTCGCCATCTTGATCTAATGATTGATAAGGAATGCCTATAGATTCTAGTTGTTGTAATGCATTCTGGAACTGTGCCTTAGACTCTGTAGCGAATTCAATTTGTTCAAGGATACCATGTTCAGGCATTTTAATCTCTTCGGAGGAAGCATATAAATGCAATTCTCCACCTAAACCACCTTTTCCTATACGAAATACTTGTACTTTATAATCCGCATCTGGATGTGGTGCATATTCAGCAAAGTGTGTTAAACCGAATACTTTATCTAAAATAGATTGAGTTAATAATAATTCATTGACCTTAAGTAAAACAGGACCTAACCCTTGAATTTGATGTAGTGGGTTGACAGTGCTATCAAATGTAGGCATACCTAAAGGCGCACCTATATTATGTTCATTTGAATAAATATTAAAAGACTGATTATTTTGATCTTGAAATTCAAAATACTTATGTCCATTCAAATCTGTTACTTCACTATGCTCAATATGATGCTGATCTAATATAGTTTTATACTCATCTAGACCTTCATCACTTGGAATTCTCAAACCAATATTTTCAATATGATTATCATCATTTTGATATTTTGGAATTTCTACAAAATGAATACGTGTCCCAGAATTGAGTTCAGCGTCTCCAAAACGTAAAGCATTGCCTTTATCAGCAACATTTAATCCAAGTATGTCTTTAAATAAAGTTTTAGTTTTTTCTAAATTATCTGTCCCGGTTGTTACACTTCTTAGACCATTCATTATATTAACCCCTTTATTTATCACTTTTCAATTTATTATAACGTATTTTTAATGTGATTAATATGATGATGTTTGTTAGTAAAGAACGTTTTATGAATTTTTAAGATTATACATTGGACGTTTTTAAAATATGTATTAATATAGATATATAACGTATTTAAAATTTTTAATGAAAGATTAAAAAATAGATGGAATATGATATATAGGAGGTAGAAATATGACTAGTGTATGGATTGTTTTTGCAATAACGGTACTTATTGCTGTTTATTCTGGCATCACTTTCTTTTCTAATTTAAATAGTAAAGCGAAACAAAAAAATGCCAATGCTAAAAGTGTTAAGAAGAATAATATATATGGCATAGTATTCTTGATCTTTTTAATTATTGCCATTATAGAATTATTTGTTTATATAGCGTAAATACTTTAATTTCATATTGTTAAATTAAGGTTTAACTTTATGAAAATGATTAAGCATGAAAATAGCCCATCGATTACTTGTTTAAGTGAGCGATGGGCTATTTTCATTCTAGTATTTCTTTTTATATAAATATATTAAGGGGCAAAAAGCAATAAATTGGTAAGCAAATGAAATTAACACTAGTACAAGAAAGTTAAGGTCATATATTTGTATTGAATCCTCTGTTAAATAAGATAATAAATTATTGATCGGTGGTAGTATCCATAATATCCATTTTGTAAAAGGAAGGTTATTAACTATTATTATTTTGATTAATGACACAATAATGAAAAATACAGTAATCAGCCACCAGTAAGGTTTAAAAATAATATTTGTATTTGTTATGTAAGTACCTAACAAAATACCAAAACCTCCCATAAGTATGTGGATGATTAATCCTATGAAAAATAAATTGAGTGTCATTGATTTATCAAAATTACCAAGTAATATTGGATAAAATAGAGATATGATGTTTAGCGTAAATACTATAAGAAATATGTAAGTCATTTTAAAAATTAAATACTTGAGTTTTGAAGATAATTGAATATAAAATACATACCGTTCATTAATAGAATCAGTTTTGAAATTAGTTATAGTCAGCCAAGTTGAAATGATATATAGGCCTACTGAAGTCGATCCATAACTAGATAAAATAGGAATGTCCGTGTATATATAAATACCAACGACCCAGATTAAATATAAAAATATAGGTGCAATGAATTGAAATGATTTAATAAATTTAATATTTTCATATTTTAAAAATGTTAGTAACATACTACTCGTCCTTCACTTCTAGTATTTTATAATTATGCTTGATTAAGTTATTCAAAATAATATTTGTATCATTTCTATCTATGTATATTTTTATTGAATTATTATTAATATTAATTTGATTATGTATTTTCTGAGCTAATACTTGAGGAAAACTGATAGATGCATTTTTAGAAGTCAAAAATGTAATAGCTTTAAATTTAGGGTTTGTATTTATTGTCTTAAATTTGCCGTTATGCAAATTTAATTCATGTGTTGCAAATGATTGAACGATATTGCTTTCATGAGAAGTCAAAATAATTGTTTTTGTTTTTGACAGTTTTTTTAATAAAGAAATAAAGTTACTCTCTGTTTTTTTATCCAAGCCATTAAATGGTTCATCAAAAATAAGTATTTCTCCATTTGATAACAATGCTTGTATGATATTTATTTTTTGCAATGTCCCTTTTGAAATTTGGTTTAATTTATCTTTTTCAAATGAAGATAAATTAAATGATTTACTATAATATTTCCAATTATGGTCATAGTTATTATTTAAGTTTTGTATCGTTTCTAAAAATGTATGGACTTTTATTTTTAAATTATTTGGAAATTTATCAGGCGCATAGGCAATACGACCGTTAGTCTGAATCTTACCTTTTGTTGGTCGTATTAATTGTGCTATTAATTTTAATGTAACACTTTTTCCTATACCATTGTCGCCCTTGATTAACGTAATGGAACCTTTTGGTATTTCAAAAGAAATATTAGAAACAATATATTTATTATTAAGCTTTAAGGAAACATTTTTCGCATTGACTGCTACATTCAAACTTATCATTCCTTTTTATATTAATCTTTACTATATATCAATTGAACAACACCACTTTTAAATGTGTTTGTTTGTACGTGGGATAGATTAAGTTGTTTATGGATATTTTCAAATAGTGGTTTACCTGTCCCTAGTACAACGGGATGGATGGATAGCCGATATTCATCTATGAGGTCGTGTTTAATAAATGACGTAATGAGCTCCGAACCACCATACAACCATATATCTTTTTGTTGTTGTGATTTGATGTCATTCACTGTTGTATACATGTCCTTAGGTTTAATAAATTGTGTTTGGTCATGGTTGGAACGTGTTTGGTTGGTAAATACATATTTATTTTTGCTATGAATTAATTGCCACATCAATTGGTCATCGTTTTCTTGTTCATCATCAGGCGTATACAATCCCCATAAGTCATAGCTTTTACGACCATAAATGATAGCGTCAATTTGATTTAAAAATGCAGTGAAATTCATCTCAGGCTCCATGATACACCAATCAATTTCTCCATTTGGTCCTTCAATAAAACCATCTAAAGTAACAGCTAAATCTAATATGATTTTGGAGTTGTTATTCATGTAAATAGCCTCATTTCGATAAGATTATATCAAGTGTAATGGAAGTGCTGTTCAAATATCAATTAAAGTGTGTACATTTAATTGCAACGTTTTAAATATATTAAACCAACATCGATGAATAAAAAATGGTAGCATCGTCACGTAAGGACGATACTACCATAGAAAATTTTGAGGTATTAAATACTGTCGAATTGTACTGTTTTAAGTGATTCTGATGATTTCTGTATGGCATCAATCATAGCGATAGAAGTTAATGCATCCTTTGGATGAACGTAGTTATTACTATCATTATTGATGCAGTCATAAAAGGCATTAATTAATTTTCCGTGACTTGGCTCGTAATACGTTTTGTTACCGGTCATTTTTTCATCTTCACCAATTTTTATCTTTTCGCCCGCTTCATTAAAACGAGTAAGTATATTATCTTTGATTGTAAATTTTTCATTTTCAAAGATAATCTGTAATTCAACACTTGAATTTCCGAAATTCGCATTTGTAGCAAAGAACATACCATTTGCTTTGTTTTCAAGCTTGATATATGCAGAGGCAGTATCTTCCACTTCAATATCGTAGTCCAGTAACTGAGAAACAGTGCCTTTGATTGATGCAATTTTTCCACATAAAAGTTGCATTAAATCTAATGTATGAATGGATTGGTTAATAAGCACACCACCACCTGCAGTAGCCATTTGACCACGCCATGGTTTGTCTGTGTAGTATGATTCAGGTCTAAACCACGTAACTAATCCCTTTACACCAATCACCTCTCCATACGTTTTACTTTCAACAATTTCTTGTAATGCTTGGAAAGTAGCATTATATCTATTTTGGAAACATATACCAATTTTAATATTCGGATACTTTCGTTGAAGTTTTACGAGCTCGAGTCCTTCTTTAGCATTTACCGCTAATGGTTTCTCCTGTAGCACATTAATTCCATTTTCTACGCATGTTGTTGTAGCCGAAACATGCAAATAATGTGGTAAACAAATATGAACACAGTCCAACGTTTCAGAATCTATCATGGTTTGTAAATCATTATAATAATTTACATGTGGTACTTGTTGACTCAATTTTTCATTTTCATCACAAACAGCGACTAATTGTGCTTTAGTACTATTTTGTATCGCGTGGATATGGACATGAGAAATATCTCCAAGACCAACAACAGCTACTTTAAGCATCTGACCATCTCCATTGATTATAAGTTATGACAAATTATTTCTCTGAATTGATTTTTTCTTGTAATGCATTTTCAAACTCATTTGGATCCACTGGTAGTGAAACTTCCTTGCCTAACCATCTAGACAAGTACATGGCGTTTACAAAGTTTACACATTGATACCATCACTACCTGGTGCGATTAAAGGTGTCCCGTCTAAGATGTTTGCTGTAAAGTTTTCTAAAACACTTATATGCTGTTGGCCCCACACACTTTCAAATTCAAATGTTTCTTCTTTATAAATATCGCCCATACCATTGCCTTTGAAAAGCTCTGCCACTTCTTCCCAAGTCATGTCTTGGTTCATTTGTGTTTCTGATTGATTCAAGCTCTTCAATGTGATTTTTTTGCTATCTTCTACTAAAATTTTACCTTTATCACCAGTGATTTCTAAACGGTCAGTACCGATAATGTCATGCGTACATGTGATGAATACACCCGTTGCCCCATTACCGTAATCTAATACGGTTGTTACATCATCATCTACATTTAAATCTCTTTGATAGCCGTATTTTACATTAGCGTAAACTTTTTTAGGTAAACCACATAGCCATTGTAATAAATAAATCTGGTGCGGTGCTTGGTTTACTAGTACACCGCCACCTTCACTTGACCATGTTGCTCTCCATGAACTTTGGTCATAATAAGCTTGTGGACGCCACCATGTCGTAATAATCCAATTGGTACGACGAATTTCACCAATTTCCCCGTTATCAATTAAAGATTTTACTTTTTGATAAAGTGGATTTGTTCTTTGGTTGAAAAAGATTCCAAATGTTAAATTTGGCTTTGAAGCGGCTAAATCACTTATTTCTTTTACTTTTTCTGCATAGATATCACCAGGTTTTTCTAGTAATGCATGAATATCTCGAGATAATGCCTCTTTTCCAATTTCTGTATGCAAGTAATGAGGCACTGTTGTTACAATTGCATCCACATCCCCACTTTCTAACATATCAATATAATTGTCGTAGAAAGGTACGTTGGGATATTTTTCTGCAGCGACTGTTCTTTTCTCTGGATCAATATCACATATTGCGCCGAGTTCTAAATTGGCTATTTTATTATCATTGATAAAACCTGCATATGTTCCACCTTGTGCACCTAATCCTATAATACCTAAACGAACTTTATTCATTATGCATTCTCCTTATATTCAATATTTTTTAAAATATCTAAAAGTGCTTCGTATTGCATTTGATAACCTTCCGCACCATCTTTTGCTGCAGTATTTTGAATAGTCTCTGTAGAATGTTCTAATGCTAAATCTTAAATCGCATCAAAAACGACAAGATGCGGTTCTAAAGTTAAGAATCCTTGATAACCACCGTCGATGGCTTGTTTTAGAATAGATGCTATTTGACCATCACCAGTACCACATACCACATTGATACTATCTTCATAAACAGCGTCTTTTATGTGTATGTACTCGATATGATTTGATAAGAAATCATAACATGCTTGTGTATCTTCGCCACATTGTACAAAATTAGCAAAATCAAAAATAGCTTTAAAATGAGCTGAACCTACTTTACCAAGGATGACTTTACAACGACGTGCAATATCACCAAAGATGTCTTTTTCATTTTCGTGCAATAAAATAATGTTGTACTGTTCAGCTATTGTTGCAAATTGTTTTAATTTAGAAATGACATCTGATTCGTAATCATCAAAATTGTCCTCTTTTGGAATATAAAAGCTGAAAATTGGTATATATTTACATTCAAGTTCATTTGCAATTTCACACATTGTTTTTAATATGGATAGTTGTTCTTGAAAAGCTGTATCATCTTGAATATAAATTTTACCTATAGGCGAACCTATAGATGATACACCAATATTCCATTTTTTAATTTGGGTAAAACCGTTGTTCGAATTTTATCAACTGTAAATTTACCGATATTTTCGCCATCAATACCACGTAATGAAATATAGTTCATGCCTAATTCATTAACTTTTTGTAATTGTGTTTCGAAGTCAGACGATATTTCATCAGAAAATCCGGATATTGCGATATTTTTTAACATAAGAATGAATCCCCCTTTAATCAAAAGCTTGTAATCGCTTTCAAAATAATGTATAAATTGATTCTATTTTTATTAATATATAGCCCTGATTAGAACCAGTTTTTATATCCCAATTCTAATAAATGATCTCGACTGGTAATTAGGCAATCGTATGGATCAGCACCATATAACTCGTCTTGTTCAACGAAGAAATACTCACTGCCACTTTCACGACCTACTTCGATAATTTCTTTCAAAGGTAAAGTACCTTCGCCAAGCTCAGCAAACTGTGTAATCATATGTAGCATATAATAAAGTTTTTCTTGACCCTCACCTGGATATTGAGCCATATCAATTTCACCAACGCGATAGTCTTTTAAATGAATTGCACGAATTCTATTTGCGTAATTTGGTATAACTTCAATTGGGTTTAGACCTGCACGCCAAATCCAATGCACATCTAATTCAAAACCTAAGTATTGTGTATGATCACGCATTAAATCAAGCATAAATTGTCCATCGTAACGTACAAATTCTATATTATGTGCATGATAATATAAATCAATGCCTTCTTCTTTTAAACGTGTTGCATATTCATCACAGATTTTAGCAAAATTTAAAGTACTTTCTTTTGATCCCATATAGTTCATGGGTAACATGCCAATTCTTAATATTGTACAATCCACAGCTTTACAGGCAGCAACAATTTTATCGAAATCATTCTGCAAAGTGTCACCCGGATATTTTTGATCTTCTGATATATCTTCGACTCCACAAGACATGGAAGCAATATTGATGTCATAATCTTTAATTGCGCGTTGCATTTCAGAAATATTATGCGCTGTCATTTCAATTTGTGATACTTCAACTGCATTGTAGCCAAGCTCACTTAATTTTTATAAGACTGTATAAATGCCTTCTTCTTCAACCTTTTGCTTAAGCATCATCATTTGTACACCAATTTGAGGTTTAGTCAATTTAGTTCATCCTTTCATAATTAAATACCTTTAAGTGTTATAATGTTATTATAAATTATGTGAAAATTAGCAACATTGTAAAAACGTGAAAAAAGATTGTTTTTTGAGAGGAGGACTTAAATGATTGGAGATAAGGCAATAAAATTTCAATTTGATTCAATCTCATTGCCATACGAAGGTGAATATGCAGCATGACATAAAATCAGCGATGGCCATTTTGGGAATGAACTGCATTATCATGATCATTATGAAATATTTTTTTTTATTATCTGGGAACTTGCTTTACACAATTGAAGGTAGAAAATACAAATTAGACGTTGGCTCAATGCTTATCATTACACCTTATGAATTTCATCAATTAAACGAACAAATGGATGGGCATGCGGAACGTATTGGTTTGCGTTTTGATTCCCAATTATTAGAAAGACTGTCTAATGAATCTGTGGATTTAACTCAATGTTTTGATACACAATCATCTCAATTTAAAAATTTACTACAATTAAATGAGTCACAAAAAAGAGAGTTATATTATTTATTACAGGGATTAATTAATGAACAAGATAATCAAAAATTTGGAAAATCACTGGCAGAAGAAGCAATATTAACGCAATTTTTTATACTATTAAATAGAATTTTCATAGAGAACGAATCATCAACGCATAATGATGATCCAGAAGCACAACTTGTTCGACAAGTATTAGACTATATAGAATTACACTATGCAGATCAGATTTCGTTAGAAGATATTGAAAAGAAATTTTTAGTTAGTCGTTATAAAATACCCCAACATTTTACGCGTTTAGTTGGCTACCCACCTTATCGCTATTTATTAAATAAACGACTTCAAAATGCACAACGTATGTTAAAAAATGGTTATAGTCCACAACAAGTTGCAATACAGTGTGGTTTCAGTGATTATTCTAATTTCTACAGAAGATTTAAAACATCTTATGGTTGTAGTCCAAGAAAATATTATCAGCAACATTTAACGTCATGATGCATAAAAGCATATGAGGTTATCAGTCGCCTGTAATTAGATTGGTATTTATTGTGGTGATTATTGAACAAAATTAAGCAGTAGCTATGATGATAAAAGACCAACAATTTAAGGAGATGTGATGAAAGTAAATGCATTACACTACTCAGCTTCCGTAAATTAATGTAGAACAATGCTAAAAGCTACATAAATTAACAGGCATGACATAATAATATTAAATAGTAATTCATGTTTGGTAATCCATTCTTTTAAGAGCGTACCTATAGCAGCCCAACTCAAAGTACCTAGAAAGCCAATAAAAGCCAATAAAATTACTAAATTCAATTGCACTATCCAATTGGAATAATTAAGTGTCACAAAAGTTGAGATAACTGTTAATGCATAAATTACACCTTTTGGATTAATAAATTGAAGTATCATTGCATATTTTATATTACTATATTTTTCATCAAAGGATTTTTTTGGGCCACCGATTGAACTTATTAATACTTTATAAGCTAAATATAAAAGATAAATAAAAGCAAAAATTTTCATGTATATTTCAATTTTAGGAAAAACTGTATTGAGTGATTCATTAAAAATGTTGGATAAACATAGTAAAGCTAAAAAACTCAATCCAACACCTAATGAAAAACGAAATGCTTTTTTAAAGGTTAAATTTTGCGAGAAAAACAAGGCCATAATATTGTTTGGACCTGGTGTAAAGCTTGCTACAACAGCATAAACCAGCATGTTGAGTAGTAACAACGCACTCCCCCCCTATCGTGAAAAACGTTATAAAGTTTTTAAATGCGTTATAACGTTTGTACTTTAAAGTATACTTTATGTGCGTTATATTGTAAATAGAGGTGTTTAAAGAATGAAAGAAATTAATGATATTATTGCTGAAAATTTAAAACTCTATAGAAAACAAAATGGATATTCACTGGAACATTTATCGTATCTTACTGAAGTAAGTAAAACGATGCTAGGACAAATTGAACGTAAAGAATCTATACCATCTATTACGACACTTTGGAAAATAGCTAATGGTCTAAAAGTTTCATTTACTGAGCTTACTCAAGAAAATGATGAAATCATTAGAAAGATCACTTTGAATGATATTCAACCTTTAGCATCAGAAGATAATAAATATCAAATTTATCCGTATTTTAAATTTGATATTGAGAAAAAATTCGAAAGCTATATGGTGCTTATTGAGCCTGGAGGGACTATGAGCGGTGAACCACATGGATCTGGCACTATGGAATACATAACCGTATTTGATGGCACATTGACGCTTATATTAGCAGATGAGCAATTTATCATTAAAGAAAATGAATCAATAAAGTTTAATGCGAATATGTTTCACAATTATGCTAATAACCATGATACAACGATTCGTATAAATATGGTTATACATTATTAACAATAAAGGCATCGACACCACTAAAATGTGGAATCGATGCCTTTGTTTTATAGTATATAGAAACAGTCTATTAGGATTAACGATTATCATATTGACTTGTTTATAATGCCGCTATTTAATTTATTAAACGATTAAAAATCATTTCTTTTTTATTGATAACCCCAATTAGTACCTTGAAACACGTAATTACCAGCGGCAATTTTTACAGATTTTATATTTATATAAACACCTTTACTTATGTCTAGGGATGAACTAGCCATAGCACGTAGGAGACTACCAATAGAAACACTTAAAGGATCGCTTGTAGCCAAAGTTGCGAATAATAATTTTTTCAAAATCATTCCATCTTCTCTACTTAATTATTTATATCAAATATATTATATCATTTTATAATGTAAGCGATTTATTTTTTGCTGAGTGTTTGATTTTATTTCATAACTGTTGTAATATGCCTGTTTTTTGTCACAAAATACAAGCTAGTAAATCAAAGGACTCATAATTTAGGAAAGATTCCGTGTGTATTTCAAAAATGCATAAATACATAAAAAATACAACGACGTTAAACGCCGTTGTATTAGGGTTAGTAAACTATTTTGTGTTGTGGATTAAGATTCTAATAGTAAATCTTCTGGGTTTTCAATTAATTCTTTGATTGTTTTTAAGAATCCTACTGCTTCTTTACCATCGATAATTCTATGATCATAGCTTAATGCAATATACATCATTGGGCGATTTTCAATTGTATCTGCATCGATAGCAATTGGACGCGTAATAATTGAGTGCATACCTAGAATTGCAGCTTGGCTACCATTGATAATTGGTGTAGACATCATTGAACCAAAGATACCGCCGTTGGTAATCGTGAATGATCCATTAACCATGTCGTCTAAACCAAGTTTTTTGTCGCGTGCTTTCTTCGCTAAGTTGCCAATTTCATCTTCGATTTCAGCAAAGTTTTTCTTATCGCAATCTCTGACGAAAGGTACAAGTAAACCATCTTCTGTAGATACGGCAACTCCAATATCATAATATTGTTTAGTAATCATATCGTCTCCATCAATTTCAGCATTGACTTCAGGATATTTCTTCAATGCAGCAACTGCAGCTTTTGTGAAGAATGACATGAAACCAAGTTTAGTACCGTCGTGATCTTTAATAAATTGTTCTTTTTTACGTTTACGTAAATCCATAACATTTGTCATGTCAATTTCATTAAATGTAGTTAACATAGCTGTGTTATTAGAAACTTCTAATAATTTTTTCGCTGCTGTTTTCTTACGACGAGACATTTTTTCTCTGATTACAGGTTTTGATGGATTTTGTTGTGTTAGTTTTTTCGTTTCTTCTTTAGCAGCCGGTTGTGCTTGTTGTTGGGTGCTTGTTTGAGTTTGGCTTTGATCAACATGTTCTTTTCTAACTACATCATTTGAAGCTGCAGCTATTTCAGATAAATCAATACCTTTTTCGCGTGCGTATTTACGTGCAGATGGTGTTGCATTAACGCGTTGGTTATTATCTTGTGATTTATCATCTGTATCATTGCTAGTTGCTTCAGCTGGTTGCGCTGATTTGTCGTCTGTAGATGTTTCAGTTTCTTGTTTAGGTGCTTCTTGTTTCGCAGGTGCTTCTGAAGTGTTATTACCACTGCCTTCACCTACAACTGCAATAGCTTGGCCTACTTCAACCGTATCGCCTTCATTTGCTAATAATTCTTGAAGTACACCAGCTTCTTCTGAAACGACTTCAACGTTAACTTTGTCCGTTTCTAATTCAACGATAGCTTCGCCTTTATCAACGCTATCACCGACTTGTTTTAACCATTCTGCAATGGTACCTTCTGTTATGGATTCTGCTAATTCTGGAACTTTTACCTCTGGCATGCTTAACTTCCCCCTAGTTAATGTTTGTACTTTGTTCTATTATCATATTTTGTACGAGTTTGTGAATTTCACCGTCACCTTCAGCTGGCGCTGAACGTTGTATACGACCATGATAACTCAAATCGTATTTGTCTGTTGTTAACTCTTTTAGATAAGGATATACGAATGACCAAGCCCCTTGATTTTTAGGTTCTTCTTGTACCCAAGCTACATGTTCTAAATTAGGTAACTCGCTTAACAATGCATCGATTTCATCTGCAGGGAAAGGATACAATCTCTCTACTGCTACAAGTAAAATTGACTTATTTGGATTTTTTGTCAGATACTCTTTTAAATCAATAAACATTTTTCCTGAAGCTAAAATAACTTTTTTAACAGATGCTTTATTATGTGCTTCTGGTAAAATAGGTTCGAATTTACCTGAAGTGAATTTGCTGATAGGATCTGCAACTGTTTTATTACGTAATAAACTCTTAGGCGACATCACAACTAAAGGTCTCATAGATTGTGTACCTAAGTTAGCAGCTTGTGCACGTAATAAATGGAAATAGTTACTAGAGCTAGATAAATTAACAATTGTTGAATTATTTTCACCGGCAAGTTGTAAAAATCTCTCTAAACGTGCTGATGAGTGTTCAGGACCTTGTCCTTCAAATGAATGTGGTAAGAATAGTGTTAGCCCAGAACGTTCGCCCCATTTGGCACGAGAACTAAATAAGAAATTATCAAAAATCATTTGAGCCATATTTGAAAAGTCACCATATTGGGCTTCCCAAATTGTCATACATGATTTATTTTGAATATTATAACCATATTCAAAGCCCACTACTGCGGCTTCAGACAATGGTGAATTACGCACTTCAAACGTTGCTTTTTGGTCAGGCACATTGTGTAATGGAACATATTGTGCGCCTGTGTCAGGGTCATGTAATACAGCATGACGATGACTAAATGTACCACGTTCACTGTCTTGGCCAGTTAAGCGTATAGGTCTACCATTTTGAGTTATTGTAGCAAATGCTAATTGTTCTGCTTGAGCCCAATCAACTAATCCGTCTTCACTTTCAAATGGTTCTCTACGTTTTTCTAATACTTTGTTAAGTTTTTTCAGTACATTGAAATCTGATGGGTACGATAGCATTGCATCGTTGATTTCTTTGAGTTGTTCATAGCTTACTTCTTCATCTTTAGTTTGGATTGGTTCTGCCAGACTATCTGGTTTTTGCATATCTGGATTATCCATTTTATCGTTTTTATCGATTTTGTCATGAGCTGCACGTAATGTATTTTGAACATCATCAAAAATTTGATTCATTTGATTTTCAGAGATAATGTTTTCATTTACGAGTTGTTTACCGTATAGGATATCAACAGACTCATGCTTACGTATTTCATGATATTGTAGTGGGTTTGTGATGGATGGTTCGTCCATTTCATTATGACCGTAACGACGATAGCCGACTAAGTCAATCACGACGTCTTTGTTAAATTCTTTTCTAAATGCCATTGCAATTTCTATTGCTTCGATTGTAGCTTCAACGTTATCTGCATTGACATGCATGATTGGCACATCATAACCTTTAGCAACATCTGAAGAATATGTTGTTGAACGGCCATCTTCAGGTTCAGTCGTAAAACCAATGCGGTTATTAGTAATGATGTGAAGTGAACCACCTGTTGAATAACCTTCTAGATTACCTAAATTCATTGCTTCAAAGTTAATACCTTGACCTGGGTAGGCAGCATCACCATGTATTAAAATCGGCATTGATTTTTTAAATTCAGTAGTAACTGCACCTGGTTTATCTGTTGTATCTTGATTTGCACGAGTCTTACCTAATACTACTGGTGCGACGATTTCCAAATGACTTGGGTTATTTGCTAATGAAATGCGTTGTTCACTACCGTAAGATTGCGTAGTTTTAACACCACCAAGATGATATTTAACGTCTCCAGTCCATCCTGAAGTTAATTGTAGGCTACCGTCTTCAGGTAAGAATTTCATAGAATCTATGTGCATAAATTCAGAAATCATCATTTCATAAGGCTTTTCTAATACGTGGGTTAATACATTTAATCTACCACGGTGTGCCATACCTATTTGAATATTTTGTATGCCTTCATCGCTCGCAATTCTTAATGTCTGTTGAAGCATTGGTACTAAAGTATCTACACCTTCAATAGAAAAACGTTTTGCGCCTACGAAGTTTTTATGAAGATACTTTTCAAAACCTTCAACATGAGCTAAATTTTTAAATAATTCAATTTTTTGATTGTCATTCAATGTTGCTTTGTATGGAGTTTCAATTCTGCGTTTTAACCATACACGTTCACGATTATTATTGATGTGAGTATATTCAAAGGCGATAGGACCTTTGTAGCGTTTTTCCATACGCACAATCGCTTCATAAGCATTATCATATATGTCTTTAAAATGTTCAGACACAATACCTGCTGAAATAGATTCTAATGTTTCTTGATCTAAGTTGAAGTCTTCCATGTTTAATTTCGGTACGTTTTCTCTTTGAGGTCGGTTTACAGGATAAATATCTGCCAATAAATGCCCATATTGACGAATGTTATCGATTAGGCGCATAACACGTTTGATTGTGCTATCTCCTTTAGTCACATTTGATTGACCTTCTGTGTTTGTTGCGATGTTTGCTTCACCGTTTTTAATTGTACTAAATAGGACTTGTAAATCTTCTGGAACTGCACTAGGATCGTCTAGATATATGTCATATAAGTCTAAAACATATCCAAGATTTGCTCCGAAATTTACAGGTGCCTCGGAAACCTGACTTTCGTTGCTCATATTACACCCTCCACAAAATAGTTGAAACGCTTACAAATCAATAATAGCACTTATTATATACAAATTAAAGTACCAATAGCGCACTTATTACTAAAAAAGCAGAACCTTTTTTTACTTTGGTTCTGCTCATAAGTTTTATATATAATAGGGTAACATATATGTTGTTAGAAAAAACATTTTGCACCAATTAGTTTTGAATGTTAAAAAGTAATCTTAAACGTTGTATATTTATCAACTTCACTATCGACATGTATAGTACCATTATTTAGTTCTATGATTTTTTTAGCGATAGATAATCCCAATCCATTACCACCTAATTTGCGAGAACGTGATTTATCAACTCTATAAAATCTATCAAAAATAAATTCTATATCTTCTTTAGGTATACCCACACCGTGATCAGTAATTTCAATAGAAATTTGTTTGTTTCTCAACTTTGTTTGTATCTGAATGTATTTATTTATCTGATCATATTTCATAGCATTATCAATAAAGATGATCAACATTTGTTCAAATTGATAACGATCAATTTTTATGTTTAATGGTTTAGGAAACGCATCGAATTCAAATGTATAATCACTGTGCAATTGTGATAAAGATTTAATTCGAGATGCAATCTCTTGATTTATCTCAACATTTTCAATTTCACCGTCTCTACTGTTATTATTGTCTTTTGTAAGTAATAATAGTTCTTCTACAAGTTTTGTAATTCTTGTCATTTCTTCTAATGAAATATCTAAAGACTCTTCTAATATAGCAGCATCTTTTTTACCCCAGCGATTGATGAGATTAAGATGGCCTTGAATGATCTGTAAGGGAGTACGTAATTCATGTGACGCATCTTCGACAAATTGTCGCTGTTGATTAAAAGATTCTTCCAATTGGAGCATCATCTCATTAAATGTCACAATTAAGTTGTCTGTTTCTTCGTAATTTGTACTTAATTCTACTTTTTCTTGGAAACCATCTCTTCGAATTTGTTGCATCTTATTCGACATCAATATTAATGGTTTTGTAATTTGCGAAGAAAAGAAATAACTAATAATTGCAGTTATAAACGTTGCTATCACACCAAATATTAGAGCGATAAAATATAAAGAGTTTACAAGTGCTTTATAGTCTTCTAAAGAATGCACTATCACACTGTAACCATTAAATTTTGGTGACTCAATATGATCTGTGATGATGAGATAATCTTTTTTGTGATCACTTTTAACTGCTATACGATTTACATTTGTCGGTACGATATTCGGAGAAAACGTAATGGAGTTATCATTTGATGTTTCCATTAATTTGTGACCATCTTCATTAAATAATATGACTTTTTGAAAATTACCTAAGGATGCATTTAAATCAAGTGGTGTGACGTGTTCAATTTGTTTAGATTCAAATAATTTAACTATATCTTCCGAACTACGTTCAGCCTCATCTACTTCATTATGTCTTAATGAAGTACTGAGGAAGAAAATGATTATGATGCTAAAAAGAAAAATGGTTAAAAACGTAATCGTCGTAGTAATCAACATCCATTTAGTTTTAAGTTTACGTTGTTTCATTGTCTTACCACGTACCCTACACCGCGTACTGTTTCGATACACTTATCTTTACCAAAGGGTTTTAATTTGTTTCTTAAATATCGAATGTAAACATCTACTACATTTGTTTCTACTTCTGTATCGTATCCCCATACGTCCGTAATGATTTGTTCCCTTTGCAGAACGTGGTTTCTGTTTTCAGCTAGTAAAAATAACAAATCATATTCTGTTTTTGTTAAATCAAGTGGTTGTCCATCCACAGTGACTTTAAAAGCATCTTTATCTATAATGATGCCTTTGATATCGATTAGATTCTTTTGTGGTTGTCTTCGTAACATAGCTCTGATTCTTGCTAATAATTCTTCTATATCAAACGGTTTAACGATATAATCATCCGCACCGTAATCCAAACCAGCCACCTTATCGTAAGTATCACTTTTAGCAGTGATGATAATGATAGGTGTAGTTTGATTTTGACGAATCTGACGACAAATTTCTAAACCATTTATATTTGGAAGCATTAAGTCTAAAAGAATTAAATCATAAGTATTTGATAATGCTTTTTCTAAACCAGGCTTCCCATCGTATTCAATATCTACGTCATAATTTTCATGTTCAAGTTCAAGCTCTATAAAACGCGCAAGGTTTTGCTCGTCTTCTACTATTAAGATTTTTGTCATATGTAGCACCTCAAATTATATATTATAATAAATGCTTGTTTGTAGAAAGTTATTGCATAAAAATTTCAAAATGTTTTTAAAATACTTCATGATTTTAATCACTTTTATTGTAATATATAGGTATTTCATAAAATTTGAAAAAATTATTCGAATTTAATTGACAATCATTCTCATTGTTGTATAATGTAATTGAAAATGATTATCAATACCGAAAATAAGACATTCCCCCCACACATATTTCGTTCTTATTTGGATTGATCATTTTCAAAAACATCCCCTTTTATATGCCCGTAAAAGACTAACGTTGCGAGACAACGTGAATATAAAAACCGGTTTTACATTGTGAAATCGGTTTTTATAATAAATTTTGACACATAAAAGCAGTTAGATGAATTTATTCACCTAACTGCTTTTTTACTGTGTTTTTAAATGAATTATAAGTTACATCAGACACTATGGATGCACATAAGTTGAATTGAATGGAATTATACTTGCAATTTATGGCGTAATATTAATGTTGATAATACGACACAGAATGCGCCACCAATAATACCTGCTATAATATCTGTAGGATAGTGTACACCAAGATAAACTCTTGATGACGATATCATAATGATAAATAAAGCTGAGAGACCAATCATAAAGGCTTTAGATTTACCCTTCATAACTCGATTGGCGATATATATCGTACTTCCAAAGAATGCTGTAGAACCCATCGCATGACCACTCGGGAAACTAAATCCTGAGATATCAATAAGTCGAAGTAGCGTTGGACGTTCTCTATCAAAGATATTTTTAAGTAATGGGTTTAATGTACTCGATAAACTCATTGCAATTGCGAAAAATAAAGCCTCAATATTTAAACGTTTTAACATTAAATAAGCAACGAGCAACAGAGATAAACAAACCATTGCCCAAACTTCTCCAACTTTGGTTACACCGAGAAATATCGTTGTGGTGATGAAACTTTTAGAAGAATAAATGAACTCATATACTTCATTATCAATCCACTTTCCCAGTCTTGATTCGTGGAAGAATGCAATGATGCCAAATATTAACGTAAAAATAATGAGTAATGATATTCTTTTCCAACGACTCATTGCATGTACCTCCTATTCGCTTAAAGCATCGTTTATTATCTTTTGGAATAAATCCTGACGCGTAAAGCTTTCTTTATATGTTTGCATTTGTTTAATGATATCATCGCGATTGGTTTCAATTTCTCTCAATTGTGTTTTTAATTCATTTTCAGTTAATGTATCTTCGAGAATTGTTTTACCAAATCCTTTTGATTCAAAATGTTTAGCATTGTCAATTTGGTCGCCACGTGATTGATCTAAACCTAAAGGAATTAATAACATTGGAATGCGTAGCGCTAAAAATTCATAGATAGCGTTAGAACCAGCACGACTAATCACTGTATCTGTAATAGCAAGTAAATCCGTTAAATCATCTTTAACAAATTCAAATTGAATGTAATCTTTAGTGCCAACATATGAATTGTCTAATAGCCCTTTTCCAGTTAAATGAATGACTTGGTAAGTCTCTTGAAGTGTCTCGAGATTTTGTCTTATAATGTCATTCAATTTTTTACTGCCTAGACTGCCACCCATGACTAATAATACTTTTTTATCATTATTAAATTCTGTCAGTTGATAACCTCTATGTTTATCTCCAGTTTTTAAGTCTTCTCTCACTGTTGCACCAACAAAATCTGCTTTATCTTTAGGTAAATAATTTAATGTATCTTCAAAGGTAGTATATATTTTTTTAGCGAATTTTAATGAGATTTTATTTGCTAAACCAGGTGTTAAATCAGATTCATGTATAATCGTAGGGATTTTTAAAGATTTTGCAGCAATAACGACTGGTACTGAAACAAATCCCCCTTTAGAAAATAGTAAATCAGGCTTTTCTTTTTTTAGCACACTTCTAGCATCTAATACACCTTTTAACACCTTAAATATATCTTTAATATTATCCCAAGAAATATACCTTCTTAATTTACCACTAGATATAGAGTGGTATTTAATTGAAGGTAATTGAGATTCAATCATTTCACGTTCAATCCCATTTTTTGATCCGATATAAAAGGTATCGTATCCTTCTTCTATTGCAGTTGGAATCAAACTTAGGTTTACGGAAACATGTCCAACTGTACCTCCACCGGTAAATGCGATTTTCGTCATAATATAACCTCTATTCTTCTAAATTTTTATAATAGGCATAAAATGGTTCACCTTTATTAAAAGGATGATAATCAATTTTTGCTTCGCCTACTTTGCTAAAGCCAAATTTAGTAAACAGTCCTTGTGCGCGCTTATTTAAAGCAAATGTATCGGTTAATAACACATGAATATTATGATCCAGTGCTAAATTAACTGCAAAATCAAATAGTTGCGTTGCAGTACCTTTATATTCAGATGATCCTGCCAATCTATGAATAACATAGGCACCTTTTCTGTCAATTGGCCATTCTAATTCATCATACCATTCTGATTGCTGTTGGTCGACAACTATAAAAGCATAAATAATAGAATTTTCTTCTAGAACAAAAAGTGTGTCTTTTTCAATATCTTCTTCAAAATGTTCTTCTAAAGGATAATGTTCATCCCATTGATTGTTGTTGTCTTGCTTCATAATAGTTTTAGCTTCTTCTACAATGTTTAAAATACTAGATAAATCATTTTTATTTGCTTTTCTAATCATAAACCGATGACTCCTCTTAAATTAATTTAGTTTTTTTAAAAGCTCATTTAATACCGTGTCTTCTTTGTTTGCTTTTTCAACAAGTTGCTGTGTGAATTTTTCATTCGTTGACTTGTTAAATGTGCCATTTACATCTAAATTATTTTTCTTTTGGAAGGATTTGAGTGCATCCTCTAGTTCGCTATCAAATTCAGTAGACTGATTATTAATATGATAGCCTAATGCATTCAATCCCACCTTCATTGTTTTAACATTTTTATCATCGTCACCCAACTGATATGTTTTATTGCTTGGGATAACATTTAATGATTGATATGCAGGTTCTTCTATTTTCTTATCAGGAGTAATGCCTTTTCCATGAATATAATGAGATTTTGGCGTTAACCATTTCATATTAGTGAATTTTAATAATGAACCATCTTCAAATTCTCGTGTAGTCTGCACAATGCCTTTACCAAATGTTTTTGAACCATAAACTTTGGCTTTATTATAATCTTTCATAGCACCTGTGAAAACTTCTGAAGCACTAGCTGAGCCTTTATTTACTAAAATAGAAACATCCATATCTTTGGCTTCTTTTGAGGCATCATTTGAAGCCTTAATTGCTTCTTTATGTTTGCCTTTTTCTAATTGAACAACTGTTTCATTTTTATCAATGAAAATGTTTGCCATTTTAACAGCTTCATCTAATAAGCCTCCAGGATTATTACGTAAATCCAATACAATTTTACGGATGCCATCTTTGTGTGCTTTAATGATGGAAGATTTTAATTCGCCTGATGTACTATTTTGGAATTTATTGATAGTAAAGACACCGACATCGCCATGTTTTTGGTATTCAACACTTTTGACATGAATTTTATCTCGTTTTATTGTGATGTCGTGAGCTTGCCCACCGCGTTCAATGGTTAGTGTTACTTTTGTACCTTGTTTTCCTCTAACTTTTTTAACAATTGCTTCTAAAGGCTGTCCTTTAATCGATTTACCATTCACTTTAGTAACCACATCTTTAGGCTGAATTCCGGCCTTTTCAGCAGGTGATTGTTTCATAGGGCTTGTAATTTGAATTTGATTCCCTTTCTTTTGCATTTCAGCCCCAATACCTACAAAATCACCTGATACATCTTCATTAAATGATTTAGTTTCTTTTTTGGTCATATAGTCTGAATAAGGGTCATCCAATTTTTTTACCATACCATCAATCGCTGCTGTCCCCAGCTCTTCTGAACTAGTATCTTTATAGTATTCATCATCTAGTGTTTGATAAACTTGCTCTACTTTTTTCATCTCATCACGTTGATCACTATTTAAACCACTTGTCCAATGACTGATGCCAATCGTTGCAAATACTGCAATCATAGCAGTTACAAGTATTGTAACTATTAATATAATAATAAAGTGACTACGTTTGAAATTTATTTGTTTCTTTGTTGATTGCGATGATGCTTTTTCATTTACTTCTTGATTCACTTCAGTTGTGTCTTTACTTTCTGACATTTAATCACTTCCAATACATATGTAAAAAATCATTACAAATAAAATGAGCTGGGATTGAATCATTTAGATTAATCCCAGCAACAAATGATACCTTATTATTTTAATATATTTTAATCGTGCTACTCAAATGTTAAAGTAATTAAAATTTTAACCATTCGGTATATTCCTCGTATAAATCATCAAAAACGGATAATGAAATAGTATAATGCCCTTGTGTTTCTATATAATCTGACAGTATATGAAAGTCTTTTTCATGTTTTGGAAAAGATAAATCATCAAATATTTCTTCTGCTAATTCACCTTTTTCATCTTTACGCCCACGTGCTGTAAGGGCAAAATGATAAAATGAATGGTCTTTCATTAGTTCATTGTCACATCAACAATTTTAGTTTCACCTTTAGTCAAAGTTGTTACATCAGCCACTGAAATAGATGCTGTGTTGTCAGAATTTGTGATAATAATTGGTGAAACAACTGATTTTGCATTTTCTTTTATATAGTCTAAATCAAATTTTAATAATGGGTCTCCAACGTTAACAACGTCGCCACTTTCAACTAGAATGTCAAAGCCTTCACCATCTAATTGCACGGTATCAAGACCAATATGAACAAGTAATTCTAGGCCATTTTCAGCTTTTAATCCAATAGCATGTTTCGTTGGGAAAACATTATCTACCTTACCATCGATTGGTGAAACAACTTCACCTTCTGTTGGATTTATACCAAAGCCTTCACCCATCATTTTTTGAGCAAATACTGGATCTGGTATATCTTCGATTTTTACATATTCCCCAGTGATTGGTGCATAAATCGCGCTTTCTTTATTGACCTCTTTGCCTTTACCAAATAATTTTTTAAACATAATATGTTCGCTCCTTATTTTTCAAAATGTGGTATTAAATCTCCATATCCTAGTTCTTCTAATTTTTCATATGGTATAAATTGTACAGCTGCTGAATTAATGCAATATCTCAGACCGCCGCTTTCTTTTGGTCCGTCATTGAATACGTGACCTAAATGGCTATTTGCATCTTCAGAACGTACTTCAGTGCGCACCATGCCAAATGTTTTGTCGACTAATTCAACGATTTCTTCATCGGCTAATGCCTTAGAAAAACTTGGCCAACCACAATCTGATTCGAATTTTTCTTCAGAAGTGAATAATGGTTTACCTGAAATTTTATCAACGTAAATACCTTTTTCAAAGTGGTTCCAGTATTCGTTTTGAAATGGCGGTTCTGTACCATTTTCTTGTGTAACTAAATACTCCATTTCATTTAAATCATTTTTATTCTTTTTAATCATTTTGTTTCCCCCAATGCTTTTCTATAAAATTTTTCCGACCTGATCCACGTTGATACTGTTCATAATGCAATGGATTCTTTTTATAGTAATCCTGATGATAGGTTTCAGCTGGATAAAAGTTTTTATATGGTTTAATGGGTGTAATGACAGGTTTGTTAAAGATACCTTGTTCATTTAATTGTTGAATTTTAGCTTCGGCTGCTTTTTTCTGATTTTCATCATGATAAAAAATAGCAGGCTCATAATGTTCTCCACGATCAAAAAATTGACCACCGTTATCAGTAGGATCAAACGTTTTGAAATAAACGTCTAATATATTTTCGAAGGAAGTAATTTCTGAGTTATAAGTAATTTGGACTGCCTCGACATGCCCAGTTTGATTTGTACTTACACTTTCATAAGTTGGGTTATCTGTATGTCCACCACTATAACCAGAAACAACGTTTTCGATACCAGGATATGAAGTGAATGGTTTAACTAAACACCAAAAACATCCTCCTGCTAATGTCGCATAAGCCATAATATACCTCCTATATCTATTTTGTCATAAAGTTACCATTATTTTAAGCGATTTGCTATGAAACTGTTTATATATTAAATAAGACCAATTTCATTTTGAGTATAGTCATAGCGCGCTTTGAAGTAGTACTTTATGATCGTAATACGACTAAACCGATAGCACCTTGTCCTGTATGTGTTGAAATGATAGGTGTTGTAACGTTCGTGTCGAATTTTGTAAAGTTGAACTCTTCTGAAAAATGTTTTTTTACTTTGTCTACGAATTCAATAATATTTGCATGTGCAATACCGATAGATTTTACATTTTTATCACCGATAAACGCGCTCACTTCTTTTTTGAGGAACTGAACACTTGCATTTTGTGTTCGAGAATTATGAATTAATTCAATCTTTCCGTCTTCGAGTGTTCCGATTGGTTTGATTTTCATCATATTACCAATTAAACCTTTCGTTTTGCTAATACGTCCGCCTTTAATTAATTGGTTTAATTGTCCTATAACAACATAAAGTTTAATGTTTTTTTGTAGTTCAACAATGTTTTCAACGATTTCATTTGTTGATAGTCCAGTATTATTCCAATCAACAATGTGTTGCACTTGGTAACCTAAACCAAAAGAAATAGACTTAGAATCAATGACAGTAACTTTACTATCAGTCATTTCGCTAGCTTGCAGTGCAGTATGATAAGTTCCGCTTAAACCTGATGTCATATGAATGCTTATGATTTCAGAACCATCTTCGCCTAGTTTATCGTATAATTCAATGAATTTACCGATAGCAGGTTGACTTGTTTTAGTATCAGCATTTTCTTCCAGTTTTTGAATATATTCTTCCGACGATATATCTATTTGGTCAATGTAGGATTCACCATCAATTGTTAAATTAAGAGGTATCACATGAATATTATTTTCATTTAAATATTCATGTGATAAATCAGATGTTGAATCAGTAACAATTTTCTTTTTTATCATAAATTTCCTCCTATGAAGTTCCCTTACGGATTAAATGTAAAAAGGTATGAGGAATCGTATTTTTTTCATCCAATACACCTTTATTTGATGATGCGACTTCCCAGTCTTTAAAAGTATATGGTGGGAAAAAAGTATCACCGTTATATTTATCTTCAATAACAGTAATATACATATCATCAACCTTATCTATCATTTCTTCAAATAAGGACTGGCCACCAAATATAAAAACATGGCCAGGTAAGTCGTAGATTTCTTCGAAAGAATGGATAACATCCACACCCTCTGGTTTAAATGATTTATTTCTAGTTAACACAACATTTCTTCTATTAGGAAGAGGTTTCCCGATAGATTCAAATGTTGCACGACCCATGACAAGCGTATTTCCAGTAGTTAACGACTTAACGTGCTTTAAATCACTAGGTAAATGCCAAGGCAATTGGTTATTTACGCCAATAACCCGTTGTTGATCATGGGCTACAAGTATTGAAAGTGTCATAATGTTCCTCCTAATATTGAAATGAAAACAGTTTAATATGAAACACAAAGTGCATTATATAATAAATTATTGATGTTTTTAAGTCATTTCCCATTTAAACTGCGATGGGTGCTTTAATCGCTGGATGTGATTCATAATCAACAATTTCTAAATCCTCGTAATCAATATCAAAAATAGATGCATCTGAATTGATATTAAGTGTTGGTGGATTATAGCTTTCTCGTGCTAATTGTGTCTCAATAGCTTCGATATGATTAGAGTATATATGTGCATCACCAAAGGTGTGTACAAATTCTCCAACTTCAAGGCCACATTCTTTCGCGATGAGGTGAGTTAATAAACTATAACTTGCGATGTTAAAAGGAACCCCTAAAAAGATGTCTGCACTTCTTTGGTATAATTGACAACTTAATTTGCCATCTTGAACATAAAACTGAAACATTGTATGACAAGGTGGTAACGCCATTGTATCAATTTCTGTTGGATTCCATGCAGATACGATATGACGTCTTGAATTAGGATTCGTTTTAATTTGATTGATCACCGTTTTTAATTGATCATAATGATTACCATATTTATCTTCCCAATCACGCCATTGTTTACCATAAACATTACCTAAATCACCATATTTTTTAGCAAAATCATCATCATTTAAAATACGTTTTTTAAATTGGTTCATTTCGTCTTTATAGATTAGGTTAAAGGACTCGTCTTTTTGTGCCCTATGGCCAAAATCAGTCATGTCAGGTCCGTTATAGTCTTTGGATTGAACAAATTTTTCGAATGCCCACTCATTCCAAATGTTGTTATTATATTGAAGTAAATACTTAATATTTGTATCTCCTTTGATAAACCATAAGAGCTCTGTAGCAATTAATTTAAATGATACTTTTTTAGTTGTTAGTAATGGGAAGCCTTTTGATAAATCAAACCTCAGTTGGTGACCAAATTTTGAGATGGTTCCAGTATTTGTGCGATCATTCTTTTGTTTACCGATTTCTAAAATTTCTTCACATAATTGATGATACGCTTGATCAAAAGCATTTAACATTTAATCCACTCCTTCCAAAATTAATTTTATTTGTATCTTATTGGATAATTGTTATAAGTTAAAGGATTTAACATTAATTATGTAAAAATAATGTACTTTGAGTAAATTATACATCATTTTTTGTAAACGTTATACGCGTTAGTACTTATTTTTATGGAATAAATGCCAACTTACTATATCTTATTGGCTTGTTTAGACACAGTAAGTTGGCATAATGACCATTTAATGAATTTTTACGCTATGTTATTCAATACGATTTAACAGCGATATTTATATAACCATACGAACCATTTAGCAGTAATCGTCAAATGCGTCTTTAATGTCCATACAAATATCTTGAATATCTCTACCTTCAATGTGTTCACGAGGTATAAAATGTTTCAATTCTTGTCCTTTGAAAAGCGCATAGGATGGACTAGATGGAACCTGTTGGATATAATCACGCATTGTTGCAGTAGCTTCTTTATCTTGACCTGCGAATACTGTTACTTTATTTGTAGGTTTTTTATCATTTTGTTCTACAACTGTAACAGCCGCTGGTCTTGCTAAACCAGCGGCACAACCACATGTTGAATTAATAACAACAAATGTTGTATCGTCACTACCCACATTTGTCATAAAGTTAGATACTTCATCTGCGGTTTCTAAACTTTTGAAATCACGTCCAGTTAATTCACTACGCATTTGAGTTGCAAGTTCATTCATGTATGCTTCATATGCATTCATTTAAAACACTCCTTTATAAATTCATATCATCAAATTATTACGATTTATTTCTATTAGCAATTTGTTTCCACACAGAACCTAATGCTTCATCACCATTTTCAATTCTTGCTATTGCCATTTCTATTTGAAGTTTAACTTCATATGCAGGGTCATTTTCATGTGTGCGAAGTGCATCAAGTTGTTCAGGACCGCCTTCATCAAATATAAACATAGCAGCTCGCCATCTTACTATTTTATGGGGATCATCTAATGCTTTTTCCATTTCAGGCAAAGCTTGTTTAAATCCTAAATCGCTTAAACAATCACCAGCTGTTCTTCTGACTGCTGGACTTTTATCATGTAATCCTTTAAATAAATAAGGTAATACTGCTTTATCTTCTATCATACCAAGCAACACGATCGCTTCACGTCTTAATGGTGTTTTCTCTTCTTCACTAACAGCATCACCTAATAATGGGAAATCTCTCTCTGTTGGTGTTGGGAAAGCTTTTAACATTCTTAAGCGTTCTTTCCAATCATCAGTTGCTTGATAAGTCTCAAGCGTCACATGTTGGTATTTTTTTTCAGGAATAACGACATCTGTATTTAAAGCATTTTCTACAAGATGGTTTAAATCTTTTTCAGGATAAAGTGCTAGGATTTCTTCAGTGACTTCAGACATAATATCATCTAATTCACCATAACGTATACCTAAGTCTTCCCATTTACGTTGGAAAACAATATTGTCATCATCTTTTTGAGCTGCAAGCATACTATCAATATACACTTCAGGTAATTGCTTACGTTTTTCTTCGGAACTAGAAGTAAGTTTAACCTGATATGGAATCCCTTTGAACTGAAGTACTTCAGCTTTAACTTCGCCAAAGTGTTCATCTGGTGCTGGTGTATCAATAGATTCAGATTCGTCGCTTAATGTTGCTGTTACTTTAGGTAATAAAACTTCCCAATCATATTTGGGCTTTTTATCTACAGCTAAAAAATCCATAACGTAAAATATAGATTTCACACCATCAACTGCTAATACATCATTGATAAACTTGGGCTGATTATCAAGAATAGTTGTATACGTATTTGACTTATTATCTTTTCTTTTCTCATTCAAAACAATTTTCATTGTGTTGGGACTGGGCGTTGGTTCGACACGTACAATTTCCATTCAGAAAACTCCTTTTTATATTTCTTCTAAGGTTTTAGTTACTTCAGGTAATAGTGTTTCCCACTCATAGTCCGCCTTTTTATCTACGGAGATAAAATTCATTGCTTGGAAAATAGATTTTATTCCTTCGATTTGTAAAATATCGTTAATAAACTCAGGTTGATTATCTTTTACTGCAGTAAAGGTATTCGGTTTGTAATCTTCACCTGATAATTGTAAAACGATTTTCATTGTATTTGGGTTTGGTGTTTGTGATACTTCTAAAATCTCCATAATAAAATGCCTCCTAATTATTGTAACTCATTTCCTAATTGTTTAATTTCTTTGCCGATTGAACATTCATTTATACAAAAATGATGTGCTTGTGTTTTACCTTCTGACTTTCTTATATGATGTTTGAGCAAACATGATTTGCAATAAGTGTTCATTAAATCATCTATTGAAGCCATAGCTTCTTTTTCAGAATAAGTAAGAATGTTTGTCACGCTCCTATATTACTTAAAATATCATATTTCTATCGATTGATTCATTTTATAATGTTTTGACACTTGAAGACATTATATCATTTGTAACTAGGATTGTTTAATCTTTAAATTTATGAAAATAGATATTCAACTTTTTATGTACGATATGAATAAACACACTTGTATTTTTAATTTTTTCTGATAAAATTACTTAGTTGTTTATTTTGCGGTTTCTAAACTCCCGCATTATCAAAATTTAGGAGGAATTTAAATTGTTTAACGAAATATTTGGTGTACTGACATTTTTAGTTACCTTTTTATTATTAGTAGCTATGTATCGCTTGTTTGGGAAACAGGGATTAATCGCATGGATTGCAATTGGAACTGTACTTGCTAATATCCAAGTTCTTAAAACAATCGACATATTTACTATTTCAGCAACATTAGGTAATGTAATGTTTGCTTCTATATATCTTGCCACAGATATTTTAAATGATATTTATGGTAGAAAAGTTGCAAAGCGTGCAGTCTGGATTGGCTTTAGTTCAACACTTGTTATGATTATCGTAATGCAAATGTCGCTGCATTTTACACCATCATCTATTGATACTTCGCAAGGTGCGTTGGAATCAATATTTAATCTTGTGCCAAGAATTGCATTGGGATCAGTGGTTGCCTATATAATCGGACAACATTTAGATGTACTACTCTTCTCGTTAATAAAAAAAGTGTTTAGCTCAGATAAAACATTTATCATTAGAGCATATGGTAGTACGATCATAAGTAACATAATCGACACTGCTTTATTTGTAACCATTGCATTTTATGGTTCAATGCCAAATGCAGCAGTATTTGAAATTTTTATTACTACGTATCTATTGAAAGTAATCTCAACGATATTTAATGTACCATTTGGTTACTGGGCGAAATCCATGTATCGTAAAGGAAAAATTAGTAAATTAGATGAAGGTTATTAAAAAACTCTGAAATTGGTTAAATGCCAATTTCAGAGTTTTTATTATTTAAAATAGCAGTGATTTGATTTTTAAGAAAATCAAAAGTAAGATAACCATCGCAATCTTGGAAGTGTCCATTATGATGCAGTTCGACTGTTTCTGTATTTAATTGTTGAGATAATCGGTTTGTTGCATTTATGTCGACAACTGGGTCATTATCTCCAGCTATGGTTATGATATGTTGCGCATTAATATTTTCAAATTGTACTTGTGTTTGATTGATAAATTGATTCAATTCAGGGAGATTGTGTAAAGGTTCATTGAAACATGAAATTAAAAACAGCCCTTTTATATTACTAAATACCTTTTCTTTTGATAAATAATTTAAGACAGTAACCACACCCAGGCTATGAGCAACAATGATAGAATCCTTATCGAGTTTATGATTTAAACTATGTTGAATTGCGCTGTCCCAAGCATCTAAATCGGGGTTATTAGTATTTGGTAAATATACGATTTCAGTATGATAATCATAGGATTTCATCTGTGTTGCTAACCATTCAAACCAATGATTTTCGGTGCTAGCTTGGTAACCATGTATGATGAACATATTTTTCAATATAACAGCCTCCTTTAATTCCGACCTTTATAGTATGTTATTTATTATACATCACCTTACGTCAAAATGTCTAAATATCCGATTAGTATCGTTTCACTTATATAGAACAAGTACCATTTGTTTGGTAGTATAAATGTAAATATAGTTATAAGGATGATATGAATGGCGAAAATTTATTTTGATGCTGCAACAGCTGGCAACCCTGGTGAAAGTGCCAGTGCAGTTGTCATTATCACAGAAGAAGAACGATTTCATTACACGAAATCATTGGGTCAAATGGATAACCATAGTGCTGAATGGGCATCGTTTCAGTTCGCGTTGGAATGTGCTATAGCACATAATATAACAACTGGCCTTGTATATACGGATTCTAAACTTATCGAAGATAGTTTTAATAGAGGGAATGTAAAAAATGAAAAATTCAAATCTTACTATAATGAAATTATAAAATTAGAACAAAAATTTGAATTACTCTTTGTTCGTTGGGTACCGAGAAACCAAAATAAAGAAGCGAATCATCATGCAAAACAAAGTTTATATCAAATAACCAAACATAACAAAAAATCATAACGCTATCTAAAGCTACTACAAAGAAGCGGTTATGAATCGAAAAACGAGACTGAGACATTAATAGTTGCCTCAGTCTCGTTTTTAAATAAAGAAATAACTGTATAATCCTGCACTTTATCATCTTATTTGTCGATTCAAAAAAATGAGTTAGGTTTGTAAATTTTTAAATTAGCCACCTTTAATCATTTGGTGCAAAAAAACATTTTCTATCAAAATCTTTTCCTGTGTCTTGCCTACTACATTATTCACATTGTTATGATAGTTAAATTATGAATTTAACTGAAATGTGTGGATAGATATTTACCAGAAACATACAACTCATGTTCTTTACATATATTAAGAATTTTAGTAAGTTCTGTTCCAAATTGCATCTTATCCAGCAAATCGACTGTATTTAAAGGCACTTTGGTATGAATTTCTGCTAATGTTTTTGACAATTTAAGGTTATCGATATTAGCTTCGATTTTAGTTCTTTGACCTGGTGTTAATTGGTCTAATGCATTTAAAACAGATTCTACAGACCCGTGATTTTGAATGAGTTTAATTGCTGTTTTTTCACCAATCCCTTTCACACCTGGATAACCATCAGCTGTGTCTCCCATAAATGCTTTGACATCGATTAACTGTAAAGGATTCAACCCGTATTCACTTTGAAAACGATCTAAAGTATAGCGGTTATAAATATTAAAGCCTTTTTTAGTTAGCCATATTTCTACATTAGGATTAATACATTGCAAAATATCTTTATCACCTGTTACGACATAAACTTGATTTTGATCAGAATATTGTTGTGCAAGTGTACCGATAACATCATCAGCTTCATAATTTTGAACGCCAATATTTACAAATCCAAATTGATTAGAAACTTCTTTGACATAGTCAAATTGTGGAATCAGTTCTTCTGGTGGTGCAGGTCTATTTTGTTTATATCCATCAAACATATCATTTCTAAATGTTGATTTACCCATATCCCAGCACACTGCGACATGAGAAGGCTGTATTTCATTGATAGCGGTAAACACATGGCGAACAAATCCTTGAACACCATTTGTAGGTATACCTGATGAATTTCTCATAAATTGTTTATGCGAACTTGTTGCAAAGAAGTGGCGAAATAATAAAGCCATGCCGTCTATTAGTAATATTTTTTTGGTCATATTGTGTCCTCTTTCTATTTTTACAATAATGCTTTTAATTTTTCGTTTGTTTCTTGTAATTGTTTAATAAGAGCGTCGTCCATTTCAAATGCTAATAGTTCTTGAATTTGATGATGCGCTTCTTTTTCTAATGTTTTGAATTTAGTTTCAGCATTGTAATCCATTGTAGAGACAATGTCGCTCATTGCTTGTCTTAAATTTGCAATACAAGGTGCTAAAAGTGCTATGGTTTCGTGTGTGATTTGTTCTTGAATCGCACTTTGAGATTTAGGTTGCAAAATCGTTTTCTTAGTTAAACCTTTTGGTAAAGCATTGAGCATGGTTTCTAAATCAATTTTTAAATAAGGGTCATCAAGTTCAATCATTTCTTGACTAAACTCAGGTTGTATAAATACATGTACTTGTTCAAGCTTTTGTTTTAATGGTGCAATCTCTGCATGTACTTGTTCATGAAAATACTTCTTGATACGTTCTACTAAAAGGGACTGTTCTAAATATAGACGTTGGTGAATCTGATCTAAGTAAATTTTGGTTGATTGACGTTTTTCATCATTAAAATTACTATTTTTTGTCATTTGTCCATTGTAAATAGATTTAACCTCGTCTTGTAATTGTAGTTTTAATCGTTCATTTAAATGGTATAGTTGATCTTCTACTTCATTTGATGTGCGTTGTTCAGCAATTTGTAATATATTATTGTTGAAAATTGAAGAATTTTTATATTCTTGTAGCTTTTGTTTTCTTTGTTCAATTTGTTTTTTATTATTGTTAAATTCTTCAATCATTTGCTCATAAGCTTCAGAAATATTTTTTAATTGATTTAACATTTGTTGCTGTAAGATATCTTTGGATTCGATTTGAGTAAAGTGCTGAATACTGTCTTGAAGGCGTTTGATACCCTCATTGCCTGATTTCAGTGCTTCTCTACTTGATACTGCAAAAATATCTGAATCCATATTGACTTGACTTAAAGCATCACCGACATACTCAATAACAGCATTTAAATCCTCTTCCGTTTCTGCTAAATCAGTAGCATTGACAATCATTTTAAAGGCCTGATTTTCGTTCAATTGATTCATTTCTTTCATATGTTCAATAAAACGTTTATCATTTTCCGTAAATGAATGATTAAAATAACTAACATAAAGTATTAAATCGGAAGAAGTTAGTACTTTTTCTGTCTCATTCGTATGACGCTGATTATTTGAATGTAAACCTAATGAATCTACTATAATTTTATCTTTCAACCATTCTAAAGGTAAATTTAGATGAACTGTATTAACAAACGTTGCATATTCATCCTCTGCACTCCACTTTTTAATTTCATCTTGTGCAATCGTATGTATTTGCCCATCTTTGAGCATGTCTTGGTACATATCGTAATGCTTTTCAACAGCGTTCACAAAAGCTAACTTATTTTTCTCTAATGTTGCTTTCAATTTATTCGTGTTTTTAGATAGAAAATCTTCAATTGTTTTAAATGTTTTATTTTCTACTTGAAACACATGATTTAATTCTTCTAATAATTGTTTAGAGGATTTTAATGTGATTTGGCTTTCATGACCATAAGTTAATTGGGTCATTGCAGCTGTCGTTGGGTTGGGCGAACTCACTAAGTATGCATCTCCTAAGAGTGCATTGATTAAACTACTTTTACCTGCACTAAATGTGCCAAAAACACCAATTTTTATTATTTTCTTATCTAATCTCTTAAGCGTTTCTTCTATATCTGATTTTGTTTGTTCGAATAATGGCACATCTTTTATGGTATTCAAGGCATTTTTAATATTTTGAGTATTATTGGAATGCTTCTGCTGTTTACTTACATCAGATTTTGTTTGTTTCTTTAGATTAGTTTTGTTGTTTTTCGGTGTGAAAGTAATTTCTTTTCTATCTATCAATTTATCAAGAGAATCGTCCATGTGAATATAGTAATGCATATAGTTTTGTGTTTCTAATGACTCTCTTAAGCTACGCATTTCTATAAACTTCTCATAATCATTGTAATCATCTGCTTGTTCTGTACCAATATCATTAGCTTGCGCATGGCTTATAGCTTTTTTAAATAATGGATCTGATGCTTTAGCAATATGTTGTTTAAGTGCTTTCATCAAATCGTCGCAGAAAGTTAATACATATTGATTACTAATCGTTATTTGCATTTGATATAAATCGTTAATCAATGATGAAGGGATAGTGTAATGTTGATTTAAAATCTCATCATTTATATCAGATGAATTGATGAATCTCGTTAAAAATGACATATCTTCTCTTAATGGTTGTCGTATTTCTTGATTAACTTTATCTTGTAAGTGTTCTAAGACTGTAGTTAATCGTCGTTGTTGTTCTTCTTCTGTCTTTTTCTTTTTATTAAATAATCCGCCAACACTAAAATCTTTTGTGCGACTTTCTAAGTATATTCTGATTTTTTCTCTTGTGTCATGCGTCATGATATAAGCATTATCGATGATTGCTTTTCTCTTTTGCTTTAAAAAATCATATAATTCTTCAGGATTGTTTAGCAGTTTGGCTTCTTCACTAACTACCTGATGTTGTTTGAAATTAAGATAAGCTTGATCAAAATCCGCTTCATTAATATCTAACTTATCTAGTAAATCCTGAATTTCATATTGTACATAAGATAATTGTTCGTTAGTAATAAATTTAACAATGTGTTCTACATAAGCAGCTATAGATTCACGATGCGTATCTTTCTCTATTAAATAATTAGAAAGTGACGTGATTTCATTATGCTCATGTTCATATTTTGAAACGTAAAATGTTTGATCTAGGTCGATTTCCCACTCATTGATGGATTTATCTACACGACGCTTAAATGTTTCGAAACTAATTTCTTCTTCATTATGCTTATCTATCTGATTTATCACAAATACGACTGGTACACCTGCTTGATTAAGTTGTTTCATAAACTGAAAGTTTAATGCTGATTGTACGTGATTATAATCTACAGTATAAAATAATATATTACTTGTATACATAAATTCTTCAGTGCTAGATTGGTGCGTTGCAACATTTGAATCTACCCCAGGTGTATCTTGTAATGTGAAGCCTTTATTAAACTTAGTTGATGGAAATTTAATTTCAACAGATTCTACATCGAAATTCTCGCGATTCATTTGTTTCACTTCATCGTAGTTATTTAAGATTGTGTATTGTTGATGGCTTAAATTAGCAATGATACCAGGTTGTTCAGCAACAGATACAATTGCGGTATTACTAGTAGTTGGTACAGGTGAGCTTGGTAAAATACTTTCTTCTAATAACAAATTGATTAATGTGGATTTACCAGCCGAGAAGTGACCAACAAATGTCGCTGTATATTGTTCTAAAAACACCTTTTTAATAACCTGATTGATAATGTGAACCAGTCTATCGTTTTTAGATTTTTCTACTTCTTTTTTTAATTTATATAAAATATCGAGTTGCTCAGTATTAGACATCTTTCGTATCCCCTTTATTACTTATATGTAATTAATCCTTATTGTATAACAAATGATTGCATGTCTAAAGTAAGTATTTGAAATTAAATTGTTTCATTGCAAATTTTATCAAACAACTTAGAACTTTTTTGAAGTTAATTAGCATTAGTCATTGAATAAATAATTACTTAAAGTGACAGTCTATATTTTTATGCACCATATTCAATTTATGACATTACAAAATTATTTATTGTCATGCTAACTACACCATATTTTAAATATATTCACTTTACATCTCAAAACAACAGGGGGCATTTGTTTATGCACCCCACTTTTAACATTGGATATTATAGCTATATAAGAAAAGGCTATTTTGTTGAACTATAAATAACACTTTTTTTAAGTATCTTAATTATCCACTGTATTTTATTATGAAATAATTTAGTGCAAATGAATGACTAGGCATAACTTACATATGATTATAATGATAGGTCACTAGTTCGAAAAATTGTTGCATATCATATCCCCATTTTCCATAATAAGCGATAGTATCAACATGTGTCGTACCTCCCCAATACTGTCTTACTGCATTATGACTAATGATTGTACCTATCCCCTTATTCTTATCTGCAAAGCTAGGGGTCAAACCATTTTGTTTTAACATATATGTAGCAAGCCACGCTTGATTATTTACTGATCTTGCAAAGTCGTCAAATGTATAAGCACGCACAACCTCTATCTGATAAAAATATGGATTAGTCGCTTTGCCTGCACCCCAAACGTAGTATTCAGATGGTGCGGTAAGATGAATTTCTTTGTTATCTACAAATGCATGTACAAAGGCAGTGTTATATGTGTCATACATCCGATCAACCCACTGTTGTAGCGTTCGATTATCTTCGCCTACTTCATGAATGACAACACCTTTATAAGTACCATATTTATATGGCAATTTAGGAAGTGTATTCATTCTACTGTCCTTTATCACGTTTGAGTGATTTATATTATTTTGAATTATATATTGATTGACATCGGGGTAATTAATAAGTGTTGAAGTATCTTTATTTTGGGAAGGCTGATTCGCATTTAGTAATATATCATTTATTTTAGTAGTTTGTGTCATCACAGCAGAATGAGACTCATTAAAATTTATTAACGGATTTGTGGCATAAGTAGTAGGAGCGAAAATAACTGACGTTAAAATTAGGGAGACAAACAGCAAAAATATTTTTAACATAGAATAAAACTCCTTTCGATTTTTTAAATAAAAAATATTGTACAATACAATAATTATAATACTCCAAAAAACCATGACTACAAGTGTATTATTCCACCTTGAAAACGCTATATATAAAATTATGTGTATTCATGCGCTCTGTCGTTGCAATAATCTGGACTTGCATGGAATTCGACAAATTAGTGAATTTAAAGATGTTGAAGTAGCAGTGAAAATGCTACGACTTCAATAAGTTAATATTTAAAATTATAATCATGCGCTAAGGATGGTTTAAACATAAAAAAACTGAAACATTAATTTATGTCTCAGTCTTTTTTATCAATTTATTAAGTTATTAGTAATTATGCATGTGCTTTAGCTTGAATCATAATTATTTTAAAATTGACTTATTCTACTTCCATCTAGGTTTGTCAAAATCAGTATTGGGTTTATTAATCCCTATATTATCTCTTGAATAAAGGGCTGGATCTTTAGCAATTTGTACTGCAATGGCTGCCACACTCTTTCTAGAAACTTCTGTCCCTTTAAAAGGTTCATCTTTTTTGGTGATTTCATAATCGATTTCGTTCGTATGTGTTAACCAGGCAGGTCTAAAAATAGTGTAATCTAAATCAGTTTGTTCAATGATATCGGCTGCTTTTCTATAAATTACTAAATAATCACTAATTTGATCTTGTACCCATAATCCGAAATTCCCTGGTACTTCATTATATATACCAATGGAAGTAACGAAAATAAGTCTTTTGACATTATTCGCATTCATTGCATCTACAATGGTCTGTGCTTCTTTATCTAATTCACCAGATAACGAAGCTAAAACGATATCAACGTCTTCCATAGCACGATTTACATCTTCAAAATTTGTTGCGTCACCTTCTCTAACGCGTATACGATCAGAAGCGTAATCAGGTAATCGATTTGCATCTCTTAAAAATAAGCGCAAAGTATAGGAAGTGTTTTCTAAAAATGAATTGATCGCCGCTTTAGAAACAGCACCATTAGCTCCCAATATTAATACTTTAGTCATTTAATCACTCCATTTCTTTTATTGTAATACGAGATATGTTGTCCATATCGTTTATAAGATATTTTTAGGTTCGTTTATATTATAATTATAAATGCTTGAAAGTTCACATTTTCTGTTTAATGACACTTCATAGTACTCACAATATTATAGTTATCCTATTTCTAACTACTTAAACGTAATCAATGAATTCGATTGTATACGCTTAGATTTTAAGGTATTAAAAAAGCCTCTTATTCGCAACGACGAACAGAGACTTTTAGTAAGGCTAATGAATAATCGGATTTTTATCTTTCTTAATTTTAAAATATTGAGAAATACTATATATAATAATACCAATCCATATAAATACAAATGTGATTAATTGATCAATATCAAATGGTTCTTTGAATAAAAATATTCCTAGTATAAACATTAAAGTTGGTCCTATGTACTGAATAAAACCAGTTAAAGATAAAGGAATACGTCTTGCACCTGCCGAGAACAAAATAAGTGGTACAGCTGTAACCGCACCTGAAAAGATTAACCAAAATGAAGAACTATTCATCCCAAAAGATAAACCACCATTTTGCCAAATATACCATAAATAAATGAATCCAGCGGGAGCAGTAACAATACATTCAATTGTAATGCTACTTATTGCATCGATAGGGACTATTTTTTTAATTAATCCATAGACACCAAAAGAACCTGCAAGTAACAATGAAATGCCTGGGAAGACGCCCATTTTCAACGTCATATAGAGTACTCCGATAACCGCTAGGCCTATGGCTATCCATTCAAGCTTATTAAAACGTTCTTTTAAAAATATAAGCGCCAACAAAATACTGACCAGTGGATTGATATAATAACCTAAACTTGACTGAAGTACATGTCCATTTGTAACGGCCCATATAAAAGTACCCCAATTTATTGTAATAACATAACCCGCTGCAATGATAGCAATAAGTTGGATAGGATTTGTAAAAAGTTGTTTAATATCCCGTTTAAATGGAGCCGTATTTTTCGTTATGATTAAGATGAATAACATAAACACCATCGATAATACAATTCTAAATGCTAATATTTCAAATGCACCAATATCACTAATTAATTCCCAATATATAGGGAGTATACCCCAAAGAATATATGCTCCGAACGCAAAGAAAAAGCCTTTTTTAAATTCTGTATTCAATTGAGTCACCGCTTTCCAAAATACTAATTGCACTAAAAACTAAGAACGAGGCTTTTTGTCTCCCCAATATTGGTAATATGTACATTCAATATAACCATTAAATAGTTTTCTACGTTTAGTCGCTTTTTTATTTACTAAAAATTCGAATTCTGTACTACTTGTAAGAATATATGTAGATAGTTGCGAATGTTGTTGCATAAGTTCTCCGATGTAGCGGTACATTTCTTCTACTTTATCTCTATCCCCGATACGTTCACCATAAGGTGGATTGCCTATTAAAGCCATAGGTTTATCTTCATCAATGGTAAGTGTATTAACATCTTTAACACTAAACTGAATGATGTCGGCTAATCCAACTTCTTCTGCATTTCTTCGTGCTATTTCTATCATTTCAGAATCGATATCAGATGCATAAATTTCTAATTTACGGTCATAATTCGCTTGTTGATCAGCTTCATCTCTCATTTCATCATATAAACGATCTGGCATAATATCCCAATTCTCAGAAACGAAATCACGGTTAAATCCAGGCGCAATATTTTGAGCGATTAAACATGCTTCAATTGCTATCGTACCAGAACCACAAAATGGATCCACTAAAGGTGTGTCACCTGTCCAGTTCGCTAAACGGATAAGGCTAGCAGCAAGTGTTTCTTTGATAGGAGCTTCACCTTGCGCTAAACGATAACCACGTTTATTTAAACCTGAACCAGAAGTATCTATAGTTAAAAGTGCATTATCTTTTAAAATGGCTACTTCAATTGGATATTTAGCGCCCGTTTCATTTAACCAGCCACTTGCTTGATATGCACGTCTCAAACGCTCAACGATTGCTTTTTTCACGATGGCTTGGCAATCAGGTACACTAAATAATGTAGATTTAACACTTCGACCTTGTACTGGGAAATTACCATCTTGTTCAATGAGCGTTTCCCAAGGTAGTGCCTTTGTTTTTTCAAATAATTCATCAAAGGTTGTGGCTTTAAATTGGCCAACAACAATTTTGATTCTATCTGCTGTGCGTAACCATAAATTACATTTAACAATGGCAGTTTCGTCGCCTTCAAAAAAGATTCTACCATTTTCAACAGTTGTGTCGTAACCTAATTCCTGAATTTCCTTAGCTACAACTGCTTCTAATCCCATTGGGCATACTGCTAGTAATTGATACATTGTTTTGCTCCTTCTTTATAATGATTTGCTTTTATTTTATCAAAAGTTATTTTAAATAGATATGGCATTGCCTAAAGATGTGTATGGAACGTAGGTTTTTAATAGATTATAGCAATGAAAAAAGCTCTCCGATTTGGGAGAGCTTGGGTCTAGTGATGATATTTCTGTAAGCCATGTTTTGTACCATTGTACTGCTAACGTGTACTAGAAACACTCGTACGCAGGTGGTAACCATCTGTCTACATACTTTTAAAAGTATGTCTTATATATACGTTGAATTCCGTTAAATAAGTGCTCCTACCTAATTTGGATTGCTCACTCGAGGGGTTTACCGCGTTCCACCTTTTGCATTTCTGCAAAAGCTCCGTCACTGTGGCACTTTCAAACTAATCTAACCTTATCTAAGGACTTAGGTTATTTCGTTGCCGTCAACTTAATGCCTTGACTTATTGTTTCATCAAGCACGAACACTACAATCATCTCAGATTGTGTGAGCATGGACTTTCCTCTATATCGCTATAGCGATTACCCGAAACACCATCTTTAGAAGTATATCATTATTTTATAGCCTAAACAAATAAAAAATAAGATAAGTTTTGAACGAATTCAAAACTTATCTTTATGTAGATGTTGCTATATCTACGGTCATCATCATATTCTCTATGTGATAATAGTTGATTATTTACCGAAAACAGCTTTTTCTAGGTTGGATATTCTTTTTAATATATCAACATTGTTGTTACTACTATTATTCTTAGTTGTAGCATTGTTGTTTGAAGAGAAGTTTTTATTTTCTTGTGGTCTCGATGTTGCTACACGTAATCTTAACTCTTCAAGTTCTTTTTTTAATTTGTTGTTTTCTTCTGAAAGTTTAACTACTTCATTATCTAAATCTGCCATTTTTTGATAATCAGCTATGATGTCGTCTAAGAAAGCATCTACTTCTTCCCTTCTATAACCACGCGTCATAGTTTTTTCAAAATCTTTTTCATAAATATCTTTTGCTGATAATTTTAATGAAACTTCTGACATTTTTCTCCACCTCATTCGAAACTTTGCTCTTGAGACCACTGCAAGTCGTTGATGAATTCAGTTAACTCATCGAACGTCACAATATCACAAGTATAATTTGTTTTTTCCATAAAATCAACTAACATCTGCTTAAAGAACTTTGGACTAGCTTCTTGTTCCTCATCATAAATCAAAAGCGTTGTATCAGAATGTGCTAACATAAATTGATTGGTTTGTTTAAATTGATGAGGCCCTTCATATGAAGAATGGAATACGCTATCAACAAAATCAGCATGATGCGCAATATGATTATATTTTGCTTGATTTTGTTCGTTCCATCTATCAATATGATCATAAAACGGTGTGATAATTCCTAATTTTAAATCTGGATAGGTTGCTTTCAACGCTAACACGACCTCTGCTGTCCATAGCTCTATACCCATCTGTCCTTGTATCAATACCCATTCTAATCCTTCTTCAATCAACTGTTTTAATTTATGTTCAATAAATTTTTTTAAATAGGAAACTTCAGGTGCATCATCTTTAAAAATATTAAGTTCAAACGACTTATATCCAGTAACATATACAGTTTTAATCATAAAAATTGCTCATTTCTTTGTATGTAGCTTAAATCATATTGAACAGCCTTTACTTTTTCATTAAATAATTTTCTGCTCGTACGTTTAAAGTGACATTCAACAGATAAAGATTCAATATTTGAAATAAGTAAATCGAATTTTTGTTTATTCATATATTGTAATTGAATTACTTGTTGCTCATATGTAACTAGCTTTTTAAGTTGTTGATCAATATCATTTGTGAATGGTACAACCTCAACATAAAAATCGTAATCTTCGCCAGTTGATTTGACAGTCTCGTATTTTTCTACCATTTTCAAAACATCATTTAATAATTGCATTAATAGTTGTTGCATGAGGATTCCCCCTACTTCACAAATTTACCATAAATGGCCTACTTCGTCATTTTTAAAGTGTCGTTTATCATTTATATGATTAACTATTTTATTTTGTTTCAAATATTGTTTAATTGAGCAAAGCACGTTAAAATGTATGTGATGTATTTATAAATACATTGGTTCATATTTCATAGTTTGGAAAAATTTGCTAAAGTCATGTATAATGAAACAGGTTTTGGATGACCAAACTAAAGTGGTGAAAATAAATGAATTATCCAAATGGAAAGCCATTTAATAGAAATAAGTCTCAGGTCGGACGAACTCATAAGGGACAAACGAGTAAAATTGATTATGGTGGCAGAGGTATGTCACTTGAAAAAGATATCGAACTATCGAATGATTATTATTTAAATCGAGGTATTGCTGTAATACATAAGAAGCCTACCCCGATACAGATAGTGAATGTTCATTATCCTATGAGAAGTAAGGCAGTAATAAATGAGGCTTATTTTAGAACGCCGTCGACAACTGACTATAATGGTATTTATCATGGTCGTTATTTAGATTTTGAAGCAAAAGAAACAAAAAATAAAACATCATTCCCTTTAAATAATATGCATGAACATCAAGTTCGACATATGGAAGCATGTTATCAACAACAAGGGGTTGTATTTTTATTAATTCGCTTTAAATCGCTCGATGAAGTGTATTTGCTCCCATATGCAAATTTCAAAAAGTTTTGGGAGAGACACATTCAAGAGATTAAAAAGTCGGTAACGGTTGAAGAAATAAGAAAAAATGGTTACTATATTCCTTATCAGTATCAACCACGATTGAATTATCTCAAAACAGTTGATAAGTTGATATTAGATGAAAGCGAGGACCGCGTATGACGGAGAAAAAGAGGACTTCTCAATCTAATAATAAGAATGGAAAGTCCGAGCAAAAAAAGAATAGGAATATAAAACGAACGATTATTAAGATATTTGGGTTTCTAATTATAGCCTTTATCGTTCTAGCTTTAATAGGAATCTTGTTGTTTGCATATTATGCTTGGAAATCTCCTGCATTTAATGAAGCAAAATTAAAAGATCCCGTGCCAGCTAAGATTTATGATAAAGATGGCGATTTAGTTAAAACAATCGATAATGGGCAACGACGAGAGCATGTCGATTTAGACGAAGTACCTAAGACAATGAAAGAAGCTGTTTTAGCTACTGAGGATAATCGATTCTATGATCATGGAGCACTTGATTACAAACGTCTCTTTGGTGCTGTAGCTAAGAACGTCACTGGTGGCTTTGGTTCACAAGGTGCATCAACATTAACACAACAAGTAGTTAAACGTTCATTCTTAACAGATCAAAAATCAATTGCACGTAAAGCTCAAGAAGCTTACTTGTCCTACAGATTAGAACAAGAGTATAGTAAAGATGAAATTTTTGAGATGTACTTAAATAAAATTTACTACTCTGATGGTGTATACGGCGTGAAAGCTGCTGCTAAATATTATTTCAATAAAGATTTGAAAGACTTGAATTTAGCGGAATCTGCTTATCTTGCTGGTTTACCACAAGTACCAAATACTTATAACATTTATGATCATCCTAAAGAAGCTGAGTCTCGTAAAGATACAGTACTTTATTTAATGGAATATCATAATAGAATTACTAAGAAACAAAAAGAAGAAGCACAAAATACTTCTTTACAAGACAATCTGGTCCAACGTTCATCTGAAGATCGCGAAGTAAGTGAAGATAATTCAAACGAGGCATACGATTCATATGTAAACTTTGTAAAATCTGAACTTATGAATAATAAAGAATTTAAAGATGAAGATTTAGGTTCTGTATTAAATAGCGGCGTTAAGATTTATACGAATATGGACAAAGATGTTCAACAAACATTACAAGATCGAGTGAATAATGGTAGCTATTATAAAAATGAAGACCAACAAGTTGGTTCTTCTATTGTAGATAGTGAAAATGGTGGCCTTGTCGCAATATCTGGTGGTAGAAATTATAAAGATATTGTAGATAGAAACTTAGCAACTGATGCCCACCCTACTGGTTCTTCACTGAAACCATTCTTAGCGTATGGTCCTGCAATTGAAAATATGTCATGGGCAACGAACCATGCGATTCAAGATGAAGAATCTTATCAAGTAGATGGTGTAACATTTAGAAACTATGATACTAAGAGCCACGGTACGGTAAAACTTTATGATGCATTACGTGAAAGTTTTAATATTCCAGCACTTAAAGCATGGCAATCAACTAAAGAAAACGCCGGAAACGATGCACCAAAAGATTTTGCTAAAAAAGTTGGGTTAGATTATGAAGGAGACATTGGTCCATCTGAAGTATTAGGTGGTTCAGCATCTGAATTCTCTCCTACTCAATTAGCTTCTGCATTTGCTGCAATTGCTAATGGTGGTGAATATAACAATGCCCACTCTATTAAAAAAGTTGTCAAACAAGATGGCGAAACGGTTGAATACGATCATACTAGTAAAAAAGCTATGAAAGACTCAACATCATATATGTTAGCAGAAGTACTTAAAGGTACATTTGAAGCATATGGTTCTGCATACGGTCATGGTGTATCTGGCGTTAATCTAGCAGCCAAAACTGGTACAGGTACTTATGGTGAACAAACTTACCAACAATATAATCTGCCAGACGATGCAGCGAAAGATGTTTGGATTAATGGTTTCACACCTAAATACAGTATGTCAGTATGGATGGGATTCAATGAAGTTAAACAAGGCGGTACAAACTCATTTGTGGGCCATGAAGAACAAGAATACCCACAATACTTATTAGAAGATGTCATGGAAAGTATTTCACCAAAAGATGGCAAAGATTTCTCTAAACCAGATTCAGTTTCTGGAGACTCAAAAGATGATTTATCTGTTAAAGGTAAACCAGATGATAATACCACTAGTAATAAACCTCAGGGTCAAGGTGGTAGCAGTAACAGTTCATCATCTTCTAATTCAAGTAATAATAATTCAACTAGTAATACAAACAACTCAAGTAACCAACAAAGTGCAGCACGTTAATTCATTTAGCTACACTCATACCCGGTATGCCATTTCATTTGGCTACCGGGTATTTTTTTGAAAATAAGGATATCTTTAAATAACACTAAGTATTCATTTTTTGATAGCAATCACTTAATTAAATAACTGCATTTGCAATAAGTACTTATATTACAAATAGCAATTATAATAAAGCGTACGCATCCATCATATATGGATGCGTACGCTTTATATTTAGAAGTTTATGATCTCGGCTGCGCATAGCAGAATTGTGGTATGTCTCGAAGTCTAGAGAATCTTATTTATACTATTTTTCTAGCTGTATGCATTCGTTACAAAATTAGTGAAAAATGTGTGTTCATATTCAAAAATAAGACACCTCATTTTAAAATGACTATAACATAGTTTTAAAATAGAGTGCCTTATGCCTTAAATTATCTACAAATCGAGCAATACGAACAAAGTAACTATAATTTTCGGTTTTTGCTTCTAATTTGATAAGAAGCATTCATTTTTATAAGTTCAGATTTTAAAGTTTTCATTTGACTGTAGCCCATAAAATGATATTTTCTAGCAATCATATAATGATAACGTTCTTCAAAATTCATTGGCACTACAGGGTATGCATCTAAATCTGAAAAATTTATAGTTTGGATATGATTAATCTGTTTAAAATATTGTTCGATTAAAGCAAAATAGTCATCTAATTTTAATTTAGCTTCTGATGATTTCAATTGCTTTGATTTCGCATATTGATCAATTTGAGCTTCTAATTCAGTAAAGTCTTCTTTTGTAATCATAAAATTACGCCTCTTTCAAATTGGCTTTATAGCGTTTTTGACCTTCTCTACAATCATTAAATAACGGACAAACATCACACTTTGGACTTCTAGCAAGACAGTGATAACGACCAAAGAATATAAGTTGGTGGTGTGTTTTATTCCAGCGCTCTCTTGGTACAACGTGGCATAACTTATCTTCAACTTGTCTCACGTTATCTTTCCATCTACAAATGCCTAAACGTTTAGATATTCTTTCAACGTGTGTATCAACTGCTAAAGATGGTTCGCCAAAAGCAACACTCATAACTACATTAGCGGTTTTTCTACCTACGCCAGCCAAACTTTCTAATTCAGCATGCGTATGTGGAATTTCACCATCAAATTGATCCAACAAAGAACGACATAATTTTTGAATATTTTTCGCTTTGTTTCTATATAGACCAATGGTACGCAAATCATTTTCTAATTCAGAAATATCTACATTTAAGTAATCTTCAGGTGTTTTGTATTTTTGAAATAAATCTTTTGTTAATTTATTAACAGAAACATCCGTCGTTTGAGCTGATAATAACACAGCAATCGTTAATTCGAAAGGATTGTCATGTTTGAGCTCACATTCAGCATTTGGAAACATATTTGCTATGACATCAACCATTTCTAATGCTTTTTTATTACTTATCATTTGGATTCTCCCCATTCAGCCAATCGAATTTAGGCACTTTTTTAATTGTATGCTTCATTTTAGGTTGATTGAATTGGCGACTAATTTTTTTAGAATCTTCAATTGTTTTTACATTATTTTTTTTCCAATTTAATAAAATACGATCGATATATTTAAAACTTAACTTATTCTGGCTCGTCGCTTCATCTAGAGCAGCTTGAATGACACTTAATTCATGTTTATCAATATCTAACCATTGGTTTAACGTTTCGATTTCAAACGGAGATAACGGCCTACCAAAGGCTTGTTCAATTTGTTGAAATAAAACATTAAATTCAACTTCCGTATTTTCTTCTTCTACTTTAATATTTACTTGTTCCATTATCTCACTTAATTTCACATAGAATTGGTTGAGGTTCATATATTCAGTAAATTTACCTTCTTCATCTTTCTCAACCTTTAATTCAAGTAAATCATGTTGTATTAAACTTTGGATGATAGTTGTGACTTCTCTAGAGCCGAATGTCGTCCCTTGCTGCAAGGATTCAATAGAAGGTTGTTTGTTTGAAGATTCAGAGGCATGTAATAGTTTAATTAATATAACCAATTCAGCTTCATTTATCCCGAGTTGGTTATAATGATCTAACAGTTCACGTCTAATAATGACGGGCCGTATTTTAAGTTGTTCACTATTCAAAGATAGATACCTCCTGTTCTATATTCATGTTATAAAAACGTCCAGCCATTGATAACTAGACTGGACGTTTTTGACACATATTCTAAAATAAATTATGGGTATAAACGGTTTAATAAGCGTGGGAATGGTGCTGTTTCACGAACGTGTTCAACGCCTGATAACCAAGCTACAGTTCTTTCTAAACCTAAGCCAAAGCCACTATGTGGCACACTACCATAACGACGTAAATCTAAATAATAACTATAACTTTCAGCATCTAATTCGAATTGACTTAGTCGTTCTTCAAGTAATTCAAGATCATTAATACGTTCAGAACCACCTATAATTTCACCATAACCTTCTGGTGCAATTAAGTCTGCACATAAAACAGTGTCCTCATTTTCTGGATTAGGCTGCATATAGAATGGTTTGATTTTAGTTGGATAATTCGTGATGAACACCGGTAAATCATAGTGATTAGCGATTGCTGTTTCGTGTGGTGCACCGAAATCTTCACCCCACTCTATATCATCAAAACCTTGTTCTTTTAAGAAAATAACAGCATCAGCGTAAGTTATACGTGGGAATGGTGTTGTTACTTTTTCTAATTTAGATGTATCTCTGTCTAGCGCTTTTAGTTCTAATTTACAATGATTCAATACTGATTTAACAACATGAGTGACATATTGTTCTTGTACTTCTAAACTTTGTGCGTGTTCACAAAATGCCATTTCTGGTTCTATCATCCAGAATTCAATTAAGTGACGACGTGTTTTAGATTTTTCTGCACGGAATGTAGGACCAAATGAGAATACTCTTCCGTGTGCCATTGCAGCGGCTTCCATATATAGTTGGCCACTTTGAGATAAGAAAGCATCTTGGTCAAAGTATTTTGTATGGAATAATTCACTTGTACCTTCTGGTGCACTTGCTGTTAAGATAGGCGGATCAATTTTTGTAAATCCGTTATCATTAAAGAATTCGTATGTGGCACGAATAATTTCATTTCTGATTTTCATAACCGCATGTTGTTTTTTTGAACGTAACCATAGGTGACGATGATCCATTAAAAATTCTGTACCATGATTTTTAGGCGTAATTGGATAATCATGTGCTTCAGATATTACTTCTATTGATTTAACTTGCATTTCGTAACCGATATCAGAACGATTATCTTCACTAATTACACCTGTCACATATAATGATGACTCTTGTGTAATTTCTTTTGCTTTTTGGAATATCTCTTCATCTACTTCAGCTTTAGCAACAACACCTTGGATAAATCCTGTGCCATCTCTTAATTGTAAGAAAGCAATCTTACCACTTGAACGTTTATTCGTTAACCAAGCACCGATTGTAACTTCTTGGCCAATATACTGTTTTGCTTCTTTTATCGTTGTATTCATAACCAGTCTCCTATAATAGTGTATTCTACTTTTCTTATCCTTATATATTTTAACAAAATCCATATATAAGTTCTAGTTGCTTGTGCTATGTTTATGGTTTCTTAGCATTTTCTTTTTTTAATTTTTTAAGGAGTGTAGAAAATTGCTTAATATCCCCTTTTTTCTGACGATATCGTTCTAATGATTGTTCAAAAAACTGTTTGTAATTACTACGAATTAAACGGTCATCAAAAGATACGATAATGCCTTTATCATTTTCACTACGAATTAATCTACCTAGCCCTTGTCTAAAGCGTGTCACAGCATCAGGTAACACATATTCTTTGAATGTAGAAGTAAACTCAGACTCCATCAACCAATATTTAGTATTATTTTGGTTCATAAACGGTAATTTAGCAATCATGACACATTTAATGCCATTTGACTGAAAATCGAAGCCTTCAAAAAATGTACCTGTACCTAACAATATGGCTTTATTAAAACTATTAAATTGTTGGACAATCTTATAGTTTTGGTTCTGTTGTTGTGTTAATACAACATAATCTTCAAATTCAGGCAATTCATTTATTAATTCTTGAACCATATGCATCATTTTATAACTCGTAAATAGGATCAGACATTTGGATTCTACAACAGATACGTATTCAATTACATAATTAACAATGGAACTTACATAATCGTTAATATTCTTATAATTATAAGATGATACATCATTTGGTATAAAGACAGTCGTTTGATTCGGTGATGTTATGGTCGTATCAATTTCATATGTGTTAAATTCAATATCTTTATTAAACCATTGTTTAAAGTTCTCAAAGGAATGATTGAATGTTAGTGTCCCTGAAATAAATGTTAGTGATTTGAATTTATCGAGCACTTGCTTCGTGAGGATTTTTTTAACATCGTAATCTTTAACATTAAGTCTTATAGTAGATTTCTGATTTAAATTTTTGATAGATAAATAACATGTGTGTTTATTTTTAAGACTTTGTTCAATATCTTTAAAACGATCATTAATATATAGAAATTGCTTTCTCACTGATTTAATTGATTTATGGCTCATACCATTAAAGAATTCTAACGTCATGTTTAATTTGTGAATAATGTCATGTAAGTCGTTTAATATAGGTGTGACATCAAAGTGATATACGAAATGAAGTTTATGGACTTCATCATCTTGTATTTCAGAAGATTGAATAATATCATACATCGTTGTAAACAATTGTTCATTCAAATCATGTATCTCATTCACAGTCGTTTTTAAGCCAAAAACATCTATAGGTGGTATGTCTAATTTTTCGAGAATACGTTGCTGTTCAAGTAGATCTATAGATTTTAGTAACTTTTCATTTTCAGTCTTACCAATCAACCCTAACTGATATTTAATATCTGCGTAACTCAATTCATTAGTTACTTGATTTAAAGCATAATCTGGCAGCCTATGTGCTTCATCTATAATACAATCATCAAATAATTGATAAATGGAGTTATCGTGAGCTGCGTGAATTAAGTGGGCATGGTTTGTGATACCAATTTGAATGTTTTGTGCATTGCGCTTAATAAAATTAAAATAATGTATATCATTACGGACTGGAACATAGGTTTCGAGTTTTTGTTCGAAATACATTTTTTGTCCGCCTTTTAAATCTAATTCCTGAATATCACCCGTGTCTGTTTCCGTAATCCAAATCAGTAATTGCATCTTCAAAATGCAAACTTCATAATTACTAGATTCTTCTTCAAGTATTTGACTTATTAACCCTAAAGCGATGTAGTCACGTTTGCTTTTGATTAGCGTCGCATTTATTTTGAAATCTAATGCTTTTTTAATCGCAGGAATATCCTTTTCTAATAATTGGTTTTGTAATAATTTTGTATTTGTAGAAATCATGACATGTTTGCCAGTTTCGATATTATACATCAGTGAGGCAAGTAGATAAGCAAATGACTTACCGCTTCCTAAAGGGGCTTCAATCATTGCTTTTTCACTATGCATGAGTTGTTCCAATATAATTTCAGATAAATATAATTGTTGAGGGCGATATGTTAACCCCAGTTCTTTAGTCACTAAAGTGTATAGTGCTTTTAAGTTACCACCGAATTGTACGGTTGGTGCTTTAAAATCTATTTGTTTTTTATATATGATTTGTTCGAATTGATCAAATCGATCACTAAGCGTTTGTTCATCATAATTTCGCACCATTTCAAATATAATATCATGTAAATCGTATTTTAGATTTTTACTTAGGTAATAAAGTTGCTTAAGTGTATCTAATGGTAAAGATTCAAATTTTTCGAATGCAATAATCATCAGTTGTGCCGTTGTGGCAGCGTCTTCATCAGCTCTATGGGCATTGTTTAAGATAATCCCATGTGCTTCAGCTAGTTCGCTTAATTGATAGCTTTTATCCGTTGGGAAAGCAACTTTGAATAATTCTAACGTATCCATGACTTTCTTTGGACGATAATTGATATGGCATTGTTTAAATGATTTCTTGATAAAATTTAAATCAAACGCCACATTATGCGCTACAAATATACAACCATCTATTTGTTTGTATATATCTTCTGCAATTTCATGAAAATACGGTGCTTGATTTAACATATCTTCTTCAATTGAAGTTAACGCTTGAATAAAAGGAGGAATTTCTAAATCTGTTTTAATCATGGAGTGATACGTTCCAATAATTTTATTTTCACGCACAAATGTTATGCCTATTTGAATAATTTCATCATAATCTAATTGGTTGCCTGTAGTTTCTAAATCTACGACAGCATAGCAAGGTTTTGCCATTCTACTTCCTCCTTTCATTATTTGAGTTATAATTCAATATCAGCGCTCATCAATTGGTGTTGTTGTTTATTCTCATCTAAAACAATTAAAAATCCATTATCATCTATATCAATGGCTTCACCTTTAAATTGAACATTATTTTCAGTGAATCTTAACTGTTTGTGCCATATATTTGAAGTAGCTATGTATTCATCACGAATAGATGAAAATGGTTCTTTAATAAATTGTTTATATCGATACTCGATTTGTGAAATAAGCACTTCTAAAAAATCATAACGATTCACTTTATCTTTCTTGTGTATTCTAATACTGGTTGCTTTTTGAGCTAATTCACCAGTAAAATCGCTTGGTTCTTGATTCATATTAATGCCAATACCACATATAACAGCTTCAATACCGTCACTATTAGCAACCATTTCGGTTAAAAAGCCACAGACTTTTTGATTATTGATATAAATATCATTAGGCCACTTTACAGAAACATCACTTTTACTAAATTGTTGAATAGCATCTCTTATACCAAGCGCCATAAATAAATTAAACTTAGTTATCGTATCGAAAGGTACATCTGGTCGTAAAACAATTGACATCCAAAGCCCTTTTCCTTTGGCTGAAGCCCACGGTCTATTGAAACGGCCTTTTCCTTTCGTTTGTTCATCACTTAGGATTAAAAACGTATCTGTATTGCCTACTAATTTTTGTTTCGCTAATAATTGTGTGGACTCTACTTGATCGAATACGTCAACATGTTCAAATAAATGTTGAGATTGAATGGTTGGCATAACGATACCTTTGTACCATTTATCTGGTAATTGAATTAAGCGATGTCCCTTATGATTAATGGATTCTATCTGACACCCTTCTTCTTTTAATTGATCAATGACTTTCTTTACAGCTGTTCTTGATATAGAAAGTTGCTCAGCAATAAATTGGCCAGAAATGTATTCAGATTCATATTGGTATAACATATAGACAACTGCTTTACTATATTTAGACACGTGTTTTCACCCACTTTTTAAGTTCAGGTTTGAAATTGACTACTTCACCTGATATTATAGCGTATTCGACTTCACGTAAGGTTTCTTTGAGCCATGGTCCGCTTTTTTTATTCGCTATTTCTAATATATCTTTCCCATTGATATCCATTTCACTTCTTGACAGCATCGGTAATTGTTTTGCAACTTCAGTAACTGTTTGGTCGTTAACTATTAATGGTGATATAGATGTAATACGATTTCGTTTTAATTCATCTAAATAGCTTAATACTTCTAGTATATCTTTTTTTCCATAGTCATAAACAAATAATTTTAATTGTGATTTTGTTTGTACTTCATCTATTTGATCGATAAGTTGAACTAATGTTTTAATACGTTTTTCTTCATTGTTGCTCACTTTTAAATCAGCAATATTCGCATCTATTTCACGCTGTTGAGATATTAAAAACGCTACAAACGTCGTAAAAGGCATGGCATTACGTAATGTGAATTTGGTGATGTCGTAGTGTTTGAAAAATGGAATATATTTAAAAGCCATAAAATGCTTTAAATTATTAAAACTTTTCGATACAAAGTCACCATTTGTTAGTTTCTTTAATTCAACAACAATGCGTTCAATTGCCAAATATTTAATATCTGCAATGTGGTTTAACATCGCGGTAAAAGTAGCTTCTTCTAAGTGAAAGCCAAATTGTGATTGAAAACGTAAGCCTCTGATAATTCTTAATGCATCTTCATCAAAGCGTTCATCAGGATTACCAACAGTTCTAATGAGTTGATGTTTAATATCCTGCTGTCCTTCAAAGTAATCAAAGATTTGATAATTAATATCCATCGCAATTGCATTCATTGTAAAATCTCTGCGCTGTACATCATCATATAAGTTTCTAACAAAAAAGACCTCATTAGGTCTACGGTGATCATCATAATCACCCTCAGAACGAAAAGTTGTAACCTCATACTGCTCGCCTTTGTATATCACATTAATTGTGCCATGTTCTCTCCCAATAGGTATGGTCTTATCAAATATTGTTTCAATTTCATCCGGCGTTGCGCTCGTTGTAATATCGATATCATGAATGGGTCTATTCATAAGATAGTCACGCACAGAGCCACCAACAAAATAGGCTTGAAAATGATGAGCTTGTAATTTTTCTAGAATTGGTTTGGCTGTTTCAAATAAAGAATTAGTCATTGTTACCCTCTAACATTTTTTTGTAATAATACTCATATTGATCTGCAATTAAATCAGATGAAAATCTATTTGCAACATCTTCTAGCATTCGCGTTTGCATTTCGTGATATAGTTCAGGATTAGTTAGTAACTGAATCGCATACGCACTTGCAGCTTCATCGTCTCCAACATTAACGATATATCCAGTATCTTCATGTTTAATTACTTCTTTAATACCACCTGCAGTTGAACCAATTGGAACCACACCAGATTTCATAGCTTCAAGCAATGTTAATCCAAAGCTTTCTTTTTCACTCAATAATAGAACTAAGTCTGAAATTTGATAGAATTGACTCACCCAATTTTGCTTACCTAAAAACAACACTGCATCTTCTAAATTAAGTTGACGTGCTTTTTCTTTCATATCCATAAGTTCAGGGCCATCGCCAAGTAAGATTAATTTAGATGGGATAGCTTTATGCACTCTTGCAAATGTATCAATAATCGTATCGATACGTTTCACTGATCTAAAATTGGACACATGAATCAGTACTTTTTCATCAGGTTGGATACCGTAACAAGCTTTTAGTTGTTCATCCTCTGAAGTTGGTGTATTGAGTTTGGTAGGAAATTCTTTTTCTCTTACAAAATTATATATAGGGACAATCTCTTTATCAGTTTCGATGATATCATAAGTTTGTTGTGCAAGTGATTGACTTACACTCGTCACCACATCGCTGCCCTCAATACCGAATTTAATTGCATTTTTTAAAGAATGGTCATAACCGAGCACTGTAATATCAGTACCGTGTAAGGTCGTCATTATTTTTATATCTTTTTGTGACATATGTTTTGCTAATATACCACACACAGCATGAGGCACAGCATAATGCATATGTAGCACATCTAAGTCATATTCATTGATGACTTCAGCGATTTTTGTACTCAGTGTTATATCATAGGGTGGATATTGAAAAACGGCATATTGGTTTACTTCAACTTGATGGAACGTCATATTTGGTAAAGGCTTTCTTATTCTAAACGGTATATTAGATGTAATAAAGTGAATATCATGACCACGCTCAGCGAGTTTGATACCTAATTCTGTAGCTATAATGCCTGAACCACCCATAGATGGATAACAAGTGATGCCTATTTTCATAAGGCGGTACATCCTTTCTCATTCATGTAAAATTATTTTCGTTCGAAACGATTTTTGTCACGTGTATTAAATTTCTCCATCGTCTCATCAAAGCTTTCAGTTAAATCGATATCTAAAGAATTGGCAATACACATTAAGACAAATAAGTTATCTCCTAATTCTGCTTTAATTGTATTATCATCTTCTGAAGCTTTTTTCTTCTTCTCACCATATACATGATTGATTTCTCTTGAAAGTTCCCCGACTTCTTCAGTTAAGCGCGCTAGGTTCGCTAATGGAGAAAAATATCCTGTTTTAAACTGTCCAATATAGTCATCTACTTCGGTTTGCATTTCTTTCATAGATTTCATAATATATGCCTCTCATTTCTAACGGTTTCTTTTATAGTATAGACTAATTTTATGTTTCATGCATTATTCCTGCAACAGTTAAGGCTTATGCTTGATTGTGAAAAAATATATTTAGAAAGCAGTAGGATACTTGTGTATCTAGATGAGGAAAAATGTACTATACATAAGGAACTCAATAATTGTATTACAACGGTCGTATTTTGATTATGAGAAAATTTAAGAATTAGCACATAAAAAAACCCAAACATCAAAGATGTTTGGGAATCAATTATATTAATCACTTGATCTAGCAATTAGAATAAATCTTGCAAGTTCTGCTAAAGCAACTGCAGTTGATGCAACATAAGTCATTGCAGCAGCTGTAAGTACTTTTTTAGCATGACGATATTCTTTTTCATTTACGATATCTAAACTTTGAATTTGTTTCATTGCTCTACTACTAGCATTGAATTCAACTGGTAATGTGACAATTGAGAACAATACTGCAAATGACATAAATGCTATACCAATCCATAGTGCTGTAGAACCTAAAGTACTTTGTAAGCTTGTTAAAATAATACCTGCAAATACAGCTAAATAGCCGATTGAACTACCAATATTAGCAAGCGGTACTAAAGAAGTTCTGAATCTCAAGAAGAAATAGCCCTGCGCATGTTGAATTGCATGACCAACTTCGTGTGCAGCAATAGCAGTACCAGCGACTGAAGGTCTGCTAAAGTTAGCTGGAGATAGTACAAGTACTTTCTTACGTGGATCGTAATGGTCCGTTAAGAAACCTTGTCCTTCTACAACATCAACATCGTAAATGCCATTAGCATGAAGTATTTCTAAAGCTACTTCTTGACCCGTTTTTCCGCTTGTAGATCTGACTTGTGAATATTTTTCATAATTAGATTTAACTTTGTGCTGCGCCCAAAGAGGCAGTACCATTAATATAACAAAGTATATAATCATATAGATAAAAGACAAAAACCTCACTCCTTTATAAACATTTTACTGTGTCCTTCATTAGTGGTCAAATATTTTATCTTTTTTAAATCGAGTTAAATTTAAATATAGAATTAACGGAATAATACTCAACCAAAAAGCGAGATAAGCAACACCTTCAATATGACTCGCGATAAAATCATAATAGGGATACTGCATAAAAACGTAATCGATAATATCGTTATGAAATACCCAGATCATAGCAATAATAAATGCTGAAATAGATATTTTAAACCTTGGATAAAAGACGAATGCTTCAACTGCCATTACGCCATGCGATAGTATAAGCATGCAACCCGTAATCGTTACTGCATCGTATTGTATAAACATGATGATATTCATAATGACTGCCCAAACACCGTATTTAATAAGCGATACAAAGGCCAAAGCCTCAAAAATGGGTGTTTGTTTACCGAATATATAGGCCAGAATGATAATACATAGAAACAGTGATGCAGTCGGACTATCAGGTACAAAGGCCTTAAATTGTATATCAGTAACACTAAGTTGACTACCGTACCATATATAACCATATACCGTTCCTAGTAAATTACAAATAAGTAAGAAGTAAAGCACACCCTTATGATATATCATTGCATGCCATAACGTTTTTATATTCATAGCGTCAGTCCCTCGTTGATGTATTTACATTTCTTAATTTAAACGTATTAAGGATTTGTGATAATTGATAAAACAACGCTTTATCATGTAATTGTAAACTTAAATCAATATTATCTTGTAAATGAGAAATAATAGAAGTCTCACTTTGCTTCGATAAAGGAATGCTGTATATATCTTGCATATATACAGCATAATAAGGTGAATTGAGTAATTGTGTTAACAATAAATTATCTAATTTATAATCTCTTTTTTGCGTGTCGCTAAAATATACTTTTATATCAAAAGACAAAGCATCATTTGCTATAAATTCAAAGATTTCATTGCTATTGATTAATTGTTGATTGTCTAGTGTAAATCTTATTGCAGGCTCTACCGTATTTTCTGTAGCTATTTCTAGTGTGTTATGATTTGGAATACGTGCATCTACAAAGTGTATTTGTTGCAATAAATTCGGTGATGACTTGATTAAATTCAATACCCATACACTAATTCTAGATTTAAACTGATAATGAAATAGAAGGTATTCAATAAAAGCTGCTTTAGATTGTTGTAGGGTATAAGTCATTCGAACCCACCTTTCCTAATTTAGAAAGATTGTAATCTTTCAGCTTCGTCGTGCCAAGTTTCATTACTAGGCTCTAATTCTAATAATTGGTCTAAAATCATTTTGGCTTGTTTAATTTGGCCAATTTCAATCAAATAATAATAGTAATCACTTAAAAATGCTGATTGTGTTTGTAACGTCGTATACGCTAATTCGAAAAAGTGTTGCGCTTCTTTATCTCGTTCTTCTTGGCCAAGTGCATAGGCAAGATGCCACATAAAGACAGGATCCAAGTCTTCTTCGTCAACATATTGTAGTAATCCTATGAGTGATTCGTAATCTTCTTCTTGTCTATATAAATCACTTAATATTAGTAAAGGTTCTTGGTATGCATTATCTACTTCTAATGCTTGAATAAGCAATTGGACACCTTCATTTGCATCGCCATGCTCTATTTGAATTGTTCCTGTAGAGACCATTAATTCTTTATAAAATTGTGTTAAGCGCAAACCTTCTTTACCAATTTCAATTGCATCTGCATGGTTGTGTTCATTTTCATATAATTGTTGTAAATAAAAATAAGCTTGTAAGAAATCAGGATCTTTAGATAATAAAGTCTGTACTAAATTAATTGCCTCTTGCGTAAGATCATTTTTTTCATAAGCAATTGCTTTTTTAAAATAGTCTTCAGAGTCCATCTCGTCTTCACTAATTTCATCAAACATTTTGATAGCATCGCTATAATTCCCACTTTGCAAACTACAGTCAGCTAGACGTGAAAATAAATTCACGCCATTTACTTCATATTCGCCTGTTTCAAGGACAGTTTCGTATTCAGACGTAGCTCTTAAATACTGTCCGTCATAGTATAATAATTCTGCTAATGCATAATGAATAATTGGATCATTTGGTTCAATGTCAATTGCTTCATCAAGTTTACTAATTGCAACTTCAAGCATATTTAATTGTTGATATAAATCAGCTTCTAACATTAATCTTTCAGTGGACATTTCCACTTCACTTAAATACTCTAAGGCTTCATCAGTATGGTTCTCAGACATTAACCCTTCGATGAAATAGATTAATAGTTCACTTTCATCAGGATATTTGTGGTAAAGCGTACGGAACACTTCTAAGCCCTGAGGCATTAAACCATAATTATATAACGTTTCACCAAGAATAAATAATGCATCGTCTTTAGGGGAACTTAATGCATCATTTACCCGTGTATCTAGGTTATCTAATTTTTGTAAGTTGATATCGTCTATGAGTTTGTAGATATCTTCCATACTATTATCCCTCTTTTTCTAATTGTTTTAACTTTGGTAAGAAACCTGGGAAAGAAACATTGACAGCATCAAATTGCTCGATTGGTAGTGCTTCATTTGATAACAATGACGCGATGGCTAACATCATTCCAATACGATGATCAGTGAAACTGTTAACTGTCGCCGTTTGTTCAAATGCAGATGGGTGGATGATTAAACCATCATTCGTTGGTTGCAATGTAAACCCTAACAAATTAAGCATATTTGCGGTCGTATCAATGCGGTTTGTTTCTTTAACTTTAAGTTCTTCCGCTTCTTTTACAATACTTGTACCATTCGCTTGCGTACAAAGTAAGGCTACAATTGGAATCTCATCAATCGCTCTAGGTACAAGGTCACCATCAATATGAATAGGTTTCATATTAGGTGAATATTGCACGCGAATTGATGCTGTTGGTTCTGGATTATCTGTTTGATTAAACAATGTGATATTCCCTTCCATTTGTGTCACGATATCTATGATACCTGAACGTGTAGGGTTAATGCCAACATTGTGAATTGTAATATCACTGCCCGGCGTAATCAAGCCAGCAACAATAAAGTATGCTGCGGACGATATGTCACCTGGTACGTGAAAATCAGCAGGTTTAATATGTTCGATACCAAGACTTGGCATTTCAATAATGTCATTATTTACAGCAATAGGTATATTGAAATGTTCAAACATCGTTTCTGTATGATTTCGTGTTGTATCAAATTCTTTAATTTTCGTTGGTTCATTAGCAAAAAGACTTGCAAAAAGAATTGCACTTTTAACTTGTGCGCTGGCTACTTCCATTTCATAAGTAATACCGCTGATAGAAGCAGGTTTAATAATCAGTGGCGTATAATTATCATTAATTCCAGTAATATTTGCATTCATGTATCTTAATGGTTTCATAATTCTATCCATTGGGCGTTTACCAATAGATTCGTCCCCAGATAAGACTGTTTCTATGCCGAGTCCGCATAATAATCCGGCGACTAAACGCGTCGTTGTACCAGAATTCCCAGTATATAACACTTGGTGTGGTGTTTTGAAATACTTATAGCCAGGTGAATCAATTTCGATTTTATCTTCATTGACTTCAATTTGAACGCCTAGAAGTTTAAATATTTCGACTGTACGAAGACAATCTTCACCTAGAAGCGGCTTATAAATGGTTGATTTTCCAGTTGCAAGCGAACCTAACATAATCGCTCTATGTGTCATTGATTTATCGCCAGGTACTTCGATTTCCCCAACAAGTGGTCCGTTAATTTTTACTAATTTACTATTTGACAATTTTTAGGCACCTACTTTTCAAAATGTGTTGTGAATATTTCAAAAGCTTGTGAAAGTGTGGCTTTATCTACGTGTTTGACTTGAGGATCCCCAATAGCATTTAAAAGCACCATTTGCACACCTTGTTGATCATTTTTTTTATCTTTTAACATTAATCCATACAATGAATTAAATTCAAATGATTGGATGACTTCTAACGGATAGTTTAGTGATTTTAAATACTGAATATAATGTGAAATATCATAATGTGTATTTAATATGATATTAGAAACTATAAATTGATAAATTATACCTATCATGACGGCGTGACCATGTGGGATTTTAAATTGATACTCAACAGCATGTCCAAAAGTATGCCCCAAATTTAGATATTTACGTACATTAGATTCTTTTTCATCTTGAACAATAATATTTAGCTTTGTTTCTATACCTTTATATAGAAAATATTCAATATCCTTTAACGAAGCAAGTGCTTGTTCATTTGGATACTGTGCTTCAATATTATTTACAGACGTTATATCGTTTAGTAAGGCATGTTTATAAACTTCTGCATAACCACTTAATATCTCAGTGTAAGGTAATGTTTCTAAAAAATTCAGGTCATAAATAACAGCTTTAGGTCTATAAAAAGCGCCTATTAGATTTTTACCATGTTTAGAATTAATCCCTACCTTGCCACCCACACTTGAATCATGTGCCAAAATAGTTGTTGGAACTTGAATGAAATCAACACCTCTTAATAAAGTCGCAGCAAGAAAACCTGTGAAATCACCAGTAGCACCACCACCGATCGCAATGAGACATGTATCACGCGTTAATTGTTTAGCTAATAATGATTCGATGGTCTTTTCATAAAATGATAAGGTTTTTGTCGTTTCTCCTGAAGGAATGATCAATTTATGCGCATTATTTTCAGAAGTGATAAAATCTAACAATTCGTGCCAATCATGGTTTACATGTTCATCGACAACAAGTACGACATCTTCATAGTCTTTGATAAACTGATGTAAATGGTCTATTGCTTGGTGTTCTACAATGATAGGATAATTATTAGATTTATAAGTTGTTTCTAGTTTCATGTAATCACCTCAATAATCTGTTAATTTTTTAGTTACATTTTAGTATTCTATATTTAATAAACGACGTTCTTTGATTTGTGATTGAAGCTGTTCAATATGATTACATTGAAATTCTTCGAGCAATGCTTTTGCTAATTCAAATGCGACTACGTTTTCAACAACAACACTGGCTGCAGGTACAGCACAACTATCAGAACGCTCAATAGATGCTTTAAATGATTCTTTAGTATTAATATCTACTGAATTTAATGGTTTGTATAGTGTCGGAATAGGTTTCATTACACCATTAACAACGATTGGCATTCCATTAGACATGCCGCCTTCAAAGCCGCCTAAATGGTTTGAGCCTCTATAATACCCATTTGTTGTATCGTATAATATCTCATCTTGAATTTCACTTCCAGGTTTTTCAGCTGCTTTAAACCCTTCACCAAAACTAACGCCTTTAAACGCATTGATGCTTACAACACCCTGTGCAATTCGACCGTCTAGTTTACGATCATAATGTACATAGCTACCAATTCCAACCGGTACACCTTCAATGATTGTTTGTACAACGCCACCGATTGTATCACCAGCTTTTTTAGCAGCATCGATTTTATCTCGCATCGTTTGCGCGATTTCATCATTAACGACACGCACATCATTTTTATCGATATTTGATTTGATTGTATCTAAGTCATATTCTAAATCATCTTTAACTCCACCAATTTCTACTACTCTACTATAAAAGTTAATATCTAATTGTTTTAAAAGTATTTTTGAAACGGCACCTACAGCAACACGTGCTGCTGTTTCACGTGCAGATGAGCGTTCTAATACATTTCTTAAATCTCTGTGATTGTATTTCATCCCACCGATTAAATCTGCATGACCAGGACGAGGTTTAGTGATAACACGTTTCATATTATCTTGATCTTCCTCGCTAATTGGGTCTGCGCCCATTATTTTTTTCCAATGTGTGAAGTCATCATTTGTAACAATCAGTGTAATTGGGCTTCCAAGTGTATAACCATTTCTCACACCTGAAACAATCTCAACAGCATCTTTTTCAATTTGCATACGGCGACCACGCCCATATCCACCTTGTCTTTTAAACATTTCTTCATTTATATCAGCTACATTAATTTCTAAATTAGCTGGCACGCCTTCAATAATCACCGTTAGTTGAGGTCCATGTGACTCACCAGAAGTTAAATATCTCATACTTTGCCCACTCCGTTCTTTAGTACTTTAAATTAATATATGTTCTATATCTTATCATATTCAATAGTTCAAATTAATAGGAAAATTAATAATTGCTGAATATTCATAAAAATGACTTCTAATATTATTATTTTACAAGTGTAACACTTGAGTTATTTAAATTATATTAAATCCTGTACTTGATTACTATAGTCATGTAAAACGAGTGGAAAATTTGTTTTGTACATATAAAAAACTGATTAGATACAATGATCTAATCAGTTTAATTATTGGTATTTACAATTTTTAATGATTATTCGTATAACCAAGATTCTCTAGACTCTGAGTACTCACTTAACTCATCAGCCTTAAACCAAAGATTAATCTCTTTATTTGCTGACTCAACTGAATCTGAGCCATGTATAATATTTCTTCCTACTGTTAAACCAAGGTCTCCTCTAATTGTACCTGGCGTAGCTTCTGATGGGTTTGTTTTACCTATAATATGACGAGCTACATGTACTGCATCTTCACCTTCAACAACCATCGCAAATACTGGTGCAGATGTTATAAAACTAATTAAATGTTTATAGAACGGTTTGTCAGTATGTTCAGCATAATGCTCTTCAGCTAGTGATTGTGGTACAGTCATAAATTTACCACCAACTAATTTGAGACCTTTCCTTTCAATGCGAGAAATAATTTCCCCTATCAAATTTCTTTGTACTGCATCTGGTTTAATCATTAAAAATGTTCTTTCCATTGTGTGTGCTGCCCCCTGTTTGTTATGTATCAGTGTACGATTAATAAATTAATGTACACAAATATGTATTAAAAATAAAAATATGTTTTGAATCACATTCATATATTAACAGGTTATTAAAGCGCCTTCAATGTTTTTCACATAAGTTACACATTTCTTTTACCAACTTTTTTAATTAACTTTTTAAATAATGATTTTGAATCTTCGTTATCTAATTCATCAATTAAATGTAAAGCCTTATTAAGATATTTGTCGCTTACAGCTTGAGATTGCGCAATGACATTAGAGTTTCTAATTTGATCAATTAGTTTAACGAATGTTTCATGATCCGTTTCTGAATTTAATTGCTGGATTTGTTGTTTAAATGTTTCATTTTTTCTCATTTCGAAAAGCACAGGCAAAGTTAAATGACCATTCATCAAGTCACTTCCAACTGGTTTGCCTAGTTTTTTCTCAGTACTAGTAAAATCTAATATATCATCTACAATTTGGAAACTCATACCTATATAGTGGCCAATCATTTTTAGATTATGTACAGTTTTTGCGTCAGCTCCAGAGGTGATTGCACCTACTTCTGTAGACAATTGAATGAGCAATGCTGTTTTACGATTAATTCGACGTAAGTAGTTTGTTATTGTCTGATGTCCATTGAATTGATCCTGAAACTGATATAGTTCTCCCATGCATACTTCTACAATGGCGCGAGAAATAACAGCGTGTACACGATTAGCTTCAATATTGGATATATGTTCAAGTCCACGAGCGAGTAAGAAATTACCAGTGAGTATGGCTGTGTTTTGATCCCATTTTTTTGAAATCGTCAAACTGCCTCTACGTTTGTCGCTTTTATCTATAACATCATCATGGACTAAAGTAGCCATGTGAATTAATTCAAGCGTAACTGCGACACGATAAACATCTTCATTCATTTCTTTGCCGAATTGGCTACTTAAAATTACAAAAGCTGGTCTAACGCGTTTACCACCAGAAGAAAATAAATGATGTGAAGCAGCCTCGAGTACTTTATCGTGACTTTTAATTGACTGTTCTAATCGTTTTTCTATTTTTTTAATTTCACTATTTATATTTAACTTTGACACGCTAATCACCTTTGGTTGATTCATTTTTATTTATAGCCAAGGTGCATTGCTGCAACGCCACCTGTAAAGCTACGGACTTTAACATTACTAAAACCTGCTTGATTAAATAGTCTTTTCAGTTTTTCTTTATCTGGAAAATTAAATGTTGATTGTTGTAACCATTCATATTCATCTTTAGATTTTGCAAAAATTTTACCAAAAATTGGCATCACAAATTTAAAATAAAGTTTGTAACATTGTTTAAATACTGGCGTTGTAGGTTGACTTGTTTCAAGACAAACAATCATACCACCTGGTTTAAGTACACGATTTAATTCTTTCAATGTTGCTAAATAATCAGGCACATTTCTTAAACCAAAACCGATTGTTACATAATCAAATTCGTTATCTTCAAATGGCAAATTCATTGCGTCACCATGAACAAGTTGAATATTATGCATATCTTTGGTCTTGCGTTTTCCAACTTCTAACATGTTTTCACTGAAATCTACACCGATGACCTCTCCAGTGTGACCTACAGCTTTACTTAAAGAGATTGTCCAATCTGCTGTTCCACAACAAACATCTAATGCTTTAGATCCAGACTTCACATTCATTTCTTTCATTACGCGCTTTCTCCATGTTTTATGTTGCTCGAAACTTATGATGTTATTCAGTCGATCGTATTTACCAGAAATATTTTGGAAAACATCATGTACTTGTTCTTTTTTTGCTTTATTATCTGCCATATTAATTACCTCTTTTTTGATGAATTTCAGTTTTTAGTTGGTCTAAAAATGATTCTAACGTTTCTTTAGAATAATTACTTAAATATGAAGGATGATTTTCACTTAAATTTGCTATTAATTTATCGTTGATAAAAGAAGTATCAGCATTTGGAATAAATCGTTTTATTGTAATTAGTGGAAATGTATTTTCTATTTTTAATATATATGCTCCAATAGCGTTAATATCTATTGCTTCGTGGTGAATAGAAGATTTCATTTCATTTACTTCTACAATGGCTGTACTAATTTCTTTTTGATAAGTTGGATCATTTAAATTTGCTAATAATGTATAAAAATGTGCACTTAACAAGTCACCTATTAAAATAGATTTTTTAGACGATAAAGTTGTAGAAACTTCGTCTAAGTGACGCATTGCTGTATCTATTGTGAGGCAAGCTAATTTAGCTTCTTGTGGTATATCATAAGAATCAAGAATTTGTGCCAACGTTTTATTTATATAGATTGATTCATAATGATTTACACCGCGAAGTCGCTGTGTAATTTGTGTTTCTAATATGTTTAATGTCGTTTCCATGTTCACACCTCACGTTATTATCCATATACATATTAACATTATATAGAGAAAAATAAAATCAACGAAAACCATAGTTAACAATAATCGTGCATTATATATAAAAAAAGCGTAAGAACTACTTATATCATTTTGCTAAAAAAGTTTCGTCTTCTCAATTTGGAAAGAATGGCTAGTGCTTGAAATGACTGATTTAAAGCTGTTTTAATCCAATCACCAGTTGTTCACATTATAATTCAGACTAAAACGAATGTGCTTGTCTTAGTCTGAACTGTGATTTATTTCATCGTATGTATTAATTTTAGTTTCATTGTATCTTAAATCATTGTGAATATATAGTTTGTAGTTAACACAAATGATATCATAAAGTTTTTGTTTATATTGATAAGTATTTAATTAAAAGATTAATAAAAAAAGAAAAAGCCCCTTAAAAAGGGCTTCACTTTTAGTAAAGAATTATTTTACTGCGTCTTTTAAAGCTTTACCAGCTTTGAATGCTGGAACTTTGCTTGCAGGGATATCAATTTCTTTACCAGTTTGAGGGTTACGGCCTTTACGAGCAGCGCGTTCGCGTACTTCAAAGTTACCGAATCCAATTAATTGTACTTTTTCACCTTTAGAAAGTGATGATTGAATTGATTCGAATACTGCATCTACAGCTAAACCAGCTTCTTTTTTAGTTAAATCAGCTTGCTCTGCTACAGCATTGATTAAATCTGTCTTGTTCATTATGAATTCACCTCCCCTAGGGTTTATAATGATACTTAATATCATTATGGTATGACTTTAACACAACGATTACTGCTACTGCAATGATTTATGCGCAAAAAACGTTGAAATAATAGGATTTTGATAGCAAATTGTTATATATTTTATGAAAAGTGTAATTATACTCTGTTATTCTGCTTTCTTTCCTCGTCCCATCAAATCTTTAACGCTTTCATCTACGGGTCTATTTTCGAATAATACTTTGTATAGAGCGGTTGTTATTGGCATATCAACATTGACTTCTTTTGATAAATGGTAAACTGATTTTGTAGTATATACACCTTCCACAACCATATTCATTTCATTTAAAGCAGTATCAAGTGATTTTCCTTCACCTAATTTATAGCCTAATGTATAGTTTCTGGAATGTGTTGAAGTACATGTCACAATTAAATCGCCAATACCACCTAAACCAAGAAAAGTAATAGGATTTGCACCTAATTTTTCGCCTAAACGACTAATTTCAGCCAAACCTCTAGTCATCAATGCCGCTTTAGCATTATCTCCGAAGCCCATTCCTGAAATTACACCGCTTGCAACAGCGATGATATTTTTTAGAGCGCCTCCGAGTTCAACACCTACGAGATCTTCATTTGTGTAAACACGTAAATAATCATTCATAAATAAATCTTGTGTTAGTTGTCGTACAGATTCTGATTTTGAAGAAGCTGCTACTGTTGTAGGTTGTTTAATGACTACCTCTTCGGCATGACTTGGTCCTGATAGTACGCCAATTCCTGCATTATGTTTAGGTGAAATAGAATCTTCTAACATTTCAGATACGCGTTTATAAGTATCATTTTCAATACCTTTAGCAACGTGTATAAACGTTTTCTTACTAGATAATAACGAATCAATTGTTTGAGCTACTTCTCTCATCGCTTTGGTAGGTAGTGCCATTAAATAAATATCAGCAAAAGCAACAGCGGTTTCAATATCAAGTGTTGCTTCAATATCTTCATTTAACTCAGCGGTTTTTAAATATTTACTATTAATGTGTTGTTCATTAATTTCATTTATTGTGGTTTCGTTTTTCCCCCACATCAATACTTGATGTCCATTTTCGGCTAAGACATTTGCTAATGCTGTACCGAAACTTCCAGTACCAAAAACGGTAACTTTAGACATGCTATCCCCTCCGATGATTAATTTCTCTTTCTTGCTATAATATGCACTGGTGTACCTTCAAATCCAAATGCAGCCCTGATTTGATTCTCTAAATAACGTTTATAAGAAAAATGCATCAATTCTACATCGTTGACAAAAACGATAAATGTTGGTGGTTCAATTGCAACTTGTGTAGCATAAAATACGTTTAAACGACGTCCTTTGTCTGTAGGTGTCGGGTTCATTGATATAGCATCAGTAACAACTTCATTAAGTGTAGAACTTTGAACACGTTTTTTATGATTCTCACTGGCTTCTTTAATATATGGGAATAACGTTCTAAGACGTTGTTTTTCTTTAGCTGAAACAAATGCTATTTCTGCATAGTCCAAGAATTGAAACTCTTTACGTACTTCATCCTTGAATTTTTTCATTGTATTTGTTTCCTTATCTACCGTGTCCCATTTATTAACTACGATAACGATGGCTTTTCCTTCTTCATGCGCATATCCTGCAACACGTTTGTCTTGTTCTATGATACCTTGTTCAGCATCTATGACAATAAGTATGACGTTCGATCTTTCTATTGCTTTTAGTGCACGTAAAACGGAGTATTTTTCAGTATTTTCATATACTTTACCCTTTTTACGCATGCCGGCAGTATCAATTAATACATAGTCTTGATCATCATAGCTATATTCAGTATCTACAGCATCACGTGTTGTGCCTGCTACATTGGAAACAATGACGCGGTCTTCACCTAAGATAGCATTCACTAAACTTGATTTGCCCACATTTGGACGCCCTATAATTGATAATCTAATTGTATCGTCATCATATGGATCAGGTTCTTCTTCTTTAAAATGTTTAACAACTGCATCTAATAAATCACCTAGACCAAGTCCATGTGAACCGGATATTGGGTATGGATCTCCAAAGCCAAGAGAATAAAAATCATAAATTTCATTTCTCATTTCTGGATTATCGACTTTATTAACGGCTAACACGACAGGTTTTTTTGATTTATATAACATTTGTGCAACCATTTCATCACTTTGAGTTAAGCCTTCTCTTACATTAACCATGAAAATGATAACATCAGCTTCATCAATTGCAACTTCTGCTTGAGCTCTTATTTGAGTTTGAAATGGTGCATCTCCAATTTCAATACCACCCGTGTCAATGATATTAAAATCGTGCGTTAACCATTCACCTGATGAATAAATTCTATCACGAGTCACTCCTGGCGTATCTTCTACAATCGATACACGCTCGCCTACGACTCTATTAAAAATTGTCGATTTACCAACGTTTGGCCTACCAACAATTGCTACTATAGGTTTAGTCATAACTAACTTCCTCTCTTTTTTAATCTCTATAATTCTATCATACGGGTTAGATAAATAAAAAGAAATATTAAAACAATATGACTGTTATAGTTATTACATTGTAATTTTATGGCAAAAAAAGAAATCTTGCCCTAGTTATCATTAGGACAAGATTTAAAATTGGCATCATACTTTGTATTAAAACTTAAAGTCTTTTAATTTATCACCGAATACATCACCCAATGTTGGATTATCTTCGTCATCAGAACCATTATCTAAATAGGATTGTGTTGTTTCACTATCACTTTCGATAACATTTTCATTTGGTAAGGTAGCTTTTATAGATAACGAAATACGCTCATTCTCTACATCTACACCAAGCACTTTGACACTTACGACTTGGCCAGGTTCTAACGCTTCACTTGGAGAACCAATATGTGAATGACTAATTTCAGAAATATGCACTAAACCTTGTACACCAGGTTTAATTTCTACAAATGCACCAAAGTTAGCTAATCTTACGACAGTGCCTTCGATTACATCGCCTTCGTTGAATTCACCTTTAATTGATTCAAATGGGCTAGGTAACGTATCTTTAATAGATAAAGAAATGCGTTCAGAATCTTTGTCTACAGATTTAATTTTCACATTTACCGTTTCACCAATTGAAACCACATCTTCAGGAGATTTTACATGTTCATGTGATAATTCAGAAACGTGAACAAGTCCATCAACGCCACCTATATCTACGAATGCACCAAAGTTTGTAAGTCGAGCGACTTTACCTTCTATAACGTCACCTTCATTAAGTGATTCCAATAATTCATCTTTTTTCTCTGCATTTTCCAATGCCTCTACTGCTTTACGACTAAGAATGACACGATTATTTGCAGGGTCTAATTCTTCTACTTTTAATTTAAGAACTTGACCTTCAAAATCAGAGAAATCTTCAATGAAATCTGTAGAAATTAATGAAGCCGGAACAAATCCTCTTTGACCAACATCAACCACTAAACCACCTTTAACAACTTCAGTGACTTTAGCTTCAATTGTTTGGTTATTGTCTAGTTGTTCTTGTAAAAATTCATATGATTTTTCAGTTTCAAGTTGACGTTTCGAAAGGATGTAAGCACCCGTTTCATTCTCTTCGTCATATTCTACTTTAGTAACATATGCACCAATTTCATCACCAACTTTGACAGCATCACTAAGATTATCAATATGATGTGTTGAAAGTTGACTTATTGGGATAATACCGTTAAATTTTGCACCATTAACAGCAACAATTACTTGCTTTTCTTCAATTTCTTGAACTTCGCCTGTAACTTTATCCCCTTCTTTAATGTCATTAATCATTGATTCGTTAAACTCTTCAGTCATCTTGTCTGCCTCCTTATTACACTACATATTTATAACATCTTATAATCTGACAAAATTGTCAAGAAATTCCACTTTAATTAAGGAATTCAAATATTAATTGTTAAAATGCTGTAAAATAGGGTCATTTAGCTAACTAAATTTTAAATAACTTTACCTATTTTTTACAATTTCACTTTATATGCAGCTCGTATTAGTATAAAAATTCATGTAAGTTTTATACCCGATAATTGTATTATATAACCTTTTTACACAATTTGGAAAGAAAGGGCTTTATATATCTAGCTATTATTTGAGATTAACTAATTTTATGAACAAGTGCTAATATTTCTTGTGTAACAATTTCTATGCTCTTTCCTGTTGTATCAACTGTAATCGCATCATCTGCTTTTTTCAAAGGTGATATGTCACGGTTCATATCATATTGATCTCGATCAGCAATTTCTTGCTTAAGTTGTTCAACATTGGAAACAATACCGCGTTCTTCATTATCTTTTTGTCTTCGAACTGCACGTTCTTCAACTGAAGCAATCATATATACTTTCAAATCTGCATCTGGTAATACAACGGTACCAATATCTCTTCCATCCATTACGATGCCTTTTTTAGCTGCTAATTCTTGTTGTTTGTTTACAGAAAATGTTCTAACCGCTTCTTTAGATGCAACATAAGAAACATGATTGGTTACATCGTTTTCTCTTAAATAGTCAGTGACATCTTGATTATCTAAAATAACTCTTTGACCTTTGTCTTTATCATAAGTTAAAGACAATTCAGTAGTTTCTATAAGTTGATCAAAATCTTCAGGTTTGTTTTGTTGTAAGTATTTGTAAGTTATTGCGCGGTACATTGCGCCTGTATCTACATAAATCATAGATAATTTAGCTGCTAATAATTTAGCGATGGTACTTTTTCCAGCCGCAGCAGGTCCATCTAGTGCGATATTTAATAATTTCATTTTTGTAACCCTTCCTTGTTGTTTTATGAATAATATTTTATCATAAATATGTATATTATAAATAGGAGGAATGCTAGCATGAAAAATGTTCTTGTTATACATACCGGTGGAACGATAAGCATGTCACAAGATGAAGCTAACAAAGTGGTGACAAATAAAGATAATCCTATATCTAATCATCAAGATGTGATTGCGCAATATGCAAATGTGACAGAAATAACACCGTTCAATGTACCTTCACCGCATATGAATATTGAATATGTGGAAAAGTTGAAAGAAATTATTGAGGAAGCAACTAAAAATGAATCTTATGATGGATTTGTTATTACTCACGGTACAGATACGCTAGAAGAAACAGCTTATTTACTGGATTTAACAACAGATATTTCAAAACCTATTACGATTACTGGTGCTATGCGTTCTTCAAATGAAATAGGTTCAGATGGTTTATATAATTTCATATCTGCGATTCGTGTTGCAACAAGTGACGAGTCTTCAGATATGGGTGTCATGGTAGTGTTTAATGATGAAATTCATACTGCGCGTAACGTTACGAAAACACATACATCAAATACAAATACTTTTCAAAGCCCTAATCATGGCCCACTAGGTGTTGTCACTAAAAATAGCGTTCAATTTCACCATAAACCATATGAGCATCTTATCTTAAATGAAATAGACCATACTTTAAATATTCCATTAGTTAAGGCATATATGGGAATGAATAGTGATGTGTTAACGTTTCATAGTGATAATAATGTTGATGGCATCATCATTGAAGCGCTTGGACAAGGTAATTTACCACCAACAAGTTTGGAAGGACTAGACAAATGTTTAGATAAAAACATACCTATAATTTTAGTATCTAGATCATTTAACGGTATTGTAGGACCAATTTATGCTTATGAAGGTGGCGGTGCAACCTTAACAGATAAAGGTGTTATTTTCTCAAATGGTTTAAATGGTCCTAAAGCTAGGTTAAAACTTCTAGTTGGATTAAGTAATGATTTAACATTTAAACAATTAAAACGATACTTTGAATCACAACTTTAAAATGATTAAGTATACTATTTGAATTATAAAAAGCTGAGACAATTTTTAGTTGTCTCAGCTTTTTATATCTTAGGAATTTAAGATTCTAAAGGTGTTTGTTTTTTTGATAAGATACTTTGTGTAATAATACCGCCATGGTATTTGCCATTTTCAATAAAAATTGTATTTGCATCATTACCAGCAGCTATGACACCAGCTATATAGCAATTTTCAACATTAGTTTCATATGTTTCTTTATTATATACAGGTGCAATACCATATTCATTTTGATTAATTTCAATGCCGATAGATTGTAAGAATTCGTAATCTGGGTGATAACCAATCATGGCAAACACATAGTCATTGGCTATCTCAAATGTTTGGCCACCCTGTTCATAGAAAACACTATCCTCAGTAATTTTAGTGACATTTGCATTAAATGCCATATCGATTTTTTCATGGCGTACAAGCGATTCGAAATTAGGAAGTATCCATGGTTTGATCGCTTTTGGATATTCATTGCCACGATAAATAACTGTGACATTTGCGCCTGCTTTTTCAAGTTCTAAAGCAGCATCGACTGCTGAGTTTTTACCGCCTATGATGACAACATTTTGATCGAAGTAAGGATGCGCCTCTTTAAAATAATGCATTACTTTTGAAAGTTCTGCACCTTCGACTTCAAGTTGATTGTGATGTCCATAGTATCCTGTTGCTACAGTGAGAAATCTACATTGATAAACATCTTTCGTAGTTGTAATTGTGAAACGGTTATTGATTTTTTTTACAGTGAGGACTTCTTCGAAAGCATTGATTCGTAACTGATGGTGTTTAACTACAGCTCTATAATAAACCAGTGCTTGATTTCTATGCGGCTTGCTTTCTTCAACTATAAAAGGTATGTCCCCAATACTTAATTTGTCACTAGAAGAAAAGAATGTTTGGTGTGTAGGATAATTATAAATCGCGTCTACAACATTACCTTTTTCAATAACTAATGTATCTATTCCTTTTTTCTTTTGCTCAATGGCAGCACTTAATCCACAAGGACCGCCACCTATTATGATACTTTCAACTGTTTGCATACTTTATTCGTCCTCCTTTTACCACCCATATATTATACCAATAGTTTTAAAAATTCCAAATGAAAGAATTTGAAAACTTTATAACAATTGAATTCATAAGGTTTATGCTTGAAAGAAAATTATATTATTTAATATTTAACTCGATAAATAAACATAGATAAACCCTACGCAAATATGTGCGCAGGGTTTATCTATAATTTGATAGCTACTCTATTTAATAGTTATCCATAAAAATTATCAGTAGTAAAGAAAATTATTGTGGTATCACAAGACGTTGACCATTATGAATATCGTTGCCTTGAATATTATTTGCTTCTCTGATTTTTTCTACATTTTCTGGAGTACCTTCACCATAGTATTGGATCGCAATTCTATATAAATTTTGTCCATTTACAACGTGAGTGCGTTGTCCAGAATTACTATTTGAAGATTGATTATTTTGTTGGTTGCTATCGTTTGATGCATTTTGTGACTGGTCTGATGAACCATTTTGATTTCTATTAGCTTGACCATTTTGTTGTGATTGATCGCTTTGTTGATCTTGATTGTTTTGACTATTTTGTTCATCTTGTGTGCCTTGGTTTTGATCGCTGTTAGCTTGATCTTGTGAATCGTTGTTACCTTGGTCAGAATCAGAATTGGCATTATCAGAGCTATCACTACTATCAGAATCTGTTGTAGCTTGATTATTGTCATCATCTTTAGCTTTGTCTTTATCTTTATCTGATTTACTGTCTTTATCAGAATCAGCATCTTTAGCTTTATCAGAATCTTTATCTTTGTTGTCAGCTACTTTTTTGTCATCGTCGCTGCCTTTATCATCGTTGTTACCTGTTAACGCCATACCACCAAAGATACCTATAGCGGCTAAGATTAAAATAGCTGCTATAATTGGGAGGAGTTTACCAAGTAAACCACCTTTTTTCTTGTTGTTATCTTCAGAATCATGGTTATTGTCACCATTATTACCATTTCCGCCGTTGCCGCCGTTACCATTACCACCATTGCCAGTACTTGATTTAGAATGTGAAGCAGCGGCAGCGCCAGTACCAGCAGCTGCTGCACCGCCTGCTACAGCAGCACCTTTTTTCTTAGAACCATGTTTTTCTTCGTTTTTAACGTCAGATTTGGATTCATTTTGTTCTGGTTCATTATCATTTTTATCTTTTTTGCCTTTATGCTTGCCAGCTGCATAAGCACCAGCTCCAGCAGCGGCAGCGCCACCTGCTACAGCAGCACCTTTTTTCTTAGAATCATGATTGTTTGTATTTTCATCTTGCGTTTCTGTCGAATCATTCGTTTGATTGGATTGTTCCCAATCTTGATTTTGTTGATGCGCTTTATCGTTATGGTCTTTAGAACTTGAAGCTGCATCGTTATGTTTACTAGCAGCATAAGCACCAACGCCTGCAGCACCACTACTGGCGATAGCAGCACCTTTTTTATTATTGCTATCTTTGTCAGATTGATCTTTTTCATTGTTTATATCATGACGATTTTCAGATTGCTGATTGTTTGATGATTCGTGAATCAAATTGTTATTTTGTGAAGGATCATTAGATTCTTTGTCTGCATTTGAATCTCTTGAAGAATTGTCTTCGTGTTGTAAACCATTATCACGATCACCAACTTCATTATTTTCGTTGTGATGTTCTTGGTTAGACTGCTCATCTTCTCTTTGATTTGTTGCTGTGTCTCTTCGACGTTGTCTGCGTTGAGCATTTCTAGGAGGAAATTGTTCATCTGATTTATCAGACACTTCCTCTTTTATATTGTCAACTGAATCGTTAACCGAGTCTTGAGTATTTTCTTGGTGTTCTTTTGGATCAATGGATTGACGATTTTTTTCAAAATCATCTTTAAAATTGTTGTTAGACAAATTCATCATCCTTCCTTTTTTTATTTAAGTATATACTGTTTTACCCTAAAAGATTGTAAATATGTATGACTTTTTGAAGAAAAATTACTATTAAACAAGTGTATACACCGTATTATAGCTTGATTGAAAATATGAAGTAAAGTAATTGTCTATTATTTAAATAAATTTTGTATTTTTTCATTAAAATCCATTTTTCTTTTAACTTTTTTTCTATTTAATATATTTATTGCATTAATTTCAGAATCATTATCACAGCACTGATTTGGTTTTTCGCTCAATTGTTCATTAAAAAATTCTATCATATAAGCACGTCGACATTGATCAAGATGCTTATAGCCTAACATGCGCATATATCCTAAATGTTTACGTTTGTATGAAATCTCGAATATATTACGTAATTGTTGATATGTATAATAGCTATAAAGTATTTGTAGAACTTCTGATTTTTCAGGAGGCAAAAATTGACCGAGTTCGAATATTTCAACATCCTCCATCGTTATCATATCGGTAAATAATAGTGTTTCTAATAAAAAACGATCATCTGGTTGATAAAGACTAATGGCTTGACTTTGTCCCCCGTCACGACCAGCACGACCTATTTCTTGCATATAATTAGAAGGACTTGTAGATAAATGAAAATGGATAATTGTTCGGATGTCTTTTTTATTAATGCCCATACCAAATGCACTTGTAGCAACAATGATTGGGATTTCATTATTTAAAAATTGATGTTGTACCGTATGACGCTCTTGATAAGATAAGTCGCCATGATAAATACCAGTTAAAAAGCCATAGTTGTATATTTGTTGCGCTAATAATAGACACATTTTTTTAGATGATACATAGATAATTGTTGGACCAGCGTGTTCTAATGAAGGTAGTAACCATTTCAACTTCTCATCATCATCAGCAAAGTTTTTATGCGATAACGAAATATTATCTCTATTCATGGTTGTCTTTACGATATGAAAAGATTTATTTAATATTTGCTTTAAAGCAAATGTTAAATAGGATGGTGCTGTTGCTGTTAAAGCTAATACAGTAGCGTTATGAAAATGGTTGACGATTTTGCCAACTAAGGCGTAATGCGGTCGGAAATCATAACCCCATTCTGAGAGACAGTGTGCCTCATCTAATACGATGATTCCTAGATTTATATGTTTTATTAATTTAAAGTTATGAGGTTGTAGTAGAAATTCAGGACTTAAGAAAATAAAGCGACTTTTCGTCAATTGTTTAATGTTTTGAGCCCTTTCATGTTCATCCATTCCTGAGTGAATGCAAGCTACATGATGCTCACCATGTAGTTTAAGTTGCATGACTTGATCATCCATTAATGAGATTAATGGAGAGATGATTAGTGTTGGTTGTTGATTTATATATGTTGGCAATTGATAGCATAGGCTTTTGCCACTTCCAGTTGGTAAAATACCTAATGTATCTTTCTTTTCAAGTACATGCGTTATGATTTCTTTTTGTCCAGGTTTAAAAGTATCAAAACCAAAGTGTTTTTTTAACGCTTCATTAAGCATGCAAATCACCTCTTTCAATGCCAACAATGATTAATTTAATTTCAAAATAACTAAGATCTGGAAATATAGTTTTATAATTTCTTAAACGTTCACTACGGTTTGACAAGTAATGTGGAATAAATTGTTCATAAGTTTTATGTATTAAAAATGAAGGATAATCTGTTAAATAACCTTTGATAAATAATTCTAAGATATGATCTTGTATCGTATTTTGTTTAACATTTTGTTGAGCTGCTAATTTATCAAAATGCATGCCTTGTTTTATACCTTCATAAGTTAATGTTGTCTTATGTAATAAAGCAGGTAATATAATAAGTTGATTTAATAAAGGATATTGTGAATCATCTTCTATTTCATACATTAAAGTAACTAAATCTCTTATTTCCAATTCATATAAGTGTTCTTGAGATACAGATTCAATTAAACTTACTTGTTGTCTAGTGTACATGCTTTCTTCAAAACCTTGTAAATAGTAATGGAGATAAACATGATTGTTTTTTTCTGATAACGTATGAAATAAGTTTGTAAGTTCTTCGATGAATTGAGATTTTAAATCTTCATCTGTTATTTTTTTATATAGTTGTTTAACTTGTTTTTGCACAGTACGATGTTGTGTGATCGGTACAAATTCATAAATAGCATGGCCAGTATTGGAAAGTGTCTGAGTTAACAATTGAATTGCATTAAACGTGTTCACAAGACTGTCGTATGTGTGTCGAGGATGATTAATGATACTTTGATATTGCGCTGTTTCAATGTTAAAATTATTAGAATATCGCTCAAACGACGGATATTTTAAATTAGGTAAGCTATGATACAATGACAATAGTTGTTGACTACAGGCGTCAAAAAAGGTTTGATGAGACTTTTTCCCTGTGATAATATTAAATATACTTTTTTCGGTTTTGTAATTATGTGCATTTGTGTATGCAAAATGAATTATATTATACATAGACGCTCCCTCATCTTATAAATCGAAAACATTTGAAAAAACGATAAACTGTGATTACAATAATATTTGTGTAATTATTGTAGCATTTTTGTCAAAGGAGGCGAAGAAATTGGCTAAATATACAATTGTAGATATGGATACATGCATTGCATGTGGTGCTTGTGGTGCCGCTGCCCCTGATATTTATGACTATGATGACGAAGGTATTGCATATGTTATTCTAGATGATAATCAAGGTACTGCGGAAGTGCCAGAAGAACTATATGAAGATATGGAAGATGCATTAGATGGTTGTCCTACGGATTCAATTAAAATTGAAGAGGAATCATTTGATGGCGATGCATTAAAATTTGAATAATGCTATTATTGCAAAATAGTATTTATATACAACCATGTTAGTAACGTCATCACTGTGACATTTGCTAACTTTTTATTTTTTTAAAGCGATAGATAAAACGAGTCGTGATATTAATATATCATGGCTCGTTTTGTCTATCTTTCTTTTATTTAATTTTATTTAGGTAAGACATTTTTTAGTCTGTTGTATAACAAAATAAATATGATAGAGATGACAATACCTTTAATGATGTTAAAGGGAATCACACCAGATACGATGACGATTTTTACATTTTCAACAACGTCAGATAGATTCATAATCATGCCATACAGTGGGAGTAAAACGAAATAGTTCAGTATACTTAATACAATTGTCATAACTACTGTCGCAATACTTAGTCCAACAATTTGTGACTTAATTTTATCTTTATATTTCGTTACAAAATAAGCTGTTAATAAAAAGCTAGATGCTGCTAAAAAATTTGCAACTGGTCCAACTGGATCACCTATGTTAAATAAAAAGTTGAGTAAATTTTTTATGAATTCTACAATAAGACCTGCTACAGGCCCTAAAATAAATGTTGCTAATAATGCGGGAACATCACCAAAATCTAACGTTAAATAAGGTGGCAAAAATGGTATTGGAAATTTTATAAACATTAAAATGAAAGCCACCGCACTCAACATACTTATGGTAATGAGTCTTTTTGTTTGTTGATGCATATTTAATTGTCTCCTTCCATTCATCTTACATAGAATAGGAGGAATAAATTGCACAACAAATCATGTCCTCCATCTTCTCCCATCCAGACTTTACTGTCGGCTCTAGATTTTCACTAGATCAGCCATTTTATTATATATAATAAAATGGGTCGCAGGCTTTATTTACTGCCGGTTGGGAATTGCACCCTACCCCGAAGATGAATTTCTTAAATTTTATAAATTTATCATAGCTTATTAGTCAGATAAAAACAATAGAATTGCTTAAAATAACTCATTGCCGAGCCATTGTGTGTATTGCGCATGGGATAAAATGATTAAAAATTAAATTAAATTAAATTCAAGATACCAACGAAAATAATCCGCCACAAGCCATAGTAGTACCATGCTTGTGACGGATTTGTAATAGATTAGAATTATTAAAGATAAATTAGTTTGTTTTAGGTTTTGGTAGAGTGATGATAAATGTAGTCCCTTTACCAAGTGTACTTTTAACATCTATAGTACCACCATGCTCGTGTATAATCATGCGACATATGAACAACCCTAATCCTGTTCCTTGTTTACCTCTTTTACGAGCAGTGTCTACTTTATAGAATCTATCAAATACTTGTTGTAAATGTTCAGGTGCTATGCCTGATCCAGTGTCACTAATATAAAGGATGTTTTCAGTTTGCGTTTCTCCAAACTCAATCTTTATTTCGTCACCTGGTTCAGTATATCTTGAAGCATTGTCTATAAGATTGGTTAATACTTGTTCAATTCTATCAGAATCATAATACCACATCTGATTGTGAGTATTTGGACTTAAATTCATATTTAAACCTAAATCTTTAGCATGTTTTTGATACTTTTGTTGCACCTTATCAAGCAAATGATCAATGGGTTGAACAACTTTTTTTACAGTTAATCCTTCTGCGTCCATACGAGCAACATTTAATAACTCATTCACTAATCTGTTCAAGCGTTTTGTTTCATCTAACACAATTGATAGTGACTCATGAATTTCTGCAGGTTCGGTGACGATACCATCAACGATGGATTCTGTATACCCTTGCAGTAAAGATATAGGCGTGCGTAATTCATGTGATACATTTGCAATAAAGTCTTTTTTCATTTGGTCCATATTATGTTCATTAGTCATATCACGAATGATAGCTACAATACCACTGCGACCATCAGGTTGAATTTGTTCGATATAGCTTGTAATAATTACAAAATAGCGCGTGTTAATTTCATAAACTTCAAATTGCGTTTTTTTATTTTTAAATGTAAGTTCATTTTGTTCATCAAGTTTTTCTAAAGCAAAATCATCTAACATTTGCAATGTAGTATTAGCCATTTTGTTTGAAATGATAATTTCTTTTTTATCATTAAAACCTAATACGCCTTCTACCATTGAATTGATTAGACTATCGCGGATATTTTTAGATGAAGATAACGCGTCAATGTGTTGCTGTATTTCGGAACTCATTGTATTAAATGCGCGTGATAATTCCCCTATTTCATCTCGCGAATTGACTGGGACAACTTGCGCATAATCACCTTTAGATACTTTTAACGCTTGTGTTCTTAAATTTCTTAAAGGCTTTGTAATTCTAGAAGATAAGAAGAAGGCAAAGATAGTTGTTATCGCTAAAAAGATAATCGCAATAATTAAAATGATAACGGTAATGACATTGTTTGTGTCTTCAATCGTTTTTAGGTCTTGATAAATGAATACACCACTAAACTTATTTGTGTGATTATCCGCTGATGAAATGGCTTTTGTAGGATAACCGATTAATACATAAGTTCGTTGATTTCCATTCATATTTAAGGTGACATGTTCAGAAACTTGTTTACCATTATTAAATACTTGATTGTAATCATTGCTTTTTTTAATTTCTTTGACCATTTTGTTTTTCGTTTTATCTTTATCCTGTCTATCTATATGCTTATCATTCATTATGATAAGTCCAACTGGTCCTTCGATTAATTTTCTACTATGTTGAATTGCAGTTTCTCTATTATCTGCGCTTTCTAAAAGTTGACTAATTCGTTTTGCATCTTTTAATAATGAGTCTTCTGTTTCTTGCGTGAAATAAGATTGTATAAACGTTATAAGCGCTGCACTTAATAAAATTAAAACTGTAGTCACTATAAAAATAATAGTTAACCACAGTTTAATGACGACGCTATTGAGTTGATTCATTATTTGATTTGATTTCAAATTTATAACCAACACCCCATACAGTTTGTATCATATGTGCAGCGTCCTCTGATACACGATTTAATTTCTCTCTTAAACGTTTAACGTGAGTATCTACAGTTCGTAAGTCACCATAGAACTCATAATGCCATACTTCTTTTAGTAATTGTTCTCTATCAAATACTTTATTAGGTGTTTTTGCTAGGAAGATCAATAATTCATATTCTTTAGGTGTTAAATTCACTTGACTACCATCTGCCAACACTCTGTGTGCATCGTTATCAATCACTAAGTGATCAAATTCTATTAAATCACGTGCATGTGGTTCGCTTTGTTCGGCAGTTGCCACTTGTGTACGTCTTAATAATGCTTTAACACGTAGGACCACTTCTCTTGGAGAGAATGGTTTTACGATGTAGTCATCCGCACCAGATTCAAATCCTTCTACACGATTTGTTTCCTCACCTTTAGCAGTTAACATGATAATGGGTGTTTCCTTATGCTCTCTTAATTTAGACGCAACGGTAATGCCATCCATTTCAGGTAGCATCAAATCTAATAAAATGCAAGCATAGTCATGTTCCATTGCCATTCTATATGCTTCATTTCCATCATTTGCTTCATGTATTTCAAAAGATTCTCTTTCGAGATATAGTTTCAATAATCTTCTAATACGATCTTCATCGTCTACAATTAGTATTTCGTTTGACATACGTATATACCTCCCACACGACTAACTTTCTAATTCAACCATATTATATCATAGCTTTAAGGTTAAAAGTGGTTATGAAGAAAAAGTTTGTGAAAAAATTATCATAGTTGATAATTTAAATTCAGATTAATTACCGTGTTCTGCAATTTGGCGTATCATTTTAACTTCGTGTGGCGTAAGTACTCTACCTTCACCAGCATTTAAACCTTTCAAGTTTAATGGTCCAAATTCAATGCGTTGCAATTTGGTTACTTGATGTCCAAAATGTTCAAACATGCGACGCACTTGTCGATTACGTCCTTCAGTAATAGTGATTTCAACTAATGTTGTGTTTTTATCTTTATCTTGATTTTTCACTTTAATTATAGCAGGTTGAGTAACACCATCTTCTAGTTGGACACCTTGTTCAAGCGATTTCACTTCTTCACGCATGAGATAACCTTTTAATTTTACTACATATTTTTTCTTTATTTTATAACGTGGATGTGTCATAAGATTAGTGAATTCGCCGTCATTTGTCAGTAATAATAAACCAGATGTATCATAATCTAAACGGCCAACTGGATAAATTCTTGTTTTAATTTGTTTAAAGTAGTCAGTTACAACTTTACGCCCTCTGTCATCTGAAACACTGGTGATGACTTGTGCAGGTTTATAAAATAGTATATATAATTTGTCTTCTTGTTCTAATTTGATACCCTCTACTTCGATGCTATCAGAAGGTTTAACTTTAGTGCCTAATTCAGTTTCAACTGTGCCATTCACTTTTACTTTGCCTTCAGTAATTAAAGTTTCTGCTTTTCTACGTGAAGTATAGCCACTGTTGGCAATACGTTTTTGAAGTCTTTCTGTATCTTTATTCATGATTATCTCCTTTTTGATTAACTAAGTTACTAAAGAACGCTTCGATTTCTTCATCTTCTTCGTCTGTAGTAGGTAAATCGTCTAAATGTTCAATACCAAATACGTTTAAAAATAGTTCAGTGGTATAAAGTTGATGACTTCTAGAATCGGCTTGCTCTTTAGCTTCTACTAAACCGCGAGCGATTAATGTTTTAACAGCGCCGTCTGAATTAATACCTCTAATTAGTTCAATATCACTGCGTGATAAGGGCTGATTATATGCAATGATGGATAAAGATTCCATTGCAGCTTGTGATAATTTCATTTTTGATTTTTGTTCAATTAATTGTTCGATATAATCAGATGCTTCTTTCTTGGTAGTTAATACATAAGTATTACCGTAGTGTTGAATCGTTAAACCGGGTGAATCATACGCTTCAATTAATTCTGTTAATGTTGTTGGTTCAATTTCTAAAATTTCTAGTAGTTGCTGTTGATCCAAACCTTCGTCTCCGGCTGTGTATAGTAGTGCTTCTAATATGCCTTTATCTTGCAACGCCATAGTTTACTCCTCTTAAAATATTAATATCATCAAAACTTTTTGCTTGTTCAATATTTACTATACCGGATTTCGACATTTCAAGTATAGCTAAGAAATGTGTCACTACCATTTCTATCGGTTCTGTAAAATTAAATAAGCTAAAGAAGTTAAAGGACTCATGCTGCTTTAATTTATCAGTGACTTGTGAAGTTGCTTGTTGTATTGTGAATGTTTCTTTACGTATATCTACTGTTTTAGGTGTATGGAACTCAACTCTGTTTTTTACTTTTTGATAGGCAATGATTAATTCTGTTAAATCAATTGTATTATCTGGGCTCCATGTTTCATTGGATTCTAAATGGGATAAATCCGTTGGATGTTTAGAAAAATATAAAGCACGTTCGACTTTACGTTCATTTAAAAATTCAGTGTAGGCTTTATAATTTTGATATTCGATTAAACGATCCACCAATTCGTCTCGTGGATCATCATCTAAATCTTCCACTTCATTCGTTTGAGGTAGAAGCATTTTACTTTTTATCATCAATAATTCTGAAGCCATGACTAAGTATTCACTAGCAATATTAATTTCTAATTGATTCATCGTATGTATATATTGCATATACTGCTCAGTTAATGCTTTCATAGGAATATCATAAATATCAATTTCAATTTTTTGTATAAGATGCAATAATAAATCTAATGGTCCATTAAAGGCATCTAGTTTTACTTCGTACATTTTATCTACCTCATATCGCAAGTTAAGTGCGTAATTCACTAAAGTATTATAGCATGTTTAATGAAAACATTTAAATTTGGAGCGATTTTTTATGGAAAATGCATTAAAGGAATTTTATTTTCAATTTCATACGAATCAACATTACTTTTTATGTCACGACATTTTAGAGGAAGCTTGGAAGGAAAATAAATCTTTCAGTAAGGATGACGCTGTCGTCAGTTTAATTTTATTTGCAACTGGATGTTATCACTTTCGTAGAGAAAATGATAAAGGTGCTATCAAATCTTTTAGAAAAGCATTAAAAGTTATTGAACCTTACAAAGAAGAAATCAATCTAGGTATTGATATCAAAGCATACCAAAAAGTGATTGCTGAATTAGTACATGCTATTGAAAATGGTCAAAAATTTGCACCAGTACAGTTACCAATCACTTCACAAATGCAACAAAAAATTTTAACAACGTATCCAAACTATATCATGACGGAATATGTTATTAGAGATAGTTACATTGTTAATCATCATTTAGAAAGAGATAGAACAGAAGTGAATGAGGCTCGTTTAAACGCATTATATCAAAAACAACAAGAAAGAAAATAAAAGTACTAAACCAATTGTTTGCATATAAAAACACAGGCGAGTATTCAACGAATCAACTTGTCTGTGTTTATGCACGTGGATGAAATTCATTATACATTTTTCTAATTTGTGATTTGGATACATGTGTATACAATTGTGTGGTAGATATATCAGAATGTCCTAACATTTCTTGAACTGCACGTAAATCTGCCCCATTTTCTAGTAAATGCGTGGCAAATGAATGTCTCAATGTATGTGGTGTTAATGATTTTGTGATATTAGCTTTGATAGCGTTTTGTTTAATCATTTTCCATATAGCTTGTCTTGATAAAGGTTTGCCATGCATATTTAGAAATAAGGTATTCGTCACTGTTTTCTTCAACAATTGAGGACGAATGGTTTCTATGTATGTCTTTAAATATTCTATTACTGTGTCACCTAAAGGTACAATACGCTCTTTATTACCTTTTCCAAATACTTTGACAAAGCCCATAATTAAATTTACATCTTCTAACTCAATTTGGATGAGCTCAGAAACACGCATGCCTGTCGCATATAATAACTCTAGCATTGTGCGATCTCGATACCCATTTATTTTAGCCAAATTGGGCGTTTCCAATAGTGCTAACACTTCATTTATTTCTAATACATCAGGTAATTTGCGATCATATTTGGGTGTCTCGATAAGTACAGTTGGATCTTTTGCAGCATACTTTTCTCTCAACGCAAATTGATGAAAACTTCTAATTGTTGAAATAAACCGTGCTAACGATTTAGCAGAAGCGCCATTATCATGTAAATACCCCAGACATTGTTGAATGGATGCTCTATCAATAAAATCAATATGACTAATCTTTTGTAACTCTAAAAAAGTATTATATTTTTTTAAATCTCTCCGATAAGCTCCTATTGTATTCGAGCTTAATCCTTTTTCTAATTGAATGAATTTCAAATATTCTTCAATAATCGTATCCAAGATACCACCTCTATCTTTAAAATGGTGTACGTAGCTGAGTTATTTACCCAATGCCTGGCAATCAGAACATACACCATGGAATGTCAAACGATGATCAGAAATTCTAAAATTAAAATCATTTTCGACACGTTCTTCAACTTGTGGCAATAAGTCTTCTTCAATTTCTTCTACTTTGCCACATTCCATACAAACAAGGTGGTGGTGAAAATGTTTTGCGCCTTCTTTACGTAAATCAAAACGAGCGACGCCATCTCCGAAATTAATTTTATCAACAACTTTTAATTCTGATAATAGCTCTAACGTACGATATACTGTTGCTAGACCTATTTCAGGTGCTTTGTCCTTCACTTTTAAATAAACATCTTCAGCACTTAAATGATCTTTTTCATTTTCAATTAAAACACGCAACGTAGCTTCTCGTTGAGGTGTCAATTTATATGAAGATTGTTGTAATTGTTGCTTCACGCGATTTAAACGTTCTTCCACGGAAGCCTCACTCCCCTACTAATAATTATAATCATTTTAATTTACATAATGATTTATATATAAAATACCAGTAATTGATAAAATACGCAAGTCAACTTGCTTCTTATTTATAATCATTATAATTAAGGAGTAAATGTTGTAATGCAATAATCGTTTTAGCATCTTCGAAATACTTATTTTTTAACATATCTTTAATGTCGTCTACATCGTAATATACTAATTCAATAAATTCATCATCATCGAGATGCATTTCTCCAACTTTTAAACTATTAGCCATATATATGGAAATTTTCTCATTTGAAAAACCCGGAGAACCGTACATTTCTGTAATTAGTTCTAACTCTTCAGCTATATAACCTGTTTCTTCTTCTAATTCACGCTTAGCTGCAGAAAGCCGTGCTTCGCCTTTTTCTAATTTGCCTGCTGGAATTTCTAATAATGGCTTTTCAGCTGGTTTACGAAATTGTTTTACTAAGATGACTTTGTTTTCAGGTGTCACCGGACAAACTGCGACTGCCCCATTATGATAAACTAATTCACGTTTAGATGTGTTGCCATCGGGTAATTCAACATCGTGGACTTCTAAATCAATAATTGCGCCTTTATAAATGGATTCTTTATGTATTGTTTTCTCATATAAATTCATTTTAATCACGTTCCTTTAATTTGATTTAAGTTACTGTTAAGATAAATACGTTAGTATATAGGGAGCAATTAAAATAAGTATTTCAAATGACTAATAAGTCGTATTTAGTAAAATTATTTTTAATCCCTATGATTTGAGTGTATCGAAAGGAGAAACGACATGCAAAAAAATGTTTTAAAAAGTGGTATTGAACTCTCAGAATTAGGATTAGGTTGTATGAGTTTAGGCACAGATATTAACCAAGCTGAACCAATTATAGAACGTGCAATAGAACATGGTATTACTTACTTTGATACAGCAGATATATATGATAAAGGTGTAAATGAAGATATTGTAGGAAAAACACTTAAAAAATATCAAGATAGAAGTGACATCGTCATTGGTACTAAAGTAGGAAATCATTTAGCTGATGATGGTTCTACGTTTTGGGACCCTTCGAAAGCTTACATTAAAGAAGCAGTAAAAGGTTCATTAAGTCGCTTAGGACTTGACCATTTAGACTTGTATCAATTACATGGTGGAACGATAGATGATCCTCTAGATGAAACGATTGCTGCATTCGATGAATTGAAACAAGAAGGCATCGTCCGAGCATATGGTATTTCTTCAATTAGACCCAATGTTATCGATTATTATTTAAAACATAGTGATATTGAAACACTCATGTCTCAATTTAATTTAATAGATAATAGACCGGAAGCGTTATTAGATGATGTACATGCTAAAAAAGTGAAAGTTTTAGCTCGTGGTCCAGTTTTTAAAGGATTGTTAACTTCTAACAGTAATCAAGCCTTAGATCGTAAGTTTTCAGAAGGTATTTTTGATTACACATATCCTGAATTAGGCGAAACTGTTGCATCTATTAAAGAAATCGAAAGCAATCTATCCAGTTTAACATTTAATTACTTAACCTCTCATGATGCGTTAGGTTCAATCATTGTAGGGGCAAGTAGTGTGAATCAACTGGATGAAAATGTTGAAAATTATAAACTGTCTAAAGATATCAGCTTAGAAAAATTGAAAGCAGCACGTGATCGCGTTAAAAATTTAGAATACACGCAACATTTAAAATAAGTTAACCAATTAAAGCGTATGAGTTATTTTAGATAGGAAAGTGAACTAAACTGTATCCTATTTAATCTTACTCATACGCTTTTAATATTATATAACCACTCATATTGATTAAGATTTGTTATTAAATAAAAAAGTGAAGTGCTTTTCAATAAATCGAGGTGCTAACTGATAGATACGTAAGAGATGATGCAACCAACTTGGTGCATTAATTTCTTCTTTTTGAGTGATTATCGCATTAACAATACGTTGTGCTAATTTATCGGAGTTTAGCATGATTTTTTTATATTTTTTTGAATATGTTAATGAAGGATCTGCTTTTTCATGGAATGGTGTTGCTATTGGTCCTGTATTAACTGTTAGTACATGGTAATTGGGTTTTTCAATACGGAGTGCATTTAGTACTTGATTAAATGCAGCTTTACTAGCACCGTAATGGGCAGCAGAAGCTTGTGTCAAAAATGCAGACTGACTTCCAATGCCTACGATTGTAGGCATGCGACTGAAATGTGGTTGTAATGTAGTTAATAATGAATTAAAGCTAATTACATTTAACATATATGTTTCTTGCATTTCTTCTATTGTGTGTTGATTAATTGATTTGAAATAACCTAACCCAGAACTATAGATGATACCATCGATGGATTGTCCTTTAAAATGGTTGCTAAGTTGGACGATTTGCGATGTGGACTGTAAATCACATTGGATAATCTTTAAATGTGAGGAGCCATATTTTAATTGAAGCGGCTTTAGCTTATTAACGTCACGTACCAGTGCAGTCACATAGACCTGTTTTTGTAATAGAATGTGTAAGATAGATTTACCTAATCCACTTGATGCGCCTGTTAAGACATAATGTCTACCTATCATATGTATCCCTACCCTTTGTTAATATATGGATAGTATATATGAAGTCATTACGTTATGCCATTTATTATGGAAATATTAGGCATATTGTGAAACTATGTTACTATAGATACATAAATGAAACATAAAAACTCAGAGGAAGTGAAATGTTCACATGAAACTAGTATTTTATGGTGCTGGTAATATGGCACATGCAATTTTTACAGGTATCGTTAATTCTAAAGTTATAGATTCCAATGATATTTATTTAACAAATCGTTCTAATGAAGTTGCACTTAAAGAATATGCTGAAAAGTTAGGTGTCAATTATAGTTATGATGATGAAGCGTTATTAAAAGCGGCAGATTATGTATTTTTAGGAACTAAACCTTATGATTTCGAATCATTAGCAGAAAGAATTAAACCATTTATAACAGACAAAAATAAATTTATCTCTATCATGGCTGGTTTACCCATTAGTTATATAAGAGAAAAATTGGAAGCGGACAATCCAATTGCACGTATTATGCCAAATACCAATGCACATGTAGGTCATTCAGTTACTGGAATTAGTTTTTCAAGTAATTTTGGTCCAAATTCTAAAGACGAAGTCGATGAATTAATTAATGCCTTTGGTTCAGCAATAGAGGTTCCAGAGGATAATTTACATCAAGTGACAGCCATTACAGGAAGTGGTCCAGCATTTTTATACCATGTATTCGAGCAATATGTTACAGCTGGTACACGCTTAGGTTTGGAAAAAGCACAAGTCGAAGAATCGATTCGAAACTTAATTATTGGAACAAGTAAAATGATTGAACGTTCTGAATTAAGCATGGAACAACTTAGAAAAAACATCACATCTAAAGGTGGCACTACTCAAGCAGGATTAAATGCCCTTTCACAACATGACTTAGAAAGTGTTTTTGAGGATTGTTTGAGAGCTGCAGTGGATCGTAGCGTTGAACTTTCAAGCCAGGATGAAGATTAAGGACTGACATTTTACAACAATAATAAATAGAAACATGTTTTTTCATAAAATTATAAACACCCTTTAAAGTAGAAGTTCTAAAAATTTCACTTTAAAGGGTATTTTATATATGGGATTTTAATTTCCACTATATTCATTATTATAAGCAAGTTTTAAAAAGACCACGAATCAAAATCTTTCACAAATTTAAATGGAGGTGTAGTGGGAAGTGATTTGAGTGATTTACTAATCGTTTCAACTTCTTCAATTGTGTAACGATTACTCATGTGTGTAATCAAGCTATAATCTACGTGGGCATTTTCTATTAGTGTAAATACATCCTCAATATGGCTATGATGATAATTGTTTGCTAATGATTTATCACCTTCTATATAAGTACTTTCATGAACCATAACATTAGCATGATCGGCGATGATTTCTTCATTTTGACACGGCATTGTATCACCAAATATAGCGATAACAGGTCCTTTCACAGCATCCCCTTTAAAATCTTTGGAATTATAAATAATGCCATTATATTCAAATGTTTCATTATTTTTTACATCTTGATATTTAGGCCCAGGCTCTAACCCAATTTCTTTAAGCGCCGATACATCTATTTTTCCAGATGTATAAGGTGCTTCGATACGATATCCGAAAGAAGGTATACCGTGATTTAACATATGCGCTTCTACATTAAAACCATTATTTTGATAGGATAAGTGGTTTTCGATTTCTATATATGTAATTGGATAATTTAATTTAGATTCAGATAAACGTAAAGTCGTTTCTATATATGCTTTAATTCCTTTAGGTCCAATGAGTGTTAGTGGCTTACCTTCACCACCTTGAAACGACCTACTCGTTAATAATCCTGGTAACCCAAAAATATGGTCTCCATGCATATGCGTTATAAAAATGTGATCTACCTTTCCTAATTTAATAGAATGATGCAATATTTGGTGTTGTGTACCTTCACCGACATCAAATAGCCAGATATTATTAGAATATGGTTCCAAGTTTAATGCAATTGCTTGTGTATTTCGTTCTTTTGTTGGTAGACCAGCACTCGTACCAAAAAATGTGATTTCCATGCATATGCCTCCTCTTCTTGTTCACATTTTATCATAGAAAAGAATAAAAAATATATTAAAATTTTCTTCTCTCAAGCAAAAAGGTATGAACTAAACAGATTATTGTTCTATAATATAAAGAGATTTATAAAAAGAATTGAGGTTTTGATCTTGAATACTAAAAATAAAGACATTCCATGCTTAATAACAATATTCGGAGCAACGGGTGATTTAAGTCACAGAAAATTATTCCCATCATTGTTCCATCTATATCAACAAGAAAATTTAAATGAACAAGTTGCTATAATTGGTATAGGTCGAAGAGAGTTAACAAATGATGATTTTCGTAGTCAAGTGAAATCATCTATTCAAGAACATGTTAAAGACACGAAGCATCTTGATAAATTTATGGAACATGTATTTTATCATAAACACGATGTAAGTGACGAAGCAAGCTATCAATCATTACTAGAAGTTAGTAATAAACTAGACACTGAATTTAATTTAAATGGTAATAGATTGTTCTATTTAGCTATGGCGCCAAAATTCTTTGGTGTAATTTCTGATTATTTAAAATCATCTGGATTAACAGAAACGACTGGTTTCAAACGTTTAGTCATCGAAAAACCATTTGGCTCTGATTTAGCCTCTGCTGAAGATTTAAATGAACAATTACGTCGTTCATTTAAAGAAGAAGAAATTTATCGTATTGATCATTACTTAGGTAAAGATATGGTACAAAATATCGAAGTGCTACGTTTTGCTAACGCAATGTTCGAACCACTATGGAATAACAAATATATTTCCAATATCCAAGTAACATCTTCTGAAGTATTAGGTGTAGAAGATAGAGGTGGTTATTATGAATCAAGTGGTGCATTAAAAGATATGGTACAAAACCATATGCTACAAATGGTTGCCCTACTTGCTATGGAAGCGCCTATCAGTTTACACAGTGAAGATATTAGAGCAGAAAAAGTAAAAGCGCTTAAATCATTACGAAAATTAGAACCAGAAGAAGTGAGACAGAACTTTGTCCGTGGTCAATATGATGAAGGTGTAATCCAAGGTCAAAAAGTACCAAAATATAGAGATGAAGATCGTGTTGCTGAAAATTCTACTACCCCTACTTTCGTAGCAGGTAAATTAACGATCGATAACTTTAGATGGGCAGGCGTACCTTTTTATATTAGAACTGGTAAACGTATGAAGAGTAAAACAATACAAGTTGTTGTTGAATTTAAAGAAGTGCCAATGAACTTGTATTATGAAACTGATAAAAAATTAGACTCAAACTTACTTGTAATCAATATTCAGCCTAATGAAGGTGTGTCATTACACTTAAATGCTAAGAAAAATGTACAAGGCATAGAGACAGAACCTGTTCAATTATCATATGCAATGAGTGCACAAGATAAAATGAACACAGTCGATGCATATGAAAACTTATTGTTTGATTGCTTAAATGGTGATGCTACAAACTTTACACATTGGGAAGAATTAAAATCGACATGGAAGTTTGTAGATGCAATTCAAGAAGAATGGAATCAAAATGAACCAGAGTTTCCTAATTATGAGTCAGGTTCTAATGGTCCGCTTGATAGTGATTTATTATTAAGTAGAGATGGTTTCAAATGGTGGGACGATATTCATTAAATAATATATTGCTAATCATACGAGCATCAACATTTGTAACTTTACAATGTTGATGCTTTTTTGTTAACTATTTTTTATGTTATGATTTAAGCTATTGAGTAAAAAAAGTGAATGCCAAATAACTTATTTACATTTTACCCTATTTAATATTTTTAAGATGTAAGCGGAATGAAAATGATGTAGAATATACTTAATCAGTTAAAAACATATTATATTATGTAGTCATTTTTTAAGAGTAGTAAAACACGGGATCATATGTTTTTTGTGTTATTCAGTTGATACATCGGCTGATAAATATAGAGGGTTACTTCGTGAGAAAAGTGATTCGTTGTGAATTTGATTCGTGCTCTATCAGTAGATAGTTTATGGTTTTTTATTTGAATGGAAAATCTAGTTTAGGAGTGAAAGTTTTGGACGTTATCAAGCAAATACAACAGGCAATTGTTTATATAGAAGATCATTTATTAGTGCCTTTTCATTTGCAAGCACTCAGTGATTACGTTGGTCTTTCACCATATCACCTCGATCAATCGTTTAAAATGATTGTTGGTCAATCTCCGACAGAATATGCTAGGTCTCGTAGAATGACATTAGCAGCGAATGAAATTATAAGTGGATCTAGTCGATTAATGGATATTGCTAAAAAATATCATTACAGTGACACAAATGCTTTTGCAAATGATTTTAGTGACTTTCACGGGGTTTCACCTATTCAAGTCAACACAAAACGTGAAGAGCTAAAGATGCAACCACGTTTATATATTAAATTAACAACAACAGAAAAACCGCCCAATGCATATCGTTTAGAGGATGCAGCGGGCATAGCTTTAGTTGGTTATGCACAATTTATCGATTCAGAACATTTAGAGAATCCTTTTAAGGTACCAGATTTTCTTGAGGACTTAATGGAAGATGGAAAAATCAAGGAGCTACAACGTTACAATGATATTAGCCCACATGAATTGTTTGTAGTAAATTGTCCGCTAGATGAAGGTATGGAAATATTTGTTGGTGTGCCTAGTGAAAGGTATCCGTCTCATTTAGAAAGTAGATATCTTCCAGAAAGGCAATATGCAAAATTTAATCTACAAGGTGAGTTAGACTATGTTGTGAATGAGGCATGGTATTATATAGAAACAAGCTTACAAATGACTTTACCTTATGAACACAATAGTCTTTACGTTGAAGTATATCCATTTGATATCTCATTTGATGATCCATTTTGTAAAATTCAATTATGGATGCCTGTAGATCAAGAACAATACTTAGATTATGATGAAACAGACCGATAAAATATAAATAGATAGACCCACCACTCATTATTGTGGTGGGTCTATCTATTGGCTAAGCTGAGACGTTTGTAGGCTCGGTTTATTTTTATTTGTTTGTTAAATCAAGGACAAATGCTTCAAAAGGTCGTAATGCATTCATGTTAATAGCGCGGTCTTTATAGTTATGAAGTAAAATATGATTGCTATGATTGGACATATAATCAGGCATATTTAAAGATGTTATTTGATCAGTAAGATTACCGACAATTAAGATATGCTTATCATCTAATGTTCTTGTATATGCGAATACTTGTTCATTAGTTGTATCAACAAGATCAAATTTACCATATGTGTAGACATCATCAGATTTTTTCAATTGAATCATTGCTTTATAAAAATTGAGTATTGAATTTGGATTATCTTGTTGTTCAGCAACATTGATTTGTTGATAATTAGGATTTACTGGGAACCACGGTTGATGATCTGAAAATCCAGCATTTTTATTTTGGTTCCATTGCATAGGCGTTCTTGAATTATCTCTATTTTCCATTTTATGTTTTTCTAATAATGCAGACGTATCACCATTTTGCGCTTTTACAATATTGTATTCATTAACTACGGCGACATCATTAAAAGTCTCGATGCTTTCAAATGGATAATTTGTCATACCTATTTCCTGTCCTTGATAAATAAATGGGGTGCCTTGTTGTAAGAAATAAACAATTGCATGGCTTGTTGCAGATTCATACCAATACGTTTTGTCATCTCCCCATGTAGATACACGTCTAGGTTGATCATGATTTTCTATAAATAACGCATTCCAACCTACATTTTCTAGTTTCTTTTGCCATCTATTTAATATAGTTTTGTATGATTTTACATCAAATTTTACGTCACCGGTGTTCCATAAACCTAAATGTTCGAATTGGAATATCATGTTAAATTTGCCTTTATCTTCCCCTACCCAATCCTCTGCATTATCTGGATTAACACCATTGGCTTCGCCTACAGTCATAATATTATACTGACTTAGTGATTTATCTTTCATTTCCTGTAACCATGTTTGAATGCCAGGTTGATTCATATCAACATCAAATGCCGGTGCATATGTTTTACCTTCAGGTACGGATAAATCTCCAGCCTCGAATGATTTTTTTATATGTGTAATTGCATCTACTCTAAAACCATCAATTCCTTTTTCAAACCACCAATTCATCATATCAAATATTTCATTACGAACTGCTGGATTATCCCAGTTTAAATCAGGTTGTTTTTTACTAAACAAATGGAAATAATATTCTTGAGTTTGCTCATCAAATTCCCAAGTTGAACCATTAAATATGCTTTCCCAATTATTTGGTTCAGAACCATCTGATTTTGGCTTTTTCCAGATGTACCAATCTCGCTTGGGGTTGTCTTTGCTTGATTTTGATTCAATGAACCAAGGATGTTCATCTGAAGTATGATTAACAACAAGATCAAGGATTAATTTCATGCCACGTTTATGTGCACCTTCTAGTAATTGATTAAAATCATGCATCGTACCAAATTCATCCATAATATCTTTATAATCACTAATATCATATCCGTTATCATCATTTGGTGATTTATACATTGGGCTTAACCAAATAACATCGATACCTAAGTCCTTTAAATAATCCAACTTTTCTATAACACCCGGTAAGTCACCGATACCATCGTTGTTTGAGTCATTAAAGCTTCTTGGATAAACTTGATATGCGACAGCTTCTTTCCACCATTGTTTATTCATAATGTTTCCTCCTAAAATTTTTTGGTTGAGCAACGATTAATGATATGCGTTGGTATGATTTTATTCATATATTCAATGTGGCTATCTTTTACTAATTTAATAATACTTTCACCTGCAGCTTTACCTAGTAATTGAGGTTGAATATCTACAGCAGTTTGTGGTGGTGCTGCGTATGCTGATATATATGAGTCATTAAAAGTTGCAGTTTGTATGTCTTCAGGAATAGTAATATTCAATTCATATAGTGCACTTAAAACGAGTTGATTAAGCATAGTGTCGGAGGTAATAATGATAGTTGGTAAAGCGTTTTCAGTAACAAGCGCCTTTAAGTGATTTATAATTTGTTGGCGACTCAAATCTGTAAACATTATACTCGGTTTTAAATTAGCAACCTTCAATGTTTGTTTATAACCTTTAATGCGATCTTTCACTACCTCATAATCACCCATCTCCGCTAAAAATAGAAACGTTTTATGTCCTAAATCTATTAAATAGCGCGTTAATAATTGTGATGCCAAAATATTATCATTATCTATATGTACCACATTTTCATTGTTGATTGGTTTACCTATAACAACATAGGGTATGGCATGTTGTTTTAATAAATTAGCAATCTCGTCGTTTTCTTTTGAATAAAGCAATATAAATCCTTCAACTGCATGAGACTGAATCATATGTTTTACTTCAGCTATGATTTCACTAGTTTGCTCACCTGTTGTAGATATGGTTGCATAATCATGGTATTTACATTCAATATAAACACCAGACAATACTTCTATAATAAATGGATTTTGTCTTGTTGCTTTGTCACCTTGCTTTTGAATAATACCAATTGTTTTTGATTTTTTTGTTATGAGCGTTCTTGCAGCATGGTTTGGCTGGTAATTAAAATCAGCCATTATTTTTTTCACTTTTTCCTGTGTGGCTACACTTATGCGACTATTACCACTAATCACACGGGAAACAGTAGAAGGAGACACGTTTGCTGCATTTGCAATATCCTTTATAGTTACCAATATAACGACATCCTTTAATTAACTAATAAAGCGCTTTCTCTTTCTAAAATAAATAATAAAGAAAATATAAACCAAAGTCAAAAGATTTGTGCAAACGTTTGCGCGAAAATATTTTTTCTTTCTCTAAAATCCACTAGCATATAAAAAAAGAGCCAAGACATTATTATTTAAACAATAATGTCTTGGACTCCTCTATGATACAAATACAATTAGAATTTTAAAATCGTATTATTCTTCAATCCATTGTGTATGGAAGACACCTTCACGGTCTTTACGTTCATAAGTATGTGCTCCAAAATAATCACGTTGTGCTTGAATTAAGTTAGCTGGTAAGTTTTCTGAACGATAACTGTCATAATAGTTAATACTTGCAGAGAAACCAGGTGTTGGAACACCATTTTGTACACCAGTTGCAACAACATCACGTAATGCGTCTTGATAATTAGTTACAATATCTTTGAAATATGGATCTAATAATAAGTTTTGTAACTCAGTATCATTATCATAAGCTTCTTTAATTTTTTGTAAGAATTGCGCACGAATAATACAACCTTCACGCCAAATCATGGCTAATTCGCCTAATTTGAGGTTCCATTCGTTATCTTCACTTGCTTTTCTCATTTGAGCAAAGCCTTGTGCATATGAACAAATTTTACTCATATATAGTGCTTTACGAATTTTTTCTAAGAATTCATCTTTATTACCTTCGAATTTAGCGTTAGGTCCATTTAATTGTTTTGAAGCATTTACACGTTCTTCTTTAATTGATGAAATGAAACGCGCAAATACTGATTCAGTAATAATTGTTAATGGAATACCTAATTCTAAAGCGTTAATTGAAGTCCATTTACCAGTACCTTTTTGACCAGCTGTATCTAGTATTTTTTCAACTAAAGCATCATCAGCGTTATCATCTAATTTTGTAAAGATATCACCAGTGATTTCAATTAGATAACTTGATAATTCGCCAGCGTTCCAATCTTTAAATGTTTGAGAAATTTCTTCATGAGACATACCAAGTAAATCTTTCATCATTGCATAACTTTCAGCAATTAATTGCATGTCTGCATATTCAATACCATTGTGGACCATTTTGACGTAGTGTCCAGCGCCATTTGGTCCAATGTAAGCTACACAAGCTGCACCATCATCAGCTTTAGCAGAGATAGATTCTAATATGTCACTTACTTTATCAAAAGCAGCCTCTTGACCACCAGGCATTAATGAAGGACCAGTTAACGCGCCAACTTCTCCGCCTGATACACCCATGCCGATAAAGTTAACGCCACTTTCAGCAAGTGCTTTATTTCGTCTGATTGTATCTTGATAGTTTGTATTACCACCATCAATTAATATATCATCATTGTCTAATAATGGTAATAAGCTATCAATTGTTGCATCTGTTGCTGGACCAGCTTTAACCATTAATAAAATTTTACGTGGTTTTTCTAGAGAATTAACAAATTCTTCTATAGAGTATGTTGGATGTATGTTTTTTCCTTCAGATTCCTTAACCATTTCATCAGTTTTTTCTGAAGAACGATTAAATACTGAAACACTATATCCACGAGATTCAATATTCCAAGCAAGGTTTTTACCCATTACGGCTAAACCTACTACACCAATTTGTTGTGTCATTTAACTAACCTCTCTTATTTAAGTTTTCTAGTATATTGTATCACAAAGCGATAATAATAATCACTTAATCAGTTCGTAGATTGTTGAGTAATTATTTCTACAATTTTAAGTAATTGTTTTGTTAATAAATTTAAAGAATTTATTGGCATGCGTTCTTCAGTTGTGTGAATGTTTTCATAACCTACGCCTAAAATAACAGTAGGAATTCCCAATTGATTAATGATATTACCATCTGACCCTCCACCTGCCAGCACAGTGTTAGGTTTTAAGCCTAATGCAGTTGCACTTGCCTTTGCTACTTGAGTTACTGTAGCTTCGTCATGAATTTTAAAACCAGGATAGCTCTTAATGATTTCAACTTCAGAAGTACATCCATATTTTTCTGCCGTTTCTTCAAACACTGTTTTCATATGCTGTACTTGAGATTCAATACTTTTATCTGAATGAGAGCGTGCTTCAGCTTTAAGTGTAACTTTATCTGCAACAATATTTGTAGCAGAGCCACCTTCAAATCGTCCAATATTTGCAGTAGTATAGTCGTCTATTTGTCCTAATTTCATTTCACTTACTGCTTTAGCTGCTATATTAATCGCGCTTACGCCTTTACTTGGGGTACTCGCATGTGCGCTCTTTCCATAGATTGTAGCATTTACTTTCATTTGAGTGGGCGCATGTGTCACAGTTGTACCTACGCCAACACTGGCATCAATAGCATATCCATAATTGGCATCTAATAAGGTTTGATCTAATGTTTTTGCACCCTCAAGTCCTGATTCTTCACTAACAGTAATAACGAATTGGATTTGACCATGAGGTATGTTTTGTTCTTTTAAAACGTTTATACATTCTAAAATAGCAGCTAACCCTGCTTTATCATCAGCACCTAAAATTGTAGTTCCATCAGAATATATGTATCCATCATCTTTAATTTGAGGTTTTACATTTAAACCGGGGACAACAGTATCCATATGACTAGTAAAATAAATTTTATCTATATGATCTAAATTTGATGTAGCAGGTAAAGTGCAAATCAAATTGTTAGCACCTAAATTTTCATTTTTACTAGCATTATCTTCTTGAACTAATAATCCTAATGATTCAAATTGTGATTTGAGATGTGATTGAATCATTTGTTCATTACCACTCTCAGAATTTATTTGGACTAATTCTAAGAATGTGTCTAAAAGTCGTTGTTCGTTAATCATCTATAATTCCCCATTCTAATATTTATATGTCTTATAGTTCAGTTTAACGAATTATATAGAGCAGTAAAACTAATATGATTCAACGTATGTAGATGCTATGTGATATAATATGTATATAAATATATATTGATGCGTATTTAATTATGTGCATGATATTGATGAAATTAGATAAGTTGGAGGAATAATTTTGAATAATAATAAAGTATTAAGAGTTATTATCGTAGTTATGTTAATAGCTGTCGTTCTTGCATTAATCTTGACGAGCGTCGTGCCATTAGTAAATTAATCGTTAATGTATTAATAAATGTGTGTAAGTAATATAATTTAATAATCGCATTTAAAATGACTGAAACATGAGTATGATCTTTACTCAAATCTCATTTGAATTATATGAGCGTAGTAATTTGCTATTAGAAAAGCATATTAAAAATATCATCAATTTAGTTACTTATACCTCAAATCAATGAAACAGGCCGAGACAAATTGTTGTCCCGGTCTGTTTCATTGATTTGTTTAAATGGTAACTTTTTGATCGCTATGTAACCTTAATGAACCGAATTGTGATTTAACAGCCAAATAGGCTTCTAATTCATTTAATAATTGTAATAAACTTGCTCTCGTTCTAAATGATTCGTGTGTTGTGGGTAACTCTGCCTCATTCAGTTCTAATCTTATTTCATATAAAGAATGTAAACGTAATGCAGTATAGTCATTGCTATTTACATTCGTAGCTACTTCGGCAAATAAATTAGAAATCTTAGTTAACATACAGTCCTTTGTTTCAATATTTTCTATAATTAAAGCCATACGATGCAATAATTCTAATTGTTCTTCTCTCATATCAAAATAATGATAATAAGAGTTTTCGTTTCTAACAAAATGGTTTTTAACATCTCTAAACGCAATAGATTTTGCTTTACGAATCGTGAATTTTAATTGTTTGAAAGAAATATCAATCGATATATTAGTTTTTTGACATGTTTCGCTAAATGTTTCAAAAATTGCTGTGAACTGTTGTTCAATTTGTTGTTTATAATGCTTTAAATTGCTATCTAAACTAGGCATAATACTATTCATTAAAAAAGCTATTCCTAATCCGACAACGAGCAATAAAATTTCATTTATAAATAAATGTAAATCGATTGTTTGAGCATTGAACACATGTAATAAAATAACACAACTTGTTACCACGCCTTCTTGAACTTTAAATACCACAGTTAGTGGTATAAAAAACAATACGATGATGCCTAATACGATTGCATGTTGCCCTAAAAGGCTGAAAGCAATAGAGCCAAATATTAAAATCATAAAGCAAGATACAAAGCGTGATACAATGGCTTGTAGTGAATGTACTTTCGTATGCTTAATGCATAAAACAACTAAAATAGCGCTTGAAGCAAAATTATCAAGGCCAATTAATTTGGCAATAATGATACCAAGCGCCATTCCAACAGCAGTTTTAATTGTTCTAAATCCAATTCTATAGGGATTTAAACTAATCATTTTTCACGCCTCTATTTTTCGACACAATAATTATCGAATAAATTTTGTAATTGTGTGATGACGTTCATTACGTCATGACCTTCTATTTGATGTCTTTCTATCATTTCAGTTACTTTACCATCTTTAATCAATGCGAATGAAGGACTTGATGGTGCATAACCTTCAAAGTAATCTCTAGCACGTTGAGTTGCTTCCTTATCTTGACCCGCAAATACTGTTACTAAACGATCAGGTAATTTATCATAATGTAAAGCATGTGTTGCTGCTGGTCTAGCAATACCGCCTGCGCAACCACATACAGAATTGACCATTACTAAAGAAGTGCCTTCTTGTTTTAATACATTATCCACTTCATCTGCACTAGTTAATTGTTCATAACCAGCTTCTTCAATTTCATTTCTAGCTTGATTAACAACGTCTGTCATATATAAATCAAAATTTAAGTCCATAATCAACTTCACCCTTCATTTCTAGATTAATACTTTTATTCTACTAATATATATAGAATACTTCAACAGGTGTGCGTTATATTGTATCATTTCCTAATATTTAAATAATCATTTTAAATCAAACCTGTTCATTTAATTAATGATATAAAAAAAGCACAATCACATGATATATAACATTAAGTTTGATATCACATGATTATACTCTTATCTAACATTGGTCAATTATTTTATATATTAATAAATGCTCGTATGTTCTATTGAATATTGTTCAATACGTGTTTTAACGAAATTCATAAATCTACCAGCCTGTAAGCCATCTAAGATACGGTGATCAATTGAAATACATAAATTGACCATATTACGAATAGCTATCATATCATCAATAACAACTGGTTTTTTAATAACTGATTCAATTTGTAGTATCGCCGCTTGAGGGTGATTGATGATACCCATTGATGAAACTGAACCAAATGTTCCAGTATTATTTACAGTGAATGTTCCACCTTGCATATCTTCTGAGCGTAATTTTTTATTTCTAGCTTTTTGTGCTAACTCATTTATTTCTCTAGCAATACCTTTAATTGATTTTTCATCAGCATTTTTAATCACTGGCACATATAATTTATCTTCATCTGCCACAGCAATCGAGATATTCACATCTTTATGCATAACGATTTCTGAATCTTGCCAACTACTATTAAGTAATGGATATGCTTTTAATCCTTCAGCCACAGCTTTAACGAAGAATGCGAAAAATGTTAAGTTGTAACCTTCACTTTCTTTAAAACTTTGCTTATGATAATTTCGCGTTTTTACTAAGTTAGTGGCATCTGCTTCTACCATCATCCATGCATGTGGTATTTCATTTACACTATTGACCATATTTTGCGCGATTTGTTTACGAACGCCATTTACAGGTATAGATGAACCAGGTGATGGTTCATTATATACTGCTTGTTTAGAAACTTTAGGCGAATCTTTAGGTGAAATGATATTAGAAGACGTTTTACTTGTACCTTCTTTGATTGCTTTTTCAATATCTTTTTTAGTTACACGACCTTCGAAACCAGTACCAACAACTTGCGATAAATCGATATCATTTTCAGAAGCTAATTTAAATACAACTGGAGAATAACGACCATTATTTTTAGCTTCACTACTTTGAGCATTAGCAGATTGATTTGTTAATTCACTATCCTGATGATCTTTTTCAATATCTTCATTTGATGTATTATCTTGTGTTTCTGATTCTGTCTCATTTTCAGTGGCAGTTTCAAGTGTTTGGTCGTCTGCATCTAATATGCAAATGACTTCGTCAACAGCAACAGTAGTACCTTCATTTACGATTATTTCACGAATTGTGCCGGCGTATGATGAAGGTACTTCTGCAGTTACTTTATCAGTAATAACTTCGCATAGTGGATCATATTCTTCAACTTTATCGCCTACTGAAACTAACCACTGTTCTATTGTGCCTTCATGCACACTTTCACCGAGTTTAGGCATTTTTATTTCCATTATAGTGCCTCCTTAGAATTCTGCGAGTTCACGCATTTTAATTTTTATCTTATCTGGATTAATCATAAACTCATCTTCAAGTGGTGGTGCGAATGGCATAGAAGGAACATCAGGTCCAGCAAGTCTCATAATTGGTGCGTCTAAATCGAATAAACAATTTTCTGCAATAATGGCAGCAACTTCAGAAATGACACTACCTTCAAGATTATCTTCAGTAACTAACAACACTTTACCAGTTAATTTGGCTCTTTCAATAATCGTTTCTTTATCTAATGGATACACTGTACGTAAATCAACTACTTCAACATTGATATCATCTTCAGCAAGCATATCAGCTGCTTGAATACAATAATTCACACAAAGTCCATAAGTGAATACTGTAATATCATCACCTTCACGTTTAACATCAGCTTTACCAATTGGCACCATATAATAAGATTCAGGGACTTCCTCTTTTAATAACCGATAAGCTTTTTTGTGTTCGAAATATAACACTGGGTCATTAGACTCTATTGATGACAGTAAAAGCCCTTTTGCATCGTAAGGTGTAGAAGGAATTACGATTGTTAGACCAGGTGTGTTAGCAAAAATAGATTCGACACTTTGTGAATGATAAAGCGCACCGTGTATGCCACCACCAAATGGAGAGCGAATCGTAATCGGACAATGCCAATCATTATTTGAACGGTATCTCATTTTTGCAGCTTCACTCATAATTTGATTTGTGGCTGGTAAAATATATTCAGCGAATTGAATCTCTGCAACTGGTCGTTTACCTAACATCGCCGCGCCAATACTAGTACCAACAATATTAGATTCTGCAAGTGGTGTATCTAAAACACGTGCTTCACCATATTTTTGTTGTAAACCTAAAGTAACACCAAATACACCGCCTTTTTTACCAACATCTTCACCTAAGACGAATACGTCATCATCCTTAGCCATGGCTTGATCTAATCCTTGTTGAATTGCTTCTAAATAGCTTAATTTAGGCATTGATTGAGCTCCCTTCTTCGTAAACGTGAGTGTAAGTTTCTTCTGGAGATGGATAAGGTGCTTTTTCAGCCTCTTTTGTTGCTTGGTTTACGATTTCTTTATGTTCCGTTTCGATTTTTTCTAACCATGCTTCATCGATAATACCTTCTTCAAGCAGAAATGTTTTAAATTTGAGGTTACAGTCTAAAGATTTTAAACCATCTCGTTCTTCTTGAGTACGATACTTGTCATCATCATCTGATGAGTGCGCAGTCATTCTAGTACACATAGCTTCAATAAGTGTTGAACCTTCACCATTCAATGCACGTTCACGCGCTTCTTTCATCACTTTGTACATTGCAATGGGATCATTACCGTCAACATGTTCCCCGTGCATACCATAACCAATGGCACGGTCAGATAATTTTTCAGCACCATATTGCAAAGAATCAGGAACAGATATGGCATATTTATTATTTTCTATTACACAAATAAAAGGAAGATTGTGGACACCAGCAAAGTTAAGGCCTTCATGAAAATCACCTTGGTTCGAACTACCTTCACCAACCGTTGCCATTGCAATATTTGGTTTTTTATCCATTTTTAAAGCTAACGCTGCACCTACAGCATGTACAATTTGTGTCCCAACAGGTGAACTCTGTGATAATATACCTTTTTCTCTTTTCCCAAAATGAGAAGGCATTTGTTTACCACCAGAGTTTATATCATCACGTTTACCAAATGCAGCCAACATTGAGTCTAATGCTGTCATACCCATATAAGTTACAAATGCTAAGTCTCTGTAATAAGGTGAAGATATATCACCTTCACGCATAGCATATGCCATCCCAATTTGAGTAGCTTCTTGTCCTTGACAACTAATGACAAATGGAATCTTCCCTGCGCGATTTAATAACCACATGCGCTCATCTATTTTACGACCTAAGTCCATCCATTTATACATCGTTTGTAAGTCGGACGCTTCAAGTCCAACCGATTTATAATCAAACATCTTATTTCCTCCTTAATTAAACGTGAATCGATCTGTTTTCAACTTTTAAGCCTAGTTCCATTAACACTTCTGAAAGTGATGGATGGGCATGTGTTGTTAATCCAAGTTCTAAAGTTGATCCATTCATAAATTGCAACAATGACACTTCGTTAATTAATTCTGTTACTTGAGGCCCAATCATATTTAAGCCAAGTACAGTATCATTATCTTGATCGATTACGATTTCACAAAAGCCATTTTGATTTGTAACATTTTCAATAACTGCCTTACCAATCGCTTTAAACGGCACTTTAATAGCTTTTGCATTTAAGTTATTCGCTTTTGCTTGTTCTAGATTTTGTCCCATACTCGCTACTTCAGGTTGTGTGTACACACATTTTGGCATCTTATTATAATCCAATGATAAAGGTGATTTATCAAACATATGTTCAATTGCTGTAGTACCTTCTTTAGAACCTACATGAGCAAGTTGTAACTTTCCAATGCAATCACCTGCTGCATATATATGTTTGTCCTCTGTTTGTTGGAATTCATTGACGATAATATGATTGCTATTAGACAATTTTATTTTTGTGTTATTTAAGCCAATATCTTCAGTATTTGGTTTGCGACCAATTGCCACTAAAGCTTTTTCAAAATGAGTGACTTCTTCATTTAATTTAATATCAATACTTGTTGCTTCAATTGTAATTTGCGATTCAGTAAGTTGTGTATTTTCATAAAACGAAACACCGCGTTGTGTTAATTCTTTCTTTAATGTATTGGCAATTGATTTACTTTCAGTAGGTAAAATACGTTCTCCTGCTTCGATGACTGTTATGTCTACTCCCAAATCAGTCATTAAAGACGCAAATTCTAAACCTATAACACCCCCGCCAATAATGGCTAGTGATTTAGGTAACGCTTCTAATTTTAAGATGTCATCACTAGATAAGACAATTTTATGATCAAACGGCAAAAATGGTAAGTCCATTGGTTGTGATCCAGTAGCGATAAGTACATTGTTATTAGGTATTAATTCTGATTCACCATTTTCAAATTCTACAGATACTGTACCACTTTGAGGTGAAAATATAGAAGGGCCTAATATACGGCCAACGCCATTAAACACATCAATTTTATTATGTTCCATCAAATGTGTTACACCATTAAACATCTGATTGACGATATCATTTTTTCTTGATTGCATCTGAGAAAAGTTAACTCTAAAGTTATCCACATCCACACCATAATCAGTAGCATTGGATATTGTCCTCATAACTTCTGCGGATTTTAATAATGCTTTTGTCGGTATGCATCCTTTATGTAAACAAGTTCCACCTAAAAGCGATTGCTCTACAAGTGCCACTTTTTTTCCTAGCTGTGATGCTCTAATTGCAGATACATAACCTGCAGTGCCTCCACCTAGTATCACTAAATCATATTTTTCTTCTGACATTTTTTTGCTCCTAACTATAAACCTCAGCAATTTCAGCTATTGTTAATACTATTCATGTACCTATTGCCATAGTTGCCTTTGCGCTGTAACCTGGATAAATAGGTTCTATTGTAATCCAAGAAACTAAGATTTTAAATTTTTCTAAACCCTGTTCTTTAAATTTTAATGCTTCATGTAAACCATTCGACTCATTTCAGCTTAATACGCCTATGTAACTCCATGTAATGATTTTCACCTTTTGACTCACTCATATATCGAAAATATATTAATTATATGGCTTAGATACTTATTCAGTTGATTAGTAGTATTCAATCAATTGTTTAGAACACACTAATGAAACCACCTTTTTACTTAAAAAGTGATTCATTTCTTTAAGTGTAAAATTGTAATTGTATCATCTGGTTTTTGAACATTCCCGCTACATACATTTAAAAGTCATGTACTAGATAATTAATCATCGTTATCGAATATATTTTCAATTTTTTATGAACCAACTGTAATACAATTTCAAAAAAGTATGTCAATAATAGTGATATCAAGATTAAATCTTTAAATAAACATTACCTTTTAATCAAGCAAACACTTTTGAAATTAATACGTGAAAATGTCGGCATTCTTTTCCCTAAGATGTCTTCCTATCGTTATAATCATTAATGCCTCAATTACTATAAGCGCATCGGTAAAAAACATCATTAATGAACATCTAAAACCATAAATAATAATACCACTCAGTTTCGCTACATGTACACCATATTTAAAAATTTTAGGCGAATGATCAACTTGCGTTAAATAGAATGTCAGGACGTCCCCATATCATAAACACAACTGTAATTTAATTTTTAATGTTATACGGAATACCTTGGTTCATTTAAAGTGAAAATATTGATTAATGCTACATGAATTCAAGTTTTAAGTTTTCAAAACTACGGTAATATTAACCAATTTATGATATCCATTTATATTTTACATCAATTAAAGGCATTATAAAATTAATAACCTATCCCGAAAAATATAATATGACACTTCAATAGAAAAATTACGTTAGTTTAACACTTTTAGCGCTAAAAGTAAGGAGTCTAATTTATTTTGCTTTGTATCTGAACGAGATGTTAATACGATTGGAAATTTTGCCCCTAATATTAAACTTGCAACGCGTGCTTCTCCGAAATAAGTAAATGATTTATACAATGCATTACCAACATCAATATGTGAAACGAGTAATGCGTCGGTGTCTCCTGCAACCGACGATTTAATATTTTTCTTAATCACGTTTTGCATACTAATTGCATTTTCAAATACAAAAGGACCATCAACGAATAAAAATTCCGATTGTTTCCGACTGAAAATTTGCTTTAATTTCACAGCATCCAAAGAAGATTGTATTTTTTTAATTGGTTTTTCTACAGACGAAAGCAAGGCAATTTTAAATTTTTCATAACCTAGTGACATTGCAAATTTTGATAAATTATTAATTATTTGTTTCTTCTCTTCAATTGTAGGACTAATATTAAAAGCTGAATCGCTCAGCATAAGCGTTTTGTGATAATTAGGGATGTGAAAACATGCTACGTGATTTAAAAAACCATGATAATCAACAAAATTTTTATTGCCTAATACAAATGTTAATAAAGTTGAAGACACAATATTTCCCTTCATTAATAAAGACGCTTTACCAGTAGCTAAATCATGTGCACACTGTTGAAATAATTTGTTCTCATCCTCAAATGTTAGGATATGAATTCTATTTAATCTTTGTACTTCGACGTCAAATGATCGGATAATTTCGGTAGGGTCTTGCGTATCATAGAGATAAACATCAATATCTGTTAGCGATAATGCATCTATAACTACAGATAACATTTTTTCATCGTTGGCAAATAAAATGGCAACATCACCTTTAACACTTTTTTAGGCTCAATTAAATGTTGATATTGCATGAAAATCAACACCTTTCTTATTTTATAAAAATAATTTTTATAAAATAAGAAATTACATTTTGCTTATTCACGTAAACGTTGGTTTTGCTCAATCATTTCTTTCGCATTTTGACGTGTGAGTTCTGTAACGCTTGCGCCAGATATCATCCTTGCTATTTCCGTTACACGTTCATCGCCAGATAATTGTTGTACATGTGTAGTTGTACGGTCATCTGTAGTGTCTTTGCTTATAAATAGATGGTGGTCACTCATCGTTGCTACTTGTGGTAAATGTGAAATACATATAACTTGAATATAAGTAGCTAAGTCTTTCATTTTTTCTGCCATTTTTTGTGCAGCTTTACCAGAAACGCCAGAATCAACCTCATCAAATAATATTGCTGTTTGACCTCTTGCTTTGACAAAAATGGTTTTAAGCGCCAACATAATTCTAGATAATTCGCCTCCAGATGCGATTTTGTTTAAACTTTTAAGTGGCTCACCTTTATTAGGACTAATTAAAAATTCAACAAATTCAATACCTTCACGGTTTGGAACATCTAGTGGTTTGAATGAAATTTCTAGGTTAGCATCTTTCATTTGTAAGTTTTGAATTTCTTCTACAATATGATTTCTTAATGTTTGTGCAACACTACGTCGCTCTTTAGATAATTGTTCACCTAATTTAATTACTTTATCGTATAAAGTATCAATTTCTTGTCTTAATTGAGAGGTACTTTCTTCATAATTCTCAATTTTATCAATTTCATTAGCCAGTTTACTTTGGTAAGTAATAAGTTCACTAATATCCTTGCCATATTTTCTTTTCAAATCATTGAGTACATTCATTCTAGACTCTAGTTCATTTAAATATTGTTCATCAAACTCTGTATTCGTTAATTCATCATATAACTGATGTTTAGCGTCTTCTAAGGTGTAATAAAATTGATCCACCTCTTCTTTCAATGAATCATATTTTTCAGGTAATATATGACTAATTGATTGTAATTGATTACTTAATTCATATAATCGATCTGTTATTGCATGTTCATCAGTTAATGTGAGGTGTGCATTATTTAATGCTAAGTTTAGGTTTTCAGAATTTTGTATACGTTTAATATCAGTTTCGAGTTGCTTAACTTCACCTTCAACCAAATTTGCTTCTTGTAATTCTTCATGTTGAAATTTCAACAAATCTAAACGTTGTAATAAAGCCTGGTCCGCAGACTCTAAATCTTCTAGTTCTTTCTTTTTGGCTTTGTACTGGTCAAAAGTAGCCACATACGAATTTAGTAATTTCTTATATTTGTCTTCAGCATAATTATCAAGAAGTTGCAGATGATATTTTTGTTTTAATAGTGTCTGTGTTTCGTGCTGACCGTGAATATCTAGTAATTCTTGCATAATCTTACGTAAATCTTGTAGAGTTACGATTTGATTATTAACTCTGCACATACTCTTGCCAGTACTGAAAATTTCTCTTTTTACTAGAAGAAAATCTTCGTCGATATCAATATCTAGAGCTTCTAATATAGAAATTGCTTCCTTGCTCTCATCAATATCAAAAATACCTTCAATAATAGCTTTTTTTTCACCATGTCGTACATAGTTAGATGAAGCACGCATGCCAATTAATTGACCAATTGCATCAATTATAATTGATTTACCAGCACCTGTTTCACCACTTAGGACAGTTAATCCATCACCAAAATGAACTTCGAGTTCATCAATAATTGCAAATTGTTTTATAGATAGCGTTTGGAGCATCCTTTTAACACTTCCTTATACTTATAATAAATTAAAGATGCGTGTTTTAATCTTCTCGCTTGCAGCATCATCTCGACATATAATTAAACAAGTATCGTCACCACAAATTGTACCTAATACATCTTCCCAATCGATTTGGTCTAATATTGCACCAATAGATTGCGCATTACCTGGTAGTGTTTTTAATACTAATAAATTACCGGTTCCATCAATATTTACAAATGAGTCAATTAAATAACGACCCAATTTTTCTAAAGGATGATATTTTCTATCATTTGGTAAACTATAAACATATTGCCCCGCTGGCGTGGGAACTTTTATAAGTTGTAGTTCTTTAATGTCTCTAGAAACGGTCGCTTGGGTAACATTTAATTCATATTCATTTAATCGCTTTACTAATTCATCTTGTGTTTCAATTTTTTCATTTGAAATTATTTCTCTTATTTTTATATGTCTTACCGATTTTTTAGCCATATATAGCACCTCTATAAACGAATATTTATACATTGATTTTACCACAAGCCATAGCATTCGACTACTAAAGACGGTTTGTAATTTTACTTACTTAAATGGATATTCCGTTGTAATTATAGTCTTGACAATACTTTTTCAGTGATTCTAAATATGAAGCATTTCAATCATGACTTATATCATATTATGCGTATGCTGAATATTTATTGAATAGTACAAAACTAAATAAAACAAGGAAATAAAAAAACGGAGACCGTTATTTTTCGTTGTGATGAATATAATTCGGAGTCAGCGACATTACGATAATCACATTATTGATTATTACTATAAATTAAAAAGCAGCCTCATGAGAAAACTCATAAGACTGCCATGGTAGCTTGTATGAATCGCTTGTTAAAAACAATTCATTATTTAGTTACCAATAATAAGCAATATGACTATCAAATGTCCCCACATTAAAATAATCATAATTACAAATATAGATTAACACCTTATTTAAAAATATTAAATCATAAGGTTTATTTAGTATACTTAATTTACTATATAACCAGTTGACTAATCGTAGGAAAGAGTCTGAAACATCCATTTTTGTCCCAGACTCTTAAATAAATACATTTGATTTTATGATTCACGATTATTAAAAAGTTCTATAATATAAACTAAATTGTCAGTATTATATTGTTTTGGTAATTGATTTAAACATTTGTAAGCTTTGTCTGTATGATGTTTCAATTTGTCTTCAGCCCCTTGTTGGCCTAAAAGTGAAACATAGGTACTTTTATCATTTTCAATATCACTACCGACAGCTTTACCAAGTTTTGCTTCATCACCATAAATATCTAATAAATCATCTTTGATTTGGAACATTAATCCCAAATGTTCACTATATGATTCTAAAGCATTGGAAACTTCATTTTCTGGTTCAGCAATATCGACTGCTGCCATGACTGCAAATTTTAATAGTGCACCTGTTTTTGCATTATGAATTTTCTCTAAAGTGTCTAGATCAATATTTGTTTCTGCACCTTCGCTTTGCATATCAAGCGTTTGACCACCTACCATACCCAGATGGCCACTAGCAAAGGATAAACGTTTAATTAATTTAACTTTAGCAACATCATTAAGTGAATCATCGTTTACAATCATATCAAATGCTTTAGTTAGTAATGCATCACCTGCTAGTATTGCTTTCCACTCTCCAAATACTTTATGGTTTGTTAATTTACCTCTACGATAATCATCATTATCCATTGGTGGTAAATCATCATGTATTAATGAATATGTGTGTATCATTTCTAGTGCAAGTGCTGATGAAAATCCTTTTTTATACTGATCTGTTAACATTTCTAAAGTTAACAGTAATAATACAGGTCTTATGCGTTTACCACCTGCTTCTAGTGAATAACGCATACTTTCTTCTAGATTAGTATTTAGTTTTGAATTTGGAATTGTTTCAGATAACAATTGATTAACTTCTTCAGTTAAATGTTCCATTTTTTTATTCATCATCACTATCTACCTTCTCAGTATCGTCATTATTGTCAGTATTTTCATCAGACATCAATTCATTTACTTTTTTCTCAGCATCTTTTAATGTTTCATCACAAGTAGCCGATAATTTCATACCACGTTGATATAGGTTTAAAGATTCTTCTAAAGAAACATTTTCATTGTCTAATTTTTGAACGATTGTTTCTAGTTCTTTCATCATTTCTTCAAAACTTTGTGTATTACTATTACTCATCATTACACCTTACTTTCTTTACTTGTGCATCAACAAAGCCATCTTTCATTGTTAACACAATATTATCATTTTCAGCCAAGTCTTTCGTACTGGTAATAACTTTATCATCCTTATTTACGATTGTATAACCACGCAACATAGTATTAGTAGGACTTAAATTATTAAGATTTTCTAGTTTTCTAGCAAGATTGTTTTTTTGATTATCAAGTAAATTATGCATGACTTTACTTAATTCAACACGTTTTTGATTATTTGTTAATTGGTCTCTTTTAATACGTTGTTTAAACGTTTTTAAATTGAAATTGTTAAAGAGTAACTGTAATTGTTGTTGCTGATTTTTAATTTTCAAATTCAAAGACAACTTAAGTTGTTTCTCAAGATCATCACGTTTTTGTATTTGTTGATCATAAAGTAGTGAAGGCGTTTGGAATTTATAATAAGATGCAACATGTTCCAAATGTTTTCGTTTTTGCTGCATATATTGTTTGATAAATCGAGTCAATGATAAATTAGCTTGCTGTAAATATTGACGTAATTCATATTGGTCCGGCGTAGCCAATACTGCTGCTTGAGTTGGTGTTGCTGCTCTTACATCTGCCACAAAATCACTTAATGTAAAATCAGTTTCATGTCCTACTGCGGAAATAATCGGTGTTTGACAATTATAGATGGCTTTAACGACATCTTCTTCATTGAAATTCCATAAATCCTCGATAGAGCCTCCGCCACGACCGATAATAATTGTATCAACATTCAAAGCATCAGCTTGATTAATTTTTTCAATAATGTCGCTTTTAGCTTGTTCTCCTTGAACAAGTGTATTGATCTGAACTTGTTCTGCTAACGGATACCTACTATTAATAGTCGTATGAATATCTCGTATTGCAGCGCCAGTTCCGGCTGTTAGCACAGCTATTTTTTGGGGGAATTTAGGTATCACTTTCTTATGATTTTGATCAAAAAAGCCTTCTTTAGTTAATTTCTTTTTTAACTGCTCTAATTTTTGATAAAGATTACCTATTCCATCCATATGCATTTTATTAACATATATTTGATAATTACCACGACGTTCATAGACAGAAACACGTGCTTCTAATAGCACTTCGTCCCCTTCTTTAGGTTCAAAATCAATTTTTGATGCATTTCCTTTAAACATCATTGCACTGATGACACTGTTTTTATCTTTTACATTAAAATACAGATGTCCACTACTATGCTTTTTAAAATTAGATAATTCGCCTTTAATCAATACGGATTGTAAATGAGGATCTTGATCAAATTTATATTTAATATATTTAGTTAACGAAGTTACACTTAAATATTCTGACATGTTATATCACTCTTCTATTCAATATTGCTCAATACACCGTTTATAAATTTGTAATGATCATCATCACTGAATTGTTTTGCTAATTCAACAGCTTCATTGATAATTACTTTTTGTGGTGTTGAACTATGTAACATTTCAAATGTAGACATTCTTAAGATAATTCGATCAGATTTTAACAATCGTGCTAAAGTCCAGTCCTTTAAATGAGGTTGGATTTTTTCATCTAGCACAACTTCGTGATCTTTAACACCAGTTACTAACCAACTGATGAATTCGAATTCTAAATCTGGATTATCATCTTTAATAAAACTGATTGCTTCTTCAATTGTTAAATCGCTATTTTTCATTTCAAGTTGAAATAGAGTTTGAAAGGCTTGCGTTCTGGATTCTTTTCGACTCATTATAAACTCCTTCAAGCATAGTATTATAGTAAACCATTAACGAAAAGAGATGCTTAAAATAGAAGCAATCGCTTTTCGCAAAATGAATTTAAAGTAAATTTGCTTTTATAATTTTAATTTATTGGTTCTATATGTGTAATATGAATATTGATTTGACTAGGTTCAATTGTTGTCATCGTCGTTAACGAATTATAAATAGCTTGTTGAATTTTTTTAGCAGTTTCCGATATATTGATACCATACGCTAATGAACAATATACATCGATATAGATGCCTTCATCATTTGTATCTACTTTAACACCGCGACTAAGCTGTTTTTTGCTAATGTTTTCAATGCTGCCTTTTTTTAATTCTTTAAAATGCCCTTGTATACCTTTTACTTCTGAAGTGGCAATACTAGCTATGACTGTTAATACCTCGGGTGCTATTTCTATTTTACCTAATTGGGAATGTGAGGTTTCTGAAACTTTGACCATGTCAATTACCTCCTATTTAGATTGATCATCCATAATATTATGTGTTTCTAAAAACTTCGTATTAAATACGCCGCTTCTAAAAATATCATTATTTAGTAAACGAATATGGAATGGGATTGTTGTATCAATGCCAAGAACAAGATACTCACCTAGTGCGCGTAAACCTGTCATAATTGCTTCTTCTCGTGTTGGTTCATGAACAATGAGTTTCGCTACCATAGAATCATAATAAGGTGGAATCGTATAATTAGTATAACAAGCTGATTCAATTCTCACACCAAAACCGCCTGGAGCTAAATATTGAGTGATTTGACCTGGAGAAGGCATGAAATTTTTATATGGATTTTCAGCATTGATTCTGAATTCCATTGCATGTCCCTCGATTTTAATATCTTTTTGTTTGAAAGGAAGTTTTTCACCCATTGCAACCTTCAATTGTAGTTTAACTAAGTCTACACCCGTAACCATCTCTGTAACTGGATGTTCAACTTGAATTCGCGTGTTCATTTCCATAAAATAAAAGTCATTCGTATCTAAGTCATAAATGAATTCTATCGTCCCAGCATTTTCATAATTTACGGCTTTTGCTGCTCTGACTGCTGCATTTCCCATTTCTTGGCGTTTTTCTTCGGTAAGTATCGGTGAAGGAGCTTCCTCAACTAATTTTTGCATTCTTCGTTGAATTGTACAGTCACGCTCACCTAAATGTACAACATTACCAAAGCTATCACCCATAATTTGTATTTCAATATGACGGAAATTTTCAATGAATTTTTCTAGATATAAGCCATTATTGCCAAATGCGGTTTCTGCTTCTTGTTGTGTCATTTTAAAACCAGTTTCAAGTTCTTTTTCGTCACGTGCCACTCTAATCCCTTTACCACCGCCACCAGCAGTTGCTTTAATGATTACTGGATAGCCAATTTCAGTAGCGATTTTTTTAGCTTCATTGATATCTTGAACTAACCCCTCGCTACCAGGAACTACAGGTACTTCTGCACGTTTCATTTCTTCTTTAGCTACATCTTTAATCCCCATTTTTTGAATTGATTCATAGCTAGGTCCAATAAATTTTAACTGGCATGCTTCACATAATTCTGCGAAATCTCCATTTTCTGCTAAAAACCCGTACCCTGGATGAACACCGTCGCATCCAGTAGAAGTTGCTATTGATAAAATGTTTGGGATGTTTAAGTAAGAATCTTTAGATTGAGTTGGGCCAACGCAATATGCTTCATCAGCAATTTGAGTATGTAGTGCGTCTTTATCTCCTTCAGAGTATATTGCCACTGTTTGCAATCCAAGTTCATGACATGCACGAATAATTCTTACTGCAATTTCTCCTCTATTTGCTATTAAAATTTTATTCATTATTTCACCTTAAATAACGGTTGGCCATACTCTACCATTTGACCGTCTTCTACTAAAATTTCTGCAATTTCCCCAGTTACTTCGGCTTGAATTTCATTAAATAATTTCATCGCTTCTAATATACAGACAGTTGATTCGTTTGTAACAGAATCACCAACTTGTACGTAAGCACTTTCTTCTGGTGATGGCGATTTATAAAATGTACCTACCATTGGCGCATTAATAGTTTGTAGGTTATCGTCAGTTGTACTTGCATCGCTAGTAGTTTCTTCTGTACTACCTGTAGCTACTGGATTTGATGCTACACCTTGTTGCGGCGCTAATTGTTGCATCGGTTGTTGTGAAATTTGTGGTGTAATGATTTCAGTTTCTTTTTCTTTTTTTAAATTAACAACATTGCCCTTGTCTTCTATATTAATTTCAGTCAAACTTGATTGATCAAGAATTTCAATTAATTCTTTAATTTCTTTAAAATTCATAAATACTGACTCCTTCAGATTGTTTTCATTTACCTAGTTTATTTTACTTTAGAGATATGCTCAATTCAAGCATATACATACTTTCTATATTAAACTGATTCACTTTTGTAGTGTTCCATATAACTATACCTTATTTCAAAAGTAAACTATTAGTGCAATTTTAAATAATATTATTTGATTCTATCTATTTTAACATAATAAAAACCTTTCCAAAGTATAGCGCATTGGAAAGGTTTTTTTAAATGTAATTTCGATAAGTAAATACAAAATTAAACTATTATGCTCTTGAGATGTAACTACCGTCACCAGTATTAATCACAAGTACATCGCCTTCATTTACAAATAAAGGTACATTTAACGTATACCCTGTTTCTACTGTTGCTGATTTAGTTGCACCATTTGCAGTATCACCTTTGATACCAGGTTCTGTTTCAGTTACAGTAAGTTCAACTGTTTTAGGTAATTCAACACCTAATGTTTCATTTTCATAAGACTGAATTTGAACTTCCATATTAGCTTTTAAGAAGTTAAGTTCATATTCTAAATAGTCAGCTGGTAATTCTGTTTGTTCAAACGTTTGATTATCCATGAAAACATGTGTATCACCATCTGCATATAAATACTGCATACGACGGTTTTCAATTAAAGCAGTTTCTACTTTCTCTCCGCCTCTAAATGTTTTCTCCTGGATTGCACCCGTTCTTAGATTACGTAACTTAGAACGTACAAAAGCAGAACCTTTGCCTGGTTTTACGTGTTGGAAATCTAATACTTTCCAAATACCATTATCTACTGATATTGTTAAGCCTGTTTTAAAATCATTAACCGAAATCATTCAGTTTCCTCCTCGATTATAAGGTCTTCTATAAAATAATAAGGTTTTTAGAGCATTTAGTAAAGCGTTCACAGCCATTTTCTTTAATTAAAATGTCATCTTCTATACGAACGCCACCTAGACCATCTATATAAATGCCAGGTTCAATTGTAACACAATTATTGACGTCTAATTCAGTTTCAGATTTTCTAGAAAGATTGGGACCTTCGTGAACATCTAACCCTATACCGTGACCTAACGAATGTCCAAAGGCATCTCCATACCCTTTTTCCGTAATGTAATCTCTTGCTACTGCATCTAGAGCTTTACCTGTAATGCCTTTTTTAGCTGCTTCTATTCCTTTTAAGTTCGCTTCTAAAACAATATTGTAGATTTCTTTAAGTTGTGGGTCTGGCTCACCGATTGCAAATGTTCGTGTAATGTCTGAACTATAGCCCTTGTAATAAGCACCAAAATCTAAGGTGATCATTTCACCATGATTAATTACTTTATCGCTAGCTACACCATGTGGTAAAGCTCCTCTTACGCCTGAAGCGACTATGGTATCAAACGATGTCCCTTCTGCGCCTAATTCTAACATTTTACTTTCTAACTTTGCTTTTAGTTGCTGTTCCGTCATACCAGCTTTTGCAACAGTTAATATATACTCAAATGTTTCATCAACAATGTCTGAAGCTTTTTGTATTAGCTGAATTTCTGCTTCATTTTTTACTTCACGAATTTTTTCAATTACACCACTAATACTAATTAAACTAATGTAGGCTTTACTCAATTGTAAGTAAGTATCATAACTAACTAGATTACCTTCAAATCCGACATTTTGCACACTTAAGTTTTCAAGTTGTTGCTTTATTTCATCAATTAAGGAACCTTGTTGTTTGATGATTTTAAAATCTGGTGCTTGCGCAGTGGCTTGCTCTATGTATCTAAAGTCAGTAATTAATAAATTTTGTTCTTTCGTTATTATTAATGCACCACTTGTACCTGTGAAACCGGATAAATATCTTCTGTTAAAATCTGATAATATGACTGCTGCTTCTAAATGTTTTGTTTCTAAGGCAGAATTTAATTTTTCAATTCTAGTCATCTTTCTTCCTCCTATTTAATAAATTTGTACATTTTCCATTTATACATTAAAATGATAGCATAATTATTATATAAATTTATAGTTTTTGAATTAGGAGCGTATTATGAAGAAAAAAATTGTAGCTATTTTAGGTGCTTCATGTTTGTTAGTTGGTTGTGGTAGTCAAAATTTAGGGCCACTAGAAGTAAAGACCACGCAACTTCGCGATGAAAATCATAAGTTGAAAAGTAACATTCAGGATTTAAAACAACAAATTAGTAAAGAAAAAAGTAACATCACAGCTTTGGAAAAAGATAAAAAAAACATAGCTACAGCTAAAAATAACAATAAGAAAGTTACAAACTTAAAAGCATCTTCTACATATTATCAAGACATTGCTAAATCTATTAAACAGTACGATGTAATTGAAAGTGATGTCACGAAAAATAAAGATGATAAAAAAATTCAAGAAAAACTTACCGATATCACTAATAAAATTGATACAGCCTTTACTACGTACAAAAACGATATAAATAAAGAAAAAATGAGTAGTGATGACAAGGAAAAAAATAAAGACATTACTAAACTCAATAAAAAATTAAGTGATGCAATGAGTGATATTAGAGAAGGTTACAATGGCAAAGATAAGAAAAAAATTCAAAAGGGACAAAATGCTTTATCAACTATAAGTATCAATAATAGTCAAAGTTAGAATCACATAGGAGTGTTTTAAGTGAAACAAGCGATATTTTATATTGTCATCGCCGTGGCAGTAGTTGGATTAATTCTTAATTTAGATGCATTTATTTTTAGTTTTGTAAGAATGGCAATTAGCTTAGCGGTATTTGCTGGAATTATTTACGCAATTTATTATTTCTTCTTTTTGACAGAAGATCAACGTAAATATAAGCGTGCGCAACGTAAATATAAAAGACAAAATAGAAAGAAAAAATAAGTGCTATTTTAAAAGCGCAACGACATTGAATGTCGTTGCGCTTTTTAATACTTTTTCATTTATTTTCTATAATTCCATTCATCCGATTTATACTTTTCAATTAAGGTATTTATTTCTTCTTTTTGGTTTTGATTAAGCTCTAGTGGTTTGAAATTGATGTCTAAGCCTTTTTTAAATCCAATTTCAAAAGCTTCTTCCATTTCTTCTAGTGTAATATATCGATCTGAAATATCATTAATGGCGACTGCTTTGTCTACAAAGGCTTGTTTCATTTTATCTTTTAAACGCTCATTTTTGAATATAAACATGTCAAATAGATCGTCAATGTCCACATCTTGCAATAACGAACCGTGTTGTAAAATAACGCCTTTTTGTCTAACTTGGGCGCTACCTGCTATTTTTCTACCTTCTACTACTAATTCATACCAGCTCGGAGCATCGAAACATACAGCACTTCTTGGTTGTTTGAGTTTAGCTCTTTCTTCTTTCGAGCGAGGAATGGCAAATGAAGCATCAAAACCTAAATGCTTAAACCCTTCTAACAATCCCTCAGAAATTACTCTATAAGCCTCTGTAACCGTCGAGGGCATGTCTGGATGTGATTCTGGAACAATGACACTATAAGTTAATTCTTTGTCATGTAGCACACCTCTACCGCCTGTTTGACGTCTGACAAGTCCATATCCTTTTTCTTCAACTTTATCGATATCAATTTCTTTTGTAAGCCTTTGAAAGTAACCAATAGATAATGTTGCAGGATCCCAAGTATAAAATCTAATGACAGGATCTATTTCCCCTCTGGAAACAAAATTCAGTAAGGCTTCATCCATCGCCATATTAAAATAAGGATCTTTACTCCCAGTATTGATAAAATTCCATGTTTCTGTCACATTCAAAACTCCAATCGCTAAATTAAATTGTGATAACATATATTTTGTGTTATCGTTTTCAATAATTGTATAAGTTTGTCAGTCTTTCTTATTAATCAAAAGCAAAAATATTTTGATAAATTGGGCTAACAGTCTTATAATATATAATATCGGTTAATTAGGGAGGATGCAAGATGAGTAATTTTTGGTTTATAGCGTTAGCAGTTTTAATAATTATTATCGCTTACATGCTAATCAATTATCTTCTTAATAAAAGAGCAGTCACAGAATTAAACCAAAATGAATTCCATAATGGTTTGCGTAAAGCTCAAGTTATTGATGTAAGAGAAAAAGTAGATTATGATTACGGCCACATCAATGGTGCGCGTAACATACCAATTACTATGTTTAAACAAAGATATCAAGGTTTGAGAACAGATCAACCTATTTATCTGTGCGATGCTAATGGCATTGCCAGTTATCGTGCCGCTAGAACTTTAAAGAAAAATGGGTATAAAGATGTTTATATGCTTAAAGGCGGATACAAAAAATGGACTGGTAAAATCAAATCTAAAAAGTAGTTTAAATATTTCACTTAATAATAAGCGAGTCACTATATTTCATGTATAGTTACTCGTTTTTTATTAAAATAGACAAAAATAAATCCGGATAATTAATTATCCGGATTTATTTAATATAATACTTATTCTTTTTCAGAACGAAGATTTTCAAATTTTAAAACAGGTTGTCTAGCTGCTTTAGTTTCATCTAATCTATCTATGATTGTTGTATGTGGTGCTTCTAAGACTTTATCTGGATCTTCTTTTGCTTCATTTGCAATTTCAATCATTTTATCACAGAAATAATCAAGGGTTTCTTTAGATTCTGTTTCAGTTGGTTCAATCATCATACCTTCCTCAACATTAAGTGGGAAGTAAATTGTTGGTGGATGAACACCGAAATCAAGTAATCGTTTAGCCATATCTAACGTTCTGACACCGTGTTCTTTTTGTTTTGAACCACTTAATACAAATTCATGTTTACAATATTGTGGATAAGGGATTTCGAAATGATCCTTCAATCGAGCTTTAATATAATTTGCATTTAATACAGCTGCCTCAGAAACTTCTTCAAGTCCTTTATTCCCCATCGTACGAATATAAGTATAAGCTCTTAGATAGATACCAAAATTACCGTAAAAAGGTTTTACACGTCCTATAGAATTTTCGATATCATTATCATATTTATATACATCGTCTTCTTTGACTACCATTGGTTTTGGTAAGAAACTAGCTAATTCTTTTTTCACACCGACTGGTCCAGAACCTGGTCCACCGCCACCATGAGGTCCAGTAAATGTTTTGTGCAAGTTAAGATGTACCGCATCAAACCCCATGTCTCCTGGCCTTACTTTGTCCATAATGGCATTTAAATTCGCACCATCATAATATAATAATCCGCCAGCTTCATGAACAATATTTCTTATATCCATAATATTTTTTTCAAATATACCTAATGTATTAGGATTTGTAAGCATAATTGCTGCAGTGTTTTCATTTACAACTCTTTTTAAGTCGTCAATATCAACTTCACCGCGTTCGTTCGATTTAACTGTAACCGCTTTGAAACCAGCAAATGCTGCAGAAGCTGGGTTAGTACCATGTGCGGAGTCAGGTACAATAACTTCATCACGATGTCCTTCACCATTTTTTTGATGGAATGCCTTGAATATCATCAATGCAGTCCATTCACCATGTGCACCGGCAGCTGGTTGCAACGTTACTTCATCCATACCGGTTATTTCTTTAAGTTCTTCCTGTAAACTATGAATTATTTCTAAAGAACCTTGAACTTGTGATTCATCTTGCAGTGGATGTGACTCGGCGAATCCTGGTATTCTTGCTATTTTTTCATTGATTTTTGGATTGTATTTCATTGTACATGAACCTAAAGGATAAAATCCTGAATCAACACCAAAGTTTTTATTAGAAAGCTCAGTATAATGACGTACTAAATCTAATTCAGCGACTTCAGGTAGTTCTGCTTTATTTTTTCTTATAAATTTGTCGTCTAATAATTTTTCTACTGCACCGTTATCTATTTCTTTTTTGGGTAACGAATATGCATAACGACCTTTTTTAGAACGTTCAAATATTAATGGACTAGATTTACTTACTACCATTTAATTCACCTGCTTTCTTAACAAATGTATCTATCTCATCTTTAGTTCTTAATTCTGTTACTGCTACTAACATTTGATTTTCATAATCCTTTGAGACTTCACTTAAATCAAAACCGCTAATAATATCTTGTTGTAGTAATGCATCATTAATATCTTTTACAGGTTTATTAAACTTCACGACAAATTCATTAAATGATGTGCCATTTGAAACTTCTAAACCAGCTTCTTTAAATTGTGCTTTTGCATAATTAGCATTTTCAAAGTTTTGTACTGAAATGTCATAAATACCTTGTTTACCTAATGCGGACATGCAAATTGAAGAAGCTAATGCATTTAATGCTTGGTTTGAACAAATGTTTGAAGTGGCTTTATCTCGACGAATATGTTGTTCACGTGCTTGTAGCGTTAAAACGAAACCACGATTTCCATCTCCATCTTCAGTCTGTCCAACCAAACGTCCCGGTATTTTTCTCATTAATTTTTTCGTTGTTGCAAAGAAACCACAATGCGGACCACCAAATTGCGCTGGTATACCAAATGGTTGTGTGTCTCCTACAACAATATCCGCTCCAAAACTACCTGGCGGTGTCAATAAACCTAAAGCAAGTGGATTGGCATAAACAATAAACAGTGCCTTTTTGTCTTCAATAAATGAATGTATTTTTTCTAAATCCTCAATAGATCCATAAAAGTTTGGATACTGCACAGCAACTGCCGCTGTATCATCGTCAATTGCATTTTCTAATTTTTCTAAATCTGTAATTGTACCATCAAGGTCTACTTCTACAACTTCAAATTCTTCTCGAGTTTTAACGTAAGTTTTTAATACTTGCAAAGCTTGATAATGTAGTCCTTTTGAAACAACTATTTTATTTTTACGCGTTTGATTAAATGCTAAAATACATGCTTCTGCGAAACTTGTAATACCATCATACATAGATGAGTTTGCAATATCCATATCTGTTAATTCGCAAATTAATGTTTGGAATTCAAAGATAGCTTGTAATTCACCTTGCGAAATTTCTGGTTGGTATGGAGTATAAGCAGTATAAAATTCAGAACGAGAAATCATTGCATCTACAACTGCTGGTGCGTAATGATCATAAACACCTGCGCCTAAAAATGAACTATGCGTTTCTTTAGTTACATTTTTGCTTGCAATTCTGCTTAAGCGTTTTGTCAATGTCGTTTCAGCTTCACCATCTGGTATGGCCAACTCTCTATTTAATAAAATATCTTTTGGAACATCTCCAAATAATTCACTTATAGAGCTTGCTCCGATTGTATCCAACATTTCTTTTTTATCTTGTTCAGTTAATGGAATATAACGATGACTCACAGTAACACCCCTTTGATTTATTTACTAATCTGATTTTTTTTAACAATTTTAGCTTTAACTTGTCTTTTTCTAACCTGTACAACAACTTCTTTTCCCATTTCAAAAGCATCTCGATTGATTAGGGCTAGTCCAATTGATTTACCAGTTAAAGGTGATTGCGTACCTGAAGTAATTTCTCCAATTTGATTACCGTCTAAATCATATACTTCATACCCTGTTCTTGGAATACCTTTGTCGATCATTTCTAATCCTACTGTTCTTCGTTTAGAACCATTCTCTTTTTGATCTTTTAGTACTGATTTACCAATAAAATCGGCTTCTATTAATGGTTTTGCAGCAAATGCTATACCCGCTTCATATGGTGTGATTGTTTCGCTTAAATCTTGACCGTGTAATGGCAGTCCAGCTTCTAATCTTAATGTGTCTCTAGCACCTAAACCGCATGGTGTCACATCATTTTTTAGAATTTCATCCCACAAATATGGTGCATCGTCTGCATTACAGTATATTTCAAATCCATCTTCACCTGTGTATCCAGACTGTGACAGTATTACATTTTTACCAAAGAATTCAACGTTTTGTTCAAATTCAAATGGTTTCATTTCAGATACATCAATATTTACATATTGTTGGACTAAATCACGTGCTTTTGGCCCTTGTATAGCTAGTTGACCATATTCAGTTGATACATTAATAACTTCAGCATCAAATGCTTTAGCTTTTTCGTACATCCACTCAAAATCTTTTTCAGTATTTCCAGCATTAACAACTAAAAGATAAACATTTTCTTCTAATTTATAAGTAATTAAATCATCAATGATGCCACCTTGTTCATTACATAAAGCTGTATACTGCGCTTTATGCGTTGTTACATTGTCAGTATCATTTGAAAGCAAATACTGTACTAAATTAGAAGCATCTGAACCTTTTATGATAATTTCTCCCATATGACTTACGTCAAATAAACCCATTTCAGTTCTAACTGCATTATGTTCTTCTTTAATACTAGAAAATTGGACTGGCATAGCCCATCCACCAAATTCTACGATTTTAGCCCCACTATCTACAAAAGTTTGATATAGTGGTGTTTTTTTAAGTTCATTGGACATGAAGAAACCTCCTAAAGATTATATAATAAAAAAACAGGGTAGCCTAAACTACCCTGTTGTAATATTTCAGGAATGCGTTACAGTATTATCCTTTTGCCTGAGAGTTTCGTAAAAACTTGCACCTTCGGCGATGGACTAAAGTTAAGTTATATTAAGTATAACTACCATTCTCTCTAATACTGATCATTCGCAAACAATCGCTTCCATGATATCATTTTGTAAATCTGAAAGAGATTGACTACTATTTACTTTTATGAATGCGATTTCATTATATCTTGAAACCCTAGATGAATACAAGCTTTTTAATTCAAATAACGATTTATTATTTGCATTTGGTCTATTGCTGTCATTTTTAATTCTTTTGTAAAGAATTTCTATATCACAATCTAACCAGATTACTTTTGGCTGTTCTTTTAATATTCGGAATGATTCATCGCCTTCTATTATACCACCGCCGGTTGAAATGATATCATAACGTTGAACACATTCTTGTAGATATTCATTTTCTAATTTTCTAAATCCTTGCTCACCAATGGCTTCGAAAATTTCAGGGATAGATTTATTTTCCTGTATTGCTATATGTTCATCTAAGTCAATATAGGAGAGTTGATTATTACTTGCTAGAAATTGACCCAAAGTTGTCTTACCTGTTCCCATAAATCCAATAAGTATGAGTGGTTCTATTTTATTATTCAAAACTAACTTCCTTTTTTATGTATGTGTTTATTTGATCTTTATAATACGATTCAATATTATCTAAGATTTTTAATTGTAATCCAATTTGAAATGTATAAATCGTAATTAAAGATAAATATAGCATAAATATGACTAGCATAAAAGGATACATATAAGCAGGATGATTAGAAAACAATTTTCTTTTCATAATAAATACCTTTCTCAAAAATTTTAAAATTAATTACTACAGATTTATCATTAACAATTTTGAACTTTGCACTAACAACATTATGTAATGTAGTAATGTTTCCTTTTCCATCTAACGTTTTAATTAATTTGTTATTTTTAAATTCATAAATGATGTTTCTCTGTTTATTTCTAATTACAATATGGTGTTCATCGGATTGATTTTTAAGAACATAAGCATTTTCTTTAATTAAATCTTGTGTCAAATCTCTTGAGAAAAATGCCAAGTCTACTTCTTGAGCATTCATAATTTGCTCATTGATGGTGCCTGTCGTTCTAATTAATGCGGGTAATATTGAAAAAATGAGTATAGTTATAAAAAGTGCAAACAAGACTTCTATATATGTAAAAGCTCTAAATTTATTTGAAGAAACATTTTTCATATGCTTCTCCCTTTTTGAAAACACAAATTTTGTCGTTACTCATTTTAACGCTATAATCTTCAATCATAATTCCACTTTTCAATTCCTGTCTTTTATAGTGGTAAAGTGAATTAAGTAATATTCTAGTTAGATCTATTTCATGGCTTTTGTGTTGAATATCCAACTTTAATTGCAATATCATAGGTATAAATAAGATACAAATCAGTGTGATAATTGAAAAAGATAAAAGACTATCCATCAATAACGAGGCATTAACATTAAATTTTCTCATATCTAATACGTCCTTTTTCAATATGAAATATGATTTTATAAAGATTTTTATTCGTTTTTAGGTAGACACTTCCAAATTTGTTTGTTTCTCCAATTTTATTAAATGTTATAAATTTCAAATTTGTTCTTGGATGTATAAAGCTATTTAAAGGGAGTATTATTGCTTTGGCGCTTTTATTAGAGGGGAATTGTTCATTAATAATAATTTTATTAGAGTAATCATTAAAGACCAGTGTAATTGATTGGTTATCTTTAATCGCTTTAGATTTAATATAGTTGAATTGCATAATTAAATTATTAATTTTACGTTGTTCTATTTTGTTATTATTAGTATCGAAAGCACTGATATTAAATAGTTGGAAATATAAGAGTAAACTAATAATACAGACCACAAAAAGCATTTCTATATAAGTAAATGCGCTTTTAATTTGCAACAGCTTCACCATTGTTAATAGTGATGGCTGCACCAGATTTACATGACTTTTGATTTTCTTTAATGTATCCTTCTGTAACTAAGTCTTCTATAGACGATGGCTTTTTATTAAACTTTAAAGCATACGCTTCAATTTGGCTATCAATCATTTTAAGTTGTGCCTCACATCCAGTATTTTGCAAATGAGACGATTGTTTAGCTATATTGGGTATAATTAATATTAATAATAAGCTAATTATTAATAATACAAGTAACATTTCTATTAATGTAAAAGCATTTCTATTAATTTTTAGTTTTTTCATAATTGATTTAACTTCCTCTATTCGTAATTATTTAATTGTTTGCATTAAATCAAACATAGGCAACATAATAACTAGATATAATGACACTATTAATATAGCAATTAAAGAGAAAACAATAGGTTGTATGAACTTTATGATTAAATGAATCAACTGTTCTATTTGAGACAGTATCATTTCACTATATAGTTTCATTTCTATCTCTAGCCTCCCTTTTTTCTCACCTTCTTCAACAAAAATAATCAAATTTTTTTCAAAACACTGTAAATGCTTTAATACTTCACTTAAATTTAATCCTTGTTGTATCCCTTTTGAAATTTCATTTGCTAAAAATATTAAATATTCATCTTGCTGTTTAGCGTATATTTCAACAATCTTTTGTAAAGTTATACCATTTTTATAAAATAAAGATAATTCAGAAGCTAAGCAAAATGTTTTATAATACTTGAAAAATTTCGAAATAATGGGTATTGATAAGAGGATTTTATGCTTTATTTCTATAGATGACTTTCTATATATGATGAAAATACCTAAAATGATTAGTATAAAAATTATTGAACTATATAGGAAATACGATGGGAGGTTTGTGATGAATAAAGATAGATAGAGTTGTAATGGGGAAATACTTACATCCATACTACTATATAAATTTTGAAACTCGGGGATGATTGTATGGTTTAAAATAATTAACATTATCAAAAAAACGATAAGTAACAACGCGGGGTATTGTATTGTTTTTAAAAAGCGTTGCTTCGATTTATAGTTTTTTACTAAATATTCATAAGCGTGTGGCAAAGTAATAGTTAAATCTCCAAATATTTCTGCAAAATTGATTAACGTTACGATGGATTTAGGATAATTTAGTAACCTTAATATTTTTGCGCAGCCAGCACCATTATTTAATTCTGTTTCAATTTGCAACTTTAATTGGCGATTTTTAATGTTTGTATATTGAATTAAAAAAAGACATGCTTCACTTAGCGTATAACCGCGGTCTAACAAATCTTTTAATTTTATCAATAACGTTATTTTGTTTTTTTCTGATAAATTGAAAATATTTTTAAATTTAAATATAGCGCTCCATAGTTTCCTCACAAATAACACCTGCTTTGGCTAATTGAGTTAATTGAGTAGACAAATTAGAAAATGAACTAGGTAATGTATAGTCATTGTCTATTAAATGATTTATTTGTGCTTTAGTAAGTTGTTCATATACAAGTTTTCTTTGATTATTATAAGTCGTAATTAGTCTTTGGTTTAAAACGGTTAATAAAGCTTGTTTCATTTCTTGCATCGTTAGTCCCATTTCTTTAAGCCTTAATAATGCGCCTTTACAGTTATTAGCGTGAATTGTTGTTAATACTAAATGACCACTTAGACTCGCATGCATTACTTGTTTAGCTATTATGGCATCTCTAATTTCACCAATCAAAATAATGTCAGGATCACATCTTAAAATCGCTTTAAAAGTATTTGCATAATTGATACCTGCTTTTTCATTAATCGATACTTGTGTAATTCCAGATACTAGCTGCTCCACTGGATCTTCAACTGTTATGATATTTAAATCTAACTGCTCTTTTGCATGCATGACCATTTGATACATTAAAGTGCTTTTTCCGGAACCAGTGGGTCCACTTAATAATATAAGCCCCTGTTTTTTATTCATTAATTTATATAATGTACCTAAATTACTTGTATCACTTCCTTTTTGAAAATACTGTGGAACAATTCTGATAACACAACTTTCTATTCCCAGAGATAAAGGTAGCGTGGATATTCTTAAAAAGTAAATTTGCTTGAATTTGTAAGTATATCTACCACTTTGAGCAACATTATGTTTAGACACATCTAAACCAGCTTGATATTTCATATAGGTTAATAATTTCAAATAAATATGTTGCTGTATGGATTCAATTGGTGCAAGCGTATCTTGAACTCTGAATTTAATATATATTTTGTCATTTGAAGGAATAAAGTGCACATCAGTGGCCTTTGTACTAATCGCTTTTTTAAGTATATTATTAAATAAAAGTTTCAAAAAATCCACCTCCTACTTATATACACGTAAGAGATGGATAAATTACTTCTAATCTACTTATAAAGTTTGCGTTAAATTGAAAGCTATTCACCCATGCAAATATGGGTTAAGTTGTTCATCTTCAACAGTTGTATATGGTCCATGTCCAGGGAATAATGGTAGGTCCTCTTCAAGCGTAAATAATTTATCAAGTATCGAATCTACTAAAGTTTCATAATCTCCTTTATATAAATCCGTTCTACCGATACCTTGTTTAAACAAGGTGTCTCCTACAACTGCAAAATCTTTAAATACAAAAGTTAAACTACCTGGTGAATGACCTGGCATATGCAGGACATTGAACTCAAAGTTAGCAATATTTGTCTGGCCTTCAGTTAATGATTGTGGTGTCACTGAACTAATAACTTGTGGAAGGCCATATTGTTTGAATTTTTCTGAACCGTTTTTTTGAGTATCTGTTAAAAAATCAAATTCTGCTTTATGCATGTACACGGGTACTTGATACTTTTCTACAATAGCATCTAATGCACCTATATGGTCAAAATGTGCATGCGTTAATAAAATTGCAGATAATGGCTTATTAATTTGATTTAATTTTTTAATAATCAAGTCGCTATCACTTGCAGGATCAACTAAAAGTACATTTGTCTCATTTTCTATAAAATAAGCATTTGTATCGACCAATCCTAAAGTTAAACTTGATATTTTCATTATGCTTGCCCTCCATTATTCAAATGGTTTTCCACAGATTTTAGTTTATCATTCATTTTACGTGATTTATCTCTTCTATCATCAATTCTAATATTTGTACAAACACGATCTAATCCTTTGTCAAAAGGTAACTCATGAATTGCTTGCACAACTTCGAATAGATCTTTCAAGTCACCTTCAATTAAAGTATTCATAGGTGTCAGTTGATAATCTATTTTCCCTTGATTTTTATACTCTTTTAATTTCGTTTGTATTTCAGCAATATATTTACTTACACTTGGCCCTTCTGTACCAACTGGTATAACGACTACATCTACAATTGCCATTATTTTGCACCTTCCTTTTCAATTACATAAGTATATATTAAACCTGCAGCACCTGTAATGCCTGCATCATTGCCAAGTTGCGCTTGTACGATTTCAGTATCTTTCTGTGCTGGAGTGAAAGTTAAATTATGATATTCCGTTTTAATGTTTTCAATCAAAATAAGTCCCGCAGTTGACATACCACCACCTAAAACAATGTATTTAGGGTTACTCGTTACACTTAAAATACTACATAAATAAGCAATATAATTAGCAACGCGTTCTGTGATAAATATGCAGAATTGATCTCCTGCTTTCGCCGCATCAAAAACAGCTTTTGCAGTTACATTATTTTCTTTTATTAATTGGAGTATAGATGACTTAAAAGTTAATTTTGGATAATAAAAGTTAACAAGATTAACTACGCCTGTAGCAGATGCAACTGTTTCAATACAACCCGATTTACCACAATTACATTTAAAACGTTGGTCATGGTCTACTCGGAAATGACCAATTTCAGCTCCTGAACCATTGTGTCCATGTACGATTTCGCCATTCGAAATAATACCTCCGCCAAGTCCTGTGCCAAGTGTAATTGCAACTACATCATCAACACCATTACCTGCACCTTTATGTTTCTCTCCTAGTGCAGCTACGTTAGCGTCATTATCAACATAAACTGGACAATCAACAAATTGTTTGAAAATATTCCTAACATTTACTGGTTCCGTCCAATATAAATTGACTGCACCGTTAACTTCACCCGTTTCAAAATTAACAGGACCAGGAACTCCTATACCAACACCGATAACATCAGAAAAAGTATAATCAGATTGATCAATATATGCGACAAAAGCATTATAAATATTTTTCAACAATTGATAACCCGTTGTATCTGATGTATCCGTGTTAATTGACCATTTTGAAATACGATTTAAATTTTCATCAAAACAACCTAATTTACAAGTTGTACCACCTATATCTGCTGCTAGTATGATTTTATTCATATATTACTTACTCCTTCTCTGACTAATGATTAATCTGCATTTTAAATATTCATCTTTTGATATAAGATTATAATCATATAAAGATTTTATCTCTTGTTCCATCATTTCATACATATCCGCTTTATCTTTAAAGTATATAATAAAGCCGAATTTTTTTAAAAGTTGCTGAACATCGTAAAATGAATTAATTTTCTGAATCACTATTATCGCTCAATTCTTTATTTAAATTAATATAATCTCTATTATTTGGATTAGCTTTTAATGCATTTTTGATATACTTTTTAGCTTTATCATTATTATCCAATGATTTATTTGCAATTGCGAGTTGGTAATTTAAGATACCTGAATTAGGGAAATATCGTAAGCCACGTTCCCAAGATGCGATGCCCTCAGCTTTAGAATTTTGTGTTGTTTTAATCAATCCACTTAAATAATATGTTTCATCATCTGCATAGCTTTTATTGATTGTACGTTGAACCATATTTTTCGCTTCATCATAATTACCTTGTTTCATTTCTTTAGTAATAATGCTGTTATAGATATTATCTTCCTTAATGGTGAAAATTCTAACCTGAGCAGCTAAAAATAAAACAAGAATAGTAATTAAAATAATCCAAAAACGTGTTTTATTCGTTTTGAAATAATATCCCATTAATGTAATCAATAATCCGCCAATAAATCCACCAATATGGGCCACGATATTTATATTTTGCATAAATAAAGATAAACCAATCATAATGACAAGTACAATTAATAATTGACCGATAAGCTTACGATTAAATTGTTTGCCTATATACATAAATGTGAAAATTGCACCAATAAGGCCAAAAATCGCACCGCTAGCTCCTACCGAAACGGTATCAGTATTAAAAGATAAAGAAGCAAAGTTACCAAATAAACCAGCTACCAAATAGATAACGAACATACGCCAATGACCTACAATTGATTCAACTATTTTACCAAATATGAATAAACTCAACATATTCATTAATATATGTTCAAAATTATAATGTAAAAATATAGATGTTATCAAACGATACCATTCACCATGAACAACATTAAAATGCACTAATCCACCAACATCTAAAAGCTTTAAATCTGAGGAACGATTTAAAAACAATACCATAAATAACCAAATCACAACATTTAATATGATTAAAGCATAGGTCACTGGAGAAAACTTCAACATGTGTTTTTCAATTGGATTCGTATTTAAAGCACGCTGTTTATAATACCCTTTTGTTTGCTTTGTATTTCTTTTATATAATTGTTTGATAAAGACATTAGGGAGCAAGCGTTCCATATGATCTACTTCTCTAATTATCTTGACCTTAAATTTTACTGGATGATTTTCATTTAAATTTTCATCTGTAAAATGCTTATCAGTAAAAATAAACAATTCATAATTATTAGGTTCAAAACCTAGAAAAGTACTGATATCTTGCTGATTTTCTTGGATTCTGCTTTTATCAAATCTCACTTCTTGTGTTGAATTTGCTCCATATTTGAAAATAACGATACTACGCTTACGTTGATTCGCTAACCAAACTTCGTTAGTTTCTTGATTTTTATGTACAACATGATAATTTAGATATTTAATCCAAGTGTAAATACACTTCCAATAATGCTTTTCTGTAATCATTTTCCCCTCCATTATCTTGTTGTCGCTATGATTAGTTTTTCTACAGGTTGATCATGTGTTTCAACTTTAAAGTCACTTAATTGAAAATCATAAATTAAACTCATCGTTAGTTGATTATATGTACTGATAAATTTATCAAAGTAACCGCCACCATAACCAATTCTATAGCCACTATCATTAAAAGCTACCCCAGGAACAACTAATAAATCTAATTCATTGGATATTTCAGTCTTTGTATTTATATGATTTATCCCTTTAGCATCTTTATCAATATGCTTTAAATCGTCAATATGTTTAAAAGACATTTCACGCAATTGGTAATTTGTTTCAGGTACAAATACTTGTTTACCATCGTCTAGCATCTGTTGAATCAAAGTATATGTATTAACTTCGTGTGGCATGGATAATACAATACCTATACGAGAAGCAGTGCGGTATTCATCGGTATTAAAAAATTGATTAGCTAAAAACTGATCTGCTCGTTGTTTTTCCTGTTTGTTTAACATAAAAGATTTCATTAATTCAATATGTTTTTTTCTCAATAATTTTTTATCCATTTTGTACACCTTCCCGTAATTCATACTTTTATCATTATAACGTTAATGAATTATAATGTCATTAAACTGCAATTTGAATCACAATTTTTTTATAAGATTTAAGTTATGAAAATTTAAAATGTTAATTATAAATTGATTTATTCACTCATTTTAATAAACCAGATAAAAATAACCAGATTCTAATAGAATCTGGTTTAAATAATATTAATTATTTTGTTTCACGGTGCATAGTGTGCTTGTTATCACGTGCACAGTGTTTTTTCATTTCTATACGTTCAGGATTAGTACGTTTATTTTTTGTAGTGATGTAGTTTCTTTCTCCACATTCTGTACAAGCTAGAGTTACGTTTACGCGCATGCTAATTCCTCCTTACCTTTTCAAAATACGACTAATTAATCATACCATTTAGTTATAAAATTGAAAAGTATTATTTTTCAATAAAGGCGACTATACCAGTATTTTCAATAAAATTGATGCTAAAATATTAATCTTTTGACTTTTCTTTGAAATAGTAATTAATAACATCTCGTCCTAAATCGCCACCATTTAACCATGGCTCAGGTACTGGTTGGTTTGTATATACAATAGAAAATGCAAGCTGTGGATTTTTGATTGGCGCATAACCAATGTAAGTTGAATTAACTCTTGGTTCGCCATCTTGAAATACTTCCGCAGTTCCAGTTTTACCAGCTGATGGTACTTCTGTATCTTTGAAACTTTGATAACCAGTTCCATCTTTTTCGTTAAATGCCATTTTGAATCCTTCTTGTACTTCGTTCACTTCATTTTGTGTATTATTAACTTTATTCAACACTTGACCTTTCACTTTTTCTTTAACTGGCCCAAGCGTTTCTTTGTTAGTCGCTTTTCTAATTTCTAAACCAACATGTGGTTGAACTCTATAACCATTATTACCGATTGTTGAAACGTATTGAGATAATTGCATAGGAGTGTAGGTATCATATTGTCCTATGGCTAAATCAAGGTAATTACCAGGATTGTCTGTTAATGGCTCAATTTGTCCGTTTGTTTCATTTGGTAAATCAATACCTGTTTTCACTCCTAAACCAACCTGATTTAAACCTTTACGCAATTTTTGTCCAGCGCTCGTAATATCGGTTGGTAATGACATATTCGGAGTATAAGGTGATCCGGCTAATTTTAATGCTGTTTTGAACATATAAACGTTTGATGAATGCATGAGTGCTTCTTTATCGTCAATTCTTACTTTACCATCTTGGTTGAAATAAGAATGTTTTGTTAAACCACCAGCGAATTTAAGCGGCTCATCAATCATTTCTTCTCCAACTTTAATTGCATTATTTTGATAGCCAGCAAGTAGCGTGCCGCCTTTTACTGAGGAACCAACTGCATATTGAGAAGTAAATGTTCCAATATCATAATCTGTTAAATCACCATTTTTATCTATTTGCTTACCTGCCATTGCTAAGATATCACCATTATTTGGGTTTTGCACAACAATTAATGCATTGTCCATATCTTTAGCGCCTTCACTACGCAATTTTGAGATTTGCTTTTCTAAATATTCTTCAGTTTTCTTCTGTAAATCTATATCAATACTTAATACAAGATCATCGCCACGTGAACCTGGATTAATTACTTTAGAGTCTATAACTTCACCTGATTTATCAGTGGTATATTTCATTTCTTTTTTCTTACCTTTTAAAATATCATCATATTGATATTCTAAATATGATTTACCTACACGATCGTTTCGAGAATACCCTTTGGCTAAATACTGCTCAGTCAATTCTTTTGGAATACCTTCTTTAGTCGTAGAAACGTCACCGAAAATGCCTCTTAACGTATCACCATATGGATATTTTCTATCCCAATCCATAGTCGTATTTACACCCGGCATATCAGATAATTTTTGCGAAACGGCTGCATACTCTTCATCACTTACATCTTCATTTTTAATTGTTTGTGGATCAAGTGCAGAACCAGACATCATTTCTCTATAAATAGCAAGGATTTGTAAATCTTTATCATTTAGTGAGTTGATTTGATTTTTACCTACTTTATTATATAAAGCATCATCATATTCATCTTGGGTAATATTACCGTCATCTAACAATACTTGCTCGTTTTTCATTAAACTTTTAGCTTTATTTGGATGAAGTTGTATCCAATAATCTTGTTTATCACGATCAGTAATTTTATCTGTATCCATTTTAATAAGTTTTGATAATTTTTCAGCAGTTTTCAATACTTCTGATTGTGAAGTTTTTCTTCCTCTTGCATATGTAATCGCTTTTTTAGAAGCATTGTCGACAAGGACTTTGCCATTCCTATCTAGAATACGACCTCTAGGAACAGCTTCGTTGACTGTCAGGTTTTCACTATTTTTAATAAGTTGCTTATAATGAGAACCTTGTGCAATTTGTAAATATCCTAATCTTAAAACAATTATCGCAAAAATGAATACAATGATTCCAAATATAAAGCTAATTCTTTTATTCATCGTATTTCTAATTTTTTCATCATTTGATTTTTCTTTTAATCTTTTTAGCAAAACAGCATACCTCTATTCAATAGTTCTCACTACAAATGATATATGAAATCAGTCAATATTTCTATTATTTTAGTTAAAAAAATGACGACCTTTGAAAAGGCCGTCATAATCGTCCGCGCAATTATTTTGCAGCGTTATATAATTCGTCAACTTTTTCCCAATTAACAACATTCCAGAAAGCACTAATATAGTCTGGACGTTTATTTTGGTATTTAAGGTAATATGCGTGTTCCCAAACATCTAATCCTAAGATTGGTGTTTTACCTTCAGTTAATGGGTTATCTTGGTTAGGTGTTGTAACGATTTCTAAGTTACCGTTATTCACAACTAGCCATGCCCAACCTGAACCGAAACGAGCTGCTGCTTTGTCAGCAAATTCTTCTTTAAATGCATCTAAAGAGCCCCATTGTTCTTTAATTTTATCAACAACAGTACCTTTTTCTTCTGAGTTTGGAGTTAATAATTCCCAGAATAGTGAGTGGTTTAAGTGTCCACCACCATTATTTCGAACAGCTGTTTGAATATTTTCTGGAACACTGTCTAAGTTTGCAACAATTTCTTCGATTGATTTAGATTCTAAATCAGTTCCTTCTACTGCTGCATTTAATTTAGTTACATAAGTGTTATGGTGTTTGTCATGGTGAATTTCCATTGTTTGTTTATCAATGTGTGGTTCCAATGCATCAAAACCATAAGGTAAATTTGGTAATTCAAAAGCCATAAATAATCATCCTCCTAATTAATCTTTAAATAAAGCATAACAATTATTAATGATGACAACAATTAATATGCTTAAACATTAATTGTAATGTCATAATATAGTATTTGTTATCTTTAGTTACTCTATTAGTATATCTCAAAAACAGCTTATTTAAACATGTTTATCAAACAATTTTAAAAATTCACTTTAATTCATACTAATGACCTATGTTTAAAAAGAGATAAGCTTGTAGAAAGAATGAATTTGTCACGTTTTACATTAAATCAATTACTCATATATTATGCTTTTTGGCACGATTCGCATATGCCATAAACTTCTAATTTATGTGTGTGAATATCTACTTTTGGTAAAAATGCTTTAATTTGATCAATTGGACAAAAATCTATTACTTTTGTATCGCCACAGGATTCACAAATAAAATGATGGTGATGATGATCAGTACATGCAATTCTGAATTTCATTTCTCCATCTAATTCAGTACCTTCTACAATACCTAAATCTTTAAATAAATGTAAGTTTCTATAAATTGTATCGAATGAAATGCCAGGGTAATTTTTGTCCATTTTTTGTTGTATTATTTTTGCATTGATGTATTTATCTTCTTCTACAAAAATATCAATCATTTCACGTCTTTTATTTGTATATTTGTGTCCATGATTTTTAATAATGCCAATAGCTTCTTCAGTCTTCATCTTTAGCAACTCCTTTAATCGATTTTACTTTTAATCTTTGATACATCATCGTTATTGCTAAAATAAGTACAAGTAGTACTACTATTACACCGCCAGGAGATATATTCATATAAAATGCTAGAACAAGTCCAGCGATAACAGAAAACTCTCCAATAATCACGCTCAATATAATTAATTGTTTAAATCCTTTAGTTATTCGCATTGAAACTGCTACTGGTAACGTAATTAAAGCACTTACCAATAATATGCCTACAACACGCATAGAAGCAGAAATTACCATTGCAACGATAATTATAAATAAAAATTGTATCCATTTTGGAATTCCAATTACTTTACTATATTCCTCATCGAACGATAATATAAATAGTTCTTTATAAAATGAGAAAATAAATATGAGTACGATAACTACAATCACGATAATAGTTGATAAATCACTTAATGTAACAGCACTGATTGAACCAAATAATAGCCCAACTATTTCTTGGTTAAATCCATCAGCGAGTGATATAAAGATAGCACTTAATGCAATACCTGCGCTCATGATGATAGGTATCGCAATTTCCTGATAATTACTATAAGATGTTCTTAAATTCTCTATAAGTAAAGCGCCTATAATAGCAAATAAAATACCAAACCACATTGGGTTAATAAATACAAATGCTGGTATCACCGTTATAATGAACATGCCAAAGGAAATACCTCCCAGTGTAACATGACTGAGTGCATCGGCAATGAGTGACAATCTTCTAACAACGATAAAAGCACCAATAAGTGGTGCAATGAAACCAATTAATATACCACTGATAAGTGAATATCTCATAAAATCAAAATTCAGTAGGGCTTCTATCATGATGAACAACACTCCCTACTATGTTGATGATCAACAAATTGTATTGGATGACCATAAATTTTTGAAATTTCTACTTCGTCTAGAGATTTAAATGCTTCTGTTGTTCCATGGAAATGTAAATGTTTATTGAGACATGCAACCTCTGTAGCTGTATCGGCAACCACACCAATATCATGCGTTACTAGTATAATTGTTACGCCTTCATTTTTGAGTCTTTTCAACGTTTCATAAAATTCACTAACATGTTTTGCATCAATACCACTGGTCGGTTCATCTAAAATTAATACCGAAGGCTCACTTATAAGTGCTCTAGCTATTAAGACGCGTTGTTGTTGTCCTCCGGATAATTCAGCAATGTTTTTATCTATTAAATGTTCTATATTCAGTCTTTTTAATACAATTTCTACTTTTCTCTCATCTTTTTTATTGAACCATTGAAACAGTCTTTTACGTTTAGTTAGACCACTTATCACAACTTCTTTAACACTTGCAGGGAACCCCGCTTTAAAGGCTTGTGCTTTTTGTGAGACGTAACTTATTTTTAACAATGATTGTTTGCCATTATAATCTTTTCCATCCACATATATTTGACCTTTTTGGATAGGTAATAACCCTAGGATAATTTTCAATAGTGTTGATTTTCCAGCACCATTGGGTCCTACAATTGCAACAAACTCTCCTCGATTAATTTTTATATTTATATTTTCAAGTACTTGTTTGTTATCAAAATAATAATCAATATTTTTTAATTCGAATACTGGTGTAGTCATGTTTTCACCTCGTTCTATACTATACAACGTCGAACCCAATATGTAAATAGTAATGTTTCCGAATTAACAAAAAAGAGTAAGCACAAATAGCCTATTTTATATCTAGGATACTTACGCTTACTCAATTCAATATATTAGTTTAATTTTAAACAAACATTATTGTTGTAATATTTTATTTTTTAAATCTTCATCAAATTTTTGCTGTTTTAACATTTCAATTTCTAATTTATATGGTGGTTTTTTATTTTTTTTATCTTCACCTACATAAGGTGTTTCTAATATCTTAGGTATATCTTTAAATGTATCATGATGTACGACATAATTTAATGCATCAAAGCCAATATATCCAAAACCGATATTTTCGTGTCTATCTTTATGTGCACCAATATCATTTTTACTATCATTGACGTGTACTACTTTAATTCTATCTACACCGATAATTTTATCAAATTCATTTAGTACACCATCAAAATCTTCTTTAACATTATAGCCAGCATCATGTGTATGACATGTGTCGAAACAAACCGATAAACGATCATTATGGTTTACACCATCTATAATTCTTGCTAGCTCTTCAAAGTTTCTACCTACTTCAGAACCTTTTCCAGCCATCGTTTCTAATGCAATTCTTACATTATTATCGTTCGTTAAAACTTCGTTTAAACCTTCTATAATTTTTTTAATACCAGCATCTGTACCTTCTCCTACATGAGAGCCTGGGTGTAAAACAATATCTTGTGCACCAAGTGCTTGTGTTCTTTCGATTTCACTTTGAAGAAACTCTACACCCAATTCAAAGACATGGGGTTTAACAGTATTTGCGATATTTATAATATAAGGTGCGTGAACAACAATATTGGAAAGACCATGTGCTTTCATTATCTCATGACCTTTTTCAATATTTAATTCTTCGATAGGTTTTCTTCTAGTATTTTGAGGTGCACCCGTGTAAATCATAAAAGTAGATTCGCCAAATTTATGTGCTTCTTCAGCTGAACCTTCTAACATTTTTTTACCATTCATAGATACATGTGATCCTAATAACATAAAATTCACCTATCCTTTTCTATTTTTTCTATCTTGACGACTTTTCTGTTTACTAAATTGTTTACGTTCCTTACGTTTTAAATCATCTAAATCTCTTTTGAATTTTTTCTTATAGCCTGGCTTTACTTTTTTCTTATTCGTTTTAACTTTATATTTCAATTGATTTGTTAAGTGATCGTCTTTATTTTTACGCGTTTGTCGCATATTATGCGCTTTTATTGGTTTTAATTCATCGTCTTTGATATCTACATTTTCGAATTTATAACCTCTTTGCTCAATTAATGCAATATTATGCTCTTCATCAGGACTGTACAATGTAATTGCTACACCTTTGTATTGACCACGTCCTGTACGTCCAACTCTATGTGTAAAGAAATCAATATCATTAGGCACATCGAAGTTAATTACATGGCTTACACCGTCAATATCTATACCACGTGAAGCTAAATCACTTGCAATCACAAATTGGAATTCTAAATTTCTAATTCTTTTCATTTGTTGTTTACGTTCTCTAGGTGTAAGACCACCGTGAATCATCCCTAATTTTAAACCAGCAGCATTTAATTGTTTTGCTAATTCATCTGCACTATCTCTACTGTTACAGAATATAATACATAAATATGGATTTAATATATCGATCAGTTTTAGTGTTTTTTCTATTTTTGCTTCACCTTTTGTAGGTATTAAATAAAATTCGATATTTTTCTTATTTTTTTCTGTGTTTTCAATTTCTACAAATTCTGGATTTTCTAAATATTTATTTAAAAATGGGTGCAATGACTTAGGAATAGTTGCACTAAATACTGCAATATGTGCATTTTCATCTAGTCTTGTTGCTACGTAATCCACTTCATCTATTAGTCCTAAATCAATCATTAAATCTGCTTCATCAATCACCAAATAAGAAGCTAAGTGTACATGTAAATCCCCATGTTTAGCTAAATCGTTAATTCGAGTTGGTGTGCCTATGATAAGTTGCGGTTGGTTCTTAACTCGGCTACGATCTTTTTCGATATCTGTGCCGCCAATGAAGAGTTTTACAGATACGTCTTCTTTGAATCTTGTTAAATGACTTGCTACATCAAATAGTTGTTGTGCTAGTTCACGTGTTGGTGCAACAACTATTGCTTGTGGTTCTTTATAGTCTGTATCGATTGAATTTAATAATGGTAATAAAAACGCATGTGATTTTCCTGTGCCTGTTTGTGATTGACCAATTAAATTCACTTGTTTAATTATCTTTGGTATGACACGTGTCTGTATTTCAGTCGGTTGATTAAAATTCAAATCTTTCACAGCATCTATAAGACCTGCTTCTAAATTAAATTTTTCAAATGGGTGATTTGCCATGTCTTGGCCTCCTTAAATCTTCATCTTGTCTATTATAAAGCAAAACACTATAATTTTGAACTAAATTATTGATTTGGAATCTGACTTTGAACCTTTAAGTAGTCTTTGTAGAGAAATACGCACCTTATCAAAATAATTTCGCAGAACAATCTTACTTTTTACTCTACAGCATTTAAAATGGTTGAGATACTTATTTATATCTCAACCACTTATTAACTTATTTAGTGTATCTACCATAAAAAAGTATCCCTAATAATTCATATAGTATTTTACTATTTGTTGTTTCTATTGATTCGGGCATATTTTGGTTTAAGATAACCTATAAATTTTTAAAATTTTAATTATAGATAGTTGAAGGGATCTGTATTAAGTTTTGACGCTATAATTTTAAAATCTTCTGTTTCATTATTTAACCAATCTACTAATAACTCACATAAACCTTCTTTCATTACATATTCACTGTAATGATTAATATCTAATAGATTCATACCTGCGATTTTTGCATCTAAAGCATCATGGTGTTTTATGTCTCCTGTTACAAATATATCTGCACCTTTATTTATAGCGTCAAATTCAAATCCAATACCTGAACCACCAATAATTGCTACTGTTTTAATGTCTGCATCTAAATTACCTGTAAATCTAACACTAGGCATTTTCAAATTCGTTTTCACATGGTTTACAAATGCCATTGTATTCATCGTTTCTTCCAATTCACCAAGCATTCCCAAGCCATAATCTGCTTCTTTTTGTAATTCTATAAAATCAAATACAGGTGTTTCATATGGATGGTGTTGCATTATAAGTTGTTGAGCTAGTTGTTTCTGATTATAATCAATCATAAATTCTAATTTATATTCTTCAACAGATGAAATTTGGTCTAATTCACCAATGTGCGGATTGGCACCCTCAATCGGTTTGAATTGTCCATTTCCTGGGGTTTCAAAGAAACAATATTGATAATCCCCTTCTTCTGCTAATCCTGCTTCACTTAATTTATTTTTAAAGTCTATTAAATTTTCTTTAGGAATAAAGACTTGAACTTTATAATAGGAGCGTAACTCAGGATTTAAAATACGTTGATGATTTAACTTAAGTTTATTGGCAAGCATTGCATTAACGCCTTTAGGGTAAACATCTAAATTTGTATGTAGTGCAATGACATTCATATCATGTTTAATTAATTTTCTTAAAATTGCACCATAACCATCATCTTGTGTTATTTGTTTGATTCCTTTGAAGATAAGTGGATGGTGACAAATAATGGTATTACAGTGATTTTTTAATGCGTCATCTACTACTTCTTCAGTACAATCAAGTGCAGTCATAATGCCTGAAATCGTTGCGCTTTTATTGCCAATTAACAATCCTACATTATCCCAAGATTCAGCAGAAGCAAATGGAACATGCTTATTAATGATATTCAGTAAATTTTCTATGTTCATTTAAATCACCTCATTAATTAAATTAATATCCTTATCAATTTCTCTTAAACGTTCTGTATGTACATTTGGATTCAAATTACTTTTTATTTTTAACAATGCGTCATGTTCGCGTTTCCATTTTTTATAAAATAATGGGGTTTTATTTTGGAGTAATTTTGGGCCAAATTTTATTTCTTGTTCAGTCATAGGTTCACAATGATTATTATAATCAGCAACAAGTATTTCATAGATGTGACCTTTTTCTTCCAAAATTTCTTCTGCGATTATAGTGTAGTTTAACTTTAATAGTTGCTCACGTATTGCACTAGATTGAATATTACTTTGTAATATCAGTCTAGGTTTGTTTTCTAATTTTTCAGTGCCTTCATTTAATATTTTAGCGATTAATGGACCACCCATGCCACAAATTGATACAGAAGTGACATGGTCTTCGGGTCTTATAACAGTTAAGCCATCTCCGAGCCTAACATCAATTTCATGACTCAGTTTATAATCTCGTACATTGCGAATAGACGCATCAAATGGTCCTTTAATCACTTCCCCAGCAATTGCAGAATCAATTAAATGATTTTCAATGGCATAAATTGGTAGGTAGGCGTGATCTGATCCAATGTCAGCTAAACAATTACCTTGAATAAAAGTACTTACTTTTTTTAATCTCTGATTTAATGGAATCATATTGTTACTCCTCTGATATATGTAAAAAAGGAGCGGGATTGAAATCTAAAAATGTAATTAGATTTCGTATGCCCGCCCCCTACAAAGATAAATTGATTTCAAAATACTTAGCGTGAGTGAATTTAGAAATCAGTCAGTCATTGCTTTAACAATTTATACACAATAACGTGTGGTTTCCAATTTATGTTTATATTACTTGTTAGTCCATAAAGTCTTTTAGACGTTTACTTCTGCTTGGGTGTCTTAGTTTTCTAAGCGCTTTTGCTTCTATTTGACGAATACGTTCTCTAGTAACGCCAAATACTTTACCTACTTCTTCTAATGTGCGCGTACGTCCATCATCCAAACCAAAACGTAAGCGTAGTACATTTTCTTCACGGTCCGTCAATGTATCTAAGACATCTTCTAATTGTTCTTTTAACAATTCATAGGCCGCATGATCAGAAGGACTTTGAGCCTCTTGGTCCTCAATAAAATCACCTAAATGACTATCATCTTCTTCACCAATTGGTGTTTCAAGTGATACAGGTTCTTGAGCAATTTTTAAGATTTCTCTTACTTTTTCTGGTGGTAAATCCATTTCTTCCCCTATTTCTTCAGGTGCAGGATCTCTACCTAAATCTTGTAATAATTGTCTTTGAACACGAATTAATTTGTTAATTGTTTCTACCATGTGTACCGGTATACGAATTGTACGTGCTTGGTCAGCAATCGCACGAGTGATTGCTTGACGAATCCACCAAGTTGCATAAGTTGAAAATTTAAATCCTTTATTAAAATCGAACTTTTCTACTGCTTTGATTAAACCCATATTACCTTCTTGAATAAGGTCAAGGAAAAGCATGCCACGACCTACATATCTTTTAGCAATACTTACTACAAGTCGTAAATTGGCTTCAGCTAATCGAGATTTCGCAACTTCATCGCCCTGCTCAATTTTTTTCGCCAATTCAATTTCTTCTTGAGCGTTTAATAAATTTACTCGTCCGATTTCTTTTAAATACATACGCACTGGATCATTTATTTTTACGCCTGGAGGTGCACTTAAATCATTTGGATTTAATTTGGAATCTTTATCTGAACTATCTTTTTCATTAACTAAACTTATGTCATTATCAGTTAATTGATCAAATAATTCGTCCATTTGATCAGAATCCATTTCGAAATTTTGCAGTTTTTCTGCAATTTCTTCATGACTAAGGTGCCCTTCTTTTTTACCTTTTTCAATTAATTGTTTTTTTACATCTTCTAAAGTTAGAGATGGATCAATCGTTTGTTTTTTAACTTTAACGTTATTTCCAGACATGAAATGGCCTCCCGAATATAATATCAAATTGATATCAAAATATTTTTATAGATAAAATTAGTGAAATCTACTCAAAATATTTACTTAGTATACATTTTAGCAACCCCATATAAATAAATATACAGACAAATACATAAAAAATTAATTCATTCTATTTTTATTGTGATTTACAATTTTTTCTAAATAATATTTTTGCAGTTCTAAATCACCTAACCTTGAAGCTTCCCGCAACTTTTGATTAAGCGATTCAATCGTTTCTTCATTTCTATTAGATGTCAGTGTATTTATATAATCGTCAATCTCATATTCATAAGGTTCTTCATTTATCATATAATTATCTAATGATATAAATGCTTCTTTGATTTCATTGATATCGATATACTGTAACACATCACTAATATTAAACGTATCATTTTCAGAGTAAAACTCATGTAAAACATTAAATATACGCTTAAAATATTGATTTGTAAAGTCCTCTGTTTGAAGTAATTTATGATAATTCAAGAAAGTGTCTTTATCGTTCATAAAATGTTTTAATAAAGCACGTTCTGCTTTTTCATGTTTGCTCAAATTATTAAATTCAGGAACAGTGGGTATTTGATAATTGTGTGGTTGATAATAATCTTGTTGCTGTCCTACTTCATTATTTAGACTATCCAAGCTAACTTTAAACAATTCAGATACTTCTTGCAATATTTTTTTGCGTAAAATCGTTGATTGCATAAATGAAATATCATTAGTTATCTCTTTTAAATATCTTTCATATGCTAGATCATTGTTTTCTATTTCGTCTTGATGCGTGTGAATTTTGTAAATGATGAAGGACTTCTTCTCATGTTCAACATAATAATTAAAAGCGTCTGCGCCATGTTTACCAATATATTCATCAGGGTCCATATTTTTAGGAAGTTGTACTACAAAGACGTTAAAGCCTTGTTGTAATAGAGCCTGTCCTGATTTCAAAGTAGCTTCAGTACCCGCAAAATCACCGTCGAACATCAAAGTGACATTTGTTGTTAATTTCTTTATAAAGGCAATATGTTCATTTGAAATCTGTGTACCCATACTAGCAACAACTTGTTTCAATCCTGCTTGATCTGATTTGATTACATCCATAAAGCCTTCTAATAAAATAATTTCATCATTTTTACGTATTGATTTTCTTGCTTTATCTACATTGTAAAGTAATCTTCGCTTTTGAAATATGGGTGTTTCTGGACTATTTAAATATTTTGGCTCTTGATTTGTATATGTTCTACCAGAATAACCAACAGTTCTTCCTTGTGCATTATTTAATGGAAACATGATACGATCACGAAATCGATCATAATAACTAAAATTCTCTTCATTTCGTGACAACAAACCAGATTCATAAGCTAGTTCAATGTCATATTCTTTTTTCTTTAAAAAATCATGACAGAAATGCGCATTATTAGGTGCATAACCAATTTTTCTTGCATCTATTAATTCATCTGTAAAACCACGTTCTTTTAAATAATTTAATGCCGCTTCACCTTCAACAGTTTTCTTCAGTGCGTAATGGTAATAATCTTGCATTAATTCATGCATTTCAATCATTTTTAAATCATCTGAAGCGACTTGATGCCCATTGTCTTGATTAGCATAACTTTGATCGGTTTCAACTTTAATATTTACACGTTCACCTAATTCTTTTACTGCTTCTGTAAATGGGATATCTTTAATTTCTTGTGTGAATTGAAAAACATTACCACCTTTTTTACAACCGAAGCAGTGACAAATTTGTTTATCTTCAGAAACTGTAAATGAGGGTGTTTTTTCATCATGAAAAGGACACAAACCTATATAATTGCGTCCTCTCTTCTCTAACTTCACATACTCACTAACTAAATCAAGTATATCCGTTTTATCTTTTATTTCATTTATCGTGGATTGATCGATTCTCAATATTATCACCTATTAAACATTAGTCATACTATTATAATTGTTTTCGTTAATTTTTGAAATTATTTTGCTCAATAAGACTGATAATATCATTTGCTGTTTCTTCAATAGCCTTATCTGAAACATCAATTATAGGACAACCAATTTTATCAACTAATTCATGGAAATAATTCAGCTCTTCTTCTATGCGTTGTTCAGTAGCATATCTTGCACTTTCACCTAAGCCAAGTTGTCTGAGTCTTTCTTTACGAATTCTATTTAATTTTTCTTCACTAATTTTTAAAGCGATACATTTAGAAGAATCTATATTAAATAAATCATCTGGAGGTGTTACTTCAGGTACGATTGGAATATTCATAACTTTGTAACTTTTATGTGCTAGATATTGTGATAACGGCGTCTTAGACGTTCTTGAAATCCCTAACAATACAATGTCAGCCTTGAATAAACCTTTTGGATCTTTACCATCGTCATATTTAACTGCAAATTCAATTGCATCAATTTTTTTGAAATAAGCTTCATCTAGTTGATGGACTAAACCTGGTTCAAAATACGGCTTTTCATCTATTTGATCTAATAAAATATTCATTAGTGGCCCCATAATATCCACTGCTTTAATTTTAAATTCTGCTAATTTCGCTTCCATGTATTTTCTAATTTCTGGTTTAACTAGTGTATATACCACTATCGCTTCGGTATCTTTTGCTACTGAAATCACTTCATCCACATTTTCTAGTGCTTCTATATAGGGATACCTACTTATTTCACTTTCACATTGTTTAGGATTAAATTGTGAAATGCAAGCTCTTGCTACAAGTTCGGCTGTTTCACCTACTGAGTCGGATGCCACGATTATTTGAATATTTTTCATTTACTTAAAACCACCTATTCATTTAGTAAGGATACAAAGATTTTAGTGATCGTAGTTTTAGAAATACGACCTTTAACTTCATATTTATCATTATCTTTCTTTACTACAATTGGTAATGAATCAATTTCTTTTTCGATCATAAGATTTGCTGCATGTATGACTTTCTCACCTTCAAGTACAAAACTCAAATTCGGCATTCGTGTCATAATAATATTAACTGGCATTGTATGTATATCATCACCAATCATAGAAGCTCTCAGTAAATCTTTACGAGAACAAACACCCATAAAGTCACCATCACTATTAATAACAAACAATGTGCTGACATCTTCTAAAAATATGGTGCAAATTGCATCATAAACTGACGTCTCACTTTTAACGACGACAGGGTGAGACGCATAATCTTTCACAACATATTGCTTCAATTCATCCGCAATTAATTTATTCTGAGGTTTGCCAGAATAATAATAACCTACACGTGGTCGAGCTTCTAATATGCCAGACATTGTTAATATGGCTAAATCCGGTCGCAATGTAGCTCTAGTCAAGCTCAGACGATCAGCAATATGTTCTCCTGTAATAGGCCCATTACTCTTTACTATTTCAATTATTTGTTGTTGCCTTTTACTTAGTTCTATAACACTCACCCCTTTATTCATTCTTCTTAATTATACATTGAATTTTTAATTGCTACAAATACATATATTTACTTGCTTATAAACTATCAATACATTAAAATTAGACTTAAAGCGAGTTAAGGATGGTGAAAGCTTAACAAGTAACAATGGCTAAAATTAAATGATAGTTAAAAGCGAGTGTACACACTAATTTGGGTGGAACCGCGGGTTAACATGAATCTAGTAAATAAACACATATATTACATATGTGATTAAAAAGATTAACTCGTCCCAAGATATAGATTAAACTTTTTGGCTTATTCTGTGTCTTGGGGCGTTTTTATGTAAAAAAGGAGAGTTATATTTAATGACAAAAGATATGGAAACAATCGTCTCATTAGCAAAACATAGAGGTTTTGTATTCCCTGGTAGTGACATTTATGGTGGTCTATCAAATACATGGGACTACGGCCCACTTGGTGTCGAATTAAAAAATAATGTTAAAAAGGCATGGTGGCAAAAATTCATTACACAATCACCATATAATGTTGGTATTGATGCTGCAATTTTAATGAACCCTAAAACTTGGGAAGCATCAGGTCATTTAGGTAATTTTAATGATCCGATGATCGATAACAAAGATAGTAAAATTCGTTATCGTGCAGATAAAATCATTGAAGACTACATGTTAAATGAAAAAGGTGACGAAAACTTTGTCGCTGACGGTTTAAGCTTTGATGAAATGAAACGCATTATTGATGAAGAAGGTATCGTTTGTCCTGTAAGTGGCACAGCGAATTGGACTGATATTCGTCAATTCAACCTTATGTTTAAGACTTTCCAAGGGGTTACTGAAGATTCTACTAACGAAATTTTCCTACGCCCTGAAACTGCACAAGGTATTTTTGTTAACTATAAAAATGTACAACGTACTATGCGTAAAAAATTACCTTTTGGTATAGGACAAATCGGTAAATCATTCCGTAATGAAATTACGCCTGGTAACTTTATCTTTAGAACACGTGAATTCGAACAAATGGAATTGGAATTCTTCTGTAAACCTGGTGAAGAAATTGAATGGCAAAATTATTGGAAAACATTCGCGAGTCAATGGCTTAAAGATTTAAATTTAAGCGAAGAAGCAACGCGTTTACGTGATCACGATGCAGATGAATTGTCTCACTATTCAAATGCGACTACTGATATCGAATATCGTTTCCCATTTGGTTGGGGTGAACTTTGGGGTATCGCGAGTCGTACGGATTTTGACTTGAAAAAACATAGTGAACATTCTGGTGAAGATTTCCAATATCACGATCAAGAAACAGGAGAAAAATATATCCCTTACTGTATAGAGCCTTCATTAGGTGCTGACCGTGTTACTTTAGCATTTTTATGTGATGCTTATGATGAAGAAGGAGTCGAAGGAAGCAAAGATTCAAGAACAGTACTTCACTTCCACCCTGCACTTGCACCATATAAAGCAGCTGTATTACCATTAAGTAAAAAATTATCAGGCGATGCAATTAAAGTGTTCGAAGAATTAAGCGCTGATTTTGCAATTGATTTTGATGAATCACAATCAATTGGTAAACGTTACCGTCGTCAAGATGAAATTGGAACACCATACTGTATCACTTTTGATTTTGATTCTTTAGAAGATGAAAAGGTTACAGTTCGTGACCGTGATACAATGGAGCAAGTTCGTATGCCAATCACTGAATTAAAATCATTCTTAGCTGAAAAAGTTAAATTTTAATTTTAAGAATGATATATTCAAAATCAAATAAAACTTAAATAGCAATTTAAATATTTATGGGACAAGAAACTAAGATTATTTCATTGTAATGGATTAATTTTTCTTGTCCCATTTTTTTATATAAAAAAAACAAACCTATGGTCTGGGCCAATAGGTTTGAATATAAATAATTATTATAAGTTATCTAATCGATATAATTGATTAATTAGTTTTTGACTTTTGAAATACATACCCGCATACTCTTTATACAATAAGATAACAAGTTCTGACATTTCATCGACAATTGTTTCGTGTATGCTCAATGAACTCATTTGATTAATTGGTAACTTCTGAAGGATATCTAATAAATACAACGTTTTGTTTGATAACTGAAATGCGTGTGTATCTTTATATGCAACATTTTCAGAAATTGCACCATCATATTTAAAACTATAACCGACTAATTTTGATTGATCTTCACTTTGAGTTATCACACATCTGTCAAATACTGCATTAAATCCAAATTTTGTCATACATTTTAACAATACAACAACTGACATGAGTTGTGCTGAAATCCCCTGCCTAATCTTATCTAATACAAAATGCAATAATTCGTAACTATTTTTAGAGATTTCATCTGTTTCCATGGAACGGTCGATCGTTTCAGTACACAAACTTGCATAGCTACTTTCATATATATCTAGTCGCAGATGGTAATTTTGGTCAATGACATCAACTGAACTTAAGGTGCCCATACCTTTCCACTTTGAATAAATAAACAAGCCATACACAAATAATTGCGTATTAGCCTGCAAGCCGCTCTTACTTTTCTTGGCTCTTCTTACCATAAGTGGGACTTTAGCACCATATTCATTTAAGATAGTTATAATTTTATCGGATTCGCCATAATCAATGGTTTTTATAATAATCCCTTTTTGTTTGATTAACACACGAATTCACCGACTTTCAACTTTAACTTAATCTCTATCTTCTAAATAACCCATTTGGCGAATGAAATTAACTTTATTTCGCCAGTCTTTTTGTACTTTAACCCATAGTTCCAAGTAAACTTTCGAGCCTAATAAACGCTCTATATCTTGACGCGCACGTTTACCAACCTCTTTTAATTTTTTACCGCCTTTACCAATGACAATCCCTTTTTGAGAATCTCTTTCTACGTAAATAGTAGCTTCAATTCTCACTCTATCTTCATCTTCTTTAATCATACGGTCTACATTAACACCAATCGCATGAGGAATTTCTTCACTTGTTAAATGTAAAATTTTCTCTCTTATCAGTTCTCCAACAACAAATTGTTCTGGATGATCTGATATTTGATCATCAGGATAATATTTAGGGCCTTCTGGTAAATATGATTTTATAACATTAATAAAATGATCTACATTTAAGCCTTCAAGTGCAGAAATAGGTACGATTTCTGTAAAATCCATATATTTTTTATATTTTTCAATTCTAGGCATTAATTCATCGGGATGAACCAAGTCAATCTTATTTAACACTAAAAATACTGGCGTTTTGATTGTTTTTAGCATATCCATAATATATTCGTCGCCTCTACCAATATCCTCATTGACGTTTACCATAAACATAATGGCATCTATTTCAGATAGTGTATTCGTCGCAACGCGCATCATATAATCTCCTAATTTGTGCTTAGGTTTATGAATACCTGGTGTATCTAGGAAAATAATTTGCGCATCTTCTTGTGTCATGACACCTTGAATTTTGTTTCTAGTTGTTTGTGCTTTATCGGACATTATCGCAATCTTATGTCCTATTACACGATTTACAAAGGTTGATTTACCAACATTGGGTCTACCAATGATAGATATAAAGCCTGATTTGTGTTCTGTCATTAATTTAAATCCTTTCCTGAAAATCCTAAAGGCAATAACTCGCCTACTGATAATTCTGTCATATCACCTTTATGATTGGTCATATAAACTGGCATTTCGTCATCACAAAGCTCTTTCATTACTTGTCGACATGCGCCACATGGTGAGGACGGTTCATCTGCATCTACAGTTACAGTAATTGATTCAAAATCTCCTGGGCGGTATCCATCAGCAATTGCCGCAACTAAACTTGATCTTTCAGCACAAATCGCCATTGGATAAGCTGCATTTTCAACATTACCACCGTAATAAGCTTTGCCATCTTTCGTTCTTAAATACGCACCAACTTTAAAATTACTGTAGGGTGCGTACGCATTTGCCTGTGCTTTTCTTACTTCTGAAAAATAATGTGGTTGGTATGCCATTGCTTCATCTCTCCTGTTCAATATTCAACACCATGGAAATGGGTGTATAACTATATTTTATTAAAAGCTTTATTCATTAAGTATAAACAACTTTTGTGAATTTGCACTATTATTTAAAAATATACGGTAAAAAAACAATCAGCCCAATTAAGACAGCTATAATAGCCGCAATAATCACGCTAAAAGCAGCAACGTCTTTCGCTTTCTTAGCTAAAATATGATAATCCGTTGTTACCAAATCGACTACATATTCAATAGCTGTGTTTATCGTTTCAAATGCTAGCACAAGTCCAATCGCTAACAATATAAAAAGCCATTCCACTTTTGTAATATGAAATATAAATCCACAAACAATGACTATCAAACCAAAAATAAGATGAAGTAAGAAATTCTTATCTTTTTTTAATAAAACTATCATGCCTTGAAATGCATATTTAAATCTATCCATACGCGCCTCTAATCTCTAGTTAAGCCGTATGCATTAAGAATTTGATCTTGGCGTCCGAACATTTGTTTCTCATCTTGCTCATTCATATGATCATAACCTAATAAATGTAAAAAGCCGTGTAATGCAAGGAAGCCCAATTCTCTTTCAAATGAATGTCCGTACGAGTCTGCTTGTTCTTGAGCAACATCAGTACAAATAATAATATCGCCTAAAACTCTCGGCATTTCTATACCAGTTATTTCAGGTTCATCTTCCTCTAATGCAAAAGATATAACATCTGTGACTTTGTCTTTATCTCGATACATTTTATTAATTTCTTGAATCTCATCTTTATCTACAAAAGTAACTGACAATTCAGCCTCTTCTTCGATATTTTCTTGTTCCTTTGCAAACGTTAGCAGCTTGTCAATTTGTGTAAACCAATCCTCTTTCACTAAATTAGTATGGTCACTAAAATCTATCGTAAACATTTATTCATCTCCCTCATAACGATCAATAATTTTACTTACTAATGGATGACGTACCACATCTGTTTGGTCTAAATGATGAATACTTAAACCTTTAACGTTTTCTAATTTTTTAATCGCTTCTTTCAAACCACTCTTTACACCTTTTGGTAAATCTACTTGTGTTTTGTCACCAGTGACTACCATTTTTGATCCAAATCCTAATCTAGTTAAGAACATTTTCATTTGTGCATGTGTAGTATTTTGAGCTTCATCTAAAATGACAAACGCATCATCTAATGTTCTACCTCTCATATAAGCTAATGGGGCAACTTCAATGATACCTCTTTCTATAAATCTAGCAGTTTGTTCTCTACCTAAAACAGTATTTAACCCGTCATAAAGCGGTCTTAGATAAGGATCTACTTTTTCTTTTAAATCTCCTGGTAGAAATCCTAAAGATTCGCCAGCTTCAACTGCAGGTCTTGTCAAAACAATGCGTTTTACTGACCCTTTACGTAACTGTTTAGCAGCATAGACTACAGCTAAAAATGTTTTACCTGTACCAGCTGGTCCCACACCAAAAACTAAATCATTATGGTGCATCGCATTTACGTATAAACGTTGTCCCATTGTTTTAGCACGAATCGTCTTGCCAAATGCATCTTTAGTAATTTCATCTTCATATAAATCTAATAAGTATTGAATCGTACCATTTTGTGCCATTTTCACTGCTGCTTCAACATCTTTAATCGATATTGTTACACCTTGTTGTATGACTTTTAATAAATTAATTAGTACGGATTCCGCTTTTTCAACATGCTCAACTTGCTCTCCTTTTACAGCAATTTCTTGACCACGAGCATGTATAATGACATCAAATCCTTCCTCAATTGATTTAAGGTGTTCATCATTATTACCAATGAGTGCTTGCGCTTCATTGATGTCATTTATTTGAATAATTCCAGGCATATAGGTGCTCCTTTACAAGTATATTCGTTTCTTTTATTTTATCCTATTAGATTTTAAGTTACAAAATGATTGTTAACAAATAAATAATCAGCTTGTATAAAAATATACAATTACTGTTTAAAACTATTGATTATACATCTCTATTATATCACGAATACTCAATATATTATTTTAAAGTGAATTGAATAGGACAGAATTTCATTAATTTTAACAGAAGATTTACATTCTATCTAATTTTATAATAAAACGAAAGCTTTATAATGTATAAATATGATTGTGATAATCAGATAAATAAAAGTTCTTACTACGATTATAATATTAAAAACGCCTTATAACATCAAATTACATTGATTTATAAGGCGTTAACTTAAAACATTATATTATAATTGTTTCGGTCTTTCTAATACTTCTGACCAAATAATACCATTAACAACTTCGTCCTCAGCAAACCTGAATTGTTCATTTGTGGCTGTTCCTTGTATCGCATGAGCATTCATAAGTTGTTTTAAACGAAAACGCTTTGTTCTTTCTGATAAATATTTATCAGCTATAATTGCACGTGCTTTTCGTTCAGTTCGTTGCAACTTCTTCTCAGTTTCGCGATCAATTTCACTACGTACATCTTGCATTTGTCCTATTAAATCGGATTCTAATTCTTGTTGTAATTTATCATCTTGCTGTTGTTGTGAACGTTTTGCTTTTTCAGCTTCAGTTTCATTATCCGTTCTCATCGTTCTTGATGAGCGCTCAGGACTCGGTGTTTCCATTTTTTCTGCACGTGTTTCAACCGGTTCTGCTTGTGTCTTAGTAGGTTGAGGAGCGCGTGGTTTTTCACGTTCTTGCGACATAGGGTCTTCATTTAATTGTTTCTCTATTTCTTTAAATGTTTTTCCTATTTCATCAAAAAAGCCACGTTTCTGTGGTTCTCCTCCATGGTCATTTGACCGTTTGTTGACTGGTGGTTTTTGGTTTTGTCTTTCTTTATGGCTATTATCACTAATAGCACCAATTATTGTCACAATCACAGATATTACAAAGATAATAATACCTATACTCATTTAATCACCCCTAATTATTTATCCGGTGATTCATCATCTTTTTGATTCGTACGTTGATTAATAGAATTTCTCATGCCTGTGTCAGCTTCAACATTTTTTAAATTGTAATAATCTTTTACGCCTAAGTTGCCAGAACGTAAAGCTTCAGCCATAGCCAATGGTACTTCTGCTTCTGCTTCAACCACTTTAGAACGCATTTCTTGTACTTTTGCTTTCATTTCTTGTTCTTGAGCTACAGCCATCGCACGACGTTCTTCTGCTTTAGCTTGTGCAATATTCTTGTCTGCAAGCGCTTGTTCAGTTTGTAAATCTGCACCAATATTTTTGCTAATATCAACATCAGCAATATCAATTGATAAAATTTCAAATGCTGTACCAGAATCTAATCCTTTACTTAAAACAGTTTTAGAAATATTATCTGGATTTTCAAGAACTTGTGTATGGTGTTCACTTGAACCTATTGTTGAAACAATACCTTCACCAACACGTGCGATAATTGTTTCTTCACCTGCACCACCAACTAAGCGAGCAATGTTGGCACGAACTGTAATACGTGCTTTTGCTTTAACTTCGATACCATTCATTGCTACACCAGCAATAAATGGTGTTTCAATGACTTTAGGATTAACTGACATTTGTACAGCTTCTAATACGTCACGACCCGCTAAATCTATAGCAGCCCCACGTTCGAATGGTAAGTTGATATCAGCTCTTTGCGCTGCAATATTAGCATCAACAACGCGATCAACATTACCTCCAGCTAAATAATGCGATTCAAGTTGATTTGTAGTTAAATGCAATCCAGCTTTGTGCGCTTTAATTAGCGGTGAAATCACTTTACGTGGAGATACTCTACGTAATCTCATACCTACTAAAGTACCGATGCCTACTTTAACACCAGCAGCAATTGCTGAAATCCATAATCCTACTGGAACAAATGAAAATAGCAACAACAATGCTACTAATACAATAACGACGATTATAATTAATCCGATCATACTTTCTCTCCTTTATGATTCGATTTCTCTTACAACAACACGTGTACCTTCAACTTCTAAGATGGTAACCTGTTTATTCCTTAAAATAAATGAACCATCTGAAACAGCATCGATTCTTTCATTATTTAATGTAATAATCCCTGCTGGTCTTAAGTCCGTTGATGTTGTTGCAGTTTTTCCAACTAAATGAGAGCGATCTTCATGTGAAGTGTAACCTGCCTCTGCATTTGTAGAATCTTTCAGTACAACTTTGTCTAAAAATGGAATTTTGCGTTTAAATCCTTTCACAAGTATCACCCACTCAATAATAGATAAGATTAATGCAAAGACAACATTAGCAATCATGAAGATTAAATTGTCTCCTAAAGTAATAATACTGAAAATAATAAAACCCATACCAATGATGCCAATAACCGCACCGACAACAAATAATTCAATGATAACTAATATGACTCCTACTCCAAAAAGTATCACAGAATAGAAATTAACGTCGCCTTTCACAAAAAATCCTAAGAAAAATATCAATAACGCTATCGTTGATATGATACCAACAACATTAATCTTATTAGAATATAATTGATATAGAAAACCAAGAAAGATAATACATGTTAAAATCAAAGCGCCAATTGGATGTACTATAAAGTTAGCTATATTATCAATCCAATTTCCATCCTCGACTAAATTGGAAGGAAAAATTGTATGTAAACTACTTGAAAGAATCACTCTATCACCTCGCTCTCAATTTGATTATACATGAAACTAATATGCGATTATACCGTTTACACTATAAAAAACTATTATCTTCAAAGAAATTTTCATTATTACTTTTTGCTTTAATAATGGTTAAGTACTACATGCTATGTATAATAAAAAATATGTTGATTTAAAAAGTACAATGGTTTTTTATAAAAAAATAATAGCCTTAGCTGTATATAACAACTAAGGCTATTATGGTTTATAATTAATGTTGGTGTTGAGGGAGTCAACGAAACTATTAATTATTTGAATTTACGTTTACGTGCAGCTTCTGATTTCTTTTTACGTTTAACGCTAGGTTTTTCGTAAAATTCACGTTTACGTACTTCTTGAATAGTACCGCTTTTAGAAACTGTACGTTTGAAACGACGTAACGCATCTTCAAGTGATTCGTTCTTTTTGACTACTGTTTTAGACATGTGTATTTCCCTCCCTCCAAATATCAACGAAACTTTATTATCAATACACGGTATGAACCATGTATAATCTAGTATAATATATCTGATTAATGTGGTCAATTACTAAAATTCAGATTTTGTTATTTTGAATAAATTCTATTAATACATGATTAAATTTATCCGGTTATGGATTTTTATCGTTGTATCATCTTATTCTTTATAATTCATATAACACGCTATTAGCACACATCAATACATTAAACTAATTGTGTAAATCCTTTTCGAAACTCAAAGCACTTAAAACATATAAAGGTGCTGTTTCAGCCCTTAAAATTCTAGGACCTAAGCCAATTTGGTAACCAACATCTTGTAACAGTGAGACTTCATCCTCATCAAGGCCACCTTCAGGTCCAAATATAATTAATACTTTATCATTTGGTTTAAATTGTTGAACTAACGATTTAAATTGACTTACTTCACCACTTTTAGCGGCATCCTCATAGGCAATTAGAATATAATCATACGTTTTGGTACTTTTAAGTACATCGTTTAATGTTGCTTGATATTGAATCGTTGGAATAGCTAATCTATAACTTTGTTCTGCAGCTTCTTTGATAATCTTCTGCCAACGCTCTAATTTCTTTGCAATTTTATTTTCTGTAAGCTTGACAACAGAACGTTTCATACCTACAGCAATAAATTCACTTGCACCTAATTCCGTTGACTTTTGTAGCATCCATTCATATTTGTCAGACTTGATTAGTCCACTACATATCGTTACATTTTGTGGTAATTCTGTATCCACATCAATACGTTCTTCTAACGAAACCATGATACCTTCTGCACCAATATTAACAAGTTTACATTTATAAACATAATGATCAGCAAATGTAATAATGATATAATCATCAACTTGATGTCTCATGACGTTTGAAATATGATGTATATCACCTTGATCAGTTATACAAAAACGCTGATTTACATCAGCGTTTTGATCTATAAAATATCTTTGCATGTCAATCGCTCACTTTCTGTCCGACGATACAAACCCAACTATTGTCATGGTTAATAGAAACTATTTCAAATCCACTGCGTTTCATATGTTCAACAATAGCCTCGTGTTTTTCTTCTATAATACCAGAAGTTATAAAATAACCGTCTTTATTAAGTGTATTATAAGCATCATCTATCATTTCTTCAATAATATGAGCTAAAATATTAGCGATAACAACATCAAATTTTTCAGTTTCTTCTTTTAATAAATTACCTGGGACTGCTTCAATAGCATATTCACAGTTGTTTTTTTGAAAGTTTTCTTTAGCTACTCTAACAGCCATTTCATCTACATCAAGTGCTTTTATACGTTTAACGCCTAACAAATGTGCTGCAATGCTCAGTATACCTGAGCCTGTGCCGACATCTATAACTGAATCACTAGACTTAACATATGCTTCAATTGCTTTTAGACACATACTCGTTGTCGGATGATCACCTGTTCCAAATGCCATACCTGGATCTAACTCAATGCATAATTCACTATCATCTTCCTGTTGGTATGTTTCCCAACTCGGAACAATTGTGAATTTTTCAGATGCGCGAAATGGATGAAAGTAATGCTTCCACTCATTCTCCCAATCTTGCTCTCTAATTGTTTGCTCATCAAAGCTAAACAAATCTAAATCAAGACTTTCAATGTCTTTTAATGATTGAATTAATTTTTCTTGAAAATCTTTTGTATACTTAATTTCGTTAAAATATGCTTTAACTCTCACACCTTGTGTAGGATAATCTTCTGCATTTAATGCATATATTTCACCATACTTATCTTCGAAATCATGTGTTAAATCTTCTGAATCTTCTATAACAACACCATTAGAGCCATAATCTTCGAGTAAATTGGTTATGATTGGTGATACCTCATGGTTAGCAACGATTGCAACTTCAGTCCAGTTCATAAGTTATTCTCCTTTGAAGAATCTTTTTGCTTTATCTCTAAAATTTGATGGCTGCTCAGAAAGCTCCTCGCCATCTATTTCAGCAAATTCTCTAAGTAATTCTTTTTGGCGATTGCTAATTTTTGTAGGCGTAACTACATTGATGTTAATAAATAAATCGCCATAACCGTAACCATGAACATTTTTAATGCCTTTTTCTTTCAGACGGAATTGTTTTTCAGTTTGTGTACCGGCAGGGATTGTTAGCATGACACTACCTTTAAGCGTTGGTACTTTAACTTCATCACCTAAAGTGGCTTGAGCAATACTGATATCTAATGAATAGTAAATATCATCGCCGTCTCTTTCAAATTTTTCAGATGGTTTGACTCTAAACACAATATATAAATCACCTTGAGGCCCACCGTTTTCTCCTGGAGCACCTTCACCAGCTAATCTAATTTGTTGTTCATTGTCTACACCTTCAGGAATCGTCACACTAATTTTAACATTTTTATTTTCAGTACCTTTACCATGACAAGTTGGACAAGGTTCTTCAAATTCTTGGCCTGAACCACTACATACTGGACATACTTTTTCAGTTCTTACTCTACCAAGAATAGTATTTTGTTCAACTGAAACATGACCAGAACCATTACAGTAATGACAAGTTTTTTTCTTAGTTCCTGGTTTAGCACCTTCACCATCACATGTGTGACAAGCAACATCTTTGCGAATAGAAATTTCTTTTTCGCTACCAAAAACAGCTTCATCAAATGTGACAGTCATCGTATATTGTAAATCGTCACCTTTTCTTGGGGCATTTGGATCTCGTTGCTGTCTGCCACCACCAAAGAATGAACTAAAGATATCTTCGAATCCGCCACCGCCGAATCCACTAAAGTCTTGGCCACCGAATCCTTGGCCGCCAAAGCCACCTTGTGGTCCATCGTGTCCGAATTGGTCATAATTTGCACGTTTATTTTCGTCACTTAATACTTCATATGCTTCTGAGATTTCTTTAAACTTCTCATCAGCACCCTCTTCTTTATTTATATCTGGATGGTATTGTTTTGATAATTTACGATAAGCCTTTTTAATTTCATCTTTAGAAGCGCTTTTGCTAACACCTAAAACTTCATAATAATCTCTTTTGGCCACTCATACCTCTCCTTTCACGGTTTTATTAAATCTATTATAAAAAGGAAAAAGTCAAAGCCAATGTTCAATTGACTTTGACTTAATTTGGCTAAGCAATTGTGTCATATATTTCTGTTAATAACAATTATTTAGTCAATGACTCGACTTATTTTTGGTTATCTTGGTTGTCATCATCTTTAACTTCTTTGAAATCAGCGTCTTCAACATTACTATCTTGAGAAGCATTTGCATCTTCACCTTGAGCTTGTTGTTGAGCTTGAGCTGCTTGTTCATAAACTTTTGTAGACAAGTCTTGAACTACTTTTTCTAAGTCTTCTTTTTTAGCTTTGATATCATCAATATCTTCGCCTTCTAGTGCTGATTTAAGTGCTTCTTTTTTGTCTTCAGCATTTTGTTTATCTTCTTCGCTGATGTTTTCACCTAAATCAGTAATTGTTTTTTCAACTTGGAATACTAAGCTATCTGCTTCGTTTCTCAAGTCACTTTCTTCGCGACGTTTTTTATCTGCTTCAGCATTTTCTTCAGCGTCTTTAACCATACGATCAATTTCGTCGTCTGAAAGTGCAGAGCTAGATTGAATTGTAATATTTTGTTCTTTGTTTGTACCTAAATCTTTTGCAGTAACGTTCACAATACCGTTTTTGTCGATATCAAATGTCACTTCAATTTGAGGTACGCCACGTGGAGCTGCTGGAATATCAGTTAATTGGAATCTACCAAGTGTTTTGTTATCTGCAGCCATTGGGCGTTCACCTTGTAATACATGGATATCAACTGCAGGTTGGTTGTCTGCTGCTGTTGAATAAACTTGAGATTTAGATGTTGGGATTGTAGTATTTCTTTCGATAAGCGTATTCATACGTCCACCCATAATTTCAATACCTAATGATAATGGTGTTACGTCTAATAATACGACATCTTTAACATCACCAGTGATAACGCCACCTTGAATTGCTGCGCCCATTGCAACTACTTCATCTGGGTTCACACCTTTATGAGGATCTTTTCCAACTTCTTTTTTAACAGCTTCTTGAACTGCTGGGATTCTAGTAGAACCACCAACTAAGATAACTTCGTCAATGTCAGAACTTGTTAAACCAGCATCTTTCATTGCTTGACGCGTAGGTTCCATAGTTCTTCTGATTAATGAATCTGCTAACTCTTCAAATTTAGAACGAGTTAAAGTTAATTCTAAGTGTAATGGACCATTCTCTCCTGCAGAGATAAATGGTAATGAAATTTGTGTTTGAGATACACCAGATAAATCTTTTTTAGCTTTTTCTGCAGCGTCTTTAAGACGTTGTAACGCCATTTTGTCTTTAGATAAATCTACACTGTTTTCTTTTTTGAATTCTGCAACTAAGTGATCAATAATTACTTGGTCAAAGTCATCCCCACCAAGTTTGTTGTCACCTGCTGTAGAAAGCACTTCAAATACACCGTCACCTAATTCAAGGATTGATACGTCAAAAGTACCGCCACCTAAGTCGAATACAAGTACTTTTTGATCTTGTTCAGTTTTGTCTAAACCATATGCTAAAGCAGCTGCTGTTGGCTCATTAATAATACGTTCAACTTCTAAGCCAGCAATTTTACCAGCATCTTTAGTAGCTTGACGTTCACTATCATTGAAATAAGCTGGAACAGTAATGACTGCTTTATCTACACTTTCACCTAAATAATCTTCAGCTGTACTTTTAAGATTTTGTAAAACCATTGCTGAAATTTCTTGTGGTGTATATGATTTTCCATCAACATCAACTTTATAATCAGTACCCATGTGACGTTTGATAGATTGTATTGTATTTGGGTTAGTAATTGCTTGGCGTTTTGCAACTTCACCTACTTGAGTTTCATCATTTTTGAATGCTACTACAGATGGTGTAGTTCTAGCGCCTTCAGGGTTTTGAATTACTTTTGGCTCATCGCCTTCTAAAATTGCAATACATGAATTTGTTGTACCTAAGTCAATACCTATTACTTTACTCATAAATAAATTCCTCCTGATATATTTAAAAATTTGGTGTTTTCAACAATAAAACGAATTATTGATTTACTTTAACCATTGAAGGTCTTAAAACTCTTTCTTTCAATTTGTATCCACTTTGTAGTTCTTGAGTGATTTGACCTGATTCGAAATCAGGATTGTCATCTTGAACTACTGCTTGATGTACATTCGGATCAAATTGTTGACCTTCTGTCTCAATTTTTTCTAAACCATTATTTTTTAATGCATTTAATAGACTTTCATGAACCATTTCTACACCTTTTTTAAGTGATTTAAATTGTTCATCTTCGCCATCTATTTGTAAAGCACGTTCAATGTTATCTATTGTTGGTAAAATATCATTTAGTACATCTTGTGCTTTATATGCTTTCATTGTTTGATTTTCTTTTTGAATTCTACGTTTATAGTTTTCAAACTCAGCGTATAATCTTAAATATTTTTCTTCATTTTCTTGAACATCTTTTTTTAATTGTTGAATTTCTTCATCTTTAGGATCTACGTCTTCTGCAATTTCTTGTGAATCGTCCTCCTGCAGATTATCTTGTGATGTTTCTGTAGTTTCATCATTGTTTTCAACTGAATCGGTTTGTGAAGTTTCTTCATTAACTTCTTCATTTTCGTTGAAAGCTGATTCGTTTTGCTCTGTCATAGTCTGCCCTCCAATACAATTCTTAATTACCAAATCGTATTTAGTAATCGAATTACGTTCTGATAATTCATTGCTGTTGGTCCGATAACCGCAATTTGACCTTTCAGCCTATCATCAATATGATACTCACTTGTTACGATAGAAATATCACTTAAACTTGATTCAATTTCATGTCCAATTTTCACATTGATGGAAGTATTGGACATTTCATCAAGTAGTTGTGTGATTTTGTTCGATTCTATATACTGTAGAATCGGTTGAATAGATGATACGTTTGATTCATTCAACGCATCTATGAGTTTAACCTTTCCGCCCATAAAAATGCCATTACTTTGATTATCAAAATGAATATCAATCATATTTAGCATGTCTTTTATAAAATCTTTTTCAGTATCAGATTTTACAAAAGCATTTAATTCATTTTCAAAACGGTGGTTATTCCATTCATTATATTTAGCAGTAACAAAATTTGATATTTTGGTTAATTCGTCATTAGATAATGGTACTTCAGATGCTAAATGTAAATGTTCAACATGACCTGATGTAAACACAACCACCATAATAACCAAATAAGCATTTGCTCTAATCAAATGAATATTATTGATTATATCTTGTTTATGATTTGGACGCATTACCAGCGTTGTATATTGTGATGCAATTGAAAGTTCATTAGCAAAATCACTCAATGTAGAGGAAAGGTCATAATGATTTTCAATTACCAAATCTTTTAAACGCTGCATTTTAGTTTGTTGTTGATGAGATGTTTCTTGTAATAATTGATTCACATAATATCTGATACCTGATTCTGATGGATATCTTCCTGATGAAGTATGTGTTTTTTCTATTAGTTCGAGATCTTCTAATTGTTTCATCTCATTTCTAATAGTAGCAGGGCTAACATTTAATTTATGTCGTTCAATCAGTGTTTTAGAACCAATTGGCTGACCTAAATCAACATAATCTTCAACAATTGCATTTAATATGCTTAATTGTCTATCACTAATCATGTTTTCACCTCATTAGCACTCTTTTGTTTCAAGTGCTAATTATAATTTATCAAATTGGTCAAAGTAAGTCAATGTTAAAGCCTCGGTTTTTAATAAAAACTTATACATTTAGTAAAAAAGACTCAAATACAAGGTTTCCGATGACTTTCCCTCTCTCAGTCATTGAAATAAAGCCTTGGTTATCTACAATAAGTTCTCTTTTAAGTAAATCCTCAATTGTTGTGCCATATACTTCATCTATAGATAAATCAAACTTTTCTTTAAATCTAGCTTTATTGACACCTTGGTTCATTCTTAAACCTAAAAACATTTCTTCTTCCATTTGTTCATTTTTTGTTGGTCTCGTGGACTCTAACAAAGGTCTTTCATTGTTCTTTATTTTCTTTATATAGTGATTTACAGGATTAACGTTACTGTACCTTTCACCGTCAACATAGCCGCTTGCACCTGCGCCAAAGCCATAGTAACCTTCATTTTTCCAATAAACTTTATTATGCTCTGATTCGTGACCCATTTTTCCAAAATTAGAAATCTCATATTGATGTAACTCAGACCTTTGCATGCGTTCTAAAAGATATTCATACATTTCTTCCCCGATATCTTCATTAGGTATTTTCAATTTGCCTTTTTTATACATATTATAAAATTGAGTTTTAGGTTCTAAAATAAGACCATAACTAGAAATATGATCAATATCCATCGCCAATGCTTTTTCTAAACTATCTTTAAAATCATCGATGGTCTGTTTTGGTAAGTGATACATTAAATCTAAACTAATAGAAGGAATACCTACGGCTCTCGCATTTGTAACTGCTTGGTATATATCAGATGTATTATGTGTTCTTCCTAATATTTCAAGCAGCTCTGGTTTAAAAGTTTGAACGCCCATAGATAATCTATTCACACCAAAATCCTTTAATAATTGAACTTTTTCCAAAGTCAATTCATCTGGATTTGCTTCAAAACTAAATTCTCCTTTGATTTCGAAAATATCAGTAATAGCTTTAAGTAAACGTTTAAGTTGTTCATAACTAAGTGCCGTTGGCGTTCCTCCACCAACAAAAACAGTTTCTAACACCTTCGTTTTACTATATTGCATTTCTTTAATTAAACAATCTAAGTATTCATCAACTGGTTGGTTATGAATAAAATATTTATTGAAATCACAATACGTACATATTCTTACACAGAAGGGGATATGTATATATGCACTTTTCACTTCCATATTGTGTTCACCTACTTCCCTATTTAAAAACATGATGTTTCATAAAAAACTGGGGCATAAATCGTTCGGATTTAAGGCCCCAAGTTTAAAGTATTATTAATCTTCATCCATTTTGAGTACTGCAAGGAAAGCATCTTGTGGAATTTCTACATTTCCCACTGCTTTCATTTTGGCTTTACCCGCTTTTTGTTTTTCTAATAATTTTCTCTTACGTGTAATGTCTCCGCCATAACATTTAGACAATACATTTTTCCCCATAGATTTAATATTTGTTCTCGCGACAATTTTTTGTCCTACAGCAGCTTGTACTGGTACTTCAAATTGTTGTCTTGGTATTAATGTTTTCAACTTATCGACAAGAGTTTTACCACGTTCGTATGCAAATTCTTTATGCACGATAAAGCTAAGAGCATCGACTTTTTCACCATTTAATAAAATATCCATCTTAACCAGGTCACTTTCTTTATTATCAATAAATTCATAATCAAAAGAAGCATAGCCTTTAGTATTAGATTTTAATTGATCGAAGAAATCAAATACTACTTCTGATAATGGAATTTCATAAATAATATTCACTCGAATATCATCCATGTATTCCATATTAATAAATTGACCACGTTTACGTTGACACAATTCCATTACAGCACCGACATAATCATTTGGTACCATCATAGTCGCACGTACAAACGGCTCATAAATGGTTTCTATTTTATCGCGATCTGGCATATTCGCTGGATTATCTACAGATACTTCCTCACCAGATTTTAATATACATTGGTAAATTACCGATGGCGCAGTTGCGATTAATTCAATGCCGAATTCACGTTCAATTCTTTCTTGAATAATTTCCATGTGTAACATACCTAAAAAACCAGTACGGTAGCCAAAACCTAATGCTTGAGAAGATTCTGGTTCAAATTCTAATGAGGCATCGTTTAATTGCAGCTTCTCTAAAGCTTCTCTTAAATCGTTATAGTCTTTGTTATCAATAGGGAATAATCCACAGAATACCATTGGATTCATTTTTTTATAACCTTGTAGTGGCGCTTCAGCAGGTCTCTCTGCATGCGTGATTGTATCACCTACACGGGAATCATCAACATTTTTAATACTAGCAATGATATAACCTACATCACCCACTGTTAATTCATCTACTGATAATTGTTTTGGGGTGTTAATACCTACTTCAGTTACTTCAAATTCTTTTCCAGTAGCCATCATTTTGATACGATCTCCAGCTTTAACAACGCCTTCCATAACACGTATGGATGAAATGACACCTCTATATGGATCATACTCAGAATCAAATATTAAAGCTTTTAAAGGTGCTTCTGGATCACCTTCAGGTGGTGGTACTACCTCAACTATTTTTTCCAATATATCTTCAATACCTATGTTTGATTTTGCACTTGCAAGTACGACATCCTCTTTATCAATACCAATAACGTCTTCAAGTTCTTGTTTAACGCGTTCTGGCTCAGCTGCAGGCAAATCAATTTTATTGATAACAGGTAGAAGCTCTAAATCATTATCCAGTGCTAAATAGACATTAGCTAGTGTTTGTGCCTCAATACCTTGTGCTGCGTCCACTACTAAAATAGCACCCTCACACGCTGCAAGTGATCTAGATACTTCATATGTAAAATCTACGTGTCCTGGTGTATCAATCAAATGGAACGTGTATGTTTCTCCATCCTTCGCTTCGTATTTCAATCGTACTGCGTTTAGTTTTATAGTAATACCGCGTTCTCTCTCTAAATCCATAGAATCTAGCAACTGTGATTGCATGTCTCTTGTTTCAACTGATTTAGTATTTTCTAAAATTCTATCAGCTAAAGTAGATTTACCATGGTCTATATGTGCGATAATAGAAAAGTTTCTTATATTTTTGCGTCGATTATAACGATCTTGTTTATCCATGTATTATCCTTCTCACTTTCATAATTCTAGCCCGTTTGTATGTATGACATTCTTTGATATAATAACGTTTTTACAAGTTAATTGCAAACTTGCAAAGCCATTAGTTTATAATAATTCAAAATATTAATTCACTTGTTAACACTTTATCAGAATATTTTATAGAATAAGTGTTTCATAACTTTATACATTATTATATCATTTATATTGAATTTACGGGCGGCTCATAAATAAATGATTGCAGAAAGTCGCTTGTTTTGATAAAATATTTCTTGTTGTAATCAAATTCATTTTGATAGCGAAGATCACTTTTAGGAGGTGACACACATGCCAAACATCAAATCTGCAATTAAACGTGTTAATACAACACATACTGCTGAAGAACGTAATATTTCTCAAAAAAATGAAATGCGTACAGCAGTTAAAAGAGCTCATTCAGCTTTAGAATCAAATGCTGATAACAAAGCTGACTTATTGAGTTTTGCTTTGAAAAAAGTAGATAAAGCTGCACAACGCAACTTAATCCACGACAACAAAGCTGCTCGTATTAAGTCATCATTAATGACAGCTGCTAAATAATATTAAAGTTCAAGCAATTGCTTGAACTTTTTTTATATCTTTTTTTAAATAAGTATCCTTTTAAAATACTCCCAATTTAATGTATGCACAGCGGGATAATATTGCTTTGTTTAAAACTACAGCGATAAAATAAATAACTCTAATATGAGATGTTTATCCATATAAGATGATTTTAATTTATAATCCGTCTCAGCACAGGAATCTATAATATTTAGCAAATTTTCAAGTTGGTAGTTTCTTGCTTGATTAAGCGCTAATTTTACTCTGTATGGGTGTACATTTATTGTCTTGGCAATTTGTTGACCACTATAACCCTTTTGACTTAATATTTTAGACTGATAAAAAAGTCGATAATTACTGGTAATTAATGCTAATAACTTAATTGGTTCTTCTTTCATTGCAATCAGATCATTAACCAATTGAATTGCATTTGATTTTTTATTTTTTTGAATATAATCTGTTAGTAAAAACACATTTTGTTCTAAACTTCTATTAACAATTTGGTACACATCTTGTTTATTAATTGTTGATCTGTCACCTAAGAAAAGGATTAATTTTTCGAGTTCTTGTTTAACAATATTAAAATTAACGCCTGTTAATTCTATAAATAGGTCAAGTGCATCTTGTTTGATATCTTTAAAATTTTCATGAAGCTCTTTTTTCATCCACTGCATAATTTCTTCTTCTGACATTTGCTCTATTTTTTTTAATTGGGCATTCTTTTTTAATGTTTTCACCAATTTCTTACGCTCATCTAATTTACTATGATATACCTCAAAAATAATCAACGTATCTCCATCATATTTTTCAATAAATTCAATGAGTTGATCTATGTTATGATTCAAATCTTTAGGAGGTTTTTCACCAGTGAATAGGTATGCATTTTGAACAAGTACTACTTTTTTATCAGAGAAAAAAGGCATGGTCAATGATTCTTCTATTACGGGTGCCAAATCATGTTCGTATAAATTATATTTTACGAAATTAAAATCATCTTTAGGTGCATTTAAATAGTTATTTATTTCTTCTGCTGACTTTTTTTCTATAAGTTCAGGTACTTCTCCGTAAATTGTTATTATATTATTGCTCATATATAGCACCCTTTCATCTCTATTACACATTAAATTATTATATCACGCAGTATTTGTTCTCTCTACCCAAATCATTTACCAAATTGTGATTTAATTTGTATCGAATTTGATAAAGTAATTGTGACTTCCCCAGAGAGACTTGTCATATATATTTTAGATCCTATTGCTTTCAATCTAGTAATAACTTCGGTACTAGGTAATTTATATCTATTATTTTGTCCAACTGAAATTAAGCTGATTTTAGGATGCATTATATTGACAAAGTTAGAACTAGAACTTGTTTTACTTCCATGATGACCTACTTTTAATACATCCAAATTATTAAGTTTGTACTTATTAAGTAAAAGAGATTCATTATGTTTTGAAGCATCGCCCATAAATAACATTTTATATTTATTATATTGTATGTAGGTAATAATAGAATGTTCATTTAGATCGTCTGAATTTTGTATTGTAGCATCTAACAAACGAATATCTGCTTTGCTAAGTACGATATGATTAAAAGTTTTAAAATCTAATAATTTAACCTTATGTTTTTTACATTGTAACGTTAGCGCTTTTAATTGTTCCAAGCTAAAGCTATTTGCATTTATTATTATATGATCTATTTGATATTTTCCTATTAGATAGCTTAATTCTCCCATATGATCAACATGTGGGTGTGTAATAATCAAATAATTAATTTTAGGTAAACCATGCTTTTTTAAAGTGGGCAGAATCTTTCGTTTTGATAGCATGTGGTTGTCTTTCATACCTTTTTTAATCAATACACCCCCAGTATCTATAAGCATAGATTCCTGTTTATCCGTTTCAAATAATATAGCATCTCCTTGGTTCACGTTTAACATAGTTAATCTGTAATCATTTGATTTCGGTAAAATGGTTAAAATGAAAAATATGCTTATTAGAATCAATAAAAAAAGAAAATAATGCTTATGAACGAATAAAATAAGTGCAACAATGATAAGAAACACAGCAATTGCAATAAAAAATGAAGATAATTCGGGGGTGAACCATTTTAAAGTAGAGAATTTCATAAAAATAGAAACAAAGTAATCATGAATCAAGAGCAATATATTTAGGCATTTTGTAAAAATTGTAACTTTAATAGGAAAATGAAGCGAAGCAAAATAAATTAACGAGGCAGGAAATAAAATAAATGTGTAAAACGGAACAAAGAATAAATTAGCTAAGATACCTATCCATTGGATTTGATTAAAATGGGCTGCACTAATAATGGAAGATGAAAGTTGTGCTATAACACTGACAAAAATCATGCTTTTGACGATATTAGCGTCTTTTAAAATCGGGAGTGCAAAAAGAATACAAAAAGTTATAAAAAATGAAAACTGAAATCCAATATTATATATTAATTGTGGAGAAATTAGTGTGATTAAAATAAAAACACCAAAAAGAACATTCATAGAATGTTTGTACAACTTTTTCGGAAGTAATAGAAGAATAAGCGCAACTAACACTGCACGAATAGCACTTGGAGCCATACCAGTGTAAATAGTATAAATGGGTAACAAAATAAAAATAATAGCTTTTATCAAAAATAAGGGACATCTGACTTTAGTCAAAGTATAAAAAATAATACTAACTAAAGCTGTGATATGTGTCCCACTTATTGCTAGTAAATGATAAATACCAATTTCTCTAATTTGATCTAATTGATGGTCTTTTATCTTGGAAGTATCTCCCGTAATCAATGCAATTATTTTACCTGGATCATCGTTGTGTTCTGTAACAAGACGCTTATAAATATATTGCTTATGTAAATCGACCAGAGACATCCAACCCATTGATATTGACTTACAACTTGATAAATCGAAGCTTTTTATATTGATATATAATTTTCTACTTATTCCTTCCCCATTAAATTTAAAAGCACCATGGATTTTACAATCGCGTCGGTATAATTCAGACGAATCCGAAGATTTAACTTTTCTGTTCGGCTTAAAATAATATTGATAATAATCGCTATCAATTTGGAGTTTACCACTTAGAGTATTGTCGCTAATGACAGGTTTAGTGATAAATTTTGCATTAGCAATTAAAGATTTACTTAACATATCATTTTGAAATTCTAACGTTTGATGATAATACCTATAAAATAATCCAAAAGCTATAAAAGGAACAATTATAATCATAATAACTTGCTGCCATTTGAACTGCTTTATTTTAAGTAAAAATATAAGGAATATAAAAAGAAGTATTGAAAGAAATTTGAGATGTAGCCAAAGAATGCCAACTAAATATGCTATGCCATAATAAACCGTGGCTATTTATTTAATAAGTATTGTGCTACATGCTCTTGATCAAATGAAATTTTTTTATACTCAATACCTGCTTGTTTCAATAACTCCAATGCATATGTATGGTTATGATAATCTTCGGCATAATATATTGTATCAATACCAGATTGTATGATTGATTTTGTACAGTTCAAACAAGGGAAATGAGTAACATAGATTGTAGCGCCATCTGTAGAAACACCTTGTTTAGCACATTGAAGTAAAGCGTTCATCTCAGCGTGTATTGTTCTGATACAATGGCCATCCTCTAATAAACACCCTTCATCAATACAATGAACTTCACCTGAAACCGAACCGTTATAGCCCCCTGCAATGATTCTATTATCTTTCACTATAGTAGCACCAACTGACAAACGTTCACACGTAGAACGCAAAGCCAAAAGATGACTTTGAGCCATAAAGTATTCTTCCCATTTGATACGATCCATGATGATTTACCTCCATATATGTATTATATTTTTTGATTAATTATAGATTAATTTGAATTGAACCATAATGCAACTAAAAGTTATATAGTCAGCTTTGAACCGATTTTTTCTAAAGTCTTAGCTCCAATACCATTTACGTCTTTTAATTGCTCTACAGACTCAAAAGGGCCATGTTGTTGTCTATATTCTATAATAGCCTTAGCTTTAGTCGGTCCAATCCCATTTATCGTTAATAACTGAGATTCTGTTGCATCATTAATATTTATTTGTTCTGAGTTTATTGTACTATTACCTTTTTTACTATCTTCTGTGTGGTTATTCTTTAAAGCAAAATGATTCATATTAATGTCTTTTTGATCTTTGTCACCAATTTTCGGAATATAAATGACTTTCTGGTCTTGTAATTTTTCAGCTAAATTCACACTTGAAAGATCAGCATCTTTTAATAAAATTGCTTTGTCCACTAATTGCTTAACCCTATCCGTATCTTTCATCTTATAAATATCAGGATGCTGTACAGCACCTTTAATATCAACAAAAATAAAGCTACCCTTTTTATCATTTTTTACTGATTTTGCATTATCATTATTAGTAGCAATTGTTTTACTATTGGTACTTTGTTCATTAATTAATGTGGAATCATCATTTGTACTTAAGTTTGCATTGCTGTTGTCATCTGTATTGCTGACATTTAAAAATTTATAACAACAAATAGCAAGCAATAGTACTAACGCGCATCCAACTATGATCACTAATTTATTTTTCTCAAAAATTACTTTCCATTTTGACCAGTCTAATTGCAAAAAATCACTCCTTTATACTTAACACGTATAAGGGAGTGATTTTACTTTTATTTTTTAGCTATGAAAAATAATCTATAACCATTTTCAGTGTGATTGTTTATGTCAAAGTCAACAAAAGTCTGTATATGGTTAAAACCTACTTCTTTTAACATCGCTGTATATTCATTTTCAGTATAAGTTTGCTGATAATGTGATTCATCAAACCTAGTATAATGCGTACTATCTTGTTTAATAAAAAACGACATATCGTGCCAAACACTCAGAGGTTCTTCGCCTTGGACAGCTTCCCACCCTAAGAAAACATCTTCGGATTCGTCAATATAACTTTGATTATTAAACAATGTATTCATTTTATAAGCTGTGTGAACATCAAACATAAAGACACCATCTTGAGATAAATGTCGATAAACATTTTTAAATGTATCTGAAACATTTTCTCTTTCAGGTAAATAATTCAAAGAATCACAAAATATTGTAATGACATCAAAATGTTGTTCAAGCTCAAAATCAGTCATATCTGCTTCAATCCAATTAACAACATTAGATTTTTGAGCAGCTATAGCTAACATATCAACACTAAGATCCATTCCTGTCACTTGCTCAAATTCAGTGAACAGCGATGTTAAACTACCGGTTCCACAACCAATATCTAAAATAGAATGCTTTTTACCTGCAAAATGATTAACAATGCTTAGCCAATCTTCATACGGTTGATCTAAGGTTAGCTGATCATAAAACAAGCTCATTTCTTCATATTGTGCCATTTTTAATAAACAGCCTGTCTGTATGATTCAAGAGGTGCATCTCTATACAGTTTTTCAATATTATAATAATCTCTTTCATCTTTATGGAATACGTGTACGACTACATTTGCCAAATCAATAAGAATCCATCTCGCATCATTAAAGCCTTCCATTCGTTTAACTTCAATTTCCGCTTCATTAGCTGCATCTTTGACTGCACGTGCGATAGACTGAACTTGTTTTTCATTATTTCCGTGGCAAACCACAAAATAGTCTGTCATATCACTAATACCTTGCATATTTAAAGAAATAATATCTTCTGCTTTTTTATTCTCAGTTGCTTCCACAGCTAATTTTAATAATTGATCTGATTTCATTTAATCATCCTTTACTCTTTCGTCACTGTAATTGTAATAATTCAAGCATGCAATCGTCGCGTCATAGACATTAATATCTTTATTAATTAAATATAAAACGGTACGCTTAGATATTTCATATATTATTTTATCTAAGCCACCTTTATTGTATGCTAAATCTCTAATTTCTTCAACGCCTGGGGTTTGACGCCCAGGTTCTATATAGTCTGCAATAAAGACAAGTTTCTCTGTTTTTGTCATTTGAGCACGACCTGTCGTATGGTTTTTTATCGCTAATAATACTTCTTCATCATCGATACCATACTTCTCTTTCATAATAACCGCACAAACAGGTCCGTGTAAAATTTCCGAACCATAACTTAATAGATTGCTATCTAAATCATGTTGCGTAACAACTTGATACATCGTTCCTAAATCATCATATTTAGAATAATCGTGTAATACACCCGCAAGTTCTGCTTTATCTTTATCACCATCATAAATATCTGCTAATTTAACCGCAGTTTCAGCCACTCTTAATGAATGGTTAAACCGCTTTTCAGGCAATTTCTCTTTGACAATTTCTATTGCTTCATTAACTTTCATATAATCCTTCCTCTCGGATATATTGTTCAACACTTGGAGAAACGAGTGCTTGAATATTCTCTTTATTCTTCACTCTTTTTCTAATTAATGTTGAGCTTATATCAATACGTGGAATTGTTATCGATAGCATTTCTGATTCGACTTCTTGTGTCGTTTTATCTCTATTGACGATTACAAAAGTAATGTACGATTTTAATTCATTAATCTTAAACCACTTATGCAGTTGATTATATTGGTCTGTCCCTATCACAAGATAAAGTTTTGCATCAGGATGCTTATCTAAAATGTACATCACTGTATCATAGGTATAACTTTGTCCTCGTCTTTCTATTTCATTTAAACAGATACGACCAAAACCCAGATCATCTATAACAGATTGAATCATATCAACTCTATATCGACCTTCCAAATAATCTGTATGTTCTTTTAGCGGAGATATAAAACTAGGTATAAAATAAAATACGTCCGGTTTTATAAATGCGTTAACTTCACTAGCTACGACCATGTGGGCGATATGAATCGGGTTAAATTGCCCACCATATAAGACAATCGATTTAGCCATTATGGTAACTGAATTTGTTTATTATCTTGTGATTCTTTGTAAAGTACAATCATCGACCCGATTACTTGTACAATATCACTACGTGTTGCATCACTTAATGATTGTGCTAAGTCATTTTTATCTTCAAAGTTGTTTTGCAATACATGTATTTTAATTAACTCTCTATTTTCTAGAATATCTTGTATTTGCGCTACCATATTGTCATTAATACCAGCTTTCCCTATTTGAAAAGTTGGATCTACGTTATGGGCTTTACTTCGTAAAAATCTTTTTTGTTTACCTGTTAACATAATTCAATCTCCTTTTATAAATATTTTAAAACAGTGTCTTTCATTATTTGAATTTGTGGTAATTCACCTGTCCAAATTCTATAACTTTCAGCACCTTGGTATACGAACATATCTAATCCATTATGAATAGGATTTCCTTTAGCTTCTGCAATTTCTAAAATAGGTGTCTTAAATGGTACATAAACGATATCACTCACTAACGTGTGACTATCCAAATTATCAAGGTTAATAATAACCTCTTTATTTTGATTCATACCTGCTGGCGTTGTATTGATAATAATATCAAATTCTGATAATGCTGCTTCAGCTTCTTGTAAACTAATTTTATTCACTTCTAATTGCCAACTTTCAAATCGATCCATAGATCTATTGGCTACTGTAAGTTTGGGTCTAACGAATTTTTTTAGTTCATTAGCGAGCCCTTTACTCGCACCACCAGCGCCTAAAATTAATATATATGCATCTTCTAAATCTGGATATACTTGTCTTAAACCTGTTACATATCCAATACCATCCGTATTGTAACCAATCCATTTACCGTCCACAATTTTCACCGTATTAACTGCTCCAACTGTTTTTGATTGTTCATCGATTTCATCCAGATAGGGTATAATACGCTCTTTATGTGGTATTGTAACGTTAAATCCAGAAAGTGCTTTGTCATTAATTATCTCTTTGATACGATGAAAGTCTTCGTTTCTAATATTAATCGCTTCATAAGATGATAAATCATTTAAAGCTGCAAAATTTGCATTATGCATAACTGGTGATAAAGAGTGATCAATAGGATTGCCTATCACTGCGTACTTCACATTAAACCCGCCTTACATTATAGAATTTCGTAATACGACATCGACATTTTTAGGTACACGAACAATGATTTTAGCACCTTCATCAATGGTAATAAAACCTAATCCAGAAATCATAACATCACGCTTTTCTTTACCTGTTTCTAGACGTACGGCTTTAACATTTTGCAAATCAAAATGATCTGGGTTATTAGGGGGCGACAATACATCCCCTAATTGATTACGCCACAATTCATTTGCATTTTCCGTTTTAGTTCTATGGATATTAAGATCATTTGAAAAATAACATACTAATGGTCGTTTACCACCACTTATATAATCAATACGTGCTAAACCACCGAAAAATAATGTTTGTCCTTCATTTAATTGATATACACGTTGTTTAACCTCTTTTTTAGGCATAATTGTTTTTAATTCTTTTTCCGTTACGTAATGCGTCATTTGATGTTCTTGAATCACACCAGGTGTATCATACATGAACGAAGTGTCATCAAGTGGTATATCAATCATATCTAAAGTTGTACCAGGGAATCGAGAAGTGGTAACTACATTCTTTTCACCCACACTGCGCTCTATCAATTTATTAATCAGTGTAGATTTACCTACATTTGTAGTCCCTACAATATAGACATCGTCATTATTTCTCAAAGTATTAATAGCATTCAATAAATCTTCGATACCCTCATTTTTTTCAGCAGAAATTAAAATGACATCTTCTGCATCTAAGCCGTATTTTCTCGCTGTTTTCTTCAACCATTCTTTTACACGGCGTTTATTAATTTGTTTCGGTAATAAGTCTAGTTTATTACCTACTAAAATGATTTGTTTATTTCCAACAATGCGTTTGATTGCATTAATAAAAGATCCTTCAAAGTCAAAAACATCCACAACATTTACAACAATACCTTTTTTGTCTGCTAAGCCATTAAGTAAATTTAAAAAATCTTCACTATCCAAGCCTACATCTTGCACTTCGTTGTAATTTTTTAACCTAAAGCATCTTTTACAAATAACGTCTTCTTTATAAAGACTACTTTCTGGAACATATCCAGGCGCATCTAAATCTTCAGATTGTAAGGGTGCGCCACAACCGATACATTTTAATATCTCAGTTTCTGCCAATCAATTTTCCTCCCATTTAATATAACCTTTTTTTCTAAAATGCTGTAGTAATCTACGTTCAATCATGCGATTAAACTTCGTTATAAATCCATCTGTTTTTTTCACTGGGACAACCATAATTGTGAATAATCCGCGTCTATTTCCGCCAAACACATCTGTTAGCATTTGGTCTCCAATGACAACTATTTCTTCTGGATTCAAATTCATTAATTTAGATGCTTGATTAAAGGCGCGACCTCTGGGTTTTTTTGCTTTAAATATATAGTCCACATTTAATGATTTTGAAAAATTGCCTACGCGTTGTTCGTTGTTATTTGAAACAATTGTTACAGTTATGCCGAGTTCTTTTGCTCTATCGAACCATTCTTTTACTGCTTCTGTTGGATCAGCTACATCCCATCCTACAAGTGTGTTATCTAAATCTGTAATTATACCTTTTACGCCTGAATTTGCGAGTTTTTCTATATCAATTTGAAAAATAGATTGTACATATTCGTTTGGCATAAAATAGTGCTTTATCATACCCATGTTTTATTTCACCTTTTTATATAGTTTTAATTAAACGATCAACAATTTGACTTGAAGCAATTGCTGCTTTTTCTAAGAATGCTTCGAATGTTATACCTGCATCACCATCTGCTAAATCAGAAATAGCACGTGTAATTATGAATGGTAGGTTAAACTGATAACATGTCTGGGCAATCGCTGTTGCTTCCATTTCTGCTGCCATGGCTTGTGGAAAGTTTGTTTTGATATCTGCGCGTTGTTCTGCAGTGCCAATAAAACTATCTCCACTTACAATTAAACCAGATTTAGCAACCCATTTTTGATCATTTATTGCTTCTTTTGCTAATTCAATTAAATGGCTATCCGCAACAAATTGTGCAGGCATTTGAGGAATTTGACCCAATTGATAACCAAATGCTCTTGCATCTGCATCGTGATAAGCTACCATGTCACTTACTATAATATCTCCGACACCAAGTGATTTGTCTAATGCACCCGCCGAACCTGTATTAATAATTAAATCTGGGTGAAAACGATTTATTAATAAAGTAGTAGAAATTGCAACATTTACTTTTCCAATACCACTTTGAGTCAAGATAACTTCTTTATCATGTAAACGCCCTTTATAAAAAACAACATGAGCAACATTAATTATTTCTAAGTTAACAATTTTATCTTTTAAGATAGCTACTTCTTCTTCCATAGCACCTATAATACCTATCATTATATTTCACCTCATTTTAAAATCCTAGCCTTTGTTATTCTACCATATTTGAACACATAGCTCGATAATAGTTCAATGTTTTTGCATAAAATAATAATTATTGAAATTATTTAAACTTTTTAATTATATTAACTATCATAAATTCGTTTATTTTAAAAATTTAACATGAAAAATACCCTGAACTTAATGTATTGTAACCATAAGTCAGGGTATTATCTATTTTCATTTAGCTACCAAATAATTCAGTTAAACCTTGAAGCGAGAAGATACCAATTACAATCGTTACGACTACTGCAACAATCCCGAACCAAAGCATCCATGTCGGGTGTTTGTAATCTCCTACGATTGATTTACGTTTACTAGCAATTAATATCGTACCTAATGTAATAGGTAAAATCAAACCATTTAGTGCACCTGCTACAATAAGTAACGTGACAGGTTTGCCTAAGAATAAAAATACTAACGTTGACACTACAATGAAACTAATTACAATAATATTCGTTTTATTATAAACAGATTTATGTAATGTTTTTAAGAATGTTGCACTTGTATATGCAGAGCCAATAACTGAAGACATTGCAGCCGCAAATAGTACAATACCGAAAATATTTCGTCCTATAGGTCCTAACACATGTTCAAATACAGAAGCAGGTGGATTATCAGCATTCAATGTAACGCCCGTTACTACTACACCTAATACAGCTAAGAATAATAATGTTCTTAGTACACCAGTTGTTAATATACCTGAAATCGCAGCCTTATTTACAAATGGTAAATAATCTTTACCTTTAATTCCAGAATCTAATATTCTATGTGCGCCAGCAAAAGTAATGTATCCGCCAACCGTACCACCAACTAATGTGATAATTGGTAAAACAAGCGCTAGTGGTTGCTCTGGCATCACTAAATGTTTTGCAGCCTCAGCATAGGGTGGATTGGCTTTAAACATAACAAAAGCGACAACGATAATCATCAATACACCTAAAAACATTGTTACGACGTCCATTATCTTTTGTCCACTTTTACTAATAAATATTGCAATTGAAAGAACGGCAGTAATTGCTGCACCTATTTTAACATCTAACCCAAATATCGCATTCAAACCTAATCCAGCACCGGCTATGTTACCAATATTAAAAGCTAGACCACCAATTGCAATGAGGATTGATATAAATGTACCCAGTCCATTAAAAATTTCATTAGCTACTTCTTGTCCACGTTTACCTGTAACAACGAGTACACGCCAAATATTAATCTGTGCACCAATATCAATTAATATAGATAGTAAAATTGCAAATGCAAAACTAGATGCAAATTGTGCTGTAAATACAGCAGTTTGTGTTAAAAATGCTGGTCCTATCGCGGATGTTGCCATTAAAAACACAGAACCTAATAATAACCTTTTGTGATTTTTAGTAAACTGGAAATCTTTTTCGTCTGACCTTAATTTTTCTCCCATTGCTTAGCCCCCTAGCCTTGTAATTGAAATGCCTTCTTTCGTTAATTGTTCTCTAATTTGTGTTACAAATTCAATTGCATGTGCCCCATCGCCGTGCACACAAATAGTATCTGCTTTAATATCTATTGTATTGTTATTTTTTGTAATTACTTTTTGAAATTTAACCATATTTATCACTTGTTTAATCGCTTCATCTGTATTGGTAATCAATGCATCAGCTTCTTTTCTGCTTACTAACTGTCCATCGTCTTCATAACGTCTGTCGGCAAAAACCTCAGAAGCTGTGGACAATCCTAAAGCCTGTGCTTCTGAAATTAATAAAGTATTAGAAAGTCCCACATAGATTAAAGTCGGATCAAAGTCATAAACTGCTTTTGCAATAGCATGCGCAATAACTTTATCTCTTGCTCCCATTTGATAAAGTGCACCATGCGGTTTAACATGATTAATCTTAACGTCATGAATTCTACAAAAACCATTCAATGCACCTAATTGATAAACAACAATATCATAAACTTCTTCAGGAGATAAATCCATATTTCTTCTGCCAAAGCCTTGTAAATCAGGAAGTCCTGGGTGTGCGCCGATACCTATACCGTTGTCTTTTGCAAGTTTAATGGTATCGTTCATCACATGTTGATCGCCAGCATGAAAGCCACATGCAATATTTGCTGATGTTATTAAAGGAATAATTTGATTGTCACCACCAAATGAATAGTTACCAAACGCTTCTCCTAAATCACAATTCAAATCTACTTTCATTTATACTTCCTCCTTTAAAATTTGATGTCTATCTAAAAATTTAATGTCTACTTGGCTTGCATCACCATCAGCATATTCAGGATAAGATAATACAGCATACAGAAAATCAGCAGTTGTCGTAAAACCATCGATGACCATTTCATCAAGTGTTACTTTTAATTTATTAATAGCAAGTTGTCTAGTGGAAGACTTCACAATCACCTTTGCAACTAATGAATCATAATATGGTGAAACTTTATATCCGTGATATAACAAACTATCAACACGTATATTAAAGCCTTGTGGCAGATGTAAAGCTTCTACAGTGCCTGGTGTAGGTTGAAATTGTTTCTCTGGATTTTCTGCATTGATTCTTGCCTCAATGACATGACCATCAAAAGTAATGTCTTCTTGTGTGAATGGTAGTTCATTATGTTGCATGAGATACAATTGTGCTTGTAATAAGTCTCTGTTTGCTCTCATCTCTGTTACTGTGTGTTCAACTTGAATGCGTGCATTCATTTCTATAAAGTAATACGCATCATCCGTAACTAAATATTCAATGGTGCCTGCACTGCGATAATGAGATGCACGCGCCACTTTAACAGCATCATTACACATTGCTTCTCGCATCGACTCAGAAATTGCAGCGCATGGTGATTCTTCAATTAACTTTTGATTTTTCCTTTGTACAGAACAATCTCTTTCACCTAAGTGAATAAAATTATTTTTGCCATCACCGATAACTTGAACTTCCACATGTTTTGCAATAGGGATGAAAGCTTCAACATAAATACGGTCATCATCAAAATACTTTTCACCCTCACTTTTAGCTTCTTTAAAAGCTTTTTCGAGTGACGCTTCTTCTTTGATAATACGTATACCTTTACCGCCACCACCACTCGCTGCTTTTAACACAAGTGGATAACCAATATCTTGAGCAATAGATTTCACTTCACTTATCGAATCAACAGCACTTGTAGAACCCGGAATAATAGGAACACCGACATTATCAACTGTTTGTCTAGCAGTGATTTTATCCCCCATCATTTCCATAGTTGTCTTAGTAGGACCAATAAAATAAATCTCGTTCTCTTCAACTTTTTGGGCAAACGATGCACTCTCCGATAAAAAGCCATACCCTGGATGAATCGCGTTAGCTTGTGTTATTTTGGCTGCGCTAATAATTCTGTCTTGGTTTAAATAACTTTCAAGTGGATTTGCCTCACCTATACAAACAGCTTGATCTGCTAAACTTACATGCAAACTTGATTCATCACCTATCGCATAGATTGCAACAGTTTCAATATTTAGTTCTCTGCACGCTCTTATAATACGTACAGCAATTTCTCCTCTATTTGCTATCAGACAACGATACAATGCAAACACCCCTTTATTTGACTTATTTTACGTTAACAATCAGTTGATTGTATTCTACGCTCGAACCGTGCTCAACTAAAATTTCTTCTACAACGCCTGAAACATCGCTTGTTACTTCATTAAGCACTTTCATCGCTTCAATATATCCGACTGTATCTCCTTTTTTAATTTCGTCACCCACTTGTATAATAGGGTTTGTTAACTCTTTTTCGTCTTGTAAGAAAAATGTGCCTACCATTGGAGATTTAATTTGTTGATATGTATGCTCATTTGTTGAATCATTCTCTTCATTTTTAGCATTATCTATTTTATTACTATCATTTTTTTCTGCTTGGTTTGATGTAATATGATTTGCATCATTCTCAGTAAAATCAAGTTCGATTTCGTTTTCATAGTCTTTATATTTAAATTTTTTAACGTCGTTCTCTTTAACTAATTTAATTAACTGTTCTATTTTTTCAAAATTCATTATAATTCCCCTTTTAATAAATTTTTGATTCGTGACGCTGTTGGTCGAAGTTGTTTTATTTCAAAAATTGGATTTTTTATTATTTCTTTTCTTTTTTCAGAAAAACATTTTTCTTTTTGCTTTAGTGTCTTGATTGCATCTTCGACTGATATCCATTGGAATCGGATGGTTTCACCTGGCTGTTTTTGTGCCAGTATCGATAAATCAGCTGCACAAACTGTTGCAATTTTAGTATAGCCTCCCACAGTTTGCTTATCATTCAGTAAGATAATGGGATTACCATCGTTAGGCACTTGAATACTACCAAGTGCTACTGGTTCTGAAATGATATCTGCAGAATTGGTTGGCGCAATATTTTCGCCTTGTAAGCGGAATCCCATACGGTCAGATTTTTCTGAAATTTCAAACGATTCAGATGTTAATTTTGCTTTTACTTCTTCTGAAAACTGCTCTATTTGTGGCCCTTCTATAATATGAATCGTGTGTTGTTCATCGTTTTCATTTTCAATACGCGCACTTATACCTATCTGAGATAAATAGTGATCGTTTTGTTGAATAGTCAATACATCACCTTTTTTTAAAGCTCGTCCTTTATAGCCGCCAATTTGATTACGGGTGTGTGTGGCATAACTATTAGCTATCAAAGGTACATTGATAGGTTGTCCAAAAGCTATGTATCCTCTGGCACCATGTAACGCTGAATTTAACTTTAATATATCGCCTTTTTGTGCTTTAATAACCGTTTGATGAGATATAGGTTCATCATTAATAGTAGCGTCAAACTGAGCACCTGTTATAACAAAGGTATTATCTGCTGAAAATTGAATGGACGGGCCGATAATTGTAACTTCTATTGCAGGTCCTTCATTATTAATTAATGTTTGTGCAAGTCTATACGCATAGATGTCTAATGCACCAGCTGTTGAAAACCCTTGATTTTGATAACCAATTCGCCCTTCGTCTTGGATTGTACTAAACAAACCGGGCGTTAATATTTTAATACTCATTACTTACTGTCACCCACTTTTCAATATCAAATTGATTACTTTTTTGTTCCTCTTCAATCTGATTTAAGGTTTGTTCATTAATAGCATAAAACTTAATATAATCTCCTGAGTTGTATAAACACATTGGATCTCGATTTATATCAAACACTTGTATAGGTGTTTGTCCGATAATTTGCCAACCACCTGGAGAAGATTTTGGATATAATCCTGTTTGGTTATTTGCAATACCAACAGAACCCGCAGGAATACTTGTCCTCGGTTCCTCTCTTCTGGGTGTATGTAATTGTTTATTTAACCCTCCTAAAAATGGGAAACCTGGCATAAAGCCCAGCATATATATTAGGTAGGTATTTTCAGTATGTAATTTAATAACTTCTTCTGAAGTTAATTGATTATGTTTCGCGACTGTTTCTATGTCTGGGCCACGGTCACCACCATAGTATACGGGTATATGTAAAATTTTAAATTGTGAGTTTGATGTCAGTCCTGCATCAACATCAACATTGCCTAAGTCCAAGCTGTTTATGATTTCTGTCGCATCGCTTTGAGTGATATCGATAGTCAACATAATTGCGCGATACGAAGGTATTATTTCTAAAATAGCTTTATTACTTTGATCCTTAATATACTGTTCTATTCGCTGTACTTCTTTAAAAGTATCAGGATCAATCTGTTCATCAAAATAAATCATGATGGTTTGTTCATTAATGATTTTATATTCCAGAAACGTTGCCCCCTTTGTTAATTATCACAACTTATTATAAAAACAAACTAAGTTGTACATTCAACATTTCTATTATATCATTTATTATAAATTTCTGTTTAATAGCAAATAATTATCATAGATTATAATAAATAATGAATTCGGCTTATATGAAAAGAATCAATATAGATAGCCTAAATAATTTTATAATTGTTATCAATTTATCAGAATATAGTCTGCAAGTATAGAAATATTTTAGCAAAGTGTAAAATCCCCCCAGACATTTAACATGTGTGGGGGGATTTGCACTAAAATTTATTTGATATTTACGATTTTAACATTTATTTCTCCACCATTTGGTAGTGGAACACGTACTTCATCGTCTAATTTTTTGCCAATTAAACTTTTGGCCATAGGTGATTCGTTAGAAATTTTACCTTTAAATGCGTCTGACTCTGCAGAACCAACAATTTGATATTCTTCTTCTTCTTCACCAGGTAATTCAACAATCGTAACTGTTTTACCTAATTGTACTTCGTTATTATTACCTGTATCTTCGATAATAAGTGCATTACGTAACATGTTTTCTACACGTTGGATATCTTGCTCAATAAAACCTTGTTCATCTTTTGCCGCATCATACTCTGAGTTCTCTGATAAGTCACCAAAAGAACGGGCAATTTTAATTTTTTCAACGACTTCAGGTCGTTTAACAGTTTTTAATTCTTCAAGCTCATGTTCTAATTTCTCAAAACCTTCTTGCGTCATTGGATATTGCTTTTGGTTTTCCATTATGTCATCTTCCTTTACTTATAAATACTATTGTTTACTAACTAAAGTTTGAATCTTCGTCGTCATTATATCGATAGCTACTTTATTACTTCCGCCTTCTGGTATGATAATATCTGCGTATCTCTTAGTTGGTTCTATGAATTGATTATGCATAGGCCGAACTACATTCAGATATTGATTAATAACAGATTCCATTGTACGTCCTCTTTCTTCGGTATCACGAAGCAGACGTCTTAATATGCGCAGATCAGCATCTGTATCAACATAAATTTTGACATCCATTAAATCTCTTAATGTTTTGTTTTCAAGTGCAAATATACCTTCTACGATGATAACATCTTTTGGCTCAAATGCAATCGTTTCCTTACTTCTCGTATGATTTGAGTAGTCATATGTTGGCACTTCAACCTGCTTACCATTCCTCAAGTCATTCAAATTGTCAATTAATAAATCATTATCAAATGCAAATGGATGATCGTAATTGGTTTCTAAACGTTCATCAAAAGTTAAATGTGATTGGTCTTTATAATAATAGTCTTGAGCCAATAGTGCAACACTATGACCTTCTAAATTTTTCATTATTTCGTTTGTAACGGATGTTTTCCCCGATCCTGAACCACCGGCAATGCCTATTATTGTTGTACTTTTCATTATCCAATTTCCTTTCTCATCATGTTATTCGCATAAATTGGATGATCGACTTTAATTTGAACTATCTGCAACGGATGGCGTGCAGCATCAAGTTCATTTCCCTCTTCATCATAAATTGTTTCCACAACTTGTCGAAAAGTATCAATTTCTGGTCCAAAAAATTCAATTTCCTGTCCAGGTTCAAATTTATTGCGTTGTTGTACTGTAGCAATTTTAGTCGCTTTATCATAATCTAACACTAACCCACAGAAATCATAAGCAGAATTTTTCTTATTTTGTTGACCAAACATTTGCTCTTCATAACCTGGTGTACCTTCTATAAATGCAGATGCAGTATCTCTATTAGCGCATTTGTCTAGTTCAATCAACCATTCTGGCTTAATCTTAAAGTTCTCTGGATCACTTGCATATGCGTCTATAACTTTTCTATAAATTGAGACTACTGTCGCAATATAATGTATGGATTTCATGCGTCCTTCAATTTTTAAAGAATCTACACCAATATCCATCATATTAGGAATCGATTCTATTAATTTCAAATCTTTAGGGCTCATTGCAAAAGGTGCAACCTCATGATCACCATAATATAAATCTAATTCCCCATCAGATTCAATATGTAATAAATCATAATCCCATCGACAACTTTGACAACACCCACCACGATTTGAGTCACGCGCAGTCATATGATTACTTAATGTACATCTTCCTGAATAAGCAATACACATTGCACCATGTATAAAAGATTCAATTTCAATATCAACTTTTTCTTTCATCTCTTTCATTTCCATAGCACCTGTCTCACGTGCTAAAACAACCCTATCTAAACCTTCTTCTTTCCAAAACTCAACTGCTTTGTAATTAGAAAGTGATTGCTGTGTTGAAAGGTGGATTTCCAATTCTGGCGCTACTTTTTTACAAGTTTCAATTATAAGCGGATCAGCAACGATAATACCAGTTGCACCTGTTAATGCTAAATCGCGTAAATAGGTGTCTAAGCCGTCTATATTTTCATCATGAGCAATTATATTAGTGGTTACGTATATTTTAGCACCATAACGCTTTGCAAATGCAACACCCTCTTGGATTTCTGGCATTGTAAAGTTATCTGCATTAGATCTCAAACCATATTCTTGTCCACCGAGAAAAACAGCATCTGCACCATAATGTATAGCTATTTTAAGTTTCTCTAAATTACCAGCAGGGGCAAGAAGTTCAGGCTTTTTCATTTTAGGTTTATTTTGAACATTAATTTCTTCTAAAATTTTCACGAGTTAACCTCCATTAGTATACTGTTTGTTTATATAAGAAGCCTTCGTCAAACGGGCGATGTTCCGGTTGTATTGCTTCTATTGGATCGACAAGCATGAATTTTTCATCTTCATATGCATCTGGGTCCTCATTATACAGATCTATTGCTTCTCTGTATTGTTCAGTACAAATATTGATATAACTTTCTGACTGTAAGATGCCGTCTATTTTCAGTGAATCTATACCCGCTTCAAGTAATGGTTCCAATTCTTCTATTAAGCAAATATCGTTTGGTGACATAATATGTGTTCCATTATAATCTTCATAAACTGGGTATTTATTATCACGTTCTTCGTCATATAATAATAAATCATTCGTTTCATCGTTACGGGAGATCTTCATTTGACGTTCTTGGAAAGTGTAATAATTACCTAACAACATACGCTTAGATTGGAACATGCAAGTCATACCATGAACTTGAACTTCAATTTCAACATTCGCATGGGCTTTGATATTAAGGATTTCGTCCAAACTCAATTCTCTAGCAAGTTGTGCACGTGCAGCTCCTTTTTCTCCCCAATAATTACATTGAAAATAATTAGTCACCAGTGCTTCTGCATCCCAATGTAAAGGAATTGGATCTGTGTGTTGTTTAACATACATAACAACAGCTGGGTCTCCAAAGATAATTCGATCAACTTTTATTTCATGAAGAAAATCAATATAAGCTTCAACTGCACTTAAATGATAGTTATGGAATATACCATTTACTGCAGCATATGCCTTTTTACCATTACGATGAATCATATCCACTGCTTCAATCATTGCTGCTTTATCAAATTCTCCTGCTAATCTCAAACCAAATTTTTGCTCGCCAATGACAAAGGCATCAGCACCTTTTTCAATTAATGTTTCGATATGTTTAACCGATTTGGGTGTCACTAATAATTCTGTCATTTAGATTCTCCTTTAATTGAAATGGCTAATCCATCATCAATATTTAAAAAGTTAGTCGTATAAGCTTCGTTATTCATAAGCCATTCGTTATATTCAATCACCTTTTTAACCATTTGGCGCACATTGCGAGTCCGCACAACTGAAATATCAGAAACAAAGCCATGATAGAGTACATTATCCGTAATAACTACGCCACCTTCTTTTAATAAAGGTGTATATAATTCAAAGAATTTCTTAGACTGTGCTTTAGCAGCATCAATAAATATCATATCGAAACTTTCTTGTTCGACATTATGAAATTGCTCTAACGCGTCACCCTCAACCAATGTCACTTGATTTGAAAAATCGTATTTCCTAATATTTTCTTTTGCTTGCTGTTGCATATCTGAATCACGTTCAATTGTCGTAATATGTACATCCTTAGATACAGATGCAAATTGCATTGCACTATAGCCAATCGCTGTACCAATTTCTAAAATATTTTGTGGTTTATGCAGCCTAATCAATTGCTTAATCATTTCTAAAGTAAGTCTGTCTACAATAGGGACGTTATTCGCTTCTGCATATGGTCTCAAAGACTCTATCGTTTCATCGGTTTGTTTATGTAAATTTAATAAATAGGATTGATTATTATCCATTTTCAAAACTTCCTTCGTTATAATATAATACATAAGTTTTAACAATAAAATAGGGAGTAGTATAGAAGCCTTTTGTACATAAGGTTCCTTGCCCCATCCCGGCAAAAATGGCCAATTAAAAACTCAAAATACTTATAGATTTGCGCTAGAATGCGTCATTTTATGTATGACCATCATATTTTCTTTAGAAATTATGCTTTAACATCTATTATCATTGTATTTTCAACTTAATCAGTTACCGCACAGACTATCAATCACACTAGTCATTGGTGCTCGTGCTAGTTTAATTTTAGTAAAGATGAAAAATATATTTACATATAACATTTATATGGTCTATTCCATTATTAATAAATGCAATTTCAAAATCGTATGTGTTTGAATTTAACTTTATATATTTTACCATAAACACCCCGATAATATAAGCATAAATTCCGTAGTTAGTTAACTCTTAAATATATAATTATCATTAATCATTCGATTTTTATTCGTTTATTTACAGAAAAAAACCATACTGCTTTTCCAGTATGGTTTACTTCATAGTGACTTATATTTAAAGAACGATTTTTTAATTATTCGTGGTCATGATCGTGGTCATGATCATCCATTTCTGTATTAACGACTTCTTCAATCATATCCCATTCTTCGTCAGTTTCCACTGGTAAGAATTTGCCACCTTCACCATTTTCATCTGGCTCATTAATCATAGGCACCAATTCAATTAAATCGTCATCATCTGATTCTGCACCTTCTTCAGCAAGAATAACGTATTCTTTTTTGAATTCTGGGTGGAAAAATTCTAATACTTTACGATATAAGACTTCATTACCTTCTTCATCATATAATGTAAGTAATTCCTCTTCATTGTTAATTTCTAATTGAGAATCATGGTTATGCTCTGTCATTATTAAAAGCTCCTTTTTATTGTAATGAGTCTAAATAGCCTTGCAATATAAATACTGCTGCCATTTTATCTATTACTTTTTTTCGTTTCTGTCTAGAAACATCCGCTTCAAGTAATGAACGCTCCGCAGCCATAGTGCTTAGACGTTCATCCCACATAATTATTTCTAATGATGGCAGTGCTTCTTGAAGTTGCTCCTTGTATTGTAACGAAGCCTCGCCTCGAAATCCAATAGAATTGTTCATATTTTTTGGTAATCCAATAACTACAGTACCAACGTTATCTCTTTTTATAATTTTTACTAATGCTTCAATACCTAATTCATTGTTCTCTTCGTCTATACGGAGTGTGTCTAATCCTTGGGCTGTCCAACCCATCAGATCACTTATTGCAATGCCAACAGTCTTACTTCCTACATCTAATCCTATAATTTTATGCTTTAACATAAACTAATTCGATTTCTCTTGCAAATAGTTTGAAACTAATTCTTCCATGATATCATCGCGATCAATACGACGAATTTGATTTCTAGCTTCGTTATTACGTGGAATATATGCAGGATCTCCTGATAATAAGTAACCAACAATTTGGTTCACAGGATTATATCCTCTTTCTTCTAAGGTATGATAGACATTTTGTAATACTGTTTTGACATCTTCTTTTGGAATTTCATCATAATTAAATTTCATTGTTTTATCAAAATTTTCCATTGTTCTTACACTCCTTTGTATCGAGTAAAAAAAGTTCTTACTTATATTCTACATTAGAATCGAATCAACTTATAGAGATTTAATGTAATCTTTAATGAAACGTAATGATTCTGTTATGTTCTTTGGTTCAGTACCGCCGCCTTGAGCCATATCAGGGCGTCCGCCACCTTTACCGCCTACTACAGGAGCCATGTTTTTAATGATATCTCCTGCTTTCACTTTATCAGTTAATGCTTTTGGTACGGTAGCTACTAATGACACCTTACCATCTATATTACTAATAAGTACAATAACAGTATCTTGTAATTTTGATTTAAAATCATCCATAGTTTCACGTATTGCTTTAGCATTAGGAACGTCTACTTCCGTTGCTAAGACTTTCAATCCATTAATTTCTTCTACTTGATTAGTGATGTCACCCATTTTTAATGATGTCACTTCTTTATTCTTTTGTTCAAGTTGTTTTGTAAGCTCTTTTTCTTCGTCTTGCATATGAACGATTTTCTCTAATACTTGGTCATCTGATTTTACTTTTACTTGCGATTTAACTGCGTTAAATTGAGATTGAATCGTTTCTAAGTATAAGAAAGCTGATTTACCAGTCAATGCTTCTATTCGACGCACTCCAGCACCTGTACCAGACTCACTTACTATTTTAAATAAACCGATTTCTGCTGTGTTGTTCACGTGAATACCACCACATAATTCAATTGAAAATGGGGCCATATTTACAACTCTTACAATTTCACCATATTTTTCACCGAAAAGTGCCATAGCACCTAGTTGTTTTGCTTCAGAAATTGGCATTTCTTGAATATCTACTTCAATACTGTTCCAAATTTCTTCATTAACACGACGCTCAACCGTGTCAATTTCCTCTTGTGTCATTGGGCCAAAGTGTGAAAAGTCAAATCTTAGACGATCTGCTTCAACAAGTGAACCTGCTTGATTAACGTGATCTCCAAGGACTTCTTTTAATGCAGCGTGTAATAAATGTGTTGCACTATGGTTTTTCTTGATTGAACGACGTTCTTTGTGATTCACACTCGCTGAAACTTCAGCATTCTTCTTAACAGTACCAAATTGAATCTCACCTTTGTGCAAATTCTGACCATTTGGTGCTTTAGTCACTTCAGTAACTGCGATTTCAAAGTTTTCATTACTAATTGTACCTTGGTCTGCCACTTGACCACCACTAACAGCATAAAATGGTGTCTCACGTAAAATAAAGTAAATCGTCTCTCCTGCTTCTGCAGATTCTACAAGTTCACCATTTTGGATAATATCTGTGATGACAGAGGCTTTGTCCATAACATCATACCCAACAAATGTGCTATCTGTGGTAATCTTTTTCAATACTTCACTTTGAACTTGCATAGATTGTGAATTTTGTCTTGCTTGTCTTGCTCTGTCTCGTTGCTGTTGCATTTCTTCTTCGAATGTTTGCATATCTATTGATAAATTTTCTTGTGTCGCAATTTCTTCTGTTAACTCAACTGGAAAGCCGTAAGTGTCATATAATTTAAAAGCGTCTTTACCACTGATTTCATGGGTAGATGTTTTCGCTTGTGCAACTAAGTTATTTAGAATAGCTAGACCTTCTTCTAATGTTTCATGGAAGCGTTCTTCTTCTGATTTAATGACGCGCTTAATAAAGTCTGCTTTTTCTTTAACATTAGGATAATATGGTTCCATAATGTCAGCTACAATATCAACTAGACGATACATAAATGGTTCATTAATATCTAATGATTGACTGAATCTTACTGCTCTACGTAATAAACGACGTAAAACATATCCTCTTCCTTCATTAGCTGGTAGTGCACCATCTGCAATGGCAAATGCAATTGTACGAATATGGTCGGCAATCACTTTAAATGCCACATCATAGTTATCATTTTCCAAGTATGTTTTACCTGATACTTTTTCTACTTCATGAATGATAGGCATAAATAAGTCTGTTTCATAATTTGTACGCACATTTTGAGCAAGTGATGCCATTCTTTCAAGACCCATGCCGGTATCAATATTTTTATTAGGCAGTGGTGTATAAGTATGATCTTTATTGTGATTGAACTCACTAAACACTAAATTCCATACTTCAAGGAAACGTTCATTTTCTCCCCCTGGATACATTTCTTCTGCAGGATCATCTTGTCCAAAATCTTCTCCACGATCATAGAAAATTTCCGTATTTGGACCTGATGGGCCTTCACCAATATCCCAGAAGTTGCCTTCAATGCGAATAATACGACTTTCCTCAAGTCCAATGTCTTCATTCCAAATTCTATACGCTTCTTTATCCTCTGGATGTATTGTCACATATAGAAGTTTAGGTTCCATTGCCATCCACTTTTCACTTGTTAAAAATTCCCATGCAAATTCTATAGCTTCTTGCTTAAAGTAATCCCCAATTGAAAAGTTACCTAACATTTCAAAAAATGTATGATGACGTGCTGTGAAGCCAACATTTTCTATATCATTTGTACGAATTGCCTTTTGAGAATTAACTATTCTTGGTTTTCTAGGTGTTTCTCTACCATCAAAATATTTTTTCAGTGTAGCTACACCAGAATTAATCCATAATAGTGAATCATCGTCAATAGGGACTAATGGTGCAGAAGGTTCTACCATATGGCCTTTTTCTACGAAATAATCAATAAAATTTTGTCTAATTTCACTTGCTTTTAAGTTTTTCATACTTAAAATTCCTCCATCTCAACTCATGTTAGTTCTTTAAATAATTAAAAAAGAAAATAAAAAACGCCCATCCTCATAAAGGGACGAACGTTTCGCGGTACCACCCTAGTTATAAGTGTTAACAAATTAATTCAATCTTAATTGTAAGTATCACACAGATCAAACGACTGACTTTAATTCCCTAACATACACTTATCACTTAATTAGTTATTATGCTTGCTGACACAAAGTAGCATTCAACTATACCGACTGTACTTTTCACCAACCAGTACATCTCTTTTCGCTCAGTATAATTTACTCATCTTTATGTGAAGTTAATTATATTGTATTTATTTTCTTGTCACATGTCAATCTTCAACGAAGTCATATGGGGAAATATCTCCCATATTAATCATTGGGTTAATTTTAAAAATATTGTCTTCAGTTAGAATGATATCAGCATCAAATGTGTCGCTGATTTCTTCTTCAGTAGATGCATCGTTATTAAAGTAGGCTTTTAAAAATGTGCATAACTGTGTCATTCTCACTTGTCCATGCGTTTTTAAACCAATATCAAAGGCTTGCGGATCACCTAAAAAGACAAGGGATTGTTTAGCCCTTGTTAAGCCAGTATATAATATGGGCTTTTGTAGCATTCTAAAGTATTGTTTTACCATAGGCATGATGACTATTGGGAATTCAGAACCTTGTGATTTATGGATCGACGTACAATAAGCATGAGTTAATTCTATTAAATCTTGACGAACAAAAGTAATTTCATTACCTTCAAAATCAACGACTAATACATCTTTGTTCAACGCATTTTCTTTTGCCCAAAAAACACCCACGATTACACCAATATCACCGTTGAAAATATTATCATTAGGCCTATTTACAAGTTGCAAGACTTTGTCACCTTTTCTAAAAAACACATCACCAAATTCTATTTCACGTGTATCTTTATCCTTAGGATTTAAAATATCTTGTAATACCATATTAAGTTTTTTAATGCCTGCTGACCCTTTATACATTGGTGCAAGCACTTGAATGTCACTCATATCATAGCCTTTATTCACAGCGCTTGAAACAACTTTTTCCACAACTGTCGGAATCTGATCTGTATTACAATTTATAAAATTTCGATCATGAAAACGTTGGGTTATATCAATCGGTTCACCTAGTTTCATCCGATGCGCTAATTCAATAATACTAGAACCATCTTGTTGTCTATAAACTTCTGTTAAATTAACACGAGGTATCACTTTTGAATCAATTAAATCTTTAAATACTTGACCAGGACCTACAGAAGGCAATTGATCTTCATCACCTACTAAAATGATTTGTGCATCTATTGGAACTGCACTTAAAAATTGGTGAAACAGCCAAGTATCAACCATAGACATCTCATCAATGATAATTAATTTTGCTGATATTTCATTATCTAAAATATCTTCCGGTTGTGTATCCTGATTCCATCCGATTAAGCGATGAATTGTCATGGCTTCTAAACCTGTCGACTCTGCCAAACGCTTTGAAGCTCTTCCTGTAGGCGCACCTAATACGACTGGATAATCATCATTTTGATAATCATCATAATTTAATGAGAGACCATGAATTTCTGCATATAATTCTACAATACCTTTTATCACAGTTGTTTTACCTGTACCAGGGCCACCTGTGAGCAGCATAATTTTAGAATTAATAGCAGTCTGTAACGCATCTTTTTGTGAATTTGCATAATTAACTTGATTGCGCTCTTCAATTTCTCCAATCTTCATTAAAAGATCAGACTGTTCTATTTGTTTGAGTTTATTCGTATACGCATAATTGCGATAAAGATTCTGCACACTTTTTAATTCTGAATAATATAAACTCGGAATTGCAACTTCATTTTCTTGTTGAATGAGTTTGGTATCATTTACCAATTCTTGTAATACATGATTCAATTGTTGCATTTCTATTATTTCACTAGGTGCTTGAGAAAGCATATCTTGAGTCATTTCTAATACATTTTGAGTAGGTAAATATGTATGTCCTTGCTTAATACATTCTTCTTCAAGTACATATAACAAACCCGCTTTTAGTCTTTCTGTATCATTGAACTGGATTCCAACATTACGTGCTAAGGTATCAGCTTTATTAAATCCAATTCCTTTTACATCATATACGAGTTGATAGGGTTTATTTTCAACAACATTAAGTGTTTCTCCTAAATACGCTTGGTAAATCGCCATAGCTAGTTTTGGTCCAAACCCTAAATCATGTAAGCGTATGATAATTTGCTCCGTCTCTTGATTACTAGCAATTTGTTCAGCAATTTGTTTTTGCTTTTTCTTAGGTAAACCAGGTACTTGCTCTAATACCGACGGGTCATTCAAGATATCGTTTATAGCATTTTCACCTAGTTTATTAACAATACTTTGCGCAGTTTTTTTACCAATACCTTTAAATAAATCACTTGATAAATAACTAATAATTGCCTCTTTAGTTTGTGGTAATTCTTTTTCAAACGTTTCAGCTTTAAGTTGTTTACCATACTTCGGATGTGTAACAACTTGGCCTTTGAATGTATAAACATCACCTTCAGCAATTTCTGGGAAAAACCCTACAATCGTAGGCATTGAATCAAATGTTTCACTTGACTCAATTGTATCAACTTTTAAAACCGTATAAAAATTTTCTTTATTTTGAAATAAAATCGCATCAACGGTTCCTTTAATCATTGAATTATTAAATAGTGTAGGGTCTCCCATCAGTTATTCCTCCTCTGCGATAGATTTAAATGTTTTTATAGCATGCTGACTCATAACATGTTCTGGATTTGCGTCTACAGCAGCTTCAAAATATTCGATTGCTTGTGCTGTATCTTCAGTCTGCATATAAGTTGCCAAACCTAAATTATATAATGCATCTGAATGTTTATTATCCATTTCTAACACCGACTTAAGTTGCTTTATCGCTTGCTCAAACATTTCTAAATGACAAAGTACAAGCCCATACTGAAATTGAATCTCAACATCATGACGGTCATCTTGTTCTGCTGCAGTCATTAAAAAAGGTAAAGCCTCTTTAAATGCTTCTAATTGACTAAATGACATACCAATCATATAGTTAGTATCGACTTGATCAACGTTAAATTTCAACGCTTGTTGATACAATTTAATCGCTTCATTAAAGCGGCCTTCATTGTAATATACATTCCCGAGATTATAATAGATTGCGCCATTTTGTGGATCTAAAGTAATTGCACGTTGAAAGAATTTTTCTGCTTTATCTACTTCGTTCGCTTCAGCTAATAAAATCCCTGCATTTATGTAATTTTCCACTTCTTTTGGATTTGCTTCTATGTTTTCAAATAATGCTTTTAATGCTTCTTCAAAATTGCCTTGTTTAATTAAATTATATATCTGTTCTTGATTCATTTCTAACCCTCATTTCTGACTACTTATTATAACATTTACCACGGTATTTGAAATAATAATTTCAAAAAAAGAAATCGTTAGTTACTATTTTGAATAGCTTACTAACGATTTCGAATAAAATTCAAAAGTAATATTTATACAACGTAACTTAGTTGACCAGATTCTTTATAAACGTCATCTATCGTTGCGCCACCTAAACATACATCACCATCGTATAAAACGACAGATTGGCCAGGTGTAATGGCGCGAACTGGTTCATTAAATATCACGCGTATAGCATTTTCGTTTTCATTTTTTACAAATACTTTCGTATCTTTTTGACGATATCTAAATTTAGCAGTACATTCGAAACCATTTTCTAGATCTACATCATTTACGAAAGAGATATCAGATGCTATAAGATAATCGCTGTATAATGCGTCATGATGGAATCCTTGTTCCACATATAAAATATTGTCATCTAAATTTTTACCTACAACAAACCATGGATCACCATCGCCACCAATACCTAATCCGTGACGTTGACCAATTGTATAATACATCAAGCCAGCATGAGTGCCGATTTTTTCACCTTTTAGTGTTCTCATTTCTCCAGATTGTGCTGGTAAATATTGTGATAAGAATTCTTTGAAATTACGTTCGCCAATAAAACAGATTCCTGTTGAATCTTTCTTTTTAGCTGTAGCTAGGTCTTGTTCTTCTGCTATTCTGCGTACTTCTTTTTTCTCTATATCTCCTATTGGGAACATCACACGTGACAACTGGGATTGAGATAACTGATTCAAGAAATATGTTTGATCTTTATTATTATCAACACCTCTTAGCATTTCAACATGACCATCTTCATGACGACGCACACGTGCATAATGTCCAGTTGCAACATAATCTGCACCGAGTTTTAACGCATGTTCTAAAAATGCTTTAAATTTAATTTCTTTATTACACATAACATCTGGATTTGGTGTACGTCCTTTTTTATATTCGTCCAAGAAATAAGTAAACACTTTATCCCAATATTCTTTTTCAAAATTAACTGCATAATATGGAATACCTATTTGATTACATACAGCGATGACATCATTATAATCCTCTGTTGCAGTACAATATCCATTTTCATCCGTATCATCCCAATTTTTCATAAAAATGCCAATTACATCATATCCTTGTTCTTTTAAAATATGTGCTGTAACTGAACTATCAACGCCGCCTGACATGCCAACTACTACGCGTGTATCTTTATTTGACAACTACATTTCCTCCCTAAATTTATGGTATATTTTGTGAATTTCTGAAACTATATATTTAACTTCTTGTTCTGTCGTCTGTTCATTAAAGCTAAATCTAACTGAGTGCTTCGCTCGCTCATCATCACTATACATTGCTTGTAACACGTGTGATGGCGTCGTTGTTCCTGCTGTACATGCCGAGCCTGATGATACATAAATATTTGATAAATCTAATAATGTGAGCATTGTTTCAACATCTACAAACGGTAAATATAAATTAATGATATGTCCTGTTGAATCTGTCATGGATCCATTGAGTTCAAATGGAACTGAGCGCTCTTGTAACGACACTAGAAACAAATTCTTTAAATTCATAAGATGCACATTATTTTCATCTCTATGCTCATTAGCTAATTTGATTGCTTCAGCTAAACCTACAATTTGTGGCACATTTTCAGTACCAGCTCTACGTTTTGCTTCTTGTTCTCCACCTAATTGTTGATACTTTAATTTAGTTTCTTCTTTAAGCAAAAGTACGCCGACACCTTTTGGACCACCAAATTTATGCGCAGTAATACTCATAGCATCCATATTAAAATCATGGAAATCAATTTCTAAGTGTCCAATAGCCTGAACTGCATCAACATGGAATAATGCATTCGATTCTGAAACAATTTCTTCAATATCATACATTGGTTCAACAGTCCCAATTTCATTATTAACAAACATAATTGAAACTAAAATGGTTTCTTCAGTAAGTGCATTTCTTAATTGATTAAGGTTAATCAATCCTTCTTTATCCACTTCTAAATAAGTAACTTCGAAACCTTCTTTTTCGAGTTGTTCAAATACATGAAGTACAGAATGATGCTCAATCTTAGTAGTAATGATGTGTTTACCTTTGTGCATGTGCTCATAAGCAATACCTTTAATTGCAGTGTTATTTGATTCAGTTGCACCACTAGTAAAGATGATTTCACTTGGCTTAGCATTAAACGATTTAGCAATTGTACGACGCGCATCATCTAAGTATTTTCTGGCATCCCTACCCATGCTGTGAATTGATGACGGATTACCAAAATGTACGGAATAGACTTCCATCATTTTATCAATAACTTCTTGTTTGACGGGTGTTGTTGCAGCATAATCTGCATATACTTCCATGTTTGACACTCCTTAAATTTTTATCAATGTTCCAATAATAGCACCATATAATTTATTTTTCTAGTCGTCTGTTTCAAAATGGCCATTTTCATCTATATCTCTGAAATCATTTAATAAATTCAACGTATTCTGCGTATTAATCTTTTGTTCACTATTCATTGTAACATTAAGTAATTGTTTGTTTTTTACAACCCAATGTGTCGCATCAAAATGCTTTTGCAAATATGAATCATGTGTAACAATCAACACTTGTCCCTTGAACTGTTTGATCATATTTAAAATTAAGCTTTGCGTTGTAATATCAAAGTAATTCGTTGGTTCATCTAAAATGAGTAAATTAGCATTTGAAAAAAACAATAGTACAAATTGCAATCTGCTTTTTTCACCCATAGATAAAGAACGAATCGTTTGTTGTATTTTATCTTTATCAAAACCGAACGAAGCCAAGATTGTTTGAGCATAACTACGTGTCATATGATCTATTGACATGACCATATCTAATGGTGTTTGTCTGTAATTCAAATTATTATTTTGTTGATCAAAATACGCAATTTTTACTGAAGGCGTTACATAAACTGTACCTTTATCCGGTTTCACTTGTTGTCTTATAAGCGCAATTAGTAATGATTTACCACTACCATTCGGACCAGTTAATAAAATATGTTCATCTTTTTTAATTTCAAAATTTGCTTTGTTATAAATTATTTTTTGTTCAATACTTATACATATATCTTCTAATTTCACTAATTCTCGATTACGCACTAATTGTTCATCATTAAAATGAAACTTTCTATCTTGTTTATCCGGAGACTCAAACTGCTTTTCATTTAATTTATGTGTTAACTGAGCATTTTTTACTTTTGCTTTTTTAGCTAGTTTGCTAAGACGCTTTTGTTGTTTAGGGTCACGCACACTGGTCGTAGCTTTGGCAGTTGAATGCCATTCATTCACGCGTGCAATTGATTCTTCCAGCGCTTTGATTTCTTTTTGTTGCTTATCATATGCATTTTTATGAGATTGAAATTCTAATTGTTTGACTGAATGGTATTGATTATAATCACCTTGAAATTTTCTCGATGTTTTTCTAGTGATTTCATAAACATGACTCGCAGTTTGATTTATAAAACCACGGTGATGTGAAACGTAGAGTATCGTTTGCTTAGACTTATTTATTTCTATAATTAAATTATCTAGCATTGCTTGATCAAGATGATTTGTAGGTTCATCTAATATAATTAGCGGTTTTTCAGATATAAACGCTCTGATTAATGCAACGCTTGTTTGTTGTCCGCCACTTAATAATCGTATTTGCTTATCTAAATCTTGTTCACTTATATTAAAACGCTTTGCGGTAGTAATTATTTTTTATTCTATCTCATAACCATTTAAAGCGATATAATCACTTATCTTGTCATAATCGGTTACAATTTGCGTTTTCAAAGTTGCAACCTCAGGAAATATTGAAATGATAAAGTTCATCGTGGTTAAATCAAATACTTGCGTCAAGTCTTGCTTCATTAAATATGATTGCGTTTCATATTTTAAATTTAAAGCATTTAACAATGTTGACTTGCCGATACCATTATCACCAATCATTGCAACATGCTCACCTAGTTCGATATCAATATTTACGTCTTCTATCAATATTTTACCAAACTGTTCAAATGGTTTTTCTGAAAAATAAAAAGACATATCATCTTCCTCGCTCTCAATAAGGACATGACACATCTTTAAATATTATAACTGTAAAAGATTATAAGGTGCTTTCACATAAAAATACTAACCAGACAATGCCTATCCCATAATAGTTTTATTTTCTTGTACATCGTTGATATTTACCTTATGAGCATTATCCATAGTATTTTTCTTAAGCCACCTCTCGTTTTAATTTCATTAATTATAACAGTGAGCAATTTCTTACGCAAGTTTAAAAACCACTGTTATAATTCTTTATATTAGTTATCTAAAGGAGGATTACGTTAATTATGAAAGATTTAAAGTTATCGGCACTTAACTTAGTGCCAATTCGTGAAGGTCAAAATGACCAGAATGCCATAGAAGATATGGTGACGTTAGCACAACAATTAGAATCCTTAGATTATGAGCGTTATTGGATTGCCGAACATCATAACGCGCCTAATCTAGTCAGTTCAGCGACCGCATTGTTGATCCAACACACTCTAGAACATACTTCAAAAATACGTGTTGGATCTGGAGGAATCATGTTACCTAATCATGCACCTCTGGTTGTCGCTGAACAATTCGGTACAATGGAAACAGTGTTTCCAAATCGTATAGATTTAGGTTTAGGTCGTGCACCAGGAACAGATATGATGACGGCTAGCGCGTTAAGAAGAGACCAGCATAATGGTGTTTATGAATTCCCTGAAGAAGTTGAACAATTGACAACTTATTTCGGACCAGCAAATAAACAGGCTTATGTTCGCGCGTATCCTGCAGTAAACAAAAACGTTCCTATTTATATACTCGGTTCTTCAACTGACTCGGCTCATTTAGCTGCGCGTAAAGGACTTCCTTATGTATTTGCGGGTCACTTTGCTCCTCAACAAATGAAAGATGCTATACAAATATATAAAGACTTATTTGAACCCTCAGAGGTATTGAGCGAACCTTATGTTATCGTTTGTTTAAACGCCATCGTCGCAGATACAGATGAGCAAGCTGAATATTTATCAACGACACAAGCGCAAGTGATGGTCAGTATAACTAGAGGAAGAATGCAGCCAGTTCAACCACCAACAGACGATTTAAGAGGTTTATTAACGCCTACTGAATTTGAATTAGCGAAACAGCGAATGGCACAATCACTCATAGGTTCAGAAGAAACTGTGAAAGCTAAATTAAATTCATTTATAGAAGAACATGGTGAGATAGATGAACTAATGGCAATCAGTTACATTTACGATCAAGATGCACAGGTAGAATCTTACCGTAAATTAAAACATGTGATTGAATCTCTATAACAGTATGTATATACAACGCTAATAAAATTCAATGCACTAGAGCGCGTAAGTGTACTATACATTGGAATATCAACTCAAGTAACAATTAAAAAGCACAACTTACTTTATAAAAGTAAGTTGTGCTTTTTATTTAATCGAATAAACTATTATTTTTCGTCTTTTTCTTTTTTATAATCTTTATTATCGTTATCACTGCCACCAGTGAATTTATCGATTTGTTCAGATGCTTGTTTAGCTTTTTCATTATCTGTATCTTTTAATTTATCTGATACTGTTTTTGCAGTTTCTTTTGCTTTTTCAGAGAAATTTTCAGCCATATGAATCGCTCCTTTTAATTAATTGAATTAGTGTAAATTATTTTTTAAATTTATCGATAACTTCGTTAGCTTTATCTTTTGCATTTTCTACAAACTCTTTAGCTTTACCTGAAGTTTTATCTTCTTTACCTTCGTTTTCTAATTCTTTATTATCAGTAACGTTTCCAACTGTTTCTTTCACATTACCTTTTGCTTGTTCAAATTTATTTTCATCTGCCATAATAATTACCTCCTTGCGATATATAATATACATACCACTCAGTAAACTAATTAAACATACAAATAAAAAATTTTTGTTTTTTACTAACATAGATATATAAACTATTAAAAATGATGGCTTACACATTAAATATAAAACATATAACCGTCTAAGTTATTAGTTTCTTTATACTCAGCTAAATATTTTAAAGATGTATTATCAAGTACATCTCTTACCGCATCTCTCATTCTGATCCAAAGCTGTTTCTGTGCAGGTGGTTCAGACTCTATGCTTTCGACAAAGGTAATTGGTCCTTCAAGTAAGCGTATAATATCACCAGCAGTAATTTCATCCGCTGGTACTCTTAATTGATAGCCACCTTTTGCACCACGAACACTTCGAATTAATCCGGCATTTCTTAATGTACCTACTAATTGCTCTAGATACAGATCACTTAAGTTGTTTTCTTCTGCTATCGATTTTAATGACACACATCCTTGACCTTCTTTTTTGGCAAGCGATATCATTAATGTTAACCCATATCTTCCTTTTGTTGAAATTTTCATTATATTACCTCACTTAATTCGAATACTATATATTAACATTCTATCATTTTTTAAGTTAATATAGAATAAGAAAGGTGTGAAAGATTTTGACAAATGAACCATTAGCTTCAAGAATGCGTCCAAATAATATCGATGAAATCATTTCTCAAGAACACTTAGTTGGACCAAAAGGAATTATTCGAAGAATGGTTGAAACTAAAAGACTTTCTTCAATGATATTTTATGGACCTCCTGGTATTGGTAAGACGAGTATCGCGAAAGCCATATCAGGAAGTACTCAATTTAAATTCAGACAGTTAAACGCTGTTACAAATACTAAAAAAGATATGCAACTCATTGTAGAAGAAGCAAAAATGTCTGGACAAGTTATTTTATTACTAGATGAAATCCACCGTTTAGATAAAGCGAAACAGGATTTTTTATTACCACATTTAGAAAATGGAAAAATTGTGTTAATCGGTGCTACGACGTCAAATCCCTATCATGCGATAAATCCTGCGATTCGATCTCGTGCTCAAATTTTCGAGTTATATCCACTTGACGAAAACGATGTCAGGGTATCATTGGATAGAGCATTAAATGATTCTGAAAGAGGTTTAGCTAGCTACAATCCAAAGGTCGATGAAGACGCTATGGCTTATTTTACAACCCAAAGTCAAGGTGACGTTAGGAGTGCATTAAATGCCTTGGAACTAGCCGTATTGAGTTCGGAAAATATTGATCAACAACGACATATTACTTTGCAAGATGCAAAAGATTGCCTACAAAAAGGCGCTTTTGTAAGTGATAAAGATGGCGACATGCATTATGATGTGATGAGTGCATTCCAAAAATCAATCCGCGGTAGTGATGTTAACGCTGCGTTACACTATCTTGCCCGTTTAATTGAAGCTGGGGATTTACCCACAATAGTTAGAAGATTACTTGTAATCAGTTTTGAAGATGTTGGACTAGCTTCTCCAAGTGCAGGTCAACGTACACTAGCTGCAATTGAATCAGCTGAAAGATTAGGTTTTCCTGAAGCTAGAATCCCATTAAGTCAAGCAGTCATAGAACTTTGTTTATCTCCAAAATCAAATTCAGGTATCAATGCGATTGATGCAGCCCTTTCCGATATTAGAAAAGGTCATGTTGGTCAAATACCAGATCATCTAAAAGACGGTCATTATGCTGGCGCAAAAGAACTTGGTCGTTCTATTGGTTATAAATATCCACATAACTATGAAAATGGTTTTGTCACACAACAATATCTACCAGATAAATTGAAAAATAGAATATACTATGAACCAAAAACAACTTCAAAAAGTGAGCAACAATTTAAAGCTGTGTTCGATCATATTAATCAATCGCAGCAAAAAAATAAAGGCTAAAGCCACATTACCTCAAATATGATGAAATCACTTTCTATTTTAATCCTTACAAATATGAAAAGCGCTAACCCAATGAAGATGGATTAGCGCTTTTTAATTTAGGCCTTATTATTACTTTTAATTGTTTAAATTAAACATCGCACAAAAATAGTCTTTTGTAGCACTTATTATTTTTTATCCTTAATTCTAGTTACAGGTATATCTTTTAAAATGTCATTAACAACGTAACTAGCACTAATTAAACCCACTACACTCGGTACAAAGGCATTAGATGAAGGTGGAATTTGTGCCTTTCTTGTTGAAGCATTTGCGTCTCCAACAGTTTCTTTAACATCTTCTCTAATGACGATTGGACTTTCATCAGAAAAGACCACTGGTATCCCTTTGGTTATACCTAATTTTTTTAATTTTCTACGAATGATTTTAGCCATTGGATCCATATATGTTTCTGAGATATCGGCAATTTGGAATTTTGTAGGATCTGTTTTATTTGCCGCACCCATGCTCGAAATCACAGAAATCCCTCTATCCAAACACTCTTTCATAAGATGAACTTTATACATAATTGTATCACTTGCATCGACAAAATAATCGATATCATAATTATTAAATAATTCCTCATATGTATCCTCAGTATAAAACATATGTAGAGGTGTCAACTTACAATCAGGATTAATAAGTTTAATGCGTTCCTCCATCAATGTTACTTTACTTTGCCCAATGGTTGTTGTCAAAGCGTGAAGTTGTCTGTTGACGTTAGTAATATCAACATCATCTTTATCTATAAGAATAATATGTCCAATATTAGTTCTTGCAAGTGCCTCAGCTGCGAATGAACCTACGCCACCTACACCTAAGATAACAACAGTCTTTTGTTTTAAAAGCGCCAGGCCTTCCTGACCGTATGCTAATTCATTTCTAGAAAATTGGTGTTTCATGTCATACTCCTTATTCATAAAAAATTATTTATTTTAAAAATCATATTGTCAAAATTATATTTTCGTCGTTCATGTATTTTAAAAGTATAGTTTATCGTTTAATATCAAAAAAATACGCAAGACCGAAGTCTTGCGTACCGATAGAGTCCGTTAGTGCCGTAGTTATAAAATGCTTGATCATTCGGCCTGCTTATAACAGGTGGGTGCCCTGTTTCTTGTTTTGCAAGTCCTCCTAAATGAGGCGTGTGCGCTGCAAGAAAACCCATTGGGCTCCCGGATCAAAGAGTGTTAGGCCCAAATATGAAGCAAACTTACGAACACTACAGATGACTATCTTATGGAATAATCATAACACAATATTAAAATATAGCAAGAATTAAAACTTCGTGAACATATTAATGACGTATACGTAATGATAGTTCTTCTAATTGATTTTCAGAAACTTCACTTGGTGCATCTGTTAATAGACACGTTGCTGAAGCCGTTTTAGGGAATGCAATCGTATCACGTAAATTCGTACGACCAGTTAATAGCATAACTAAACGGTCAAGTCCTAACGCAATACCACCATGTGGTGGTGCACCATATTTGAATGCATCAAGTAAGAAACCAAATTGTTCCTGAGCTTGTTCTTCAGTAAAGCCTAAGACTTCAAACATTTTAGCTTGCAGCTCTCCGTTATGGATTCTGATTGATCCGCCACCTAATTCGTAACCATTTAACACAACATCGTATGCATTAGCTTGTGCATTTTCAGGTTCGCTATCTAATTTTTCAATATCTTCTTGTTTTGGTGCTGTGAATGGATGATGTGCTGCAGTATAGCGTTTGAGATCTTCATCATATTCTAATAATGGCCAATCTGTTACCCACAAGAAATTCAATTTAGATTCGTCTATTAAGTCTAACTCTCTTGCAAGTTTAAGTCTAAGTGCACCTAAACTTTGAGCAACAACATTGGGTTTATCAGCAACAAATAATACTAAATCTCCAGATTCTGCATTTGTTAATGATTGTAATTTTTCAATATGTGTTGTTTCAAAGAATCTAGCGATTGGACCACTTAAACCGTCATCAACCACTTTGACCCAAGCCAATCCTTTAGCGCCATAAATATTTACAAATTCAGTTAATGCATCAATATCTTTTCTAGTATATTGATCAGCTGCCCCTTTTGCAACGATTGCTTTAACTTGGCCATCATTATTAACGGCATCTTTAAATACTTTGAAGTCCATCTCTTCGCCAAGTTCAGATACATTAATTAACTCCATTTCAAAACGTGTATCTGGTTTATCTGACCCATAACGTTCCATTGCTTCATTATATGTCATTCTTGGGAATGGACGTGGAATTTCAACATCTTTGACATCTTTTACGACATTTTGCAACATTTCTTCACCCATATCCATGACATCTTCTTGATCAACAAAGCTCATTTCGATATCGACTTGAGTGAATTCTGGTTGACGGTCGGCACGTAAATCTTCGTCACGGAAACATTTGACGATTTGATAGTATTTATCAAAACCACTAATCATTAATAACTGCTTAAAAATTTGAGGTGATTGTGGTAATGCATAAAACTCTCCATCATGTACACGAGAAGGTACAAGATAATCACGCGCACCTTCAGGCGTTGATTTAGTTAATACTGGCGTTTCGATATCAAAAAAGCCTTCTTTATCTAAATATTGTCTTATTGAACGTGTTGTTTGATGTCTCATTTTAAAAGTTTGTGCTAATTCTTGTCGTCTTAAATCAAGATATCTATATTTCAATCGAATGTTTTCATCAACATTTTGATTTTCTTCATTAATAGCAAAAGGTGGCGTTTCTGATTTATTAATGATATTGATTTCTGATACTTGCACCTCTACTTGACCCGTTGCAATTTTAGGATTGACTGTTTGAGGGTCACGTTTTTTAACTAGACCTTTAACCTCTACAACATATTCCGATCTTACGGTTTCAGCAGTTTTCAATGCTTCTTCAGAAAAATCTGGATTAAACACGATTTGTACATAACCTTCACGGTCACGTAAATCAACAAAAATTAATCCTCCCAAATCTCTACGGTTGTGTACCCAACCCTTTAATGTAACTTCTTGATCTAATAAAGATTCTGTTACTAAACCACAATATGTTGTACGTTTACTCATTTTATCTTCTCCTTATTTTTTAAAATAATTAACTAATTTATCTAAATCAACGCTTTCACTTTCACCTGTTTGCATATTTTTAACGTTAATTTTATTTTCTTGTAATTCTTGCTCACCAATAACAATTGTGTAATTAGCATTTAATCTATCCGCTTGTTTCATTTGACCCTTAACTTTACGTTGTAAGTAATCTTTATCTGCCTTAACACCATTTCGACGTAAATCATTAAGTAATTTAACTGCATATCGATCTGCTTCTTCACCCATCGTAACAATGAATAAATCAAAGTCATGTTCAGTATCTAGTTCAATGTTTTCTTCATCAAGTGCTAACAGTAACCTTTCAATACTTAAAGCAAAACCTATACCTGTTTGGTGAGGTCCATCTAATAACTCTAATAATCCATTATAACGACCGCCACCACATAAAGTTGTTATCGCACCATTATAGTTAGGATTATCAATCATTAATTCAAATGCAGTATGCGTATAATAGTCTAGGCCTCGTACCAAATTAGGGTCTTCAACATAAGGTACACCTAAGTCATCTAAATGTTGTTTGACATCTGCATAATACTGCTTAGATGTTTCATTTAAAAATTCTGTAATTCTAGGCGCAGTTTTCACTGCTTCTTTATCTTTATCTATTTTACAATCCAATATTCTCATTGGATTCGTGTGCAATCTTGATTGACAATCACTACAAAAGTCGCCAATAACTGGCTCGAAATGTTTAACTAAAGCTTCGTTATATTCATGACGTGAATCGATATCACCAATACTATTAATCACTAATTTTAAATGTTTTAACCCAAATGATTGATAAATGTGCATTGCCATAGCTAATACTTCAGCATCAATACCAGGGTTTTCAGCACCAATTGCTTCAACTCCAAATTGTGTAAATTGGCGATAACGTCCTTTTTGTTTGCGTTCATATCTAAACATCGGACCATTATAATAAAGCTTAATAGGTTGATTTGGTAAACCTTGCATTTTATTTTCAATGTATGAACGAACTACTGCAGCAGTCCCTTCTGGACGTAACGTAATGCTTCTATCACCTTTATCTTTAAAAGTATACATTTCTTTTTGTACAACATCTGTAGAATCTCCTACACCACGTGCAAACAATTCAGTACTCTCAAAAATAGGTGTACGAATTTCTTGATAATTATATACTTCCATTAATTCATCTAATCTTGCTTCTATAAAACGCCATTTTTTAGTTTCATTTGGTAAAATATCTTGCGTCCCTCTAGGTATATTGATCATAGAATCTCTCCTTTTATGCAATAAAAAAACCCTTGCATGACTAATAAGTCATACAAGGGACGAATTTCCGTGTTGCCACCCTAATTGGTTATAAGTTGTAATTTATAACCCACTTCTTACGATTAACGCTCGTTACGCGGCTTTTTTAAAAAGCACCTGTTCTTGTGTTATATATTTCTAACTTAATTTGCATAATTTTTCAGCCATGAATTATGTCTCTACACACTTAAAATGCTACCATTTCAATTAGAAATTTCAAGAATCATATCGGTTTTAATATAGAATTCATATTCAATGATAACGACTTTGTTAAAAATATGCAACCTTTTTATTCTGAAAAATACGCCCGTAGTCCTTCAACAATTGCTTGTTCTACAATATGACGATGTAATTTTTCTGTAATCATATCTTCATCTGTTGGATTACTAATATAACCTAGCTCTAATAAGACAGCAGGGACGTTTGTTTGTCTCAATACTTGAAAGTTTTCTTGTCTTGCGCCTTTATTGGTTAATAACGCTTTCTTCTGCAAGCTCGCACTTAAGGTTTCAGCTAATGCTTTTTGATTGTCTTTAAACCAATAGACTGTACTTCCATTTGCTTTGGAAGATTTAAGTGAATCATTATGTATACTAATATAAGCATCACCTTTAATATTACGGTCATCAAGTGTTACATAAGTATCAGACTCACGCGTCATACTTACTGTTGCGCCTTCTTTCTCAAGAAGTGCTTTTAATTCTTTAGCCGTTTTTAAAGTATATACTTTCTCTTTGCTTTTTTTGTGGGTATTACTTGATGCACCCTGATCACTACCACCGTGACCAGGATCAAGTACAATTGTTTTATCTTTTAATGGTTTAGCATTGGGATTCTTATCTGCTTGAATATTCAAATTGGTATGCCAACCTGCTACCCAACCTTTTTCTTTGTTATTACTGGATACAACTTCTATCCATTTACCAGTTTTGCCTATTTTATGGAAATTTTGTCCTTTGTCAATTGAATGTATTTCAGGATAAGCAGCGCTAGGTCCTGTTCTCAATTCAGCATCTTCAGTAATATAAATTGTACTACTGTCTTCGTCATTATGATTTAAGAAAGCAATGGTCATAAAAACAAAGAGTACAAATGCAACAACGACAATAAGTGTGGGGATGTTTCTAAGATTATGTTTTTCTAACCAATCATTGAACTTCTTCATATGATTTTGCCATCCTGACTTTCATAAATAATCGTTACAGGACCATCATTGGCAATATCAACAAGCATGTCTGTACCAAATTCACCGGTTAATACATTAATACCATATGAGCGTAAAGTATCATTGAATTGTTCATATAATTCATTAGCGCAATCAGGTGACATCGATTGTGTGAATCCTGGTCTATTTCCTTTTCTAACATCTGCATACAAAGTGAATTGTGAAATAGACAATATTTCTCCTTCAACTTGTTGTAAGTTTAAATTTAATTTACCATCTGCATCCTCAAATAAACGTGCATTAACAATTTTTTTCGCTAATGTAGCAATATCTGCTTCAGTTGATGATTTTCCTACACCAACTAATAAACAGTAGCCTTTATTTATTTTATTATCTACTGAGTCATTTGTGACTGAAGCGTGTTTCACTCTTTGAACTACGATTCTCATTTGGTTGCACCTCTAATTCCATACTCTAGTGACTGTGTATACATCGCCGAGCTGTTTAATTTTATCTACAACTTGGTAAACTTCATTTACATTTTTTACCATAACACTAATATTAATCACTGCATTTTTGTCAATATCTGAACGGCCTGAAACTTTGACTAAGTTGCTTTGTGTTGAATTGACAGCTTGTAATACTTCATTTAAAAGACCGTTTCTATCGTAAGCAGAAACTTCTAAATCCACTTGATAGCGTTGCGTTGAATCCTTTGAGCGTACCCATTCAACATGTATCAATCTTTCTTTTTCATTCTTGATATTTGGACAGTCCGTTCGGTGAACTTTTATGCCATGACCTTTAGTGATATATCCAACGATATCATCTCCGGGTATAGGATTACAACATTTTGATAATCTAATTAATACATTTTCAATACCTTCTACATATACACCACTATCGGTTGTAATATCATCTTTAATTGGTACAGATTTAGTAATTTCTTGTGCTTCATTCAAGGCTTTTTGTTTATCGATAATACGTTGTTTTTCAGTTAATTTATTGACTATTTGTAGTGCAGTTACGCCACCAAAGCCTACAGCTGCAAATAAATCATCTTCATTTGCAAAATTATATTTATCATTAACGACAGCGATATTATCATCCGTTAGCACGGTATCAACTCTAAAGCCTTGGTCTTTAATTTCCGCTTCAATCATGAATTTACCTTTTTCAATATTTGAAGAACGGTCTTGCTTTTTAAAGAAACTACGTATTTTACTTTTAGCACTAGATGATTTTACTATTTTCAACCAATCTCTACTAGGACCATAAGAATGTTTACTCGTTCTGATTTCTACTATATCACCAGTTTGTAACACATAATCTATCGGCTCAATTTTACCATTTACTTTTGAACCAATCATCTTATTACCTACTTCACTATGTACCGCATAGGCAAAATCGATAGGAACCGCACCATATGGTAATTCAATTACATCACTTTCTGGCGTAAATGCGTAGACTTTATCACTTTGCAAGTCAAATTTAAGAGTTTCCATAAACTCTTCAGCATCAGAAGTTGTATTATTTGTTTCAGCTAATTCCTTAATCCAATTCAATTTATTATTAAAATTTTGTGACTTCTCAGTTACTTTCTTACCTTCTTTGTATGCCCAATGTGCTGCAACACCGTGCTCTGCAATTTCATGCATTTCAAAGGTTCTTATTTGAATTTCTAATGGATCGCCATTAGGGCCCACGACTGTAGTATGTAATGACTGGTACATATTCTGCTTCGGCATAGCAATATAGTCTTTAAATCTGCCTGGCATTGGTTTCCATAATGTATGCACTAAACCTAACACAGCATAACAATCATTAATTGAATTGACGATGATACGTATTGCTAATAGATCAAAGATTTGATCAAATTGTTTCTTCTGTTTAACCATTTTTCTATAAATGCTATAGATATGTTTAGGACGACCATTAATATCCCCTACAATATTCATACTAGTTAAATCAGACTGAATTTGATTAATCGCGTTTTGAATATACTCTTCTCTTTCACTGCGTTTCTTTTTCATGAGATTCACGATTCTAAAATATTGTACAGAATCTGTATATCTTAAAGCCGTATCTTCTAATTCCCATTTAATCGTATTAATCCCTAATCGATGTGCTAATGGTGCATAAATTTCTAATGTCTCTTTAGAAATTCTAATTTGTTTTTCCCTTGGCATTGCTTTTAATGTTCTCATATTATGTAATCGGTCTGCTAATTTAACTAAGATAACTCGAACATCTTTAGCAATAGCAATAAATAATTTTCTATGATTCTCTGCTTGTTGTTCTTCTTTAGATCGATATTTCACTTTTTTTAATTTTGTTACGCCTTCAACAATTACTGCAATTTCTTCATTGAACATGCCTTTCACATCATCAAATGTATAAGGTGTATCTTCAATTACATCGTGTAAGAAACCTGCAACAATCGTTGGACCATCTAAATGCATTTCCGTTAAGATACCTGCAACTTGAATTGGATGCATAATATAAGGTAATCCATTTTTTCTAAATTGGCCTTCATGTGCTTCGTAGGCTATATGATAACTTTTTAATACAAATTCATAGTCCTCTTTTGATAAATATGATTTTGCTTTAGATAGTACTTCATCTGCACTATATGGATATTCATTGTTCACTTAAGACACCCCTATACTAAATATTAATCGCTATTAGATACCCAGTATTATATTTCGTTAGCTTCAATAGCTTCTATTCATTGTATTATTTTCGATTATAACGTTTTTTTACGTTATTAGGCCAAATTTTGTATAATAGTTATATAATACTACATGTTATTAAATAAATAAATGCGTAGGCCATACGAATAATAAAATCCAGTTTAAAATTATTCTAATTTTCATTTCAAAGTATCATTTAGAACAGTCTATATTTGAATAAATAAAAAAGCCAGATAGCACATGCCTTAAAATGTGCATATCTGACTTCTTTTACTAGATTAATTTAATCTTCATATGAAATTAAACTCATTACATCATAGTCTTTAATTTTTTCAATACCGTTTAAGTATTTTAATTCTATTATGAATGCGATGCCAACAACAATGCCACCTAATTTTTCAACAAGTTTAATAGCAGCTTCAATTGTTCCACCTGTAGCAAGTAAATCATCCGTGATTAATACACGTTGTCCTGGTTTTATAGCATCTTTGTGCATTGTTAACACATTCGTGCCATATTCTAAATCATATTCATAACGGATAACTTCGCGTGGAAGTTTGCCTTCTTTACGCACTGGTGCAAAACCAATGCCCATTGAATATGCCACTGGACATCCAATGATGAAACCACGCGCTTCAGGTCCAACAATAATATCTACGTCTCTAAGTTTCGCATATTCAACAATTTGATCAGTAGCGTAACCATACGCTTCTCCATTATCCATAATTGTCGTTATGTCTTTAAAATTCACACCCGGTTTTGGCCAATCTTCAACTTCAGATACATATTGTTTTAAATCCATTCAAACTTCCTCCTATTTATCTACCAGTTCAGTTTTAATCCATTTTTTTAAATTAGCGAAATCATCATAGAGAAGCACTTTTTCAACTTCTATTCTATCTAGTCTGCCTTGATAGTATTTACTAGATTCTATTTCTCTCTTTGTTGAAACACTATTCATTTTAATTATACCATTTTCATCTTTTATAAACTCTAAATCAAGAAAAACTTTTAGAATGAATTTAAGCATACTTGGTTGTATATTTAAAAATTGGCATAATTGCATGCCTTCTTTAGCTAAATCTGTTTCTTTTTTAGTTGCCAATGCTTTAAAGCATTTTTTGAATGTTTCCATTTTGGGCATACCTTCAAAATAAATTGAGCGTTCGTGATTAAGCACCAAGTATATTTGAGAAACATCAACTGTTTTAAGTGTTGTTTTTATAGCTTGAATTGAAGGTGGTAAATCTCTAAATACATATTTATCATATGATTGGTCAATTGTATCACCATAGTAGTAATAATTATCATCTAATTTTTCACTCTTGTTATGAATGAGATATGCAACGTTACTTGAGTCTTGTTCAAATCCACTCACTTTACTTTTGCTTCTATAATCTAAAATTTGTAAATTATTACTTGCTAAATCTTGAATCATAAATTGTGGAGATTGAAATCCGTTCCATTCATTTATTTGAAGTGTACCTATTACATTTATAGGTTGCTGTTCTCCTAGTTCTTTCACAAGATGACCATTCTGCCAAAAAATAGCTTGCAATTGGCTATCACCTAATACCATTTTCAAATGTTTTTTATCTTGGCCAATGGCTTTAGCTTGATTGACTATGACGCCTTCTAATTCAAAACATGGGCTTGAAAAGTCAGTACCAAATGGTCTAAGTCTTTGAATATCTTGAATATTCTTGATTGTTATATCTGTTTCTGCTACTTTAACATCCACTTTTTTACGCGGTTCTAGTGATGTTGTTGATGCTAATTGTGCCATCCAATCATTTAAGCCTTGTCTTAAACTTTCGATATTTTCAATTGGCATTGTGATTCCAGCAGCCATATGATGCCCACCAAATTTTGAAATTAAATCTGAATGTGCATTTAAAATTTCAAACATTGAGACTTGTTCTATACTGCGTGCAGAACCTTTCGCATGATCTTGTGCTTCATCAATATTTAAAATCAATGTTGGTAAGCTATATGTTTCTACTATCTTAGATGCAACAATGCCAAGTACACCTTCATGCCAATCTGCCTGTGCTAAAAGTAAAAACTTTGTCCCTTGTTTGACTTGATCCTCAGCAGCAGCTAATGCTTCTTCTGTAATTTGGGCAACGATATCTTTTCGTTCTTGATTAAAGAATTCAACTTGTTCTGCTAAAAATTCTGCTTCTTCATCATTATCAGTCATCAATAACTCAGCAGCTAATGCTGCATCTTCGAGTCTACCTACCGCATTCAATCTTGGGCCAATAATAAATCCGATCGTTTCTTCCGTAATTACATCATTATAACCCGCTTGTTTAAGTATTGCCTTAATTGATGCTGGACAATGATCGTTTAGTATTTCTAAACCTTTTTGGACTAAAGCTCTGTTTTCATCAGTTAATGATACCAAATCGGCAACCGTTCCAATAGCAACTAATCCAAGAAAATAAGCTGGCGGTTCATCTAATAAATTTTGCGCTAATTTATATGCAACACCAGCACCACATAAATATTTAAAGGGATAGTCAAACTCAGGATGCATTGGATGGACAATAGCAAACGCACTAGGCATTGTTCTACCAATTTCATGATGATCTGTAACAATAACATCGACACCTAAATCTTGAATCATCTGTATTTCATCATGACCTTGTATACCATTATCTACTGTTATTATTAAGGAAATACCTTCCTCATGTGCATTTTTAAAAGCCATTTCATTGGGACCGTAGCCTTCTGAAAATCGATTGGGTATATACCAAGCAACATGTGCGCCTAATGCTTTTAATGTTTCTACTAATATTGTTGTTGATGTTACACCATCTGCATCGTAGTCACCATAAACTAATATTTTTTGATTTTGATCGATGGCTAAATTAATACGTTCTATGGCTTTTTCCATATCGCTCATCAACCAAGCATCATGCATAACTTGTTTATTTTTTAATAATTGATCTATCGCTGCTTTATCGGTAATTTCTTTACTCTCTAATATTTTTTTTACAATAGGAGTTAGTTTTAAATCTAATGAAACATCCTCTGTAATTTCATTTTCTGGTGATTTAACGTCCCAAGTATATTTTGATTTAATCATACTATTCTCCCTCATTTCCACAAGTCATTATACAAAAGAAATCCAAAAATAAAAAGTGGTTCCATTTAAAAATAAAAATCAAGTGCCTGAACAAAGATATAGTTACTACTTTGATAAAGAAAAACGACCTTCTACAATTTATGCAGAAAGCCGTTTCACTATAATTTCAATGACTGATTGTTTATACTAAAATCTTTTCATCATTTGATTTTTTCTCTTTATGAACAATGATTTTGTTATTGTCTGATTTCTTAAGCTGTCGTTTCTTCATAATACCCCATAGCGGTACTGCAATAAATACAGATGAGAATACGCCTGAAATTAATCCAATTAATAAAGCTAATGAGAAGTTAAAGATACTTGGCGCACCGAAAATCAACAATGCAATTACAACAATAAGTACAGTTAGTACAGTATTAATAGAACGTGTCATTGTTTGACGTATAGATCTATTAACAATGTCATCAATTTGTTCATTTTTAGTAATCACTTTTACTTTGTGTAAGTTTTCCCGTACCCTATCGAATGTAACAATCGTATCATTGATAGAATAACCAATTATTGTAAGAACTGCTGCGATAAACGTAATATCGATTTCTATTCTAAATAGACTGAAGACGGCAACTATCATAAAGGCATCATGTAGCAATGCAAGTACAGATGACAGACCCATTCGCCATTCGAATCTAAATGTAATATAAATGATGATACCAATCGCTGCGTAAATGAGTGCTAACATTGCATTTTTAGCTAATTCTTGTCCTATAACTGGTGATACAGTGTTCACAGTCGGTTTATTACCAAATGATTGGTCTACCGTATCTTGAATTTTAGAAACTTCGTCTTTAGACAAGTCATGCTTAAATTGTACTGTTGCGTTTTTATCATTTTCACCAAGAGAAACTTGATCCGGTTTAAAGCCTTTACTTTCTAAAGTATTTGTAACTTTATTCTCGTCGACTTTATTATTAGATTCAAAATCAACTCGAGTACCACTTGTAAAATCAATACCTAAATTTAATCTGAAAATAAATAATATGATAGCACCCACAACAATAATAAGCACGCTTAAACCTAATAAAGGTTTTGCTAATTTCATAAAATCAATGCGCTCGTATGGTGTTTTCAAGTCATGTATTTCTTTTTCTTCATTAGCGTTATGGATATTTTTCTTACTAACACCAAATAGCCATTTGGATTTCTTAAAGAAATTAGATGATATTAATAACGATAATAACCATCTTGATAAGAATACTGCCGTTACGAAAATCATTAGGATACCTAATAATAACATCGTTGCGAAACCTTTAACAGAACTTTCACCAAAGAAGAATAACACTGCTGCTGCAATGACTGTAGTCAGCTGTGCATCGACAATAGTTAAGAAAGAGCTCTTATTAGCTTTTTTATAGGCTTGTTTAAGCGTTCGCCCAATCTTCAATTCATCTTTGATCCGCTCATACATTATAATATTAGCATCGACTGCCATACCTACACCAAGTACTAACGCAGCTAATCCTGGCAATGTTAATACACCAGAAATAAAGTTAAACGCTATTAATGTTAAATAAATGTAAGTTGTTAAAGCGATAACTGCAACTAATCCCGGTAAACGATAGAAACCTAACATAAATAGGTAAATAACAGCAATACCAATTGCAGCCGCTAATACAGTTTTATCTAAAGCGTCTTGACCAAATTGTGCACCTACAGAATTTGAGTATATTTCTTTAAGGTCTACTGGTAATGAACCAGAATTTAATAAATCAGCGATTTGTTTTGCTTTCTCTACGCCTTCTTCACCATTGAAACCACCAGAAATTTCCACACTATCTGAGTTAATCGGTTTGTCTACAGACGCTGCAGAAACGTATTTAGGATCTTTTTTATCCATTTCTTTATGGTAAGTATCACCTTTTTCATGATCTAACCATACAACCATGACATTTTCATCTTTTTTAGAAATTTCTTCAGTTACTTTTTTAAATTTATCGCTATCTTTTAATTTAAAAGTAACTGCTGGTTGATTTGTATTTTGCTTGAATTCTTGTTTAGCTGACCCTTGTTGAATATCTTTACCTGTCAGTTTGACATTGTCATCAGCATCACGAATCGTTAAATTCGCTTGTGAAGATAAGATATCGCGGGCTTGAGATTGATTTTTCACACCTGCTAGCTGCACACGAATTCTATTATTATCTTCGACTTGTATTTTAGGCTCTGAAACCCCTAAGACATTGACACGGTTTTCAAGCGTCTTAGCTGTCGCTTTTACCGCTTTATCATCTATCTTATCGCCTTTTTGTAAAGGATCAACTTGATACAAGACTTCAAATCCACCTTGTAGGTCTAATCCAAGATTGACATCTTTAACTACGTTCTTATATGTAAGTCCCATGCCTGCAAACAACAGAACTACAAGTAATATGAACGCAACTATTCTACTACTTTTCTTCACTTGAACACCTCATTGTAAGCTTATGTTTTAAGAATACTCGATTAAATTATATTAATGCAAGTTTAATGAAACTAGAAAATTTTACTCAACAACCTTATATATCTTAACATATTACAACGAGTGTAAAAACTAACTCAACTAAATTAACCTTGTATATTTCATTGTAACGATAGCAAAGCCCAGTTTTGACTAACATTCGTATAATGTTAAATATATGGTATTACATTAAATTATAACACTCTATAGCGTTAAAGGTCTTACTTGTCATTATAACTAGCTGAAGGTAACCTAATAACCAACATCATCTTATTATATATTAGATTAATTTGATTAAAAGATATAAAAAAAGAACTGATATAAACATATCAGTTCTAACATTTATTATGAAGGATCAACTTGTTTAATAGCTGGTTTTTCTAAAGTGATTTCAGTACCATTACCATTTAAAGTTAATACAACTGTTGTTTCGTCAACACTACGAACCGTACCTTTGATACCGCCGATTGTTGTAACACGTTGACCTGAGCTTACTTGACTAATCATTTCACGATGCTCTTTAGCCTTTTTTTGTTGTGGTCTAATTAAGAAGAACCACATTAATACTAATAATAATATTGGTAATATCAATGAAGTAAATTGCATTATTTTTTCTCCCTTTTAAAAGTTTTTTGGGTTTTCAACATTAAGTCCATACTGTTCAAAGAATTCTTCTTTAAAATCTAGAAGGCGATCTTCACGAATTGCTTGTCGGATATTTTCCATTAATTTCAGCAAGAAATGTAAATTATGATAAGTAGTAAGACGTATTCCAAAAGTTTCTTCTGCTTTTATTAAATGTCTTATGTATGCCCTACTATAATTTTTACAAGTATAGCAATCGCAATTATCATCAAGTGGTCCCAAATCTTCAGCGTATTTGGCATTTTTAATGATTACACGACCATGAGAAGTCATACAAGTACCATTACGCGCTATACGTGTTGGTAATACACAGTCAAACATATCCATGCCTCTAATACTACATTCTATTAATGCGTCAGGCGAGCCAACGCCCATTAAATAACGTGGTTTATCTTTGGGCATAAATTGTTCCGTATGGTGTACCATATCGTACATCACTGGTTTAGGTTCTCCTACAGACAATCCGCCAATCGCATATCCAGGAAAATCTAAAGCTACTAACTCCTCAGCGCTTTGCTTTCTAAGATCTTTATATTCTCCACCTTGTATGATACCAAACAAGGCTTGATCCTCTGGTCTCGAATGTGCTTTAAGACAGCGTTCTGCCCATCTTGTTGTTCTTTCAATCGAGTCTTTCACATATTTATATTCAGCTGGCATAGGTGGACATTCATCAAATGCCATCATGATATCTGAACCTAAGTCATTTTGAATCTGCATAGATTTTTCAGGACTTAAAAATAGTTTAGATCCATTTGTATGATGGCGAAATTCTACACCTTCCTCAGTAATCTTTCTTAAATTACTTAAACTAAATACTTGGAAACCACCAGAATCTGTCAGTATTGGACCATTCCAGTTCATGAACTGATGTAACCCCCCACTCTTTCTGATAATATCATTTCCCGGTTGTAACCACAAATGATATGTATTACCTAGTATAATCTTAGTTTCCATTTGATGTAATTCTTCTGGACTCATTGTTTTTACGGTTGCTTTCGTTCCAACAGGCATAAACATTGGTGTTTCAAACGAACCATGAGGTGTATGAACGATACCTAGTCTTGCACCTGATTGTTTACAAGTTTTAATATGCTCATATGTAACAGCTGGCGTTGGCATATAAAATCCCCTTTCATTCCCTAAATAATTAACATTGCATCTCCAAAACTAAAAAATCTATATTCTGAAGCTACAGCGTGATTGTAAGCATTAATGATATAATCTCTAGAACTAAAAGCAGACACAAGCATAACGAGTGTTGATTTTGGTAAGTGGAAATTGGTAATTAATCCGTCAATTGCTTTAAAATTAAATCCAGGGAAGATAAAAATATCTGTCCATCCACTTTTAGCGACAAATCTATCACTTGATTGCATAATTGTTTCTAAAGTTCTTGTAGAAGTCGTACCAACAGAAATAATTCGATTACCATTGTCTCTTGTACTATTTAAAAGGTTTGCTGTAGCTTCATCCATTTGATAATATTCACTATGCATTTCATGATCATCGATATTATCTACACTAACTGGTCTAAATGTTCCTAGACCTACATGTAATGTAATAAAAGCTATATTTACACCTTGAGCTTTAATACGTTCTAACAATTCATCTGTGAAATGCAATCCTGCAGTGGGTGCTGCTGCCGATCCTGATGCTTTAGCATATACAGTTTGATAACGTTCTTGATCATCTAACCGTTCTTTAATATATGGTGGCAATGGCATTTCACCTAGCTCATCCAAACGCTCTTGAAGGATACCATCATAGTGCAATCGCATGATACGACCACCTTGATCCAGTTCTTCAATGCATTCGGCTATGATTTTCCCTTCACCAAAGGTCAATTTGTTACCAACCTTAATTCTTTTAGCTGGTTTTAATAATACTTCCCAATCATTGCCTTCGATTTGAGTAAGCATTAACATTTCTACCTTAGCACCTGTTTCTTCTTTCATTCCAAATAAACGTGCTGGCATAACCCTTGTATCATTTAATACAAGTGTATCCCCTTCATTAAGGTAATCTGTGACATCTTTAAAATGTTTATGTTCAATATTACCAGATTGTCTGCCAAGAATTAGCAATCTACTTTCATCTCTGTTCTTCAGAGGTGTTTGTGCAATTAATGCTTCAGGCAAGTGATAATCAAATGCTTCAATATCCAAACTTATTCCTTCTTTCTATTCTTCTTGCTAAAATGTTCAAATGCATAAGGTGTCGCTTTTCTACCTCTTGGTGTACGTTCTATAAATCCTTTTTGAATTAAAAATGGCTCGTAAACATCTTCGATAGTTACACGTTCTTCACCAATCGAAACTGCAATCGTATCTAAGCCAACAGGGCCACCTTTATATTGTTCTAAAATACAATTCATCATTTTATGATCAATATAATCTAAACCTTCATCATCAACTTGAAGTAATTGTAATGAAGCTCTTGTTGTGGCAATACTTATTAATTCATCTTCGTTGACTTGTTGGAAATCACGCACGCGTTTCAACAACCTATTTGCTACTCTTGGTGTACCACGACTACGTTTAGCTAACTCAATTGCACTTTCGTCGTCAATGGAGGTACCTAAAACTTCTGCCGTACGTACGATGATTTCTTTTAATTCAAGCTCTTGGTAATACTCAAGTCTTAAATGTACACCAAATCTATCTCGTAATGGTGCAGTTAAGCTACCAGCTCTTGTTGTGGCACCAATTAGCGTGAAAGGCGGTAAGTCAATTCTAATACTCCGTGCTTCCTCACCTTTACCAATGACAATATCTAAAAAGAAATCCTCCATCGCCGGATACAATACTTCTTCAACAACGCTACTCAATCTATGAATTTCATCTATAAATAGCACATCTCCAGGTTGTAAACTTGAAAGAATTGCAGCCAAATCACCCGGCCGTTCTATAGAAGGGCCTGAAATGATTCTGATATTTACTTCCATTTCATTGGCTATAATATTTGATAATGTTGTTTTACCTAAACCAGGGGGACCAAATAATAAAACATGATCTAACGGTTCTTGTCGCATTTTGGCAGCTTTAATAAACACTTCTAAATTTGACTTAATCGTAGATTGTCCAATATATTGGCGTAGTTTCGTTGGTCTTAAAGATAACTCAAATGAAGATTCTTCATCATGCATAGATTGATCAACCATTCTATCATCCATTTTTTTACCCCCTTTTTAAATATAATTGTATATTTATGCTATAAGTAATTGTAAGCCTCGTTTAACCGCATCGTCTACTGAGTCAAATGTTTCTTTACTCAATGATTTTTCAACTTTTGTTAATTCTCGTTTAGAGTACCCTAAAGCTTCTAGAGCAAGCAAAGCTTCTTTAATAATCGGTGCATTAGCGTGGTCCTGAGTATCCATATTTAAAATTTGGCCACTGTCTACATCATTAATTTGGACCTTGCCTTTAAGATCCAATACAATTTGTCTCGCTGTTTTTTTGCCTATGCCAGGAAATTTTGTTAAGTAAGCATCATTTTCATTTTCAATTGCTATTTTGACATCGTTTGGTGAACTACTTGCGAGTATAGCCAATGCTGATTTAGGTCCGATGCCAGTTACCTTAATTAGGCTTAAAAACACATCTTTTTCTTCTTGATTTATAAAACCGTAAAGCAATTGTGCATCTTCTCGCACGATAAGTGATGTATGTACAACCACTTCATGGTCCATGTATTTCTGAAAACGATAAGAATTTGGCGTTTGTATTTCATAACCAACACCTGAAGCCTCAACAACTACGTGTGTAGGGTTTAATTCAGTTAATGTGCCTTTAATATATGCGTACATGAATACACTTCCTTATATAGTCATACTAATTAATTCCACTTTAGAAACATGATCAACGATTCTTAATGCTTCCATTACATCATCAATCTCTAAATCGGTACTTGTAGCATCCAATGAAAGTGTGATGGTTGCTCTACCTTCCATCGGTATACTTTGATGAATTGTCAAGATAGATAAATCTAAATTCGATAATGTATTCAGTACTTCTGCTAACATGCCTACAATATCATTTACGTATAATATCAACGTAAACTCTCTTGTTGATTCGATTTTTTCATCAATTGGAAATATCGTATCTCTGTATTTATAGAATGCACTTCTTGATAAATCAAATTGCTTAACAGCTTCAAATATGGACAGTGATGGATCATTTTTTAAGACTTCTTTTATCTTTAAAGTTTTCACAACAGATTCAGGTAATACATCCTCACGAATTAAGTAAAACTTTTTGTAATCTTTTTTGTCCATATTATGCACTCCTATTCAACAAATTCAAATTCTCCACCTAAAATTCTCACGATATCACCATTTCTACAACCACGTGCTCTTAAAGCATCATCAATACCCATTGAGCGCATTTGACGTGCGAAACGACGTACTGCTGGATCACTATTGAAATCAGTCATCTTGAACATTCTTTCAATTGCCTTACCACTAACAACGTATGCAGCATCATCATCTCTAGTAATAGTGAATTTATCTTGACTAGGCGTATGTTTATAAACAACTCTATTCACACCTAAATCTTCTTCCTCATCTTTACTGAAGTCAATGTCTTTAACTGCTTCTAATTTATCAGCAATCGCATAAAGTAATTCATCTATGTGGTCATGCTTAAATGTAGAAAGCGGTATAATGTGTACTGAATCGTCGTTTATTTCTTCTTTGAATAAAGCTAAATTATCTTCTGCATTCGGCATATCCATCTTATTTGCTACCACTATTTGTGGTCTTTCTTCTAAACGATGTTCATATGCGCTTAATTCTTCGTTAATTACTTTATAATCTTCATAGGGATCTCGTCCTTCAGAACCACTCATATCTATCATATGTACGATTACTTTAGTACGTTCAACATGTTTTAAAAATTGATGCCCTAATCCAACACCTTCGGAAGCACCTTCAATCAGACCTGGTAAGTCAGCCATAACAAAGCTTCTTTGATCTTTAGTAGATACTACACCTAAATTTGGTTTAATTGTAGTAAAGTGGTATGCTCCAATTTTAGGTTTAGCTTTAGAAACGATAGATAACAATGTTGATTTACCGACACTCGGAAAACCTACAAGTCCAACATCCGCAAGTAATTTCAACTCTAAGGTTACTTCAATTTCCTCGCCAGGTTCTCCGTTTTCACTAAAATCAGGCGCAGGGTTTCTTGGTGACGCAAATCGAGAGTTTCCGCGTCCTCCACGTCCCCCCTTAGCTACAACGGCACGTTGGCCATTTTCAACTAAATCTGCTAATACTTCTTCAGAATCTGCACTTTTAATAATAGTGCCTGGTGGTACCTTCAAGACAAGGGGTTCAGCGTTTTTACCGTGCATATTGCTGCTTTGACCACCGTCACCTCTTTTAGCTTTGAAATGTGTTTGGTATCTAAAATCCAATAAAGTTCGTAAGCCTTCATCAACTTCAAATATAATAGACGCGCCATCTCCACCGTCACCACCGGCTGGCCCACCAAATGGTACATATTTTTCTCTGCGATAAGCTGTAATACCATTACCACCATCGCCTGCTTTAAGCGATATTTTAACTTGATCAACAAACATGATTTCACCTCTTTTTTTCAAATTTTAAACTTCTATATCTTTTTTATTATATCATTATCTCATTAACTAGAAAATAAAGACAAAAAATAAACACCAGAAGTGATCACTTCTGGTGTTAACGATGACAAAAATTACTCAGCTGCTGCGTATACAGAAACTTGTTTTTTGTCGCGACCTTTGCGTTCAAATTTAACAACGCCGTCGATTTTAGCGAATAATGTATCGTCGCCACCACGACCTACATTTTCACCAGGATAAATTTTAGTACCACGTTGGCGGAATAAAATAGAACCACCTGTAACGTATTGACCATCAGCACGTTTAGCTCCTAAACGTTTTGATTCTGAGTCACGACCGTTTTTTGTAGAACCAAGTCCTTTTTTAGATGAGAAAAATTGTAAGTTTAATTTTAACATATTCTTGCACCTCACTTATAATTTAGTCTAATATTTTCTTTATATTCCTCTTCAATTGTTTGCAATGATACGAGCATTGCTTGAAGAATTAATTGCGCTTGTTCATTTGTAGTGTCTACACTTCTAACGTGGAAATATCCACCGTCATCATTGTAATCAATGTCGGGCTTCTCACTTGTTAATCCCATTATAGCATTAACACTTCCGAAGAGAACTGCGGATGCACCTGCACAAACTATATCATGTCCATATTCGCCATGTTCTGCATGACCATCCATGATAACATCAGTTACTTGACCGGCATCGTTCAATGTAACATCAACAGTAATCATAATTACGCGTTGATTTTGTCGATTGTTAATTTAGTGTAAGGTTGACGATGACCTTTTTTACGTTTTGAGTCTTTACGACGTTTGTATGTGAATACAGTGATTTTTTTACCGCGACCTTGTTTTTGTACTGTAGCAGTAACTGAAGCACCTTCAACAGTTGGCGCACCAACTTTAACTGCATCTCCACCTACAAATAATACTTTGTCAAAAGTAAATGAATCACCTTCGTTAACATCTAATTTCTCAACGAAGATTTCTTGTCCTTCTTCAACTTTAACTTGTTTTCCACCTGTTTCAATAATAGCAAACATACTTTGCACCTCCTAATAATTTAAGTCACGCCAAACTCAGGTGACATACATGTACTTTAACCTGAATCCGAGCGGTTGTATGTAGCTAAAAACTACTCAACTACTGCATTTTAGCATTACGATTACTTACTGTCAATCTTCATTTGTACTTTTCTGAAGAATTTAGTAATAATTGGATATAGTATCACTAATAAAATGAAATTTAATATTAGTGTTGGTATTAGTCTGAAAACAATAAAGTCTATAAAATTAAATGCAATTAAACCTAATATACTATAAATGATTGCAACGTATATTTCTAAGAATATCGTACTTAACCAAACCGTAATAAATAGCATCGTGTTATCTCTATAAAACGTTTTAAAGAAAAAGTCCATGATGACAACAAATAAAATGAAGCCAAATAAATATAATCCGTAAAAACTACCGAAATAAAGGTCCGTTACTATTCCAAATACAGCAGCTAAAATCATAGCAACACCAAAGCTTCTGTAAACACAAATTAATAGTAAATACATAAGCGTCAAATGAGGTACAAAAACAATGTCCTTATCCCCTATTTGCATTGGAATGACTAACCCAATAACTGTGTCAATATAGAATAAAACTATACCGATTAGAAAGTAGTATAAAGCTCGCATTAATTATCCCCACTTCCATCGTCAGGTATCGTCTTAGGATCTCTTTTAGCTACATAAACATGGTTTAAGTCTGATAAATTAGCTGCCGTTTTAACTCGAACCTCTTTCGATAGCCCATACTCATCATTTTCAACTTTAGATACTTCTCCTATGTAAATACTGCTAGGTAGTTGATCCGCTAAACCACTCGTAACAACTTTATCTCCTTTTTTAATGCTATCTTTGTTATTAATATCAGTAATTACTAATTCTTCACTTTTCGAATCATAATGATCAATTAAACCAAAGACATTTTTACTATCGTGTTGGATATTTACTGATAATCGATTGGCACGTGTATTGGTTGAAATCAAATCAACCTGAGATGAAAATTGATTAACTTTAGAAATACGACCAACTAAGCCTTCTGATGTCATGACAGCCATATTATTTTGAATGCCATCTTTAGACCCTTGATTAATGATTAATGTATTCATCCACTGATCTGGATTCCTAGATAAAACCGTACTAGAGATGGGTTCAAACTTAGATATATCTTCAATATCCAATTCTTTTTTATACTTTTTATTTTCACTTTCTAATCTTTCATTTTCAGCTTCTAATTGCTTCAATTTTTTCGATTGCTCTTTTGAACCATCGTTTGAAAATAGATTATTAATTGATCCAGTCACAAATTGCACAGGATAACTTACCGCTTTTTGTCCAAACGCTACAGAATCCCCTACGTATTGTTCTACCGGTGATTGCGATTGCGAACGTAAAGACACGCCTATTAAGGCAATAAACACAATGATTGCACACAAAATAACAATCAATTTGTTGTTTTTAAAAAACTTTGACAACCTAAACACCTCTATTACACGACTATTTTATGTTCTTCTATCATTTTATATTACTCATAGTTTGAAATAAAGCATGAACCTCAATAATTTTCAAATCAGTTCTTTTTGTTTAGGTATTCTACAAATACAAACTTTAACAAACTACTTTTAATTAATATATAAGAGAACGATACATTGTATTATAACAATTTTCAACGTGAATAGTGTATTAAAATGATCCATATTAAATAAATAAAGTGCTAAGACGTATTATCTATATAAAACATAGTATAGTTACCCACCCATTGTTCAAATCTGAAACTACAATTCAAACAAATAAAAGTCGTTACATTATAATAAAATAAGCCTGAAACGTTTTGGTTTCAGACTTAATTACCTATGAACTAAATATTATGATTTATCTTCTTCTGAAGTTTCAGTGTTAGCGTTCTTTTCGGCTTCTTTTTCATCTTCTTTATATAATGTTTCTTCTTTTCTCCAACGTGCAAATAGATTTTGTGCTTTAGCTTGCTCATCTACTTTTTTATCATTAGATTTTTCTTCACTCATAATTAGACACCAACCTTTAACGTTTTTACTTATATAAGGCTAACGCATTTTAGCATAGAATTCAAACGCCTTACTCGTAGCTTGAAGGTGGTAATAGTTCTATATGTTCACCCAGTTGGTTTAAATCTTGCTCCATCTCTATTTCTGTTCTATATACTCTGATTGAATCTGAGCCAAATTTATAAATAATAAATTCATCTCCGCGCTGACCAGCTAAATAATCATCACTGTATCCCATCCTGTATATGCCAGATACAGACATGAATTCTTTTTTATCTATCCAATCAAAAACATTTTTAGTTTGGCTGAGTGGCACGTTATTCAATATATCATTATCTTTAACAGTATAACGTTGACCTCCAGCTAAATCTTTTTTCGTTTGCGTATGGTTTACAGATGGTTCATCGTTACTAACTGGATTCCATTGTTGGTCTTTTAAAAAAGGTGCATATTTAAGCGCAAAGAATACAATAATAACGATTGCTATAATTGCTACAATATTTTTAATGATGCTAAATATAAAACGCATGAACCATCCTCCTATTAAGTCATGTTAAATTATAAAATTTTACCCATAAAAAATCATCAGTCTGAAGTAGTATTTAAAAAGTTCCCCATAGACTGATGAATAGTCATTCAATTCATAGTACAATTAAAAGCAAAGGGAGTGAACATAGAATGAATATTTTATCTATAATCCTGCTTGCCCTCTTGGTTATACTATTATTTAGAGTAGGTTTATCTTTATTAAGAGTTTTAATATATATTGGAATCATTGTATTATGTATCTACTTAGGATATCAAGGAATTCTTTGGATCATGGATCATTTTAACTACTATTTCAACTTTATAAATTAAATTAATATTTATGAAATTGGAAAACAGTGAATAGATTCATTTGAGTAAGATGCATGTGAATAATCTGAGCCTGAGGCATGAATAGATGCCTCAGGCTTTTTTAATGCATAGTGATAAACATCTCTACGTTATAAAACTGTTTTTAACTCAAAATTAGCGATGGTTTTGCATGCGCTTTAGTTTATAGATGAACCGTAACATTGTCATCCATTCTTGAATTGGAGCATGAAATGATTAATCGAAATTTTGATTTTAGCTTTCTACATCAAATTATTTTTATAATGCATTCATGGTTAAAATTTAATCATACTTAATTCAGTCATACATCAACTATTACTATATTTAAGAGAAACAACTTATTTTTTTACATTATTAGAAAGTATTTGATAAACATAATAACACGCGCTTAATAATAATGCCCATACGATTGATACAATGATTGCACTGATAACAGTATGCCATATCTCAATTTTCGCATGATTAAAGACAATAAATAAAATGGTTACTATTAAAACACTAATGATCGAGATGACAATTGTATTTATTGTCCGTTTCAAATTAATAGCTACTTTCTTTTTTGTCAGTTGCATTAAATATACAAATGGAATTAATAGCCCAATTAAAAATAAAATCCCCAAACATTCTCCCTCCTTAGTTAACTATTTCATTATACCTCATCTATTTTATAACAAAAAATTGAAATTAGACATTCTATTATATGTCAAAGTAACCTTCTTCAACCATACTTAAATATGTATGATCACCAATAATGACATGATCTAATAATTGTATGCCTAATATATCTCCACATTCTCGTAATCTATCTGTAGTTTTAATATCCTCTAGTGATGGTGTAGTATCGCCTGAAGGATGGTTATGAAGGACAATAATTGCATTACTTGCACATTTAACTGCTTCACTGTAGATTTCTCGAGGATGCACAATAGCACTATTCAATGTCCCCATAAAAATTGTTTTTTGCTTGATAATGATATTCTTAGAATTTAAAAATAACGCTATAAATTTTTCTTGAGTTAAATGTTCCATTTTCCCCATCATAAAGTCTGCTGCATCTTTAGGGTTATTGATTTGAATTTTATCATCAACACTTCCAGAATGCATTCGTTCACCTAATTCAAAAGCAGCTTTTAAAGTGAGTGCTTTGTATAGTCCAACACCTTTGATTTTATTTAAATCATTAATTGATAGATGCTTTAATTCTTTTAAATTCACAATAGATTTAAGTAATTCATTCGCAATATCTAAACTAGAATATCCTTTTCTACCAGTATTAATTAAAATTGCTAGTAATTCAGCATGTGATAGATGAGAGGCACCATAATTTAACATACGCTCCCTGGGTTTTTGATGATTTGCGAGATCATTTATTTTCATAAGAACTTCACTCCGTAGCTTATACTTTGTTGGAATATGATTGTGAGATTAAATGCAAAAAAGATAAAAGGAATCAGTGGTACACACTGTTTGGTATTTCTAAAAAATATGAAATGAAATAACGCAAATACGCCACCGATAATAAAAGTAAATAAAAAAAGGTATCTAAATAAAGAAAACGGCAGTGCTAATGCTAATACAGAGAAGACAAGAATGTCTCCGTATCCAATTGATTTATTACAAAAGAAATATATTAAATGAAGTAAACTACTTACGAGTAAAAAAGAAATGAAGTGTATCGGTACTATAACACAAATACAAAATGTAAAAATAAACAGCATATGTAAGGGGATTGAAAAGGTAGCAATATCATAAAGTGCAAGCACAAGTAAGAATAAATAAATGAGTAAAAAAGTGGAATAATCTATGTTTAATAAAGTGTTATATTGTAGTACAAAAAATACTGGTAATAAAGCAAGACTTTCACCAACGAAATAACAACGATTGAGTTGTTTATTACAACATGTCGTTTTACCTCTTTGAAATAAAAAGCTAAATATCGGGATCATTTCATAAATTCGAAGTTGTCGATAACAATAATCGCAATGCGAACGTAATTTAAAGTAAGTCAAATCAAGCTTCTCTACAAAACTTAACTGATATAAATAACTAAATAAAATAGGGCAAATTAAAAACAATAGAAACACTTAAGCACCTCCTATCACCCATTATAACATGATTTATTTATTAAATAACAAAATTAACAAAAACAGATAATATTAATATAATCTTAAATTTAAATTTATTTTTTGTTCTGAAATGAAAGTTATAATTAGCAATAGTTTGTATATACTCACTAAAATAAAGAAACAGCAATCAAATATAAATTTGATTGCTGTTTCTTTATTAATTCTAACTGAGACATTTTTAATGCATCATTAATCTTTTTGTATTTCTTCAACTGTTTCTTCTACTTCAGAACGTGATATTTTTTCACGTCCATTTTGCATCGCTTTAAGCGATTTATGTGCAAGTGCCAATGGTAAGCGACAAAATAATAATATTGTCTTTTTATTAATGTCTTTCATATAAGCATCAGCTTTAGCTAAATTATCTTCAGCATATTCGAACAAGTCATCTCTGTCCCAATCATCTGGAACAAAACTTACGCCTCGTTCTTCATAATCTTCATGTTGATTTCTCAGAATATTTACAGCTTGTAAACCTCGACCATATCCTATAGCTAAATCTCGGTCTGTTTTAACGCCAGCGCAAAGATCCCAAAGTTGTGAAAGCATCACACCAACAAGTCCTGCAACATAATATGTATAGTCATCTAAATCCGCTTTAGTATGGATATCCCAATTGGCTTTCGCCCATTTTGCCATACCATACGCCATCTCACTTGAAGCCTCTAATACAACAGCTCTCGTATGTTCTGGACAAGCATCTATCCATTCGCCTAATCGTATTGTAACTTCAGGCATGTCATTTTTAACAGGCGCTAAAATTTGTAAATATTTATCCTCGTCGAATGTTTCCTTAAATAATTCACTTATTTGCATGAGCGTATTGTATTTCATATCGTTACTTAATGCTTCATGGTCTTCAATTTCATCTATTGCTCGTAATACGAGATACGCAGAAGCTACCGTATGCTTTAATTCTTTTTCTAAAAAAGTAATCGGTATATAAAAAGTTCGGCTTGTCTCTTTTAAAACTCGCATTGCATCTTTTGGGAATTTCTTGTCTGCCATTTTATTCTCATACCTCCCCTTCGTAAATACTATCATATAACACCAAATTTAAATAGGAAATATATGTTTCATTTTTAGACGAAATTCAATACGCTTAGCGCCCGTTTACTACGTTGAATTTCTATCATAAATACATATTTTCTTCATAATAATATATTACCTCACACGTATATCATTGAAACTAAAACAACAACAGGCTGAAACATCAATGATGTCTCAGCCTGTTAATCTTAAAGTTACGCTTCACTAAAGAACTTTAACATTAGTAAACCATATAGAATTTTAGTAGCACTTACGAATAAGTTTCAGTTTAGGTAGTATTAAACTCAAGCTCATATAACTAGACATATTGCTATACTTTAAAATATGCATCATTTATGTCCTAATTGCTCTCATTAAAATTCACTTTAGATTTTACTTCGCTAATAAAGTATAAACTGCCAGTAATGATTAAACCTTCACCCTCATAAGTTTCTATAAACTTAACATAATCATCAACAAGTGCTTTTTGATCGTATCTGACGTCTTCAAAAATCTCTTCTTTTGTTAAGGCTTTCGGGAAATCAAAATCAGTAATATAGAATGTCGATGCAATCGTTTTAAGTTGATCTACCATGGCATTGATGGGCTTTCCTTTAATTGCTGAAAACAAGATATCTATATTTTCTATGTTGTAATATTGCTTAATTGTGCTAATTAACGCTTCTACGCTTTCTACATTATGCGCTCCATCCATAATCATTAAAGGCTGATCTTTTACTTGTTCAATTCTACCAGTCCAACTTACGGATTCTATACCATCTATCATTTTATTGAAATCTAAATCAACGATACCATCTTCATTTAATTCAATTAATGCCGTAATCGCTAGAGCTGCATTTTCTTTTTGATGTTCACCGACCATATTCAGAAGTAGTGTTTCTAATTCATAATCTTTATAGCGATAAGTAAATTCTTCATCTTCTGAAATAATACTAATATCGCGATCTAATTCGATGCCTTCAGCCTCTTGTTGCTCAACATAATCTCTAATCACTTTAAGTGCTTCATCGTTTTTCACGGCATAAATAACAGGTGTATTAGGTTTAATGATAGCGCCTTTGTCTTTCGCGATATCTACATAAGTATCACCTAAAAGGTCTGTATGATCTAACCCAATACTTGTAAGGATTGATAATATTGGTTTAAATACATTAGTCGAATCATTTTTAATACCTAATCCTGCTTCGACTATAACAAAATCTACTGGATGAATTTCTCCAAAATATAAAAACATCATTGTTGTTATAATTTCAAATTCGGTAGCAGTGCCAAGTTCTGTTTCTATTTCTAATGCTTCACTGACGGGTTTGACGTGTTGAACGAGTGCAACAATCTCATCATCACTTATTGGATTCCCATTTAAACTAATGCGTTCATTGAAGGTCTCGATAAATGGTGAAGTGAATGTGCCCACTTCATATCCGTTATCAACAAGTGCTGATCTCAAATATGAAACGGTCGATCCTTTACCATTTGTACCACCTACATGAATACCATTTATATTAAATTGTGGATTATTCAAGCGCTCTAGCATCCATTCCATGCGTTTGACGCCTGGCTTTATACCAAACTTAGTTCGCTCGTGTATCCAATATAAGCTATCTAGGTAATTCATCTTAAGGACTCCTATGCTTTTAATTGATTAATTCGTAATTTAACACCATCATATTTCTCTTGATAGGTTTGCTTTTTCTCACGTTCTTCATTAATCACTTTTTCAGGTGCTTTATTGACGAAGTTTTCATTTGCTAATTTTTTATTTACTCGATCTAGCTCTTTTTCCCATTTTAAAAGTTCATTTTCTAAACGTGCAATCTCTTTATCCATATCAATCAAACCTTCTAATGGAAGTACAACTTCACCGGCTGTCGTTACAGATGTCATTGCTTTTTCAGGAATTTCAATTGTTGTATCAATCGTTAATACACTTGGATGACAAAATCTATCTATATAATTTGAATTATTCAACAATGTTTCTTTAATATTTTCATCTTTTGCTTTAATGAAAATTGGAATCGCCTTAGATAAAGGTGTATCCACTTCTAAGCGTGACTGTCTCACAGATTTTATAATTTCAACGAGTTGCTGCATTGTTTCTTTACTGTCATCAAAAACAAGCGCTTCGTTTACTTTTGGCCAAGCAGCTTTAACAATTGTTTCACCTTCGTGAGGTAAATTTTGCCAAATTTGTTCAGTCACAAATGGCATGAATGGGTGTAGCATTCTCATCGTATTATCTAGTACATAAGTAAGTACAGAGCGCGTGATTTGTTTCTGTGCTTCGTCTTCACCATTCATTGGTATCTTACTCATTTCAATATACCAATCACAGAATTCATCCCATATGAAATTATATAACGTTCTGCCTACTTCACCAAACTCATATTTATCACTTAATTCCGTTACATTCTCAATTGTTTCGTTTAAGCGAGTTAAAATCCACTTGTCAGCAAGTGATAAATCACCTGATAAGTCAACTTGTTCTACCGTAAAGTCTTCACCAATATTCATAATACTGAATCTCGCAGCATTCCAAATTTTGTTAATAAAATTCCATATAGACTCCACTTTTTCAGTAGAATAACGTAAATCATGACCTGGTGACGATCCTGTGGCTAAGAAATAGCGTAAACTATCAGCGCCATATTCATCAATAACATCCATTGGGTCAACACCATTACCGAGCGATTTACTCATCTTACGGCCATCTTCCGCACGAACCAATCCATGTAATAATACATCATTGAACGGACGTTTTCCAGTAAATTCTAATCCTTGGAAAATCATTCTAGCTACCCAGAAAAAGATAATATCATAACCAGTCACTAAAGCATTTGTTGGGAAATAACGTTGGAAGTCATCTGCTTCGACATCAGGCCAGCCTAGTGTAGAAAACGGCCATAAAGCACTGGAGAACCAAGTATCCAAGACATCTTCATCTTGTACCCAGTTTTCAATATCTTCTGGTTCATGCTCACCTACAAATATTTCACCAGTTTCCTTATGGTACCATGCTGGAATTTGATGCCCCCACCAAAGTTGTCTAGATATTGTCCAATCTCGAATTTCTTCCATCCATCGATTAAATGTTTTTTCAAAACGGGCTGGAACAAAATCGATTCTGTCGTCTGTTTTTTGGTTATTTAATGCTTGTTCAGCAAGTGGTTTCATCTTAACGAACCATTGTGTAGATAAATAAGGTTCTACGACTGCACCAGAACGTTCAGAATGACCAACTGAATGTTCATGCTCTTCAATTTTAATGACTAGGTTTTCCGCTTCTAAATCTTTTACTAATTGTTCACGACAATCAAAACGATCCATGCCTTGGTATTTATCAGCTTTGTCATTCATCTTACCTGATTCATCCATGACAATAATACGCTCTAAATCATGTCGATTACCTATTTCAAAATCATTTGGGTCATGCGCAGGTGTAACTTTCATCGCACCACTACCAAATTCAATATCTACATATTCATCAGCCAATATTGGTAATTCTCTACCTACAATAGGTAAAATAACTGTTTTACCTATTACGTCTTTATAACGTTCATCATTCGGGTTAACCACAATTGCAGTGTCACCTAACATCGTTTCTGGACGCGTCGTTGCAATTTCAATATAACCATTACCATCTGCATAAGGATATTTAAAATGGTAAAATTTGCCTTGCACATCTTCATGTATAACTTCAATATCAGATAAAGCCGTGCGCGCAATAGGATCCCAATTAATAATATATTCGCCACGATAAATCAAACCTTTATTGTACATATCAACGAATACTTTTTTAACTGCTTTACTTAAACCTTCATCCAATGTGAATCTTTCTCTACTATAATCTAGACCAAGACCAAGTTTAGCCCATTGTTGTCTGATAAAGTTTGCATATTCCTCTTTCCAGTCCCATGCTTGCTCCAAGAATTTTTCTCTTCCTAAATCATGTCGAGATAAACCTTGTTCATTTAATTTTGCTTCTACTTTAGCTTGTGTCGCAATGCCTGCATGATCCATGCCTGGCAGATATAAGGTATCGTAACCCTGCATGCGTTTCATACGTGTCAATATATCTTGTAATGTTGTATCCCAAGCATGACCAAGATGTAATTTACCAGTTACATTTGGAGGCGGAATAACGATTGTATATGTTTCTTTAGATTGATCATCTTTTGTTTTAAAATATCCACTGTTTACCCATTGGTCATAACGTCCAGACTCAACTTCCCTTGGATTATATTTTGGTTTCATTTCCATGTGTTAAAATCCTCCTTAAAAATAAAAATATCCGCCCTATCAAAATAGGACGGATATTCCGTGGTACCACCTAAATTCAAGAAATTACAAACTAATTTCAAGCACTTAATTACATGATTAACGCTCAAGCACGCTTTAACCTATTAAACAGATATCTTCATATGATTAGTGTTCAGTTAAAGTTCAATGTGGGCTACCTTCAATAAGTTAAATTGTACATTTTCAGCATTCTTGTACTCTCTGTTAAATTCAAGCCTATTTACTCTTCCCAGTAGACAATATTTATTTACTTAATTATAGTATAATGGATGTTAAAATAAGTCAATAAAATGGAGTGAAATTTATGAACGACTGTGCATTTGGTACCAAAAATCCGATCTATTTAAAATATCATGACGAAGTATGGGGGCAACCACTATATGATAGTCTCAAATTGTTTAAACTCTTAGCACTAGAATCTCAACATGCTGGTCTTTCATGGTTAACAATATTAAAGAAAAAAGAATCCTATGAACAAGCATTTTATGATTTCGATCCTCATCAAATTGTAAAAATGACAGATAAGGATATTGATCAATTAATGACTTTCCCTAATATCGTACATAACAGAAAAAAATTAGAAGCAATTGTAAGTCAAGCAAAAGGTTACTTTGAAATTGAAAAAGACTACGGTAGTTTCAGTGATTATTTATGGTCAACTGTTGATTATGAACCCATTAATTGTGGTTACAAACAACCTAGTGACCGAATTACTGTAGATGAACGTGCAACAAAACTTTCAAAATCTTTAAAAAGTTATGGGTTCAAATTTTTAGGTCCAGTAACAGTTTTTTCATTTTTAGAGGCTGCTGGATTGTATAATGCGCATTTGCAGTCTTGTCCAAACAATCCGATTTATAACCATAACTAAATAATTAGATGATTAAAATTTGTTAAACTAAATTACTTGTAAAAGTGACTCGTATATATTCATAACCTATATGCTTATTTTTAAATAAAAAAATACTTTTCAATGATTTCATTTGTTATAAGTAAAATGAAATCATTAAAAAGTACATCGCTGTTTCATAATGTAATTAATAGATTATTTATTTTGTTGGCTTTCTGAATGCTACCATAATGAATCTTTAGGGTTTTCAACAGCTATTTTAAATTCTTTTTCATTAGAAACAGTTGGATAAGAGCCTTTTAAAGATTGTTTTGAAGTGTCTTTAAATAAAAACACGACAACTATAAGGCAAATAATACTCACTATTAACCAATAAAAGCCTGGGGCAAGGTTGTTTCCAGTTTCATGTACCAACCATGTCGCTACTAAAGGTGTCGTACCACCAAACACAGACACTGAAATGTTAAATGTCCAAGACAGTGTTCTATAACGAACATTTGAAAAGAATAGTGTCGGTAGTGTGCCTGGCATTGTGCCTTCGTAGACTGATAATACGATACCGATCATTAGTAGACCTATAAATAAGAATATTAAGTTACCCATATTTAAAAATTGGAATGAAATTAATGATAATCCCCTTAAAATGTCTGATTATTATTTTATGCATTTTGTTTTCATTAAAAAATAACCTTCTATTCATAGAAGGTTATTTGTGAACAATATTTCATTTTAAAATACCTAATCAAACTCAATAGTAAATCAATAAATTCTAATAGCTCTAAGAATGTGATCTATCTATATATTTGAGTAAATGACCTAATAAAGGTGCAATTAAGAATAAAATAAAGAATATCCTAAAAATATGATAACTCGATATCAGCGCCACATCGGCACCTGTTTCAATTGCTACTAATACGATTTGGCTCATGCCACCAGGTGCAGCACCAAGGAACAATTCATTTACAGAATGATTAGACACCATCGAAATTAGCAACACCATGATAAAGGCAAGTAATATCAAAAGTACATTTTGAAATGCAATCGCAACTGCAATTCTCCCTTTCATTTGATCTAGCAACTTAGCTATTTGTAGACCAATGCGAATCATATAGATCACCTGGGCCGACGCAATAATATAATTATCTAGAGTAAATGTTACACCTGTAATTAAATTCCAACTAATAAGTACTATAATCGGTGCTAGTAACTGTTTCGTTGGAAAATTAATCTTACTCATTATGATATAAACAATAAAAACTGCTAATGCTAAAAGTAATATTTGGGGAATTGATACTGCATCTGTCAGTACCTTCGTTGTCGCCTTTTCAAGGCTACCATTACTACCATTATCTCTGAAAAAGTAAGAAATAAATGGTACTAGAATAACTACAAAAATAATCCTTGAAGTTTGTGTCAAACTGACTACCATAATATTTGCTCTTTTATTTTCTTCCGCCATGATTAACATTTGACTTAAAGCCCCTGGAATCACACTAAGAATAGCAGTTTCCGTATTAACTTTGGCAATTTTTTTGAAAAAGAATGCTATCACTAATGCTAGGGCTAACAACATGACAGTAATCAAAATAATCGTTAACCAATCATCTTTAATATCTAATATTACATTTTTAGTGAAAGTTGAACCAATTTGAACACCTAGCAAAACCAAACCTATCTGACTAAGCCAAAATGGCCATTCAATCTCTAGACGAAAGACCCTCACACAAATCACACTTGCAATAATAGGACCAAACATGAATGGCAACAATATATGCGCTGCGTTTAATATCAAACTTAATATCACGGCGAACAGTAATACGATCATATTATTTCTTAATTGCTTATTCATGTTCTCACAACTTTCATCATTATCGTCAATCACAGTCCATCCAAATAAAATGCCCGCTCAACACATTGGTTGCTCGGGCATCATTTAAACTTTATACAATTCGACTTAATGCTGTATCAAATGCTTGTATGGTTTTGTTAATATCTTCTTCAGTATGTGAAGTAGAAAGGAACGTTCCTTCAAATTGTGAAGGTGGTAAAAATACGCCCTCTTTTGCCATTTCTCTATACATTTGGCTAAACATTTCTAAATCGCTATTGTTAGCTTGTTCAAAATTCGTTACTGGCCCTGCATTTAAGAAATATCCTATCATAGAACCAGCACGATTTACAGTGATTGGCACATTATGTTTGGCAAAAACATCTTTTAAGCCTTGCTCTAGTAAATCACCTAATTTATTGAAATAGTCATACGTTTCAGGTGTTAATTGACTTAATGTTTCGTAGCCGCTCGTCATGGCTAATGGATTACCGGATAATGTACCAGCTTGATAAATATCACCTGTTGGGGCAATTTGATCCATAATTTCTTTTTTACCTCCGAATGCACCTACTGGCAATCCACCACCGATTACTTTACCTAAGCAAGTTAAATCAGGAGTGACATCGAAGTATCCTTGTGCACAGTTATATCCTACACGGAATCCAGTCATTACCTCATCGAAAATCAATAACGAACCATACGCTGTTGTGATATCTCTTAAGCCTTGTAAAAAACCTTCAACTGGAGGTACCACACCCATGTTACCAGCTACAGGCTCAACAATTACGCCTGCGATATCGTCACCGAATTCTTCAAACGCAACTTTGATTGCATCTAAATCATTATAAGGTACTGTAATTGTGTTTTTTGCAATACCTTCTGGCACACCCGGTGAATCAGGTAATCCAAGTGTTGCTACACCAGAACCAGCTTTTATTAAAAGTGAGTCACTATGACCATGGTAACAACCTACAAATTTCACAATTTTATTTCTACCTGTATAACCACGAGCCAAGCGTAATGTATCTAACGTCGCCTCAGTACCTGAAGATACCATACGCACTTTTTCTATAGATGGTACACGTTCGATAACAAGTTCAGCTAATTTATTCTCCTGTAATGTTGAAGCACCAAAACTTGTTCCTTTGTCCACCGCTTCATGTATCTTTTCAATGACTTGTTTATTTTTGTGTCCTAAAATTAAAGGACCCCAACTTAATACATAATCGATGTATTCATTACCATCAATATCATAAATTCTTGAACCTTCACCATGATCCATAAATATGGCTGGTGTATCAACAGATTTAAATGCTCTTACTGGACTGTTTACACCACCAGGCATTAATTCTTCGGCTTTAGCCATTGCTTTTTCTGAGTTACTGTAACGCATTCACATAACCTCCTAATCACTATTGTTCGTCTAAATAACGACAAATATCTTTTGAAAAATACGTAATAATCATATCCGCACCAGCACGTTTCATGGAAGTCATTTGTTCCATAACAACTGCTTTTTCGTCTATCCAACCATTCAATGATGCGGCTTTAGTCATACTGTACTCACCACTTACATTATATGCAACAACTGGAACGTTCGTAGTATTTCTAACATCTCTAATAATATCTAAGAAGCTAAGGGCTGGTTTAACAATCATCATATCTGCGCCCTCACGTAAATCACTATCTAGTTCTCTCAATGCTTCTCTACGATTAGCTGGATCCATTTGATAAGTCTTACGATCTCCAAACTGTGGTGTTGATTCTGCAGCATCACGGAAAGGACCAAAGAAACTTGATGCATATTTAATTCCGTAACTCATAATTGGGACATTATAATATCCAGCGTCATCTAGACCTGCTCTGATTTCAGCAACAAAGCCGTCCATCATATTACTAGGTGCAATGATATCCGCACCAGCTTCAACTTGTGATATAGCTGTTTTCACTAATAATGGTAGTGATTTATCGTTATCTACATCTTTCGTTTGTTCATTAATGACACCACAATGACCGTGGTCTGTATATTCACATAAGCATGTATCTGCAACAACTAATAAGTCATCATACATAGCCTTTGCTTTTCTTGTAGCTTCTTGAACAATCCCATTATGATCATATGCACCTGTTCCTATAGCATCTTTTTCATTTGGAACACCGAAAAACATAACACCTCTAATGCCTAAATCATATGCTTCTTTAATTTCTTCGTCTAATACATTTAAGCTTAATTGGTAAACGCCAGGCAATGATTTAATTTCTTCTTTAACATTATCACGTTCTACTACAAAGATTGGATAAATTAAATCTTCTTTGTTCACATGTGTTTCTCTAACTAAATTTCTCATTGATTTACTACTACGTAAACGTCTATGTCTATCAAATTGCATTTTCTTCCCAACTTTCTAAAATTTTATTAACTAAAGCATCTAATGTCTGTATATCAGCAACGATACCTTGTTTTTGATAATGATTCAATGTATCTAGCGTTTGTTGCCCTATCACAAAATAATTATTAAATGATACGTTTTGATTATCTTCAAAAAAATAACGCACTGCGGATGAACTTGCGAATGTAATTGCATCCACTTTGCCTTGCTCAATCAACATTTTAACATGCTTAATATGCTTTGTATGTGGCACAGGCTCATATAAATCAATCTTTTGAACATTATAATTTTGTTGTTTCAATCCTTCTTCAAGCGTGGACCTAGCAGCTGCACTAGAAGGTAATAAAATATTGCTTTGTTCATGTGTTTTAAATGCTTTCAGAAATCCTTCTTGCGAATAGTCTTTAGGACAAAATGATACTTTCAATCCAATTGAAGTACAATAATCTGCAGTTTTTTCACCAATCACAGCAATTTTTTTGTAATTCAGTTTAGATAAGTAGGGTTTGAAGTATTCCACAGCTTTTTTGGACGAAAAAATAAGCCAGTCATAATTAACATCGAGTAAATTCAGATTAAATGATAATGGTTCTACATTTATGAAAGGTTTATGTAGTATACATACATCTGATTTATAAAATTCACTCGTTTGAGTCATTACTATAACTGGTCTCATTTATTTTCACCTCGAAGTATTATTGTTCTTCGTTTAGTGCTTTAATTATTTCATACGCGCCTTGTTCATTTAATACTTTAGTCACTTCTTCACCTAATGCAACAGGATCTGTGCCGCGTACAGTGTGCTGATATCGTTCTTTACCATCTGGAGACATGATTAACCCTGTAAATTCGATTGTGCCATCAGCTTCTTTTGTTGCATAGCCACCGATTGGCAACTGACAACTACCATTCATTCGAGTTAAGAACGTACGTTCAGCAGTGACACAATCAGCAACATCTTGATTATGAACTTTGCTCAATAGTGATAAAAGGGTCTCATCATCTGAACGACATTCAATGCCTAATGCACCTTGACCTATTGCTGGAATTAATGTTTCTTTGTCTAAATAGCTCGTGACGATATCATCAGACCAACCCATACGTTTTAATCCGGCAGCAGCTAGAATGATTGCATCATAATCTTCTGTTTCAAGTTTATTTAAACGAGTATCAATATTTCCTCGTATCCATTTAATTTGTAACTTAGGATATTTTGCAAGAATTTGTGCACCTCTGCGTAACGAACTTGTTCCCACAATGCTATTATCAGGAAGTTCATTTAAAGGAACATGATTTTTTGCAATATATGCATCGTATGGATTTTCACGGTCAGGGATACACCCTAAAGTTAACCCATCAGGAATGACGCTAGGTACATCTTTCAAAGAATGTATCGCCATATCGATGCCATGATTAAATAATTCATTTTGAATTTCTTTCACAAAAAGGCCTTTTCCGCCTACTTTCGATAATTGTTTATCTACGATGAGGTCACCCTTTGTCACTATTTCTTTAATTTCTATTTCTAAACTTGGGTCAATAGCTTTTAATTTATCTATAAATTGTCGACTTTGTGTTAAAGCCAATTTACTTCTTCTTGAACCAACGACTAACTTACGCATTTTGCGTAACCTCCTAGCAATTTAGCGTTTTATCATTTATATTTAGTATCTCTTTAAATCCCAGTCCATTGATGAAAATCAGAAACATGGGAAGTGAATAATAAATTAATCATGTTTAAACAAAATAGAATGATATTAATATAAATCAACTTATGTTTTGATATCGACTGCCTTACTCTTAATAATAAGTATAAACCATACAATATCGTAATAATTACAGACATAATTACTTTCGGATCTACAAAAATATCCATCCCAATCGTATTGATGCCCCATTGAGCACCTAAAATAATGCTTAATATGATAAATAAAAAACCCACTAAACTATTATAAAATACAACTTTTTCAAGTGTAGCTACACTACTAATTCTAAAGTATTTTTGAGTAAATCGCTTTTGTTTCAAATTTTTAAATTGAATTAAGTATAAAATGCTATTCACAAATGCAAAGGCAAAAACAGCATAACTTATTATCGCAAACGTTACGTGTACAATAAGTAATTCATTGATTACATTCAATTTTTCACCAGCACCTTGATAGTGCATAGGTTGAAATGTACTAATTGCGATAAAAACGAAGCCAATTATATTAAATAAGAAAATGGATATATTGACTTGTTTAATCACACTAATCACGATTGATATCGAAATAATCAACCACGCAAGTGCAAATAATACATCAAAAACATTGCCCAATGGCACTTGATTTGTTGCGGTTACATAAAAAGATAAGGAGATTGTTTGTAACACCCAAACAATCCCCAATGTAACAAATCCAATGTTTCTAATCTTATAAAACCTTTTAATAAAATCAAAAAAATAACAAGCAATACTAAATAGATAAATTAATAATATTAGTTCATTTAACCTTATGAATAATAGTTCTTGCATATTATCACCATTTGCTAATGCTTATTCAAAACTTAAGATTTGACCTGTTTTCATATTGTTCTTTTGCTTTTTAGCTTCATATGCATTTTCAGCTTCAATATCAAATATGCTTTGAAATAGCTCTAATTTTTCGTTACTTTTCTTATCACTACTCAATTCTTTAGCTTGTTTTATAGGATCTTTCAACATTTGGTTTATAATGCTTTTTGTATGTTTTGAAATGATTTTGCGTTCTCTTTCAGATAATCCAGGTAATTTTCTGTCTATACTATCCATTGTATCCTCTTGAATTGACATGGCCTTTTCTCTAAGTGCGCGAATAACTGGCACAACACCTAACATATTAACCCATTCATTATGTGCTTCAATTTCATTTGGAATGTTTTGTATAATTTGTTCTGCTGCTAGTTGGCGTTCTCTCAGATTAGCATCTACTAAACCTTTCAAATCATCAACATCATAGCTAAACATATCATGGATTGTATCTATATTCGGTTCAATGTCCCTAGGAACCGCAATATCAATCATTACTAATGAATCGTGTTTACGTTCAGTGCTAATAGATTGCAACATTTCATTTGTCACAATATAATTTTCTGAACTTGTTGAACTTATTACTATATCTACGTCTGCTAAAAGTCTTGGTAATGATTCCATTGGTTCAAATTTAACATGATGTTTCATTGCTAAATCTTGAGCTTTACTCAATGTTCTATTTACAATTGTGATATCAGTTACACCTGAACCAATTAAATTTAAGAGTGATAATTCACTCATATCCCCTGCACCTATAATTAAAGCTTGCTTATTATTGACTTTGCCAAACACTTTTTTACTCAGTTCAACAGCCGCATACGAAACACTTACTGCATTATCAGCAATATCAGTCTCATTATGTGCTTTCTTCGCAAAAGTAATTGCTTGTTTAAATAGATGATTAAAGATAGTGCCTGTTGTATCTTCTTCTTGAGCTAAAAAGAATGCGTTTCTAATTTGCCCTAGAATTTGTGTCTCACCTAGTACAACAGAATCTAAACCTGAAGTGACTTGCAATAAATGTTTTACTGCTTCGTCCCCCACTTTTACTTCAGTCATATTTTTAATATCCTCAACATCTAATCCAAATGATCTCGCTAAGAATCTCTGTATATAATAGCGACCCGTATGAATTTGATCTGCAACAGCATATACTTCTGTTCGGTTACAAGTTGATAGTATAACGTTTTCTAAAATAGATTTCGTTTCATATAAATCAACATTGGCTGAACGTATGGCATCATCTTTGAAAGCAACTTTTTCTCTAAGTGCTACATCTGCAGTACGATGATTAATGCTTACCGCAATTAAATGCATTTATAACGCCCTCCATACATATTACAATAAGTTTATTATAACACAATTATGACATGCGTTAAGTAACTCGTCCTGTAAATTAGAAGAATTATAATCTGTAGTCATATTGTTGTCATAATTATACTTAATTTTCTATTATATGTAATGATAAAAAGCCTGTTCTTTATAATAATTACAAATACTTTTCTATAACATTCCAAATTTGTTGTTGTTTATTATTTTTCACAGATGAATAACTTATAATTTCATCTTCAGGTTCCATTTCTAATTTTTGTTGAATATTTGCTAAGTGTTTTTGTACTTTGCCTTTTGCAATTTTGTCTTCTTTAGTTGCTACTACAAATGTAGGAATTTCATAATATTTTAAGTAGTTATACATTAAAATGTCATCCTCTGTTGGGTTATGTCTTAAATCTACAAGTTGAATGACTAATTTTAATTCTTCTCGCTGTGAAATATATTTTTCAATCATTTTGCCAAAAGCTTCACGTTGTTTTTTGCTCACTTTAGCGTATCCGTATCCTGGTACATCGACAAATACAAGTTGATTATCTATGTTATAAAAATTAAGTGTTTGTGTTTTCCCAGGTTGTTGTGACGTACGTGCCATATTTTTTCTACCAATCATGCTATTAATAAATGTAGATTTTCCTACATTAGATCTTCCGCTTAAACCAACTTCACTTAGACCTGTTTCAGGATATTGTTCTGGTTTCACCGCACTTATCAATAATTCAATCTCGTTAGGATTAACTTTCATTTTCGTCCCTCTTTTCTGTTAAACTCTCTGATTCATTATATTACACAAATTATTAAATGAATATGTATTCTCACTATAAAGTGGTTATTTTGAAAAAAATAAAAATAGGAGTGGGTTAGCAATCTCAATTAACTTTGATTGCTTAGTCCCACTCCCAGTTTACTACTTAAAATATATTAAGCAGATGTTTGTTCTTTATTTACAAGATTTCCATCTTTATCGTAAAGTTCAGGTTCATTTTCATCATTAATCGTTTCTGCAGTAATTACTACTTTAACAACGCCATCAGAAGATGGTACATCGTACATAATATCAATTAATGCTTCTTCGATAATTGAGCGTAATCCACGCGCACCTGTTTTACGTTCTATTGCCTTATTACTAATTGCTGACAATGCTTCATCTGTAAATTCTAATGTGACATCATCTAGTTCAAGCATTTTAGTATATTGTTTAACTAAGGCATTTTTCGGTTGCGTTAAGATGTTTTTTAATGCGTCTACATCTAATGTCTCAAGGTTCGCTACAATTGGCACACGTCCAATAAATTCTGGAATTAAACCATATGATTGTAAATCTTCTGGTCTAATTTGTTCAAGAATCGCATCTTCATCATACTTAGATGCTTCGCTACTAGAGAAACCAATTACTTTTTCACCTAATCTACGTTTGATTACTTCGTCAATACCATCAAAGGCACCACCAAGTACAAATAAGATGTTAGTCGTATCAATTTGAATTAACTCTTGGTTTGGATGCTTACGTCCGCCTTGTGGTGGAACACTTGCTGTTGTGCCCTCTAAAATCTTAAGCAATGCTTGTTGGACACCTTCCCCAGATACATCACGTGTAATCGACGTGTTTTCTGATTTTCTGGCAATTTTATCAATTTCATCGACATAAATAATACCTTTTTCAGCTTTATCTATATCAAAATCAGCAGCTTGGATTAAACGTAGTAATATATTTTCAACATCATCACCGACATAACCAGCTTCTGTTAAACTTGTAGCATCAGCAATTGCAAATGGTACATTTAATGTTTTAGCTAATGTTTGTGCGAGAAGTGTTTTACCACTACCAGTTGGACCGATTAAAGCAACATTACTTTTTTGTAATTCCACTTCGTCTTCGTTAGGTCCTAATTGTTGAACACGTTTATAATGATTATAAACAGCAACAGCTAATGATTTTTTAGCTTTTTCTTGTCCAATAACATAATCATTTAATTTGTCCATAATTTCTTTAGGTGTTGGTAATTCAGTTAGCCCTTCAGGCTCTGATTGAGCTAATTCTTCTTCAACTATTTCTGAACATAGCTCGATACACTCATTACAAATATACACGCCACTTCCTGCTACTAGTTTTTTAACTTGGTCTTGATCTTTACCACAGAAAGAGCATTTTAAATTTTCTTCATCTTCATTGAATTTGAACATTCTATTTACACCCCTATTCCCTAAAGACTATACTAGATAGTATTTTAATATGCAACTTACACCTTTCACAAGTTATTTGCATAAAATAGTGTAGCAGACACATTATTTGAATGCATCTGCTACTAGTTTACTATATTAAACGACTAACATATAATTCACAAAACAATTTGCTCTATTTATATTTAGTTACGCTTCTGAGTCATCTTTAGATGGTTCTACTAATTTAGCTTCATCAACTAATAAGTCGATAACTTTTTGAATACGTACATCATTTTTAACGATATCCGTATTACCTAGTGTTTGTTTAATATCTTCTACTGAAATATTAAATTGTTCACTCATTTTTTCTAATTCTTTATCGATATCATCATCTGAAACTTCAATATCTTCTGCATCAGCGATAGCAGTTAATGTTAAGTTTGTTTTAACACGTTCTTCTGCATCGTCTTTCATTTGTTCTCTTAATTGTGATTCATCTTGACCAGAAATTTGGAAATAAGTTTCTAAATTAAGACCTTGTTGTTGCATACGTTGTCCAAATTCTTGAACCATGCGATCTAACTCAGTATTAATCATTGCATCTGGAACATCAATTGAAGCATTGTTTGCTGCTTTGTTAATTGCTTCTTCTTTTTGATTGTTTTCAGCATCTGTTTCTTTTTGTTCAGTTAGACGTTTACGTAAGTTTTCTTTATATTCATCAACAGTGTTTGCTTCTGAATCTAATTCGTTAGCAATTTCATCTGTTAATTCTGGAACATCTTTATATTTAATTTCATTAACTTTTGTTTTGAATGTAGCTTCTTTACCAGCTAATTCTTCAGCATGGTATTCTTCTGGGAATGTAACGTTAACATCTTTTTCTTCACCAGTTTTAACACCTACTAATTGTTCTTCGAATCCTGGAATAAATGAACCTGAACCAATTTCAAGATCGTAGCCTTCAGCTTGTCCACCTTCAAATTGTTCTCCATCAACATAGCCATCAAAGTCAATGTTAACTGTGTCGCCATTTTCAATAGCGCCATCTTCTTTAACAACCATTTCTGCTAAATGACCTAATTGATGATCAATTGATTCTTGTAATTCTTCATCAGTTAATTCAACATCTTGTTTTTCAACTTCTAAACCTTTGTAGTCACCTAATTGAACTTCTGGTTCTACAACAACATTAGCTTCAAATGTCATTTCTTTACCTTTTTCAATTGATGTTACATTGATTTCTGGTTGGTCAACTGGTTTAATTCCAGTTTCGTCAATAGCTTCACCATAAGCTTCTGGTAATAAGATATCAACTGCATCTTGATATAAAGCTTCTACACCAAAGCGTTGTTCAAAAATTGGACGTGGAACTTTCCCTTTACGAAAGCCAGGTACATTGATTTGTTTAACTACTTTTTTGAAAGCTTGATCAATTGCTTTGTCTACTTTTTCTGCTGGAACTGTAACGCTTAATACACCTTCGTTACCTTCCTTTTTTTCCCAAGTTGCTGTCATGTATAAAAACCTCCATGATTATCCTATTTTATTTTTTCAACTTCACTATTATAGCATAGGACTATTCACTACACAAACCCTGTGCTTATAACATTTTATTTTCCTGTGAAATTGAAATTATTTGCTTTATTATAACACTATTTTTTACAATTACCCGAAATACAAATGATTAATTATTCAATTTATCTATTTCAGTAATAAATTGAATGGCCGCATTAGACTCATCTAATGATTCTAAACCTATCATCGCTTTAAAGTAATTTGTATATGCCTCAACCCAAACATCTATATGAGCGATTCGCTCGATATCCAATGGATAAAATAAAATGGCATGATTATTCATTAAATGAAGCGCTTCTTCTATCAATTGCGCAGCATCTTCTTCAATGTGCTGAATCACATTTGGAATGATGTTAAGTTTAAATTCAGTATGTTCTAATCCTGGTAATTTGCTAGGTATAACAGACATGTCAAAATTGTATTTTATTATATCTATCTCTTGATCATATTCTGCAAAACGTAAATATTCAAGCATGATACTTAACACATTAGGTGTGAGAGTAACATGCTCAATAATATTCACAACCGTATTTTTATAGCTGAACTGACTATAATCAATTAATGTAAGTATCGTATTAATTTGATCACGAAGTGAAATTGAGTCGAAATCTTGAAGCATTTTGGTAGCATGTTCATTATGGCTATCTATTTGACTCATTGCATATTCTTTAATCGGGAACAATTCCATTCTAGTTCTATGGTCATTAACTTCATCTATAATTTGATTGATGACTTCTACTACTTGAAAATACTGTCCCAAGCCGTTTAAACTTTTCACATAATAAACCATTAAATCATCATACTTTGTCGTTCCTTGCTTAAGTAAAATAATGGCCTCTTCACGTAATTCTAGAAAATGCTGCATATTATATAACATTGAACATTTTAATAAAGCCATTTGTTCATCTAATTCGAAGTGTTCTTCAAAGTCTTCAAACAATTGATACATTTGCTCTAAATCATTGCTATTAAACGATTGCTTAATTTCTCTAATCAGTTTTTCTTTTGATCGAGGAAAAGGAATGACATCGGACATCTTTATACACCCCTACTGTTTAGCTTGTAATATTAAAGCGCTCCATGATTCAAATTCATCATAGTTATCAATTTTACTTTGATCTACCCATTTTATTCTCAATGTGTCGGTTTCTTTTGATTCTACATCATTACTATTTACATTGATTTTAAAGACGACACCTAGATGTACTTCGCCTACTTCATTCGTGTCATCATTGATGAAACCGATGTAAGCTAAATTCTGAGATTTGCTATCAGATAAACCAACTTCTTCTTCTAATTCTCTTTGAGCGTTAACTCTCAACACTTCATTTATAGATTCAGCACCCTTAACATCATTCATATGACCACCAACACCGATTGACGACTGACCATGTAAACGTGCCTCTCCACCACCAGACAAACGTTCATAAACTAAAATTTCATCATGTTCATTTTCTAATATGCAATATGAAATTAATTGTTTGTATGATGGGTCTTCTTCCATATCACCGCGTCGTTTTATCTCATATTTTGAAAGTGTGTCAAAAATATCTTGACCTTTTGTAGTATTTTTATCTAAGAAACCATTAAATTTATTTTTTTCATTATCAAATAAAATTGTTCTTGGAACTACTGTTATCATTTCATCAAATTTAGACATTAGTTTCTCCTTCATATATGACTTCTTCATTATTTTATCAAACCGTAGTTATTTATCAAAATGATTATTCAAAATCATATTGTAGATTGTTAATATAACTTTAGAAATTACAAAAATTAATTTGCTATGTATTTTAATCTCATTCATTAAATTTAAGACAACAAGAGAAAAGTTGAATTTTCATTGTTTAACTTTTCTAGAATTAAATTGAAACGAATCGATAAACATAAATGATCTCCAATATAGAGATTGCATTTCAACCATCTTTTGTCCTATATGACAAAGAGTCTGAGACAATAATTCATGTCCCAGACTCTACTTGATTATTATTTTAAAGCATCTTTTGCTTTAGCTACTAATTCACCAAAAGCTTTTTCATCTGAAATTGCAATTTCAGAAAGCATTTTACGGTTGATATCAATTTCAGCTTTTTTCAAACCATTCATTAATCTTGAATAGCTCATGTCATGTTGACGAGCTGCTGCATTGATACGTGTAATCCATAATTTACGGAAATCACGTTTTCTTTGACGACGGTCACGGAATGCATATTGACCTGATTTCATAACTTGTTGTTTTGCTACTTTATATAATGTACGTTTTGAACCGAAGTAACCTTTAGCTAATTTAATCGTCTTTTTACGACGCGCTCTTGTTACTGTTCCACCTTTAACTCGTGGCATAATAAATTCCTCCTCTAAATATGTTCGATCTTATCTTTTTTATATCGTTAATTATTTTTTATAAGCTAATAATTGTTTTACACGTTTCATATCTGATTTGCTTACTAATGAAGCTTTACGTAATTTACGTTTTTGTTTAGTACTCTTGTTTGCAAATAAGTGAGATGTGAAAGCTCTAGAACGTTTTAATTTACCTGAACCAGTTCTTTTAACACGTTTAGCTGCTCCACGGTGTGTTTTCATTTTAGGCATGATTCATTTCCTCCTGTAATATCGATTATTATTTTTCGTTAATTGGACTTAACATGATGAACATTTGACGTCCATCCATTTTAGGTCTTTGTTCAACTGTAGCGATGTCTTTGCATTGTTCTGCAAATTTTTCTAATACACGTTGACCAATTTCTTTATGCGTAATTGCACGACCTCTGAAACGAATTGAAACTTTACATTTATCGCCTTTTTCTAAGAACTTACGTCCATTTTTCAATTTTGTTTGGAAATCGTGTTCCTCAATTGTTGGACTTAAACGAATTTCTTTAAGGTTGATTGTTTTTTGTTTCTTTTTCATTTCTTTTTCTTTTTTCTGTTGTTCAAATTTGTATTTACCGTAATCCATAATTCTAGCAACAGGTGGTTTAGCGTTTGGAGCCATAATGACTACATCTAAACCAACGCGTTCCGCCATTTCTAGAGCTTCATTTTTAGTTTTAACACCAATTTGTTCTCCGTCTTGACCGATTAAGCGTAATTCTTTTGCACGAATCTTTTCGTTAACTTGAGTTTGATCTTTTGCTATGGTTGACACCTCCAAGATTTTTACGAAATTATCCCAAGCAAAAAGAGCGAGTATATAATATACCCGCTCTTCTCTACACATGAAATTAACATGTATATATAAGACCTGCCAACTGCCTATAGCGTCGCAACAGGTGAGAAGCGGGAGCTTCTACTTGGTTCGTTTCGTATTCAACGTTACCTATCTTATCAATAATACATATACAAGTCAATAGCTTTTTATTATTTATTAATTTCTTCCATATCAACATCTTGTCGTAAGTTCACTTTTTCCAATGGAACCATTTTCGTTTTATATCTCACTTTATGATAAATGAAGAACGCCAAGAATACTGGAATTCCCATATAAGTGATAACAAACCTGTTAAGGTCAAAGTCACCTGTTTTAATAAAATCTACATCTTGTCCAATAATAACTAATACACACAAGATACCAGCAAATATAGGTCCAAATGGGAATAATTTCGCTTTATATTTCAATTTAGACTTATCATAATCTTGTTTATCAAATGCTTTTCTAAATCTATAATGACTCACAGCTATACCTACCCATGCGATGAAACCAGTCATACCACTCGCAGCTACGATATATTCATATGCATCACCACTCAAGTGTTGCAATATAAATATGCCTATAACTATGATTGCTGTAACGATTAAAGATACATAAGGAACACCGCTTTTATTTGTTTTACCAAATATAGGGTATGCCAGTTTATCTTTACTCATTGAATAAAGCATTCTAGTTGAAGCATACATACCTGAGTTACCTGCAGAAAGCACTGAAGTTAAAATGACTGCATTCATGAATGACGCAGCAAATGCTAAGCCTGCATTTTGGAATACTAATGTAAATGGTGAAGTAGAAATATCATCTCCGCCGCCCATTAACGCTGAACTATCGTAAGGTATTAGCATACCGATTACAAATATAGCAAGTATATAAAAGATTAATATTCTCCAAAATACTTGTTTAATTGCTTTTGGAACTGCGCGTTCTGGATTTTCAGATTCACCAGCAGTAATACCAATCAATTCTGTACCTTGGAATGAGAAACCTGCCACTAAGAACACACCTAAAATAGTAAGTAAACTACCTCCAAGACCGTCACCTAAAATAGGTCCACCGCCTTTAGTAAATGTATCAAAGCCTACAAATTCGCCTCCCATAATACCTAGAATCGTTAATAGACCAATTGCAATGAAAATAATTACAGTAACTACTTTAATTAACGCGAACCAATATTCACTTTCGCCATAAACTCGTACAGATAATGCATTAAGTCCAAAAATAATAATTAAAAAGAGACAACTCCAACTCCAAGCCGGAATACCAGATAACGGCGTCCAATATTGAATAACTTGCGCAGCTATTGTAACATCGGCAGCAACAGTAATTACCCAGTTAAACCAGTAGTTCCATCCCAATGCAAATCCTAATGAAGGATCTACAAAGCGTGTAGCATATGTACTAAACGATCCAGATACAGGTAAATACGTCGCCATCTCTCCTAATGAAGTCATAAGAAAGAAGACCATTGCTCCAATGATTGCATATGCTAAAAGCGCACCAAGTGCACCAGCATCGTGGATCGCACCACCGGAAGTCATGAATAGTCCTGTTCCAATACAACCCCCAATAGCAATCATGGAAATATGACGGTCTTTCAACCCTCTTTTAATCCCAGTGTTTTGATTTTCTTGATTTGCCATAGAAGCTCCCTTTCTTTAAATTTAGAGGCTAACTTTCTATATGATTAATCCAATACGTTTATAGTAAAACATTGTCATCTGTATTCAGTATATCCATTACACATGACTTCATATTTTCGCTCTATCCCGTTAATGTATTTTCAATAATCATTAAACCAAAACAAAATGGTTGCATACCCATTAGATATGCAACCATTTTAATAATAGCATTTATATAGGTAGCACATCACATATGTGACAGTCCAGTTTCTTTCGATAACTGTCCCAACCTGTATTGTAAATGGTCAATACAGGTTTCGGCATTTTCACCTTTCATGCATTCAACATATGCCCCATCTGGCTTCTGAATCATTACTCTTTAAAAACGCAACCTCTAACTCAAATTTAATTTTTTTATTACTCACTAAACTGTAATATACATGATTTTAACAATAGTTTCAAGACTATCTTTGTTTTTTCAATCTGATTTCATCAACTAAGTTCCAAATGAATTCATCTTTTTCAAGCGTTTCTTGATCTTGGGAACCATATTTTCTAACATTTACTTCTTTGTTTTCAACTTCTTTGTCACCAACGACTAGTTGATATGGGATTTTTTGCATTTGTGCTTCTCTAATTTTATAACCCATCTTTTCATTACGATCATCAATCTCTACACGTACACCTTGAGATTTTAGTTCATCTTGAATAAGTCTTGCATAATCATAATGTAAGTCAACATTAACTGGAATAATTTCTACTTGTTTTGGTGCTAACCAAGTTGGAAAGGCACCTTTAGTTTCTTCCGTTAAGAACGCTACGAAACGTTCCATAGTTGATACAACACCACGGTGAATAACTACGGGTCTATGCTGTTCGCCGTCATTACCTATATAAGTCAATTCAAATTTTTGTGGTAATAAGAAATCAAGTTGCGCTGTAGATAAAGTTTCTTCTTTTCCCATCGCTGTTTGAACTTGTACATCTAGTTTAGGACCGTAGAATGCCGCTTCACCGATGGCTTCTTCATAGTCTAATCCTAGTTCATCAACCGCTTCTTTTAACATACTTTCAGCTTTAATCCACATCTCATCGTCATCAAAGTATTTCTCTTTATCTTCTGGATCTCTATAACTTAAACGGAAGCTATAATTCTCAAAATTAAAGTCATTATAAACATCTATAATTAAATTAACTACGCGTTTAAACTCTTCTTTGATTTGATCTGGACGAACAAAAATATGCGCATCATTTAAAGTCATACCACGAACACGTTGCAATCCTGAAACCGCACCACTTGCTTCATAACGGTGCATTGTACCAAGTTCAGCAATTCTAATTGGTAGTTCACGATATGAATGCGGTTTATTAGCATAAATCATCATATGATGTGGACAGTTCATCGGTCTTAATACCATTTCTTCATATTCATCTAATTTCATTGTCGGGAACATATCTTCTTGATAATGATCCCAGTGTCCAGATGTTTTATATAAATCAACGTTTGCCATTACTGGTGTATAAACGTGATCGTAACCCATACTCACTTCTTTATCTACGATATAACGTTCAATTTCACGACGGATTGTTGCACCATTAGGCAACCATAGTGGTAAACCTGCGCCTACTAACGGATTATTAGAAAAGAGTTCTAACTCTTTACCAATTTTACGATGGTCACGTTCTTTTCTTTCTTCAAGCATTTGCAAATGGGCTTTTAAATCTTTTTTATCAAAGAAAGCTGTACCATAGATACGTTGCAACATTTTATTATTGCTATCGCCACGCCAATAAGCACCCGCAGTTGATAACAATTTGAATTCTTTAATTTTTGAAGTTGATGGTACATGGACCCCACGACATAAATCAGTAAATTCTCCTTGTGTATACAATGTCACATTTTCATCTTCTGGAATCGCATCAATTAATTCTTGTTTATACGGATCATCTGAGAAAAAAGCTTTTGCTTCATTACGTGACACAACTTTGCGCTCAATTGGATAATTTTCGTTCGCAATTTGTTTCATTGTTTTTTCAATTTTTTCAAAATCATCCGATGAGATACTTTCTTCCATATCAAAGTCATAGTAGAAACCACCTTCAATAACAGGTCCAACACCAAAATGAACCTCACCATACAAACGTTTTAATGCTTGCGCCATTAAATGTGCTGTAGAATGACGTAAAACTTCCAACGCTTCATCTGAACCAGGTGTCACGATTTCAATATCTCCATCACTTTCAATAGGTCTAGTTAAATCAATTAATTGTCCATTCAACTTGCCTGCCACAGCTTTTTTTCTTAATCCTGGGCTGATGGATTGTGCGATATCTTCAGTTGTTGTTCCTTTGTCAAATTCCTTTGTATTACCGTCTGGAAATTTAATTTTAATTTGATCCATGTCACATTCCTCCTATTTTTTTCAAGCTCTTAAATCTTTACGAATCACCTTATGTTACTACTCAATAACACAAAAAGACCTCATCCCAAAAAAGGGACGAGGTCTTCGTGGTACCACCCTAAATTAAAGTTATTCAACAAAAATATTGCATAATAACTTTACTCTACATAAGATAACGGTCTTGAGCCGGATGTTTATTACAACATCATTGACGAAGTAGTAATCAATAAATATACCTACCAATTCTCAACAAACATTGGTTCTCTGTGAGGTATCCATTTATTCATCTTGTCTCCGTATTATTTCGTAAGATTTAGATTTAATTATATTATACAACATTTATTTCAAATTTCAATCATTCCGGTAATTTTTTCCTTCTAGATAATACGGTATAGAAAGTGTTTTAATTCGCTCCATAATTCTGGCAGCTTTTGTCTTTTCAGTGCCGTCTCTCGTAACTGAAAGATGATATTCTAATTCTTCGAAACTTAAATTTGAACTGAAGAAAGTTGGCAGTTCTTGAACCATTCTATAATGTAAGAGCGGGCCAATGACTTCGTCTCTTGCCCATGGTGTAATTTCTTCAGCACCAATATCATCCAACATGAGTATATTCGCTTCTCTGACTCTTTGAAGTTTAGACTCAAAACTACCGTCTTTAAATCCGCCTTTTAACGAACGAATAAACTCTGGTAAATAAACGATGGTCGATGATATTTTTTCAGTTTTCAATTGATTCGCTATAGCACCTAATATAAAAGATTTCCCCGTTCCAAATGGCCCGTGTAGATATAAACCTTTCACTTGCGATTCGTGATTTGTAATTTTGTCGCAGATTTGGTTTGCAGCCATAGCAACATCTAATCTATCTCTTCTGTCCATATAAATATCTTCCAACTTAGCATCTAGTGTGTCGCGTTGCATGTGATGGGATGTAATCAAATGTGCATTAAACTTTTCTTCATCATGTTTGATTTTGCAAGGACAAGGTAAATAGCGAATCTTTATATGATTATTTTCAATGTACAATTCAGGTATGTGTCCTTTAACAAAATTGGGACAATCTTTATAAGCATGACCATCATAATGCTTTTCTTGGTCTTTATATTCTTGCAAAATATTTAAATCTTCATCAATCATTGCATTGGTCAATTCGGACTTATGTGTCTCTAAAAATTGTTTGACGTCTGGATCTTTGACGACATCTTTTTTGATTTTTTCGATGCGTTTTGATAAATCATTTGATTCACCCATAATATGGTTGAAAGATTTCATTTATTGTCCTCCTTCCATCTATTTTTTAATTGATTAAGAAATTGTTCTCTATCTTTTTTTAATTTCTCATCATCTTCATCTTTGGATGGTTCATTCGATTGCTTATTATCGCGTTCTTCTAACCATTTTGGTGTCATTTCTCTGGAAGCTAATTGTTTCTGTTTATAATTACGTTTATTAGATTGGTTTTCTTTCTTAGGCTGATTTACTTTCACGGCGTATTGATATGCTTGTTCTGCTGTTTTAATGCCTTTTTTCTTCCAATTAGATGCAATCTCAAATATATAGGATTTAGGCAGCTTCATATCTTCTTTTAACATTACAAACTGCAATAGAATATTAATAACGCCAAATGATAAATGTTCACGTTCAATCAGTTCTTCAATCATATATTTTTGTTGGGTAGTTGGTTCAGACTCTGACCATGATGCAAGCATATCAATAGGACTTGTTTCCTCCAATTGTTTAAGCCAACTATCATTTTCACTTTCAGTTTCCACTGGTTGATTCTCTAGTTTAGTTTCACTATCCGCTTCTGTTTTAACATTTAGTGTAGGCAATTGTTGTTCATGCTCCATTAAATAATACGTTCTTGCATGTTTACGCAATTCTTCAAATGACAATTCTTGTGCACTTGTGATGGATTTTAATATGATGCGTTTCATTGCTTCAGGTGTCAATCCATATAATGTAGCAATTTGTGTGATTAATATTTTAGCATCTTTATCAATTATTTTTGCACTTATAAAATGGCTTTGTAATAAATCGTAAAGTGTCTCAAAATCAAACTGAACTTGACTTAAGTTTAAACCAGTATATGCTGTTTCTTTTTTTTCTATACCATCATTTTCCACCGTTTTATTTGGCACTTTAAATACATCAGTGAACGTACGAGTCACATCTTGATATTGACTATAATCAATACGCTGATCACTCTCGAAATGCCGTTTGAGTTGTTGATAACGTTGTTTACTTACCTCACTATATAAATAAACAGATAACATAGGGTCGTTAAAAAATTGTTTCGCAGAAGGTGGTTGAATCAAATCATAAATAAACGATGAATGTTGTGCACTGTGATTAACATATGATTTAACAAGGCCTGTACCTTCTAACAAATCCATTTCTTTTCTGAATTCCAACAAATTTATTTTTAATTCACTCATTATAATATAGTGAGTTAAAACAGTATCAGAACCAACTTCCGCAAATTGATTCAAGTAATGATATAAACCAATCGCATTCATACCAATCATGGGCGTAAACAATCTATTTAATATTTCTAAATGGTTATTATTTAAATTAAAATCACGAACAACATTGAAATTATCATGTGGTCTCAAACCATAATCGTAGGATTGTAACCCCATTAAGAATCACTCCGTTTATTTTCAGCTAAAATACCTTGCATAGATTGTAGTAACTGGTCTACATCCTTAAATTCCTTGTATACAGATGCAAATCTTACATACGATACTTGATCTACATGCATCAATAAATTCATAACATGTTCACCAATTTCTCTTGATGAAATTTCAGCACGACCCTCATCACGTAATTTCCATTCGACATTATTTGTAATGTCTTCTAATTGCTCATATCGTACTGGTCTTTTCTCACATGAACGAACTAAACCATTTAATATTTTTTCTCGTAAAAATTGCTCACGTGTACCGTCTTTTTTAACTACGATGAGTGGTCTTTTTTCTATATGTTCAAAAGTAGTGAACCTTGTTTCACACTCTTCACATTCTCTTCTACGTCGAATCGCATTAACTTCATCTGCATGTCTAGAGTCCACAACACGAGAATGAGTCGAATTACATTTCGGGCATTTCATCGAATTATCACCCTCTCTTTTTGATTACCTTACATTATACTATAAATATGCAAGTCACAAAAGATTCGCTATTACACTATATCTATATCGTATAGCATAATTCAAAAGAAACGCCGTATAATTAAGATTTATTAACTTTAAAGCTAATATTAACGAAGAAATAATAATAAAATTAAAAACGCCTCGTAATATAGTTTATAAATTAACAACTATGTTACGAAACGTTTTAGATAATTATTTTTAAAATTTGTAATCGCTATTTTTGAAAATTAATTTGCTACAGCTGCAACATCGTTTTTAAGTAATTGTCCAATTTGTGTGGCAACATCAACTACTCTATTAGAATAGCCCCATTCATTGTCATACCATGCAATCACTTTAACTTTATTATCTCCCATTACCATTGTACTTTGTGTATCGATAATGGCCGAATGTGGATTCGTGTTAAAGTCCATTGAAACGAGTGGTGCATCTTCGGTAGAAATGACACCTTGTAAATCATTCGCTTCAAAAGCTTCGTTCACTTGTGCTGCTGTTACATTTTCATTTAAATCAACCACTAAATCAACGAGTGATACATTTTTTGTAGGTACGCGTAAAGCCATTCCATGTAATTTCCCTTCTAATTCTGGCAATACTTCTTTCAATGCTTTAGCAGCACCAGTTGAAGTTGGAATAATACTTTCATTACATGAACGTGCACGTCTTAAATCTTTATGTGGATTATCAATATTATTTTGGTCATTGGTAATGGCATGTACAGTTGTCATCAAGCCATTTTGGATACCAAATTGATCATTTAATACCTTTGCAACCGGACCGATACAGTTTGTAGTACATGAAGCGTTGCTAAAAATATCATATTTCTCAATATCTAATTGGTCATTATTAACGCCTTTGACAATCATTTGTACATCTCCACCCTTAGATGGACCTGTTAACAATACTTTTTTAGCACCAGCTTTAATATGTGCTATCGCTTTATCTCCGTGGTTAAATTTACCTGTTGCTTCTATTGCAACATCTATATCTAATTGCTTCCATGGTAAATTTTCAGGATTTCTATCAGAAACTAATTGAATTTCGTGATCATCAACTTTAATTCCCGATTCTATTGGCTCTACTTTAAAATCATAAACGCCATGTGTTGTATCATAATTTATTAGATGTGCAATTGTTTCCGGTGGGTAACTCGCATTTATCGCCACTACATTTAAATCTTTATTTTTTAGTGCGATTCTCAACACCATTCTACCTATTCTACCCATTCCGTTAATTGCTATATTTGTCGTCATTCGAAGCACCCCTCGTCTTAGTGTTATACTTTATGGAAATAGTATAACATAAATATTTATTTAGGAAAGCGTTTTCTATAATAAATTTAAAAACTTTAGCATTAAGGCTTTTATGTTTTCTAATATTAATCAGTAAGATTTTCGTATATATCCTATTCTCACTTATGCATTTCCTTAAATATTAATAATAAAAACACTTAAGTTATTAGAACGTCTCTTATATAAAAACCACCCAATTATCAAAGATAATTGGGTGGTTGTAATCACTTTTATTAAAGTACATCTTCAGAATGACTCTCTATATAGCCTTCTTCTAATAATAAATTTTCTAAATTTTGTTTTAGTTCTAATTTTGTATCACGATTATCTATTTCATGGTCTGCCATTCTACGTTTTTTATCTATAGAAATTTGACTATAAACACGTGCTTTCGCTTCTTCCATTGAAATATTATTTCGTTCCATCAATCTATCGATTTGTATACTTTCTGAAGTATATACTAACCAGACTTCATCGACAGTATCTTGTAAATTATTCTCAAATAATAATGGAATATCCATAATGACATGATAACCTTCGCTTAAGTATTGTGCTTTTTCTTTTTCCATAATTTCTCGCACAATAGGATGTACGATTTCATTTAATTCTAATCTCTTTTCAGGTTGATTAAATACTACTTCGCCTACATAAGCTCTATTCATTTCACCATTTTCATCAATAGCTTGCTCACCAAAGGCTTCTTTCACACGTTCTAGGCCTTTTGTACCTTTTTCTACTGCTTGACGTGATGCAATATCTGCATCTACGATTTTAAAACCATGTGCACTTAATAGTTCTGATACCGTAGATTTACCTGATGCGATACCACCAGTTAGTCCTATAACTTTCGGCATATTCTCACTCTTCCTTTATTGTTGACAAGTTGGACAAAAATGACTATTTCTCGTTGCAATTACTTGTGTTGCAATGTCATCGCCACAAACTTTACAAACTTTTTGTTTATATACGTTTAGGTGTTGCTGCATTGTACCTGTACTACCATCAGCATGACGGTAATCTGAAATGCTTGTTCCACCATATTTTATACCCGCTTCCAGTACTTCTCGAACATAATAGAATAACATTTCTCGTTCCTGATGATTTAAATCTTTTGGTAATCTAGCTGGATGAATACCTGATCTAAATAATGCCTCGCAAGCATATATATTTCCACATCCTGATATGACACGGTGGTCTAGAATCATTTGTTTGATTGGTTTATTTTGATATAACTTTTTATCAAACCAAGCCAAATAATGTGCCATAGCTTCTTTTTCAAAAGGTTCTGGGGCAATTTCTAAAAATGATGGGTAAGCTTCAAATGAAGCAACGTTTCTAATTTCACCAAAGCGTCTAATATCTGAATACACAAGTAATTTGTCATTATCTAATTTAAATATGACATGCCAGTGTTTGCGATAATTTGGCACACTAATATCTTCAAGCTTATCTACGACAAAAAATCCACCAGCCATACCTAAATGACTTATTAGAATTCGCTTATCTCCATCTTTTTCTAAATAGAAGACAATATACTTACTTCTTCGCTCAATATCAACAATCGTATAAAGCCTAGTGAATCGTTTAAAAGTATCAAGCTCCATACCTTTAACAATGGTTTCTCTATGATTCGCTTTTCCTTCTTGTACTTTATCAGAAAAGAGAATAGATTCTATTTTTTGCCCTTTTACAAATGGCTTAATGCCTCTTGTTACATGTTCTACTTCAGGTAATTCAGGCACTTGTTCACCTACTTTCTATTTTGCGTCATACCATGTCTTACCATAACTTGTTTCAACTTTGAGTGGTACGTCTAATGCCAATGCATTATCCATTATTTCTTCTATAAATTCACTAAAAGCCTCTACTTCATCTTTAGGTAATTCAAAAATTAATTCATCGTGTACTTGTAATAATAATTGCGCATGAAAATCAGTATGTTTAACTTCATTTACAAAATTAACCATTGCCAATTTGATAATATCTGCGGCACTGCCTTGTATCGGTGTATTCATAGCCGTTCTTTCCGCAAAACCACGTAAATTAAAGTTTCTACTAGTGATGTCCGGAATATAACGACGGCGATGTAATAGTGTCTCAACATAACCTTGCGCTTTACAATCTTTAACAATATCTTCCATATATTGTTTCACACCAGGGAAACTATCGAGATAATCATCAATAAACTGCTTTGCTTGTTTACGTGTAATACCTAAACTTTGACTTAACCCATAGTCGCTTATGCCATATACGATACCGAAATTTACTGCTTTCGCTTGTCTACGCATTAGACTATCAACTTCATCTGGCTGTACATTAAATACTTTCATAGCAGTTGCTGTATGAATATCTTCATCATTGATGAATGCTTGTTTCATGCTCTCATCTTGAGTAATATGTGCAAGTACACGTAATTCAATTTGCGAATAGTCAGCTGAGAAGATGACATTGTTATCGTCACTAGATTTAAATGCCTTTCTAATTCTTCGACCTTCTTCTAAGCGAATTGGAATATTTTGCAAGTTAGGATCTACAGATGACAATCTACCCGTTTGTGCAAGTGTTTGATTAAAACGCGTATGAATGCGATTATCTTCACTAATCACTTTTTGCAGTCCTTCTACATAAGTAGATTGTAGTTTTGATAATGTTCTGTACTCTAAAATATAGTCGATAATAGGATGTTGTCCTTGTAGTTGCTCCAGTACATCTACGGCCGTAGAATAACCTGTTTTAGTTTTTTTAATAACAGGTAATTCTAATGTTTCAAATAGTACCACGCCTAATTGTTTTGGTGAGTTAATATTAAATGATTCGCCAGCCGCGTTATAAATATTATTAATTAGTACATCAAGTTTCGCTTGAATTTCTTTTTCCATTTCTTGCAAATCGGTTGCTACTGTGTAAATGCCAGTTTCTTCCATTTCACTTAAAATACGTGCTAACGGTAATTCTAAATCATCTAATAAGTTAGTTTGATTATATTCTTCTAACTGCGCTTCCATTTTTGGTTTAGTTTTGTTAATTGCTTCGATAATCGTTCCAACGTGATGATCTAAAATATCATCCTCAGGTACATGTCTTTTTTTACCTTTACCAAAAACTTCTATATTTTCTTTCACATAATGTTGATCAAAATACGAAACCACAGAATTCACATCATCAATTGTGCGAGATGGATCGATAATATAACTCGCGAGCATAACATCAAAAACGATATGTTTAATAGCTATGTCTAAGCGATGTGCAACAATATATGATTTTTTAGCATCATAGACGATTTTTTCTGTCTTATCATTTTCTAACCAAGCTATCAATTCCGGATAGTCATGAACCTTATCCGCATCAATGACAACATGATTTGATCCATCATATAAAGCAAATTTCAAAATATCATCTTTCAAATAATTCGATCCATCTAATTCAAAATGAATAGTGGCTTCTGATAATTCATTAAAATCTACATTACTAAAATCCGATGTAATTTCAAGTTCTAATTCTTCAGCAGAAGTATGCGTGCCCTCTACATCGACTTGATCTAAAAGCTGCTTAAATTCAAGTTTTTTAAAGATATCAATTTTTGCTGTTGAATCAGGACTTTCAGGTAACTTCGTATCTGCTAAAGTGACTTCTATAGGGCTATCGCAGTTGATTGTAGCAAGTTCTTTACTCATTAAAGCATCAGATTTACTATTTTCTAGTTTTTCTTTTAATTTTTTACCAGACACTTCTTCAATATGATTATAAACATTTTCAACAGTAGAAAATTGCTTCAATAACTTGATTGCTGTTTTTTCACCAACCCCAGCCACGCCAGGAATATTATCTGATGCATCGCCCATCAATCCTTTCATATCAATGATTTGATTTGGGACTAAGCCATCATATTTTTCAGCAATAAATTCAGGCGTATAATGATCAACATCTGTTACGCCTTTTTTTGTGTAATAGATTGTTACATCATCTGTAGCTAACTGCGTCAAATCTCGATCACCTGTAACAATTATTGTTTCAAATTTTTCTGCATTTGCCTGTTTACTTAATGTTCCTATAATATCGTCAGCTTCATAATTGTCTAATTCGTATCGTTTAATTTGATACGCATCTAACAATTGTCTGACATATGGAAATTGTTCACTTAGTTCCGGTGGTGTTTTTTGACGTCCACCTTTATATTCACTATATTGTTCATGTCTAAATGTTGTTTTTCCTGCATCAAATGCAACAAGAAAATGTGTAGGCTGTTCTTCTTTAATTATTTTCTCAAGTAACATCGCAAAGCCATAAACAGCATTGGTATGTATACCTGCCTTATTTTGTAAAAGTGGTAAAGCATAAAAAGCTCTAAAGCTCAGACTGTTACCATCAATTAAGATTAATTTATTCAATGTTTTAACCTCCAACACATATTTATATTTATTTTAGCATAAAAAACTCCCGTAACTGTATTGATACGTCATATTTGCGATATTCAAATAAATATTAACGAAATAAAAAAGCCGGTCAAATACCATTTAGGTTATCTGACCGTTATATACATATAAGCTACTTTGATTTTAAAATTATAACATGTGTCACAACGTTATTCGAAAAATGTGACTCTAAAAGTAGAGCCTTCATTAGGGCGACTAAAGACATTAATACGTCCATTATGTGCTTCCATAATGTGTTTGGTTATTGAAAGTCCTAAACCAGTACCGCCTGAATCTCTACTTCTCGCTTTATCTACGCGATAAAACCTTTCAAAAATATGCTGCTGATCCTCAGCACTAATACCAATACCAAAATCTTGGACTTCCATGATACGTTTGTTTGCATCTTTATATACACGTACAATCACTTCACTTGATGCTTTAGAGTAACTCACGGCGTTAGACAACAAATTCAAAGCCACTTGTGATACTTTATCTTTATTTGCATCAATGACTATGTCAGGTTTAATTTCATTAACAATTGTGATTTGCTTTTCTTCTGCAATATTTTGCATATTCTTGATTGTGCTTTCTGCGATTTCCGAAAGACTCACGTATTCTGTTACAATTTCTGTTTGTTGCTCAACATGTGAGAGATCTAATAAATCAAACACTAATGTTTCTATGCGATCTGATTCTTTAGAAATAATTTTTAAAAATTCATTTAACGTCTGTTCATCGTTTTTTGCACCATCTAATAATGTTTCTGCAAAACCTTTGATAGACGTAATTGGTGTTTTTAATTCATGTGACACATTAGCAACAAATTCTCTTCTCAAATTTTCTAGTTTTTTAAGATTCGTAATATCGTGTAACACAATCACCATACCATATAAATTTTTCTTTGTTTTAGAAAGAATCGGTACACAAGATGTGTCAAAATATTTTTGATGAACTTGATCAATTGTTAATTCAATTTGATCATATATTGGCTTTTCTACTTTAAATGCTTCGGTAATAAGTTTTTGTAGTGTCAAATCTACAAAGTCAACATAACTTTTATGCTCTACAGCTTTTTCAGGTGTAAAAACATTATAAAATGATTTATTAGCTACAACGATTTCACCATATTTATCAATCATCAATATGGAACTTGGTATATTTTCTACCGTAGTTTTTAATCGATTAGATTGAAGTTTTTGTTTGTGATTCAATCTTTGCAACCTGCGAGCAAGTTCATTCGTCGTTACAAATAACTCTCTGGTTTCTTTGACATTACTTTCAGGTACTCTCACATGGTAATATCCTTCTGCTAACAGGTTCGTTGCATAAGTCACTTCATTAATTGGTCTAATATAAGTCCGGTTAATACTTCTAACAACTAAAAATATGATGATAATCACAAATAAACCAATCAGTGCAATATATTTCCACATTTGAATCTGTAATTCTAATATCTCATTATTTATTCCACTAAGGTATACATCTTTATCATCAATAGTGGTTTTAAATGTATATCTGCGATCATCATTTTCTTTATCATAGATTAATCGAGAAGGATTTGCTTCATTTTTTATATCCTCATTTATTTGTGTTCCTTGATTTGTGGAAAACAAGACATCGTTACTTTCCTCTATTTTAACTGTAAGCTTTTCACTTTTAGCAATATCAGTCATCTCATTTTCTTTGTCATTCTTATATAGTTTGACTAGATGATCAGCTTGATGTTCCAAATCACCTTCTTGAGCTGAAGAAACTGTATTATATATTGCATGTGTAATAATTGCACCTAAAGCTAAAAAACTTATAATAACGATGATACATAATAAAAATAAAAGTCGTTGATGAAACTTTAACATTAGACTTTAGGTCTCTCCAATTTATAGCCTAACCCACGAACTGTCTTAATTAGTTTGGGTTGTTTTGGATTTTCTTCTAATTTATCTCTTAAATGACTTATATGTACATCCACAATTCTAGAATCACCAGCGAATTCATAATTCCAAACAGAGTTCAACATATGCTCACGTGTGATAACTCTGCCTTGACGCTCAATTAAATACAATAATAATTCAAATTCTTTTGGTGTTAATTCAAGCAATTCATCTTCTCTATATACTTCAAAATATTCAGGTCGAATTCTTATCGAACCAATGAGTATGTCATCTTCATCATTTTCAACTGGTACCGCCTCATTTACGATTGCAGACCTTCTTAATATTGCCTTTACTCTGGCAACAACTTCTCTTGGTGAAAATGGTTTAGTCATATAATCATCTGCGCCTAACTCTAGACCTAGAACACGATCAAACTCATCATCTTTGGCAGTTAGCATAAGTATAGGTACAAGATTTTTATCAGAACGTATTGATTTACAAACTTCAATTCCATCTTTTTTAGGAAGCATTACATCCAAGACAATCAATTCTGGGTTTGTAGCATTTACTTTTTCTAATGCCTCTTCACCATCATAGGCTACTTCTACTATGTATCCAGCTTGTTCTAAATTATATTTTAATAAGGTTACAATTGATTGCTCATCATCTACTACTAGTACTTTTTGTGACATAGTATACCTCCATATTTTTGTTTACAAATTAATTATAACTTAATTTTTAATAAAAATAACATAGTTTAAAATTTTTTAACATAAACTTTACAAAGCAAGTAATAACAATCTATGTAAATATTTTTTGAAACTTTTGTAATTTTGCTTTAAACAATGTATTGCGCTATTTATAACTGAAGTCATTATTGAAAACAATATATTGCGTTAATAGAATCTTAACACTATATACATAATATGAACACCTAAATAAGCGTTTTCATTTACTCTGTGTATTTTATTCCAACCCTATCTCACATAGACTCCCTTAGTTATCAAACAGTTTTAGTAGCCAATTGATATAAAAAGACGAAATTCCATAAGTGAGAATTTCGTCTTTTTTAATATATGCTAAATGTATGCTGACAGATTTAATTTTAACTGAATTATAGATTTTTAATTAATTCATCAGCAAAGTCAGATGTAGAAACTTCCTTCGCACCATCCATTAAACGAGCAAAGTCATAAGTAACTACTTTAGACGCGATTGTTTTTTCGATAGATGCAGTAATTTTATCTGCAGCTTCTTGCCATCCTAAATGTTCTAACATTAATACGGCACTTAAAATTTCTGATGATGGATTCACTTTATTTAAGTCAGCATATTTAGGCGCAGTACCATGTGTTGCTTCAAAAATAGCATGTCCAGTTTCATAATTTATATTTGCTCCTGGAGCTATACCGATACCACCAACTTGTGCTGCTAATGCATCTGATACATAGTCACCATTTAAATTCATAGTAGCAACAACATCGTGATCTGACGGACGTGTTAAGATTTGTTGTAGGAAGATATCAGCAATTGAATCCTTCACTATAATTTTACCATCTTTTTCAGCTTGTTCTTGAGCCGCATTCGCTTTGTCTTTACCTTCTTTTTCAACGATTTCATCATATTGTTGCCATGTAAATACTTTGTCACCAAATTCGTTATGCGCTACATCATAACCCCATTGTTTAAATGCGCCCTCAGTAAATTTCATGATATTACCTTTGTGGACTAATGTTAATGATTTACGGTTATTGTCTACCGCGTATTGAATCGCTGCACGAACTAAACGCTCTGTACCTTCTTTTGATACTGGTTTAACACCAATACCTGATGTTTCAGGGAATCTAATATTTTTAGCGCCCATTTCATCTTGTAAAAAGTCGATTAGTTTTTTAACTTCTGGTGTGCCTTCTTTAAATTCAATACCAGCATAAATGTCTTCAGTGTTTTCACGGAAGATAACCATGTCTGTATCTTCTGGACGTTTAACTGGTGATGGAACACCTTGGAACCAACGTACTGGACGTAAGCATGTGAATAAATCTAATTCTTGTCGTAACGCAACGTTAAGTGAACGAATACCGCCACCAATTGGTGTAGTTAAAGGCCCTTTGATAGCAATTAAATATTCTTCAATTGTATCAAGCGTTGCTTGTGGTAACCATTCACCTGTTTCATCATAGGCTTTTTGGCCTGCCAATACTTCTTTCCATTCAATTTTCTTTTCACCATTATAAGCTTGCTCTACTGCAGCATCGATTACTCTGCTTGCTGCTTTCCAAATATCTGGTCCAATACCATCACCAATAATAAATGGAATGATTGGATTATTTGGTACTGTTAAACCTTCATTTGTTTTTGCTACTTTTTCGCCTGCCATGTATAAAAACCTCCGTGTATTTGAATTATATTTTAATTGCGCTAACTAAAATAATACTTATTTATATAAAGCAACTCACTTATTTATGAGTAGTGATGCCTCTATCTGACTTATCTTTCTTCAATCGGTTCGTATGTTCTGTTTGTTTCACCAATATATTGTGCTCTTGGACGCATAATTCTATTATCTCTATATTGCTCTAAGATATGTGCAATCCAACCTGAAGTTCTGCTTACTGCAAAAATTGGTGTAAATAAATCATGTTTAATGTTCATACTGTGATAAACAGTCGCACTAAAGAAGTCGACATTTGCAATTAAACCTTTTTCGGCTTTCATTTTATCTGCGATTTTAACTGAGATATCAAACAATTGACTTTGCCCAGTTTCAGCAGTGATTTTTCTACTCATTTCTTTTAAGTATTTTGCTCTTGGATCGCCATCTTTATATACACGGTGTCCAAAGCCCATAATTTTTTCTTTATTTTTTATTTTGTTATCAATGTAATCATCAACTTCATCAATGGATTTCACTTCAGATAACATGCTCATTACACGTTCATTTGCCCCACCATGTAATGGACCTTTTAATGAGCCAACTGCTGCAACAATACCTGAATACATATCAGATAAAGATGAAACAGCACATCTTGCTGTAAACGTAGATGCGTTTAGTTCGTGATCCGCGTGTAATACAAGTGCTTTATTAAAAGCTTCAATTTCGATATCACTAGGTAATTCTCCTCTTAACATATATAAAAAGTTACCTGCATAGTTTAAATCTTTATTTGGTTTTACAGCTTCTTTGCCTTCTCTAACACGCGCATATGATGTAACAAGCGAAGCTATTTTAGCTTGAATACGAATAGCTCTTTCCATTGTTCTGCTTTCATCTTCGTCTTCAGCATGTTCATCAAAATGAGCGATATATGAAACAGACGTTCTTAATGCTGTCATTGGATGTACGTTACCTGTAGCGTATTCTTTAAAATGACTATACACTCTAGGATTTAATGTCATATATTCAAAGAGCTTTTCTTTAAGTTCTTTCAATTCTTCTTCATTAGGTAATCGATAATGCCAAAGTAAATAGATAACTTCTTCAAATTCAGCATTTTGTGCTAAGTCATCAATATCATACCCAGCATAAGTTAATTGGCTGTCGATGATGGAACTCACTTTCGTTTCAGCTGCAATTACCCCTTCTAAACCTTTTTGTAACTCTGCCATATATAATTCCCCTTTTCTATTTCGTTATGAAATGGCTTTCATAAACCATTATATCCAATTTTAGAACTTTTGTGAATATTTAGGTTTTAATTTCCTTACCAATTCAATAAGAAATATGTTTTTGTCTATATGCCCATAAACACGCATCTATCTATATACGTTGTTATAGATATATTTTAATATGTAAGCACGTACACTTCAATTTTTATACCTTTTCAATTGGTTATCATGATTAATAACAAATTATTAATGTACTATTATACTGTGTTCTGTATGATATCGTTTCAGAAAATAGTTGTTTTATTTTATATTGCATAGCATAATAATAAATAACTAAATAAAGGAGTCTTATATATGGCAAAACAACAGTTACAAAGAGAACTAAGTAATCGTCACATTCAGCTCATTGCAATCGGGGGTGCAATCGGAACTGGATTATTCTTAGGTGCTGGTCAAACAATTGCATTAACTGGCCCGTCTATTTTACTTACGTATATCATAATTGGTTTTATGTTATTTATGTTTATGCGTGGCTTGGGAGAAATATTAATTACTAATACTAATTTTAAATCCTTTGCAGATGTTACCAACCATTACATAGGTCCATTTGCTGGCTTTGTTACTGGCTGGACATACTGGTTATGTTGGATCATTACTGGTATGGCCGAAGTAACCGCAGTTGCAAAGTATGTTAGCTTTTGGTTTCCAAACATACCAAACTGGATGAGTGCCCTATTTTGCGTACTTGTCTTAATGTCACTTAATCTATTAAGTGCTAAATTATTTGGAGAATTAGAATTTTGGTTTTCTATAATAAAAATTGTTACAATCATTGCTTTAATCGTAGTGGGCGCTATTATGATTATCATGGCTTACAATACTCAATTTGGACAAGCATCTTTAACTAACTTGTACAATAATGGTATTTTCCCTAAAGGTATCAGTGGTTTTGTTATGTCATTCCAAATGGCACTATTCTCATTTGTAGGAATTGAACTTATTGGTGTAACCGCGGGCGAAACTAAAGATCCCACTAAAACATTACCAAAAGCAGTTAACAGTGTACCGACACGTATATTAATATTTTATGTTGGTGCTTTAGCAGTCATCATGTCAATTATTCCATGGAATCAAATCAATTCAGACGAAAGTCCTTTTGTAAGGCTCTTCGCACTAATTGGCATACCATTCGCAGCCGGTATTATAAACTTTGTAGTATTAACAGCAGCCGCATCATCTTGTAATAGTGGTATTTTTTCAAACAGCCGAATGCTCTTTGGATTATCGTCACAAAAACAAGCGCCACCGTTTTTCAATAAAACAAATAAAAACGGTGTGCCACATATAGCGATATTCGTTTCATGTGGATTACTAATGATTGCTGCTTTATTGAACTATATTATACCGAACGCAACACTTGTATTCACATATATTACCACTGTTTCTACGGTACTATTCATTGTAGTTTGGGCGTTAATTACAGTGGCTTATATAAACTATCACCGTAAAAATCCAGAATTACACAAAAATGCGTCATTTAAATTACCAGGTGGTAAATACATGGGATATGCTATATTAGTATTCTTTATATTAGTGTTTAGCTTACTATTCGTAAATACGGATACAAGAATTGCAGTATTTCTTACACCGATTTGGTTTATTATTTTAGGTTTAATGTATATGCGCTATAAACAAGTATCAAAATCACAACAATAAAAACCGATTATGACTGAGCAAATTTAAACTTTATTAAAAATATTTTAAGAGAGTTGGACAGAAATCCAATTTTCTAATATAGCATTCGTAACCTGTCTTAGGTTAGAATGACTAAATGAATAAGAGTCTGGGACAAAAATAAATGTCTCAGACTCTTTATTTTTATTGCACATATTGATCTGTCGTTGATGTTTAAATGAGTAATAGATTCAAACTATATTCATAGTAGTTTGTTATCAAAAAGAAAGCCTCGACATGACGTCGAGGCTTTCTACATATTATATTATGAATTAAATTATATTTTTAAAGTACGTTTGCATAACCTTCAAAGATTTTTCCTTGGTTTGCATCTACTGTAATGAGTACATCACTTTGAATTTCAGATGTAGCGTTCTCAACGCCTACTACGGTAGGAATACCTTTTTCTAATCCTATAATTGCACTTGGAGATGTAATGCCATTTTCTTCAGTAATGAGTCCGATTGCATTTTCAATATATGGTACAAGCGTCTCATCTACAGAACTTGTTACAATTATAGATTCTGATAAGTCTTTGCCTTCTAGTTCACTAGCATCTTTAACTACTAGTGTTTTACCTACTACAGAACTTCTACCGATACCTTGTCCTTTAGCTAGTTCATCACCAACTAAATGTAATTTCATCATATTCGTTGTACCTTTTTCACCAGTTGGTACACCAGCAGTAATAATAATTAGGTCACCATTTTGAACTCTTTCAGTTTCAACGGCTGTTGCTACTGCATTATTTAATAATGCATCAGTTGTTTTACGTCCTTCTTTAACGACTGGGAAAATACCCCATACTAAAGCACATTGACGCGCAGTTTCTACATTAGGTGTAACTGCAATAATGTCAGATTGTGGACGATATTTAGAAATTGTACGGGCAGTTGAACCACTTTCAGTAGCAGCTACGATTGCTTTGACATTTAAGTTTAAAGCAGTATGAGCAACTGAAACACCAATAGCATTGACTAATGAAGTTTCAACTAATTTTGTACGGTCAGATAATAATTTTTTATAATCTTGTGCTGCTTCTGCTGATACAGCTATATTACGCATTGTTTTAACTGCTTCTTCAGGGTATTGACCTGCAGCTGTTTCACCAGAAAGCATAACCGCATCTGTACCATCATAAATTGCGTTCGCTACGTCACTTGCTTCTGCACGTGTCGCACGTGGATTACGTTGCATAGAGTCTAACATTTGTGTAGCAGTTATAACTGGTTTACCTAATTTATTACATTGTCTAATTAAATCTTTTTGCACCATTGGTACTGATTCAGGTGGAATTTCAACACCCATATCACCACGAGCAACCATTAAACCATCAGAAACTTCTAATATTTCTTTAATATTATCAATACCCTCTTGATTTTCAATCTTAGGTATAATGCTGATATTTTTATTTTGCTTCGCTTCTAATAATTTACGAATATCTAATACATCACTTGGACGACGTACAAAGCTCGCTGCAATGAAATCAACGCCTTCACTAATTCCAAAGTTAATGTCGTCAGCATCTTTATCTGTAATACCAGGTAAGCTTACTTTGACACCAGGTAAGTTTACGCCTTTTTTGTTTTTTAATTCTCCAGTATTAAGTACATCACATAATACTTCACCGTTTGCTTTATCGATTGATTTAACTTGTAATTCAATTAAACCATCATCTAATAAAATATATGAACCTTCTTCAACATCATTGATTAAGTTTTCATACGTTACTGAGAATTTTTCAGGAGTACCTTCAACTTCAGTCATGCTTACGGTAACTTCAGAACCTTTTTCAAGTTCAATAAGCCCATCTTTCATGTTGTGTGTACGTATTTCTGGTCCTTTTGTATCAAGTAAGATTGCAACTGTTTTGCCTAATCTTTTAGAAACTTTACGAATTGTGTCAATTCTAGCTTTATGTTCAGCATGGTCACCATGCGAGAAGTTTAAGCGCGCGACATTCATTCCAGCCTTAATTAGTTTTTCAAGCATTTCTTCAGATTCGGACGCAGGTCCAATAGTACAAACAATTTTAGTTTTTCTCATTATTATTTCCTCCCAGTATTTTAAATAGATAATTCATTCGTTAGCGCATAAGTTTCAAAATCAAACTCATGTTCATGTGATCTAAATATCTCGTCAAAAGGTGTATCAGTTAATTCATTATTACGAATTCCAACACCAATAGCAGATTTTCCATCTAACAGTAAATCAACTGCATGTCCGCCTAATCGTGATGCAAGCACTCTATCTGCACCACTTGGGCTACCACCACGTTGAATGTGGCCTAGCACTGACACACGTGCATCAACATTGATATATTTAGTCAATTCTTCTGCACATACTTCACCTGACATGCAACCTTCTGCGACCATCACGATTGAGTGTTTTTTGCCACGTTTGATTCCATTATCAATCTTTTCTGCTATATCTTTGATGTCTGTCTCAACCTCTGGAACAATAATAGTTTCAGCACCAACGGACAAACCAGCCCAAAGCGCTAAATCACCACAATCGCGTCCCATAACTTCAATGATGAAAGTTCTTGCATGACTAGATGCTGTATCACGAATTTTATCTACACATTCAATTATAGTATTTAATGCCGTATCAAATCCAATTGTAAAGTCCGAACCATTGATATCATTATCAATCGTACCTGGTATTCCAATCGTCTGTATTTCAGGACATTCTTCACTTATACGCTGTGCACCTCTGTAGCTACCATCTCCACCAATAACTACAAGCCCCTCAATGCCTCTCTTACGTAGATTTTCTATACCTTTTTTACGGACTTCTACTTCTTTAAATTCTGGACATCTTGCAGAATATAAAAATGTTCCACCTCGTTGAATTGTGTCACCTACTGAACCGAGTTCAAGTTTCTCGATATCATCGTTTAATAATCCTTGATAGCCTTGATAAACACCATAGACTTCAATATTATTGTAAATCGCTTTTCTAACCACAGCTCTTACCGCTGCATTCATGCCTGGAGAATCTCCACCACTTGTCAACACTGCAATTTTTTTCATGACGACATACCTTTCTAACATGTATTTCGTACTCTAAAAATACCATAAAATCTAAGCTGTTTCCATTAAAATAGGGCTTCGTGACAAATGTAAACGTTTTAAATATAAGTATTCGATAATTGTACATATAGTAAGCGTTTCCTTATAAGTTCCTAAAATTACTTGAATACTTATGTACTATTTACCTTAATTCGAATTATCGTAAACAAATCATAAATCTATAGCAATTGCCTCATTTTGTAAAAATAACAAAAAAGCTAAGACAATAGAAATTATTATCTTAGCTTTCAACATATTTAACACGAATATCAAAAACATCAGACACTTTATTCTGTATACGAACCTATTGTTCTAAATTTTTGATATCTATCTTCAACTAATTCTTCTTGCGTTAATTGGTTCAATTCTGATAAATGCGATTCAAATGTGCGTTTGATACTTTGTGCTTGTGTTTCGACATCATGATGTGCGCCACCTAAAGGTTCTTTGATAACTTCATCCGCTATATTTAATTCATATAAATCTTCGGCAGTAATCTTCATTGTTTCTGCCGCGATTTTAGCTAGATTACTATCTTTCCAAAGTAAAGCGGATGCACCTTCTGGAGAAATAACAGAATATGTACTGTTTTCTAACATTAGGATGCGATTGGTAATGCCTAAACCAAGTGCACCACCACTTCCTCCTTCGCCAATAACAATAGAGATGACTGGTACAGTTAGCGAAGCCATTTCAACTAAGTTTCTGGCTATTGATTCACTTTGACCTCGTTCTTCTGCCGCTTTACCCGGATATGCACCTTTTGTATCAATAAATGAAAAAATCGGTCTATTGAATTTTTCAGCTTGTTTCATTAATCTAAGTGCTTTTCTATAACCTTCTGGATGCGCCATTCCAAAATTGCGATATATATTATCTTTTGTATCTTTACCACGTTGTTGACCCACTACTGTAACGGCTTGTCCATTAAGATAGCCGATACCGCCAATCATAGCTGGATCATCTCTATAATTTCTATCCCCATGTAATTCGATGAATGAATCAAATATATGCGGGATATAGTCTAAAGATGTTGGTCTTTCTTGTAAACGCGCTAATTGCACACGATCCCATGGTTTCAGATTTGTATATACTTTTTCGGTTTCTCTTGCTAATGAAGCTTCCAACATGTCAATTTCTTCTTGTAAATCTACATCATTTTTTTCTTGAGATTCTTTCAAAGATTCAATTTTATTTTTTATTTCAAAAAGCGGCTTTTCAAAATCAAGCATTTGTTTTCACCTCTTGGTGCATTTTTAGAATATTAGATAATGTCGCTTTCATTTCTTTTCTATGTACGACTTTATCTAATTGTCCGTGTTCTAATAAAAACTCTGCAGTTTGGAAATCATCTGGTAATTTTTCATTTATAGTTTGTTCAATGACACGTCTACCTGCAAAACCAATTAATGCTTTTGGTTCACTTATGTTGATATCACCAACCGAAGCAAAACTAGCAGAAACGCCTCCAGTTGTAGGATTTGTTATATACGAGATATATAATAATCCAGCATCTGCATGTCTTTTTAAAGACACACTTGTTTTACCCATTTGCATTAAAGAGATAATACCTTCCTGCATTCTTGCACCACCACTTGCTGAAAACAATATGAATGGCAATCTATTTTCAGTACAGTGTTCAATGATTCTACAAATTTTTTCACCTAATACAGAGCCCATGCTTCCCATTCTAAATCGCGCATCCATAACTGCCACACCAAATGTCATACCATCTAATTGTGCTGTGCCAGTCACTACAGCTTCATTCAAACCAGTTTTTTGTTGGTCTTTTTGAATTTTTTCTTCATAGCTTGGGAAGTCCAATGGATTAGCAGAGGTCATTCCTTTATCAAATTCCGTAAATGTCCCTTCATCTGATATAGCTTCTATACGATTGTGTGCAGTTAACGCAATATGATGATCACAATTAAAGCAAACATTCAAATTTTCTGCTAGTTCTTTTGTATACATAATTTTTTTACACTTAGGACATTTAGTCATAATACCTGCTGGTACATCACTTTGTTTTGAATCAGATACTGTTACATACTTTTTCTTTTTACTGCTTCTATTGAAAAAATCTTTAAACATTGGTAAACCTCCACTTAACCATCGCTTAGTTACTCACTACCAATTCGGTTTTGTAATCAGCGTTAATGAATATTATTTATCTAAGTCTGTTAATTTCATTGTTTTATTATATATCTCTTCTGGATCTACATCTACTCTTGCCACACCAGATTCCATCGCTGCTTTAGCTACTTCTCGAGCAACAGATGGTGCAACACGTTTATCAAACGGATCTGGAATACAATAGTCCGGATTTAACTCTTCAGGTTTGATTAAATCAGCAATAGCCTCAACAGCTACTTGCTTCATTTCTTCATTGATATGTGTTGCTTCAACGTCTAATGCCCCTCTAAATATGCCTGGGAATGCTAAGACATTATTAATTTGGTTTGGAAAATCTGAACGTCCTGTACCGATGACTTTAGCACCTGCAGCTTTCGCTACATCCGGTTTTATTTCAGGATTTGGATTAGCCATTGCAAAAATAATTGGATCGTCAGCCATTGATTCAACCATTTCTTTAGACAATAAATCTGCCACAGAAACCCCAATAAATACATCGGCATCTTCAATCACATCATTCAAACTGCCATCTATTTTGTCTCTATTCGTCCATTTAGCTACATAAGCTTTCGTGTCATTCATACCAAACGAACGTCCCTCATAAATTGCGCCTTTTGAATCACACATAATCATATTTCTTACACCATAAGAATAAAGTAATTTAATAATCGCAATACCAGCGGCACCAGCGCCATTCAATACGACTTTAATGTCCGATAAGTCTTTATCTACGATTCTCAATGCATTGATCATACCTGCAACTGTTACAATGGCAGTACCATGTTGATCATCATGAAACACAGGAATTTTAGTTTCCTTTTTTAATCTTTCTTCAATTTCAAAGCAACGAGGTGCTGAAATATCTTCAAGATTAATACCACCATAATTGGGTTCAAGTAATTTTACAGTATTAATGATTTCTTCGGTATCCGTCGTATTCAGTGCAATTGGCACACCATCTATACCGGAAAAACTTTTAAACAACACTGCTTTACCTTCCATAACCGGTATACTTGCCTCAGCCCCTATGTTTCCAAGTCCTAATACCGCAGTACCATCAGTAACAACAGCGACGGTATTGCTTTTCATTGTATATTCAAATACTTTACGAGGGTCCTCATGTATTTCTTTACAAGGTTCAGCTACACCTGGCGAGTATGCCAAGCTCAATTCTTCTTTATTAGTCACCTTTACTTTAGGTGAAACCTCTAATTTCCCTTGATTTTTTCTATGCATTTCTAATGCTTCGTCTCTTAATGTCATGTAATCTACCCCTTACATCCAATTAGTTTAAAATAACATTCATATACATTTTTATTACAATCTAACCCAAATTACAAATGATATCGTTAACAAATTGTTATTTTCATTCGCACGTTAATGTTTGTAATAAAAACATATAGATATATAAACTATTATATATTTTTTCACTCTTAATTTTTATAAAAATTAAAACTGATGGCAAGTTTATGCTTTACCATCAGTTAACTATACCATAGTTTATAGTGCGGTTAAAGTTAAATAATTCTAATATCTCGGGGTGATAAACGTTGGATTAATTTACTTAATATTTCATTATCTCGTGTTATGAAACCAATTGTTTCTATATTGTTTTGGCTTTCATCAAAATAGTTAACCGGAATTTGATTTTGCCCTTTATCGTTGGTTAATAATTGATCCAATTTAGATTCACTATCCCATTTTCGAACAACAACTTGTTGCGCTTCGTCAAATTTAGTTTGCTCAAAATGATCCATGGTATCCACTTGATTTAATATCAGTTGTTGTTTATTATTTCTATTCTCAAACTTACCTCTTACGACTAACATTTTAGAAGTATTTAAATCGATTTCATATTTTTTAAAGGTATCCGGGAATACGACACCATCCAAATTATTGATACCATCATTTAAAGTTACAAATGCCATATTTTGCCCATTTTTCGTTCTAATACGCTTAAATTGATCTACTTGAACAAAAATGGGTTTATTATCTTGTGCGTTAGCAAGCTTATAAATACCCAAATATTGCTTTTGTTCAAATGCTTTTTCTACTGGATGTGTAGATACATAAAACCCTAAATATTCTTTCTCATATTCACTTAACACATGATCTGGTAGCTCTTCTTTTTCTTCATAAGAAGCTTTAGGTGTGAGTACATCAAAAATAAAACCATCTTGTTCAATATCAGAGATATCATCCAGCACTTGATCTATAGCATTTAACAGCGTCGCTCTATTCTTGCCAAAAGTATCAAATGCCCCCACTAAGATAAGAGATTCAAGTAATTTTCTAGTTTTAATTCGTTTAGGTATCCGTCGCGTGAAATCAAAAAAGTCTTTATAGAAACCATTTGCTTTTCTTTCTTCTACAATTAATTTAACACTTTGATAACCTACACCTTTAATTGCACCAATAGATAGGTAGATACCTTTTTTTGTGGCCTTGTAGAACCAATGACTGTAATTAATATTAGGTGGTAATATATTAATTTTTTGATGTTTAGCCTCATCAATCATTTGCGCTGTTTTCTTTTCGCTTCCAATAGCATTACTTAAAATATTGGCATAAAAATAATTAGCATAATGTACCTTTAAATAACTCATAATGTATGCAATTTTTGAATAACTCACGGCATGCGCACGAGCAAAACCATAATCCGCAAATTTTAAAATCAAATCAAAAATCTGTTTACTTAAATTCTCGTCATACCCATTTTTCAAAGCGCCATTCACGAAATGTTGCCTTTCACTTTCTAATACCGCTCTGTTCTTTTTACTCATTGCACGTCTTAAGATATCCGCTTCACCATAACTAAAATTGGCAAATTTACTCGCAATTTGCATTATTTGTTCCTGATAAATAATAACGCCATAGGTCGTTTTTAATATAGGTTCTAAATCTGGATGTAAATATTGCACCTTCTCTGGATGATGTCGTCTTGATATATAGGTCGGAATTTCTTCCATTGGCCCTGGTCTATAAAGTGATGTGACAGCGACTATATCTTCAAAGTGTTCAGGTTGTAATTTTTTTAATACATTTCTAATACCATCAGATTCTAATTGGAAGATACCTGTTGTATCCCCTTGTGACAACAAGTGAAATACGTTTTCGTCATCGAATGGAATTTGTTCTATATCCACATCTATATTCAAATCATGTTTCACTTGTTTTACTATTTGATGAATGATTGAGAGATTACGCAAACCTAAAAAGTCTATTTTTAATAAACCTATTCTTTCTGACTCAGTCATTGTCCATTGAGTCAATAGACCTGTATCACCGAGCGTTAATGGTGCATATTCATATAATGGATGATCATTAATAATAATACCTGCTGCATGAGTCGAAGTATGTCTAGGTAACCCTTCTAATTTCTTACAAATATCAAACCATCGTTCATGCCTATGATTACGATGAACAAACTGTTTAAATGGCTCCTGTGAATATGCGTCGTCTAATGTTATGCCAAGTTTATGTGGAATTAATTTAGAAATTTCATTTAGTGTGATTTCTTCGAACCCCATAATTCTCCCCACATCCCTAGCCACTGCCCTTGCAAGCAAATGACCAAAAGTCACAATACCAGCGACATGGGTTTCACCGTATTTCTCTTGAACATATTGGATGACTTTATCTCTATGTGTATCTTCAAAATCAATATCTATATCTGGCATTGTTACACGTTCAGGGTTTAAAAAACGTTCAAATAACAGATTATATTCAATAGGATCGATTGTTGTTATATTTAATAAATAACTTACAAGTGAACCTGCAGCTGATCCACGTCCTGGACCGACTAATACATCATTGTTCTTAGCGTACTGAATTAAATCACTTACGATTAAAAAGTAGTCTTCAAAACCCATTTTAGTGATAATTTGATATTCATGCTCTAAACGTGTTTGATAAAGTTCCTTTTTGTTTAGTGGTAAATTTAATTGCTGAAGATTATCTGCTAGTAATTGCCATAAAAAAGCATCCGATTGCTGTTGATTTGGTGTTTTATATTTTGGTAACAAAGATTGATGATAAATCATTTCCGCCTGACAAAGTGTTTCGAGTTGATTTGTTTGTTCCCAAACCGCATCATCGATTGACAAACCTTGTAATTCAACATTTGAATATAGATGTTCATTGTAATCCGTTTGTTCACTCACTAAATCTAATTTACTATTCTCCTTTATTGCGGCCATGGCAGAAAGCGTATCTGAATCTTGGGAATTTAAATAACGCGTGCTTTGTGCCCAAACTATTGGTAAGTCAAAAGTGACTTTACTCTTATGATTTACAAAGACGTGCGCATGTTCCGAAAAGTTTGAAATAATTGCTTCATGAGATTCAGTTACATTTTTAAAAATAATAACGAAATGACTTTCATATTTTTTTAACCATTCTATCGGTGTTTCTACTTTCTCTTTCATTTTAATTGCCGATGATAGTTTAAATAAATCTTTTAATCCTAAGTTATTTTGCGCCAATACGATTGTTTCAAGCTCTGACAAACCATCTGTAAGATTAATTGTCATACCAAAGATTGGATGAATATTTGCAGCAATACATGCGTCATAGAATTGCGGAAGTCCATACAAAACATTCGTATCAGTAATTGCGAGCGCTGTATAGCCTTCTTGTGCAGCCTTCGCAACAACATCCTTAATTCTAATACTTGAATTTAATAAATCATATGTCGTATGAATGTTTAAATGCGCAACCATTTGCAAATACCTCCCATCTTATTACAGTTTATTATTTAATGCTTCAGCGAGCGTTTCAAATTGAGCCCAATCTCTTACCGATACACCTGAAGCATTTGGATGACCGCCGCCACCAAAATCACTTGCAATGTCGTTGATAACAATACCTTTAGAACGAATGCGACATCTAATTTCTGTGCCCTCATCAACAGCAAACACCCAAATCTTCAACCCTTGTATATCAGCAATTGCATTTACAAATAATGAAGCTTGGTTCGCAGCAATGTCAAATTGTTCTAAAATTTCTTTAGTAATGGTAACTTTACAGAAACCTTTTTCATTTAAATCAAAATGTTGAAGCACATAACCTTGGAATGGTAACAATTTTGGATCCTTTTCACCCATTTTATTAAGTTCTTCATTATGATTAAAAGGAAATGTCAATAATTGACCCGCAACACCCATTGTATGTGATGTAGTGTTATTAAATAGGAATCTTCCTGTATCTCCCACAATGCCAAGATAAAGTACCCTCGCCACAGATGCATCAATGATGGGAATATCATTAAAATGACTGATGAAATCAAAAATAATTTCACTTGTTGAAGAAGCTTGATCGTTTACAAAATTAATATCGCCATATTGATCAACTGCTGGATGATGATCAATTTTAACCAATAATCGTCCTTGATTAAATCTTTCATCACTAATACGTGGTGAATTAGCTGTGTCACAAACGATAACTAACGCTTCATTGTAAGTATCATCCGAGATTTCATCAAAAGTACCAATAAAATCTAATGACGGTTCTGTTTCGCCAACTGCAAATATCTTTTTATCCGGGAATTTGAGTTTCAAATAGTTCTTTAACCCTAATTGTGAGCCATATGCATCAGGGTCTGGTCTTACATGTCGATGTATAATAATTGTTTCTGAGTCATTAATTTCTTTCATGATTTCATTAAATTCTGTTGTCATCTTTATCTTCCTTTTTCATTATATATTTATTAGTCTATCATTTGACAAATAATCATTGCTTTTGCTACGCGATGGCCGTCACTTGTCATTGTTACTTCTAGTTTTGAAAAATTGCGTCCTACATCTAACATATCATATTGTACATGTATTTCGGATTCTATTTGCACTGTTTTAATATACATAATATTTAAGATTTCTATCATAACTTCTAATTTCTTTAATTTTCTCATTTCATAACGTACTGTTTCTTCAATAATTGCTACAAATACTGATTTACTTAATGTTCCATATTGATTAGTTAATAATGGCGTGATTTGTACATGTATCCCATCATTTGAAATTGTAATATGTTTTGCAATTTGATCATTTATGGTTTCACCAACTTGTGGTTGTCTACTTAACAATTGCATCGCTGTTAACACATCTTTTCTAGTGATTACCCCTATGAGCTTTTTACTCGGAGTAGTCACCGGTAACAATTCAATGCCTTCCCAAATCATCATATGCGCACAGTTTGCCACAGTCGTTGACAATTGAACATTGATAGGTGATTTTGTCATAAATTGTGCAAGTGTGTCTTGGTTTTCCATTTTAATAATCTCTTTACTTGTTACAATACCTACTAATCTCCAATTTTCATCTATGACAGGAAATCTTGAATGGCCTGTCTCACGGGCTTTCGTTTTATAATCACTAAGACTCATATTATCAAATACAACCATGTCTTCAGTCACGGTTTTAACGATATCTTCTACAACCAAAATTTCTTTACGAATCATTTGGTTATACATCGCCCTGTTTATAATATTGGCAACTAAATATGTATCATAATTGGAAGATAGAATTGGTAATTCATGCTCATCAGCATATTGAATGATTTCTTCTGATGTATTAAATCCTCCAGTAATTAATACCGCACTTCCTCTTTTAAGCGCTGCTAGTTGGACATCCTTACGATTTCCCACTATTAATAATGTATGTGGACTAACATATTTTACGACATCTTCAATTTCCATTGCACCAATCGCAAATTTTGTAAGTGTTTTTATCAGACCATTTCTACCACCTAAGACTTGACCATCTATAATTTTCACAATTTCTGCAAAAGTTAGTTGTTCAATCTGTTCACGTGATTTCTTTTCTATTCGTACTGTGCCTACTCTATCTATTGTAGCTACCAATCCAATTTGCCCGGCATCCTTAATAGCCCTGTATGCCGTTCCTTCAGATACACTTAAATCTTTTGCAATCTTTCTAACAGATATCTTTTGTCCAACTGCTAGAGATTCTATATATGCTAAAATTTGTTCATGCTTTGTCATTTCAATAACCTCGTTTTTTTTGACAGTTTCTATGACATTATAACTTTTTATAACTAAAATTGCGATGTAACAAAACAAATTATCTTACGATTCCTAAAATCACAGTTTTTGTTCCATTAAATAATATAAAATTTTCTTTTTAGTAAATTAATATGTTAAATAGACAAATTTAATTGGCTTTATGAATAAAATTTTATTAAAATGAAGATAAGGAGGGATGAACAATGTTCAAAAATATTTTACTTGGTGTTGATACAACACTTAAAAATGAGAAAGCACTTGAAGAGGTTTCTAAACTTTCAGGTGAAGGTACTACAGTTACAATATTAAATGCAATTAGCGAGCAAGATGCACAAGCATCCATCAAATCTGGTGTTCATTTAGATAAGCTCGTACAAAAACGTAGTGAAGGTTTAGAAAGTACACGCAATAGCTTAGACGAGTATGGTATTAAATACGATGAGATTATTGTGCGCGGGAATGCGAAAGAACAATTGGTTAAAGAGGCTAATAGTGGAAAATATGAAATTGTTGTCCTCAGTAACCGAAAGGCTGAAGATAAGAAAAAATTTGTCTTAGGTAGTGTCAGTCATAAAGTTGCTAAAAGAGCTCACATCCCAGTATTAATCGTAAAATAATAAAACGCCTGAAGGACTTTAAAGTGCTTCAGGCGTTTTATTATATATTTAAATACACAGTTTATAAAGGGATTAGAATGAAACGTCTTCACCCGGTTCTAATATTTGTACTTCCCCTACAGATACTGCTTCTTTAAACTTATTTGGATCTTGTTCAATAAGTTCAAAAGTATCGTAGTGTATTGGAACTGAAATTTTCGGTTTAATAAACGAATTAATTGCATAGCTTGCATCGTCGATTCCCATAGTGAAATTGTCACCAATCGGAATAAAGCATACATCCACTGGATGACGATCTGCAATTAATTTCATATCGCTGAATAATCCTGTGTCACCAGTGTGATAAATCGTCTTACCTTCAATTTCTAAAATAAGACCCATTGGCATACCTAGGTATACTGGGACACCATTTTCATCAGTTAAACTTGAACTATGGAATGCTTGTACAAATTTCACATTACCAAAATCAAATTCTGCTTTCCCTCCAATATTCATTGGTCTAACATTTTCCACATTATGATAAGTAGTGAGATAATCACCTAATTCTGCTGAACCAATCACAGTAGCATGATTTCTATTAGCTAATTCTATTGTATCTCCAAAATGATCTCCGTGACCATGTGTTAATATAATATAATCAACTTTAAGTGTAGATGCATCTAAATCAGATTGTCCATTGCCTGTAATAAACGGATCTACAATAACCTTTTTACCATTTGCTTCAAAATAAATTGTTGATTGACCATGAAATGAAAGTTTCATTAATTAATTCCTCCCGTAAATATGTTTAGTCTTTATATACCACAAATCCCTCACGCTATAACACGGTAATTTAATTTACTGAGTGTTTTTCTTCTTAAATTTAAAAATTTTCCTATGATATTGTTTTATTATCATATTTAACTTTTGAATTCCTTCATCAAGTAACATAAAATTAAATATGATTAACTATTTAGGAGGATGAATTAAAATGAAATTAGAACAGATTACCGAAGAATTAAAATCCCAACAGGCAGATGCTGCTTGGATAACAACACCTTTAAATATTTTTTATTTCACTGGTTATTTAAGTGATCCTCATGAACGTTTACTTGCATTACTAATTAAATCAAATGGTGAACAAGTATTGTTTTGCCCGCAATTAGAAGTTGAAGAAGTTCGCGCCTCTCCATTTAATGGTGAAGTTATCGGTTATTTAGACACAGAAAATGCTTTAGATAAATACGATATTAAATTCAATAAATTACTTGTTGAATCAGCACATTTAACATTACAACGTCAACGTGAACTTATTGATGCTTTTGGTGTACAAAGCTTTGGGGATATTGATCAAACAATCAAAACATTACGTAATATTAAAAGTGACTCAGAAATCGAAAAAATTAAAAAAGCTTGTGAACTTGCCGATAAATGTATCGAAATTGGTGTGAGTTTCTTAAAAGAAGGTGTCACTGAACGTCAAGTTGTCAATCATATTGAATATGAAATTAAAGCATATGGTGTAAATGAAATGAGTTTCGACACTATGGTATTATTTGGAGACCATGCTGCTTCCCCTCATGGCACACCAGGAGACCGCCAATTGAAAAAAGACGAGTTTGTCTTATTTGATTTAGGGGTTATTTATGAAAATTACTGCAGTGATATGACTAGAACGGTTAAATTTGGTACACCTGATGCTAAAGCACAAGAAATTTACGATGTTGTATTAAAAGCAGAAAAAGAAGCTATAGCAGCTATTAAACCTGGTGTAACGATTAAAGATGTAGATGATATTGCACGTAACATCATTACTGAAGCGGGTTATGGCGAATACTTTCCTCATCGCCTAGGACATGGCTTAGGCTTAGAAGAACATGAATATCAAGACGTTTCAAGTACAAATACAAATGAATTTAAAGCAGGCATGGTTATAACTGTTGAACCCGGTATTTATGTACCAGGTGTAGCTGGTGTAAGAATTGAGGATGACATCTTAGTTACTGAAAATGGTAATGAAATTTTAACTGGTTACGAAAAATGATAAAAGAGGCCGTAGTAGAAACAATTCAGCAAGTTGAGCAAGCTGTTGCCAATGGTGCTAATCGAATTGAACTTTGCGATAATTTAAGTGTGGGTGGTACTACACCTAGTTTCGGCATGGTAGAAATTGCAACAGAAATATGCAAAGCTAACCACGTTGAGATTGCTGTTATGATTCGTCCACGTGGTGGTCATTTTGTTTATAACTTGTATGATTTCGAAATCATGCAACGTGACATAAAATCATTGAAACAATTAAATGTAGATTATTTTGTCTTTGGTTGTTTAACTGAGGACTCAACTTTAAACGAATGGCAAATGAAGACCTTGAAAAATTTGTCCTCACCTACTCCAGTTGTATGTCATATGGCATTTGATGAAATTTACCTAGAAGGACAAATTAAGGCTTTACACCAATTAATTGATATAGGGTTTACACGTTTATTAACACATGGCGGACCGAGCGATACAAATCTGTTCGATAACTTAAATCAATTAGGTAAACTTGTAGTAAATTCAGGCGGTCACATCGAAATCGTGCCTGGCGGCGGTCTGAATAAAGACAATCTTCCTGAACTTCTTGAAGCCTTTCCGTTCCAAGAAGTCCACGGTACTAAAATCGTTTAAATACTTCCCATATTTTCTTAATGACATTATCATTTTGACATAGCAAAATAAAAAACTGGCAAGTCTTTTTGAGTTAAATACTCCAAGACTTGCCAGTTTTTTATTTAATAATTCATTACTTATATTATTTAAGTGCACTTTCGATATCTGTATAAGATAGGTTCAATGCTTCCGCTACGCCTTTGTTCGTCAACTCGCCATTAATTGTATTAAGTCCTAATGACAATGCATGGTTATCTTGTAAAGCCTTTAAATAGCCTTTACTTGCTAGTTGTTGGGCATATGGTAACGTTGCATTATTTAGAGCAATTGTAGATGTGCGTGGCACTGCACCAGGCATATTCGCAACAGCATAGTGTACGACGCCATGTTTTTTATATGTTGGGTCATCATGTGTGGAAATTCGATCCGTTGTTTCAAAAATACCACCTTGGTCAATTGCAATATCAACGATAACGGCTCCATCTCTCATTTCTTTGACCATATCTTCAGTTACAAGATTTGGTGCCTTAGCGCCTGGAATTAATACAGCACCAATAACTAAATCGCTATCTTTCACACATTGTTCTATATTTAAAGGGTTAGACATGATTGTGTGGACACGTCCATCAAACAAATCTTCTAATTCTTGTAAACGTTTAGGATTAACATCTAAAATTGTAACATCAGCACCTAAACCAAGTGCAATTTTAGCAGCATTTGTTCCAGCTTGACCACCGCCAATGATAGATACGCGACCTTTTGATACGCCAGGTACACCACCAAGTAAAATGCCCATGCCACCTTTATATTTTTGTAAAAATTCAGCACCAATTTGTGCAGACATACGACCTGCAACCTCACTCATTGGTGTTAATAATGGTAATGTACGATCAGGCAATTGGACCGTTTCGTAAGCAATACCAACTACTTTATTTTCTAGTAAAGCTCGAGTTAATTTTTCTTCATTCGCTAGATGTAAATAAGTAAATAGAATTAGACCTTCTTTGAAATATTGAAACTCTTCTTCTAATGGTTCTTTCACTTTCATAACCATATCTACGTTCCATACTTCAGCTTGTTCATTAACGATGCTTGCACCAGCTTCAGTATAGTCTACATCTTCAAAATACGAACCTAAGCCTGCAGATTTTTCAACAATGACAGTATGACCTTGTTCTACCAATGCATGTACACCACTTGGTGACAAACTCACTCTATTTTCATTGTTTTTAATCTCTTTCGGAATACCTATAATCATTTCATCCACCTCCAAATTTATAGTAACGCGTATTTTATGAAAGCGCAATCAAAGTTTAGAGTACTTTTACAACATTTAAATTATGTTAATATTCTGTAAACGGTGGTATAATATAAGTAAGAAAAATAAGGAGGTAATTACGATGCTAACTTATAAAAGTATTTTAATAGCCGTCGATGGATCACATGAAGCTGAATGGGCCTTTAACAAAGCAGTGGATGTGGCAAAACGTAATGATGCAAAATTAACAGTGGTGAATGTCATTGATTCAAGAACATATTCTTCATATGAAGTGTATGATGCTCAATTTACTGAGAAGTCAAAAAATTTCTCAGACGATTTATTAAAAGGTTATAAAGAAGTTGCTACAAATGCTGGTGTGAAAAACGTTGAAACACGTTTAGAATTTGGTTCACCAAAAGCTATTATACCTAAAAAGCTAGCAACAGATGTAGATGCTGACTTAATTATGTGCGGTACTTCAGGGTTAAATGCTGTCGAAAGATTTATCGTTGGTTCAGTATCTGAAGCAATTGTTCGCCATTCTCCATGTGATGTGTTAGTGGTTCGTACAGAAGAACTTCCTGAAGATTTCCAACCTCAAGTTGCCACTGATGAGTTTAGATCTCAATATCAAGCTCACTAAATAGTTTTTAATTTATAGGGCTGATTGAACAAGATAATTACGAAAAGAGCTTGAGACATTAATAGATGTCTCAGGCTTTTTTCAATTAAACAGTAGCTGTAAAGCCCCCCCTCTCCTCATTTTAAATTTCAAAAATCTTCATTTCACTCACTACTTTACAATATAGTCATTGAAATTTTAATTTCATTTCACACCTATCCTTTATACTTAATTTAATACTTTTAAATTAAGGAGCATGTAAATATGAAAATGATTTATAAATCATTCGCAATAAGTTTATTAGCATTAACTACTTTGAGTCACACATATAATAGTCAAGTTAGTGCAAAGGCTAAAGTATCCGAACACGCAACACAATCCGTAGACGACCTTAGATTTATAGGTAGTCAAACTGTGCCATATAACACTCAATTCGATGATACAAAAGTTGGCGCTATTTCTGGAATTACCTATCAACCAACAACTCATCGTTGGTTATTAATAAGTGCTGATCGTTCAGAACAAAATCCTTCTAGATTCTACGAAGCAAAACTAAACTATAACCAAAATCATTTTAATAAAATTAAGCTACAATCTATGCACTTTCTAAAACAGCCGAATGGTTCAAACTATACTAACAAGAACCATTACAAAGACAATCCACAAGATATCGTTGCTGATCCATAATCTATTCGCTTCGACCCTTTATACAAACAAATCATGTATACAAGTGAAGGTGATCGTAGTTTAGGCCTAAATCCTTTTATCCATTTAGCTTCGTTACAGGGCGACTTTATTACAGAAATACCTATAAGCCACACACAAAAAATGGATCAACATGCAAAACATGGTTTCCGTAATAATCTCGCATTAGAAGGAAGTACATTTTCAGCAGATGGGCATTCTATTTGGACAGCAACAGAAGCGCCTTTAATACAAGATGGTAAATCCCCTACACCTACAACAGAGGGATTATCTCGCATCACACAATATGATAGACAAGGACGCTTATTAAACGAATATGCATATCGTTTAGATGCTATACCGAAATCACCTGGTAAGGGTAAGGAAGCTGAAAATGGCGTTTCTGAATTATTAGCAATTAACAATCATGAATTTTTAACTTTGGAACGCGCAAGTGTGCAATCTTCTGATAATTCATATCACAATTATGTACGCATTTATAAAATAAATACCGACCAAGCTACAGATATTAAAAATCAAGAGTCATTAAAGCAAACTAAGATTCACCCTGTAAAAAAAGAACTCATCGCTGATTTAAATAAAGAAGATATTGGTCACATAGATAATATCGAAGGTATTACATTTGGTAAACAATTACCAAATGGACACGACAGCATTGTTATAGTTGCTGACAATAATTTTAATAAGGCTCAAAAGCAACAATTTATGGCGTTTGAAGTTATTCCAAAATAACAAAAAAGGCATTTTCCGATTTTGGAAAATGCCTTTACTTATTTAAATATAATTTATTTAAGATCACCAAAATTGATAACGTCACGCGCAATCATAACTTCTTCATTTGTTGGAATAACGATAACTTTAACTGGTGAGTGTGGGTAGTTAATAAATGCTTCTTCACCATGAATGCTTTCATTTTTCTTAGCATCCCAATATACTCCCATAAATTCTAATCCTTCTAACACTTTAGCTCTTACAACATCAGAATTTTCACCAACGCCTGCTGTAAATACGATAACATCTACACCATGCATACGTGTCGCATAAGAACCGATATATTTGTGAATACGTGAAGCGAAGACATCGAGTGCTAATTGAGCTCTATCTTTGCCCTCTTCAGCTTCTCCTTGAATATCTCTTAAATCACTAGATGTACCAGAGATACCAAGTAATCCTGATTCCTTATTCAACGTATTTAAGACTTCTTCAGCATTCTTACCTGTTTTTTCCATGATAAACGGAATTAATGCAGGGTCAATGTTACCTGAACGTGTTCCCATTGTCACACCAGCTAAAGGTGTGAATCCCATGGATGTATCTACAGATTCTCCACCATCGATAGCAGCTATAGAGGCACCATTACCAATATGACAAGAAATAAGACGTAATTCTTCAATTGGTTTACCTAAAATATCTGCTGCACGTTGAGAGACATATTTATGGCTCGTACCGTGGAAACCATATTTACGAATACCATAATCTTTATAATATTGATAAGGTAAACTATACAAGAACGATTTTTCAGGCATTGTTTGATGGAATGATGTATCAAACACTGCGACATGTGGAATTTCCGGTAATAATTTACGGAAAGCGCGGATACCCATTAAGTTAGCTGGGTTGTGTAAAGGTGCTAATTCACTTAAACTTTCAATTTGCTTTTCTACTTCATCAGTTATATAAACTGACTCTGGGAATAATTCGCCACCATGTACAACTCGGTGTCCAGTACCATTAATGTCATAAATACTATCAATGACACCATGTTTTTTGAAACTATCTAACATGATATTAACTGCTTCTTCGTGATCAGCAATATCATTTGTTTCTTTAATTTTATCCCCATTTACTTCAATAGTGAATACTGAATCTTTTAATCCAATACGTTCAATAAGTCCCTTAGTTACAATTTTTTCTTCCGGCATTTCAATAAGTTGAAATTTCAAAGATGAACTACCAGCATTTATAGCCAAAATCAATTTTGACATAAGCACAATGCCTCCATTTTCAAATAAGTTTTATATCCATTACTATTTAATCATTAATACAGTATGAATTCAAGAATATTACAGTTTAATTTTCAGGATGATTTTCTTGCATCCATGCATTTAAATCTTGTAAAAATGCTTGGAACTGTTGTGGGCTCTTGAAATCTGGTATATTTGCTAATAAAACTTCGACTGGTTTCGTCACATTCGTTTCTTTTTTCTGTAATACAAGGATAGATTTACGTGCTTTTTCATTTTTAAATAAGGTTGATGGTAAATTTAAGAATGCTTGCATTTCTGTCTCTGTAGCAATGAAATTTTGCAACTGTTTCACATTTTCACCTTCAAAAATATTGCTTGGAACAACTAAAAATGCATAACCAGATGCTTTCATAGCTGTAATAGCTTGCTCTATCAATAAGAAATGAGAATAACTGTGCCCTTCATCGAAACCAAGTGCCATTTCTTTACTTCTATCATCAACAGGATAGTATCCAATTGGTAAATCCCCTATTACAACGTCTGCGTCTTCGAAAGGTAAAGGCATAATTGCATCTTGAGGATAAACATCAAACGGTATTTCTAAAAAGTTAGCCAAATGGACACTTACTCTAGAAAGTACTGGATCTACTTCTACTAAGTGATGCATTAAAGTGTGATCTGAAAGCACCTCGTGTACCGAAGCACTTAAATGTCCAGCACCACTAGCAATATCTGCAATGTGCATTGACTCGTTATTTTTTAAGAATCGTTCAGCTAAAAAGCCTAAAATTAGGCCAATAGAATCTGGTGTAATTTGATGATTTGCTTGTATATCTTCTTTTTGCATTAGACTTAGATATGCAAACTGGAATGCTTTCCTTCTATCTTGCAATGTAGCTTGTTCTAATAACTCTCTCTTATTTGTATAAATATGCTCCATAGCAAGACCTAAATTTTCGATAAAACTTTGTCCGTTTCCATCATTTAAATCCTTTACTTTTTCATCTAATGTTTTGAATAACTGCTCCATTACTGTTTCTTCTTGTGTCATTTAATAGTCCTTTCTAAAAAAACTGCCCATAATTTAATTGAAATCAAGCCAGTTTATACTAACTTATTTTACCAAATAATTATGGACAGTAATTTTTATAATGTCAATGATACTGTTTGCTTGAGCAACAATATATTTAACTTATTATATATATTGCAAAACGTAATTAAATATTGCGATATGCTTCTAATGCTGATTCAAAGTCTGGGAAATCTGTACCTTCAGAAACAATCTCTGAATATACGACTTTATTATTTTTATCTAATACAAAAACGGAACGTGCAAGTAAACGTAATTCTTCCATTACGACACCATAGTTTTTACCAAAAGATAAGTCTTTATGGTCACTTAATGTAATCACGTTATCTAATCCGTTCGATGCACACCATCTTTTTTGTGCGAATGGTAAATCAACTGAAACAGTTAATACAACGCCATCTTCTTGTGAAGCTTCTTCGTTAAATTTACGCGTTTGTTGATCGCAAACACCTGTATCTATAGATGGTACAACACTAATTAATTTCTTTTGACCATCATAAGTTGATAAGTTTACTTCATTTAAATCATTATCTAGCAAAGTGAATTCTGGAGCTGTTTCACCTGTTTTCACTTGCGAACCTAATAAAGTAATTGGTTCTTGTTTGAATGTAATTTGCGCCATTAGAACGCCTCCTAAATTATAAATGTGTACTTCAATTATTATAACGCTTTAGAATTATGAATGATACTATTCTACCTGTAATAAGTGTTAACCTACTTTAAATAAAACAATTTTTCAAATTTATTTTTTATGACCACCGTATCTGCGAAATAATCATGTATACCTCTATGCTTTTTAGTAAAAATTGTCACTAAATAAGGCAAGTTTGCAAATACACCGCTAATAATACGTCCAATCCATTCTCTAAACAGTACATCTGTCCACGTTAGCTGTTGTCTGTCCATGCGCTCTACTCTGATATTGCAAATCATTTTACCAAGTGTTTGTTTAAAATATTTTGTCATTAATACAAAATACAAATAAAATACTAATGCATCCAACAGATGACCCACACTAAAATAATCAATCCATAGTTTTGCTGAATCTAAATTTGTGAAATGATAAATCGGTTTTAAGATCAAACTATGTACTCCGAAAATGATTAACAAATCTATTATGAAAGCACAAAACCTAATACCAAAACCAGCATATAAAGCTTTTAACATTTGTTCATGATACAGTGCATCTGTATCTATTTTTTGTGCACTATCTTTTGTATATTCTGAAACACTGTCTTGTATGTTTTCCATAATTTCACCTAACCCTCGTAAAGATACATAGGTTCAGTTTTAGTATCATTTGTAATGATTGATTTCACATCTTTGATTTCATTTGTAAACTGAGAAATGCTTGATTTCACATTATACATTGATGAGAACCAACCACCGTCTGTGCTATAATCAAACACTTCTGCGTCCTTAGCATTAATATCTTTTTTCAATGCTTTGACAGTTTGATCTTCGTAACCAATTTCGTCAATCAGACCATTACTTTTCGCTTGTTGCGCGCTATAAATTCGACCATCTGCCAGCTTTCTAACTTTACTTTCTGGCATATCTCGACCGTCTTTTACAATATTAACAAATCTATTGAAGCTATCATCTAAAACAGATTGTAAGATATCTCTTTCTTCGCTTGTCATTTCTCTTGAACTGCTTAAAATATCTTTATGTTCACCTGATTTGATTACGTTTTGTTTGATACCTAAATTCTTTTGTAATCCGGAGTAATCGATACTAGACATAATCACTCCGATTGAACCAGTCATTGTTTGTGGACCTGCATAAATCTTATCTGCAGGTGCTGAAATATAATATCCACCTGACGCAGCCATGCTATCCATATGTACATAAATCTTTTTATGTTTTTGTTTAATTTCTTTTATCTTTTCATAAATTTCATCACTTGGATATGTACCGCCACCGGGTGTATTGACCGTTAACAGCACACCTTTTATAGAATCATCTTTTTTCACATTATCCAACTGTTTTAAAAATGCTTCATGGTTATATCCTTCACCACCGAACAGGCCACCACCAGTACCTTCAGTAATTTCACCATTTAATGTTAGATGAGCGATACGTTTGCTGGAATTACCTTCTTTTTCTACTTTCTCTGTAAAAGGATTCGTATCAGATGTAGTTGATTCACTAAATAAAGATGAAACAACAGCTGAAATAGAACTCATTATTATACCACCTAGAACGATCACAACTGCAAGTATTAAGGCGATAATACGCTTTTTCGACATTCATCGTCACTCCCATATATTTTCTATTGATTCCTTCTTCATTTAAACACAATTAAATCCTAAATGTATACCTTAAATAAGATTAATAAAGAGAGCATAGTAAGAAATCAATCCATTTTGATTTCTTACTATGCTCTCAACAATTCATCATTTACTTTAGACCATACTGTTACTTATTGATAAACACTTTCTGTTAAAATCCAATCACGTGTTTGACTCAAAACTACTACAAAAATGAGACTTATGTATTTATAACAGATTTTATATACTGTACTAATTGATAGCTATATGATTTGTATTAAATAATCATAAGCATTTTTCAAGATTAATATTGCAGTCACGACTATAAATAATACTTTGACGTAGCCCACACCTTTTTTTATAGCAAACATAGCACCTACATAAGAACCACATATCATACTTACAGCCATAATCAAGCCATAAAAATAATCCACTTGGCCTAAGCATATAAATAAGAGGAGTGCACCTAAATTGGAGGCAAAGTTTAACACTTTCGCATTACCTGCCGCGCCTAAAAAATCAAAACCAAACATTAGTAAAATAAAGAGCATAAAAGAACCCGTTCCGCCACCTAAAAAGCCATCATAAAAGCCTATTAAACACATGAGTAAAGCAAATAGTATTGCTTTCCCAAAAGTTAATTTGGTAAAGGTACGGACGTTACCCCAATCTTTTTTCATAATCGTGTAAATCATCACAATGGTTAGTATAACAATAACAACTGGTTTTAAGAGCTCTGAAGGTAAGAATGTGGCGATACTGGCGCCACCAATAGCGAATACAAATACAAATGGAAATAATTTACCAACAATTTTCAAATCTACATTGCCAGAACGCAAAAAGCGAAATGCACTTGTCAAAGAACCGAATGCACTTGCTAATTTATTTGTTCCTAATGCTGTGGATGGTGGCATACCAACTGCAAGCAATGCAGGTATTGATATTAAACCACCACCGCCTACAACTGCATCAATAAATGCAGCCAAAAATCCAAGAAGAATAATGATGATTACAATTGAAACATCCCACTCTAACATTTAACCAACCCCTTTATTTATTAAAAAATATATATTCCATGATACTTTAATATATTAAAATAAATCGTCAGCTAGTGCTTGTGTTGCTGTATCTTTTTCACTTTGGTAATCACTAGTAATAAGCAATGTTTCAATACCATCTACAGCTTGTTGTACTAATGGTTCAAAATCATAACCAATTTCATATTTTTCTACTTTTTCAATATCTGGTTCAGTTATAGGATTTTTTGGCGTGAAGATTGTGCAACAATCTTCATAAGGTTGAATAGACACATCAAACGTTCCAATTTCTTTCGCTTTTTTTACAATATCTTCTTTATCTAACGTTAATAACGGGCGAAGTACTGGTGTAGAAGTGACATGGTTAATAGCATACATACTTTTTAGCGTTTGACTTGCCACTTGACCTAAATTTTCACCATTTACTATCGCATGGGCATCAATATCATGAACAACTTTATCCGCAACGCGCATCATCATGCGTCTTGTTGAAGTCATTGTATAGCGTTCATGTACAACTTTATTAACTTGTTTTTGTAAATCTGTAAAAGGAACAATATGCAATTTTATGGGTCCTACATGTCCAGATAAAATGCGTGTTAATTCAATAACCTTTTCTTTCGCTTTTTCACTTGTAAATGGCGGACTATGAAAATGAATCGCTTCTACTGTAACACCTCTGCGCATAACTTCTATACCTGCAACAGGTGAATCAATACCGCCGGATAGCATAAGCAATGTCTTACCACCCGTACCTACTGGTAATCCACCTGAACCTTCAATCACTTGATCGTACATATAGATTGCATCTAAACGTACTTCTACTTTAATGTTGTGATCTGGGTTATGCACATCGACTGATAAATGGTTCGTAGCATCTAAAACAGCGCCACCGACCGTGCGTTGCAATGCATACGTATCATATGGAAAGTTTTTATCTGAACGTTTTACATCAATTTTAAATGTATCACCATCTGCATATTCCTTAGCAAAGCGCACCGCTAATTCATTAACCGCTTCTACTGTCTTTTCAATTTTTAATACGGGACTGATAGAATAAATACCGAAGACTTTTTTTAGTCGATTACACATTTCTTCAATATCTGCGCCTTCGTCTAATTCAATATACATTCTGTCTCTATTTGCCTTTACTGTATAACCTTGTAACGGCATTAATGCAAGCTTTACATTAGAACGTAATTTGTTCACAAATATTTTACGGTTGGCGCCTTTTAAAGTAAGCTCACCGTACCTCACTAATATGTGATCATAAATCATACTAACAACTCCTTCACTTCTTCATATACTAATTTGAATTTTTCCTTGAATGTTTCAATATCTGCTTCAGTAGTATAGCTATCCATAGAAATACGGATACTACCTTCAATTTGCTTCGTTGGAATACCCATTGCTAACAAAACTTCATTAAGACTTGCTTTTTTCGAAGAACAAGCACTCGTCGTTGATAACATGATGTCATTTTTAGAGAATGCATTCACCAATACTTCACCTTTAACACCTGCCAACCCAACATTTAAAATATGAGCAGCAGCACCCTTAGGTGAATTAACCTCAACACCACGAAATGCAACCAAATATTGGCGTAATTCATTATTAAATTCGCTTAACCGACTATTTAAATCCTGTGTATGATTAACTGCTGATTTCATCGCTTTAACGATAGCAATATCCATCGGTAAGTTAACCGTCCCACTTCTCACACCAAATTCTTGTCCACCACCATGAACAATTGGTTCTAACTGATGTATATTTCGAACAAATAAAATGCCTTGGCCTTTCAAACCATTAAATTTATGTCCGCTTAGACTAAGTGTATCTACACCTTCAAATATGAGTGGTGTTTTCCCAATAGCTTGTACTGCATCAACATGTAAATGTGCTTTAGGATATTGATGAACAATCTCTGCTATATCGGCAATCGGTTGTATTTGACCCATTATATTGTTGACATGCATACATGTAACAAGTCCTACATTATCTGACATTAATGTTTGAAGGTGATTCAAATCTATTCGACCTTCATCTGTTACATCGACATACTTCACAATAAATCCTTCGTCCTCTAGTGAACGAACCACTTCTAAAACGGAGGGATGTTCTAATAATGAAGTGATAATTTCATTGGCGAAATTCTTTTTCTTATAAGCAATACCTTTAAGTGCTATATTATTTGATTCAGTAGCACCACTTGTATAAATAATATCAAATGTATTATCTAAATTAAATAAGTCTTTAATTTGTCGTTTTGATTGTTGTAATAATTGTTCTGCTTGTAAACCTGCTTGATGTGGACTATTAGGATTAAAATATAGTGATTGATTCACTTTAATAAAAGTATCTAACACATCTTGATTAGGCTTCGTTGTTGCAGCGTTATCAAGGTATATCAATGTTTTCACTCCAATTTTTTCTTGTAGTTTATTTGAACTCCGAAAAGCGTCGGCTTTTAAAATTTTATATCTTAATCGGAATATGCTACATATAAACATTTCATTTAACAGAATATATGCATGCGCTCCACCTATTCATTTTAATGATTTAACATTAATACATTTTATAACTAAATTAGATTGAATATACGCACTTAAATACATTTTCATATGTTTTAACTATCCGATTAAAACTTACACTGTTAGCATTATACTCGCTTTTACTAAAAAGAAAAGAGACTGAGACATAAATCATATAATTGTTAAATAATTTACGATACTAGCTTGTTCATCATGGGATTAAATAAAAATCAATTCACATTCAATGCACACTTCACGTATTCAAATCGATGAACATGCATTACAAATAAAACGCTATGTATCGACTGTCCGTTTTTTTAAATTAACAATCCTCATTCGAATCAACGATTGCAAAAAAGACTCGAGACAATCAGTGTCTCGAGTCTTTTCTAATCTATAGTTATGCGTAATGTGTTTAATATTAACCAATAACTTTTGATTCTATTTGTTTTGTAATACCAGGCTCAACGCGTTCCAATGCTTGTTCAGAAATTTCAATTGAACGTTTATACCTATTATTCTTAAATAAGCGTTCTGCTTCATTAAGACTTTTATCAATATTTGAACTATCTTTACGATAACGATTGCCATATTCAATTAGTTTTTCTGCATAAACTGCATTAACAAGTACATCTGTAGCTTCATCATCAAATTTATTCATTTGTAGGACGACTTTAGATACTTTATCTTTTAACTGTTTGACATGAATTGGACGTACACTAAATTTCTTGTTAACTTCTCTTACTTCATAATCAATTTCATTTTTCATAATGATAAAACGTTCCGGTACACTTGGTAAATTAGAAGCAAGTAATTTTCTATATACTTCTTCTTTTTTACTTTGTACTCGTAAAATATTTTCTTCAGCTTCTGCCTCATCTTCACGCAATTGAATTAAATGATTTTGTAATTTTTCTTGTTTTTCATTAATAACAGCTACATGTTCTTCGATATATTTCAAGTTGTCTTGCACTTCACTATAACGCACTGCAGATTTCGCCATTTCACGTAAAATTTCATCATATACTGAAATCATATTTTGAATTTCATTTTCAAACTGTCTTACATTTTGTACGTCACTTTCATTTATATAATAATTTTCGCGCACATATTCAATTTCAGTTTGTAATGTATAGTTCATTTCTTTTGCTCTAAATAAATTATCTGTAATAACTTCTTTTGTTTCTTCAACATCATTTTTAGCTTTAACTTCAAGCTCGATTAGTTCGTACATTTCATCTAATCGGTCATTAATGCTGTTTAATTTTTCATTTGCTTCATCAAGTTCTAATCTGCTTATCATTGGCTCTACAAAGCTTAACTCCGTTTTTAATGTTTGAAGCGTGCTATCAATTTTGACATGATCTAAGTCGTAGCCTTCTACTTTCAAGTCTCTACAACCATATTTAATGTCTTGGAATTGGCCGGGCAATTCTTTTTGTGCTTCTTTTATTAAATCTGGAATTTCATCCATATCTGTTTTTAAATAATTCATGTCATCATTTAAAGTTTTGATATGGTCATGTGCTTGATTGAAATTACCTTCTGATTTAAGCGTTTCATAAGTTTCCATTTCTGGAACAAAAGATTCGATTTCTTGTTCAAGCGGTGAAGCTGCTTCGCCGAATTGATGTCTGTTTGCTAACACATCACGCTTCATTTCGCGGTAATCCGTTTTACATTCATTATATAAATGGTCACTTTGTTTATGTAGTCCTATAATCTCTTCTACTTGTGTAGTGAGCTCATTATAGTTCGCTTCATATTGATCCATCATTTCATGCGCTTCATCCACTTCAGTTTGAGCTTGTGAAAACTTAAATTTATCAAGCAAGCCCTCTGCATCATGAATCTTTTCTTCTACCGGTAATAAATACTGATTTTTACTATCTAACGATGATTGTTTCAATCTATCATACGTTGATTTTGTCTCACCTGTTAAGTTAAATTCTGTTAATTGAGATAAACTTTCATCGTATGGTAATTGTTCAACTTTATGCTTTCGTTCTTCAGCCTTTTCTATCATTTGGCTTTTATTTGAACGCATATAGAACAATACACCAACAATAATGAGTATAATGAATATAATTGCTAAAACGATATACAACACCATATGTTTTCTCCTCCTATTTTATCACTGTTTATTATAACGTAAGTTACCTATGCATTAAAAGAGAAAATGGATTAATTCATGTGAATATTTTTTATTTTATTTAAAATGATCTCTAATAATAATATGTATTAGGTTATTTATTATCTAACCCTTTTCAAATCAATTGATTGATTACTATTAAAACAGTCTTTATACTAAATGAAAAGTAAAAAGTGAGGTTGTCTAATGACGGAAGTTAAAGAAACAAACTATAATTTATTGGAAAAACAAGTGAGTAGTTTAATAGAAGATGAGTCGAATTTAATTGCTATACTGAGTAATGTATCCGCGCTACTAAATGATTCGATTGATCAAATTAACTGGGTTGGATTTTATCTTATTGAAAACGAAGCATTAATTTTAGGACCATTCCAAGGTCATCCTGCATGTGTTCATATCGCAATCGGCAAAGGTGTATGCGGTACTGCTGTTTCTGAAGAACAAACACAACTTGTAGATGATGTGAATGCATTTCCAGGTCACATTGCTTGTGATGCGAATAGCAAATCTGAAATTGTTGTTCCACTTCGTAAAAATAACCAAATTATTGGTGTATTAGATATCGATGCGCCTATTACAAGTAGATTTACTGATGTAGACAAAAATGGCCTAGAACAAATTGTTGCTCGTATTGAAAAGCAAATATCATAATTCCATCGCAACTTGAATATGGACAAAGTCGAAAAGACTATTGACAGCAACCGATAACATGTTACAATGTACTTTGTGTGAATAAACGAAATTAGCAGTTGCGTATTAGTTGGCTCTATGTTGTTCCCAACGCGGACGTGCCGTGTAACCGTTGCTATGAGGCGAGGACACATAAAACAATATATCCAAGTAAGCATGCAACACTCTTTTTTGTTTTTTCATAACAAACAAAAGAGAAAAAGGAGGAGTCTTATTATGGCTCGATTTAGAGGTTCAAACTGGAAAAAATCACGTCGTTTAGGTATCTCATTAAGTGGTACTGGTAAGGAATTAGAAAAACGTCCTTATGCACCAGGTCAACACGGTCCTAACCAACGTAAAAAATTATCAGAATATGCATTACAATTACGTGAAAAACAAAAATTACGTTACTTATATGGAATGACTGAAAGACAATTCCGTAACACATTTGAAATCGCTGGTAACCAACATGGTGTCCACGGTGAAAACTTCATGCAATTATTAGCTGCTCGTTTAGATGCAGTTGTATATTCATTAGGTTTAGCACGTACACGTCGTCAAGCTCGTCAAATCGTTAACCACGGTCACATCGAAGTAGATGGCAAACGTGTTGATATTCCATCATACACTTTAAAACCTGGTCAAGAAATCTCAGTTCGTGAAAAATCTTTAAAATTAGATATCATTGCTGAATCAGTTGAAATTAACAATTTCGTACCAGACTACTTAGAGTTTGATGCAGATAACTTAAAAGGTAAATATATCCGCGTTCCAGAACGTAGTGAATTACCTGCTGAAATCAATGAACAACTTATCGTTGAGTACTACTCAAGATAAACATTGTCTTTTCAACCAAGAAGTCCTTTACGGATTTCTTGGTTTTTTTTATTTTGGTTTTTAATACAAACTGACATACACCCCTATTATATGTAACGTCTTAATTTACAAACCTTCTGACATTTCGTATGCTATAAGTATAGAGGAGTGTTAATCTTGATTATTAGAGCATTAGAAGAAACAGATTTAGATTTCGTTCATCACTTAAATAATGAATATTCTATTATGTCATATTGGTTTGAAGAACCCTATCAATCATTAAGTGAGCTTCAATCTTTATATAAAAAACATATCTTAGATGAATCAGAACGCCGATTCATTATCGAACACGACCATATACGAATTGGTGTTGTAGAATTAGTAGAAATTAATTTTATACATAGTAACTGTGAGATTCAAATCATTGTTGATCCAAAATTCAGTGGTAAAGGCTTTGCTAAGAATGCCTTTAAAATGGCCATTGATTATGCATTTCTTGTACTAAATTTACATAAAATATATTTGTTTGTAGATGTAAACAATGAAAAAGCTGTCCATATTTATAAAAGTCAAAACTTCACTATCGAAGGTACCTTACAAGAACACTTTTATACTAGAGGCGAATACAGTGATTGTTTTGTAATGGGATTACTAAAAAAGAACTGGATAAATCACCATGATAATGATTTATCACACATTCGTTAGTTAGCTACGAGTTAAAATATACATTAAAAGTAATGATTTTTAATATAACAACTGTATAGTTGTTATATCCCACGTATCCACAAAATTAAAAGAAAGTGAGCTTTTCTTTTGCTCATTCATATATCTTACTATTCCTTTTCAAAGGCATAAAAGCGCCGAGACATACATTGCTGTCTCGGCCACTTTTATGTCTAATTTAATACTAATATAAATAACTTTATACAAACTGTTTCATTTCAGTTTTAAATTAATTTATAAGTGTTTCTGGATTATCTGATATTAACCCATGAACTCCTAACGTTATGAGTCTGTTGGCCGTTTCAGAGTCATTTACTGTATACGGCATCACCATTAATCCGTTCTTATTTGCTCTTTTTAAAAATGTTTCATTCACTAATGAAAACTGTGGATTGATATACTGTGCGTATTTACTGATTTGTTTAAATTTAGGTAACCTGTACCAATATTTTTTCTTACTAATTAAAACACCTAACTTATACCCCTTCTTTAAGTTATGTATTTTTTGAATCACTTGTTGATCAAATGATTGAATAATCACCTTTTCTTTAGGCATTTCATATGCCTCCAATTTATTGAGAAGTTCTATTTCTATATTTGGATATAATTTAGGGTATTTGAGTTCTATCAATAATTTTTGAGGGGCTTCTTTAACCATTGCTAAGACATCATCTAACTTCATGATTATTTGCCCTTTAAATGCCTCGTCTTTATATATGCCAAAGTCAAATTGTCGCAAAGCTTCTAATGTATACGCCTTTACTTTTCCTTTGCCATTAGATGTACGGTCTATCGTCTTATCATGAATGACTACAAGATGATTATCTATTGTTCTATGTATATCTATTTCCAACATATCTATATTGCTAGTTAAGGCAACTTCCAACGCGATGCGTGTATTTTCTGGATACTTAGTAGCCAATCCGCGATGTGCAACTAATACAAATTGTTGGCGATTAAATTTGTTATCTTGCAAACCTTCCCCCCTACTTTCTTTATCTCTCAATTTCAACTAAACTTAAGTTATCACATTTAATCAGGAGGTCAATCGATATGGTCCAACATGAATTTAAAGTACAAACAAATTGGAATGGTGGTCGTGACACAGTCGGCAACTTACAAGGCGATATTTTAGAAGAGCAAATTTCTATTCCATCGGGTTTAGGGGGTAATGGTACAGGAACTAATCCAGATGAATTGCTTGTTTCTGCTGCTTCTTCTTGCTATATCATTTCATTAGCAGCTGCTTTGGAACGTTCTGGTTTCACAGATATTAAAATCGCTCAATCATCGATTGGTACAGCTATTTTTGAAAATGCAAAGTTTCGCATGGATAATATCGTACACTATCCAGAAATTTATGTATCTCAAGAACAAAAAGATAATTTAACTAAGAAACTCCCTAAATTGTTAAAGGTTGCAGACAACAATTGCATGATTTCTAATTCCTTGAGAGGAAACGTTGAAGTAAAAATAGTACCAAAAATAAAATAATTTCAAAAAAATTTATATGTGACGGAATATGATTAAATTAACAATGAATACCCTTACATTATTTTTAGATTGATTCTATTTCGCCCTTTTTTCTAACTAAAAGCTTTTTTATTTTCTGAAAATTTGATAAACTTGTATAATCTTAAGCATTGGGGGAATTAGTCATGAAATATTATCATCCATTGTTACTTACACCAGGACCTACACCAGTACCAGAACAAATATTAAACGCAACACAATTACCTATGGTTGGACACCGATCAAGTGATTTTGAATCAATAGCGGAGGAAGCATTTCGCGCACTAAAACCTATCTTTGGTGCTAAAAACGATGTCATCATCTTAACTTCAAGCGGTACAAGTTCTCTTGAAGCAAGTATGCTAAACCTAGCTAACCCAGAAGATGATATTGTGATTATTGTTTCCGGTGCATTCGGTAATCGCTTTAAACAAATTGCTGAATCCTATTATGAAAATGTACATATTTTTGAAGTCGAATGGGGTAAAGCTGTCAATGTACCCGATTTTATAGATTTCTTAAAATCTTTGAATAGACAAGTCACAGCTGTCTACAGTCAATATTGTGAAACATCAACCGCCGTCTTACATCCTGTGAATGAATTAGGTCATGCTTTAAAAAATTATGATCCATCCATTTTTTACGTAGTCGACGGTGTAAGCTGTATTGGTGCTGTTGATGTGGATTTAGAACGAGATCAAATTGATGTACTTATTTCAGGAAGTCAAAAAGCAATTATGTTACCACCAGGATTGGCATTTGTCGCATATAATGATCGTGCGAAAGCTAGATTTGCCGAGGTCACTACACCACGTTTCTATTTAGATTTAAATAAATATCTAAAATCACAAGCTGAACATTCAACACCCTTTACGCCGAATGTTTCACTGTTTAGAGGGGTCAATGCTTATGCACAATTAGTAAATGAAGAAGGATTTGAACAAGTTATACGTCGTCATTACGCTATTCGCGATGCGTTAAGACAAGCGTTAACCGCTTTGGATTTAAATCTTCTTGTAGACGAAGCTTATGCTTCTCCTACCGTTACTGCCTTTATACCGAATTCAAAAGAAGAATTAAATTATATTAAAACAGAACTAAAAAAACGCTTCGCCATCACCATTGCAGGCGGTCAAGGCCATTTAAAAGGAGAAATTTTACGCATTGGTCATATGGGGCAAATCTCACCTTTCGATATATTACAAGTCGTATCAGCTTTAGAAATTCTCTTAACAGAATATAGAAATCAATCTTATATTGGCACAGCCATTACTCAGTATACGGAGGTTATCAAAGCATATGTATAAAATTTTAGTATCAGATCCAATCTCACCAGAAGGTTTAAAAAGCTTAATCGATCACAATGATTTTGAAGTTGTCATCGATACAGAGTTAGATGAAGCAGAACTTATTAATCAAATTGCAGATTATCAAGCACTTATCGTTCGTAGTCAAACGCAAGTAACTGAGGCAATCATTGAAGCTGCCCCAAATTTAAAAGTGATTGCGAGAGCCGGTGTTGGTGTAGATAACATCGATGTCGATGCAGCGACAAAACATGGTGTGATTGTTATTAACGCACCTGATGGTAATACAATTTCTGCAACAGAACATTCAATGGCAATGATTTTATCCATGGCTCGTAATATTCCTCAGGCACATCAATCGTTGAAAGACGGCAAGTGGGATCGTAAGACATATCGCGGAACTGAACTTTACAATAAAACGCTTGGCGTCATTGGTGCCGGTAGAATTGGTTTGGGTGTCGCTAAACGTGCACAAAGCTTTGGGATGCACATTTTAGCATTTGATCCTTATCTTTCTGAAGATAAAGCGAAAGAATTGAATGTCACTCGAGCTACTGTCGAAGAAATTGCAGAGCAATCAGATTTCGTTACAGTTCACACGCCACTTACACCAAAAACAAAAGGCATTGTAGGTAAAGCATTTTTCGAGAAAGCTAAACCAAATTTGCAAATTATAAATGTAGCACGTGGTGGTATTATTGATGAAGCCGCTTTGGTTGATGCGCTTAATCAAAATCAAATACAAAGTGCGGCAATAGACGTATTTGAAAGTGAGCCAGCAACGGAATCCCCTCTTGTAAATCATGAAAAAATTATTGTAACGCCACACCTTGGAGCTTCAACTGTGGAGGCACAAGAAAAAGTTGCAGTATCAGTAGCAAACGAAATTGTTGATATATTTGAAAATGGTAATGTATTCAATGCGATTAATGCACCGAAAATGACTTATAGTGAAATTAATGATGAATTAAAACCATATATTGAATTAAGTCAACTTACTGGTGAAGTTGGTATACAATTGCTTGAAAAAGCACCCCGTGAATTGCATATTAAATATGAAGGCGACATTGCTCTAGATGACACAAGTTTACTTACGCGTACGCTCGTATCAGGTGTATTAAAACAAGATCTAGCAGAGCGTGTAAACTTAATTAATGCACTCGTACTTCTTAATGAACAAGGTGTGTCTTATAATATTGAAAAAAATGCAAAACATCGTGGGTTTAGTAACTATATTGAATTAACCCTTATAAACAAAGATACACAAATTAAAATAGGTGCTACAGTATTAAATGGATACGGCCCTAGAATAGTAAGAATCAATGACTATCCCGTTGACTTTAAACCAGAGCGCCATCAGCTTGTCATCAATCATAATGATAGACCAGGTATTGTAGGTCGTACTGGTCAAATTCTAGGGGAATATGGCATTAATATTGCTTCTATGCACCTTGGTCGTATTAATCAAGGTGGTAACGCATTAATGATTTTATCTATTGATCATCCAGTTACTGATGATGTTATAGATGGCTTATATGAAATTGAAGGTTTCAATTTAATTAGAAGCGTTGAACTTGAAATAGAACCAGATGCAAATTATATTATTTAAATAAATAATAAAAGCAGCTTAATCCTTATAAAGCGAAGGGTTAAGCTGCTTTTTTATCTAATATACGATTGTAACAGGTTATTTTTACAATAAAATATTTCTAATCTCACCTACATGATCGACAATATAATCAGCACCATAATCTACTAATTCATCACGTGCATGTATACCTTTCAAACCTGTTAACGGTCCGATAAATGTTGCTCCTATCTTTTTCGCACTCAATAAATCTGCTAAAGAATCGCCAACAACAAAGACTTCATCTTTGTCTACACGATTTTCTTGATTAGTAGCATAGTGTCTATATTTATCTTGATGGTTCCCTTCCAATGTCGCTAAATAGCTAAATGGATTAGGCTTACCTAAAGGCTTTAATTCTGGATATAAATCTTCTGCAATTAAAACTTCACTGGCAGTTACAATATGTACTTCATCAAAGTAAGACTTAATACCTATTGTTTCAAAAGGCACAATTGTTTCAGTTCTCGGTCTGCCAGTTGCTATGGCAATATGATAATTTGCCGACTTTAAATCTGCTAATAATTGCTTAATCTCTGATACAGGTCGTAACACGACTTCATTATATATATAGCCATGTTTAAAGTCAGACCGGTTTTCTTTCTTTTCTATCTCGTTGAAAAGTTGATGTCCTAAATACCATTCTTGATAAACTTCTTGTGCAAGCATCCAGAACGGACTTTTCAGTTCAAATACGGCTGTTTTTGTCGTATTTAATTGTTCACTCGCATAATGTATTAAATCTTGATAAATATTTTCCTTACCTGCTGTTACACCATCTAGGAATGATAGTGGCAATGTAAAATCTAAAGAAACACTTTCAATTTTTTCACCTATCCACTGAAACGTCTCTTGTCCAAATTGATTAGAATCGAGCACGCGATTGACATCTTCAGAAGGCAATGTCTTACAAATTTCAATAAAATGGATTGCCAAAACGACAAACAACATATCCCAATTGGAATTTAAGCCTAACGATTTTAATTTAGTTAATATTTCATCATGATAAAAAACAATAGCTCTTATTTCAGAGATTTTTGCATCACTTAAATTTTCAAACTGTACAGTTGTATCTAAACCTATGTATGACTCACTCATCAGGATTTCATAAACAGTTAGTGCAGATACATCAAAACACCTTTCTTCACTTAAAAAAACACCATCAACATCAAATAATACCGACTTCATTATACCAACTCTCCTTTAATCAGAAAATTCTGATACTAGTATATCTTACTATCTTACTATGAAAAGAGCAATGTATTTTCAAGATAAATCATGTGAAAATAAAAGCGGTCAAAGATAAAATTTTTAAATTATTTAAATTTTTCCTTTTCCAATAATGAAGCGATTAAAAAGTCTGAGACAATGATGGATGTCTCAGACTTATCAAGCATTATATTTAATTTTCCATTTGTACTTCTATTTCATCAGCGATTTGCTGTACCTGCGTACCAATAATGACCTGTGTATTATGTTTACCACTTTGTGTAACACCTACAGCACCTGCGCCTTTAATTTTAGCTTCATCAATTACGCTATTATCATGCAATTCCATTCGTAAACGTGTTGCACAGTTTGTTAATGACATAATATTTTCCTTGCCGCCAAGACCTTCTAAAATTTGTTTAGCTGGTTGCGAATATTTATTTGTCGATTTAGTTTGTGTTTCATTTTCATCAACATCACCTGTTGTAGCTTCATCTGATGTTGGATCAGGAAGTAAATTATCGCCACGTCCTGGTGTGTTTAATTTCAGTACTTTTATAGCAAGTCTAAATACAACATAATAAATAACAAAGAATACTAAGCCTTGTACAAGTAGCATATAAGGTTGATTAGATACTGGATTGATTAATGACAAGACATAGTCAATTAATCCTGCACTAAATGAAAATCCAGCTGTCCAGTGAAATAGTGCTGCTATAAACATAGATAAACCCGTTAATAATGCATGGATAACAAAAAGTATTGGTGCAACAAACATAAATGAAAATTCAATAGGTTCGGTAACACCTACAAAAAATGCTGAAATTGCGCCACCAAACATTAAACCATATACACGTTTTTTCTGTTTTGATTCTGCAGTATGATACATAGCTAAAGCTGCTGCTGGAATACCAAACATCATAACTGGGAAAAACCCAGCCATGTATCGTCCTGTAACACCATGAACTGCACCATCGCCAGTTTGGAATTTTGCAATATCATTTATACCTGCTAAATCAAACCAAAATACTGAGTTTAAAGCGTGATGTAAACCTGTCGGAATTAACAAACGGTTGAAGAAACCATACAAGAATGCACCTACAGGGCCTAAGTCTAAAATCCATGTCCCAAATATAACGATTGCTGAAAAAATGAACGGCCAAACAAATAACATGATTACAGCCAAAATAATACTAAAAAAAGCTGTTAAAATCGGTACTAATCGCTTACCACTAAAGAAGGATAAAGCTATTGGTAATTCTGTTTTACTGAATTTATTGTAGGTATATGCTGCAATTAAACCAATAATTAAGCCGATAAAAACATTTGAATTATTCATTTGTTCAAATGCTGCATCCACACCCGTCTCTTTAACCCCCAGTAACGGCGCCAATTTTTCTGGACTCAATACTACTGTCGTTAAAAAGAAACCTACAGCTGCCGCAAGTGCTACAGCCCCATCATTTTTCTTAGCCATACCTAATGCTACCCCAATAGCAAAGAGGATACCAAGTTGCTCAAGTATCGTAGAACCTGCAGAAGAAAAGAATGCAGCTACTGTCGGTAATATCCCCAATGCCAATAATGCGTTACCGATACCTATTATGATTGCTGCTGCTGGTAAAACTGCAACCGGTAGCATAAGAGATCTACCTAGTCTTTGAAAGAAACTAAACATAACAATTCCCCATTTCAAATAGTTAATTACATATAAAAACACCACATGCACAGTATAGTCCACGTGGTGTATGTAAACGATTTACTCGCTGTCATTGTACAATTACATAATAACACATAATTTAAAAATTACGTATAAAAATATAATAGTCTTACTATTTCAAAAAAATTGAATATTAATTATTATTTTTTACATAATCATTTAATTCCGATTGTAATTGTATTGTTTTTCTTTCTAATTCTTTTGTTAAATATTCTAGTTTTTCATTACGTTTCATTGTTTTTGGTAAATTTTTAGTTTCAATCGGTTCACCAAATTTAATAATGGCTTTCCCAGTAACTAAACCTTTGATTTTTTTAGGACCCACATATGCTGCTGGTAATATTGGGGCTTGCGCCATTAAAGCAATCGTTACTGCACCCCTTTTCATTGGTGCACCTTCATCATATTTCATACGATGCCCTGTTGGAAAAATACCAACTGTTTTATTTTCTTTTAATAACTTAATGGGTTTTTTTAGTGTACTCGGTCCCGGATTTTCTCTATCGACTGGAAACGCATTAAGAGAAGATAAAAACTTGCCAAACCATTTGTTATTAAACAATTCTTTCTTCGCCATATAATGAATTTGATTTGGATAAATTGCAGTTCCTAACATAATCACTTCATTATAGCTTTCATGAGTACATGTCACAACATATCTATGAAGTTGCGGAATATTTTCTTTTCCTTGAACTTCTAATGATTTACTTATTTTCAGTATGATCAATTCCAATAGACCACTTATAAATTTATACATCTTCGCACCTACTTCGTTTTGCTAATATTTACTTATTGATTTTATCACTTAGTCTTATTATGAACAAGGAGATTTATATTTCAGTCTAAAGTCGTATAGTGATATACTAGAAAAAGTTGTATAAAACTTTCATAATAGGATATAGAGTAATTATCGGAGGTAGCATATGTCAGAATTTAACAATGAAAATAATACAAATCAGCAACCAACACAAACGACTCAGCCATCAAAAAAGAGATTCAAACCTAAATTCCCGTGGTTTAAAACCATAATTGTTGCCTTAGTTGCAGGCATTATCGGTGCCTTAATTGTTCTAGGAGTGGGAAGACTTATGGAAAGCACGGTACTTGATAATGGTGGTTCCGATGTGAACGAAGCTTCTAATCATAATAGCGGTGGAAATACCTTAGATGGTAAAAGCGATAAATATGATTCAGTTAATCAAATGATTAATGACGTTTCCCCTGCTATTGTTGGTGTAATCAATATGCAGAAAGCACAAAATTTAAATGACCTTTTAAAAGGTAAATCAAATAAATCACAAGAAGCTGGCGTTGGCTCAGGTGTCATTTATCAAAAAAATAATGGTTCTGCTTATATTGTAACCAATAACCATGTCATTGATGGTGCGAGTGAGATTAAAGTACAATTGCATAATTCTAAACAAGTCGATGCTAAATTAATCGGTAAAGATGCGTTAACAGATATGGCCGTACTCAAAATAAATGATAGCAAAGGTACCAAAGCCATTGACTTTGCTAATTCTTCAAAAGTAAAAACCGGAGATAGTGTTTTTGCGATGGGTAACCCTTTAGGCTTAGAGTTTGCTAATTCTGTAACATCAGGCATTATCTCTGCGAGTGAACGTACGATTGACACACAAACATCCGCTGGATCTAATAAAGTAAATGTACTTCAAACTGATGCGGCAATTAACCCTGGTAATTCAGGTGGTGCATTGGTAGATATCAACGGTAACCTTGTTGGTATTAATTCGATGAAGATTGCAAGTGAACAAGTTGAAGGTATCGGCTTTGCAATACCTAGTAACGAAGTAAAAGTAACTATTAAAGAACTTGTAGAAAATGGTAAAATAGAACGTCCTTCTATCGGCATTGGTTTACTTAACGTAAGTGAAATTCCAGAACAGTATAAAGACCAACTGAAAACGTCACGTAAAGATGGCGTATATATCGCTAAAGTTGAAGGAAACAATGGTCTTAAAGAAGGAGACATCATTACACAAATTGATGACAAAAAAGTGAAAGAAGATACAGATGTTCGCTCCTATCTTTATGCAAATAAAAAACCCGGTGATACAGTGAATTTAACTGTAGAACGTAATGGTAAAGAACAAAATATAAAAGTAACATTAAAAGAACAAAAATCATCGAATAACAATGATAGTTCTGAAAGTGAAAGTTCGTCACCTTTTAATTAAATATAAGGTAAGCTATTTAAGTTAATATTTCATATTGGTTTTAAGTCTGGGACATCCATGAATGTCTCAGACTTTTCTTTATATATATTGGATACTAAATCTTAAAAATCTATCGTACTATCAAACTATTTTTAGCACTGCTTTTTAAAACTACTTTCACATTCATATGAATTAGTAGTTCTTTAAAACAGTGAGACTTTACTTTTTCCATTCATTCATCTACTACTCAATAGAAAAGATCGCCATCCCTTGAAACATTCATTCAAAGGATGGCGATCATGTTTAAATATGTTATTTGTAATTAACCATAAAGTATTTTTTCTTACCACGGCGAATAATCGTGAATTCATTTTCGATTTTATCTTCACTTGTAAGTTCATAATTTACATCTTGCTGTCTGATACCATTAATATAGATAGCACCATTGTTTACATCTTCTCGTGCTTGGCGTTTAGAAGATGAAATACCAGTCTCAACAATGACTTCAACAATATTTCTAGTTTCACTACTTAATTCTACTTGAGGTACATCTTTAAAGCCTTCTTTTAATTCTGAGGCAGATAGTGATTGTAAATCACCAGCAAATAGCGCTTGTGAAATACGAATAGCGTCATCTAATGCATCTTGACCATGTATAAAACGCGTAACATTTTCTGCTAAAGCCTTTTGCGCTTCACGTAAATGTGGTGCTTCATTTAATGATTTTTCTAAAGCTTCAATTTCTTCTTGTTCTAAGAAAGTGAAGTATTTCAAGAATTTAATAACATCATCATCTGTCGTGTTAATCCAGAATTGGTAAAATTCATAAGGACTGGTTTTTGCTACATCTAACCAAACAGCGCCCCCTTCAGTTTTACCAAACTTTTTGCCGTCTGATTTTACTACTAAAGGAATAGTAAGCCCATAAGCCTCTGTTTGACCGTACATGCGACGCATTAACTCTATACCACTTGTAATGTTACCCCATTGGTCTGAGCCACCTACTTGTACCTTACAATTGTACGTTCTATTAAGATGACCAAAATCAATCGCTTGTAAAATTGTATATGTGAATTCAGTATAAGAAATACCGTGCTCTAATCGTGTTTGAATAGAATCTTTACCTAACATGTAATTCACACCTACATGTTTACCATAATCACGTAAAAAGTCGATTAAAGAAATTTGTCCTAACCAATCTTTATTATTAACAAGTTTTGCACCTTTTTCAGTATCAAATTCAAATATTTTATGCATTTGTTTATTGATACCTTGTACGTTTGTTTCGACCTGTGCTTCAGTTTGTAAAGTACGTTCTTCAGATTTACCAGAAGGATCGCCAATCATACCTGTCCCACCACCAATTAATACAAGTGGGCGATGTCCATGCTCTTGAAAGCGGCGTAGTGTTAAAAATGGTAATAAATGACCGATATGCAAACTATCTGCTGTTGGATCTGCACCACAATATAATGTCACTTGCTCTTTGTTCAAGATGTTTTCTATTCCAGACTCATCTGTTTGTTGATAGATTAAACCTCTCCATTTTAAATCTTCTAATAGTGCGTTTGTCATTGTATCAACCTCCTGTATTAATTAAGATATCGCTTTGAATAAAAGTTCGAGTTAAGTAGTATGTGTTAAATTGCAACATATATAGATTTCTAAAAAAATAGAAAAACGCCCTTACAAATTAATGTAAGGGCGCATGCGCACGGTACCACCATACTTTAAGTCAAATAACTTTATTAATGATACGTTCATTAACTAAAACGTTTGGATTCATTAAAAACTTAAGGTGTATTCACAAATTATGTAACATTAGTTCACAGCAACCACTAACTCTCTTTAGTTTACACAAAACGCTACTTCTCCTCTATCCAAAAACGATATCGAATTGATACTTATTATAATTAACTATAATTTAAAAGTCAATAACATAAATTGTGTTATAATGTTGCTTAAATAAGGAGGCAACATATGACGCACCAAAAAGTTGAAAATAATTTACAACATCAACCGCAAATATCAAAGTATGAAAAATTTGAAATCATTTACAAAAAACTCAAACATATTTTTATTGGTTTTTTTACGATTCTTACATGTACCTTAATCATACTATTAGTCATTACTGTATTTTATTTTCAAAGCATCACTAAAGAATCAGAACACATATCTGATAATACACTAAGATTGAAATTGCTTAATATTCCCGGTACTCAGGATATTAACTATAGTAATCAACATATCCTTTCCGAATATAACCAATCATTAAACCCATTAATAGTGGGTCCTAAAAATGTTAATAAAAATATAATTAAAGCATTAACAGCTTCCGAAGATAGCTTATTTTATAGACATAATGGTATTTTACCTAAAGCATTACTGCGAGCAGTTGGACAGGATTTATTTAATACCGATGCAGCAACGGGCGGCAGTACAATTACTCAACAATTAGTAAAGAATCAAGTCTTAACCAACGAAAAAACTTATGATCGAAAAGCAAATGAGCTTGTGTTGTCTATGCGCGCTGAAACCTTACTAACAAAAGATGAAATTATATATACATATTTAAACATTGTACCTTTTGGTCGTGATTATAATGGAGCTAATATATCTGGTATTTCATCAGCTTCCTATAGTTTGTTTGGAAAGCCACCTTCAGAAGTTAATATTGCTGAATCTGCATACCTCATTGGTTTATTACAAAGTCCTTATTATTACACACCTTATCAAGAAGATGGTGTCCTCAAACCAGATGATCAAATTCAAATAGGCATCAATAGACAACATTATGTATTAAAACGTATGTTAGTTGAAAAGAAAATAACACAGCATGAATTTAATCAATCAGAAAAATTTGATATCAAAAAGCATTTAATGACAAAATAAATACATAAAAATCGCTATAAAATAATCTGTATCAGTTAATTATTTCATAGCGATTTTTTATAGTTTTAGATTAGAGTCATATCTATGCCTACGAAATTTTAAAGTAGTATGTGACTTTTAACATCGTAAGCGTATAGACAATAAATTAAGAAAGCAACCTAATGCGCGAGCACATTAGATTGCCATTATAGTTAATAAAAATGTCTGTTAACAACATTTCATTGTGCCGTTAAACTATTAGAATAAACCTACTGCATGTCCATCATCTGTAACATCCATATTTAATGCTGCTGGTTTTTTAGGTAAACCTGGCATTGTCATAATTGCACCTGTTAAAGCAACAATAAATCCTGCACCTGTTTTTGCTTCTAATTCACGAATAGTAATTTCAAAACCCTCTGGTGCACCTAACTCTGTAGCATCATCCGTAAATGAATATTGTGTCTTAGCCATACAAATAGGATAGTTATCCCAACCATTTTCTTTAAATTGTTTTAATTGTTTCTGAGCTTTACTACTAAATGCAACTTTGGCACCACCATAAATTTCTTTTACAATGGTTTCAATTTTATCTTCTAACGGTTGTTCTAATTCATATAAATGTTTGAAATCTTGTGGTTGATCGATGACTTCTAAGACTTCGTTAGCTAAATCGATACCACCTTTACCGCCTTTTTCCCAAACTTCTGTTAGAGCTAAACGCACGCCATTTTCTTTGGCCCACTGTTCAACAAATTCAGTTTCTGCTTCTGTATCATGTACAAACGCATTTAATGCAACTACCGGTTCTAAGCCATATTTTTTAACGTTTTTCACATGGCGTTCTAAGTTTACGATACCTTGTTTTAATGCGTCTACGTTCTCTTCTTTTAAGTTATCTTTAGCTATACCACCATGCATTTTAATAGCACGAATTGTTGCAACGACAACTACGGCAGATGGTTCAAAACCTGCTTCACGCGCTTTGATATCAATGAATTTTTCTGCACCTAAGTCAGATCCAAAGCCAGCCTCTGTAACTACAATATCTGCTAAATCTCTAGCTGTCTCTGTAGCTAAGATTGAATTACAACCATGTGCAATGTTGGCAAATGGGCCTCCATGTACTAATGCAGGTGTTCCCTCAATTGTTTGTACCAAGTTCGGTTTAATCGCATCTTTTAAAATCATCGCTAACGCACCTTCAACTTTTAGGTCAGCAACGGTTACTGGCTTACGACTACGTGTATAACCGATTGTAATATTACTTATTTTAGATTTTAAGTCGTTTATATCGTTAGCTAGGCATAAAATGGCCATTATTTCTGAAGCGACCGTGATATTGAAACCATCTTCACGTGGTACACCTTGTGTAGGACCACCTAGTCCAACAATCACATTACGTAACGCACGGTCATTCATATCTAATACACGTTTCCACTCGATACGTCTTTGATCAATCTCCAATTCATTTCCCTGATGAATATGATTATCGATAAATGCAGATAATGCGTTATTCGCTGTAGTAATCGCATGGAAGTCACCATTAAAGTGTAAATTAATGTCTTCCATAGGTAATACTTGTGCATAACCACCACCAGTGGCACCACCTTTGATACCGAATGTTGGCCCTAATGCTGGTTCACGAAGTGTGACCATTACTTTTTTCTTAAGTTGATTGAATGCATCTGCTAAACCAACCGTAACAGTTGATTTACCTTCACCAGCAGGCGTAGGACTCATAGCAGTAACTAACACTACTTTACCTTTGCCATTATTCTGTTGTACCTGATTAATATCAATCTTCGCTTTATAATGTCCATAAGGTTCTAGTGCATCTGAAGGAATTCCCGCCTTCTCAGCAATTTCTCCTATCGGTTTTAATGTTGATTGATTTGCAATATCTAAATCAGATAAATGTGCCAAATTCATTCGCCCCTTCTTAAAATAAATTTTTAAATCAATAATCTTTATATGCTAGTGATATATACTACTGATAAAAAATAATTCCTTACATAGTTAATTTTAACCAACTTAAATAGCATTGTCGACAAATAGAGATAGCGCTTTCAAATTTATATGTGTAAAATTGTAAATTTAAACTAAAAACATATACTTATATTGCACTATTACACCATATGTCGCTATGAGTTTTAATTCATTAATCATGGTAACTTACTTTACTTAGATATCGTAGTTTATCATAATGCTTAATACATCTGCTTTCTATAAATTTTTTTCAGTACTTCCATTTATGTAAATGAAGAAACTAAAATTTTAAATTGCAGTGCTAATTACTTTAAATCACTATCTTGAATCAATTAACGACTTATTGTTAATAGGCTAAATATTGCTAAGTTGGTATTATTTTAAATTAATAAAAGCTATACCCTTTAAATGTTTAAGGATATAGCTTTTGTTTCATTTTAATCATTTATACAATTGTATTTGATAGCTACGATAATAAATTAAATATGATTTCACTTTAGCATGTAAATTCAACTCGTCTTTTATCGTTTATACTAGTCTTCCATAGTACTTAAATCGCCTTCTGGCAGATCTAATTCCCATGCTTTTAATACGCGACGCATGATTTTACCTGAACGTGTTTTTGGTAATTTTTCTTTAAATTCGATTTCTCTTGGTGCAGCATGTGCCGCTAAGCCTTCTTTTACAAACTTACGAATTTCTTCTTTAAGTTCATCTGATTCTTGATAATCAGGTCGTAACGCCACAAATGCTTTGATAATTTCACCACGAACTGGATCTGGCTTACCAATTACACCCGCTTCAGCTACTGCTTCATGTTCAACCAATTTAGACTCAACTTCAAATGGGCCAACACGTTCACCAGCTGTCATAATCACATCATCAACACGGCCTTGGAACCAATAATAGCCATCTTCATCTTTATATGCAGAGTCGCCTGATACATACCAATCTCCAATGAAATAAGAATCATATTTCTCTGGATTTTTCCAAATGGACACCATCATAGATGGCCAACCTTTTTTAATCGCTAGATTACCCATACGATTCGCTGGTAATTCATTACCTTGATCATCAATGATTGCTGCTTCTACCCCTGGTAAAGGTTTACCCATTGAGCCTAATTTTACATCCATAGAAGGATAATTGACGATCATATGACCACCAGTTTCTGTCATCCACCACGTATCGAGTACACGTTTGCCAAAGACATCTTTTGCCCATTTAATGACCTCTGGATTTAAAGGTTCGCCAACAGATAAAATACTCTTGATTGAAGAAAGATCATATTTTTCAACTACATCATCCCCTGCACTCATTAACATTCTAAGTGCTGTAGGTGCTGTATACCAAATGGTAACTTTAAATTCTTCAATCATACTGTACCAAGCCTCTGGTGAAAATCTTCCACCAGCAATACAGTTTGTTACACCACTTAACCAAGGACTAAAGATACCATATGATGTTCCTGTGACCCAACCAGGATCTGCAGTACACCAATAAACATCATCCTCTTTAAAATCTAATACATACTTACCTGATATATAATGTAAGAGCATTGCTCTTTGTGCATGTAAAACACCTTTAGGTTGTCCGGTAGAACCAGAAGTATAGTGAAGTATCAAACCGTCATCCATTGTTAACCATTCTGTATCAAATGACTCACTTGCTTGTTGGAATTCACTATTAAAATCGACATAGTTTTCATCAACGGCTTCGTCTACGACAACAATTGTTTCTAAATGAGGTAGATTTTCTTTAGGAATTCTAGGAAGTAACGCATTCGTTGTAATAATTACTTTTGCTTCACTATTTTGTAAACGATCGCCAACCGCTTTTTCCATAAATGCTTCAAATAGAGGTCCAACAATTGCACCTATTTTCAAAGTTCCAAACAACGCAAAATAGAGTTCTGGTGTTCTCGGCATAAATACAAAAACACGATCTCCTTTTTCAACATTTGCTTTTTCTTTTAAAACATTCGCAGCTTTATTTGAATTGATTTTCATTTCTTCAAAAGTATAACTTTCTTTACGTTTATCATCTTTATAATGTAAGGCAATTTTATCCCCTTTGCCTTCGTCCACATGACGATCTATACATTCATGTGCCATATTAACATTGCCAGATTCGTACCATGAAAATGATTTTTCTACATCTTTCCAGTTAAAATGATTGTATTCTTTTTCATAGTCTTGAAGGTTAAAATCTCCACTTTCACCTTTATAAACTTCTACTTTCATTTTAAATCCCCCTCTGAATGAAATCGCTTGCTTAAAAATTATTATAACGAATGTTATCGGAATTTTCAAAATAATAAGTGTAAGCGTATTTATTTATATGTTATTTTTCCTCTTTTTAACTTATAATGTAGATAACAAACTTGTTGACTATATTATATGCGGTAGTTTGGAGTGAAAAAATGAAACATATCAAAACATATCAATCTCAAACCTATCACTTAAATGAAGGTGATTTTATAATAGAAGGTCCTGTACCACTTTCTTCACTCGATACGATGACGTTTGATGATGGTTTATATGCATTTCGACCACCTAAAGATCAATTTGAGGCAATAAAAGAAATCAGTGAACTAGAAGAAGGTCGTATCTATGTCTTACATGAAGCACAACATATCATCGGTTATGTGACTTATCACTATCCAGATCCACTCGAACGTTGGTCTAGTGGCAATCTAGATTATTTAATCGAACTTGGTGCTATTGAAATCAGTTTGCCTTATCGACATTTACATTTAGGAAGTGAACTTATCAAATTAAGCTTAAAAGCAGATGAATATGAAGATTATATCGTATTAACTACAGAATATTACTGGCACTGGGATTTAAAAAATTCTGGTCTCGACGTATATGAATATAAAAAACTAATGCAAAAACTAATGGGTTATGGGGGCCTTGAAATTTTTGCTACTGATGACCCTGAAATTACAAGTCATCCTGCAAATTGTTTAATGGCAAGAATTGGTTCACGTATTTCAATCAATCAATTACAAGAATTTGATAATATCAGATTTATGAATCGCTTTTTCTTTTAAAGGGGAGAAATTTATGAGTAATATGCAACAAACTACGGGCTATGTATACGCAAATGAATTACTTCAATATCGTTTTAGCAATGATCATCCTTTTAATCAAATGAGATTAAAACTAACTACAGAATTATTGTTAGATCTAGGCAGTTTAAAGCCTGAACACATCATAACACCGAGAATCGCAACAGATGAGGAATTATCACTAATACATTCTTATGACTACATACAAGCCATTAGACGTGCGTCCCATGGTATTTTAAATTTACAAGAAGCTAAAAAATATGGCTTAGATGGTGATGATACATTGCAATTTAGACGGATGCACCAACATAGCGCTAGAATTGTTGGTGGTGCGTTAAATTTAGCTGATGCTATCATGGATAAAAGCGTTAAAAATGGTTGTCATCTCGGAGGTGGCTTACATCATAGTCTACCAGGTCGTGCAAATGGATTTTGTATATATAACGATGTGGCTATCACTATTGCTTACTTGATTAAACACTATAATCAACGTGTATTATGTATAGACACAGATGCACATCATGGTGATGGTACACAGTGGAGTTTTTACACTGAAGACCAAGCTTTAATTTATTCGATCCATGAAACAGGCAAATTTCTATTTCCTGGATCTGGACATTACACAGAACGTGGTAATGAGCAAGGTTTCGGCTATACAGTTAATATTCCTTTAGAACCATACACAGAAGATAGCTCTTATTTAGAGGTATTTAAGCAAACGATTGAACCTATTATTGCTTCTTTCAAACCAGATATCATTGTTAGTGTTCATGGTGTGGATGTGCATTATTTGGACCCACTAACACATATGAGTTGTACATTAAACACACTTTACCAAATTCCTTATATCATTAAATCTTTGGCTGATACATATACAAATGGCAAAGTCATGATGTTTGGTGGTGGCGGTTATAACATTTGGAAAGTAGTGCCAAGAGCTTGGTCACACGTATTCCTAGCGCTTATAGAAGCACCACCACCACAAGGTCAATTACCCTCACAATGGCTTGAAAAATGGCAACCTTATGCTACCTGTACTTTACCAAAGCACTGGCAGGATGATAAAGAAAATTACATCGATATACCTAGAGAGGAAGAAATTACAGCTACCAATTTAAAACATGCACAACAGGTAATTAGTTGGTTTAAATAGTAAGATTTATAGTTAAAATAATAATTTGAACAACTTGGTCATTTTGAAGAAATCCGCCTAAAACATTGTATGTTAAAAATTTTAGAAGCATTTACTGTTAAGCTTAGATTCATCACCCTACTATGGGTGAAAAATACATGTTCACACCGTATCCCAGATATACATGACCTTTCAAAATATAATAAATACAAAAAAGCTCATCTTCAATATGTACTAGCTCAGAGTATAAATTAAAGCCTACACAATAATTTGTGTAGGCTTTAATTTATATATTTGCTTTAAAACGCATTGACGATTTATTTCGTCGTCCCTCTATATTCAATTCTATGTGGAAGAATAACATTCGGTTCATCAATTTCTTCTTGATTCATATATTTAGTTAATAATCTCATACCTACTGCCCCAATGTCATATAAAGGTTGAATAACACTTGAAAGTTGTGGTCTTACCATCTCAACTAATCTTGTGTTGTTAAAACTAATGATTTGTACATCCTCTGGAACGTTCACACCTTCATCTTGTGCTGCATGTACAAGACCAATAGCTTGTTCATCACTGATTGACAAAATCGCATCTGGTTTTCCAGATTTTAATGATTCAAATGCGCGTAGCCCATCTTTGTAAGTTTCATTGCCATTAAAAATAAGTTCATTTTTTAATTCAAGATGATTTGAATCTAAAACCTCTTTTAGCCCAGTCAATACATCTTCTTGTGCTTTTTTGGAATAATCGCCACCGACAAACGCAAATGTTTTAGCACCTTTTTCAATCAATTCAGTAGTAATTTCTTTTGCTGCTGTTTTGAAATCAATATTAACTGATGAAATACCTTCATCTTTACCATTTGTTCCTGAAACTACAACTGGAACAGATGATTTATTAATAAGTTCTTTAATTTCTTCTGAAATAGTACCACCTAAGAAGATAATACCATCTACTTGTTTACTAAGTAGATTATTGAAAATTTCTTTTTCTTTATTTGGATCGTTATCTGAATTAGAAATAATAGAATGATATTTATACATTGTTGCAATATCTTCTAATCCACGAGCCAATTGTGAATAATAAACATTTGAAATATCTGGTATGATTACGCCAACTGTTGTTGTACGTTTACTTGCTAATCCTCTTGCCACTGCATTCGGACGATAATTTAATTTTTTGATAACATCGTTAACCTTATCACGTGTTTCCGGCTTAACATTCTGATTTCCATTGACAACACGTGAAACAGTTGCCATAGAAACGCGAGCTTCACGAGCTACATCATATATTGTTACAGTCATATTTTCCTCCTTGAAAACGATTTCTTTATCATTGTAACTTGTTTTCATAATATTTTCAAAGTTTACCATATTTTTGCTCATTGTAAAATCATTTTGTTTTTAAAATTCATAAATAATTCAATTCATATGATATGAACGTCTATTTATCTTTAATCGATTTTTATAACTTAATGAATGATACGTCATTTCATACGCTTTTTATTAAAAATAAACCAATTATTAATAAATGTTTTTAAAATAAAAAACCTTATAATCCATACTAACTAAATAGTTAGGATTATAAGGCATTCATTTTAATTAACGTAATACTTTATTTAAGTTGTTTATTATTATACATATCAGCTAATGGTTTAAGTTCTTTATAGAACGCATCAAATTCATTTAAATCCATTTGTTGTCCACTATCACTTAATGCTACAGATGGATCAGGGTGAACCTCAGCCATAATACCATCTGCACCAACAGCTAATCCTGCTTTTGCAGTAGGTAGCATAATATCTTTACGACCAGTGCTATGTGTAACATCTACCATAACTGGTAAGTGTGTGCCTTGTTTTAAAATTGGCACTGCAGAAATATCTAACGTGTTTCTAGTTGCTTTTTCATAAGTACGGATACCACGTTCACATAAAATGATATTTTCATTACCTTGTGATGCGATATATTCAGCTGCAAAAATAAATTCTTCAATCGTTGCTGATAAACCACGTTTTAATAATACAGGTTTATTTGAACGACCAGCTTCTTTTAATAATTCAAAGTTTTGCATATTACGTGCACCAATTTGGAATACATCTAAATATTGATCAGCAACTTCAAAGTCTGCTGGGTTTACAATTTCACTTACAACGTTTAAACCATATTTATCTTTCGTATTTTTAAGTATTTTAAGCCCTTCGACACCTAAGCCTTGGAAATCATACGGTGATGTACGAGGTTTAAATGCGCCACCTCTAATGAATTTCTCACCTCTCGCTTGTAAATTAGCTGCGACTGCATCGACTTGTTCCTGTGATTCAACTGAACATGGACCAAATACAAATGATTTGTTGCCATCTCCAATGATGCCTCCGTTGTCAAATTGAACGATTGTATCTTCTGGTTTTAATTTTCTCGATACATATAAATGTTTTTCATTTTCAGATTTTTGTAAATCAGTAGAGGCTTTAAAAATTTCTTTGAATAGTTGTTTAATCACATTGTCATTAAATGGACCTTCATTTTGATCTAATAACTGATTAATCATTTCTTTTTCGCGTTGTGGGTCGTAAACAAGTGTACCTTGTTTGCGTTTTTCTTCACCAATCTTTTGTGCTATCTTACCTCTTTTAGATAAAAGACCTAAGATTTTTTCATTAATTTCAACTATCTCATCTCTGTATTCTTGTAATTTGTCTGTCATTTTATTCACCTCTATGAAAAATTTTAAAACCAATATTTTATTCTGCTTTAAAGCGATAAAATATATGTTAAAGGTTATTCTAACAATAACTCCTTATAAGTTCAAGTAAGGATTATTAAAAATTCACTTAAAAAGTGAATAACATTAATGATAACTAAATTTTCAGTCATTTTCTAGTTATATTTTACACTATTACTTCTTTTTTATAAATTTTATAGATAAATTTACAAATTCCTTGTTCATGATATGCTTCAAATTCATAAGACATGTCATATTTAATCAACGATACGCTTTACATGATGTTCTATTAAGCAAATAGATATGTATCAAATAATACTACATAAAAAAAGAATCGAACAAAGCGTCCGATTCTTTTTATTAAATATTTTTAATCATTAAATGTTCTTTTATCAATCTTACTTTTTGCTTTTTCTGTTTTTTTCGTTTGTGGTCTGTTTTTTGAATATGTTGCTTCAGATTCAGTAGTACTTTCATTTGTCAAAGTACTTGCGTCTTTTGTAGATGATAGGTTATCTGCAGATTCTGAATCATCATGATTAATGATACCATCATTTTTTGAATCTGAATTTGTAGCAGTTGTTGCTGATTGCGTTTGACCAGAAGCATTTTCATGAACGATGATACCATCTTTAAATGCAACTTGTTTGTGTGTTTGTTTTACTCTTTGGTCTGCGGCTTCTGGTTTAACTTTTGTATCATTTTTTTTATTATCGCCTTGTTCTACTTTATCTGTAGTAGATTCAACAGCACTTTCAACCTTTGGCGTAACCAAATTAGGTACAACTTTATGTTTTGTCTGTGCTGGAGCTTCTGGCTTAAGTAAATTAGCTGTGTTTTCTGCAACAGAAGTATTGTCATCTAATGCTTTATTTTTATTTTTAGCCGCTAATGCTAAACTTGACGCAGTTACCACACCTGCGATTGCCCCTTGCTTACTATCATCTGTTTCATCGCTTTGAGTAACCAAATTCGGCGTTTTATTATTCGTGTTAGTGTTAGCAGGCGCTTCTTCTTTTAAAAGATTAGCTGTGTTTTCTGCAACTTGATTATCTTCATTTAACGCTTCATTTTTATCATGTGCTGCTTTAGCTAATCCACTCGCTGCAACTGCACCACCAGCTGCTGTACTTGCAGTAACTGCATTGCTATTTGAGTTTTCACCATCTATATTCGCATCACTTGTTTCTGTTTCTTCTTTAATTGCATTTTGTTGTGCATTAATTTCACTTTCACTTGGTTCTGCATTTGGATCTATATGTGCTAAACTGTCATCTGATTGATTTGCATCTTCACTAGTTGTCACTTCCTGTTGTTCTTGGGCATCCGGTGACATATTAGCTAAATTATTATCAGAAGTTTCTTGTTGAATCGCTACGCGTTGCGCAGATAATTCTGCATCGGTTACTTCTGTATTTTTATTTTGCGCGTCATCAATAGTTGATTTAATTTCATTTACTTTATCGTCAGCTTCTTGACGTTCTAATTCGGACTGCTCAATAATGCTAGATTTAAATTGATTGTCTTGTTCTGGAATAGATTTATTCGTTGCTCTCGACTTACTAATGGATACTAAACCAACAGCGGAACCTATAACAGCACCTACAATAAATCCATATACAAATTCATTTCTGGCACCTTTTGTAAAATATTCTGGCACTTCGTAACTTTCTAAATTTCTTTCATAATTATCACGGTTATAATACTTCATTGTCCAATGCCCCCTATAACAAATGCACTTAAATAAGTTTCAAACCTCATTTAAGTGCATTTGTTTTTTAATATATGAATTATTTGTTATCTACACGTGTAGTATAGCTATGATTCGTGTCATTTGCTACACTGCTCGTTTTGTAATTTGCACTATCTCTACGATTTCTTCTATTTTGCCATTTATCAGCAACTTCCATTGCTACATTTGACCATTGTACTACTTGAGAAATTTTATCTTCATTTTGAGAAATATTGTGCGTAATTGAGTTTGTCACTCTATCAACAGAACCATTTAAAGTTTGTACAGAATCACCGATACCTTTAACAGCATCAACTACTGAATTTAAACGATCTGATTTGTCTTGAATATCTTCAGTTAAGCGGTTCGCTTTATGAAGTAAATCTGTAGATTCACGCGTAATACCTTGAACCTGTCCTTCGACACCATCAAGTGTTTTTGCTACGTGATCTAAATTTTTCTTAACTGAAAGTAATACCACAACGATACCAATTACTAATATTAGAAATGCAACCGCTGCAATAATTCCAGCTATAGGTAAAATCCATTCCATTTAAAACGCCTCCTATTAATCATATGTTGTTATTTAATATAAATACCCCCATCATTTTAACATAAACATATTAAAATGGAGAAGTAACACCTATTTTTTCCATGTATGCACGTTGAATTTTTTGAATATCTCCTGCACCCATAAATAAAATAACAGCATCACTATATTGTTCAAGCGCATTTACACTTTCCTCATCAATCAATGTTGCACCATCAATTCTTTGAACTAAATCTTGAATCGTTAAGTTACCGCTATTTTCTCTTATCGAACCAAAAATTTCACATAAAAATGTTTTATCGGCTAAACTTAAACATTCTGCAAATTCGCCCAAGAATGCTTGTGTTCTACTAAATGTATGAGGTTGAAACACTGCGATAACATCTTTGTTAGGATATTTTTTTCTCGCTGTCTCAATTGTAGCACTAATTTCTCTAGGATGGTGTGCATAATCATCAACTAATACTTGATTTCCTACTTTTGTTTCATTGAATCTACGTTTCACGCCACCAAAAGTCTCTAATGCTTCTTTAATATTATCGATATTTAAACTTTCTAAGTAACTAATCGTAATAACCGATAAGGCATTTAATATATTATGATCGCCAAATTGTGGTGAAAGGAAAGTATCAAAATATTCACCTTTAAAATATACATCAAATTTTGTACCTTTTTCACTTATCTCTAAATTATCTGCATAAACGTCATCTTTATTTGAAAATCCATAATAATAAACAGGTACGTCTGCTTCAATTTTACGCAAGTGTGTATCATCACCCCAAGCAATAATCGCTTTTTTAACGTTATGCGCCATTTCTTGGAAAGCATTAAATACATCATCAACGTCTTTGAAATAATCTGGATGATCAAAATCTATATTGGTCATAATGGCATAGTCTGGATGATAGCTTAAAAAGTGTCTACGATATTCACATGCTTCAAACGCAAAGTAATCACTTGCTGGTATGCCAAGTCCAGTTCCATCGCCAATTAAGAAAGATGTTTTCTTATCACCATTCATTACGTGTGATAATAAACCAGTTGTCGAAGTTTTACCATGTGCACCAGTTACGGCGACTGACGTATATTGGTTAATAATATGACCTAAGAAGTCATGGTAGCGAATAACTTCAAGTTTTAATTCATGTGCTTTCACAACTTCTTCATGCGTATCCGGGAATGCGTTTCCTTGTACGACTACCATATCTGATTGAATATTATTCGCATCAAATGGCAGTATTTTAATACCATTGTTTTTTAATGCCACTTCTGTAAAAACATAATTTTTAATATCTGAACCTTGTACTTCGTTTCCAAGATCATGCATTATTTGTGCTAATGAACTCATACCGGCACCTTTTATACCGACAAAATGATAATGTGTCATTGTAACACTCCTTTATCTCTATATTAATTCTCATTCAAATCTGATTCTGTAATGTATACATCTCTTGGTTTAGATCCATTTGCGCCCGACACATAGCCAAGTTGTTCTAGTTGATCAATAATTCTTGCAGCACGATTATATCCGATTTGGAAATGACGCTGTACTAATGAAGTTGAAATATGTCCTTCATTTAGCATAAATCGACACACATCATCGAATAAATCATCTTGTGGTTGACTTTCTGTTTTTTTCAATAATTCTTTTTCTTCAAATAAGTATTCCGGATCTCGTTGTTGTTTTATGAAATCTACAACATCATCAATTTCTTCATCAGAGACAAATGTACCTTGAACACGGATAGGTTTATTCATACCGCTTCCTAGGTAAAGCATGTCACCATAACCTAATAAACGTTCTGCACCACCACTATCTAAGATAGTGCGAGAGTCTACGCTAGATGATACCATAAATGCAATTCTAGTAGGTATATTTGCTTTGATTAATCCAGTGATGACATTAACAGAAGGTCTTTGCGTTGCAACTAGCATATGAATACCACATGCACGTGCTTTTTGTGCAATGCGCGCAATAGATTGTTCCACCTCTTGTGGTGCCATCATCATTAAATCTGCTAATTCATCTATTACTATAACAATTTTTGGCATTCTATCCTCATAAGTTGCTTTCTTATTAAATGCCGTAATATTTCTAACATGATATTTAGCAAAAACTTTATAACGTCTTTCCATTTCTTCAACAGCCCATTTTAAACTTTGCGTTGCTGCTTTTACATCTGTTATCACAGGTGCAACTAAATGTGGTAAGTCATTATAAGGTGCTAATTCAACCATTTTCGGATCAATAAGTAACAATCTTAATTCCTCAGGATGATTTTTATATAATAACGACATTAATATACTATTAATACATACGGATTTACCTGAGCCTGTTGCACCAGCTATTAAAGCATGCGGTGTTTTAGAAATATCCATTAATAAAGGTTCATTATTAATTCTAAGTCCCATAGCTACAGTTAATTTGGATTCTGCATTTTTAAACGCTGGTTTTTCTAAAATTGAACGTAAATTTACAGTTGTTGCATTTTGATTTGGTACCTCTATACCAACTAGACTCGTACCTGGAATGGGTGCTTCAATACGAATATCCTTAGCTGCAAGCGCCATTTTTATATCGTCTTGTAAAGCTGTTATTCTAGATACTTTCACACCTTTTTCGACTGATAATTCAAATCGTGTCACACTAGGGCCTTCTGTAACATTTTGAACTTCTGCAGGCACATTGAAATAATAAAAAGCTTCATTCAATTCCTGTTTTTTATCTTCAATCCAAGCATTGTCAATTTCATGTTGTTTTGGCGCTTCTAATAACTCAATACTTGGAAGTTTAATATTGGGTCCTCTTCTAATAGTAGCCTTATTATCATCCTCAGTTGATGTATTTACTCCACCTAATTGGTTACCAGAAGTTTCAGGTTTGAGAACTGGTTCTTGTACATTTTGCTTATGATTTTCATTTTGTTCAGAAGGCACATTTGTCATATCTGACTCAGCACTTTCAACTGACTCTTGTTGTACATTAGACTGAGTTGAGTCATTTCGATTATAATCATCACTATAAAAAGAAGCATCCGTTTCTGGTTTAAAGTCACTCTGTTCATCAATCAAGTCATGTGATAAATTCGTTTCGCTTTGGTTGTCATCAGTTACAGTCAATGACTCTGAAGTAGGTTCATTTGCTAATTGATCATTATTCGACTGTGATTGTTTGTCGCTAATATCGGATGACGTATTATGTTTAAAATTATCTACATTATTTAATTGTATGTTTGACTTATTTTTTTCTTTTTGTGCATCTAACATACGCTTTTTATCTGATGGTGTCATCACGACATTGAAAGGTTTACTACCTTTCTTGATAGATGTAGCCTTTTTATACGTTTTAGTTTCGTCGGGTTGCTTAATATGATTTCCATTATTATTATCAGTACTATCAGATTGCTCCAATTCAGACCTTTCATCTAATATTTCATTTTGGACGTTAAGCGATTCATTTTCATTCATACTTTCATCAGATTCTAGCTGTGATGCCTCTGATGGTGCTGCATCATTTGAAGTTACATGATTATCGATAATATCGGACTCTGAATTTTCAAAACCATGGTCTGGTTGTGATAATGACTCTGACAATTGCTCATTTTCACTTTGTGAATCTAATGAATCAAAAGCTAATGATTCTTTGGATTTAGGGTCTGTTTCAGATAATTCTCTATACTGCGCATCATCCACGTCATTCTCATCTAAATAACGCTCAAACGATTTCTCTAATATGTATGTGCGCTCATTTTCTGACATATCACTTTGACTAGACTCTATTGCAGTGTTGTTCTCATCGTTTTGATTTTCGAAATCACTGTTAGGTGTGACCTGTTCAACTTGATTTTGATCTGCTTCAATTGCGGAACTGTCATTTTTAGTATTTACATTAACCTGTTCATTATTAATCGTATGAACATCGCGTACATGATCTAAATCAACTTCTTCATAATTAAATGGTGTATTTGAATCTTCTTCAATATCTTCACTATTCGTCGATTCTGTTTGTTGCTGATTTTCTGCACTTTGACATGATGTTGACGTTTTCGATTTGGACATATTCATTGCGTTACCATCTTCATCTAACGAGCTTTCACCTATGTAATTCCGCGCTTGTTTTGCATACATTTCGTCAATTGCTTTTTGTATACTATCTTCTTGTTTGTCTTGATTATCATGACGTTTTTGTTGAAGTGCCTTTTTAAATTGACGCTTCTGTAATACTTTACGTTCTCTCTCTCGTCTAATTTCTTCAACAATCTGAGAAGCATAGATGTTTTCTATTTTAATCGTATTATCTTTTTTATTTTGACTTGTTACTGGTTGATTCAGCTCAACTTCTTCACCATTTTCCTCAACATGTTGTGCGTCACGGCGCTCTTTGTTATCAGATAAATCATATGCAGTATCATTTGAATTTTCATGATACATATGTGCTTCATTTTGAATATCTGTTGAATTACTATCTGAATCTTTTACTGTTTGGTGTTTCTGTTGAGATGATTCATCATTATAATTACGATGATTCGTCTCATTTTCCGCTTGCGTACCTTCTTCTGAATCATCTTGACGTTTAATGACACCATTTTCTAAAGGACGGGGTTTTTTAGTACCAAAAATCGCTGAAGGCACTTCACTCGCTTTAAAATCGCTATGATGAAAATTTGACGTCGTTGGTTTGTGTTTTGATGAAGCATTTGCTCGTAAAACATCCGTTTGAATCCTCATTCTTTTGCCTTTATGTGTTCTAGTCTCATTTTCAGTTTGGTAATGATCTTGTTGTTGCGATTGTTGCCCAACTGAATCACTCGAGTTTATATTTTGAGTTAGTGTTTTATCATACATATGTCTACGTCTTCTTTGTTGATGATGTGCATTCCCATGACTCACATCATTATGTGCATCATGGGAAGTTTTATGAGATGTAGACGCAATATCAGAATTCAACTCATCATCTGTCTTCAAACTGTCATTTGCCTCTTCTAAAACACGCATAGGAAACCTGAATTTCCCTTTGGGTCTTTCATAAACATCATTATTTTGAGGAAGTAATGAATCATGTTCTTCTTTTTGTGTAGCTTTTTGACGTCGTTGGCTTCTTTTATTAAGATAATTATCTGTTGATTCATTATCTTCTCCAAATAACTTGTCGAACCAGCTCATACTACATTACCTCCTTTTTATACTTCAAAAAATGATTGCCCTACCGTGTAATCATCACTTAGAACCATAATACCTTTTTCTTGTGGTGCATTTGGTAATCCTAACTCTTTCATCGAACAAATCATACCACTTGATGCAACGCCTCTAAGTTCTGCATCTTTAATAACCATACCACTTGGCATAACTGCACCAACTTTTGCTACCACCACTTTTTGTCCAGCTTCAACATTCGGTGCCCCGCAAACAATTTGTAGTTTTTCAGTTGCAACATCAACACTTAGAACACTTAATTTATCTGCATCTGGATGCTTGTCTTTTGTTTCAACATAGCCCACTACAAATTTAGGAGTAAAGTCTGCGTCTAATTTATAAGTAAATCCAGCAGCTTCAATTGCTTTTTGAAACGCTTGAACTAATGTTTCAGTCAACTTAATATGTCCATTACCTGTTAGTGTTGCTTTGTTTGATGCATTAAAGATATTGTAACCTACGACTTCTCCGTCATTCTGTATTTCAACTACATCCCCTTGAGTGACGTAGTTATATTCACCTTCTGTAGGATTAATTTGTAAAAATGCAACATCGCCAACAGCTTCTTTATTATAAAATAAATTCATAACTTCATTACTCCTTATTTCTTATCTTTATTTTCATATTGTTTTCGTGTAGCTTCCAATCTTTGAATCACATTAGGATCTCTTTTTTGTTTATTATTTTTACCTAAAATAAAGATTGGTTCAAAATGCCCTTTATCATAACCTAAAGATAATGATGTAATTGGCACTAATCCTTTAGTGAAAAACTCCATAGTTAAATGCGCCATCACATCGTAACCCGTCTTATTGCGGATATCTGCAATGATAAGCACATCTTGATGAGGTACCGCTACTAACATTTCACCTTCACATTGTGCTTGTATTTCATTTAAAAATGACGTATTTAAAATTCTACTTGCATCATAACCATCATTTGAATTCACAAAGTAAAAAATATTACCTTTAACTTCGTCAGTTGTATACTTATTTTCTAATTTGCGCACATTAAATAGCGCCATTTCTTTTAATTGTTGCTTTGTTAGCTTTAATTCTTCTAACATCGCTTCATCAATTAGACGATATGACTTACCTAAATCAACTGCATAATAAATGTTTGTTTCTGCTGTATGTGCATCGATTACAAATGAATTACCATTTTTGTCTTTTTTATCAAAGCTAGGAGATCTTAAAACCGGCATAATTTGGATATTATCCGTATTTTCCAATGCCTCCCCTTTCATTTGCTCGACTGCTTCTTCAACATAATACACAATTTCATCGACTATTTTTTCTTTTTGAGATTTATATTTAGCTACTATTGGATTAATTTTAACGGTAACGCCTTTACCATTATCTATTCTTGAGATACGTAGTGTTTCATCTTCTCGATTAAAACTAAATTTCACATCAAGATGATTCAATCTATCTTTTAATTTATCTCTCATTTGAAAGACATTCATTATTAACACTCCTATTTACGTGCCTTACTATAGTTTACAATAAATACACCCTTAGGAACAGAAAAAATGTGCGCTCTAAGGGTATATATTTTTATAATTTAATCCTAAATTAATGCCACCTACAAAGACGCTAAAAATTGGTCTATTTGTTCTATGGATTTTCGTTCTTTTCCAATATAACTGCCAATTTGATTCCCGTCACAGAATACTAGAAAACTAGGTATACCCATAATGTCATAATTAATGCATATATCAATAAATTTGTCTCTATCAACTGAAATAAATTTATAATTAGTATATTTTGCTTCTAATTGAGGTAAATCTGGTTCTATAACTTTACAATCTGGGCACCAATCTGCTGTAAATAAAAACACTGTTTGTTCATTTTTCAGATTTTCAAATTGCTGCTCACTTTCTAATTGTTGCATAATACCACTCCTAATTATTATTTATATTGTAATATTTCTATTTGGTCTTCATTTAAATGTCTAACTGATTGTTCTAACAGGCTTCTGGCAGCTTCATAATCTCTAATATCAAACACTGCGTTTGTACTATGAATATATCGTGCACACACACCTATCACAGCGGTTGGGATACCTAATTTTGCCTTGTGTATTTCTCCACCATCCGTACCGCCTGGAGAAATATAGTATTGATGTTTAATATCATATTGCTTCGCTAAATCAAGCAAATAATCTCTAAAGGTTGGTCGAAGTAACATTGTACCATCTTTAATTCTGATTAATGTACCTCCAGCTAATTCCCCTGATAAATTTTGCTTACCTTTCATATCATTCGCAGGCGAACAATCTACAACAAATGCTGCATCAGGATCGATTAACTCTGCCGCTGCACTTGCTCCTCTTAATCCTACTTCTTCTTGCACATTTGCACCGACATATAAATCAAAGTCCAATTCAGTATTTTTTAATAATTCCAGTAGCTCAATACCAATTAAACAACCATAACGGTTATCCCAGGCTTTACTGGCAAATCGATGCTCTGATAACTGTGTAAAAGGCGTATCAGGTGCAATCGTATCACCAATAGCAATACCACGTGCCGATACATCTTCAGCATTTTCTGCACCAATATCCAATAATAAATCTTCTATTTTAGGTGCTCCTTCATTTCCAGTTCTAAAATGTTTCGGAATATTAGCTACAATACCTGTAATCTCATCATTATTTCGCGTTCTAACTTTTAGCCTTTGGCCTTGCCATATATCGTTTGCAACGCCACCTAAATTAGTAAATTGTAGCATACCATTTGACGTGATATTTGTGACCATGAAACCAATTTCATCCATATGTGCAGCAACCATGATTCGTTTTGGATTACTTGATTTCGAACGTTTAACACCGTAAAATCCGCCCATACGATTATAAACAAATTCATCCACAAATGGTTCCATTTCTGCTTTCAAATATGATTTTACATTTTCTTCAAAACCTGCTACACCATGTAATTCTGTTAATGTTTTCATTCTATTCAATGTTTTACTTTTATCTATGTTCAACGTCTCTCACTCCTTAATATTTATTATATCATCTTCATTATGGTAAACTATAAATATGACTTTATTGGGGGTAGATTATGTCATGTTAAATAAAAAAAATTGGTTCATCCTCTTATTATTTTTCCTAACTACAATTGCAGGATCAATTTATTTTTATAAACGTCGAAAACATATCCAATATCGAGATCCTGAAAAAATCACTAAAGAAGTAAAAACTTATTTTATGAATGTTATAGGATCATATATATTAAAAGTGCCGATGACGTATACAAAATCCGATTCAAAAATCATTGCTTTTCAAGGTGGCATTACGACACGAAACCATAACACACTTACATATTATGACTTTTATGCTGATGCCAAAACAGGTGAAATATTAGATATCATTGAATGCAAATGATAGAAGGTTAAAGCCATAGCGACACGATGACAAACATATTCTAACTCAGAATATCTTCTTATTCATGTGCCGCTTAGCTTTAACCTTTTTAATTCCTAGAAATAAATGTATCAAATTCAGTTATATTTTGCTTATCAAATTTCACCGCAAAATAATTCACATCATGATAATATAAAAACCAATAATTTTGATGAATATAATACGGTACTAAACGTTCTTTTTCTCTAATTGATTGCATAGGGTAATCATCATAAGCTGTAACCCATAATGGATTTCTATGTGCAGTTGTTGGAAAAATATCACCCATATGCACCGCTTTTTCATTCTGACTTTCAATTGTAATGATTGCATGACCAAAACTATGACCGCCCGTATGAATCATTTTAATACCTGGCACTATTTCGATTTCATTTTCAAACAATAGTAATCGTTTTTTAAAATCTCCATTATTCTTTGGCCAATATGTTGATTTACTGCGTATATTAGGGCTTTGAAATTCATGCCATTCATCTTGTTGAATCACATGGATTGCTTTATTAAAAATTGAATTACCCTCATTATCTGTTAATCCAGCAGCATGATCGAAATGTAAATGTGTCATTAATACATAATCAATATCTGCAGTCGTTAAATCTAAAGCCTTTAAGTCTTCACTAATTTGGCTTTCATAATGAGCTCCAAAATTTCTACGTTCTTTATCTGTTAATTTTCCTGAACCTATACCTGTATCAATGATAATATTATAATCGTTTGATTGTATTAATATTGGATGCGTTGGTAATGGAATTTGATTCTTATCATTCACTTCATATTTTTTAGTCCATAACGCCTTAGGCACCACGCCAAACATTGCGCCACCATCAATGTGAGTGATACCACCATTTAAATAATGTATACGAAAATCCCCTAATTTCATCTACTTATCCTCCTCGTAAAATATAAACACAATAACTACTTAATATTAATAGTAATACAAACAATGTTCTAGGTAAAATATTGGACATAAGTACATTTAAATTAGCACAATTCTATTTACATTAAATTATAAAAATCTTAATTTGGACATAAAAAAATTGATAGAACCTATGTCCTATCAATTGAGTGCGTAATTATATTTAATGAAACTTAGCTTCCATACGATAAATTCTTGAACCTTTATCAGAAAATTTTCTTTCGTATTCAGTCTCAATATTCTCTTCATCATCTTCTTCATGCAAATTCAGGTTGATTTTTGTAAAATACATACCAAATTGAGACATACTTTCTAAACTATATGCAAACAGACCACGATTGTCTGTTTTAAAATGGATTTCACCATCATCTTTTAAAACTTGTTTATACAATGCTAGGTATGTTTGATATGTCAAACGACGTTTAGTATGTCTTTTTTTAGGCCATGGATCTGAGAAATTAAGGTATAATCTTGATACTTCTCCATCTTTGAAATAATCGTTAAGTTCAATTGCATCATTACAAATTAACTTGATATTTGTTAAGCCTTGTTCAATAACTTTATCTAAGACTTTTATCATAACACTTTTCTCTCTTTCCATAGAGATAAAGTTTATTTCGGGATGTTTTGCTGCAAGCGTAGTTATGAATTGACCCCTACCTGATCCTACTTCAATATAAATCGGTTGATCATTATCAAACCATTCACTGATTCGCCCTGCATGACTACCATCGATATCAACTATATTCGGTTCTTTTTTTAAGTAGTCCTCTGCCCAAGGCTTATAGCGCATTCTCATTTTGATAACTCCTTATATAAAAGCATTATTATTCATCACTTGATTTAAAAAAGTTAGCCACATATTCATATCTTTGTAACGTTTTTGTTCTTCATACCATTGAACCATACCGATAGATTGTACAACGGTATACCACTTCATACGTTTTTGTAAATCCATTGAATCTTTTGTACCATACACGTTTAACCACTCTGGCCATTTATTTTCTGGAACGTAATTGTACAGCAGCATACCTAAATCAATTGCGGGATCAGCAATCATTGCACCTTCCCAATCAACGAGATATAGCTCATCATGATCTGATAACAACCAATTATTATGGTTAACATCACCATGAACAACTGTAAAGAAACGAGGATCTAAGTTAGGTATGTGATCTTCCAAATACGTTAAAGCTTTTCTAACCACGTGATGTGTCAGTACATCTCTTGATAACGAAGCATTTATTTTATTTAATAAAATATCTGGCGTGATAGGTTCCATTTCCATACGTTTTAGCATGTTTAATAATGTCTTTGAACTATGAATTTTTTTCAATAAATTCGCTACACGTTGTTCATGCATTTCATTGAAAGTAAGTTCTCTACCATTTTTCCAATGTTGTGCTGTTACAACTTCGCCAGTTTCAATGCGTTTCGTCCATACAAGTTTAGGCACAATACCTTCAGCTGATAATGCAGCTATAAATGGATTTGAATTTCTTTTTAAGAATAATTTTTGTCCATCCTGTTCGGCCATGTATGCCTCACCCGATGCACCGCCTGCTGAGTCAAGCGTCCATCCCAATTGATAAAACTGCTCCAACACGTTCACCTCACTTTCAATTAGAAAATGGCTCCTGAAAAACATTTTTCGAGAGCCATATATAATCATTTTCTATAGCAAATTTTTTAAACTTCAACCATAATTTATGCTGTCTCAAGTGTTATGACTAGCATAATGTCCCATGTGGCTCAAGTTAATTTTTAAAATTATAAATAACTGATTTTCAAATTATAGTAACTTTTATAGCATACCATAAAAGAAACCCAAACAGAGCATATTTTTTAATATTTCTCTATCTTTTTTCAAGAAATTTTTCTCGTTCAATTTCAAGACTCATAAAAGATTTTATAATGTTTGGGTATGAATTTCAACCAATAATGAGAAACAAAAAGTCACTTTTTACTTTCTTATTTCTATTAGTTTCTTTCAAACGGCTCAGTTAGCATTATAACATAATTTAATATGAATTTTTGTTATATTTTCTATCTATTTATTGAAAATATTAACTATGTGTATCAATGTATCTGTTAAATCCTTCTTGCAATGATTTTGTTATCGAACCAACTTGACCATCACCGACATTTTCACCGTTTAATTTAACAACTGGCATAACCTCAATTGAAGTACTTGATACAATGATTTCATCCGCACTTTTCAAAAAGTCTAATGTAAACGTTTCTTCATTAAAAGGTATCCCTTTATCTTCAGCAACAGATTTAATTACCATACGCGTAATACCATTTAAAATATAATTATTTACAGGATGTGTATAGATTTCACCATCTTTGATTGCATACACATTACTAGAAGAACCTTCTGTGACAATATCACCACGATGTTGTATTGCTTCTTGAGCATTATATTTAACTGCATATTCTTTAGCTAATACATTACCCAACAAGTTTAAACTCTTAATATCGCATCTTAACCAACGAATATCTTCAGTAGTGATCGCATTAATACCTTCTTCTAATGATTTGTAAGGACGATCATATGATTTAGTGAAAGCCATAATATTGGTTTCAACAGAAGGTGTTGGAAAGGCATGATCACGCGGTGCGGCACCACGTGTAACTTGAATGTAGACACCACCATTAATCACACCATTTGTTGATAATAACTCCTGTATTAATTCCGTAAGTTCCTCAACGTTATATTTTAATTCAAGACCAATTTCTTTTGCACTACGTAAAAGTCTTTCAAAATGTTCCTTAGCAGTAAATACACTATTATCATATACTCTAATATATTCATAAATACCGTCGCCAAATACATAACCTCTATCATTATAAGGCACATTTGCATCTTGTTCATCAACGAGTTTTTCATTTATTAATACTTTTGTCATATTTATTCCTCCACACACAATTTATATAATGATTCTAAATAGATACTTGTCGCATTGAATAATTGTTTTTTAGTTATATATTCATTTTTTTGATGCATTAAATCTTCAGAATCACTAAACATCGCACCAAATGCAACACCTTTATCTAAATTTCGTGCATAAGTACCGCCACCAATCGTATACGGTTCTGTATCATCACCAGTTTGGTTACGGTAGGCTTGTACTAAGCTTTGTACGAATGGGTCGTCTTTTTCTACATAATGTGGTGTTTGATTTTTACCTAACTCAATTGAAAATCCTAGTGATTGAATTTCTCCCTTGAATCTTGTTAACGATTCTTCAAATTCAAAACCTTCTGGATATCTTAAATTAATGCCGAATTTGCCACCATCTTGATTATCATAAGTGATAATTCCAACATTAGTAGTCACGTCGCCCATAACATCTGTGTGGAATTTCATTCCCATTTTTTCTCCAAAATGTGACTCAAACAAGTATCGTTCGCTAAACGCTACGAAATTTGCAGCAGTTTTATCTAAATTTAATGTTGCAAGGAAGTTAAGTAAATATAATCCTGCATTGACGCCTATAGATGGATCCATCCCATGAACCGCTTTACCTTGTACTTTAAGCACCAAGACACCGCTATCTACAACACTTTCACCTTCAACGTCATGCTCGTTTAAGTATTGTTCAAAATTTTGGATAACATCTGTCATATTTTCTTTAACAGCTACATTGGCAATCGCTTCATCAGGCACCATGTTATATCTTTGTCCTGATACAAATGAACGCAATTCATATTCAGGCTCATCTTGATCATCTGCTTTTTCATTTTGAATTACATCAAACGTGCTTATTCCTTTTTCACCATGAATAGCAGGAAATTCAGCATCTGGAGCGAACCCTAATTCAGGCATTTCTTCTGTTTGGAAATAACGCTCAGTACATTTCCAATCAGACTCTTCATCTGTACCAATAATAATATGTATACGTTTCTTCCAGTTTACATTCATTTCATTTAAAATTTTAACTGCATAATAAGCAGCAATGGTCGGCCCTTTATCATCTAACGTACCACGAGCAATAATTTTATCATCAGTTACTACTGGATTGAACGGATCTGAATCCCATCCATCGCCTGCAGGTACAACATCCACATGGCATAAAATACCAAATACATCATCGCCTTTACCCGCTTCAATACGTCCCGCGATATGATCAACATCATGTGTGCCAAAGCCGTCACGTTCTGCGATTTTATACATGTAATCTAAAGCTTGTCTAGGTCCAGGTCCTACTGGATTTTCAGCAGAAGCTTTATCGTCTTCTCTTACACTTTCAATTGAAAGTAAACCTTTCAAATCTTCTAGTATGAAATCCTCATATTCTTTTACTTTGTCTCTCCACATATACAATCAACTTCCTTCTTATAACTTATATACTTAATATTTTACATGAAGTCGTAGAGAAACTACAGTGAGATGTAATCATAAAACAAAAAAATTAACTGTTATGCTTTATAATAAAACAGTTAAACCGCTTACTTTTACTATATATATAAACTGTATTAATATAAAAAACCTAGTTCCAATTGCGAACTAGGTTTGATATAAAATCATGACAACGTATTACTTACCGTCATGTTTATTGCTATTATTTTTTAACTCTTCTTCAGTTACAACTCGTAAATTGTTTGAAGGATCGGCTGCACCTTCATCTGTAAATCTTGCTTCTTCAACGTGCTCTTCTTCTTGTTCAGACACATTAGAGAAACGATCTTTTTGTTCATTAATGAAACCTTTAGGATCTTGTTTTACTTTTGAAGCATAACCTTTAGGATCCTGTTTTACTTCATTATATGTTTCGCCAGCTTTTGAACTGATTTGACTAGCGATATCTTTTGCATTTTGTTTGTATGATTCTGGATTAGATTTGTATTTACTGTACTCATCTTTTAATTTATCTCTATTTTCTTTTTGGGAAAGCACTACTGCTGCAGCTGCTCCCCCTATGCCTACGATTGCTTTAAATAATTTTGACATAATATTTACACCTCTTCTTTATTTTAATCCTAATAGTTTAAAATCTTGCTGAGTTAAATGACGATATTCTCCTGATGCTAATGTTGAATCAAGTTGTAAGTCGCCAATACGAATACGTTTCAAAGCTAAGACTTCATTATCTATAGCATGAAACATTCGCTTCACTTGATGGTAACGTCCTTCATATATTGTGACAAACGATTTGTTTAATTCATCACCTTGGACTAATTTTGCAGGTTTCGCCAATCCCTCATTTAATTCAATACCCACTTTAAATGCATTTATATCATTTTTTGTAATGTTTTTTTGAGAAATCACTTCATAAGTTTTAGCGACATGTTTACCAGGACTCATTAATTCGTGATTAAATTGTCCATCATTGGTAATCAATAAAAGTCCTTCTGTATCTTTATCTAATCGGCCGACTGGAAACAAATCTAAGTATCTATAGTCCTCTATTAAATCGAGCACTGTCTTGTGCTGTTCATCTGTTGTAGCTGATATATAGTCCTTAGGTTTATTAAGCATGAGATAGACTTTGTTAACAAAGTCTATCTTTTGGTCATTGACTTTCACTATTTCTAGTTCTGGATTAATTTGCTTCTTAGATGACGTTTCTACCTTATCATCAATTGTGACTTGCTTCTTTTTTAAGCGTTGTTTTACTTCTGTTCGAGTGCCAACACCCATATTTGATAAAAATTTATCTAATCTCATTTAATAATACCTAATTTGCGTCTGATTTTATTTGGAATTTCACCTAAGAATTGATCAGCAAGTCTTGTTTTCATTGTCATGCTACCATAAATCAGCATACCTAACACAACACTTATAACAAGAATAATTAGAGAACCTATTTTATGTTCTGGAGAAATAAACATTTGTAATATGAAGAATGTCAATTCAACCCCAATCATCATGATAAATCCATACATAAATATTTTTCCAAAGTGTAACCAAGTCTCAGAAAAGTTAAATTTCGCATACTTTTTAAGAATATAAAAATTACATAACACTGCAAATAATAACGCGATTGCCGTACTTAAAATTGCGCCTGCCGTATGGAAAGTAACTATAAGCGGCGTGTTTAAAATAATTTTTATTACTACTGCTGCTAAAATGACAAATACTGTTAATTTTTGTTTATCTATACCTTGTAACATTGACGCTGTCACACTTAATAACGCGATTAATATTGCAACGGGTGCATAATAAAATAATAAATGGCTACCGTCAATATTATAACTATAGAAAACTGTATACAGAGGTAAGGCCAATGCCATAATACCTAAACTGGCTGGCACTGTTATGTACATTAATACACCTAAAGATGTGCGTATTTGTCTGTGCATTTCATGTAACTGGCCTGATGCATAAGTCTTTGTAATGAATGGAATCAAACTCACAGCAAAACCCGCTGATAAAGATGTCGGAATCATCACAATTTTGTTAGTTGTCATATTCAGAATTGAGAAAAAGTAATCATGCAAATTGCTTGGTACACCTGCTAAATTCAACGCACTGTTATGTGTAAACTGATCGACTAAATTAAACAGCGGGAAGTTCAAACTTACAATAACGAAAGGAATACTATATGAAATAATCTCTTTATACATCTTGCCATATGAGACATCCATACCTGTATGATCCGTTGCAACCATGCGTTCTATGTTGCTCTTTCTTTTTCTCCAGTAATACCATAAGACGATGATTGCTGCGATTGCACCGATTGCCGCTGCAAACGTCGCAACACCATTCGCTACAAGTACACTACCATTAAACACATTAAGCACTAAATAGCTTCCTATTAAAATGAATAAAATACGTGCAATTTGTTCTATAACTTCTGATACCGCAGTTGGCCCCATAGATTTATAACCTTGGAATACACCACGCCACGTCGCTAATAATGGAATAAAAATGACCACGATACTAATAATTCTTATAATCCAAGTAATATCATCAACAGTCCAGCCACCATCTACATGACCTTTATTGGCTAATGTAATACCAGCTATGCTTGGAGCTAATAAATATAATACTAAAAATCCAATAAATCCTGTTATGGTCATAACAATAAAACTAGATTTATATAGTTTTTCACTAATTTTATATGCGCCTAACGCATTGTATTTCGAAACATATTTTGATGCTGCCAATGGCACACCTGCTGTTGCGATGGCAATGGCAATATTATATGGGGTATACGCGTAGTTGAAAGGCGCCAGATTTTCTTCTCCACCAATTATGGCGTAGAATGGAATAATGTAAATTACACCTAATACTTTAGTAATTAAAATACTTAGCGTAATTAAAAAGGTCCCTCTCACTAACTCTTTACTTTCACTCATTCAGATCGTCCTATCTCAAATTAAATTTTACACTCGTAATCTTAATAATAACGTGATAACTACTTTTTTTCAAAACTATATTACTATAAAATAACACTATACGCTTATGGGAGGCAATAAAATGTATCAAACAATTATAATCGGTGGCGGTCCTAGCGGGCTAATGGCAGCTGCTGCGGCAAGTCTCAATAATCATAATATTTTATTAATTGAAAAGAAAAAAGGACTCGGTCGTAAATTGAAAATTTCTGGAGGCGGACGTTGCAACGTAACAAATCGCTTACCTTATGATGAAATCATCAAAAATATACCCGGTAATGGGAAATTTTTATATAGCCCTTTTTCTGTTTTTGATAATGAATCTATCATCCATTTTTTCGAATCTAGAGGCGTTCTTTTAAAGGAAGAAGACCACGGTCGTATGTTCCCCGTCTCTAATAAAGCACAAGATGTTGTTGACGCACTCATCAATACTTTGCAACAGAATAACGTAGAAATAAAAGAAGAATCCACTGTATCATCAATTGAATACACGGACCAACATACTTTCACCGTAACATTAAATGATCAGCAACAATTTTCAAGCAATAGTTTAATTATTGCCACGGGTGGCACAAGCGTCCCTCAAACTGGTTCAACAGGTGATGGTTATAAATTTGCCGAACACTTGGGACATTCCATTACTGAATTATTTCCAACTGAAGTACCCATCACTTCTTCTGAAACATTTATCAAAAACAAACGTCTCAAAGGTTTGAGTTTAAAAAATGTTGCGCTATCCGTTTTAAAAAAGAATGGTAAAACACGAATCACACATCAAATGGATATGTTATTCACTCACTTTGGAATTAGTGGACCCGCTGCACTAAGGTGTAGTCAATTTGTATATAAAGAACAAAAGAATCAAAAAAAACAAGATATTCAAATGCAACTGGATGCCTTTCCTGAACTTACCAAAAATGAACTCGAACAAAAGATTAGACGTTTGTTAGAAGAAACACCTGATAAATTTGTTAAAAATAGTTTGCATGGCTTAATTGAAGAGCGCTATTTGTTATTTTTAATTGAGCAAGCCCATATCTCAGATGATTTAACAGCGCACCATATTGCCAACGCACAAATTAATCAACTTGTAGAATTATTAAAAGGATTTACCTTTACGGTTAACGGCACACTTTCTATTGAAAAAGCCTTCGTTACAGGAGGTGGTGTTTCATTAAAAGAAATACAACCCAAAACAATGATGTCTAAGTTTGTACCTGGTTTGTTTTTATGTGGTGAAGTACTGGATATCCACGGTTATACAGGTGGATATAATATCACAAGCGCCCTTGTCACAGGTCATGTAGCTGGCACTAATGCAAGCCTTTTCCAAATTGATGATATATAGTAAAAGATAACATTGAAATCCAATAGTTTCATTAACATTTGATAAAGTAACAGTGCATCATTCACTGTAAAGCCATTACTATATGGACAAATAAACCATTATAAATAAACTGTTGATTACCTTAAGAAAGCCGAGACATATGCTTATGTCTCGGCTTTTAATTAACTACTTATTTTATAATTAAATACTTTTAATATCTAAACCTTCATCACCAAATTCATCCATACCACCTTCAACATTCACTGCATTCACGCCATTTTGTTCAAGGTATTGAACGACTTGCGCACTTCTGCCACCGGCTTTACAGATAATATAATACGTTTCATTATCATTAAAATAGTTTAGATTATCTGGAATACTATTCATTGGAATGGTTTCAGCACCTGGAATGATACCCATCGCTGTTTCTTGATCAGTTCTAACGTCCACAATGTTAACTGGGTTAGCATCCAAAATTTTCTCTTTTAGTTCAGTTACTGTGATAGATTCCATAATTAATTCCTCCTGTGTTTATTTAGCGACGATATTAACAAGTTTTTTAGGAACTGCAATAACTTTTTTAATATCTTTACCTTCTATTTCAGATTTAACATGTTCATTATCTAGTGCGATTTGCTCCATTTCTTCTTTCGCAATATCTTTCGATACATTAATTTTAGCACGCACTTTACCATTTACTTGTACGACAATCTCAATTTCGTCATCAACAAGTAACGCTTCATCGTAGGATGGCCATGGTTGATAAGTGATTGTTTCATCATGGCCTAAACGTGACCACAATTCTTCAGATATATGAGGTGCAATCGGCGCCAGCATTTTAATAAAGCCTTCGATATATGGTTTATAAATTTCTTCCGCTTTATAACAATCATTAATAAATACCATAAGTTGACTAATCGCTGTGTTAAAGTTAAGCGAATTGTAATCTTCTGTAACTTTTTTCACTGTTTGGTGATAACTCTTATCTAAAGCCTTACTATGATTGTTTACCACTTTATTAGAAATTGAACCATCTTCTGTAATTAATAAACGCCAAATCCTATCTAAGAAACGTCTCGAACCATCTAAACCATTTTCGCTCCAAGCGATAGCGGCATCAAGCGGTCCCATAAACATCTCATATAAACGTAACGTATCCGCACCATGAGATTTTACAATATCATCTGGATTAATTACATTACCTTTAGATTTACTCATTTTTTCGTTACCTTCACCCAAAATCATACCTTGGTTGAATAACTTTTGGAATGGTTCTTTTGTTGGTACCACACCTAAATCAAATAATACTTTGTGCCAAAATCGTGCATACAATAAATGTAATACAGCATGTTCTACGCCACCAATATACAAATCTACAGGCAACCAATGTTTTAATTTTTCAGGATCTGCTAACATTTGCTCATTGTCTGGATCAATATATCTTAGATAATACCAACAGCTACCTGCCCATTGTGGCATCGTATTTGTTTCACGGCGGCCTTTCATACCTGTGGCTTCATCGACAACGTTTACAAATTCATCAATATTCGCTAACGGTGATTCACCTGTCCCTGACGGTTTTATTTCATCAGTTTCTGGTAAAAGTAATGGTAGTTCATCTTCAGGTACTGTCGTCATTGAGCCATCTTCCCAGTGAATAACTGGAATAGGTTCGCCCCAATATCTTTGTCTACTGAACAACCAATCTCTAAGTTTGTAGTTTACTTTACGCGTACCGGCATTTTTATTTTCTAACAATTCAATCGCTTTTTCTATAGCTGCTTCATTGTATAATCCGTTTAGTTCACCAGAATTAATATGCGGTCCGTCGCCAGTGTAGGCTTCCTTGCTCATATCTCCGCCTTCGATGACTTCTATAATTGGTAAGTCAAATGTTTTAGCGAATTCATAATCACGCTGATCACCACTAGGTACAGCCATGACCGCACCAGTACCGTAAGTGGATAGTACGTAATCTGCAATCCATATTGGTACTTGTTGCCCTGATAATGGATTAACAGCATATGCACCAGTGAATACACCAGACTTTTCTTTTGATAAGCCAGTACGTTCTAAATCAGATTTCTTAGCCGCTTCTTTTTGATAAGCTTCTACATCATCTTTATTATCTTCCGTAGTAATCAAATCTACAAGCTCGTGTTCTGGGCTAAGCACTAAAAATGACGCACCGTATATTGTATCAGGTCTAGTAGTAAATACTTCAATTTGCTCATTATAATCTTTCACATCAAATGCCACTGATGCACCTTCAGAACGGCCAATCCAGTTACGTTGCATATCTTTCAATGACTCTGGCCAGTCTAATTCATCTAAATCTTCTAACAATCTGTCTGCATATTCGGTAATTTTAAGAACCCATTGCTTCATTGGACGTCTATATACAGGATGGCCGCCACGTTCTGATACGCCATCAATAACTTCTTCATTCGATAATACCGTACCTAATGCTGGACACCAATTCACAGCCACTTCATCTACATAAGCTAAACCTTTATTATATAATTGTATGAAAATCCATTGTGTCCATTTGTAGTATTCAGGATCTGTCGTATTCACTTCTCTATCCCAGTCATAACTGAAACCAAGTTCTTTTATCTGACGCTTAAAGGTCTGAATATTTTCTTTAGTGAACTCTCGTGGATCATTACCTGTATCTAATGCATATTGTTCAGCTGGTAAGCCAAATGCATCCCAACCCATTGGGTGTAATACGTTATAACCTAACATACGTTTATAACGAGAGATGATATCTGTAGCAGTATACCCTTCTGGGTGACCAACATGCAGGCCTGCTCCTGATGGATAAGGGAACATATCTAAAGCATAAAATTTCTTTTGCCCTAAATTGTCGCTCGTTTTAAAAGTTTTATTTGCTTCCCAATAGTCCTGCCATTTCTTTTCAATTTCATTATGACTGTAATTCACTACTTTTCCTCCTATTCAATAAAAAAACACCCCAAACTATTATTTAATTACAAAGGGACGACTTTCGCCGCGGTACCACCCAAATTCACATTAAATGTGCACTCATTTTAACTAATAGTAAGAGATGTCATAAATTATCTTTAAGTCCTGGTAAGTTCACTTTAACTTAACACTAGGTTCCACCAACCCTAGTTCTCTGTAGATAAGTTTTAAAGTTACTACTCCTATACATTACTAATAATATTTGAAATAACTATTTATTTCAAGAGTAAAACCTGATTTAACAGGAAACATACTTATTTACTACATATGATAAGCATGTATAACTAAAAAATAAATTATTATATAAAGTAGTGAGACAGAGACCAACGTTTTTCACAGTGATTTCATAGACCCACGCCCGCAAGGATAATTAATGTTCATGCTTATACAAAAGGCACACTTCTGTACAAAGCGCTGACGATACATTGACTGCCAATTGAAAACGAGCCTAAGATATTTATTTATATCCCAGACTCATCATATATCTTACGTATCTTTTGGTAATTTTTTATCGTATATTAACAGGAATACCAGTGCAATAAGTAATAATACAATCATACTTAAAAACATAGCTTGCATATTAAACGAATCTACAACAACACCGCCAATTAATGGTCCAAAAGCTTTTCCCACAGTTGCAGCAGAATTAACATAACCTTGGAATGAACCTTCTTTCCCTTTAGGCGCTAATTGATTCGCTATTGTTGGTACGGCTGGCCAAACAAACATTTCTCCTAAAGTAAGTATAATCATACCTACCATGAAAATTGAAAATTGTTCAGCAAAACTTGTCACAAAGAAAGAGAGAATAAAGATGACAATACCAACAAGCATTTGATATTTTAGGTTTCCTTTTAACAATCTAATGACAGGTAAGATTAAAGGTTGCGCAACTAAAATCATAATGCCGTTAACTGTCCATAACAGACTGTACTGACTCATTGAAATATTGATTTCTTGAGTAAACGAAGCTATCGTACTTTCCCATTGAATATAAGCAATCCAACAAATACTGAACATAACGCATAATAGCGTTAGCGCTATAAACTGTGGTCTATATGCTTTAGATAAAAGACTCATTGCATCCGTTGATTTCACTTTAACATCTAAATTAATTTTGAATTGTGTCACGGCTACAATTGCAAATGCGACATACATTAATAAGTTCGCTATAAAAATATAATTAAAACTTAATTCTGCTACAAATCCACCTGATGCAGCACCAATGGCTACACCTAAATTTTGAGCCAAATAAATTGCATTAAAAGTTTGACGACCACCTTGTGGCCACACGGCGCCAGCCAATGCATAAATTGCTGGAACAATCATACCGCCACCAAATCCTAGTGCTACTAGCCATACAGCATACCATGGCCAACCATGGAAAAAATTAAGCAGTGTTGTACTCATCAAACAAATTACTGTTCCTATAATAATAGTACGATAACCACCTAATTTATCAAAAAGCATGCCCCCTAATAAGTTACCTATGACCATGCCAAATGAATTGATCATTAGTACTAATCCGGCGATAGTTAGACTTTTATCTAATTCTTCATTCATATAAATTGTATTTAATGGCCATAAGAAACTTGAGCCTGTGATATTTAATGCCATACCAATTACTAGCCACCACACTGATTTAGGCATATTCATAACATTAAGCTCCTTTCTACATCAAAATTTCTTATTTTACTTTAAACACTATATCATTAAAATATGTTAAAATCTTTAACTAGAATGAATTTAGAAAGGAAAATGTTATATGGGACAATTCTTCCCTTACGCATTCGAGAATAAAAGATATCATACATGGAATTATCATTTAAAAAATAAATTTGGACAAAAAATATTTAAAGTTGCAATTGATGGAGGATTTGATTGTCCAAATAGAGATGGTACCGTTGCACATGGTGGCTGTACATTTTGTTCAGCAGCTGGTAGCGGTGACTTTGCAGGTAATCGTGTAGATCCAATCGATGTACAATTTAAAGAAATAAAAGATAGAATGCATGAAAAATGGCACGATGGCCAATACATCGCCTACTTCCAAGCTTTTACAAATACACATGCACCCGTAGAGGTATTGCGTGAAAAATATGAAACTGCATTGAAAGAGCCTGGTGTAGTTGGTTTATCCATAGGTACACGTCCAGACTGTTTACCTGATGATGTAGTCGAGTATTTAGCAGAATTGAATGAACGTACTTACTTATGGGTTGAACTAGGTCTTCAAACAATACACCAAGAAACATCTGATTTAATCAATCGCGCACATGATATGAAAACTTATTATGAAGGTATTGCCAAACTACGCAAACATAATATAAACATTTGTACTCATATTATAAATGGTTTACCTGGTGAAGATTATAATATGATGATGGAAACTGCACGAGAAGTCGCTCAAATGGATGTACAAGGTATAAAAATACATTTACTTCACCTATTAAAAGGAACGCCAATGGTTAAGCAATATGATAAAGGCATGCTAGAATTTATGTCACAAGATGAATACACTAAATTAGTGTGTGATCAGTTAGAAATCATACCAAAAGAAATGATCGTTCATAGAATTACCGGTGATGGTCCAATCGATTTAATGGTAGGTCCTATGTGGAGTGTTAACAAATGGGAAGTTCTCAATGAAATTGATAATGAACTTGCTCACCGAGATTCATACCAAGGGAAATATTTTGAAAGCACAGTTAAGTCATGAAACTTGAACGCATTCTCCCTTTTGCTAGAACATTAATTCAACAACACGTATCAGATGACAGTATCGTGATCGATGCTACATGCGGTAACGGTAATGATACACATTTTCTTGCCCAACAAGTTCCAAACGGTAATGTCTATGCTTTTGATATACAAGATGAAGCTATTAAGCAGACACAACTTAAGATTCATGATTTTAACAATGTCACTATCGTTCAAGATAGCCATGCAAATATCCAATCATATATTCCAAATTATCAACAAGGTAAAATTGACGCAGCGATTTTTAACTTAGGTTATTTACCAAAAGGAGATAAATCCATTGTTACACAAGCCGAAAGTACAATTGCTGCCATAAATGCAATATTTAATATTTTATCCATAGAAGGCATCATTATTCTTGTTATTTATCATGGCCATGATGAAGGCAAATTGGAGCGAGATGCTATTCTAGATTATTTGGAACAATTCGATCAAAATAAAGCACATATTCTAAAATATCAATTTATCAATCAACAAAATAATCCACCATTTATTTGTGCGATAGAAAAAAGATAAATTCTATCATTTAGTTTTCCTAAAGCACACGCTTTAAAAATAAAAAAGCTGCCAATAAAAGCATTTAAACTTTGTTGGCAGCTTTTTTGTGTAAATTACACTGTAAAATTCATAATTCCTATAGATTTAAGATAGATTTAAGACTGTTTTGAATAGTAGATGAGTTAGAATCAATTTCTTCTTTAAAAAAGTTTAAAAGACTTTCCCTTTGATCTTTTAAATCTTCATTAAAATGGATAATAACTGTACGTTCGTCGTTTTGTGGTCTTTCTTTAATAATCCACGCTTTTTCAACTAAATCATTGTACGTACGTGTACGTTTGTATGATTTAATATGAACAAAATCATCCATTTCTTTTAAAGTCATTGACCCTTCTTTCCAAAGTGTCAAAAGGATTAAAATTTCTTCTTTTGACATTTTATATTGCTTTTGAACTTTGTCAAAAATATCCTCGATATCTTTCAACACAGATTCTAATTGCAAAACGCCATCCACTTTTTCAGTAAATGTCTTCCCCATAGTGTAATCCCCCAATCATAGTATAAAGTTTAAACATGTAAAATTAATTTCAAAAAAATCATCAATCACTGTAAAATAAATTCTATACTGAATAAATATTAGAATTTTTAATAAAATTAATCTTATATACAGTTTAAATTTAAACTATGAATTATGCAATTAAATGAGATATTTTATTTTGCATTTCTTTCAAAATACCAACAGAACGGGTAAATAAAGTTTTTTCTTCATCGTTTAACGGTATTTCAAAAACTTCTACCGCACCTTGTCTGTTAATTTTTGTAGGGACACCTATATAGACATCTTCTTGACCATATTCACCTTCTAAACGACTGGATACGGTAAGCACTACATTTTGATTATTTAAAATCGCTTTAGTTATATGCACTAATCCCATAGCAATGCCATAATATGTTGCACCTTTAGCTTGAATAATGTCATAGGCTGCATCTCGTGTATTAACAAATATTTCTTCTATTCTATGTTGTTTTTCAGGATCATCTATTAACAATTGGTATAATGGCTGTCCTGCAATATTTGCTTGTGACCAAACAGCTAGTTCAGAGTCTCCATGTTCCCCAATGATTTGTCCATGAACACTTCTATCAGAAACGCCAAATTCTTCAGCTAATTCATATTTGAATCGTGCCGTATCTAAAATCGTACCTGATCCAATTACTTTTTCTTTAGGTAATCCAGAAACTTGTTGCGTTACATAGGTAAGTACATCAACAGGGTTAGTGGCTACTAAGAAAATCCCATTAAATCCAGATGCCATAACTTCAGAAACAATCGATTTAAATATTTTTGTATTCTTTTCAATTAAATCTAATCTCGTTTCTCCTGGTTTTTGAGCTGCTCCAGCAGTAATCACCACTAAATCAGCATTGTGACATGCTTTATATGAACCAGCTTTAATTTTAACAGGTGAACCTCCATACGGTGCCGCATGGTTTAAGTCCATTACATCACCTTTCACTTTGTCTTCATCTAAATCTATAATAACGAGTTCATCTGCCACACCTTGAGCTACTAATGCAAATGCATAACTTGATCCAACTGCACCATCACCAATTAAAACAACTTTATTACTTTTTATATATTCCATCACAGAACGCTCCTCACATGAAAATTAATAATTTATATTGTGATTTATTTCACAATATAAATATATCATTTCCTCCGAGCGTTTGCAATAGTTATTTGTGATTTATTTCACAAAAATATTAATTATAAGTTACAATAAAAATCAAATATAAAAAACGGTGAAATCATATCTTTTTAAAATTAGGATACAAATCCACCGCTTTTGCCACATACTGTATTATCATTGTATTCAGGTACTATGAAACTTCATTTTCATCATGTACTATAAATCCATTGTTACTTGCACTATTATTTAAAAACGCTAAAATATATCGCATGACTTCATCACGTTCAGGCTCGTTATGAATTTCATGATATAATCCTTCCCACGCTTTAAAATAAAGTTCTTCTGTCATTATTTTATCTTTTATTAAATCCATTGCGCTTATATCTGCAACTCTATCTTCTGTACCGTACATTAATAATAACGGCAATGATTTTACATCTTTTAAATGGTTGACTGTCTCTTTCATAATTTCAATAATCTGTTTATACCAGTAGTAAGTTACTTTATTTAACATCAATTGATCTTTATTCGTCTCTTCTATAACTTCTTCGTTTCTTGTTAAATCTTCAACTGTAATACCAACTTTAAATCGAGTATCTTTCGCAATTTTACCTATATTAGAAATAATTTTATCTTTTCTAGATTTATTACTTTTCTTAAATTCTAAAAGTGGTGAAAGCAACATCAGGCCTTCAATCGGCACTTCTGTTTTTTCTAATAAATTTAAGACAATCAAACCACCAAGACCTATACCTAGGACATAAGTTGGAATTTTATATTCATTTGCGATTCTAATCCATTCAAGTATATGCTCATGATATGCATCAAAATTATCAATTTGACCTTTATTTGAACGTGATGTTTGCCCTTGTCCTGGCAAATCGCCCATAATAACATGATATCCATTTCGGCGAAGCATCGTAATCACATATGCATATCTTCCAGTATGTTCAAGCATGTTATGTGCAATTACTACGACACCTTTTGCTTCATTTTCGGTTTCCCATTTCCACATAATCCATACTTCCCCTTCTACATTTAAATTCATTACGCTTATTGTATCAAAATACGCTATGCTTTTTCCATTTTAAACATATTAAATAAACATAAAACTAAATTTATTTCCCACAATAAATTTCTTATTTCTGTTCAATACATATCTCATGAGTGTATATTGAAATTTAAAGTGTAACATATTTTATTGTAAACGATTTCATTACTATTAGATTCATGCTACACTATTATTGAAACATAGCTATAAGCGGAATGGGAGGAATTAATATGCCAATTGTGAAAGATTTCTTTATCGGATTATCAAATAATTCGTTTTTAAATAAGACTGCCAAGGAAGTAGGACCCATGTTTGGGGCGAATAAAGTCGTTGCGGGTAATACGATTAAATCCTTGATAGACACAATTGAACGTTTAAACAACAAGGGAATTACAGTGACTGTTGATTGTCTTGGAGAGTTTGTCGTAACTGAAGGTGAAGCTATCCAAGCTAAAGATCAAATTTTGGAAGTCATGTATGCCATTTATAATCATAGTTTAGCTGGACATATGTCTGTGAAATTAAGCCAACTAGGTTCAGAGTTTGATATAGATCTTGCTTACCGTAATTTACGAGAAATATTATTGAAAGCAAATGAATTTGATAATATGCATATTAATATCGATACTGAAAAGTATGATAGCTTGTTTGATATCACTCAAGTATTAGATCGATTAAAAGGTGAATTTAAAAATGTTGGTACAGTCATTCAAGCATATTTATATAAAGCCGATGCGCTCATAGATAAATATCCTGAACTAAGATTACGCATGGTTAAAGGTGCATATAAAGAAAATGAAGTTATCGCTTTTCAAACAAAAGAAGAAATCGACGAAAACTACATACGTTTAATTAAAAAAAGATTGTTAAGTGCTAAAAACGTTACTTCTATCGCTACACACGATGATAAAATCATTACACAAATCAAACAATTTATTAAAGATAATAAAATTGATAAAGATCGTTATGAATTTCAAATGTTATACGGCTTTCGCTCTGATTTAGCAGAACAAATTGCCGGCGAAGGCAACAATTTCTGCATTTATGTGCCATATGGAGATGATTGGTTCAGTTACTTTATGAGAAGATTAGCTGAAAGACCACAAAATTTGAATTTAATGTTTAAAGAATTGTTAAAACCAGATATATTGAAAAAAGTAGGCACTATTGCTGGCATATTTGCTGGCGTTGTAGCTACAGGTTCAATACTATATAGAGTACTTAAAAAATAATCAATTCAATGTTCAATATATAAATAATTATTTTAAAACAATTCACTTTTTAAACACTACATCTAAGTAATCATACGAGCACAAATTTTAAGTTCAATGATGTTTAAAAAGATTTACATATCCGAATTCTAATTTAGATAGTCATTGAATTTATTATAAAAACAAAGAACGCCAAAGCTGTCATGTCTTTGGCGTTCTACTAATTTAATATAATTGAAAAACGATACGATATTAAAAATTGATAAGCATTAGACAAGTTTAACTTTATATTTCTCTTAATAAATTAGCCATTTCTATCGCACTTACTGCTGCTTCTGCACCTTTATTACCTGCTTTCGTACCTGCACGTTCTACTGCTTGTTCAATATTTTCTGTAGTTAAAATACCAAATATGACTGGCGTATCAGTAACATCATTCGCTTTTGAAACACCCTTGGCTACTTCGTTACAAACGTAATCGTAATGAGACGTTGATCCTCTAATAACACAACCTAGAGTGATAACTGCATCATAATCATTTTTCTTAGCTAATTTTTTAGCTACTAAAGGAATTTCAAATGCTCCTGGTACGTATGCTACATCGATATTAGCTTCCGGTACTTCATGTCTAATTAATGTATCTTTTGCACCATCTAATAATCGATTAGTAATAAAATCATTAAATCTACTTACAACAATCGCTACTTTTAAATCTGAACCTACTAATTTACCTTCAAAATTCATTGTTCATTACCTCCTATATTAAGTGACCCATTTTTTCTTTTTTTGTATCCATATAATCCTGATTGTATGCATTGGTTGGTACGATGAGTTCAATTCTCTTCGCAATATGAATGCCATATGATTCTAAACTTTCAAATTTTTTCGGATTATTACTTAATAAATTTACACTGTCCACACCAAAATATTTTAATATTTGGGCAGCATTTTGATAATCTCTTAAATCTTCTTCAAATCCTAATGCAATATTTGCAGAAACTGTATCATAACCCTGTTCGATTAATTCGTAAGCTTTCAACTTATTAATTAAGCCTATGCCTCTACCCTCTTGAGGAAGATACAGTATCATGCCACCATGCTCTGCTATATATTTCATCGATGCTGCTAATTGTTCACCACAATCACATCGTTGACTATGAAAAATGTCGCCAGTTAAACATGCTGAATGGATTCGAACATTTTCAGTTTTATTAATGTCGCCATTAGCGATAACAACAATATCTTCTTCGCTATTATCTGTAGTAAAGCCATACATATCAAAGTTACCGTATTCTGTTGGCATCTTAACTTTTGCTTTTGCATCTAGTTTAGAAATTGAAGATTTTCGATACTTTTCTAAGTCTTCAATAGAAATCATAACTAAACCATGCGTTTCTTTAAATGCTTCTAATGACGCTCCTTTTGCCATTGTCCCATCTTCATCCATAATTTCACAAATTAATGCTGCTGGTTTAGCGCCAGTTAATTTAGCTAAATCCACAGACGCTTCAGTATGACCACGTCTTGATAGCACACCATTATCTTGTGCAATTAAAGGGAATAAATGACCCGGTTTATTAAAATCAGATCCAGTAGCTTGCTCATCGATCAATGCTCTCGCTGTCATTGTTCTTTCGTCTGCACTAATGCCAGTTGTTGTTTGTATGTGATCAACACTTACCGTAAACTGTGTGCCATAAACATCAGAATTATGTGTGACCATAGGATTTAGATCCAACTTTTCAGCAATTGCATTACTGATTGGTGCACAAATTAATCCTTTACCATAGGTCGCCATAAAATTAACAGTGTTGTCATTCATCCATTCCGTAACAGCTACTAAGTCACCTTCATTTTCTCTATTTTCATCATCTACGACTATGATACTTTCACCTTTTTTTAGTGCTTGCAACGCTGTATCGATACTATCTAATTGCATATGAGCCCTCCTTAAAATCCAAATGCTTTAAGTTTATCTGAAGTTAATTTAGCATTATCATTTTCAATAATTTTTTCAACGTATTTAAATAACATATCCGTTTCTAAATGAACTGGATCACCAACACGCTTTTGATTTAATATCGTTGATTTTCTTGTCTCAGGAATGAGATGTATATCGAAATCTGATTGCTTTAATTGAAATATCGTTAAACTCACACCATCAACTGTAATTGAACCTTGACTAACCATTTGTTTTATCAATGACGTTGACGGTTGTATTGTTACAATTTTAGAATTATCCGATGACTGAATGCGTTTAATTTTCGCTACTTCATCTACATGACCAAGTACAAAATGTCCACCAAATCGACCTTGACCACTCATTGCTCTTTCTAAATTCACTTCAGAAGATTGACTTAATTGATTTAAATACGTTTTATTTTCTGTACCTTTTATAACTTGTACTGAAAAAGTGTGATTATCAAATTCTATTACTGTTAAACATGCTCCGTTAACACTGATTGAATCACCAATATGCATGTCAGTTAAAATCGTTTGACATTCAATTTTCAAGTTAACTACAGACTGTTGTGTTGATATTTTTTTAATTGTACCTATTTCTTCAACAATTCCAGTAAACATGTTTAATCACTTCTTTCGTAATTCTAATTTAAGATTTTGCTCAAGCATTTGTGAATCAACAATTTCAAACTGTGGGACTTCTGACAAATCGATGATTTTATCCGTATGGAAAAATTGATATTTGCCTGAACCACCAATTATTTTCGGGGCATAATATATAATTAGTTTATTTGTATAATTGGATTGAAGAAATTCAGAAGTAACTGTGGGACCTGCTTCTACTAACAATCTGCCTATACCTTTTTCATATAAATTTTTCATAATATTTTCTACTGAACAATTTGTAAGTTGAATAATTTCAACATGTTCAATGTCCGTTACTAAAGCTTCATTTTGTGTATAAATCCAAATCGGCGTATTCGTATTTTTAAAAATGTCTAAATTAAAATCTATGTTACCGTTTTGGGCTAGTATCACTTTAATTGGGTTTTTACCCTCTTCAATTCGAGTCGTATATTGTGGATTATCTGCATTTAACGTGCCACTACCAGTTAGTACCGCATCGTGATGATGTCTTAATTTAAAAACATCTTTTTTCACAAGTTTATTGGTAATCCATTTACTTTCACCAGTATCTGTCGCTTGTTTGCCATCTAAACTACAAGAAACCTTTACTGTTACCATTGGTACAGATTGTCGTTTTGTAATAAAGAAATCTTTATATAAGTTTTCAGCATCAGGTTGATGTCGAAATTCAACATCTATCCCTGCTTCTTGTAAAATACTGTCACCATTGGAAGGTAATGTAGTATCTTTAACTGCATAAACAACACGATTAATGCCTGCCTCAATAATTTTATTGACGCAAGGTGGTGTAGAACCAAAGTGTGTACAGGGTTCTAATGAAATATAAATGGTTCCACCTTTCGCATTGTCTTTTGCCATATCTAGCGCCTGCACTTCTGCATGTTTGTCACCTTTTTTTAAGTGTGCACCTATACCTACGATACGTCCTCGATTCACTACTACTGCACCAACTGGAGGGTTTAAACCTGTTTGTCCCTCAACCATTTGTGCAAGTTGTATAGCATAGTTTAAATATTGACTCATCTCATCACCTCTAAATAATAAAAAAAAACCTGAAATGAACATTTCAGGTGTGGGATCTATTGATATAACATTATTAGCAAAAATTAGACACACTTATACATAAATTTTAAATTTATGGTATGCCAAATAAACACTTAAAAAGTGTTGTTTTGTTATACTTCATTCTTTCTCCCATCCAGACTTTACTGTCGGCTCTAGAATCTCACTAGATCAGCCACATTTATACACATAAATGCAGGTCGCAGGCTTAATTTACTGCCGGTTGGGAATTTCACCCTGCCCCGAAAGAATATCTATGAAATTGTTAATTGATGATTGAGTCATGTAACTGAAACTTAGTTACAAAATCATCGTACTACATTTTTTGAGAAATGACAATTCTTATTGCCTAAGTCGGCTTTATTTTTCTGATAATTAATACAATTACATGGAGAAATGAGTCAAAAAACGAACTATTTAAAGCGTCTAATCCCATTTATTAAATAATACGTTAAACGCTCACAGATGTTTAAAGCAACAAACCATTAGTGATACTTTAAATCATTTATTTGATTCAAATAAATGATTTATTACACTTACCGCTTGCCTTACAATCATCATGACGCCATTTCTCGATTGATTAATACCATTTGTTAACTGACCTAATGCATACATATTTTTAAGCGTGCCATACCTTGGACTTATAATTTGATTTGTTTCAGCTACAATTTGTATACCACCAAGTGGATGCGCTTGTACTACTTGTCTATTTTCTAAATTCAACACAAGTTGATCATCACTATCAAGATCTGAAAGTTGTGTTTTCGAACCTGTCGCATTAATGACTACATCACTATTTTCTACCGAACCGTCTTGAAATTCTAATTGAAATCTATGTTGACTATGTTTAACAGATTCTAAGCCCTTCTCAATTTTAATTAAGCCATTATTAATGTGTTCAATGAGTAATTGTGCAGTCTGTGGAGGCATTGGATTAGAATTTTCTTTTAAAATACCATGATAATTTGATAAAAAATGTTTTTGGTCAGTACGACTCAAACTATTCCATATCCAATTTAAATTTTCTTTGGCAAGCTCAAGTATACTTTGGAATTTACCTAACTCCTCTGCATGTTCTAAATCGTAAGTTAAATCTATAATCGAATCATTTGTTCTTCGATGCACAAGTGTTTCTACCGGAATTTCATAATGTGCACAGTCTTTCATAAATAACCGCATTGCCTCATCTAATGGCACATTTCCAAAATGTTTCTCTTTAATTTCATTAAAATTTTCAGGAGTTAAATATTTAAATTCAATATCAGGCATCTCACCTCTAACACTCGGTAAGTGACCCTTACGACTTGTAACCATAATTGGTAAATTAGGATGATGCGCTGTTACATAGCGAATCACATCAAGACTTGCTAGTCCAGTACCAATAATAGAAATTCTATCTGTATCTTTAACATTATCTAACGTATTATATGTAGGATACGGTGTTTGTATATATCCTTTCGTGCCTTTCAATTTGTATGGATCATGATAAGACAACGTGCCTATAGCTAAGAATACTACATCATACTGCTTTCGATTTTCTATATTATTTGCAGTACAAACATTATATTGTATATCTGTTTGACCTATATCTGAGTCAATAAAGACTTCAGAAACTTCTTCACAAATTTGGTGAATATTATCATACTGATTGATAAATTGTTGCAAATAATCTTTCATATAATGTCCAAAAATAAACCTCGGCAAATACTTCGGATTTGAAAACTTAAATGTTGATTGATTTTCATACCATTCATAAAATTCCCGTTCATTTTCTAAATTCAATGACATCTCTTCGGCAGGTAAATTAATTAATAATTGGTCACTATCGTTTTGAAACGGCACACCTTGCCCCATGTTTTTAGGGTTATCATATACATCGATAGCTAATTCAGAAAAACGTTCCTGTTTGACTAATTCCTTTAGCAAACTCACACCTGCCGTACCCATTCCTATGATTGCAATCCTCATAGTTCACATCCTAACTAAACTTATTTAAGCTTTATTATACCAATGATTTATCTTACTTTACACATTAATGGTTTACAGTTGTTTCATCCGTTAAGTTATAATGTTTTATTAAATATGTTATTCTAAATATATTGAGAAATTTATTTTTTTGTATTTTAAATAAGGAGTATAATAATGAAATTTTTAAAACGATTTGTCATTTTGGTTTTATTTAGCACAATTTTTTTAGCAAGTTGTGAATTACCTGGCCTTGGTGGTGGACAATCAAAAAGCACTGTAAGAATATCTGCATTAGCCACAAGTGAATCCCAGATTATGGCCTATATGTTAAAAGAGTTAATTGAGCACGATACTGATGGGAAAGTAAAAGGTTCAATCATTAATAATTTAGGTTCCGCAACCATTCAACATAATGCATTAATGAATGGTGATGCTGATGTATCAAGCACACGATATACTGGTACTGATTTAGTAGGTGCACTTGAACAGAAACCAATCACCGATTCTACCAAAGCTATGCATGTTACAAAAAAATTATTTAATCAAAAATTTGATCAAACGTTTTTTAATTCATATGGTTTTGAAAACACGTTTGCCTTTATGGTCACAAAAGAAACAGCCAAAAAATACAACTTACATACTGTTTCAGATTTAGAAAAAGTAAAAGACAAAGTAAATGTTGGCACAGATACCACGTGGATTAAACGCGGTGGCGACGGTTATGCCCCATTCCAAGAACATTACGGTTTTGCTTTCAATTCTATAAAACCTATGCAAATCGGACTTGTTTATGATGCATTAAAAAACCAAAAACTAGATGTTGCACTTGGCTATACTACAGATGGTAGAATTGCAGCATACGATTTAGTGGTTCTCAAAGACGATAAAAACTTCTTTCCGCCTTATGATGCCAGTGCAGTAGCGCCAAATAAACTTTTAGCTCAACAACCAGAACTAAAAAAAGCAATAAAAAAATTAGAAGGTCAAATCAGTACAGAACAAATGCAAAAATTAAATTATGAAGCTGATGGTCAAGGTAAAGAACCTGCCATTGTTGCGAAAGAATTTTTAAAACAACATCATTATTTTGATAAAAAATAGTATTGATTTCTACCTCTATATGCTTTGTTATTTTCAATTCACCTATTATCTTAGGTACATTCAAATATGAATTAGGAAGTGAAATAATGAAATTTATATTCAAAGTTTTCATATCTGCTTTGTTATTGTTTTTGCTTATTGGACAAAAAAATAAAGCACAGTAAAACACAAACGCATCTAAAAAGAGCCTAAGACATCTATTTATGATATGCTCCCTTCAAAGTAGACATTTAAAAAATGAAAACTTTGAAGGGAGTTTTTCTATGTCTAAAAAAATCGTTGATCTAGATTTATTAGAATTGATTTTTGCTAAATATGAAAATGGTATGAGTTTCGAAAATATTGTAGATGTAGTTGATATTGATATCTCTCCAGGCCATCTCCGATACACGTACAACAAATATTTAACCAACGGTATACAATCTTTTATACGCAATTCACAAAATAATAAGTATACACTTCAATTTAAAAAGAATGTGGTTCAAGAGTATTTGAATGGTGGCATATCATATAAAAATTTAGCCATTAAATATAATATTTCTGCTCATGAAACTGTACGTAGATGGGTAAATCGTTATACTGGAAGAAAAGAGAATATCAATTCTTCTCCTAAAAATGAGGTGTATACGATGAAGGGTAAAAAAACAACATTCCAAGAACGTCTTAAAATTGTAGAATACTATTTAGATAATGAAATTAATTATAAAGACTGTGCTGAAAAATACGGTATCAGTTATGGTCAATTGTACCAATGGGTACAAAATATAAAGTACATGGCCGCGATGGCCTTCAAGATGGTCGAGGCAAAGGCAAACCTAAATCTATATTAACACCAGAAGAACAGAAAGAAGCTGAAATTCAAGCTCTAAAAAGTCGGAATAAAATACTAGAAATGGAAAATAAAGTACTAAAAAAATATCAAGAAATAGAAAGAGAGATGATAAACCAAAAAACAAGCAAATCGTCGCATACGAAACGATTGAAACGCTAAAAAATGAATTTCCTATTAAGCATTTATGCCAAATTTTAAAGATTTCCCGTGCAAGTTTTTATAAATGGTTACATCGTAATCCCACACAAAAAGAAATTGAAAACCAAGTATTGTTAGAAGAAATAAAACATATTTATAAAAAATATAAAGGTATTTATGGATATAGGAGGATTTATATTTATATTCGCCTATATTTACAGAAAGAAGTAAACCATAAACGTGTTTATCGGTTGATGAATCAACTGAATTTAAAAGCAGTTATTCGCCGAAAACGTAAGCGCTATAAACCTAGCAACCCACAAACCATAGCCGAAAACGAATTAAATCGTAAATTTCAAGAAAGTAAGGCTAATAAAAAATGGCTAACAGATGTAACTGAATTACAACTTAAAAATGGAAATAAAATATATCTTAGTGCGATATATGATTTGGGATCAGGTAAAATTGTAAGTCATGTATTAGGAAGCTCAAATAACAATCAACTCGTATTTGAAACATTTGATAAGGCAGTTAATACTGTAACTGATACCGAAGGTATTATATTTCATAGCGATCGTGGTTTTCAGTATACATCCAGATTATTTAAAAATAAGTTAAATCAACATAATATGATACAAAGTATGTCTCGAGTTGGAAGATGCATTGATAATGGACCTATGGAAGGTGTTTGGGAATTATTAAATCTGAAATTTATAGGGGTTATAAAAACTTTAAATTTGAAACTATAGAACCAGCGTTTCAAGTTATCAATGAGTATATAACATTCTTTAATAATGAAAGAATTACATTAAAAATGGCTAATCTCGTATAAACCGAGATTAACCGATAATTTAATTATTTATTTGTCTACTTGACGGGATGCAATTCATTATGTCTTAGGCTCTTTTAATTATTGTTTATGTTTATTATCATCTTTATAAACAAAATATTTATAATACTTACCTTCTGTTTTCATATCTTCATAAAAGTGTGCCATTAATGAAGCGTTACTTTCTGCCCATTTTATGTCAGTAGCATATTGATGTTCACCTGGATTTTTCGGATTCCATCTCATACTATATAGTGTATTTTGATCTTTATTTGATAAAAAATGTCCATGAATAAAGTTAGCACCGCCACTAATTGCTTTTTGTGGTGTATCCCATCCATGTTTTTTGGCATATTCAGACCCTGTTTTAATAGGATCTTCATCTAAAGCACCTACACCGAAGAAATTATAGTATTTTTTACCATCAATCTCTACGCCACTTGAAAGTTCACTTTTAGCAGAACCTGTTTCAAGCAATGCGTGTGAAATTAAGTAGACCTCATTTACATGTTTGTCTTTAGCAGCCTTTATAAATTCATCAGAATGCTTAAGTAATGTTGGGTTATCAATTAACATACGTTTGATTCTGTTATGGTCAATACCTTGATATTTATCTAATTCTAAAAATTGGTATTTTTGCGTATCACTCTCAATAAACTTACTACTATCCATCGCAGCTTTTATTTCAGTTGATGATGCGTCTCTCCATGTTTTGTTATCTTTACTTGAAACTTGTTGGCTTGTGTAGTTATCTATTTGCTTTTTAGATGCTTTATCTAAAGTTACTTTTAAATTATCAACTTTTTCTTGTTCATCTACTTCTTTAAAAAAGATTTGATCTGAAATCATTGAAAATACAATAATTGCAGCTACACCTAAGATTACCAATAAACCTATAATTGATAAAATTGAGCCTTTTTTATGCTTCGTCATGTTCCACACCTCTTAGGTAATAATTAGAAATGAGAAGTCTCTATCATTTATGTATCAATGCGCTTGAGACTATCTGATAATAAATTCTAACACTAAATAGTTAAACGCACAATTTTATCTAAGTGTTGTTACATATTCATAAAAAAAGTAATGAAATTTTAATTTCATTACTCTTGACTTTTACGATATTCCATTATGATAAAGCTCGATGCTTGTGATCTATTTTTATAATAATAACGATTCAAATCAATCGTACCTTCAATTTCTCCATCACGATACATCATTTCATTTGTTAAGTTATTTATCATTACAAAATCTGATTTATCTTTAATCATATCTAAATCATTATGTTTAGCAAAAAAATGCTCTAAATTTAAATGTGCGTAATCCATATAAACCTCCTGATAATTGTCCGAAGATAATAATACATCTTTTAGTGTTATATCTCTAAGTTGAATACGCGTTCATGTTATAAAAACTAAAATTTATTACTCTTATATTATCTATTTAACACCTATTATGTATATTTAGCAAATGAAATTTATTATTTGTCTTTATAAAATGAATTTATCCGGAATTACAAGTTGTATATACAGCAATAGGAGGCACCAAATGCACTTTAGTAAAATTTATAATAAATCAAAACACATCATATATGTTCTTCTAAAAAAATACAATATTAAGTACAATAATGATGAATTTGTACAATTACTCACGATTAAATTATGGGAACTATCCAGAAAGTATAATGCCCAAAAATCTTCTTCATTTCAATCTTATTTATATACACGGTTAAATTTCTATTTAATTGATTTATTTCGTAAGCAACACAACACTTATGAAATATGCGAACCATTTGATGAAGTAAGTTGTCATCAAATTCCTAGCATCTACCTTGATAGTAAAATAGAGGCTCATCATTTCTTAACAACGCTTACAACACAAGAACAACAGTGGTTACAATTAAAATTATATGGTTATAAACAAAAAGAGATTGCACAACACCTAAAGTGTTCAATATCAACTATAAAAAATATACAGCAACGTGTTCAAGTAAAATATTCTAAATACTATAAATTTTAATGAGGTGAATTTAATGAATAACCTTGCTAAACTATTATATTTCAAAACCGTTATCGGTCCCGAATTACTTACCATTTGTCAATATACAACACATCAATTTACGTATCCTTCTTCCATTAATCAAACATTAAAATATATCCTTGAAACCAACAATCTTTCTTTACCCATACAAATTAAGCAAGCTAAGGACATACTTAAAATACGAAAACTCATCCCCATCTATATTAATAACCATACGATCGTCTTCCCAATTAAAGCAAAGCGCTCCCCAATACAATATTTTATCAATGCATTAGCAATTAATGGCTTAAAATCACAAGGTGCACAAACAGTTATTTATTTTGATAATGCAACTTTTATCATAGTTGATGTAGCATATATCGTTGTACATAAAAAATGGCAAGAAAGTTTAACACTTTCTCACCTAATAGATAGTTAGTATTTTATTACAATGCTTTGTTATGCTTATATTCTAATAATTTTTTCGTAAAGTAACCAGTGACCAACCTAATTAAATACAAACTAACAATAACAAGTAATAATGCTCCAATAAATGTTAATATGACTGTCAGTGTCGATAACTGTACTTCTGGTTTTATAAAATATTGTACAGCAGTTAAACTTGTAATAAAACCAAACAAGAAAATACCTAATAACATAATATATGTAAATAAAATACCTAATAATAAAGCAAATAACTGCGTAGACGATACTACTTTTTCTTTAAAAACATATTCTTTTAAAAATTGATTAGAAAATGCAATAGGTCGATTTAAATGTTCATTATCATGCTTTTCAACTACGCTTTCCAAAACAGAATCCAATTTACTTTTTTCTTTTTTATTTAAAAACCATAACTGCTTTTTAACTTTTTGCTTAAAAATATTTGCTTTCATTTAATATGTACTCCTTTAGCAATTTCGCCATACATCTCTTTCAAATAGTAATGGAATTATCTCAATGAATCAATTATAATTGAACACATTTTTTACAAATTATGCATCAACGACATCTAGTCCCACTAATGTAGCGAATTGAATTGCTTGTTCTTTAGATACCTTACACCCAACTAAATCTTTTTATTGACGACAATTGTTTCAAATTGTGATGTGCTTAAATCACAACCTTTTAATGGCGTTTGATGTATTGTTACGTGGTTCATGTTTGTTTCATCGAATGTAATTTGTTTTAATGTTGATTCATAAAAAGCACCATGTTCAAGTTGACACGTATCAAATAGTAACTTATCCATTTTAGAGTCTATAAAACTAACAAAATTAGCTTTAACTTCACAAAATGAAGTATGACCCAATCTCATTTGTTTTAAATAAGTCCCTGTCATACGACAATTTTTAAATATCACTCTATGTAAACTACCATGTTCCATTTTAACATTAGAAAAATCACAATTTTCAAAAATCACGTCTGTAAAATCTACACGTCCTAAATCAGAATTAGTAAAGTTGCAATTTGTGATGCGTGAACCATATATCAATAACCTATCTAAAGTTTGATCAACCAAATTTGAATGATTAATAGCTGCTTGCTCTAAAATATCGTCTTCATCATCAAAAACATCAGTAAGTATTTTATAATCTAAACTAACATTTATTTTGGGCTGTTGGAGTTTCATTATTGTATCTCCTGTTCAATCAATCTATTTCACTATATATTAGCAAATACGTAGGTGCTCTGTACATGACTTAATATATAATTTAACATTTATGTATAAGTATAATGGGCTTGTTAATGACTTAACTATTTTTTAACAAAAAAATTGAGTCTGAAACATCTATTGATGTCTCAGACTCTTTTTCAATTGAATAGTAGACGTAAGGTACCATTTTCAATATAAAACTACATTCATATTTTACATGAACTTGTCGTCACTATGAATAAGTTTTAGCTCAGGTAAACCTCTATCATCCCATCCATAATAAAGTGGGCGTACGTAATCTTTATTGTAAAATTCGTTTGTTATCCCACTCATAATTAAATTTATTCTAAAGTTTTATAGAATAGATAAACCAGAACTTTGGATGTCTTTAGCAAATCCTTGTACAGTGTCTACTGATAATTCACCAATATCACGACCAAGATTATTATTTACTTTTTTAACAACATCTGCTGGACATGTGATAATATCTGCACCGACTTCGTCTGCTTGAATGACATTAATCACTTCACGACAGCTTGCCCATAGTAATTTAACGCCTTCTTTACTATGCGTTACTTCTGCTGCTTCTTTCATCAATGGAATAGGATCTACACCTGTGTCAGCAATACGACCAGCGAAAACTGATACATAAGTTGGTACGCCTTCTGTTACAGCATCAGTAATTTCTTTAACTTGGTCTAAAGTATAAACAGCAGTTACATTTAAACGAACGTTTTCTGCTGATAATTTTTTAATTAGAGAAATTGTTGATTCACCTTTAGTGTTTACAACTGGAATTTTAACGAATACATTGTCACCATATTGTTTTAAAATTTCAGCCTCTTTTGCCATAGTTTCTAAATCATCTGCGAATACTTCAAATGAAATAGAAGCATCAGGAATTTCACGTACAGCTTCTTCAGCAAAAGCTTTATAGTCTGTTACACCCGCTTTTGCCATTAAACTAGGGTTAGTTGTGAAACCATCAACCTGTTTGTTTTTATAAGCTGCTTTCATTTCTTCAATATCTGCACCATCTGCAAACACTTCAACATTTAAATTTGCCATTACTAATTCCTCCTGACTTAAATAAATAATTCAATTAAGAATTATTTTCTAACGGTTATTAACCATACAGTTTATTTATACCATCAATATTAGAAAAATTCTAATTTTTTGCTTAAAATCTTATCATTCAATACATCTTCATAATCAATTCACATCAGTCAACGATTTAATTTGACGCACTTTTTAAAACTCAAATATCAGAAAATAATATAAAATAGTAAATTTCATTAAATATTCTTATATTTATGGTATCATTGTAAAATGAATTGCACTAGGAGGTAAATATGGCACGTTCAAAACTTTATTTTTATTTATCTAGTTTATTAGTAATTATAAGTCTTTATTTTAATACTAGAAATCCTCTACTAAGCACACATTTTAGTTCAATGATTAAATTAATATTTGTGTGTAGTATCATTAACGCTATTATTTTAATTATTTCAATTATATTTGCAGATAAAGCTATCAAACATTTACATAATGATTCAGATTGGATTAGAATAGCCAGCAAAATCTTGCCATACATTATTTTGGTGGTATTAATCATTCATATCATTGCTTCCCTATCAACGTTTGGTATTATTTTCTAGTTTATAGTAAGGATGAGATGTAGAATGTATTTTAAATTTTACTCAAAAATTTCATCTACCAACTTTAGTAATAGTGAAATATAAAACCATATTATATGTTTTAACACGTAAACATTAATTTTTATCAACTTCTACCAATATGATTGACGAAACTGGGGCATTTTTTAATTATGTTCCAGTTTTTAAATTTAAGGAAGGACATACATTAATATGCAATATTTATTTATTTTTCTAGGTGGTGCTGTCGGTGCATTACTAAGATATTTACTTTCATTTATAAATACATCTTTTGAAATGCCTATTGGCACATTTATTGCAAATTTATGCGGTGCATTTTTGATGGGGTTTCTTGGCACTCTAGCTATCCAATACTTTAATAATAGCCCAATGCTCAAAAAAGGTATCACAACAGGCTTTATAGGATCACTGACTACCTTCTCGACGTTTCAATTTGAACTTGTACAATTTTTTGAAAGCGGCTCTTTTATTTTACTCATTGTATATGCATTAACGAGTTACATCTTTGGTATCTTACTATGCTTCTTGGGTGTTAGATTGGGGGCTAAAATTTCATGATTCAATGTATATTAGTTATGCTAGGCGGCGGCATTGGTGCGGTAATTAGAGGATTCGTCACAGATGTATTTAATCAGAAATTTAATACTTCCCTTCCTATACCTACACTTTTAGTAAATGTAGTAGGCAGTTTTTGTATCGGACTACTTATGGGTATGTGTTTAAATATAAATTGGATTAATCCTTTTATTATCGTAGGCATACTGGGTGGATTAACTACATTTTCAACTTTGTCTTCCGAACTCGTTAAATTATTGACAACACCGAAACAAATCAATTTATTTATACTTTATTCTATTTTACAATATGGCGTTTCATTCGTAGCCTGCTTGTTGGGTTACTATCTTTTTTAAATCTTCTTAGCAACATACTAGATAATCTTCCATCCATAAATAAAACAGTCTGAGACCTTTAATGATGTCTCAGACTGTTTTTGATTATGATGTAAGTATAAAGCAACACACTTTATACTTAAACATCGATTCATGTATTCCAATTAAAGTAGCAGGACTTATACCTAAACTTCAGTCAAAGTAGCCCTCTATACTACAATCCATGTTTAGTGGAGCTAAGTCATCTTTATTAAAAAATCGGTTTCCACCTTATTTTTTTATTTCATCGACTTAGTGACCATTGTACCCTATTGGATCTGGTCCAATCCTTTTATCTTCATTCAGGCTATCTAATTTTTCAATTTGAGTTGGTGTTAAATTAAAATCAAAGACATTCAAATTTTCTTCAATTCTAGACGGTGTAACAGATTTTGGTATCACTACTACACCGTGTTCAATATTCCATCTTATAATGACTTGTGCTGGTGATTTTCCAACTTCTTCTGCTACTGATTTAACGGTTGCATCCTCTAAGATTTGTGCATTCATTAATGGTGACCACGATTCCATATGAATATTTTGTACTTCTAAATATCTTCTTAGTGATTCTTGTAACAAGTATGGGTGAAATTCAACTTGATTAATGACTGGTTTTATAGAAACCTGTGCCAATAATGCTTCTAAATGTTCAACATTAAAGTTACTCACACCAATATTTTTCACTTTATTATCTTTATATAAATCTTCCATCCCTTGCCAAGTGTCAATCATTAAAGCTTCATCAGTACCTGGCCAATGCATTAAATACAAATCAAGATAATCTAAGTTAAGTTTTTTTAGACTCGTTTCATATGCAGTTTCAACATTTTTGCGACCATAATCATCTAACCACAATTTTGATGTAATAAACAAATCACTTCTTTTCAGTCCTGTAGAAGCAAGACCTTCCGCAATACCTTCGCCAACTTTGTGTTCATTTTCATAAATCATGGCTGTATCGATATGTGTATAACCACTCTCAATCGCATGTTTAACCGACGCTTTACACTCATCGTTATTTTCAACACGGAACGTTCCTAAACCTACTATAGGCATTTCATTGCCATTATAAAAACTAATATTTTCCAAGTTAAAGTCCCCTTTTAGTTAAGTTAATGTTTATATTAATGAATATTACCAAAAATATAAATAATAATGCTTATAAATTTAAAAAGTCGAAATATTATTATATATGACAAAAAGCTACAGACAAAAGTGAACTGACTTTGTCTGTAGCTTTTTTATATCTCATAATATTCTAATTAAATGATTCGATTTCATCCATTACACGTTGTAAGTCTTCAACATTGTATTGAATGCGACCATGAAAGACAAATTTATTAAAGAATTCGTCTAATTGTTCTGGTCCTACTAAAACTTTTGAATTTGAACTTTGTGCATAATTTGTAATCGTAACATCGCCATCATTTTTAGGGTTGAAGTATAAGATAGTTGTTGGTGTAAATTTTAAATTTAATTCTGTTTGGATATCACCAGCAAGTCTTTCAATTTCATCTAAATGCGTCGTGTAATTAACAAATGATAAAGCATCTTTATCTTCATTTTGATCTAAGACAAGTGTTTGTGGAACTTGACCATCAAGATCTAATGTATTAAATACTTGTTCCATCATCGGCTGTTCTTTAAATTGTGCAGCACTTACGCCATTATACACATGACCTTTAAGCAATTGTGAATCAATGATATATAAACCTGTACGTGTTAGGACTAAGTGACTGATACGTTGCACATCACCAAACTCATTCCTTGGTAAAAAAATATTTGCCATAATATGCATATCTTCTGGACGAATTCTTTTCTCATTTACAAGTCGTTCGCGAATACCTATTAATCTCATATCAGTTACATATTCACTTTGATTTTTAGAGAATAATTTTAATGCATCAATTTCTCTATCTTTAGAATTAACCACAGCCGTATATTCTTCTTTTTGTTTTGTTACCGTTTTTTTATTTTCAATTCTTTCTTTTTCTAGCTCTTCTTCATGCTCATCGCTCAGTTGTTGCTCTCTTGATTTATATTGCGCTTCAACTTTTTCTTGCGCTTTTTTCTTACTTTTTAAAGCAACAATAAATAAAATCAAACAAATGACTGCTACGACAATTGCCACGATTAAACCAATCTCTATTGGTCCAAATGAATTCATAACAAAAACGCTCCTTTATGTGTTCAGTAACTTAATTATAATAGATATGCGCATCGTATTCGATAGTAAAGTTTAAAATTTAAACATTTTGTCTCAGTTTAAGCTTTGACACTATCTTTTAATAAGTTAACTTTATCTAATTTTTCCCATGGTAATAGCACATCAGTACGTCCAAAATGACCATATGCAGCTGTTTGTTTATAAATTGGATGTTTTAAATCAAGCATTTTAATAATTCCGGCAGGTCTTAAATCAAAATGTTTTCTTACAGCTTCTACTAATTCATATTCACTGACTTTACCAGTACCAAATGTATCTATTGAAATTGAAACCGGTTCAGCAACACCAATCGCATACGCTAATTGTACTTCACATTTTTCAGCCAATTGAGCTGCAACAATATTTTTAGCTACATAACGTGCAGCATATGCAGCTGAGCGGTCAACTTTAGTTGGATCCTTACCACTGAAGCATCCACCACCATGACGTGCATATCCACCATATGTGTCCACGATGATTTTACGACCTGTTAGTCCTGCATCTCCTTGAGGACCGCCGATTACAAATCTACCAGTTGGGTTAATATAAAATTTCGTCTGTTCATCTAATAATGACTCTGGCACTGTTGGATAAATAACGTGTGTTTTAATATCATCTTTAATTTGATCCAATTCAATATCTTCAGCATGTTGTGTAGATAAAACAATAGTATCTATTCGAACTGGTTTATCTTGTTCATCATATTCAACTGTCACTTGAACTTTTCCATCAGGACGCAAGTATTTTAAAATTTCATCTTTACGTACGTCAGATAAACGTTTAGCTAACTGATGTGATAAGAAAATGGGTAACGGCATATACGTATCTGTTTCATTAGTTGCATAACCAAACATCAAGCCTTGATCTCCTGCACCCGTAGCTTCAATTTCCGCTTCAGAAGCTTCGTCGCGATATTCTAAAGCTGTATCTACACCTTGTGCGATGTCAGGAGATTGTTCGTCAATTGCTGTTAATACAGCCATCGTTTGGCTGTCGTAACCGAATTTCGCACGTGTGTAACCTATTTCTTTAATTGTTTCTCTAACTACTTTTGGTATATCAACATAAGTTGTTGTTGAAATTTCTCCTGAAATTAAAGCCATACCTGTGGTTACAGTCGTTTCACAAGCCACACGTGCATTTGGGTCATCTTTTAAAATTTCATCTAAAATCGCATCCGATACTTGATCAGCAATCTTGTCCGGATGCCCTTCTGTTACAGATTCTGAAGTAAACAATCTTTTATTATATGTCATAATTTGCTCCTTTAGTTTTAAATTACGAAAATTCTCTCTCTGTTGAGCTCATTAAAAAAGGCCTTCTACACTATAGTAAATAGAGAGAAGGCCCTTTATACGTCCATTCGCTCTTATCGTTCAGACGCTATTTGTCTGCAAACGGTTTGGCACCTTTCTTCAATTAAGAAGAGGTTGCTGGGCTTCATTGGGTCCATGTCCCTCCGCCACTCAGGATAAGAGAATCCGTTAATTTATATAGTACCTAATCTAACATATAATGTCAATTTTACATTTATTAATATTTATTTAAAATTCCTTTGAAATTGGTGTGGACTATTAATCTATATATGTTATACTCTGTAATTGTAAAGGCTTACATCAACTAAATAGCGTGGAGGGATCAAGTATGGCGGTAGATACATACACTTATACAAGCAAAATTGAAAGCATTTTAGACAAGCAATCTTCATTATTTCAATTATCTACAACTCAGTTGTATAATAAAATTTTAGAAAATAATGAAGGCGAACTAACGGAATTAGGCGCCATCAATGCAAAAACTGGTAAATATACTGGTCGTTCACCAAAAGATAAGTTTATTGTCACTGAGCCATCTTATAGAGATGACATCGATTGGGGCAACATAAACCAACCTATCGAAGAAGAAAAATTTCTAAATTTATATGATAAAGTATTAAACTATCTTGATAAGAAAGATGAGCTTTATGTTTTTAACGGTTATGCAGGTAGCGATGAAGATTCACAGTTAAAACTCACTGTTGTTAATGAATTGGCTTGGCATAATTTGTTCGCTCAAAACATGTTCATCCGTCCAAGTACAAATGAAGAAGCTCAAGAAATCAAACCAAACTTCACTATTATTTCTGCACCTCACTTCAAAGCAGACCCATCCATAGATGGTACAAATTCAGAAACCTTCATTATCACATCATTTAAACATAAAGTAATCCTAATAGGTGGAACTGAATATGCTGGTGAAATGAAAAAAGGAATCTTCTCCGTAATAAACTACTTACTACCTAAAGACGACATTATGAGTATGCATTGTTCAGCAAATGTTGGCGAAAAAGGCGACGTAGCTCTATTCTTTGGTTTATCAGGTACTGGAAAGACAACACTTTCTGCTGACCCTACACGTAAACTCATCGGTGATGATGAGCATGGATGGAATAATAACGGTATCTTCAACATCGAAGGTGGCTGTTACGCAAAAGCAATTAATCTATCACAGAAAAAAGAACCACAAATTTATGATGCTATTAAATACGGAACAATTCTAGAAAACGTTGTTGTTGATGAAGAAGGCGATGTTGATTTTGACGACAATCAATACACGGAAAATACTAGAGCTGCATACCCTATTCACCACATTGATAATATTGTGACACCATCTAAAGCAGCGCATCCTAATACAATTATTTTCTTAACTGCAGATGCATTTGGTGTATTACCACCTATTTCAAAATTAACCAAAGACCAAGCGATGTATCATTTTTTAAGTGGTTTCACTGCTAAATTAGCTGGAACAGAACGAGGCGTTACTGAGCCTGAACCATCATTCTCTACTTGTTTTGGTTCCCCATTCTTACCATTAAACGCTAAAGTTTATGCTGATTTATTAGGTAACTTAATAGATAAACATGGCGTTGATGTTTACTTAGTTAACACGGGTTGGACTGGCGGAAAGTATGGCGTTGGACGTCGTATTAGCCTAAATTATACAAGACAAATGGTTAATCAAGCCATTACAGGTAAATTGAGAGATGCAGAATATGTGAAAGATGATATGTTCGGATTAGATATTCCTGTTGAAGTAGAAGATGTCCCTCAAACATTGCTCAATCCTATCAATGCTTGGAGTAAGCCAGAAGCATACAGAACACAAGCTCAAGATTTAATTAATCGTTTTAAATCTAATTTTGAAAAATTTGGAGAAGATGTTGACGAATTAGCCGTCAATGGCGGATTTGAATAATTTAAAATATTAGAAAAGTAGCCATGTAGTCGTCTATTACAATAGAAAACTACATGGCTACTTTTTATTTGTAAATACTTTATATCTATAACATCTTATCTATCATATTGGTCTTTAAGCTTGTTCTGTTCAACATCATCCATCCACTGTTTAATTTCCAGTAGCGTATCTTTGAGCGCAAATGGTCTTGGTACGTGTCCCTCCGACATTTGGTAATAAGTACGAAATGTCGCACCAATCTTTTCAAGTTGTTCCACTAAATAGTAAGCATTATGAATACTTACTTGTTTATCCTTACCCCCATGAACTATAAATATGGGCGGGCTTGTGTTTTTAATTTGAGCGATAGCATCACGTCGTTTATAAGCTTCTATATTCTTTTTAGGATGTCCAATCATACGTTTAAGCATTCCCCTTAAATCAATGCGTTCTTCATACATCAGATTTATGTCTGAGACACCGCCCCAAATAATATAACTCGTCACCGGTAAATCTTGAAATGTTAATAAACCTTGAAGTCCACCTCTAGAAAAACCAATCATGTGAATGGGAATACCAGGATACTTTTGATGTAACAAACGTATCGCAACTGTAACGTCATGCAGATCCGAACCATAAAACTCATCTTTGCCTTCGCTACCATTATTACCTCTATAATAAGGTCCAAAGACCAATGTATGTTCATCCGCAAATTGCATCAATCTTCCCGTTCTCACCTTACCTACTTGCCCTTTACCACCTCGTAAATATAGAACAATTCTCTGCACTTTTGCATGAGGTGTCATCAGCAGCCCCTTAACATTTAAATGATCTACTCTATAGATTACTTCATCAAATATATGGCTATTTGATTCAACCGGCATTCTCTTTTTATGAATAAAATCCAAGTTCAATCACTCTCTCTAAACATTGTAATATTGCTGGATCTTTCAATAAGTAACTTTTTTTATCTTCTGGAATCTCAGATAATGATTTATACAATAGTGGTCCATCCGTTTCAAAATAATCTGGTTGCTCAGTGATAGCTTCTATCTCCACCATAAAGACATCTTTAGTAAAGGACATTCCAATTTGACGATCAACCTTATATTGCGCTATGTATTCACAGTATTTAATCGTTGCGCCAGTTTCTTCAAAGACTTCTCGTGCTGCAGCAGTTTCACTCGCCTCACCTTTTTCTCTTTTACCACCCGGAAATTCAATACCACGTATTTTATGTTTTGTGAATAACAAGCTACCCTTATATTTAGGGATTATAAGTACATGATTACCGTTGGCATAATCTACTTTCTTTTTAAATGTTAGGTACACATCGTCATTTTCTTTGTCTTTAAACTTCACATACATCACTCTTCCCCTTATTATGTTAAACTAGCTATGCTAAGATTTTTGTTGGAGGCAAAATTATGAAAACTATATTTCTAGGACTTATCCATATATATCAACGCTTTATATCACCATTAACCCCTGCAACTTGTCGTTTTTATCCAACCTGTTCTGAATATACTAGAGAAGCCATAGTAGTGTATGGTCCCTTCAAAGGCACATGGTTAGGTATTAAAAGAATTTCAAAATGTCACCCGCTTCATAAAGGTGGCTTTGATCCCGTACCGCTAAAGAAAACAAAGCATAAAAAAGATAAAAACATTAACAAATAAAATTCAATATCTTATGATTTACCACTGGAGGCTCAAAATAAATTGAGCCTCCTTTTAATATACCTGCCTGATTAATCATATCTACCTTGTAGTAATAACCTTCTGGTGTAATATCACTAGGATAATCAGCATATTGTGCTAACATCGCTGTAAAATACCTACTTAGGCCATATTCATACATACCACCTATCACGATTTTCACATCTAGAGTATTGAGCATTTTTATCAAATCCATCACTTTATCTATGCCACCCAATCTAAATGGTTTTAACACAACGACCTCAATGCCAAAATCATTAATAGCTTGTGAAATAAGTGATTTAGATGTCGCTTTCTCGTCAATCGCAACGGGTGGTAGTTCATTTTTTTCAAAATGTGTTAAATGTTGTAGTGACTTAAAAGGTTCCTCAATATATAATATTTGCGCTTCACTTAGTGTTTTTAATTTATCATAATCTACTTTGCTTAATGATTCATTCGCATCGATGGCTATATCAGGTCGAAAAGCTAATTGTGACACCTTTTCCACATCATCTAAGATATCAGCATTCCATTTAAGCTTTACGCGTTGCGGTTGCGTTTGAACAAGTTGTTGAAAATTTCTTGAAGTCATGCCATTAACTGTCGCGCCATAAGGCACATTCAATGATTCTAAAACATGAAACATTTGATAACAAGCCATCACCAACATGCTACGTGTTGCAGGATAATTAGATAATTGCGTTAATGCATCTTGAATTTCTAAAAAAGAATGAAACGTTTTACCCTGAACCTGTTGAAACCATAGTTTTGAAAAATGTTTTACATCCTCTATTGTTTCATTTGCATACCAATTCGTTTCAAACGCATTGCTTTCACCAAAATATGATTTACCTTTATCTGTTATTAATTCAACGAAAAGCGCTTTGCGCGTATTCATTTTAACTTTAGGGGTAATGACAGGTGTTTTAAATTTTGCATTATAATCATACAAATGCATGTTAACTATTTTCATATGTACTCCTTAGTTAAGATTATAAACGCGTTCTTTGAAGTTTACCAGTTGACGTGTAAGGTAAACGAGATACTCGTTGAAATTGTTTAGGTACTTTATATTTTGCAAGTTTTTCTTTAAAAAACACAGTTAATTGTTCTTCTGCGATATCTTTATTTGCAACATAATATAGATAAGGTACTGAACCCCAAGTATCGTCCTCAACACCGATACACATAGCATCTTCGATATTAGGGAATTGTTTGGCTACAGATTCTATTTCAAATGGGTATATGTTTTCACCACCGCTAATAATTAAATCTTTTCTACGATCGTATATCATGACGTAGCCTTCCTCATCTATTTCCGCTATATCACCAGTTTTAAAATAACCGTCTTCGAATGTATCCATTTTTACTTTAGGAAAAAGATAACCATCCATTACATTTTTACCTTTAATCAATAGTTCTCCATGTCCATCTATATTAGGTGATTTAATTTTAACTTCAACATCATTACTCGGTTTGCCAACAGTATCAAATCGATGTTCAAGCATTTCAGGTGTCGCCGTTAAAAATTGCGAGCATGTCTCTGTCATGCCAAACGAATTATATATTGGTAAATCATAGCTTAAAGCTTGTTCAATTAAGTTACGAGAAAGCTTAGCCCCACCTAACAGTATTTTCTCAATATAGAATGGACGGTGTAATCCAGCATCCATTAACCATTTTAATGTTTGTGGCACCAGCGATACATGCGTTGGCGCTTCATTTTTTATGATATTTAACATTTGCTCCGTATTAAATTTTGATTCTAACCGTAATGTGAAGCCTTCAATTAATGAACGTAATACGACACTTAATCCTGAAATATGATATATCGGTAACACAGATAACCATTTTGTTTTCTCATTAAAACCCAAGCTTTCTCGACATCCAAGAGCACTCGCCAAATGATTATTGAATGTTTGCGGCACTGCTTTTTGTGGCCCTGTAGTACCGGATGTAAACATAATAGATGCTATACGCGTTAATGAAAATATCTCTTCAAAATACTTATCATTATTAACTGAAATAAGCTCATTAAAAGGCACAACTTGAATATGTTCTAATTCAAGATCATGCATGGAAATTACTGTATCAACATTTATTGAATCCATCTGTGCTATCATCTCATTTCGAGTTAACCGAGTATTTATCATAGCTGCTTCAATCCCTGCCAGCCAAGCAGCATTAATAAGCAAAACAGATTCAATAGTATTATCAATATAAAAGCCTATTCTCTTTTTATTTAACTGATGTAAAGTACAAGCAAGTTTTGAAGCTCTGTCGTACATTGTCGCAAACGTGACTTGCGTTTCACCATCATCAATAAATATATGTTCACCCTTTTGTTGCGCCTGTTGTTTTAACCAAAAATCCACTTCATCATTCCTCCATCTCATACTCATTATAACGTGTTTAGTCTTATTTAACAGTGTCTGCACATCAACAACAAATAATCTATTAAACTCAAATGTTATAATTAAAGGTAAACACGTTAACATTACCACGATGACCACAAAATAAAAAAGCATCCATAAATTGCCTGGATGCCTTTAATCCTAAGACTTACTATATAAGGTGTTGATCACCCATAGAAATGGATAGTCTATTCCACATATTAATTTGATTAATAATTAATACTAAATCTGTATATTCTTCTTCAGAGAATGATGTACGTACCTCATCATACAGTTTATCTGGCACACCATTTTTAGAGATATGTGTAATTGCTTCTGCTAATTTAAATGCTAACTTTGCTTTTTCAGAAAAAACATTCGTATCATCCCAAGCATTTAATAAATATATTTCTTCTTCTGAAACCTTCATTTTTCTAGCATCTGCAGTATGCATGCCAATACAAAATGCACAACCATTGATTTGTGAGACGCGTATTTTAATCAATTCACGTAGTTTTCTATCTATCGATGTTTTTTCAATTGTTTCTCTAAATCCATAATTAACCCAAGTTCTTCTTTTGCGATTTCATAATAGTCTATTCGATTATCCATGAATGAACCTCCATATCTTTTTAAACGAAGTGATTTATCTTTAAATTAATTAAAAATAAAAAATAATACTTGCAATCGTTGATATTTTACCACTATTAAAGCGTTGACAAACTTATTTTGGATATCTGCTATAAATATACAAGATTTGTAAATCAGACCCTAATTTTATTTTCGTTCAACTCATTATTTAAACTAATAAAAAACCTCGTTATTCAACACTTTAATAAGTTTAGAATAACGAGGCATCTATTATTAGCGGAGAGTGAGGGATTCGAACCCTCGAGACGCTTGTGGCGCCTACACACTTTCCAGGCGTGCTCCTTCGGCCAACTCGGACAACTCTCCATATAAAAAAACAGAAGCGATAATTCACTTCTGTTTATATGACCCCGACGGGACTCGAACCCGTGTTACCGCCGTGAAAGGGCGGTGTCTTAACCGCTTGACCACGGGGCCATGGCTCCACAGGTAGGACTCGAACCTACGACCGATCGGTTAACAGCCGATAGCTCTACCACTGAGCTACTGTGGAATAATTAAAATGGAGCGGGTGATGGGAATCGAACCCACAACATCAGCTTGGAAGGCTGAGGTTTTGCCATTAAACTACACCCGCACTTTAACGATTATGGGGCGGATGATGGGAATCGAACCCACGAGTGTCGGAACCACAATCCGATGCGTTAACCACTTCGCCACAACCGCCAAAGTATAAACTTTAAAAGAATGGTTCAGGACAGAGTCGAACTGCCGACACATGGAGCTTCAATCCATTGCTCTACCAACTGAGCTACTGAACCATAATAAAAATGGCGGTCCCGATGGGATTCGAACCCACGATCTCCTGCGTGACAGGCAGGCGTGTTAACCGCTACACTACGGGACCTATTTAAAAAGTTGCGGGAGGCGGATTTGAACCACCGACCTTCGGGTTATGAGCCCGACGAGCTACCGAACTGCTCCATCCCGCGATAATAATATTTATGACTCCTACCCAATTAGTATATCATAAACATTTACTTAATGTCAACGTTTTTTAAAATTAATTAACATTAACTTAATTCGAAATTAAAATTCAAATGCGATAATTGATGTTTGCACATCTCGTATCAATTAGGACTTACTCAGTATATAAATTTTTCACATGATAGTCAATGGATTCTAGAAATTATTTTGTGTAAAAATGGAATATAACTATAATATTTTATATTTTGTTTCTTATTTATACAAAAACCTATCACCCTTTATGATTGATACATCAAACAAAGCTTTTTACTAATTAATTTATCCTCCCATTTCTCCACTATAAATCTATAACAATAATAATTTCGATTACTCACTCATAATGCCTTGCATTTTACTTTGTAGCTGTGTAAATGTCGTGAAACCATCATCTTCCATAAAATGACCGCCAAATTCAGTTACTTTACATGTCCCTCCAAGCGTATCCATTAATCTTTTTGTTTCTTTGTAAGACACATAGGAATCATTTTTGGCACATAGACCATAAAATGCCTCTACTTTTTGTTTAACGTTTTCGTAATCTATATGAAAGTCTTCAATTTGATTGGTTTCAACAAATGGTATGACATCCTCCATGAATCCAGAAATACTAAATAATCCTTGTATAGTATTAATTTGTGATTTCTCTATAAACTTTAAAGCTGCGAGTGTTCCAAAACCATGCGTTACAAAAAACGTTTCATACTTAGTAACACAAATTTGATTTTTCATGTTACTCATCCAAGTATCAATATGATCATTTTCATCAACCGGCAAGTTAAATAAAGTTACATTATAACCTTCTAGCATGAGGTTACTGGCTAACCATTCATACCAATGATTTGATGCATCACCTTGTTTTGAATGTACTATAATTATATCCGTCATATAAATCCCCCATTAAAAATAACTTTCTAATATATATATATATCATTTTATCATTTATATAGCATGTCATCGTTTTTAATGCTACATAAATAATATCAATTAAAAAACGAGGCAGAAACCAAAATTGTATTTGATTTCAAATCCTCGCTCCGTATCTTTACTCGCATATACTCTATAATTCATTTAATAATTCTGATACTGCATTTTTACCTTGTAAAATACAGTCTGGCAGGCCAACCGCTTCAAATGAAGCACCGGCTATTCTTAACCTAGGATAATTATGTTTAATATGCGCTTGAATCGCAGATATGTTATCCATATGATCCACACGATATTGCGGCATACTATTAGGTAAACGATTCACAATACTGAAATCTGGTGCGCCTTTAAAAGTCATCATTTGTGTTAAATCTCGTTTAACAATATCTACAAGTTCTTCATCTGAATGATCTTTCACAACCGTATCACCTGGTTTACCAACATAAGCACGTATCAGCACCTTACCTTCTGGTGTAGTAAAAGGCCATTTTTTACTTGTCCATGTACATGCTGTGATATCGGTTTGGCTCGTTCTTGCAATCACGAAACCCGTACCGTCATAGGTATTTTCAATATGCTGTTCATCAAATGCTAGTACAACAGTTGCAACGGTTGTAGATGGCATTGTTTTGAAATAATCAAGGGCTGGATCATTACCAAACCATTTCATAAAGGTTTGATGTGGTGTGGTAACAAGGACACTGTCGTAGATATTTTTTTCATCATCTACAACAAGCTCATAATTCGTTTGTGAGATGACGATATCATCTATAGGTGTATTAAATCTGATTTTTACACCTTGGTTTACGACATAATCAGTTAATTTTTCAATAAAAGAAGTCAGCCCATGCCTAAATTGTTTAAATTGGCCTTTTGGTGCTCCTGGATATAATTGTCGTTGTTTTTGACGTTGCATTTTTTCGTATCGCATACCTTTAATTAAACTACCAAACTGTTCTTCTCTTTCTTTAAACTCCGGAAAAGTAGACATTAAACTTAATTCATCAATGTTTGTACCATAAATACCACCCATTAAAGGTTCAATTAAATTTTCTAAGACTTCATCTCCTAGACGTTCACGAAAGAATGACCCAACAGAAATATCGCGTTCTATTTGAATAGGCTTTTTAAATAAATCTAAACCAGCACGTAATTTACCTTTAGGCGAAATCAATTTTGTTTTAATAAAAGGTTTAAGGTTAGTTGGCACACCTAAGATAGATCCCCCTGGAATAGGAAACAGTTTATTTTTAGCATAAATATAAGATTGTCCTGTTTGATTAGTGATAAGTTCATCTGCTAATCCAATATCTTTAGCAATGTCTGTCATAATCTGTTTGCGTCCTAGATAAGATTCTGGACCTAATTCAATCGTATAACCATCTTTTCGATAGGTTTGAATCTTACCGCCAGTTCGATTAGTCGCTTCATATATCGTCACATCTATATCTGGTCGTTGTTTTTTTATAAAATATGCACTAGATAAACCTGTGATACCAGCTCCGATAATAGCAATACTTTTAGTCAAAATAAGTCACGCTTCCTTTAATAAACATTTTTTATCTCTTCAACAATTGCGCCAATAAATAGCGGATCAGTATCTGGCATTTTTGGACGATGATAATGTACACCTAATTCATCACAAATCACTTTACATTCATAATCGTTATCATAGAGTACTTCTAAATGTTCACAAACAAAACCCACTGGGGTATAGATAAAGTGTTCATATTTATGTTCATTGTATAACGCTCGAGTTAAATCTTGAACATCAGGTCCTAACCAAGGTGTACCCGTATTCCCTTCAGATTGCCATCCTTCAGCTACATGTATAATATTTGAATGTTGTTCTAATAACTGAGCAGTTTCATGTAACTCATTAGGATAAGGATCGTTATTTTTCTCAATTAAGCCTTTTGGCAAACTATGAGCTGAAACAACAAGAACTGTTTTGTCATGTTCATCTTGTGGAATATCTGCTAATGTTTCATTGATTTTCTCTGTCCAATATTGAATGAATTTAGGTTGTTGATAGTAATGTTCAACATGTTTAAACGTGATGCCGTATTTATCTGCTTCTTTTTGTGCACGTGTATTGTAAGAGCCAACTGAAAAGCTAGAATAATGTGGTGCTAATACAACTGTAACAGCTTCATCTATACCGTCTTCATGCATTGATTGTACAGCGTCTTCAATAAATGGGTGAATGTGTTTTAAACCGATATATAGTTTAAATTCAACGTCGTCATAGGCTTGATTGAGCGCATCACGAAGTGACTCTGCTTGTCTATTTGTCGTTCCTGCTAACGGAGATAAACCACCAATAAATTGATATCTATCTTTTAAATCTTGTAGTTCCGCTTCAGTAGGTTTTTTCCCATGTCTAATATCTGTATAATAAGCTTCTATATCGCTTTCTTTATATGGTGTTCCATAAGCCATAACCAATAAGCCTATTGTTTTTGTCATTTTAAGATCATCCTTTTGTATCATAATTTTTAGATGCATATGCCATAATTATTTGTAATTCGTGATAGTCAAAATTTATGTCGTACTATCTCTGTGTGTAGTCATGTACAAATGTAGTCACACGTTTTAATGTTTCGGGCTTCACCTCTGGAAATACGCCATGACCTAAATTGAAAATATGTTTGCCATGCGCTATCCCTTGGTCTAATATTGCTTTCAGCCTTTCTTCTATTACATCCCATGGTGCCAATAATAGAGATGGATCTAAATTCCCTTGCAATGTCTTATCAATGTTCATTGAACTAGCTTCTTTAATTGATAGCCTCCAATCCAATCCCAATACATCTATAGGTAATGTGTTCCATTCATCTGCTAAATGGCTAGCACCAACTCCAAATAGAATAACAGGTACATTATACTTCTCCTTAATACCGCTTATCAATTTATTCATCGCAGGTTTAATATAATAGCGATAATCTTGAACGTTCAATGCACCCACCCAAGAATCGAATACTTGGATAATTTGTGCACCTGCCTCTATTTGTGCAGAAGTATAAGTTATAGACATTTCAACTAAGTGATCCATTAATGCAAACCATGTCGCTTCATCACTATACATCATTGCTTTTGTAAAGTTATAGTTCTTAGAAGGACCACCTTCAATCATATAACTTGCAAGTGTAAATGGCGCACCAGTAAATCCAATCAATGGCACATTCAACTTTTCTTCAGTTAATAATTTAATCGTATCTAACACATAAGGTACATCTCTCTTTGGATCAATGTGTCCTAATTTTTCAACATCCTGTATCGTTTTAATTGGATTATGAATCACTGGACCTATACCAGATTTAATTTCTACATCCACACCTATTGGCTGTAGAGGTGTCATGATATCTTTATAAAGTACCGCTGCATCTGTATTATAGTTATCTACAGGCAGATGTGTTACATACGCACACAGTTCTGCTTGGTGTGTAATTTCAAATAATGAATACTTTTCTTTTAATCTTCTATATTCTGGCTGAGACCTGCCAGCTTGACGCATAAACCAAACTGGTGTGTGCGAAACCGACTCGCCTTTTATCATATTTAGGATCGTATTGTTTTTATTATGCACCTTTTAATCCTCCTAGATTATAATCATTCTTGTCTATAATACCATATTGCTTAATTACGCGTGTTTTATTGTTCTAAAATGTCATAAAAAAGACAAACAGTCTCATTTTAACAGCTTAATTATTTGACTATTGTTTTATAATAAAAATCAATTATAATGTTATCAAAGCCTATTTTATATTTATTTGAAAAAGTAGATATTTTTATAGTAAAGTGAAATAGTTAATTATACTTTCATATACCAAGCAAGGGGGACAATCTTATGAAAATTTATGCATCTTATGGAACGTTTGGTTACTTAAACCAGATTAGGCTAAATAATCCTGACCATAACTTATTACAATTTTCAGCGTCTGATTCTTCAGTCATTCTTGAAGAAACTGACCAAACTTCTGTATTAAAACAACCTTTAGTCTATGATGTACTTAAAGCTGAGGGAGATTTAAATGAAAATTATTTTTATTCGGTCATATTTGTACCTACATCAGAAGATCATGCTTATCAACTAGAAAAAAGATTAGAAAATATTACTGCTGACTTTAAACAATTTGCGGGTTATCGAAGCTATCGTTTCTTAAAACCTGATCAAGGTTTAACTTATAAGATTTACTTTGGCTTTGAAAGTAGAACGGCTTATGAAGACTTTAAAGCATCATCTATTTTCAAAGATAATTTTGATAAATTAGCATTAAGTCAATTCTTTGGTTCTAGTGGCCAACATTCTAGTTATTTCGAAAGATATTTATTCCCTATCGATGATAATTGATTTAATGTAATGAACTTAAAAACACTGTTTATGTCAAAGCAAATGACATAAACAGTGTTTTTTTAATCTCGCAATAACGTTTCTTGATATTTTAATTTTTTAATTACATTTCTAATTGTTAACCAACCCACTATTAAGAATAATAAGCCAAAATAACTGTATAATGGGAAAGATATCGCATATACGATAATAAATAAAATGCCTATCATAAACATTAATCTATATAAAAATTGTTCATAACCTTTAATCACTTTTGATTCTGGTGTTGGCCAAACTTGTGGCCATAAACCATATGCCTGTTGTGTATAAAATTGTGCCATTTGAAGCAAGATAATATACATAAACAAACTTCCTATGATCAAAGTGATTACGGGTTGATGCAACCAAAACATAAGAATGAGCGCAATAATAACTAACCTTAATATTATATTAAAAACATCTTTCCCTCTTGCGAAGCTCCTAACGAATAAATATAAATACATATAATTCTCATTGAATTTCTTAAACTTAGGAGTTCGTAAAATAGGATCCAAATAACTTCGTCGAACCGCTGTTTCTTTAAGGTGTTTGACATCTGTAAACATATTTACAAATTTATAGTAATTCATATGATGTTGTTGCTCTGACTTAATCATTCTTTCCCAAGGAAACAATTGATGCTTATTTTGATATTGAAGTAGTAGTGTTAAGCCTATAATAATTAATATCGAAGTGATACTTGCAAATGATTTGGCATCTAATGTCACATAATAGCCTGATGCAAATACAATAAAAAGTAATGTATGCAATGACCAACTTTCCAATTTATACGTGTACCATTGCCATTTTAATAATAAGCCTACAAATGGCATGATTAACATTAATAATGCAAATAATATATAAAAGCCAAATGTCTGGTCATTAATCACATAAAACAATGGAAATAATACAATCATAATAACAACTTGTAAGCCAATACGTGAAACATAGCTATAAATCAAACTTTGCTTAATATAGTGATTCATATTGCTTTCGAATGGCAATAAAAATAATTTATCTGCATCTTTAAGCAACGTACGTAATGGAAACATTGACGTTATTGAAACGAATATACTAACAATAAGTGAATAATTAATATGTTTCGGTATTGATTTAAGCCAATCACCGTAGCCTAATATAAATGCACCTAACATAATAACTAAAAACAAAGAAAAATGACCATTAAAAATAAATTTATTATAATATTGTTTTTCTTTACTTATTTCACGTTTTCTAGTTTTAAATAATTGTTCTGCATCTCGTGTCATGAATTTTGGCCACCTTGCGTGACATGGATATAGATTTCATCTAATGTCTTACCTTTTAGCCCTGTTTGAGCACGCAACTCTTCCAAGTTTCCAAAAGCAACTATTTCTCCTTCATCCATGATTAAAAATCTATCACAATAACGCTCTGCAGTTGCTAGTATATGTGTACTCATCAGCACTGTACGACCTTCTTGCTTTTTTTCCACCATCAAATCTAACATAGATTGAATACCTAACGGATCTAAACCAAGAAATGGTTCATCGATAATATATAGTTCAGGATTAACTATAAATGCGCATATAATCATCACTTTTTGTTTCATACCTTTAGAAAAGTGACTTGGAAAAATATTTAATTCATCTTCTAAACGAAACGTTTTTAATAATGGACGCGCACGTTCCATAGCAACTTCTCTGCTAATATTATATGCCATTGCTGTCATATAAATATGTTCTTGTAAAGTTAGTTCTTCATAAATAACTGGTGATTCTGGTATATACGATAACTTTCTTCTATATGTTTCAACATCTTGCTTTATATTTATATCAGAAATAGACAAGTTACCTTCCATAGGTGTTAACAATCCAAGCATATGCTTAATCGTTGTACTCTTACCTGCCCCATTTAATCCTATAAGTCCCACAATTTCACCTTGTGTTAATTCAAAATTTATATTTTTAATTACAGGTCGTTTTCCATAACCACCTGTTAAATGTTCTACTTTTACTGTCATATAGCACCTCCACAAAATATATTGTATCAAAAATCTTTAATTAGTCATAAATTTACTGCAAAAACTGACGTAAATAATACAGTAATGCTATAATAGGCAATAACAATCTTACAAGGAGTGAAGATTTTATGTCAGAAACAATCTTTAGTAAAATTATAGATGGTGAAATACCAAGTCATAAAGTATATGAAGATGAATATGTCTATGCATTTTTAGATATATCACAAGTTACCAAGGGTCATACACTTTTAATCCCTAAAAAAGCATCTGCTAATATTTTTGAAACTGACAGTGAAACAATGAAACATATTGGTGTCGCACTGCCAAAAGTTGCTAACGCTATTAAAACAGCTTTTAACCCAGATGGACTCAATATTATACAGAATAATGGTGAATTTGCCGATCAATCTGTCTTTCATCTTCATTTCCATTTACTACCAAGATATGAAAATGATGTCGATGGTTTTGGCTATAAATGGGAAACACACGAAGAAAGTATCGACGATGAACAAAAGGCTGAAATTGCACAAGAAATAGCCGCTCAATTCGATTAATCATGCTTACCTTATTACATATGGGGTATATAAAAAATATTAACGGATGAGATACTACTAGAAATGAGGAGAATTTTTATGAAAACAGCTCAAATATTATTAGGCCTAGGCGCTGGCGTTGCAACTGGCCTCGGTGTAGCTTTAATGAATCGTGATAAAAAAGATTCTAGCCTAAATACTGCACGTGCTAAAAAACCAACTGGTGCTGAATCAGAAGTAGATAGAGAAATAAACACAATTAAGCAAAGTGTGAATGACATAGCCAACTATATTTCACAAATCAAAACTGAAAGTACTGAATTCGGTAGTTCTATCGGTGACGAAGTAAAAACGATGATTGGTGATTTCAAATCTGATATCAATCCAAATATTGAGAATTTGCAATCACATATTGAAAACCTTCAAAACCGTGGTGAAGAAATTTCAAAAGCATTTGATAAAGATGAAAAATAACCACTAATTAAAGTATCAATTATTGAACTGTTATCTAACATTTAAACTAATGCTAGATAACAGTTTTTTAATTGAAAATACTTTTATGCATGCTATAAACTTAACTACTCAAATGATGGAATATATCTTGACGTTTCACATATTAAGATAGATAATACATAAGCATATATCATATGACTTTAGTTTAAGAGGAGTGAATAAACAATGTATCTCTGTACAAGACAAATCGATATCAATGCTCGATTTGGATTACCAAGGATTGCATTTCTAAGTTTAGTTACAACCATTATTACATTTCTCCTTGCTTATGAAATACTCTATTTTTTTTCTAACACAAAACTAACTGATCAATATTTTTTAATCTTTTTACTACTCGTGGTTATTTTGTACCCTATCCACAAAGCCATTCACCTCATATTTTTTATTCCATATTATAAATCGTTTAAAAAATATAAATTGTTACGGCATAAAAAAATACCATTTTATAATACGTATGTGAACACACCAGTAAATAAGTATTATTTTTGTTTTGATTTAATAACACCAGTTATAATCATCACTGTAATTTGTGCTTATTTCAGTACATTGTTTCCACAATACGGTCATTATCTGATGTTTTTAATTGCTTTAAATATGGGTTATTCAGTTATGGATTTTCTATATTTAAAAATCATTTTATTTTCAAATGAAGGTGATTATATAGAAGAACATCAAACAGGTATTAATATATTAAATAAAGTTAATACGCATTATGAGAAAAAAGTATAGTCTTGTTTCATAACGATTTACTTGTATGCATAGATAAATATTACAGAGGTGAACATAAGTAATCTAACAATAGGTTACGATGTCACCTCTTTTTTGATTAAGTTATATCAAAAGTCACAAAACACTAATACTATAGTTGTAGAAATTATGTTTCTAATTGGTGAATAATCAATAATATGTTATATTTACGTTGTTATTCTTACAAAAGGAGTTTCCAACTATGAAAACATTTAAAAAAGTTTTACTTCCTGTTACAGCTAGTGCATTGTTATTAGGCGCATGTGGTAACAGTGCAACAGATTCAAAAGAAGATACAATTATTTCTTCAAAAGCTGGCGACGTTAAAGTCGAAGATGTTATGAACAAGATGGGTGATGAGCAAATTGCTAATACATCATTCTCAATCATGTTAAACAAATTGCTTGCTGATAAATATAAAGACGATGTAAATACAAAAGATATTGATAAAGAAGTTGAAAAAGAACAAAAACAATATGGTGGCAAAGATCAATTTGAAAGTATGTTAAAACAACAAAAAATGTCTATAGGCGATTATAAAGAACAGAAAAAATTACAAGCTTATCAAAAAGAACTACTTAATGATAAAGTGAGTATGTCTGACAAAGAAATTAAAGAAAATACCAAAAAAGGCTCTCACATTCTAATTAAAGTTAAAGAAAATAAAGATGATAAAGAAGGCTTATCTGATAAAGAAGCTAAAGCAAAAGCTGAAAAAATCCAAAAAGAAGTTGAAAAACACCCAGATAAATTTGGAGAAATTGCTAAAAAAGAATCAATGGATAAAGCCTCTGCTAAAAAAGATGGTAGCTTAGGTTATGTCGTCAAAGGTCAAATGGAAGACAAATTTGAAAAAGCATTATTCAAACTTAAAGAAGGTAAAGTATCTGACGTAGTTAAAACAGATTACGGTTACCATATTATCAAAGCAGATAAAGAAAATGACTTTGATAAAGAAAAAGGCAAATTAAAAGCACAATTAATTCAAACTAAAATTCAAAAAGATCCTAAGCTTTTAACTGACGCTTATAAAGAATTATTAGATGAATATAAAGTTGATTATAAAGATAGAGATATTAAAAAAGCGATTGAAGACTCAATATTAGATCCAGAAAAAATCAAACAACAGCAGCAACAACAACAGCAACAACAATCTATGCAACAAAGTGGTGCTGGCATGTCAACTGGACAATAATTTCATAAATGAATCAAGTGGTATAGAAACCTATTCAATTAGATTTCTATACCACTTTTTTCGAAAATGAAAAAGGTTCGAGAACATCCACAAATTTCTCGAACCTTTTAATATTATATATCCAACCTAAAAGACCTTCATTATTAATCTAGCGATTTAGGATTGTAAAATTGTCTACCATCTAATCCAAAAATACGTTCTGTAAATTGACCTTTATCAGTTTTCTTATAAGCTTTTTCAAACATATTCATTTTCGCATCTATATTATCAATGAAGAATAATATTTCTGCCTCTTTCATATGAGGTAATTTCGGCGAACCAAATTCCATTTTACCATGATGCGCTAAAATCATGTGGCGTAGCAATAACACTTCTTCACCTTCAAGATTCAGCTCTCTTGCCGCTTCTGCGACTTCATCACTAGCAATTGAAATATGCCCTAATAAATTACCTTCGACAGTATAGGAAGTAGCTACTGGACCACTTAATTCTCTAACTTTGCCTAAATCATGCAAAATAATTGCGCTATATAACAAACTGCGATTTAACAATGGATAAATATCACAAATTGATTTTGCAACACGTAGCATTGTTAACACATGATAGCTTAAACCACTCGCAAAATTATGATGATGTGTACTAGCTGCTGGAAAAGTAAAAAACGCTTCTTGATGCTTACGTATCAAATGTCTCGTAATACGTTGTAACGTTGCATTTTCAATGTCCAACATATAATGCGATATTTCCTCTTGAATTTCATCTGGAGTAAGCGGCGCCCCATCAACAAAATCTTGCGTTTTCATATTATCATCTGGTGTAGCTAATTTTATCTTGTTTATCTTCATTTGCTTACGACCACGATAATTAATTACATCACCAGTAACATGTACGATTTTCTCAGGTTCTAATATTTTCATATCTTCTTTACTCACAGTCCACAATTTGGCTTCTATATCGCCACTTTTATCTTGTAAGTATAGTGTCATATAGTCCTTACCTTGAGCAGTAACACCTTGTGTCGCTTTATGGATTAAGAAAAAATGATCTACTGAATCACCTGGATTTAATTTTTCTACATTTCTCATTATTTACCGCCTTCCTGAATTTTATCTAAAGTAATAATTTGTTTTGAATGCACACTATTATCTTTCACACATGTAAAGTATAGGATTTGATAACTGTTAGGCATTTGTCTCAAATAATTCATCATGATTTCTTTTCTTTGCTTATCAAAATGAACAAACGCATCGTCTATGATAATTGGGAACGGATAATATGGCTTTAATGTTTTAATTAAACTTAAACGCAATGCAATGTATAAGATTTCTTTTGTTGATTGGCTTAATTCTACGGGTTCATACATTTGACCATTAACTTGTTTAACCATTAAATTATCATTTGCATACGTAACTTGAACATAATGACCATTTGTTAAATGCGCAAAGATATCTGTTGCTTCATTTATCACTTGTGGTAAACGTTTATCTTTAATTTGTTTAATATGTCCTTCTACCAATGCTTGTAAATAACTTAAACTTGCCCAATCTTTCGCTTCAGCATTCACTTTATTTTTCAATATGTGGAATCTATGTCTTAAATCAGCTAAAGTCTTATCTGTTTCCATATCTGTGATTTTGGCATTTAAGTCACTTACTTCAGATTGCATTTCTAAATACTGATCATTATACTCATCAACTTGACGTGCTAATACTTCATCTTCGTTAGTAAGTTGTGCAGATGTTTTCGCACTTAAACTTGAACTTGTATCATAATTATAATTTTGATTTTCCAGATATTTTGATAAGTCATTAAATCTCGACATATTTTGATGATAATTTTGATATTGAACATGATGTTGATAATATGATTCTTCATCGTTAACATTAACAAAATTGAATAATTGGTCAATCACACGGCTATTTTCATTTAATCTACTATTCAGTTGTGAAACTTCACTTTCAATTAATTTGATTTGTTCATCATTACGTGTCCATTTTTCCAAATTACTTGTTTCTTCTTTAAGCCATTGTCTTATATCGTGGAATAGCGATAATTCATTAAAATACGTAAATTGGTTTTTAGTTACTTCTTGCGCATGTTCGTAAAAATCATTTAATTGTTGTTTTAAGGCTTGTACCTGCGTTTGCAAATCATCGATATGCTTTTCATGTGTTTTAATTTTATTCATTGTTCCAATACTATCTACGATTAATTCATCTGACATTTTATCAGATAAATATAAATCAGCTTTCACTTTATCAATGTTTTGTTGCGCATTTTGATATTGTTCCTTTGCCTGAGTTAAAGTATTGGTTAAGTATTCAGCCTTCTTATCTATTGCTTCTTTTGTTTTGATTGTTGTTTGTAGCTGTTCTCGTACTCTGTACTGATCATCCAAGTCGAAGTCAAGATCATAGTTATCTTCAAGTTGTGTTACTTGCTGTTGCAAATCTTCAATTTCTTTAGAGAAAGATTCACTATGTCCGACCTCTTTCGTTTTAACAAAGAATATACCGACAATAAATACGACTGATAGAATAGCAAATATAATCCCGAAAATGATATTCGCAGATACAAATGAGAAGACTGTCAGTCCAATGCCAATAATAGCCAATATAATTAAACTTATTCGCATTAAATTTTGTTTCTTCTCATTCTCTCTTTGCTCTTTATCAAATGTTTCTTTCATTTTTTGATAAAGATTGTTTTTCTCTTGAAGCTCAAACACTTGTCTATTATATTGTTTTTTCTTTTCAAAGTTCTCTTCTGGAACAATATCTGCTTCAAGCGCATTCATTTCTGCGTGATTTGTATCATTATCAATTTTATTTTCTTCAATATTACGTTCGAGTTGTTGGATATAAGCCATTTGTTCTTGTTTATATTTTATTTGATTACTGACATGACTCTTCATAGCTTCTGAACCATCGACTTCATGATGAACAGTTTGCCATCCAATGTTTGACTTCAAGCCTTCTTTTTCACGTTCTTTATCTTGTATTTCTTTATCTAACGCCTTAACTTCATATTCTTTTTGTTTTATTTCATTTTCTTGTTGATGTAAATGATTAAATGCATCAATGTCACTTTGCCTTGGTACTGTTATTTTTTCATTTTCGGCTTTAAGATGTGCTAATCGTTCTGTTCTTAAACTGATATCACGCTTTAAATTTTGAGTTTGTAACTTTGCCGATTCATAACGATCTATACCTTGTTCTGGAAAAACAACAGGCTCTATATTCAATTGGGTTTCCAATTGTTTCCACTCTTGAGTCTGTTCAAGTAAAGCGAGTTCTTTTTGTTTACGTTCATGCATTTTAGATAGCTGTGCTAAATTTTGTTTTAAATTATTAAGTCGTCTTTCTGCTTTATCTTTATCATCTACTAATCGCTTATAAGAAGTTAATTTTGCTTCTTCTTCACGAATTTGGCCTTCTAATTCTTTCAGTTGTTCTATTTGTTGATTGATAATTGGATTGCGACCATTTTTTTTATAAAGTTCTTCCTTTTTAGTATTTAATACCTCACGCATAGTCGTAAATTCAGTAGAGCCTAAAGCACCAGCTTGTAAAAGATAATTTTGTAATTGTGTTTCATCCATATTTTTATGAATATCTTGCAAACCTAAAACATCGAATGAAAAAATCCCTTGATACGTACGTTTCGAGATAAAATTCAGTTCTTTTTTTAACCAACTTTCATCTTTAATGCTACCATTAGGCAAATAAACTTTCACATCACCAGTCGCACTGCCTTTAATACGTTCTACTTCGACAAGCGAGCCGTCATCTTGAATTAATGTTAATTTACCACCGTATTGATTACCTAATCTTGGTTCTAAACGTGGTTCGTTCTCTTTTTTTGTAGGAAATCCAAAGAGAATTGAATGAATAAATGCTTGTATTGTAGATTTACCCGTTTCATTTTCACCATAAATCTGAGTAAATGATTCGTCAAATTCAATTTTTCTTTCAATAAATCTACCGTATCCATAAATCTCTAATGATTTGATTTTCATATTATTCACCCCTCATATCTGACTTCAATAATTCTTCAGCATGTTCAATTAATGCTCTTCTATCGAAATCACTATAATTTTCTAGATATTTAGACGCTTTGGGATTTAAATACAAATCATTCATAGCACCGTCATAAACAGTTGTATCATCTATTAATTCAGGCGAGAATTCTTTAACTAATGTATTTTGATCTTCATATTTGTTTTTAATTGAGAGTTGTTCTACAAATACAAAATCATGCTCATTTTCTTCAAAATCACTTATCATTTCATGTACTTGCAAAATATCTTGTTCAGATATCAATTGATCTGAATTTACAACAACATTCAATTGATAGATGGCTTTTCCATTTTTTCTCACTTGTGATTTAAAAGATTGAATGTCATCAAAAAGACCTTGCTTCGATGTTTTATCCGATTCTATAGTTGCTTTTTCAAATCTTATAAATTGAGTAGGAACAAATTGCGCGTTGAGTTTTAAATCGTCCCCTTCAACTAACAAGCATCCTTTTTCACCCAGCTCTTTAAAATGTCTGCCTTGAATGTTACCAGGATAATGAATTTGTGGCATATCACTCAGTTGTTGACGCTCATGAATGTGGCCTAAAGCCCAATAGTGATATAACTTATTATTTAAGTCTTCTAGTCTGAATTCAGTATATCGATCATTGGTATTTGATTTGCTATATGTACCATGCAAGATACCAATATGTATGCCTTTTTGACCTTGACTTGAAGGATATGCATCTAATTTATTTTCATAACTTGCATCATTTTGATAACTAAAACCATGCAAATAAATCTCTTCGCCATTTTTAGTGATTGTTTGATAAGTTTCAACATTTTCAGAGAAAACGGAAACATTATCTGGCCATACTGTGCCAATACTTGCTGATAATGGATCATGATTCCCGTGACATAAATAAACAAATATTTGTTCTCTCTTTAATCGTTCAAACTGTTCCTTTAAGAACACCTCTGCACGTAGCGTGCGGTTATGTTGATCAAATAAATCACCAGAAATAATCATAAAATCTATTTCTTCATTTAATGCTAAATCTACTATTTTTTTAAAACTTTCGTAAGCACTTTTTTGCATATCATCAAAAATAGACTGACTAAGATAACTTCTAGATTTAAAAGGACTATCTAAGTGTAAGTCAGCGCAATGAATAAATTTCACCATACAGTATAGTTCTCCTTTATTGAAAGGTTTATTTGTACTTATGCATATACCACAATTAATTAACATCTAAGTTATTTCTGTCACTTGTTAAATTGTATGCATAACAATCCCTTTTATCTCTATATTTTACCATATTGTTTATTCACCAGTCGATAAAACTAAGCGAGCAATCACTTTGTTTCTCTAATATCTACCTTATTAGTAAAAATCCCTTTCAATCAGTAGCCAAAATATAATCAATCTATATATTCACAAAAAAATAGACCAAGACAAATATATGTCTCGATCTATTTAACCATATAGGTCGCATCGGTATTGAACTACTACAAAATCAAATTTATAAAAGATAGGATTACTGTTTTATTCTTTAACCGACTATATTATTTAAATAATATTCATTTACATTCAACTAAAAATTAGTCAGCGTAAATTTCATCTAAAGGTTTAACAATGATTTGGTTGATTTCTTGGAATACTTGGCTCATATTTTGTTCAGCAGCCATTAATTCAGAAATGTTTGAATCATTTTCGATTTTTTGAGCTTGTTCTTGTGCTTTTTGTAGCTCTTCTTCACCGATTTCTTCACCTTGCATTTGTTTTTGTTGGAAACTTAATTGTGTTTCACGGAATTCATCAAATAAATCTTTTGATTCTTGATTTTCTTTAACTTTTGCATAAGCATTTTGAATAGCTTGATATTCATCACTTTCTCTTAATGCTTGTTCTAATTGATTTGCATGATCGTATAAATTTACTGCCACTATGCTTCACTCCTTTTTTGTATATGTGTGAAAACCACATCGATATTACAATAACATAATTTAATATGTTATACAAAAATTGCAATTACACCTTGGAATAAACCGATTATGCCACCGAGTAAAAATCCCAAAAACATGATTAATTTCAATTCTTTATTAGCGATATCAATGATTAATTTTTCAATATAAGCTAAATCAAATGTATTAATTTGTTCTTCTACCATTTGTCTCAAGTTTATTTTTTTCATAATTGGAGATAGATGTTTTGACGCATTATCAATAATTACATCGGCTAACGTCTTAGATACTTTTGTTTCTAAGAATGAAATAAAGCTTGGCATAATGGTATGCAATGGTTTATGTGAAGTTTGTTCTAAGTCCACATATCTTAATGCTAATTCTGTCACTGATGTTTTAAAAGCTTGATATTGCGTTTCATTTATCAATTCATTCAACTGTTTCGATTTCATTGTTGCATATTCATTTTCAATAATCTGCGTAGCAATTGCTTTTGCTTTAGGATGACTCGTTAATCTAATGAGTTCATGCTGTATTCGCTCTGCAATGCTTTCTTTTGTCATGAACATTTGTAACATACCAACAATTTTTCCTTTTTCGTTGAAGAATGTATCTAACATAGAAGCAATATCTGCCCCACCTTTTTCTGATTTCAAGTATACGCGTGCTCTATCAAATAACAACTCAGGAAGTAGCGCAACTTTATCATCTATACTACTTTCAATGTCATTAGGAATAAGTTGCTGGATTGGCGTATTTTGATAATCTAAATAAAAGTTATCCATTTTATCTGAAATTAATTCATCTAATTTTTGATTTGCTGTTTTAGAAAAATCAATATCTACAATGTCTGCTAATGATTGTATTGTCGTATGATTCTCTTTCAATTTAGCGATTTGCTTAAATATAATCTCTTCAATTGCATCTCTAGAAGTTGGTGCATTTAACTTAGCTTGAATAACTTCTTCTGTAAGTAAGTGTTCTTCAACGACTTGACCAATTTTATCCGCAATTTCTTTTCTTCTTTTAGGTATTAATCCAGGAGTGAAAGGCACTCTCTTTTTGAAAATATAATATGTTTTAAACGGGTGAAACAACATTTTAACAGCAATGACATTGGTTACCCCACCAATCAGTGCGCCTATAACCATCATAAAGATGATAACTAAAAATGTCTGCATGTGTATGACTCCTTTGTTTGCTTAAATAAATTTCAAATTTTCTTATAATCATTTTTACATTGTATAACATATAACGATTCATTGTGTAGAAAAACATTCCAACATTTTACTTATAAAATAAAAAAAGACCTAAATCTATGTTTAGGTCAAGTAGAGGTAGAGTGACTAAATCATTCATATATAATATCACTTCCCATGACTGATAATTATATAAATAATGATTCTTCTATCACTAATTGAATTAATATTATACGTGCATTAATTCTTCTTTAGAAATTCTACCAAAATAAGTTTCAGCTTCTCTTAATTTTGAAGTACCAAATATCGGCTGTGTCTCTTGATTTAGCACACGATAGATATCACTCACTTTGTTACTTTGTAAGATGAAGCCATTACGACTATCAACAGTGTTCCAATAGATATCACTTGTTGTAGAATGGTTAGGATATGCACAATGATTACGAGAAATCGTTTGTACCATTTCTAGAGGATCACATCCAAATGTACTATTTAACACATCTGAATCTCTAAATAATGCACAAATTGACACACATGTTGTCCAGTTAGGTAATACTCTCTCTTTTTCTATTTGTACCAATGTCTTTTTAGAAAGACCTATTGTTTGGGCCATCGTATCTTGCGTATAACCTGCTTCAATACGTACCATTTTAAATTTTGTTTGAATTAAATCTGTGAAACTCTGTCTATCCATTACTTTAATCTACCTTTCATAAAAGAATATTTTATCCGGACACAAGAAATTGCAATAATACACGCTTCTTGAAACACAAATTACATCATAATACAATTTTTAGGAAAATAAAAGAGTGAAATGAAATTTTCATTGTTAATTATCATTGGCGCAATTATCAAAATAATCAATCTTATATCTTATAATATTTTAAAAACAAAAATCACTTTGTTTGTAAGCGTATTATTATTGTGAAATGTGTTATCAACTCAAATTACTTATTACTCTTTTAAGATAAAAACACTATTTATTATTATAGACCATTTTTCTTGTTTACGCATAGATAAACTACAAATTTCTCTAAATTAATTTAAATGATAGCTTTTGTTTACATTATTCAAAATTTTCATTATAATCTGAGTTACTTTTAAAATTTTGAGGTGCTTAATATGAAAAATACATATATATTACTAGCTAGATGTACAGACAGCGTAGGTTTAACGTCATTAATTACAACGATTATTGCGGATCATGGATCTAATATTTTACATTTAGATCATTTTACAGAGTATGAAAGCAACCAATCTGAAAAGGGTAAATTATTTTTACGCTTAGAATTTGAACAAGTTACAGAACTTAAAGAAGCATTAGAATCGACTTTAAATCAATACGATATAAAATTTGAACTTTTCGATAATAATGATAAAACGAAAATCGCATTATTTGTTTCTAAAGAAGATCACGCATTTAACGAAGTTCTATTAAGAGTACAACGAGGTGAATTGCCTGCAGAAATTGTATGTGTCGTAAGTAACCATGAAACAAACAGACATTTTGCTGAATCTTTGTCTATTCCATTTTATTATGTGCCAAATAATAAAGAGAAACAAGAAGTAGAGCAAGAGATACTTAATATTTGTAGCCATCACGAAATCGATCTCATTGTACTAGCAAAATATATGCAAATTTTAACTGATCATTTTGTAAGTCATTATCCAAACCAAATTATAAATATTCATCATTCATTCTTGCCATCATTTATCGGTGCAAATCCTTATAAACAAGCTTGGGAACGCGGTGTTAAACTTGTAGGCGCTACAAGTCATTATGTTACGTCGGATTTAGATGAAGGCCCAATTATCGAACAGGATGTCACACGCATAAATCATCGCTACAGTGTTCAAGATTTAAGAAAAATAGGACGTCACGTTGAATCAACCGTGCTAGCACAAGCAGTCGAATATCACGTACAACATAAAATTATTGTAAATGATGGAAATAAGACGATTGTCTTTAATTAACAAATATTTTTTGTGTACTATTCACTGTTTCAGAGATAAAAAACAAAATTTTTAAGAATTATATATTTTCTAAAACATACTATTATAAATAGATACATTTAAAGTTATCTGAAACTCATTGTATTGACTTCAGATAACTTTATTATTTATATATAGTTCCACTTACTCCTGTAATATACTTCTTTAATTTACTTATATATCGTTCAATTCTGTTATACAACAGAATCTGACGATTATAAAATGATTATGCGATTTCATTAATTTTTTTAAATTTAATAGACTCGAAATACCAGTATATTGGAAAGCAATGATCTAATCGCACTATTCAATAATCTATTTTTATTCTCCCTATCATATGACTCAAAATATTCTATGTATCACATGATAATTCATTTACTTACATTCCAAATATAATGTATAATTATTTTCACTAATATTAATAAAAACTAAATATGAAAGCGTGATATGTTCAAATGAATTCAGTATGGTTTATATTAAAGGAACAGTTGACGAACCTGTATTTAATTAAAAGACTAGCAGATTTCCAATTACGAATTTCTAACCATAACAACTATTTAGGTGTAGCTTGGGAAATCATTAATCCAGCATTACAAATTGCAGTATATTGGTTTGTATTTGGTCTAGGTTTACGGAATAATGCTACTCATGATGGGATACCTTTTATTTATTGGCTTATTGTAGGTATAAGTATGTGGTTTTTTGTAAATCAAGGTGTTTTAGAGGGTACAAAAGCGATTGTATCAAAATACAATCAAGTTGCAAAAATGAAATTTCCATTATCTGTCACACCTAGTTACATTGTATTTAGTAGATTTTATGGACATCTCGGCTTATTGTTGATTGTGTTAATCATTTGCTTTTCGGGTGGATATCACCCTTCTATTTATTCATTACAATTATTAATTTATGTACCTTATGCCTTAATATTAACGACTATTATCTCAATATTAACATCAACTTTGGCCGTATTGATTCGTGATACGCAAATGGTTATTCAATCGTTAATGAGAATCATATTTTTTGTATCTTCCATATTATACGCACCTAAAAATGAAATTGTGGTAACAGTCATGAAATTAAACCCGATTTATTTTTTAGCTGAAGGATACCGAGCCGCCCTATTGCACAAAGAATGGTATTTTATTAATCATTGGCATTTAACTGTTTATAATTTTGTACTTGTCTTGTTTCTTTTTATCGTAGGAGCTGTCGTGCACATGCGTTATAGAGATCATTTTGCTGATTTTATGTAATTTATCATAATAAAGCCCCCTTACATTGATAGAACTACTTTTTCATTTTATGAAAATAAGGCATTCCTATACATAAGCTCTAGCTTTTGTATTCTATATAAAGTGTATCCGCGGCTTTATACATGTGCATTAGCTTAAATGTACATTATTTTCCACTTCTCAATTTAACCGCCCTTAGCTAAACGATGTAATCATTATTGAAACTCCACCATTATCCGACATTTCATATATGTAATTTGTAATAGACTATTCTCATGTTATACTCAATTAAAATAATTTATAAGTAAATGTTTTGTCAATATATGACAAATAAACTTTAGATTGGGGAATTAATTATGCAAGTAGATATCAATCATCCCGTCATTGCTATAAGTGCTTCGTTAAAATTTTTTCAATTACAAACTGTTTCAGGGCAACTCATTTTGCTAGATGATCGTATCATCTTTAAATCTCTAGAGACAATGCAAATTGGAAATATTAAGGAGACATTTTTATTTACAGATATCAAAAGCTTGAAGACAGGTTTCTCACTTTCACCTTTTAGAATTACAATAATGGACCATGATGGTGAAACATGGATATTTGATCAAGTCCATCGTAAAGATGCAAAAAAATTTGTAGAACTGTATCATGCTATTACATAATACCCATTTAGCCTTCATCATTTTTAATACAAGTTACTAAAAAAATGTTTGTAACAGACAACTGATTATCAATTAAATTTGCCTATCAAACGTGCAACTTACTTATGTTATTGCACATATATTGCATCTAATTTAATCGGCTGTCACTACTTATCTTTATCATCTTTTCTGCCAAAGAAATAATCAATAATTAAAATGATTAAAGGTATAGATAATGTTATGAATACTGAATAATGACCTCTCTTTATAAAAAAGTATGTGCATATCACCGTTATTATTAAACAAATTGCTAAGACAATCAGTACATATAATTTATTTTTATTCATATGCATAGTTCTCCTTCAAATTTAGTTCAATCACAAGATAACATATGATGCAAATCACTTCTAATTTGATGATATCCGTGTTTCAGTGTTTATGATTATTAAAAATACGAACCTATTAAAGCATATCAGTACGCATTAAAAAGTCTGAGACAAAATAGATGTCTCAGACTTTTTCAATTAGGCAGTAGATGATTGAGTTGAAAATATAAAGACTCACTTATTTATAAAAACTATTTTTCCATTTTTATAGAAACAAATCGTTCTTTTGCATAAGCTAAAGCTTAGATATGCCACATAAAAATGCTAGTGAGACTTATGTATGCACGTTAGCTCAGGTAAAGCTTTATTCTAGTCATCTTTGCCTTGATTGCATAGGTAGGACGACGTAATCTATATTAGAAAATTTGATTTCTATGCCCTACCCTTTATTAATCTATATTTATTCATTAAGTGTACGTTCTTTTGCTAACTTTCTTTCTTCAGCATTTGAAATAACTAAAGCACATGCTGCGTCGCCTGTTATATTGACTGATGTTCTTGTCATATCAAGTAATCTATCAATCCCTAAAATAATACCGATGGCTGCTGGATCTAGTCCTACTGCATTTAATACCATTGCGAGCATAATCAATCCTACGCCAGGAACCCCAGCTGTACCAATAGATGCCACAACTGCTATAACGACAACTGTTATAATTTGCGAAACAGATAAAGTCACGCCAGAAATTTGAGCGATAAATATCGTTGCAACACCTTGCATTATGGCAGTACCATCCATGTTAATCGTTGCGCCTAAGGGTTGAACAAATGAAGCAATTTCCCGTCTAACCCCCATTTTTTTCGTGCATTCTAATGATACAGGTAAAGTAGCCGTAGAACTTGAAGCACTAAAACCTAATGTGATAGCTGGAATAAAGTCTTTGAAAAACTTTAATGGACTTGATTTTGCCATAAATTTAACGGCAGCACCATATACCACAAAGAAATGAATCCCTAACCCCAGTAAGACAATAAAGAAATACATACCTAATTGCTGGATTGCCCCAAATCCAGCACCAGTAAAGGCATGTGCTACAAGACCAAATGTACCAATTGGTGCAAAGACACTCATAATCATTGTTACAATATACATGAGTACATCATTGGTTTGTTCTAAAAATTTATGAACCATTTGTGCCTTTGAACCCACCATGATAATACCTACACCAATGAAAATAGCAAATGAAATAATTTGCAACATATTTTCATCCGTCATGGCTTGCAATGGATTTTTAGGAAATAGATTAATTAAAGTTTGATCAAATGTTTGTTTGGCGGCTGAATCTTGTGAACTGTCTTCTTTCTCTAATGTTTGTTGATAACTGGATACATCATCACTATTTAATAGTTCTGATTTTCCAGCACCGGGTTGTAATACTAAAGCCAATGTAATACCAATGATAATTGCAATCGCTGTCGTTGTTAAAAAGAAGGTAATCGTTTTTATACCTATGCCCCCTAATAATTTTGGATCACCTACACCGACTACCCCTAAGACGATGGAAACAAAAACAACTGGCACTACTAACATAAAGATTAAATTCAGAAAGATTTGTCCGATAACATTAAATAGGTATTTATCTACGTTTTCTACAAAAGCTGTATTCGAAAATACATTAAAGATAGAACCAATTGCAATACCTAATACTAACGCTATGACGATCTTTAATGAAAGATGCTTCGTTTTCATAGCAATATCCCCCTTTTAGTTATTACTATTTATTATATAGTATTTTTATATAAATTAAAGTAAGAATTCACCAAAATAGATATATTACCATGCCATGACATTATTTATGATCGTTTTATTACACACTATATTAAATTGTTTTGCATAGCATAAATTGCCGCCTGTGTACGATCCGTTACTTGAAGTTTACTAAATATATGGCTAACATGCGTTTTAATTGTTTTCTCTGATACAAAAAGTGTTTCTGCAATTTCTTTATTTGTTTTACCTTTTGCCATTTCCGTAAGTACTTCTGATTCCCTTTTTGAAAGCTTGTTTGCATAATGTGGCTTTTTACTTACTGTTTCAATGACATGTTGTGCTTGAGGATGAATAATTTTTTCTCCTGCAAGAACATGTTTTATTGTTTTTATTAATTGCTCAGGCTCTACATCTTTCATCTCATAACCATCTGCACCTTTATCAATTGCAGAAATAACATGTTCATCATCAATATAACTTGTTAACACTAATATTTTTACATTTGGATATTTTTTCTTCATCCATTCTGTAATTTCAATACCATTCATTTCTGGCATTACTAAATCTAATAATACAATATCGGGTAACGTGTTGTTTTCTAGATAATCTAAAAAGGTTTGACCATCTGAAAATCCACCTATAACCTCTAAATCTTCTACCGTTGATAATAAAAATTCTAATCCTTGCCTAACAATATGATGATCATCTACAAGTATAATTCGACTCATAACTTTCTTCCTTCCTATAACGACAACGGCACGCTTATATATATTTTAGTACCCTTGTTTTCAATTGATTCAATATCTAAATTACCATTTATCGCTTTCGCACGTTGTCTCATATTATTGATTCCATGTGAATAATTAAAATTTGATTGATTCATATTAAAACCTTTACCAAAATCTTTAATTTCCACGATTAAAGATTGATGATTTTGCGTCAATTTCACATTAATCTCATTTGTATTCGCATGTTTCTTAGTATTATTCATAGCTTCTTGGATAATACGGTAGACATTTTCTTCTATTAAGCTTGGTAAATTAATCAAACCTTCAACTTTTACACTTAACTCAATTTGTAAAATATCACTATAGTTATTTAATGCATTTACTAATCCTTGTTCTAATCCAACAGGTTTAAGTTGCCAGATCAATGACCGCATCTCATTCACGGCTTGTTGACTTGTATCTTCTATTACATTAAAAGCATTCCGTGATACTTCCTCTTTCGTAATACCCTGGGCAGCATGTGCAGTCAGTTTCACAGAAAATAATAATTGATTCACTGAATCATGTAAATCTCGAGCTAATCGATTTCTTTCACTGATACGAGCAGCTTCTTTTTCTTTATTTGTGAGAATAATTCGTTTGATAGCAGAACCTATTTGAAAAGCAACTGACTCTAGTAATTCTAAGTCCTCTTCACTGTAGCTTGTTTTATAAGGTGTCGCCACATTTAATAATCCAAACTGTTCTTCTCCTGAACGTAATGGCACCGTTGCATGATGTGTAATACCATTTGTTTCAGCATGATGTGCACGATTAGCTAAATTAATGCGAGAGCAATTTATAATATTTGATGCCTTAGTTAACTTTTTATTTTGATATGCTTGAACACACCAACACGTGCCTTCACATATGTATTTACAATTGTCTTTGGCTAACGCTCCTGGAAGCTCAAAATGCGAGACTAATTCATGTTGCCCTACATCATCTATAAAGAAAATCCATCCAGTAGTAAAATCCGTTCCTTCTATAAGATATCTCAACGCGCCATCCATCATGCTGTATGTTTCTGTTTCTTCATTTAAAAATTCAGCTATTTCTTTAAGTAATGCAAGTCTTGTCGGTTTTTCCATTTAACCATTCCATTCCGTTACTACTTTAATATATATTATACCTTCTTCATGTTAAATTTTAAAATGTTGCTTCTACAACATTAATAAATGCATTCATTTAAATTTTAAATATAGAATTCATTTGACTAATATTTTTAATACTTTCTTTATGGTATGATAATAGTTGATAATCAAGGAGGATACTATGAAATTTGAAATCCCTAATAAATATAATCAATTAACATTAAGAGAAATTTTTCAACAATTGCACTTACCAAAAAAAGATTTACACACTTTAAATATGTCGAAAGCAATTACCATTAACGAATCGCCTGGAACGCTCACGACTAAAGTAAATACTGGCGATAATGTTTATATTCCAACACCAGATGAAGTGAGTAATTACTTACCTAGTTACCGCTTCGCTCAAATTTATTATGAAGATGATGACATAGCAATTGTCATGAAACCAAAAGGTGTGAAAACACATCCAAATGATTTAAAAGAAAGTAATACATTAATGAACCATGTCATTTATACAATAAAAAGTGATTATGTAGAACCTATTCACCGATTAGACCAAGAAACAGTTGGTTTATTAATCGTCGCAAAAAACCCACTAATGAAAAAAATCTTAGACCGTATGCTAGAGGAAAATAAAATAGACCGTATATATAAAGCAAATGTACATAGTTTATTACCTATCAAACCTCAGACTATCGATATGCCTATTGGTAAAGATAAATTTCATTCTAATAAACGTCGTGTCTCTTCTACAGGTCAATCTGCAATCACACATATTTTAAATTCAAAAATGATTAAAGAAGACGTCTGTGAATTAGAAATAAAATTAGATACCGGTAGAACGCATCAAATTCGTGTACACTTAGCAGAAATTGGTCACCCAGTTATTGGTGATCCATTATATGGTAACTCTACGTTAAGAAAATTAGAATTAAATAGTCACAAAATAGAATTTATTCATCCACTCACACAAGAAAGTATAACTGTAAGTTTAGACGATGAAGTTTAATCATATAAAATAATTGCAATACCTTATCTCTATTAAAATAAGCTAGCATACTATTAAGTGTAAAAAAACTGTTGCATTTGATTATTCTGTAGTCAATTGCTAACGTTCAACGCATTAAAGTATAAAACAAAAAGAGCTAATCCATATGATAGGATTAGCTCTCTTAATTTAAATATTTGTATTTTCAGTGCTCTATGGAGTTTTATTTAGGTTCAACCATATCTTCTGGTTTAATCCATTGTTCGAATTGTTCTTCTGTAACATACCCTGAATCAATTGCTGATTCTTTTAAAGTAAGCCCTTCACGGTGAGCTTTTTTAGCGATACTAGCTGCTTTTTCATATCCAATGTGTGGATTCAAAGCAGTTACGAGCATTAATGATTGGTTTAAATAATTATCAATATTCTCTGGAATTGGCTCAATACCAACTGCACAGTTATTATTAAATGTGTCCATACCATCTGCTAATAAATAAATTGACTGCAAGGTATTTAATAAAATAACTGGTTTGTATACATTGAGTTCAAAGTTACCTTGTGAACTTGCAATACCAACTGCTGTATCATTACCCATTACTTGAACTGCAACCATAGTTAACATTTCACATTGCGTTGGATTAACCTTACCAGGCATGATAGATGAACCAGGTTCATTCTCTGGTATGGAAATCTCAGCAAGACCCGCACGAGGTCCTGAAGCTAACCATCTTACATCATTGGCAATTTTCATTAGATCTGTTGCAAGTGCTTTAAGTGTACCATGCAATTGTACAACTTCGTCATGTGCTGTTAATGCATGGAATTTATTTTCAGATGATACAAAAGGATAGCCTGTATTTTCAGCTATAAATTTAGCTACTTTGTCACCAAACTCTGGATGTGCATTAATTCCTGTACCTACTGCAGTACCACCAATAGCTAAGTTTAAAATATGCGCTTTTGATTCACTTAACAACGTTTCACATTTATCTAACATATAACGCCAACCACTAATTTCTTGACCTAGTCGAATCGGTGTAGCATCTTGTAGATGCGTACGCCCAATTTTAATAATATCGTGATATTGTTCTTCTTTTTGTTTAAACGTATCTCTCAGTGTTTTTAATGCAGGTTCTAATTTTGTTTCAACTTCATTGTATAATGCAACATGCATTGCTGTTGGGAATGTATCATTAGAACTTTGAGATTTATTTACATCATCATTAGGATGAATAGACTCATCGATACCTTGCTCTTTTAAGTAAGTATTGGCAACATAACTTACAACTTCGTTTACATTCATATTACTTTGTGTACCACTCCCTGTTTGCCAAACAACAAGTGGGAAATGTTCATCTAATTCTTTATTTAATACGCGGTCACATGCATAGACAATCGCATCTTTTTTGGCATCTGATAATTTACCTAATGCATGATTAGCTAATGCTGCCCCTCTTTTTAATTGCGCAAATCCGTATACAACTTCAATTGGCATACGTTCTTTACCCACTGGAAAATTACGTTTACTTCTTTCTGTTTGTGCACCCCAGTATTTATCTGCAGGTACTTCAATTTCACCGAATGTATCATGTTCTATTCTTACTGACATTTATAATTCTCCCCTTCATTATTCATTGTTCGCTATTAGTATAGCATTAAACATTTTATAGGAGCAATCGTATTATATAGCGTTTTCATAATTCAATTGATAATTTTAAAATACATAAACAACAACACATTGATATTTTTTCTTTTATATGAAAAGGTAGCAGGAGAGTAATCAAATTTTTTAATCGTTTGTTTAAATAAGTGAGATTTTACCTTTTCAATTCAGTCATCTACTGCCTAAATGAAAAAAAGCGTCTGAGACATCTACTTTGTCTCAGACGCGATAATTGGAAATACAATTAAAATTTTTATATTAGATGAATGAACATAGTGACGTACATTTTATTAATCTTAAAAGCTCTATTATTAAAAATTGTCTTAACGCTCTTTAGTGATATTAACACTTTTAAATTGATTTTTTGCCGCTTGAATCACGCCAACTGCAGTTAAAATTAATAAGATCGCACCTATCACTAATGTAACTGGACTAATTGTTATTAATAATCCTAGGAAACCATCTAAATTATCATAAAAGCTACCTAAAGGCTTAAATAATAATACAGTTATAACAATACAACATAACACACTAATAATGACGCCTGTTTGATTACTTTTTACAAAAGTTGATGCATTCACTTGATCTACTAAACCTTGTGATAAATTAATTTGTAATTTAATAATTTTGAATAATACTGGTAAATAAAGCGCTCCAATTGCCATTGGAAAACCTTTTATAGAAATTAAATTTACAATAACAGCACTTATCATGATATATTTCCAATATTTGCTTAACATTTATATAATTCTCCTTAAATCAATAATGCTTTAATAATAACACATTCACATTTAACATGGCATTTCTTTTTTTACCACATGACTTCGAAAATAATCGTCATCACAATTACACAAAAAACCTTTGTGAACCATAATAATTCACAAAGGTGGCTTAAACTATTCATTTAAATCGGAACGTACTGCTGGGTCATGTGATTTATCTAATTTATCTTCATCATTTTCTTCAGAGATTTGTTCCATTTCTTTTCCTAATTCTACGACATCCTCTAAATCATCAACCATCGCGTTTTCTGACTCTAATTCATCACGATGTAGATTATTTTGATTTTTATCTAAACTCATTGCAATCACCTCACATATAAATTATGCAAAACGTGCAGTGAAATAATGTCTAACATCTTCTGGTAAACCTTCAGCAGCCGCTTCATCTAAAATAACATTAACCATACGGTGCGCTTTTAAATCTGAAGGTTCAAAACTTGTTTTACCATTTTCTTCATAAAGTTTATGAACGACTTCTTTTTTATCGCTACCTGTAATAATTAAAATAACTTCACGTGCCGAGAATAAACCTTGATTCACACTTACATCTAATTTACCATTTGTATCAATAGAAAGTACTTGTGTAATCAATTTCCCTTTATTTTCTTTAGTTTTGATTTTATCTTTAATAAATGATTCCGTATCTTCACCAAATGAAACATTGAAGATTTGGCCTTCTGGAACACCAAGTGCTTCAAAGTATGATTTATTGTTATCATAATCCAGAATATTAATTTGACTAAAATCTACTGCATGTTTATCAACATTTTTCTTTAATTCATCCAATACTGGTGCATTGTCACTTGAAAGGTGTACGCCAGCAATTGTTGTTGGATTGTTGTTAAATTGTTTTCTTAAGATATCTGCAGCATATTCCGCTACAACTTGTTCATTTTCTAAAACTTTAAAGTTCATTGCCATAGTAATTACACTCCTCTTTGTCTATTAAGACGCGTTCTAGCATTATTTTTATTATTACCCTTGTTACAGTAACCATAAACTATTTACTTAATTTAACTTATGATTCTTCTGATTTAAATTATATTTAGGCTTAACTTCATTATACAAAGCTTTAACTATAATTTCATTCATTTTAAACAATTAATGTAACCCAGGGAAACTTTGTTGTCTTAAAGCTTCGTATATAAGTAATGAAGCTGTATTAGATAGATTTAATGATCTAATATTATCATTCATTGGTATTCTTAAGGCAGTTTCAGCATAAGCATCTTTTACCCAATCAGGTAATCCAGTTGTTTCTCGTCCAAATATGAAAAAGTGGTCATGTTCTGTATCTGTGAAATCAAAATCTGAATACGTCTTTTTACCAAATTTAGTCAACAAATAGTATGTACCATCTGTGTTTTCAAAAAATGATTCAATGTTTTCATAATAGGTAATGTTCACAGATTCCCAATAATCTAAGCCTGCACGTTTTAACATTTTATCATCTGTACTAAAACCTAATGGCTTAATTAAATGTAAATGTGTATATGTACCAGCGCATGTTCTAGCAATACTGCCTGTATTACCAGGTATTTGTGGCTGAAATAATACTATATGGTTTGTCATGCTTTTATTCGCTCCTCATTTCAAGTCCTTTTATCATTTCTACTTGGACTTCTTCTATTTCATCATTATAATGTTGTTCTATAAAAGGCCTTGCCGCTTCACCTTGAATTTGACCTATTGCCCAATATGCAGTACCACGAATCATGGGTCTAGGATCATTCAAAGCTACTTCTTGTAATTCTGATATTGCAGTTTCATCTTTAAAATGCGCTAATGCGACGATAGCATTCCGCTGTATCGGTTTCTTCCCTCTCCATGCACCTGCTAAATGACCATAAGTGTTTTTAAATTCCTTATTACTCATTTGCAACAAAGGCGCCAATCTAGGTTTCAAAATTTCTGGTTCTAATACGATATCATCATGTTGAGTATTGATTCCTTTATTTCTTGGACAAACTTGCTGACATATATCACAACCATATAAACGATTACCAATTTTATAACGATATTCATCAGCTAAATACCCTTTAGTTTGCGTTAAAAAGCTGATACATTTTTGACTATTTAATTGTCCATCACCAACAAGTGCTCCAGTTGGGCAACGATCAACACAAATGGTACAATCACCACAACTATCGATTAACGGATCATCTGGTGGAAAAGGTATACTTACAAGCATTTCACCTAGATATGTCCATGTACCTAATTCTGGATTAATAACAAAACCGTTTCTACCTACGTAACCTAAGCCCGCGCGTTCAGCAACTGCGCGATCTGAAAGTACACCAGTATCTACCATTGATTGTATTTCTACACCAGGTACTTTTTCTTCTAAATACGCACCTAATTTATCTAGGCGTTTCCTCATAATCGAATGATAGTCTTGTCCCCACGATGCTCGTGCAAACATACCACGGCGATCACCACGAACACTTTTAGGAGCGCCTTTCAATTTATTAGGATAACCCACTGCAATTGCAATGATTGATCTAGCTGTCGGCAGCGATAACTTCGGTTCAGTTCTCAATTCGATATCCGATTCTTCGAAACCAGATGCATAGCCTTTCGCATGATAGTCAGCTAACTTTTGTTTCAACTCATCAAAAGGATCAGCTGTAGTAAAACCAATACTATCGATACCAATTGTATGAGCATAATCTATGACATCTTGTTTCAATTGGTTTAAATCCATTTAATTACACCCCACATTAAAAACATACATTCCATAGTTTAACACATTCCGAAGTGTTTAGCGTATGACGTATTTTAGTTTTTCATGACAAAATTAAAAACCAAGTATCTAAAGTTACGATTATTAATTAATCTAACTTTAAATGCTTGGTTTCAACAGCTTATAGTACTCTACTCAAGAAGTTTTTAGTTCTTTCATGTTGTTGATGATCAAAAATATCTGTTGGCGATCCAGATTCAACAATCACGCCATCTGCCATAAAGACCACTTTATCACTTACATCCCTTGCAAAGTTCATTTCATGTGTGACAACGACCATTGTCATACCTTCTTTTGCTAGATCTTTCATTACCTTAAGCACATCACCAACAACTTCAGGATCAAGTGCTGACGTTGGTTCATCAAATAATAACACTTCAGGATTCATTGCCAATGCTCTAGCAATTGCAACCCTCTGCTTTTGTCCACCAGATAATTGAGAGGGATAAGCGTCTGCTTTATCTGCTAATCCAACCTTTTCAAGTAATGATTTCGCCTGTTGTTTTAAATTAGCGATATTATCTTTTTTCAATAAACTTGGCGCTAATATAACATTATCTATGACCTTTTTATGAGGAAACAAATTAAAATTTTGAAATACCATCCCCATTTGTTGACGTAAGGTTTCTAACTCAGTGCTGTTATGAGTTAAATGTTGTTCTTTAAAAATAACTTCCCCACTAGTCGGTGTTTCTAACAAATTCATGCAACGAAGTAATGTACTTTTCCCACTACCAGAAGGACCAATGATTGCGACGACTTCACCTTGATTAACCGTTAAATCAATTCCTTTGAGCACTTCATTTTTACCAAAAGATTTATATAAATTTTTAATATTAATAACTAACTTTCATTCTCCCTTCAAAGTAATACATCACTCTAGATAATGTGAATGTAAGAATAAAGTATAGTATTGCAGCAACGATTAATGGTGTAAATGGATCAAATGACGCACCTTGTACAACTTGTGCATTGAACATTATTTCACTAACACCAATGACTGAAACAATTGACGATTCTTTAATTACCGTTACAAATTCATTACCTAAAGCCGGTAAAATATTTTTAATAGCTTGCGGTAAAATAACTGACTTCATTGTCTGACCATAAGTTAAACCTAAACTACGTGCTGCTTCAGTTTGTCCACTATCAACAGCGTTAATACCTGCTCTTATTATTTCGGCAATATATGCTGAACAATTAATTACTAAAGCAATCATACCGCATATAAGCGCTGATATATTTAATCCAAGAACTGCTGTTGTTCCAAAGTAAACAAGGAATACTTGAACTAAAAGCGGTGTCCCTCTTAGGAATTCAATATAAGCTGAAGCAAGCCAACTTAATAATTTAATTTTGCTTAACTTAAGTAAAGCAATACCAGCACCAAACACTGTCCCTAATAGAACACCAACAATGGAAATTAATATCGTGTTCTGAATACCTTTTAAGAAGAAATTACCATACTTAGTGAAAAAATTACCGTCATCTTTTTTCATTGCTTCTGCCGCAGAAGCTTTATAATCCTTAATTAAATTATTATCTTTAACATCTTTGATAGATGCATTCAATTTTTCCATTAATTTTGGAGAATGTTTCGGAGCAGCTATTGCTGTACTTTTTGTACCTTCATTAAATTTAACATTTTCAGCAAATGTTAAATCTTTATTTTGTTTCAAATAAGCTTCAGCTACTGGTCCTTCGATGACCATTCCTTTTACCTTACCACTCTTTAATGACATGATTACTTCTGGAACTCTAGTCAAAGATTGTACCTGTGCATTATCAATTTCACTCTGAGCAATTTTTTCTTGTTGTGTTTGTTTTTGAACACCTATTTTTTTATTTGCAAAATCATCAATATCTTTTAAATTATCTGCATCTGATTTTTTTATTATCATTTTTTGTTGGACTGTCATATATGGGTTAGAAAAATCTACTTCTTTTTCACGCTCTGGTGTTGGTGTCATACCAGAAATAATTAAATCGACTTTCCCAGTCTTAATTGCTCCCAATAAACTGTCAAATTGCATATTTACAATTTTTAATTTCAGATGATTATCTTTAGCTATTTTTTTAGCTAAGTCAATATCGATACCTGCATATTCCGATTTACCATTTACATTATGCTCAAATTCATATGGTGCATAATCTGCAGATAAACCTACGCGTAATTCACCACGCGCTTTTATTTTATCCCATTGATCCTGTTCCGCTCCATGTGCAACAGGGCTAATGTAAGTTAATATACCGCTACTAATTAAAATAACAGTCATAATCAATTTAATCATGTGTTTCATTTTCTAACCCCTTTCTATATAATTCATTATTATACATAATTACGAAATAATATTCAATATAATTTTAGGAATCTATTTAAACTTATATAAACAGCTAATTACCTCAAATTCTGTCCCTTGAGTATAAAAAAGAGAGCCTGGGACAAAACTAGATGTCTCAGACTCTTGTTCAATTAGGCACTAAATGACTAAATTGAAAATGTATAGCCTACTTATTTTAAAGAAACTATTTTTCCTATTCTTATGGAAACGAGTAGTTCTTATGCATAGGCTAAATCTTATATATAATTATAGTGAAACTTATACATGCACGTTAGCTCAGGCAGACCTTTATCATAGTTATCTCTGCCTTGATTACATAGGTGGAACTACAAAAGACCCACTAGAAAATTTAATTTCTGCCCTATGCTTCATAATCAATTACAGGTTGCTGTCATGCTTGTTAATATACATTAATTTATACTCCATACCTTAAAGTAAAATATATAGACATAGAAAATAATGAAAATAATATTGACACTATAATAAACTTAAAGTTTTAGATTTTTAGACTTAACTACACCTATACAATACCTTGAAAATGTATAGATATTCATTTTCTTAGATAACCAACTGCCATACACAAATTCAAAACACTTTATTGTTTTGGTATTTCAAATCTATATATGTCATCTGAATAATTGCCTATGAATTTTTTACATAATTCATGTACAAAAAATGCTGCTACAAATGGAATAATAAGATAACCAAAAATTAAAAGGATAATATTTATTACTGGATCACCATCCATCCGATTAAATGCGTTTATTGGCCCTACTAAACCTGTATAACCAAAACCAGCAGACATTGGTGTCCCTTGAATTCCTATGAAATAAGCAATTAACCCTCCTATGATACCATTAATAACTAAAGGCACCGCGATGATTAAATGTTTAAAGTATACTGGAATCATCATTTTAGCTGCACCAATAATTAATACAAGATTGACACCTGCACCATTCACTCGTATTGAACCGAATAAAAATGTTACACAAGCTGCTACAATACCCATATTAGCTGCACCACTTCCTAAACCAGACAAACCAATTGCAGTGGCAATTGCTACCACAGATATGGGTGTAACCATTAATAAAGAATATGTAACACAGATAAGGATAGACATCAACATAGGATTCAGTTCTGTAAAAGAACTCACTAAATGTCCAATTCCTTTCGTCACATTCGATACATACCCTAGTGTATAAATACCTATAATGCCACTTACAACCGGAATCACTACCGGTAAAATAATCATTTCAAGCGATCCTAATTTGTTTTGAAGTATTAAATATAAAAAACAGGCTACCATGACTACTAATATCGTATTTATAATATCTCCAATACCATTTAACATAAAACCGTTTGATGTTATTTTTACTGCCCCACTACCAAGCATTGCAGAAACGCCAACCATCGTTGCACCAGCACCACTAAATTTAAATTGATGCGCTGCTAATACTCCAATAATAAAAGCCATAAATGATTGAATTAATACAACCAATTGATACACTGATTCTAATAATTGATTATCTTCTTTGAAGAATTTTAATAACTCTCCTAACATTGCATTCGGTATTAATGCAATTACAACACCAGCACCCACAGCTTGAAGTATGTTGCTAAAAAATTGTTTACTACTATTATTTTTAGTTTTACTCTTAGACATTCATTTTCCTCCAAATAAAGCATTAGACTCATAATATTATACTTTCTTAAAAACCACAATATAAAGTTATAATGGTAAATATAATATCAATGATTTATATTCTTTTTTTAAATTTAAAACAAAACGTATATTTGACATAAAAAAAGAACCTCGTAGATACGAGGTTCAAAAACAAACAGAGTCTGTTTATTACTATAGTTATACCGGTGGTCGGGATCGAACCGACACTCCAAGAAGGAACGGGATTTTGAGTCCCGCGCGTCTGCCAATTCCGCCACACCGGCTCAATAAAAAATTGAGCGATCACTTATTTTACAAAAAGTAACCGTTTATGTTCGAAACAGCATAAATACATTATATAACTTAGAACTTTTGTCGTCAATAGATTTCTTAATAAAGAGCGTAATCACTAGCTTTTGAAAGAAAAACACCTTACTAAAAAAGTATAAATTGTCACTATTCATAATATCTTTGCCTTATAAATAAATTAAACTAATTACCACGTCTTAATTTAAATAAATTCATCATTTTTAATTAGAAGCAAATTATTAAGTACAGATCAAATTAACTATTTACTTAAAAATCAATCTAAAATTATTTCATTTTCCTTTTCACCAATCATTTGTGTTATTTGGTTAAATTCATTCATTACAGCTACTTTAGGTACGTGATTTATAAGCTCAGTTTCATTTAATTGAACATATGTCATAATAATCACAACATCGTCTACTTCTACTAACCTAGAAGCAGCTCCATTTAAGCATATCTTACCACTTCCACGTTCTCCTTCAATAACATAGGTTTCAAAACGTGTACCATTATTATTATTTACAATTGCCACTTTCTCATTGGGTAATATATCTACTGCTTCCAATATATCTTTATCAATCGTAATACTACCTACATAGTTTAAATTAGATTCTGTTACTCTTGCTCTGTGAATTTTTCCATTCATCATTGTACGTATCATAGAAATTATAGCTCCTATAGTTCAAATTTTTAATTATACATAAATCAAGTATTAATTATTACTTCATATAACATAACCATTTAATAATACCACATTGATTAAGACGTTAAAATAATATTTACCTCAATATAAATAAACAACAATCCAAAGTGATTATTAAATTTATATACTTAAAAAGTGTAAAAAAAAACTTCCTCAATGGAAGAATAAATGGAGCGGAAGATAGGACTTACACCTATACCTCATTCCGGGAAGGAATGTGTTCTAAAAGTTGAACTACTCCCGCAAAATAATATGGAGCGGAGGATAGGACTTACACCTACACCTCGTTCCGGGAAGGAACGTGTTCTAAGAGTTGAACTACCCCCGCATGGGATATAATAATTTAATATGGAGCGGAAGATAGGACTTACACCTATACCTCATTCCGGGAAGGAACGTGTTCTAAAAGTTGAACTACTCCCGCATATTGTTGAAGGCGGCAACCGGATTTGAACCGGTGATAAAGGTTTTGCAGACCTCTGCCTTACCACTTGGCTATGCCGCCAATAAAAAACTGGGCTAGCTGGATTCGAACCAGCGCGTGATGGAGTCAAAGTCCATTGCCTTACCGCTTGGCTATAGCCCAATAATACTAAGGGCGGATGATGGGAATCGAACCCACGAGTGTCGGAACCACAATCCGATGCGTTAACCACTTCGCCACAACCGCCATGGCAGGGGCAGTAGGAATCGAACCCACATCAAAGGTTTTGGAGACCTCTATTCTACCGTTGAAATATGCCCCTATTAAATTAAATAAATGGTGGAGGGGGGCAGATTCGAACTGCCGAACCCGAAGGAGCGGATTTACAGTCCGCCGCGTTTAGCCACTTCGCTACCCCTCCAAAAGATGGTGCCGGCCAGAGGACTTGAACCCCCAACCTACTGATTACAAGTCAGTTGCTCTACCAGTTGAGCTAGGCCGGCTTGCATTAAAAATGGTTCAGGACAGAATCGAACTGCCGACACATGGAGCTTCAATCCATTGCTCTACCAACTGAGCTACTGAACCATAATAAATGGCGGTCCCGATGGGATTCGAACCCACGATCTCCTGCGTGACAGGCAGGCGTGTTAACCGCTACACTACGGGACCTTTTAAAAATTGCGGGAGGCGGATTTGAACCACCGACCTTCGGGTTATGAGCCCGACGAGCTACCGAACTGCTCCATCCCGCGTTAATAATATAAATGGCGGAGGAAGAGGGATTCGAACCCCCGCGAGCCGTTAAGCTCCTGTCGGTTTTCAAGACCGATCCCTTCAGCCGGACTTGGGTATTCCTCCACAAATATTAGCTAAAAATAAATTATATTCAATTATTACAAAGATGGCGGAGGAAGAGGGATTCGAACCCCCGCGGGCCGTTAAGCCCCTGTCGGTTTTCAAGACCGATCCCTTCAGCCGGACTTGGGTATTCCTCCAAAATTATATGGACCTTGCAGGACTCGAACCTGCGACCGAACGGTTATGAGCCGTTAGCTCTAACCAACTGAGCTAAAGGTCCTAAATATAATTTACAACTAATAATTAGTGGCGGTGGAGGGGATCGAACCCCCGACCTCACGGGTATGAACCGTACGCTCTAGCCAGCTGAGCTACACCGCCGTTGTATTTTAGTTTGTATTAAATATGGTGGAGACTAGCGGGATCGAACCGCTGACCTCCTGCGTGCAAAGCAGGCGCTCTCCCATCTGAGCTAAGCCCCCATATATAAATTTTCAGGGAATCGGGAAGACAGGATTCGAACCTGCGACCCCTTGGTCCCAAACCAAGTGCTCTACCAAGCTGAGCTACTTCCCGTAAATTAGTGCGCCCAATAGGGGTCGAACCTATAACCTCTTGATTCGTAGTCAAGTACTCTATCCAGTTGAGCTATGGGCGCATAATTTTTATAGGATGATGCCGAGGACCGGAATCGAACCGGTACGATAATCACTTATCGCAGGATTTTAAGTCCTGTGCGTCTGCCAGTTCCGCCACCCCGGCAAAATAATGGAGCAGAAGACGGGATTCGAACCCGCGACCCCGACCTTGGCAAGGTCGTATTCTACCGCTGAACTACTTCTGCATATGCGGGTGAAGGGAGTCGAACCCCCACGCCGTAAGGCGCTAGATCCTAAGTCTAGTGCGTCTGCCAATTCCGCCACACCCGCGATATTAAAATGATAATGGTGAGCCATAGTGGGCTCGAACCACTGACCCTCTGATTAAAAGTCAGATGCTCTACCAACTGAGCTAATGGCTCATCAAAATGGTGCCGGCCAGAGGACTTGAACCCCCAACCTACTGATTACAAGTCAGTTGCTCTACCAGTTGAGCTAGGCCGGCTAAATTAAATAAATGGTGGAGGATGACGGGTTCGAACCGCCGACCCTCTGCTTGTAAGGCAGATGCTCTCCCAGCTGAGCTAATCCTCCATATAAATTGCCTGGCAACGTCCTACTCTTGCGGAACGTAAGTCCGACTACCATCGGCGCTAAGGAGCTTAACTTCTGTGTTCGGCATGGGAACAGGTGTGACCTCCTTGCCATTGTCACCAGACAATGAAATGTATGAAATTATACATTCAAAACTAGATAGTAAGTAAAATATGATTCAACCAAACAAAACATTTAAAATTTGATTAAGTCTTCGATCGATTAGTATTCGTCAGCTGCACATATCGCTATGCTTCCACCTCGAACCTATTAACCTCATCATCTTTGAGGGATCTTATAACCGAAGTTGGGAAATCTCATCTTGAGGGGGGCTTCATGCTTAGATGCTTTCAGCACTTATCCCGTCCATACATAGCTACCCAGCGATGCCGTTGGCACGACAACTGGTACACCAGAGGTATGTCCATCCCGGTCCTCTCGTACTAAGGACAGCTCCTCTCAAATTTCCTACGCCCACGACGGATAGGGACCGAACTGTCTCACGACGTTCTGAACCCAGCTCGCGTACCGCTTTAATGGGCGAACAGCCCAACCCTTGGGACCGACTACAGCCCCAGGATGCGATGAGCCGACATCGAGGTGCCAAACCTCCCCGTCGATGTGAACTCTTGGGGGAGATAAGCCTGTTATCCCCGGGGTAGCTTTTATCCGTTGAGCGATGGCCCTTCCATGCGGAACCACCGGATCACTAAGTCCGTCTTTCGACCCTGCTCGACTTGTAAGTCTCGCAGTCAAGCTTCCTTATGCCTTTACACTCTATGAATGATTTCCAACCATTCTGAGGAAACCTTTGAGCGCCTCCGTTACTCTTTAGGAGGCGACCGCCCCAGTCAAACTGCCCATCTGACACTGTCTCCCACCATGATAAATGGTGCGGGTTAGAAATCCAACACAGCGAGGGTAGTATCCCACCAACGCCTCCACGTAAGCTAGCGCTCACGTATCTCAGGCTCCTACCTATCCTGTACAAGCTGTGCCGAATTTCAATATCAGACTACAGTAAAGCTCCACGGGGTCTTTCCGTCCTGTCGCGGGTAACCTGCATCTTCACAGGTACTATGATTTCACCGAGTCTCTCGTTGAGACAGTGCCCAAATCGTTACGCCTTTCGTGCGGGTCGGAACTTACCCGACAAGGAATTTCGCTACCTTAGGACCGTTATAGTTACGGCCGCCGTTTACTGGGGCTTCGATTCGTAGCTTCGCAGAAGCTAACCACTCCTCTTAACCTTCCAGCACCGGGCAGGCGTCAGCCCCTATACATCACCTTACGGTTTAGCAGAGACCTGTGTTTTTGATAAACAGTCGCTTGGGCCTATTCACTGCGGCTCTCCTGGGCGTTAACCCTAAAGAGCACCCCTTCTCCCGAAGTTACGGGGTCATTTTGCCGAGTTCCTTAACGAGAGTTCGCTCGCTCACCTTAGAATTCTCATCTTGACTACCTGTGTCGGTTTGCGGTACGGGCACCACAATTCTAGCTAGAGGCTTTTCTTGGCAGTGTGAAATCAACGACTCGAGGAAACAATTTCCTCTCCCCATCACAGCTCAATCTTAAGAGTGCCGGATTTGCCTAACACTCAATCTCACTGCTTGGACGTACAATCCAATCGTACGCTTCGCCTATCCTACTGCGTCCCCCCATCGCTTAAAACGAATAATGGTGGTACAGGAATATCAACCTGTTATCCATCGCCTACGCCTATCGGCCTCAGCTTAGGACCCGACTAACCCAGAGCGGACGAGCCTTCCTCTGGAAACCTTAGTCAATCGGTGGACGGGATTCTCACCCGTCTTTCGCTACTCACACCGGCATTCTCACTTCTAAGCGCTCCACATGTCCTTGCGATCATGCTTCAACGCCCTTAGAACGCTCTCCTACCATTGTCCTTACGGACAATCCACAGCTTCGGTAATATGTTTAGCCCCGGTACATTTTCGGCGCAGTGTCACTCGACTAGTGAGCTATTACGCACTCTTTAAATGATGGCTGCTTCTAAGCCAACATCCTAGTTGTCTGGGCAACGCCACATCCTTTTCCACTTAACATATATTTTGGGACCTTAGCTGGTGGTCTGGGCTGTTTCCCTTTCGAACACGGACCTTATCACCCGCGTTCTGACTCCCAAGTTAAATTGATTGGCATTCGGAGTTTGTCTGAATTCGGTAACCCGATAAGGGCCCCTCGTCCAAACAGTGCTCTACCTCCAATAATCATCACTTGAGGCTAGCCCTAAAGCTATTTCGGAGAGAACCAGCTATCTCCAGGTTCGATTGGAATTTCTCCGCTACCCACAACTCATCCGCTCACTTTTCAACGTAAGTCGGTTCGGTCCTCCATTCAGTGTTACCTGAACTTCAACCTGGTCATGGGTAGATCACCTGGTTTCGGGTCTACGACCAAATACTCAACGCCCTATTCAGACTCGCTTTCGCTACGGCTCCACATTCACTGCTTAACCTTGCATCAAATCGTAACTCGCCGGTTCATTCTACAAAAGGCACGCCATCACCCATTAACGGGCTCTGACTACTTGTAAGCACACGGTTTCAAGTTCTATTTCACTCCCCTTCCGGGGTACTTTTCACCTTTCCCTCACGGTACTGGTTCACTATCGGTCACTAGAAAGTATTTAGCCTTGGGAGATGGTCCTCCCAGATTCCGACGGAATTTCTCGTGTTCCGTCGTACTCAGGATCCACTCAAGAGTGAACAAACTTTCGACTACAGGATTATTACCTTCTTTGATTCATCTTTCCAGATGATTCGTCTAGTCTGTTCTTTTGTAACTCCGTATAGAGTGTCCTACAACCCCAACAAGCAAGCTCGTTGGTTTGGGCTCTTCCCGTTTCGCTCGCCGCTACTCAGGGAATCGATTTTTCTTTCTCTTCCTGCGGGTACTAAGATGTTTCAGTTCTCCGCGTCTGCCTTCAGATATGCTATGTATTCACATATCGATAACACGACATAACTCGTGCTGGGTTTCCCCATTCGGAAATCTCTGGATCAAAGCTTACTTACAGCTCCCCAAAGCATATCGTCGTTAGTAACGTCCTTCGTCGGCTTCTAGTGCCAAGGCATCCACCGTGCGCCCTTAATAACTTAATCTTTTTTGACTTTCAACACGAACAAGTCGGTTGAAAACCCAAAATGTTATTAATCTGTGAGTGTTCTTTCGAACACTAGCGATTATTTCTTTTTGAATTCAAAGCTTGTTAAAAAACTCTAATTCACTCGGTTTTGCGTGGTAAAATCATAAATTTTACTTACTTATCTAGTTTTCAATGTACAAAATTTTTCATGGTGGAGACTAGCGGGATCGAACCGCTGACCTCCTGCGTGCAAAGCAGGCGCTCTCCCATCTGAGCTAAGCCCCCATAAAAACTTATTAAAATCAATGGTGGGCCTAAGTGGACTCGAACCACCGACCTCACGCTTATCAGGCGTGCGCTCTAACCAGCTGAGCTATAGGCCCATTCACGATGTGAATACTCCAATGAGCATTCAAAACTGAATACAATATGTCAATGTTATTCCTGCATCTTCGTAAGAAGATGTTCCGAATATATCCTTAGAAAGGAGGTGATCCAGCCGCACCTTCCGATACGGCTACCTTGTTACGACTTCACCCCAATCATTTGTCCCACCTTCGACGGCTAGCTCCATAAATGGTTACTCCACCGGCTTCGGGTGTTACAAACTCTCGTGGTGTGACGGGCGGTGTGTACAAGACCCGGGAACGTATTCACCGTAGCATGCTGATCTACGATTACTAGCGATTCCAGCTTCATGTAGTCGAGTTGCAGACTACAATCCGAACTGAGAACAACTTTATGGGATTTGCATGACCTCGCGGTTTAGCTGCCCTTTGTATTGTCCATTGTAGCACGTGTGTAGCCCAAATCATAAGGGGCATGATGATTTGACGTCATCCCCACCTTCCTCCGGTTTGTCACCGGCAGTCAACCTAGAGTGCCCAACTTAATGATGGCAACTAAGCTTAAGGGTTGCGCTCGTTGCGGGACTTAACCCAACATCTCACGACACGAGCTGACGACAACCATGCACCACCTGTCACTTTGTCCCCCGAAGGGGAAGGCTCTATCTCTAGAGTTTTCAAAGGATGTCAAGATTTGGTAAGGTTCTTCGCGTTGCTTCGAATTAAACCACATGCTCCACCGCTTGTGCGGGTCCCCGTCAATTCCTTTGAGTTTCAACCTTGCGGTCGTACTCCCCAGGCGGAGTGCTTAATGCGTTAGCTGCAGCACTAAGGGGCGGAAACCCCCTAACACTTAGCACTCATCGTTTACGGCGTGGACTACCAGGGTATCTAATCCTGTTTGATCCCCACGCTTTCGCACATCAGCGTCAGTTACAGACCAGAAAGTCGCCTTCGCCACTGGTGTTCCTCCATATCTCTGCGCATTTCACCGCTACACATGGAATTCCACTTTCCTCTTCTGCACTCAAGTTTCCCAGTTTCCAATGACCCTCCACGGTTGAGCCGTGGGCTTTCACATCAGACTTAAGAAACCGCCTACGCGCGCTTTACGCCCAATAATTCCGGATAACGCTTGCCACCTACGTATTACCGCGGCTGCTGGCACGTAGTTAGCCGTGGCTTTCTGATTAGGTACCGTCAAGACGTGCACAGTTACTTACACATTTGTTCTTCCCTAATAACAGAGTTTTACGAGCCGAAACCCTTCATCACTCACGCGGCGTTGCTCCGTCAGGCTTTCGCCCATTGCGGAAGATTCCCTACTGCTGCCTCCCGTAGGAGTCTGGACCGTGTCTCAGTTCCAGTGTGGCCGATCACCCTCTCAGGTCGGCTACGTATCGTCGCCTTGGTAAGCCGTTACCTTACCAACTAGCTAATACGGCGCGGGTCCATCTATAAGTGATAGCAAAACCATCTTTCACTTTAGAACCATGCGGTTCCAAATGTTATCCGGTATTAGCTCCGGTTTCCCGAAGTTATCCCAGTCTTATAGGTAGGTTACCCACGTGTTACTCACCCGTCCGCCGCTAACGTCAAAGGAGCAAGCTCCTTATCTGTTCGCTCGACTTGCATGTATTAGGCACGCCGCCAGCGTTCATCCTGAGCCAGGATCAAACTCTCCATAAATGAATTATGATGTTTGATTAGCTCATAAAATACTAATTTGTGTTATTTCTAACACTTGTTTTGAACCAACAATTTAATGTTGTGTTCGGAATTAACGTTGACATATTGCAATTCAGTTTTCAATGTTCAATAATGCGTTACAAGAATTTATTATAACATTAAGTTTTTGTTAAGTCAACAATAAATTTTTGTTATTTTTTATTAAGTTTGTTGCGTTTTTTAACTCAACATTTAATATTGTATTATCTTTCAACTATATTAACAAGTGTCAAATTTACACTTTTGATAATTTCTGTTGATTCGATTTATATTGCAGTGCGTCGTGTTTTGACGACTTTTATATAATATCAAGATTATTTATAACCGTCAATAAAAAATACAGATCTTTTTAGTTTAATTTTACTACGGATATTACCAAATATCGTTTAAATGTATTTAAATTTTATTTTGTGTAAATAGATTGTATAACCAATTTCACATTTTGATTACTTTATTACCTTTTCTTATTATCATTAAGTTAAATTCATATTAGTTAATGTTGAAAAATTAAATTCACCTTTTTAAAAATGCACTTTATTAAATCACTTACTTCTATAATAACTAAAAGTGAAAGAAGGGACTTACTATTCAGTAAGTCCCTTCTTCATGATTAAAATTGATTTTAAAAATAGCTTTGCTTAATTATTTCTCATCATCAAGTTTATTTATCTTGGCAATCTTTGCATAACCCATATATTTCCATACGGTGATGCGTTACATTAAAGTCTGTTACGTGTTGTGCTAACTGTTCCACTTCATCTAGTTGTGGATAATGGAAGTCAACGATTTTACCACATTGTTCACATATAACGTGATAGTGATTGTGTGTACTAAAATCAAAACGACTCGAAGAATCTCCATAAGGAAGTTCTTTAACGATACCAATATCTTTAAATACACGTAAATTATTATATATAGTAGCAACACTTATATTTGGAAAATCAGGTGAAAGTGCTTGATAAATTTCATCTGCTGTCGGATGAGTATGTGAAGCAATTAAAAATTTAAGAATTGCCTGTCTCTGTGGAGTGATTCTTACACCATTATTTCTCAATGAAGTAATCGAATCCTCTAATTGATGCTCTATCGTTTCCAACTCTGCACTCATTCCCCTCACCATCTTTCTATTTAAGAATTATTATTACTTAATATTAATATAACTGTTCACATGGGGAAATGTCAATAAACAAAGCTATAAACACATCAATAGCCATTCAAAGGATTTACGACATTCTCAATTAGTTCATTGTTATTGAGAATGGATTTTAAATTTTTCTCAAATATACCTGTCACTTCACTTTTATTTTCATTACCATTACCTGTAATATGCGCTGTAATCGTTACATTATTCAATTGATATAGCTCATTACTCGGTTGCAATGGTTCATTTTCAAATACATCTAAGTATGCATGTCTAATTAATTTTTCTTTTAAAGCTTCTATTAAAATTTCTTCTTTAACTACTGTGCCTCTGCCTACATTGATAAAAAGACAATTATGGTCCATACATTCAAAATGCTCTCTTTCAAGTAGATGAATTGTATCTTTGGTTTCTGGCAAAGTGTTTATTACAATATTCGCTTCCTGCAACGCTTCTTTCAATTCATTGATTGGATATATCTTACTAAACCCTTCAATAGTATGTCCAGTTGTATTAACACCCATCACTGTCATGCCCATAACATTTGCAATTCTCGCTGTTTGTTGAGCTATGCTTCCTGTTCCTATAAACAATATCTTTTCTCCACTTAATCTTGATCCAGTTAACGAAGAATCATAATATTTATTTTTTTGATTTATGTAGGAAGTTCTCATCTTTTTATAATCATCTAATATGTACGCAAATATAAACTCCGACATCTGTTTTGCATGTACACCTTTAGCGTTCGTTAGTTTAATATTATGCTTGCTTATGTATTCTAAAGGCAAGTTGTTTACACCTGTGGCATACCAAGCAATCCAATTTAAATTAGGACATTGTTTTAAAAACGATTCATCCAATTTACCATCATAACCAAATAATATTTCTAAAGTTTCTCTGTCCTTGTCATCTATATCTGAGAGACCATTGCTAAACACAAAGTCTACATTTGGAAAGCGTGCTTTCAATTCATTTTCTAAATCGCCCAATTTCATTAGACTGACTGCTTTCATTTATGCTCACCCCAAGATTTGTTTTAATTCATCTATTTGCGTTTTCACTTTAACTTTTTCAATTATATCAATAATTTGACCAGTTTCATCTATTACAAAGGTTGTTCTCACTATACCCATGGATTCTTTTCCAAATGATTTTTTCAGTTGATATACACCAACCGCTTCAGATAATTTATAATCTGTATCTACAAGTAAGTCAAAATTTAGATCTAATTTGTCACTAAAATTCTGATGTTTCTTTTTACTGTCACCACTAATGCCATAGACACTGGCATTAAGTTCATTAAATAAAGCGATATTATCTCTAAAATCGCACGCTTCTGTAGTACATGTTGGTGTATTATCTCTTGGATAAAAATACAGAACTGCCTTTTTACCTTTAATCGTCTCATTCGTGATTAGCTCACCATTTTGATTTTCTAATTCAAATAAAGGAAATTGATCTCCTTTTTTCAACATATAACTCACCCTATTTCTTTTTATGATTAATTTTATGATACGATAATAAGCGAAAATATTAAATTAAAAGAGGTTGATAATAATGAAATTTACTGAAAGTGAAAAACTTCAGAAATTATCTGATGAATACATTTTGGGTGGCGTTAACTCTCCATCGCGTTCTTATAAAGCAGTAGGTGGTGGCGCACCTGTAATGATGCGTTCAGGTAAAGGCGCTTATTTATACGATGTGGATGGTAATAAATATATAGATTATTTACAAGCATATGGCCCTATCATCACTGGTCATGCACATCCACATATTACAGAAGCAATACAAGAACAAGCAGCGTTAGGTATACTATATGGCACGCCAACTGAATTAGAAATAGAATTTGCAAAAAAATTGCGCGATGCTATTCCTTCCTTAGAAAAAATTAGATTCGTCAATTCTGGTACTGAAGCCGTTATGACGACAATTCGTGTAGCACGTGCTTATACAAAACGCAATAAAATAGTTAAATTTGCTGGTCAATATCATGGACACTCTGATCTTGTTTTAGTTGCAGCTGGTAGTGGCCCATCACAATTGGGTTCGCCAGATTCAGCAGGTGTACCATTGAGTGTGGCTCAAGAGGTCATTACCGTTCCATACAATGATATAGATGCTTATAAAGAAGCAATCGATTATTGGGGAGATGAAATTGCCGCTGTTTTAGTTGAACCTATCGTTGGTAATTTTGGTATGGTTGAGCCAAAACAAGGCTTTTTGGAACAAGTTAACGAAATTACACACAATAATGGAAGTCTTGTTATTTACGATGAAGTCATTACTGCTTTCCGTTTCCATTATGGTGGCGCTCAAGATTTATATAAAGTTTACCCTGATTTAACTGCTTTCGGTAAAATTATTGGCGGCGGACTCCCAATTGGTGGTTATGGTGGCAAACAAGAGATAATGGAACAAGTAGCACCATTAGGTCCGGCATACCAAGCTGGAACAATGGCTGGTAATCCCCTTTCAATGAAAGGCGGTATTGCATTATTGGAAGTATTAGAACAAGACGGTGTTTATGAACAATTAGATGCACTAGGTAAACGATTAGAAGATGGTTTACTTTCTTTAATTAACAAACACAATATAACAGCAACAGTCAATAGAGTATACGGGGCACTTACGCTATATTTCACAAATGAAACGGTTGTTCATTATGACCAAGCAGAAAATTCAGATGGAGAAGCTTTCGCTAAATTCTTTAAACTAATGTTAAATCAAGGTATAAACTTAGCACCTTCTAAATTTGAAGCTTGGTTCTTAACTACTGAACATACAGAAGAAGATATCGATTCTACGTTAAAAGCTGTCGATTATGCTTTTAGTCAAATGAAATAAACTTGAAATTTACTGCTAATAATTGTATAACAAGTATAAACACAATTATTATTAATATATTAAGGAGCGGTACTTTTGAAATTAGGAGCCCGTATTCTCAAGACAGGTATAGCCATTATACTTGCTTTGTTTATCGCTTCTCTACTACCTAATGAAGCTGGTTTGAAAGCAATTGCTGGGGTCAGTGCGGTTGTTGCAATGCAGCCTAGCGTATTTCGATCAATTAAAACTGTTTCTGACCAAGCAATAGGTAATGTTTTTGGTGCATTACTTGCTGTAGCAATGGTTACGGTATTTGGAGATAATGTTGTAATTATGGGTGTAACCGTAATATTATTAATTGCTGTACTTTTCCGCTTTAATTTAGCACATGTTGCTACCTTAGCTAGTGTGACAGCATTAATTATTATGGGACAACACACAGGAGATTTTTATGTTTCTGCATTTTATCGTTTTGCGCTCGTTATGATTGGTGTAATCAGTTCTTCAATCGTAAACCTAGTATTCTTACCACCAAAATTCGAATCAAAAATTTATTACAACTCTTTAAATATTTGTTCCGATATTTTTGTTTGGTTCAAATTAGTCTTAAATGATACATCTGAGTACCATCATATTAAAGAAGATAGAGGCGTAATTAGTGGTAGAATTAAAAAACTAGAACAAACATTTGTTTATTATGAAGAAGAACGACCTTTAACTAAAAAACAAACGTATGCCCAAAACAGGAAAAAAATACTTTTTAAAGAAGTGGTTAGAAGTACGCGTCATGCCTATGACGTGCTGAAAAAAATGAATCGCTACCAAAACGATTTACACAATTTGAATCATGAATTGCTATTACAGATTAAATTAGAAATTGATACGTTGATTGCATATCATGAACAAATATTTATTAGCCTTTCTAAAAAAGCAAAGTATGACGTGGGCCAATTTGAAAATCAAATTGAAAATCCACAAAAGAAAGAACTAATGGATGCCTTCCAAAAGGAACTTATTAGAAATCCTTATCAAACGATGTATTCATACGCAAATGTCATGCAAATCATTTCAGCTATTGAAGAATATCGTTACACATTAGAACATTTAGACAGATTACGTATTAGTTTCTTCTCATACCATAACAATGACAATGAAATTGATATTTTAGACGAAGATTTTGATTTATAACTAATTATCGCATAGCGCAGCTAACATAAGCTGTACTATGCGATTTTTTTATCAAGCGTCATTCCACAATGATATGCCGTGTATAAAACACCTTATTATCTAGTTAACAAAGATAAAACGAACGATTTTTGTGTATAAAAAAGCGAGACAAATATCAAAACTGATTCAGTTTGATTAGTTTGCCTCGCTTTTTTTAATTTTTATAAACATCATTAACATAATTAAATATAACTTATAGATTTAATTGTTCACATATTAATTGATTATTTTGAGTAACGAATATTTATAAATTTTGAATACTATATAAGTGTTCGTAAGCACCTTTTTTAGCTAATAAAGCTTCATGGGAACCAACCTCTACAATTTCACCATTTTCAACTACCACTATTTTATCTGCATGTGTGATCGTCGACAATCTATGTGCAACAATTAATGTTGTTCTATTTTCACTCAATACTGTCAATGCATCTTGAATGATAGATTCACTTTCTAAATCTAATGCACTTGTTGCTTCATCTAGGATAATGATTGGAGGATTATTCAAGAAGATACGCGCAATGGATACACGTTGTTTTTGTCCTCCTGACAATTTAACGCCTCTCTCCCCGACTTCAGTATCGTAACCCTCAGAAAGTTCCATAATAAAATCATGTGCGTTAGCCATTTTCGCTGCTTTAATAACCTCTTCATCCGTAGCATTTGGTCTACCCAATAAGATATTTTCCTTAATTGTATCTGAGAATAAGATATTATCTTGCTGTACTAATCCAATTTGATTTCTCAAACTGCCAGTTAAATAAGATTTAATGTTCGTACCATCTATCTTAATTTCTCCGCCTGAAACATCATAAAATCTCGGAATAAGATTAATTAATGTCGATTTACCACCGCCACTCATGCCAACGAATGCAACTGTTTCACCTTTATTAATCTTCAAATTAATATTATTTAATATAGTTGCTTCTTCTGAATTATATTTAAAGCTCACATCGTTTATCTCGATATCGCCTTCTTTAATTTCAAGCGGAAGTGCGCCTTTTTTATTTTTAATATCATAACCTTCATCCATCAATTGAAAAACACGATCCATGGATGCGAAACTTTGCGTTAATGTAGTAAATGATGACACTAATCTACGTAATGGACCAAATAATTGTTCTAAATATCCTACAAACGCAGCTAAAGTACCAACCGTGATAGATCCATTAATAGCTAAGAAAGCGCCCGAACCAATAACAATTAATGGGCCAACATCTGTCACAGTATTAATTGCTGAAAATGAATACGCATTCCAACGCGTATGATTAAACGCTCTCTGCAAGAAATTTTGGTTATGTTTATCAAAATTTTGTGCTTCATTATCTTCAATTGCAAAGCTTTTAATTACTGACATACCTTGAACACGTTCATGTAAGAATCCTTGAACTTCAGCCAACGCCTGTGATCTTTTTCTGGTTAAATTTCTTAAACGCCCAAAGAAGAAATATACAGTCAATATATACACAGGGAAAATAACTAATGCTGCTAACGTCAGTTTTACATTTAAATAAAACATAATCGTCAATGCAATAACTATCGTTATACAATCTAGCCATATATTCATTAGACCAGTTAATATAAAATCTTTTGTTTGCTCTACGTCATTAATCACTCTTGAAATAACTTGCCCTGCTTGATTATTAGCATAGAAACGTGCGCTTAATGCTTGTAAATGATTATATAATCTTTTCCGTATATCATATAAAATTTTGTTACTTGTCCATTGCGCCAAATATTGTCTTAAAAATTCAATTGGTGGTCTCACAATTACAAAGATGAATACTGCAATGCCCAATGCAATACCTAATCTAGTGAATTTTTCCTCCGCTGTAATCGCTCCATTATTTATGATATCGTCAATAACATACTTTATTAATAATGGAATTAACATTGGAATACCGAATTTTAAAATTCCGACAAGAATTGTAGCAATGATTCGCCATTTATATGGTTTTACAAATTGTAAATATCTTCGAATCATAAATTTATTTCCTCCCCACACTTACTCGCAAATGAAACAGCCTGCGCTGAATTTCAACGAGGCTGCTATAAACGGACGATCTTTAATTGTTTATGTTCATTTGCCATACCATTTTTCAAATAAAAGATTTTGGTTGCTATTAATTACACGCATACCACTATATAGGATAATTTAATTAAAAACATTAAATGTGCTTAATAATTTCTAATTTTTTTATATCGTTCACGCCAAACTTTTATAAAATCAGGAGCAAATGGACCTTTTTTCTGTTCAATCCATTGTTGTAAGATATCTACATTGCGCCTTAAAATGACATCAATATCTGAAGAATAATTCATCTGTCTCATATGTTGTTCATATTCATCTTCATCTAATAAATGATACTTACCATTTGGATATACTTTAATATCTAAGTCATAGTCAATATATTTTAACGCTTCATCATCACACACAAATGGTGAAGATAAATTGCAATAATAATAGACGCCATCTTCTCTAAACATACATATCACATTAAACCAAAATTCTGAATGGAAATATACAATTGCTGGCTCACGCGTAATCCAAGTACGACTATCACTCTCTGTGACAAGCGTATGATCATTTCCACCTATTACAACATGTTCCGTACCTTTTAATATAGTAGTTTCAGACCAAACACGATGAATATTCCCATCATGTTTATAACTTTGTATTTTTATTGTCTGACCTTCTTTAGGTATGGATTCTTTTACCATGCTCCACACCACCTTTTCTTAATTTCACATTATAAATTATAACATAACTAAGTAGACTACACCGAGTCTATCAATGCGATAATAAAAATTTATATATTTTTGTCATGCTCACTGGAAAATTATAATCTTCTTTTTCATCTAAATTCATCCACTTCATATTGTTAGGTAAACTTATTTCATCTTTGTTATTAATTACCTGATCTGCTAAATAAACTTCAATGTCCCAAGTTAAATGTGTAAATTGATGTTTCAATTTATAAGCTGGTTGTTCTGAAAATTGGATATTTGTATTTAAAATTGAATTAATTTGATGTTCCGCTTCCGCTTCATACATCGGAAATTCCCACATATTATTCAATAATTTTTGCATACGTTTTTCAATTAATACTTCATTATCTTGCGTTTTAATGATGTAAACATGTTGCTTAATATGTTTCTTTTTAACTTTAGCGGTTTTCACAGGTAATGTTTCAACTGTACCGTTTAAAAATGCTTCGCAATGCTCTTGTACGGGACAAAACATGCACAGCGTATTTTTCGGTGTACAAACTAATGCGCCTAATTCCATCATAGCTTGATTAAATGTACCAGCGTCACTTTCGACATAAGACTGTAACTCTTTTTCAAATGCCTTTCTAGTAGATTGTAATTTAATATCTCGTGTATCATTATTTAGCCTCGACCAAACTCTAAATACATTGCCATCTACCGTTGCTAGAGGTAAATCAAATGCGATACTCATTACAGCAGCTTGAGTATATGGCCCTACACCTTTCAATTTCCCGAACGTTTCTGGATGATTCGGTACTTCTCCATCAAAGTTATGATGTACATCTTGAATGGCAGTATGAAAATTTCTAGCACGACTATAATAACCGAGCCCCTCCCAATATTTAAGCACTTCATCCTCCTGTGCATTACTTAAATCTGCAATAGTAGGAAATCGATCAATAAATTTATGATAATAGTCTATTACCGTTTTAACTTGTGTTTGTTGGAGCATAACTTCACTTAACCAAATATAATATGGATTTGAAGTTTCTCGCCATGGCATCTCTCTCTGATTTTTATTAAACCAGTCAACTAGATTTTTTTTGAATTTTGGTTCATTAAGCATAAAGCACATCACTTTCTATTTTCTAAAATTTTTCTATATGATATATAGTGTGTTATTTTTAATATTGGACGTATTAGATTATAATGAATATATTATAGACATGAAATGAGTGAATACTTATGGATACAGGAACACATATTGTCATGGGTATCGGACTCACAGCATTAGCGACCCAAGACCCTGCCATGGCGGGATCTTTTGCAGCCACTGCTACAACTTTAGTAGTTGGTTCATTAATTCCGGATGGTGACACCATTTTTAAATTAAAAGATAATGCTACTTATATATCAAATCATAGAGGCATCACACATTCAATCCCTTTTACAATTTTATGGCCTTTGTTCATTACATTATTAATATTTACATTCTTTAAAAATGTAGATACGACCCATGTCTGGTTATGGGCGCAACTTGCCGTATTTCTTCATGTATTTGTGGATATATTTAATTCTTATGGTACACAAGCACTTAGACCCATTACAAATAAATGGATTCAACTCAGTGTTATTAATACATTTGATCCAATCATATTTGTATTATGGTGTATAGGTATATTACTGTGGATCGTTGGCGTACATCCATATCTCGCATTTTTCCCAATCGTTGGCATACTTGTTGTATATTATATTATTCGCTTTAGAATGCAAGCGATTATAAAACAACAAGCATTGCGACAAATTAAACAAGAACACAATCCTGTAAAAGTATTTGTTGCACCAACAATAAGGTTTATGCAATGGCGCGTCGCAGTACAAACGGAAATGCACGATTATGTTGGTCGTAGCTATGGAAGAAACATCGTATTTAGTGACAAATCGAAACGTCAATCATTCCCAAGTGATGATTTAATGCAATATGTAAAAGACGATAAAAATATTAAAACATTTCTTAATTTCTCGTCAATATATCGTTGGCAATCACGCAAATTAAATGATAATACCACAGAAATTAGATTAATCGATTTACGTTATCTAAAAAATGGTCATTACTCATTTGTTGCAATTGCACATTTAGATGAAGATATGGTTATCGATCATTCTTATATTGGTTGGGTTTTCAGTGAAGATAAATTACAGCGTAAATTATTTGCTAAATAAAGTAATTAAAAACTGGAGGTACGCGTTATTATTAACGTGAACCTCCAGTTTTTTATCTTTTAAGTAACTAACATTATTTATTTTCATCTGCTTTATCTTCTAGATTTTCAGAAGTTTCGTTCTCTGCTTGTTGCTTATATGAATCAACATATGAATATTTTTTATGCGCAATACTTCTATATAATGCATAAATAATGACACACACTATTGCTAAAAATAATAGGAAGTATATATGCTGTGGTATATTATTTAGACTCAGCGTTCCTAATACAACCGACTGTGAAATCCCTTCAATTAAATAATATAAGGGATTGAGCATTAAAATATGCGACACTAATGTCGTATTTGTATTAGGTATGAAAATAATTGGAACAATGAAAAACATGACTGCACTTACAATATAATAAATTATATTGATTTTGTTACTCACAATCGCTATTAAACCTAATACTGTAGAAATAACTACAATGAATACTAATGACATAGCAACAAAGAATAATGTAGATAGCACCGAACTTTCAATATTTACGGGTGTAGCTAAAATAATCATTATAAGTGAAATGAACATCACCAAACTAAACAATAGCGCTATGATAATATTTTGAAAAATTGGATTGATATTAAATAATTTTCCAGTAAAGTAATCATGTTTAAATGTGTTAAAACTTTGATATATCGCAATCCAAATATATGCAAAACTCATCACCGCTGCTAATCTAAAAAAGCCCCGTGCTTGTTTAATTTCTTCCGTACCATTCATTTTAAATATCAACATCATTATTAAGAGTACTACCATACTTACTATAAAGGGTATTACTAACCACATCCATTGCGATTTCAAACGATGGTACGCATGTTTAATGAGATGTGGTGTATTTATAAAATAGTTAATCATACTATCAATCATTTTTCACACCTACAATTCGATATAAATCCATTTATTATTTTTCATATCTGCCATAAAATACCCATCATCCGATTTTGTTATCCAAAAATTAGTTTCAATATTAAATTTTTCTTTTAGTTTTTGTTTATCTTTTATAGTAATCGTAAAACCAACTAATTTATTTTGATCATTAAATAACATCGATATCGGTTGTTGAACGATGGGTACAACAAAACGGTCATCTTTACCACTTTCAGGTACGAGCGAATCGGTCACCGTGCTATGTTTTTTATGCAAATGGCTATTAAAGAACTCATTATAGTTACTATAATTTTTATGCATATAGGGCGCTAATGCACTTGCACTATGTTCTTCAAACAAGCTTGCTGGATCAAAATAGCGTAACTTGTTCTTTGCAACTTTATAGTTATTGTTATCAATTTCAATACGATAATTTTTTGTGTTTTCACCTGTTATCGTAACAAAAGCATATTTATCTGCTTTTATCTTTTTACCATTCGACATATTTTCTAAACTTATCGCATCTTTTAAAACAATGCCATATGCTAATTTTTCTTCATATGGATTTTTTTGCTGGTTTTGTATTGTCGTTTGATCATCATTTTTGCCTATTTCAAGCTTGCCTAAATCATTAAACATTAATAATGCCATGATGACCATACCTAATAAGAACACAATAAACAATGTCCAAAAACGGACAAGTGCTACTGGTGGCTTAGCATGATTATAGCGTTCAATACGTTTGAAATTATAGGTTAACTCAGGGATTCTTGTTCTGCTTTTTTTCCAATCAACATCAAAATTAGATTTTTCTTCTTCACTCGTCAGTGATAGCCGATCTTTTTCATGTTCTCTAAAAGCAGGTAATACTTGGTTAAGCGATCCATCCATTCTAAGCTGACCATGTGAAATCCACGCAATATAATTACTCGTTCGTGAAATTCGTTCTATATTGTCATCGATAAGTATTATGGTCAAATTTTCATTTATGTATTCGTTCGTTAGTTCAATCGCTTTTTCAAAGTAACTTTCATCTAAATAACTCAGTATTTGGTTCATTACAATAATACTGGATTTTGATGTTCTCGCTAATGTGAATTGCAATCTCGCATAGGCTTCATCCGTCAAACTTTTAATAGGTGTATTTGTATCTTCTTGAAGATGGGCAAACTTAATAATCTGTTCTACTTTATGATCAGATGTTTTATAAGGAAATAACGTGGTTACATTTTTCACATAATCTATCACCGTCGTAGATTGAAGCAATTTATCTTCGATATCTGCAAAAAATATATCTTTCTTTCTAACAACTTTACCCTTATCTGGTTTAATTTCACCACTTAATAAACGCCCTATCAAAGATTTAGAGGAGTCGCCTTCACCAATAATACCTAGTGCTTCCCCCTGATAGATATGTAGATTAATATTATTCAATTCAATATCTTCTGCATCATATCCAAATGGTAAATACCATTTTTTAGATTTTTTATTTCTATAATAATGAGTTACATTGAGTAACTTTAATATAATTGAACTACCCATCTATCGTCATCCTTCTATAATTTTAATAATGCAATTGGTAAACCTTCTTCAGGTTCTGCACTTTTTATTCTAAAGCCCCAAGCAAAAACACCTTTTAATCTTTCAACTTTAAAATAATTCTCAGTCCCGTCATTTAGCTTATAAATTCTACCGATTTCTATTTTTGTTCTATCTACCAAATAGCTCTCTGCAATGATGACCTTACTTTGATAAACATCATATTCATTAAATATGCCATTCATCTCTGCTTTCCTCATTTTTTCTTTGTAGCCTTGAATTTCGTGACGTAACTCAACCTCACTCATTTCACTCAATTTCTTCTGTTCCATCTACAATACCACTCTCTTCCAGTTTAGCTTTAATTTTATCATATTTATAGCCTTTTCTCATAAGACCTTCTATTGTTTTATTAATTAATTTTCTACCTGAAAATTTTCTTGAATATTTATTATAAACCTTCTCTAGTTCTTGTTGTAACAAACCGTCTAATTCTGCTTCAGGTTGTGAGAAGTCCATTTCATCCATCACTACTTTTATTATTTCAAAGCTATAACCTTTTTGCATCAAAGCTTGCGATAGTTTTTCTTTCCTTTTAACTGTAGGACCTTTTTTTTGTCTTAATATTTTATTTGCAACTTTAATAATATCTTCCATTGGTTGTTCGTTCTCATAACGCTCAGCATATACATCAATAATTGTTTGTTCAACACCAGCATCTCTCAATTTTTGTCTGAAAATACCTGGCCCCTTATCTGTAGTAAGTATCATAGTGTTTTTTAAACTATTAGCGTAGTCTTCATGATCGATTAGTCTTTGCTCATGACAATAGTCAATGACACTTGCTATAACAGATTCGGAAATTTCTTTCTTTTGTAAATGTTGTATCACTTCATGATCTGTTCTTTTTCTATATGATAAAAATTGAATTGCTACATTCACTGCTTGTCTATATTGGTCATACTTTTGGATTTTTTCCATGTCAGCAGCATCAACGATTTGACCTTTTTTTAAATTGAAATGTACATAAGTATCCATATCGATACCCATTTCAAATTCCTCATCTAAATATAAATTAAAACGCTCTTTATTTTTCTTTTGTACTTCTATTTTTGTAATTTTAGGCATTATCCTCACTCCACCTCTAAGGATAACGCATATTGTTTGGTAATGGAATCATAGTGACTAGCTTAATTAAAATGCTTAAAGATTTATTAATCTAAAAAGTGTGAGGATACAAAATCAATCACTCTTTTTGATTTCGTACCCTCACACTTAGTTATTTTATTTTTTTAAATCTCTCTTATAAATACCATTAAAAATTAAGCGCTATTTTGATATTAAACACCTAGTTCTTGAATTGCATTCTCGTATTGACTATTTGAAATATATCCTTGCTGCTTCATTTTTTCTAAATCTGTTTTAACACGGTTAGTAAAATTATCTGACATGTCATTGATATTATATACACTTGGGGCATTTATCTTGCTTGCTAATATAGCACTTTGTAATACCGATATTTGTGGTAAATTTGGATTGTTTTTATCAGTCGTTACCCCAAAATAGTGATTAGCAGCAGATTCAATCGTGTATTGGTCACTCCCATAATAGATGTTATTCATATAAAAACTTAAAATTTCATTTTTATCATATTCTTTCTCTACTCTATGTGCCACGAACAACTCTTTAATTTTTCTAGTAATTGACTGTTCATTATCATAGTAATAGTTTTTAACTACTTGTTGGGTAATGGTACTTCCACCTTGGACACTTTTGTCACTCAATGTTGAAAATAATGCACGTGAAGTTCCTTTCACATCAAAACCATGGTGTTTATAAAAGCGTTCATCTTCCATAGCAATGAAAGCACCTTTTGTATAATCTCGCATATCTGATGCATAAACAAAAGATTCTTTTTCTGTTATATTCTTCAACTCATCTGTATTAGCTCTAAGTGATAATGCATACATGACGCCGATGATTATTCCAATAATAATTAAGATGGGAATGAGTAGTTTTAAAATGATACCTTTACCTTTTTTCTTTTTCTGCGGTTTATTCACAGGTTTAAAATACGTATTATGATGTAATTGATTTGAGTCATTTGAGTCGTTTGGTTTGTTGTACGTTTTATAACGATCACTTCTTTTCATGCGGTAGCTCCTTTATGTTGCTCTCATATCATTATAAGTGAGTGTATCAATAGTTTAAATGTTTATCTATAGCTAAATGCAAAAATCGGTCCAAGGGTGTATGAATGTATCCACATGAAGTTTTACAACAATGCGTTTTTGGTTATTATGTTCAACTTAGACAACAAAAAAACTGGAAAACGACAGGTATTTTATACTACCTATCGCTTCCAGTTATGAACTAACTCACGAAAAACTATTTTAATTACTTACCTATACATATTAATCGTTTAATTGATTTACAATTTCTCTATTAAAATCATCTAAATCATCTGGTGTACGGCTTGTAACGATATTTTTATCTACTACAACTGATTCATCAACAACTTGTGCGCCAGCGTTTGCTAAGTCTTTACGCACATTTAATACTGCAGTTAAAGTACGTCCATTTAAATCATCTGTATCAATTAAAATTTGAGGTCCGTGACAAATTGCGAATGCTGGTACATCATTTTTAGTAAAGTATTTCGCAAAAGTGCCATATCTGCCTTCAGCATCGCCACGTAAGTGGTCAGGAGAAAAGCCACCAGGAATTAATAAACCATCAAAGTCTTCAGGTTTTGCGTCAGCAATACTAACGTCTACCGCAACTTTTGTGCCATGTTTACCTACGACTTCACTATTCGCTTGATCACCTATAACAACTGTTTCATGTCCCGCTTCTTCAATCGCTTCTTTAGGACTAGTTAATTCAATATCTTCAAATTCATTTGTTAAAATGATTGCTACTTTTTTAGCCATTAATAATCACCTTTCTCTATTTATGTTCTACGTTATATATAGACTAAAACTTGAAAGTTTAAACATCGGCCTAAGATAGCATTCAATTAACTTATTTATCTTCTGATGATTTTGAAACAGTTTTAACTTTTTCTTCAAGTTGATCGAGCAAACCAATCCACTCATCTATATCTTCTACGCGCACTTCGTCCGGATTTACGTGATCGATATCATCAATAAATTTTTCTAATCTTGCTCTAATTTGATCAATTGTTTGATTTTCATTCATTTTAAAAATGACTCCTTTTTATAAGATAGTATAATCCTAACATGGATTTGACAAAATTTGGTATAGTCTTAATAATATTAAGGTGAAATATTAGATGTGAGACACATACGATTATTCATAAATTTGTATACACCGTTCCCTATACAAATAAAGTTTAGTATATACTCATAGCAGATAAAAGTTAAAAAAGGGAGTTTTAATTATGTTGAATTTGTATGCATCAAATGTTAAGAAACCAATTTCAATTCATAACGACCCGTGGGAAGCATACAATGATATGCAAGAACACGATCGTTTGACGTTAAGTAATATCGAATTTACGACGACGAATTTATGTAATATGCGTTGTAGTCATTGCGCTGTCGGTTATACATTGCAAACCACAGACCCAGACCCGTTACCTATGGATTTAATTTATCGCCGTTTAGATGAAATTCCAGACCTTAAAACCATGTCTATCACAGGTGGCGAACCTATGTTTTCAAAAAAATCCATAAGAAATGTTGTAAAACCCTTGTTAAAATATGCACATAGCCGTGGTATCTATGTTCAAATGAATTCTAATTTAACTTTACCATTAGATCGTTATTTAGATATTGCTGAATATATTGATGTCATGCATATTTCACATAATTGGGGAACAATTGATGAGTTTACAGATGTAGGATTTGGTGCCATGGACAAGCAACCTCCATTAAAAGCAAAACTGAGACTGTATGAACAAATGTTATCTAATTCCAGTACCTTATCTCAACAAGGTATGTTTATTTCTGCCGAAACGATGTTAAATCAAAGCACTGTACCCCATCTTGAAAAAATACATAATGAGATTGTCCATGATATGAAATGTCAAAGACATGAAATTCATCCCATGTACCCTGCTGATTTTGCTAGCCAACTAGAAGTGCTTTCTCTTAAAGAGATGAAAACAGCAATCCATCATATTTTAGATATTCGTGATCCAAATTTATGGATGCTATTTGGTACATTACCTATTTATCCATGTATCAAAGATGAAAATGATCAAGCCTTATTGCAAAGACTGAGAGATACACCGAATGTAACGATGAGAAATGACCCTGATGGACGCAATAGATTGAATGTGAATGTTTTTACAGGTAACGTCATAGTTACTGACTTTGGTGATGAAAATGGTACTATTTCTAACATTAAACATGATAAATTACCAGACGTATTTAACCATTGGCTTGCGACACCTTTAGCTCAATCACTTAATTGTCATTGTTCCGAATTTAGTTGTCTTGGACCCAATGTACTTGTTAAAAACATGTACTACCCTAATACGGATTTTAAAAAGAATGAGAAAATCATGCATCGTTGAAATGCAACGTATAACTAAAAAAGCGAAAGTTGTTATTTAATCTAAAGTGATTAACTGTACAACTTTCGCTTTATTTTATTCTATATTTTGTACATTGGATAAAAATTCTATCGTTTCTTTACTTTCTTGTCTGCGCTCTTTCCTACGTTTTACCCTAGCAAGTGCTGTGTCATGAAACCATTTTTCTGTTTGTGTTTCTGGATATACTTGTGGGACTTCTTGTGGTTTCCCATTTTCATCTAAAGCAACAAATGTTAAAAAGCTAAGTGCCGCTAAATGACGTTCGCTCTTAACAACATCTTCAATAATGATTTGTACACAAACTTCCATCGAAGACTTACCAGCATACGAAACCATTGCTTCGTAAGAAATGATATCCCCTGTTTTAATAGGTTTTAAAAAGTCGACTGAATCTGTTGACGCAGTTACCACTTGTGAATTGCTATGCTTCGTCGCCGTAATAGCAGAAATCTCATCTACATTGGCCATCAATATACCACCAAACATCGTGTGAAGATGGTTCGTATCTTGTGGGAATATTTGTCTTTCTTTTATACTTCTAGATTCCGACATTGATTTGCTTGCTACATTTCCCATAATTTTAGCTCCCTTTTCAATTCTCAATGACATAAACTAAGGAGTGAGTCCGAAATCAGCATAATATAGATTTCATATCCTCACTCCCAATTTAAATAACATCAGACTTTATCATTTTTTGTAAATGTATTTAATATGATTTAACACCTATGCTTACTTTAATCGCTTATTAGCACTTATTTGATTTATAAAATAAAAAATGTTTCCATTACATTATTTCGACCAATTACCATTTTCAAATACAAGTTCTTTTTCATCATCTTGTGTTATTCCATAAATAGTTAGATCAGGGCTTCCAATCATAAAGTCTACATGAATTAATGAGTCATTCAACCCATGCGCTAATTTTTCTTCCGTAGTCATTTCTGTGCCACCTTCAACATTAAATCCATAAGCTGAACCTAATGCAATATGACAAGATGCATTTTCATCAAATAATGTATTGTAAAAAATAGTGTTACGATTTGAAATTGGCGAATCATCAGGTACAAGTGCGACTTCTCCTAATCTTCTTGCACCTTCATCGGTATTTAGTAAATCTCTTAATACATCTTCGCCTTGATCAGCTTTAAAATCAACAACCTCACCATCTTTGAACGTTAATGTGAAGCCGTCAATGATATTACCATTATGACTAAGTGGCAACTTATTTGTGACATGACCATTTACATTTAAGCGATGTGGTGCGGTAAATACTTCTTCAGTTGGGATATTAGCAACAAAAGCTTGGCCTTCACTCGTATAACTCGTAGCATCTTCCCAAATATGTCCTTCCGGTAGTCCAATAACTAAATCCGTACCTTCTGAAATGTAGTGCAGTGCTTTATAATTTTTATCTTGTAATTTACGCGCGTGAATACTTAAATTTTCTACATGGTTTTTCCAATTTTCAACTGGATCATTACCATCTACACGCACGATGTCTAATACTTCATCAATAAATTTACTATATGCTTCTGTTTCAGTCAGGTCAGGATATACGCGTTGTGCCCATGCTTTTGAAGGGAATGCTGCCACACACCAAGGGAATTGATTCTTTTGACTTGCTTCCATATAACCTTTATAAGCAGTAGAATATTGTCTTTGATATGTCGATAACTTTTCACTATCAATACCATTCAATAGATCTGGATCTTGTGTAATGAGTGCTAAGTTGGCTGCACCACGTTTCACATAGTCCATACGTTTTTCAACTTCATATGATTTCACAGCGTCTTTCTCAAAAAATTCAACAGATTCATATTCAAATTTTAAACGCGATAACTTGTCATCGCTATATTCTACTTTAACGTCGGAAGCGCCACGTTTATATGCCGCTTCAACTATGTAATGTGTTAGTTCTAATGCATCGACGCTAGAGCGAATAAATACTGGTTGATCCTTTTGAACATTCATGCCCACACCAACTAATAGTTCGGCATATTGTTGAAGTTTATCTTGTAATTCTGTCATATGGTAACTCCCCCTATTTACGAATTTGACCAAGTGCATCAGCGATTGCCGATGCTTCACTCGGTGTAAATGATGCTTTTGATGTTACATATTCATGAATTTCACGAATTTCTTGTTCATCTGCTGATTTATAATTATCTGGATCAATCAAACTTTGATTCACAAGATTTAATCTATCTCTTATTTCTTCTATCATTTGTTCTATACTTTTTGCCACAAAATTCACCTCTTTTTCAATTTATTTTATCAAATTTACCTATCTTGTAAAACTTTTATGGCAATTACCCTTTTGAAATGATTAAAAAAGCTTTAAAATGGGAAAGAGGAGTATATAAATTTGGAGGTACACAAATGATTACAGTAGCATTCGTATGTTTAGGAAATATTTGTCGTTCACCTATGGCAGAAGCAATCATGCGACAAAAATTACTTGATAGAAATATAAATGATATAAAGGTTACCTCTAGAGGCACAGGGCAATGGAACTTAGGTGAGCCACCTCATGAAGGTACACAAGCCATTCTATCTGAACATGACATACCTTTTGATGGTATGATTAGTGAACTGTTTGAATCAAACGATGACTTTGATTACATTATTGCAATGGATCAAAGTAACGTTGATAATATCAAACAAATTAATCCTAATATTAAAGGTCAATTGTTTAAACTATTAGAGTTTAGCGATATGACTGAAACAGACGTTCCAGATCCTTATTATACAAATAATTTCGAAGGCGTCTATAAAATGGTACAATCATCTTGTGATAATTTAATCAATTTTATAATTAAAGATGCAAATTTAAGAGAGGAGTAACACATCATGCAAAACAAACTCATTCCAGGAATTTTATTAGGTGCCGTAATTGGAGGCGCAGCAACATTAGCTGATAAATCAACACGTCAATCTTTAAAACAATCTATTAAAGACAGAAAAGAAGGTACGCGTTCTCAAAAACCTTCTGCAATCAATAACATTAAAGACGAAGTGTTATATTGGAAAGACGTTGTAGAAGAAATCAGACGTAACAATCCAGAATTAGAACGTTCAATCAAAGATGCAAAAAATACTTTTGTAGAGCGTAAGAATAATCGTTTAAACGGCTAATTCTACTTATTTTTGTATTTCAAATATAAGCTTCAATAAATGATTTAAGAGCCTGGGATGTATGACATATCTCAGGCTCAATCATTATGTTAACTTTGCTTTGTAATATCAATTTTGTGTTTATATACGAATTTACAAACGGTTGCATGCATTTATATCATTGTCTTAATATTATGTAGCTTTAATTATTATGATGCATTACCGTATTTTCACATTAATAACACTTCATTATTTACTTAGGTTTTAACATTCATTTGATACTTACGCATACACATATGCATTATGCTATTTTTTATTAATCTAATTATCTATTTTTCCGAAAGAAAATAGCATCACATATTTACCTAAACTACATTTTAAAGTATATTAAAATGTATATTGAAAAATATCAATACATAAGGAGATTAGATATGTCTAAAAAAGATAAAACAACTTCTAACTTTTTGAATGAGGCAAAAAGTGTAGAAGAAAATGACAAACAGTCTAATGAAACAAACGGTCAACAAATCAAACGCGACCGCACTTACATCACACCTGATGAATTTAAATCTAAGTCACCTAAGAAAGATAACCAAGCATTCTTTGTTTCACGTATCAATAAACCAGCAAAATATACTAAAGATTCAAATTTTTTCTCATATCTTGTATATAGAATTGGTAAAGATGACGCATCAGGACTGTCAGCACAGTTATCTTATTATTTCATGCTTTCATTGTTCCCAATGCTACTATTCTTACTCTCTATCGTACCAGTTGTTGGTGTGAAACAGTCGACGATAAGAGATTTAATAAAAGCTCATGTGCCATCTGATTATGCACCTCAAGTTTCAGGTATAATTGGTGATATTATGGAGAATGCGAGCGGTGGATTACTATCTATCGGGTTAATCGCAGCATTATGGTCCGCATCTAACGGAATGACTGCGCTAATGAATGCCTTTAATGTTGCTTATGACGTTGAAGATAGCCGAAATTTTGTAGTTGCTAAACTTTATAGTGTATTATTCACGCTTGCCATGATTATCGTTATGCCAGTTGCACTCGTGTTACCTACATTTGGGCAACAAATTGGTGATCTGCTATTCGGCCCGCTAGGCCTTGGAGATCAAGTAAAATGGCTGTTTGATACAATACGTTTTGTATTACCTGTAATTGTTGTTCTTATAGCATTCATGGTGTTATACACATTAGCTCCTAATGTTAAAATTAAATTATTGTCTGTTATTCCAGGCGCTATATTTGCAACAATCGTCTTCTTAGGTGGGTCATATTTATTTGGAATTTATATTTCAAACTTTGCTAATTATTCTAAAACATATGGTAGTATTGCCGGTATTATCATCTTAATGTTATGGTTATACATCACAGGTTTCATCATCATCATTGGTGCTGAAATCAACGCCATCTTCCATCAACGTAAAGTGGTATCTGGTAAAACACCTGAAGAACAAACCTTGGACGATATCGAACATAATAGAAATACATCTATTGCAGATAATCAAGATTCTGAAAATGAAAATACTGATATTACATCATCAAACAAAGCAGTTAATGATGTAGATACATCGAAAAATAACGGATAATATTAACTAATCCCCCTCAAACAAATGAGATGTCATTGTTTGAGGGGGATTTTAATAAATATAAAAGCTTTTATTGTTGCATAAAAATTAAAAAGCTAAAACAGCGTGTATGTCTACCATACGCGTTTGTTTTAGCTTGCTAGATTTATATTCCCTTTATTGAATTAAATTGTGCTGGAATGCATATATGACGGCTTGAGTTCTATCTTGAACTTCTAATTTACTTAGGATATTACTTACATGCGTTTTCACTGTTTTAATCGTAATATGTGAAGCGCTGGCAATCTCTTGGTTAGAGTAACCTTTAGCAATCAGTAATAAAATCTCCATTTCACGTTCTGTGAGCATTTCATACAATTCAGCTCGTTGTTTCATCCTATTTCTCATTTTAACTAGGACTTCTGCTTCAAATACTGACTCATTATTGTAAGTCTTACGAATCGCTTCAGCAATATCACTAGCACTTGTTGTTTTCAATATATAGCTATCTACACCGGAATCAAGTGCACGATAGACTTCGTTATCTTCAATATAACTCGTAAGCATGACAACTTTAATATTTGGCAAGTCTTTTTTAACTTGTTCAGTTGCTTCGACACCATCCATATCGTCCATAAGTAAATCCATTAAAATTAGGTCCGGTTTCAGTTCATGTGCTTTTTCGATTGCATCTTTTCCTGACTTACCTTCCCCTATGACATCTATATCTGATTGTGTGGATAAATAACTAGAAATACCTATTCGAACCATTTCATGATCATCAACAAATAATACTTTAATCGGCATTTGAATCCTCCTTATTTAATGGTGCCTTCACTTCAATTCTCGTACCTGCATCAGGCAAAGAAACGATATGAAATGTTGCACCTATTTCTAGTGCACGTTCGCGCATATTTTTTAATCCATAACTTTGTTCTACCTTATCATCTACATTAAACCCTTTACCATTATCTTGTATACGCAATAACAAATATTCTTCCCTATTAAATAATTCAATTGTGACCTTCGTTCCTTTAGAATGTCTTAGCGTATTAGAAATGGCTTCTTGCGTAATACGGAATAAATGGTCCTCGATACCTTTTGGTACTTTGAATTCTTCAATATCATGTACCACTTTCATTGGTACTTTTTTCTGTAAATCAACGACTAAATCTTTAATACCCTCACCTAAAGATTTATCTTTCAAACCAATAGGTCTTAAGTGTAATAGTAGTGCTCTCATTTCTAATTGGGAATCTTGAATCATTTTTTCTAATACTGGTATTTGTTGGTCCAATGGGGCCTTCAATTCTGTCTCTTTAATTGCTGATAACATCATACTTGCTGCGAATAATTGTTGACTAACTGAATCATGTAATTCACGCGCTAAACGTTGGCGTTCGTCTTCTATAATTTTCTTAACTTTAACATCATTGATATTATAAGATTCATTCGTCAGGTTCTGTGTTTTCATTCTTAATTTATGTACTTCTTGATTTAAAGGCACAAGCGTTTGATATAGTTCGATTGTTTCGTTGTATAATTCAATATTTTGATCATTGATACCCACTGTTTGACCTTCTATTGAACGTTCAATTTGATCTTTTAACCAATGATTTTGCTGATTGATTTTATATGCTAAGACAGAACCTACAATAATACAGAGTAAAATCACCATTAGATTTAAAAAAAGCAGTACAGGTATGCCAAATATTTGAGTATAAAACATACCTTGAAAATACATTATATTAACAAACACTTTATCAATAAAGAATATGGCAAAAAACGTACTATATACTAATATCAACATGGACCCGATCGCTCTAAAGTAGTGATTCATTTATAAATCACCTCAACATCACCTAAAAATGATGAGACATAAATATTTACAGCATAGTTCTCTGCTTTTGTTTCTTCTACTACCTTAATATTATTATTCTCAACTTTATAAGAGGTTTCGTTTACATAGGCATTCCCGTATAACGTTGTGAAATGTAATATAATATTATAGTTAAGTGGTACCACGATTTGAACTTTTCCAATGATATGTCGAATAACGATTGTATTATTTTCTTTAATGTTTGCTGCTTTAGACATATCAATATGAATATCACCAATGCCATGTTGAATTTGTAAATCTTCCCATTTATAAACATATACAGGTGATCGTTGCTCGCCAAACCATTTTTGTTTTATAAATTCCGGTGAGTCTACTTCTTCTTCTGTTGCAGTAATTTTTAAAGGTTTAAATTTATAAATAATATATCTAACGATGAGTACTATTAAAAATATAAATAATATGATAATCGTATACTTATTAGATAATAAGGTAAATGCTATTAATAACGCACCAATCCAAAAAGCTAATAAACCACGTACTTTATGAAAATAGATATAACCCACATAAACTAAAATACAACCCAATAATAACACAAGTAAAAAGCCAATTTTTTCAAAGAAAATATAATAAAAATTGGCAATAATCATTAATGCTGTAAATACGATAAGCATCTCTGTGGATATATATTTATGAGTCATGTTTCGCCACCTTTCTTTAAGCGACTAAACTGATACGTTCGATTAAATCACATTCAGTTTCAATGTTTGCACGTTCAACTGCCTGATGAGATAAATCGGATTCAATTCTCGCATAGTCTGCTTCCATTTCGTTTAATTCTTTTTTAATTTTTTCTATTTCAGAATGCTCTATTTCTTGAGCACAGTAAATGTAATCTTCATCTATCATATCAATATATTTATTTTCTAGCGTTAAAATTAAGCAGTCTATTAATTTTTCAACATACGCTTTTCTTTCAATTAAATATTTTATGTACATTTCAATGCTTCTCATTTTTTTATCTAAATACTGTCTATATTCTACTAAACTTGTATAAAAAGTGTTTTTAGTCATTTTGTCTAAATAAGTCGTAATATAATTCATAGAATCACCTCATGATTGATTAGATTCCATTATAAAAAATTTCCGGAACCATTGGTATAGGCTCCGGAACCATCTTATATTAGGACTTTAGACCGAAACAAGATTAATCTATTTTAGTAGTTAATAATGGTCCATCTTTTGTCACAATAACCGTATGTTCAATTTGAGCAACAAAACTTTTATCGTTTGTTTCAAATGCCCATTCATTTTTACCTTCTGTTACAAAAGTTGCCTTTGTAGAAATAAATGGTTCAACAGCGATTACTGTGCCTTCTTTTAATAGTGTTTTATCTTTAGGTTCATAATAATTCATAACATGGCTTGGCGCTTCATGTAGAGATTGGCCTACGCCATGACCTGTTAGGTTTTTAATTACTGTAAGGTTATTTTTTCGTGCAGTCGCATGTACTGCTTTACCAATTTGGCTTAATTTAGCACCAGGTTTTACACGTGTCATTGCCGCTTCGAATGCTTCTAATGCCACATCACACACTTTTTGTTTTAATGGATTGTCCGGTTCACCAACAACAAATGAAATCCCTGTGTCTGCATAGTATCCGTTTTTAAGCGCAGACACATCTATATTCACTAAATCACCTTCACGTATTTTACGTTTACCAGGTATACCATGAGCTACTTCTTCGTTTACACTGATACATGTTTGACCTGGAAAGTTCTCATCATGAATTGGCGCTGATATCGCTCCATGCTTTTCAAATAAGTCCTTTGCAATATCGTCTAGTTCTTTTGTTGTAATTCCTGGCTTAGTTGCTGATTGCATTTCATCTCTTACTAGCGCGCAAATATAACCAATATCTTTTAATGCTGTTAATTCTTCTTCTGTTTTTACAATCATATTATCCCGTTCCTTTTTGTAATTTATATTCTTTCTTATTATAGCAGACTTTTTTTGATATAATAAATTAGAAAATTTTATCAACTATAGTTTAACATTTCACAGATATTAATAATACGACTACTCACCATTTTGAGCAGTTATTTGACTATACATCACATTAGGAGTTTTTAAATGAATGATAACTGGTATAAAAAAATTATCGGTGCTCGTACAATTAAAACGGGTCTAGCCACATTCCTGACTGCATTATTTTGTTTAGCTTTAAACTTAAATCCGATATTTGCTATATTAACGGCTATTGTGACGATTGAACCTACAGCTAAAGCTTCATTAAAAAAAGGCTATCGTCGTTTGCCAGCAACGATTATTGGGGCATTATTTGCAGTCATATTCACATTTATATTTGGGGACCAATCCCCTTTCGCATATGCATTGAGCGCTACGTTCACAATTATTCTATGTACCAAACTTAATTTACATGTGGGTACTACGGTAGCTACATTAACAGCTATGGCTATGATTCCAGGTATTCATGAAGCCTATTTCTTTAATTTCTTTTCTAGATTATTAACTGCTATCATCGGACTCGTAACAGCTGGATTAGTAAACTTTATTATTTTACCTCCAAAATATTATGATCAAGTTGAATCATCTATTAATTTGACTGAATCAAAAATGTACGAACTCTTTGAATTACGTATGCGTCAATTATTACTTGGTAAATTTACAAAAGGCGCGCCTTATCGTCAATTAAATCAATTAATCGATTTAAATCAAAAAGTGGAAACCTTACTTTCTTATCAAAAAGATGAACTAAGCTATCACAAACACCATGATTCAGAATGGATTCAACTTAAAGCACTAACTACGCGCGCGCATACTAATAGGTTGTTTATTACCCATTTATCTAATTTAGTTTATTTACCGAAAGATACGATAATTACTTTTACAAACGATGAAAAATTGGCGATTTTAAGTATCGCACAAAGTATAAACAATATATATTCGACTGGACACTTCGAGCGTAAGAAACAACATGCCTCTTTACTAAAAATGTCTGTGAAAGGTTTAGATGAGTTTGATAGCAATCAACTTAAAAGTCATGTCATTTATGAAATTCTATTGATTTATCGCATATTAGATCATCGTTTTGCATAAATCTAAATTTATTCTTAAATAAAAAGCACACTCGTATAAGCATATATTGTACTGAACCCCAAAAGTTGTACTTTGGTTTAGTGTAATATTTCAAAGGTTTGTTTCCTAAAATTTTTAGGAGACAAGCCTTTTAATTTTGATTTAATTCTTTCATCATTATAAAAAATAATATAGTTTTGAATAGCTAGCTCCAATTGATAAAAATGATCAAATTTTTTTCCATAAAACATTTCTTGCTTCAATAATCCAAAAAAGTTTTCCATAACTGAATTATCGAGACAATTTCCCTTTCTTGACATACTTTGAAACACTTTATTTTCTTTTAAAATATTTACGTATTTCGCATTTTGATAATGCCAACCTTGATCTGAATGTATAGTTAATCGATAATTAACATTTGGACATTTATTTAAAAGTTCTTTTAGTGGATTGATAGCCATATCTAGTGTTGGGTGACTTGAAATACTATAGCTCATAATTTCTGAACTATATAAATCAATATATGCAGATAAATATAATTTTGATCCATTATTTAACTTAAATTCTGTAATATCAGTCACTACTTTTTGATAAGGGCGATTCGTATTAAAACGTCGTTTTAATAAATGTTTTGCTATTTTGCCTACATTTCCTTTGTAAGATTTATACTTACGTCCTCTATGTGTAAATTTTGTACAAGTGAGTTTTAATTCTTTCATTAACTTTCTTACCTTTTTATGATTCACTTTAATACCTTTATTTGATAAGGATTGAGTAACTCTTCTATAGCCATAGATATATCCACATTCTTCACATATCGCTTTAATAGTTTCAATTAATTCTTTATCTTTATTTGGTTGTTTAAAACGTTCTAGCCAATAGTAATAAACAGATTTAGCTACTTTTGAAACTTTAAATAATAGACTGAGCCCAAAATTTAATGTTTCATGTAATACTTTTATGATTTTTACTTTTTCGAATGTTTTGTTTCGTAATTTTGAGTCAAGGCTTGTAACTTTTTTTGATAAGCTATACCTGCTTTTAATATCTCATTTTCATTTCTTAGTCTTTCTAATTCCTCGCGTTCACTTTCTTTTAATTCGGTTGATTTAGACTTTACTTTCGAATGTTTTTTATCCATTTTATTTGGACGTCCTTTCCGATTGTTGTCTAGTCCGAGGATACCTTTCTCTTCAAATATACGTTGCCAAGCACATATCATGGCGCTATTACTTATTTTAAAATGGCTTGCTGTTTCTCGATAAGACAACATGTTTTCTTGTCTAAATCTTAAAACATATAGCTTAAATTCTCTAGTATAAACTTTATTTTCAATCGTTTACTTAACCCTTCGGGTCCAAATTCTTTATATTGTGTAACCCACCTTTCGATTAAACTTTTATTCGATATTTCATATTTCTTTGTTAATGCTCTATAACCTAATAAACTATTCAAATATTCTTGAACTACCTTTAATTTAAATTCATATTTGTAATGTTTGCCCATAAAAAATACACCCCTAAAAGTTAGATTTTTAGTCCAACTTTTGGGGTGCGCATCAAATTCATATCGCTTTACGAGTGTGCTTTTTTATAATTTAATTTTTAGCTACGCGATCAACAATAACTTGTTTAGCAGCTTCTTCTTCAGTATTATCTACTTGTTTAGGCTCAAAAGCAATGCCTTTACGTTCACATGCTTTTTCTAATAAATAATCAGTAATTTCATGGTTTTTTGGTAAAATTGGACCATGTAAATATGTACCTAATAGATTTTTATAATGAATACCTTCTTTTGCATCTTCATCATTATTTCCATATCCATGTGTAACGTGACCTAAAGTACCAAATTTATGATATGTACGGCCACCATGATTTTCAAAACCAACTATTGTTCCAAAAGTTTTACTTTCAATCACAATATCGCCTGTAAGACGATTTGTTTGTGACTCAGTATAAAAGTCTAAAATATTTAAACCAGCTAATTCTGTACCATCTGGTGTAATGTATTTACTCCCCAAGAACTGATACCCACCACAAATTGTCAGACCGGGCATGCCTTCTTCAATGGCATCTTTCAATACCGTTTTTATTTTGCTTAATTCTTTCGTAGCCAAGGCTTGTTCTCTATCACTGCCACCACCAATGAAAAATATATCACAGTTATCTAGCGTGATACCTTCTGTTTCATTGATATCAACTACATTTAATTGGATATTCCTCAATTTAGCACGTTGTCTTAACGCAATGATATTACCAATATCACTATATAAATTTAATTTATCAGGCATAAAATGATAAACAGTTAATTCATTCATTTCGCTTTGACCTCCTCAAAAGAGTGGTTTAATTGTTCTAACATAGGTGCGAGCGAAGTATAATTTGGAATTGCTACAGTAAAGCTCTCTTTATATTCCATAGATTTAGCAGTCGCTTTGTAAATATCGCGCTCTAAGATAACAGGTACTGTAACACCAGCCAATTTTAATCTTAATTGAAGTTCTTCTGCTCTAGTTCCTGTAACAATAATTGTCTCTATTTGTTGTCTTGTTAATTTTTCAAAATCTGCATCATATATCCACGATGTATCTCTACCATCTGCAGCATTATCATTTAAACTGATAAGGTAAACCTTACTACCGCTTAATTGTTCACCTACTGAGAGACTTGCGTTCATCCCTGCAGGATTTTTGGCTAAGTTTATCATAGCTTCTTTGCTATCTTGTTTAAAATATTGCATACGGCCGTTGTCTGATGTATACGTTTCAAAACCTTTTCTGATGCCGTCATCATTAATGCCTAACTCTCTTAATACAGAATATGCAGCAATCGCGTTATAAGCATTAAAATCACCAGCTATTTTCATATTAAACGTTTTAGAACCAATATTTAAGTTTATAAACGGTGTCAGTGTAAATGAGGATACTTCATATTGTGTATCCTCACGTTTAAAACCACATTCACAGTGATAATGACCAATTTGGTTATATTGGATATAGTCATAATGGAGTAAACGTCCGCAGTTTGGACAATAACGGCTTTCATTCATTGTACTTTGTTCAAATTCGTGTGCGTGTGCCTTCATGCCATAGTAAACAACCGTGTCACTCGCAATTTTCAACCTACTCACAAATGGATCATCTGCATTCAATAATAATTTAATGCCCTTATTATTAATCGCCTTTGCTATGTTATTAACCATAATATCAATTTCACCAAAACGGTCCATTTGATCTCGGAAGAAATTCGTAACAACCATCATCGTTGGTGTTACTTCGTTAAGCACTCTCGGAATAGAGCCCTCGTCAATTTCAATGACTGCGATTTTTGTATTTTTCTTATTTTGCAAAATAAAAGCAGATGTAATACCTGCAGCCATATTTGCGCCTTCATTATTATGTATGATTTCTATATCATTAGCTTTTAATGTATGACCGATTAGGTTTGAAGTGGTTGTTTTCCCATTCGTACCACTTATAAAAACAATCTCATCAACTTGAGATGCTAACTTTCTTAATATATTTTTATCTACTCTTCTAGCTACTTGACCGGGCAAGTCTGTGCCTTTTTTGCCAGCAGCTTTACTTGCTTGCCTTGCCAATTTTGCTAAGCGGGTTGCAGTCCAGTATCTCATTTAGCTCCTCCTCTACTCTTCACTCAAATATTATAACACGATTATGTTGTATTCCAAACAATTCTCAACCCAATTTACATGAGTCTTTTTCAAATAAAGTAGCGTATAATTTACTACTAAGTCTAGTTTTGCTATACTGAAAAAAAGTATAGGAGGCTTATTAATTATGTTAAACAAAGAACTATTAGATGCTTTAAATGAACAAATGAATCATGAATTTTATACTGCTCACGCTTATATGGCTATGGCTGCCTTTTGTGACGACAATTCTTACGAAGGTTTTGCAAATTTTTATATTCAACAAGCTAAAGAAGAAAGATTCCATGGTAAAAAAATATATGACTATATTAACGATCGTGGAGAACATGCTTTATTTACAGCAATTCCTGCACCAAAAACAGAGTTCAGCAGCATCTTAGAAACGTTTGAAGATGGTTTGGCTCAAGAACAAGACGTTACACATAGATTCTATAATTTATCAGATTTAGCTAACAAAGATAAAGATTATGCTACGATTTCATTCTTAAATTGGTTCTTAGACGAGCAAGTTGAAGAAGAAGCTATGTTTGAAACGCATATCGATTACTTAAATCGTATTGGTGATGATAGTAATACACTTTACCTTTATGAAAAAGAGTTAGCTGCACGTTCATTTGATGAATCAGAATAATTAATAGGTAATACTCACGAATTTATATATCAGAAAAGTCTGGGACATCAATAAATGTCCCAGACTTTTTTGATTAGGTAGTAAATGTTAGTTCAATTTCATTAACTTGACTGTTTTTCATTTATTCTATAAAGTCATAACATATTCCATTATAGAAAGGGAACTTGCTCCATGAGTAACGATGCATTTATAGCTTTAGATTTTGAAACTGCCAACGGTAAACGTACAAGTATTTGTGCTGTTGGTATGGTTAAAGTAGTCAACCACCAGATAACAGAATCTTTCTATACACTTGTTAACCCTAATGACTATTTCTCACAACAAAATATCGCAGTACACAGCATACATCCTGAACAAGTTGAAGATGCGCCTACATTTCAAACAGTATATCCCTATATGTTGCAATTTATCGGCGATTTACCCGTCGTTGCACACAATGCAGCATTTGATATGAACGTTCTACACGAAAGTATTAGTGCTTTTGGTTTTGATACCCCTAACATGACTTACTTTTGCTCTTTACAACTTTCAAGAAGAACAGTAGAAAATCATCGCTATGGTTTAAATTACATGATGCAATATTATAATTTAGATTTTCATGGACATCATGATGCGCTCAATGATGCTAAAGCATGCGCTATGATTACGTTCCGTCTCTTAAAACATTATGATGATTTACCTAGTATGTTAAATATCTACGGCAAGGATTTAAAAGATAAAGATTAATTCTATTTCCTTGATATGTCTGTAAAATAGCTTATCTACTATAAATCATTTTCTATCTTAATTAAATATAATCGTATATTGTCATATTTTCATATGTCGCTTTTTCAAGATTACCAACAGTCACCCCTACAAGACGAATAGGCGTTTCAGGATTTTTTAATTCTGTATATAAATCATAAGCAATATTGTATATGTCAGTTTCTGAGCGAACCGGGTCTCTAAGACTACGTTGTTTCGACAAAGATTCAAACTTAAATGTTTTAATTTTTACTGTTACTGTTTTTCCAGATTTTTGTAATTTAGCTAGACGTTCTGCTGTTTTATTACTTAATTCCCAAATTTTTTGTAAAATTTCTTCATCATCATTCATATCTGTGGCAAATGTTCGTTCTGTACCAACAGATTTCCTGATTCTAGTAGGCTTTACTGGATTATGATCTATACCCCTCGCTTTATTGTACAAGCCATGTCCACGCTTACCAAATAGTCTAATAAGGTCCCGTTCACTTTGATTATATAAATCTTGTCCTGTATAAATCGCTTCTTGATGCATTTTTTGTTTTGAAGCTTTACCAACACCAGGAAAATCTCCAATATCTAAGCCCATTAAAATATCATGAACATTTCTATAGTCAATAACTGTTAAACCGTTGGGCTTGTTCATACCACTTGCTAATTTAGCTAAAAATTTATTATATGATACACCTGCTGACGAAGTAAGCATTGTAGCTTCATAAATATCTCTCCTGATATATTGAGCGATTCGAGAGGCTGGTAAATCAGGTCTGACAAGATGTGTGATATCCAAATATGCTTCATCCAAAGACAAAGGTTCAACAACCTCTGTATAACTTTTAAATATATTCATAATCTTTTCCGATGCAGTTTTATAAGCTTCGAATCTTGGCGTCACATAGTACCCGTTAGGACATAATTTATGCGCTTGTGCAGTGGGCATCGCAGAATGTACACCATATTGTCTTGCCTCATATGATGCCGTTGATACGACCCCTCTTCCACTAGCTTTACCACCAACAATGACAGGTTTTCCTTTTAGTTTAGGGTTATCCCTCATTTCTACTTGTGCGAAAAAGTAGTCCATATCCACATGTATAATCCGTCTTTCTGACAATGCCCTCACCTCCTGTATTCGATATAATTTATAATTGTGTTGTTTTTATCTTACATCCTCCATCATCATTTTTCTTTGAATTTGCTCAATAAAAAAAAGGAACAGTACACGTTTAAGTGAATCAGTTTGAATTTAATATTCAAATGATCATTTACTCAAACGGAGCTGATCCTTTATCAAAGTTACATTTATCATTTTATGATTTCAATTCAGTTCGAAATTCTTGAGCAGGGGCAGGCGCTTGTGTATAAAATTTAATCCCTTCTTCTGTATCTTCAATAAGTTGTACATGTTTATTTAATAAACCTGTAAGGAAATACATATCCATTACGCAATATCCTATGTGAAAACATGCAATAAAGATAATAGATGAGTAAGCAAAATACGAAAATATTACTAATAATACGCTTGTGATAATGACTAAAGGGGCTAACATAATTGTCATGTATTGCCATTTTTTAAAATAAACATTTGGCATATGTGTTGTAATCAAACCTGATTTAATACGATATGTAGGTTTATTACCTTTTGACATTACTCTGAACATTATATTATGAATAAATTCATGTAAGAAATACACTACTGCAAAACCAACAATACCAAAAATAATATTAAAAATTATGTTTTGTTCTATAATATGGGTCATAGAATATGCCATTTTATAAGAAATCAAAATGCTAATCATCACAATAGTTAATTGAAATAAAATAAAACCTTCAACTGCTTTTTTATTAGAAAACAAATCAATTTTAAACATTAGACGCCCTCCTCGTCACTCGTTATTAACTAAAGTATACAACGATTATCACCACTATGAAAGGGGGTAAAGTGAAAGTAAGTTGCTTGTAATTGAATTTTAACAAACTTACTCATTTTGCAATATTTTGCAATGTTTAGCAAACAAATTATTAATTATTTTTACACAAGTCATATATACAAAACGTATTTAATTATAAGTAATACAGTCTTTACATCAATGCTTTATATACGTTCAAATTGTGCCACTGTTTCAACATGTGTCGTATGCGGAAACATATCAACCGGTGTAATTTGTGTTAACTTATATTGGTTTGCTAATAATTGTGCATCACGCTGTTGCGTTGATGGGTTACATGATATGTAGACAATTTTTTGAGGATTTAGCTCTAATAATGTCTTCAAAAATGTTTCGTCACAACCCTTTCTAGGTGGATCAACCATTACAACATCTGGTCTTATTCCTTCTGATTTCCATTTTAAGATAACTTCTTCTGCCTTACCACAGACAAAAGTAGTATTTTCAAATTGGTTTATAGTCGCATTTTGTTGAGCATCTGTAATGGCTTCTGGCACAACCTCAACACCATAGACATGTTTTGCTTTGGGAGCCATATATAAACCAATGGTACCAATACCGCAATAAGTATCCAACACTGTTTCTTCTCCCTGTAGCTCAGCATAATCTATAGCACGTTGATATAGTTTTTCTGTTTGGATAGAATTAATTTGATAAAATGATTGGTCATTAATTTTAAATGTGACATCTGACAACATATCGACAATCTCATCTTTACCATAAAGTGTATATGAATTTTGTCCCATTATAACGTTGGAATGTGTATCATTTACATTTTGTTTAATACTCACAATTGCTGGAAAATGTTGTTTTAAACGTTCTGTTAGGATGTCACCTTGTTTAAATTTTTTGCCATTTGTTACAAAAATGACCATGAGTTCTCTAGAATGATGCCCTGTTCTTATTACAACATGACGCATCATGCCTTGCTTTTTACGCTCATTATAAACACTGATGTTTAGTTCATTGAACCACGCTTTTAATTTATTTATAACTTCTTGGTGTAGTTGGTCTTGAATCAAACATTCATCCATATTAATAATATCGTGGCTACGTTGACGATAAAATCCTGTTATAACTTTATTCTCATTGTTTTTACCCACTGGAATTTGTGATTTATTTCTGTAGTACCAAGGATTTTCCATACCAATCGTGTCATGAATGATTGTATCTTTAAATCCAGCTTTACGTTGAAATAAATTCACAACTTGTTCTTTTTTCATATTTAACTGCGCTTGATATGTCATGTGCTGCAACTGACAACCACCACATTTATAATAATATATACACGGTGGTTCTACTCGATCAGTGCTTTTTTCTTTAATTTCAACCAGCTTACCAATTGCGAAGTTCTTTTTCACTTTGATTACTTTAAACGCTATCACTTCATTAATGAGTGCATTGGGCACAAAAATTGGATAACGATCAAATTTCACAACACCATGACCTTCATGTGTTAAATCTATCACTGTTCCTTCAATTACTTCATTTTTTTGTATCGCATTCATTACTTCACCCCACATTAAAAGAGGTTAGGATGTATGTTGACTGACCTAACCTCGTAGTTTAATCTAAATCGTATTTTTATTTGTATCATTGTTCTATAATTTCTTCATTTTTAATATCATTTGGTGTGAATACTTCAATATGTTGTTTCAAGTTTAAAAAATTACCAGGTAATTTGCCTCCATATTCACCATCTACATTTAATTGCATATCGGTGAATGATGAAACGCTAATAGATTTGGCCTTCTTGTAATGTACTTTAGGATGCTTGGTATGTTCACCTCTTGATGCTAACGTCATAATGTGGCCTAATTCAGCTAAGTTAGCTTTTTCAACGATAATTAATGTAAAGTAACCATCATCCAATTTAGCATCGGGGACTAATTTTTCAAACCCAGCCATTGAATTCGTAAGCCCTAGTAAGAATAACAAGGCTTCTCCTTGGAATACTTCGTCATCATATTCAATACGAATATCCACGGCTTTCATTTGAGGTAACATTTCAAAACCTTTGATATAATACGCGAATGGTCCTACAATGGATTTCAACTTACTCGGAGTTTCGTATGATACTTGAGTTAGTTGTCCACCTGCAGCTAAGTTAATAAAATAACGACTATTCATCTTACCAATATCCACACGTGTCATATGTCCCTCAATAATGACATCTATCGCACTCATGATATCTGTGGGTAAATGTAATGCACGACCAAAATCATTCACAGTGCCCATCGGTATAATACCTAAACTTGGTCTATTTGGCTTTTCAGCAATGCCATTTATGACTTCATTTAAAGTACCATCTCCACCAGCTGCAATCAGTACATCGTAATTTTGTTCTAAACTACGTGCTGCTTCTGTAGTTGCGTCGCCTACTTTTTCTGTGGCATATGCGCTTGTTTCAAATCCAGCTTTTTCTAATTTAATTAAAACATCTGGTAATGTGCGTTTAAATAATTCCTTTCCAGATGTTGGATTATAAATGATTCTAGCTCTTTTTCTCATAATTTATCCCTCTACTTCATATACTCAATACCTATATTATATGATTTACATAGATGTTAAAAGCATTTTAGGTTAAATTCCAAAGAAAATATTTAAGGCACATCGCATTTAAAAGACCCTGTAGCATAATTTGAGCTACAGGGTCTAGATATATTGAATTATCGTTTATCCAATTCTTGTTTTAACAATTGGTTAACTAACTGTGGATTAGCTTGGCCTTTAGAAGCTTTCATAATTTGTCCAACTAAGAAGCCCATAGCCTTACCTTTACCATTCTTATAGTCTTCAATAGATTGCTCGTTATTATCCAATGCTTCATTTACAAATTTAAGCAATGTTGCTTCGTCAGAAATCTGCACTAAGCCTTTATCTTCCATAATTTGTTTTGCATCCCCGCCATTTTCAGCTAGTTCAGGGAATACTTTTTTAGCTATTTTACTACTCATTGTGCCATCTTCAATTAATTTAATCATACCCGCTAAGTTTTCTGGCGTTAACTTAGTATCTAATAAATCAATTTGATTTTTATTTAGATATTCGTTTACGCCACCCATTAACCAGTTAGATGTCAATTTAACATCTGCACCTTCTGCAACTGCACCTTCGAAGAAATCAGACATTTCTTTTGTCAGTGTAAGTACGTGTGCATCGTAGGCAGGTAAACCATATTGATTTACATACTTTTCTTTTCTTTCATCAGGTAATTCAGGAATCGTTTGACGAACGCGTTCTTTCCATTCTTCATCTACATATAAAGGTACAATATCTGGTTCTGGGAAATAACGGTAATCGTCAGATCCTTCTTTAACACGCATTAATAATGTCTTACCATTAGACTCGTCAAATCGACGTGTTTCTTGTAAAATTTCTCCACCATTTAACAATTCTTCTTCTTGACGTTTTTCTTCGTATTCAAGACCTTTACGAACATATGTAAAGGAGTTTAAGTTTTTCAACTCAGCTTTTGTACCAAATTCTTCTTGACCATACGGACGTAATGAAATGTTGGCATCACAACGTAATGAACCTTCTTCCATCTTACAATCTGAAACGCCTGTATATTGAATGATTGAACGTAGTTTTTCTAGGTATGCGTATGCTTCTTGAGGAGAGCGAATATCTGGTTCCGATACGATTTCAATTAATGGTGTACCTTGTCTATTTAAATCAACTAAAGAATAACCATCTTTATGTGTTGATTTACCAGCATCTTCTTCCATGTGTAAACGCGTAATACCAATGCGTTTTGTTTCACCATCAACCTCGATATCGATATAACCATTTTCACCAATTGGTTGATCAAATTGTGAAATTTGATAAGCTTTTGGATTATCTGGATAAAAATAGTTTTTACGGTCAAATTTAGATTCTGTAGCAATTTCCATGTTCAATGCCATTGAAGCTCTCATGGCCCAATCAACAGCACGTCTGTTTACAACTGGTAATACACCTGGATATGCTAGGTCGATAACATTTGTGTTTGAGTTCGGTTTTGCTCCAAAATGCGCTGGCGCTGGAGAAAACATTTTAGAATCTGTTTTTAACTCAACGTGGACTTCTAGTCCGATAACTGTTTCAAAATGCATGATTTCCACTCCTTATAGTTTTTCGTATTCATTATGAAAATTAAATTTTGTTTCATATTGGTAAGCGACACGATATAGTGTTTTTTCATCAAATGGTTTACCTATAAATTGTAAACCGATTGGGCGGCCATTTGATTGTCCACAAGGAACAGAAATACCTGGTAAACCAGCTAAATTAACTGGCGTTGTTAATAAATCGTTCGCATACATTGTAAGTGGATCATCTATTTCGTCACCTAAATTGAAAGCTGTTGTAGGTGTAGTTGGACCAACGACAACATCATAATTTTCAAATATACGATTGAAATCATCTTTGATTAATGTTCTAACTTTTTGTGATTTTTTATAAAATGCATCATAATAACCTGAACTTAATGCAAATGTTCCCAAGAAGATACGGCGTTTAACTTCCTCACCAAAGCCCTCACTTCTAGACATTTTATATAATTCTTCTAATGAGTTCGCTTCTGGAGAATGATATCCATATCTAATACCATCGAAACGAGACAAGTTAGAAGAAGCTTCAGAAGATGCAATTACATAATAAGAAGGAATCCCATACTTCGTATTCGGTAATGATACTTCTTCTACAGTGGCACCAAGACCTCTTAAAGTTTCGACTGCTTCTTTTACAGATGCTTTGACTTCATCAGAAACACCTTCACCTAAATACTCACTTGGAAGCGCGATTTTCAATCCTTTAATATCTTTACCGATATCAGAAGTGTAATCAGCATCTTCAACTGGCGCACTTGTTGAATCATTTTCGTCTACCCCAGTAATTGCTTCCAAGACTAATGCATTGTCTTTAACTGTACGTGTCAATGGTCCAATTTGATCTAATGACGATGCAAAGGCTACTAGACCAAAACGTGATACACGGCCATATGTTGGTTTCAAACCGACAATTCCACAATAAGCTGCTGGTTGACGAATTGAGCCACCAGTATCAGAACCTAAACTGAAAGGAACTAAACCAGCTGCAACTGCTGCGGCAGAACCACCCGAAGAACCACCAGGTACTGCAGTATGATCGAAAGGATTTACAGTTTTTTTGTAATATGATGTTTCAGTGGAACCACCCATAGCAAATTCATCCATATTTAATTTACCAATAAGCACTGCTTGTTCATTTCGTAATTTATTCATCACAGTTGATTCATAAATTGGTACAAAGCCCTCTAACATTTTACTAGCACATGTTGTTTCTACACCTTCAGTAATAATGTTATCTTTAATACCCATTGGAATACCAAATAACTTGCCTTCCATTTGGTCTTTTGCTTGTAATTCATCTAATTCTTGTGCTTTTTTAATAGCATTTTCTTTATCTAATGCAAGAAACGATTTGATCGTTGGATCAGTTTCTTCAATTGCATCGTAAATATCACTTACAACTTTAGATGGTGTAATTTCTTTGTTTTTGATTAAGTTGATCAAATTCTCAACAGATTCATAACGGATGGTCATCTTAAGCGTCCTCCTCATTCATGATAGATGGTACTTTAAACTGTCCATCTTCCGTCTCTTTAGCATTTTTTAATGCAAGCTCTTGAGGGATGCCCTCGATTGCTTTATCTTCACGTAATACATTTTGTAAATCTAGTACGTGATATGTTGGTTCAATTTCACTAGTATCCGCTGTATCTATTTGATTAGCAAAGTTTAAAATGCTTTCTAATGTATTTTGCATTTCAGTCGTTTCATCTTCAGTAATTTGAAGTCTTGCTAAATTTGCTATATGTTCAACTTCTTCTCGTGTAACTTTAGCCATTAAATAAAAGCCTCCTTTTTACTCATTCATTACAAAATTGTACCAAAATTTCGTTGAAAAATCTAAGTTTTTCAATAATAACGGTAAATTAAAATTTTATATTGCTATTATTTACTTGTCATTCATACGTTAAAAATGGCATTGTTTAAATTTCACCACCTAAATCACGCACGATTTATTTTTTTAAATGCATAATCAATCATTGCACTTTATATTTCATGTAACTATACATCATTATATGGAAGCGCTTAACAAAGCATGGCTAAAATGTATTTTTTCATTAAACTAAAATAATACTATTCTATTTATAAATTACATTGTATAATAATTCATATACCACAATAGAATCATTTAAAACAAAGGGAGATGAGGACGATGCTGATATTAGGCACTTCATTGGCCAACCAAGTACATGCAAGTTGGCAAACATATATAATGATCATCATATATTTCACTATATTATTATTTATCGGTTACTACGGATACAAACAAGCTACAGGTAATTTAAGTGAATTTATGTTAGGTGGTAGGAGCATCGGTCCTTATGTGACAGCACTTTCAGCAGGTGCATCAGATATGAGTGGCTGGATGATTATGGGTCTACCAGGATCTGTTTATAGTACTGGGTTATCTGCTATGTGGATTACCATTGGTCTTTCATTAGGCGCCTATGTAAATTATTTTGTCGTTGCACCTCGTCTACGTGTCTATACAGAATTGGCTGGTGATGCGATTACATTACCAGATTTCTTTAAAAACAGATTAAATGACCACAATAATTACATAAAAATTATATCCGGCTTAATTATTGTTGTTTTTTTCACTTTATACACACATTCCGGTTTTGTATCAGGTGGTAAATTATTCGAAAGTGCCTTCGGTTTGAATTATCATTGGGGATTACTAATGGTTGCATTTATAGTCATATTTTATACATTTTTCGGTGGTTATCTTGCTGTATCTATCACCGACTTCTTCCAAGGAGTGATCATGTTAATCGCTATGGTGATGGTCCCTATCGTTGCACTTATCGATTTAAACGGCATCGATACGTTTAAACAAGTAGCAGAGATGAAACCAACAAATATGAATCTATTTAAAGGCACAACCGTTTTAGGTATCATTTCACTGTTTGCTTGGGGATTGGGTTATTTCGGACAACCTCATATTATTGTTAGATTTATGTCTATAAAATCGCACAAATTATTACCAAAAGCACGAAGATTAGGTATTAGCTGGATGGTGATTGGGTTATTAGGTGCTGTTGCAGTTGGTTTAACAGGTATTGCCTTTATTTCTGAACGCAACATCAAGTTAGAGGATCCTGAAACTTTATTTATCGTTATGAGCCAAATTTTATTCCACCCTTTAGTTGGAGGCTTCTTATTGGCAGCAATTTTGGCAGCCATCATGAGTACAATTTCTTCACAATTACTGGTAACTTCAAGTTCCTTAACGGAAGACTTTTATAAACTCATTCGTGGTGAAGATAAAGCTAAAGCACACGAGAAAGAATTCTTAATGGTTGGTCGTTTATCTGTATTAATTGTAGCGATTGTGGCTATATGGATTGCTTGGTCGCCAAACGATACGATACTAAATTTAGTTGGTAATGCTTGGGCAGGATTTGGTGCCGCATTTAGTCCATTAGTTATCTTCTCACTCTATTGGAAAGGTCTATCACGTACTGGTGCACTTGCAGGCATGATTACCGGCGCATTGGTCGTAATTATTTGGATTGTTTGGATTAAACCATTAGCTTCTATCAATGAGCTATTTGGTATGTATGAAATTATTCCTGGATTCTTAGCAAGTGTGATTACTACTTACTTTGTTAGTAAATACACTAAAAAACCTGGTTCATTTGTGACACATGACCTAGATAAAGTAAAACAAATCGTAAAGGAATAGTTTGATATTATAACTGTTAAATCAATACAAAACGCCAAACTGGTATATCATTATAATTGATATCAGTTTAGCGTTATTTTTTGTCTATGCAAGATTGTCATTATCTTGGTTAATTGTTTCGGTTAATTGTTGTTTTTATAAATATGAACTTGTGGTTCTTTGTCGTCTTTCGTTTTACTTATAAGTGCTTTCGGATTATTACCATCTTTAATATGAATTTCATATTCATCAATACCATCAAAATATTTATCAGCTTGTTCTGTTACATATTGAGTGATACCAATCGTTTCTGCTTTACCGTAATAATCTATAGGTAAATCAACGGATAGTTGTTTCGCTTTTTTATTATCAAATTTAACTGTACCCACTGCTTGTGTGAAATTATTAAAATAGGTTTGTAGGTTGTCATTAAATTGTTTGAAATCGGAATTTAAATTTTCATCAAGCTCTCCCGCTTCTTCAGAAGGTAATAAGGCTGTTTTTTGATTAATATCTTTCCAATCATTAATACGTGTCTTACCATCTTCAACCGTTGTCCCTGCAATAAACTCACCTGGAACAATTGAATTTTCACCAGATTGTTTATAAATAGCAAAATGTATAGGTATTTCTTTCAAATCCTTATTTTCCCGAATTCGAGAAAGTAATTCTTCTGCCATTTGTTTACCTTGTTTTTCAATTTCTTTATCGTCGAGGTCTTTGCTATAGGTTTCACCGTCTTTTTCTTTTTGATAATAATATGTACTATTCATAGCTAAACCTATTGTCATACCTTTTATTTTTTTACCTTTTGTATCACCACTCGCATAAAAATCTTGTTCTAAAATATTAGATAAATATGCAGGTGATTGTTCAGCAATTTTTTCAGGATCTGTTTCACCTTTGTGAGATGGATTTAGTCCCAAGTTTTCATTTGCTTTTTTCTCTTTTCTATCACTTTCATCCATTTTGTTAACTTCATCTTTAGTATACTTTGGATTTAGAAAAGCGTTAATCATATCTTTATCTAAGTATTGTCCATCTTGATATAAGTAGTCATCCGTTGGAAATACACTTTTACTTAAATCTAACAAACCATTTTCAAAGTCTTCACCATTGTAACTGTTCGCCATGTTATCTTGTAATAATCCACGTGCTTGGCTCTCCTTAAATGGTAAAATCGTTCTATAATTATCACCTTGCACATTTTTATCCGTTGCAATTTCTTTTACGGAACCTGACTCTTTTTGTTGCTCTTTTTCATTAGATTGTTCTTTTGATTTTTCATCATTATTTCCACAAGCTGTTAATACCAAAATTGCTGAGATGAATAGTATAATCGTTCGTTTCATGCATAATCTCCTCTATCCCTCTATTTCATTTTGTTTCTGAACAAAAGCTTCTTCTGACCAAATTTCTGTACCAAATTTTTCTGCTTTAGCTAGTTTAGAACCAGCATCTTCACCTGCTATGACCAAATCGGTATTTTTTGTTACGCTATTGGTTACTTTTGCACCTTGTAATGCTAACCAATTGGATGCTTCATTTCTTGTCATTTGATATAACTTACCAGTTAGGACAATTGTTTTGTCTTTAAAATCTGGGTGTCCTTCTAATTCTGTTGTCTTAACACCTTTATAAATCATATTAACATTTTTTGCTTTTAATTTATCAATTAATGCACGTATATCTTCATTTTCTAAATAAGTTACTACAGATTGAGCTAGCTTATGCCCCACATCATGAATATCCATTAACGCTTCTTCCGTCACATGAAACAGTTCATCTATCGTTCCATATTTTTCAGCAATCACTTGGCTAGCTTTAACGCCTAAATGTCGAATACCAAGACCAAATAATAATTGTTCTAATGAATTCGATTTAGCTTTTTCAATAGCATTGAGTAAATTATCTACTTTTTTCTCGCCCATACGGTCCAGTGGTAAAAGATCTTCTTTCGTCAAATAGAAAATATCTGCTACATCTTTTATTTTCTCATTTTCATATAACTGTTGGATTATTTTAGTTCCTAAGCCATCTATATTCATCGCTTGTCGTGAAACAAAGTGAATTAATCCTTCTACTAATTGCGCTTGGCATTTAGGGTTAATACAACGTAATGCCACTTCGCCTTCTATTCTAACTAATTCATGTTCACAACTAGGACAATGTGAAGGCATGTGATAGATTTCTGCATCATCAGGTCGTCTGTCTAATACACTTTTAATTACTTCAGGTATGATGTCGCCTGCTTTTTTAATTACAACGCTATCACCTATTCTTATATCCTTATCATGGATTAAATCTTCATTATGTAGTGAAGCGCGAGAAACGGTTGTACCTGCTACCCTAACTGGTTCAAGAACAGCTGTGGGTGTAACAACACCTGTTCTACCGATACTCAATTCAATATCTAATAATTCCGTAACCACTTCTTCAGCGGGAAATTTATATGCAATAGCCCAGCGCGGTGATTTTTGAGTGAAGCCTAATGTTTCCTGTTGTTCTAAAGCATTGACTTTAATAACAATACCATCAATATCATAAGGCAAGTTTTCACGTTGTTTTGTCCATTTGTCAATGTAAGTCATAACTTCTTCTATCGTTTGAACGCGTTGACGTTCTTGGTTTGTTTTAAAGCCTAGTTGGTCAAGTTCATCTAATGCTTCACTTTGAGTATCTGCATTAAACTGGGTAAAATCATTCACACTATATAAGAAAACGCTCAGTTTACGTTTGGCAGCTAACTTTGAATCTAATTGTCGTAATGAACCAGCCGCTGCATTTCTTGGATTAGCAAATGGCTGTTCTTCATTCGCAGCTTTCGCTTCATTTAAATTAACAAAAGACTTTCTAGGCATATACGCTTCGCCTCTGACTTCAAAAGTTCTACTTTCATTAATTTTTAATGGTATCGCGTGTATTGTCTTTAAATTTTCAGTAATGTCTTCGCCCGTGGTGCCATCCCCACGAGTTAAACCTTGAACAAATCGACCGTTCTCATATTTTAATGAAACTGCAAGTCCATCAATTTTCAATTCACACATGTACTCAACATTTCCTATATTATCACGTATACGCTGATCAAATTTTCTTAAATCTTCTTCGTTAAACGCATTACCTAAACTAAGCATAGGCGTATCATGATTCACTTTTTCGAATGTGGACTGCGCACTACCACCTACTCTAACTGTAGGTGAATCCGCAGTACGATATTCTGGATGTTGCGTTTCTATATCTATCAATTCATGGAGTAATTTATCATACTCACTATCAGGTACTGATGGATTATCTTTCACATAGTACTCATAGCTATATTGATTTAATAATCTATGCAACTCATCTACACGCGATTGTATATCAGCCACTTGTTACTCCCCCTTTTTTTCAATAGGTGCAAATTGTGCTAGCAAGCGTTTTGGTCCTTCAGATTTAAAGATAATATCTAATTCGACAGAACCATTTTTTTCTTTTACATTACTTACCATGCCTTCGCCCCATGACTTATGCATTACTTTATCACCAACATTCCAATTGGTAGCTGATTGCTTTTGTTTTGTTGCAGTAGCACGTTGGCTATGCGCTCGTTTAGCAGGTTGTTTGGTAGCATTCTGGAAACGATTGCTCGTTGCCTGTGCTTGAGATTTTGATTTACCTTTAGATTCATTTTCCAATAAATCTTCAGGAATTTCTCTTAAAAATCTCGAAGGCATATTGGATTGAGGACGACCAAATAACATTCTAGATGTTGCATGTGTTAAGTATAAGGTCTCCTCAGCACGTGTTATTGCAACGTAACAAATACGTCTTTCTTCCTGCATTTCATGTTCATCATCACTCTTAATCGCTCTGATATGTGGGAATAAAGATTCTTCCATACCCATTATAAATACAATTGGAAACTCAAGACCTTTGGCAGAGTGCATCGTCATGAGCGTAATACCATCTTCAATTTGAGCATCATCAATATCAGCAACCAGTGATAAATCAGTTAAAAAGTTAATTAGCGATTGCTCTTCTAAGGGTGTGTTTTCTTCATAATCTTTAGGTACAGACATAAATTCATCGATATTTTCTAATCTACTTCTAGATTCGAGCGTTTGTTCACGTTCTAACATGTCTCTATAGCCTGTCTTAGTCAATACTTCTTCTACAATCTCTGTAATTTCAAGAAATTCTTGTTGTTTAATTAAATTTTGCATAACATCATAAAAACTAATACATTCTTGCGTCACTTTTTTAGATAGTCCTATAAAATCAACCTCTGCTAATGCATCAAACATACTTAAATCATTTTGTGCCGCATATGCTTGAATTTTATCTACAGATGATGGACCGATGCCGCGTTTAGGAATATTGATTACTCGACGTAAACTAATGTCATCATTACTATTTGCAATAATACGTAAGTAACTTAATAAGTCTTTAATTTCTTTTCTGTCATAGAACTTTTGACCACCAACCATAGTATACGGTAAGTTCGATTTCATAAATGTTTCTTCAAGTACACGTGATTGTGCGTTTGTACGATATAAAATGGCCATATCTTGATACTTTTTACCATTTCTTTGGTGTTTCATAATTTCACGCACGACGTATTCAGCTTCATCTCGCTCAGTCGTAGCTTCATAGTAATGAATTTTATCGCCACTCGTATTACCAGTCCATAACCCTTTCGGTTTACGTTCTGAATTATTTTTAATGACTTCATTCGCTGCATTTAATATATTTTTTGTAGAACGATAATTTTGTTCTAAGAAAATCGTTTTGGCTTCTGGATAATCTTCTTCAAAAGAAAGAATATTTTGGATATCTGCACCACGCCAACCATAAATTGATTGATCTGAATCTCCAACAACGCATAAATTTTTAAATTTAGCGGCAAGTAATTTAACTAAAGTATATTGTGCTTTATTCGTATCTTGATATTCATCGACATGAATGTATTGAAATTTATTTTGATAATAATCTAATACATCTGGTACACGTTCGAATAATCGAATCGTCACCATGATCAAATCATCAAAATCAAGTGCTTCATTTCTAGATAATTGTCTTTGATAACCTTTATAAACGGTTGCAACCATTTGTTCATGATAGTCATTTGCTTCTTTTTGTGCATCCTCAGGTGTTTTCAATTCATTTTTAAGGTTACTTATCGCCCCGATAAACATTCTAGGTTCGAATTTTTTACTATCTATATTTTCATTTTTCAGTACATCTTTAATCACTGATTTTTGGTCAGTTGGATCAATAATTGTAAAGTTACGTTCTATACCAATACGGTCTGCATCTCTTCTCAAAATCCTCACGCACATTGAGTGGAATGTAGACATCCACAATACCTGAGCTTGTTCTCCAACTAATGTTTCAACACGTGCTTTCATTTCTTTTGCTGCTTTATTAGTAAAAGTAATCGCTAAGACGTTATACGGAGACACGTCTTTTTCATCTAGCAAGTATGCGATACGATGGGTTAACACACGTGTTTTACCTGAGCCGGCACCTGCCATAATTAGTAGTGGCCCCTCTGTCGTACGTACTGCTTGACTCTGTTCATCATTCATCTTGTTTACTAATGCATTCATTAATGTGTCTCCTTTACTTTAACTGTTTTTAGTGCTTTGTTTATATCTTCGTATATAATATTTCCGACAATGATTGTATCTGCAATAGAAGCCATCATTTCTGCTTCTTCGTAGTTACTAATACCGCCACCATAAAATAATTGTGTTTCCGTTAACATGTCTGCTGCTGCCTTTACCAAGTTAGTTTCGCCATACACACCACTATACTCTATATACATAACTGGTAATTGATACATATCATTGATCATTTGTGCATAAGCTTCAATATCTTCATCATCTATCATCGTGTCAGCTTGCGTTAATTTGGCTACCTTGCAATCTGGATTAAGTACCACATATCCTTCGAACACAACTTCATTAAAATCTATCAATGTACCATATGACTTTAACGCTTCTAGTAATAAACCATTATGGTATTTTACATCTCTACTGTTTAAAACAGTTGGAATAAAATATAAGTCAAAGCCAGGTACAACACTTTCAAGATTAGATATTTCAAGTACTATTGGTAATGAATAACATTTAACTTTATGCATTAAGTGCGCAACATTTTCTTCAGTGATGTCATCCGTTCCACCAATCATAATTGCGTCCGTATCTGATGTACAAATTTTCATTAAATCTTCGTCACTGATGGGCTTTGCGGGGTCCAATTTAAAAATATGTCTCCACTTATTCATGTCAGTCATGATATGTTTCTCCTTCTTTTAGCATACATATGATTATATCATTTTTATGTCTCGAGTTCTAAAATACTGAAGAAAAAATCACCCCAAATTTCTGAGGTGATTTTGCATCATCTTGATATTACTTATTAAGATGGTAATAGCTTTCTAAATTTGTATTTTTCTCATTGATTGTTTTTGCCAATTGAGGTCCTACATACCTTAAATGCCATGGTTCATAAGCATAGCCAGTTTGTTTTGATTGGTTCTTAGGATACCTAATAATAAAACCATAATTGGCTGCATGTTTAGCTAACCATTGTGCTTCTTTAGTTTTTTCAAAATCTGTATGAAAATCATTTAATGGTTGGCTTGTTCCTACATCAAATGCTAAACCTGTTTGGTGTTCAGAATGTCCAGGTTTAGCAGCATATTTAGTTGTCTTTTGCTTACCATCCTTCTCAACAAAAGTATCTACCACTTTTTCTTGATTCTCAAAATTTCTATATCCACTTGTCATGGTCAAATCTAAATTTCTTTTTTCTGCTTGCTTCAATAATTTGTTTAGTTGCTTTTTAGCTATTTTATTTTCGCCTGGTTTATATTTCGCCGGAAGTGCAAGTTGTTTATTCACAATGACATGACCATTGACATAAGTTACACCATTGTTTTCATATTTGAGTGGTAAGGCATTCTTGGGTTTAACAATATTGTCATTAGTTGGTTTAAAATTATTAGCTGATAGAATCATAATAAAAATAACAATAAGACATAAACATACTAAAGTGAACAGAAAAAGCATCACTTTTTTTGACATAGATCTCTTCCTTTCATTCTATAAAAACCATCGCCTATTTTAAAATGGAATCCCATTTTCATAAATGTCTGCTACATATTTCATTACCCTTCTTCAATGTTATAAACCGCAAAAATAATACAAAATGCCAGACAATCACATCGTTATAATATCTCATATTTTAAAATCAAATCCATCATTAGTATAAAAAAATGACGACTTTGGTTACTATACCTAGTCGTCATTCGATAAAATTTATGGTTTAAATCATTAATCGGCCGTTTCTATATTCATACGATCAAGAATCATCGTGTAAGCATCATTACCCCATTGTAGTGATCTCTTCACACGAGAAATTGTCGCTGTTGATGCACCTGATTCTTGTTCGATGGTTGCATATGTGTAACCTTGTTTAATCATTTTTGCAACTTGTAATCGTTGTGATAATGATTGGATTTCGTTCACTGTACATAAATCATCAAAGAATTCATAACACTCTTCTCTATTTTCAAGTGTCAATATTGCATCGAACAGTTCATCTAATGCTTTTCCTCTAAGTTTTTCTATTTGCATTTAAAACAACCCCTGTATTTTTCAATATAATCTTATTTTAACGTATTAGTACATTAAAGTGTAACGATTTCACTTGAAAAATTTTATTATTCTAAACCAGCTCTTTGGAAAATTGTATCCACTTGATTTAGATGATGCTTTGGATTGAAACACTCATCTAAATCTTCTTTTGTTAGTAAGTCTGTAATTGTTGCATCTTCTTCAATTAAAGTTCTAAATGGTGTTTTTGTTTCCCAAGATTCCATAGCCTTTGGTTGTACTTTATCATATGCAGCTTCACGTGCCAAACCTTTGTTAATCAATGCTAATAATACGCGTTGAGAGTATATTAAACCAAATGTTTTATCTATATTCGCTAACATATTATCTTCGAAGACAGTTAGTCTTTCTACAATATTTGTAAACCTATTCAGTCCATAATCTAATGCAATGGTTACATCTGGTAACATAATTCGTTCTGCAGATGAATGAGAAATATCTCTTTCATGCCATAATGGCACGTTTTCATATGCTGTTGTAACGTATCCTCTGATTACACGTGCAATACCAGTGATATTTTCTGAACCAATCGGATTACGTTTATGTGGCATGGCAGATGAACCTTTTTGACCTTTTGCAAATGCTTCTTCTACTTCACGTGTTTCTGTTTTTTGTAAATTACGAATTTCTACAGCAAATTTTTCCATTGAAGTGCTAATTAAAGCTAATGTTGCAACATAATATGCGTGACGATCACGTTGTAGTGTCTGCGTAGACACTGGTGCGGCATCTAATCCTAAATGCTCACACACATAGGCTTCAATTTCTGGAGGAATGTTCGCAAATGTACCAACTGCCCCGCTCATTTTACCAACTTCAATCTCTTTTCTTACTTGTTTAAAACGTTCTAAATTACGTTTCATTTCTGTATACCATAAGGCCATTTTCACACCGAAAGTAGTTGGTTCAGCATGAACACCGTGTGTACGTCCCATCATCAAAGTATATTTATAGTCTTTCGCTTTTTGTGCTAATACATCAATAAAACGTTCCAAGTCTTTTTCAATAATTTCATTTGCTTGTTTGATGACGTAACTTAATGCAGTATCAACTACATCTGTTGAAGTTAAACCATAATGGACCCACTTGCGCTCTTCACCTAATGTTTCAGAAACTTGTCTTGTAAACGCAACTACATCATGACGTGTTTCTTGTTCAATTTCTTGTGCGCGAGCGACGTCTACTTTAGCATTTTCACGTATTTTCTTAACATCTTCAGCTGGAATATCACCTAATTTGCTCCATGCTTCACATGCAAGTATCTCTACCTCTAACCATGCCTCATAGCGATTTTGATCCGTCCAAATATTAGACATTTCTTCTCTAGAATAACGTTCAATCATTGAAATAAGCTCCTATCATACATAAATTTAGTTTGATTCCATTAAAACATGTACATTAATAAATAATTCAGACTAAAAGTTCGTGTTTACCTTTTCAGTAATAGTTTAACAGAATTATATTAAAAAGTATAAGGCTTTTAAGTCATCTTTATAAAATATTTACACATTCCAAAAATAACCGCTACGGATACGATGATCCATAACGGTTCATAAATTATTGCTCTATCATTTTTCCTACAAATTCAATTTCTTGCTTCAATACTTCTAAACTGCCATCTTTATTCTCTTTATAAATTGGCTTTTCGAACCGTTTGACCGGCGCATACCCCGCTTCACGCATACGTTGTAAGCAATCTTGAATCGTCTCGTTATCTGCGACTTTAAATTTTTGCTGTTTTTTCATATACTTTCAACTTCATCCGTATCGTATTGCTTAAGTTTTTTACTTCTAACACCTTTCGCCCAGAAACCACCGTGTATTTGACGTGGTTCATATGCCACAATAAATGCTTTTTCATCGATTTGCTTAATGGTATCAATTAATTTAAATTCGAAACGTCTTGGCGTTAAAATTTGTAATATTAAGCGTTTGCCATCTCGACCATATGCTGTATTGTGGGTTACACCATAACCTAAATCTCTTAATTGTCTCGGTAAGTCTAACTCGTATTCTGATGATGTCACATTTACAACTGTGTAGCCAAGCGCAAGTTTTTCTTCTATCTTCATGCCTACTATGATACCAATTGAAAATCCAAAAGCGTATGCGAACACATTTTGAATTTGATCTAAACTAGACATGACCATACCTAATCCAACAACATATACAAGTACTTCTAAGAAACTGACAATAGCAGCTACATAGCGATATCCTTTAAGTGTTAAGATTGTTCTCATTGTAAGACACGTCACATAAGCAACGTTTATAATAAAAATTGCTAAAACCATTAACCATGGATTAGATGTTATTACTGACATGACCATTTTCCTTTCTCTTACATTAAATTCAAGTAATTTTATCAACTATGATTTCGTTTGTCACTAAAAAGTTATCGGAATTAAATTAATTTTTAGGCCATGTGTATCTTGTATAAGCTAATTCTCGTTTATGCGCATTTTTTATATAATGATTTTCTATTATTTCTTTAGATTCACTTGATACAGATTTGCCTTCTAGATAATCATCAATATCATCATAACTTACACCCAATGCTTCTTCATCAGGCAATTGTGGTTTGTCATCTTCCAAATCAGCGGTTGGCGTTTTTTCATACAAATGCTTAGGCGCTGCTAAATACGCTAAGAGCTGTTTACCCTGGCGCTTATTCAAACCAAATAAAGGTGCAATGTCTGCAGCCCCATCTCCATATTTTGTGTAAAAGCCTGTGACATTTTCAGCGGAATGATCTGTACCAACGACAATCCCTTTTTGTTTAGAAGCAATAGAAAATTGAACTTTCATCCGTTCTCTTGCTTTTTCATTGCCTTTTTGAAAATCTGTTAGATTCACACCAGCTTCTTTCAACGACTGAATACTTTGATCCACAGCTGGTTTAATATTTACAGTTATAATTTTGTCTGGTTGGATATAAGTTAACGCATCTTCTACTTCTGCAGCATCTTTTTGCTCACCATAAGGGAGTTTAACAGCTATAAATTCACAATCATTGCCGTCCTCTTTCAGTTCGTTTACTGCTAATTGACATAATTTACCTGCTAAAGTTGAATCTTGACCACCAGAAATACCTAGTGTTAAAGATTTAATAAACGAATGCGATTGAACATAGTTTTTTATAAATTGGATAATATGTCGTGTTTCACTTTTACTTTCAACCGATGGTTTCACTTTCATTTCTTTCACAACTATATCTTGTAAATTACTCATTTTCTTCCTCCATCTCTTTAACATGTTCTGCAACTTCAAAGATACGTTTGTGTTTATTTTCCCAACATAACGTACTTAAATCAACCGGATATTCCTGTGGGTTTAAGTGACGTTTATTCTCGTCCCATAAATATGCGAGACTATCTTTCAAATAGGCTTGTGCTTCATTTTCATTTGGTAAATCATATACAAGTTCTCCATCTATGAAGATGTCATGATGTAAGTCTTTAGCAATAAATGATTTTATGAATTTCATTTTATATGTGTGTACTGGGTGGAATAATTTCAAAGGCGATTCATCGTATGGATCTTCATGTTCTAAAGTAATGTAATCTCCTTCTGCCTTATTCGTTTTTTTATTAATTATGCGATACACCTTTTTCTTACCTGGTGTCGTTACTTTTTCTGCATTATTTGATAACTTAATGCGGTCAACGTATGATCCATCACTGTCTTCTACAGCAACGAGTTTATAAACAGCACCTAATGCTGGTTGATCGTAACCCGTGATTAATTTAGTTCCTACACCCCAAGAGTCTACTCTAGCGCCCTGCGATTTTAAACTCGTAATCGTTTGTTCATCTAAGTCATTAGATGCAATAATTTTTGCATCAGTAAATCCTGCTTCGTCTAACATACGTCGTGCTTCTTTTGAGAGGTAGGCAATATCACCTGAATCTAGTCGAATACCAACAAAATTAATCTTATCGCCTAATTCTTTAGCAACTTTAATCGCTGTTGGCACACCAGATTTTAATGTATGGAAGGTATCTACTAGAAACACACAATCTTGATGTCTCTCAGCATACTTTTTGAATGCTATGTATTCATCACCATATGTTTGAACCATCGCATGCGCATGCGTCCCTGAAACAGGTATCCCAAATAACTTACCAGCGCGTACATTACTAGTTGAGTTAAAGCCTCCTATATATGCAGCTCTAGCTCCCCACAATGCTGCATCTGCTTCTTGCGCTCGGCGCGTACCAAATTCCATTAACATATCATCATGTGCAACTTGTCTAATTCTGCTTGCTTTTGTCGTAATTAATGTATGAAAATTAACAATATTTAAAAGCATTGTTTCTATCAATTGAGCTTGGATGAGTGGTGCTTCTACTCTAAGCAATGGCTCATTTCCAAAGCAAAGTTCTCCTTCTTGCATTGAACGTATGCTTCCAGTAAAACTCAAGTTTTTCAAATAATTTAAGAAGTCGTCTTGATACCCTATTGATTTTAAATATTCAATATCTGACTTTGAAAAATGAAAACTATTAATATATTCGATAACACGTTTTAATCCATTAAACACTGCATACCCACTATCGAATGGCATACTTCTAAAATATAGATCAAACACTGCCATACGCTCATGGATCCCATCATCCCAATAACTTTCTGCCATATTTATTTGATATAAATCATTATGCAACACTAATGTATCATCTTCATATTGGTACACAACCATCTCTCCAATCAGCTTTTCCATCATTTTAGCATAAATGAAGTATTGTTAGCACTTTAAATAGGACTGATTTACGAATTCAAAATAGAAGTAAAGATATCAGTTATTTATTTAAAATTTGTTTAAAATGTGACATGGTTAACGACAAAGTCATGACAGTTATATGTTTTATCATTTTATAAATTTAAAAATGATATATAATATTTATGAGGTGTTTTTAATGCTAAATGAAGCTAAGTCTTTTATAGAAACCATGTATAATGAATTAAATTATGATAAAAATAAAATAACAGAACGAATTGCTGAAATTGAGTCAGCTATCCTTTCTACTGGCACTTATGAGCATACATTTGAAGAATTGAATTATGGAGCCAAAATGGCATGGAGAAATTCCAATCGTTGTATCGGACGATTTTTTTGGGATTCTTTAACTGTGTCTGATGCAAGACACATACAAAGTGAAGATGAATTTATAGAAGCAATTGAAAACCATATTGACATTGCGACTAATAATGGAAGAATCAAACCTTACATCACAATTTTCTCAAAAGATAACCCCCCGCAAATTTATAACAATCAATTAATTAGATACGCAGGGTACGAAACATGTGGAGATCCAGCTGAGAAAAAGATTACCAAATTAGCACAACATCTTGGATGGCAAGGTCAGTATACACATTTTGATATTTTGCCCTTAATTTACAAAATGCCGAATAGCAAAATAAAATATCATGAATACCCTAAAAATTTAATTAAAGAAGTATCTATTACACATGACAGATTTCCCAAACTGCAACAACTCGGTTTAAAATGGTATGCCGTCCCTATTATTTCAAGTATGGATTTAAAAATTGGTGGCATCACTTATCCTACTGCGCCATTTAACGGTTGGTATATGGTAAATGAAATTGCCGTTCGTAATTTTACTGATGTCTATCGCTATAATTTGTTAGAAAGTGTTGCAGAAGCATTTGAATTTGATACACTTAAAAATAATTCTTTCAATAAAGATCGTGCATTGGTTGAATTAAACGATGCTGTGTATCATTCTTTTAAAAATGCTGGCGTCTCTATCGTCGATCATTTAACAGCATCTAAACAATTTGAAAGATTCGAAATGAATGAAACGAAACACGATAGAGAAGTTACTGGTAAATGGTCTTGGTTAGCACCCTCTTTGTCTCCCACATTGGTGCCCAATTATCATCACGGATACAAAAATGTGATGAAAGAACCTAATTTCTTTTATAAAAAAACCGAAGACTCAGGTTGTCCATTCCATTAAATGATTCACTATATTTAGATAAACAAGGGGTTACATTACATGAAACTTTATTATTTAGGACCAAAGGGCACATTTTCTTATTTAGCTGCGACACAATATAAATCAGAATCAGAAATTGAATTTGTTCCAAAATCTAATTTATACGAAGTCGTCGCATCTGTTTCAGAAGATAGTCAAAGTATTGCTGTTGTGCCTATAGAAAATTCAATAGAAGGTACGATTAATATCGTAGCCGACGCATTAACACAACAGAATATATATGCACAAAGTGAACTTCATTTAGATATACAATTTGCTTTATATGGTTCAGAAAACGCAACCGTAAATGATATTTCAACAGTATACTCAATTGGGCCTGCTATTAGTCAAACCAGCCAATATATACAAGCGCATGGATTTGATATTGCTTATGTAGACAGTACAATTAAAAGTTTAGATAAAATTTCACAAAATGTTGGTGCAATCGCACCTTTAGGTAGCGGTGAAGCTTATGGCTATACATCAATTGCACAAAATATTGAAGATTATCCACATAACGTCACTCGTTTCCTAGTCGTCAGTAATCAACCAAAACACATCGAACAAGCAACCGACACGATGTTATTAATTACACCGAAATTTGATAAACCAGGTCTATTAGCCAGTATATTAAATACGTTTGTATTATTTAATATTAACTTGTCTTGGATTGAATCTCGTCCATTAAAAACGCAATTAGGTATGTATCACTTTTTCGTTCAAGCAGACACACCTATTTCCGAAGACCTTTCAAAAGTGATAAAGATACTTAATACTTTAGACTTTCAAGTCACGATTATAGGTACCTTTAATAAACTCAATTAATTCTTGCTAGTAACTGTCCCATACAACTGTTTAGATGTTTTCATAGCAAAACTTCATCTTGTTATCATGTTGAATATGAAAAGAAGCGTTTGTAACAAAGTTTTGTTACAAACGCTTCTTTTATTTCAATGGCAATGGTTGTGTAACATCTATACCTAAAACAGGTGGCACTAAGAAGTATACAACCAACACGATTACGACAATACTTAATAAATTCACCCAAAAACCAACCGATGCCATTTTTTTGATACTGATTTTGCCAGTGCCAAATACAATGGCATTCGGAGGCGTTCCTACTGGTAACATATATGCACAATTTGCTGCCATAGCAGCAGGAACCATGAGTAACAATGGGTGCACATTAACTGCGACAGATAATGTGGCTAAGATCGGTAATATCATTGTAGCTGTAGCTGTATTGGATGTGATTTCAGTTAAGAATAAGACAAAAATTGTAATTACAAGCACAATAACCAATGGGCTGACACCTTCAATTAACTTTAATTGTTCTCCTAGCCAATTCGCTAAACCACTTTCTGAGATACCTTTTGCTAGTGCTAAACCGCCACCAAACAAAATTAATACTCCCCATGGTAAATCCTTAGCTACTTCCCAGTCTATAATACGTTTATGCTTTTCTTTATTTTTAGCAGGAATTAAGAATAATAAGACAGATATAAACATGGCAATCGTCCCATCAGCAACTTCTGAAGTGAATGTCCAATGCTTTAATAAAAATTCTCGTGTTATCCATAAAAAACTAGCAAGTAAAAATACAATCAATACTACTTTCTCTTCATATTTCATTTTTCCAAGTTCACTTAATTTTTTTCTAATTAAATCTTGCCCACCTGGCAATGTTTTCATATCATGTTTAAACGCAATGTAACGAATATATATCCAAACTAAAAACAGTAAGACGATGACTGTTGGTACACCAATAATCATCCATTTTGCAAAGCTAATTTCTTCACCAAAAGCTGATTGATATTGCCCCTTTAATATAATTAATGGTGGTGTTCCAATTAATGTACCTAAACCACCAATCGTACCCGCATAACCTATCGCTAAGACTAATGCTTGCTCAAATTTAGAAATACTTTCAGGTTTTGTATCTCCGTGTTTCAATTCATTTGCTTCTTTAATAATTGCTAAACCAATAGGTATCATAATCATAACCGCTGCAGTGTTCGAAACAAACATGGATAAAAAACCGGTTGCTATCATAAAGCCTAATAATATTCTTCCTGTACTCGTACCTAATGTATTAATGATTCGGAGCGCTACCCGAGTATGTAGATTCCACCTTTCCATTGCAATAGCTAGAATAAAGCCCCCTAAAAATAAGAAAATAATGTCATTACCATATTGAGCAGATACTTCTTCTGGATTGAGCACATGACCAACTGGAAGTAATATCAAAGGTAATAAACTTGTAGCAGCAATTGGAATCGCTTCGGTAATCCACCAAGTGGCAATCCATAATGTGATAGCTAAGACAAATACACCTTTATCAGATAAATTGTCAGGTTGAAATAACAACAATGTTAGTACAAAGAGCAAAGGACCTAAAATTAACCCTACTAATTGACCAACATTATAAGATTTATTCTCTTTTTTATTTGAGAAAAACATCAAATACTGCGACCTTCTCATATCCCCTTTATTTAAATTATTCATCAAGCTCCCCCTTTAAATTATTATCAGAATATTCACAATAATTCATTAGAGTATAACATAATATATTTCAAATTGGTTTATAATTTTAAATCGTTTACATCACCATTATTTATTATTCAATTTACAAATGATAATCAATCTATATTTACTTTTTTGAATCTGATATCGGCTTCGTTAGATATGTAAAGATGTTTGATATCCTTTAAATACACGCTTTGTGACTCATGATCAAATTCATTTTTTGCTATAACGATATTTTCATGTTTGATATTATTATAACTTTGAATACGTATAGCTTCTTTACGCATTTCTCCTATAAATTGATTTTGGAAAATATTTAAATTGTTTCCTGCTTGTGTCCCCCTTTCATTACCTTTCATATCTTTCGCATTTTTCCCATCTTTTACAGCTAAAAAGCGTATACCGCCCTCACAATTTTTAAAAACATTATGGTGAATATACGTATTTTTATTTTTCAATGGTGTGAGTGCATATTGTTTCATATTTTCAAAAACATTATAGCGAATATGAATATTGTCATAGTATTTATGATAACGGCTTGCATGAGAACCAATTGCTCGGTTCCAAGGTTGCATACCGGGTGTTTCTGAATTACCAAAATAGCAATTTTCTATTATGACATTCTTCGTAATTGTCCCATCAGTTGCACCAAATTTTGGAAAAGCACCTGAAACTTGTATATCTAACTGCACCGCTTCAGAAAAAAATCTTGTGCCATCCGGATCATTGAAACCTAAGAACTTGCATTGATTGATGTACAAACCGTTCACTCCACATGCATCCAAACAATGTCCTCCAACCACATCTTTAAAAGTAACATCCACAATTTGAACGTCACATGCATGTCCCATGCACATCGTCGTATTATTATAAGGGTAGTCGTACCCATTCATATCAAACGTGCCACCTGCTATATGAATATGACTATTTCCGTTATAACCATAATACGATTTAAAACGACGTCCGTTTTTCAATAATGTATCTTTACCGCATCTTTTTAAAATTGCTTTATCATCTAAAAGTAATGTTGTTGCCTCATATATCACAAGCGGCTTGCGAATATGATATTCTCCTTGAGGCACATATATCGTTGTTCCTTTATTTTTCTTTGCATAATTGAGTGCTTTTTGCATTGCACGTGTATCTGCCCATTTGTGTTCCCCTTTTAAACCAAATTGTTTTGCATTAATAATCATAGGCCAGTTCCTTTCATCGTTATTACTTAATAATTAACATAAATATGTTTTTTTAAACGCGTTTACTATATCTTTAATGATTTATCATCTTAGTATATAATTACTATTATATTTAATATTGGGAGTGTAACCATAATATGAAAAAAAGTGCGTTAATTGTAGTAGACTATTCAAATGATTTTGTAGCTGAAAATGGAAAATTAACTTGTGGACTTCCAGGTCAACAAATTGAAAGCTACATAGTGGAAAGAATCGAAGTTTATAACAAAAAGCAATCTGATATCTTTTTTATGATGGATTTGCATTATGAAGAAAATAAATATCATCCTGAAAGTAAGTTGTTTCCACCACATAATATCATCGGTACATTTGGTCGTGAACTTTATGGTAAAGTAAATGATATTTATCAAAATATTTTATTTAACGATCATATCCACTATTTAGATAAAACACGTTATGATTCATTTTGCGGTACACCTTTAGACTTAATGTTGCGTGAGCGAAATATTAATCATTTAGAAATCGTTGGCGTTTGTACGGATATTTGTGTACTCCATACTGCAATCAGCGCATACAACTTAGGATATGGTATTTCCATTTCACATAGAGGTGTCGCTTCCTTTAATCCTTCAGGTCACGAGTGGGCATTAGATCATTTTAAAAATTCACTAGGTGCTGAAGTAGAATAACAATGCGAAATCATGCTAGAATAACATTAACTACTTAAAATAAGGAGAATTTAGATATGGCAAAAACTTATATTTTCGGACATAAAAATCCAGATACAGATGCAATTTCATCTGCTATTATCATGGCAGATTTTGAACAACAAACAGGTAATGCTGAGGCTACTGCATACCGTTTAGGCGAAGTAGGCCCTGAAACACAATACGCTTTAGATCATTTTAATGTAACTGCACCAGAGTTACTAAATGATGATTTAGCCGATCAAAATGTCATTTTAGTTGACCATAATGAATTCCAACAAAGTGCTGATTCAATTGCTGATGCAGCTGTTCAACACGTTGTCGATCATCACAGAATAGCTAACTTTGAAACTGCAGCACCTTTATATTACCGTGCTGAACCAGTTGGCTGTACTGCAACAATTTTATACAAAATGTATAAAGAACGTGGATTTGAAATCAAACCTGAAATTGCTGGTTTAATGATATCTGCAATTATTTCAGATAGTCTATTATTCAAATCACCTACTTGTACTGAGCAAGATGTACAAGCTGCAGAAGCATTAAAATCAATTGCTAATGTTGATTTAGAATCATATGGCTTAGAAATGTTAAAAGCTGGTGCTTCTACAAAAGATAAATCTGTTTCTGATATTTTATCTATGGACGCAAAATCATTTAATATGGGAGATTTTGTTACACGTATTGGTCAAGTAAATACAGTAGATATTGATGAAGTATTTGCACGCCAAGAAGAATTAGAAAAAGAAATGCTTGAAGTAAGCGCCAATGAAAAATATGATTTATTTGTATTAGTTGTTACTGACATTATTAATAGTGATTCTAAAATTCTTGTTGTTGGCGCCGAAAAAGATAAAGTCGGCGTTGCCTTCAATGTAACACTTGATAATAATACTGCCTTCTTACCAGGTGTCGTTTCACGTAAAAAACAAGTTGTACCACAAATTACAGAAGCATTAACGAAGTAATACATCTTTATTAACACAACACTTCGTACAATTTATTCAACATATTAAGTTTTTACAATTCATTATACTGGGACATAGTTGATATGTTCCAGTTTTTTATCAATATAAGTATATTGGACACCCATTCGTACTAGGAGGAATACATTTGAATTCAATAGAACAAACTTTCCATAATAGTAAACAATATTTTAATACACATGCGACCAAGGATCTTAAATTCAGAAAAAAACAACTAAAGCTCCTAAGCAAAAGTATTAAAAATCATGAAGATGCATTATTAAATGCTTTTCAAGAAGATTTAGGTAAAAACAAAGTAGAAGCCTATGCAACAGAAATCGGCTTTACTTTAAAAAATATCAAAACGGCTCGTAAAGAATTAAAAAACTGGGCTAAAAAGAAACAGGTTAATACACCGCTTTATATGTTTCCTACCAAAAGTTATATTGTTAAAGAACCATATGGCACAGTACTAATTATTGGGCCATTTAACTATCCATTCCAATTGCTTATTGAACCGCTTATAGGTGCTATAGCTGCAGGCAATACTGTAATCATTAAACCTTCGGAATTCACGCCACATGTGTCAGCAGTTGTAAAAAATATTATTGAAGATGTGTTCGACCCTGAATACATCAGTATTTGCCAAGGTGACGCCGATACTACACAGTCACTGATTCATTTACCCTTCGATTATATCTTTTTCACCGGAAGCGAACGCGTTGGAAGAATTGTTTATCAAGCAGCAAGTACCAATTTAACACCTGTCACTTTAGAATTAGGTGGCAAATCACCTGTCATCGTAGACGAAACCGCTAATATCAAAGTCGCTAGTGAACGCATCAGTTTTGGTAAATTCACTAATGCTGGCCAAACATGTGTCGCTCCAGATTATGTTCTTGTAAACCATAAAGTCAAAGAAGACTTGATTAAAGCTTTAAAAAATACAATAACAGAATTTTATGGTAAAGAAATACAAGCAAGTCCTGACTTTGGACGTATCGTAAATCAAACGCATTTTGACCGTTTAAACGATTTATTAGGTGTACACAAATCGGAAATTGTTTTTGGTGGCCATTCTGATTCAGCTGAAAACTATATCGGACCTACTTTATTAGATGGTATTACATTTAATGATAAAATTATGGAAGGTGAAATTTTCGGTCCTATACTACCAATTATTACTTATGACGATTTTGATGAAGCGATTGATTTAATTCATACGAAACCCAAGCCACTCAGCCTTTACCTATTCAGTGAAGATGAAAACGCAACAGAACGTGTTCTAAATGAAATTTCTTTTGGTGGCGGTGCTATCAACGATACATTGATGCAATTAGCAAATCCAAACTTACCATTCGGTGGTGTTGGTGCTTCCGGTATTGGTCAATATCACGGCAAATTTAGTTTTGACACATTCAGTCATGATAAATCTTATATATTTAAATCAACTCGATTAGAGTCAAGCCTACTCTTTCCACCTTACAAAGGAAAATTTAAGTATATTAAAACATTTTTCAATAAATAATAAACACCTTTTTATAGGCTTGGGCTATAAACTGTAGCTAATGAGAGTGGAACAGAAATCTTTATTTTATAATTTCTGTTCCACTCTCATTTATGTTATATAGTCACTACTTAAGTATTGGCCTGGATGTTCTTAAGCATATTATTTTCTATTTCATGATTACTTTCCTATTTTATGTCATCGACAATTTTAAACAAACATCCCCTTTTATCTTCTATGGTTAAGATGCTACAAATGATATAATTGAAAAGTCGTCGTTCTACTTCTGTGCTGATTTTAGCATGGAAGGAGGTGACATCATGTGCATTACACTATTTGTAACGTTTATAGCACCTATCGTAGTAGGTGTTATTGTCACATTATTTTCTTATTGGCTGAATAATCGTGACTGACGACGGCAGTGCCAATACACCAAAAAGAGCCCGATAGCTATTCGTAGTAGCTACCGGGCTCGGTGTTTATCATGTTAGTACACTATTTGTTAACTGCATTATAACACCATTCATAATAAAAATGCAAAGTATATTATCTTAGAAACTGTACACAAACACCTTCTGGTGCCGTTTCTTGATTATCAACGATTTCTATGTTTCCAGTAACTTTATCACGTTTAAAAACGGTCAGAGCATAATCGCCTTCTTGGTGTGCACAAACTAAATAATCATCAGATTCAGTTATATTGAAGTCACGTGGAAATTCTCCACCACTTTTAACGATGTCTACTAATGAAATTGTTGCACCCTCGTCTCCTACTTTAAATATAGCAAGACTATCATGACCGCGATTACTTATATATAAGAAATTTTGATCATGCGATATTCTCACTGCTGCCAATTTAGTATCACCATCAAAGTTTTCTGGAATTGTTAAATGTCTTTCGATTTCAGTAAAATGACCATTCTCATATTTTAAAGTACTTACGATATTTGATAACTCATGTACAACGTAAGCATGTTTTCCATTTTCATGGAACGTAATATGTCTTGGGCCATCTCCAGGCTCAAAATCTATAGTATCGTATACTTTTAAACCGTCATCTCCATATTCGTACGTAATCACTTTATCTGTACCTAGATCCATTGCCACAACATATTTTTCATCTGGTGTTGTGTTGAGATAATGGACATGTGGTTGCTCTTGTCTTTCAGAAGGACCAGTTGGATAATCATGCGCTAATTCTTGTATTAGACGAACAATTTCTCCTGTTTCTGGATTTGCTTCATAAATTCTTGCTAAACCAGCACCATAAATTGCTTCGAATATATATTTTCCATCCGGTGATGCAGATACATAGCAACCATTTCCAGCAGTTGACGCTAGACATTTGTTAATCAGACTTAATGTACCATCTGACTCTATTTTCAAACTAGCAATACCACAATCATCGCCTTCTTTAGTTACAGCATATAAAAAATGATTATGTTGATTTACATATGTTGATGCTTCTAGTTCATAACCTGTTTTAACTTCCGTTATCTTGCCAGTTTCTTCATCTAGTTGGAATCGGTAAACCCCTTTACCTTCTTTTTTTGTATATGTTCCAATATAACCTGTTGTCGTCATGTAAACCCCTCCATATTATTATACTCATATTTTAATAAAGATTTTGGGCAAAAGACAATATAATGATTTAACCACTTGAAAAATAGAACGTATGTTCGTATAATGGATATATACTGATTGGAGTGATAATAAGTGAATGACTACAAGAATCAAGAAACAGATTATAGAAAAATACCTAGAGAACAGTTGAATCCCAACATACCGCAAGGCCGTGGCATGGTCAAATGGGCGCCCTTTGCTACTTTACCTGAACAATTCGAAAGTATTCAACAATATTTAATAGATCAAAATAAAATTGATCGTCCAATACTGTCAGATGACCAGCTAAACGAACTTAATTTACAACTCCATCAAGCCTTACATTCAGATACTTTTGTACATATTGAATATTATAAAGACGGATGGCTAGAAAATATAACTGTTAAAATTAAAAATATAGATATGACGCAAATGTTTTTAGAAGGATACCTTTTAAAAACTTCAAACACAATCAAATTGTCCCTTTTTGATATTACAAAAATCACGATAGATAACTAGTTAGCCAACCATATTTAAGCATAGTCAAGTATTCTATAGGGCATACAAGCGATATGAATAGCATAAAAAACTGTCGATAATGTTATCGACAGTTCAAAGTAAAAAACCTATTCATTTTCAATCAATTAATTATTAGATTCGATATCTGAAATAATTTCTTTTGTTTTGCTTTCGATATCTTCAAAGTCTTTTTTGAAAATATAAGCAAATACAACTGCACCAATGCCTGCTGCTAATGATACAGTTAGGATTGTACCGAATACAAATTTAAATAAACCTTTAATAAAATTCCACATTCTGTTTCACCTCAATAAATTATTAACATCACTATTATTAATGATAGCATATTTGATTACATCAATAAATATATACCCACTTTTCATTAATTTAAATCAACATATGAAAGTCGTAATTTTATGATATTATTGTATTAATGCTTCAACAAAACATAAAAAAATTGTTATCTACCAAAGGTTCTTACTACTTTAATATTCAGATAAACATGCGTATTACGTTTATAAGCATTTAAACATAATCATGAACATGAAAAAATTCAAACTTGTTTTGCTTTTAATATATATAGATTCATAAACATTCCAGTGATTATGCTTAATTGATAGAAATTTGCGCTATCACTATCATTGAAGGTGGTTTAAACAAAAAAGAGTGATCTGAATATATCAGGCTCACTCCCATCGTAATTTGATTTATCTCCACCAAGTGGATACTGCATCTTTAATAGCATCATAATAGTTAGCCATTAACAATCACCTCATTAAAAGTATAATTCCTTAATCAGTCGTCGTTGTTATTCTTAATGATAAGGTCTAGTACCCTGTAATGCAATTAACACTACGTTACATTAAAGTTACAATTTTGTAAGACTACACTTTAAACATAGGAGATTTTGAAATGCAAAAAGTAAAATCAGATATTTTAACGCATCGTGGTTCACATTTCGACCTAGGTGTACAAACTGCACAATGGATGCAACATACACCACTATTAAAAAATAGAGAACAAGAATGGAAAAAACGTATGCCACGCTTTGATATTCACATCAAAGAGACTTATGATATTTTTCAAACCTACGCACCTCAAATCTGGGAAGAAATCAGAGGTATGCAGGAAGTGCTTAATTTACCTACACGTCAAATGATTTTAAATTTTGCCCATTACCGCTTTACACCTTTGAAAAATAGCGGTTGCACTGTCTATTTAGGTAACGATTATATGGTACGTAATTATGATTATCACCCTGCCACATATGATGGTCGCTATTTATTGTTTCAACCCAATGATGGTGGTTTAGCTCAAATTGGGCCAACATCTCGTGTCACGGGTAGAATGGATGGCATGAATGAGGCTGGATTAGCAATGGGGTATAATTTTATGCATCGTAAACATCCCGGTGACGGCTTTGTATGCTACATGATTGGCAGACTTGTATTACAGTACTGTAAAGATGTTCCTGAAGCTATTAAATTATTAAAAGAAATACCTCATAGAAGTTCATTTAGCTACATTGTTATGGATAAATATTTAAACCACGCAATCATTGAAGTTACACCACGTTCCATCGATGTGCGTTATGATCATACTTGTACAAATCACTTTAAATTATTAACGCATGAAAATAGAAATTATACAAAAGAATCAACAGAGCGTTTAGATAGGTTAATTAAACAAACACCTGCTCAATTAGGGAAAATGGATGCTTTCAAACTTTTTAATAACCCTGAATTTGAAATTTACAGTAAATTATTTAAAAGTTGGTCTGGCACGATACACACAAGTATGTATGAACCTCAATCGCTAACCGCTCATATTACTTTAGGTGAGAATAAGGCACCTGTGGAAATTGACTTTCAACAATGGTTGAATGGTGAATCTTTGAACATAAACGAACTCACAGGTCAAATTGATACCGAATTAACCTTTGCAACATATTAATATCAAAAGGAAAAAAAGAGTGGGATTAAGAAATCTTGCATACTTTGATTTCTATCCCACTCGCTCATTTAATTTATATAAATATCCCCATTTAATGTATAGAATTCCAATACATGATTACCAGCGCCTACTCTATCATTTGCAAAAGTTTTGTTATTAACGTTGGCTTTCCCTTTTTCTGGGTTTAATTTCAGCAAAGTATTATCCGGTGCTTGATTGTACGACATCTTTATATCCCCATGTTGTGTTGACGCTTTAAAAGCAGAGTCAATATCCATATCACTTAAATTGATATTACCCTGTTTCGCAGATAGTACCGAATCTTTAATTAGAGATTGCTTTCCGATAATACTGGCATTTTTAGTTTTTATATCTGCGTTCAAGATCTCACTGCTATTAAAGTGAACTGTGGATTTTATACCTCTGTATATTAATTTTTTAATTGATGAATTCTTAATGAAAACACGTGCTGCACCAGTTTCAGGCATTGATAAATTAGCACTTTCGATATCTAAGTTCTGTATATTCACTTTATTAACTCTATTAGAAACATACAAATCATCCATTTTTTCACTTGGCATTGTGATATTAATTTCAGCATGTATCTGCCTAAAGGGATTAAAATTCAAACCGTACTTATCTACTTTTTCATTGGTTTCATGAACACTTAACTCATTACCTTCTTGATTGATATCTACCTTATTTTGCCCCTTGTAACGCACTGTAAATTTGTCACCTTTTGTGATATTAACTTTAGTTGATATCCCTTTTATATTTAAAGAGTCGATCGATTTATCAGTAATGTTTTTATCTATGGTATTAATTTTATTATTTTGTTTTTCAAAGCCAAACCACGTTATACATCCTAGAAGAAAACAGACAATGAACAAACTAAAACCACTCAAAAATAATTTCTTCATTCTTCTGCACTTCCTTTAATCGTTCTAATATTCCAGCGTAAATATTTTAATATTAATCGATACACCAGTTCAGCCAACTTCGCAATAATTACAAATAAGACAATACCTAAACCACTAAATGCAAATGCAAATAAATAATTACTAATAGCCAAACTAAACATACTGTTCAGTAATCCATGTATGATTAAGAGTAACGGACTTATAACTAAAACCATTGCAGCACATAACAATATCAACATAAATCCACCGACAAATATCATTGGAATCAGTATAATCACTAAGGATAAAATGCCCATACCTAACGAAGCCATGATTGCTCTTAAAATTGTCCTAGCATTGGTCCGGTATTCAGCAGATACAATTGCACTTCTAGCATTTATTTCTTTACCTATTTTTTTAGGTGGTTCTAAAGCCCCAATAATTTGATATTCATTTTTACCTTCACTTTCTTGCTCAAAAAAATATTGTTCATATTCATACATCACTTTATCTCGCTCAGCCCTAGGTAAATTATCGAGCTCTTGTTCAAGTTCATTTAAAAAAGTGATTTTATCCAAAATATCTACCACCATTCAAATTCTAAAGTCTATTTCTTAAATTATGTAAAATTAAAGAATGGTAATTATCCAATAAAATCACCATTCTTTAATTATTATTTTGAGTAAACTTCAATCTTTTTTATTTTATCATGTTTGTATATAATAGATAACTTTATATGATTATCTTTATCATAATATATCATTAAACGATAGGCATCGCGTAATTTCTTTTGTTTATAGCTACTTCCTAAATGATGTACAACATCTTGAATATTCCCTTCAATTTTCCCACCAAAGTTTGTATTAACATCAGTGTTTTTAATTAATGTCATACCCTTTATTTTTGAATTACCTTTATTCACTTTAAATACTAAATTAGGTTGATTATGTTTAGTGTATAAATTGTGTTTTTTTAAAAGAATTTCGTCATCTTCTATAAATTTATCTTTGTCTATTTTTGCATTTAATTGCATGTCATCAATGGTAATACGAGATAAATCTGTAGTATGTTCATTTTTTATGTAACTTACAATGAATAATGTAGCTATTCCCATTAACATAAAAACACTCCATACTAGCCATTTATTTATTTTATGAAAATTCACTTTCCTTCAACTCCATTTACTTAATCAATATAGCATACACAATAGTCTCTTTCATCTTAAAAGAATGTCGTAAAATGCATAACTTTTCAAAGTATTTAAAATTTTCTTTCATATAAAATAATTGATATAATAATATCTAATAAGCTAAAGGGGGAAATATTATGACAAGTTTAGAAACATATTTCAAAAACAGTCAACCACTTGATCAATATATCGAGGTCATGACTGAAAACAAAGAGAATGTCTTATCTATTTACAATTCTTTCTCTTTACCATTAAATGATGATCGTATTGAAAAAATTAAATCATTAAATTATTCAAAAGTGTTAGTTATCACGGAAGATTGGTGTGGCGATGCCATGATGAATGTACCTATCTTAAAACATATTAGTGAAGCTTTAAATTTAGAAGTTCGCGTTTTCCATCGTGATGAGAACACTGATTTAATTGATCAGTATTTAACAAATGGTACTGCACGTTCAATACCTATTTTTGTATTCCTTAATGATAATTTTGAACAAGAAACGGTTTGGGGTCCCCGTGCTAGACAAGTTCAACATTTTGTTGAAGATACACGTTCAGATGTCCCTTCAAAAGATGATCCTACCTTTGAAGATAAGTCTGCAGAAGCACATAAAATTATGACGAATCGTTATAAAACAGATTCTCAACTTTGGAAATATGTATATGACTCCATTTTAGATAAATTAATCATTAAATAGTAAAAAGACGTATGAATGATGCTGAGACTAACCGCAAATTCATACGTCTTTTATATATTGACTTACTTATCGGTTATTATTTTAAATATCTTTCTTAGAAACATAGAAAATATTTACAATAAATAAAATTACAATTGAAGCTGAAGTAATAAACCATTGCCAATTTGTGAATGTATAGTCCCCAGAAGTTGTTTTTGAAGTTAAATAACTAAAAGGTATATACTTTAATGAATCTTGAATATTATCACCAATTTTAGGAATCATTGGTAAAAATGGTTCTGCGAAAGGAACAATTAATACTAAAAATATGCCTAGTGTAAAAATAAGTGCTGTCTTAGGCACAATAAGTGAAAATAAATAAAGTAATAAACCAAAGAATAAATGGAACATTAAGAAGAACCATAGTAATTCAAAAGCTTTACTAGTAGTAATGTTCTTCCCATCAACTACACCTTGCACAATAAGTACAAATCCCACAAGAACTGCTGTAATCAGTATCGCAATAAGTATGATAGAAATTACTTTAGCTATTACATAACCAATACGGCTTGATGTTTTATTCATATAAAGCTGAATTGTACCTTGTGAAATATCACGCGTAATTGTTTTTATTACAAATAGTAAGCCCATAATTGAAAAGAACCAACTACCGATAGAGAGTAATGTATTACCATTCATTTCATCTGATTGTCGAACAAATAATATTGTAAAACCAATCAATGGTAAAATTGTTAAAAGTAACGCTAAGTAAGTTAATGGACTTTTAAAAATACTATACATATCATATTTTACGAGTTGTAAACTATTCATTATTGGCCACCTTTCTGATTAATATTGAAGTAAGTATCACGTAACGAACTCTTACGCGTCTCAATAAATTTAGGGAAAACAGATTCACTTGCTAAACCTTTTAGTACTTTTTTATAGCTGCGTTGTGCATTGATAATCACTTCGCCACTAGCTTCTTGCGTTTGTACTACATTATATTGCTCTTTTAAGAAGGCTAATCCAGCTTCAAAATCCTCATTTTCAAATATAATGACTGTAGAATCAGATGCTGTGCCCTCTTTCATATTTACATCTTGCACGAACTTACCATCACGTAAAAATACGGCTCTATCACAAATCAATTCAATATCTTCAAGTTTATGACTAGAAATTAAAATTTTCATATCTAAGTCTTTAACAAGCGATTGTATTGTTTTAAGCACATCAATTGAACCATCCGGATCCATACCATTTGTTGGTTCATCTAAAATTAAATACTTTGGTTTATTCATTAATGAAACTGCTATGGCCAATTTTTGTTTCATACCCATAGAGTATTTTTTAACTTTCTTTTTAACATAGGGTCTCATACCAAATGCATCGATAATTTGATCTGCATATTTTTTATCAAAACCATTACCAAGGACATTAGCAAAAAGTTTTAAATTAAATAAACCTGTTTTATTATCATACAATTTAGGATGTTCAATTAAGTAACCAACATTTTGCTTATTACCTAATTTGACGTCTCCTTTATAATTGATAATATTTCCATTCATGACTTTCATTAAGGTTGTCTTTCCGACACCATTTTTACCAATCAAACCAACAATCTGACTTTGACCAAAATCAAAATCAATATGGTCAAGCACATTATTATTTCCATATGTTTTTGTTATATTCTTTAATTGCATAAATGCGCCTCCTTTTAAAGTTAATTTACTTTTTTATACTGTATAAAATAATTAGCTATAAGAAAAATGATACTTAAGCCTAAAAAGCCATAATTAAAAACTGGCTCAAAATAATCAAGTGCAGTTAACTTAATTTTGAATATGAGTAATACTGCTAATGTTATAAGCACTGCAACAATTGGAATAATGAATAACATCACAAGCAAATACATTAAATAAGAAATATTTTCAGATTTTTGTTCGGAATATTTTTTAAATGCGATAGGTATAGCAAAGAAATTAATTGCGATATATGAATAAGGTAAAGTAACATCAATACTAATGCCACTAGCAGCAAAATTTGAATTAGGAATATGGGAAAGTGATAATATTCCAGCCCCAATCAGTGTAAATAAAATTAAGGTTACATAGTTTGCATTAAGCATATCCTTTTTGGATACTGGCAAACTACCAAAAAAATCATACGCATTTGAGTGGCCTAACTTACTATTCAGTCGAAATACATGTCCTGAATCAAGGACAGAAACAAATAGTAAAATCATAGCAACTAAAGAATAAAGTATTCTTGTAAGCAATGAATGATTTTCGATTATTAATTGTAATGGAGATATTAATAATAATACGGCATAAATAACGATAGTCCATTTACGTAGTTTAATATTTCTAATTAGTAAATTCTTCATCGAATGGCCTCCCCACTATATAATTCCATCACTATACTGTTTATGTTTTCGTTGCCCTTTTTCGAGGTAAACCATTAGTTCTTCGATGGTTGGATTCGTTATTGCCACATCACTACCAAATAGTTCTTTAAACACATTAGCATGTGTCGTAAGTGCTGTAAAACCCGTATGATTATATTCAATGTAATGCGTTAAATCAATCAATTCATTATCTAGTTGATTTGGGTCGCCTTTAACAATTTGATATTGATTTAGAATATCATCTGAAAATTGGTTCAAAATGATTTCTCCATCCTTGATATAAACCAGATAATCAGCAATTTTCTTCAAATCTGAAATGATATGTGTAGAAATAAAAACGGATTTTTTTCATCAATTAATTCTTCTTGAATGACATCTAACACTTCATTTCTAACAATTGGATCGAGACCAGAGGTTGGTTCATCAAGTATAAATAGCTCTGCATGATGACTAAATGCTATTGCTATGGATAGTTTCATTTTCATACCTGTTGAAAAACTTTTAATCTTCTTGTTTACAGGTAAATTAAATTTTTCAAGAAAAAAATCAAAGCGTTCATAATCCCACTCACTATAAAAAGGCGCAATATAAGACTCAATTTTTTTAACATTCCACTTATCATTTAAATATAATTCTGAATAAATAAAACCAATTTTATTTTTTATTTCAACTGCATGACGATCCATTCTTTTATCAAATAAGCGAATTTCACCTTCATCTGGTTCTATAAGATCCATAATTAATCTAATGATTGTCGTTTTACCAACGCCATTAGCTCCAATAAATCCAGTAACAAATCCTTGAGGAACTCGAAAAGAAACGTCCTTTAGTTTGAATTCTTTATACTGATAATTGACAGCATTCAATTCTATCGCGTTCATTCTTCGTCCTCCTCAAAAATCAGCTCAACGATTTCTTGTAATTCAGATAAAGACATGCCTATTGTCTTAGCTTCTTTACTCATTGATTTAGCTAATGACTCAATAACAATAAATTGTTTTTCTTTTAAAATCGAATTATCTTGTTCCTTAACATAGGTACCTTTTCCTCTAACAGTATAAACAAAGCCATCTTTTTCTAAATCTTCGTATGCACGCTTTGTTGTTATCACGCTAACACTTAAATCATGTGCTAATTCTCTCATAGACGGTAAATGCTCACCTGGTGCAACATAGCCCTTTAAAATGTTTTCTTTAATTTGTTGCTTAATTTGTTCATAAATAGGTCGTTCACTACTATTTTTTAAAAGTATTTTCATGGACGTCCTCCCCTACAACTGTATATACGCAATATATACAATATATACACGTTTGTAAAGTGTTAATTTATAATTACATACACTTTATTATTTTACTTGATAATGCAATTCGTCATTAGTCATTTTGCGTTTTAAAATATAAAAAAATATAGCTAGTGCTTTGCTAAATTCGACTCAGCTCCACACTAACTATAGTTTTATTGACTCTATTTTCGATTTTGATTTCTCTTCTTACGTCTATTATTGCTTCTATTAATAAAAGCACAAATCATAAACATAATTGCAGCAATAAGTAATTTAATTCCAGAATCTTCTTGTCCTGTTGCCTGTAAATAATAACCAACGATGAACAAGACGATTGCAATAATTACAAATATCTTTGTTAAATGTTTCATCTCTTCACCTCAAACAATGTTATTGTATCAAATTTTACCAATAATTACTAAAAACCTATAATTGAGAACTTATATTTTTTTAATCATAAGTTATGTTAACTGTAAAATAAATTGATTGCAGTATTTCGTTCTGGATGATAAACTTGTAAATGTATCCACGGATTATATTACACAACCCCAAGTCTGGGCCAACAGACTTGGGGTTTTTTTGTGTAAGGCCACCTATTTGTCATTCCATTTATTTTCTAACCAAACACGAAAAACAACAAGTAAGCTACCTGTTAATAAAGTTGTAATTATTTCTTGCCACCACGAGATCATATTACACCTCCCACAGAAAAAAGTACCATGTAGGAATTCGATGGCCTATCCACATTCTAACACAAAACAGAACGTGTGTTCGTATAAATGTATAGATTTTTTAAATTTTAATTTAATATAGCCACTAAGCTTTAATTTTAAGCTATTTCAAGATAATATAAAGGTATCATTGAAAAAGTAAAAGAGAGGTTGACCCACATATGAATCCTTTAGCTTTAGATTTAAATGAACAATTATCTAAATCAAACCCTGAAATTGCAGATATGTTATCTGACCTAGGAAAATTAATGTATTATCCAAAAGGCATTTTATCTCAATCTGCTGAAGCAAAATCTACTCAATATAATGCTACAATTGGTATGGCAACATATAAGCATAGCAAGATGTATGCTGACACGCTTAATGACGTTTTTACAAACTTAGAACCAGATGAAATCTTTCCATATGCCCCACCACAAGGTATAGAATCTCTACGCGATTTATGGCAGCAGAAAATGCTAAAAGAAAATCCTGAATTAAATGCAACTGATATGACAAGAACCAATACTTACAAATGCGTTAACACATGGTTTATCACTCGTTGCAGATATGTTTATTGATAGTGGCGATACGATTTTATTACCAACGCACAATTGGGGAAATTATAAATTAGTTTATAGTACGAGACATAGTGCGGATATCGAAACTTATGATATTTTTGATGAGTCAGGACACTTTACGACAGAAAACTTAATTGCAACTTTAGAAAATTATACAAAAGATAAAGTGATGTTAATTTTAAATTATCCAAATAACCCAACAGGCTATACACCTACAAAAGATGAAGTAAAAACAATAGTTGAAGCAATTCAAGCATTAGCTAAACGTGGTACCAATGTAATTGCTTTAGTAGATGATGCTTATTACGGCTTATTCTATGAAGATGTTTATACACAATCATTATTTACTGCACTAACAAACTTGCATTTAGATAATTTATTACCTATCAGATTAGATGGTGCAACGAAAGAGTTCTTCGCTTGGGGATTACGTGTAGGTTTTATGAGCTTTGGTGTATCCAATGAAACAACAAAACAAGTCCTAGAAGCAAAAGTTAAAGGACTAATCAGAAGTAATATATCTAGCGGACCTATGCCTTCACAAAGTGCAGTGAAATATGTATTAGAGCATCCTGAAACTTTCGACAAAGAGATTCAAGAAAATATTGATACGCTACAAGCGAGATACGAAGTTACAAAAGCAGTGGTTTATGACCCACAATATGCATCCTACTGGAAAGCTTACGACTTTAATTCTGGTTATTTCATGGCTTTAAAAGTTTATGATGTAGATCCTGAACAATTACGACTTCATCTTATCAATAACTATTCTATCGGTATCATCGCACTTAACGATACTGATATTAGAATTGCATTTAGTTGTGTTGAAAAAGATGATATTCCACATGTATTTGATTCTATTGCAAAAGCCATTGCTGAGTTACAAAAATAATATAGTTAAAAAAATGGAGCATGTCACATCAGACACGCTCCATTTTTTTATTGTTGTTGTTTAAGTACACGCGACATTTCTTCTATTTTTCCAGCGTGTAACGGAATATGAATCGCATTGAGAACTAATAATTCATTTAATGTACTACAACCAGCTATTGTTTCAGTAAGCTCTTGTTCTAATTGTTCATCTGTAAGTTTGCGAGCACGTTCAGGTAATGTTCTAATGTGTTTAAATATTTCATCAATTGTAGGTACGTCACTATCTCCCCATTTTTCAGGTGAAGAACCATATCCAAATAAATTTGTATACTTAGCAATATCAACTTCATTTTGTTCACATAATGACAATACACTTTCAAAAATCGTTAGCACATGCCCATATTGCCAGTGAATTGTATTAGGAAAAGCGTCAATTTTATCGTCTAATACCTGTTCATTACTCCAATTATCGTAACCTGATAACAGATAATTCACTCCTGAATCAAGAACCTCATACACTGTTGGTTTTGTCATAATTTATCTCCTTTTCTTATAAAATATTAGAAACTTATCACACTTGTATAAGAACCGTTACTAATTATACCTACTTACTTTACCCAAATCGTTAAAAGATTATTCATATAACAAATGTAATCCCTTATCTTATATATTGAAATTTTATTTTCTTAATATGAACGATACGACTCATTGACACTTAATATTTGTTATATAACCAAATTTCTATACATATTTTTAATATTTGACGGAAAATAGTTAAGGTGCTAAACTATTTTTAATTTCAAAAATTCAAAAATAAAGTGAGGAATCATTAATGTATCATTTCAGAACTGTGGCTATGCGTGACTTGAATACTATTTTACAAATTGAGAATAAGGGTTTTTCATCTGAAGAAGCCGCTTCAAAAGAAGCACTTATTAATAGAATTAATGTTATCAAAGATACATTTATCGTAGCAGAATATGATGGCGAAATCGCTGGCTATGTCAATGGTCCTGTTATTAATCAAGCTTTTATCACTGATGATTTATTTGATGAAACTACAAAGAACCCTCCCCATGGCGGCTATATCGCTATTTTAGGGCTGGTTGTAGGTGAAAGTTATAGAAACCAAGGTCTTGCAGGAAAATTATTGGATCATTTAGAACATCTTGCAATAGAACATGAACGTCAAGGTATAACATTAACTTGCAAAGCTTCTTTGATTTCTTTTTACGAACAATATAGCTATTTAAATTATGGCGTTTCTGAATCTAAACATGGCGGCATACAATGGTTTAATTTGGTTAAAAATTTGGATTAATTGTAGTGTCTATCTTTTAATATATAGGTTAATGAGTTCGTGTATCATTTATTAAATAATTTAAGTTTTCACTTATCATGTTTAAAAAATGCTCAATGTTTTCAAAATCTTTAGTATCATATGTTTCTAGTTTTTCTAAATAAGTGTTATAAACGTTACTATCTAATGCCTGATGATATTGAAATACTTTTTCGCCTTTATCAGTTAATTCGATACTGACTTCTCTAGAACTATGTGTACTTTTATTTTTAACAACTAAGCCTTTTTGAACAAGCCTTGTTATTTTTTGTGAAGCCGCGCTTTTAGTTCTATTCATTTGTTTAGCAATTTCAGATATATTCATTACCTTATTGACACCAATCAGATTAATCATATGTGCTTCGACCATATACAATTCATCATCTGTACCATATTTTCTCGGTATATTTTCATATTGATTTAATAAGTGTGCAGTTTCATAAAGTTGGTCAATCGCTTTTAAAAAAGTTGTTTTTCTAGTCATTACGTCGCTCCTAATAATCATTTGGGTTTATTTTAACATATGAAACAATCACATTATAAATCATTATTCAAACTAAAAACGCTTCCCAAAAGTGTAAAACTTATGGAAAGCATAAATAAAATAATACATTAAATTTTTAAAGTTAAATGATAGTTATCAATAAACATACAAAGGTTAGTTAAAAATGGATGAGTTTTACATTATTTCTACTTTTATTGATATTATATGACTAACATTTATATATCTGCCACTATCTTTTAAATAAAAATAACGATGTTTTCTAATTGCTTTTTCAAATCGTTCCAAAGCTAATCTTTCATCGATTTCTAAAACATTTTCTACATACTCGCGAAATACATTCCCATCATTCGTTTCTATTATAAAAACAAAAATTTCATTCATCTATATTCACCCTATGTAATCATTATATATATAATTATCTAACTAATTACTTTTCAATGCAACACAGACACATGCACGACATCATTTTAATTGATATTGATTTAGTATTATTGAAATACATGGACAATTATATCACAAGGATTAACCGAAAATAATCAACGTCCGTTTCAAATAACAATTAGGAAACTAAAAAGACGCTTTCCAAAGGGTTGAGTGCCCTAATGGAAAACGTCTCTAATGAATTATTTTAAATTTTTATGTCAATATGATGTTATTTATGACTTTTAAATGCCTTCAAATCAGTGTTTGAATGCTATTTTACATCATACCTGGCATTCTGTACATATACAAACTACTATAAATACGTTAACAAAAGACTGTTAAATCAATGTTTTATAATTTTACATATGCCATTATTTTTAGTTTTTTCATTCTGTTATGACCAAATTATGACCACGTATCGTATGTGTGAGATACCTATTTTTGGTTTTTATTGATATCTGTAATTAATCTATTCCGATTCCTTAAAATAAATTTATTAAAGTAGCACATAATAAGTAATATAAAAATTTTATCAAGACCATTTGTTTATACATAACATTTCAATTAGTTTTTGGAAGTCTTCATTCTGGTTTGAAGAAACTATAGCTTTTTCAGAAATTGTAAAAAGATTATTACATTCATTTATTTCGAAAGTCAATTCCTCAATTTTCGGGTAAGAAACAGTCTTTTTCTCCATTTCATCATAAACTGCAAAATTTGCATAGTTGAACTTAACTTTGTCCACCTTTACATTTATAATTTCAACAGACTTTTCTTCCTTATTAAATATCAATCCTTTTTCTCCGTTTAATAATAAAACTTTACTACTATTAACATAATCAAAGGCATCTAATATTGTGTATTTGCTTAAAATAAAATTTTCTTCTGAAAATTGAGCAAAGAAATTAACTAAAAACCAACTAAGGGATTCTTCTATATTTCTACCCATTTTCAAATCACCTAATATAGTATTTTCATTATCATTTACAAGTCGTTCCAAGTAACCAAGTTCGGTTGCTAAATTATCTTCTAATTGTCCTTTGTCCATTATTTCTCCCCTTTTTAATATGATGTAATATATTACCATTCTCATATAAATTTTTTAAAATAACAAGAAAATTGTATTACTTAAACACTTAATTTATTTATAAAGTTTAACGAAACTAAAATTGAGTCTTCTCCTTCGTTTATTAAAAACACGGTTTCACTTTTAATAAACGAACTGATTCAAATCTTGTAAGTTGTAGTGAGTTTTTAATATAACTTACCTAGTCACATAGACATCGTGCTATAGATTATCTAAACCTACTTATTGTGATCAAATAATTATACAACTACAAAACCAAAATTTTACACTCTGTACTACGTTGAATGATAAATATAACTTACAGCTATTGTATTTCTGTACCTTGATGAAACAATAACTTCCAATCATTTTTATAGTATTTCCAAATAGAACTTCGATTAGTTATAATATTATTTGTTGTATTAACCATAGTATATGTACATAATATACAATCTTCAGACAATATGTATTCTTCAAAATTACTAATCCTATAGTCATCTTCATCTAGTTGTGCTTGCTTTATATCAGTTTTATAAAAAACTTTTCCCGACTTTCCAAATTCTTTAAAATCGGGATGCAAAACATTCAAAATTTTACTATTAGATCTATTTTCACTTTTTAGATGCAACCATTCATATTCAATCATTTCACATCTTCCTTTTTGGAAATATTTTATATACTTTAAATATTCTAACCATAATTAAGAGATTTATCTATTCTGACATTCGCCCTGTGCTGCATCGAGAAATAAATTAACGTATAGTTGTTCGTTTGACGTTCTATAATTATGTCCATATTATCATTAAATATAAACAAATTCTTAAATTTTTATATTAATCATAACTTTTTGTTATCACCATTATTTTTTAGATATAGTACAATTAAATCATTATCTTTTTTACAATATCCATTAATAAGTTGCACGAATTTTAATAATTTCAGTTTGAGGCATTGCGTGTGTTTGAATATAAAAAAATTAAATAAGGGGGTATGTAGAATGGGTGTTGGAAATAGTAATTTAGAAATAAAACCTACACTAAGTAATTTACAGTTTTACATAGGTCAAACAGGCAAACCTGAACATGATCCATTGCTAGACTTTTCATTGTTATATGAACACGCAGAATTAGGTATTAAATTCACTTTGAGTGGTTTAGACAAAATTGATAATCCTTATAATACAGATAATGAATTATATTTAATAATTCTATTATACGATAAGGTTGGAGGTATCGGTTTTGATTTACGTAATTTTTGGACATTAAATTTAAATGCCGAAACCATGAAAAAACCTTATGAAACAATCCAATTCACGTTATATAAATTTGAACCTAATAATAGAAGTTACGATTTCACTAATATTTATCAACAATTAAAAGTATTAGTCTTGCCTGAAGAAATTGGTAAAGAAGAAATTGACAAAGATACTTTTATGAATTGGATGACTTGGCCACAACAGAACGAAATTTTAAGTACTAAAATACCTATTTATCATCACAAGGAGATTAATAATGAGTAATTTAGAGCCTGTACCTCACAAAACTTTATTAAACAGAATATATCCAAATGGTGATATTCCAGTCAATTTTATGAATGATACTAAAAATCAAAAAGATGATATAATGGAATTAAATAAAAACGATGAATCCGGAGGTGGCGATATGAACAACTATGTAACTAGAGATGAATTTAATAATGGAATAAAAGAATTCAAAGATGAAATGCGTGCTATGAGAACTGATATGAATAACAACATGAATAGCATCAGAACTGATATGAACAATAATATGAATAGTTTACGTACAGAAATGAATACTAATTCTAATTATTTACGCAGTGAAATGCAAAATTCTATTAGTAAGTTACCTACTAATTCTGAAGTTGAAAATATTTTACTAAAAAACAATAAAGAATTAGACAAAGAAGCAAAGCAAAATAGAAACACAATTATAGGTTGGACTATTGGTATAGTTGGTTTAGGTTTCACAATTGCTAAAAGTCTCGGATGGCTATAAATTAATAATAAGGGTAGTACACCTACCCTTATTATTTTTCATCTTAATTGACATACAAAACAACCCACCTATTCATATAAATGAGTGGGGGGTTGTTTGTTAATATAATTTTTCATATAATTAATATCAACACAAGAAGAATTCGTTTACACACTTTTCAAAAAAATCGGAGGTACATAAATTTGAATAATTTAGGAACTTTATATTTTTTCTCAGGAAAAATGGGAGCAGGAAAATCAACTAGATCTAAAGAGATAGCACAAACTGAAAATGCAGTTTTATTGTCTGAAGATGAATGGTTAGAAAAATTATATCCAAATCAAATAAATGATTTTGATGATTACTTAAGTTACTCAAAGTTAATAAAACCATTATTGAAAGAGCACATCCAGCGAATTTTAAAAGTCGGTAGTAATGTAGTATTAGATTTTCCAGGTAACACTAAAACTCAAAGAAAATGGCTATTAAGTGTAGCTTCAGAAATTAATGCAAATCATCAATTAATTTTTCTCAATATAAGTGATGATAAATGTTTGAAACAAATTAATATAAGACGTAGTGAAGAACCAGAAAGAGAACAATTCGATACTAAAGAAACTTTCGAATATGTTTCTAGTTTCTTCGAACCCCCTGAATTTTCAGAAGGTTTAAATATTATAGAAATCAAATAGTTAACCCCATCTTTTCATTTAGGTGGGCTTATTTTATCTCCACAATATCTTTTAAATTCAATATACTAATTCCAGTATCTTCATACATGTGCAGTGTTTTAGTATACACATCTACTTTATGAATGTAACCTACTTTCGTTTTAATATATCCATTTTCGAAGTAACGCAATTCAATAGATGGGTCGTTGTACATTTTGAAAATTAATGTGTTATTTAATTCATTCAACTGATCGTCGTCTAATATCGGTTTTTCAATTTTATTTTGGTCTTGTATGTATTGTTCTAGTTGCTCGTATTGCTCAGGCAGCGTCTTAAAGGCTTGCCACTTAACAATTCCACGCCCTTTTGGTATACGTGGATTAAGATACTCTCTAGGTATATTACGGTAATCAGTTTCGTATTTGTATTCATCTGGTACATCTGGATTGATTGGTTTCATATAATCACCTCAAAAAAATGGAATCGTTTTACTAGCTTTTATAATATCTTTTGTAAAGAAGAATTGTTTGCCTTGTCCTGTATATGCAGGGTTGAGTATCATATTTGCTTTTGCGTTATATAACCATTCGGGATGTATTCCTGAATTCAAAATATCCTGGAATTCTTGGAAATCTTTATTCCAATCTAAATTTGGTTCCATTTATAATCACCTCATGAATATAATAGAACACTTGTTCGCATATGTAAAGATGTATATTACATGTAAATAAACATAAAAAAACACCCACCAGTTGGTGAGTGTTAAAGTAAGTCTTGTAAATATACATTTTCAGGAAATTTCATTTTTTTGTACATCTCTTGCAATGTAATAGTTTTTAAATTTTTATCATAATATTTAAAAGTTTTGTTCAATTTATTAATCATATTTGTGTAGTCTCTTTTATTTAAACAATGTGATAGACTAATAATCAAATCAAATATAGAGCTTTTATTCATATTCTGAGTATAATTTTTATTAAACGCTTTATTATAGTTACTGAAAATATTATTTCTAGATCTTGGTTTTTTTACTGTAAAATCATATAACCTTTCTTCATGAGCACACACATTTCTAAATAGGTGAGCTTGTTGTAATATACTGTCAATATCATTTGGCTCAATTTGCAAAGCAATTTTATATTCTCTTCTAAATTTAGTTTTAAAATCCAAAGCTATTTTTAATCTTAAGTCATCGTCCAAGTTAGAATACATATGTGATATGGTACCTAAAGATAAATAATTTACTAAAACCCACAAAGGTACTCCATTATGAGTGTTTATATAATGTTTAAGTGGTTCGTTTTTTCTGTTACTCATTATGTTACTTAAACTTGCAACTGTCCTAACAATACTGTCAGTTTTTTTAGGATTATCTGAATAGTTTTTGAAATATAAATACGAATGGGACTCTTGATATTTTTCACTAAAATAGTAAGCAATGCGAGACTTAATCTGCGTTTCAAAAACCAATAAGTACTCTAATAAGTTATTTCTTAATTTTCTGTCTAATTTATACAAAGAAAAAACCTCATCAAAATGCGTTCCTTCGATAAATTTTTCTGGGACTTCAGGCAGCCCACGACTATCTATACATAAAAATAAATCCTTATATCCATTTATTATATTATAGTAGTTTTCATTTTCTAAATCTCTTTTTTTCTCACTAGGGACCTCTAACCCTCTATCTCGTAATATTTTCAACTGTTGATTATGTGTTTTAAAAGGTTTCATTTTATTCAATGCTCCTAAAAAAGTAGCCATAACCCGAATAGAGTTATGGCTAGATCATTTGTATATATAATACACCAATCCCCCTATTAAATGCAACTACAAAAATTGATTTTATACGATTTAAAAACACAAAAACAGGGCAAGCACATAAGTGCCTACCCTTTAATTTATTGTTCCAACTTATCCAACAATCTATTCAACATTTGCTTAGCTCTTGCTTCTTTAACACCAAATATATTTCCAGCCTTTTCAAAACTCACACCATTACATATCAACAAAAATAAATTGTGTTCTTTTTCAGTCGCTACCCTTTCTATAACAGCTTCTAATTCGTTATAAAATATACTTTCTTCAACATTATTATCTATATCGTGAGTTTCTGCTTGATCATTCACATTAAAGAACTCATCTATATCAATATCTTCATTATATGCATCACTATTATTTATTGTCTTGTGATAGTTCAATATAAACTCTTTTACTGTTGCTTTATCATACCTCATACATAATCTACTGCCTTTGCAACACGTTTTAATATAATTTCTCTCGCATGTCTTAGTGTTAATTCACTTACACCTATCACATTAGCTACAACTTCATCTGTGTATATCTTATCATCCCACCATGTAAGCTTAATAATCTGCTGCACTTTTACATCACTATCGTTATAAACTTGAGTAATGCCTTTTACAATGGATTCTAAGTTCATATACTTTAATTCGTCCATATCATTAGCCTTATTCTTATAAGTATCAACCATACTATGATAATTACGCATGTATTTTTCTAATATTGGATAATCTACTTTATCTAATCCTCTAATCACACAACCAACTCCTCACGCTCATTATTTAAGCTTTCTTTCACTTTTACTACAAAGTTTTGATATATAACTTCATTCTCATTTTCACGCTGTTCATTGCGTTCTATACGTTTATTGTGATGTATCTTATATAAATCTTCCTGTAACTTATCAATTGTCTTATAAGGCTTGTTACTCCCATTAGATTTGAAATATCTCATCACTTCTTTTTGTTCCTTAGGTGTATAGTTACTGATAAGTTTCTTCAATAAATTGAGTTTCTTGGTACTATTAATTTTAAAACGATTCAATTCATCTTTTTGATCAGTTATCCATATAACTAATTTATCTAATGGATATGAAACTGTAATAACACCAGCGATTTCATCACACACTGTATGGGATGTATTAAGATGATACATTGCATTGATTTGTTCCTGTATTGCTCGAATCTTACTATTAATGAATTGTGGATTGTAATTAGTTAGCAACTCATATTCAGTAATTTTCATTTCTTCTTTATACCACAAAACTGATTTACAACGTTTTAATATCATAGTAGCCCTCCTAGACACTTATAATGAAACAAATTTATTTTTAATCGTCATCATCCATACCGAATATGTCAAAAACTGATTTTCCAGTCACTTTTTCTTTTGAAGGATCTAATATTTTCAATCTTGATTCCACAGTAAGTCCCAACTTAGGCGCAATACTATTTAATTGTGATAGTGAATCTCTTTTAATAGCGTGATTCTGATTAAGTTTCGTGCCACGTTCCGTTTCTATAATTGCACTTTCATTTTTCATTCGTATAGTTGCATTGATATAGTCCGAATACGCTGTGCAATATGCTGATACAAGTGCTAAATCTAAACTAGCTATTGGTAATTCTTCTAGTAACGGGAATATCCTGTGCCATTCCTTTGTGGCTGTATCATCTAACCATTCAGGTGGATCTGGTTGTAATTTAGTAAGTTGTTTCAATGCTTCTTCTGTAGCTTGCTTTGTTTCCTGTGCTTCTGTAGTTAATCTACTCTTTTGCTGTGACAATAATTTTCTTTGAGCCATTCAATTTCCCCTTTTCTAAATGATTTTCTCACTATGTAAAGCTACTTTTCTTTACACATTTTCAACTTTCATTTTCAACATTCTAGCGAGATTACCTGTCGACCGATAACAAACAACTTCAAAACAAGTGGGGGCTAATAGATGCCTCCCTTTTTTAAATTGATGCTGTTCAGTTGGTAATAGCAGCACTAAAATGACGTGCATTTATTATTTATAACGCCTTTATCACACTGTTCTTACATGCTCTGAAACAGTCTCTAAATGCCTTGTATGAAGTATGATTTTCAAGTGCTTTATCATCTTATTCATCATGTAACTTGCTATTTATTATGATTCTATTTAGATCTACAAATAACCACATTATATGATTCTTTTAACCTCTAAACACATCATTATAATTGGATAATTTATAACCATTGTATTAGTAATCTATTTGCTATTAACCTATTATCACTATTAAGCCTTTAACCTATGAATAAGTATGAAGATACTTATTGTATTCATGTTCATATTTAATGTTTATTTATTTTTATTTTAATAATTTATTATATATTTAATTTCAAACGAAAGAACAAAAACATTTTATAATCATTTATCTTTTAAGTTTGTTCATCAAAGTTATTTCGTTCATCAATCTTCTATTGATAATACAAATGAATTCATTATGATCTAATCATTTACTTATCTTAATATCATTGTTGATGTAACAACTTTATCTTTATCATCATTGAACTAATATCTTTGTTAATGTTCAATACAACTTCAATCATTATCTATCTTAAATACTTCTTAACTTAACATCACAACAACTTATTATTATTCTCTTCTGAATCAATGTTCATTATCAATATGTTAATCATGATCTAATCACATGTTAGATGTGATTGCTTAATACTAGAATCAACCAATGATATTTCCTTTACAATAAACCTTGATATTAAAACAGCCACCACCACAAGTACAAGAGCAGGACAAGTGATGATGGCGTATAAGGAAACGTGCAATTTACAAGAACAAGCTATTAATAAATTGTTACCAGAAGAATTAACTGAATGATTTATAAAGCATTCAATGGTAGATTTCTACCTACTTACATTATACTACATAAATCATATTATAACAATACTATTTTATAAGTTATTTATTTTGTATTAATAGATATTAATTCTATCTTATCAATGTTCCCTATCGTTGTATTATCCATCCCTATTTTACTTGCATAGCTTTGTACTGATACCGATTTTTTATTCTTGGCTATATCTACTAATTCTTGTAATCCTTCGCCTTTATCTTCAACCTTATCTACCTGAATACCAAAGCCAATATATTCTTCATTAATAACAGTAAGAACGCCCTTATCTTTACTATTAGCAACGAATGAGTTCTCATTGTTGTTTATCACAATATTGATACCATCAGTATCTTTAAAGTTTTTAAATACTCTCCTAGTTAGAGAACCTTTTTTATAATTAATATCAGAACTAGCCACACCATCGGACGTAGCTATTCCAACTTTCGTATTTGAATATAGTGGTTTTAAAATAATAGTATTTTTCTTTTCATCAAACCCTAATGCGTAATCTTGTTCTAATGGACTTAAAACTGTGTAACTCATTTAAATTCCCCCTACCATTTTTTATTTCCGTTGTTAAATTCTGAATCTGCATGACCATTAATATTAAATAACTTCTGTTCAAATTTATTAGCTATTATTCTAGGGTTTGTATTAGTTCTAAATGGATCATCAACTAAATTTGTATTACGTTGTAAACTTAATCTCCATTGGTCTGGATTACTGATTGCTGTGTTCATATAATTACGTCTTGATGCTCTGCGAATAGCTTCTACCTTATTAGCTGCAATCTTTTCATATACTTCATATGCACCATTTAATTTTTCATTGAACTCTTGAATCAATTTATCATTCGTATTACGTAATTCGTTTACTTCCTTATCATATGCATCGTTAAATGATTTAATATCTTCATCTAACAATTTGTGATTCTCATCTTCACTTTGTTCATGTAATGCTACAATTTCATCTTCTAGTTTGCCTTGTTCCTTTTTAAGTGAAGCAATCATTGTATAATCGTTTTCAGCACGATAGTGAGACATTTTATAATCGAACTCTTTAAGCTTGTCAGTCACTTTAATCTTTTCCAGCGCCACATGTTTTTTATTTTCTACCTTTGGTTCAATTACCTAATTGAATACTTCGATTGATTTTTCATTTACTTTAGCCATTTAAAAAACTCCCTTATTTTTTAGTTATAAAATCTTTGTATGTTTTAATCTGTTTATTTATTTTCAATTCGTTGATACATTGTTTCACTTCTTCAATATCTTCACGCCTAGTTACATATCGCTTGATGACACAATCTAAATAACTTTCTGATACATTACTTATATCGGTCGGTAATCTGGCAACAATTTGATTAACCACATCTCTATACCACATGTGCATATCTCCTTTAATAATATAGATATAAACAATCCTTAATATCTGTTAATGATTTGTAGCTATACAATTTCAATTGAACATCTTACTTTTAAAGTTGTTTAATACTACGCTCACTTATCGTATAAAACCAATTGAGATCGTCTGCACTCTTAGGCTTAAATCCAGCAAGTGCCATGACTTCTTTCATGTTCCCATTTGATATATAAAAGCCATAAGACTCACGTTCAAACATATGCTTTAAGTTATAACTAGAACAATTTTCGTTTACTGATTTCATCGGCTCTAACTGTTTACACCACATCAATACTGTTTCAAGTTGCTCCATTGTCATATCATTAAAATCAATTGCATTAAATCCTAAATTATTATCACTCATATACTGCTGCAATTCTTCATCGGTAAAGTAAAATACTTCACGTGGATATTCTGTAATCACACGATTTACATTATTTTTAGTTACTACTGTTCCATATCTATTGCCACTGTTGTATAAGTATCTCATTTTCTTCCCCCTCTATTCTTTTTGATATATCCTAAATAATTCTTAGTACGTGCCATTACTAATTCAAAGCCACCATGAGCAATCATTTTATAACTGGTGCGCCTATTACTATTGGGTACATAGCTTTCACGCCATGCCACCCAATTATTATCAATATACTCAACATATACTTGCGACACCTTACTAATTGAACAGAAATACATTTCTTCTGATATCCCAACTATTAAACCTGCCTTATTTGCTTGTTCATCATAATTTATTTCAATATTAGTAGCCTGCACTTCTTACAGTCGCCTCCCAACTTCTCTCATCGAATATATCGCCGTTTTTATTATCCCCAATTAATATACGCAACGGTTCAATGTCGATGTTACATTGCTTCGCATAGCTTGCTGCTTTATATAAATCATCATTTCTATATTCACTTTCACCATTTACAATACGTTGATAGGCTTGCTTACCTAATCCACCTTTACCAGCACCTAAATGGTCAAAATTATAGTCTGATAACACTCGTTTCATAGAATACGGTTCTAATACTTGTTGTGTATAATTACCACGTTTAGAAAATATACGGTTTTCAAATCCTCCATTATATTCAGATACATTTATACCATTGTGTTTGTAATTACCTTTATGTGTTCGACTGTTTGCTAACACAAAATAGTTATTATTATGTGCCTTTATATCTACTGATGGTAAATAATCTATTTTTTGACCGTATTCAATACCGACACGTTTTTTGAATACTATGTGCTTGCCACCACTAGGTGTAGTTTGTACCAAAGTATTTTGAGCATTTGCTACAATCTCATCATTGTAAGGAATCATCTTTAAACTCTCGAATCCGTTTTTACCTTTAGCGTGATCTACATCAATATCGATACACCATAGACCACGTGTAAGCACACCTAATACATGCGTTTGATGATACAAACTTGAATGATATTCAATGAAATCGTCGGTAACATCTATATCAGCAAATGAAACACTAGGTTTCTTATACTGATTTAAAGGTATAACTTGAATATTCTTTTTTAATAAATATTTTGCTACATGATAACCTGTCATTGAATACCTCCTTTACTAACCCTTATAACGCTTATTTTTCCCCTACTAGTAATACATATTTATATTTATAAAAAACGCTATAGGAATATAGGGTTATAAGAGTTAGTGACTGTTATTACAACATTTTAAGAGTTATGATAAGAGTTAGTAAGAGTTATACTAACCCTTACTCTTCAGAAATTAATTCTAATGCCATATTAAACAATTCTGGATTTTCAACTTTATGCACCTTTGTATTTACTCCATCTATCCATTTTTGATTATTTATGCTTATTCCGATTTTTTTCATATCATCTTTAGCCTGTTTGTACCTCAAACTTTTATAATCCTGTTCAATCATTTTCTGTAATGTTTCATCACCAGCAAATAAAAAACTTTGTTTCGCCAAAACTTTAATCATATTAACTTGTGTTTCGGTCAATTCATCTTCGCTAAAATAGTTTTTAAGTGTTACATCACTAAACTTAAACTCTCGACCAGTTTCTTTCAGATACTCCAAACTCGCAATCAAAAACGAAACTGCAGCTGCTACTGATTTCTTACCATTTGGCTGTACAAAATCCCAATAAGGCTTAAATATTTGATAACGTTCTTCATCTGTTTCGTTAAGTGGTCTGTCTTTGAGTGAAATTTTAATTGTACGTGTAGTGTTCGCTGTAATTTCCCCTGTATCTACGTTTTCATTAGTATCTAAAATTAAAACTGCTCTATTTGTAAATTTAAAACTGTTTCTTTGAATACCACGTCCAGAAATTGTCTCACCAGTAGCGATTTTTCGTAATATTCGCATCATAAATTTAGTAATCTCACCAGTTTCATTTGCATGTGCTATATCTGCACCATAAAAATTCATCCATTCGTTAGATGCTTCAAAGCCTGGAGACAATAAACTATCAAAGTTTACTTTATTAACCTGTAACAGTGCATCAAATGTAGTCATCAGTAACCCTTTTCCCGACCTACCGAAATCTTTCATCAAAAACCATTTCTCAGCTTGTATAAGGTCCATCTTGCGATACATTGTATAAGCGTGTATTAACATTAAATTATTTTTACTTTTATCATTTTCTGTAACTAGATCATAGAATTTTTTAGGTGTATTTGTATCAATCGCTGATGCATTAACATCATATTTTTTAGCGTATAATTCATCTGAATTGAGTGATTTTTTCTTAAACTCTAAGTTTCTGCAATCGTATATCCAATCATTACCAGCAATGGTATATGGAAGGACATTGTAACCATGTTCTACATTTAAGTGTTCACGGTACATTTCAAGCATCACTTCCAAAAAGTCGTTTATCTGATGCTTATTATCGACCGGATAATTTAGTGCAAAATTCGTATCGTCTATCACTTCATACGTGTTACTTTTTACTATTAAAAATGCATCTAATTCATCTGAATAAATCACTTTATCTGATATGAGATCAGCTATAAATCTTGCGTAATTGTTGAATACATCTGCTTTAAATGTAGATTTCTTTTCTTCTTCACCGTTATCATTTTCAGTAGTTTTTGTGTAAATCGTTCCATAAATAACTCCAATTTCTTTAGGAATTATGATATAATCTAAAGTAAGATTATTAATGTAATCGCCTATATTACTTTTCTCACGATGATATAAATTTCCTTTATTATTAAAGATTTGTTTATCACCAGAGATAGAAGCGAAATTGATTCGCTTACTAATCTCCTTGATTTTTGATAAACTCGTTGTATTGATATAATCTAAATTTGAATGAAACTCAAAATGTTTTTTATATAGTGTTACTTCGTCCATACAATCAACCTTTCATATATGTTAGTATTTAGTTAGATATTTTTATTTAAATATTTGTATTAAGCGTTATCTGATCTCTCGCCAAAGTTCTCAGATGCGCTTTTTTCTTGCTTAATATCAGCTTGAATATCATCGTGCATGTTCTCAATGTCTGTTCTGATCGCTTGTAACGTGCTTGAGACAATATAATTTTGCTTAATATTGTTATTAATAGCTTGGTGATATATAGGCTGATTCTTCTTGACTGCATACTCTCTTTCATCTTCTAATTCTGATGTTTCCATTCCAAGGTAGTCCAATACGGCTTGTACCTTATTTCTCAAATCTGCGAACTCAACACTTTCTTGTACTTTTTCTGTGTATAACATTTTATTTACTCTCCTTATTAAAATTAATAACTTTATTATTTTTGCCTAATTGAACATTTATACCGTAAAAAGCACAAACATTTTTAAGTCGTTTCGCTTTCTGCTTGAATTCTTTTAGCGATTTATGAAAATCTTCATACAAATAATTAATTTCTGGCTCAATATCATCTAATGCGATATTCGCTATTGCATTCGCTCCTAAATTATCTCCTTCTTCTCTATAGGCTTTTACTTTTTCACTTAATACACCTACTAACTCTGAAAGTCTGTTCAACTCTGCATTTAAGGAATAAACTTTATTAGACGCGCTTGTCATTTCTTCAAAAGCATTTAAAATATCATTATTCATTTCCCTAATCCTCCAATAATTGTTTTTTAATTTTTCTATCGTTAAACCATTCTGTTATTGCCCATGATGTAATAGCTAGTGGCGTGTATAAACTTATTGCATTAAATATATCCTCCGTTACATAACCCACTGCAAATGAAGTCAATGAGCTTGCTGTGATAAGTGCTGCGAATAATTTCATAGATTCACCTTCTTTAAACTTTTTAAATCGTTGTTAGTAATATCCATCTGCGAAGTAATGTGATCCATGAAATCATCTACATCAGACTTCTTAAAACGGTACGTGCTACCTACACGAAAATATTTCATTCCGTTTTTGATTAGCAAATCTTCTATAGTAGGTTTAGATAAATTAAGATATTTTGATAACTCGTTATAAGTCATAAAGTATTTCTCTTTTGCCAATTCTTCTACACGTTCATCAATTGCTTGCTGTAGCAACTCACGTGCTTCATCTTCATCAATGCCGATATTAAACATGGTTTATGCCTCCTTTATACTTTTTCTTTAATTTCAAATATTTCCGACACATCAACTTCAAGTGCATTAGAAATTTTTATAGCCATTAAATCTGAAGGACTTGCTTTACCATTAATAATTTTATTTAAGTAAACGTAATCCATAGGCACATGTTCTGCTAATTGTTTAGCGTTCCATCCTTTTTTTACTATCGAAAATTTAAATGCCATTCTTTTGATAGCAACACTCATTTTCCTCACCACCTTCCAACTTATTGACGCTAGTAACGTAATTTGCGTAACTAACTTAATCTAAATATACACTACTTTTACTAACGTTGCAAGCGTAAGTTGTGTTAGAATTTATATTAAGAATCAAAAAGGAGTGATAAACCTTGTTACTAAAGGATTTATTAAAAGAATTAAGAGAATCAAGAGGTCTAAATAAACAAGAATTGGCAAATAAAGTTGATATTTCTCGTTCTTATATATCAACTATTGAAAGTGGTAAGGTAGAAAAACCAACAAAAAAGACATTAATGAAAATTGCCTACGTTTTCGATCCTGATGATGAACAAAGTATATATAGTGCTTTGTTGGAAGCTTCTGGTTATGACACTGAAAGCAGTAAAGAAGAATATAGAGATTATATAAATGAAATGAGTACAAATTTTCAGGAAACAAAAAAATTTAACGGCGAGGTTATATCTGGTATGAAATATCGTGTGAACAAACATGATAATTCTGTTGTATTTTTAGATAAGCCATACATGAATGTTTTATGGTTATTGGAACAGGAAGATTTTAAAGTCTATTTAGGTTATGAAGATGATGAATTTTTTATTGATGATAATGGCACACCTTTTAATAAACCATTAGAACTTGACGATGAAGATAAAAATAACTTGTTAATTCAAGTACATAATTTTCAAAGTAATTTATTGTTAATGAAAAAAGCTTTAAAAAACAAAAATGATATTGAAGCATTAAATATTGAATCAATGGAATACACTTTAATTTTCGATTTATTAAATAATCGTATTAATGATAAAAATGAACTAATAAGTAAATTAGCAGTTATTAATAAAGAACGAGAAATTTTCAATGCAAAAGAATATCACGAAGAATTAGATAAAGCTGCACAAGAACAAGACGCTTTAAAATTGCAACGTCTAATAAGAATGACCACAATTGTTGAATTAAAACAATATTTATCAGAACAGAATAAAGGTGATTAAATGGCAAACTATGAAAAACGTGGCAACAACTGGCGTTATCGTATATCACTAGGTAAAAATCCTAACACTGGTAAATATGAATATATATCTAAATCGGGTTTTGCTCGTAAATCTGATGCTAAGAATCACGCTGAAATGGTTGAAAGACAAATAAGAAATGGTGAGTATATCGCACCTTCCACTCATACATTCAACTTTGTAGCTGATGAATGGATAAAACATTATAGTAGAGATGCAAAAATAAGTAGTGTGAGAGCACGTGAGAAGGCTATATACCACGCTAAAGAGCTATTTGGTAATAGAAGTATACAAACAATAACTAAGCGTGACTATCAAGCATTTGTGGACGATATAAGCACTAGATTCAGTAAAAATTATGTGGATAGTATTGTAAGCTCAACTAATCTTATATTTAAGTATGCGTTGGATATGAAGATAATTGCTAAATTGCCTATTGAGGGAATAAAAAGGGCCAAATTTAAGCCGACTGTTGAGGATTTGGAACAGAATAACATACAACAAAAGTTTCTTGAAAAAGATGAATTATTTGAGTTTTTAAGCGTTGCTAAGCACCACCACAAGCCACTGAATAGCTTTGAATTATTTACCTTCCTTTCATATTCTGGTATGCGTGCTGGTGAAGTGTTAGCACTTAAATGGTCTGACATAGACTTTGAAAAATGTACAGTAAGTATCACAAAAACTTATTACAATCCGAATAACAACAAGAAAAATTATCAAATACTCACACCAAAAACAGAATCATCTATCGGTAAAATTTCAATAGATCCTAACGTTATTAAGTTACTTCAAGATTATAAAGTAAATGTGCAAGATAAATGGAAAAATGAGTTATACGTGGATAATGGTTTCATCTTTACAGACAATAATGGTTACCCACTTGTTATAAAAAAACTCTCACAATGGATACAGTCGATTATGTCCATGACTGATATTGATAAGAATATTACGACACACAGTTTCCGTTACACTCATTGCAGCCTTTTAATAGAAGCTGGTGTGCACATTAAAGAGATACAGGAACGACTACGCCACAAAGATATACAAACAACTATGAATATTTACGCAAGCATTACAAAATCATACAAAAAAGACGCTTCCCAAAGATTTAGTAATCTCATGGAAAACGTCAGTAAAGAATTATTTTAATACCGTTTAATTCACCTGAACTAAACGGTGTTTTATTTTTCGAAATTTCTATGACCAAATTATGACCATCGGACGAACGATATACTGTCATATCAATGTTCTATGGTCTTTTTACATCATACCTGGCATGCCACCCATACCTGCTTGTGCATCATTGTTACTTTCTTCTGGAATATTAGCAACAACTGCTTCTGTAGTAAGGAACATAGCTGCCACACTTGCAGCATGTTGAAGTGATGAACGTGTCACTTTCGTTGGATCTACGATACCTGCTTCTAACATATTCACCCATTCATTTGTCGCAGCATTAAAACCAACACCTATATCAGCATTTTTTAGTCGTTCAACAATAATTGAACCTTCTAGTCCAGCATTTTCAGCAATTTGACGAACTGGTGCTTCTAAAGCTTTTAAGACAATATTAATACCAGTAGCAATGTCGCCTTCTGCTTCAATTTTAGCTACTTTTTCATAAATATTCATAAATGCAGTACCACCACCAGCTACAATACCTTCTTCAACTGCAGCTCTAGTAGAGTTTAATGCATCTTCAATACGTAATTTACGTTCTTTTAATTCTGTTTCACTTGCTGCACCAACTTTAATTACTGCAACGCCACCAGCTAATTTAGCTAAGCGCTCTTGTAATTTTTCTTTGTCAAATTCAGAATCAGTTTCTTCAATTTGAGCTTTAATTTGGCTCACACGTGCATCGATACTGTTTTGATCTCCATCACCGTCAACAACTGTTGTGTTGTCTTTCGTAATTTCAGCTTTATTTGCAGTACCTAACATATCCATAGTCGCTTCTTTTAATTCTAAACCTAAGTCATCCGTAATTACTTGTGCACCTGTTAAGATAGCTAAATCTTCTAACATTGCTTTACGACGATCGCCAAATCCTGGTGCTTTCACTGCAACAGCAGTAAATGTGCCACGCATACGGTTAAGCACGATATTAGTTAATGCATCGCCTTCAACGTCATCAGCAACAATTAAGATAGGACGATTTGATTGTACGACTTGTTCTAATAACGGTAAGATGTCTTGGAATGATGAAATCTTTTTATCAGTAATTAAAATATATGGTCTTTCAAGATCAGCGACCATTTTATCTGAGTCAGTCACCATATATGGTGATTGATAACCTCGGTCAAATTGCATACCTTCTACTACTTCTAATTCTGTATTAAAACCACTAGACTCTTCAATAGTGATGACACCATCATTACCTACTTTTTCCATTGCTTCAGAAATGTATTTACCAATTTCTTCATCTGCAGCTGAAATAGAACCAACTTGTGCAATTTCATTTTTATTATCTACATTTTGTGAAATTTCATGTAATGCCTCAATTGCTACTTCTACAGCTTTATCAATACCTTGTCTTAAACCAACAGGGTTTGCACCACTTGTTACGTTTTTCAAACCTTCTTGAATCATAGCTTGTGCTAGCACTGTTGCTGTTGTCGTACCGTCACCAGCAATTTCATTTGTTTTATTTGCTACTTCTTGAACTAGTTTCGCACCCATATTTTCATAAGGATCTTCTAATTCAATTTCTTTAGCAATTGTAACACCATCATTAGTGATGAGTGGTGATGTATATTCTTTATCTAATACAACATTACGCCCTTTAGGACCGATTGTAACTTTAACGGCATTTGCTAATTTATCTACACCTCTTAGCATTGATTGACGTGCATCTTCAGAGAATTTTAAATCTTTCGCCATATTTTATATACCTCCATGTTGTTTCTATGATAATTATTGTTTATTTTTAAAATTTTTTTATATTAAGATTCAATTATTGCTAAAATATCTTCTTCATTAACGATTAAATATGTTTCGTCTCCTCGTTTAACTTCAGTTCCAGCATATTGTTGGAATACTACTTTGTCGCCTTCGTTTACTTCAGGAGCAACACGAGAACCATCTTTTAAAATACGTCCTGCACCTACTGCAATTATCGTACCTTCGTTGGATTTCTCTTTAGCGCTATCAGTTAATACGATACCACTTTTAGTTGTTTGCTCTTGTTCTGATTTTTGAATAATTACTCGGTTACCTAATGGCTTTAACATTTTTCGTTCCTCCTCAAAAGTTTAAATGTTAGCACTTTAAGTTAATGAGTGCTAATGTACTTTCTATAATAATCAAATTTGGTCAACTTTTCAAGTTAAAACCATTATCCTCTTAATTTTGTACAAACGATGATTTTGCGATAAAATAAAGTATCATTTAATTTTTGGAGGTTCATTATGTCTCGTTTATGGGTGTCCATATTGACATTAGTTATTTATGGTTTAGCACAATTTGGTGTTATTTTATTACATATGGCTGGCCTATTTAACAATCTAAGTAGCAAGGAACTTGTCTTTGCTAACATATACACACAAGTTGGTTTATTTATAATAGCTGCTATTTTAATAATTATAATCAATAACTTTATTTCTAATCCTACCCGATTAGAGCAACAAACAAAAGAAAAGAAACGTTACGTTATTGTTTGGGCAATTGTTGGTTATTTCGTTGTTATGATTTATCAGATACTTGCAGGCATGATTAATATGTACGTATTTGGTGCGCCTCAATCAAGTCCAAATACTGAACGACTGATGAAAGTTGCACAAGAAATACCCCTATTTATCATATTAATTTCAATTGTAGGACCAATACTTGAAGAGTTTGTTTTTAGAAAAGTTATTTTTGGTGAAATTTACAATTTAATTAATGCAAATAAAACGATAAAATTTTTAATTGCTGCCATTGTAAGTTCCATCATATTTAGTGCAGCACACGCAGATCCATCATTTTTTATAATTTATTTTGGTATGGGCTTCATTTTTGCTGCATTTTACGTATATACCAAACGAATTTGGGTTCCTATCTTAGTGCACATGATGCAAAATGGATTTGTTGTCATCATACAAGTACTTATTGGACCAGAAAAGATAAAAGAGCTACAAGAATCAACATCATTCATATTTAATCTTTTATTTTTAATAATGTAAATATATAAAGGGAAGTACGTATGATTCATTTAGTACGTACTTCCCTTTTATTGTTTTTATTTTAATTTGTCATTCTTGCGTCTAACAAAGTAGCCAATAACCACACCAACAAAAATAATAAGCATTGCTGTGATTAAAGCAAATAAAGTTCTTTCAAATTTCATTTGAATCGTATCACTGGCTTCTTTATCTTTCGTATGTGTCATTTCTTCATCACTACTTGTATGATATTCATATTTACCTGTAGTATTTTTATTCTCTGGTTTTTTCAAATCTGGCATAGAACCAATATCACCAGTAATCAAAGCCAATACTTGTTTATCTAAATTTTTATAATAATCTCTTGATTTCAATGGATTAAAATATTGGAATTTAAAATAATTTGTATCTTTTTGTAATTCATTTAAAAATGCATTATCCGCGAAATTTTGTTTTTTTAAAACTGCGGAAATTTCACTATCAGAAACTTGTTCTTTATTACTACCTAATTGTTTAACTTGATTTAATACAAATGGATTGTATTTAAAAGAACCGGTTGTCATTTGATTAAATCGATTCATTAATTGGTGTTCATTCGATTCCCTATTTTGGTTATTTTCTGTTGTTTGATTCATAGACGGCTGATCTATATTATTCGAATTCGAGCTATTTTTCCCATTATTTGATTGACTATTTGAATCATTTTGCGTACTTGAGCGATGTGTTCTATTTACACTGTCACGATTATTTGTTTCTGTGCTCGATGCGTTGCCAGTCTCATTACTAGATTTATTTGAATTACTTGGTGTATAAGCGTTGCCACCTGAATTATTAGGTTTCTCTGGCTTTTCAGTAGTTCCATTGCCCTTGTTTGGCTGTTCTGGCTTTCCATTTCCTTCACCATGCTTATTGGGTTTTTGTGGTTTTCCTGATCCACCACCACTGCCATTTGGTTGTTGTGGTTCTTCGCTCCCTCCACCATCTTCATTTGAGTTGTCTGGCTCACCTGATCCGCCACCACTACCGCCTGAGTGGTTCGGTTCTTCGCTTCCTCCGCCATCTTCATTTGAGTTGTCTGGCTTACCTGATCCGCCACCACTACCGCCTGAGTGGTTCGGTTCTTTGCTCCCTCCACCATCTTCATTTGAGTTGTCTGGCTTACCTGATCCGCCACCACTACCGCCTGAGTAGTTCGGTTCTTTGCTCCCTCCACCTTGGTTATTGGAATCCTCTGAATCTCCTGATTCTCCATCACTGCCATCTTGATTATTTTGCTTATCTGGATCTTCTGTTGATTGTTTATCTTCTTTTCCATTTTGTTTATCTGGATCTTCGGCTGACTGTTTATCTTCTTTTCCATTTTGTTTATCTGGATCTTCGGCTGACTGTTTATCTTCTTTTTCGTTTTGTTTATTTGGATCTCCGGTTGATCGTTCTTCGTCATTCACTTCACTCGTGTTATCTGTTTGCTCAGTTGCTCTAGTTTGACTATCAGATACTTTTTGATTGCTAGGAAGTGACACATTATTAGAACGGTCTACATCACTGCTTTGATCATTTTTATTTGTATTTTCACTATTTTTAGTTAATACATCATTATCATCCTTAATAACTGATGAACTATTATTTTGCGCATTTTTATCTAATTCATTTTCTTGCTGTTCTATTGCTTGTGTCGGGTGCGCAACTATAGACGTACTTAAAGCAATAGCAAAACTTGATATCACAAATTTATGAGCATTATACCGCTTCACATCATCACCTCCATTAAAAAACAAATATATTTATGTACAGTATATAGAAAATACTATACTTTTTCATTAAAAGTTGGTTTTTGAAAGAAAATATTAATACTTTTGAAATTTTATGTAAAATCTATTTACAAATCAAGATATAATAATTATACTAGGTATATAAAATAAATTGACTTGAAGGAGATTTTTCACATGGGATTATTTACAAAAAATGCTTCAACATTAGAAACTTTTCAAAATGCAATTGAAACAAGACGTTCTATTTACAGTTTAGAAAAAGAAATTTCTATATCTGATAAAGAAGTTGAGGATATTATTGAACATGCCATTAAACATGTACCATCTTCATTTAACTCACAATCTACACGTATCGTTTTATTATTAAATGATAATCATGATAAATTTTGGGACATTACTAAAAGAGAACTTAAAAATGCAATGGGTCCAGATCGTGAATTCCAAGCAACTGCTGACAAAATTGATAACTTCAAACATTCGCACGGTACAATTCTTTATTTTGAAGACCAAGACGTTGTTGAAGGATTACAAAATCAAATGCCAAACTATGCTGAAAACTTTGCTGTTTGGTCAACTCAAACAAATGCAATGCACCAATTTGCTGTTTGGACAGCATTAGGAACAAAAGGTATCGGAGCATCTTTACAACATTATAACCCACTGGTAGATGTTGCAGTTACAGAGGCTTTCGATATTCCTAAAACTTGGAAACTTGTTGCACAAATGCCATTTGGTAACATTCGTGACGAAGCTGGAGAAAAAGCATTCCAAGATGTTAAAGATCGTTTCTTAGTTAGAAAATAATAAATTAACCTGCGATTCATCGTTTTCTATAAAATTAACGAGGTTCGGACATAGATGATATTGTCCAACCTCGTTTTTTTTATTAAATAAATTATTCAAACAGTGCTTATTTTGAGTTATCAGAATTTTTTTAGTATATTGGGACAAACAGCTTTTAAGGGGCGATTAATATGAATATAGAAATTTTTCAATTTAAAGTAGAACCAGCAAATACAGAATTAAATGAAGAAACAATTGCTACTTGGTTTTCTAACTATGTTACATCACAAACAGATGTCGTTGTATTACCTGAAATGTGGAATAACGGATATGCCCTACCACAACTTCAAGCATTATCTGATAGCCGATTGTCTCGTAGTTACGAGTTTATTTCTAAACTTGCAATAAAGTATCAGGTTGATGTTATTGCTGGATCTGTTTCAAATGCAAAAAGTAATGAAGTATATAATACTGCCTTTGCCGTTTCAAAATACGGAAAACTTTTAAATAACTACGATAAAGTACACTTAGTACCCATGTTGAATGAACCTAGCTTTTTAAATGCAGGTAATGCTGTGCCTGAGCCATTTAATTTATCGAATGGTGCGAGAGTCACACAAATCATTTGCTACGATTTACGTTTCCCCGAATTATTACGTTATCCAGCACGTAAAGATGCACAAATTGCTTTTTATGTTGCACAATGGCCATTAGTCAGATTAGATCATTGGATTGCGCTATTAAAAGCACGTGCTATTGAAAATGATATGTATGTCATTGGATGTAATGGATGTGGAGATGATGGTCAAACGGAATACGCAGGTAATTCTATCGTCATTAATCCTAATGGCGAAATATTGTCACAATTAGGTTATAAACCTGACCACATAACTTGCGAAATTGATTTGGAGGAAGTTGACAAGCAAAGAGACACTATTCCAGTGTTTAAAAATTTACGACCACATTTATATAAATAATAAAAAACCGTGAGCTTGGGAGGGACTCACGGTTTTTGTAACTTATTATTAAGGGAATGTTTTTACAGTTATTTCTCTATCTATTTTTGGGGATGTTATTAATTATGAAAAAATTTAGTGAATTTACCGATTTAAAATGATAAATTGAATGATGTTTACGATAGCTTACATGTTAAAACTTTAATTGTCTCTGTTATAGACAATGTTAAAATGATATTTGAATTGAGACTGGGAATGTTCTACAAATTCAAATTAGGGATTGCTTAATTTGCTTAAGCGCGTTGTGTACCTGAAAGTATTATTTTACGAAATCACTAATTACTGCTGAGAAATGGTTTGTCACTACATCAGCCTCCTCTTGTTTGTAATCAATTAATTGAAAAAACGAGTACTAATTGTGTAACTATAATAACTATACGAAGAAAGTACAGTTACAAAGATTAGTGTGTTCATTAGACCCCTGCTCAAAAGTCTAACCAACTTCATCATTCAAACAAAAATTTCAAACAAAATTTGATTAAATGATTTGTAAAATGTAATCACTTCTTTGTGATACAAGTACATTTAACCATGATTTTTCTACTTAGAGTTAAAAATTCCCTAACTCGACAAAATTCGTGCCTAAATGTTTTTAAAAATATGATAAAATTAGTCAGATAAGATTTTCAAACAGTTAGGAATTCAAAATATACAGTTAAGCAATAAGACGCATAAAACTTAATTACAATTGTATAATACGAGTAAGGAGAGAAACCAACATGGTAAAATTTATAGATGCTAAAATAGACAATTTTGCTAAACAACTGCAACAACGAAATAACTTGGACCGTATTGAATATTTAAAGATGCGTTTAGGTATGCAAGTTGTCGTAAATAATTTCTTTAAAACAATTGTTATTTATGGTGTTTCACTCCTTTGCCATATGTTTTTATACACACTAACTGTTCATTTAACATTTTTTTTTATTAGACACTTTGCGCATGGCGCACACGCTAAGAATTCTTTACTTTGTTATATACAAAGTGTAATTTATTTTGTTTTACTACCTTGGATAGTCGGGTATGTACAAGTGTCATCTCTAATTATGTATACTTTAGCACTAGTTGGATTAATCATAATTAGTATATATGCACCTTCTGCTACTAAAAAGCAACCTATACCTGAACGACTAAGAAGAGGCAAAAAAATTAAAGCAATATGTTTAACATTAATCTTTTTATTAATTTCGCTCTTTTTAAATGAGCCCTACCAGCAATTAATGTTATTAGGTATTGTGATTATATCTATTTTGCAGTTCCCGATATTTTTCCCTAAGGAGGATTATTAATAATGAATGTTATAAAATCTATTTCAAAATCTATTTCAAAATCTATTTCAAATTATTTCGCTAAAGTCTTTGCTTCTATAGGTTCAATATCTACTATCAATCCTTGTTTTGGTTATACTGATGAATCTGAAATTCCAAAAGAATTAACAGATCTTTACGAATAATAGTTATGTAGAAAGTGTGTATAATATGGCAGTTTTTTATTCTTTGTTTTTCTCATTATTACAAGCAATTATTATATTTTACAATATGAAACTTATTAGCGGCATCCGCTATACTAAAAGGGATTTTATTTCAATTATTGGAATAATAATCCCTTCAACCATTTTGTTTTTTATTTTTTCTTCTGCATCTGTTATATTTTTATTTTTTACAAGTACAATTCTTATGTATTATAAAAACAAATTTATAGGAGTTGTTACTTCATTAATCTGTTTTTTCATTTTATACATGGCTAACTTTACAAGTTTATGGTTAAGTAGTGTGATTGTAAATGCAATTGGTATTGATAGTGTTTATATGCTATTTGTAGCTATTTCATTCACTATATTCTCCATAATTTACGCTTATATAGCAAAATTCTTTATTAAACAATTATCAGTTTCAGACTTATCGTTAAATAAAATATATTTAACATTAGTTAGCCTATTTTTATTAACTATCTTAGGTCTAATTTACTTTTATTTACCTAATAGAGAGATGTCTTTTGGTGATGCAAAATTCATTTCGATTATGTATGCAGTTGTCATTATCACCACTGCTATTCTTATCATTACAATTTCTTTTAGCATTATTCGCCAAATACAATACAAACGTAATATGCAAGAAATTGAGAATTATTATAAATACACATTACAAATTGAAAAAATTAACCATGAGATGCGCAAATTCAGACATGACTATGTCAACATCTTATCTACTTTATCTGATTTTATTAGAGAAGAAGATATGGATGGACTTAGAAAGTATTTTCGATCTGAAATACTTCCAATGCAAGATAGCATGCAAATGAATGCAATTAAAATCAATGGTCTTGAGAACTTACATATTCGAGAAATTAAAGGACTGCTAACAACAAAGATATTACAAGCACAAGAAAAAAGTATCCGTATCAGTATAGAGGTACCTGACCCAATTGAAAAAATTGAAATGCCAACGATTAATTTAAGTAGAATTATTGGTATTATACTGGATAATGCGATAGAAGCTTCAGAAAAAATTGAAGATGATCCATTGATACGTATCGCGTTTATTAAAAACGAAGATGATTCTGTTATGTTCATCGTTATGAATAAATGCGAACCAAATATGCCAAAAGTTCATACCCTTTTCCAAGAAAACTTTTCTACAAAAGGAAAGAATCGTGGTCTCGGTTTATCTACTCTGAAGGAATTGACGGATTCCACAACAAATGTTTTATTAGATACAACCATTGATAATAACTACTTTATCCAAAAGGTAGAAATTTTAAATTCTGATTCATAAGGATGTGTAACTATGAAAATATTCATTTGTGAAGATGATGAAAGACAACGTGAGCACATGGTTTCTATTATTAATAACTACATCATGATTGAAGAAAAGCCAATGGAAATCGAAGTTGCTACTGCTGATCCTTATGACATCTTAGAACGCTCTAAGAACCTCAATGATATTGGGTGTTATTTTTTAGATATTCAGCTTGAAGCTGATATTAATGGTATCAAACTTGCTAGTGAGATTCGTAAACATGATCCTGTAGGTAATATCATCTTTGTTACAAGTCACAGTGAGTTAACTTACCTAACATTTGTCTATAAGGTAGCCGCGATGGATTTCATTTTTAAAGATGATCCAGATGAATTAAAATCAAGAATTATTGACTGTCTTGAAACTTCAGAATCAAGATTGAAGCTTCTTTCAAAAGAAAGTAGTGTTGAAACAATTGAATTAAAACGTGGAAGTAATTCGATTTATGTCCAATATGATGATGTTATGTTCTTTGAATCATCTACTAAATCGCATCGATTGATTGCACATCTTGATAATCGTCAAATTGAGTTTTATGGCAATTTAAAAGAATTAGATCAACTTGATGAGCGATTTTTCAGATGTCATAATAGCTTTGTCGTCAATAGACACAATATAGATTCTATTGACTCTAAGTCACGTGTTGTCTATTTTAAAAATAATGAACATTGCTATGCATCTGTTAGAAATGTCAAAAAAATATAATATACATAAAAAAGCCAAACCAATAGTCATTACTGACAAATGGTTTGGCTTTCTTTTTTGATTGCTTCAACAATTCCTATTTAATATTTAATGCTTCTTTCACTTTGTCTAGTGAAGGGATACTTTCTATTGCACCGTATTGCGTCGTGACGATAGCAGCAACATAATTACTAAATTCTAGGATAGCATGCCCCTCATTCTTCAGTAACTGGATTATATCTCGCTCATTACTATCCAATAATCTACTAATCACCGCACCAATAAATGCATCACCAGCACCTGTCGTATCAATCGCCTTCACTTTATAGCCTTGCTCAACAATTGTTGTTCCATCCTTTAAGTAAATTGCAGCACCTTCTGCACCTTTGGTATAAATAACCGCTTGGACATGTCCTTGAAATAGCCATTGAATTGCTTGGCTCTCATCTTCATATCCTGTCACAAATGACAGTTCTTCATCGGAAATTTTGATGATATCTGCAAAAGGTACAAACGCTTGAATTGCTGATTTACAATCCGCTTCACTATCCCATAACGGTAAACGCACATTAGGATCAAATACAACTGTCCCATTAGCATGTCTAACTTTTTCAATTAGGGCTTTATGGGCCATTTTCATCGGACTATCTACGAGGTCTACTGAACAAAAGTGTAGTATATCTTGTTCCGTTACTTCTATTTGACTCACTTGTTCTTCATTATATAGCATATCTGCTGAAGGCTTACGATAAAATGAAAAATCCCTTTCTCCCTCTTTAGTTAAACTTACAAATGCGAGCGCAGTATTCGCTTCAGATGAACGTTTCAAATATTGCGTACCGACACCCAAATCTTCTAATGTTTCTACGATAAGATCACCGAAAGCATCTTCTCCTAATTGGGTAATCATTTCTGCCTGACCACCTAATTTTGTCGTAGTACAAGCAACATTACAAGGTGCCCCACCAACTTGTCTCGAAAATCCTTCTACATCTTTGAGTTTAGAATCTGTTGTATTAGGTATAAAATCAATTAGTGCTTCACCTATTGCGAGTAGACGTCTCATTGTGTATCACCTTTCAAATCATATTTTGTAAATCGTAAGTATACTTGTCCTGATTCTGTTGATGTTTTAATGCCAGTTGCATCTTCTCCAGAAAATATTCTAGAGGACATCACTCGTTCTCCATCGTTACAGAAAATTTCAATACTTGAAGTATCTACATATAACTGTAACTGCGATAAAGGTGTATCTAAATAAGTACTACGAGACGTACCTTCTACAGGATTAGGCAATGGTCCACTTTCACTTCTATCAAATGTTAATTTTTGTTCTTTAGTATTATACGTAATTAGCGACGTCTCCGTTTTACTCGTTCTCACTTCAAAGTATACTTCTGTTGCTTCATTTTCCAAAATATCAATAATTAATTCAAACTGTTTACCTTCATATGGATGTAACTGTTTCGTAAATTTATTAGCATATCCCAAAGCAGTTTCTTCATTTGAACGTAACTTTTCTAGTGCTTTAATCGGACGTTGTTTTAAATTACCTTCCTCTACTGTAAGTACACGTGGAATAGTTAAACAATGTGCCCATCCGTCTTCATCAGTTGGATAATTAATTTCTGGTAAGCCCATCCAACCAATGAGTATACGCTGTCCTTGTTCATCTAAAAATGTTTGTGGCGCATAAAAATCAAATCCATGATCTAACTCATGAAAATCACCATGATTCATAGTTAATTGATTCATATCATATTGTCCCATGATGTAGCCTGATTGATAAATATTTCTAAACTGATCCCCTTCAGCGTCAATACCTTGTGGACAGAATAATAACATATCATATCCATTTAAATTGAAATAATCTGGACATTCCCACATAAAACCAAAATCATCTAAATTTGTTTGTATTTCACCTTGGAATTCCCAATTAACAATATCTGAGGATCGATATTGTAAAATACGACCTTGCTTGTCAATATTTTGTGCAGCAATTACAGCATAATATGTACCATCTTTTTCATAAACTTTCGGGTCTCTAAAGTGTTGCGTGTAACCAAAAGGTGGTGCTGAAATGACAGGCTTTGGAAATTTTTTTATTTCTCCATTCTTTGTCATTTTTGCTATCTGTTGGGTAGAAATTCGATGCCAATCTTCATCGCGATGATTCGCAGTATACATATAATATAAATGCTGGTTATATTCAAATGCACTACCACTATATACACCATGACTATCGTCGTTTGTATCTGGTTTGAGTGTTGGTCCTACTGCATTAAAATGAATAAGATCTTTACTCGTATATGTATACCAATATTTTAGTCCATGCACTGGTCCTAATGGGAACCACTGATGTGATATATAATAATTACCATTAAAATATATCAATCCATTTGGATCATTAAGTAAACCTGATTTAGGTTGTATATGAAAAGTTTGTCTGTATTTAGATTGATTAACACGTTCTGTTAATTCAGCTAAATATTGTTGATCTGCGTCTTCATATTTTTGATAACGTGCTTCCTTTGTCCACTCTACCATTTCGAGCTTCCTCCTAGTTTCAAGTAATTAATTGTCATTTTTGGTACCGGTTCCATTTATTCATATTTATAATATCATGTTTCGTTTAATTTTTAAACGAATGGTCAATTTCAATAGTGATTTGTTTTTCTACGTCTTTATGTTGTATTAATTGATTTAATTTTTCCATAGCAACTTCTCCTGCATAATCAAAAGCATATCTCACCGTATGTATAGATGGCGAAACAATTTTTGTAACTGGATCTCCACCAAAACCAACGATATATTTAGACATATGATGTTCCGAATTATATTTATGAACAGCTAAAGCTATCGAATCAGTCGCCCCTACGATGGCATCAAAATGTGGATATTTTTGTAATACGCTAGCTACGTCTGGTTTGGCTTCTTGATAGTTAAAAGATGTTATCGAAATACTGGGCTCAATACCATGAACTTTAAGTCCATCGATAAATCCTTGCTTTCTATAGATACCTACAGCCGTATCTGTCTCCGTAACACCAAAGAATTGAATATCCTTATAGCCCTGTTTTCCCAGTGTATCTCCAACAAGATAACCAGCTTGATAATCATCGTGAACAATACAATGTAATTGTTCATGAGTTTGACCAACAATGATCACAGGTACATTGATTTTATGAATCACTTCTAAATGTTTATCTGTAATATCTGTGGCCATAAAGATAATCCCGTCCACTTTACTTCTGTAAAAAGTCTCTAGTGCATCTAGTTCTAAATCTGAATTCAAATTGGTGTAATTAAGCAATAGCCTATAATTTTGTTTATCGCATATCGTTTTAACACCTTTAATCGTTTCATCAACTGCAAACGAATTCATTCTTGGTATGATAGCGCCTATCATATTTGTACGATGTGCTCTTAAGCTTTGTGCGAATTGATTCGGCTGATAATCATGTTCTTGTATGATTTTATCTAATTTTTCTTTTGTTTTCATACTTACCGAGCCATCATTTAAATATCTAGAAACTGTACTTTTAGAGACACCGGCTAGTTTTGCTATATCATCAATATTTTTCATAGTTTCTCACTCTCATTACTTCACTATTATGAACAATATCAATTCTATCATAATGGAATCGCTTTAAATACTATTTAAATTAAAAACCAATTTGCTTCAATCAAGGTATACTACCTTAGATTAAACAAATTGGTTTAATGTATATTTAAGCTTTTTGAATTGTAATCGTCCATGAAGCATCGTCTAATTGTTCGTAATTCGTTACGGGGTAACCTTGCTCTGCTGCCCAGTTAGGTAATGCTTCTGTTGCTTGTGTACAATCGAAGTCAATTTTTAATTCTTCACCATTGTCTAATGTATTCATTTTCTTTTGTGCTTCTATTAATGGAAATGGACAAACCATTCCAACTGTACCTAATTCATGTACCATATCGTATTACCTCCATTTTAATTATGATGTTTGCGTTTGTGATGAAACTTTCGTGTTTGAAGTTTGGCTTTGTGCTTTTTTCATTGGTCTAATAAATACAAAATAACTCATTGTCCATGCGCCTAATATCATTGAAGCAAGTGCAATCCAGCCTTTCCATGACATTGTCGCTGTCTCAACTAAACCATTCCCTATAGAGCAACCACCTGCTACAGATGCACCAAATCCCATTAACACACCGCCTATAATACTATTGCGTATTGTTTTTTTATCCGGTAATCTCCATTTAAACTCTTTAGCACCTTTAGCCGCAATATAAGAGCCAAAGAATATACCTAGAACCAGGAAGACACCCCAGTCCAATAATTTCAAGTCACCCGTTACAAAAAATTGTACCAAGTTTGCAGAAGGTGTTGTAATACCTAAACCATACATTCTACCAGTTGATTCACTCACCGGCCATGCGAGCAATGCGATAAGTCCTACTGCGATTGCTGCCACAAATGGGTGGTATTTTTTCTCAAATAAATAATGACGTATACCTGTGAATTTTTGCTTTAGTTTAGGTACTGCAAATTTTGGTTTTGGTTTACGTAATGTTTTTACTACGAAGAATAAAGTGATTACTATGAGTACAATTACGAAAACCCAGGTTGGAATACCTGTTGTTTGTGACATACTCGTATTTACATTAGTAGGTTTATTTAAACCGTTCATTAATGGTAGTAATAAACCAAATTTTGTTGCGGCGGAAGTAAAAGCATAAGCAATTAACGCCATCCAACTACCGATTAGTCCTTCACCAGCTCTATACCATGTTCCTGTAGCACAGCCACCTGCCATAATAATACCTAATCCAAAAATAAATGATCCAATCACTGTACCAATGATAGGATATGTTGACTCTGGTATTTCAACTAATCTTGTTGAAGTTAATAGCAATAAGCCAATACTTTGTACAGAAATCGCAATTAATAAGGCGTAAAACATTTTGTTACTCTTTTGAATATACATATCCCTGAATCCACCAGCTAGACAAAATCGTGTTCGCTGCATAACAAACCCCAATAGAGCGCCTACGACCAGTCCACTGATAATTAACCATGTCATATCATAACCTCTTTCCCGATAAAATCAATAAGATTAATAATATTAGATTTCGTATAAAATTTCAACCTTACAGTTTCACGAAAATTTATTTTAAAAATCAGCTGGCTTTTAAAATAATTAACAACTCGAAGACAAATAAAAAACTAGCTTTCCATAAATACTTTGTCCACATGGTTATCACATGCCGTATTTATCAAAAACTAGTTCATTACATTTTATTTATGACTATAATTCTTCATAAAGAATAATAAAGATTGCAGTTCTATACCCAAATCAATGTGATGTACTTGTACATCGGATGGCGTTTGTACACGACTAGGCGTAAAGTTCAATATACCTTTAACGCCTGCTTTCACTAATGTATCAGCAACCTTCTGAGCCGCTTCCTCAGGCGTTGTCAGAATAACGACATCTATCTGTTCATGCGATAGTATGTCTGTAATTTTTTCAAATGGACTAACTGTCACTTTCCCTATTTGTGTACCAATGACCTCTTCTCGAATATCAAATGCTTCTGTTATTGTCATTTCATCATGTATTGAGAAGTTATATGTTAATAATGCTTTACCTAAGTTCCCTACACCTACAATTGCAATCTTAATTTCATCGTTTTCGCTTATTTCGTTTTTAAAAAAATGTAATAAGCTATCTATATTATAGCCGTAGCCCTTTTTACCTAATTCACCAAAATATGAAAAATCCCTACGTATCGTTGCAGAATCAATGTTTAAGCCTTCACTAATTGCTTTTGAATTAACTCTGTCTATACCTTTTGATTTTAATGTATTGACGAATCTATAATATAACGGTAAACGTTTCAATGTAGCACGAGGAATCTTTTCGCTTTGATTAGCCAAGATCATGTCCCCCTATTTCAATGTCTAATACTGTATAATCTTATAATCACTACAACATTATACATGAATGCATCATAAAAATAAACAATGATAGTTTTAACCACAGCGTGAATACTGTAGAATGATAATTGAATAGAGAGGTGCAAATCGGATGATATTATTACAACTTAATGATTTAACAAAGTCATTCGACGGTGAAGATATTTTTAACAATGTGGATTTCGAAGTCAAAACGGGCGAACGTATTGGAATTGTCGGACGTAATGGAGCTGGAAAATCAACATTAATGAAAATAATCGCTGGCGTCGAAGGGTATGATAGTGGTTATGTATCTAAAAGTAAAAATTTAAAACTTGGTTACTTAACACAACAAATGACCTTAGACACAAATCAAACTGTATTTGAAGAAATGTCTAAGCCATTTGAAGCAATGAAAAAATTAGAACTAGAAATGAAAAAAGAAACGGATTGGCTTGCACAACATGCCAATGAATACGATACAGAAGCATATAAAATACATATTGATCGTTATGAGTCATTATCAAACACATTTGAAAAACAAGATGGCTATCAATATGAAAGTAAAATTAAAACGGTGCTACATGGCTTAAACTTCACTGAATCAGATTTTAATAGACCCATTAATGATTTTAGTGGTGGTCAAAAGACCCGACTATCTTTAGCACAAATGTTACTAAGTGAACCAGATTTATTATTACTCGATGAGCCTACCAACCATTTAGACATGGAAACAACTCAATGGCTAGAAAGTTATTTGAATTATTTTAACGGGGCCATTGTAATCATCAGTCACGATAGATACTTCTTAGATAAAATTGTCACTCAAATATATGATGTAGCACTCGGTGATGTACAACACTATGTAGGAAACTATGCACAATTCATAGAACAACGAGATAAGTATTACGAAAAGCGCATGCAAGCCTATGAAAGTCAACAAGCTGAAATCAAACGCTTAGAAACATTCGTAGAAAAAAACATTGCGCGTGCCTCTACGACTGGGATGGCAAAAAGTCGTCGCAAAAAGTTAGATAAAATCGATCGCATTAATAAACCTATGATTGATGCTAAAAGTACAAATATTCAATTTGATTTCGACCGTAATACAGGTAATGACGTATTCCATATAAAAAATCTAGAGATTGGGTACAATACACCTATTACAAAAGGGATTAACATCGAAGTTACAAAGGGTGATCATATCGCTATTATTGGCCCGAATGGTATAGGTAAATCAACTTTAATTAAAACCATCGCTGGTCTACATGATCAATTAGGCGGCGAAGTCACAACGGGTGCCAATTTAAAAATAGGTTACTATGATCAAAAGCAAGCTGAATTTAAATCAAATAAAACGATCTTAGATTATTTATGGGATCAATACCCTACTATGAATGAAAAAGATATCAGAGCTGTTTTAGGTCGTTTCCTATTCGTTCAAGAAGATGTAAAAAAAATTATTAATGATTTATCTGGTGGAGAAAAAGCACGACTGCAACTCGCTTTATTAATGTTAGAACGTAATAATGTACTCATATTAGATGAGCCTACCAACCATCTAGATATTGATTCTAAAGAGATGTTAGAACAAGCTTTGGATAATTTTAAGGGCACAATTCTTTTTGTTTCACATGACCGTTATTTCATTAATCAACTAGCTAATAAAGTATATGATTTAAATTATGACGGTGGCACGATGTATTTAGGTGATTATCAATACTTCATTGAAAAAGTAGAAGAGCAAGCAGCAATACAAGCGAAAAAAGACTCAGAGAATCCTACTTCACTTGAAATAGAAGCATCAACAACTAATTCTTATATTGATCAGAAAGCTCAGAAACGTAAACAACGTCAAATCGAACGCCAAATTGAAACTTGTGAAGCGGATATTGAGCAATTTGAAGCGCAAATTAATGAAATCAATGAGCAGCTCACATTACCTGATGTATATTCAAACCCTGAAAAAGCGAATGATTTAGCAATATCCAAACAACATACCGAACAAAAATTAGAACAGGTTATGTCTGAATGGGCAGAATTACAAGAAAAGTTAATTTAAACGCTCATCCTATTAAAAAATGAAAGTAGAATTTTCTACTTTCATTTTTTTATTTCATGATTCATCACCAAAACTATTCACACAAAAAAACTTATGATAAAAGCTATCCACAAAGTTATCCTAGTTATCCACAAGTAAAATGTAATGTTTATTTCTATATAAAATTCAGAATTCAATCCCTATCCACACCATTTGCACCGACTTATCCACAAGTTGTGCACTATTTGTTGATAAGTACGCACGTTCCCTATTGACATCATTTTCGTCTCATGTAGTCATAGACAAATCTAGTTTGGGAAACAAATGAGACAATGTCATAATGAACAAGTACAAATTTAAGTTATTGAAAGGAAGTTTTGTAACTATGCCTGCAATTTTATGGTTTATTATTGCATTGATATTAGCCTCCCTATTATTAACGATCATCATGCCTATCATTGAAAATAAAAAATTAATGACAAAGATAAAAATGTTATGGTCAGCACAACGACCATTAGAATCATTCATTAGACCAAATCATAATTATAGTTATCAATTCGATACATATAAGCATAAGCATGATAGCGATGAACTACTCGATGATAAAACCTGGTCCGATTTAAATTTAGATAGTGTGTTCCAAAATATGAATTTTAATTTTACAGCAATTGGTGAAATGAGACTTTTTGCTACATTAAGACAGATGTTTGAAGTAAATAATCAGTCACTCATACATCACTTTAAATCGGATAGTCATTTTAGAAATCAACTGTCATTGCACTTAGCACAAATCGGAAAATCTATTTATCCAATTTTTCCTGATCAAATTGCATTTATAAAACGAAATCACTTCTATATGATTTGTACATATATCCCTATTGTAGGTTTACTTTTATCTTTCATATCACCAAGTGTTGGAATCCCATTAACCATCATTGCTTGTATTTATAATATGATTTTGAGTGGTTTCTTAAAACGGACATTTGAGCAAGATTTAAATTCAATGTTCTATACATCTAATGTTATTAAAAAAGCATATGCAATCCAGCAACTTGAACAAACACCTAGTTTAGATGTTAATTTCAAACATTTTACGACAGCACGTCGTTTTAGTGGATTACTCGGACGCGTGAATACGAATGATGAAACTTCAATTTTCTCAATGCTTTTTAAATTAATATTTATGTTGGATTACCATTTGTTCCATTTAATTCAAAATAGTTTTAAAACATACGAAGATGAAGTAATGGCCTGTTATGATTATGTAGCAAGTATCGATAATCATTATGCCGTTGCTTTATGGCAAGAAACATTAGATGACTATACCATACCTGAACCATCACAGAATGACTCGATTATATTTGAAAATTTAACCCATCCGCTCATCTCTGATGCAGTACCTAATTCCTTAACGGTAGATCAACATATTTTATTAACTGGTTCTAATGCTTCAGGCAAATCAACATTTATGAAAGCCGTCGCTTTGAATATTGTGTTATCTCAAACAATTCATACTGCAACAGCGCATAAATTTATTTACAAACCAGGGCTTGTTTATACTTCAATGGTTAATCAAGATGATATTTTATCTGGAGATAGTTACTTCATGAGTGAAGTTAAATCGATTAAACGCCTTTTCGATATTCAATCACATAAAAAGATATATGTATTTATTGATGAAATTTTCAAGGGCACCAATACAACGGAACGGATTGCAGCATCAGAATCCGTATTAACTTATTTAAATCATTTACAATCTTTTAGAATCATTGCAGCTACACACGATATTGAGTTATCCACTTTATTAGAAGATACTTATTCAAATTATCATTTTAATGAATCCATCACAGATAATGAAATCTCTTTTGATTTTAAAATTAAAGCAGGCAAAGCTGATACCAGAAATGCGATTGAATTATTACGCATAATGGAATTTCCAAATCATGTTTACCATCGTGCTAAAGCTAAAGCAAATCATAATAATTAAAAATAGGAGCATATCATGTAATCAAAAATCACTTTGATTACATGATATGCTCCATTACTTAAAAAACACTTATTGAATATTAAGCGTATTTTATAATTTGATATAAGACATGCGCCGCACTCCTGGCTACCTTAGTAAAACTTATTTCTGCTTATTCTGCATTAATCATCCATGTAATACCGAATGGATCGTTGAACATACCATAAAATTCAGACCATTCCGTAGCACCTAATGGCATCGTCACTTCACAACCAGCTTCAACAGCTTTATCAAAAAATGCTTGAGCAGCTGCTTTATCCGCTTCATTACTATGGTCAAAAGTAAATGTCACGATGGCACCACTATTATCAATCTTTTTATTTTTCCACGTGTCACTACAATAAAATCTTTCTCCAAGTATTTCAAAAGATGCATTCATCGTAAAATCTGGAGGTACTTGAAATTCTTCAGGCATATCATTAAACATCTCATTGTCTCCGCTAACACGTTGAATATTTGTTGCTCCTAAATGTTTTTCATAAAAATTTAATGCTGCTAAGCTATTTTGAAAATTGAAATATTGTACAGCTTTCATTTTATTTCTCCTCCTTTAAAAATCTTCATCTCAAAAAATTTTATGTTGTTCAATTAATCTAAAATACCTATACCCTTATTTCATTTGTTTAAATTTAACTTACTAACAAAAAAACTGAGATATAAATATCTCAGTTCTTTTATTATTTTATGATTCAATTGAACATTGTTCAATATCCATATGATTATAACCATTTAATGCCATATCTGCAGTCACACCAGCTTTAAATAAATAATAACCTGCAGCGCCTATCATTGCTGCATTATCTGTACATAGTTTAGGACTAGGTATGGATAAATTGATGTCATTTGACTCACATGCGGATGATAAATGCGCTCTTAATCCTTTATTACTTGCAACGCCACCAGCTACTATAAGTTGATTCACGTTATAATTTTTACATGCCGCTATTGTTTTACCAACCAATACTTCAACGACACTATTTTGAAAACTTGTAGCTACGTTTGCTTCATTTATTGCTTCACCTTTTTGGCGTAAGTTATGCAATTTATTAATTACTGCACTTTTTAAACCACTAAAGCTAAAATCATAACTGTTTTTATCTAACCATACTCTAGGGAAATCGTAACTATCCTCACCATGAGCCGCTAAATTATCTACTTGAGGTCCCCCCGGATAACTTAATCCAATGGTTCTCGCTACTTTATCATACGCCTCACCAACAGCGTCATCTCGCGTTTCACCGATCACTTCAAAGCTCAAATGATTTTTCATATAAACTAATTCAGTATGTCCCCCTGAAACAATCAGTGCGATTAAAGGGAACTGTAATGGCTTTTCTAGATGATTCGCATAAACATGACCAGCAATATGATGAACTGGAATTAATGGTTTATCATAAGCAAATGCAAGTGCTTTTGCAGCATTAATCCCTACCAATAATGCACCTATCAAGCCAGGTCCTTGTGTTACAGCCACTGCATCAATATCATTCATTGTAGTATTGGCACTGTTTAATGCCTCATCAATGGTTGTCGTAATCCCTTCAACATGATGTCTGCTTGCTACCTCAGGGACAACACCGCCAAATCGTTTATGACTCTCAATTTGACTTAATACGATATTACTAAGTATGTTTTTTCCATTTTCAATAATGCTAACACTTGTTTCATCACAGCTTGATTCTATCGCTAATATCAATGTTGTTTCACTCATTTAAATTCACCCACATCACTATTGCATCCTCACCTTCACCATAATAATTTTTACGTTTTCCTCCATATTGAAAACCTAAATTCGTATACACATGTTGTGCTACATCGTTATCAACTCGTACTTCTAAACTCATCACGTCACATTTTGTCTGCACGTAATTCATAGCATACTTAAGCAATAACTGTCCTAACCCGTATCCTCTATATGTTTCATCAATGGCAATTGTGGTAATTTGTGCTTGATCTATAACTAACCAAATTCCGATATAACCAATAATTTTTTCATTAAATTCTATAACAAAATAATGAGCAAATTCATTTTGCTCTACTTCGTGATAAAATGCATCAATTGACCAACTACTATCATTAAAACTATTTCTTTCAATATCAAATACTTGTGGCACATCATTTAAACCCATTAAACGAATATTTAATTCTTGTTCTGTTGGTCTAACCAATTTCTCTCTGCCTCTGATATTTTAATATAGTTGGGTTTGAATTGATGAATTTCAGTTGGATGATCAATCAGTGCTTTCATTTCTTTTGCTTTTGGCAAATTAGGTATGCAGTCATGGTTTAATAAATCAGCTAATTTTTCTGTATCTGCCCCTACAAATTTAAAATGTTCACCTTGTTTATATAGCAATTCCTTTAACATTGTAATCGAAAGATACTGATCTTCAATCAATTGTACTAAATGTCCATTTTGATACTGATATACACCTGAATAAACTGCTTCTCGTCTTGCGTCAAAGACAGGTACAATTAAAATGTTTTCTTCCTTTACTGTAGCTGCTAAGGCTTTTAATGAGGACACACCGTATAACTTCGTATTAAGTGCATATGCCAATGTCTTAGCTACAGTCACACCTATTCTTAAGCCAGTATAAGATCCTGGACCTTCCGCAACAATAATTGCATCAAGTTCCTTTTTATCTAATTGACTTTCTTCTAATATATTAGCAATTGCTGGCATCAATTGAACAGAATGGTTCTTTTTTTCATTTGTATTAAATTCACTTAGTACTTTATCATCTTGCATAATAGCAACAGATAAAGGCTGATTAGATGTATCAATCAGTAGATAATTCACGCAAAATCGACTCCTTAATATCTATATAATGCTTTCCAATAGCGTTGAATTCTATGGTTCTTTCTGTAGGGCTTATAGCTTTAATATCTAGTGTTAGTGACGTTTCAGGAAGGTATTCTGAAATAAATTGACTCCACTCTATTAATACAATCGCTTGATCTTCAAAATATTCATCAAAGCCTAAATCTTCTTCCGTATTTTCTAATCTATAGCAATCCATATGGTGTAATTTCAGATGACTACCTTGATAAGATTTTATGATATTAAAAGTAGGAGAATTAATATTTCTCTTCACGCCCAATGCTTTGCCTATAAACTGACTTAACGTTGTCTTACCCGCACCTAAATCACCATTTAACAAAATCACATCACCAGCGGATAAATATTTTGTTAAAATGCCAGCAAATGTTTCCATATCTTCTAAATTTTTAATTTTTATCATTGGCCTCTCCTTTTTAAAGCAACTTCACAATTTATTGTGAATAGTTGCTTTTATGCATGAGCTTCAGCTCAGGTATTCCTTCATTAAATTTATTGTGCGTAGCTGATTTTCTTATTTAATATGAGTTAGCTTATGAATAGCCTTGTCATTTACTAACGGTTATATATATATCTTAAAATTAACTACTCTAGTTTAACAAATTTTTCCATATAATACTTCAAAGTGAAACAAGTTCCTTTAATTTTGAAATATTTGAATTGACAGAAAAATAAAAAAAGTTATTGACACAACCCATTTGATATAGTAAATTTAATTTATCAAATTTTTAGACATTTCAAACAAATCAGAAAAAAATAAACCATTCTATCGAGAGGAGTATAATAAAATGACCAAACATACAACGCAAGCTCAACCAACAACTTCAAATATTTTAGTCATTTTATTATGCTCATAGGACTGGAACTTTAGTAAAGAAACTACTAAACGTTTAAGTCCTTATTCTAGTTGAATGGGACTTTAAAGTGTCCCAATAATTTATTGGGACACTTTTTTTATTTTCAATTTTATGGGGGAATTAAATATGAGAAGTGACATGATCAAAAAAGGAGATCAACAAGCACCAGCAAGAAGTCTTTTACATGCAACGGGTGCATTAGAAAAACCAACAGATATGAACAAGCCATTCGTGGCAATTTGTAACTCATATATTGATATTGTCCCTGGACACGTACATCTTAGAGAATTAGCAGACATAGCAAAAGAAGCCATTCGTGAAGCTGGTGCGATTCCCTTTGAATTTGACACAATCGGTGTAGATGACGGTATTGCAATGGGCCATATTGGAATGAGATATTCCCTACCATCTAGAGAAATCATAGCTGATGCAGCTGAAACAGTTATTAATGCACATTGGTTTGATGGTGTATTCTACATCCCAAATTGCGATAAAATTACACCAGGCATGTTATTAGCATCTGTTCGTACCAATGTACCAGCTATCTTTTGTTCGGGTGGTCCAATGAAAGCCGGTTTATCTTCAGAAGGTAAAGCTTTAACACTTTCTTCAATGTTCGAAGCAGTTGGTGCATTTAAAGATGGATCTATTTCAAAAGATGAATTTTTAGATATGGAACAAAATGCTTGTCCAACTTGTGGTTCATGTTCTGGTATGTTTACTGCGAATTCAATGAACTGTTTAATGGAAGTGTTAGGGTTAGCCCTTCCATATAATGGTACTGCACTTGCAGTAAGTGACCAACGTAGAGAAATGATTAGAGAAGCTGCATTCAAACTAGTAGATAATATTAAAAACGATCTTAAACCAAAAGATATTGTAACCCTAGAAGCAATTGACGATGCTTTTGCATTAGACATGGCCATGGGTGGTTCAACCAATACTGTACTGCATACACTTGCTATCGCAAATGAAGCAGGTATTGATTATGATTTAACAAGAATTAATGAAATTGCTAAGAAAACACCATATCTTTCAAAAATAGCACCAAGCTCATCCTATTCAATGCATGATGTACATGAAGCTGGTGGTGTTCCAGCTATCATAAACGAATTATTTAAAAAAGAAGGTACATTGCATCCAGATAGAATTACAGCTACAGGTAAAACATTACGTGAAAACAATGAAGATAAAGAAATCTTAAATAGTGATGTTATAAGACATTTAGATAATCCATATGATAAACAAGGTGGACTTTCCATCCTTTATGGAAATATCGCTCCCAAAGGTGCTGTTATAAAAGTTGGTGGTGTAGACCCTTCCATTAAAGTCTTTAAAGGTAAAGCAATTTGTTTTGACTCACATGACGAAGCTGTCGAAGCGATTGATAACCATGATGTTCGTGAAGGTCACGTAGTTGTTATCCGATATGAAGGCCCTAAAGGTGGTCCAGGGATGCCAGAAATGTTAGCCCCTACTTCATCCATTGTAGGACGAGGCTTAGGAAAAGATGTAGCGCTTATCACAGATGGAAGATTTTCAGGTGCTACACGTGGTATTGCTGTTGGTCATATATCACCAGAAGCTGCAGCAGGTGGTCCAATTGGGTTAATAAATGACGGAGATGAAATAACGATTGATTTAACGAACCGTACATTAGATGTCAATGTTTCAACTGAAGAATTAGACGCTAGAAAGCAAAACGTAAAACCATTTAAAGCAAAAGTAAAAACAGGTTATCTTGCGCGTTACACTGCATTAGTAACAAGTGCTAATACAGGTGGTATCATGCAAGTACCAGAAAATCTCATTTAAGGAGTGAGCATTATGTCTAAACAAACGGAAACACTTGAAAACGAATTGTCAGAAAATTTTGATTCTTTAGAAGCAGCTGAAGCCGTTGAACCTGAGGTAGAGTTAGAACAACAAACAATAGATGAGATGAAATCCGGGTCAGAATTGTTAGTAGAATCACTTGCAAATGAGAACGTAGACTTTATCTTTGGGTATCCGGGTGGTGCAGTACTCCCCCTTTACGACACATTTTATGATGGAAAAATTGAACATATCTTAGCAAGACATGAACAAGGTGCTACACACGCAGCTGAAGGATATGCAAGAGTATCCGGTAATACAGGCGTTGTTGTCGTAACAAGCGGGCCAGGAGCAACCAATGCAATTACAGGTATTGCTGATGCTTATAGTGACTCATTGCCACTTGTTGTCATCACTGGTCAAGTCGCTACACCTGGTATTGGTAAAGATGCTTTCCAAGAAGCTGATTTACTTTCAATGACAACACCAATAACAAAACACAATTATCAAGTAAAAAATGTAAACGACATCCCTACTATCATTCATGAAGCGTTTCATATCGCCAATACTGGTAGAAAAGGTCCAGTTGTAATTGATTTTCCAAAAGATATGGGGATCTTATCAACAAACGCACAAGTAACAGAAGAATTAGAATTACCAGGTTATTCCGTACCAAATCAACCTAAAAAAGAAGAAATTCAAAAACTACGTGATTATTTAAAAAGTGCTAAAAAGCCTGTTGTACTTTCAGGTGCAGGTATTAATCATGCCAAAGCCAATAAAGTATTTACTGAATTTGTAAATAGACATCAATTACCTGTCGTTAGTACGCTATTAGGTCTCGGTGCTATACCATATGAACATCCCCTATTTTTAGGTATGGGTGGTATGCACGGCTCATATGCTAGCAATATGGCATTAACGGATTGCGATTTACTCATTAACTTTGGTAGTCGGTTTGACGATAGATTAGCAAGTGATCCAGAATCATTTGCACCAAATGCCAAAATAGTACATGTGGACATCGACGCATCTGAAATAAATAAAATCATCAAAGTAGATTTAGGTATCGTTGCTGACTGTAAAGCAACTTTAGAAGCATTATTAGATTTCGATAGTTATTCAATTAGACATGATGACTGGTTAGAAACTTGTAATGAAAATAAAGCTAAACAACCTTTTGCATATAAAGAAGATGAGGACGGCGTATTTTCTAAACCTCAAAGAACGATTGAATATATTGGTGAAATCACACAAGGTGACGCCGTAGTAACTACCGATGTCGGACAACATCAAATGTGGGTTGCCCAATTCTATCCATTTAAAAATCATGGTCAATTAGTAACAAGTGGTGGTCTCGGCACAATGGGATTTGGTATCCCTGCTGCTATTGGAGCAAAACTTGCAGCACCTGATAAAACAGTCGTTGCCTTTGTTGGTGATGGTGGATTCCAAATGACAAACCAAGAAATGGCCATTTTAGAAGAATACAACCTTGATATCAAGATTGTCATTATTAACAACGGTACACTCGGCATGGTTAAGCAATGGCAGGATAAATTCTTTAATAAACGTTTCTCTCACTCAGTATTTAATGGCCAACCAGACTTTTTGAAATTAGCTGAAGCTTACAATGTGAAAGGTTACTTAGTTGAAAATCCAAGCCAATTAGAACAACAGTTAGATGCAGCTTTTCAACATGAAGGACCTGCACTCATTGATGTACGTATTTCACCTATTGAACCTGTATCACCAATGGTACCAAGCGGCAAAGCTAATCATGAAATGGAGGGTCTATTATGAGAAGGACTTTTAGAACAAAAGTAAGAGATAAAGCTGGGACGTTAAATCGCTTAACAAGTATCTTCGTCCGTAGACAGTTTAACATCGTGACATTGTCAGCGACTCCAACTTTAGAAGAAGGTATTTCGGACATTACTTTTGTAGCAGAAGTACCTGATAGAGATGTGTTACGTAATCTACTTCAACAACTAGAAAAACAAATAAACATTATTGATGTTGAAGACATTACTGAAAGTAACACTTACAACAGAGAGTTGGTGCTAGTGAAATTAAAAACACCGACGAATCAGCAAGATTTACAAAATGTAATCAAACCATATGATGCGCTAGTCTCTATATTAAAACATGAAGCACCTTTTACGTATCTTCAAGCTTCAGGCCCACAATATACAATGGACAACTTATTAGATGATCTATCATCATATGAAATTGAACAAGTTTCTAGAACTGGTTCAGCAGCATTAGTTTAACAAAGCTTCAACTATACTTAATTACAAAAATGGAGGATTTTATTATGACAACAGTTTATTATGACCAATCAGTTACGAAAGACGCTTTACAAGGTAAAAAAGTAGCAATCATAGGCTATGGTTCTCAAGGACACGCACATGCTCAAAATTTAAAAGACAACGGTTATGATGTCATTATCGGAATCAGACCTGGACGTTCTTTTGACAAAGCTAAAGATGATGGCTTCGAAGTATATCCTGTAGATGAAGCAGCAAAACAAGCTGATGTCATCATGGTGTTATTACCAGATGAAATTCAAGGCCAAGTATATAAAGAAGAAATTGAACCAAACTTAGAAGCAAACAATGCATTAGTATTCGCGCATGGTTTTAATATTCATTTCGGTGTTATTCAACCACCAGAAAACGTAGATGTATTCTTAGTAGCGCCTAAAGGACCTGGACATTTAGTACGTCGTACATTTGCTGAAGGAAGCGCAGTCCCTGCCCTATTCGCAGTTGAACAAGATCCGAGTGGTGAAGCTAGAGATTTAGCATTAAGCTATGCTAAAGGTATCGGTGCAACACGTGCAGGTGTATTAGAAACATCATTTAAAGAAGAAACAGAAACAGATTTATTCGGTGAACAAGCAGTGCTTTGTGGTGGTACGACTAAATTAGTACAATCTGGTTTCGAAACGTTAGTAGAAGCAGGTTACCAACCAGAAATTGCATACTTTGAAGTATTGCATGAAATGAAATTGATTGTTGATTTAATGTATGAAGGCGGTATGGAAAATATGCGCTATTCAATTTCAAATACAGCTGAATTTGGTGACTATGTTTCTGGACCACGTATTATCACACCGGATGTTAAAGATAATATGAAAGCTGTATTAGATGATATTCAAAAAGGAAACTTCAGTGATCGATTCATTAAAGATAATCAAAATAATTTTGAAGAATTCCATAAATTAAGAGAAGAACAACATGGTCATCAAATCGAAGCGGTTGGTAGAGAACTCCGTGATATGATGCCATTCATCAAATCTAAGAGCATTGAAAAATAATTAGGCAAACTACCATATCTATCGATAAAAATGACATCAAGCTAAGTTCTAATGCAAATCGTAATATTTTGCATTAGCTAACTTGGTAAGATGTTTCAAATTTCTCGATAAATATGATTGTCTAAAATTCATTTATAGGAGATGTTGAAAATGAGTAGCCATATTCAAATTTTTGATACAACACTAAGAGACGGCGAACAAACACCTGGCGTAAATTTTTCATTCGATGAAAGATTAAAGATTGCTAAACAACTTGAAAAATGGGGCGTAGACATTATTGAAGCAGGTTTCCCCGCTTCTAGTTCTGGTAGTTTCAAATCAGTTGAAGCTATTGCTAAAACATTAACTACTACCGCTGTCTGTGGCTTAGCACGTTGTGTAAAAAAAGACATAGATGCAGTATACGAATCAACTAAAGCAGCAGCTAAACCTAGGATTCATGTATTTATTGCAACAAGCCCTATCCATCGTGATTCAAAACTAATGATGTCAAAAGAAGAAGTATTAGCATCTATTAAGGAGCATGTTTCTTATGCTAAACAATATTTTGATGTTGTTCAGTTTTCACCAGAAGATGCAACAAGAACGGAATTACCATTTTTAATTGAATGTGTTCAAACAGCTGTTGATGCAGGCGCTAGTGTAATTAACATCCCTGATACTGTAGGTTTTAGCTATCCTAAAGAATATGGTGAAATTTTCAAAACGTTACAAGAATCTGTTCATGCTGATCATGATGTGATTTATAGCGCACATTGTCACGATGATTTAGGCCTAGCAGTAGCAAATAGTATGGCAGCAATAGAGAATGGCGCAAAACGTATTGAAGGCACGCTTAATGGTATTGGCGAACGTGCTGGTAATACAGCTTTAGAAGAAGTTGCACTGGGCCTTTATGTTAGACAAGATCATTATGATAATCAAACTCAAATTAATTTAGAAGAAACAAAACAAACATCTGATTTAATTGCTCGATTCGCAGGTATTCGAGTCCCAAGAAACAAAGCCATTGTTGGACAAAACGCATTTAGTCATGAATCAGGTATACACCAAGATGGCGTTCTTAAAAATCCAGAAACTTATGAAATTATGACACCTCAACTTGTCGGAGTTAAAACAACAGAATTACCACTTGGTAAACTTTCTGGTAAGCACGCTTTTGCAGAAAAACTAACTGCCCTAGGTTACGATGTTGATCCTGAAGAACAAAAAACTTTATTCAAACAATTTAAAACGGTCGCTGATAAGAAAAAAGCAGTAACTGATCGTGACATCCATGCTTTAATTCAAGGTACGGAACATGAACAAAATGCAATTTATAAAGTAGAGACACTTCAATTACAATTTGTTTCTAATGGTTTACAAAGTGCTGTCGTTGTAATTAAAGATATAGACGGTAATACGTACCAAGATTCAAGTATTGGAACAGGCTCCATTGTTTCTGTATACAACGCTGTTGATCGTATCTTTGATCGTAAAACAGAACTTATTGAATATCGCATAGACTCTGTTACTGAAGGCACAGATGCTCAAGCTGAAGTACATGTTCAGATTAAGATAGATGACCAAATTGTTACTGGTGTAGGTATTGACCACGATATCTTACTCGCTTCTTGTAAATCATATGTTGAAGCGCATGCGAAATATGTAGCTAATACAAAAGTGGAAGAAGGTATTCATTCATGAGTTATAAGATTGTAGCCCTTCCTGGAGACGGAATTGGACCAGAAATATTAAATGGTTCATTAGAAATATTACAACAGCTAAGTAAAGAATTTCATTTTGAATATGAATTAGAATCACATGACTTTGGCGGTATTGCTATAGATAATCATGGCAAACCACTTCCAGATTCCACATTAAATGCTTGTAAAAATGCAGACGCAATTCTATTAGGTGCTGTGGGGGGACCCAAGTGGACAGATCCAAATAATAGACCAGAACAAGGTTTACTTGGCATTCGTAAAGCTTTGGGTCTGTTTGCAAATATACGCCCCACTACAGTTACAAATGGCACAAGCCATTTATCCCCTATTAAAGAAGAACGTGTCGCAAATACAGATTTTATTTTAGTAAGAGAATTAACCGGTGGCATCTATTTTGGTGAACCAAAACAATTAAGTGAAAACGACGCACTGGATTCCTTGACTTATACTAGAGATGAAATCGAAAGAATTGCTAGAGTTGGTTTTGGATTAGCTCAAAAGCGTCATAAAAAGTTAACTTCAGTTGATAAAGAAAATGTACTTTCATCTAGTAAATTATGGCGAAATGTAATAAATGAAGTATCTCAATCATATCCTGATGTTGAGGTAAACCATTTACTCGTCGATGCTTGTGCCATGCACTTAATAACAAATCCATCACAATTTGATGTCATTGTGACAGAAAATTTATTTGGCGATATTTTAAGTGACGAAGCTTCAGTCATTCCTGGTTCTTTGGGATTATCACCTTCGGCAAGCTTTAGCGAACAAGGTCCAAGACTATATGAACCTATTCATGGTTCAGCTCCAGATATTGCAAATCAAGATATTGCCAATCCTTTTGGCATGTTACTATCCGTGGCAATGTGTCTTAGAGAAAGTCTAAATGAAGACAAAGCAGCAGATAAATTAGAAAATGTTATATATCAATTAATAAAAGAAGGAAAAACAACCCGTGATCTCAATGGTAATTATCTTACATCAGAAATTTTTAATTACGTCAAAGAAAATCTTTAAAAAGGAGGAGATGTCATATGGGTAAAACACTATTTGATAAAGTTTGGAACAAGCATGTCTTAACTGGTAAAGAAGGTGACCCACAATTATTATATATTGACCTACATCTAATACATGAAGTCACATCTCCTCAAGCTTTTGAAGGATTAAGACTACAAAATAGACAATTGCGTAGACCTGATTTAACCTATGCAACACTTGATCATAACGTGCCAACGGTCGATATTTTCAATATTAAAGATGAAATTGCAAACAAACAAATCACAACTTTACAAAAAAATGCAAAGGCCTTTGGTGTTCATATTTTTGATATGGGATCCGATGAACAAGGTATCGTTCATATGGTTGGCCCAGAAACAGGATTGACTCAACCAGGAAAAACCATCGTCTGCGGTGACTCACATACTGCGACTCATGGTGCTTTTGGTGCAATCGCTTTTGGTATTGGTACAAGTGAAGTTGAACACGTTTTTGCAACACAATCACTTTGGCAAACTAAACCTAAAAATTTAAAAATTGAAGTAAATGGTAAATTACCTACAGGTGTTTACGCAAAAGATATTATTTTGCATCTTATCAATCAACATGGTGTTGATTTCGGTACTGGTTATGCTCTAGAATTTTCTGGTGAAACAATTCGCAGTTTATCCATGGAAGCGAGAATGACAATTTGCAATATGGCTATAGAAGCTGGTGCAAAATACGGTATGATGGCTCCAGATGAAACAACTTTTAAGTATGTTAAAGGACGTCCTTATGCTACAAATTATAAATATGATATTGATGCATGGCGCGAACTATATACTGATGAAGATGCAGAATTTGATAGAGTGATCACATTAGATGTAACTGATCTAGAACCTCAAGTAACTTGGGGTACAAATCCTGAAATGGGTGTAAGTTTTAATACGCCCTTCCCTGAAATACAAAATGTAAATGATGAACGTGCTTATAATTACATGGGCCTTCAACCTGGTCAAAAAGCTGAGGACATAGACTTAGGTTATGTATTCTTAGGTTCTTGTACTAATGCTCGCCTTTCTGACTTGGTTGAAGCAAGTCACGTCGTTAAAGGGAATAAAGTACACCCAAACATTACTGCAATTGTTGTACCAGGTTCACGTACAGTTAAGATAGAAGCTGAAAAATTAGGTCTTGATAAAATATTTAAAGACGCTGGTTTTGATTGGAGAGAGCCTGGATGCTCCATGTGCCTAGGAATGAATCCAGACCAAGTGCCTAATGGTGTACATTGTGCTTCTACGAGTAACCGTAACTTTGAAGGACGACAAGGTAAAGGCGCTCGTACTCATTTAGTATCACCTGCAATGGCAGCAGCTGCTGCTATTAATGGAAAATTTGTAGATGTTAGAAAGGTGGTTGTATAAAATGGAAATCAAACCAATCACAACATACACTGGTAAAGTCGTACCACTTTTTAATGACAATATTGATACCGATCAAATTATTCCAAAAGTACATTTAAAACGTATTTCTAAGTCAGGTTTTGGACCTTTTGCATTTGATGAATGGCGCTATTTAGATGATGGTTCTGATAACCCGGATTTTAATCCTAATAAACCAGAATATAAAGATGCTTCAATTTTAATTACTGGTGAAAATTTTGGATGTGGATCCAGTCGTGAACATGCGGCATGGGCTATTAAAGACTATGGTTTTGACATTATTATCGCCGGTAGCTATAGTGATATTTTTTATATGAATTGTACTAAAAATGCAATGTTGCCTATTGTATTAGACAAAGAAGCAAGAGAGTATCTAGCAGATGCTGGAGAGATTACAATAGATTTACCAAATCAAACTGTTTCGACAAAAGATAAATCATTTGATTTTCAAATTGATGAAACATGGAAGAAAAAACTCGTCAATGGACTTGATGATATTGATATCACTTTACAGTTTGAAGATGCAATCAAAAATTACGAAGCAGCAAAAACATACTAATTAATACAAAAAGGGTGAAACTAATGACTGTAAAAACAACAGTTTCTTCAAAGGATATAGATGAAGCTTATTTACAATTAAAAGATATAGTTAAAGAGACACCATTACAAAAAGATCACTATTTATCACAAAAATATGATTGTAAGGTTTATTTAAAACGTGAAGATTTGCAATGGGTTAGGTCATTTAAACTCAGAGGTGCATATAACGCGATTATTGCTTTAGATGAAGCTGATCGTCAAAACGGTATCACGTGTGCAAGTGCGGGTAATCATGCACAAGGCGTAGCTTATACAGCTAGTAAATTAAACTTGAATGCTGTCATATTTATGCCAGTAACTACCCCACTTCAAAAAATTAACCAAGTGAAATTCTTTGGTGGCGACAATACTGAAGTCGTATTAACTGGTGATACTTTTGACGACTGCCTTAAAGAAGCCCTTGTTTATACTGAAGAAAATAAAATGAACTTTATTGACCCTTTTAATAATATTTATACTATTGCTGGTCAAGGCACATTAGCTAAAGAAATACTTGAACAATCTAAAGATAACGACATTCAATTCGATTATTTATTTGCTGCAATCGGTGGTGGCGGTTTAATTTCTGGAGTTGGTACTTATTTCAAAACGCATTCTCCAGAAACTTCAATTATAGGTGTTGAGCCTGCGGGTGCAGCAAGTATGTATACTTCAGTAGTATTGGAAAATCAACTAGTTACTTTACCAGATATTGATAAATTTGTAGATGGCGCATCTGTAGCGCGTGTTGGACAAATTACTTTTGATATTTCTAAAGATATCGTTGATGATTATATCCAAGTACATGAGGGTGCTGTTTGTTCAACTATTTTAGATATGTACTCTAAACAAGCTATTATTGCTGAACCTGCGGGTGCATTAAGTGTAGCTGCACTTGATCAATATCAAGCAGAAATCAAAGGAAAAACTGTTGTCTGTGTCGTTAGTGGTGGCAATAATGATATTAATCGTATGAAGGAAATTGAAGAACGTTCATTATTATTTGAAGAGATGAAGCATTACTTCATCCTAAATTTCCCGCAACGTCCAGGCGCATTAAGAGAATTTGTTAACGAAGTACTTGGTCCTAAAGATGATATTACGAAATTTGAATATCTCAAAAAATCTTCCCAAAATACTGGAACTGTAATTATAGGTATTCAGTTGAATAATCATAAAGATTTGGGACATTTAAAAGCAAATGTCGATGAATTTGATAAATCAAATATTTATATTAACGAAAATAAAATGTTATATTCATTGCTGATTTAAGCATTATAAGAGGCCTAATCCTTACTATATAGGGTTAGGCCTCTTTATATTTAAAATTATTTTGCAATTTTGATCGTACATTACTTGTTAGGTGTATGTTTGCTCCTGTAGTCGCACTCATTCTATTTACTGCAGTAAGTACGTTCATATATAGAGTGTCTTTCCAATTTATTGGATTTAGTTATTCTTACATACGAGTTTTGACTCGTATGTTCATTTAATCAATACCGCTTGTAAGCTCGCTTCGTCTTTTGCTCAGTTCGTCAGTTTCAAACGCTTTCTCATAATAGCTTATTTTAGGCTTTTCAGTTCTTCGAACTGGAGAAGTTAAGCCTTTTTTGACATAAAAAAAGAGACCTCTCGGCTCATCGCATCCTATTAATGCTGCCTGGCAACGTCCTACTCTTGCGGAACGTAAGTCGGCTACCATCGGCGCTAAGGAGCTTTTCCTATCATGAGGCAAGCGCTCGCATCTTTTCTCACTTTCACGCCTTCCTAGCTTACTTACCGCTTGTAAGCTCGCTTCGTCTTTTGCTCAGTTCGTCAGCTTCAAACGCTTTCTCATAATAGCTTATTTTAGGCTTTTCAGTTCTTCGAACTGGAGAAGTTAAGCCTTTTTTGACATAAAAAAAGAGACCTCTCGGTCTCGGCTCATCGCATCCTATTAATGCTGCCTGGCAACGTCCTACTCTTGCGGAACGTAAGTCCGACTACCATCGGCGCTAAGGAGCTTAACTTCTGTGTTCGGCATGGGAACAGGTGTGACCTCCTTGCCATTGTCACCAGACAATGAAATGTATGAAATTATACATTCAAAACTAGATAGTAAGTAAAATATGATTCAACCAAACAAAACATTTAAAATTTGATTAAGTCTTCGATCGATTAGTATTCGTCAGCTGCACATATCGCTATGCTTCCACCTCGAACCTATTAACCTCATCATCTTTGAGGGATCTTATAACCGAAGTTGGGAAATCTCATCTTGAGGGGGGCTTCATGCTTAGATGCTTTCAGCACTTATCCCGTCCATACATAGCTACCCAGCGATGCCGTTGGCACGACAACTGGTACACCAGAGGTATGTCCATCCCGGTCCTCTCGTACTAAGGACAGCTCCTCTCAAATTTCCTACGCCCACGACGGATAGGGACCGAACTGTCTCACGACGTTCTGAACCCAGCTCGCGTACCGCTTTAATGGGCGAACAGCCCAACCCTTGGGACCGACTACAGCCCCAGGATGCGATGAGCCGACATCGAGGTGCCAAACCTCCCCGTCGATGTGAACTCTTGGGGGAGATAAGCCTGTTATCCCCGGGGTAGCTTTTATCCGTTGAGCGATGGCCCTTCCATGCGGAACCACCGGATCACTAAGTCCGTCTTTCGACCCTGCTCGACTTGTAAGTCTCGCAGTCAAGCTTCCTTATGCCTTTACACTCTATGAATGATTTCCAACCATTCTGAGGAAACCTTTGAGCGCCTCCGTTACTCTTTAGGAGGCGACCGCCCCAGTCAAACTGCCCATCTGACACTGTCTCCCACCATGATAAATGGTGCGGGTTAGAAATCCAACACAGCGAGGGTAGTATCCCACCAACGCCTCCACGTAAGCTAGCGCTCACGTATCTCAGGCTCCTACCTATCCTGTACAAGCTGTGCCGAATTTCAATATCAGACTACAGTAAAGCTCCACGGGGTCTTTCCGTCCTGTCGCGGGTAACCTGCATCTTCACAGGTACTATGATTTCACCGAGTCTCTCGTTGAGACAGTGCCCAAATCGTTACGCCTTTCGTGCGGGTCGGAACTTACCCGACAAGGAATTTCGCTACCTTAGGACCGTTATAGTTACGGCCGCCGTTTACTGGGGCTTCGATTCGTAGCTTCGCAGAAGCTAACCACTCCTCTTAACCTTCCAGCACCGGGCAGGCGTCAGCCCCTATACATCACCTTACGGTTTAGCAGAGACCTGTGTTTTTGATAAACAGTCGCTTGGGCCTATTCACTGCGGCTCTCCTGGGCGTTAACCCTAAAGAGCACCCCTTCTCCCGAAGTTACGGGGTCATTTTGCCGAGTTCCTTAACGAGAGTTCGCTCGCTCACCTTAGAATTCTCATCTTGACTACCTGTGTCGGTTTGCGGTACGGGCACCACAATTCTAGCTAGAGGCTTTTCTTGGCAGTGTGAAATCAACGACTCGAGGAAACAATTTCCTCTCCCCATCACAGCTCAATCTTAAGAGTGCCGGATTTGCCTAACACTCAATCTCACTGCTTGGACGTACAATCCAATCGTACGCTTCGCCTATCCTACTGCGTCCCCCCATCGCTTAAAACGAATAATGGTGGTACAGGAATATCAACCTGTTATCCATCGCCTACGCCTATCGGCCTCAGCTTAGGACCCGACTAACCCAGAGCGGACGAGCCTTCCTCTGGAAACCTTAGTCAATCGGTGGACGGGATTCTCACCCGTCTTTCGCTACTCACACCGGCATTCTCACTTCTAAGCGCTCCACATGTCCTTGCGATCATGCTTCAACGCCCTTAGAACGCTCTCCTACCATTGTCCTTACGGACAATCCACAGCTTCGGTAATATGTTTAGCCCCGGTACATTTTCGGCGCAGTGTCACTCGACTAGTGAGCTATTACGCACTCTTTAAATGATGGCTGCTTCTAAGCCAACATCCTAGTTGTCTGGGCAACGCCACATCCTTTTCCACTTAACATATATTTTGGGACCTTAGCTGGTGGTCTGGGCTGTTTCCCTTTCGAACACGGACCTTATCACCCGCGTTCTGACTCCCAAGTTAAATTGATTGGCATTCGGAGTTTGTCTGAATTCGGTAACCCGATAAGGGCCCCTCGTCCAAACAGTGCTCTACCTCCAATAATCATCACTTGAGGCTAGCCCTAAAGCTATTTCGGAGAGAACCAGCTATCTCCAGGTTCGATTGGAATTTCTCCGCTACCCACAACTCATCCGCTCACTTTTCAACGTAAGTCGGTTCGGTCCTCCATTCAGTGTTACCTGAACTTCAACCTGGTCATGGGTAGATCACCTGGTTTCGGGTCTACGACCAAATACTCAACGCCCTATTCAGACTCGCTTTCGCTACGGCTCCACATTCACTGCTTAACCTTGCATCAAATCGTAACTCGCCGGTTCATTCTACAAAAGGCACGCCATCACCCATTAACGGGCTCTGACTACTTGTAAGCACACGGTTTCAAGTTCTATTTCACTCCCCTTCCGGGGTACTTTTCACCTTTCCCTCACGGTACTGGTTCACTATCGGTCACTAGAGAGTATTTAGCCTTGGGAGATGGTCCTCCCAGATTCCGACGGAATTTCTCGTGTTCCGTCGTACTCAGGATCCACTCAAGAGTGAACAAACTTTCGACTACAGGATTATTACCTTCTTTGATTCATCTTTCCAGATGATTCGTCTAGTCTGTTCTTTTGTAACTCCGTATAGAGTGTCCTACAACCCCAACAAGCAAGCTCGTTGGTTTGGGCTCTTCCCGTTTCGCTCGCCGCTACTCAGGGAATCGATTTTTCTTTCTCTTCCTGCGGGTACTAAGATGTTTCAGTTCTCCGCGTCTGCCTTCAGATATGCTATGTATTCACATATCGATAACACGACATAACTCGTGCTGGGTTTCCCCATTCGGAAATCTCTGGATCAAAGCTTACTTACAGCTCCCCAAAGCATATCGTCGTTAGTAACGTCCTTCGTCGGCTTCTAGTGCCAAGGCATCCACCGTGCGCCCTTAATAACTTAATCTTTTTTGACTTTCAACACGAACAAGTCGGTTGAAAACCCAAAATGTTATTAATCTGTGAGTGTTCTTTCGAACACTAGCGATTATTTCTTTTTGAATTCAAAGCTTGTTAAAAAACTCTAATTCACTCGGTTTTGCTTGGTAAAATCATAAATTTTACTTACTTATCTAGTTTTCAATGTACAAAATTATGCAATGAATACTCCAATGAGCATTCAAAACTGAATACAATATGTCAATGTTATTCCTACATCTTCGTAAGAAGATGTTCCGAATATATCCTTAGAAAGGAGGTGATCCAGCCGCACCTTCCGATACGGCTACCTTGTTACGACTTCACCCCAATCATTTGTCCCACCTTCGACGGCTAGCTCCATAAATGGTTACTCCACCGGCTTCGGGTGTTACAAACTCTCGTGGTGTGACGGGCGGTGTGTACAAGACCCGGGAACGTATTCACCGTAGCATGCTGATCTACGATTACTAGCGATTCCAGCTTCATGTAGTCGAGTTGCAGACTACAATCCGAACTGAGAACAACTTTATGGGATTTGCATGACCTCGCGGTTTAGCTGCCCTTTGTATTGTCCATTGTAGCACGTGTGTAGCCCAAATCATAAGGGGCATGATGATTTGACGTCATCCCCACCTTCCTCCGGTTTGTCACCGGCAGTCAACCTAGAGTGCCCAACTTAATGATGGCAACTAAGCTTAAGGGTTGCGCTCGTTGCGGGACTTAACCCAACATCTCACGACACGAGCTGACGACAACCATGCACCACCTGTCACTTTGTCCCCCGAAGGGGAAGGCTCTATCTCTAGAGTTTTCAAAGGATGTCAAGATTTGGTAAGGTTCTTCGCGTTGCTTCGAATTAAACCACATGCTCCACCGCTTGTGCGGGTCCCCGTCAATTCCTTTGAGTTTCAACCTTGCGGTCGTACTCCCCAGGCGGAGTGCTTAATGCGTTAGCTGCAGCACTAAGGGGCGGAAACCCCCTAACACTTAGCACTCATCGTTTACGGCGTGGACTACCAGGGTATCTAATCCTGTTTGATCCCCACGCTTTCGCACATCAGCGTCAGTTACAGACCAGAAAGTCGCCTTCGCCACTGGTGTTCCTCCATATCTCTGCGCATTTCACCGCTACACATGGAATTCCACTTTCCTCTTCTGCACTCAAGTTTCCCAGTTTCCAATGACCCTCCACGGTTGAGCCGTGGGCTTTCACATCAGACTTAAGAAACCGCCTACGCGCGCTTTACGCCCAATAATTCCGGATAACGCTTGCCACCTACGTATTACCGCGGCTGCTGGCACGTAGTTAGCCGTGGCTTTCTGATTAGGTACCGTCAAGACGTGCACAGTTACTTACACATTTGTTCTTCCCTAATAACAGAGTTTTACGAGCCGAAACCCTTCATCACTCACGCGGCGTTGCTCCGTCAGGCTTTCGCCCATTGCGGAAGATTCCCTACTGCTGCCTCCCGTAGGAGTCTGGACCGTGTCTCAGTTCCAGTGTGGCCGATCACCCTCTCAGGTCGGCTACGTATCGTCGCCTTGGTAAGCCGTTACCTTACCAACTAGCTAATACGGCGCGGGTCCATCTATAAGTGATAGCAAAACCATCTTTCACTTTAGAACCATGCGGTTCCAAATGTTATCCGGTATTAGCTCCGGTTTCCCGAAGTTATCCCAGTCTTATAGGTAGGTTACCCACGTGTTACTCACCCGTCCGCCGCTAACGTCAAAGGAGCAAGCTCCTTATCTGTTCGCTCGACTTGCATGTATTAGGCACGCCGCCAGCGTTCATCCTGAGCCAGGATCAAACTCTCCATAAATGAATTATGATGTTTGATTAGCTCATAAAATACTAATTTGTGTTATCTCTAACACTTGTTTTGAACCAACAATTTAATGTTGTGTTCGGAATTAACGTTGACATATTGCAATTCAGTTTTCAATGTTCATTTAAATTTCTATTGGAGCGGGTGATGGGAATCGAACCCACAACATCAGCTTGGAAGGCTGAGGTTTTGCCATTAAACTACACCCGCATATTTATTCATTAAAGGTATTTGATGCGGCCGAGAGGATTTGAACCTCCACGGGAATACTCCCACTAGGCCCTCAACCTAGCGCGTCTGCCGTTCCGCCACGGCCGCTTAGCAAAACGGTTAATTTGTTTCTCGTTCATTAAGTAACAAATAATATTGTAATATATTCTTAATCATTTGTCAACAACTTTTTAAATTGTATTTAACAAAATTAATGTTTCCTTAACCAAAGTTGCTATTAATTTCGCAACGTTTAATATCATATAATATATTTCGCTCATCGTCAATGAATAAACAAAACTAAAAAGAGTAAATTAACAAGATTAATTAATTAAACTTTCTAATTTGGTGAAAGTACACACAAAATACTCTATTTTTTCCTTAATCATTGCTAAAAATCTTCCATAAAATACATTCTATATATAAATAATGAACGCCTATCGACTAAATTATCGATAGGCGTTCATTATTTATAAGTATATTAGTTGTTTAATTCTTTCAGTTTTCCATTACATTTTCCACAAACCATTTTATTTGTATCGACTTTTCTTATTCTTGGAAATCTAGACGCACATTTTTGACATTGATATATATAATTAACTCGATCTTCATATTTTTCAATTGCAGAACAAAATCTAGGTGCACCTGTTTGTTGGCACAGACGTTTAAAATCTTTATCTTTATGTTGGTATCCTTTCTTCTGTAAGTGCAAATGATAATGACATAATTCGTGCTTAATAATATCAATGATAGCTGATTCACCAAACTTAGCAAATTGCTTTTCATTCACTTCTATATTGTGTGAACTTAATAAATAGCGACCACCAGTCGTTCTTAAACGCTTATTGAAATATGCTTTATGTTTAAATGGCATTTTAAAATACTTTAACGAGATTGTCTCTGTTAATTTTTGTAATGCACTGTTATCCATTTGGATCAATCATTGTTAATGATACTTTACCTTTTTTATCATCAATATCTAATATCCATACATCTACAATATCACCAACACTTACAATATCCATTGGGTTTTTAACAAACTTCTTAGCAAGCTTTGATACGTGTACGAGTCCATCTTGTTTTACCCCAATATCTACAAATGCACCAAAATCAACCACGTTCCTTACAGTCCCACTAAGTTTCATGTTTTTAGTTAAGTCTTCAATAGATAGTACATCAGATTTTAAAATAGGAGTTTCGAATTCATCTCTTGGATCTCTATTAGGTGCAATCAATGAGTTAATAATATCTTCAAGTGTCGGTTGACCAATATTTAACTTTTCTGCCATTGCCACAATATCAATTTTGTTCAAGGCAAGTTTAAGTTTTTCCGTTCCTAAATCATGTGTAGTCATTTCAATTTCAGTTAATAATTGATTTGCTACATTATAACTTTCTGGATGAATCGAAGTATTGTCTAAGGGTTCTTTACCACCTACGATTCTCATAAATCCAATACTTTGTTCAAATGTTTTCGCACCTAATCTTTTAACTTTAGCAATTTCTTTATTATGCGTTATAGCACCATTCTCTTCTCTATAATCTATAATATTTTGTGCAATTGTGGGCGTTAAACCTGATACATATTGTAGTAATGAACGTGAAGCAGTATTCACATCAACCCCCACTTGGTTAACCGCAGTTTCAACAACAAATGACAATGCACCTTCTAATGACTTTTGGTTAACATCATGTTGATATTGACCAACGCCGATAGATTTTGGATCTATTTTCACTAATTCACTCAATGGATCTTGTACTCTTCTACCTATCGAAACAGCACTACGCTCCTCAACTTGAAAATCTGGGAATTCATTTCTTGCCACTTCCGATGCAGAGTATACAGATGCCCCCGCTTCATTAACAATGATAAATTGAACGTTTAATTGGTGTTCTTGTATCATTGAAGCAACAAATTGTTCAGTTTCACGGCTCGCTGTACCATTACCGATAGCTATTAATTCGACATCATATGTTTTAACGAAGTCCACAAATATTTTTTCAGCATCTTCTTTTTTATTTACTGGAGGATGAGGATACATGACTCCTTTAGCTACAAATGTACCAAATGGATTAATGACTGCAAGTTTACAACCTGTTCTAAAAGCGGGATCAATACCAAGTATTTGCTTTCCTTTCATAGGTGGTTGTAATAACAAGTTTCTCAAATTTTCACTAAATACATCGATTGCATGATTTTCAGCTTTTTCAGTTAAATCACTTCTTATTTCTCTTTCGATCGATGGCATGATTAATCTTTTCAAACTATCTTTAATAGCATCTATAATGACATAGGTACCATTATGTTCAGATGATATTTCTTTGCTTCTAATAAAATTTTCTATCCCTTGTATATCCATTTCTATTTTAACTGATAAAACCTTTTCTTTTTCACCACGATTAACTGCAAGCACTCGATGATTGGCGATTTTTTTAATCGGTTCGGTATAATCATAATACATAGAAAAAATTTCTTTCTCATCTTCTGCATGCTTTTTCTTTTGCGTTATAATATTGCCCTGTTGAAATGTATCTTTAAGTATTTTACTTCTATATATAGGTTTATCTGAAACAATTTCTGCAATGATATCTTGAGCGCCTTTGATTGCATCTTCTACACTTGTGACTTCATCGTTAATAAATTGTTGTGCTTTCGTTTCAACAGATGTGTCTATATTTGTTTGTTGTAACCATTGCGCAAATGGCTCTAATCCTTTTCGTTTTGCCTCAGTTGCTCTTGTTTTCTTTTTCTGTTTGAACGGTCTGTATAAATCTTCTACTCTTTGTAATTTTGTTTGTTTTAAAATATCACTTTTCAAATCCGAAGTTAATAAGCCTTGTTCTTCGATATTATTAATAACTTCTTCTTTTCTCTTCTGTAGATTTACCATATATTGATATTCATCATCAATTTGTTTAATTTCTACTTCATCCAAACCACCTGTTTGCTCTTTTCTATAACGAGCTATAAAGGGTACTGTATTTTTATCTTCTAATAAAGATAAAACAGCATTAATTTGCTTGGTTGTGAAGCTATATTTATCTCTGATTGATTGAATTAAATTACTATCCATGAAATCCTCCGCTTATCATTATGTAATATTATTTTGTTAATAAATACATTTTAACATATCTGTATCACATGACTCTCTCAGAATCATCAATACAATTAAAAAAGCAGATTCCATAAAATTCGAAATCTGCCTTGTCTATATATTCAATTTATTTATTTGCTGCTTCCTGTAATTTCTTAATCGCTGTTCTCTGCAATCTTGATACATGCATTTGACTTAAGCCAATTCGTTCTCCTGTTTCTTTTTGGCTTAAACCTTCAATAAAAGTACATTGAATAATTTGTCTTTCTCGTTCTGAAAGTATTGGAAGTATTTTTTCCAATATCATCCTTTTTTCTGTTAAATCATAATTATCATCTTGTTGACCCATGATATCTAGTAAAGTTACAGTCGAACCGTCTTTATCTGCTTCAATAGAATGATCTACGCTCAACGCATTGTAGCTTTGACCCATTTCCATTGCTTCAAGCACATCTTCTTCATTCACTTCTAATCGATCTGCAATTTCAGTAATAGAAGGTGAACGTTCGAGTTCATTTGTTAATTCATCTGTAACTTTCTTAATTCGTGGTCCAATTTCTTTGATTCTTCTAGGTACATGAACACTCCATGTTTTATCACGCAAATAGCGTTTAATCTCACCAATCACAGTTGGTACTAAAAAGGCTTCAAACTTTCTATCAAAGGACAAGTCAAATCGATTGATTGCACCGATTAAACCAACCATACCAACCTGAACGAGGTCTTCGTGATGAGATTGACCTTTAGAATATTTATATGCCAAGGATTCGATTAACTTTCTATAATGTCTTACAAGTTGATCTTGTGCATCTGTATTTTCATTGTTTTGATGCTGCATAATCCATTGGTTTATTTGTTCAGGTGATACATCATTAACTGATTTCGACTCTCTCGCCATTATTTCGCACCTGCTCTTTTTTAATATACTTTATCATACTGATTGTCACACCTGATTGTTTATCAACTGTAACCTCATCCATTAAAGATTCAATTAAAAACAGACCCAAACCGCCTTCTCTAAGGAAGTCTATGTTTTCATTTTCTTTATATGGTCCTAATTTTGCTTTTGTTTCTTCATAATCGAAACTATCACCTTGATCAGAAATAATAATTTTAATTTTATCATCGAAGATTTCGAAGCAAAGATTAATCATCCCCACTTGATTGTAATCATCTTTATAAGCGTGTTTCACTGCATTAGTCACTGCTTCGCTGACAGCAATTTTAGCATCTTCTATATCATCATATGACGCACCTGCTCTTGAAAATACGCCGGATAATGTCAAACGAATTAAACTTACATATTCTGCGGATGCTGGTAAACGCATTTCTATATAATCTTGTTTAAATTGCATGTTATTCGACCTCCGTTCCTTCATTAACATGCATCAAATCTTTTAATCCAGTTATATCAAAAAGACGACTTATTCGATCTGAAACACCTAATATATATAATTCTTTATCGTTTTGGTTTAATGCTTTTAATGTACCTACAAATAAACCTAATCCTGTTGAATCCATGTAACTCACATTTTCTAAATTCACATAGATATCGTGTGTTCCCTCTTGTCTCATTGGAACTAAGACTTCTTCTAATTCAGGAACTGTATATACATCCAGTTCACCGCCAACTTTCACCTCATAATGTGAATCATGAGTTACAGTCTCAATATTAAGCTTCATAACATTACACTCCTAATTATAGTCTCATTAATAACTTTTATACCCTTAAATTTAAATTTTAAATCTAAACACTAAAAACTAATTTACTCTTTTAATGATTAATATCGTTAAATCATCTCTTTTATCTGGGTTTTGTATTTTTAATATGGCTTCATATAATAATTGCACAATATCTTGAGGGTGCATATGTTTATATTTATGAATCATATCTAATAAATGTTGTTTGTCTAAAAAGTCGCCCGCTTCATTTCTGACTTCAGTTACGCCATCTGTAAAAATAATAACTAAATCATCTAAATAAATAGGTATTTCTTGTTGCTTATAACGTGTTTGTTGACTCACACCAAGTACTCTTCCTCGAACTCCCATTTCCTCAAATGTTTCTGTTTCAGCTCGATAAATATAACCTGGTTCATGGCCTGCAGAACTACAATATAATAAATGATTTAATTCTTCATATAAGCCATAAAACATTGTTACGAACATATTTTGATTCACATTTTTTTCAACAACTCGGTTCAGTCGTTTTAAACCATCACTTGGTAATTGTGAATGACCATATGAATCCATTCCAAATTTAATCATACTCATAGCTAATGCAGCTGGGATACCTTTGCCAATGACATCCGCAACAGCGAAACTCATCGTGCCATCTTTATGATCAATTAAGTTAAAATAATCACCGCTTACTTTTTGCGCTGCAACTGAAATGACACCGATTTGTATACTATCAAATTGAGGTATATCTGTTTTTAACATGGTTTGCTGCAGACGTGAAGCTAAATCTATTTCTTTATCGTGATACTGTAATCTGTCCACTAATTGTTTATAGTCTCTATAACTATAACCAAATCCTTTAACAATTTCTTTTAACACATTAAAGGTTTTCAAAATTTGTGCTTCACTTAAATTTTGACCTTTTATATAATCTTTATGTATTTGAACGATATCTTCGGGCAAAATATCTTTTTTTATAACTTCTTCAGTAAAACCTTCACACTTCTTTATTAAATCGCTTGTATCAATCGTGTGTAAGCTTTCATCAATTAGCGCTTTATATTGATTTTTGAATTCTTTCACGCAGTAATTCCTCCTCAAAATGCAAATATAAATCGCATACATTGAATGCAACATATTCAAATGTTCTGTATGTATGTCAATCGCTCCATTGAATAAAACAACTTTAATTGTTAAATATTCATGCATCTTTTATTAAATGTACTTTAGATACTTAAAAAAGCTTTAGGAAACCCTAAAGCTTTTAAATTAGACATCTTATTCAAAGGTCACAACCATTTATTAAAAGCAATCTTGGTTAAAATTGATTAATTCATTAATAAATGATTATTGCATGTTATAGAGAATCAATGTCTATAATTCACTATTTTATTAACTTATTAGCTAAACCTTTGAAAATCAGGATTTGTGACTCCTAATAGTATGTAATCCTAAACTAATATCAATGGCATTATTAACTTCTTTCATTTTTTTATCAGAAAGATAAGTTAATTTTTCTTTCAGCCTATTTTTATCTAAAGTTCTAATCTGCTCTAGCAATATAACAGAATCTTTATCTAATTTATATTTACTTTTTTCTATTTCTACATGTGTAGGTATTTTAGCTTTATTTATCCTACCAGTAATTGCGGCTACAATTACGGTAGGACTATATTTATTACCAGTATCGTTTTGTATAATTACGACAGGTCTTATTCCCCCTTGTTCAGACCCCTGGACTGGTGATAAATCAGCTAAAAAAACGTCACCACGTCTCATCATTCATTATTATTCTTGGAGCTAATATATACTTCGTTGCAATCACAAGCTTCACATTCAAACGGAAATGCTTCTGCTGCGAGGGAGAGGTTCAAATCAGCCATTTGAGAATAGCCTTCTTTTAAAAGTTGTTCTATACTATGAATTCTACTTTGGTTGAAACTTGCCATGAATAAAGACCTCCATGTAACTATAATATAAATCTTCGAGATTGGTTGTTAGATACATGATAACAAATTTTACAAACAGTGACTATACTATTTTAGTAATTCATTGCGAATTTCTAGGTCTTTAGAACTATGGTAAACACGTGGTAGTCTTCTACTCAAGCGACATAACACTTCATAATTTATGGTTTGTTGATGATGCGCCAGCTCTTCGGCTGATTGTGGGGTATCGCTGTGATGATCCATTATGATTACTTTATCCCCAACTTGAATCTCATCAGGAATTTTAATAATTGTTTGATCCATGCACACTTTTCCTATGACTTCACATTGTTTGCCATTCACATTCACTGAGAAACCTTTCATCATTCTAGGATAACCATCCGCATAACCTACTGGAATGACACCAATTTTAGTTATTTCGTCAGCCGTATATACACTACCATAACTGACTGATTCACCTGCATGAAGTAATTTCGTCTGTACAATTTCACTTATCCACTGTGCACTTGGTTTTAAATGCACTTTCACATTTGATTTAACATAAGCGGATGGATAATAGCCATATAGGGAAATACCTACTCTAACTGCGTTACAAAATTGTGTGTCTTTCATCAAAGCACCAGCAGAATTTTGTGAATGTATATAATCTGGTTTATCGGCTTGTCCAACGATTTCTTCAAACATTGTTTGTTGGCGGTTCATTGAGTCGCCAGGTTCATCTGCACATGCGAAATGCGTAAATACACCTTCAAATATTAAATGGCTATGGCCATTAATAAGCTCTATGACTTCTTTGTATTCTTCTGCTGTCTTCATACCTAATCTACCCATACCCGTGTCTAATTTTACGTGTATCCATAAATCTTTTTCATTTGATTCTGGAATTTCTTTCACGGCTTCTACTAGCCATGATTTTGATGGTACAGTGATTGCAACACGATGTTGAATCGCTTTATTAATATGCTCCGTTGGAATAACGCCTAAAACTAAAATCTTAGCATCAATGCCATGCATACGTAATTCAATCGCTTCATCCAAAGTTGCTACAGCAAAAAACTCAGCACCATTATCCATGAGCTGTCTTGCTACCTTAATACTTCCAAGGCCATAACCATTTGCTTTCACTACTGGCATAACCGTCTTATTTGGATGTAATTTTTGAAAGACTTGAAAATTTGCAACGATTGCATTTAAATCTACATTGACGTAAGTCGATCTATAATACTTATCAGACATAAAGCACGTACCTCCTATATCAGTTCATAACCTGGTTAATAAATATATTATCTTAATTTTATAACAATACAGATAATATATCCAAATTTAATAAACTGAAATCACCTAAATTAATTTAAACCTCTAAAATAACCTGACTCATTGCATAGTGTTCTGTATGCGAAATACTCACATGTACTTTGTACCCCTCATAATGTATGCAAGGCTTACCATCTTCATCATTAACACAATCAATATCCGTGAAAGATACTGTTTTTCCTAAACCACTACCTAAAGCTTTACTAAACGCTTCTTTCGTTGCAAATCGACCAGCTAAAAATTCCATTTTTCGTTGTTCATTATTAAATTGATTAAACTTATGTTGTTCATTTATTGTTAAAATGCGATCAACCAGTTTCGATTGACGTTTATAAAGATTCTTTATTCTACTTATTTCAATTAAATCGACACCTATACCGTGTATCATTTCCGTCTCCTACCTCCCATATAACGTCTTTATACTAACGCTATCTTGTTATATGGCTTTCGTTTAATGATTTGTGTTTTCTATAGCACTATCTTGATTCACTTGTTTTATAGTTTGTTTTAACTTAGCGGCTACCTCTTTATTGACCAGTTTAATTTCAGTATTTCCTCCAGCTGTAGACAATGTTAAACTTGCTAACTGATATTTTCTCATTAAAATACCTTCGTGTGTGTCAACGTTTTGTATTCTGAATAAAGGCATCTTCACAACTTTTACAAACCACAAACCATTTCTAACCGTTATCGTGTGATCTTCTATATTATATTTAAATATTTTATAACGATATTTGGGTATAATAACCAATTCGACAATAATATACAGCAATATGATTACTGCACCGATAATTAAAATCCATTTCATTGTTTCTTGTGCAAACCACTCGAGCCACAAATGATTTACTAAATAAAACGCTACTAATAAAACACATAATATCACAGTAACAATTGACGCTGCTATGCGCATGACTGTTTTACCAGATGCGTGCATATACTGATAATTACTCATTTTGTTCACCTCTCAAATACCATGATTGTAAGGATTTAACTCGTTGATATGCATTGAATTTCAACCCAATATGTTCATTACCAGCAGCTTTTGCAATAATAAAATTAAAATTACCTAAGTCACTATTAATTAAAAATGGGGTACGTCGTACTTCTAGTCCTAATATTTTATCTTGTTTGAAATAAGTATTTTTAAATCCAAATAAAGTGACATTACGTACTACAAGTTCATCTTCAACTAATTTCATACCAGAAAATTTAGTCACAAGGTAACTACGCACAATAAAAATTAATATAATAACTCCTGCAATTAAAAAGGCCCATGCCGCCCAAAAATAATTAATTACCGCAGCTACCATGATAAGTAACAAAGCTTGTTTCCAAAAATGGCGATGAAAACCTCTCCACGGCATACCTACTGTTGCTTTTTCAAACGTCATATTCGGCATTAAAGTTTTAATAATTTCAAATGCTTTTTTACGCTTAATGAAAGGAAGTATCATCACATTGCCATCTAAGGATACGTCATCTTTATCCATATCATTCATATCACTTGTTATTACAAAATGAATGGATGTATACCCAAACAATTTTCTAAGAAATGATTGCTTTTCAACGACAGCCTGTACCCTATCTGTGGGAACGGTAATATTTTTAACATTAAATAGTCCATACTTAATATTTAATTGATTACCATGCTTCGTCACCGTGTAATTAAAGTTGCGTACAATAACAATTAATGTCCCGATGATATAACTCGCAATGGCAATGGTCGCAACCATCATTAAGACAATGACAAAAATTGCTTGTGAAATTTGTGAGAACTCATCAGTTATCCAATCCCATGGAATAACGTCTGACAATCCCCCAATTATCGGAGAAAGTGCAGCGAAGGCAACACCAATGGCTCCACTCGTTAATGCCATAAATAACAATTCTTTAAAATTCAATTTATATAAAAACTTAACTTCATCTTTAGCATTTGTTTCATTTGTCGTTACATTGATATCATCGTTCGTCAATTCTGAATCATCGATCTCTTGTGTAGATACAGGATCTACTGCTTGTGCTTCGCTAGTAGATAGTTCATGTTGCTTTTCCTTTAAAGTTTGTTGTATCCATTCGCTCTGTTTTTTAGAAACAGTATCCAAATCAATTCCATCACTTGGGGTTTTAATCTGTAATTTAACACCGCCAACGATTTGATTTATGATGCCTTGCGTTGTATCAAGTGTTTGGATACGTCGTATATTGAGCTCTTTTCTTTCTTTGGTAAAAATACCTGTAGCAAGTACAAAGTGGTCATTTTCAATCCAATATCTTGTGTTATATACTTTTAAAACCTGAGCTATGAATGAAAAAAGAAATAATATGGTTACAATACCTGGGAAAATATAAGCATAAATATTAGTGAAATCAAAATCACGAATATTAAACACTAGAAAAATAATGATTAAAACGATATTTTGTTTGATTGCTTCGATCACACCCGTTATATATGAAATTGGATGTAATTTTTGAGGACTATACATCATAATCAGCTCCTCTCAAATAATCAAGACTTATCGCTTCAAATGTTTCTGCATCTTTAATGCTAAGTAATGGGAATGTTGCATGATGACCAGCAGTCACTAATGATGCTTTAGCTAAACCTAACCTTTTCAGTATTGGATTATATTTACGTTCTATATATTGCATACGTTCTAATTTTACGAATTTTTGTGATTTGAAGAAAAAATCATATTTAACTTCTATATCATTTTCACCAATTCGATAATATGTATAATGGTACTTAATCCAAGGTCCAAATGCAGCATAAACTATATCTATTAAGATAAGAAAAATGAATATATAAATTAAAAAGTGCCACCAATTAAAATGGCTCCATAAGAATATTAATACCATCATAACGATCAAATGCACTATAAATTCTAGTCCTTCTATTAAATAATAATATTTTATAGCTTCTTTTGGACTTTTTTTAAAGAGCTGGTCGTTTGTCATAAATACACTCCTTCATTAAGATTTCCCCCATTATAACACAGGGTATAGTGCGCATTCATCCTCACTTCAAAATATGTATCAACACAATTAAAATATTAAAGTATTTTATTCTTTCATTCCCATCTAAACTCCATTTAACATAAAAAAATCACCCCAAATAAATGGAGTGATTAAACCTAAATTTCATATATGATAAATCGTTTTATTTTTTATGGTCTGCAAACGTGCGACCTTTCATTGATTTCTTGTTATTGTTTCTGTCAGAAGAAGGTCTATCATTTTTCTTCTTATTGTTGAATCCGCCTTTACCTGAACGACGGTTCTTGTTATCAAACTTGCCGCCAGCACGTTTATGGTTACCGCCACGTTTTGGTCCACCTTTACCTTGACGACCTTTACCGCGAGATAATGGTTTTTCAAATGTTAATTGAACATCAACTTCGTCGTTTGATTCGACTAGCTCTTGTAATAATGACGCGATTAAATCCACATCATTATATTCACCAAGTAACTCTGTAGCAATACGTTGTAATCTTGGTTCATTGTCTCTTGACATCCAGTTTTGTACTTTACCTTTAATATCGTTTTCACGTGCTTTTAACACTTCTTTACGATGAGGCGGTCTTAAAGCTGTCATTTGGCGTTTGTTTGCTTGTTCAATTTGACGAATATAATCCATCTCAATTGGATTTACAAATGTGATTGCAACACCTTTTTTACCAGCACGACCAGTACGACCAATTCTGTGCGTATAACTTTCAGTATCTTGAGGGATATCAAAGTTGTATACGTGACTTACACCTGAAATATCAAGTCCTCTTGCCGCAACATCTGTTGCAACTAAAATATCTAATTGATCATTTTTGAATTTTTTCAATACTTCTAAACGTTTAGCTTGAGTGATATCACCATGTAATCCTTCAGCTTTGTATCCTTTTGAGATTAACGCGCTTGTTAATTCATCAACACGACGTTTTGTACGTCCGAATACGATAGCTAATTCTGGTTGGTGTACATCTAAGAAACTTGTAAAAGTATCAAATTTCTCTAATTCTTTTACGATAGTATAATATTCTTCAATTTGTGGATCTGACATTTCATTATTCATCGTTTTAACGATAACTGGTGATTTCATGAATTGTTGAACCAATGTTTGAATTGCTTTAGGCATAGTAGCTGAGAACAACATTGTTTGACGTTGTTCAGCTGGAATTTTGTCCATGATGAATTTCATATCATCAATGAATCCCATATTCATCATTTCATCCGCTTCATCTAGGATAAGCGTATGAATATCATTCGTTTTTAATGTACGACGGTTTAAATGGTCAATTACACGACCTGGTGTACCTACTACGATTTGTGGACCTTTTTTAAGTGCTTTAATTTGACGGTCGATTGGCATACCACCAAATACAGTAACAACTTGAATATTTTGTCCTTTAGCGAATGCTTTTAATGATTCAGCAACTTGCATTGCTAACTCTCTTGTTGGTGCAAGGATTAATGATTGTACACCTTCTTGGTCTGCCACTTTTTCAATTAATGGAATACCAAACGCACCTGTTTTACCTGTACCTGTTTGCGCTTGACCAAGAACATCTTTGCCTTCTAAGGCAAGAGGGATACTCTCTTTTTGAATAGGAGTGGCCTCATTGAACCCCATGGATTGTAGGGTTTCTGCCATCTTATCTGAGATCCCTAATTCTTTAAAATTTTGCAATATAATTCTCCTTTATTTATCTGTATTTCTATACATATATGTTCACTTAAGTTTCTTCAACTTCTTTATAGTACCACCTCAAGTGCATAATCGCAATAAACCAAATTAGAATAAATTGAGTGAATCTCTCGTAATCATCACGTTTTCTCAGCTTATAAACGCCGAAATACATAGGTTGTAAGCGTTTAATTTTATTTTTTCATATTACTTTTTACTTTCTGAAAAAAATTTGTTAATTTATTTATTCTGTTAATGATTAAATTATTCCACTTAATTATTATGACTTAAGCATTTTTATAAAATGATATTATGAAGTATGATTCATAAACCAAACTATTTTCCATACAAATCTTTTAGCCTATGCAAATTTTAAAGAAAATAATAATTAAGCATGACATTTTAATAAAATGAAATTTTTGATTCACCTTATCTTAGTAAAATAATAACTGATTAATATAAAAGCACTTAGTTTCATAAAATATCATTTTATATTTAAAACTGTCTACCGCATTATTCAGTTGATTTGGTCATTATCTCATATAATAAAGAACCCAAGACGATTGTACGTCCCGGGTTCTTTGAGCTCAATAATATATTGATTCCATATTTATGGTAGTTAATCGTTTTAAATTAACGCTTCCACCACTTCTTCTAATTTCATTCCTCTTGATCCTTTGACTAATACTTTGTCATTCGCTTGAACATAACCTTTTAATGAACGAATAAGGTCTGCTTTTTCTTTAAAAGCTTCAGACTTTTTAACGAAAGCTTTACCAGTATGACTAATGTGAGCCGCCTCATTACCAAGCGTAAATAATGCGTCAATATCTTTGTCTTCAAAATATAGTCCTACAGCTTCATGCATGATTTGACTATCAGGACCTAATTCTAATACATCGCCAAGGACAATAATTTTTCTACCTTCCATGCCAGAAAGTGTGTCTATGGCCGCTTTCATACTCGTTGGACTTGCATTATAAGCATCATTAATGACAAGTATTTCATCTTTTGTATGATGTTGTTCCATTCTCATGCCAGTAAGCACGACATTTTTCAAATTATTGAAAATAGTTTGGTATGTTAAATTTAATCTCTTACCTACTACAATAGCAATCGTAGCATTTTTCATATTATGTTCACCTAAGATAGGAAGTTCATAATGTTCATCATGATTAATTGTGAATGCAATACCATGATCTTTGATTGTTTCAATAGTACTTACCAGCGTATTATCAGAATTTTTACCAAAACTTACTAAATCAGCATTTTGTATTTCGTTAGCATACGGTTCTAGTAATGGTTCGTCACCGTCATAGATAAATAAGCCTCCTGGTTTTAAACCAAGTGTAATTTCTGATTTAGCTTTAGCAATACCTTCTCTTGACCCTAAATCTTGCATATGAGACTCACCAATATTAGTGATTATGGCAATATCGGGTTGAGCTAATTTAGATAATAATTCAATTTCGTGGAAACCTGACATGCCCATTTCAAGAATGGAAATTTCAGTATCAATATCTAATTGTAAAATGGTTAATGGCATACCTATTTCATTATTATAGTTTCCTTGCGTCTTTTTAACTTTAAATTGTGGTTTCAAGACACTTTCAATCATATCTTTCGTTGTTGTTTTACCATTAGAACCAGTAACTGCAATGACTTGTGGATTGACAAATTCTAAATATGCTTTTGCTAAATGTTGTAAAGCTTCTAATGTGTCATCGACCCATATAATAGGTCCATCAATATTTTCGTCTAACGGTTCACCTTTTTGATAAAATGCAGCACCTGCACCATCTTTAAGTGCTTGTGCTACATATTTATGGCCATCTACATGTTCGCCTTTAAATGGAATAAATAAATTTTGATTGTGAATGTCACGTGAATCAATAGAAACACCTTTAATACCATGATCCATAAATTCATTTTCTATTTCACATGGAATCCATGTTTTAATTTGTTCTAACGTTACCTCTATCATAATTTATTCGCCTCAGTCAATTTTGTATTTATTTTGTTTTTTATCTTCATGTTTTTCTTTAGCTAACTCAATTAATTTCTTAATTAAATCAGAGTAACTCACACCCATATTTTCCCATAAGCTTGGGTACATGCTAAATGCAGTGAATCCAGGCATCGCATTAGTTTCATTTATAAAAATTTGATTATCGTCTGTTACAAAGAAATCAGCTCGTAGTAACCCTCCACAGTCTGTTGCTTTAAAAGCTTCAACAGCCATATTTCTTAACGTCATTTGAACCTCTTCGTCTAAGTCAGCTGGAATATCTAATTTTATTTTTCCGTCTTTATATTTTGCCTTATAGTCATAGAAAGCCACTTCTTTGATAACTTCTCCAGGCCATGTCGTTTCTGGATAGTCATTTCCCAATACAGCAACTTCAATTTCACGCGCTTCAATACCCTGTTCGATAACTAACTTGCGGTCAAATTGGAAAGCTTCTTCTATACCGTTTTTAAGCTCTTCTTCATTATTACATTTACTAATACCTACACTAGATCCTAGGTTAGCTGGTTTTACAAATACTGGATATTCTAATTTATCATGTACTAATTTTAAGATGTTACCTTCATATTTGTGATACTCACTTCTTAAAAAGCTAACATAGGGTAATTGTGGTAAACCTCTATGCGCAAAGAGTTGCTTCATTACCAATTTATCCATTGAACTTGAGGCAGCTAAAACGCCATTACCAACATACGGTATATCTAAAACTTCAAATAAACCTTGGATTGTGCCATCTTCACCATTAGGCCCATGTAATAATGGAAATACTGCACTATATGCATTTCCTGTACTTCCTTGACTTAATAATTTTGAAATTTCACCCGCTTCAACATCTATTAAGCGTAATGAGTCGATATCGTTAATCGTATCTACAATGTTTTCTTTCTTTTTCCAAGCACCATCATTTGTTATGTAAATAATGTCAATTTGATACTGTTCCTTATCAATTGCGTTCAAGACATTTTGTGCTGTTAATATTGAAACATCGTGTTCTGCACTTTTTCCTCCGTATACGATACATACATTTTCTTTAGCCATTTTTTAGCCTCCATATACAATTCTCAAACTACATCATATCACGATTTAATATTTTTTTGCATTTGTTAAGTGGTATAAAAAGCATTTATTTTTTGTTCTCTTTTATCATTCGCAAAGACATATCATAAAACTTCATATTTATAATTTTTTAAATCGACACCCTACTTCTAGCAAAATATGTTAAAGTTCGGTAAAATCTATATATAATACTAAAGATAGAGAAATCTAGCTGTTTAAAGGAGTAAGAAATGAGTACTTCACGTCAATTAAAAAATAATCATTGGATACGGCGGATTGACTGGGTTTTAATAGGCATCCTCGTATTATTAGCATTCGTAAGCGTCACGATTATCAATTCAGCTATGGGTGGCGGCCAATATAGCGCTAACTTTAGCATCAGACAAATTTTATATTATGTTTTGGGCGGTGCCATTGCATTACTCATTATGCTGGTTTCACCTAAAAAGCTCATGAAATATACATATTTATTATATTTTATCTTATGTATTGGACTGTTCATATTAATTATTATCCCTGAAACACCAATCACACCAATTATTAATGGTGCTAAAAGCTGGTATAAACTAGGGCCTATCAGTGTACAGCCTTCAGAATTTATGAAGATTGTGTTGATACTAGCACTCGCAAAATTGATTTCTAGACATAATCAATTCACGTTCAATAAATCATTAGAAACCGATTTTAAATTATTACTAAAAATTGTAGGTATTTCGATTGTACCTATGGGATTAATTTTATTACAAAATGACCTTGGTACTACACTAGTTATTTGCGCTATTATTGCTGGTGTCATGATTGTTAGTGGTATTTCATGGAAAATATTAGCACCGCTTTTTATTGCGGGTATCGTAATAGGTTCAACTTTAATATTGTCTATTATTTATAAACCTTCACTTATAGAAAACACATTGGGAATTAAAACATATCAACTAGGTAGAATTAATTCTTGGTTAGATCCTTATACGTACAGTAGTGGTGATGGTTACCATTTAACAGAATCCCTTAAAGCAATCGGTTCTGGTCAGCTATTTGGTAAAGGATTTAATCACGGTGAAGTATACATCCCAGAAAATCATACCGATTTTATTTTTTCAGTTATTGGTGAAGAATTTGGTTTTATTGGCTCAGTAATTCTAATATTAATTTTCTTAGCCTTTATATTCCATCTCGTACGCTTAGCAACTAAAATTGAATTACCTTTTAGTAAATTATTCATAATTGGATATGCTTCACTCATTTTATTCCACGTATTACAAAATATTGGAATGACTGTCCAATTACTACCTATCACTGGTATTCCACTACCATTTATTAGTTATGGCGGTAGTTCATTATGGAGTCTCATGTGTGGTATTGGTGTACTTTTATCTATTTACTATCATCAGCCCAAACAATACTCTGGTGATAAACAACAATTACGTACAACAGAATAATGTATGATGACCTGTCATACTAAAAAAGCTGGGACATCGATGTCCCAGCTTTTTATATGTATACTATATAATTAAACAAATTAATCTATATCCTATGCGTTTTAAACATTTATAAAAGTTTATACTACACTTACACTAATATCTTACCCTTAAAAATTATTTTAATTTTTAAATGTGTATCATTATCTAATGTACCTTATACATTGGCTTTGACCTTTTTTATAAACTATTATAAGGCAAAATAAAAAGTGACCAGAACAATGGGCTCTAATCACTTGATTGGGTAACTTGACTATTTCAATTCGTTAGCGGCTTTCACAGTCGTTGGTAAAGTGTGCATAACTTCTAATCTTGATTTGGTTTTCTTTATGTTTACCCCTAATGATGATAATAGTTTAACTACATTTTGAATTTTTTCGTTATCCTTACTCATATCATCACTCCTAATCTATTGCTTCTATTACATATTACCCTATTTAAATGTAAAATACCACATTATATTCAATTTTTTTATTTTAATTCAAAAAAAACAGAGTTTTTAATGTGAAATTTCACTAATTATAAACTATCCTTTGTAATGTTATATATAAAGAATTAATTCATTACATTTTATATAGTCCTACAATATATATACCCTTTAGATAGATTAATAAATTATTTTATAACCTAAATCGTACACTTCTTTTTCTAAATTATTCAAATTTGCAGGCGTTTCAAAATCTACAAAGATTGCGCCTTCTTCTATATCTATACTAACTTTAAACACACCATAAAGTTTCATTAATCTTTCTTCAATTTGTAATTTTTGCTTCTCATTATAAAGTTCAGCAATATAAATAACTTTTGATTGCATATGTTTCACCTTACTTAATCCTTCATCAATTTTTGAAAAGTTACAAGTAGTTCTTCCATCGCTTCTTGTTCATGACCCTGTTCAACTTTATCCATAATACAACTTTTCATATGATGATCTAATAATTTAGTAGCGACACTATTTAATGCGGATCGCGTAGCTCTTATTTGTGTAAGCACATCGTCACAGTACACATCTTCCTCTACCATACGATTTATGGCTTTAACTTGACCTTCGATTCTATTAAGTCTTGATTTTAAATTTGCTTTTATTTCTTCTGAATGATGCGCTTTTTGTATTTCAGTCATTTCTCAAACGCCTCCTATTCTATACCCATCATATAATATACCCCTGTTAGGTATTAGTCAAGTGATAAAACATGTTCTCCATGTTACAATAGTGGAGACTTTTACATTATTTAATTACTGTGCTATTTGTTGGAGGTTTAATATGATAGATATCTTTTCAATTATGTTTAATCACACGAACGTCATCATTAATATTATATTAATTGGCGCGTTTATATTAAACCTAATCTTTGCTTTTACAATTATTTTTATGGAACGTAGATCTGCTGGTTCAATTTGGGCATGGCTACTAGTACTTGTGCTGATACCAATTTTAGGATTTATCATTTACTTATTCATTGGCAGACAAATTCAGCGGGACCATATATTTTCCTTAAATGATGAAGATAAAATTGGCATTGAAATGATTGTTAATGAGCAATTAGAAGCTTTAAAAAATGATGATTTTTCAAAAGGCAATCATCAAATTGTGAAATTTAAAGATATGGTACAAATGTTGTTATACAATAATGCTGCGTTCTTAACAACAGATAATGAAATTAGTATCTATACAGATGGCAAAGAAAAATTTGATGCACTGCTAAATGATATTAATAATGCAACAGACTATATTCATATCCAATATTATATATTTAGAAATGATAATCTCGGGAAAAAGATACTATCTGCACTTGAGCAGAAACTCGAAGAAGGCATTGAAGTGAAAATGCTATACGACGATATGGGGTCTAGGGGTTTATCTCTAAAACATTTTAAGAACTTTAGAAAAAAAGGTGGCCATGTTGAAGCATTTTTCCCTTCTAAATTGCCTTTAATTAATCTGAGAATGAATAATCGGAACCACCGTAAAATCGTGGTTATCGATGGTCATATTGGTTACGTAGGTGGATTCAATGTGGGTGATGAGTATTTAGGTCTTAAGAAAAAATTTGGTTACTGGAGAGACACACATCTAAGAATTGTTGGAGATGCTGTGAATGCCTTACAATTACGTTTTATGCTTGATTGGAATTCACAATCAACACGTGATCGCTTATCTTATGCTGAACGTTATTTCCCTGATGTTGATTCAGGTGGTACAACCGGTGTGCAAATCGCTTCAAGTGGTCCCGATGAAACCTGGGAACAAATTAAATACGGTTATTTAAAAATGATTGCTTCAGCAAAAAAATCTATTTATATTCAATCGCCCTATTTCATACCTGATCAAGCATTTCTTGATGCAGTCAAAATAGCTGCACTGGGTGGTGTTGACGTAAATATTATGATTCCAAACAAGCCTGATCACCCTTTTGTTTATTGGGCGACTTATAATAATGTAGCTTCCCTTTTAGATGCAGGTGTCAATATCTTCCATTATAACAATGGCTTCCTACATTCTAAGACACTCGTTATAGATGATGAAGTAGCAAGTGTAGGTACAACTAATATGGATCATCGTAGTTTCACATTAAATTTTGAAATTAATGCATTTATCTATGATACATACATCTCAAAAGCATTAAGATCCGCTTTTGAAAGTGATTTACATGTATCTTATCAATTAACAAAAGAAATTTATGAACAAAGAAGTTTATGGATTAAATTTAAAGAAGGTATTTCACGACTATTGTCACCGATTTTATAAAAAATCAGGTCTAACGTAACAATTTCCCTACTGTTGCTTAGACCTTTTATTTTATGAATTTATTTAATATGACTAAACTGAGAGGTGTAGCTAATTTGAAAGAAACTGAAATACTAAACCGTGCATATAATTACATGTGTACATATCATAAAGATGACGCGACTGGCCATGATATTGCACATATTAATCGTGTATTGCGTTTAGCAACTTATATAGCTGAACAAGAACAATCGCAACACATGTTAACAATTCAACTAGCAAGTTTATTACATGACACTGTAGATAGTAAATTAACCAATCATAAAAAAGCGTTAACTAAGTTAAAAAGCTTTTTGAAAGACTTACAATTACCTAAAGAACAGCAACAACATATATTACATATAATTAAACATATAAGTTATAGACATGGTCAAAATAATGAAGTTTCATTAACACTTGAAGGACAAATTGTACGTGATGCAGATAGACTAGACGCAATAGGAGCGATTGGTATTGCACGCACTTTCCAATTTGCGGGTCATTTTAATGAACCCATGTGGGTTGAGCATTCAACAAAGCATATAACAGAGACGGATGACGCACATTATGATCAATGGTCGCCATCAGCAATCAAACATTTTTATGAAAAGCTTTTGAAATTAAAGTCATTAATGCATACAGAAACAGCAAAACAATTAGCAGCGCAAAGACATCAATATATGGAAAATTTTATCAATCAATTTTTCGAAGAATGGTATTTTTAGATAAAACATTGTAATCATACAAAAAAGCACAACCTACTGAGTAGATTGTGCTTTTTTAGTTCTTAAAAATAGTTTAACTTATTATTTCTTTTTATTTTTCTTAGAAACAACTTGCGTATTTTTACCTTTACCTGATGCTTCAGCTTTATTTTTCTCCATAGCTTCAATCATCGGTGCAACTTCTCTTTGTGCAAGTTTAGAGTAGTACATATTCGCTACTTGCGTTTGTACAATCAAGAATGCGGCACTGACTGACCAATATAGACCTAATGCTGAAACAGATGAGAATGAAATCCACACAATCATAATTGGTGAAATGACCATCATCATGTAACCCATTTGACGTTGTTCTGCTGGCATACTCTTACTTGATACGTATGCTTGTAAGAAGTATAAGATACCTGCAATAATTGTAATCCAAATGTCTGGTTTCGCTAGGTTAAACCATAAGAAATAAGGATGTTCTGTAAATCCACCGCTTGATGGATATTTCAATACGAAGAATAGTCCCATAATGATTGGCATTTGAATAAGGATTGGTAAACATCCTAACATGCTCTTCATCGGATTCATATCGTATTTTTTATAAACTTCCATCATTTCTGAGTTTGCTGCCATTTTTTCTTCTTGTGTACGCGAACGCTTAACCTTCTCTTGAATTGCATCAATATCCGGTTTTGCAACTTTCATTTTTTCACGCATCATATGACTATTTTTATAGTTTGATAACATGAATGGTAACAATACGATACGTATTACTAACACAAGTACTACGATTGCTAAACCATAGTCATTATTAAAACTAGTTCCCAACCAATGTATTACATTATCCATTGGCACATAAAACGTATTATAGAAGAAACCGTCTCTATTTTCAGGTTTAGAATAGTCACAGCCTGCTAAAAAGACCATTACACCTAATAATAAAGGTAGTAGTGCTTTCTTTTTCATTTTTCCACCTCTAATGATATATTCACATAGAATTTATTTTATCATACTCAAAGGGAAGTAGAAAACAAAAAAAGAAATATTTATACTTTATTCAACATTTTGTAAGAATTGACTAATTGTATTTGAAATATTTTCACTCTTTGTAATAGCTGAAATAATGGATATACCGTCTGCACCAGCTTGCATAACTTCCCTCGTATTTTCAACATTTATACCACCGATTGCTACGATTGGAAAATGATTAACATGCGCTCTTAATTTCGTTATCATTTCTGGCCCTACTGGTAAATTTGCATCATCTTTAGATGTCGTTGCGTACATTGGCCCAACGCCAATATAGTCCACATGTGCTAAATTAGATGTTTTATATTCATCTATATTACTAATGCTTAAACCAATAATTTTTCCTTTAAATTGTTCAGCAAATACTTTAACATCCATATCATCCTGACCAACATGAATCCCATCCGCACCAATCTTATTGGCTAAGGCAACATCATCATTAACGATAAATGGTACTGCATAATCATGACACAAAGCTAATAATTTCCGTGCTAAGTCCTCTTTTTCATCTCCAATTAATGCACCGTTACCTTTTTCTCTAAATTGGAACATGGTTATTCCAGATTCAAGTGCTTCAGTCACAACATCTATAATAGTTGTCTTACTTTCAATATCTTGCGTGCCACAAATAAAATACAGTTTCAAATTATTTTTATCAAACATTACTGCACCTCTTGTATATCACTTTGATTTGAATAATCATCATAAGTCACTTGATATAGTGCATCTAATAATAACGTCATAAATGTACCAGGACCTTTGTCTTCCGCAAGTTGCTCTGCCTTTTCCGCAGCGATATTATAAATTGAAGTGGCTTCAACTAACTGGCTGATTGAAGTTGTTTCATCTGTCGGTAAAAAACTAGCTATGACAGCACCTAATAAACAGCCTGCACCCGTTACTTTGGCCAACAAAGCCGATCCATTATTCAGTTGATATATTTGATTGTCTTGAATCACAACATCCTCTTTGCCAGTGATGATTATCGCACTATTTAATCGTTTATGCGCTTCTTTGGCAATTTCTATCGCATTTAAATTATCATCACTGTCCGTTCCTTTCATCTTAGCATCATTATTTATCAACGCTAAAATTTCAGATGCATTCCCTTTTATAACTGCTACATCTACAGTATTTAAAAAAGTTTTACAAAAATCCTTGCGATATTGGGATGCACCGACAGCAACTGGATCAAATACAATTGGCGTGCCTACTTCATTAGCTGTTTTAGCAATTTCTAAAATGTCCTGCTCTCTATCTTTAGTTAAAGTACCAATATTAATGAGCAGTGCATTAGCAGGTGTTAACATATCTATCGCTTCTTCAGGTGCTTGACTCATTGCTGGGCTTGCACCCAAACTTAAAAGTCCGTTTGCCGTAAAGTTCTTTACGACATCGTTTGTGTAACAAATAACGAGTGGATTATTCGTTCTTAAATTATTTAAACTATTCATCATCTAGACCTACCTTTTTCATATATGCAAAGTGATTTACAGGTCCTCTACCTTGACCAATTTCTGGCGTATATTTAATGCTTAATGAAATAAATTTTTTAGCTTTTTTCACTGCGTCATAAATCGTTCTACCTTTTGCCAGTTCAGCTGTAATTACTGCTGAAAAAGTACAACCTGTACCATGGGTATGCTGCGTATCATAACGAGGTTCTTCAAACGTATAGACCTCATCTTTAGTAAATAAATAATCTTTAGCAGTTTCTAAATCTTCAGCATGTCCGCCTTTAATAACAACACCCTTACTCCCAATTTCATTAATAAATATGTTGCCTGCTTTATATATCGCTGCCTCATTATCAATCTTTAATCCAGTTATTTCTTCAGCTTCTGGTAAGTTTGGAGTCGCTACTGTTGCATAGGGTAACAATATATTTTGTAAATCTGCTTTCGCGTCATCATCCATCAATGAATCACCACTTTTAGCTAACATAACTGGATCAATAACATATGGTATCTCAGGATATTTCACTAAGTATTCTTGAATTAATTGCATCATTTCCTTTGAAGCAATCATACCAGTTTTAATGGCATGTGGTAATTCGTCATCAAACACACTTGCCAGTTGTTCAGATAACCACTGTGGCTCAAGATTGTGAATATGTTGTACACCTTTAGTGTTTTGCGCAACAATGCTTGTAACAGCCGCCATACCATATACGCCACAAGCATGAAAAGATTTCAAATCTGCCATTACACCAGCACCTCCTGTTGGATCAGTACCAGCAATTGTCAATGCAATATTGGGTTTATTCATTTTTCATACCTCCATATGACCATGATTCTTCATTAAATGACATATTAAAAAAGTTTCTTTCATGTACTGTACTTTGTAAAAAGCATTGTTTTATCTCATTTTTTTCTTTTTCACTACAATGCTTCGTCAATTTATCCATTAAATTATCAAATACAATAACTAATTCATCCATTTCAGTACTATAAAATTCAAACCATTTAGCTAAAATAGAATCTTTATTTAATTCTTTATCCCTTAATGCTTCTTGAGCAATGACTTGATAAACATAAGGACAAGGTGCCATTGCAGCAATCGTATAAGCAGCATTTTCTTTAGCATACGCATTGAAATACATATGTTTAATATAATGATCGCCACTCGGTGGCCAAACTTTCTCTTGTACGATTTCATTATAACTTTCTTGGACATAATCCGCTAAAATTTCATGTGCTTCCACTTCACCATCTACTATAAATTGAATTTGTTCAACCAAAAATCGAACATCATTTAAGTTCCCCATTTTTGGAATTAACAGTGCGTATATATTCGCAAATTCATTTAAATAAGAAGCATCTGCTCTTAAATAGAATTTGGTTGCTTCAGTCGGTAAATTCCCATGTAACATACCTTGTATAAATGGATCGTGGTAGATTTGATTAATAATTGGTTTAGCTTCTTTTTTTAACTGTTCTGAAAATAACACAAAAATCCTCCTATAAATAAAAAAACTACATTCCCGACAGAAACGTAGTTAATTAATAGCGAGGATTTATACCCCAACTTTAGATTAAACTACTTTCCTACGTTGGTATTAACCAAATCAGGTTGTAAGGGTCTGAATTTAATCATCTCAGCCAACTGGCTCCCCTAGTAGCGTTTTTATATTTTATTTAATTAAAAGATAACAAAATACTGACAAATTTGCAAAATAACTGACTATAAAAAAAGCTGAGACATATATGTCTCAGCTTTAAATATTTATCTTAAGTTCATTACTACACTTAATTTTTTATGCAGTAACCCATTGTGAAGCGCCTGCTGTGTTGTAAAGTTTAACAGCTGCTGCGTCTTGTACTGCTTCAGGTGCTTCTGTTGGTGATACACCTTGATATTCAGATGGTGCTACTGAATCCCATGTGCTTTGTAAGAATTGATATTTACCTGCTGCACCTGATGATGGGTTAACAGCTTTAAGGTCGCCGCCTGATTCACGTTGCGCGATTGCTTGTAAATGAGAGTTAACATTTACTGATGAACCTTCTGAAGCTTCACTTGAACTAGATTCATTTGAAGTTGATTCATTTGAGCTTGAAGTAGTTTGTGTAGTTGCTTCTTGTTGTGGTTGTTGTGTTTCTTCAGTTTGTGGTGCAGCTTCTTCTGCTGGTTGTTCAGTTGAAGCTTGCTCAGTTTGTTGTGGTTGTTCAACTTGTTGTGGTTGCTCAGCAGTTTCTTGTGCTGGTGCATTAGTTGAACCTTGTCCATAGCTCCAAGTCCAATATTGACCGTCTGATTGGAAGCTATAATCAGTATTATTGTAATTAAAGTTTATATTATAAGCACCGTCTTGTACTGACGCTTCATTTAATGATTCTGGATTAGTTTGAACTTGTTGAGCTAATTGGGCTTTGTCAACGCCTTGTTCTGAAGCGTCTGCTGAATTTCCTGCTGCGAATCCTGTTACGCCAAGTCCAACTGCTAATGTTGATGCTACTACTGTTTTTTTCATTGTAAAAAAGTCCTCCTATAAGGTAATTAAGTTTATTTTTATTTATGATTAATTTGCAAATACAACTATAACATTCAAAAAATCGTTGTAGGTTACAGTGAAATAAAAAAAATCGGCTTTTTTTACAATGAAATTACATTTAATTTATCTTTGAATATAATTTTTTATCCCCTTAAAAACTTCTGTGATAGTTTTTAAAAGCTATGAAAAGTAAAATTTCACGTAATATGATTGTAATATATCAGATTATTCAGTTTTATTTAAATTACTTATTAGCGATTTGATTGCTGATTCTATATTAAATAAGCTATCCCTCTTATAGGGATATTTTAAGAGGGATAGCCAATAGAAGTATAATTGATAGTAGGATTTAAATGTATATTAAAGTGGATGATTAGATTAGGGGTAGATTTAGGGTGGGTGGTTTATACAATTTCATATATATCATTATTTTGTACGTTAATGTCTTTAAATGCATTTTGGGAATGCTCTAGCGGGAATGGTTCAAAAAGTAAATCATTTTTATCTTTGTTTTGTGGAGACATGAATTTAATTGATTCAATAAGTATTTCTGATACAAAATGCGTCTGACCTTCTTTTTCATATTTATGTGATTGCATTTGGCCTGTTATACCTACAAGTGAGCCTTGCTTCGTATATTTCTCAATGTTTGTTGCCATTTTTCCAAATGCTTTACAAAATAAATAATCACATACCGGGGTTTGATTCTTATCTTTATAGTTCCTTGATACAGCTACACAAAATGTAGCTAATTTTTTCTCCTCCTTATCATATATTTTAGGGTCCTTAGTTAGTCGCCCTACGATAACAATGTTATTAATCATATGTCACCTCCTTTATAACTATATTCTATGAATTTTACACAATACCGTCAAAGTACAATAACACAGAATTCAAAAGATGTTTTAATACTAAATTCTACAAATTTTACCTTTCTCTTTTAAAATTACGTTATAATGATTGTATAATTCGAATAATTGTAGAAGTTAAATTTATTAATTGGATGTGAGGACGATGAAATCATTTAAAGCTGTTCGATTTCAAATCGTATCAGATAGTGGTGGCGTTACAGAATATGAAATAGAAGATGGCGTTATTATCAATAAAGAAAATAGTGGAACTGGTTGGTTATTAGAAATTGTTATTTCAGATTATCATTATGAAACAATGAAACAATATATGGATGATGAAACTTTATTAGATATACGCGTAGTGATTACACGTCCAGCAAATGATCCGGCTCTTTTTGATGCGACGATTAAAAACATAAAAAAACTGGAAAGTACAATCTCCATCGTTTTTGAATGTCATATTTATACATTAAGACAAGTATATGCAGAAAGTTTATTAGAACAACTTATTGATGAAGGTTTAACAGGAGACGAACTTAAAAAATCTTTCAATCGTATGATGCAATCTAAACCAAGATTAAAAGATGAAAAAATAGAAAAATAATTACTATAAAAAAGACCTCAAACCGTTGTATTTACAACTGAGCTTGAGGTCTTTTATTTACTTTGCTTGAATTGCAAACGTTAATTCACAACTACATGCTACTTCACCATCGACGGTAGCTTTTGCGTTACCTTTACCGATTGGCCCACGCATTTTTGTTATTTCAACTTCTAATTTTAAAGTATCTCCAGGAGTAACTTGTTTTTTGAAGCGACATTTATCAATTCCAGCAAAAAATGCAAGTTTCCCTTTATTTTCTTCACTATTTAAAATCGCTACTGCACCTGTTTGAGCAAGCGCTTCTGTAATTAAAACACCAGGCATAACTGCATATTCCGGAAAATGACCTTGGAAAAACGGTTCATTACCTGATACTTGTTTAATAGCCACACAACGTGTACCTACTTCATATTCAACAACACGATCAATTAATAAAAATGGTTGTCTATGCGGTATGATTTCTTTAATTTGGTTATAATCAAAAATTGTTTCCATTGTTTACTTCCTCCATCTTGTTCTTGAATCGCCACTTCAATTGCGAATCATGTATTAAGCTTGTGTTCGTTTTATATCTGCACCTAGTGCTTCTAATTTACCGTGTAAGTCAACATAACCTCTGTCTAAATGCTTTAATTCTGTTACTTGCGTCGTTCCATCAGCTACAAGTCCGGCTAATATAAGTGCTGCTGCTGCACGTAAGTCAGTAGCTTTTACTTGTGCACCTTGTAGTTCACTCTTACCTTCAATCTTAGCACTTCTGCCTTCGACAGAAATCTTAGCGTTCATACGTTTAAATTCAGCTACATGCATAAATCTATTTTCAAATACAGTTTCAGTTACTACTTTATGTCCTTCAGCTGTTAGTAATAATGCCATCATTTGTGATTGCATATCCGTAGGGAATCCTGGATGTGGTAATGTTTTAATATCTACGGGTTTTAATTCATCTTCTACTCTTACGCGAATTGCGTCATCTTGATAATCTAGATTCACACCCATTTCTTCCAATTTGTAAACAAGGCTTGTCATATGTTCTTTTATAGCACCATTTACAAGTACATCACCACGTGTAATCGCACCAGCAATCAGGAGTGTACCTGCTTCAATTCTATCAGGAATAATCGCGTGTTCCACACCGTGAAGTGTTTCTACACCATGGATAATGATCGTATCCGTGCCAGCTCCAGAAACGTTACCTCCCATTTCGTTAATATAATTTGCTAAATCAACGATTTCTGGTTCTCTTGCAACATTTTCTAATACTGTTTTACCTTCTGCTAGTGAAGCTGCCATGATAATATTTTGCGTTGCGCCAACACTTGGGAAGTCTAAATGAATGGTTGTACCTTTTAATCCATTTTCAGTACTTGCATAAATAAAACCACCATCCATATGAATATCAGCACCAAGTTCTTCGAAACCTTTGATGTGCTGTTCAATTGGTCTTGAACCAATTGCGCAACCACCTGGCAATGCGACTTTAGCATGACCTAAGCGGGCTAATAATGGACCCATAACAAGAATACTGGCTCTCATTTTACTTACATATTCATATGGTGCCTCTTCATTTAATTCTTTCGTTGCATCTACAGTTACTGATTCTTCGTCTTTATCGTATGAAACTTCTGCATTTAATGTTGAAATCACATTATTAATCGTTTCTACATCACTTAATGCAGGTACATTCATAAGTTTACTGACACCTTCTGATGCTAAAAGTGAAGCAGTTAATACTGGTAATACAGCATTCTTGGCACCTGACACTTTAACCTCACCAGTTAATCTATTTCCACCATTAATTTCTATCATATCCATCTTAAATCCTCCACTTTGCTACTTATATATTTCATTTTAATTAAACTATTTTATGTACTTCTAAATTATTATATCTATAACTCAAAAAGATATACAAGTATTTGAATTATTGTGCTAAATATTTTATTTGCGTTGAGTATTGTAACAAATCCACAATAAAATTACTAACAGCTGTTCCAAGTAATATTGCTAAAAAAATCATACAAATTTGAACTTGTAAGGGATACCCCTTTTTAAAAAACTGCTCTAATCTCACTGCATTTAATGCCCAATAAGCAATACAAATACAAACCACATGTAAGATAAGATGTACAATTGAAAATTGTCCTAGATACTCCATACAATAACTCCTCACTTTAGACTGTCAATTTATTTTACACGAAATAATCATTAAAAGATACTTAAGAACTGCAGAATTTAATTAACTATAATGCTTTTGTTGTTTGAGCACTTCACTTTTTATTTTTGTGTCTACTTTACTATACGAACTTACGTCTCTAAAAAAAGAGTCTAAGACATTTTTCATGTCTTAGACTCTTTTTGGAGTGAGTAGTAGATGCCTAAATGGAAAAAGTAACATCCCACTCACCAATGATATAATTTATTGTAAGTTCGCGACGCGAATGCGGTTATTCGCTCTTTCTAAAGCACGTTTAGCTCTATTAACGTCGCTGTTATCTTCTTCATTATTCAAATGAGATTCTGCTCTAGATTTTGCTAATTCAGCTCTAGCAACATCTATTTCATTCGCAGGTTCTGCAGTTTGTACAATAATTGATAATTTATCTTGTCTAACCTCAACAAAACCTTCACTCACTGCAATATATTCTGAACCACCGTCAAAATTTATTTTGACATAGCCAATTTCAAGTGCTGCAACTGTTGGAATATGTCCATACATAACACCGATTTCTCCTGCAGTAGTTTGTAATACTGCAAGATTAACATCTTCTCGGTCGTAAACAGAACCATTAGGAGTGACAATATTTAGGCTTAATGTGTTCATTATCTTTACCTCCTAATTTTTAAACTTCAACACCCATATCTTTAGCTTTTGCGATTACTTCTTCCATACTACCTACAAGACGGAATGCATCTTCAGGAATATGATCATATTCGCCATCTAAAATTGCTTTGAAGCCTTCTACCGTTTTTTGAACAGGTACATATGAACCTTTTTGACCAGTAAATTGTTCAGCTACGTGGAAGTTTTGTGATAAGAAGAACTGGATACGACGTGCACGTTCAACAGTTTGTTTATCTTCTTCTGATAATTCATCCATACCTAAAATAGCAATAATATCTTGTAATTCTCTATATTTTTGTAATGTAGATTGTACATCACGAGCTATTTCATAATGATCTTGACCAACGATTGTAGGGTCTAATGCCCTAGAAGTAGATGCAAGCGGATCAACGGCAGGATAAATACCCATTTCCGTTAATTTACGTTCAAGGTTAGTTGTAGCATCTAAGTGAGCAAAGACAGCTGCTGGTGCTGGGTCAGTATAATCATCGGCAGGTACGAAAACTGCTTGGATTGACGTTACAGATCCTTTAGTTGTTGATGTAATACGTTCTTGTAATTGACCCATTTCAGTAGCAAGGGTAGGTTGATAACCAACGGCTGATGGCATACGACCTAATAGTGCTGATACTTCTGAACCAGCTTGCGTAAATCTGAATATGTTATCAATAAATAGTAAAACATCTTGTCCTTGTACATCACGGAAGTGTTCAGCCATTGTTAAGCCTGATAAAGCAACACGCATACGCGCACCAGGTGGCTCATTCATTTGTCCGAAGACCATAGCTGTTTTCTTAATAACACCACTATCACTCATTTCGTAGTATAAGTCATTACCTTCACGCGTACGTTCACCTACGCCGGCAAATACTGAAATACCACCATGTTCTTGAGCTATATTATTAATTAATTCTTGAATTAATACTGTTTTACCTACACCAGCGCCACCGAATAAACCGATTTTACCACCTTTAATATATGGTGCAAGTAAATCAATTACTTTAATACCTGTTTCTAAGATTTCAACTTTTGTTGATAATTGATCGAATGCAGGTGCTTCTCTATGAATTGGATCACGTTTGACAGAAGTATCAAGCTTCTCGTCTAAGTCAATTGTATCACCAAGAACATTAAACACACGTCCTAACGTAGCATCACCAACTGGAACACTGATGCTATCTCCGCTATCTCGAACTTCTGTACCACGTTTAACACCATCAGTAGAATCCATTGCAATTGTACGTACGACATCATCGCCAAGTTGTAATGCCACTTCTAATGTAAGAGATACTGTACCTTCATCTCTTTCAACGTCTACGACTAAGGCATTGTTAATTTCTGGAACTTCATTGTGCTCAAAGCGAACATCAATTACTGGACCCATAACTTGAGTTACACGGCCTAATCCCATGTTTTTTTCCTCCTTTAATAATTATTCAAGCGCAACTGAGCCACCGACAATTTCAGTGATTTGTTGAGTAATTGCTGCTTGTCTTGCTCTGTTATATTGAATAGATAAGTCATCAATAATTTCTGACGCATTATCTGATGCATTTTTCATTGCAGTCATACGCGTAGCATGTTCACTTGCTTTTGCATCTAAAATCGTTCCATATATTAAACTTTCAACATATTGAGGTAAAATGACGCTCAATATTGCCTCTTTGTCTGGTTCGAACTCATATGATGACATTTGACCATGTCCTAAGCTAGAGTCCTCAGGAGACAATGGAAGCACAGTTTTGGTAGAAGGTGTATTTTCTAATACACTTACGAAATGACTAAAATAAATTTTCACCTCATCAACTTCTCCTTCACTATACAAACCTATAGCTTTTTTAGCTATTGCTTGTACTTCTTTAAAAGAAGGTTGATCTGGTACATCTATAAGTGAATCATGTATGTCATAACCTTTATTTTTAAGGAAATCCACACCAGTTTGACCTAATACTACAATTGAATAATCATCTTTACTTGCATGTTTTTCTTCAATATCTTTTATAAGGTGTTTTAATACGTTTGCATTGTAAGCACCTGCAAGACCTTTATCACTTGCAATCACTAGGTAGGCACTTTTCTTCACTTCCCGTTGTTGTAACATTGGGTGACGTGAATTTTTATCTGAACCTGCAACTGCAGTAATTGCATCTTGCATTTTTTCCATATATGGTCTGAACTGTTTCGCGTTGCTTTCCGCACGGCGCAATTTAGAACTTGATACCATGTTCATTGCTTTCGTAATTTGCTTCATTTTTTTGGTTGATTTTATACGTGTATCAATCTCTTTAAGAGATCCCATTATCTCACCACCTTTTATTTAAGATTAACTATTATGCTTCTGATTTGCTAAAGCTTTTTTTGAATTCTGTAATTGCTGATTCAAATGCTTCATCTTTTGGTAATGCACCTGAAGTTTTAATTTCATTTAATAGTTCAGTCGCATTAGACTTAGCCCAAAGATTTAATTCTTCCTCGAAACGAGTAATATCTTCTACTGGGATGTCATCTAAATAACCTTTAGTCAATGCATAAATAATTAATACTTGATTTTCGACAGGTAGTGGTTTGTTTTTATCTTGTTTTAAGATTTCAACCGTACGTTTACCACGTTCTAATTTTTTAGCTGTAAACTCATCTAAATCTGAACCAAATTGTGCAAATGACTCTAATTCACGATAAGAAGCTAAATCTAAACGTAACGTACCAGCAACTTTTTTCATTGCTTTTATCTGTGCAGAACCACCAACACGTGATACAGATTGACCAGCATTAATGGCAGGTCTTACACCTGAGAAGAATAAATCAGATTGTAAGAAGATTTGTCCATCTGTAATTGAAATAACGTTAGTTGGTACATAAGCTGCGATATCGCCTGCTTGTGTTTCTATAATTGGTAAGGCAGTAATAGAGCCTCCACCTAAATCATCATTTAACTTCGCTGCTCTTTCAAGTAATCTACTATGTAAGTAGAACACATCACCTGGGTATGCTTCACGGCCTGGTGGTCTACGTAATAATAGTGATAACTCACGGTAAGCTGCAGCTTGTTTCGTTAAATCATCATAAACAATTAAAACGTCTTTACCAGCAAACATGAATTCTTCAGCCATAGCTACACCTGAATATGGTGCAATATAAAGCATTGGAGCTGGGTCAGCTGCTGAAGCAGAAACAACAATTGTGTAATCTAACGCGCCTTCTTGGCGTAGCTTTTCAACATTAGCACGAACAGTTGAATCTTTTTGTCCAATAGCAACATAAATACAAATTGTATCTTGATCAGCTTGGTTTAAAATTGTATCAATAGCAACCGTAGTTTTACCTGTTTGACGGTCACCAATGATTAATTCACGTTGACCACGACCAATTGGTACAAGTGCATCAATGGCTTTAATACCAGTTTGTAATGGTTCATCAACTGATTTACGGTCCATTACACCTGTTGCTTTTTTCTCTACAGGTCTTGTGCTTGTTGTATTAACTGGACCTTGTCCATCAATAGGTTGTCCAAGTGGGTTCACAACACGACCAATAAGTTCGTTACCTACAGGAACTTCCATAATACGTCCAGTACGTTTTACTTCGTCCCCTTCTTTGATATCAGCGTATGGTCCTAAAATAACTACACCGACATTTGATTCTTCTAAGTTTTGTGCTAAGCCTAGAACGCCACTTTTGAATTCTATTAGCTCACCAGCCATAACATCGTTTAATCCGTGGATTAATGCGATACCGTCACCAATTTGTAGTACTGTACCTACATCAGTAACTGCCATTTCCGACTCATAATTTTCGATTTGTGAGCGAAGTAATGCACTGATTTCTTCAGCTTTAATGGCCATCTATGTCACTCCTTCAAATTTTATTTCACTCTAATAAATTGTCTTTCTAATTGCGCAAGATCATTTTTAATACTTGCGTCCATCACTTTCGTACCAACTTTAACTCTGATACCACCGATAAGTTCAGGATTGATTTTGTTAGTAATCATTATTTTAGAAAGTTTAGTTCGTGCTTTAATAATTTCTTCTATACTTGATAATTCTTCTTCTGACAATTGATATACGGATTCGATTACGGCATAGTCTTGATTATGCTCTTCATTATATAATGTTTCAAACGCGATATATATTTCATGAATGTGTCCTAAATGACGATTGCTAGCAAGTATTGTCAGCATATTCTGCAAGTATTGGTTCGTTTGTCCAAATACAATGCTTACGAAGCGACGACGTTGCTCAACATCTTTTTGTGGATCTGCATCCAATGCTTGTAGCTTTTTATTTTCAGATTGAACTGCTTCATTAATTGTTGAAAATTCATCGTACATGTCGTCAAGTATGTCTGCATCTTTAGCAGTATCAAATAATGCTTTGGCATATTTTTTTGCTATGTTTGCCATTACTTATCGCCTGCCTCTTTTATGTACTTTTCAACTAAAGCTTTTTGATCTTTATCTGAGATTTCTTTTTGCAGTACTTTAGAAGCGATTAAAACAGAAAGCTCAGAAACTTGGTTGTTAATATCTGCAATTGCACGTTCTTTTTCACTGTTGATTTCATTCTGTGCAGTTTCAATCATGCCATTAGCTCTGATATTTGCTTCATGAATAATTTCTTCATGTTGTTTTCGTGCTTGAACTTTAGATTCTTCTAAAATCTTTTGAACCTCATCTTGTGTTTCTTTTAGTGTTTGTTTATTTTGTTCTTCTAACTTTTGTGCATTTAATTTAGCTTGTTCAGCATCATCAATGTCTTTATTAATATCGTGTTCACGTTTATCCATTACATCTTTTAATGGACCCCATGCGAACTTTTTCAATAAAGCTAATAAGATAAGAAAAGTTACAAGCGTAACGATTATTGTCCCCCATTGAACGCCGCTAGTTCCAGCTGCACCAAGTACAAACATATTTGTCGTAGCAGTCACTTACATAGACACTCCTTTCATACATTATAATCATAAGACATTATTGATAAAAACGAACGGCGAAAGTCTTTCAGACTTCGCCATAATAATTAGTTGAATTATAGTGACATGAAAGCGATAACTACACCAATGATAGGTAATGCTTCAACTAAACCGATACCGATGAACATAATACCCATTAATTGTCCACGTGCTTCTGGTTGACGAGCGACACCTTCTACTGTTCTTGAAACGATAAGACCATTACCAATACCTGCACCTAATGCTGATAAGCCGATTGCGATTGCTGCTGCGATTAAATTCATTTATAAAATCCTCCTAGTTTTTCTTTAAAATTTAATTAATTAATGACTGTCCTGAACTTTATGGGACATGTAAACCATTGAAAGCATAACGAAAATATATGCTTGAATTGTACCGATGAAAATTGAAAACCCTTGCCAAACAACTAAACCAGGTAAACCGATTATCCAACCCCATGCTCTAGTTGAATCACCTGTTACTAATCCTGCCAATAATCCTAATAGCAATTCACCTGCGAAAATATTACCGTAGAGTCGAAGACCTAACGTTAAAGTTGAAGTGAATTCTTCAAAGATATTAATTGGTAATAAAAAGATTGGTTTTGTATAGTTTTGGAAATAACCTTTTGTACCTTTCATTCTAACACCATAAAAATGTGTTAATAGAATGATGAGTGTTGACAGTGTTAAAGTAACTGTCGCATCAGCTGTTGGTGATTTCCACCACAACGTATGCCCTGAAATTAATTGAAATGGAAGTCCTAGCATATTACTCACAAATATAAAGAATATAAGTGTTACTGCCAAGAAATGGAATTGCCCACCTTTTGACCATGCCATGTTACTTTCAATAATACCTCTTACAAAGTCAAAAACCCACTCTATGAAATTTTGTTTACCAGTTGGTCGTTTTTTGAGGTTGCGTGTACAAATAATAGCTATGACAAAAACAATAACTGCTGTAATAATCAACATCATAATTGATGAAAGATTAAACACGACGTCTAGACCAAATACATTCCAGCTGACTAGAGGGTCTTTATGATTCATGCTTTCTCACCTCTTTCGTTTTAAAATTTATTTCTTGTGTAAAAATGGTTTGAAAACAATTAAAACATATGAAATCATTAAACCAATAACCACACCAATGATATTAATTTCATCCTTATAAAAATACCAAATACAACATGCTAGAACCACTATTAAATATCTCCAAACGTTGCCCGTTGAAATATGTATGTTATCTTTTTCTTTTGCCTTTGCTAAATAATATTCGAAAGTAAAAGTATTAAAAAGTGATCCAATTGTACCTATTATAAGTCCTAATATAAATGGTGAGTATGTGAAAATAAACACAATTAATAGTACAACTATACCATATAAATAGTATTGAATGTATCTATTAAAAATGATGTTGAAACGTTCCATGACTATGCCTCGCTTCATCTTTTTCATGCAATAATGAGAACCATTTCAATCATACAGTTTTAATAATAATATAGGGGTAGTTAACGTGTCAATTCTATACAAAATGTAGTTTAATTTTTTCTCAAATTGTCACAGAACCGACACATTCCCCCTTTTTAATTATTTGAATGATTCTGGCTTTTTGGAAATTATATGAAAATAATATTTGATATTCTCACAAATTCGTAAAGCGGCATTTCCATCTCCATAAGGATTTCGTGCATGGCTCATTTTGTCATATAACATTTTGTCATCTAATAATTGTTTCGTAGAATCAAATATGTTTTTCTCGTGGGTGCCTACTATTTTAAGCGTACCAGCATTCACACCTTCGGGTCTTTCTGTAGCATCTCTTAACACAAGTACAGGTTTACCTAATGAAGGCGCTTCTTCTTGCACACCTCCAGAATCTGTTAATATCAAGTATGATTGATGGGCAAAATTATGAAAATCCACGACTTCCAATGGTTCCACCAATTCAATTCGCTCGTGATTTGATAAATAAGTTTCTGCAATTTCCCTAACTTTAGGATTTTTATGCACTGGGTAAACCACAACGACATCTTCAAATGCTTCGACAATATCTCTAACAGCTTTAAATATATGCACCATAGGTTCACCAATATTTTCACGTCGGTGCGCAGTTAACAAAATGATACGTTTATCTTTATGCTTTGCTATAATCTCAGAATGATAGTAATCATGTATTGTCGTCTTCATAGCATCTATAGCCGTATTACCTGTCACAACGATTGATTCCTCTGGTTTGTTTTCTGCTAAAAGATTGTGAGCAGCATTATTGGTAGGGGCAAAATTCAAATCTGCCATTACCCCTACCATTTGTCTATTCATTTCTTCAGGAAATGGAGCATATTTATCCCATGTTCTTAAGCCAGCCTCGACATGACCTATAGGAATCTGATTATATAATGCTGCTAAACTACCAGCAAACGTCGTCATTGTGTCACCATGAACGAGTATCATATCTGGTTGTTCTTTCTTTATAACATCCTCTAGTCTCGATAAAATACGTGACGTAATTTCAGACAGTGACTGGCCTTGTTTCATGATATCCAAATCATAATCTGGTGTGATGTGGAAGCTAGTCAGAACTGAATCAAGCATTTCTCTATGTTGAGCCGTAACAACTACGATAGGTTCTAGCGCATCGTCATGTTTCAACGCTTGAATTAGAGGTGCCATTTTTACTGCTTCTGGACGTGTGCCGAAGACAGTCATTATTTTTTTCATTTTACTCCACTCCTGGGCGAAACTATTTTGTACCGAATAAACGGTCACCTGCATCACCTAAACCTGGTGTGATATATGCATGATCATCAAGCTTTTCATCTAATGCAGCGATAAATATATCCACATCTTCATGAGCTGCTTGTAATTTTTCTACACCTTCAGGGGCAGCGATTAAACACATAAAACGAATATTTTTAGCACCACGTTTTTTTAATGAATTAATAGCTTCTATAGCTGAAGCACCTGTTGCTAACATTGGGTCTACAACTACAATTTCTCTTTCTTCAATATCTTGTGGTAATTTCACAAAATATTCAATGGCTTCTAGTGTTTCAGGATCTCTATAAAGACCCACATGACCTATTCTAGCTGCAGGTACTAATGTTAAAATACCTTGTGTCATCCCTAATCCTGCTCTTAAGATTGGTACAAACGCTAATTTTTTACCTGTTAATCTTTTAGCAATCATTTTTGTTACTGGTGTTTCTATTTCCACATCCTGTAATTCTAAATCTCTTGTAACTTCATATGCCATTAACATACCTACTTCATCTACTAGCTCTCTAAATTCTTTAGTCCCAGTATGTACGTCACGGATATAACTTAATTTGTGTTGAATAAGTGGGTGATCAAAAACATGTACTTTGCCCATAAATTTATTTCCTCCAATTTTTAATTATATAAAGGATGTTTTGAAGTTAAAGTATTAACTCTTTCTTTCCCTTCGGCTAATGCTTTTTCATTTTCTGGGTCTTTTAAAACTAAACTAATGATTTTCGCAACTTCTTCAAAAGCAGTTTCATCAAAACCACGTGTTGTTGCAGCTGGGGTACCTAAACGAATACCACTCGTTACGAAAGGTTTCTCTTGATCAAAAGGAATTGTATTTTTATTACAAGTTATTCCAATTGCATCTAGTGTTTCTTCAGCAACTTTACCTGTAATACCCACAGAACCTTTGACGTCTACTGCGACGAGGTGATTATCCGTGCCTCCAGATACAACTCTAAATCCTTCGTCAGTCAATGTGTTAGCCAATGTTTTAGCATTTTGAAGCACTTGTTGTTGATAAACTTTAAAGTCATCTTGTAATGCCTCACCAAATGCAACTGCTTTAGCAGCAATCACATGCTCTAATGGGCCACCTTGGATACCTGGGAATATCGTTTTATCAATTTGTTTTTTATATTCTTCTTTACATAAAATCATGCCACCACGAGGTCCGCGTAATGTTTTATGTGTAGTTGTCGTTACAAAATCTGCATATTCCACAGGATTTGGATGTAAACCAACTGCGACTAAACCAGCGATATGTGCCATATCAACCATTAATTTTGCGCCAACTTCATCAGCAATTTCTTTGAATCGTTTGAAATCGATTGTTCTTGAATAAGCTGATGCACCAGCAACAATTAATTTAGGTTTATGTTCTTTAGCAACTTTTAATACTTCATCATAATCAATTTGCTCATTTTCTTGGTCTACACCATATTCCACAAAGTTATAAAATTGACCACTAAAGTTCACAGGTGCACCATGTGTTAAATGGCCACCGTGGCTTAAATTCATACCTAATACAGTATCACCGTGTTCTAATGCTACGAGATAAACAGCCATATTGGCCTGAGATCCTGAGTGTGGTTGAACATTAACATGTTCTGCGCCAAATAATTTTTTAGCACGATCAATAGCTAATGTTTCTGACACATCTACGTATTCACAACCGCCATAATATCTTCTATTAGGATAGCCTTCAGCATACTTGTTCGTTAACACTGATCCTTGGGCTTCCATAACTGCTTCTGAAACAAAGTTCTCTGAAGCAATGAGCTCGATATTGTTATTTTGACGGTTAAATTCATTTTGAATCACTTCATATATTTCTTTATCTTGCTTTTGAATAAATGACATTGGTAATTCCCTCGTTTCTGTATTAGTTATATTTTGCTCTTTCGCCACCAATTTTCTTAGGTCTTGAAGAAGCGATGGTTACAATTGCTTCACCAATTTGCTTAACACTTGTACGTTCTGGAATAGCGACATGCTTGATGTGCATTCCAATAAGGGTTTGACCAATATCAATACCTTTAGGTACCGATATATGTTCAACAACTATTGGTTCATCCATATGCTTGTATGCATAAGTGGCAAGACTTCCGCCAGCATGAACATCTGGTACAACCGTAACTTCTTCCATCGTGAGGGGATTGAATTGTGCTCTTTCTATTGTTACCGCTCTGTTTATATGTTCACAACCTTGATATACAAAAGAAACGCCCGTTTCATTTTCGATTACTTTCAATGAATTAAATATTTCTTTAGCTACTTCCATAGAACCTACACTACCAATGCGTTCACCAATGACTTCTGATGTTGAACAACCGATAATGCATAATTCATTAGCCTTGAAAAAAGATTGTGATTTTAATTCATCTAACAATAACTTCAAATCTTCCATTCTTGCACCCCTTTTTATTAATGACATAAAAAGTAATTGAATCTCAAACCGCTTTAAAACATACAAAATTGACTGATAGCAAATTTGCTACACGTTTTTATTATAACGTATTTACTAACGTACTTATACTAATTTCACTAATTTATTAGTTTAATATTTTATTTTTTAAACTATCTATCAGTAAATTTAATTCATTATATATTTCAAGATATGCAGATTTACTCCCACCAAACGGATCGGAAACCTCTCCTATCTTGTCTACATACTCATTTAAAGTAAATACGTGATCGGTGTTATCATACAATTCCTTAATTATGCGCTTATGAGATGAACCCATCGTCAATATTAAATCTGCATTTATATCTGAAGCAGTAAAAGACTGGGCTTGGTATGGCACATTTAAATGACGCTCAAGTAAAATTTCCTTAGTATGATCTGATATCGGTTGACCATCTATAGCATACATACCACGTGACACAATTGTATGGTTAGGTAATTTGGACTGAGCGATACTTTCAGCCATAGGACTCCTACAAGTATTTCCTGTACAAACAAAAATGATTTTCATAAATCTGCTCCTTCAATAATAGATTGATTAGCCGCTTTCATCATTCTATTCATAATTGCCGTAGTGTTATCATTCAAATCAAATCCATAAATAAAGGCATGTTGAATTTGATCGTCTTGGTCTAACTGGTGCAATATTTGATAAAGATTATGATTAGCCCCTTTAATATCATTTTCATCTTCGCATAAAGGTATAAATTTCGCAGCTTCTGGTATTAACGCTTGTTTGCTACGAGGTACGATAAACGCTGTTTGTGTCCAATTTGAAGTCGATGTAGGTAACGCATTAAAAGACTTCAATATTTTTACTGGTGTATCAGGTGAATAATGTTTATATTTCATACCTGGAGCAATTGGTTTTTCAGAATCTAATGTACCTATTGTTGTCACACTGTCTGGAATAACCGCTTCTATCATAGATTTTGTGATAGAACCGGGTCTAGCGATTTTAAATGGAAATTGTGTACAATCGAGCACAGTACTTTCTAACCCCTCTTCACTTTGGTCTCCATTCACAATACCATCGATACGCCCGTCCAAATCACGATAAACATGTTCAAATGTAGTCGGTGAGGGTCTGCCACTCAAATTTGCACTGGGTGCCGCAATTGGCATATCAACATATTTTAGTATTTGTCTTCCGATTGGATGACTTGGCATACGCACTGCAATGGAATCTAACCCACCACTAACACTTTCACATAAATAGCCTTTTTTTAATGGAACAATAAATGAAATCGGTCCAGGCCAAAATTCATTCATTAACATTTCAACTTCTTTTGACAGCTTATCTGTAAAAGCTTGTATTTGTTCAACTTTATAGATATGAACAATTAAAGGATTGTCAGATGGTCTACCTTTCGCACTATAAATGTGTTTAATTGCTGCTTCATTACGTGCATCTGCACCCAATCCGTATACAGTTTCAGTTGGTATAGCAATTAAACCGCCATTTTCAAAAATTACTTTTATATCATTCAGTTCATTATCTGTATTCAATTGATTATTAGATTGGCGTAAATCCCATATTTTTGTATTCACTTAGACACACCCTTTCATCTTGTTATCTATTTTAAAACAAAATAAAAAGTTATGCACTCTCATGATTAATCATGTTTAGCACATAACTTATGATCACCAAACAAATGAAATTATTCGGTCGTTATTATTTATATCTTTAATGATTTGCACATCTAAACTTGGATATTTCTCAATAATACGTTGTTTCAATGTTTGTCCTTGATTAAATCCAATTTCAAACACAACTTTCGCATTTGGCAATAATACTTCGCGTAACTGATCTATAATTTTATCATAGATATCATAGCCATTGTTTTTTGCAAAAAGCGCAGTATGTGGTTCATAGTTTAACACTGTATTATCCATAATTAATGCATCATTATCATCAATATATGGCGGATTAGAAATAAGTCCATTTACTTTGATGCCGTGCTCAATCAGTGGCATTAATGTATCACCAAGTAGAAATCTAATTTCTACTTGGTGCATCTTAGCGTTAGCCTTAGCGACAGATAACGCTGAAGTATATAAATCTGTAGCATAAACTTCTAATGAAGGGTCCAATTTTTTTAATGAAATCGGTATATTCCCACTCCCCGTGCCTATATCTACAACACAATCTCCTGAATGAAGTTGATTATAAAAATGAAGCATTACTTCTTCTGTTTCAGGTCTTGGAATAAGACAATGCTTATTCACTTTAAAAACTTCACCATAGAATGTTTGTTTACCTAGGATATATTGTATTGGTTCATCATTTAGCATTCTTTGTGTTGCGTCATCAAATAAGTTTTTATGTTGAAGTGTTACTTCATCATCCATATGCATTAAGTAATTGGCTTTAGACCAATTAAACAAATCCAACATTAACCATTCGGCACGCGTTGATTCAATACCTTGTTCATTGCATTTCACTTTAGCTTGATTTAATAATGTTTTATAATTCACCATTATTTAATTCTTTCAATTTATCAGTTTGTTCCGCTAAAGTTAAAGCATCAATAATTTCATCCAACTTACCTTCCATAATTTGGTCTAATTTTTGTAAAGTTAAACCAATACGATGATCTGTTACACGGCTTTGCGGATAGTTATAGGTTCTGATACGTTCTGAACGATCTCCTGTACCCACTGCTGATTTACGTTGGGCAGCATATTTTTGTTGCTCTTCTTGTAATTTCATATCAAATAAGCGTGCTTTTAATACTTTTAGTGCTTTTTCACGGTTTTGGATTTGCGATTTTTCTGAAGAAGTCGCAATAACACCGGTTGGAATATGTGTAATACGCACAGCTGAATCTGTTGTATTAACGTGCTGACCACCTGCACCACTTGAACGGTATGTGTCAATTTTCAAATCTTCGTTGCGAACTTCTATTTCAACATCTTCTACCTCAGGAAGTACTGCAACTGTAGCTGTTGATGTATGGATACGTCCGCCTGATTCAGTTTCAGGTACACGCTGTACACGGTGTGCACCATTCTCATATTTTAATTTACTAAAAGCACCATTACCAGAAACAGAAAAACTTATTTCTTTATAACCACCATGATCACTTTCGGTAACTTCTACAATATCTGTCTTATAATTTAACGTTTCAGCATATTTGGAATACATTCTAAATAGATCACCAGCAAAAATTGCCGCCTCATCTCCACCTGCTGCTGCACGAATTTCTACAATAACGTCTTTGTCATCATTAGGATCTTTAGGGATCAATAAGAACTTAAGTTCTTCTTCTAACTTAGGTACTTTATTTTGAAGTGTTTGATGTTCCTCTTTCAACATTTCAATTTCATCATTATCTTTTGTATCACGTAACATTTCTTCTACTTCAGAAATATCTTCTTTTGTTTGTTTATAATCGCGATAAACGTCCACTGTTTTTTGTAATTCTGCCTGCTCTTTAGAATATTTACGTAAATTATCTGGATTATTTACGACATCAGGATCACTTAACATTTCATTTAATTGTTCATATCTTTCTTCTACTATGTCTAATTGATCAAACACTACATTTCCTCCTTCTCAGTATTGCTAGGCGCTACTATATGATGCGCTCTGCATCTGGGTTCATAGCTTTCATTAGCACCAACTAAAATGACTGGGTCGTCGATTTTTGCTGGGTTACCATCAATTAATCTTTGCGTACGACTTGACGATGCACCGCAAACCGCACAAACTGCTTGAAGTTTAGTTACATCCTCACTCACAGCCATCAATTGTGGCATTGGCTCGAAAGGTTGTGCTCTAAAGTCCATATCTAGACCAGCAGTAATGACTCTATGTCCTTTTTCAGCTAACTGTTCAGCTATATGTACAATACCATTTTCAAAAAATTGCACTTCGTCTATTCCAATTACATCTACTTCTGATAAATCGTGCTTTAATATCTCAGCTGCTGTCGAAATATTAATTGCTTCTATAGCATTGCCATTGTGAGAAACAATCTTATCTTTATGATAGCGGTCATCTATAGCTGGTTTAAATACAACTACTTTTTGTTTAGCATAAAGCCCTCGTCTTAATCGACGAATAAGCTCTTCAGATTTGCCACTAAACATACTTCCAGTAATACATTCAATCCACCCGGAATGATAAGTTTCATACATTATGCGTTCCACCTTTTTTCAAAACATAATCGATTCATTATATCATATTTTCCACTACAAAATAGGATATATTTTCAAGTTACTGCGTTAATTTTATGTAACAATTTGGGATATATAAATAGAACTATCGTTAAATTCTCATTGAACTGCCTACTAACAAAACTGATCCATTTTGTTTCAACATTGTATACAAACTTAAATTTAATGGTATACTTGCAGCCAGTATCGTTACTCATAAAATAAAGGAATTTCAACATTGTTTATGATATCTATTTGTGATTAGGAAGTGCTTTTTAACATAAAAAGGCATTCTCATAAAATGAGAATGCCTTATACCAACAATTATTCGTTGCTTGATTTGAATCCGAATTTTTTGTTGAAACGTTCCACACGACCATCCGCCGCAGCGAATTTTTGACGTCCTGTGTAGAATGGATGTGAATCAGATGAAATGTCTAAACGAATAACTGGGTATTCATTACCATCTTCCCATTCCATTGTCTCTGATGATGTTTTAGTTGAACCACTTAAGAATTTAAAATCTGTAGTAGTATCTAAAAAGATAACATTGTGATATTCAGGATGAATATTTTGTCTCATTATTTTCAGCTCCTTTGCCCTGAACCATCTGGAACAGAGTTTTTTGTGAGTTTTTTACCCAATACTTGATAATTATAATGTCTATAAATATAAAACGCAACCCTAAATCTCATATTGGTATTATATCTATGAATCATTTAGTAATTAAATGATTGGTTTACCCGTTTTTGTGCTTTCTTTAGCAGCTTTTTGTAACTGTTCAAAGAATTCTTGGTTATTGTCTGTTCGTTTGAGTTTACGAACAAATCTTTCTGTAAAGTCCGTTGAATCTGTAAACATATTGCGTAATTGCCATAATGAATCCAGTTCTTTGGGATCAATGAGCAATTCTTCTTTACGTGTTGAACTGCGTCCAATATCAATTGCTGGAAATACTCGACGTTCTGCTAATTTACGATCTAAATGTAACTCCATGTTTCCAGTACCTTTAAATTCTTCGTAAATCATGTCATCCATACGCGAACCAGTTTCAACTAAAGCTGTAGCTAATATAGTCATACTGCCACCCGCTTCAATATTTCTTGCTGCACCAAAGAATGCTTTTGGTTTGTGTAAAGATGCTGGATCTAACCCACCAGATAACGTACGACCACTTGGCGGAATAACAAGGTTATAAGCACGTGCCAATCTTGTTATAGAATCCATTAGTATAATGACATCCTTACCAATTTCAACTAAGCGTTTCGCACGTTCTAATAATAATTCTGCAACTTTGACATGGTGTTGAGGTGGCTCATCAAATGTAGAATGAACTACTTCTGCAGTTTCTACAGATCTTTCTATATCAGTAACCTCTTCTGGTCGTTCTCCTACTAATAATACAAATAATTCTGCATCAGGTTTATTCTTTGCAATTGCATTTGCAATTTCTTTTAATAAAGAGGTTTTCCCTGCTTTAGGCGGTGCAACGATAAGTCCACGTTGTCCTAATCCAATTGGCGTGATTAAATCCATGATTCGAGTTGAAAAATTCTGCTTTGTAGTTTCTAACACAATTCTTTCTTCTGGATATAACGGCGTTAACGCCTGGAAATGAGGACGTTTTTTTACTTCTTCTGCATTCTCATCATTAACAAAGTCAACCTGTAATAAACCATAATACTTTTCATTATCCTTTGGCTTTCTAACCTTACCAGTCACTTTATCTCCTCGTTTAATTTCAAAACGACGAATTTGACTAGCTGAGATATAGATATCTTTTTCTCCCTTAGAATAATTAACTGTTCTTAAAAAGCCATAACCATCTTGTTGGATATCATCTAGAATGCCTTCCATATAATAGTTACCATCTTTTTCCATTTGCGCTTCCATAATCGCGAGAACAAGTTCTTTTTTATTCAATTTACTATAGTTTGTTAGCTTAAGAGATTTTGCTTTTTGAGTGAGATCTTTTGTAGTGTAATTTTTGTATAACTCGTGGAACGATTCATACTGAGGTGATGTTCGTACTTTTTCAGGCATTATCTTGCACCCATTTCATAAATAAGTTTTTTAAATAACATAGTAACTACGCTACTACTTTTATAACTATAGCAAATTTCCTATTTAATTACAAAATGTATTTCGATATATAAATTATAAAAAGAGAGTAGAACAGAAATCTAATTTCTCTTAAAAAGATTTCATTGTTCTACTCTCATATAGATTCACATTACCTATTAAATTAACTTATTAATTGTAGTAACCTGCAATTGATTTAACTTCTAAGAATTCTTCGATTCCGTAGTCGCCCCATTCACGGCCTAAACCAGATTGTTTATAACCACCGAATGGTAAATCAGGTTTACGTCCAGCTTCGTTAATTTCAACTGTACCTGCTTCAATTGAACGTGCTACTTTATGAAGTGTATCTTTATCACTACCATAAACGTAACCAGCTAAACCATATTTTGTATCATTTGCAATTTTGATTGCTTCATCTAAATCATTATATGTGATCACAGACATTACTGGTCCAAATATTTCTTCTTGGGCAATTGTCATGCTGTTATCTACATTATTAAAAATAGTTGGTCTTGCAAAGTAACCTTTGTCTAATCCTTCAGGTTTACCAGGGCCACCATATAATAATTCGGCACCTTCTTCAATACCTTTGTCAATATAGGCTTGTACTTGGTCAAATTGTTTTTTGCTTATAATTGGTCCAACTTGTGTACCTTCTTCTCTAGGGTTACCTACTTTTACTTGACTGAATTTTTCTTTTACAGCTGTTAAAAAGTCTTCTTTTATACTTGCTGGAACGATTGTTCTTGTACCTGCAGTACAAACTTGCCCTGTGTTGAACACTACTTTATTAGCAGCTGCACTTGCTGCACCATCGATATCAGCATCATCTAAAATAATATAAGGTGATTTACCACCTAGTTCAAGTGATACTTTTTTGAAATCTTCTGCAGCTTTTTTCATAATACTTGAACCTGTTGGGCCAGAACCAGTAAATGACATCATTCTTACTTTTGGATGTTCACTTAATGGATTACCTACACCTTGTCCATCACCATTGACTAAGTTAAATACACCTTTAGGTACACCCACTTTATCAAAAATTTCTGCTAATATAATAGCTGCAAATGGTGTTTCTTCTGAAGGTTTAAATACTACCGGACTACCAGCAGCAAAAGCAGCAGCTAATTTCAATGACGTTTGATTTGTTGGGAAGTTCCATGGTGTAATAAGTCCTGAAACACCGATTGCTTCTTTGACAACTAAATCATCGCCTCGACGTTCTTCAAATTGGAAATCATTTAATGCATCACGTGCTGCTTCAAAATGATCTAAGCCCATTTGATAGTGTACATTTTCCGCTACAGATAGAGGTGCACCTAATTCGTCTGTAATTGCTTGAATTAAGTCTTCTTTTCTATTTTTATATTCTTGTACTATTTGATCTAATAAATCTTGTCTTTCTTTAACTGAAGTGTGTCTGAATTCTAAATATACGTTATCTGCTGCTTCTACAGCTTTTTCCACGTCTTCTTTATTACCTTTAGCAATCGTACCAGCAACTTCTTCTGTTGCAGGATTAATTACTTCAAGTGTTTCTCCACTTGTACTTTCAACCCATTCTCCGTTGATATATTGTTTAGTGAAATTTCTCATCAATAATTCACTCCTTAACTTTTGTTGATAATACCATTTTAACCGAGATTTCATTTTTTTAAACATAAGTGCTCACGCCAAATCGTAGCAAACGTTGTTATAAAGCGTTTTCCATTCATTTTACACAATTTTTTAACCCATTAAATTTCAGCGCCATTTTGTTATTCAGTGAATAACTACATGTACACTCCAATTCATATACAAAATGAGACCAAGACATCGATTTATGTCTTGGTCTCTTTAAAAATTCAGAGCAATCGAAAATGATTAAATTATACTTCCACTTTAATACGCTACTTTCCAATCACAACTAATAGAATTGATTGTCTTTAGAAATACCTAATTAAGACTGTGTGCTCCATTCTCTTTTAGTAATATTTTGAATTTCGCTTTTACTTTAGAATTTAATTACTATTTATTTTCGAGTTCAATATAATCTTGAGCCCATTTTTCCATTGGCACTAATGCTGCTGCTAAAGCATCACCTTTATCTGTCAGTTGGTAAAGAATATTCATTGGACTGGTAGAAACCACTTTCTTTTCAACTAGTCCCCATTCACTAAGATCCGTTAACTTTATGCTAAGTGCACGTGGTGTAATTGTCTTTAAATCACGTTTCATATCTGAAAAGTGTGCAGACTTTTCCGTACATCTAGATAAATAATTAATAATAAGACCATTCCAACTTCTACCTACTATTTTAAAGGTTTCTTCTAGATAAGGGCAAACCTTCATGGTCATCACCTCAATATCGATTTATTCTATTATCATTTAAACTAAGTACACTTTGGTTACTAAGTATATTTATTATACCACATTTTCTATACTTCTTCAGTCCAAATGTCTGCACCTAAAGATTTTAAAGTACTAACGATATTAGTATAACCACGATAAATATGCTTCACATTATAAATTGTTGTAACACCTTCAGCTAATAAACCAGCTACAATAAGGCAAGCACCTGCACGTAAATCACTAGCATAAACTTCTGCGCCAGTAAGTTTAGATGGCTTAATTGTTGCTGTACCATTATCTGCCGAAATATCTGCACCCATGTTTTTCAATTCATCTACATGTCTAAAACGTGCTGGATAAATCGTTTCGGTAACAAATGATACACCATCAGCCATAAACAATAATGGGGTAATAGGTTGTTGAAGATCGGTAGCAAATCCAGGATATACAAGTGTTTTAATATCAACACTAGCATATGGTGTACTACGTTGGATTACGGCGCTATCATCACCAACTTGAATATCAACACCAAGCTCTTTTAATTTCACTGTTAATGGTTCTACATGCGTTGGAATAATATTATTAATTGTTATATCTTCACCACATGCTGCGGCAATACACATATATGTACCAGCTTCAATTCTATCTGGAATGACCTGATGATGTGAACCGTGTAAATGTTCTACGCCATTAATCTTAATCGTACTTGTGCCAGCGCCTTTGATATCTGCACCTAAGCTTGTTAAGAAATTAGCTACGTCAACTACTTCTGGCTCTTTTGCAGCATTCTCAATGACAGTTTGACCTTCAGCACGAACTGCTGCAAGCATAATATTGATTGTTGCACCAACACTTACAATATCTAAAAAGATATTCGCACCTGTTAATTTGTCAGCCTCTATCTTCATTGATGTAGAACTTGATTCATCAATTTTAGCACCTAAAGCTTTGAAACCTTTAATGTGTTGATCAATGGGTCTCGGTCCTAAAGGACAACCACCTGGTAATCCAATCACACATTTTTTAAACCTACCTAACATAGCGCCCATCATATAATATGAAGCACGTAACGATTCTACTTTATTATTAGGTAATGGTGCATTTTCAATTTCATTTGGATCAACATTTAATGTCATACCATCTAATTCAGTCTTAATATTTAAATCTCCAAGTAAACTTACTAAAGTTTCTACATCAGAGATTTCTGGAAGGCCTTCAATTGTTACTTTGTCTTCAGCCAAAATTGCGGCTGGAATAATTGCTACTGCACTATTTTTAGCACCGTGGTTGTTCACTTCACCTTTTAGTGTTTGACCACCTCTAATTTTAATCACTTCTTGAGCCATTCGTATGTTCTCCTTTGCCTTTCAATCAATATTTCTCTTCCATAACATCATTTGCATTATAAATTAATTTATTACAGTTTGCAAAGCACATCAGTTTATTAAAATTTATTTCATATAAAATAAAGTGTTTTCTCTTGTATATAATTTTTTTTACTATTGTTTCAATTCCCATTATTTACCAATTCAAATCATAATTATAAGGATTTATTATTAAAATTTTATGTTATCCGTGCTTTCCTGATTGCTTTTTTACACAAACCTAACAAATTATAACATAAAAAAGAGAGCGAAGCAGAAATCAAAAAAATGAATTTGATTTCGACGTCTCGCCCTCATAAATCGATACAACATATATAAAGTATCAAAAGTTATTCGTTAACTTATTTTGCTTGGTTAGATGTACCAAACTCTTTAATTTTACCAATAACAGTAGCTTTAATCGCTTCACGTGCAGGTCCTAAATATTTACGAGGATCATACATTTCTTTATCATTGTCTAAAGCTTCACGAACAGCTTTAGCTGAAGCAATTTGGTTTTCTGTATTTACATTGATTTTAGCAGTACCAAAAGGAATTGCTTTTTGGATATCTTTCGTTGGGATCCCTGTACCACCGTGTAATACTAATGGTAATCCTGTAGAAGCACCAATTTCTTCCATTTCTTTAAATCCTAATTTTGGTTCACCTTTATAAGGTCCGTGTACTGAACCTAATGCTGGCGCTAATGTATCGATACCTGTTTTTTCAACAAGTTCTTGACATTCTTTAGGATCTGCATAGATTACGCCGTCAGCAACTACATCATCTTCTTGTCCACCAACAGTACCTAATTCTGCTTCAACTGAAACACCATGTTCATGAGCATATTCTACAACTTTTGAAGTGATTTCAACATTGTCTTCGAATGAACCATGTGAAGCATCAATCATTACTGATGTAAATCCAGCGTCAATTGCTTCTTTACATTTTTCAAAGCTTGAACCGTGGTCTAAGTGAATTGCAACTGGTACAGTAATTTCTTTGTCATGCATTAAACCTTCAACCATTTTAACAACTGTATAGAAACCACCCATGTAACGAGCAGCACCTTCAGATACACCTAAAATTACAGGAGCGTTCTCTTCTTGAGAAGCTTCTAAAATTGCTTGAGTGAATTCTAAGTTATTAAGGTTATATTGACCTACTGCGTAACCATTTTCTTTTGCATCTATTAACATTTCTTTCATTGAAACTAAAGGCATGAAAGTTCCTCCTTGGTGCTTTAAGCACATATTTTTACAATCTAATTATATCAAAGTCATATACCTTTTGCATTCTTCAATATATTTGTAAGCGTTTTTATTTTATATTTTTATTCTAGATGTATAAAAATCGCCTAAATTTCAAATTTTAATAATCGTTTATACCCCATTTTTATATACATACATTTGAACGAAGCACTAAATAAAAAAAGACACACATCTCGACGTAATAGTTCGAGTATGTGTGTCTTAACATATTATTTAGATTGCTGATGGTTCAATGATGCTTCTATAAATGCTTTGAAAATCGGTTGAGGGCGATTAGGTCTTGATAAAAATTCTGGATGGAATTGACATGCAACGAAAAAGTCATTGCTTGGAATTTCTACCATTTCTACTAAACGACCATCTGGACTTGTTCCAGAAAACACCATTCCGTTTGCTTCGAGTTGTTCTCTATATTCATTATTAAATTCATAACGATGACGGTGTCTTTCTTCAATTTCAGTTTCATTATAAATTGAATTTGCTAATGTACCTTCTTTGATATGACAAGGGTATAAACCTAAGCGTAGTGTACCGCCTAAATCTTCGATATCTTTCTGTTCTGGTAATAAGTCGATTATAGGATGTGGTGTATTAGGATCTAATTCTGCTGAATGCGCGTCATCTAGTCCAATGACATTTCGAGCAAACTCAACAGTTGCTAATTGCATACCTAAACAAATACCGAAATATGGCACATTATTTTCACGTGCATATTTAATAGCTGATATCTTACCTTCACTTGCACGGAATCCAAATCCACCAGGTACTAATATACCATCAACTTCTGCTAATATTTCAGCAACGTTTTCATCGGTAACTTCACTTGAATCAATCCATTTCACTTCGATATCTTTTTTGAATGGATAGCCAGCATGTTTTAATGACTCGACAACTGACAAATATGCATCTTGTAAGCTTACATATTTACCTACTAAACCAATTGTTATCTTGCCATCTAAACTGTTAACCGTATCTAATAAATATTGCCACTCATCTAATTGCGTTTCGTATTTTGGATTTAATTCTAAACGCTTAATCACAATATCGTCCATATCTTGTTTACTTAATTGTAAAGGTATCTCATATAATGAATCAGCATCACGACATTCTATAACGCTTGCTTTATCAATATCACAGAATAGCGCAATTTTATCTTTTAAATCTTGAGTAAGTTCATATTCTGTTCTAACAACAATTAAATCTGGTTGGATACCAAGACCTCTTAATTCTTTCACACTATGTTGTGTTGGTTTTGTCTTCATTTCTCCAGCAGCTTTGATATATGGTAACAAAGTACAGTGAACATACATTACATTTTCGCGTCCTAAATCACTACGGATTTGTCTAATTGCTTCAATAAATGGCAATGACTCTATATCCCCTGTTGTACCACCAATTTCAGTAATAACTACATCTGCATTTGTACTTTCCCCAGCTAATAATAAACGCTCTTTTATTTCATTCGTAATGTGCGGGATAACTTGAACTGTACCACCTAAATAATCACCACGACGCTCTTTTTTTAAGACATGAGAATAAACTTTCCCAGCCGTTACATTTGAATATTTATTTAAATTTATATCAATAAATCTCTCATAATGTCCTAAGTCTAAGTCAGTTTCAGCACCATCGTCTGTCACAAAAACTTCACCATGTTGATATGGACTCATTGTGCCTGGGTCAACATTTAAGTATGGATCAAATTTTTGAATCGTGACTTTTAATCCTCTATCTTTTAATAATCTTCCTAAAGATGCTGCCGTGATACCTTTACCCAATGAAGAAACAACTCCACCAGTTACAAAAATGAATTTTGTCATGTTCTGCCTCCTATGATTAAAACCGTATTTTCTTACAATACGTTTTGATTCGTATCAAATTTCCAAATTAGTTGCTAAATTTTGTGATACAACATTTACATATTTAAATGCTTCATCATTATATGTATTAATTGTCGTAACAAGTACTTTCAAAATATAAAATACTATAAAACTGATATATTATTTAAAACAAAAAAATCGCTCCCTCTCACATGGTTGTAAGGGGGAGCGTATAATATTTATACACGTCGTCCTAATTAAAGGAGCCCGAATAAAATTTTATCATGTTCACGAAAAAAGTCAATTAAATCTCAAAGAATTATTCTTCTGTTTCTTCTTCGTCTTCAAATTCTTCTTCTTCTTCATCTTCTTCGTCTAAATCTTCATCATCTTCATCGATAACGATATCTGTTTCATTAAGATCTTCATCAACATCGTCATCTTCTGGATCTTCTGGATCATTCAAAGTCTCTTGGTCATCTGTAACTGCTGGAATATCATCATCATCATCAGCCTCATCTTCACCAAGTAATTTTAAGTTTTTATCTTCTTCATCATCGTCGTCCAGAATATCAAATTTTTGAATCGTAGGCGCAATTTTTTCTTCAATATCTGCAACTGAATACCAATCACGTAATCCCCAAATATTTTCACCAACATTTAAAAAACGACCATCTGTGTTTAAATCTGTATAGAATTGAACAATTCTATTTTCGATTTCGTCGTCTTCATAATGTCCAAGTGCTTTAAATTCATCAATAATATCATATAAGTTCATTGTGTCATTTTTTTCATTTAATAACGTATATGCCATATCGATAAATGATTTCTCATCAACCATTTCTTTTGTGTAATCTTGAATTCTCATTATTTATTCTTCCTTTCAAAGGCGTTTATCCAAATCAGTACTAAGTTTAACATAAGTAATAATAACAAATGTAAATTATAAATGACAATTCCTGATTTCGCAATCGCATTTAGTAATTTATATATTTTTCAAAGACAATATAATCATCTGCGGCATCTATTTCAACAAAATTACTGTTTATACATAACGGTTTTAATTCATTATTTTCACCATACAAAGTGATTGTCAATAACTTTACATTATCAAAATGTTTACGTACATATGTAGATAATTGTCTCAATGCGCTTTCAGCAATACCATGGTGCCGTTCTTCTTTGTTAACTTCAACCGAAGAGATATTCATTCGATCTTCATGTCTTTCAATAGCAATAAATCCCACTTTATTATCATCTTTAATTAAATCAATGATATGAATATTGAATGGTTGTTCTTCTGTGTTCGGTTTTAATTTTAAAGAAGAGACATGTTTAGAATCTAGATCAAGGTAATATAACCTTTCTTTTCCAATAGGTCCTTCTTCTTTTGTAGCTGCATGCATAAAGCCCGCACGTTCATAAACATTCCAAGCGCCTTTATTTTCAGCGTCGACCACTAAATATAAATGGTTAAAATTTGGAAAAAGTGTCTGTACATACCTAGGCAGATACATCATCATTTTCGTACCATAGCCATAACCTTGAAAATCTTCATTGACTGATAAGGATCTCACATATATAACTTGATTTGGCGTGTCATATCCTTCATGTTGATAATACTGATGCAGTACAAAGAAGCCAACAACTTCACCTTCATCATTTAGTGCAATATTTGGAATTCTATCTTCATCATTGATCGCATCATCCAATACATCTTTAGGTAATGATGAATAAATTTGCTGTCTTTCACTTAATTTGAAATCATATAAAGATTGTCTATATTTTTCTTCATAAACTTGTACCGTAATATTTTCAAAATTTTCCTTTATAAACATGTTTTAATCCCCTATTAAAAACGTAGTCGTTATTTATTCATACCACTTCTGAATCAAATCAACCTATAAATTTACATATAATTTAGAAACATACCTAATTAATTAACAGCCTTAATTGTGAACTATTCTATCAATCCTATTAAATCCATATTTGATTTTCCTTCATTTTATTATACTATAAGTTATAATGGAAATTTTTATTAGGGGGAATACAGATGAAGATAGGTGTCGATGCTGGTGGCACGCTCATTAAAATTGTTCAAGAAAAAAACGGTGAACGAACATACAGCACAAGATTAACTACTGAAATTGAGGAAGTCATTCAATGGTTAAATCAACAAGATTGTAACAACATTAATCTGACGGGTGGGCAAGCTGCCATAATTAATGAACAACTCAATTGTGAATCTCGTGTATTTGTTGAATTTGATGCTGCAGCTAAAGGGCTAGAAATTCTATTAGAAGAACAAGGTCATTTCTTAGATGATTATATTTTCACTAATGTTGGTACTGGTACTTCACTTCATTTTTCAAATGGCAAAGCGCAAAAGCGTGTAGGCGGAATAGGCACCGGTGGCGGTATGATACAAGGCCTTGGATACCTACTCACAGGTATCAGTAACTATAAACAGTTAACTGATACAGCTCAAAATGGTAACCGTGATATTATAGATTTAAAGGTAAAACATATATATAAAGATAGTGAGCCTCCTATTTCTGGCGATTTAACTGCAGCTAACTTTGGTAATGTGCTACATCATTTAGATGAATCATTTACAGATGCAGATAAATTGGCTTCTGTAATTGCAGTCGTCGGTGAAGTCATTACGACAATGTCAATTACTGTCGCAAGAGAACATAATACAAAAAATGTTGCCTATATCGGTTCTTCCTTCCACAATAACGATTTATTAAAGGATGTCGTCAAAGACTATACTGTTTTACGTGGGTGTGAACCTTATTATATTGAGCATGGTGCATTTTCTGGTGCTCTAGGTTCTATACATTTATAATGCTTATATTCATTAAATTATATAATGTATAGACTGCTCATTAAGCACGTTTATCTGCCACAATATGACATATTAAAAACAGGACATTATATGAGTTATCTAAATGAAAAATGATTTTATAGGATTTTTACAATCATACTGAATGGGTATAAACAAAAAACTGTAATTTCTAGTTTAAAACACTAGAAATTACTGTTTTATTTATAAATATGAAATTGAATAATACAGATACTAATCATGTAACTGTTTAAAATAAGCAGTTGGACTTTACACCAATTGTTTAAATTGACAAAAAGCCTAGACGCCTAATTATGTTCCAGACTTTTTGACATTATCTATTTATGACTCAATCTCTTTATTTCAACTAGTTATTACTCCAAACAAATCTATAACTATTTCGATACGATAAAATTTGTGCTCTAAATTATAAATATTATAAATACATAACTCATAAACAGCTATATTGTTGATAACCTTTAATTAAAATGTTAACTGGTCAATTACTTTTTGAGCAGGCACAACTGTTCCGACTACGCCTGGCTTCAAGTCTATTGCAACTGCATGGTCATCATCACGTAACGTATCTAACCATTCAGCAAATACTTCCCCTTCAATCTCAATAATTTCACATTCTTCAAAATCTTGATTTCTCACCTTTTCAGCTCTGTTTTTAATACTCCATACAGGCATAATATGTGGTTTTTGGTGTGCTTCATCACTGATCATGATAAATTGTTTTTCATTCTTATTAGTTAATCCAAACACAGCATCTTCTTTAGCAACATCTTTAACAAATTCTTTCAATCTAATACTATCCAAATCAGACATCAATTCATTTGAAGCTGCAACGATACGAACGCGTTCACCATCTTTATGTGAAGTTGGGTTCATCAATACCTCATCATCTTCATCAAAAATATCGTCAATTTCATAAGTTACAAAACGATCAATATCAACCGTTTTTACTTTGTCATATTCAATTTGCTCTTTATTTAAATAACTTTCTGCTGTTGCTTTATCTGTCCAAGCACATACTACATTTTGTTCAGATATTTCTTGTCTAATCAAATGCTTTGATTTAGTTGCGACATAAAAAACTTCATTTATTAAAATATCTTGAAAAAATGAACTTTCTTTGTAAGACATATTTTCACCTTCAATTCATTTATAATAATTACTTATATTTAAAATATAAATGACTGTATGTTTCTAGTCAATCAACGAATGTTCCTTATAAATTTAGAAAGTATTAACAGGAATCAAATTTTTCAATAAAAATTAAAGAATAAAAGTCATTCTCTTCCTTGGCTAATATTCTAATCGTATACATAACCACTACGCATTCGCATAAAATATATCAATAGTACTTTGGATCGCTGGTAGTAGTTCACATCTATTGTCCAATTAAAAAATCTGAGACACCTATTTATGTCCCAGACACTTTACATTTTTAGCTTTTAAATTATTATCTACTGAGTAGAACCACTAATTTTAATTCCACATTTTATTTTTCTTGAATCTCTTTTAGAAATTGTTGCTCCAATGTATCAACCGTAGCTTTGTTTTCAGCATGCCATATACAACCAAATCTAGATTGCACCGTATCATTTTCAAACCATTCACCATCATAATAAGAAAGTGGAAATAATACGCCCAGTCGCACATATTTCAAAATTGTCGCAAAAAATTGTTCGTTATCACCAGGCGAAATATAACTATAAAATTTATGATAGCCTTGTTGAAGTAAAGGCTCTAACAACAACATACTTGTCGAACCATTTTGTCTAAAATTCAAATCAATCGCATATACATCATTTTTGTCGTCTAATAACAAGTCAAAGCCCGCTACGCCAAAGTAACCTTTAGATACCCCAATTTCCATGATTTCTCTACCAGCTTCTATCACGTGTTTAGGTACATCCGGCGCATTTTCATTTCCACTATAATAGCCGTAAGCATCTGTGAGTTGAGCTGAAGTACCTATATATCGTATGCCTCCATTTTCAGAATATGCAAATTGTACACAATAATTAGCAATCGCTTCTATCTTTTGCTCTATAATCATTGTGTCTGTTTCTGATTGAGCTTGAGCAATTCGTGTTTTTGCTTTTGTTAAATCTTCTTCTGAATAACAAATCATTACACCATACCCGCCAGCAGTTGGTAAGTCATCCCCAGGTTTTAATACAAATGGGAACGACCATTCAGACACCGCCGCCTCAAAATCTTCAATGTTTACAACTTCTCGACGGGGAAGGAATTGATTGTTCGTCCATTCAGGAATTCTTGCTTTATTATTTAATGCAACAAAGATATCTTTATCTAGTGCATAATGCGCTTTAGTTAATATATCTTCACCATGAATATATTGAAAATAAATTTTCTTATTCTCTTCTTGCGCTAACACTTTTAAAGTTTGTTCATAACTTTGTTGATCGTTGAATTGAATGATATTTGTAGGCATTGTTTTCCCTACCGCTTCAAATAACTGCTTTAATTTATCAGTGACGCTCGCTTCATGAACGATTACTGGCATATGATTAGCTATTATCAGCTCTCTACCTGTTAAAAAATTCGATTGGTGTTCTTCAGGTTCCAGCCATGGATTTGAAATATAAGACGGTCTAGAAGTATAGACAACGCTAGAATCGTAAAGGTCACTAAGTGTTAATTTGGGTCTATGAGAGCGTTCTTTAGTCATTTTTTATGCCCCTTTATAAATTGATGTTGTTCAATAATCTCATCAAACAACGCTTGATTCGTTAATAATTCTAATCCCATAAGCGAGAGAATCTTAGCACCTCTAATTAACGCTTGGTCCCCATGGGTACTTGCTGCAGCCTCTCTAAATCTATGCGTATGACCTACTAAATTACGTGATCCAATTTTAATATGTGGATGTATCGTTGGTACAACATGACTCACATTTCCCGTGTCAGTAGAGCCATAACCAAAATCATCATCAATGACAGCTTCACCCATTTCTGTTGCATATTTAGCAAATAAATCATCTAGTTTTGAAGATTTTATAAACTCGTTCACGCCATTTTGTATAGGTCCAAATTCATAATCACATCCAGTTTGCAATGCCGCACCTTTAGCTATTTGACCAACTCGTTCAGTTAAAATGTCTAACTCATGGCGACTTGTTGCTCTAGTATAGAATCTCGCATGTGTAAAATCAGGTATAATATTCGCTGCTTGTCCACCATCCAATATAACGCCATGGACACGTTGACTACTTTTTATATGCTGACGTAATTGCGCAACCCCATTAAAATATGAAATCATTGCATCAAGTGCATTTTTCGCTTCATCTGCATTTTCAGATGCATGCGCACTTTTACCAAAAAATTTAACATCTAGTACATCTACAGCCAAAGTATTGATTGTTCTGTATGTTTCATTACCAGGATGCACCATTAAGGCGATATCTAAATCATCAATAATACCTTCTTTAACATAAGTCGCTTTAGCACTACCGTTTTCTCCACCTTCTTCTGCAGGACAGCCTAATACAATTACTTTTCCGCCGACTTTATCAATCACTTGCTTTAAGGCTATACCCGCAAATGTACTAGCGGTACCAATAATATTATGACCACACGCGTGACCTAACCCTGGCAATGCATCATATTCGGCCAAGTAACCTATAGTTGGTCCCGTTTGTCCTGAATCATAACTTGCTATAAAGCCAGTCGCATGTCCTGCTATATTTGTTTCGACTTCAAAACCATGTTGCGTTAACGTTTCCGTTAACGTTCTAGATGCAAATATCTCCTCATTACCTAATTCAGGTCTTTGATGGATTTGATGGCTCATTTCTAAATATTTATACTTTTCATTTTCTATATAGTCCAATACAATTTGTTTATTTTCCATAATTCAACACTGCCTCCTAAATTACTTGGCATTATGTTTATACTCAATTTATAAAATAAATCAAATGCAATAAGTAATTTATTAAATAACACAACATATGATTCATAATGCACAAAACATGATTTAATTATTACTTATTCTATCGGGTTTATTGAATTCTGTCATTCATTTTCTGAAATTTATAAAAATAACTTTCATACCCCTTTATACCACATTTCAAAAATTGTAAATCCTCTTTTAACTTGTTACAATTAATTTAAGTTATATATGAGGAGGATACACCATGCCAAAAATGAACGTAGAAAGTTTTAATTTAGATCATACAATCGTTGTAGCACCTTTTGTGAGATTAGCAGGGAAAATGGAAGGCGCTAACGGTGATGTAATTCATAAATATGATATCCGCTTTAAACAACCAAACAAAGAGCATATGGATATGCCTGGATTACATTCATTAGAACATTTAATGGCAGAAAATATTAGAAATCATTCAGATAAAGTCGTTGATATTAGTCCAATGGGTTGCCAAACAGGATTTTACGTTTCATTTATCAATCATGATGACTATGAAGATGTGTTAAATATTATCGAAGCAACAATTAAAGATGTATTAAATGCTACAGAAGTGCCAGCATGTAATGAAGTTCAATGTGGTTGGGCTGCTAGCCATTCATTAGAAGGCGCCAAAGAAATAGCCCAAACATTCTTAGACAAAAAAGCTGAATGGCATGATATCTATGGTGAAGCACAATAATTTATAATGTGAGTTAGCATTTTATAAATATATAAAATAAGAGAGCACAGCGTCATTTCAAACGCATGTGCTCTCTTATTTTAGTTTAGTAAGTTATAATTTTTTGATTAATTTCATCATCACAAATTGCAATGGAATACGTCCGTATAAAGCCCATTTCGGAAGTTGTTGACCAGCAATTGGAATTTGTTTGCGCGCCATATAAATATTCGCTGGTAAGACCGCCCATAAAAACGCTATGAGTGCATTTTTTTGACCCTTAGTAGGTTGTTTCATTAATAATATGACACCAAACACGATTTCCATAATGCCTGTGATTAACACAGCTGCTTTTCGAAATGGTAAGTACGCTGGTACAATACATCTAAATTGTTCTTCATCTTTAAAATGGAGTACCCCTGCAACACTAAAGACAATTCCAAATAGCATTCTTAAAATATGCATTACTTTTCAACACCCATTTCTTTCAAATAGCTTTTGCCAAATTCAGGTAATTTCACACCAAAATTATCAGCAATCGTTGCACCTAAAGAACTAAATGTGCTGTCTATCGTTAGCTCATGATAGTCAGTCATTTTAGGACTAAACATAAGTACAGGAATGTATTCTCTAGTATGATCCGTACCATCTGCAGTTGGATCATTACCATGGTCTGCTGTAATAATAACTAAATCTTCTTCTTGTAAGTGATTCATAAGTTCAGGTAAACGTTCATCAAAATCTTTAATCGCTTGTGCATATCCAGGTTTATCACGACGATGGCCATAAAGGGCATCGAAATCAACAAGATTTAAAAAGCTTAACCCATTAAAGTCACGTTGCACAGTTTCAATTAATTTATCAATACCATCCATGTTATCTTTGGTACGTATCGATTCAGTCACACCTTCACCGTCAAATATATCATTAATTTTACCAAGGGCAATGACATCATAACCATTATCTTTTAATTCATTCATTACTGTTCTACCAAATGGTTTTAATGCATAGTCATGTCTATTAGAAGTTCGTTTAAATGAACCTGGCTCTCCAATATAAGGTCTAGCAATGATTCTGCCTATTAAATATTTAGGATCCTTGGTTAATTCTCTTACTTTTTCACAGATGTCATATAGTTCCTCTAAGGGAATAATATCTTCATGAGCTGCAATTTGAAGTACTGGGTCTGCAGAAGTATAGACAATTAGATCACCCGTCTTCATCTGATGTTCGCCCCATTCATCTATGATTTGCGTACCGGATGCAGGACGATTGGCTACAACTTTACGTCCTGTTAACGTTTCGATTTCATTAACCAGTTCTTCTGGAAATCCTTCTGGATAGACCTTAAATGGTTGCATGATATTTAGCCCCATAATCTCCCAATGGCCAGTCATGGTATCTTTGCCGACTGAAGCTTCACTCATTTTTGTGTAAAAAGCTTGTGGTTCCGCTTCTTTATCAATAACCGGAAGAGGTTCAATATTACCTAAACCTAATTTTTGTAAGTTAGGTAATGACTGTTCAAATCCTTCGAGCGTATGCTTTAAAGTGTGACTGCCTTCATCATCAAAAGCTTTTGCATCAGGTCCTTCTCCAATACCAACAGAGTCCATGACAATTAAATGAACTCGTTTAAATGGTGTAGTCATAATATTCCTCTCCTATTCAGTAATTATTTTATGAATCAATGTTGGTTCATTACCAGTGTCACTAATCGTAATACTTTGCAATAGTTTATCTTTTACGTTATCAATTTGTTCTTGATTGCTGTGGATTGTTAACAAAGCCTCTCCTTTGTTGACGCTATCTCCAACCTTTTTATGCAATACGAGACCCACACTTAAATCTATTTCGTCTTCTTTAGTTTGTCTGCCTGCACCTAACATCATAGAAGCTACACCGACTTCATTTGCAATAATTTCAGTTACAATGCCTTCACTTTGTGCGGGTAGTTCAATTTGATATTTGGCTTGTGGTAATTTTGATACATCGTCTACAACAGAACCATCGCCATCTTGGTTTTCTAAAAATGTTCTGAAACTTTCTAACGCTGAACCATCTTGAATTGCTTGTTCTAACATTTTACGTGCTTCATCAAGATTTTGAGCTTTTCCACCGACGACTACCATCTGTGAACCTAGCGTCATAACTAACTCTGTTAAGTCTTCTGGTCCATTACCTTGCAACGTTTCAATCGCTTCTTTAACTTCTAAAGCATTACCTATTGCATTGCCAAGTGGTTGGCCCATATCCGAAATAATTGCCATTGTATTTCTACCTACATTATTACCGATACGAACCATGGCATGCGCTAACGCTTCTGCATCTTCTAACGTTTTCATAAATGCGCCATTACCGGTTTTAACATCTAATACAATTGCATCCGCGCCAGCAGCAATTTTTTTACTCATTATAGACGATGCAATCAGTGGAATTGAATTCACCGTACCGGTAACATCACGAAGTCCATATAGTTTTTTATCAGCGGGTGTTAAATTCCCAGTTTGACCAATGACTGCAACTTTCGCCTCATTAACCAATTTAACAAATTGTTCTTCGCTAATTTCAACATGGAAACCTTCAACTGATTCTAATTTATCAATGGTACCACCAGTATGGCCTAGTCCGCGACCACTCATTTTCGCTACTGGCACACCTACCGCAGCCACTAATGGTGCAAGTACTAGTGTCGTCGTATCACCAACACCACCCGTTGAGTGCTTATCCACTTTAACCCCATTAATATTAGATAAATCAATGACATCACCTGAATTAACCATCGCCATCGTCAAGGCAGCTCGTTCATCATCATTCATATCTTGAAAATAAATCGCCATCGCTAAACTAGAAGCTTGATAGTCAGGAATATCTCCATTTGTATATCCATCAATAAAGTATTCAATTTCTTGTTTCGTTAGCGCTTGACCATCACGTTTTTTTTCAATAATATCTACCATTCTCATATGAGTTGGCCTCCCCTATTTTTCAAGTCAATACATAACTGTATTCAGACAAGATTTCAGTTATTTATTAATAATCTGAGTCACTTTCTAAACCTTGTACAATTTCAACGCCTGCACTAGCGCCAATACGTGTGGCACCTGCTTCAAGCATATGATTGAAGTCTTCAAGATTTCTAACGCCACCAGAAGCTTTTACTTCTAAATCATCGCCCACTGTATCTTTCATTAACTTAACATCTTCAGGTGTAGCACCACCACCAGCAAATCCTGTTGATGTTTTAACAAAATCAGCACCAGCTACCTTGCTTAATTCGCTTGCTTTGACTTTTTCCTCATCAGTTAATAAGCATGTTTCAATAATAACTTTAACTGTTTTACCGTTCGCTGCACCTACGACACCTTCGATATCTTTTTGAACGTCTTCAAAGCGTCCATCTTTTAAAGCACCAATATTAATTACCATATCTACTTCTGATGCACCTTTATTAATAGCATCTTCTGTTTCAAATATTTTTGTTTCAGTTGTTGATGCTCCTAATGGAAAACCTATAACTGTACATACTAATACATCTGAACCCTTAAGTTGTTCAGCAGCATATTTTACATGTGTTGGATTAATACAAATCGATTTAAAATTAAACGCTTTCGCTTCCTCGATAATTTTATCTATTTGATTTCTCGTAGATTCCGGTTTAAGTAATGTGTGGTCTATATATTTTGCGTAATTCATATTAAATCCTCCTATTATTTTGTTTATTAGCATATGGTGTTTTAACCCACTCATAATTATATAGTAAAATTAAACATATATGTTTATAAACATTCTCTCTTTACCTCTATACTACAAAAATTCGCAAAAATAATAAACAAATGTTATCTTTAATTTGATAAAGAATTTAAAGGAGAAGATGATTATGACAAAAGCAACACCTCATATTCAACCTAATGGGAAAAAAATAGCTAAAACCGTATTAATGCCAGGGGATCCACTTCGTGCAAAATATATTGCGGATAACTATTTAGAAAACGTTGAACAATTTAACGAAGTACGTAATATGTTTGGTTATACTGGTACATATAATGGTAAAGAAGTATCTGTAATGGGATCAGGTATGGGCGTTCCAAGTATTGGTATCTATTCGTATGAACTATACAATTTCTTTGATGTAGACACAATCATCCGTATCGGCTCATGCGGTGCTTTACAAGAAAACGTTAACTTATATGATGTGATTATTGCACAAGGTGCTTCTACGAATTCTAGTTATGTGGAGCAATACAACATTCCTGGTCATTTTGCACCATTAGCAGATTTTGAATTAATATTAAAAGCTAAACAAAAAGCAGATGATATCGGTGCTACGACACATGTTGGCAATATCTTATCTTCTGATACGTTCTATAATGCCGACCCTACATTCAATGAACAATGGCAACGCATGGGTGTCTTAGGTATTGAAATGGAGTCTGCAGCACTATATTTAAACGCTACTTATGCAAATAAAAAAGCTTTAGGCATATTTACAGTAAGCGATCATATCTTACGTGATGAAGCGACAACTGCTGAAGAACGCCAAAACTCTTTCACTCAAATGATGGAAATAGCATTAGAAATTGCTGAATAACATTTTCTTTAGGTTTCAGATTGATATGTAAATAAGTACATATAGAGCTAGTGTGCTAATTCATAACACTCAGCTAACATTTTTTATAAAGAAAGAGGCCCTGTCTATTTAAATAGACAGGGCCTCTTTTATACGTCTAAGCTATATGCCCAGACACTATTCTCTTTATCTTAAACTGAATGTATTATCTACCTAAATATGATTTTAACATCCAGTTATGTTTATCTATATTTGTTTGCATACCGATGAACATATCTTCAGTCACATCATCATCTGCATTTGAAGCAACTTCAATTGCTTCTTCTAATTGTTTAGATACATTATCGAAGTCTTGTGAAAGTTCTTCAACCATTTCTTCAGCTTTGTAACCTTTGCCTGCTTCTTTGATAATTGAAAGATCTAAACTTTCTTTTAATGTTGCAACTGGATTACCACCAGCAGCTAAAATACGCTCAGCTAAATCGTCAATGTATTGACTTGCTTCGTCATATAATTCTTCGAATTTTGTGTGTAGTGAGAAGAAATTAGGACCTTTTACATACCAATGAAAATTGTGTAATTTTGTGAATGCGACTGTCCAGTTTGCTACTTGTTGATTTAATACTTTTACTACTTCTTCATTACTTTTTGCCATGTAAAATCTCTCCTTTAAATTTCAATATTATCATTAAATGACAACACCGTTCTTGATTACAATAATTATTATATTATAATAATTCTAATCTGTAAAGAATATTCGTGCTCTAAATTAGAATCATTTTAATTTAGATGTCCATTTAATGACCTACACTTATTATAACAAATTGCGCACTACTTATTCCAAGTCTTTTCTATACGGCATTGCGCCTTGTGCACCTAAACCTGTCACTGAAAAACTACCAGCCAAATTAGCAAAATTCACAGCATCTTCCAATGACTTATTTTCAATTAATGCAACTGCTAGTGCACCATTAAAAGTATCTCCAGCTCCTGTTGTATCTATGACTTCCTTTTTATAACCTTCAATCAGTTGTTGCGTATCGCTATAAAACAATGCGCCTTTTGCGCCTTGCGTAATAATAAGTTTACGTGGATATGCTTTAAGTGCTTGTTCTACTTGATGGTCAAATAGTAATTCACTTTCTGATTCGTTCGGCGTTATCCATGTTACTTTTTCGATTACTTCTTTATCCAATTCACGATAAGGCGCAGGATTTAAAATAACTTTGATACCATGCTTTGCTGCATATGTGACAACTGATTGAACCGTTGCTTCAAGAATTTCATGTTGGAGCAAAATAATGTCATCTTCACCAAAGTTTTCCAACTTTGGCAAAACAATATCTGGTGTAATATAGTTATTGGCAGCCGGAACGACAATAATACGATTATCATCTTCAAATAATGTAATGTGTGCTGTACCTGACTTCTCATTGTCAATGATGTCCATGTAAGTGGTATCAACATGATTATCTTTCAAGTTTTCCAAAATTTGTTTGCCGTATGCATCATCGCCCACTGCACCTATCATATACACTTCATTACTTAAGCGTGCAGCCGCTACCGCTTGATTTGCGCCTTTGCCACCAGGATTAGTAAAAAATGAAGTGCCCATTACTGTTTCTCCTGCTTCGGGCAATATATCAGTTTTTACAACTAAATCTATTGATGCACTACCAATTACAATAATTTTTCCCATGTTTGTTTCCTCCGTATTTTCAGTAAAAAATAATCAGTCAATAAAAAATGATTTTTCATAATCATTAGGTTCATGCCAATGGGTTTTCCACATATGATTTCTATTATCAGCAAATAATTGATAACCAAAATCTCTGATTATATTTGGCACGAAACGCAACAAGATACCTAACCATTTGTAGTTAGTCAACGATGTGATTAAGGTTGTAATTGCATCAGATTTATATTTCAACTGGTCACCTTCTTGTAAAATCACACTATCGTATTGTTGCGCTTCTGGATAATTTTCTAATAAATTTTGTGCTACATCACCCTGTAATTTGGCAAATTGATAACGTGTAGAAAGTCCGTGTTGAATTAACCAGATCGCATAGTTATAACAATAAACACAGTTACCATCATAATAAATTATTGGCATATACAACGCTCCTAAAATGATATATTTAGTCTACCATTATCATTATATAATGGGACTTACTTTTATTATATCCTAATTTCCTTAAAATAAATCATAAGTGCTTATATCTGCCTATTCCTATCAGTGCTCGTCGATTAAAAACATTATGTCTTTTTTACGCTTCTGTTTTAAAAGTATCCACTATAATTTAAATAATTAATAGACATTTATATTGTCATACTTTGCATAAAAAAATGACCAATCCATTCTTGAAGGATTGATCATTTCATATGCTTTCATAATTACTTATGCTTCATCATAACGTATAAGTTCAATTATTCTAAACTCTTTTTAATCTTGGTTCACTTTAACAATTCTAGTATATTTTAGAAACTGTTCTGTGTATTTTTGTTTAATTTCATTTAAACTGTCATACGTGATAGCGACAATATGCCAATTCGGATTAAAATGATAAAACGAATCTTTTTTTCTAGACCATTTAACCATAGTACCATCTTTATTATAACGTGGTAACGTCATCTCATAGCCTTCCAACACATTGATATATGTTTGAAAAATATCAGGATCTATACGGTTAAAATTATCTATAACTAAATAACTTTTATCTTTTCGAGGCATGAGATTCGTTATAAAACCTTCTCTATAATATAAAGCGCCCGTCTCATTTGGTAAATATTTTCCATAAAGCATGTCTTCTGTGAAATCCGGGTGCCCAGAAGTAATAACTGGATTCGCATTTGTTTTTTGCAATAAGTCTTCTGCCGCTTTTAATCCTTCTCCTTTATCTACTACAAGCAGAATAAATGGTTTCAAATCTTCTGCTGGCTTATCTATCACATTATCGCTTTGCACGGCTTCAAATTGTGGTTTCAAACCATCATTCGCACTCATTTCAAGTATAGATTCAAATTGCGTTTGTGACATACTTGCAATCGCTTGTTTTGCATTTTCCTGTAAGTAGTAAAGATTTTTTAATTTAGGATGCTTATTCAAAGTACTTAATGAGACAGGTTCAATTTCTTTTTCAAAATATACTTCAATAGCCGTACTATTAGTTCTACCAGGAATAGGTGGCTTTTCATGTATATGTTTACTCACTTCACCAACGCCAATGACCGATTGCTCTCGTTTTTTATTATAAAAAACAAGTTGGTCCCCTATTTCTAACTGTGTATAAAAATGATAACCATTTCTTTTTATACCATTATACGTATGTGTAAATATCGTGTTATATGATTCTGGTTCAAATTCTTGTTCCTCAGATATAAAAAAGTATCTAGGTATTTTAGTTTGGCCTTTGCCTAAGCTAACGATTAGTTCATACTCTTCTTTAGTAATTTGATTAAATAATGTTTCTTTCATATTACCCATTCTAAATTCTAACTGTTCACTTCTTTTTAAATAATCAGCTGTTAACGGCTTTAATTGTTCTTGTAATTCAAAATGAACGCGAATTTTATTTTGAGCACCCGTTTGTACACTTGTGATTTCACCAAATCCTAATAAACCAGTGTCCATCTGCACTTGATAAAAGATGACCTGGTCACCAACTTTGGCCTGTTTAAATGAACGGAAACCTTGAGAGGGATTAAATTGTGCACCTGATTCAAATAATGTTGTTTGTCCAACCATTGGTTCATTATGGTTCCAGCGATTATAACCGCAGTTTAACCAAAAATAACTTGTTTCCTCTGCCATTTAGATACTCCTTATCTCATATAAAAATTCTATTTTTCCTATTATATGAAAAATCACCTTATAGAACAAACATTACAATAAGTTGATTAATTTCATAGTGATTAAACTTGTAATAATAACAACGATCCAAGTCACTAAACCAAGTAATATAGGTTTGATACCCGCTTGTCTAAATTGTTTGAAATCCACATTCAAACCAATACCAGCCATCGCTATTGTAATTAAAAATAACGATAATTGTTGAAACATATGAATCACTGATGGTGAAAAATTGAAAATTGTACTTATCAATGATGCTATGACAAACCAAACAATAAACCATGGGAAGATTTTAGCTATGGATGTGTGCGATTGCTTCTCTTTTTCTTTTTTAATAGTTCTATATGTAAAAAATAAAACGACTGGAATAATCATTAACGTACGTGTTAATTTAACAACGGCCCCTGTTTCCAATGCAGTTTTACCGTAATTAGAAGTTGCTGCAATGACACTTGACGTGTCGTTAATCGCCGTTCCTCCAAAATAACCAAAAGTCGCTTGTCCCATATGCATGATATGACCAATTGGTGGGAAGATGAACACTGCTATGAGATTAAATAAGAAAATCGTCGAAATAGCAAATGCAACTTCACTTTCCTTTGCTTTTATAACCGGACTCGTTGCGGCAATTGCTGAACCACCACATATGGAAGTCCCTACCCCAATTAATATACTTAAATGTTCATTAATATTAAACAGTTTCATTAATACATAAACAATTAATGCCGCTGCAAACAATGTAACAAAAATAATTGGTAAAGATCTCCAACCGATGGTGCCAATAGATTGGAAGCTTAATGTAAACCCTAACACGACTATACTATAGTGTAATATTTTTTTACTGCTGAATTTTATACCAGCATCATATTTTTTAGGGATTGTTATTATATTATTAATTAAAATACCTATTATGATTGCAAATATAGCACTCCCAATGATAGGGAATTTACTGCCCATAATTGTAGCGACCATTGCGATTACTAAAGTCATAATGAGGCCTCTTGCTTTATCCAATCTTGCCACCTCCAATTTAAATACTATTTTAACATATTTCAGCTTATCTAAACTGTAAATATTGAAATGTACACGGTGTTATAAAGAAAAATTAAACTTATGTTTAAGAACTTTATTGCTAATCACACATTGTCTCTCCATATTTTATAAAATTCATAAAAAAAGTATCATTCACGCAATCGCAAAGATACTCAATTTATACATTATTAAGTTAACGTTAAAGCGCCCAGAATTGGCATCGTATTAATTAACACACCACCGAATTTGAGCATACCATTTATTTCTTTATCCGGTATTGTAATCAATGCTGCAATAATTCCTATTACACCAAAAATCATTGGAACAGCCATCGAAGGAAATATATCCGTCTTTAAAAATATGCCTGCACCAGATAAAAGACCACATACAAGTGATACATATAAAAACTTAATCATTTTAATGCACTCCCACTTCTATCTCTATAAGTAACTTACAATCAATTCATACTGACCTTCAAATATTGTATCTAAATCATCAGACGTTAATATAAAATTCTGTCCTTGTACTAAATCGAATACTTCACCATCAATAATGACTTGACCTTCACCTTTGAGCACAGAAATCAATACAAACTCTCTTGGTTTCATATAATTTAATGTACCTGAAATGTTCCATTTTACAATTGTAAAAAAGTCATTAGAAACAAGTTGTGTACGTTTATGATTTTCAATGATTTCAGTATCTGTTGGTATATTAATACTTTCATTTGCGATTTCAATTACTTCTTTCGCTTTAACTTGATTTAATTCGCGTTTATCGCCTGAATCTTGTGCACGGTCATAGTCAAACACACGATAAGTCACATCAGATGATTGCATCGTTTCGTAAACAAGTACACCTGCGCCAATAGAATGAATCGTTCCAGCAGGTATAAAATAGAATTCTCCCGCTTTAACTTTCACTTTATTAAATAACGAATCGTAATCCGCTTCATCAATCTTGTCAATTGCTGTTTCTTTCGATTGGGTATTTAATCCATATATAATTTCAGCGTCTTCTTCAGCATCTATAATATACCAACATTCAGACTTACCATATTGTCCATTCTCATTTTCATATGCATACGCATCATCTGGATGTACGTGTACAGATAAAGATTCTCTGGCATCTACAATTTTAGTCATTAATGGAAATTCTTGGCTCGGAAAATCACCAAATAGTTCTCGATGTTCATCCCATACTTGATCTAGTGTTTGCCCACGATATGGTTCGTTTAATATTTCACATTTGCCATTTGGATGTGCTGAAATCCCCCAAACTTCTCCGATATAATCACTGGGTAAATCATATCCAAATTCTTTTAATCGACTGCCACCCCATATTTTTTCATGAAAAATTGGTTTTAAAAATAACGGCATTCATCGCACCTCCAAATTCTTAAGTTGTAATCATATTTAAAATTATATTTTTTAAGTGAATGTTCTCATTTAAATTCATCTTTTTTTACAGAACTAGTGTGATTGTATCACATAATTACTGAGAGTATAAATGACTATACGCGTATTTCAATATATTTAAAATCACTTATTATTATATCAACGACCCATTTAAATTGGTAGTTCATTCTATTTTGTACAATCACATGACGAATCATTTTAATGAACGATTATATTATCGCCGGAAATTTTTCTTGTTTGGACTTGCCAATACAATCTAATTGACTTTATAATTAGATATAGAGTTTTTACATATAAGGTATTGTATTAATTTATGATTATTTGGAAAAGCTGATTACTTTTTCAAATTATAAAATTTGCTATTAGGGGTCTGAGACATAAATAGGTGTCTTAGGCCCCTTTTCTATTTAGTAGTAGATGTAAAATACGCTGACTATTGGACACTATTTCATGTATGTATAAGTACCTTGCTCTAAAATTACTAAAATCCACACAACATGATAAAAGCACCTTTTCATATTATCATGTGAAATGGCGCTTTTTTTATTATGTTTCTTTGAAGTTAGCTAATATGGTTTGTTTTACTTCGAGTAAGTGAGATTGCATGGCTTTAACTGCTGTCTTATCATCCTGCTCTAAAATGGCATGATAAATCATCTCGTGTTCTTCGAGTAATTTAGTCATTGTTTTTTGTTTATCATAGATAAATATTTTTCTAGTTTCTTCCATTGAATTTTGCATAAGTTCTGATATGTTATTTAATAACTCTACTAATAATGAATTTTGAGCTGCATGTGCGATTGCAAGGTGGAATTCTAAATCTGCTTTTTCTCCTGAAGTGCCATCAATTACTGCTTCCCCCATCACAGACAATGCTGTCGCTAGCTTTTCTAAATCTGCTTTATTACGGTATCGTGCAGCATTTGCTACTGTTGCACTTTCAACAATTTCTCTGAGTTCTAATAATTCTTTTATTTGAACTAAAGAATTGAATTTGTCCCCAAATTCAAAAAAAGTAGGCTCAATTTGTTTGATAAAAGTACCATATCCTTGTTTCATTTCTATTACGCCTATCGTTCTCAGTGCATTCAACGCTTCCCTCACTGACGCTGTGCTTACTCCAAATTGCTTACTTAATTTTTGGATAGACGGTAATTTATCACCAACCTGATAATCCTCAGATTTAATATTTTCTAAAATGATATCTGCAACTTGTTCATATATTTTTGGGTTTGAAATATTCATATTAACCTCCAAGCGATATAATTTATTGTATCAAATTTTCGCTCGTAATTTGCTTAAAAAAGCAATTATTTCTAACAAAAAAGAACCAATTTACACCATCATGTAAATTGGTTCTTTATTTAATTATATTTTATTTATTTTTAAACTGGTCTAATGCGTCTTCGATTGATTGTTCACCGCTCACAACTTGAAATTCAGTATTTATATAATCATCCGTTGCAAGTACTTCTTTAATGACTGAAGCAACATCTTCGCGTGGAATTGAACCTTTATCTTCGAAAAATGCATCTGCTGCAAATTTGTTTATGCCAGAATCATTTAACAATATACCCGGATGCACAATTGTATAACCTACATCCGCTTGTTTAAGATATTCATCTGCATAATGTTTCGCGATCGTGTATGGTTTCAAATCACCACTTGCATCAAAAGCTTCTCTTCTAGAATCATAAGTAGACACCATGACATATTGTTTTACATGGTTTGCTTCACTGGCTTTAATTGATTTGATAGCGCCGTCTAAATCTACGCTAATTGTTTTATCTGCACCAGTGCTACCACCTGATCCTACTGAAAATACAATTTTATCGAATCCTTGTAACTTTTGAGTTAACGTTTCAATATCATCAGCTTCAACATCAATCAATGTCGCTTTCACACCATTGTCTTCTAAAGCTTGCACTTGTTCTTCTTTTCTAACACCTGCGACAAATGATTCGCCACTTTCTTTTAATTGATTTACTAAATATTGACCTACGCCACCGTTTGCACCTATAACTAATGTACTCATTATATAGCCTCCTTCAATAAAATCTTAAATTCATTTTAACACTTCTACATATTTTTAAAACTATTGTGCTTTGAACATTGACTATTCAACAAAATTATATTAATATATGAACAAATATTCATATATTAATGTGAAGAAATGAGGTTAGTAGATATGGCGGAATCAATTAATGAACAAACGGTAACATATGTCACCGATATTTTTAAAGCGTTAAGCGAAGGTAATCGCCTACGTATCATGCACCTTTTGATTCAAGGCGAATGTAGTGTAGGTCACATCGCACACACTTTAAATTTAAGCCAATCAAATGTTTCACATCAATTACGTATTCTTAAACAAGCACATTTAGTGAAATCGAATCGCCATGGGCAATCTATGATTTATCAAATAGATGATACGCATGTGACTACTTTAATAAAACAAGCAATTCATCATGCCTCACATAAACAATAATTGAAAGGTGGATATTCATATGTCAGAACATCACGAACATAATCATGCTCACGGTCATGTACACACTAATAATAAAAAAATATTGCTTATCAGCTTTTTAATTATTGGTAGTTTTATGATTGTCGAAATAATCGGTGGTTTTTTAGCAAATAGTTTGGCTTTACTTTCGGATGGTTTACACATGTTTAGTGATACAATTTCACTTGGTGTCGCACTCCTTGCTTTTATCTATGCCGAAAAATATGCAAATAAAAATAAAACTTTTGGGTATAAAAGGTTCGAAATTTTAGCTGCACTTTTTAATGGCGTAACACTTTTTGTCATTGGTATCATTATCATTATTGAAGCTATTGAAAGATTCTTTAATCCAGTAGAAGTACAATCGACTGAAATGTTTATCATCAGCGTTACTGGCCTGATAGTCAACATCATTGTTGCTTTATTAATGTTTAGAGGTGGCGATACATCGCATAACATTAATATGCGTGGTGCTTTCTTACATGTTATGGGAGACCTTTTAGGTTCTGTTGGAGCTATTATCGCTGCGATACTCATATGGACTTTAAATTTAACGATAGCTGACCCAATAGCTAGTATCATTGTGTCACTGCTAATTATTAAAAGTAGTTGGGGCATTACAAAGTCTTCATTAAACATTTTAATGGAAGGTACACCTATCGATATAAATATGTCTGAAGTCATTGCCACTATTAAGGAAGAGGATGCAATCCAAAGCGTACATGATTGTCACATTTGGACAATATCTAATGAATTAAATGCATTAAGTTGTCACGCTGTTGTCCCTCATGAGATGTCAGTAGCTCAAGGTGAGCAATTGTTAAATAAAATAGAACACAAACTACAACAATTGAATATTCAACATATGACGATTCAGTTAGAAACCAAAGATCACCAACATGACGATGAGACGTTATGTTCATCTATATATAAAACTACTGCACACAATCATGCACATGATCATTAAAAATCTTGACCAATTAAACAAATTAAAAAAAGCGAGTGTACGAAAGTCAAAGTCGATTTCGCATGCTCGCTTCTTTAGTATAATTTAGCATTTCTACTACTTCTAATATTAATCACTACTTGGGATTTCATTATTGATAGTCTACCCCTATATACAGCATATATAGGTTTAAATTACGTGTTTATAAAAATTTATCAAATATCAGCGCTTTAGCTGGTACTTGTTTCTCGTCAAATCCTCTTATAAATTCTTCATTGTCATATGGGACTTTAACACGTTCAATTGAAAATTCATTTTCATCAATCGTTACAATACCATAAACTGCATATGCACCATTATTAAGACCTACAGAGCCCGGATTAAAATAAACTGTAGATTTATCATCATATAAATGTACAGTGTGGTTGTGACCAAACACGATTAAATCTGCTTGTTTATCTTCAAACAAAGCTTTTATGTTTTCTTCACTAGGTTCCACAATTGGACTATATGGTTGACCATCAATCGGTGTAGTTAATTGTTCATTTGGTATTTCATAATGAATAAACAGCACTTTTTTTTGATTAAATGTTTTTTCAATCACACGTGGTAGTTCATTTAATCTGTCGTAATAATCTTCATCTAAATGACTTTCAATCCATTGGTGATGTTCGTAAAATTTGTCTTTTAAGTCTTCAGGATAAGGTGTGTCATTCACTATCGACATCACCGCTTCATCATGATTACCCGCGATGATTTCCATATCATCTCTGTCAAAAATTTCATCAAGTACTTTATTCGTTTCATGTCCAACCCCGATATTATCACCCAGGTTAAATATCTTATTGATATCTTCTCTTCTATCAATATCATCTAAAACAGTTTCTAATGCATCAAAATTTCCATGAACATCAGTAATTATTGCAAATTTCATGATGATATCTCCTTTCAACTTTTTCTCATTAGGACATTTTAACATTTTATTGCCAATTTGTTACCTATTAATTTTAAAATTATCAAATTTTTGATATCGTATGTTTATGACTAAAAAGGAGTGCTTAAAATTTGTTTAAATTTCATAAATTAGCATTACAAAATGCAAAACCCCAAAATGCTAAAATTTTAATGTTCACAATTGTAAGTTTTATAATATTGTTTGCTTTAACAGTCCTGACATTTATGCCAGTACAACCCGCTATTTATAAATTGTTAATGGCAATGGCTATGCAACAACCTATCGGTGGCGCCATATTTTCACTTGTACTTGCAATACTCATACCATTAATCGTATTTATATTTATTGGTTACCCATTAATAGCTGGAACTATCTACACTATAGACAAAGCTTTAAATAAAGACAAGGTAAATTTCAAAGATTTATTTTCAACATTTAAAAAAGGCAAATACTTAAAAGGATTAAAATTTTCTTTATTTACTTTAGTTTTTGTTATTATCGCATTGTTACTTAATTTACTAGTTTCAAAAGTACTAAATTTAGGAATCGTTCAACTATTTTCAGCATTACAAGGACCATTAAGTAGTTCTGATCATGCACTTGGATGGTCTCTTGCTTACCAAATTGTCGCAGCAACAATCGTATTATTTATTCAATCATTCATTTACTGGTTCTTAGCGATTATCGCAATCAATTATACTTTAGCTTTTGTTAAAGAACCTAGTAATGGTGCATGGTCATCAGTAAAAAGAGGATTTAAAGGCATTAAAAATGGTCAAAAAACTTGGTTCAAATTCTACCTTGGTTTATTATTACTAAATTTAATCGTCATCCTACTTGCTAATCCAATTAGTCAATTGGTTGCTATATTTACTGGTAGTATGTCTCAAACATTAGCAATGGTAATTATTTACATTGTTACAGTCATTGTGATTATCATTAGATTAATCGTTTACTATACAAATATATTAGCGATTATTCAGTACTATAATCGTAATGGTGAAAGCATTGAAACTACAAAAGTTAAGAAAAATAAAAAGTCAAAACAACCTATAGATAATGAACTAGAAAGTAAGCAATCTAAAACAAGCAACAGTGTAACGAATACAACTGAAAAGACAAAATCGAATGTTACTGAGCAATCTGAAAACATGCAAGACAAAGTCAAAGATGAAACATCAGATTTAAAAAACAATCTAAATAAAACTGACAAGTAATATCATTCGAAAAATAATCACGCAGATGCAAAAAGAGTCTGGGACAAAAATAGATGTCCCGGACTCTTTTTCATTTAGCCATTAGATGACTACCTTATTTTCTCTATGCCTATCATTTAATCTTGTAAAAAACGTGCTTTTAAATAACGTGCTGCACCATTATCTTCATTAGTATCATCAGTCACATCATCTGCTAGAGCTTGAATTTCAGGACGTGCATTTTTCATAGCGACAGTATAATGACCAAATACAAACATAGCTCTATCATTGTCACTATCTCCAATCACTAATGTTTCTTGTTGCGCGATGCCGAAATGCTCAATCATTTCTTTTATACCCGTCCCTTTATCAATACGATATGCCATCGTTTCAGCATTACAACGTGAAGAATTAGACACACTAATTTGTAACTTATCTTGATCTTTTAATAAGTTATTTCTAAAGTTTGTTATTTTTTCAATATCTGGTGAAAATAAATAAATTTTTGAAAATGATTTTTCAGGTATACTTGTTTCCCAATCCACCTTATCAACGAGCGAAGCTTTTCGAGAAGACCATTCGGAAACACCTACATCACCCGGTGGCGTTGCTGGTTCAAATAATGCATTTGCCCATGCTTTATCTTCCTGTAAAACAATACGATTACTGTCAAATGGGAATATTTCATAATAGATTGCCTCTTGTTGTGCGCGTTGTACAATGTCAATTACAGCGTTGTAAGACAAGCTGTGCTTAAATAAAACGCTATCCTTAACCATTCCTAAAGTACCATTTGAACTAATAATACCATCGACTGCAAATGATTCAGGAACAAGATAATGTATTTCATTATGTGCACGACCTGTTGCTAAAAAGACTTTATATCCCTTATCTCTTAATTGTTGAATAACTTCTGTTGTTTCTAAATCAACACGATTATCTTTATGTAAAATCGTGCCATCCATATCTAAAAATATTGCCTTAACATTATCCATTTTTATATAATCCTCCATCACATATGATCATCTTAAATTATGGCATTAACTATGCTAATGTGCAATCTACACATTATTCATAAATAGTGCGTAGCGTTGATTTTGATAGCGTACATTGACATTTCTATTAAAAAAGTTGCTCATAACATCACTATTTAAAATATCTTTAATATTACCTTGTTTATAATTCTTACCTTGCTTCAGTAAAAAGCCTTTTTGTATATCTTGTGTAATCTCTTCAATAAAATGCGTCACATATATAACAGCTAATTCAGGTTGTTGTTGGTACAATTTTTCGAGCGCTTGTAACAGATCTTCTCGTGCTATAAAATCTAAGCCAGATGCTGGTTCATCTAAAATAAGTAATTTGGGGTGACCCATCAGCGCACGAGCAATAAGTACCTTTTGACGTTCTCCTGTAGATAGATAACCATAGTATTTTGACTCAAAATCACGCATTCCCATTTGTTCTAAATATTGTTGTGCCAATTCAATATGATGTGGTTCTATAGTTTTAAATACACCTATGGAATTAAATATGCCACTAATTACAACATCTCGCACCAATTCGCCATCTTGAAAACGATCCATTAAACTATTTGAAACAAACCCTATGTAATCTCTGACTGTTTCAGCAGAATAGCCCACTTTTCCTGGTTGCATGCCAAATAAGTTTATCGTTCCAGCAGTATTTGGTTCGTAGGCGTTTAATATGTTTAGCAATGTTGTCTTACCAGCACCATTTAGGCCATAAAGCATCCATTTTTCACCTTCGTTAATTTGCCAGCTCACATTTTTAATGATTTCCTTACCTTGTTTTCTACGTGATATATTTTTCAAGTCAATTAACATGTTATACCCCTTTTCTCTTATGCAATTTCTAACATGACTTAACAAATCACCTTTATTCGATCATTTGTGTTGTCTAAATATTTTATCCAATGCCTTTCCTTTTGCCAGTTCATCTATCATTTTATCTAAATATCTAATTTCTTTCATAACGGAGGCTTCCATATTTTCTACACGTACACCACAAATGACACCCGTTATTTTTGTTCACTCTGGATTTAAGTTAGGCGCTTGATTTATAAATGTTTCATAATTTGTCCCATCCGCAACCAAGCGATCAATCTCTGATTGCGTGTAACCTGTCATCCATCTTATAATTTCATCCGCTTCTTGTTTGGTTCTATCCTTTTTCTCTACTTTTTTAATTAATAAATCGTATACTTTTCCAAAAGCCATAGAATAAATTTTAGGTTTTTCCACTATATTCAACTCACTTTTAAAGTTTATCTAGTTATGATGATAAGCATAATAAACATAATAACATTTTAAAAATATTTTGATTTATATAATAATTAAAGTTCAAATTTGATTGTAATCGTTATCGCTGATTTATATTAGTGCTACTCATTTAAAACAATACAATTCATGATTAATCCACAATAACTATCATTTAACTACATACCTCAAACATTTAGTTCTCAATATACTGCCTATTGCACTGTATATCACTGAAATATAAATCAAAGTCATATGTTTTTATTATAAAAAAAGAACAAGAATGAAATCAAAACTTTAAGTTTGATTTCATTCTTGCCCTATTTATACAATATATGATTTCATGCATTTAAATTAGATATTACAATAGCACTACTAATTAGCTGTTAATCATATGCTCTTTATTCAACTGTTACTGATTTAGCTAAGTTACGTGGTTTATCAACATCTAAATCTCTGTGTAATGCTGCATAGTATGAAATCAATTGTAATGCAACAACTGAAACTAATGGAGTTAATAGTTCGTGCACATGTGGAATAACATATGAATCGCCTTCTTTGTTCAAGCCATCCATTGAAATAATACATGGGTTTGCACCACGTGCAACTACTTCTTTAACGTTACCACGAATAGACAAGTTGACTCTTTCTTGTGTAGCAAGTGCAATAATTGGTGTACCTTCTTCAATTAAAGCAATCGTACCGTGTTTTAATTCACCACCAGCAAATCCTTCAGCTTGAATGTACGAAATTTCTTTTAATTTTAATGCGCCTTCTAAACTGACATTGTAGTCTCCAGTACGACCGATAAAGAACGCATTACGCGTTGTTTTTAAGAAATCTGTTGCAATTTGTTCCATAATATCTGCATCATCTACGATTGTTTCGATTGCAGTTGTTACTTTTGCTAATTCACGTAATAAACTTACATCAACATCTTTACCATGCTCTTTAGCAACGATTTGTGACAAGATAGATAATACTGCAATTTGTGCTGTATAAGCTTTAGTAGATGCTACTGCAATTTCAGGACCTGCATGTAACAATAATGTATGATTTGATTCACGTGATAATGTTGAACCAGCTACATTAGTGATTGTTAATGATTTATGACCTAAGCGGTTTGTTTCAACAAGCACGGCACGGCTATCTGCTGTTTCTCCTGATTGAGAAATGTAGATAAATAGTGGGTTCTCAGAAAGTAAAGGTGTATTATATACAAACTCAGAAGAAACATGCACTTCTGTAGGGACACCAGCCCATTTTTCAATAAATTCTTTACCTACTAAACCAGCATGATAGCTTGTTCCGGCAGCAATGATATAGATACGATCTGCTTCGGCAACATCTTTAATCACTTCTGGATCCATCTTCAAGTTACCCTCTTCATCTTGGTACTCTTGGATAATACGACGCATCACTGCAGGTTGTTCGTGAATTTCTTTTAACATATAGTGATCATAAACGCCTTTTTCTGCGTCTGCTGCATCTATTTGTGCAGTATATGCTTCTCTTTCTTGAACTTGACCCTTTTGATTTTTGATAATGACTTCGTCACGTTTAACAATAACGATTTCATGGTCATGAATTTCTTTATAACGATTTGTAACTTGTAACATAGCAATTGCATCTGATGCAATAACGTTAAAGTCATCACCTACACCGATTAATAATGGTGATTTATTTTTAGCTACATAAATTGTATCTTTATCTTCATTATCAATTAATCCTAAAGCGTATGAACCGTCTAATAGTGAAACAACTTTTGTAAATGCTGCTTCTGTATCAAGGCCACTATTTGAGAAATATTCTACAAGTTGAACAATGACTTCTGTATCTGTTTCAGAAATAAATGATACATCTGATAAGTATTCGTTTCTTAATTCTTCATAATTTTCAATTACACCATTATGAACTAATGTAAAACGTTCCGTCGTTGATTGATGCGGATGTGAATTTTCATAATTTGGCACACCATGTGTAGCCCAACGTGTATGACCAATACCTACATTACCGTCAGTAGCTTCACTATCTGCAACTTTTCTTAATTCTGCGATACGACCCTTTGCTTTGAATACTGAAGTACCTTCATCATTTACCACTGCTACACCAGCTGAGTCGTAACCTCTATATTCTAATTTTTCTAAACCTTTTAATAATAATTCTTTGGCATTATCTTGCCCAATATATCCAACAATTCCACACATTTTAAAATTTCCTCCAATTTAATGGTGAAGAGATAATTGAACTTCTAGCGAATTCGAACCTGTCCAATTTAATATAAACCATCGAAGGCAGACTTATCCCTATATTTATCATATAGAAATTGAAAATACCTTGATGGCAATGGTTATCTCATTCACCGTATATTTTTATATTTAATTTTTGGCTATCTTATTAACTTTGTGCACCAGGTTACCCTAATGTTTTCCTTAATAAGTTAACGAATGAGCCACATCCGGGATAGCATCCGCCGATGGTTCGATAACTACCCTCCTCGTCTACAAACTTCGATTATCGTGTCTATTAAGATTTCTGTTATAAACCTTAAATTACAAACACATAACCTCTTCACTTGTACAGGCGCTTTAATTGAACTAACGCTTAAACTGTCCTCCTTCCTATCAATATTATTAATTGTACAATGTTCTTATTACTTAATGCAAATAATTTATTAACAATTTATTTACAAAATAACTTTGTGCTTAATCTGTGACATTTAACATGTAATATCCATATTTATGAAGTGTCCAGTTATATTCACAAACTTGTCAAAGATACTGTGACAAATTTGAAATTACTTTCTATTGTTTATTCCCCTGTACCCCCATACAATAAAGTTATAAATAAAAAGAGAAAAAGAGGTGCAATTCTATGTCACAAACAGAGACGCAAGAAAACAAAGGTCTTGGACGTAAGGTACAGGCATTTGGTTCATTTTTAAGTAGTATGATTATGCCGAATATCGGTGCATTTATCGCATGGGGCTTTATCGCTGCAATCTTTATTGATGGTGGTTGGTGGCCTAATAAAGATTTAAGTGAATTAGCTGGACCTATGATTTCATATTTAATTCCCTTGCTTATTGCATATAGTGGTGGTCGTTTAATTCACGAAATGCGCGGTGGTATTATTGCTGCTGTTGCAACTATGGGTGTTATCGTAGCATTACCTGATACACCAATGTTACTTGGTGCTATGATTATGGGACCACTTGTAGGTTGGTTAATGAAGAAAACAGATGAGTTTATTCAACCTAGAACACCACAAGGTTTTGAGATGTTATTCAATAATTTCTCAGCTGGTATCTTAGGATTCATCATGACTATTGTTGGATTTAAAATATTAGCTCCAATTATGGAATTTATTATGCATATCTTGTCACTTGCTGTTGAAGCATTGGTACATGCACATTTACTTCCATTAGTAAGTATTATCGTTGAACCTGCTAAGATTGTCTTCTTGAACAATGCAATTAACCATGGGGTTTTCACACCACTTGGTGCAGATCAAGCAGCATCTGCTGGACAATCTATCTTATACACAATTGAATCTAACCCTGGACCTGGTCTTGGTATTTTAGTTGCTTATATGATTTTTGGTAAAGGTACAGCAAAAGCAACATCATATGGCGCAGGGATTATCCACTTCTTAGGTGGTATTCATGAAATTTACTTCCCATACGTATTAATGCGTCCTTTATTATTTATCGCTGTAATCTTAGGTGGTATGACTGGTGTGGCAACTTATTCATTACTTGATTTCGGCTTCAAGAGTCCTGCCTCACCTGGTTCATTCATCGTTTATATGTTGAACGCGCCTAAAGGTGAATTCTTACACATGGTGCTTGGTGTACTCTTAGCAGCAATCGTATCATTTATCGTGGCAGCACTTATTTTGAAATTCACAAAAGAGCCTGAAGAAGACTTAGAAGCAGCTACCGAAAAAATGGAAGCTTCAAAAGGGAAAAAATTAAGTGTATCTTCTAAGCTAAAAGGGAATGAAGATAATAATGCAACTTCAACTACCGCTTCTACTTCAACTTCAGAAAATAATGAAGAACAATCAGAAGAAGCATTGTTAGATAATTATGATACTGAAAATGTAGACGCACATGATTATAGTAAAGTGAATCATGTTATATTTGCTTGTGACGCTGGTATGGGATCAAGTGCTATGGGTGCAAGTATGTTACGTAATAAATTTAAAAAAGCAGGCATCCAAGATGTAAATGTTACAAATACTGCAATCAATCAATTGCCTAGCGATGCACAACTTGTTATCACTCAGAAGAAACTTACTGACAGAGCAATCAAACAAGTTCCAAATGCAATCCATATCTCTGTAGATAATTTCTTAAACTCTCCTAGATATGATGAATTACTTGAAAATCTTAAATAATAAATAATCACTATATAGAACAATACTGGAGGGTATGGCTATGTTTTTGAGTACACGTGAAAAAGAAATTATCGAAATGTTAATTAAATATCACGGTCAATATGTCACAATTTACGACATTGCTCAAAACTTAGCTGTATCCTCTCGTACTATTCATAGAGAATTAAAATCAATTGAATCGTTCCTATCTAATTTTGATATAGCATTAGAGCGCGTCACAAAAAAAGGCATACAACTCAATACAAGTGAAGGTGCTCTATCTTCACTGAAACATGCCTTATTGCATGAAAACACCATAGATTTATCACAAGAAGAACAAAAAGTAATCATTTTTATGCATTGATACAATCTGATACCCCTATTAAACAATATGGATTGGCACAAGAAATTGGTGTATCGAATCAAACACTAACGAAACTCTTAGATGAGCTCGATGTGGAACTTGATTTATATCAATTACGTTTACACAAAAAACGTGGAGAAGGTATTCAATTACATGGCGCAGAATCTAAAAAACGTGAATTATTAAGTCAATTAATGGTCAATAACCTAAATAGTACCAGTGTTTATTCCGTAATCGAAAATCACTTTGTTTATCAATCTATTAATCAATCCCAACTAGCTATGGTAGATATGGATAAGATTTTCCAAATTGAACGAATTCTTATGGACCATCTCGATCAATTGCCCTACTCATTGACTGAGTCTAGTTATTTAACCCTTACAGTGCATATCGTCTTAAGTATTGATCGGATGTTAAATGGTCAGTATGTTGCATTGAACGACGATATTTATCAAAGTGTTAAAGATTCATTTGAACATGAGGTGGCACAAGCGCTTGCACTACATCTTGAGCATATATACGGGGTTCAGTTTAATCAAGCCGAAGTGACTTTTATTACGATTCACCTCCGCGGCGCAAAACGAAAAGAATCTGCAGAAGTATTTAAAGACAGTAAAGATGAATCAAAAATCGAAAAATTCATACAGTCAGTCACGCATTTTTCACACCAAACATTTAAAGATACTGAAACTTTAAGCGAAGGTTTAAAATTGCATATCATTCCAGCTATTAATAGATTAAATGCCAATATTGAAACATATAATCCATTAACTGAAATGATTAAGCACAAATATCCGCGATTATTTGAAAGTGTACATCGCGCCTTATTACAAACTTGGCCAGATTTTACATTTCCAGATAGTGAAATTGCATTTATTGTTTTACATTTTGGCGGCGCTATTCAAAGCCAAGGTGCTCACTTATATAATGTGCTGGTCGTATGTAGTAGTGGTATAGGTACGAGTCGTTTACTTGCTACGCGTTTGCAACAAACCTTTAGCGAAATCCAAAAAACTACACAGGCTTCTGTGGGTGATTTAAAAAAAATGGATACATCACAATTTGATGCAATTATTTCTACTGTAGATATCGATATTACAACCCCTTATATTACAGTAAATCCCCTACTACCTGATGCAGATATCAATCATGTTGCAGCGTTCTTAAATACACAGCAACATCAATTTAAGCATCAAGCTATTGAACCGAAGCATCATAATATTTTAAATCCTGAAGACAAACTAAATTATATACGAAAAGGTTTAGAAATTATCGATTCGGTAAATATTGACTACACAATGGTATCAGATTGGAGTCAGTATTTAACATCAACATTATTATCACATCAAATTATTACGGATGGGCCGTCATTCGCTGAACTTATTAAGCAACATATGGACAGTCAAGGGTTTGTTTTAGAACCCTACCCTATCGCTATACCTCATTTAAAAAATGATATCATCAAAAAACCATTCATACTTATAACGATTTTAAATGAGCCTATTGTGCTTAAAAGTAATCAAAATGGCAATCAATCCGTGAGATATTTATTAAATATGTTTGTACCTCCCGATGACACCATGTCTCAATTGGTAAGTGAAATATCTGGAAAAATGGTAGGGCATCTTGATAATATCGATGGATTTATGGAAAGACCCGAACAACTTCAAGTTTTATTGAAGCAAAGTTATCTGATACAATTACAAAATTTATTAAATATGGAGTGAAGACAATGAGCGAATTATTTAGCAATGAAAACATTTTTATTAACCAAACAGTAAAGGATCAAAACGAAGCTATTGAAAAAGCAGGTCATGCCTTAGTATCTAGCGGTGCAGTGACTGAAGATTATATTCAAGCTATGAAAGATCGTGAACAAGTTGTATCTACATTTATGGGTAATGGTTTAGCCATTCCACACGGTACAGATGAAGCTAAAACAAGCGTATTAAAATCTGGTCTAACTTTAATTCAAATTCCTGAAGGTGTCGATTGGGAAGGTGAAGAAGTTAAAGTTGTCGTAGGTATTGCTGGTAAAGATGGCGAACATTTAGATTTACTTTCTAAAATTGCGATTACTTTTAGTGAAGAAGAAAACGTTGATCGTATTATTAATGCATCATCTGCTGAAGAAATCAAACAAGTCTTTGAGGAGGCTGAAGCATAATGAAAGCATTACACTTTGGTGCAGGTAATATTGGTCGTGGTTTTATTGGATATATTCTTGCGGATAACGATGTAAAAGTTACTTTTGCTGATGTGAACGAAGAAATTATAAATGCTTTAGATAAAGAACATCAATATGATGTCATCCTAGCAGATGAAGCAAAAACAACTACACGTGTGCATAATGTCGATGCAATTAATTCAGGTGGCCCTTCTGAAAGCCTAAAACAAGCCGTATTAGAAGCAGATTTAATTACTACTGCTGTAGGCGTTAATATCTTGCCTATTATTGCAAAATCATTTGCACCTTATTTAAAGGAAAAAGAGACGCCAGTTAATATTGTTGCTTGTGAAAATGCAATAATGGCCACAAATACATTAAAAGATGCCATTTTAGATATCACTGGTCCTTTAGGTGATCATATTCACTTTGCAAACTCTGCTGTCGATCGCATCGTTCCTTTACAAACAAATGACAATCTTTTAGATGTTATCGTTGAACCATTTTACGAATGGGTAATTGAAAAAGATGCTTGGTTTGGTCCAGAATTAGATCATATTAAATATGTAGACAATTTAACGCCATACATTGAACGTAAATTACTCACTGTTAACACTGGTCATGCTTATCTTGCTTATGCAGGTAGATTTTATGGCCAACCAACAATATTAGATGCTGTTAATGATGATAATATTAGACATGGTTTAGAAAATGTTCTAAAAGAAACAAGTCAATATATTACAACACAATTCAATTTTACAGAAAGTGAACAAGCTCAATACGTTGATAAAATCATTGGTCGTTTCAAAAACCCTAATTTATCAGACGAAGTAACACGTGTTGGACGAGGCACTATGCGTAAAATCGGACCACAAGATAGAATCATTAAACCACTATCTTATTTATACCAAAATAATTTGAAACATGATGCACTCATCAAAACAGCGGCATTATTATTAAAATATGATGATACCAATGATCAAGAAACAGTTGAAAAAAATGAGTACATTGATAAACATGGTGTAGAAGGCTTCTTGAAATCATTTGCTAAAACAGATGATCAATTAACTTCAGAAATAGTAAAAGAATATAATGTATTGTAAAATTAATCTATAATTAAAAAAGCACGGATAAGCTTAATTCAGCCTATTCGTGCTTTTTTATATCAAAATTATTTTTAGAGCCACTTTTTAGAACTACTTTCACATTTTATGTGAATTAGTAGTTCTTATGCATGAGCTTAGCTCGTGTAATCCTTAATCATTCTAGTAGTTCTTATGCATGAGCTTAGCTCATGTAATCATTAATCATTCTAGTAGTCTTATACATGTGCCTTAGCTTATATAATATTAAACTATTTTCAATACAATAACATCTACTACTCTATTAAGAAAGAGACTGAGGCATCTATTTATGTCTCAGTCTCTTTCCTTTAAAATATATTAATTGTCTAAGCCCATTTTATCTTGGACTACTTCAGCAATTGTATTGGCATAACGTTGCGCATCCTCATCTGTCGCAGCTTCAACCATTACACGAACAAGGGGTTCTGTACCTGATGGTCTTACTAAGATACGGCCTTCTCCATTCATTTCAACTTCAACCTTAGTCATTATTTCCTGTACATCTATATTCTCTTCAACACGATATTTATCAGTAACACGAACGTTGACTAATGATTGAGGATATTTCTTCATTTGACTTGTAAGTTGACTCAAGCTTTTACCAGTCATTTTAATGATACTTGCAAGTTGTACACCTGTTAACAAGCCATCACCCGTTGTATTATAATCCATTAATACAATATGACCTGATTGCTCTCCACCAAGATTATAGTTACCACGTCTCATCTCCTCAACAACATAACGATCTCCAACTTTTGTTTTATTTGATTGGATACCTTCATTCTCAAGTGCTTTATAGAAACCTAAGTTACTCATAACTGTAGAAACAATCATATTATTATTTAATTCCTGATTCTTACTCATAGCTTGACCAATAATAAACATAATTTGATCACCATCTACGATATTTCCCTTTTCATCGATAGCAATTAATCTATCACCATCACCATCAAAGGCTAATCCAAAATCACACTCAGATTCTACAACGACTTTAGCAAGTGATTCAGGATGTGTTGATCCTACTTCTTGATTAATATTATAACCGTTAGGATTACATCCAATTGTTACTGTATCAGCTTCTAAGTCACCAAATAGAAATGGTGCAAGTGATGAAGTGGAACCATGTGCACCATCTAGTGCAATTTTCATACCTGCTAAATCAACGTCTACAGTCGATTTTAAATAACTAATATATTTTTGCGCGCCCTCAAAGTAGTCTGAGTAATGTACGATGTCTTCGCCAACCGGTCTTGGTAAATCAGGGTTATCTTGATCTAATAAATGTTCGATTTCTTGTTCTTGATCATCTGATAATTTAAATCCATCAGAACCAAAGAATTTAATCCCATTGTCTGGTACTGGATTATGAGAAGCTGAAATCATTACACCAAGATCAGCCTCCATTTCACGTGTTAAATAAGCCACACCAGGTGTTGAAATAACACCTAAACGCATAACCTCTGCACCAATAGAAATCAATCCAGCAATTAAAGCAGATTCTAGCATTTCACCAGAAACACGTGTATCTCTACCTACTAGTACTTTAGGATGCTTTTCACCTTCATTATGTGCTAAAACATAGCCACCATAGCGTCCTAATTTAAACGCAAGTTCTGGCGTTAATTCTTTATTTGCAACGCCCCTTACGCCATCTGTACCAAAATATTTTGCCATTATATATATCTCCTTTATTTTAAAAATCTATTTAACTGTTATTTTTGCAGTGGTATCTTTCGGACTAACTTTTGTGACCTTATCTGGAACTTGGAAATCTACCTTTTTCTCAGTTGTATCTGAAACGCCATCCAAATTAATTCTTGCAGTAATTTCATCAATGTCATCTAAGTCGTCTTTGTTACCATAGATTTCAACTTCGTTATCATCTAATTTAATATCTTTAACTTCTTGTCCATTTGAAAGCGAACCAACAGATTTCATTTTCACTTTTACTTTTTTACTATACTCTTCTACTTTAACACTTAAATTGACTTCATTAGGGTCAATTGAAACATCAATTTTGTTTAAGTTTCTATCAAATGCTGTTATTTTCGCAACGTCTGTAGTGTCTTTTGAAACTTTACTTTTGTTTTTATAAGTAGCTTTTAAATAAGCGATTTTATCTAGTTGCTTTTGTCCACCTGTAACTTTAACTGTATCAGGTGAAACGCTTTGTTCACTTATTTTATAGTTAGAATTCAAATCATTATTACTTACATCTGGTTCAATTTTAAATGTTTTACTTACTTTTTCTTCCAGTGAAACAGTTGTTTCTTTTGGTTTCACTGTGTAATCAATATCTTTGTTTAATCCATTAATTTTAAATTGAGCTGTATGTTTACCAGCTTTTTCACCACTAAGATCTAAAATAGCTCTAATGTTTTCACCATTTTCTGCTTTTAAAACTTGTGATTGTGGTCCAGAAATTTCAACATCTACTTTATTTGGAACTTCACTTGCATAAAGTTCTTTATTATTGTATTTCACTTGAACTGGCACATCTTGAATAGTTTCAGATGATTTTTGACTTAAGTTATCTGCATCAAAAATATTTCCAAACATGTTATTAGCTGACAAGAAAAATAATACAGCTAACATCAATGCGATTAATCTTAAACCCCATTTACTTTCTAACATATTAGTTCACACCTTTCTCATGAAAGTGTGTGCCAAACCAATGTTCAGCTAGTAGTTCTTCAAAAGCTTCATTAGAAATATCTTTTCTCAATTTACCATCAAATGTAACAGAAATCGAACCCGTTTCTTCAGATACAACTACAGTAAATGCATCTGATACTTCTGAGATACCAACTGCTGCTCTGTGTCTTGTACCTAAACTTTTTGCTATTTTTGCGCTATCAGATAACGGTAAATAACTTGCTGCACTTGCAATTTTATTTGCTTGAATAATCATTGCACCATCGTGTAATGGCGTATTTGGTATAAACACATTCGTTAATAATTCTTGTGATATTTCTGAATTCATAGCAATACCAGTTTCAATATAATCCTGTAAACCTGTTTCCTTTTCAAAAACAATCAAAGCACCTATACGACGTTTAGCCATATATTGTACAGCTTTTGACACAGATGATATTAATTTATCTTCATCACTATTTAAATTCGTAGAATATCGTTTGAATAAACTGCCTCGACCAAGTTGTTCTAAGGCACGTCTGATTTCTGGCTGGAATATTACAATTAATGCTAATACACCCCATTGAATAACTAAATCAAATAAACGGGATGTTGCTGTTAAGTTAAGCATTTTACTCAATTGTTGGCCAATCACTATCACGACAATACCTTTTAATAGTTGAATGGCTTTGGTACCTTTAAAAACTGTAATGAGAAGATAAAGTACATACCATACGATGAGTAAATCGAGTACACTAGCAATAATTTTTACTGTACTCCAGTCGTCAAAAAAGTTGGATAAATCCATAACATCTCCTCCGGTTATCTGTTCCCATGTTACCTATTATACCAATCATAACACTAACTGTCATATTTAGTATTTATTTTTTATCTAAAATAAACGAAAACGGATGTAGAATGCATCTACATCAGTTTGCTTTATTATTTATAATAACGTTTCTCCAAAGAAACTGCCTACAAGCCCAACAGCTTGTTCAGCTGTATCATTATTATGATCTATTAATGGGTTAACTTCTACAAGATCCATTGAAGTTACTAAATTAGAATTATGTAGAAATTCTAGCGCAAAATGACTTTCACGATAAGTTAGTCCACCTAATACTCTAGTACCTGTACCAGGTGTTTCAACTGGATCTAAAGCATCAACATCCAGAGATAGATGAATGCCATCTGTTTTTTCTTTCAAGTAGTCTATTGTTTCTTTAATGACTTGTTTAATACCATATCTATCTACTTCAGCCATCGTATATGTTTTAATATTATTGTCTTTAATATATTGTCTTTCGCCTACATCCAAGTCTCTCATACCAATGAGAACGATATTCTCAGGTTTTACTTTGGGCGCATAATTAGCAATGTTGACTAACTTGTCATCCCCATCGCCAGCAAGTATTCTTAAAGGCATACCATGGATGTTTCCTGAAGGTGACTCTTCTGGTATATTTAAATCTCCATGCGCGTCATACCATATAACTCCTAAATTTTCATAATGCTTACTGACTCCAGAAATAGAACCAATCGCAATAGAATGGTCACCACCTAAAATTAATGGAAAATGGTTATTTGATATACTATTGGAAACAGACTGACTTAATGTTTCAGATGTTTCAATAATTTCCTCTAAATTTCGTAGTCCTTGTTGCTCTGAATTGAATTTATTTAAATTAAGTTCTGGTACATTTATATTGCCAGAATCTTTTACAGTTAATCCAATCGCTTCAATTCTTGCTACTATACCAGCATAGCGTATTGCATCTGGACCAAGGTTTACCCCTAATTTCCTTTGTCCAAATGTAGATGGTGCACCTATAATTTCTACTGTTTTGTTCATCTATAAAACCCCTTTGTTGTTATCTTGTTACTAGAATAATCTAAAGCGTTTGAGTTTTCAACCTTGGGTAATACAGTACATTTAGCTATTTCATTTCTTTTTACATATAAAACCACTTTAATGATTTATCATTCAATAAAATGATGATAAAAACACTGTTTTTACTATTTTCAATCATAATATTGTATAAAAAGAAAATGATAAATTTAATTTCAACAAAGCGATAATTAATTTAAAACATAAAAAAAGTACTTCTCATATGAGAAGTACTTAAGAGTGAGCCATAGTGGGCTCGAACCACTGACCCTCTGATTAAAAGTCAGATGCTCTACCAACTGAGCTAATGGCTCTAATGGCTGGGCTAGCTGGATTCGAACCAGCGCGTGATGGAGTCAAAGTCCATTGCCTTACCGCTTGGCTATAGCCCATTAATGGTGGAGGGGGGCAGATTCGAACTGCCGAACCCGAAGGAGCGGATTTACAGTCCGCCGCGTTTAGCCACTTCGCTACCCCTCCAAGCTGTTCAATTAAGAATGGTGGAGAATGACGGGTTCGAACCGCCGACCCTCTGCTTGTAAGGCAGATGCTCTCCCAGCTGAGCTAATTCTCCTAATATGTATGACCCCGACGGGACTCGAACCCGTGTTACCGCCGTGAAAGGGCGGTGTCTTAACCGCTTGACCACGGGGCCATAATGGCTCCACAGGTAGGACTCGAACCTACGACCGATCGGTTAACAGCCGATAGCTCTACCACTGAGCTACTGTGGAATAATCAAATTGCCTGGCAACGTCCTACTCTTGCGGAACGTAAGTCCGACTACCATCGGCGCTAAGGAGCTTAACTTCTGTGTTCGGCATGGGAACAGGTGTGACCTCCTTGCCATTGTCACCAGACAATGAAATGTATGAAATTATACATTCAAAACTAGATAGTAAGTAAAATATGATTCAACCAAACAAAACATTTAAAATTTGATTAAGTCTTCGATCGATTAGTATTCGTCAGCTGCACATATCGCTATGCTTCCACCTCGAACCTATTAACCTCATCATCTTTGAGGGATCTTATAACCGAAGTTGGGAAATCTCATCTTGAGGGGGGCTTCATGCTTAGATGCTTTCAGCACTTATCCCGTCCATACATAGCTACCCAGCGATGCCGTTGGCACGACAACTGGTACACCAGAGGTATGTCCATCCCGGTCCTCTCGTACTAAGGACAGCTCCTCTCAAATTTCCTACGCCCACGACGGATAGGGACCGAACTGTCTCACGACGTTCTGAACCCAGCTCGCGTACCGCTTTAATGGGCGAACAGCCCAACCCTTGGGACCGACTACAGCCCCAGGATGCGATGAGCCGACATCGAGGTGCCAAACCTCCCCGTCGATGTGAACTCTTGGGGGAGATAAGCCTGTTATCCCCGGGGTAGCTTTTATCCGTTGAGCGATGGCCCTTCCATGCGGAACCACCGGATCACTAAGTCCGTCTTTCGACCCTGCTCGACTTGTAAGTCTCGCAGTCAAGCTTCCTTATGCCTTTACACTCTATGAATGATTTCCAACCATTCTGAGGAAACCTTTGAGCGCCTCCGTTACTCTTTAGGAGGCGACCGCCCCAGTCAAACTGCCCATCTGACACTGTCTCCCACCATGATAAATGGTGCGGGTTAGAAATCCAACACAGCGAGGGTAGTATCCCACCAACGCCTCCACGTAAGCTAGCGCTCACGTATCTCAGGCTCCTACCTATCCTGTACAAGCTGTGCCGAATTTCAATATCAGACTACAGTAAAGCTCCACGGGGTCTTTCCGTCCTGTCGCGGGTAACCTGCATCTTCACAGGTACTATGATTTCACCGAGTCTCTCGTTGAGACAGTGCCCAAATCGTTACGCCTTTCGTGCGGGTCGGAACTTACCCGACAAGGAATTTCGCTACCTTAGGACCGTTATAGTTACGGCCGCCGTTTACTGGGGCTTCGATTCGTAGCTTCGCAGAAGCTAACCACTCCTCTTAACCTTCCAGCACCGGGCAGGCGTCAGCCCCTATACATCACCTTACGGTTTAGCAGAGACCTGTGTTTTTGATAAACAGTCGCTTGGGCCTATTCACTGCGGCTCTCCTGGGCGTTAACCCTAAAGAGCACCCCTTCTCCCGAAGTTACGGGGTCATTTTGCCGAGTTCCTTAACGAGAGTTCGCTCGCTCACCTTAGAATTCTCATCTTGACTACCTGTGTCGGTTTGCGGTACGGGCACCACAATTCTAGCTAGAGGCTTTTCTTGGCAGTGTGAAATCAACGACTCGAGGAAACAATTTCCTCTCCCCATCACAGCTCAATCTTAAGAGTGCCGGATTTGCCTAACACTCAATCTCACTGCTTGGACGTACAATCCAATCGTACGCTTCGCCTATCCTACTGCGTCCCCCCATCGCTTAAAACGAATAATGGTGGTACAGGAATATCAACCTGTTATCCATCGCCTACGCCTATCGGCCTCAGCTTAGGACCCGACTAACCCAGAGCGGACGAGCCTTCCTCTGGAAACCTTAGTCAATCGGTGGACGGGATTCTCACCCGTCTTTCGCTACTCACACCGGCATTCTCACTTCTAAGCGCTCCACATGTCCTTGCGATCATGCTTCAACGCCCTTAGAACGCTCTCCTACCATTGTCCTTACGGACAATCCACAGCTTCGGTAATATGTTTAGCCCCGGTACATTTTCGGCGCAGTGTCACTCGACTAGTGAGCTATTACGCACTCTTTAAATGATGGCTGCTTCTAAGCCAACATCCTAGTTGTCTGGGCAACGCCACATCCTTTTCCACTTAACATATATTTTGGGACCTTAGCTGGTGGTCTGGGCTGTTTCCCTTTCGAACACGGACCTTATCACCCGCGTTCTGACTCCCAAGTTAAATTGATTGGCATTCGGAGTTTGTCTGAATTCGGTAACCCGATAAGGGCCCCTCGTCCAAACAGTGCTCTACCTCCAATAATCATCACTTGAGGCTAGCCCTAAAGCTATTTCGGAGAGAACCAGCTATCTCCAGGTTCGATTGGAATTTCTCCGCTACCCACAACTCATCCGCTCACTTTTCAACGTAAGTCGGTTCGGTCCTCCATTCAGTGTTACCTGAACTTCAACCTGGTCATGGGTAGATCACCTGGTTTCGGGTCTACGACCAAATACTCAACGCCCTATTCAGACTCGCTTTCGCTACGGCTCCACATTCACTGCTTAACCTTGCATCAAATCGTAACTCGCCGGTTCATTCTACAAAAGGCACGCCATCACCCATTAACGGGCTCTGACTACTTGTAAGCACACGGTTTCAAGTTCTATTTCACTCCCCTTCCGGGGTACTTTTCACCTTTCCCTCACGGTACTGGTTCACTATCGGTCACTAGAGAGTATTTAGCCTTGGGAGATGGTCCTCCCAGATTCCGACGGAATTTCTCGTGTTCCGTCGTACTCAGGATCCACTCAAGAGTGAACAAACTTTCGACTACAGGATTATTACCTTCTTTGATTCATCTTTCCAGATGATTCGTCTAGTCTGTTCTTTTGTAACTCCGTATAGAGTGTCCTACAACCCCAACAAGCAAGCTCGTTGGTTTGGGCTCTTCCCGTTTCGCTCGCCGCTACTCAGGGAATCGATTTTTCTTTCTCTTCCTGCGGGTACTAAGATGTTTCAGTTCTCCGCGTCTGCCTTCAGATATGCTATGTATTCACATATCGATAACACGACATAACTCGTGCTGGGTTTCCCCATTCGGAAATCTCTGGATCAAAGCTTACTTACAGCTCCCCAAAGCATATCGTCGTTAGTAACGTCCTTCGTCGGCTTCTAGTGCCAAGGCATCCACCGTGCGCCCTTAATAACTTAATCTTTTTTGACTTTCAACACGAACAAGTCGGTTGAAAACCCAAAATGTTATTAATCTGTGAGTGTTCTTTCGAACACTAGCGATTATTTCTTTTTGAATTCAAAGCTTGTTAAAAAACTCTAATTCACTCGGTTTTGCTTGGTAAAATCATAAATTTTACTTACTTATCTAGTTTTCAATGTACAAAATTATGCAATGAATACTCCAATGAGCATTCAAAACTGAATACAATATGTCAATGTTATTCCTACATCTTCGTAAGAAGATGTTCCGAATATATCCTTAGAAAGGAGGTGATCCAGCCGCACCTTCCGATACGGCTACCTTGTTACGACTTCACCCCAATCATTTGTCCCACCTTCGACGGCTAGCTCCATAAATGGTTACTCCACCGGCTTCGGGTGTTACAAACTCTCGTGGTGTGACGGGCGGTGTGTACAAGACCCGGGAACGTATTCACCGTAGCATGCTGATCTACGATTACTAGCGATTCCAGCTTCATGTAGTCGAGTTGCAGACTACAATCCGAACTGAGAACAACTTTATGGGATTTGCATGACCTCGCGGTTTAGCTGCCCTTTGTATTGTCCATTGTAGCACGTGTGTAGCCCAAATCATAAGGGGCATGATGATTTGACGTCATCCCCACCTTCCTCCGGTTTGTCACCGGCAGTCAACCTAGAGTGCCCAACTTAATGATGGCAACTAAGCTTAAGGGTTGCGCTCGTTGCGGGACTTAACCCAACATCTCACGACACGAGCTGACGACAACCATGCACCACCTGTCACTTTGTCCCCCGAAGGGGAAGGCTCTATCTCTAGAGTTTTCAAAGGATGTCAAGATTTGGTAAGGTTCTTCGCGTTGCTTCGAATTAAACCACATGCTCCACCGCTTGTGCGGGTCCCCGTCAATTCCTTTGAGTTTCAACCTTGCGGTCGTACTCCCCAGGCGGAGTGCTTAATGCGTTAGCTGCAGCACTAAGGGGCGGAAACCCCCTAACACTTAGCACTCATCGTTTACGGCGTGGACTACCAGGGTATCTAATCCTGTTTGATCCCCACACTTTCGCACATCAGCGTCAGTTACAGACCAGAAAGTCGCCTTCGCCACTGGTGTTCCTCCATATCTCTGCGCATTTCACCGCTACACATGGAATTCCACTTTCCTCTTCTGCACTCAAGTTTCCCAGTTTCCAATGACCCTCCACGGTTGAGCCGTGGGCTTTCACATCAGACTTAAGAAACCGCCTACGCGCGCTTTACGCCCAATAATTCCGGATAACGCTTGCCACCTACGTATTACCGCGGCTGCTGGCACGTAGTTAGCCGTGGCTTTCTGATTAGGTACCGTCAAGACGTGCACAGTTACTTACACGTTTGTTCTTCCCTAATAACAGAGTTTTACGAGCCGAAACCCTTCATCACTCACGCGGCGTTGCTCCGTCAGGCTTTCGCCCATTGCGGAAGATTCCCTACTGCTGCCTCCCGTAGGAGTCTGGACCGTGTCTCAGTTCCAGTGTGGCCGATCACCCTCTCAGGTCGGCTACGTATCGTCGCCTTGGTAAGCCGTTACCTTACCAACTAGCTAATACGGCGCGGGTCCATCTATAAGTGATAGCAAAACCATCTTTCACTTTAGAACCATGCGGTTCCAAATGTTATCCGGTATTAGCTCCGGTTTCCCGAAGTTATCCCAGTCTTATAGGTAGGTTACCCACGTGTTACTCACCCGTCCGCCGCTAACGTCAAAGGAGCAAGCTCCTTATCTGTTCGCTCGACTTGCATGTATTAGGCACGCCGCCAGCGTTCATCCTGAGCCAGGATCAAACTCTCCATAAATGAATTATGATGTTTGATTAGCTCATAAAATACTAATTTGTGTTATCTCTAACACTTGTTTTGAACCAACAATTTAATGTTGTGTTCGGAATTAACGTTGACATATTGCAATTCAGTTTTCAATGTTCATTTAAATAGTTGTTTCATTACTATACCATTTTTGTTAACAACTTGTCAACAAAAAATAATATTTTTTAAATGAGTAATTAACATTACTTTAATAATATTAAATTATTATTAAGATTATTTCAAGTATATTTTTTACACTTTTTATAATTTCTTTAAATAATGTTATTGCCGTTTTTAACGACTTTTAAATAATATCAATTCCTCAATGGAAAGTCAATATTTAATTTAAGATTTTGTGATTTCTTTCGTTCACTTATTTAGTAGCAATTGTTTGCCACAAGAAACTATTCTACCACCATTTTAAAAAATTGCAATAAAAAAATGGATAGAAATTAAAATAATCTCTATCCATTACTGAAATGACTTATTTTGTCGTTTTATCAATGATTTGTTGTGCCATGGATTGATAGATTTCACCGAGTCGATCATCAGCTTGATAAATTGAAGGTGCAAAGTCTTTTGGATTCCAAGATGGTTGTTCTAACGGGAGGTGTCCTAGCAAGTCAGTTTGTAGTTCTTCTGCAAGTTTTTCTCCGCCACCAGTACCGAATACATATTCTTTATTCCCTGTTTCTTTACTTTGGAAATAAGACATATTTTCGATTACACCTAGAATAGAATGTTCTGTATGTTTAGCCATTGCGCCAGCACGGGCTGCGACAAATGCTGCTGTTGGATGTGGCGTTGTCACTATAATTTCCTTACTTGAAGGTAGCATCGTATGAACATCTAATGCAATATCTCCTGTGCCTGGAGGTAGATCTAAGATAAGGTAGTCTAAATCTCCCCATCTAACTTCTACAAAGAAATTAGTTAACATTTTACCTAGCATGGGTCCTCTCCAAATCACTGGTGCATTCTCTTCTACAAAGAATGCCATTGAGATCACTTTCACACCATGACGTTCTACGGGAATGATTTCTTTGCCTTGTACACCTGGTTTCTCATCAATTCCCATCATATCTGGAACACTAAAACCGTAGATATCAGCATCTACTAAGCCTACTTTTTTACCTTCACGCGCTAATGATACTGCTAGATTAACAGCGACTGTTGATTTACCAACGCCCCCTTTACCAGAAGCAATAGCGATAAATTCTACTGGATTATCTTTTGACAGTAATCCTTCAATGGTTTGATTTTCGTTTTCGCCAGAGCCACGATATTGCTCAACAACATCACTCGGCAATTCTTCAAATCTGATGCCAACCGTGTTTGCTCCATTTTCCTTTAATACTTCTACAATAGCCATTTGCAAATCTAATTGCAGTTGTCCACCTAATTGCGCCATTGCTACTTTAACACTAACGTGTTCTATCTCTTCTTTAATAGTAACTTCTACTATTCCATCTGTTTCTTTTAATGGTACATCTATTATTGGATCTTTTAATTCTCCAACAAGTTCTTTAACTTGCGCTATCGTTAACACAAAGCGTCCCCCTCTTATTTAAATATCAATTATATTTTAACAAACAAAACTAACATTTGCTTCAAATAGCTTAATTTAAGTATAAATATAATTTGTTCAATAAAAAAGCAGTTAGCTCAATCTATTCTTAATATTAGAATAATAAGCTAACTACTTTCACTTTAGATCAATGTATTTAAGTTGTTTGGAATTCAAAATATGCAAGATCTTCCTTATGTTTAAAAATATAATGTTCACTTACATTATTTATTTTTTTGATTTAAATTTTTACTATCAGGATAAAATATTTCTTTACAGATGAATAATACGCCAATAATTAATACAATTACCCAAAAGTCGATGTCGATATAGGTATAATGTATGTGCACTATAAAATAAAACAACAATGTAGTTACTGAAAACGTAATTAATTGAAAGGTAAGTCCTTGAAAGTAAAGATTTTCAGGTAATTTTTTTCTAAAATAATCCATTAAATTTTCTACAATGAATAAATTGAAATAGCCTAATACAATATAACTACCGTAATATATCAAGTTATCGTAAAAACTTTTATTATAACCAAAATATGCAAGATGAAAGTAGATTAAAATTCTACTTAATCCGTATAAACCAAATCCTAAAAAAGTTAAAAAAATCGCACCAGAAATAATAAATACAGAAAGCACAATAAGCGTTGTTAATAAATATCTTAAATATTTCATAGCTTACTGTCCTCCCTTTCTTAATCAATCATTGACTATATAAACATATATTTTCTTATATGTGATATGAATGCATTATATATCTTACCATTATAACTTTATATGACCAAACGACAAAAATTCAACCTACTATATTATCATTTGTTATTCATTTTAAACAAAAACACTTAGCAATGTTAAAACATGTTAAGTTAATGTATCTTGTTTTCGATATGTGATGGACCATAATATTATAAGTATAAACAAGATGACAAAGCTCAAAATTACAATGTTATGAATATGCAAACCAATAATTGGAATAGATAACGCATAGACATAGCCCATAATTGTCGATCCGACTGAATTACCCAGGCTCTTAGTCAAAGTGTATAATGACATCATACGCTTCATATTTTTAGGAGAGGTTTCTTCTTGTGTGATAACACTATCTTTAGTATAAACTGTACCAAAGCTTATACCTGCTAATAACAAACTACAAGCAATAAAAATTGGAGAGTTAGTTCCTATAAATACTAAAATGCCACAAAGCATTAAACATGTAAATGCAAATATATATAATGCCTTCCTAGTCATTTTTGCTTCTATTTTATCTAAATTAAAATTCAATACTAGCCACGCAAACGAAATTGGAAAAATAACAAACCCACTTTGTAATGGAGATAAGCCAAGATCTTCTTGTAAATAAATTGGCATATAGAGGTTATAACCCATAAGTATAATTGCATATGCAAAATCAGTAAAAAATATTAAAACAATTGTTTTATTAAATTCTTGCACTGGTATAAAAGGTGTTTTTATTGTCTTTTCATTTCTATATAACACAACACCGACAACCGTAGCTAATATGATTGAAATGATATTTAAATAAATATTGGCTGTATACATCACTGCAAATATTAAAAAGAATACAAAAGTATAAAATAACGATAAGCCTTTTACATCTAATTTAGCACTAGTTGATGTACTTTCATTCTCGAAATGAAATGTAATCACTACAAGTATGATTGCAATAATTGAAATTGGAATATTCACGAAGAATAGCCAATGCCATGTAGCAAACTCTAAAATACCGCCACCTAAAACAGGTCCTATAATACTGGATATCCCCCATACACTTCCAACGATTCCCATGATTTTATAGCGTAAAGGTATCTCAAATGCCAGTTTTGGGACAATTTGGCTTAATGCCATCATGACACCTGCACCCAATCCTTGAATAAAGCGAGAGATGATTAACATGGTAAATGTGTCACTTAGCCCTGAAAATAAACTTCCTATTGTAAATAACATAAGCCCTAATAATGTAATATATATAATTTTAGTACGATCTAACAATTCTCCAACAATCGGGTTTGCAATAACAATTGCAATAAAATACACAGCAAATATCAATGAAATAGATGACGTTACGTTTAAATCATTTTTTATAGTTGGCAATGCTAAGGAAACGATTGAAGTTTCTATTGCAGACATAAACATAATTAATATTAACGCAATAATAATGCCTAATGATTTTATATTCATATATAACTTCCTAACCCTTAAATTTTGTAACAATATCAATATCTACTTAACCATTATTTATTTATAAGTTCAACACATTTTTCAAAAACGCTCTTCAGTGCATACAACATTTAAACATGCCATAAAAAAAGCTGCTAACAATGTCAATGAACACTGTTAACAACTTTAATTATCTTACATAAAATACATGATAGCTACAAAGTGAAATACGGATGCAACTATAATGAAGAAATGCCATATCATATGAAAATACGGACGGTTTTTTTGAGCATAAAACCAAGCTCCTATTGTATAGGCAAGTCCACCAAACAATATAAATAACATAAATAGTAAAGATGAATCAAAAATAATTGTTGGCAAAAATAGTACACCAATCCATCCCATAACTAAATACATAATCAAACTTAACTTATGATTAACATTTTTTGCTAACGATTTGTAAAGAATGCCCCAGATTGTAATGCCCCACAAGACAACCATGCTAGACCAGCCAATCCAACCACCGACCAAAGTAAGACATATCGGTGTATAAGTACCTGCAATCGCGACATAAATCATACTATGATCGATTATTCTTAATATGAATTTATGTGATGATTGATTTGGCATGGCATGATATACCGTTGATGAGATAAACATTAAAAAAATACTTATTACATAAACAGAGACACTAAAGGCACCTAACACACCATATTCAAGAAAACTATGTATCGCTGCATAAGGCAATGCACATAATGCTATAAAAGCAGCCACTCCATGTGATACTGAGTTGCCAATTTCTTCCCCAAAAGTCAGGGGAATAATATCTTTAAATGTTTTAACCAGTTTATTATCTTCAGCTTCTACTGAATGAGACATGAGTGTAACCACCTTTTTATATCATATTCATGCGTTTTAAATCAGCCGTAGCCGTTTCAACACTATCTTTACCTTCTTTATTCTTAAGTGGAGAGAATTCTTCCTCTCTAGGTACCTGTAATGTTACAAAACTATGCGCATATTGGAAGATATCAAAATAAAATAGTTCAAACTTTAATGTCGGTAGTTCAATTACACCAAAGTCTTCATCTAATTGTTTTAAGTTTTTAATCGCTAAATGATATGGTAAGTCGTTATCAACAACATTATTGATAAACGCCAGTTTAAATGAGTGGATTCCAATATTAGCATTGTTAAACTCATTAGCTATTTCTGGATCTAATTCTGAATATTCTAGAACCGTGTCTTTTTGATTCGCATTGACTAACCTACCAACACTTTCCCCATCCTTGGGTTGTATGGACTTAGTAGTGATGTCCATACTTTTCTGAAATGTGTATCCTGCAAATAATGGATCTAATACTTTAACTAACACATTATCAATATTATTTAAGAAAATATATTCGACGCCATTTTCAGTCATTTCATCTAAATAACCTGATTTTGCTAATGATTTAAATACACCACCATTACCGTTTGGCGTTTCAAGAATATTACTATCCACATCCAATACCAGTTTACCCTCCTCTGACAAAGCGACAATATTATCTTGCATAAAGAAGTGTACATGATCTCTGTCGTAACCAAAATAATTTTTCGACTCGAAATATAGTTGTGTTTCTTTATCATTAATTTTACTTGTCATAATATACCAGTCGATATACTGACCTGTTTGTTCTTTTAATGCCAATAATTGTTTCGCTTGAATTTCAAACAAACTCGTATCTTCAATTTCAAATGAACCTTTTGGACCTTTGTAGCCTAACCTTGTCCCTTGACCACCAGCCATTAATAAAACTGCAAATTTGCCTTTTTTAATCGCATCAAGTCCAATTTTTTCATATTGTTCGATTTCATCAACTGTAAATTCGCTTTTCACGTCATATTTGACTTCATTAACAGAAGAAACATCATCAATTACCTTTTTATTCAAGTATAAATCATTATATAAATTTCTAATATCAGCTAAATTTAATGATTCAAGTTTTTCAGATAAGTGTTCTTTCTCATTTGAACTCATTAATTTTTCAAACTCAATGAGATGTTCTTGATTAAACTTTTCTAGTGTTTTCTTATCTAACATGCTCTCTCTCCTTAATATCCCTTTAATCAGATATAATTTATACCTTTTTTATAATATGGATATATCATTTCACTATATGTACTTTATATTATTATGATTCTTAGGACAACCATAATTATAACCAATTCAAGAATAGATTATTAAAAAATGGCTGAAAAATCACATAAATTGCGCCAATGGTCAATGCACTTGCCAATGAGATATCAACTAGCCCACCAGTTTTAAATACAACTAGGAATTTCACATTAATTGGTATCGGATAAAATAACTTAACACCTCTTGGCGTTAGCATATCTAGTATAACATGTGAAAGCAATCCTAGAATAATCGTAACTAAATAGTATGATGGCGTTTGTATGACATATAGTAAACAAACAATAATTGCGATGAATAACAATGAATGTGTGAATGTCCTGTGCCCAAATATCATTCTAATGAAAAAACTAATCAGTTTAAATCGTCTTCCTATCTTGCTTTGGGGATGACAAATATCAGGTAATAAACTTGATATGACTGCAAGCGTAATAACTGTGATCGAAGTAAACAAATCTGTATGAAAATATTCTATAGTTAAAGCCCCGACTAATAAGCCGCATGATGCATGTGTTTTACCTGTCATTTTCACTTCTCCTTATCATTAATATTTTAGCATAATCACACGATTAATGCGAACATACTTTCGTAAAAACATATGAGTATAACCTTTTTTGAAAAAGTATCACACAATCTCTTGAAAACGATTGCAATATATTGTATGATATATCTACAAATTATTTAAAGGATGTGTTCGAGTTATGGCAATGACAGTAAAAAAAGATAACAATGAAGTAAGAATTCAGTGGAGAGTTGCAGATATCAAAATTCCAACAAGTGAAATTAAGAACATTTCACAAGATCAAAATATCCATGAAGTACCAAAACTCGATAGAGATAAAGTTTCGAGAATCGGTTCTACATTTGGAAAAACGAACCGCGTTATCATCGATACTGATGACCATGAATACATTATTTATACGCAAAATGATCAAAAAGTTTATAATGAAGTTACCAAGTAATTCATACAATAACTTCACTTAAATAAAATTAATAAAAAGAGGTATAACGAGTAAATTTAAATTTTACTCGTTATACCTCTTTTCTTCTATAACAAATGACCTAATGAGATTTTCACTTTGCTATAAATAGCTTGAACCATTTACTGCCTTTCAATTGTAATCTGCTCGCTATTAATAAGCGTTCTCAATTACCTTCTTAAATCAACAATGCTATAATATATTTATATTAATGAAAGAAGGTGCGCAGCATGTACGTTGTAACAAATCGAATCGATGTTAAAAAAGGCTTCGCAGAAAAAATGGCACCAAAGTTTACTCAAGGTGGTAAAATCCAAGAATTAGAAGGTTTCCAAAAAGTTGAAGTTTGGCTTATTGATGATGAAGCAGATTACGATCAAATGTATATCAATACTTGGTGGGATTCTGAAGATGACTTTAAAGGTTGGTTGAAGAGCGATGCTTTCAAAGAAGCACATGAAGGTAAATCAAAAACTAAAAGTGACGATTCACCTATCCTAGGTAATAAAGTAGTTAAAGCAAATGTGATTTCAGAGCTCTCATAACTCTGACGTTATATTAGCGATACCAGTACCGGTAGTTTTTACAGTTCATACATTATATGACAAATTAAAAATAGCCATAAAGTATCTATATTGATAGATTGCTTTATGGCTTTTTGTATGACAATACTTTAGTAATACAATGTGATATTTAATCTGTAAAGGCGCCTATTAATTGAAATATAAATGTGCCATCAATGAAATAATAGGTAACGCAATGATCGTTCTAATTAAGAAAATAACGAAAAGCTTAAAAATACTCACAGGTATCTTTGATCCTAAGATCACACCGCCTACTTCTGATAAGTATATTAATTGAGTAATACTTAATGCACCAACTACAAATAAAGTAATATCATTACCTACACCTTCAATTAAAATAGATGGTAAAAACATATCGGCAAATCCAATTAATACAGTCTCTGAGGCTTGTACAGCTTCAGGAATTTGTAGTAATTCTAAAAATGGTACAAATGGTTTACCAATAATTGAAAATAAAGGCGTATATGTCGCGATAATTGTAGCTAATGTCCCTACACTCATGACTACTGGCAAAATAACGAACCACATATCAATCACTGTTTTAAAACCTGATTTGAAAAATAATCTAAAACCAGGTGCTTTAATACCAGTTTCTGTAGCCATGTCAAATCCATGTCTTAATGGCGTTTTGTTTTCTGGTAGCTGCTCAGTTCTCATTTCCTCAGAAACTTCTTTTGCATATTCATCTTTAATAGATTTTAAAGGCCAAATCCTTGGTAAAATAAATGCACACACTAAACAAGAAATAATAACCGTTAAATAAAAATAGAAGAAATGGTTTTGCATGTGCACAGTTTCTGCAACAACAATTGCAAAGGTAAGAGATACAACACTAAATGTAGTTGCAATCACTGTTGCTTCACGTCTTGAGTAGAATCCTTCTTCATATTGTCTACTTGTAATTAAGACACCTACCGTACCATCACCAATAAAAGATGCTAAATTATCTACTGTAGAACGACCCGGCAATGTGAATAACGGTCTCATAATAGGTCTAAATACTGGTCCTAGTAATTCCAATAATCCATATTCCATAAGCAATGGTAAGAATAGTGCAGCAAAGAAAAATACCGTAACCAACGTCGGTAGTAAACTTTCAAATACAAGACCACCTGTGTCTGCAGAATATATGACTTCAGTGCCGACTTTTAAATATGTAATCCATACAAATACAACTGCTAATATTCTCAAAATGAGCCATCCGATTTTAACATTAAATGCGTTGTACATTAATCCTTCCGGTGCTAATTTATTTTTCAGTACTATAGAACATAATACAGATAAAATGCCTGATAGTGTAATAATAATCACAATAATTAAAGGCATTGCACCTCCGATAGTGTCTTTCAAAAGTCCAGCTAAAAATGCAACAGGTAAAGTTGTTTGTTTTTCACCATCTTCAGTCACGCTTATTGGCATTAAGAATAAAATTATGCCAATTAAAGACATGATAATAAACTTAAGTCGACCACGTACAATCTGGGCTTTACTATATTGATTCACTCTATTCACCCCTTAGGTGTATTAATTTGATTTTATTTTTAAAAACAACAGCTATAATTATAACGTATAATGTATAAATATGTAAATCGGTAATTTTTGTCTATTTACTGTCATTTTAAAAAAGTAGAATCGATTTTATAAGCATAGAATTAATTCTACTTTAAATGAAAGCGATTACTTTTGCAATTTACATCCTATTTCTTTACTTAATTTAAATTAAATTTTTCTTAATAAAAATAAAAAGTATGGTACACCTACAATTGCCACAATCACCCCTACTGGAATATCAAGGGGCGGATGGACGCCTCTTGCAATGCAATCACTGATTGAAAGGAGTAAAGCCCCAATCAACCCTGACATTAGCGTAATATGAATGTGTTTATGACCTACAATTCTTCTTGCAATATGCGGCGCTATCAATCCTAGAAAACTCAATCCACCCACAATTGAAATAGATGCACCGGCTAAAATGACAGCTAATAATAGAAGAATCATTTTAATTTTTTTCACTTTTGTCCCTAATGCCGTTGCAATATCATCACCTAATGACAAAATATCGAGTTGATGACAATAATATAGAATAATCGGAAGTGCGATGATAAACCAAGGCAAAATAACCCAAACATTCATCATACTGTGACCATACAAACTACCTGTTAACCAAACTAATGCCGTATTTGCATCCATTGGATTTCGAATTAATAAATATTGCACAATTGCTGTACAAATCGCACCAATTGCTAAACCTATAAGTGCAAGTTTTGAGCCTTGAACATTAAACTTAGATATCAATACAGTTAATATGATACTAATACACAATGCTCCTGCAAACGAACCAAAAGGTAGTATAAACAACGGTGCAGAAGGAAACAACATAATAATTGTTACAGCAGATAAACTGGCACCTTTTGTAATACCAATAACATCTGGAGACGCTAGGGCATTTCTCACGACACCTTGTATCAATGAGCCAGATATTGCTAAACTACTACCAACAATTATTGCTAGAAACATTCGAGGTATTCTATATTCATTTAAAATAAAATTATCATGATTAAATAAACTTTTAACCGCTTCAATTGGATTCATAAATACAGCACCGATAGACAATGATGCGATTGCAGAAATTATTAACAAAACTGTTACGATGCTATAACGCAAAGTTAATTTACCCATCATAATCTATCGACTCCTTTAATTGTTATTAATAAGAAGTATAGTGCGCCTACAAATGAAGTCACGATACCAACTGGTGATTCAAATGGAAAAGCAATTAATCGACTTAAAACATCAGATAACAATAGTAAATCTGCACCAATCACCATTGTCAGTGGAACCATTAATCTATAATCTGCACGTATATAGTGTTTTACAATATGAGGTACAATTAATCCTACAAATCCAATTGGTCCTGCAATTGAAACGGATGCCCCTGCAAGTACAATGACCAATAAACCAGTGGCTATTCTTACTAATTTAACATTTTGTCCTAAAGACGTAGCTAAATCTTCACCAAGTTCCATGATTGTTAGTTGCTTAGCAATCGCAATGGCCCCTATAAATGCGAGCACAAACCATGGTATGACACCTATAATTTGTGGCCATTGTATTGTAGATAATGAACCCACAAGCCAAAACATTACCGTTGAAGTTGCATCTTCATTTAAAAGGATAATGCCTTGAGTCAAGCTAGAAAAAAATAGATGGATTGCCATACCAGCTAGTGCTAGTTTAACTGGCGTCATGCCCTTAGTGGATCCAGATAGAAAATATACTGTAAGTCCGCCTATAAATGCGCCTACAAATGCAAGTATGGTTGCGTATTCAGATAAAGCAGGTACAATCATAGTGATAAAGACGATAACAAATGAAGCACCGGCATTCACGCCAAAAATTTGAGGTGATGCCAATGGGTTTCTCGTCATTGCCTGCATTAACAGACCTGCTACACCCAGGGCAGCACCAATGAATAAGGCTGCCAACATGCGTGGCATACGCACATTATGTATTAAAAATGTTTGTTTCGTGTCGGTATGATGCCATATGTAATCCATGAAATCGTTAAACGTAATATGCGACGACCCTACACTTAAATTGAAGTATATAATGACAAAAAGCGCACACACACTCACAATAAATGTGAGTGCTGTGCGTTTTTTTGTTTTTTTCTCTATTAATTTGGTTGGGTCAATGCTATTTGATTTAGTCATTTACCTGTCACCCTACTTTTGTTGATTATCCTTTTTTTCCTCTTTAGAAATATCTACTAGTTGCTTAGCAATTTCCTCAGAAGAAATAATGCCACGTGCACGTGCCCATGTATTTCGATCTACTACAGAAACACGATTATTTTTCACTGCATCTAAATCTTGCCAAACTGGATTATTTTCTTGTTTTTTAAGATTTGGATCGTTTTCACCTTTGTCTGCCATAATAAACATACGTCCAGGATTAATATCTGACAATACTTCGGCATTTAATTGTAAGTAAGGTCCTTTTAAGTATTTAGATAAGTTATCTGTTTTTGTTTTATTTAATGCATTATTAAAGCCTAATTCTTTTAATAATTGACCTACGTATGTGTTTTCAGGATGTGCAAGTAATCCTGATTTCGCTACTACTGCAGGTAACACGGGTTGTTTTTTATCCATAGTAATTTCTTTACTATATTTATCCATTAATTCATCGTGTTCTTTAAGTCTTTCTTTACCTTTATCTTCTTTACCGACTGCTTTAGCAATTGTTTTAAAGGCTTCTATATTATCTTTATAATCACTATCAAAGCTTGGTAACATAATCGTTGGTGCAATTTTTTCTAAATCTTTTTGAATACCTTTATGTCTATTCGTATCTGCAATAATGACATCCGGTTTTTGGTTGCTGATTTCTTCTAAGTTCGGTTGTTTACGTGCGCCTACAGATGTATAATCACCAATTTCTTTTCGTATTGGTTCCAAAATTCTATTCTTGTCACCATCATCAGCTACGCCTACTGGTTTCACATTTAAAGCAGCTAATGCATCAACAAATGAGAATTCAAGTGCAACAACACGTTTAGGATCTTTGGCAACTTTAGTAGTACCTCCATCATGTTTAATCGTCACACCATCTTTATTGTCATCACCTTTATCCGATTTACTCGAATCATTATCACTGACACTACCACAGGCAGCCAGTATGACTAGTGTTAAAGTTAAAAACAGGATACCCATAATTTTATAACTATGTTTCATCGTTTTCCCTCCTTAGATATGTATAATTACATATTTAATTCTATTGATAATGATTATCGGTGTCAATAAAAACTTTTAGTCTTTTTATTAAAGCTTAAAAACGATTTGATTTTTCAACATTAAAATTGTTACACAAATTTTCTATGATCTCATCGTGATGATAAGCTTTTTTTAAATTAACCATATACATACTATGGGCTAATGCTTTATAACCTAAACTGAATTGTATTTTATCACCTACTTGATAGTAATCTTGATTCAATAAATCAAGCATGACATGATCACTCGTAGCACCTGCAATGCTTATATGGTGATGTAACGGTTGGATATCTTCAACAGCTGTATCTAAATTTCCTATATCCACAATCGCTTGTAAGTATTGATGTCCGGTAGCAATATTCATTCGAGGTTTAATTTCTACAATTTCCGCTTCTAAGGTTATTGCATTTTGATATAAAGAAGCTATGGATTGATTTGTTGTTGTTTCTACACCTCTAAATAAAGTTTCACCTATTCTTAACTCATTAATTCTGCCAAAATCTCTATAAAGCATTTGGGGAATCATACTCGAATTGCCACCTGAAATAATTGAAAATTTCATATTTGTCTCACGTTCCACTGAATCTACAAATTGATTGATTAAAGCCACATCTTCTTCTGTAGGTATGACTGATTGAAAACACATAAAATTAAACGCAAGACCAACGATGGACACATGGTGCATGTACAAGATTTCATTAATATAATCAATGATGTCATAAGTAAGAATGCCCTCTCGGCCGTCTTTCCAATCTACCATCAACAATATTTTATGTTTCGTACCTTTTTCCCTAGCGATATCATTTAATCGTCGAATCGTTGTTATTTCAGTTTGGATACTGATATCCGTTTGCTGCACGACATCGTTTAATTCGCTTCGACTTGGCGTCCTAATCATCATAAAAGATAGATCTTCATTTTTACTTTTAGTAATGTTCTCAATACGGGCATCTGCAAAGTGTGTCAATCCGATTTCTTTGAGTGTTTCTACAATTCTATTATCACCACCAACACACTTAATTACGGCTGTAAATCGTATATGATTTTGATTAAAAATAGACGATAGCACTTGAGCATTGTATTTTATTTTTGATAAATTTATTTTTACTTGCGCCATACGTTACACCTCTTTATATATCGGATTCCTCAAATCTATTGTTACATATTGTTTCACTTTGCTTTCCATTCTCATTCTTAATAAAGCTTTAACAGTAATTGTCGGCCCAAATAGCACATTTCTTAATTTTTGGGCATGTGGTTTATGGGGATCAATTGCTTGTTCTACAATTTCACTTACAATCTCAAATAGCTGTGTTTCTTCAACCCCATCATATTGAGAAAAATGATGAATCAGTTCCGCAATTTGATTTTGAATTACAGCATGTTGAAATTTAGCAATGACTGATTCTATATTTTCTGCTATTAAACTTTTATTTGTAAGCGTGATATTGGGCAATTTTTGTTGTAATGTTGATAAATCAATTCTTGAACCACCTAAATCTCTAATAATAAATTGCATTTGATAATTAGGACCTAAATTAACAATTGTATTTTGCATATGTGCTTCTAACGCAATACCATAATCTTGTATATAGGCTACTAAAGGATCAATCAATGTTTTGGTATAAACACTGAGAAATTTCTTAATCGTATCCTCTGTAATTTCATCATTAATCCAATTCAAATAACTATCTACTGTTATTTGGTTATCAACTGGATTTCTATTGACTAAACTCGCTGTCACTATAGTTGTACCATTATCAGCCAAATAGGGTTGATGTCTGACAATACAAGCCAAATGACGTGCAATATCAGGCTCCGTCTTAGCATGAATACCAAACGGCTCCATAGAAACATGCAGTTGAGGATATATATCTAGCATATCCTGTAATTCATAACTGAGTTTAGGCCCATCTACCGTTGTCACACTAGACACTGTACGTACTGCACTTGTGGCTTGTACATCAACTGGTAACTTGATATGGTAAGGTTTCCCTATTAATTGCATCGTTCTAAATGATAGTGTTGCTTTTGCTTCAACTTCAAAAGGTGTTGGTAATAAATACTTAGATTCAATCCATTCTGCAAATTGATGCGGAATAACCTTTTCATACTGCCAAGGGTGTACAAACATTAAACTATAATCATTTAATTCCAAGTCGTGAACATCCAAGAAGGCTTTTAATTTATAACGATATTCAGGAACAATCTCATCTAAAATGAAGTCCGTATCGTTTTCCATAGATGTTATGACACAATGTTGTTTATGTATAAGCATGATTGGCAAACCAATTATTTTTTCAAATTCTGGTGCATATTGTTTAATCTCTGCTTCTGATAAAGGTAACTTCGTCTTTGATAAAGGGTGTGTTGGATGACCTTCGATGACAAGACTTTCTGAATAACTTAAGTCATTAATTTGTTCAGTATCTGCCATATGTTGAAGCCATGAAAAGAAATTAATTGTTTCAGGCATTTTTGAAAATTTAAGTGTTGCATGAATTAGCGATTGTCTATGATTAAAGTGTTCATACGTTAATGCGAACCCTTCTCTACTGGATAGCAATTCTTCAGTTAATCTTTGACTAATTGGAATATCAAAATGAGTATCCAGTACAGTTAAAAGTTGTTCTAATGAAGCAATCTCAGTCTCTACTTTACCTTTGATATAGGAGATAGCACCATAAAATTCATATCTTTCCATAGCACTTTTTCTAGATTTTTGTAATTTCAACACTTGGCCATGAATTTGCAATTCAACAAAATGCTCATACTCGTTAAAAAACATGTTTTCAGGAAAAATTTGTTCTTTAATAATTGCATTAAAAATACGATATTGTACATTTCTATCTGCTAACTGCCACGTTTGATGCATCATACAATACTGCCTCCATTTTTTCTTTGTCTACTAATCACACTAAATACGAATGCGATGATAAATGTACTTATACCCATGATGACGAAAGTTTCAATAATCCCGATAAATTCTGCCAAGAAACTCATGACCATTGCGCCTAAAGGAATCATCCCTCTGTCCATCATTACGACGCTGAGTATTTTACCTCTATGTTCTGCTTTCACTCTATGTTGGAAGTAAATTCTATTTGTAGTGCGTGCCCATTGGCTAAAAAGACCTATAAAGAATATAGATGTAAATAACAACCAAATTTGACTGCTAATTGTACAAAGCAGTGATACTCCGAATAAAATCGAACTCACGTAATACATTTTCACCATTGATACTTTCTCTAAAATATTAGGTAAAATCATGGTTGCAATAATACCACCTATCGCACAACACGTCATAGCACTCCCAAAAATAGTCACTTGGTTGGGAAATGTTTTATCCGTTAATACTGGTAATAACGTTGTATAGGTAAATCCAGTTGCCATAATCAATAATGACGTCACAAAGATTCTAGATCCTTCTAAATTTTCTTTAAAATATGTCATCACATATTTTATGCTTACATCTGTATTTTCCTTAGCTATTATATGCTCACTAAAGTTCAATGGCAAACAAAGTATGAGTGATACAAGATAGCAAAACGCTTGAACGCCAAAACTTATTTCTGCATTGTAAGTAGCCATGATAAAACCTGCGATGGCGGGTCCAATCGATCTACAAATATTAATAATAAATGAGTGATAAGCAACAGCCTGAGTCGTCGTTAATCTTTGAGTTAAATCTGGTAGCACTGCTTGACGTACTGGTGTTTCTATAGCGCTCATTATTCCCCGCCCAAGCGCATAAATTAAAAATACAACAATAGGTAGTTTTGCATGTTGAAATGTTAAAATACATAGTATAGTAGTTAATATGCAAGACGCTGATACAGTTATTTTTAAAAGATTACCTTTTTCATATTTATCTGCCAAACTGCCCGCCCATACACTTATGAGCAAAATGGGTACGAGTCGGAAAAAATTAATTAATCCGAGATAAATTGCGTTATGATATAAAGTAAATACATACCAATTCAGCGTAATTTGTCCAATCCAGTTCCCTAAAAACAGTAAGAATGAACTTGGAAAAAAATACTTTGCCATGTAATTCCTCCTGTTTTTAATTGATAATAATTATCATTATCGATAATATGGATTATACAAATATCTTATACGTTTGTAAAATAATTTTTTTAGAGGTGCATTATGAATTCCAAAATAAACGACAACAATTTAATTAATAAACTTACTAATGATGAACAATATGCGCTGTCTTATATACAATCTGTAAACCCTACTTGGGCAGAGGCATTTAATTCTATATTAATAGAAAGTCGAGATAAAATTTCACAAAGATTGATAACTTCAATGCATCGGGAGAATTTAGTTAATTGCCGAGATTACAGTGAAATCATTGATACTAAACAGTTATCTTTCACAATAGCCACACCACATACGAAAGTATTAACAATTTCATTCCCACATGCACAAAGAAAGTTATATGCACCTATTTTAGGACAACATGCCTTCGACAGAATTAATGTGACAGGGCCATTTTATTTTGAACAAAATAATGAATATCATCGTATATTACATCCAAGTGAAATATTATCGTGTATTTTATTAGAAGCACCTCACTTAGATAATGAGGCAAGTATGCAGTTCAAAGAAGATATGGATAATAGCGTAGCTAATATGGCCATAGCATTAAGTTATCAGGCGTATACACTGACTGATGATAGCGAACCGTTGTGTGAACTCATTTACGCATCGGCCGATCCGTATTTAAGGTCTGAGCAAGCAGTTGTCGAAGGTCATCCATTACATCCAGGTGCCAAATTACGTAAAGGTATGACACCTGAAACTGCAATTGCTTATTCTTCTGAATTTGCAAATAACATCAAATTGCAATTTATATTAATTCATAAAAATATCGCTAAAACACATGCTTTAAATAATAATTATAATGACTTAGTCTACAATTGCTTTGATGGTTTACATGATTCAGCAGTTAAAATACTCGGTAATGACAAAGTTGATAATTACTACGCGATGGCTGTACATCCATGGCAATATGATGAAATTTTAAAACAAGATTATATTCAAGAACTTGAAAAAGGACTCATTATCCCTGTTGACTACGAATTAGATTATTTTGCAGGTTTATCATTTAGAACGCTGATGCCTGAATTACCAGAAACATTACCACATATCAAGTTATCCACTAATGTTCACATTACTGGTGAAATTCGTACTTTATCTGAACAGACAACAATTAATGGGCCACAAGTTACAAGAATATTAAATAATATTAAAAGCACAGATAGTCTCTTTAAAAATATTAAGGCAGATACGATTGATGAGCTCGCAGGTATACATTTTTATAATCCGCAAGACGCCGAATCGATACAAACCATTAAAAGTGAACAATTAGGTACACTATTTCGTGAAAACATTTATAAATCTATTCAAAGCAATACCATACCGATGATTCCATCAAGTCTTGTTGCTAACTATATCAATAATAGTGAAACACCTATATGGACATTAATTAAAAAATACAAAAAAGCACATCAATTCGAGAGTTATGATGAGGCGAGTATCCAATGGATGCAATCGTATGCTCAAGCATTAATAGATTTAGCATTACCGTTATATGTAAAATATGGCATCGCTTTAGAAGCTCACTTACAAAATTCAATTGCGACATTTAAACATGATGGTTCTATAGATAAGCTCTATATTAGGGATTTTGAGGGATTACGTATTGATGAGTACTATCTAAATAGCATGGGTTATTCTACCGATACATTTCATGAAAAGTCATTAATATTAACTGATCAATCTCAAACCGTATTTAACAAAGTCTTCTATTCAAGTATCCAAAATCATCTCGGTGAACTCATCGTATCCATAGCTCAGGCTAGTGAAAGTAAAGACTTGGAGACTTCAATTTGGTCTATGATTAGCAATATGCTTCATGAAAAACTTCAAGTAATCTCACAAACTATGGATAATACGACTAGAATCAAATCAATTGAATCCATTTTATTTGCTTCGAAAATTGATTATAAATGTGTAACGACAATGAGATTAGAAGATGAAGCAGACTATTATACGTACATCAAAGTCGATAACCCACTTTACCGTCCGCTAGATTAAAGTAAAAATAGATTGAATGAATGTGTTTATATTAATTTTAAATACGAAAAAAGTACCGATAAAGCCTAGGCTTTATCGGTACTTTTATTAGATTCTCAATTAATTATTGTAAACCTTTGTCCTCATTGTTTGAGCTTTGGCTTTTTTCATTTTTTTGAGACCATTCTTTTTTAGTCATTACATCTTCAACGCGCATGTTAACTTCAACTACGTCAAGACCAGTAATATATTTAACTTGTTCTTTAACTAAGTCAGTTACTTTACGGAAGATTTTTGGAGCTGATTCGCCATATTCTAAAACAACTTTTAAGTCAACAGCAGCTTGTTTTTCACCAACTTCAACACTAACGCCTTGTGATACATTGTTGTTGCTACCGAATGAGCTAGAAATGTTGTCGACAAATCCGCCTTTCATTTCTAAAATACCACTAACTTCACGTGCTGCAATACCAGCAATTTTTTCAATTACTTCATCAGAAAATGATAATTTATTAGTGAACTCAGGTTGTTGATTTTGTTGCTCTTGTCTTTGTTCTTGTTCTTTCTCATTTACACCTGTTTGGTTGTCATAAGCTTGTTTAGCTTTGTTGTTATCTACTGCCATAATACATTCTCCTTTGTTAAATAAAATTTATTTTATAAATACTTAATAATCACTACTACTTTGTTAAATAAAATTTATTTTATAAATACTTAATAATCACTACTACTTTGTTACATCATTTTAATCGATTAACTCCATCGATTAAGGAAATTTAAAAAGTCTTGCTTACGGTCTTTAGTATACCCGATTCCTATTCCAATCAAACATAATACTAAAATTAAAATTGTACTCCAAAAACCTAAAGTTAGGAATAAAATCGCAATGATTAAGAATGCCAAGAAGCCGATAATTCTCCATTTAAAAGTTTTGAAAAAATCAACCACTTCTTGTGTAGAATCTTGTCCATTTTGGTTATTATTGTTAGCCATGATAACCCTCCCTTACAACACACGTTTGCCTGAAGTTTTTTGATCTCTAACGTTAACCTCTAATTTAGAAACAGGTAGTTCTGTAAAATGCTCAACATTTTGCTTGATGTCATTTCTAATTTCTTCTGTTAAAGATTTAACCTGAACATCGCCAGGAACAAAGAAATCTGCTTTTAAAGCAATGTGAGATTTCTTCTTCTTGTTATAAAGTTTAGCAATGACGTTTGGTTGACGTATTTGATCATATTGTGTAAGTGTATCGTAAGCTGATTTTTCAACCGCTTTTCTAGACACATAAATATGACCATCTTCAAAATCTTTATAAAGTCCAGGTTTTCTATACGTAGGTTTAAACAAGCTGAATACTAAAATGAGACCAATAATAATAAGTAATGCGGCTAATCCAATAAGTGTTGGTTCAAACCAGTTAAACTGAGTAAAATAATCTTGATACTGAGTTATTCTGGAATCTTTAATATACATAAAGAGTAAAAAGCCAACAATTACTACGATTAAAAGGCCAAGGATAAAATTCTTAAGTCGTTTCACCTCGTATGACACCTCCTATGCTTTGATAATATGTACTTGTCATACAGAATAAATACCCTTAAAAAAATTCTTAGAAACATTTTTATTGAATTTTATTTTTAACAATTTTGGCAAAACAAATTGGGACTCACTATTAAATTTTGCTTATTTACTATTTTGTTCAAATTTATCTTCCTGATTTGCTTTACGATATTGTAAAAGCTTATCATCTGAAATCATTAATTTATTACTAGGCCTTGGTTTTTCAATAGATAATGATTTAAAAAGTGACCAAATCATAAATATAATAACAATCGAGAATGGCAAGGCTGCGATGATTAATAAGTTCTGAATAGATTGCGTGCCGCCAGTATAGATCATAATCATAGCGAATAATGCTAAAATAATGCCCCAACTTACTTTAACAAAACCTGAAGGATTGATACTGCCCTTCGAACTAAGCATACCTAAAACATACGTAGCTGAGTCAGCTGAAGTTACAAAGAAAATCATAATAATGACTAATGTCACTATACTGAGTACAAACCCTAATGGAAAATGTTCTAACGTCGCAAATGTCGCTGTTTCGGTTGCTTCTTTTGCAATATTGGCAATTCCATTTTGTTGTAAATAGATGGCAGACGCACCAAAGACTGCAAAAAATAAGAAACAAACAACTGCTGGTACAAATAGTACCCCCAGTATAAATTCTTTAATCGTTCTACCTCTAGAAACACGTGCAATAAATATACCTACAAATGGTGCCCATGAAATCCACCATGCCCAATAGAATATCGTCCATTGTTGTAGCCATTGGAATTTTTCTCCGCCTGCTTGTGGGATACGTAAACTCATATTAAAGAAATTCGCAATATAGTCTCCCAATGAATTGGTAAACGTATTTAAAATATTCAATGTTGGTCCGACACAAAATAGAACAAGTAATACAATAAAAGCTAAAATCATATTGATATTACTTAGATTTTTGATCCCTTTATCAATACCAGACCACGCTGACCATGTGAATAATACGGTTGCTATCACAATAATAATGACTTGTGTTACAAAATTCGACGGAATATCGAATAAGAAATGCAAGCCTTCATTGATTTGTAAAGCACCAAATCCCAATGTTGCTGCTACACCTGTAACTGTGGCAATGATAGCTAAGACATCTATCGAACCACCTATAGGTCCTCTCATCATTTTAGTTCCTAAAATAGGTGTTAGTGTAGCACTTACTAAACCTGGATAACCTTTATGAAAATTAAAATAAGCAAATACAAGTCCAACTATGCCATATACAGCCCAAGCATGAACGCCCCAATGGAAAAATGAGAATTGCATAGCTTCATTTATGGCGGTTTGTGTACCTGCCTTATGTAACGGTGTTAAAGTGAATGCATGGCTAATAGGTTCTGCAGTTGTCCAAAATACTAAACCGATACCCATACCCGCACTAAATAACATGGCAAACCATGATTTTAAAGAGAATTCAGGATCTTCTCCTTCTTCCCCTAAAGTAATAGATGAATACCTTGAAAATAATAAATAAACACAAACAATTAAAATAAATAATACAAGTAATAAATAATACCAGCCAAAATTGACTGCAATAAAATTCGTAATATTTTGCGTAACCATTTCAAGTTGCTTAGGTAAAACTGCACCATACACCACAAATAGCGTACAGATTAGTAATGCTACCCAAAATACCACTGTTAATTTATTTAGACGCATATCAAATTTACACACTCCCTATACTTTATGTATGATACATACCCTATCTTTTTGAATATATTCGTATACAGCGAACAGTGTTACAGATAATTAAATATTAATAATCACGCTTCGAAATTAAAAAAACATCTTTTAAATTAACCATTGCTAAGTGGCCTAATTTAAAAGATGTTTATAATACGTTTATATTGCATGTTTAAATAAAATGACTTTGTTTACACTTATAGTTTAATAACCAGTTTGCCTATCATTCCTTGGTTTTCAAGTTTAACATGCGCCTCGTATAAATGATCGACAGTTAAACCTTCAATCACTTCTGTAACAGTTGGTTTATAAATACCCGCTTCGATTTTTTCAGTTATATCTGTTAAATAATCACGATGTATTTGCATATCTTCTGTTTCATGAATTGGACGGGCTGACATGAATTCATGTGTGAATGTAATACTTTTAGGTTTGAGTAAGTTTAAATCTTGCTTATTGTTAAAGGCTACAATCGTAACTATCGTGCCTCTAGGTTTTACTAATTCAATCATCTTTTCATAGTACATATCCGTATCAAATGTACAGAAGATATAATCTACTTCACTTATTTCATATTTCTTGAATTCTTCAGCTAAATCATTTTTATGGTTAAGCACAATGTCTGCACCCATATCTTTGGACCAATTAATTGTTTCTTCACGTGATGCTGTTGTAATAACATTTAAACCGTAATGCTTTGCGATTTGCGTAGCGATACTTCCTACACCGCCTGCACCATTAATAATTAAGATAGATTTACCTTTGTTTTCTTCTGGATTAAATGAAATTTTAAAAGCATCAAATAATGTTTCATATGCTGTAAGTCCTGTTAAAGGCAAGCTTGCCGCTTCCACATTTGATATATTCTTTGGTTTTTTAGCTACTAATCGTTCATCTACTAATTGCAAAACTTGGTTAGACCCTTGATATTTTGGAGATCCAGAATAATATACCTCATCACCAACATTAAAATAGCTTACATCTGGTCCTACCGCCTCAACAATACCTACACCATCATAGCCCAATATGCGTGGTGCATGCTCTACTGGTGTTTTTCTTATTTTTGTATCTACCGGATTCACACTGATTGTTTTAACACGAACCAGTAATTCATATTGCTTTGGTTGTGGCGTTTCAGTATCAAACTCGTAAAATAAATTACCTTCATCTAAATTAAAATTTTTATCTGCACCAATCGCTTTCATAACATGCATCTCCTTAATAATTAGTTATTATCCGAAACTTGAACGACTTGTTTACCAAAGTTATCACCTGTAAATAAGTTTCTAAAGGCTTCTGGTACATTGTCGAATCCTTCCATTACTGAAGTTTTTGTTTTAATCTTATCTTGTTGTACCCATTGCGCAAGTTCTTTACTTGCATTAGCAAAATCATCGGCATAATTTGCCACGATAAAGCCTTGCATTAAGGCCTGTGATTTAATAATAATTGGCTGAATACGTGGGCCATATTCTATTTCTGTATTATTGTAACCTGAAATAGCACCGCACACAGGTATACGTGCAAATTGATTTAAGTGTTTCATTACTTCATCTCCGACAGTACCGCCAACATTTTCAAAGTAAACATCTACACCATTAGGTACTGCTTTGGACAGTGCTTCTGAAAAGTTATCTGCTTTATAGTCAACAGCCTCATCAAATCCTAAAGACTCAGTTAAGTAGTTCGTTTTTTCTTTGCCACCAGCAATCCCCACTACGTGTGCGCCTTTTAATTTAGCTATCTGACCCACTACTGAACCTACCGCACCTGAAGCGGCTGATACTACAACCGTTTCTCCTTCTTGGGGTTGTCCAATTTTTAATAAACCATGATATGCCGTTTGTCCCGTCATACCTAGTACACTTAGATATAAATATAAAGGGATATTCGTTTGCGTAACCTTAATGGCATGCTTTGCTTTTACATTCACAACTTTTTGCCAAGGGAAAGTACCTGTAACAATGTCACCTTTATTGAACCCATCCGCATTGGATTCAGTTACTTTACCAACGATGTGACCATTCATTGGTTCATTTAATTGGAATGGTGTAATATATGATTTACTATCATCCATTCGACCTCTCATGTATGGATCTACTGAAATATAGAGCGTCTCAATTTGTATTTCTTCACTATCTGGCATACCAACTTCAACTGTTTCATACTTGAATACATCATTAGAAGGAATACCTTCTGGTCTTTTGGCTAATACGATTCTTTCTGTTTTCATTATATTGCCTCCATTCACTCTTTTCTTATATTCTATAGAGATAGTTTTGTTCTATCAATCAAATCGCTTATTTAGACTTATCAGCTCATGTTATGATTTGGCTATATTATACAAATTAAACTTAATATTGAAGATTGGGGAAATCTATTGTGAAACTAAGTATATTAGATTATGTTCCAATATTTGAAGGACGTAGTGCAACAGACGCAATCAATCACGCTGTAGCTTTAGCACAATTATCCGAACAATTAGGTTATCAACGTTATTGGATTGCAGAACATCACCAAGTATTGTCTGTTGCTTCTAGCGCACCTGAAATGCTAATGATGTCTTTATTAGAAAATACGACATCGATTAAAATTGGCAGTGGCGGTATCATGTTGCCTCACTATAGTGCCTATAAAGTCGCTGAAATATTTAAAGTTATGGAAGCACGCCATCCTAACCGTGTAAACATAGGTACTGGTCATTCTCCAAGTTATAAAAATGTCAATCAAGCACTAAATGAATTTAAATCAGAGCAACCTGACTACTTAACGCAAATTAAAGATTTAATACATTATTTTAATGATGACACAGATAGTAACCACCGTTATAAGGATTTACGTGCCACACCGATAATAGAAACCAAACCGGATATGTTCATCTTAGGTACAAGTAAAACAAGCGCTACACTTGCGGCTAAACAAGGACTCTCTTTTGTCATTGCCAACATGGGGCAAAATAAAAATCAAATACAATCAGTGATTAATCATTATCGTTGGTTGTTCAAACAATATCACCCAGCAAAACAGTCATATGTAATTATGTCTTCTTTCGTCATAACAGCTACCGACGCAAGTCAGCGTGAGTCATTAGCACATGCTTTTCATCTATGGTTACTGCGAATTAACTACTTGGATCAACCTAAATTTTATCCGTCGACCTCTTATGCAGCACAACGAAAATATTCGTCCCGCGAATTAGAAAAAATAGAACAACATCAAAATAGAGTTATCGTAGGTTCTCCAGATGAAGTCATCTCAAAATTAAAATTAATGATGACAGATTTTGATATTGACGAAATCATGATTCAACCACACGTATTTGGTGAAGAAAATCGTAAATCATTATTAAATTTATTATCTAAAGCTAATGCTTAAATAAGCCAGTGCTACCAACATGATGATTGGGTAGACACTGGCTTATTTTGTTAATGCTTTTCATTTCCCCATAAAAATGTGTTGATTTTATCTATGACAGTTTGATTATCATGTAATTCACTATGCTCTGCTTGAGGGCCCGTCACTTTAAAGGTTTCATAACTTGCTATGTGATCTCCTAGTAAATATTCCAACGATTTTGAAGATACATTTGTTACACGTCCATCTGAATGTGTGCCATTGCCAATATCACCATAAATATTTAACACATGAGCATCTTTAGGATATTCATGCTTCATTGGTAATATATCTTTATAATCTTTTAACATTAAATTAGGTTTTCCTTGATTGTTCAATGTTATATTTAAATCTAAACCATTGATGTCTACTTCGCCGTTAAAATTTCCTGCTAAACTAACTTGTTTATTTAGTTTTGGTAAATGCAGATCATCACCATAATTCAACATATAATAACTGAAAGATTGATTACCCATGGAGTGTGCTACAAAATTAAATTTATTAAAATGATACTGTGTCATGGTCGCAATGATGACATTTCGAATCCACTGTGCATTTTTGTTTAAATCTTTATTTGTATTATCTTCTAAAATAATGTCAATGATTGGATTTTTCGCATTAAAATTTAAATCCCCTTCAAATGTCACCATTCCATTTCGAGATACCCTTGCCCTAACAACATCTTTTTCATTATCTGATTGGTGAGCAGCGTTCACTAATAACTTCATTGAGTTTCCTGTACCTGCATAACCATGTAAATAAAACGTGGGTATATGACTACGATCGTTATGACTAATTTTTCTATTGTCGTTAAATTTAAAAATTGAAATTGTAATGATGACAAATAAAATAATCATCATTACGATAGTTGTATATATCGCTGTTCTCTTTTTCATATTCGTACTCCAAATTAAAAAATTGTGTACTACTATTATAGATTAAATGACTCAAATAAGCATCATTTAGTAGTCATTGTGATATCTATAATAAATAAAAAAAGCTCCAGCTTATGCTGGAGCTTTAAAACGATGATTAATTTGAACACAAATTGCTGTTGCAACTCGTGTACCAAATCTGTAAGCGAACAATAGATTCGCAACAGTTTCGGTAATATTAACGTTTTGAGAATTGTGGTGAACGACGAGCTTTTTTAAGACCTGGTTTTTTACGTTCTTTCATACGTGGGTCACGAGTAAGTAATCCAGCGCGTTTTAAAGAACCTCTGTATTCAGGATCAGCTTCTAATAATGCACGAGAAATTCCGTGACGGATTGCTTGAGCTTGTCCAGTAAATCCTCCACCTTGAACGTTAACTAATACATCATAGTTACCTTTAGTTTCTGTTACATCGAATGCTTGGTTAATGTCTAAAATTAATGATTCGAATGGTAAATAGCTACGTACATCGCGACCGTTTACAGTAATATTACCTTCGCCTGGTACTAAACGTACACGTGCTACTGAGTTTTTACGACGGCCTGTGCCTCTATATTCAACTTGTGCCAATGTAATTTCCTCCTTTTAATTAACCACGTAACTCGTAGTTTTCTGGTTGTTGTGCAGCGTGTGGATGTTCAGCGCCACCATATACAAATAATTTTTTACCTTGTTTTTCACCTAAACGAGTGCTTGGTAGCATTCCTTTAATTGAATTTTCAAGTAAACGTTCTGGGTTATTCGCTTTTAACTCACCAGCTGAAATTGATTTAATTCCACCTGGGTGGTTAGAGTGACGATAGTACATTTTATCGCGCTCTTTATTACCAGTGAAATGGATTTTTGAAGCGTTGATGACGATTACGTAATCACCTGTATCAACGTGTGGTGTATAAGTTACTTTATTTTTACCGCGTAAAATAGCTGCTACTTCTGATGATAAACGACCAAGTGTTTTACCTTCAGCATCAATAACATACCATTTGCGCTCAATGTTTGATTCATTAGCCATAAATGTTTGACGCATATAATTGTCCTCCTAGAATGAATAAATGTTTCTCGTTTAATAGTTTATACTTTTTAAAACTTAGATTTCATTTATTTTATTAATTGTTTGTTTCTACGTGCTTCTATATCGTGTTACACAATAAGATTCCGGGGCTTATCGTGGGTGATATAAAACAATACCGTTAGTAATCGTATAATTTTTCTGTCGTTTTGTCAATCTAATTTAAAGATTTTGTGATGATTTTTTTTGATGTATTTTTATATTATTACCAAAGTCTTGAATTAATTCATTGGGTGTTAAATAAATCTTCTCTAAGTACAATCCTTCAGCCGGTGCGGTAAAGGGAACTTGATTACGATCTCTTGCTTCTAATAACTGTGGGACCTCTTGTGGTTCTCTCTTGCCTTTACCCACTTCTATTAAAAATGCAATTAACACACGTACCATATTATATAGGAATCCAGAGCCTGTGACAATATAGTCAAAGCCACTTTCTGTCTTTTCTATGCGACTTTCATATAATGTTCTTATCTTACTTTCAACCTCAGTCTTCTGAGAACAAAAGCCTGTGAAATCATGTGTGCCTATAAAATGTTGCGCTGCCATATTCATCTTTTCAATATCTAACTGTTCAGGCACATAAGTTTTTAATCCACAAAGAAATGGATCTTTATGGGCTGATTGATAAATCTTATAACGATAAGATTTTCCAACGCAATCATATCTACAATGAAAATCATCATTAACAAAAGAAACATCATTGACATAAATATCATCTGGTAGCGCACGGTTCATTGCATATTGCCATTGCTGTTCTGGAATATTTAATTCTGTATCAAAATGAAAATACTGTTCAATCGCATGTACGCCTCTGTCGGTTCTACTACTTGGATGTATTCTTACCTCATGCTTATGCATGCGTTTTAATATCTTTTCAAATTGCTGTTGAATGGTTCTTCCGTGTTGCTGAATTTGGAAACCAAGAAACTGGCTCCCTTGGTATGAAATATTAACTAAGACTCGCATCTGTTATTACACTCCTAAATATTTAAAACCAAATAATATAATGGCAATGGGTATAATCAAAATTAATGTAATTGTATCCTTAAACTGCCACTCTAATCTGCGATAGCTGGTACGTATTTTTTGAGTATCGTACCCTCTTACTTCCATGGCTATAGCTAAATCTTCTGCTCTTTGGAAAGCTGAAATAAATAATGGGATAAGTAAGGGTATAAATGCTTTGATTCTGTTAATAAGTCCACCTGAACTTATTTCTGAACCACGTGATTTTTGCGCTAAAATAATTTTATCTAATTCATTCATTAATGTTGGTATAAATCTAAGTGCAATGGACATCATCATACTCAATTGATGTACTGGTATTTTAACAATTTTAAGCGGTGATAATAATCGTTCGAACGCATCAGTCAAATCTATCGGACTTGTACTTAAGGTCATAATCGTTGATATCATGATAATAAACATCAGTCTAAGTACAATATAGATACCTTCTAGAATACCCTGTATATCTATAGAAATAAATCCTATTTCAAATATGCGTGAACCACCTTTAGTTAGAAATAAATGCATAAGAAAGGTAAATATTAAAAATATCCATATTGGTGTTAATCCCTTAATTAAGAACCAAAATTTTATATGTGCTAATTTCATAATGCTAATTATCAAAATAAATAACCATAAATATGTTCCAAATGAGTGTGCAAAAAATATTAACACAATAAATAAAAATACAAATATTAATTTAGCTCTAGGATCCAAATGATGGATAATTGTATTTAAAGGAAGATAGCGTCCAATTATAAACTTATCTTTCATCTTCTTGCCACTCCTTATACATATCAATAAATTCATCTTCTGTTAATGCTATTTTATTGAAATAATATTGATATTTATCCTCAATATCTCTTTGCAATTTTACAACATCTGGAACATCTAAATGCAATTGATTAACATAATTCGTATCACTAAACAACTTTCTAGGTGAGCATTCTTCGACGAGTTGACCTTGTTTCATTATTTTTATTTCATCCACATATTTTGCAACATCATTCATTTCGTGTGTCACAAGTATGATTGTTTTATTTTGTTCTACTTGCAGTTTTTTAATCATTTTCATTATTTGATCTCTACTTTTTGGATCAAGTCCAGCCGTAGGTTCATCTAATATAACGATATCTGGATCCATAGCCAATATAGATGTTATAGCAATTTTTCGCATCTGACCACCAGACATCTGAAAAGGTGATTGCTGCAATATATCTCTACTAAAACCAAAATCGATTAATAGCTTATATGCACGTGCTTTCACTTCATCTATAGGCATATTAAAGTTTTTTGGACCAAACAATATTTCTCTTTCTACTGAATCTTCAAAGAGTTGTGATTCAGGAAATTGGAACACAACACCGATACGCTTACGAATTTGTTTCAATACTTTATCCTTAGTTTTATGGGTAATGGTTATATCATCGATTTGCAATTTACCGGTAGAAGGTTTAAGTAAACCATTAAAATGCTGGATTAATGTCGATTTACCAGAACCAGTTTGACCTATGACTGCGTAATATTTCCCTTGTTGAAATGTAGTTTCAATATCCCTTAAAGCTACATGTTCAAATGGGGTACCCTTTTGATATACATAACTTACTTGACTAAATTTGACTGTCATATTTTTTTTACCAGCCCTTCATAAGTTATAAAATCCGTGCTCCCCAACAAAGTACGTGCCATGCGAATAGAAAAAGGTAAATCTAACCCAATTTCCGTCAAACCGTCTCCATCATTAAATACATCATGCGGCTTACCTGTTTGATATACTTCACCATCATTTAAGACAACTAAATAATCTGCTTCTGCAGCTTCAGTTAAGTCATGTGTAATAGAAATGATTGTAACCTCTTTTTCTTCTTTCAAGCGATGGATTAAACTAATAAGTTCTTTTCTTCCTGCAGGATCTAACATAGACGTTGCCTCATCCAATATAATTACATCTGTATTTAGTGCAAGAACACCAGCAATTGCAACCCGTTGTTTTTGACCACCAGAGAGTGACTGTGGCTCATAATCTGCTCTATCTAACATTTCAACGTCTTCCAACGCTTTGGGCACTATACGTTGCATATCGTCATATGAGACGCTATTATTTTCAAGTCCAAAAGCGACATCGAACGCTACTGTAGAACCCACAAACTGATTTTCTGGATTTTGAAAGACAATGCCTATATGCTGTCTCAAATCACTCAAATTTTGTTGGTTAATACATTGATTACGAAAATAAATATGCCCATCACTAGGTTTTTCAATACCGACCATTAATTTTGCAATCGTAGATTTACCAGAACCATTATGACCAACAATTGAAGTCCATTTCCCTTTTGGAATGCCAAAAGATACATCATTTAACGCAAGTGGCTCATCACTATTATATTTAAATCTAACATGGTTAAATGTAATAATATTGTCATGCGTATCCATATCTCTAGCCTCCCAATTAATCATAACGCTTTTTATATACCTTATCTATTTTACATGAAAAGGTAATCTAAAGAAAGTTTAGATAGTTAATCATTGTGACAAAATCAATCCGTATTCTAATTTAAAAACGTGTTTAAGTTGCAATAATTAATGTTTACTATTGCTCGCAATTGCATAAGATTCCCTAAATTACTTTGGAATTATGGTTCAGTCGATTACTATTGCTCCGCAATTGCATAAGACCCCCTAAATTCCTTTGGAATTAAGGTTCAGTGGTTTACTATTGCTCCGCAATTGCATAAGACCCCCTAAATTCCTTTGGAATTATGGTTCAGTGGTTTACTATTGCTCCGCAATTGCATAAGACCCCCTAAATTCCTTTGGAATTAAGGTTCAGTCGATTACTATTGCTCCGCAATTGCATAAGACCCCCTAAATTCCTTTGGAATTAAGGTTCAGTCGATTACTATTGCTCCGCAATTGCATTAGGCCCCCTAAATTCCTTTGGAATTAAGGTTCAGTCGATTACTATTGCTCCGCAATTGCATAAGACCCCCTAAATTCCTTTGGAATTAAGGTTCAGTCGATTACTATTGCTCCGCAATTGCATAAGACCCCCTAAATTCCTTTGGAATTAAGGGGGTCTAATAATATAAAAAAGCGCGCACCCCATCATAATTTTTGAGTTCACGCTTTAAAGTTTTATTTAGTTTTGATGGGGTACTCTGAGCTAGACAATATTTGTATGTGGCAAACATTATCGTTGCACTCATTTGCTTTATATATAGTAGTACATGTATTTAAATTAAACTAATTCAATAATTACTGATTCAGCACCATCGCCGCGACGAGGACCTACTTTAAGAATACGAGTGTAACCGCCTTGACGTTCTGTATAACGTTCAGCAACTTCACCGAATAATTTTTGTAATGCAGTTTGTACTGTTTCATCTTCGTTTAAGATTTCAACATTACGTAAAGTTTTAGCTGCTTGACGACGTGAAGCTAAATCGCCTTTTTTACCTAAAGTGATTAATTTTTCAACAACACTACGTAATTCTTTTGCACGCGCTTCTGTAGTTTCAACACGTTCACTAACGATAAGTGAAGTAGCTAAGTCACGTAACATCGCTTTACGTTGATCAGAAGTACGACCTAATTTTCTGTAACCCATGAGTTAACCTCCTTTATATTAATCTTCTTTTCTTAAACCTAAACCTAGGTCTTCAAGTTTATACTTAACTTCTTCTAAAGATTTACGACCTAAATTACGTACTTTCATCATATCTGCTTCAGATTTATCAGCTAATTCTTGAACAGAGTTGATACCTGCACGTTTTAAGCAATTGTATGAACGTACTGATAAGTCTAATTCTTCAATAGACATTTCAAGTACTTTTTCTTTTTGATCCTCTTCTTTTTCAATCATGATTTCAGCATTTTGTGCTTCATCAGTTAATCCAACGAAGATATTCAAGTGTTCAGTTAAGATTTTTGCAGCTAATGAAACTGACTCTTGTGGTGTAATTGAACCATTTGTCCAAACATCCAATGTCAATTTATCAAAATCACTACTTTGACCCACACGTGTGTTTTCTACAGTGTAGTTAACACGTTCAACTGGAGAATAAAGTGAGTCGACTGGAATTACACCAATTGGTAAATCACTAGTTTTGTTTTGTTCTGCTAATGCGTAACCTCTACCCTTGTTAGCAACTAGACGGATTTTTAAATGTCCACCTTTTGAAACTGTTGCAATTTTAATCTCAGGATTTAAAATTTCAACATCACTATCATGAGTAATGTCACTTGCAGTTACATCGCCTTCATCTTTAACATCAATTTCTAAAGTTTTATCTTCTTCAGAATAGATTTTCAATGCTAGTTTTTTGATGTTCATAATAATTGTAGATACATCTTCAACGACATTGTCTATTGCTGAGAATTCGTGTAATACGCCTTCGATCTCAATGTACTTAACGGCTGCACCTGGTAATGAAGATAGTAGGATACGACGTAAGGAGTTTCCTAGTGTAGTACCGTAGCCACGTTCTAGTGGTTCAACAACGAACTTACCGAATTTAGCATCTTCACTAATTTCAATTGTTTCAATTCTAGGTTTTTCGATTTCAATCATTTACAAATATCCTCCTTGTTTACGTCGATTGATTTTTACTGTATTTCTCAGTGACCTGCGACAATAACAATAAAATTATACGCGACGACGTTTTGGCGGACGACAACCATTATGTGGTACTGGAGTAACGTCACGGATTGCAGTTACTTCTAATCCAGCTGATTGTAACGCACGGATAGCTGATTCACGACCAGGACCTGGACCTTTTACAGTAACTTCAACAGATTTTAAACCATGTTCCATAGCTGTTTTTGAAGCAGTTTCTGATGCCATTTGAGCTGCAAATGGAGTTGATTTTTTTGAACCTTTAAATCCTAATGCACCTGCTGATGACCATGATAACGCATTACCAAATTCATCAGTAATAGTTACGATTGTATTATTGAATGTTGAACGGATGTGTGCCACACCATTTTCAATATTCTTTTTCACTCTACGTTTACGAGATACTTGTTTACGTGCCATTTAAATTTTGCCTCCTTTACCTATTATTTTTTCTTGTTAGCTACAGTTTTAACTGGGCCTTTACGAGTACGAGCATTGTTTTTTGTTTTTTGTCCGCGAACTGGTAATCCACGACGGTGACGGATACCACGGTATGATGAGATTTCCATTAAACGTTTAATGTTTAAGTTTTGCTCACGACGTAAGTCACCTTCTACTTTATAGTTGTCAACAATTTCACGGATACGACCTAATTCATCATCAGTTAAATCTTTAACGCGTGTTTCTGGTGATACGTTAGCTTCTTCAGCAATTTTGTTAGCTGTAGTAGTACCGATACCATACACATAAGTTAATGAAATAACAATACGTTTTTCACGTGGAATATCTACTCCTGCAATACGTGCCATAATTATTTACACCTCTCTTTATTAACCTTGTCTTTGTTTATGTTTTGGGTTGCTACAAATTACCATTACTTTACCTTTACGTTTAATGACTTTACATTTTTCGCAAATTGGTTTTACTGATGGTCTTACTTTCATTTTTAAACCTCCCTATATTATGGAGTGACGATTATTTATAACGATACGTAATTCTTCCGCGTGTTAAATCATACGGAGACATTTCTACTGTTACTTTGTCGCCAGGTAGAATACGAATATAATTCATTCTAATTTTACCACTTACGTGAGCTAAAATTTCATGACCATTTTCTAATTCTACTTTAAACATTGCATTTGGTAAAGTATCTAATACAGTACCTTCTAATTCAATTACATCCTGTTTAGCCATTAATTAACTTCCCCCTTTATGAAATAGTCGGTTATCGTCAAAAATCAACTCTAACCATACGTGTCTATAAGTGTTGTTAATCAGTTTAACAAATATAATGAATTACGTAATCGCATTGTCACTCTTATTTAATTATACCTTTGACATTACATAGACCGTACAAAGTTGATCTTATTTTAAATCTTCTAAGATATCAATGACGTCGTTTGTAACGACTTTAATATCTCTAGAACCATCAATGTTTTTCAAAACATTTTTATTATCATAGAATTCTAAGATAGGTTTAGATTGTTTTACATTGACGTTTAAACGATTAGCAACTGTTTCTGGGTTGTCATCTTCACGTTGATATAATTTACCACCGTCAAGATCACAAATACCATCAACTTTTGGAGGATTGAATACAAGATGATAAGTTGTTCCGCATTTCTCACAGATTCTACGACCAGTGAGGCGGTTCATTAATTCTTCTTCAGGTACCTCTATATTGATAACAGCATCAATTTCTCTATCTAATTCTTTCATGATATTACTTAATGCTTCAGCTTGTTCAATAGTACGAGGAAAGCCGTCAAGTAAGAATCCTTTTTTCGCATCGTCTTCAGATATTCTATCTTTAACGATACCCACAGTAACTTCATCAGGGACTAATTCTCCACGATCCATGTACGATTTAGCTTCTTTACCTAAATCCGTTTCATCTTTAATCGCTTTTCTGAACATGTCACCAGTAGATATGTGTGGAATTGGGAATTTCTTAACAATTTCACTCGCTTGAGTTCCTTTACCTGCACCAGGTAAACCCATTAAAATGATATTCATAAATGCCCTCCTACAATTTATCTACCACCAAAGCCTCTATAATCTTTTTGGCTCACTTGAGCTTCTAGACTTTTCATTGTTTCAATCGCTACACCAATTACAATTAGTAAGCTCGTACCACCAACCTGAATAGACTGTGGTAAGCTCATTACTTTCGTTGCAATAATTGGCAGAATCGCTATTACAGCTAAGAATATTGATCCGACAAAAGTTAAACGATAGAGAACTCTAGTAATATATTTTTTGGTTTGTTCGCCAGGTCTAATACCTGGAACATAACTTCCTTGTTTCTTCAGGTTATCTGCCATCTTTTCAGGATTAACTTGTACAAATGCATAGAAGTAAGTAAATGCTATGATGAGTACAACGTACACAATCATACCAATGTTATTCGATGGATTTGCCACGTCTGATACCTTTTGCGCCCAACTTGCGTCAGGGAAAAACAATGTCAATGTTCTTGGTAACAAGAAGAATGCCATTGCAAAGATAACTGGGATAACACCTGCAGAGTTAACTTTCAAAGGTAAATATGTTGCTTGTGAACCTAATCGTTGTGCTGATTGTTTCTTCGCATATTGAATTGGAATTTTACGAATAGCTTGTAGTACATATATTGCACCAACCGTTAATAATATCATTCCAATAATTAAGCCAATTACTTTCAACCAAGCCATAGAAGTATCATCTTGGCCAACAAAGGCCTGTTGATAAAACTGGATTAGTGATGAAGGTAATGAAGACAAAATACCAGCGAAGATGATAATGGAAATACCATTACCAACACCGAATTGAGTGATTTGTTCACCTAACCATATTAAGAATGCTGTTCCAGCTGTTAAAACAACAGCGATTAATAAATAACTAAGAATCGATTGATCCATGATCAATTGACCTTTTAAATAATTATTAAATTGGAAAGCCATCCCAATAGATTGGATAAAAGCAAGTACAATAGCAAAATAACGCGTTACGTTATTAAGTTTCTTTCTACCTGCATCACCTTGTTTTGCCCACTCTGAAAACTTCGGAACAATATCCATTTGTAATAACTGCATTACGATTGACGCAGTAATATAAGGCATTATACCCATGGCAAAGATAGAAAAGTTCTTCAAGGCTCCGCCACCAAATGTATTTAACAAGTCAGTGACACCTTGAGAACCTTGTTGACTGTCAAAAGCAGCTGGGTTAACACCAGGTGCTGGAATATAAGTACCTATTTTAAAAATAACTAACATTGCGAGAGTAAAAAAGATCTTGTTACGAACTTCTTTTGTTTTAAAGAAGCTCACAAGCGTTACAAACATTAGATCACCTCGTGTGCTCCGCCTTTTGCATCAATAGCTTCTGCTGCAGATGCAGAGAACTTGCTAGCTTTAACTGTTAGTTTTTTATCAAGAGAACCAGTACCTAGTATTTTAATACCAGATTTTTCACTCTTAACTACACCAGATTCTACTAATAAAGCAGGAGTTACTTCAGTACCATCTTCAAATTTATTAAGTTGGTCTAAGTTAACAATAGCATATTCTTTACGGTTGATGTTAGTAAAACCTCGTTTTGGTAAGCGACGGAATAATGGTAATTGTCCACCTTCGAAGCCTGGTCTTACACTACCACCTGAACGCGCTTTTTGTCCTTTTTGTCCACGACCACTAGTTTTACCGTTACCAGTAGCTGCACCACGTCCAACGCGGTTACGAACTTTACGAGAACCTTCTGCTGGTTTTAACTCATGTAATTTCATATCGGCACCTCCTTAAAATTATTTTTCTTCTACTGTCACTAAGTGACTTACTTTGTTGATTTGCCCACGAATAGCAGGGTTATCTTCAACAACTACTGAAGAGTTTGTTTTTTTCAAACCTAAAGCTTCAACAGTTTTACGTTGTGTTTCTGGACGACCTATAACACTACGAGTGAGGGTAATTTGTAATTTAGCCATAACTTATTTTCCCTCCTTAATTGTATAATTCTTCTACTGATTTGCCGCGTAATTTCGCAACATCTTCAGCATTTTTAAGGTTTTTTAATCCATTGATTGTAGCACGAACCATGTTAATTGGTGTATTTGAACCTAAAGATTTACTTAAGATATCAGTGATACCCGCTAATTCTAATACCGCACGAACAGGGCCACCTGCGATTACACCAGTACCTGGTGCAGCTGGTTTCATAAATACACTGCCTGAACTGAAACGTCCAGTAATTGTGTGAGGTGTTGTACCTTCAACACGTGGAACTACAACTAAATCTTTTTTAGCTGCTTCAACTGCTTTTTTGATTGCTTCAGGTACCTCTTGTGCTTTACCAGTACCGAAACCAACGCGACCGTTCTTATCTCCAACTACTACTAATGCAGTGAAACGGAAACGACGACCACCTTTTACAACTTTCGCAACACGGTTAATTGTAACAACGCGTTCTTCAAATTCTTTCGCTTCTTCTCTACGAGCCATGTAAATGTCCCTCCTTTAAATTAAAATTCTAAACCATTTTCACGAGCTGCATCTGCTAAGGCTTTAACACGGCCATGGTATAAATATCCTCCACGGTCAAATACAATTGTTTTCACGCCTTTTTCGCTAGCTCTTTTAGCTACAGTTTCGCCAACTTTAGCTGATAATTCAACTTTTGATCCAGATTCATTTGCTAAATCTTTTTCTTGAGTTGAAGCTTGTGCTAATGTTTTACCACTTACATCATCAATGACTTGTGCATAGATGTGTTTATTTGAACGATAGATGTTCAAACGTGGTTTTTCTGCTGTGCCAGCTAATTTATTACGTACACGCGCATGTCTTTTAAGACGCACTTTGTTTTTATCAATTTTGCTGATCATCTTAATACTCCTTTCTTCTGAAAGTTATTTATTATTTACCAGTTTTACCTTCTTTACGGCGAACGTATTCACCTTGGTAACGAATTCCTTTACCTTTATAAGGTTCTGGAGGTCTTACTGAACGAATGTTTGAAGCGATTGCTCCAACTTGTTCTTTAGAAATACCAGCAACAGTTACTGTTGTGTTTTTCTCAACACCGAAAGTAATACCATCATCAGCTTTAATTTCAACTGGGTGAGAGTAACCAACGTTTAAAATTAAGTCATTACCTTGCATTTGAGCACGGTAACCAACACCAACAAGTTCAAGTGTTTTTTGGTATCCTTCTTTAACACCTTGTATCATATTGTTAATTAAAGCACGAGTTGTACCATGTACTGTTCTATCATCTTTAGAATCAGTTGGTCTTACAACTTCTAAAGTGCTTTCGTCTTGTTTATATGTCATTCTTTCATTCATTGTTCTTGATAATTCACCTTTAGGACCTTTAACAGTGATTGTGTTACCTTCAACACTTACTGTTACGTCGCTAGGGATGTCAATAATTTTTTTACCAACACGACTCATGTTATCGCACCTCCTTATTATTTATTATTACCAAATGTAACCTAGGATTTCTCCACCGATGTTACGTTTTCTAGCTTCTTTATCAGTTACAACACCTTCAGAAGTTGAAACTAATGCAATACCTAAACCATTAAGTACTTTAGGTACTTCGTTAGCTTTAGCATATACACGTAAACCAGGTTTTGAAATACGTTTTAAACCAGTGATAACACGTTCATTGTTTTGACCATATTTAAGGAATAAACGGATAACCCCTTGTTTATCGTCTTCAACGTATTCTACGTTTTTAATGAAACCTTCACTTTTTAAAATTTCAGCAATTTCTTTTTTAATGTTTGAAGCAGGTAATTCTAATTTATCGTGACGCACCATGTTTGCGTTTCTTACACGAGTTAGCATATCTGCAATTGGATCGTTGATTGTCATTGATTGTTGCCTCCTTTCAGACTATTTTCTATTACCAGCTAGCTTTACGAACGCCAGGGATTTGGCCTTTATAAGCTAATTCACGGAAACAAATACGGCATAATTTAAATTTACGATATACAGAATGTGGACGACCACAGCGTTCACAACGAGTATACTCACGTACTTGGAACTTTTGTTTTTTTTGTTGCTTAGCAACCATTGAAGTTTTAGCCACTTAATTAGCCTCCTTTAGAGATTATTTGTGAAATGGCATACCGAATTGTGATAACAATTCACGAGCTTCCTCGTCAGTGTTAGCAGTCGTTACGATAACGATATCCATTCCTCGTACTTTATTTACTCGGTCATAGTCAATTTCTGGGAAAATTAATTGTTCTTTAACACCTAAAGTGTAGTTACCTCTACCATCGAATGCAGTTTTAGATACACCTTGGAAGTCACGTACACGTGGAAGTGAAACAGCAATTAATTTATCTAAAAAGTCATACATTCTTTCACCACGTAGTGTTACTTTCGCACCGATAGGCATACCTTCACGTAAACGGAATGTTGCTACTGATTTTTTAGCTTTTGTAATTAATGGTTTTTGACCAGTGATAGCTTGTAATTCTTCTACAGCATCATCTAATACTTTAGTATTTTGAACAGCGTCACCGACACCCATATTTACAACGATTTTTTCTATTTTTGGAACTTCCATTACTGAACTGTAGTCAAATTGCTTAACTAAGTTTTGAGTAACTTCAGAATTGAATTTTTCTTTTAAACGGTTCACAGTGGATCCTCCTTTCAATTAATTATTAATTATTAGATTTGATTTCTTCGCCAGATTTTTTAGCGATACGAACTTTTTTACCATCTACGAATTTATGACCTACGCGTGTTGGTTCATTCGTTTTAGGGTCTAATAACTGTACATTAGAAACATGGATTGCTGCCTCTGTTTCTAAGATTCCACCTTCAGGATTAAATTGAGTTGGTTTTTGGTGCTTTTTAATTATATTGACACCTTCCACAACGACACGGTCTTTTTTAGGTTCAGTTGAAACAACTTTACCTTCTTTACCTTTGTCTTTACCTGCGATAACTTTTACGTTGTCACCTTTTTTGATATGCATGTGTGGCACCTCCTTAAATTTATATATTTTACAAATGTTTTATTAAAGTACTTCTGGAGCTAATGATACAATTTTCATGAAGTTGCCTTCACGTAATTCACGAGCAACAGGTCCAAAAATACGAGTACCACGTGGGCCTTTGTCGTCACGAATGATGACACATGCATTTTCATCAAATTTGATATATGAACCATCGTTACGGCGTACACCTGATTTAGTACGAACTACAACAGCTTTTACTACTTCACCTTCTTTGACAACGCCACCTGGTGTAGCATTTTTAACACTTACAACGATAACGTCACCAATGTTAGCTGTTTTACGACCAGATCCACCTAATACTTTAATTGTAAGAACTTCACGCGCACCAGAGTTATCTGCTACTTTTAATCGTGTTTCTTGTTGGATCATGAGTTAAACCTCCTTTATCTTCACTATTTAATTAAATAATTACTGATTCTTCAACAATTTCTACCAAACGGAAACGTTTAGTTGCTGATAAAGGACGAGTCTCTTGTATCTTAACTGTGTCCCCTAATTTAGCTGAGTTGTTTTCATCATGAGTTTTGTATTTTTTAGAGTATTTTACTCGTTTACCATATAACTTGTGTGTTTTGTATGTTTCAACAAGTACAGTTATCGTTTTATCCATTTTATCGGAAACGACTCTACCTACATAAACTTTACGATCATTTCTTTCGCTCACTTTAGTAACCTCCTCTTTCAATTGAATTATTGATTCGCTTTACCTTGTTCAATTTCTCTTTCACGAGCAACAGTTTTTAGACGTGCAATCGTTTTTCTTACTGTGCGAATACGTGCAGTTTCCTCTAATTGACCTGTAGCTAACTGAAAGCGTAGGTTAAAAAGCTCTTCTTTTGAAGATTTGATTTGTTCTTCGATTTCTGAAGTGGTTAAGTCTCTAATTTCCTTAGCTTTCATTTGTTTCACCACCCAATTCTTCACGTTTTACAAACTTAGTTTTAACTGGAAGTTTGTGACTTGCTAAACGTAATGCTTCACGCGCAACTTCTTCGTTTACGCCTGCGATTTCAAATAAAATTCTACCTGGTTTTGCTACTGCAATCCAACCTTCTACTGCACCTTTACCAGCACCCATACGTACTTCTAAAGGTTTTTGAGTGTAAGGTGTATGTGGGAAGATTTTAATCCAAACTTTCCCGCCACGTTTCATGAAACGAGTCATTGCAATACGAGCTGATTCGATTTGACGAGATGTGATCCAAGACGTTGTAGTTGCTTGCAAACCATACTCACCAAATGTTACATAGTTACCGCCTTTAGAACGACCAGTAGTTTTAGGACGATGTTGACGACGATATTTTACACGTTTTGGTAGTAACATTACTATTTTCCTCCTTCACTAGTGTTCTTAGTAGGAAGAACTTCTCCACGATAAATCCATACTTTGACACCTAATTTACCGTAAGTAGTGTCAGCTTCTGCATGTGCATAACCAATGTCAGCACGTAGTGTATGAAGTGGAACAGTTCCTTCTGAATATTGTTCAGCACGAGCGATGTCAGCTCCGCCTAAACGACCTGAAACTTGTGTTTTGATACCTTTGGCACCAATTTTCATTGCTCTTGTAATAGCTTGTTTTTGTACACGACGGAATGAAGCACGGTTTTCTAATTGGCGTGCAATATTCTCAGCAACTAATTTAGCATCTAAATCAACTTTTTTGATTTCGATAACGTTGATGTGTACTTTTTTGTTTGTTAATGAGTTTAATTTGTTACGTAATTTTTCAATTTCTGAACCGCCTTTACCGATAACCATACCTGGTTTACCAGTATGAATAGCGATGTTGATACGATTAGCAGCACGTTCAATTTCAACGTGTGAAACTGATGCTTCTTGTAATGCGTTATCAATATACTTACGGATTTTTAAATCTTCGTGTAATAATGATGCGAAGTCTTTTTCTGCATACCATTTAGCTTCCCAATCACGGATTACACCAACACGAAGTCCGATTGGATTAATTTTTTGACCCACAGTGTACCCTCCTTAAAAAATATATTAAGCTTCTTTAGCTTCTTCTTTACCGTCACTTACGACGATTGTAATGTGGCTTGTACGTTTGTTAATCGCACTTGCACGACCTTGTGCACGTGGACGGAAACGTTTTAATGTTGGTCCTTCATTAGCATAAGCTTCTTTAACTATTAATTCATCAGTGTTCATGTCATAGTTATGTTCAGCATTAGCTAAAGCGGACATTAATAATTTTTCTACTACTGGTGATGAAGCTTTGTTTTTTAATTTTAAAATTGCAATAGCTTCTCCAGCGCTCTTACCTCTAATTAGATCTAATACTAATCTAACTTTACGAGGTGCGATTCTTATTGTTTTAGCAACCGCTTTTGCTTCCATTCGAATTTCCTCCTCTACCTGTTAGAAATTATCTTCTAGTTTTTTTGTCGTCTGCAGCGTGTCCTTTGAAAGTACGAGTTGGTGCGAATTCTCCTAATTTATGACCAACCATATCTTCTGTTACGAATACAGGCACATGTTTACGTCCATCATATACAGCGAATGTATGTCCGATAAAATCAGGGAAAATAGTTGAACGACGTGACCAAGTTTTGATTACTTGTTTTTTCTCGCTTCCGCTTTGAGCTTCAACTTTTTTCTTTAGATGATCGTCAGCGAAAGGTCCTTTTTTAATACTACGAGCCATAGTGGCGCCTCCCTTCTTATTGTGTGCGTGCAGCTATTAAGCCGCACACGCAAATAAGTTATTTTTATTTTTTCTTACGTCCACGAACGATAAGTTTGTCTGAAGATTTTTTACCACGACGAGTTTTCTTACCAAGCGTAGGTTTACCCCAAGGTGACATTGGAGATGGTCTACCGATAGGTGCACGACCTTCACCACCACCGTGTGGGTGATCGTTAGGGTTCATTACAGAACCACGAACTGTTGGGCGAATGCCTTTCCATCTAGAACGTCCTGCTTTACCAACGTTTACAAGTTCATGTTGGATGTTACCAACTTGACCAATAGTAGCACGGCAAGTTGAAAGAATCATACGTACTTCGCCAGATCTTAATCTGATTAATACATATTTACCTTCTTTACCAAGTACTTGTGCACTAGCACCAGCTGAACGAGCAATTTGTCCACCTTTACCAGGTTTTAACTCGATGTTATGGATTACTGTACCTACTGGAATGAATTGTAATGGTAATGCATTACCTACTTTAATATCTGCTTCTTCACCGCTTTCAAGAACTTGACCTACTTTTAGGTTTTTTGGAGCGATGATATAGCGTTTTTCACCATCAGCATAAACTAATAATGCAATGTTTGCTGAACGGTTTGGATCATATTGTATTGAATCAACTTTAGCATTGATTCCATCTTTATTACGTTTGAAGTCAATAACACGGTATTGACGTTTGTGTCCTCCACCGTGGTGGCGAACTGTCAATTTACCTTGGTTATTTCGTCCCGCTCTTTTCGGTAGCGGTTGTAATAATGACTTTTCAGGTGTAGTTTTCGTGATTTCAGCGAAATCTAAACTAGTCATATTACGACGACCATTAGTAATTGGCTTATATTTTTTTAGAGCCATTGTCGTTTACCTCCTTATTGGTAATGTTTTTTAGTTGAAAAGATCAATTGATCCTTCTTTTAATTTAACGATTGCTACGCGTTTTTTGTTTGTATAGCCTTGGTAACGGCCCATACGTTTTTTCTTTGGTTTGTAGTTAATGATGTTTACATTATCAACTTTTACATCAAAGATTTCTTCAACAGCGATTTTAACTTGTGTTTTATTAGCACGAGTATCAACGTCGAATGTGTATTTGTCTTCAGCCATAGCAGCTGAAGATTTCTCAGTGATTACGGGGCGCTTAAGAACGTCTCTTGCTTCCATTATCCGAGCACCTCCTCAACTTTTTTAGCAGCTGATTCTGTAATTACTACACTGTCAGCGCTTGTGATATCTAGAACGTTTAAACCTTGAGCTGTAGTTACTTGAACACCAGGGATGTTACGTGCTGATAAAGCAACATTCACATCTTCAGATTCTGTTACTACTAATACTTTTTTAGGTTGTTCTAAATTAGAGAGTACAGTTTTGAACTCTTTTGTTTTTGGAGCATCTAGGTTTAATGCATCAACAACAGTTAAGCCTTTCTCTTGTACTTTGAAAGATAATGCTGAGCGTAATGCTAAACGGCGCATTTTCTTAGGCATTTTGTATGAGTAGCTTCTTGGTGTTGGTCCGAATACGATACCACCACCACGCCATTGTGGAGCACGGATTGTACCTTGACGCGCACGTCCTGTACCTTTTTGTCTCCATGGTTTACGTCCACCACCACGTACTGCTGAACGGTTCTTAACAGCGTGAGTACCTTGGCGTAATGAAGCACGTTGTAAGTTAATTGCTTCAAAAAGAACGTTGTTGTTTGGTTCGATTGCAAATACTGCATCGCTTAGTTCAACTGAACCTGATTTAGTTCCATCTACTTTTAATACATCATAATTAGCCATTATGCAATTCCTCCTTTCGTTGTATATTATTTATTACCTTTGATTGATGATGTGATTTCTACAAATCCTTTTTTAGGACCAGGTACATTACCTTTTACTAAAATAACATTGTTTTCAGCGTCAATTTGTACAACTTCTAAGTTTTGAACTGTTACAGTGTTACCGCCCATACGTCCAGGCATTTTTTGTCCTTTAAAGACTCTTGAAGCATCTGATGCCATACCTACAGAACCTGGGGCTCTGTGGAAATGAGAACCATGTGACATTGGACCACGTGCTTGATTATGACGTTTAATGGCACCTTGGAAACCTTTACCTTTAGATACGCCTGTTACATCAATTACGTCTCCAGCTTCAAATGTATTAACTGAGACTTCTTGACCTACTTCGTATTCATCAACATTAACGTTTCTGAATTCACGAATGAAGCGCTTAGGTGCTGTGCCTGCTTTTTTAGCATGTCCTTCAGCTGGTTTGTTAGCATATTTGCTTGATCTGCTATCTTTTTTATAAGCTTGTTTGTCTTCATAGCCTACTTGGATAGCGTTGTATCCATCAATCTCTTCAGATTTCTTTTGTAATACAACGTTTTGGCTTGCTTCTACTACTGTTACAGGGATTAAATCACCATTTTCTCCGAAAACTTGTGTCATCCCGATTTTTCTTCCTAAGATTCCTTTGGTCATCGAAAGTCCACCTCCTAATTTTTTCTATTATAATTTGATTTCGATGTCTACGCCAGATGGTAAGTTTAAGCCCATAAGAGCATCAACTGTTTTTGGTGTAGGGTTAACAATATCGATTAAACGTTTATGAGTACGTTGTTCGAATTGCTCACGTGAATCTTTATACTTATGCACGGCACGAATAACAGTATAAACTGATCTTTCAGTCGGTAACGGAATTGGTCCAGAAACATCTGCACCAGAACGTTTCGCTGTTTCAACAATTTTTTCTGCTGATTGATCGATTACTCTGTGATCATAAGCTTTTAATCTGATTCTGATTTTTTGTTTTGCCATAATTTTCCCTCCTTATATCGTCTACATTTAAGTGATAGACTTCTCCACGAAAACTATCTCACACAGCGCCATGGCAAAGCGGCCGGGTGTGTCAGTAACCTTTCGCTTCATCGCGTGTTCTTAAAGTCCAACATTAGATATGATACATGATAAACAGTGATTTATCAAGCTTTTCTGCAAAAGTTTTGAAACTTTTTGTCTAACACATACTTTGTTATTGTACTTTATTAGGAAACGCACTTCAACCTCTTTTGTAATTTTTTTAGTTCTTTGTAAAATTTTTATTAATCTCTCTTCATATTATTATTCTAATAGTTTACTTTCCTTTATAATTAAAAACAGTTAGGTGGTGAATTATATGAAACGTGGTATACGTATGACATTGTTAGTATTATCTGTCTTACTCATAGTTAGTGAATTGGTTTACGGAATTCCATTCTTAGGTGGAAGCATTGTTTTAAGTTTTGGTTGGCAGCCTTTACTTATTAACGCGCTACTCTACTTTATAATGATGATTATATTAATAGTAGATAAACAAAATTCTATTAAGCCGATGATGTTTATTCCTTTATTAGGTGTGATTGGTTCTTTCTTGGCTTTCATTCCACTTGTTGGTATGGTGATCCATTGGATTTTATTCTTTTTAATGCTATTTTTCATTTTCATTTTATTATCTACACCACTATATGTACCAAACAAATACGCAAAGGTAATTTATACGGAGGATCGACGTAAGAATCATTAATTATTATCGTAGGATACCTGCCCAACTCAAATGTAATTAGCGCAATCCAACGGTATATGTCATAAATTCTTCTAAGCATTTTGATCTGGTTATCCGCTTAAACTACTATAACTTTAAAATGTATATAATGAAGAAACTCGATTTTAGTTATTTATGTAAGAACAAAACTAATTCCTAAACACTTATACTTTCATTCAAATAATAAAATTAAAAGCACATTGTTCAATGTCTAAATGACAGAACAATGTGCTTTTATTTCGTTTTGTTATCCGTGAACAAAGATAAAGTACAATATAAATAAAATCATCAGTGCATACATTATTGGATGTACTTCTTTATGACGTTTTGAAATTAACATTGTAATTGGATAAAAGATAAATCCACAAGCAATACCTGTTGCAATAGAATAAGATAAAGGCATCATAATAATCGTTACAAATGCTGGAACTGCTACTTCGAATTTTTTCCAATCAATTTCAGCAAAGTTAGCTGCCATTAAGACACCTACTACTACTAACGCAGGCGTAGTCACCGCACTGGTTACTACCTCCATCAATGGACTAAAGAAAATAGCTAACAAGAAACAGAAACCTGTAACCACACTCGCAAAGCCGGTTCTTGCACCTACTGCCACACCTGAGCTTGATTCAATGTATGAAGTCGTCGTAGTTGTACCAAAGATCGCACCAACGATTGTTGCTAGTGAGTCAGAGAACAACGCACGTCCTGCTCGTGGTAATTTATTATTTTTCATAATCCCAGCTTGAGTTGCCACAGCAACGAGTGTACCAGCTGTATCAAAGAAATCAATGAATAGGAAAGTTAATATAACGATTAAAAATTGAACCGTTAATAATTGACTAGGATCCTTAAATGCTTCAAACGCAGCGCCAAACGTCGGTTCAATACTAGGTACTTGTCCAACGATACCACTAGGTGTATGTATCAGCCCTGTGAACATACCTACGATAGATGTTAAAACCATTCCTATAAAAATCGCGCCAGGTACTCTAATAGCATAAAGTATTACTGTCACAACGATACCGAAAATAGTAAGTAATACAGGTCCGTCTGTGATATGTCCTAATGTAACTAGTGTAGAATCATTTTTAACAATTATACCTGAACTTTGTAAGCCGACAAAGGTAATAAATAATCCAATCCCAGCCGAGACAGCCATTTTCATTTGATAAGGTATGGCATTGATGATGACCTCTCGAAGCCCCGTCATCGTTAACACTGCGAAAACTAATCCTGAAAATAATACGCCTGTAAGTCCGACTTGCCATGGTATACCCATTGTTAAAACAACAGTAAATGCGAAAAATGCATTTAATCCCATACCAGGTGCTAATGCAATCGGATACCTTGCTATTAATCCCATAAATAACGAGCCTACAAACGCCGCTAATGCTGTAGCTACAAATATTGCGCCTTGGTCCATTTTCATATTTTCAGAAACACCATCGACGCCGGCTAAACTAAGTACTTGAGGGTTAACAGCTAAAATATAAGCCATCGACAAGAATGTTGTAAGCCCGCCAAGTATCTCTTTCTTATAGTTTGTTTCGTGTTTATCAAACTTGAAGTACTTTTTCACGGTTAGTTCTCCTTTTTTTAAAATACTTACATATTTTAATACCAAACGAACTATTTTACAATAGCAAACACGAACCTTACTTAAATTTTTTAACTATTTGTTCGAATTATTTAGAATTTTAAACCCTTCAAAGCATCTTGAAACGGGTTATTTTCAATACCTTCATCATTATTCATATATTTTTTCAGATCTTTTTTATTTACTTTATCTGATTTTTTATTTTTGTGTCGTTTATCCATTTGAGCTTGTGTTTCAGTATGTCCACAAACACAACGATATACTGCGTCTTTGCCTCGACCAAACAGCGTCATTTTTTTATGACAGTTTGGACAACGTGCGTTTGTTTTACGTTGTACATTTTTTTTAGTTTTACACTGTGGATCCTGACACACTAACATTTGGCCATTTTTCGTCTTGACTTTAATCATAAATTTGCCGCATGTAGGACATTCAGTCGTTGTTAGGTTGTCATGTTTATAATTTTGTTCACTTTCTTTAATCTCATTGACTACCTGATTTGTAAAAGCTTTCATTTCAGAGATGAATTGGCTCGCATTATATTTCCCTTGTTCTATGAGTAGAAGTTTTTCTTCCCATTCTGCTGTTAATAATGGAGAAGTGAGTTTTTGTGGCGCTAATTCCAATATTTGTTTCCCTTTTGACGTAACTTTTATTTTACCATCACGAGCTTCAATAGCGTTCATATTAAATAGCTTTTCTATGATATCCGCTCTCGTTGCAACCGTACCTATACCGCCCGTGTCTTTTAATGTTTTATCGTGTTTTTTATCGCTTAAATCAAAGAATTTTTGTGGGCTTTCCATCGCTTTCAAAAGTGATCCTTCATTAAAATAAGGTGGGGCCGTTGTCTCATGTTCTTCTATTAGAATTTTAGTTACATTAAGCTTTGTACCCTTCTGTAACTGATCTATCTGAGTATTTATACTTTCTTTATTTTCATAAATTGCTTTAAACCCTAATTTAGTAGTTACTTTGTCCTTAAAAGTAAATGTATGCTGCCCTACTTTGAGTTCAATGGCGATTGCTTCGTATTCGTGTGGCGGCATTAGGTTTTCTAAATATCTCTGAGCAATCATCATATAAATTTTAGATTCCCTTTGGCTAAGTTGATTGATATCTGGACGCACTTCTGTGGGAATAATTGCATGGTGATCAGATACTTTATTATTATTAACAAATCTTTGTTTTGATGAAAATGTTTGTGACATTTGTGCTTTAGCCATATCTTTTAATGAAGTGGCCATAATCGCTTTCAATCTATCTTTGAGCGTATCAACCATATCATCTGTTAAATAGTTAGAATCAGTACGTGGGTAAGTTACTAACTTATGACGTTCATACAACGTTTGCAAGGTATTCAAAGTTTCTTTTGGTCCAAGATGAAATCGTTTATAAGCATCTTGTTGTAAATCCGTTAAATTATATAATTGTTGTGGATATGCTTTTTTATGTGTCTTGCTAATCGATGCAATGTGCCCGGATTGCCCATCGATTGCTTTTTTTATACTTTCCAAAACAGTTTTATCAGGATGCGACTGTGGCTTAGTACAATGGAAAGTTAAACCAGCCGCATTGAGTTTCATTGTATAATAGGTCTGAGGTTTAAAGTGATTGATTTCATTTTGTCTCATTTGAACTAATTGTATGGTCGGAGTCTGTACACGACCCAATGAGAGTTGTGCATCATATTTTGTAGTCAGTGCACGTGTAGCATTAATACCAACTATCCAATCTGCTTCACTTCGTGCTAAGGCAGCATGATATAGATTATTAAACTTACGTCCATCTTGCAGTTTATTGAAACCTTCTTTGATTGCTTTATTGGTTACAGAACTAATCCATAAACGCTTGGTCGGTTTTTTATTATGCGCTTTATCCAATATCAAACGAGCAACCAGTTCTCCTTCTCGTCCTGCATCTGTCGCAATAATAATATCTTTTACTTTATTATTATTAATTAATGATTGCACTGTCGAAAATTGTTTTCTCGTTTTACTTATCACAATTGTTTTCATTTTATTGGGTATAATCGGTAAATCATTCAATTTCCATTCTTTATAACTTGCATCATATTGTTCTGGTGTCGCATTTGTTACTAAATGCCCTAATGCCCATGTAACAATATATTTATTATTTTCAAAATATCCATTACGTTTTTCATTAATGTTTAGCGTATTGGCAATGTCTCTACCAACTGAAGGTTTTTCAGCTATAATCAGTGATTTCATAATTTCGCCCTTTCAAATTCAGTATTATATTTATTGTAACATGTATGTAGCACATCAAAACTTCCATTTACATCGAAAAGTTCTTATAATTAACTTAATAGATTATTATACGGAGGTATTGTTATGAAAATTGTTCAATTAAATAACTATGATCAAATTGTAAAGTTTATAAATGAAGCCGATTATCACTACACATCGTACTTATACAAGCTGCCACAAGCACACGATGATGTTGAAGCAACGATTAGACAATCCTTAGAGGATCCAGGCGTATTTGCACAAGTTGATGACCAAGCACAAATTGAAATGCTCATGCTTGCATTTAAATATGAAGAAAATAAATATAAAGTGCTCGGTCCTTTTGTCAGGAAATCACTTTCACTCACTGAAGAAAATTTTAAAACTTTATTTGAAGCTTTGGTTCAAAGCAAACCGGATACTGCGAATTTTAATTTTTCATTCGAGGAAACGGAACAAGATTACATGCCTTTTATGAAAGAAATTGAAGCTTCCTATAGTTTTACGGATTATCATCTCATATCTACACAAGATATAGGTAAAATTGATCATGCTCAAAACATTACTACCTACCAACCTGCTTATTATCGACTATTCGAGAAGTTACACCATGATACCTTTAAACACGATGTGATGACTGCAGAAGAAATCATTGAATCGTTAGATAGTCACAATAAATTATTTATATTTATGTCTGAAGGCTTATTAAAAGGTTATCTTTATTTACAAGTTTTTGAAAATACGAAAAAAGCTGAAATCAAATATTTTTCTTCACACACTGACTATAGATTTATGGGTATTGCTTTTGATTTATTATCCTATGCACTTCAATATACATTTTCAAATTATGATGTTGATAAGATTTATTTCAAAATTCGCAGTAAAAATAATACACTCGTGGAACGATTTCATGAATTAGGCTTCAACATCAATTATGAATATAAAAAATTCAAATACGTTGCTGCACATATTGGCTGATTTTTAATTAAGAAGCAAGCAAAACAAGTTCGTTAATACACAAATAAAATGTATGTTTAAAACATAATAAACAAAGAAATCGCTCTTTTTAATTTAATATTTTTTACTAACGTAATATTTTGTTTTAAACTAGATGTTCAGGAACAACCAAAGATGGTTATTCTCGAGGGACAATATAATAGAAAGAGTGAGTATATATGGATTTGTTAATTGCGTTATTGCCTGCATTATTCTGGGGTAGTGTTGTTTTAATTAACGTGCTTGTTGGTGGTGGCCCATATAATCAAATTAGAGGGACAACATTAGGTACATTAATTATCGGAATTATTTTACTACTTACAGGTAATGCAAAATTTGATGACCTCGCCGTCATTATTGTTGGTTTAATCTCAGGTGCATTTTGGGCGCTTGGTCAGGGTTATCAACTTAAATCAATTAGTCTAATTGGTGTTTCAAAAACGATGCCAATCTCTACTGGTTTACAATTAGTTGGTACGACATTATTCAGTGCTATTTTTCTTGGAGAATGGAGTACAGGGATTCAAGTTACATTAGGTTTAGTTGCTATGGTGTTATTAGTAATTGGTATCGCATTAACTTCAATTAAAGGTAAAAATGAAGCTTCAGGCGGTAACAATAAATTCGGCAAAGCAATTCCTATATTGATTATTTCTACAGTAGGTTACGTTGTTTATGTAGTCGTAGCACAAATTTTTGGTGTAGATGGAATGAATGCCCTCTTCTTCCAATCAATAGGTATGGCTATTGGCGGTTTAATACTTTCTGCTAAACATGAGACATCAGTAAAAAGTACTATGTGGAATATTATCCCAGGTGTCATTTGGGGAATTGGTAATTTATTTATGTTCTATTCACAACCTAAAGTTGGTGTAGCAACAAGTTTCTCATTTTCACAATTATTAGTAATTGTATCTACACTTGGTGGTATCTTCTTACTAGGAGAAAGAAAAGACAAACGCCAAATGATTGGTATTTGGGCTGGGATTGTATTAATAATCATTGCAGCCTTTATATTAGGTAATTTAAAAGGTTAGGCATCATTTAATATATTACACATCATTAAGTTTAGAACATCGACATAGCGTTCAGCGTTAATTGTACTATTCCAAATTAACAACACGTCTGTTCTAAACCTTTTTGTAGGAATAACTTTTAAGGAGGCTTCAATATATGTTTACAGATTTAGAAAATAAAGTAGTTGTGATTACAGGTGGTAGTAGCGGTATTGGTAAAGCAATGGCAGAACAATTCGGTAAAGAAAAAGCAAATGTTGTCATTAACTATCGTTCAGAAAGTAGCTTAGATGCTGTTGCCGAATCTATAAAACTAATAGAAGACGCTGGTGGTAAAGCGATTAAAGGATATGCTGATGTTTCTAAAGAGGCAGACGTCGAACAATTAGTCAAAACTGCAGTTGATACATTTGGTACTTTAGATATCATGATTAACAATGCTGGTTTTGAAAAACCAATTCCTACGCACGAAATGCCCTTAGATGAGTGGCAAAAAGTCATTGATATTAATTTAACCGGTGCATTCATAGGTGCTAAGGCCGCTGTTAATCAATTTTTAAAAGAAGATAAACCAGGTATTATCATTAATACATCAAGTGTTCACGATAAAATTCCATGGCCAAACTATGTGAATTATGCTGCAAGTAAAGGCGGTTTAAAATTAATGATGGAAACAATGTCAATGGAATATGCACAGTATGGCATTCGCATTAACAATATATCTCCTGGTGCTATCGTAACAGAACATACAAAAGAAAAATTCTCAGATCCGCAAACGCGTGCAGAAACACTTGAAATGATTCCAGCCAAAGTTATTGGCGACGCACAACAAGTGGCTAATGTTGCAAGATTCCTTGCTTCAGATTTAGCAGACTATATTCACGGTACAACAATATATGTTGATGGTGGTATGACAAACTATCCTGCATTTATGGGTGGTAAAGGCTAATCTCATTGCTACCAACAAAAGACAGAAAGCGAACGCTATCATGCGCTTTCTGTCTTTTTATTTATCTATATATTAATTGTATAAATTAATACTTATTAAGAAACAAAACACGACCAATAATCGTTTTATATTGATCGTGTTTCTTTTTATTATTAAATTTTAGAGCACTTTAAACAAACAACATCTGATAAATATACAAGATAATAATACTAATCACGATTGTTAAATTAGTAACCATCCCTACTAGAGGCAATGTTTTATATTTAAACTGAATTGAATAAGGTATAATCGCTACACCTACTGGTAAGAGCCATGCTACTTGTAATGTAGTCTTTATCATTTCATCATTCACTGGCAAGAAAAAGTGAACAAGTAAGCCAGCAATGATACCAAGACCATAATGCGCTACTAAATACTTAATAGCAATTGGTAAAAAGCGTTTATCTATACTAAAATTCAACATTAACCCTAGAAGTATCATTGATAATGGCATATTTGCACCTGATAACACAGAAAAGAAATCAATGACTGGGTCTGGAAAATGAATATTCATCATATTTAAAATAAACATAATAATATATGTCATAAGTGGTACAGACTTCAATAAATTTTTTCCTAAATATTTAAAATCAAAACTGTCTCCACCACTGCTAAAATAGCTTCCTACAAAATAAGTCACACCAAACATAATGATTGCGCCACCAATATCGGCCATACCAAAATAAATCATCCCAGTTTCTGGCCAAATCGCCTCAACCAGAGGGTAAGCAAATAAGCCAATATTTAAAGAAGCCATCATCATACCTGTTGCACCACGAATTTGATTATCATATTTTATAAAGAACCATACAATTATTACTTTTGTAATGACACCATATAAAATCATCATAATAGGTAAAATAGATAACGAGACATCCAATTTAGCTTCATTCAAATTCACGATAACTAAAGAAGGCAACGTGACATTTAATACTAATGTCGACAGTACTTGGCTATCATTCGCTTTAAAGTAATTGATTCTTTTAAGCGTATAACCTAATGCAATGAGTAAAATAATTATGATAAATTGTTGTGTCACAATAATCCTTCTTTCACTAAGTTATTTCATTTTCATTCTATTTTCATACCTTAACATATAAAATGGTTATTTTAGAAGCTTTCAATTTCATGTTATAATTCAATTCAAACTGGTGTAGGCGTTTTCTACCCGCAAAGGAGTGTACGCTAATGGATTTGAATGAAAAATTAGCTGAACTAAAATATGATTATGTTCGATTACAAGGTGACTTAGAAAAAAGAGAATCTGTTAATCAACAAGTCGATCCTTTAGTAAAGCAACTTGAAGAAATAGAAAAAGAAATTGCATCTGTACGTTCAGAAATTAGTCAAAAAGAACATAAATAACATCCTAGTAAATATTTTTTTTACATGCTAAGATTAAAGGTGAACATAGAAAGGATGTAACAATATGCTACTCTATCTTATCTTTTTACCAGTACTCTATCTAATCGTGTGTTACATAAGCATATTTAGAATGGATACGATTATCACGCGTATTTTGCGTATTATAATGGCCTTGCTCTTATTATTTGTTGTTGCAATTACGACATTATCATTCCCTGCAATTAATTGGTGGGTTTTCATCATATTGTTATTATTAGTTGGTAATGTTGAAATCACTGCTTTCAAACATAGTAAGAAAGACCAAAAAGCGGTTCAAATCTTAAATATCATCAGTATTATATTATTTATAATCTATGCTATTTTAACATTAGTTTTATATTAATTGGTAATTCTGATACTCAAAAATATTTTAGCTATACGCTGTTTAATTAAAAGAGTCTGGGACATAAATAGTTGTCTCAGACTCTTTTTCGTTTAGGCAGTTGATGACTGAATTGAAATGTAAAGTCTCACTGGTTTAAAGAACTACTTTTTCAATTTATGAAAATCAGTAGTTCTTATGCATAAGCCAAAGCTTATGTATTCTGCATAAAATTCTAGGAGACTTATGCATCGGCTTTAGCTCAGATAAACATTTCAATCCTAGTCATCCTTGCCTTGATTGCATAGGTGGGACTACGAAATCTCTATTAAAAAATTTGATTTCTGTCCCACTCCCCTATTTTTTTTATTTATTATGTTTTTGTCGATTCTCTATTTTACGTTTAAGGGTAAACAATATTTCATATATAACCGGAACAACAATCAATGTTAGCAATGTAGATGAAATTAATCCACCTACAACCGTTGCAGCCATACCTTTTGAAATAATGATTGAACTATCTTCACCAAATAGCATTGGGGCTAGAGCACCGATTGTAGCAAGTGCCGTCATTAAAATTGGTCTGATACGCGTGCCACCCGCTTCTAATAACGCTGCTTTCATTTCAAGCCCTTGTTTTTCCTTATTAATCACTCTATCAATCAATACAATCGCGTTCGTTACTACGATCCCAATCAGCATTAACATACCTATCATACTTGGTACCGATATTGTCTCTCCCGTTATAACTAAAGCCACTACTACACCTATAATGGTATATGGTAATGAAAATAGAATTGTGAAAGGTGCCAGTGCGCCTTTAAATGTCAATACAAGCACTAGATATACAATGATAATAGCTGCTAACATAGCCATCGCTAATTGTGTTATGGCATTGCTAATATCTTCATTTGCACCACCAACGTTAACTTTTACATTGCTTGGTGTATCGATATGATTTACTTTCGACATTATTTTCTGTGATGCACCACCTACGTCATCATTTGTAATTTTAGCTGAAACGGTTGCGATTTCATCTCCAGCCTTCGTTTCAATTTTGTTTGGCGTTGTCGATTCTTCTAACTCAGCAATATCACTTAATTCCACAGACTGACCTGTGGGAGATTGCAACTCTGTGTTTTCTAACTTATCTTTTGACCAATCTGTTTGCTTATCTTCCTTAATTTTAACATCTATGGACTTCCCTTTTTCTTTAACAGTTGTCACACTTTCCTCAGGTGTATTCTGATTCAAGGTCATTGCTAACTGTGAAGCAGATAATCCATAACTTGCTGCCTTATTCTGATCTATTTTAATATTATATTGATCATAGGTTTGTGTTAAATCTGATTTAACATTTGCAGTCCCACTGACATCTTTTATTTCATCTTCAACTTTCTTCACTGTACCTTTAATTGATTCTAATGATGGACCACTAACAGTAATTTCTAAAGCATTATTACTGCCACCAGTACCCATATCTTGATTTGACCACTCACCAGGATGTTTGTATGTTTCAATATGATGTAACACCTTATCGGGTTCTTCATCAAAATGAGTTGTGTTCGAATCGTACTCAACCATAATCGCCATACTATTAGAGTTACCAGTTGGATCATTAGGTGTTGGACCGCCAACTGAATATTGAACTGTACGCACTTTATCTTTACTATTCAGATATTTTTGTACTTGCTCTGCATGGTCTAATACCCCTTTTTGCGTTTCTCCTGGTTTAGGCGTATAAGTTAATGCCATATATTTATCTTCACCCGTAGAAATAAAGCTAGTTCCTAGTTTGGCAGCCCCAAGTCCAATACTTGCAATTAATATAATTGTACTGACAATAATGACTATCCATTTATGATTTAATGACCAGTTCAAAACGGATTTATACTTTCTACCGATAAATCCTAATGATGTTTCCTGTTTATGCTGTATTACACCTTTTTTAAAGAAAGTAGCACTTAATGCAGGAACAATCGTAATAGATACAAGTAATGAAGCTAGTAAACTAAACGCGATTGCCAGTGCAAATGGTCTAAACATTTCTCCTACAGAGCCACTTACAAAAGCTAATGGCAAGAACACGACAATTGTAACAATCGTCGATGACATGATTGGTTTAAATACTTCGCTTGTAGCACTTACAATGAGTTGATCACCTTTAAGTGCTTCTGATTTATCAGATAATCGTCGGTAAATATTTTCAACAACAACGATAGAATCATCAATAACACGACCTATCGCAACAGTTAATGCTCCTAACGTTAAAATATTCAATGAAACATCTGATAATTTCAACGCAACCATTGCAATTAAAATGGACATGGGTATAGATACAATTGAAATGGCAGTCGTTCTGATATTTCTTAAAAATAATAGAATTACGATAATCGCTACAATGGTACCTAGTGCAGCTTTCTCAATCATTGTATACAATGCATCTTCTATTGGTTTTGCTGTATCCATCACTTTTGTAGCAACCATTTTCGGATTGTCTTTTATAAATTGATCAATTTCTTTTTTTGTATCTTTGGCAACTTGAACAGTGTTTGCATCTTGTGCTTTTGTAATTTGAACATTAACTGCATCTTTACCGTTTGTTTTAGATATAGATGCCCGCTCATCGCCTGCAGATACTTGTGCAATTTCTTTTAATTTTACGGATGGTACTTCAGAATCACTTGATTGGCTACTCGATGCTGTAGTTGCAGATTGGGAAGCAGAAGCTTGTTGCTCAGCACCTTGACTTGACGCTCCGTCATCACCTTGAGATTGACTATCTCCTGTTGCTGCAGATAACGGAATGTCTAAATTTTCAAGTGCTTTAACGGATGTAAATTGACCATCAATAACGACAGATTTCTCAGTATCATTAAATTGAAATAGGCCTAATGGTGTTTCACTTGTAGCACTTTTCAAATACTGTTGAACACGCTCTTTAGTTAACCCACTTGCTTCTAATTTATCTTGGTCAAATTTTATTGATACTTCTCGTGACGTCTGCCCATTAAGTTGCGCATTTTGGACCCCCTCAATTGTTTGAAGTTTTGGTAATAACTGATTATTAATTTTTCGTGTTGTATCTTTTAAATCATTATCATTGGTAGTAAATGAATAAGCAACTATTGGAAAAGCATCCATAGAGCTTCTTGTTAACTCCGGCTCTTCAACATTCTCTCCAAATTTTATTTTATCTAACTCTTTTTTGAGGTCGTTCTCTGCTTTATCTAAATTAGTACCTTCATTATATTCAACCGTAACCATTGATGCATTCTGTATAGATTGAGCATTAACATTCTTAACACCTGCCATCGATCTAATTTGATCATCAATCTTATCACTTACATCTTCTTTTACTGTTTCTGGTGTAGCACCTGGCATGGAGGTTTGTACGGTAATCATTGGTGGCTCTACGTCAGGTAATAATTCTAATTTCATTTTGCTACTGGCATAAACACCGCCCAATATAACTAACAAAACCATTAAAAATATTGCAAATTTATTTCCTAATGAAAACTGCAACAATTTTTTTATCATGTATTTTTCTCCTCTCACATATCCCTTTAACAGTTCTAATTTACCACAAGTATGGTCCTGAAAATATGTAGTTTATTAATTATAGACAATTTGTCCTGTGACATTTAGTTGAACTTTTAAATTTCAACATCACTATGTGTATCATTATTCCATGGCAATCATAAAAAATGCGTGCTATAAAGTTGAATCAATGTATTCTAACTCTATATAGCACGCGTCTATTTATTCTGAAATGCTTTATTTTTTTAATTTTCGAGACAGTTTAATTTTGGCTTTTGTAAGTTTTGGTTTAATATTCTCGATAATTTGATATAAAGGTGCATTTAACACATAGTCGAATTCACCAATTTTTTCACTTAAATATGTGCCCCAAACTTTTTTAAATGTCCATAAACCATAATGGTCTGAATCTTTATCAGGATTATTATCAGTTCCACCAAAGTCGTATGACGTTGCACCATGTTCTCTTGCATATTGCATCATAGCAAATTGCATATGGTGGTTTGGTAAGAAGTTACGATACTCATTTGATGAAGCCCCATATAAGTAGTAAGATTTTTTACCAGCAAACATTAATAAAGCACCTGATAAATAAATGCCTTCTGGATGCGTTGATTCTAAAGTAACCATTTCATCAATGAGTTCTTGAGTTTTGGCTATTTTATTATCAGCATCATTTATTTTATTAAGTGTCTTCTTATCCTGCTTTTTATCTGCAAGTTTTGCTTTTTCATCTTCTAGTTCATGCAATTCTTGTCTTAAATCTTCTAAAACAGGTTTAGGTTCTAACTTCACTAAAAACAACTCAGCATCCCCATCAGGGTGTAATGCATCATATATATTTTCAAAATAACTAATATCTCTAGTTAAAAAACCATCTCTTTCGCCTGTTATTTGCATTAAATTAGCAAATGTTTTCAAACCTTCTCTATTTGAACGTTCAACTGTAGTACCACGTTTTAAAGCTAATCTCACTTTTGAACGATTTCTACGTTCAAAACTTTGAATTAATGCTTCATCCGTTTTTTCTATTGGTGTAATCATAGTCATTCTTGGTTGAATATAATCTTTAGATAAGCCCTCTTTAAACCCTTTATGTTTAAACCCAAGCGCTCTTAAATTAGACAAAGCGTCTGCACCTTTATCTACTTCAACATCTGGATCAATTTTAATAGCATATGCTTTTTCTTCTTTGGCAATTTGCATTGCAGCTTCAAGTAAAGTTTCTAATGCCAACTTGTTACTATAATCTGTTACAAATCCTCTTGAAATATAGCACAGTGTATAAGGTAGTTTAGGTACTTTTTTAAATAGTAGTTGCGCTACCCCTACAATTTCATCGTCTTCTCCAACTGCGATACGTCTTGAGTACCATCCAGTTAATGTTTTAGTTTCTGCCCACTGCGTTAATTGTAATAAGTCACCTTGTGGGTGTGCTTTAACAAATGCATCATGTGCTTGATCTGTAATATTCATTTTTTCCATAAAAACTGATGTCTCCTTTATCAATTCAATACTTTGGTATTATACAATGCTTTTAGCAAACTTTCACATAGAATTCACTCATTTGATATACTATAATAAATTTAGAAATGAGGTGTAACTATGCGTAGTATTATTATTGGATTGTTTTTAATTATTAATTTAGTTTTCGTTATTCAAGCTTTTATTGAACCACTGACAATTTCATATTTAAGTCTAAGAATTATTTTAGCAGCATTAACTTTTGTCATATCTATTTACTTACTGTTATTGCGTACTAATAAGTTTTCAACTTATTTAACTATTTTAACACTTATTATTTCATTGATACACATATTCATTATCGCTCATAGTGCTTATATTTACATTTATTAATCTGCCTCAAATATATAACTTAACCCTCTTATAATTAAAGTATATGGAGAAGTCGTTTTACTATCTTTAATTGTTATTGATTTATATCCTGAGTTAGGACCATCACTTATTTTAAATATCAAATCATCATGTTTTAATTTAAGTATTGTGACTTTCTCATCTTCACTAACTATGTCCATATCAAACCAATGTTGCCATTTTTTCACAGTATGTGCGCGTTCGGTACTATGCAAATTAATGGATTTAATCATAAATTCTTTTTGGCGAAGTGCTTCTAATTTTTCATTCCTTTTTTGCTCGTTCTCATCCCACTGTATAAAGAACGGTGGCTTCACTCTATAGTCTGGATCTGCAATATATAATAATTTCCAGGATGTCTTATCACCTTTAATGTTTTCTCTGTGCATTTCAATCGGACCGATAACATCTATACCTTTTTCTTCTAAATCTTCCTTAAGTTGATTGATGTCAGCCGTACTTAAAGCTAATGTCTTCATTCCTTGACTATATTGGTCTTGCACAATTTTAGATGGGAATGATACACGCCCTTCATCCGATTTCACTATTTTTTGCAAAACTTCCGGTTTATAAACATCCAACAATTCTACGTAAGCATTTTCTAAATAAGCTAATCTATTAAATGTACCAAAACGCTCATGTTGTCCACCTTGGTTCAAAGTTAATAAATGACCTGGAAATTTAAAGTTCTCTAACTGATGAATATAATGGATAATATGATCTAATTTCAAATATTGCATTAATTTCTCTCCCCTAAGCTTCCTTTAGCTTCATCATAACAAATTGCATACGACTTTACTTCTCATAACACATCCATACAACTTTCTTTCATATTAAACTCACCAAATGTCGGCGCTTATTGTCACTTTTCCTCAACTATTTATACATTGACTCAATTACAAATGTGAGAAATGACAAATTTTCTGAAATTCCCACCAGCTTGCCCTCATTTCAATCACTATTTCTTCATTTATTATCAATGCATGATTTTTTATGTTCGCTTAAGTCTTTTTAACATCAAACAGGTTATAACTTGATTTTAAAAATAAAATACTATTGCTTTATCCTACAAAAAGGTTTACAATATTGTTTGTTGCTAAATAGGTTAGCCTAGCTAACTATTAAGGAGGATCTTATGGACTCACAAAGTATATTCAATCATCTAACAGCTATTTATAGACCCTACACTAAATTTTTCCAACCGGTATTTGAGGAATTTGATGTTTATCCCGCACAATGGTTGGTATTAAAAGATATTGCTCAAAACGCACCAACGACACTCGTTCAAATTTCAAAGCGTCGAGCAATTGAAAAACCAACTACAAGAAAGATTTTAAAAGTACTTTCTGATAAATCATTACTTACGATTGAACCTGGAGAAGATAAAAGAGAAAAATTATTATCTTTTTCTGAAAAAGGACAGCAACTTTATGGTGCAATCAATACACGTATATGTGATGTACAGGATAAAATTATTGAAAATACTGGTTTATCAGATGATGAACTTAACTATGCAATACAAGTCATTCAAAAGATCCATGAACAAATTATCAATATGGAGGAATAGTCAAATGAATCAATCCACTTCTCTGAAATCACCGATTTGGACAAAAAGTTTTAACATTAACTTTTTTACTAATTTTTTAATTAATCTATGTATGTATCTACTGATTGTTATTATTGCTAGTTATACAAAATCAGAGTACCACGCCTCAGATAGTGTTGCTGGACTAGTTACAGGGCTATTTATTATCGGCTCATTAATAGGTAGATTTACGACTGGTAAATATGTTAATAAAATTGGGCCTAAACGTATATTACTCATTGGTTTAGGCTTTTTATTAGTTACACAATTATTTTATTTTATAGAAGGTTCTTTAGCTTTCTTAATGGTAACTAGACTCGTTAATGGTATTGCTACAGGTATTACTACAACTGCTACAGGAACAATTGCAGCTTATGTCACACCAAATGACAGAAAGAGTGAAGGCATTAGCTTATTCTCCTTAAGTTTGGTCATAGGTGCAGCAATCGGACCATTCTTCGGTTTATTACTAATCAATAGCTTCCCTATTAAATTATTATTCACAATCTGCTTACTCTGTGGCATTATCAGCTTTATTATTTCTTTCTTTATTAAATTACAATTTGAAGTAGAAAGTAACACAGAGTCTAAAAAGCAAACGACTCAATCTAAAAAATTCAATATTAACAATTATATTGCAAAAGAGGCTGTACCCGTTGCAATTATCATGTTGATTTCCGGTTTAACCTATTCATCAATTCTTACATTTCTACAATTTTTTGCCCAAGAAATTAATCTTGTAACAATATCAAGTTACTTCTTTATATTCTATGCAATTGCTTCACTTATTACACGCCCAGTTGCTGGTCGATTAATGGATCAAAAAAACGAAAATGTAGTAGCTTATCCAGCATTCATATTCTTAATCATTACTTTCCTTACTTTAAGTATTACAAACAATGGTTGGTTACTCATAATTGCTGGTTTATGCTTAGGTGCTGGTTACGGCAATATTTCATCTTGTATGCAAGCCATTGCGATTAAAGTCTCACCGCCAGCTAAATATGGTATTGCGACTTCTACTTACTTTATTGGTCTTGATTTAGGTTTAGGATTTGGACCTTATGTATTAGGGTTCTTTACATCAGCTGTGAGCTACGCACAACTTTATGCAATAATGGCAATCATCGTTTTAATCACAGCGATCATTTACTACTTTGTACACGGCAGAAAAGTTAAAAATTTAAGTTCATTTTAATTAAAAAATTAGAGTCTGAGACACCGCTTGATGTCTCAGACTCTTTTTAGTTCGACAGTAAATAACTATAAAGTATATTCCCCTACGATATTAAGTTAGTAGATTTTCTGGATCAGTTAAGGTAATTCACTCCTAGCCATTCCTTATCGAATATAAACCTACAGAACTTTTATGGATATTTGATTGTAATCCTATCTGATTATTTTAATTTATGTATATCACACTATTGTGCTATTTGAATTTTTTCAATTTCATTGATAATGTCATCTAATAATTTACTCTGTATATCATTATAATAATAAAAAACTTGTCTTTCATCCGTTTCTGAACGCACTTTAGAAATGAGCTCTTTTTTATAAATTTTTCTAATAATAACGTCAATTTTACTCGTATCCCAAAGCATTTCAAAATGCAAGGTATCTCTTAACTCTTTACCGCTCATTTTCTTTGCTTCATACACTTTATACAATATGACAAATTCTTCTATTGATAAGCGATGTACAGATTTTAACCAATGCTTTAATTGACTTAATGCTCTTTCAGAATTTATAAAATATGATACTTTACTTTCCATAAAAAATGGCCTCCTTATTGACTACTCTCGTTGTGTTCTATGGCTTTATTTAATGAATAAGCTTCAAAAGTATTATATAACACTTTCTTCATTTAATCTATTATTTTTATTGAAACAGATAAATATTATCTTCAATTGAATATAATTTATATAATCTCAAATGAACATCTTAAAAAATTTGTATTACTCAATATCTTTAGACATAAATTAACAAATTTTATCTATTTTATATTTTGCGAAATTAAATATCATTAAAGGTTAAGCATCCTATCATTTTGACCTTGAAATTTATTAAAAGGCAATTAAAAATAGGCATCTTTCCATTTTCAATTCAGTCATCTACTGCCTAAATGAAAAAAATCTGAGACATCTATTTTGTCCCAGACTCATTTCATTTTTTATTATCCACCTATATAATTCATGTTTATTTTTTTACGTTTTCTATTTGCAACTGTTTGTTCAGTTCGTTCATCAGAATAGCGGTCATCTCTGATATTCCATAATGCTTTAAATTGTTCGAATAATTCATTATCAGTTGCGCCATTGCGCATAAATGACTTAACATTAAATCCATCTACAGTACTAAATAAACATCCATAAAACTTACCATCTGATGAAAGACGTGCACGTGTACAAGTAGAACAGAATGACTGAGAAACACTTGTTATCAAACCAAATTGTGCTTTATTATCTTTATGCTGATAATATTTTGCAACTTCACCATAATATTTCGGTGCCACTGGCTCAATATCAAAATTCTGCTCTATCATTTCAAGCATTTCGTCTTTTGACACAACTTTACTAAAGTCCCAACCATTATCATTACCAACGTCCATAAATTCAATAAATCGAATTTGTACATCTTTATCTTTAAAGTATTGCACCATAGGTACGATCTGGTCATCATTTACACCTTTTTGTACCACTACATTTACTTTCACTTGAAATCCTATAGCAACTGCATAATCAATTTGTTGTAAAATCGTAGAAGCCTTAATATTTCTATTGTTTATGGCTTGGAACACAGCATCGTCTATTGCATCTAGGCTGACATTGATACGTCTCAAGCCAGCATCGTATAATTTTTGACCGTGTTTTTTTAATAATAAACCATTTGTCGTTAAACCAATATCTTCTACACCTTCTAATTGATTTAACTGGTATATCAATTTATCTAAATCACGTCTTAGTAATGGTTCCCCACCTGTAATTCTTATTTTTTTCACACCTAATTGCGTGTATACCTGTGCAATACGTACCATTTCATCAAAGGTAAGCAACTCATCTTTAGGTAAGAATACAAAGTCATCACCAAATATTTCTTTCGGCATGCAATAATCACAACGGAAATTGCAACGATCTGTAACTGACAGTCTTAAATCACGAATCGGACGTCCAAGTTTATCAGTTATTTGCTCTACCATAACATTAGGTCCCCTTATCTATTTAATATATCTTGTTGTAAAGAGTCCAAATCTTGTTGATAATTAATATTTTTGTACCAATAATCTGGTGATTCAATTAAATTTACATCTAACCAATCACTTTTCACTTTATTATAAACACTTTTCAAACTATAATCGTTTGAATTTAATGCATCATCAATATATGGCAATGTGTGCGGACTATAAAAAGCAATAGTCGGTATGGGTCTGCCCTTTTCCTTAAACCCAGCGATATCTAATTGGTCTTCTATAAGGTGTTCTACCATGAATTGATATAGTTTACTCACAGCTTTTTGAGAAATCATAGGTGTATCAACCGACACAACAAAGAACAGTTCCTCACTTTCATAATGCTGAATGACTGACTGAATACCTGCCAAAGGACCTTTATCCTTATTTTGATCTTCATCAATAATAATATCAGAATGATCAAATTGAGATGCTAATGTCTCATTTGTACTGATAATAATTTGATTAAACATATTTGTACCCTCTAAAACGTCAATAATACGCTTATAAAATGGTTGCGCATTTATTTGAGCAAAAGCCTTTGGTTCGCCGAATCTTTCTGATTGTCCTCCGGCAAGTATAATTGCTTTCATGTCTTTTTACCCTCCGCTAACTGGTGGAATTAATGCCACTGTATCATCTTGATGTACGATGTCATCACTTTTGACGAATTCTTCATTTACTGCAATTTGAAATTGCTTATCCTTGATTTGAGGATAACGTTCAAATAAATCTTTAGTAAAATCATCTACCGTAATATCATAACTTAAATCAATTGTTTCAGTCTGTTTAGCTAAAATTTCTTTTAATTCTGCAAAGTATAGTATTTTCATAATTACTATTCCCCCTCAACTGCATCATTGTGATTCCCATGTTGATGCCCTTGCCATTGAGCGCCATCTTCCCATATTTCCTTTTTCCATATAGGCACGATTGCTTTGATTCGTTCAATAGCATATTCATTTGCGCGATATGCATCCTTTCGATGTGGCGAGGAAACACTGATAATTACAGCAATATCAGATATATTCAGTGGTCCAATTCTATGAACAATTGCTGTTTTTGTTCCAGGCCATTTCTGTGATATTTCGTCTCCAATTTGAGCGAGTTTCTTCTCAGCCATAGGAATATATGCTTCATATTCTAAGTATTCTGTTTTAACACCTTTCGTCCACTCTCTTACATGACCTGTAAAAACAACTACCGCGCCTTGATTTTCATCTAGGACATAATCTCTATATGGCTCAGTTTGTATCGGGTCACACTTCACTTCGAATTGCTTCATTTAATGCATTCCTTCTATTTTAAAATAATGAAATAGCCATTGATTATAAAGCGTCAATGCATCTGTATCGGCCAAATTCACATAGTATTTTACATTCGTTAGATGGCTTAGACTTTGACGTTCTTTCTCATCTTGATAAACAACTACTTTATCAAATGGTGCAGATTTAAAGCCTTCTACGAGTATCACGTTACAATCTATTGTAACAGATTCGCTGATGATTTCCTCAAGACTTTGATTTTCTTTTCTTGTTACCGACTGTTGATAAGACTTACCTTGTACAATACTTTGATCAGCACCTGCATTAAAATGTTTCATATGGTCAACTTGATCATTTTGTAATGTGATATCCGCTTCTTGATTAACTAATTGGTTAAATCCGTGATGTTTAACAGTTGCCACTGTTAACAAATGTGATTTTAAAAATTGGATTGTATGTGACATTAACGTCGTTTTTCCAGCGTTTTTATAACCCACAATTTGTAGCATCATATAAAACATGTCTTTTCGTATGCTTGTGATTCCGTCAATATGACGTTAACCGTATGTCCTTGACTATAACCTCTCGTTCCACCTGGAAGCATAATCATAGCATTACTATGGGCTATCGCAACTACAGCGCCTGATTTATTAAACCCTGATGGTACTACCGTCATTTCTTTTCCATTCAACGTCGCTGTGGCACGTATAAATCTTGTGAATGGGTTCGCCTTTTTAAAATCTTCCATTAATGTCGCTTGTATTACTTGAGGATATATTGCATTAGCACCCATCATATGAAGTGCTGCCGGTTTAACATATAACTCAAAACCAGTATAGCAAGCCGATGGATTCCCAGATAATCCAAATAGATAGGTTTCATTTGCAACTGCTACAGTCGTAACACTACCTGGTCGCATCGCTATTTTATTGAATAGTACTTCTGCGTTTAATGCTTCATATATTTGTGGCAGATAATCGAAATCACCCACCGACACGCCACCAGTCGTAATGACAATATCATGTTTAGCCATTGCTTCTTTTACGACTTGAATACTACTGTCCAAATCATCTTCTTGAATTTGATATGCAATAGCACTTAACCCTAATTTTTGCGATAAGGCTGTAATCATAGGACCATTTGAATTCCTAATTTTTCCTGGTTCTAAAGCATCATTCACATCCAATAACTCACTACCAGTAGCTATAACACCTACACTTGGCTTTTTATTTACTTTTACTTGTGTATAACCGTAAGTTGCTAATACAGCAATGGCACCGGAATTAATTAATTGCCCCTTTTCCAGTACGATATCTCCTATCTCTGTTTCCTCACCCTTTAAAGAAACATTTTCATTTGGCTCAAAGGTTTTTCTCAAAGTAAAACTATGTCCGTTTTCAACAGTTTGTTCTAACATAACCACTGCATCTGCACCTTCTGGTAGAGCAGCCCCTGTCATAATCCGAACCGCCTCGAAAGCGCCTACCGTTTTATCAGAAACAGATCCTGCTCCAATATGATCAATCACATTAAAGCTTACACGTTGTTCACCACTAGCACCTACCGTATCCTTACTGCGAATAGCAAAGCCATCATAGGGAGATTTATTAAACCGTGGAATTTCATATGTCGCAATGATATCTTCGGCTAAAATATGATGGATACTCTCATTTAATGGAACTTCTACTTGTTGCGTATAAATCGATTGATTGACTACACGTTCAATTGCTTCACTTACAGGAATTGGCGTTCTTTTTTCTACTGGCATTTTAAATCTACTCCTTACATAAATTAATTTCGTGATATACTAAGAAACGATTAGGAGGGATATTTTGTCTGAATTTACGCATATAAATCACCAAGGCAATGCTAAAATGGTAGATGTTTCAGAAAAAAACATTTCTAAACGTACTGCAATTGCACATTCAAGTATCACAGTTAACTCGGAAATTTATAAACAAATTGTCGAACATACAAATCAAAAAGGGAATGTTTTAAATACTGCTCAAATTGCGGGTATTATGGCCGCTAAAAATACTGCAGATATTATTCCTATGTGTCACCCATTACCACTAACTGGCATAGATGTAACATTTGATTGGCAAGAAAATGAACAATCATACACACTTAATATACAGACGATTGTCTCTACTACAGGTAAAACTGGCGTTGAAATGGAAGCACTAACCGCTGCTACTGCTGTTGCCCTTACCGTATATGACATGACAAAAGCATTAGATAAAAGTATGGTAATCGGTGAAACCTATCTGTTATCCAAATCAGGTGGGAAATCAGGCGACTATCAGCGCCAAGATAATTAAAGATAGTGACTCCTTGAATTACCCAAAGTAAACTGAAGTCATGACCATCATTTTTTAGCAGCAACTATATAAACTAAGCGCGAAGTGTCGCAATTCTGTTAAATAAATCAGAATTCAAGTTACACTTGGCGCTTTTATTATTTAGTTATTTCTTTCACTAGGTGATTTAATTCTGGTTTTATCAACTTGTTCAACGCTAATTTAACAGCGCCTGTTGAACCAGGAATACTAAATATCAACTTATCTCCAACTGCACCTGCAATCGCTCTTGATAAAAGTGCACGTGTTCCAACGTCTTCGGTATAACTCAAATATCTAAATAATTCACCAAAACCCTCAATTTCTTTTGTGATTAGTGCTGATACAGCTTCTATTGTAACGTCCCTCTGAGCAATCCCTGTACCACCAGTTGTAATAATGACATCTATATCTTCCTTTAACCATTCTCGTAATTGTTTTTGAATTAAGTCTTGTTCATCTTTAACAATTCGATAATGCTCACTAGCAATACTTACATTCAATTCTGAAAGTAGTGATTGAGCCAATTGCCCCCCCTTATCCGTTTCATAATCTCTTGTATCAGAAACGGTTAAAATAGCACATTTTATATCTTTGTCTAATTGCACATTTGTATGCACGATGCCCACCTCATTTATCCAAATAATTGATTTATTAATTTAATTGCTTCTTGTGGTTGCTTCATGCCATGTATCAGCATACGTCCACCTTTAAAACTGACGATACGATAACCTTTATATTGAAATTGAATGATATAAGGGTTACGTTTAAATGCGATTTTGTGTTGATTTAAAAATACACCTAGCATTTCCTGGGAAATATTAGGGTTTTCATATTGCACCGTATCTCTTCCACACAAACTAACATACTGACGTTTGGTTTCATTTAAATGGGGATATGTTGGATTTTGACCACAAGTTGGACAATTTGTTCTATATAATTTACTAAATCCAAAGCTAAAATGTGTACCTTCCCATAAATCACCATAAGTCAATTTAGTATCAGGCGTATGTTCTATCAATAGTTTCAATGCATCGCGTATTTGTAAACTTGTCGTCATCGTTACAGCGGGTTGTATAACACCTACCGTATCACACGTCATATTGATGGTTGGCAATTGTGGTACCATGCAATTAAAGCACGGTGTTGTGCCAGGTATAAATGCAGCTTCTATATAAGTACTTTGCACTACACCACCATAAATCCACGGTATATTCTGTTGATACGCATAGTCATTAATTAATTGCCGCGTTTCAAAATTATCTGTAGCATCTAAAATCAAAGAAATATTTGTAGCATGCGCTTCTAAAAATTGACGATCAACATGTGCGATATGACTGTGTATGACGACATCTTTACGAATTGCTAATAATTTTGTTTCTGCAGCAATGACCTTAGGCAATGCTGCATCTGCATCCGCTTCTGAAAATAATGTTTGCCTTTGAAGATTACTGTATTCAATATAATCTCTATCCACAATCGTAAGTTCACCTATGCCAGAGCGCACTAAACCCTCTGCAAGATGTGTACCTAAAGCACCCATACCAACAATAAGTACATGCTGTCTCTTAATTTTATCCTGTCCGTCTGATCCAATATGTTTAAATAACATTTGTCTTGAATATCGATCCTGTGTCACACGAATAACCCTCTCTTCACATCATTATTTCTATTATAAATCTTGGTCTCCAATGTAACAACGGTTTAAAATTAATATTGTTATAAAGTAGTGTTTCCCCTTATCTTTATTCAGCTCTAATACGTGTTTTTATTTTATCTTTCATTAATATAGACAAGTATTTTCAACATTCTGAACATATCCTATTATCTTAACTTCATGGTACAATGAATCAAATATTATTTTGAGGTGAATTCATGGCGCGATCAAAAAACTTTGAACAACTATTAGAAGAAGCGAAAGATATCGTAATTAACTCTATTGGAGAAACAATGGATCTTTACGGTGTCAATCGGAGCGTAGGTAATCTTTATGGCACGATGGTTTTCGAACAAAAAAGCATGACATTAGATGAAATGCGTTATGAGTTACAAATGAGTAAACCAAGTATGAGTGCCGGTGTTAAACGACTACAAGAATTTGATGGTGTAAAGCAACAATTTATTAGAGGTAGCAGAAAACAACACTTTACAGCAGAAAAAGATTTCTTTACGTTTTTCGGTAATTTTTTCTCGCAAAAATGGAATCGTGAAATCAAATTAAATTTAGAAGCCATTCAACGAGCAGAAAAATTACTCTTCCCTATTATTGATTCTGAAGATGCAGAACCAGAATGGATTGAAGATGCCAATAAAATGTTAGAACAAATTGAACATTCCAAAGTCTATTACGCTTGGCTATCTACACTTTCCGAAGCACTACATTCCGGAGAAATTTTTGATTATTTTCCTATTCCAAATCAAACTAGCGCTTCACAAAGCTGATCAATATTTAACTAAAAAAGTACCCTTCTCCATTTCACTTTGTTGTGTCGGCTTTGAAGGGTACTTTATTAATGGTTGTTGCCATATTTATTCTATTGTAATTTGTAAACCATCGTAAGCAATGGTAGTCAACAATCCTTCCTCTTTTAATTGCTGTTCTAATTGTTCAATGTGTGTTTCATTTAAGTTTTCCGTTGCTTCTATGTGTGTAAAGTAAGTGTGTGTTGCATTGATTTCACGCGCGATAGTCACACTTTCTTGAAAAGTAATTTCACCTAACGCTGCTAGCATACCATTTTCGTGAATTCGTTCTTCGGTAACTGGATTAACTTCATTACTACCAAATGGTAAAATCGCAACATCAACGTTCTTCAATTTTTCTATTGGGTGATAACCTTTAATTTCATCCGGGATAATTAAAATGCGTAATGTGGATGTCGTAATATAAAATCCAAATGCAATGTCTTCTGCTAGCTGAATCCACTCTATAGTCGTTTCACCTATCTTTATTTGACCATTGTTAGGAATAATCTCTTTTTCAATTACACCTAAATCGCCTAGATAGTTTAAATGATCCCAATGACCAAAATATTTTTTAAAATCATTTACATGTTGCTCTGTAAGGATTATTTTCGATTTTTTGGATTGTGGTACTTTATTTATAAAATCAAAATTTAATGTTTCCCAAATTCTTATACCCATCGTATGATCAGGATGCCAATGCGAATATATGCCATATTTTATATCATAAATTTCTGAACGGCGTAATTGATAAAATATATCCTCAGAAGTATCAATTAATAATTGGAGGTCATGTATATAAATAGCTGGTCCAGTTCTATGTATTGCTTGTGAATGTTGCGAATGGGACTTATAAAGTGACGGAAACCCACCTGCTGTTCCTAAAAATTCTATCTTCATATATACACCCCTTCTAAAATAAAATGATGCTTATTATCATTTAAATTGATCAAAAAATACATTCATATTATAGATATTTGTCTTATACTTTTAAAAAAACCTGTATAACTATTATCTATGTCATACAGGTTTTTAAGTATTGAAGTTTATATTTGGAAAATGATTTTAGCCAATAGTGATGATTTCATGCGCTAGTGAGGTGGCCTCATAATTTGAATGTGTAACAAAGATAATAGGAATTTGCCACTTTTCAAATATACGTTGCACAAGTTGGATACTTTCATGCTTAGTCGAATCGTCTAGACTTGAAAATGGTTCATCTAACAGAATCAAGTCTGGCTTTGTACTCAGTGTTCTAGCTAAAGCCACGCGTTGTGCTTCTCCACCTGATAAACGCATAGGATATTGATCTTTTAGGTGATCAATATTTAGTTGTTTCATCAATTTATCAATATGATCAGAAGGTTGTGCCATGAAAGTAATATTTTGATAGACATTCATGTTAGGAAAAAGTTGGTAATCTTGGAAAAGATAGCCAATATTTCTTTTTTGAATTTTCTCATAAATCGCATGCGCTGAATCTGAAATAATACGTTTATTCAATTGTATAAATGCGCTGTCAGGTTGTCTTAAACCCGCTATCATATTCAATATTGTCGTCTTGCCAATACCGGATGGTCCTTTAATTGCATATATCTTTGGTTTATCATCATTAATTTGTATGCTTAATGGTGTTGCTTTAAGCTGATGTTTCAGATGTATATGTAACAATTAATCAACCTCCCGATAACGATCTTTATTTAACAAATTAATTGTACCTATAACAGTTATCGCAAATGCTACCAATACAATTACCCATAACCATGCTTGATTTTCCTTACCTTGTTCAACCAAGAAATAAATCTCTAAAGGTAATGTATTCGTCTTGTTTGGAATATAGCCAGCCACCATAAGCGTAGCGCCAAATTCACCGATTGCTCTCGCAAAGCTCATCATTACCCCAGATAAGATTGCCCGTTTAGATAGCGGTAGAATTAATTTAAAAAATATTTTACTTTCACTGGCTCCCATTGTCCTAGCTGTATTTAGCATCTTATGATCTATACTGCGGAAGCCTTGTACAGTATGTTGGTACATCAATGGAAAACTGACGATCACAGAGGCAATGACTGCACCAGTCAATGTAAACACTACGGGTAAGTGTAATACATTAGCAAAAAATGCCCCAATATAGCTTCTTGGTGAAAACACAATGAGCAAGATGAACCCCATCACAGTCGGCGGTAAAACAATAGGTAAGACTATGATACTTTCTAAGATTCTAGCAATGATACCACGACGTCTATATAACCATTTTGAAATGAGTACGCCAATTAAAGTTACTATGATAGTACTTATAACGGCTACTTTAAGTGATATCCAAAATGGTGTAATATCTGGCATTGCTAAATCCTCCTATGCATCAAATTGATATTTTTTCAAAATATCTTTGGCCTTATCTGTTTTTAAGAAATCTATCCATTCTTTCGCTAACTTTTTATCCGTTGTAGTAGCTGCTTTATAAGTAATTGGTTTTTTCAAATCGGCTGTATTGATTTCTTTCACTTTACTACTACCATTTTGTTGTGATTGATATAAATCTGTTTTATACACATAACCTAATTGTGCATTACCTTTTTCAACATAGTTTAATACTTGACGCACATCTTTGGCATAAACTAAATTTGGTTTCACTTTATCGAATAAATGATTATCTTTTAAATATTGCTCAGCATATTTACCTGCAGGTACTGATTTCGCTTCACCGATGGCTAGCTTATCATCGCCTTGTATATCAGCCACTGAATGATAGTTACTATCTTTTTCACCAATTAATACTAATTGATTTTTAGCATACTCATATGTATTTTGCGCTTTGTCTTTATCAACTAGCCCATCCACATCTTTCGTATTTGCAGACATAAATACATCTACTGGTGCACCTTTTTCTATTTGTTGTCTTAAAGCACCTGAACCACCATAATTAAAAGAAACGTCTACATCTTTATGATCTTTTTTAAAAGCTTTTTCTAAGTCCTTAGTGACATCCGTTAGACTTGCTGCTGCAGAAACATGCAATTCTTGCTTAGCTTTTTCATCGCTTTTCGTTTTACTATCATCCTTATTATCACCGTTTGAACATCCTGCTAACATAAGGCATAAAGCAATCAATGAAATAATTAAATATTTAAATCTAATTTTCAAAATAATCATCCTTTTTCATTTTATTATATGCTTGTAATCAAGAAAATAAAAGAGCGGAGTGAAGAAATCAATGAGTCCAGTTTGATTTCTTCACTCCGCCTTGAGATAAAAATATTTTCAGTTTATAACATGTCATAAAATATAGCGCGTTTTTAAACATAGCCTAATCAATTCGACATGCGCTGCTTTTATTATAAATGTTTGATAAAGCGTTTAAATGCTTGGCGTCCAGTATCGGTGTTTTTAAAAACACCTGCATCTTCTAACACACGTTTAAATTTATAACCGACTTCTTTATCAACGATGTCGTCAACATTTTGTTTATTGATATCATAAGTGCGCTTCATATTTTCAGCCCATTGCTGGTGTATACCTAAATCAAATTGGTTATCACCCACAAGATACGTTTTTACTTGTTGTAATTCCTCTTTTAAGCGCCCTGGTAATATCGCCGTACCCATCACTTCTATTAAACCGATGTTCTCTTTTTTAATATGTTGTACATCCTCATGTGGATGGAATATCCCATCTGGAAATGCTTCGGAAGTTTGATTATCTCTTAAAACAATATCTAATTCATATTGTGATTGTCTATAACGTGCAATCGGTGTTACAGTATGATGTCTTTCACCATCTTTACTAAATGCCCTTACATCTATCGTTTCATCTGAGTATTGATTCCACGTATTCATGACATATGTTGCTGCATTAATGAGTTCATCGCGATTTTCGCTTTTTAATCGAATCACACTCATTGGCCAATTCAACGTACTCGCTGTTACCGATGAAAATTGATTCATTGTAAACCGCTCTATTTCTGCCGCATTATCCATAGGAAATACATGTTTGCCGGCCTGATAATGATTATGTGATAAAATCGATCCACCAACTAATGGAATGTCTGCATTAGATCCAATAAAATAATGTGGAAATTGTTCAATAAACGCTAACAAATTAACAAATGTTTGTTTATTAATTTCCATAGGCACATGGTGTTCAGATAACACAATGCTATGCTCTGGAAAATAAGCATATGGTGAATATTGGAATCCCCACGACTTTCCGTCTAATTTCAATCGTATAATACGATGATTCGTACGAGCTGCTTGTGTAACCGAGCCTTGGTAGCCTTCATTTTCAATACATAGTGCACATTTAGGATAATGTTTAGCTGGTTCAGCTTTAGCTTTCGCAATTTGCTTTGCATCTTTTTCAGGTTTAGATAAATTGATTGTAATTTCAATATCACCGTATTCTGTTTCTACTTCATAATTAATATTATTAGCAATGGCATCTTCTTTTACATAATGATTCCGTCTAGTTATTTCATAAAAATAATTAGTAGCTGTTTCCGGTGATTTTTTATAGGCTTCTACAAAATTTCGATTAATAACTGAAGGTCGAGGTGTTATTAAATCTAATATTTGTGCTTCAACGATTTCTTTTTTATATAATGCATCTTCTAGGCAGTTTTCATTAACTGCTTGTTCAATCCAATACTGAGCAATCGCATTTGCAGTGGCATCTTGGTTTAGTGGTGATTCATTATCAACATCAATACCTATTGCATTTAAAATTCGGAGCAGTTGATTTTGAATATAAATGTTATCTTCTTGTTCATAATCACCAAATGCAATTGCCTGTGTGACAAATTGCTGTACTAATTGTTGATTTAATAACATGCCTTATACCTCCGTATCTTCTTGATAACCGTTTGGATGTTGATTATGCCAGCGCCAAGCTGAATCAATAATGTCATGTATATTATCATGTTTTGGTTTCCAACCAAGTATTGATTGTGCTTTATCACTTGATGCAACTAATTTACTAGGGTCTCCAGCTCTTCTAGGTCCAACCTTCGCTTCAATTGGTTTGTTTGTCACCTTTCGAGCCGCTTCTAATATCTCAAATACTGAGTACCCTTGACTACTTCCTAAATTAAATGCGCCAGATTCCCCACCATTTTGTAAATGTTGGTAAGCTAAAATATGTGCATCTATTAAGTCGACAACGTGAAGGTAGTCACGAATACATGAACCATCTTCCGTATCATAGTCATCACCAAATATCGTTAATGCTTCTCTTTGTCCCAATGCAACTTGTAATACAATTGGCACTAAATGCGTCTCTGGACGGTGGTCTTCACCTATAGTGCCCTCTTCTTTTGCACCCGCTACATTAAAGTAACGCAAGGCTGCATAATTAACACCGTAAGCATTGTGACTCCAATGCATCATTTTTTCCATCATTAACTTACTTTCACCATAAGGACTCGTCGGTGTTTTAGAATCTGCTTCAGTAATAGGCACTGTATCTGGTTCTCCATATACTGCTGCAGTTGAGGAAAAGATAATATGTTTTACTTGATGATCATACATGACTTCTAATAACACTTGTAAACCATTCACATTATTGTTGAAATACGCTAACGGCTTCTCAACAGATTCACCTACTAACGAATATGCACAGAAATGGAAGACACCTTCTATTGTTTCAGTTGTAAACACCTGATCTAAAAATGGCTTATCACGTATATCGCCTTCATAAAATCGTGCATCTTTATTTACAGCTACACGATGACCTGTCCCTAAATTATCTACAACAACGACGTCGTAACCTCTACTTATTAATTGATCCACCGCATGACTACCAATATATCCAGCGCCACCTAATACTAAAACAGACATATTCAAAATCCTTTCTTTTAATCATTTTGTATTGCTTACAAAGCCTTTACGCCATCACTTATACCCACATGATAAAACGAAGGTGCATAACCAATTTTATCAATATATGCTTTTGATACTTCATCTTCTAACTTCTGTATACTATTTTTATCCACTAAAGCAATGGCACATCCTGCAAAACCAGCACCTGTCATTCTTGCGCCTAATACACCCTCTACTTGCTGAGCTGTTTCAGCTAAGGTATCTAATTCAATACCTGTAACTTCGTAGTCTTCTTTTAATGATTTGTGTGATGCATTGAGTAATTGCCCAAATTGTTCAAAGTTATTATCAGCCAATGCTTTATGTGCAAGCTTCGTTCTCTCATTTTCTGAAATCGCGTGTTTGGCACGTCTACATACGACCTCATCAGTAATAAATGATTGGTACTTCTCAAATTGCGCTAAAGATAATTCACCTAAAGATGTGATTTCTAATTGCTGCTGTAATTGTGAGAGTGCGTTTTCACACTCAGATCTACGTTCATTATATTTACTTTCAGTTAGTGAACGTCTTTTATTTGTATTCATAATTGAGATGACATAATCTCCAAATTTAGCAGGTACATAGTCAAAATCAAGTGTAGCGGTGTCTAATAATATGGCATGCTCTGCTTTACCCATACCAATAATAAATTGGTCCATTATACCTGAATTCACACCCATAAATTTATTTTCAACGACTTGTCCTAATTTAATTAGTTGTAAGCGCTCTAAATGCAAATTAAATAATTGTTTAATTAGCCAGCCAGTTAGTAATTCAATAGAAGCTGATGACGATAAACTCGCACCATTCGGTATATTTCCTTCAACTAAAATATTGAATCCTTGGTTGATATCATTAAATTCTTCTTTTAAATATTTAACGACACCCTTAGGGTAGTTTGCCCAATCGTGTTGCTCGTTAAATTCAAGTTCATCTAATGTAAAAGATACAATACCTGTATCTTCAAAATTATTTGAATATAATTGAATGATACGATCCGTTCTTTTAGATGCTAAACCATATGTCCCCAGTTCTATTGCAGCTGGAAATACATAACCACCGTTATAATCAGTATGTTCCCCAATTAGATTAATTCGTCCCGGTGCAAACGCCCTCACATCTGCTTTTACATCAAATAAAGATTCAAACTTTTTGTGCATTTCCTGTAACATAAGCTTTCCACTCCTTTTTCTAAACCATCTCACATACCTATCGGCCCTTTAGTAAACACAATTAAAGTTTACTTGTTTACTAAATGTTTTGTCAATAAAGTTAACTATACTTTAAATGTGTTTCTTGCTTTGAGTTGCGCTTCTACAACAACATGAATTGCGATTTGCCTTGTGTTATTGATACGTTCTTCTGCCATTCTGACAGCAGTTCTCCCAAATTCATCGACAGGAATATGCACGCTACTAATAGAAGGCACTGCATATTGAATCACTTCTAAATCATTAAAACTAATTAATTTCACTTCTTCAGGGATTGCTTTTTTATTTAGTTGCAATTGTTGTAAAATACCGATTGCAATCATATCGTTGCCAGCAATAAATACTTGAGGAAACGCATGATCACTTTCTAAATAAACTTTCACTGCATCCTCTCCCTGTGTTTTTCCCCATCCATTGAGTAACACTATTTCTTCGACGTCATGTTTTTCACACCATGATTGATATGCTTGGTATCTAACATCTGCTGCGTTAGTAGTTGTTATACCATTCAACTCTCGTATTGTATGGTGCCCACCAATATATGCAATTTTCGTTAGACCTTTATCTAAAATGCGATTAAGCAGTTCTGTCATTGCATCATCCAAATCAGAATACACAGCATCAATAGATTTAGGTGTATTTGGATTATTAATGACCACCATGTTAGCGTTGTGCGTTTTCAATTTGTTCAATGCATCTACAGAAAAATTCCCAATTACAATAATGGCGCCTGCATTTTCAATTTTGTTTAAATCGATATGATCTTGTTGCCCATCAATTCTAATTGTGTGCTTAAGGGATAAGTTTAATCTTTTAACTTCTGCTTCTATCGCTAATCGGATTTCTCTATAATATGGATCCGACATTTCTTTCTCTCGAGAAGCGTATGTAATAATTTGGATACGTTTATTTTTTCTAGTAACTTTTTCGTATTGTAACGCTTGTGCGATTTGATGTATGCGTGTCCGCGTTTCTTTAGCAACGGATAAAGTTGGATCATTGTTTAAAACACGTGAAACAGTACCTGGACTTACTTCAGCTTGACGTGCAATATCCCTAATACTTGCCATTCATGTATCACCTCTATTAGTATTGTTTACCTTTAGTTTACTTCTCACTTTATGTTAAATCAATTGTGACGTAACTAAATCTGATTAATCGTTAAAAGCAACTTATAAACAGAATCGTGTAATGATAATACCTTTATAAACCGAATCATTTTTTTACAACTAAAAATAAGCTAAAATAATAATAGAATATGAAACGAGGTGCTTGTATGCATGAAGATGTTTTGACAAATCAAACAATTGTACGCTTTGAAGATGGTAAACTGATAGAAAAAAAAGATCACTATGTTACTGAATTTCCATTAACTATTATGGTAAATGGTGAAGAATTTGCTACAGTTATTTGTAGTCCAAATCATATGGAAGAACTTACACTTGGTTTTTTAGCTTCTGAAGGTGCTATATTAAGAAGCGATGATTTAAAGTCTATTCAAATAGATGATAGTAAGGGGTTTGCGCACGTTGAGTTAACAAAATCCTTAGGAGAACGCTTCGAGTATTCTACTAAACGCATGATTGCATCCTGTTGTGGTAAAAGTAGAGAATTTTATTTTCAAAATGATGCAGCAGTAGCAAAGACGTCAATGTCAAATATTGAATTAAATCCTCAACAAGTACTGAATATGATGACACGTTTACAAAGCGCTAGTGAAGTATTCAAACAAACAGGTGGTTTACACAATGCAGCCATTAGTGATGGAGATACGTTTTTCGAACATCGTCAAGATATCGGACGCCACAACGCACTGGATAAACTTTATGGTTACTGTATCGAAAGACATATACCAGTACGTAATAAAGTACTTATATTTAGTGGTAGAATCTCTTCTGAAATATTAATTAAAGCCGCTAAAATCGGTGTGGGCGTTATTCTTTCTAAATCCGCGCCAACCACGCTAGCCATAACACTCGCACAAGATTTAAATATTACAGCCATTGGTTTTATTAGAGACGGAAATTTTAATATTTATAGTCATCCTGAACGCATAAAAATAGCGGAGACGTAATTAGTTGATAAATCAACAAACTACGTCTCCGCTTTACTACTATTATAATAGTATCGTTTGATATTATTTTAAATATGCTCTTTTAGTATTTGATAACAGTAGCTAATAAAGATATAACCTTGCTTTATATACATATCTTTCGCGCTATCCTCACCATCAGCTATCAATATTATCGTTTTGTCTTTCGCAATCTGTGCTACAAATGATTGCATCACACTGCCTATGCCTTGCCTTTGATATTCATCCAACACGCCAAATCCATCTATTTCCATCGCCGATGCGGACACAATTAAATCTAATATACCTACTGGGAGTTCACCCTTATATGCTAATATTCTCAATTTATTTTCTTGTGGAAATTGATTACGAATCATCTGTATACTTTCTTGTGCATATGCTAGCCCATAGGGTTCAGCAAACCTACGATAAATAGCTATATAATCTTCAAGTGTTTCATCGTTCACGATTGTAACATCTATTTCTGAGTTTATAGCTTGATGGATATGCTGAGGTTCGATAGCGTAAAGCTCCATAATCCCTAACTCAAATTCTAATGCTTTTATTTCATCCAACCATTGTTGATCTAGGTTCTCATTTTCAGGAAAAGTAAATGCAAGGTGGGAAGATCCTTGTTGTTTATGCATAAATTGTTGGTAAGCCATATCTAATTTCCAAGAATTAAGCGTAGGCATTCGCTTATATACCCATTTGTTTGTATCATATACTAATGGTTCCTCAGGTGTTAAATAAATGGTTTTACTATTATCATCTTGATAAACCGTGCCTTGTTGAAAAATATCATTCATAGAAATGACCAATTTATACACCTTCCCTCTATGTTTTTACTTCATTAATTGTTTGAATTGACTATGGTTTAACATTGTATTGCCTATTAAACTCGCAATAATCGCTTTTAATAAATCTCCAGGCATAAAGACGAATGAAAGCATTACTGACTTAGATATTGGTAAATGTGTTATCCACCCCATAATGATAGTGCCTACAATATCCAACAGTAATACACCGAACACAATTGTTGTACCTAATAATACAACAAAATTCATTTTATTAAAATATAAATCTCTCACTAAACCAATCAGGTATGTAATCACTGGATACATAAATAAAAAACCTGCTGAAGGTCCTGCAAATACACCAATACCGCCACGGCCGCCAGATAATAATGGTAGACCTGTTGCTACTAGTAATAGTAAAACAATGACACTTAAAGTACCATATTTACGTCCAAGAAGTATCGCTGCTAGAAATATACCTATATTTTGTAAAACAATGGGTACTGGCATTACCGGCAATGGTATCGCAGGCACAAAGCCTAGTACCGCTATCATTGCTGTCATCAATGCTGTATATACTAATCTTTTTGTTGTCATAGTTATTCCTCCTCGATGAAGAAATTATATCACGAATGTAAACTTTAAAAAATAAAAAGTTTACATTAGGTTGCGTTTTTTAGTATTTTTACCATTAAATCATCACAAGCATAAGACCACATAAACCCCTTTAATAAAATAAATATATTGCACCCATTTTATAACATGTTGATGTTTAATATCATATAATGAATGAAAAACTACATATCTATACCTTACCCTTAGCATATACATGCAGCGCCTTCCTCTTTGAAACTATAAAAAATAGCTATGAAAAAATCTATTGTAAAGATTTCTTCATAGCTAATCTTAGAATGTTTTAAAAATGAGTCTTTCTGTCCTAAAGTACTTATTATTTACTACATACAATCAAATTGATTTAGCGTACTGATAATTTAGTTTAATTGTTTAAAAGTTTTTCTTTTAAATCTTTTCTCATAAATTCTAATGTGTATGGATCATTGTACCAATATGTCTCAGCTTGAACTTTAATTACATGATCTTGTTGTACCGCTGGAATATTATTCCATAAGTCTGTTTTTTCATAAGCAGGTGTTGATTTACCTTCACTTGTTGAAACAATATAGTCGCCGGCATAATCAGCAATTTTTTCTTGTTTAACTTCTGCCCATCCTTCTTTTTTAACTAAATCATTTAGTTTATCAGGTATCTTCAGACCAAATGCTTGATATAATACTTCGCCACCACGACCCCAGTTAGGACCATAGCTATATAGTTTTTTATCAAATTCATCAAAGATTGAAACAGTAGCATCTTCGCCTATTTTATCTTTTATTTCTTGTCCATCTTTTTTAGTTTGTGATTTCCATTTATCTTCCCAAGATTTCACTTCATCTTCTTTACCTAATAATTTCCCTAATTCTCTTTGTTGATCTAAATACTTATGTTTACCATAGTCATACACAACTGTAGGTGCAATTTTTTGATATTTTTTAATATTTTTATCTGTTGAATAAACAACGATTAAATCAGGTTTTGTTTTTGCAACCTTTTCTACATCATTTTCCCCAATTTTTTCTACACCTTTAAATTTATCTTTAAGTAATTTGCTGTTATCGACTTGTTCATTTACTGCCACAATCTTACCACCAAGATATTTAATACCACCGGCATATGTAGGCGCCACAACAGCAATACGCTCTGGATTTTTAGGAATATCGATACTTTTTCCACTATCTAATTTATATGATTTTGTTTCTTCCTTTTTGTCGCTATTTGAGTCACTATCTGATTTATTACCACATGCGGCTAAAATAAGCATTAAAGCAAGTAACGGAAATAATAATTTTTTCATAATTCTCCTCCATTGAAAATGATTATCAGTATCAATTGATTATATAATGACTCTAGTAATTTTACAATAGTAAAAAGTCAAATTTTTAGCTTTTTAAGTTATTAAAAAAATGCATTCAGACACTATGTCTAAATGCATTTTAATTACAACTATTAAATGAAACTTTCTCAAGTCTTTATATTTTCTAAAATCTATCTAATACACTTTTAGCAATATTAGTATATGCCATATCTTCCATTGGTGGATTGTGTAAACCTGCTCTCATATCTCGATAATAACGTTGTAACGGACGTTCCATTTCAAGGCTCTTAGCACCGACAATACGCATGGCAATATCAATTACTTCGAGTCCTTGATTCATGACTAACACCTTACTTGCAGATGTTTCATTCCATATAGCTTTATCTGAATGGGTATTTGAATATAATGATGCTGTACTCCATAAAAAGTGACGCGCAGATAATAGCAAGGATTCCATTTTGCCAATATTTTGCTGAACGGTTGTTATATCTCCTATCGTACCTTCTATACTATTAGGGCTATAAGTTTTAGCAAAGTCAACAGCATAATCTCTTGCTGCTTGCGCAATGCCTAAATAAGTACTTGGGATATGTAGAATCCAACCGTTTGGTTTTTTACCACCAGCGCCTCTAATTTCTACAAAATTCTGTTCTGGTATTTGAACATCATTTAATATTAAATCATGACTTTCTGTAGCTCTCATTCCTACCATATTCCAATTATCTGCAATTTCTACGCCTGGTGTATCCTTTTCTATAAGATAAAATCCTACTTGCTCAATCGTTTCATCATATGCACTCACAATAAAATGCGTGAGCCCCTTACTCATAGAAGTGAATGTTTTAACACCATTTAATATATAGCCATTTTCATTTTTAATTGCATTCGTAGCAGGTCTACCACCTCGTGTTGGACTCCCTGTTTCCGCTTCACTTACAGCTCTATTAACCAGTGCACCGTTTATGATAGATTCCGCAAATTGATTTAACATGTCTTCGTCCCACATCTTTTGTTCATATAATTGACCCACAACACTCAAATGCCAGCCAATTGAAAGTGCCGTTGCACCATCAATAGAGCCTAAATAGGTTTGAATAATAACCATATCTTCAACTGAGGCACCTTCGCCACCGTATGCTTTAGGTAAAGTTAATAATGTATAACCTTCATTGACTAACCACTCAATATTTTCATATGGAAACCTAGAATGTTGATCATTATAGACTGCATGTGATCTAAATTTATCTTTCGCTGTATTCAATTTTGCTATCCACTTTTCTTGAATATCTGTATGTATTAATGCAGAATCTTTCATTTTTTCCACCTCGTCCATTATATTTCTTTCTATATAAGTATAAGTTTAACACTCGATATGGCTTAAATAAAGGTTTCTACCCCAAATCCTTACTTTACCGATAAGATTTATTATGATAATTTATAATTATTGCTATATTGGGGGGACACATATGATTACAGTTAATCATCTTATACATAAATACAATGAGAATACGATACTGAATGACGTCAGTTTCTCACAGGATAAAGGTACAGTCACAGCTATTATCGGACCCAGTGGTTCTGGTAAAACAACACTCTTACGCACACTAAATGCACTTGCTTTAGCGAAATCAGGGACTATTACTATTGGGGATACAAGCTTTGATGCTTCTAAACATAATAAAAAAGATATATTCAAATTACGTCAAAAATCCGCAATGGTTTTTCAAAATTATAATCTTTTTAAAAATAAAACAATACTAGAAAATATTACTGTCGGTTTAAAATATGGGAAAAATTATAGCCATGCTGAAGCCAATGACATCGCACTGTCTTATTTAAATAGAATTGATTTATTAGAACAAAAAGATAAATATCCGAGTCAATTATCTGGTGGGCAAAGTCAACGTATCGGAATCATTCGTGCACTTGCCTTAAATCCTGATGTACTACTGCTTGATGAACCAACCTCAGCCTTGGATCCAGAATCTATACAAAGCGTACTCTCTCTAATCAAATCGATTGCCCAAGAAGGTATGACAATGGTCTTAGTTACTCACGAAATACAATTTGCAAAAGCAATCGCTGACCAAGTGCTATTTATTGATGATGGACACATTATTCATCGTGGTACACCACATGAAGTATTGGAAAACACTGAGTCAAAAAGAATCCAGCGTTTTTTAAATCATGTTGGCACGGAGCGTGATGTTTAATGCTACGACACAAAAAATATTTCTTCATGATGTTATGCGTTTTATGTTTCTTATTGTCTGCTTGTAATGCTACTCATAATGATGATACTTCATCACACAAAAAGGAAATTAAAGTCGCATTGTCAGCAGAAGTTAATCCACCCTACTTATACACTACGAAAAACAACGAATTTATTGGACTCGATATGGAATATATGAAATTACTTGAAAAAAAATTACCACAATATGATTTCAAATATGAAGTAGGCGAAGAAGAATCCAACTTAGTAGGCATTGGTGCTGGAAAGTTTGATATGGGAATTAACTGGTTCTTCAAAACACCTGAACGTGAAAAACAATTTCTATATCAAGATGAGCCATATAGTTATGCTTTACCTTTACTCGTTGTTAACCGTGATAACAACGACATACATCATTTAGATGATTTACCAGGAAAAAATATTACACCAATGGCTCCTAGTGGTGGCTTGTATTCTATCTTATCTGAATATAATAAAAATCATACAGATAAGATTCAAGTCAATACGATACAAGAACCTTCGAATGGCGATAATTTAAAAATGGTTAGTCAGCAACGTCGAGACGCCATGCTTTTGAATTGGAACACTTATAAAGCCATACAATCTCAAGTCAAAGAAGATGTGAAAATCGGTGGTATTGTTAAAAAAGAACCATTACACATCGTTTACAATAAAAAGCATCAACAATTACATGATGACATTGACCAGGCTACGATTGAATTGAAGAAAGAAGGCAAACTACAAGCGCTTTCAAAAAAATATTTTGATATTAATGTCTTTGAAGATTTAGATGATATTAATAAGAAAAAATCACAATTGGAGGTGCATCGCTAATGCAATCAGTAAATTGGTTGGATTTATTATATCAAGTCTTGCAACAGTTACCTTTGACATTATTGATGATTGTTTTATCGCTCATTTTTGCACTGATACTCGGTTTTATTTTAGCAACCATACGACTACAAAAAATTAAATTATTGTCACCTGTCGTCAAAGTCTATATTTCTTTTATTCGTAGCACACCTTTACTATTACAACTTTTCTTAGTTTATTTTGCTTTACCTCAGTTGTTGTTGTTTGTACATATTGATATCAATCATTTCAGTAGATTATTTTTTGTGATTTTAGCTTTCACATTACATACTGGTGCTTATTTATCTGAAATTATTCGCGCAGGTTACCAATCTGTAGACTACCGACAAATTGAAGCAGGTTTATCCATAGGTTTAACATACCCTAGAATATTAAAAGAGATCATCTTACCACAAGCGCTGCGCAACAGTATTCCAAATTTAACAACACAAATCATCGAACTTGTAAAAGATACTTCTTTGGCTTTTACTATCGGAATCATCGACATGATGGGACAAGTCAAATTAATTATTGGTAATAATTATGGTTTAGGTATGTTAGAAGTATATATTGTCATTTCTGTTGTTTATTGGCTCATCGCTTTAATTATCCAAGGCGTATTTACAATCATTGATAAACGTGCCCAAAAACCATACCAAATTTAAGGAGGACAGACCTATGTCATTTATTTTTTATACTATATTTGAAGTACTCAAAGGCGTGCCAAATACAATCATGATTTCACTTGTTGCCATTATCATCGGTCTGTTCATTGGATTAATTTTCGCAATGATTCGCTTAAAACGTATACCTGTATTATCTCAGTTCATTATAATATACAATTCTTTTTTCAGAAGTACACCGCTGATTGTTCAGTTATTCATTGTCTATTATGGCTTACCAGCCTTTATTTTATTCTTAAACGAACATTTGCAATGGCATATAAACCCTGATATTTTTTCTCCATTAATCATTGCATTTATTGTATTTTCATTACATGCTGTTGCCTACCTTTCAGAATCTATTAAAAGCGGATTGCAATCTGTCGATTATGAACAAATAGAAGCTGCACAATCTGTAGGGCTTACGAGATTTCATATATATAAAGAAATCGTGCTACCTCAAGCATTTGCTTATGCGTTACCTAATATTGAAAATCAATTCATCATGTTAATCAAAGGAACTTCCCTAGCGTTTGCAGTTCAAGTCACTGAAATTATGGCAGTCAGTCACATTATTGCCAATGAAGGATACCGTTTCATAACAGTCTACACTGTTGCTGCAATGTTTTATTGGTTATTAGCAATGATTTTAGAATATATATTTAATAAAATGGAAACAAGCTCATTACGTTATATGCAAACGAATGCGTCATAAAATTTTTATTCCAGAAGTTATATTAAAACGCGCCAGTTGAAATTCGAACATTCAACCGGCGCGTTTTTATTTTATAAGTATACATAACAAATGCTAGATTTTCGTCAATAATTATCTACTACTTGTTACAGATGAATGATTACTAGTTAAATAGGAAGAAACTAGATTTTTTTGTCCTTCAACAATAATTATAGAAGATCAATTTTTTATGAATCATGACAGACCCATAGGGCATCGTCTCATTTTTCTATAATAATTTCGTGATTTCAATCCCTGTTTTATTATGCTAAGCTTTCTGCACATTGTTTTTTTAATTTATAATATTGTTTAACTTTTTTGGGCATTGTACCATTTTGCAATTCGTACTTTGTAATAATTGGATAGTTTTTAAATACGAGTGACCCTAAATAACCACAAATTGCACTGCTTAACGCACACATCAATGCCACTGTAATCACAGTAAGTGCATTGTTAAACCCAAACATTACCATCAGTCCTGCAATTGGCGTAGCTGTTCCAGTTGCTTCATTCACCAAACCAAATGAAGCAATGATTACGCCTGATATTGCGCCACCAACAAAATTTGTAATATAAACAGGTACTGGGTTTGCAGTTACGATATCTGCTTGTGACAAAGGTTCAATTGCAACTGAAATGGTTGTTTTGCGATCACCAAACTTCATTCTTTTGAATAATACAAAATTCATGAATGACGAACCAAACACTGCTAATGCTCCGATAGCCATAGGTGTACCAGTTAATCCAAGTAAAGCAGTTAATGCCATTGAACTTAATGGTGCAGTAGCTACAACCGTGATAATACCACCTAATACCACACCCATTAGTATTGGACTCGAAGTTGTAGACTCTTTAATGATATTACCGATTTGCATTAAAGAAGCATCTACAACTGGCGTCATACCAGTTGCAATCAATCTTGTAATAGGTGCGATGACAATGATTGCCGTTATTAAATCAAGCCCATCAGGTAACTTTTCTTCCATCCATTTCATACCAAAACTTGCAATATAAGCCGCAACAAAACCTGGTAACAAGTCCATATTGCCACATGAAACTGCAATAACAAATGCATAAACAGGAGACACACCCATAGCTAGTGCTACTAACCCTGCTGCTGCAACACCACCAAGCCCACCTGCCGCTTCACCAAGTTGACCTAAAAAAGGTAACCCAATTAAATCACCGCCGACATATTTGTGAAATGCTTCAACTAAAAATGATGCAATGGCAGCATTTGCAAGTGCCCCCATCGCTTTACTACCATTTGGTGCTTTGCTTGTAAATAATGTAAATAAGCATAACACGATGCCCAAGAATATAATCCCTATAAGTAAATTCATAATAACACCTTTCCCGCTTTTATGTATGCGCTTTCATTAAACAAATATAAGTATACCACAGTTAATTTGTTTTCAAAAACATATTATAGTGAAATATATAACTAATAATATAAAATTGCATTTTCAAAATATTAGTCTTGTTATGGCTTACGCAAAATTTTTCATTTTATAGGGATTCTATCGTGATTATAATGAGCGTTGTAATGCTTCAATCATTTCATTAATGCTATTCCGTTGTTGCTCATTCACATAAACTACAACTGTTCTTTCGTCTATTTCACTTCTTTTTTTACTTAAGAAATTCATTTTTATTAATTTTTGCAATGCTTTCGTTAAATAATACGGTTGTAGTTCTGAGTGTTTTGCAATATCTTTTGCAGTAATTTCATTATCTTCACAATTATAAATATAATTTAAGATAAATATTTCTTCATAATTTAATTTATACTCTCGTTTACTGAACTTAAAAAATTTTTTCCCCTGTTGATACGTAGATATAAGCTCATTTAATGATTTAAATGTTTGTGAATTCATACAACCACTCCTTATGTTTTTTCATGATGTTAATATCTGTTTTAGTGATGCTTAACAATATTAATACATTAATTTTATCCCATTTTCTAAAACGAATTCAATATGACCAACTATGTGAAATATTAAAATTTCATACTATTTTTTTAATATTTACTTTTCATTTTCAAATTTTATTAAGCTATTCATTCTTTTTATTACTAAAAAAAGAATGTGTTATCCATTGTAAATATCAAATCTTCTAACTTACAAAATGCATAGTGTTTTTGTATGAAAAATTTTCAATAAAAAAGGGCTATTTACTTTTCGTTAAAAACGCAAATAGCCATTAGCATATAGATAAAAACAACAAATAAATTTGTAGTGAATTTGCCTATTTTTATATTTTTCTTTATATGCATGTGTCATCAATAAACGATCTAAAAAATTTTTCTGTAATACTCAATATGCTTAACTCAAATTATAATTTATTAGCGACATAGTAATGATGCGCTAAATGACTGAATCGCTTTTTAATTTATCAAGCATCCTATTTTTCATATCCTATCGACAGCAATTTAGATTGAATCCAGTGAGAAAAGCATTAGCCGAAGACTGTTGGCTAAGACCGTACCTTCGGAAAATGTGCATAAAAAAACTGCCAACAAGGTCAGAGACTTTGTTGGCAGTCTTAGGTTACTTATCTTTCATTAAAAAAGTAAATAACTTCTAGTATCTAAATATACCAATGTATGGTTACATCCTTCACTTTATAGTCAAAAATGAAGCAACTTATTTTTTCTTACAGTCAAATGTGTCTAAGAAGCTTAATGCTGCTAATCCAGTTAAATCTAAAGCATGTTTAGCGCCTGCTTTACCATGACCTGCTTCAAAGTGTTTATATGCTGCTACACCTAATACTGCGATTGTTAGCAATGAACCAAGACGTGATAATCTTTTACTTGCAAAACTTAATACAAAGAATACTGCACTTAACGCTTCAACAGCACCTGCTAATGGTACTGCATTTGCTGGTAAGTTGAATACTTCAACAAACGTATCTTTCATAGATTGGTCACCTTTTATTTTAGGTTTTGCCGCACCATATAATTCTTTAGCTAATTTTAAATTTGTTAAATAACGTAATATCATTACAAAATCTCCTTTTATTTGTTTTCAAAATATTTATCTACAATAGGTTTTACACGTTCAGCCAATAATTTAATCGTATTGATTGTTCTTTCATGAGGAATAGATCCCACTGGGGTATGCAACATAAAACGTGTAATGCCTAATGCTTCAACCGTTTCAATGATTTTATTTGCTACAGTTTCTGGACTGCCAACATACAATGCACCTTGTGATCCAGCCTCACGTTCAAAACTATTTTCATCATACATTGGCCAACCACGTTCTTTTGCCAATATATCATGACTTGCCTTTACTGATGGGAAGAATTCACGTTTAGCTTGTTCATCGGTTTCAGCAATATAACCCCATGAATGTGTTGCAATAGGTAAAGCTTTAATATCATGTCCATAAGATTCTGCTATAGATTTATACATATCTATATTTCTTTTGAACCTTTTTGGATCACCACCAATTATAGCATAAGTTATTGGTAAACCTAACGCTCCTGCTTTTAATGAAGATTCTGGTGTACCACCTGTTGCTATTGTAATTGGTAGGGGTCGATGTTCTGCCCTTGGATAAACACCTAGATTTTCTATAGACGGTCGGATTTGTCCTTCCCAATTAACAATTTCATTACGATTAATGTGCATTAATAAATCAATCTTCTCATTAAAGAGCTGTTCATAATCTTTCAAATTATAACCAAATAATGGAAAAGACTCTATAAATGAACCTCTACCTACCATTATTTCAGCACGTCCATTAGAAACTGCATCTAATGTAGAAAAACGTTCATATACACGTACTGGGTCATCTGATGACAATACAGTTACAGCACTACTCAGTTTAATATGATGTGTACTTGTTGCAGCAGCTGCTAACACAGTAACTGGATCTGATACAGCGTAATCTGGTCTATGATGCTCTCCTAAGCCATAAACATCAAGTCCATATTGATCAGCGGTTTCAACTTCTTCTATTATGTTACGAATTCTTTGCGCATTTGATATACCAGGTTGAGTACCTACTTCTGTGTGCAAATCCATATTATCTGCAAAAGAAGTTAAACCTAATTCTATTTTCATTCATTCACCTCTCAAACGAGTATAATTTTTATACTCAATATCATAATCTCTTCTCCATTAAGTGTCAATATCATTGCTCAAACAAAACTAAAACATTTATTTAGTTACAAATTACATTTAACTTAATATAATTAGTAAATCATAAAATGGTCGCAAAGTAATTTTTTGTTATTTTAAATATATAAATAGTCTCATATTTTCCCATTTGTAATTTTCTGTTATTTTACAGCTTTGTAATATAATAAAGTGCTATTTTACACTTTATTATACTAAAACATGATACCATCGGTCTTTAGTCCTATGTCACACCTCGACTTATTTGTTACATAAAGGGGTTAATTATTATAACTAAATTACAAAATGATAACAACGCACACAAATCACTTATTTTTTGGTAAAGTAATTCTTGTCGTTGAAACAGCGAATAAAAATTATAAAAATTGTCGTTTAGAGACTGGGATAAAATTAAAACTAAATTTTAAATTATTTACTATTCTTAGGAGGATATTTAACAATGAAAAAAATCGCTACAGCTACTATCGCTACTGCAGGAATCGCTACTTTTGCTTTTGCACAACATGATGCAGATGCAGCAGAAAACAACAATAGTGGGTACAACCCAAATGACCCAAGTTCATATAGCTATTCATATACTATAGATCAACAAGGTCAATACCACTACACTTGGCAAGGTAACTGGAACCCAAGCAACAGTGACCAAGGTCACACTAGCAACGGTTACAGCAATGCTAACTCAACTAACAATAATGCAACTCAATCATATACAACTAATAACCAAGGTACTGGTGGTAAAGGTGCAGTTTCTCACTCTACTTCAAACAGCAATGTTAAAGTAAGTACAACTAGCGCGCCATCAAATTCAAATGGTTCAAACTCAATTTCTAATACTTCAGGTTCTTCAAACAACTTATACACAGCTGGACAATGTACATATTATGTATATGACAAAGTTGGTGGTAAAATTGGTTCAACTTGGGGTAACGCTAACAACTGGGCAAGCGCAGCTGCTGCTTCAGGTTACACAGTAAACAACTCACCTGCTTCAGGTTCAGTCTTACAATCAACTGCTGGTGGATATGGCCACGTAGCATACGTTGAAAATGTAAACAGTGACGGTTCAATCAACGTTTCTGAAATGAACTATGGTCAAGGCGCTGGAGTTGTTACTTCACGTACAATCTCTGCAAGCGAAGCTTCAGGTTACAACTACATTCACTAATTTTAGTGTCATCAAAAAGACAATCCGTATGGATTGTCTTTTTTTGTTATCCATTAAACCTTGAACTTTGATTGCTTTTTATCTCAACCACATTCAACAGTACTTTTTTAATATAAAGTGAACAGAAATCAAATCTTCTAATAAAGATTTCGTAGTCCTACCTGCCCCTCAAGAATGACTAGGATTGAAAAAGAGTCTGAAACATCTATTTATGTCCCAGACTCTCGTTTTCATTATATTTTATTCAAGTCTTTATGTTGACGCAATTGCCATCATATTTATAATAAATTAAAACTATATTTTCTATAATCATCAATCCATATTAACTAAATTTGAAATTAGGATTTCTAAACTAGAAACTTAAATATATGGTCGCGTTAATAAATCGGTTCTATAATGTAATATCGCTACAATATACAGAACAAAACCGATTATAAAATAGATAATAGAAGGATATTTAAAATCTTTATCTACATTAGTAGGATTAACGATGCCCTTTGTATATAAGTAATATAGCCACAATGATTACTATGTACAATTCGGACTCATCTCATCCTTATTTATGTATAGCCTAATTATATATTTTTAAACCTCTTATTTAAGATTCATATAAATAATTGTTCATGTTTTATTAAAAGCTGTCTTTTTATACCCTTCATTAATTTTTAATTAAGTAACTTTATTTAAAAGTTATTACTTTCATACAACAAGTATCATATGGCTACTCATTTATAATAAAAAACAGCTCGATGACTCACAATATGACATCGAACTGCTTTAAATCATTGCATTTTAATTACCACACTCGTATTACATTATTCATTTGGCTGTGCTTTTTTAATTCCAATTCCACTAAATCCATAGAATATCGCAAATACGATACATAGATAACATGGTACTGTCCATATAAAGAATTGATCAACTGTAACACCTAATTGTTGGGTATAATAAATACCTGATGTTCCCCATGGAATTAAGGGTATAATCATTGTACCTGAGTCCTCTAATGTTCTAGATAAATTAGATCTATCAAGTCCCATTTTATTATACATTTCCATCATTAATACACCGACCATGATAATCACTACAGATGCTACACCTGCAGCAAGTACCATCATAAGTCCACCTAAAACAGTTGCAAGCACTAATTGGCCGACTGTATTAATATTTTTAGATATTTTTTGTAAAATGACATCTAAACAACCTGCCCTTTCGACAATACCAGCAAATGCATAACCACAAAATATGGTAACGATAATTTCGGTCATACTCATAATGCCGCCTTGCTCTATTAAACTCACTGCACTATTCGTTAAGTCCCCACTATTCACCGACACCATTTCTTTATTAAACCCATCAAATGTTGCTTTGAAACCGTCGACAATTTTAAATCCATTGTTAAAAGCACCAACAATGATGGCACTTAATGCTGAAATGAGCATGGCTGGTACAGTTGACATTTTCATCAGCAAACAAATAATGATTACAATTAATGGAATCCATACAAAGAAATTAATATTGTATATTTGTGCCAACTCTTTTAACAACGCGTTAACTTGAGCTGTGTTCGTATTACCTCCAAATTGTCTTCCAGCAAAGAACCATACGACAAGTCCTATAATAGAAGCTGGTACAGTTGTCCAAATCATGGCTCTTATATGAGAAAAGATATTTACTTTCGTAACTAAAGCTGCCAGATTGGTTGTATCAGATAAAGGCGACATTTTGTCACCGAATACTGCGCCAGCAATAATTGCACCAGCTGCCATACCGGGTGTGATATGTAATTGTGTTGCGATGGCCATCAATGCAATACCCGCAGTAGAGGCAGAACCCCATGCTGTCCCAGTCGCAACTGAAGTAACAGCGCAAATAATAAATGCTGAAACTAAAAAGTAGTTAGGATTTAAAAACTCTAGACCATAATAAATTAATGCCGGAACAGTGCCAGAATACATCCATGTACCAACAATAATACCCACTGCTAAGATAATGAATAATGCTGGCATTGCAGTAGATAAACGCTTCGTTATTCCTTCTTCTAAATCCTGCCATTTTAATCCTACTCTTCTAGCTATTAAAGCAGCATAAGCAGATGAAAGTATCAATAGTGCTTGTATCGGTATATCAAATACTACAAAACCTGTAATAACGATAATAATCATTACTAGTATCGTTGAAATTGATTCCAAAAATGTTGGTTGTCTTTTCATACGCAAGTCCCCTTTGTCAAATGATTCATTATTCAAACCCTAGTTTATCTTTACCTAATTCATCGATTGTTAGACCTTCTTCAAAAAAGTCACGCTCTAATATTGTTGATGCAAGCACAATGATCGCATCAATATTAGGTGTTGCAACGTCAATTTCACGCCCTAGGCTAGACCACAATACTAATCCAAATGCAATGTCTTCAGTTAAATAACGATTTTTCACATGATTTGGGCCTTTAATCTGTGAAAATACAGGACTCGTATTAAATAACCTATTCAATGGTTCGTCTTCATCTTGTCTTTCTAGATAACCTCTTTCAATACGTGCCTCTTTTGCAGTAGATAATTCAAAACCTAGCTTACGCCCTAAAGTTAGTCTTTCTAATTCAACTGCATGTAATAATCTAACCGTATGCTTCGTAATACCTTCTTCATATAAAGCAAAACTATCCGCATAATCGATGCGACCAACATTTAATAAAGTTGGTCCCGGATGTACCTCTGGGTTACCATTCTCTAAATTTGTTTTCCATAAACTTTCTTCTTTAACGATATTTGGATATAATTTTTCAATTTTATCGAAACACTCACTCAAATACTCTTTATCATAGGTTGAAAAATGTACTTTTCTAACATTTAGCGATAAAGCTACACGGGCTTCTTCAAAATTAACTCGCGTACCATAAGTTAATGTATTTACCTCTGCAAAATGAGGTAACACGTCTATATGCATATCTTCAAGTACATTCATAAATCGAATAGATCCCATAGAAGCTGCAATATTAAAGAAAATAAGTTGTTCTTTTTTAACAAAAGGTGCCATTGTTTGTGCATAGTGTTCAATGAATGAAGATGGAATCACAATTTGGATCACTTCAGCATCCTGAAGGACATATTCCATATCATCACTAATATCCGTAAATTCAACAAAGCTCTCTTCACCTTCATTATTAAAAGTGAATCCACCCTGTTCAAATGCTTTATCAAATTTATTGATTGATTGGTTTCTACAATATAGCTTAACTTCATGTCCCTTACTAATCATATCTAATGCAGCCGTCACTGCACCATTACCTGAACCCACGATAGCTATTTTCATAATTTACCTTCTTTCTTTTTATTTTTGAATACTGTCCATTTTAGTCATTACTTACAACTATAGCCTATAAGGAAATTTAATAAACACTGGTTTACAATTTAAATTTCCGGTTATAGTTAAATAAGGATGCGATAAATCACATTATCATATTTTAACAAGTATACACATTGCGTTACAGTCATATTTAAAATTAAATGAAAAACTCAAGCGATATACTATTATTTTTCAAAATTTGATATAGTTAATCTATCTATAAGTCTTAGGATAAAGGAGGTTTAACTAATATGGCAGAAACAGATTATAATCAACAAACTTATACAAATGTAAACCAAGAGCCTAATTCAGATGCGAGATTAATGGCAACATTAATTTATGTATTAAGTTTCTTTACTTCTTTAATCGCACCATTAATTATTTGGTTAATTAAACGCGAGGATTCACCGTTTGTCGATAGAGCAGGTAAAAATTATTTCAACTTCTTACTTTCATACGTTATTTGGTCAATAATTGGAACTATCACGATGTTGATATTAATAGGCTTTGTATTACTACCAATTATTGTAATACTGAACTTTATTTTTACAATTGTAGCTGCAGTAAAAGCGTATAATGGAGAAGATTATTTACCGCCACTATCTATAAGATTCTTTAAATAATCTAAACACAATTTTGTGATTCTTTATAGCTACTGTAATAATGATAGCTTTTTGAAATACAAAAAATTTGTAAAAACCTTATATTAACGCGTTTTATTTCGTATTACGACTTGATACGATTCTGTAACCTTACATCTCGTTTATTACAACGATATGTGAGGTTTTTTTAATTGTTTTACAAAAGCGTAACAATCCACACAAAGCTTGCTTCATCTGTTAGAGTATTACTTGTCGTTGAAAGCAAACCGCAAAATTAATCAACATTCAAATTCAACACAAATGAATTGAATCACATATAACTATTTATAATCTTTGGGAGGATTTTTTAATTATGAAAAAATTAGTAACAGCAACAACTTTAACAGCAGGTATTGGCGCAGCAATCGTAGGTTTAGATCACGGAAATGAAGCAGACGCAGCAGAACAAACACAACCAACTAACCAAAGCACAACACAATCTACTTCAGGTTCAAGTGCTAACTTATATACAGCTGGTCAATGTACTTGGTACGTATACGATAAAGTAGGCGGAAACATTGGTTCAACTTGGGGCAATGCGAACAACTGGGCTTCAGCAGCATCTTCAGCAGGTTACACTGTAAACAACTCACCTGAAGCTGGTTCAATTTTACAATCTACTGCTGGTGGTTATGGTCACGTAGCATACGTTGAAAATGTAAATAGCGACGGTTCTGTAGAAGTTTCAGAAATGAACTACAACGGTGGACCATTCTCAGTTAGTGAACGTACTATTTCTGCTGGTGAAGCAAGTTCTTACAACTATATCCACTTAAACTAAGTCTTTGAATGACTTTAAAATATAATATTGTAATGATGTAAGAGCCCGGGACATTTTGTTTTGGGCTCTTATTTTAGTATTGCGGATAAATGCGTCAATTCAAAAATTATATTTTTTCTAATAATATGATTGTAATACAATTCCGCTTTCACATCTTATAACATTGAACTCTATCCAAATATTTGAGAAAATATAATAGTTTAGTGATTATAAGGAGGCACATCAAATGCAGTGGTTCAAAGTGATCTTAGCCGGACTCATTGAAATTGTATGGGTGACTGGTTTAAATACTGCCGACTCATTACTTAGTTGGACAGGAACGTTTATTGTAATTATTATCAGTTTCTTTCTTGTTATATCTGCTTGTAAATACTTACCCGTTGGTACCGTATACGCTGTATTCGTTGGTATCGGTGCAGTAGGTACAGTACTTGTAGACATGATCTTTTTTGGTGATCCATTCGATTTAGTAAAAATCAGCTTAATTATCATATTAATTATTGGCATCATAGGGTTGAAATTAACTACAGAGGAGGCTGATGGCTAATGGCATGGATTATTTTATTAATCGCCGGACTATTAGAAGTTGTTGGCGTAGTTATATTAAATGAAATTTCACGCACCAAAAAGAAATGGCTTGTCATTCTATTAGCAGTTGCATTTATCTGTAGTTTCAGTACTTTGAAGCTTGCTATGAATGATATACCTATGGGCACCGCTTATGCTACTTGGAGCGGCATTGGTACTGGTGGCGGTACTTTGGTAGGGATGTTTTTATATAATGAGTCAAAAAACGCAAAAAGAATCTTCTTTATTGCTTTAATCATCCTATCTATTGTCGGTTTAAAAATCGTTAGTTAAATCTTTCAACAACCGTGGTATAGCACTATTCTCAGTCCTGTACAATTTGACAGTTTTTAACTATTTAGAGTGGTAAGTTAAGGTCTAATTATATTTTAGTCCTAACTGCCACTCTTTTTTATTTATTAAAATGTACTTTAACACCCCTATTATTAAGCGATTTTTTCTATTTAAAGTCGACTTTTTTATAATTCACAATATTATTATTTGTTTGCACAATAGAATTTTACTATACTTGAGTGTAAAGGAAGTGATTATACATGGTAAAAGTTTATATAGCAGGTCCAATACCTGAAGTGGGTCTTAACTTATTGAAAGACCAAGGCTTTGAGGTAGATATGTATGAAGGAACAGGTATCATTGATAAAGAAACACTTAAACAAGGTGTTAAAGATGCTGACGCATTAATTAGCTTGCTGTCTACTTCTGTAGACAAAGAAGTGATTGATGCAGCTAACAACCTAAAAATCATCACAAATTATGGTGCGGGTTTCAATAATGTTGATATTGATTATGCACGACAACAAAATATCGATGTTACCAATACACCTAAAGCATCTACCAATTCTACAGCCGAGTTAACTTTTGCACTTGTACTCGCAGTGGCAAGAAGAATTCCAGAAGGCGACAAGTTATGTCGAACAACTGGTTTTGATGGATGGGCGCCACTATTTTTCCGCGGTAGAGAAGTTTCTGGAAAAACAATTGGTATCATCGGTCTAGGTGAAATAGGTAGTGCTGTTGCTAGACGTGCCAAAGCTTTCGACATGAACATTTTATATACTGGACCACATCAAAAAGTTGATAAAGAACGAGAGATTGGTGCTAAATATGTTGATTTAGAAACATTATTAAAAAATGCAGACTTTGTTACAATTAATGCTGCTTACAATCCAAGTCTTCATCACCAAATTGACAAAGCGCAATTTGAAATGATGAAACCAACGAGTTACCTAATTAATGCTTCAAGAGGACCTATTGTTCACGAAAAAGCTTTAGTACAAGCATTGAAAGATAAAGAAATTGAAGGTGCCGCTTTAGATGTCTTCGAATTCGAACCGGAGATTAATGATGAACTTAAAACATTAGATAATGTCGTTATCACTCCGCACATAGGTAATGCTACATTTGAATCACGTGATATGATGTCTAAAATCGTAGCCAATGATACAATTAGTAAATTGAACAATGACCAACCTAAATTTATTGTGAACTAAAATACTTCAATCACAAAAAACCTCGAAACAACAGTCAAACTGTGTTTCGAGGTTTTATTTTTATTTGTTTTTCGATTTGTATATAAACTTAGTTTGCGCTGCAACAAGACGATTAGGCATGATTTTAGCTATGCTATTTCTTAATGAAATAACGATTTTATTGCTTCTTTGAGCTAATTTGCCAATTTTTCTAGATCGCTTAATGACTTTTTTGGTATGATCCACACGGATTTTATCGTATCTTTGTAATGCTGCTTCAAATGGATAAGCTTGTAAACAATTAGCTAGTACGATAGCATCTTCCATTGCTTGACCAGCGCCTTGTCCCATATTTGGCGTTGTTGCATGTGCCGCATCGCCTAATAAAATCACGCGCTGATAGACGAAAGTTTTTAGTGGTTGTAAATCATAAATATCATGTAATAGAATATCTGTTTCACTTTGTTTATCTAACACTTTTCTAACTTCATTTGGAAAATGATTAAATCTAGCTTGTAAATGTGGCTTACCATAGGATTGCATTGTCGCATCATTTTCTTTCGCATTGATTGAAATAAACCAATAAGCTTGATTATTTAATAACGGTACGACACCTACTCTACCTTTTGCAGACCAATACTCTTTTGCAACATTATCAGACTTAATATCTATATCTTCTACAAGACCTCTAAACACCGTATATCCTTGATACTGTGTTTTACTATTAGGTGCTACAGTATGTCTTATGTTCGAATGAAGTCCATCAGCACCAATACATAAATCAAATGCTTCTGCTTCTTGTGCTTCAAAATGCATCACAACTTTTAAAGCATTATTATCAACATGCGTAACATGGTGATTAGTATAAATAGCAGATTCAGAAACGTATGATTTAATTACATCAATTAAACTTTGACGCGTCATTGTTAAATTCACTGTGTTTTTCTTCAATTTTGCTTTACTTAACACATTATCTTTATCATCTAATATTTCCATAACATTGATAACTTGACCTATGTTTTTAATACCTTTTGCTAAATCATGTTTCCCAAGTTTGTCAATGACATTACCACCGATACCAATGCCTGCACCGACTTCTGTAATAGTGCTATTTTTTTCAAAAACTTTAACTTCGTGTCCTTGTTCACATAATAATGCTGCAGCTGTTAATCCACCGATTCCAGCACCCACTATAGCTATTTTCATCTTTTAATTCACTCCAAATTTCCCAATTTCTTCATTATTAATATGACTCTCTTTCAAATGTTTTGTTATATCTTCATTTATAGATAGTAGTCTTTATTAATATGATCTTTTTTTATACCTAGTTGATGATAATAATGTTTCATAAACGTAGCAATGTTCTCATCCCATTCAATATCACTTGCATATTGATGTTCTCCTGGTGACTTAGGATTCCAGCGCATTTGGTACAAGGAGAGTTGATTATTTTCAAAGTAGTTACCTCTCACAAAGCGCGCACCACCCATAATTGCCTTTTCAGGTGATGTCCATTTTTGTTTTTTTGCAAAACTGCTACCTGTATGAACTGCATTCTCATCAAAAGCACCAATGCCGTAAAAATTAAAATATGTTTTACCATCAACTTCTATGCCCTTAGCAAGCTCTGATTTGCCATTTCCTGTCTCAACAAGTGCATGACTTACAAGGTATAGGACATTCACTTCATATTTATCTTGAGCATCTAAAAATGCTTGCCCTTTATTTTTTAAAATACCTTTATCTTTTAAAATACTATTGAGTTCTTCTTCAGACATGGACACTTTTTCAGAAATATCCATATGATTTAAGTTATCTTTGTCACTATTTACATCCATTGCTTTTTCTACATCTTTTTTAGACGCTTCAACAAATCGCCCATTTTTCTCTGTCATATTTAATGTACCAGCACCTACTTGTTTTTCAACAGCTTCATCAAAAGTATGTGTTTTTTCGTCATCAAATAAATGGGTTTCATTAACAATAAATAAGATTGCAAAAACAACTAATATTAAAATTATAATAAACATAGGTATTTTACGCTTTATGTTGTCATTCATTTCGTGAAAAACTCCTCATCTTGCACTTATTTTGTTAATGTAACATAAGCAAATATAATAGCAATTAAAACTATTACAAATGAAATATTGATTATAATTTTCATCGCTGTTCGCTCTCTAAATAATGTATTAAATATGGTTAAGCTTATTGCAAGAGACGCAACAAACATGGTTATTGCCATTGCTATATTTAAAGTGATCAAAAATACTATACCAATCACTAATAATACATTTGAAATAATAGCTAAGATTTTTACCATTTTCGGGCTGATAAGACTTCCACTCCTTGCTATAAATAATTGATTAAAATTAATACCGACATTAGAAATTGTATCACATTTAGCTTTGTTTCAATATGTCATTTTATAAAACACAAAAAAGGAACGTGCTAGAAACCAAAATGATTATTTGATCTCTTATGCACATTCCTCGTTATTGAACTTATGAATTGTAACGCTCATTAAATATCTAATGAATTATGCCTTACAAGGCCCATGGTTAATCTCTAGACATACCTCTTAACATATTTAACATATACGTTAAACTACGGTTCATTTCATCGTCTTTCAAGATACCCATCAATCCAGTAATTGACGTTTTTTGATTTGGATTTGCCTTATTAGCAACACTTAATCCTTTGTTTACTTTATTTAACATTGTTGTTAAATCATCCACATTTAAATCACCAAGTAAAAATACAAGTGATGCCATGTTTGAAATTAAACCAGTGTATTGCTCTTTATTTAATTCTACAGCGAATTTATTGGCAATCACACCTCTACTCTTAACCGCACCAGACATTGCATCTAATAGCTTAGCATCGTCTAGTGTACTAATGATATTGATTGCTTTTAAAATGCTATCCTTATTAGCAACAATTGCATCTGTCACTTCAGTTAAACTTTCTTCCTTGAGTTCTGCTTCTGATTTTTGCATGCGTTTAATCTGTGTGATTCTCTCAGCCATTATCTATCCACCTGACTTCCTGGGAAAGTATAATCTTCACGCTTCCATTTATCTTGAACACGAACACTATATTGCGGTTGACGTTGCTTATTAACACGGAAGTTCGTAGGATTCAATGGTGATTTACCTCTACGTGTCTTCACTTCCATGCGACAACTTGTACGTTTATATGATGGTGTATCTGTATCTTTATCAACATCACTATTAGTTAATAGATTAATCGCACCATGATCACCATGTGCCATTGCATTGTTATTTAACGGAATATAAATTTCTTTGCCTTTTACTCTATCTGTGACATGTGCTACAAGCTCAACTTCACCCGTTTCAGAAATCAATTTAATTTCTGCACCTTCATGGATACCTCTATCCTCTGCAAGCTCTGGTGAGACTTCAACGAAAGCATTAGGTACTTTATATTCAAGTCCAGGTACTTTATAAGTCATATTACCTTCATGGAAATGTTCTAATAATCTACCATTATTTACATGCAAATCATATTCTTCATTCACTTTAAAGAAATTATCAAATGTTAATGGATAGAAATTAGCTTTCTTATCTTCAAAATTAAACCCTTCAAGATAAAGTATTGGCTCATCCGTACCATCTTCAGCTACTGGCCATTGTAAACTATTGTATCCTTCTAATCTATCATAATTCACACCAGAATAAAGTGGTGTTAGACGTGCAATCTCGTCCATGATTTGACTTGGATGTGTATAATTCCAATCATATCCCATTGCCTTAGCAACTGCTTGTATAATTTGCCAATCTGGTTTTGAATCACCTTTTGGTTCTAGTGCTTGGAACAAACGTTGGATACGACGTTCCGTATTCGTAAAAGTACCTGTTTTTTCTAATGATGGGCTTGCTGGTAACACGACATCTGCATAAGTAGCAGTGAATGTAAAGAACTCATCTTGTACAACTAGGAAACCAACTTTCTCTAAAGCAGCTTGTACAAAGTTAATATTAGAATCAACAATACCCGTATCTTCACCATATAAATATAATGAATCAATTTCGCCATTGTGGATACCTTCCATCATTTGATGGTTATCTTTTCCTACTTGTTTTGGTAATGTTTCACCATATTCACGTTCGAATTTGGCTCTAATTTCATCATCAGTCACTTTTTGATAGCCAGGGAATTGGTCTGGCATGCTTCCCATATCACTACATCCTTGTACGTTATTATGTCCACGTAAAGGATACGCGCCTGAACCTGGTTTTCTGTAGTTACCTGTCGCTAATAACAAGTTAGAAATCGCAGTCGATGTATCACTACCGATATCTTGTTGTGTAACACCCATAGCCCATGCTATAGAGACAGATTTAGCATCTGCAACTTGATGTGCAAAATCAATTAACGCATCTTTAGAGATACCTGTTGTTTCTTCCGCAAATTCCATTGTGTATGGCGCTAATGATTTGTAATATTCATCAAAATGATTTACCCATTCATTAATGAATGCTTTGTCATGTAAATCTTCATCGATAATATATTTTGTCACTGCTGATAACCATACTAAGTCTGTACCTGGTTTTGGTTGATAGAAATTATCAGCACGTTCCGCCATTTCATGCTTACGAATATCAAATACATTTAATGTATTATTATAAAGTTTATGACCACGTTTAATTCGTGACGCGATAACTGGATGTGCTTCAGCTGTATTTGTACCTATCAAGACAACCATATCAGCTATTTCAAGATCTTCAATTGAACCAGAGTCACCACCATGACCGACTGTTCTAAATAAACCTTTAGTAGCAGGCGCTTGGCAATAACGTGAACAATTATCCACATTATTCGTACCAATGACTTGTCTAGCTAATTTTTGCATTAAATATGACTCTTCGTTCGTTGCTTTGGATGATGAAATAAATGCTAAACCATCTGAACCATGAGTTCCTTTTACTTTATTAAAGTTTTCAGCTACTACTGAGAGTGCTTCTTCCCATTCCACTTCTTCAAACTGACCATTTTTACGCACTAATGGCTTTGTTAAACGTTCATCAGAATCAACATAATCCCAACCAAATTTACCTTTAACACAAGAAGAGATTTTATTTGCTGGTGATTCATGTTGTGGTTGCACTTTTAATACTTCACGATTTTTTGTCCAAACATCGAAAGAACAACCTACACCGCAATATGTACATACAGTTTTAGTTTTTTCGATGCGTTCCTCACGCATTGCCGCTTCTGAATCTGAAACAGCAAATAATGGACCGTATCCTGGTTCTGCTTTTTTCGTTAAATCAATCATTGCCGCTAATGAACCAGGTTCTAGGTCAGTCATATAACCTGCATTACCTTCCATATTAACTTCCAACATCGCGTTACATGGACAAACTGTTGCACATTGTCCACATCCCACGCAAGAAGAATCATTTATAGAAGTATCGTTATCCCATATAACGCGCGGTTGTTGACGTTCCCAGTCAATTGTTAAAGTCTCATTTACTTGTACGTCTTGACATACTTCCACACAACGTCCACACAGGATACATTGATTTGGATCATAACGGTAGAATGGGCCATAATCTTTTTCGTATGGCTTCTCTTTATATTCATATGTTTGATGTTCAAGACCCCATTGGTCCATCGTATTATGAATTTCACAATCACCATTGTTGTAATCACACACCGTACAATAAAGCATATGTTTTTCTAAAATGCGATCTAACGCTTCTTTTTGGCTGGCTTGTACTTTGTCATTTTGCGTATTAACAATCATTGGTCTATCAATTGTGGTACTACAAGCACGTTCCATTTTACCGTCGATTTCTACAGTACAGGTATCACATGTTTGGATAGGACCTAATGATTCGTTGTAACATATTGAAGGCACAAATGTATCTTGTGATTTAATAAACTGTAGTAAATTGGTTCCAGGTTCAACAAGATAATCTTTGCCGTCTAACGAGACAATCAAATGTTCTTGCATAGTCTTCACCCCTATTATATATTTTCGCCCATGTATTTAACTTCATAAGATGTTTTGTAACATTACATCTAAAAGCCCCACACTTTTTAAAATAATGTTAATACTATTGTATAGGTATTTTTCTCAATTGTTAAGGTATTTCATTATATTCTTTATTTTTTTATTAAATAGCACAATGTTTAACAGCGCTATGCATCAGATTCTATTCAATCTACAATCTCATTGATTATTAAAATAGCTTTTTTGTACTCAATTAAAAACGCGTGAAAAACCAATCTAATTTTTAAATCAGATTTGATTTCTCACGCGCTATTCTTATATTAAATACCTAAATTATCTTTTACGTTTGTCTCAATTTCATTTAATGAATTTTCACTAGGTACAAAGTAATATAGTCCGTCATCTTGAATGCCACCTTGGCCTTCTAATTGATGTCTATTTACATTGTCATTTGCATCTTTATAATTACTTCTTACTTTATTTAATTCACCGACTGATAAATCTGTCTTCACATTATCTTCAACATGATTCATTAAAGAATTAAAATGCGTAATAGAACTCACACTTGTAAGTTTATTGGCAAGGCCTTGAATAACAAGTTGTTGACGTTCTTGACGTCCAAAATCGCCACCAGCTCCATCTTCTTTACGACTTCTGATAAACGCCATGGCTTCTTTACCATCCATTTTAGACCGTTCACCTTCAGTAAATTGATAACCGTCATAAGAGAAAGTTGCGTTACTTGTTACTGTAATACCACCAACAGTGTCAATCATATCTTGCATACCATCCATATCAATTGTTGCGTAATGGTCAATCGGTACATTTAATAATTTTTCTAGAGACTTCACTGCCATGTCAGGCCCACCATATGCATATGCGTGGTTAATTTTTTCAGTTGTCCCTTTACCAACAATATCTGCTTGTGTATCTCTAGGTATACTAACGATTTCAGTTGTTTTCTTTTCTGGATTAACGGATAGTACCATAATCGTGTCACTACGTTGTCCACCGCCGTTAGCATTTCTTTCGGCATTAGAATCTACGCCAAATAATGCAATAGTAAATGGATCTCCATCATCCAAATTCACACTTTTATCTCTTAATGATGATTTATCTCTATCAAGAGGGTTATGGATAGATCCTCCAACAGAAAATATTTTATAGCCAAGATATATGACTGCAATTAATGCTAGCAGCACTAATATGCCTATAAACCACAAGAAAACTTTTGTCGGTAAGCCCATTTTTTTATTTTTTTCAGAACGATTCACTCTTATCATTCTCCATTTCTATGTCAATTTTCTACTCTATTTAATAATACATTATATAGTAATATAATAAATAAGACATAGTTCTTTAGACCTATTATTTATTTAATAAATAATAAAACTAAAACATTTTTTGTGATTTCCTAATTTTTATATCCATTACCTGAATTAAGTACATCTAACATATGTGTATGACAAGCTTTATTACTAATAATAAACGGACCTGCTGTTGAAAAATCTAACTTTGTATTATCCAATGTGGTCATTTTCAAGCCAAGTTCACTTGCAAATAAAAATTGTGCTGCTATGTCCCATGGCTTCGGATTCGTGTTGACATGTGCACCAAACTGACCTTTAATTACACGTATTGAATCTAGTCCACATGAGCCAATACAACGGTATCCAAATGATGCCTCGTTCAAATCTTGAATCGTTTCATCATTAATTACTAATGGATTATAAGAAATAATCGCATCTTTTAACTCGATATCTTCTGGCGATGATAATGGCTCGCCATTTACATAAGCTCCGAATCCTCTGACTGCTTTATAAAGTTTGCCATGTGGATAATCATAAATATATGACAGCATAGGCTCACCTTCTACAAAATACCCTAAGATAATACAATAATCTTCTTGTTGCTTAACTAAGTTGGTTGTACCATCGATTGGATCCATAATCCAAACATGACCTTCTTTAGCATTGATTTCACTATTAGACTTCTCTTCTGCAAATAACTGATGACTAGGATAATGTTCTTTTAAAAATGACTCGAACTTTTGTTGAATGGATTTATCTACATTGGTCACTAAATCAAACCTGTTTTTTTTAGTACTTGTAACCATATCATTGATTAACTTTGGAATAATGTCATCTAACGTATTAAACCAAGCATGAATTGAATCATCTATTTTAATAAGTTGTTCTTTTTCCATATGAGATACACCTCTTCATTTAAATAATATAAACCGAACCTATATACGCTATATAATTGTTTTATTTTATCACAGAATCCGCATTGAAATACATGTTATTTGGCTACGATTAAAATACAGTTAATCAAAATACCATTTATATACTCAATAATTACAAAATAAAACCGACTAGCGTCGCTAGCCGGTTAAATAGAAAGGAAAGTAAGTAATAAATATTGAAGATGTTTGATTAGTAACTCGAACAAATAGATGTTAACAAAACTATATGTAATAGCCTACCCCTTTGCCATCTATTCGCTACCCCTTTGTTACTAGTTATATACTAACATAACCTCCTCATAAATGTAAGCGTTTTCTTTAAATTTCTCGAAAAAATTTTTCTAAATGTCATCATTGTCACTTTTGTGATATAATAAATGTAATATGTAATCATTTGGGAGGTAACTTTCTAATGAATAAACGCGAAAGACAAAATAAACTTGTTCTAGCTATTCAAGAGAATAGACAGATTACTGCTTCAGAATTAGCGACGGATTTAAATGTATCCAAAAGGACGATTTTAAGAGACATTCAAGATTTAGAAGATCAAGGTGTTAAGATTTTGGCAAAACATGGTAAGTTGGGTGGTTACCAATTGCAAGAAACACCAAATAGTTATGAAATTGAGCTAACTGAAAACCAATTATCTGCTTTATTCCTAGTTTTGAATGAAAGTCAATCTTATTCAACACTGCCTTATAAAGAAGAAATAAATGCAATTATTAAAAAATGCTTAAATTTACCTTATACAAAAATGAGACGTTATTTAAAAAAATTAGATCGTTATATTAAATTTGATCATAGTGAACATCTCAATTTACCCCCTATATTCTCAGAGGTACTCATCTACTGTACAGAAAGAAATGTGATGGCCGTGGAATATAATAATCGTACTGATATTGTAACTGAAAATGTTATTTTCATTGGATTACTTTGTGATGAAGGACTTTGGAAGGCTGTCATTTTTGAAATTGGACTTGGTAAAACAAATGAAATCCCCATTGTTGATATTCATGATATTTCGTATTCTTTTGGCAAAACAATCAAAACACAAGATATTACCGTCAATAATTATCAACAATTTTTAAATCCAACTGAGTCCTAATGTTCAGTTGGATTTTCTTTATCCATATATTTAATAAAATATAATTATCTATACCTCCACTACTCAGTTAATTCTGTACTCTACTTCTTCTAATTAACCTACTTTTAGACACTACTAAAAACTTCATCTATAATTCTGCCATTGCATTGTAAAATTTTAAAAACCCTTCGCTTATTTATTGTTTATTATGCCACAATTTAACGAAAGGATGATTCTATGTATCACCTAGAATTTCACAACTTAGAAAAACGTATAACCAAGTTACTCAATTTAATCGAGATATATAAATTTGCTTATGTTACCAATCATAAAAAGAAACTTCAATATAAAGAGGATGTTCATGATTTTATAGAGCAAGAATATACTGAATTTAAACAAGATGCTTTGTATCAATTATCCCTTTTTCATTATAATTACTTTACTTTTTTAAGCAATCAAATGGAACAACCGCTCGACGAATTAACGATCGGCAATACCACGAAACATATCGAACTTATCCAACAACGTTTAATGCATATCCATCAAGTACTTTCCTATTATTTGTAATAAAATTTCATTTTAAATAAAAATAGAAATTCAAATTGTAATACTTTTTCATATGTTGTACAATGAAACCGATTACAGCATTAAAGGAGTGGTAAAAATGCATGGTTTTTCTATTTATCTTGGTCAATCCATCGATAAATCATATATAAGACGCATGGTTGATTTAGGATACACGACTATTTTCACTTCAGTTCAAATTCCTGAAGACAATGAGAATACTAAATATCGCTATTTGGGAGAACTTTTAGACTATCTATCAAACGATCAGCTGACTTATATGATTGATATCAATCCTTCATTGCTGAATCAATCTTTCTATCAATTCTTGAAGCAATATCAGCAGGCGCATTTTATTATTCGCGTAGATCATAGTACTTCTATTGATATTGTCAATGAAATTATTGAAAATGGATTCCAATGTTGTCTCAATGCCAGTATTGTATCCGAACAATTGTTGCAACAGTTATATACTCAGTTAAATGATTTTAGTTATATATGCTATTGTCATAACTATTATCCTCGTCCAGATACTGGATTAACGACAGATTTTGTTAACGCTCAAAATAAATTAATTTTGAAATTTAATCCTAATGCCAATATCTATGGCTTTATAGTTGGAACTACAAAACGTGGCCCACTTTATAGAGGATTACCAACACTCGAATGCTCGAGATATATGCACCCCCTTAAAAGTGCTCAACTATTACTAGATCAATCAGTAAACCATATCATGGTTGGCGATACACAAATAACACAACGATACGCTCATAAACTCATATCACTTTTAACACAAAGACATTTCACTTTATCTATCACATTAAAAGACTTACAAGTTAAATCCATATTATCAAAACGACATAGCGTCCGTATCGATAACCCAGCAAATGTACTGCGCTCACAAGAAGCACGTCATTATTGTCAATCAGATATAAAACCTCAATTTAATCATATCCGAAAAACAGGCGCTATTACCGTAGACAACCAACTCAATGGTCGCTATCAAGGAGAACTGCAAATTATCAAGACAGATTTACACCCTCACGAACATATAAATGTTGTTGGTCAAATTATTGACGATGATATACCGCTCATTGATTGCTTACGTCCTAATGATACCTTTGAATTTATTATACAAACAAGGAGCTGAAATTTATGAATAATTCTATGACTGAAGCAAGAAATGAAGCAACCATGCATTTAGATGAAATGTCCATTATACAAGCCTTAGAAACTATGAATGCTGAAGATCAAAAAGTACCCCAACAAATTCATGATATATTACCAAAATTAGCAGAAGTAATTAAAGTTACAACGGAACAATTTAAACAAGGTGGTCGCATCATTTATATCGGGGCTGGAACCAGTGGTCGTTTAGGTGTCCTCGATGCAGCAGAATGTGTACCGACTTTTAATACTTCAACTAATGAAGTTATTGGACTCATAGCTGGTGGACAACGTGCAATGACAGTAGCAGTTGAAGGTGCAGAAGATAGTGAGTCGCTTGCGCGTGAAGACTTAAAACATATACATCTAAATGAAAAAGATGTTGTTATTGGTATTGCAGCTAGCGGCAGCACGCCCTATGTTATGGGCGGACTCAAATGTGCTACAGAGATTGGAGCACACACAGTCGCTATATCTTGTAACACAAACACCAAAATAAGTGACCTAGCACAATATCCAATCGAAGTGAATGTAGGACCAGAAGTATTAACTGGCTCAACAAGATTGAAATCTGGAACAGCGCAAAAGTTAATATTGAATATGATTTCCACAATTACAATGGTAGGTGTTGGTAAAGTTTACGATAACCTCATGGTAGATGTAAAAGCAACAAACCAAAAGTTAATAGATCGTTCCATACGGATTATTCAAGACATATGTGACATTTCATATAATCAAGCGCAATCACTTTATGAATCCGCTGATCAAAACTTAAAAGTAGCCGTCGTCATGCATCTCTGCGATATTAATAAATCTGAAGCCGTTACTCGACTTAACGATAATAATCATATCATTAAAAAAGCAATACAGAATTAATTCACCACGATATCACTAAGCAAATTTATTCAAGAATGATTACCTGTATTCAATATAAGAGGAGGTTATATTATGACAAAAGAGCAAATATTAGCAGAACATATCATTGACGCGGTTGGTGGCATCGATAATATGGATAATATCATTAATTGTATGACTCGCGTTAGAATTAAAGTACTCGATGAAGATAAAATTGATTACGAACAACTAAAATCAATTAAAGGTGTTATGGGCGTAGTTAAAGATGACCGTGTACAAGTCGTTGTAGGGCCAGGAACGGTTAATAAAGTGGCATCTCACATGTCCGAATTAAGCGGTGCCCCTTTAGGAGAAACAATCAAACATAAATCGAAAGACTACCGTGCAAATGCCGAAGCACAAGCCCAAGCAAATAAATCTGAATTCCAAAGTAAACAAAAACGTGGTAAATTCAATAAATTATTAAAGACCATAGCTAATATTTTCATACCTTTAATTCCTGCATTTATTGGTGCGGGTTTAATTGGCGGTATCGCCGCTGTATTAAGTAACTTATTAGCAGCAGGACAAATTTCTGGCGAGTGGGTAACTCAACTTGTTACGGTATTTAACGTTATCAAAGATGGTATGTTAGCCTACCTCGCTATCTTCACTGGCATCAATGCTGCAAAAGAATTTGGTGCTACACCTGGTTTAGGTGGCGTCATCGGTGGTACAACATTATTGACGGGATTAACAGACAAAAATATGATTACTAATATTTTTACTGGTGAACCCCTTCAACCTGGCCAAGGTGGTATTATTGGCGTAATCTTTGCAGTTTGGTTACTCAGTATTATAGAGAAACGTCTACATAAAATCGTCCCTAATTCAATCGACATTATTGTTACGCCTACAATCACTTTATTTATCATTGGTTTGTTAACAATCTTTATATTTATGCCTTTAGCTGGGTTCGTTTCTGACGGACTTGTTACTGTGATTAACGGCATCATCGATATTGGCGGCGTCTTTAGCGGCTTTATCATCGGTGCATTCTTCCTACCATTAGTTATGTTAGGATTACATCATATGTTTACGCCTATTCACATTGAAATGATTAATCAAACAGGTGCTACTTATTTACTTCCTATTGCAGCAATGGCAGGTGCTGGACAAGTTGGTGCAGCGCTTGCACTTTGGGTAAGATGTCGTAAAAACACAACCTTAAGAGACACACTGAAAGGTGCTTTGCCAGTAGGATTTTTAGGCATTGGAGAGCCATTAATTTATGGTGTGACATTACCACTAGGCAAGCCATTCATTACTGCTTGTATTGGTGGCGGTATTGGCGGTGCAGTCATAGGTGGTATTGGTCACATAGGCGCAACTGCAATTGGACCAAGTGGTATTTCTTTATTACCTTTGATTTCAGATCATATGTATTTAGGTTACATTGCAGGACTACTCGTAGCATATGCAGGTGGTTTCATATTCACCTATTTCTTTGGTACAACGAAAGCTATGCGAGAATCTGATACACTAGGTGATTAAAATGACCAACGTACTTTATAAAATTGATAGCAATTATAATCAATTAACTAAAAGCGAGAAAAAAATCGCTGACTTCATACTAATTACACCGCATAAAATGATAAATATGTCTGTCCAAGATTTATCAAATGAAATTGATACAAGTACTGCATCCATTGTTAGATTTAGTAAGAAAATAACTGGAAAAGGATTTCAAGAGCTTAAAATCGCTATATCTCGTTATTTACCTAATGATGCAATTAACAATAATCATCTAGAACTTGTAGATAATGAATCTGTAGATACACTTAAAAACAAAATGTTATCTCGTGTCACTGATACGATGAATTATGTATCTAATCATATTGATGACCAAATGATAGATCACATATGCGATACGATGAAGCGTGCACGTACAATCTTTCTATTTGGCTATGGTGCCTCTCTCGTGATAGTGACTGACCTTTTCCAAAAATTATCGCGCATAGGACTTAATGTTCGTCTACTTCAAGAGACGCATTTATTCATGTCGACGCTAGCTACCCATGATGAACGTGATTGTATTATTTTTGTTACGAATCAAGGTAGTCATAGCGAAATGCAATCCATGGCAAAAGTCGCTAAAGATTATACGATACCTATTATTACAATTTCTAGTTCAAATGATAATCCAGTTGCTAAAATATCAGATTACACCATTATTTATGGCCAAACAGATGAAAATGAATTGCGCATGGCTGCCACGACATCTCTATTCGCACAATTGTTTACTGTTGATATTTTATATTATCGCTATATTGCCTTAAATTACCAAAGTGCACTGGATTCAATTACACAATCTAAAATGGCTTTAGATAATTATCGTAAGCATTTATCTACCATTCGGTTTAAACACTAATTACTTTTTACAAAAAAAACACTTTCCCTAATGATCACATTGTATTGTGAACTTAGAGAAAGTGTTTTTTTTGTTTTCTTAGTTATGAAATTGAATTAAGATGATTGATCATTTTTGAAAAAATCAAAGATGTTTTTGGCATTATCTGTATTATCAATGTTACCTTGGAATCGGTCACTACCTGGACCAAATGCATAAGTATTTACATCTTCACCAGTATGACCATACGTTGTCCATCCAGTATTAGACTTATCGTTAATTGGTTTTTGTACTGCATCTTGTAGTTTTTGTAATTGATCTTTATATTTTTCGTCATCTTCATCAAGATCTTTTAATTTTTTAGCTTCTTCATTAATTTTATCAATTTGACTTTGTTTTACATCAAATCCATAACCCTCTTTAATGACTTTCGCAGCGTCTTTACCACTAGCAATTTGCTTTGTCATATAAGAACCTGAATGTTTCATTGAGTGAATCGCATCTGGATTCCAAACGTAGTCTTTACCCTTAGCAATGGATAACCCACCTGTTGAATGGTCAGCAGTCGCAACGACTAGCGTATCTGGATTTGCTTTAGCGTATTGTGTTGCATAGTCAAATGCTTTTTCAAAACCTTGCATTTCAGACATTACGCCAGTAACATCATTAGGATGACCAGATTTATCAATTGAAGCACCCTCTACCATTAAGAAGAATCCTTTATCATTTTGTTTCAATTTATTAACAGCAGTATCTGTCATATCAACAAGTTTTGGATTTTGTTTTGGTGCATCAATTTGTAAAGGCATATCATTATCTGCAAATAAACCTAGTATTTGCTTGCTATTAGAGTTTTGCATTTGCGATTTATTCTTCACAATATCATAACCATCTTTTTTTAATTTATCTGTGAGGTTACCATTCTCTTTTCCGAAATATTCAGCACCGCCACCAAGTAGCACGTCCACTTTGTGTTGGCCATTTATTTTATCATTATAAAATTGTTGCGCAATTTCATCTTTTTTATCACGATCATCAACATGTGACGCATAAGCTGCTGGTGTAGCATCCGTAAGTTCAGCAGTAGACACAAGTCCAGTTGACTTACCATTTTCTTTAGCTTGTTCTAAAACAGTTTTAACATCCTTTTTATTTTCATCAACACCAATTGCACCATTATATGTTTTATGACCAGAACTAAAAGCAGTTGCCCCAGCAGCTGAATCCGTTACATTTTCTTTTGGATCATCTGGATTTGTACGTTGGTTACCTGCTAAATAATGATCAAATGCTGTTTTATCCATTTCTTTTGTTTCAGGATTATCTGCAAAATAACGGTATGCAGAGTTATATGAAGGTCCCATACCATCGCCCACAAGGAAAATCACATTTTTAGGATTTTTAGTATTTCCCATATATGAAACTTCATCATTTTGATTTGAATCTTGTCCTCCGCCTGATGCATAAGTTGGTTGTGCACTCCCCAATGCTGTACCAGCCACAATTGCACTTGCTACAGAAATAGTTGCTAACCTATTGAAGATTTTCATAAATTAATAACTCCTTTAATATGTATTATCGTGCTACACATTCAGTTTAAAACACTAGTTTTGAGTGAACATTTTAATATAGTTAATTTTCTGTAAATTAACTATATTATGAATATAAATAGCTTATTAAATAAATATGAAACCTTTTATGTTGAAATTATTTTAATAAAAAAACAAACAGAGCCTGAGACATCTATTTTTGTCTCAGACTCGTTATACTTCAATAAGCATTCAAGCTATTTCTAATATTTACTTTACTTATATCAGTTTGTCTTTACTCAATTTATGGTAGCCTTTTAAGAAAAAGAATAATGTCATAAATAATAAGAATATAATACCAATTACAACTGAAACGACGGTTTCTTTATTAAACAACATACCAATCAATACCATTATAAAGAATGCCATCGTAATATAGTTTGTTATAGCACCACCAGGCATCTTGAATGGGTGACCATCTAATTCGTCAGGATGATTTTTTCTAAATCTTAAATGACTAATTAAAATCATAAACCACGGTACCATACCAGGTAAGATTGACGCACTATATACGTAAACAAAGATACTGTCTGCACCTTTAATGAATAAAGGTAAGATAACATTTAATAATGCACCAATTAAAATACCAATTGCAATGGCAAGTACAGTCCAAATTGGAACACCATTTTTCATAACTTTACCAAAGAATTTAGGTAACATGCCTTTTTGAGATAAGTTCAATGTCATACGACTAGCACTGAATATACCTGAGTTACAACCTGACATTGCTGCAGTCAATACAACAAAGTTAATTAAACCAGCTGCAAAGGTAATACCTACTTTCGCAAATGTTGCTACAAAAGGACTACCTATGTTTCCTAATTCATCCCATGGATAAACAGTAACAATCACAAAAATTGCACCAATATAGAAAATTAATATACGCCAGATAACACCATTAACCGCACTTTTAATATTTTTCTGCGGATCTTTCGTCTCACCAGCTGTAATACCAATTAATTCCACACCTTGATATGAACCAATAACAATTGATAGCGCAAAGAAGAATCCAATCCAACCATTAGGCATGAAACCACCATGTGACCATAAATTAGATAAGCCGATCGCTTCTCCACCATTACCAAGTCCAAAGAAAATTAATCCAAAGCCAGCAACAATCATTAATATAATTGTTACAACTTTAATCATTGCAAACCAGAATTCAAATTCACCGAACGCCTTAACAGATACAAGGTTTGCACCTGCTAATAGTGCAACCACAATAACACCAGGAATCCACTGTGGTAAATCTGGGAACCAGTAGTTCATATATTCTCCAACGGCAATGACCTCACTCATTCCTACAACAACCCATTGGAATATATTACTCCAAGCTGTTAAGTACCCTGCCACTGGATGTATGTAATCACTTGCAAAGTTAGCAAAAGAACCAGAAGTTGGATGTAAGTAAACCATTTCTCCCATTGCTCTCATTACTAAGAATAAAAAGATACCTGCAATTAAATATGCGAATATCACAGAAGGACCTGTCCATTTTATAGTGCTGGTTGCCCCCATAAACAATCCAACACCGATTGTTCCGCCAAGAGCGATCATACGCATTTGACGAGCACCTAATCCCCTTTGTAATTCATTATTTTCTTCCATCATTCAAACCCCATCTCTTTCAAATATAAGTAAATTTCATTTCACTTATTATGTCGCTATTATACTATAAATTCAAAAAATTTAAACAATTATTTTGAATTATGTAAGGGTTTACATTTTCCGTCATTAATTGTATGCGATTTTAGTAAAAAAAGCAAAGTCTTTTTTTATTATTTTATTACTTCAATCCTACATTTTTTAAATATAGGTTTTAAACATCTATATAAATAAGTTTTAAAGAAAGCACCATATCACTATCCATCAGTACTTTGCGCATGATATTCAATGATTTAGGCTCATAAGGAAAATTCATTTTATTCAAACATCACTTAAATACTTTATAGCTTATCAAAATATATTTTGTGAAAATATTCACAATTTAATCACTTCGTAGTATACTATGCTTAATTAAAGAAAGTGAGGATAATAAAGTGAACGAAAAAAATGTTAAATGGGATAAAGTCTTTTACGGTAAATCTTGGATAAATCATGTAGTAGATACAATAAGAACAAAGGATATACTTCAAAGTTTTTATTTCAAACGTTATTTACTTCGCGCCATCATGGCTGGATTTATATTAGGTGTCATCACAGTATTTGTATTACTTATTAAAGCTTCTCTTGATACACATGTTCCCACAGGTGTTATCAATTTAGTGGCTGCTGTCGCATTTAGTTTTGCGCTTGTTTTAATACTATTTACAAATTCAGAGCTACTGACAAGCAACTTTATGTATTTTACTGTTGGTTTATATTATCGCGTTATCAGTCCAACTCGTGTTTTAAAAATCTTCATGCTTTGCTTTATTGGGAATGCCTTAGGTGGCCTAGTTTTCTTTCTTATATTAAAAGGCTCTGATGTTATGACAGTTGATATGTTTACGCAATTAGAGGCAACCATTGAACATAAAACATTATCTTCAAGTTTGATAGCGATATTAATTAAAGGTATTTTTGCAAATTTCTTCATTAATATTTCTTTAGTCATTGCGATGCAAATAGATGATATTTTAGCTAAAATGTTTGTCATGATGTTTGGTGTGTCAATTTTTGCATTTATGGGTTATGAACATGTCGTATACAATACTGTCCTTTTCGCAGGCGGTCTCATTTATCATAGTAACGTATTAGCTTTAACTCCTGCAGTTATCAATCTGATTGGTGCAGGTATTGGGAATTATATCGGGGGTGGTTTAATTATAGGTTTATTCTATGCATATTTAAATGATCACCATCAATATGATCACAAAGTATCAACTAAACCAGTGAAACATTAACTTAAATACATTGTATGGTATACTCTTTATTAGATTTGATTACAAAGGAGTTTTATATGAATCAACACTTACTGAAACGTACAATTACGATTTCCATCATTTTTGGTGTGTTATTTTTCGTATTAAATTATTTTAGTGGTTCCGATAGTTCCATTGGGCAACTCATATTAAAAAGTATACTTGTCATCGTTGTCTTTGGCATTTTATATTTTGTGCTTTTCTCTATAGTAAATTCACCTGAAAGAAAATATAAATTTGGAATAACCATTCCAATCGCATTACTTATTGCAATACTCATTAGTGCGATATTCTCCGCTCTGAAAGTAGGTATTGTCATTGGCTTAATTCTCGGGATTATTGCTGGTTATGTATGGGAATTTATTGCAAAAAATAAAAATGGTGGTGACAAATCATGAGTATTATCTTAGGCGTCGTTGTTATGATTTTGTTAATCGTAAGTTTGATACCCAACCTTAAAGCTGTTAAAAAATCAAAAGAAACAGGTGAAAAGAATCCTCGTTTTGCCATTATGGTGGGAATCGATGCGATTCTACTTATTCTTGTTATCGTAACACTTCTATTTAAATTTTTATCATAGAAACATAAAATGGCTGCCGTGTTTTAACACGACAGCCTTTTTTAATATCAAAATTGATTTTGTAAGACAAAATAATAAAGTGCTGCTGCGCCTAATAAATAAACTAAAGTACCCACCATAAACGAACGGAAATGAATATGAAACGGTATCTTTTTATTAAAAATAGGTCCTAGTACTAAATTACCAATCGCTAATATGATAGGTCCACCTAAGAAAAACAATATCAAATAACCATTCATAGTATTAACCCCTATTATTTTCAAAACATAATTTTATAATCTCTTCTGCAGATAAATCTTTTCCTATATAAGCAACCTCATTAAAATCTTGTAATTCTGTCATCTCGTTTGTATTAACAATGACATCTAATCCTGCGGTAACAGCAGCCGTGGCACCATTAACAGAGTCTTCTAACGCAAGACAATTCGTAGGATTGTAATTTAGTTTTTGCACTGCTGTTAAATATGGATCTGGATTCGGTTTAATTGCTGCAACATCCTCACGTCCTACAATAATATCTATATAAACATCTAAACCTAAGTTTTTAAATGTTGGCAGAATATCTTCTCGATAACTACTTGTTGCGATTGCCATTGGTATATGGCGTTGTTTACAATAATCCATTAACTTTTGTACAGATTCAATAATCGGTAAATCCACACTTGTTTCATGATGCTCTTCATAAATTTTATTTTTATTGTCAATACCAAGTACTTCCTCTAAATAATTATGTAATGCGGTTGCAGCACCACCAATCGATTGTCGATAATAGTCTAAGCTAATTTCATTTTGCTTATGCTGTTTTAAATGTTTATTGATGATTTCAAATAGATGTTTTTCTGTATCAATCATCGTACCATCAAAATCAAATACCACTGCTTTATACATGAATATGCCTCCAATAATTGCTTCACAATTCAATAATTTAATCGTTTCTATTTAGTAATAGCTTATCATAATTTCAAGTGTAATTAATCTTCTTTATCTTATCAATTTCACACCAAAAAAAGTGGGTACCTAAATTCACTACTTAAAGTCGTAGTGTCATTTGTGTACCCACTGTTGATTAAGATTTTAACGTTTATTCCAGTATTTTGCTAAAATTGGTCCTGTAATATTATGTACTAAACTAAATACTGCACCCGGAACAGCTGCTAGCGGACTAAAATGCACAGTCGCTAACGATACTGCCAGACCAGAATTTTGCATTCCAACTTCAATAGATACTGCTTTCTTGTCTGCTCTCTCTAGTTTAAATATACGTGCTAGCGTATAACCAAGTGTATAACCTACTATATTATGCAAGATAACAACAGCAAAGATTAATAAACCAGTTTCAAGAATCTGTGATTTACTCCCTCCAACGACTGATGCTAAAATTAATGAAATAGCAACTACAGATACAATTGGCAATGCCGTAGCAGATTTGGCCGCAAAATTTTTGAATACCTTTTGTAATATAAAACCAATCAATATCGGTATCAATATAACTTGAATGACTGACCAAAACATACTCATGAATGAAACTTGTAGCCATTCATGCGCAAATAAATATATTAATGCTGGTGTCATAATTGGCGCAAGTAAAGTTGAAACACTTGTGATGGCAACTGATAGCGCAACATTCGCATTAGCTAAGTAACTCATAACGTTACTTGATGTCCCTCCTGGACAACAGCCTACTAATATAACACCAATTGCAACTTCTGGTGGTAAATGAAATAATTTTGCTATTAAAAATGCCGTTAATGGCATAATCGTATATTGTAAAATGACGCCAATAATAACTGAACGTGGCGACTGAAATACAATTTTAAAGTCTTTGGGATCAATTGTTAACCCCATCCCCAACATCACAATACCCAATAAATATGGTACCCATCCGCTCAATGTAGCTAACTGTGCTGGAAAAATAAATCCAATAATTGCAGCAATTAACATCCATACTAAGAATGTGTTGGTGGCAAATCTACTAACTTTTGATAACATCTTAAACACTTCCCTCTATGTATTAACAAAGAAAAATGTATCATACTTTAAGCCCTCAAACAACTGAATTTTCTAAATATTCTAATTTTTTAAATACTAGTGTTTAAATTTTTTTCAACTTCATTCTATAGACCTAGTGCTTACTGTAAAAAAGAGTGGTACAATCTAATAGAAATATAAATATGTAAAAATTTAAGTGTAATAGAATATTATGATTAATAACGATAAAACACTTTATATAGATATTGGGGGTATAATATGTTTTTAGATAAAACTGAAACGTTTGTGTTAAATATTGAAGGTCTTGGTAAGCGCGCGACGAGAAAGCACTTAACAAAACTTTTAAAACAAATTCACTTTTGTAATTCTTTTAAATTCACTATTTTCAAGAAAAATAATTTATATGCTTTAGAGATAAATTTACCGAAACAACAGCTACCATATTTGATTAGCTTTTTAAGTTTTCATAATTATGCCATCTATCAAATACTAGAAAGTGCACATTCAGATGAACTGTTAGCATTAGATCACTTATTATTATCATCGAAACGTTTTGAATTAGTCGTAGATGGTCTACATGATGCATTTATAAAAGATAAAGTCATCGACATCATGAATTTAATCAATCAAACTGACTATATCTCTTATACCTTCAATAGAAACAAGATAAATGTTTCATGTTCACCTTCTATATTTGCAAAATTAATATATTTAGTTGCAACACATAATATAGATGTACTCGGAGCAGTATACCAACCAAGACTGATGCATAAAGTAAGAATTTCATAAACTTCACATAAATTTGGAATAAGCATGACATATCGTTTTTCCTAAAATAGCGTTGACATGAACTAATTCCAATATAACTAAGTAGAGTCTGAGACAAAAATAGATGTCTCAGACCCTTTTTCATTTAGGCAGTAGATGACTGAAGTGAAAATGCGCTTATATCAAGCTATTTTCAATCCTAGTCATCCTTGCCGGGGTGGGACCACGAAATCTCTATTAGAAAATTTGATTTCTGTCCCACTCCCTAAAATCCACTATACTTTACTGCGATTCATTCACTATATTTTCAAAAGCCTCTCTTACTTGTGGCACAGACATACCTACAACGACTTGTACGTTCTTACCACTCTTAACTAATCCATGCGACATTTGGTTATGCGTAAAATACCCACTATCTTCTACTTTCTCTGGATCATTAACAGTCAATCTCAAACGTGTCGTACAATTAGTAACATCTTTAATATTTTCCTTACCACCTAAGCCCTCTAAATAATAAATTGCTTTATCTTCATACTCATTTCCAGTAGATGCAGTTGTTTTTGTTTCTCCTTTTTTATCTTTATAATCATGTTTACTATACAATTTCACATCTTCTTCATCTTTTTTACGACCAGGAAGTGGAATATTGAATTTTAAAATTAAAAATCTAAATAAGAAGTAATATATTGCTGTAAATACAAGACCAATAATTATTTGGAATACGTATGTTAGCCAATGGTTTTGTGCTAAAGGAATCCAGTTTGTTGCGAAGAAGTCTAAAAGTCCCCCGCCAAAATTACCGACAAGACCAAATCCATACATTAATGTATCCATTGTAGCAGCTAATAATGCATGTAATACAAATAAATAAGGTGCAATAAATAAGAATGTAAATTCTAATGGTTCCGTAATACCTACAACGACTGCAGTTAATGTTGCTGGTATAAGTAATGCTGCAATTTTCTTTTTATTCTCTTTAGGTGTCGTAGAGTACATTGCTAAAGCAATACCAATAGCACCAAATACTTTACCATTACCTTGTAGCATAAAGCCATAAGGAAATTGTTCTTTTAATGGTTTCGTACTCTTAGCAAACTCATTGACATGTTCGAACCATTCGGCTTTCAAACCGTGATTAACTACTACTGGGCCGACTTCAATTGGTGCATAAATGAAATGATGTAGGCCAGTTGGAATGAGCACTCTCTCTAAGAAATGGTACAACCATACACCAATATAACCTGAACCTATGATAAATCCTTGTAATGATGAAATGCCTCCTTGTACAGTTGGCCAAATAATACAAGTAATTAATGCAACTGGCAACATAACAAAGAATGAAATCGTAACAACAAAGGTCAATCCTTGGAATACCCCTAACATTTCAGGAAGACGTTTACTGTAATAGCGATTATGTATCCAAGTTATGATACTGGAGATGATAATACCGCCTAATATGTTTGTATCGAGCGTTTCTATACCAGCAATCGCTTTAAGGCCTGTTACATTTTCAACGCCTTTTTCCAAATTTGCGCCAAATGTATGTGGCCATTGCGTAAGTATTGCATTGATAAATGTATTAAACATTAAGTAACCCATTAAGGCAGCTAAGGCAGCGTGTCCCGGTGCTTTCTTAGCTAATGATAAAGGTAAACCTACTACAAAGACGATTTCCATGTGATTAAATATCGTCCAACCACCTGATTCAATCACAGACCAAATCTTAAACCAATTCGTTCCTTCTTCTGCAATACTCCCCATAATTGATGGATTTTTAAATAGTGTTGCAAACCCAAGTACAATACCAAAGAAAGCAAACATTAATACAGGTACGATCATTGCACTACCAAACCTTTTAATTGCGTTCATAACTGTGTTCCCTCATTTCCTATCAGTTCAATTTTCAAAATTTTAAACATCTATACTTTTTTATTATATTCAATCGTATTCATTGCTTATGCTTAATATTAAAGGAAACGCTTACATAAAAACAATAGTTTGACGTCATTTGGAATAATTTTGTATAATCAGATTATATTTTCAAAAGTTGAAAATATTTTCATTAAGTGTGAGGTGATTACCATTGTTTTTAGATGAACGCGTCAATAATAACTTTAATAAATTAAACGAAAATGATTTACATATAGCACATTTTATTAATACACATATTAATCAATGTAAAACGATGAAAATACAAGAATTAGCTGCGAATACCCATGCATCCAATGCGACGATCCATCGTTTTACACGTAAGCTTGGGTTTGACGGATACAGTGATTTTAAATCTTATTTAAAATTTGAAACAGAACAATCACATCAGCTGCCTTCCGACTCTATTGAAGGATTTAAACAAGAAATTGAAAATACGTTCACTTATTTAGAGCGCATTGATTATGAACTGATTACCGATAAAATTAACCAAGCCGAAACGGTCTATCTATACGGTACAGGTTTAGCTCAGATGAATGTTGCTCAAGAAGCACAACGGATTTTATTAACAATTCATAAGAATATTATTGTCCTACATGATGTTCATGAATTTAAAATGGTCTTAAATAAAGCAACACCGAAAGATATCTTTTTTATCATTTCGCTTTCCGGAGAAACAACGCAACTTTCAGATATCACTAATTTACTGCAACTGCGTCAAAAATACTTTTTCTCAGTAACTACATTGAAAGATAACACGCTAGCACAAAAAGCAAATTATAATATCTATGTTTCGAGTAATACGTTTTATCTCGTAGATGGTATAGATTACTCTAGCTTTATCAGTTATCATATCTTTTTCGAAACATTGCTACGGAAATATAATGAACGCCAAGAAAAAGGCGAACTCAACACACACTAAAAAAAGGACTTACAAGCAATCAATTCATTTTGTACTGAACCCCAAAAGTTGTACTTTGGTTTAGTGTAATATTTCAAAGGTTTGTTTCCTAAAATTTTTAGGAGACAAGCCTTTTAATTTTGATTTAATTCTTTCATCATTATAAAAAATAATATAGTTTTGAATAGCTAGCTCCAATTGATAAAAATGATCAAATTTTTCTCCATAAAACATTTCTTGCTTCAATAATCCAAAAAAGTTTTCCATAACTGAATTATCGAGACAATTTCCCTTTCTTGACATACTTTGAAACACTTTATTTTCAATCGTTTACTTAACCCTTCGGGTCCAAATTCTTTATATTGTGTAACCCACCTTTCGATTAAACTTTTATTCGATATTTCATATTTCTTTGTTAATGCTCTATAACCTAATAAACTATTCAAATATTCTTGAACTACCTTTAATTTAAATTCATATTTGTAATGTTTGCCCATAAAAAATACACCCCTAAAAGTTAGATTTTTAGTCCAACTTTTGGGGTGCACATCATTCATTTAGCATGCTTGTAAGTCCTTTTTTTATTTGTATTAAAATGATATTTTGTCGTTTTTTATAATTATAATTCCGCTTCAAATGTTTCTAATGCAATTTGTAGTTTATCAAATAACATTTCAAAACCATGTGCAGTAGAATCATGGTATTCTTTTTTCTTTTGCTTATATTCTAATGTTGTAAGTCTACGTTCTCTAGGAACATACGCAGTATAATTGAAAATCATTTGTGTGATGCCAGGTTCTCTTTCGAATATTTCAACTTCTATCGTATCTTCAGAATCACTTAGCTCTGGCATACCTATGGTCATTACAATATATTCAAAAGGCGTTAACGTACGATATGATCCTTGAATTTTATTTTCTTTGCCTTTTCTTACATCAATAATCGTATAGTTTCCATTTTGTTCAGCATCTACTTGGATTGATTTATTTGTTCTTTCTGTTGTCATAAACCATTGTTTAAGAAAACGTTCATCTGTCCACGCTTGATATAACAATTCTGGTTCAACTTTAAATAATCGTTCAAGACGTATCTCAACATTTTCATTCTCTACATTATATTTAGCCACGATGGATTGTTCACCTACTTTCACTCTTATTTCTATTCTAACGCATTATACAAGACTTCTAAACTATAATCATGCGAAATATGAGTGGTTTGTATGATTTTATCAAACTTTCAACAACTTTATTTTATCGTTAATAGTCAGTAAACGTCAAAATTTTGCATTCTTAAATCTTTAACAATTAGGATTAAACTTAATAAAGCATCGTGTACTACGCCGTTAGTCTATACTTAAAAAAGAGAGTCAGAAATCAAATGATACATAAGATTCCGCACTCTCTCAATTTATATTAAACTTAACAATTTTGCATGACGACTGTTAATCATCCATACATATGAAATATTCACTTCACATGATTGTTAGGGTTTATTTCTTGTCCAATCTCGGCAATCTAAAGGCGATAGCAATCAGACCACAAATCCCTAATATCATCGGATAAATCGCATACGGTACCAATTCAAACGGTGATATAGATGCCACACCTGCTGCTGCAATAAGCTGTGGACTATACGGTAATAGTCCTTGGAAACAGCTTGCAAACATATCTAGAATACTTGCTGATTTACGCGGATCTACACCATATTCATCTGAAATGTCTTTAGCTAATGGCCCTGCCATTAATATAGAAATCGTATTATTAGCAGTTGAAATATCGGCCACACTCACTAAGCCAGCAATTCCTAGTTCTGCGCCACGCTTAGATTTCACTCTATTACGCACAAAATTAAGTAACCATGTAATACCACCATTGTGTTGTATCAATGCCACTAGACCACCAATTAATAGTGCAATAATGGCAATATCCTCCATGCCAATAATCCCTTTAGAAATAGAGCTTAATAACCCAATCCAATCAAAGGTACCATAAAATAAACCTATAATTGCTGAAAGTATAATACCGCCAATAAGTACAATAATAACGTTGACGCCGAATAATGCGAGTATGAGTACAAATAAATAAGGTACTACTTTTATAAGATCATAATCGTAGCTCTTAGATGCATCAATTTGTGCTCCATTTGTTAAAAACCAAAGTACAATGACAGTAAATATGGCACCAGGTAACACGATTTTGATATTCACCTTAAACTTATCACTCATTTTTGTTTTTTGAGTTCTTACCGCAGCTATCGTTGTATCTGAAATCATTGATAAATTATCACCAAACATCGCCCCACCTACGACCGTCGCCATAGTGATGGCTGCAGAGACATCCGCCTGTTGGCTTAGTCCAAAGCCAACAGGCGCTATAGCTGCTACAGTGCCCACGGATGTACCCATAGAAAGTGACACGAACATACATATCACGAATAAACCTACAATGATTAAATTCTCAGGAATCAAAGATAGTCCCAAATTCACTGTAGATTTTACGCCACCCATATCTTCAGTTGTTTGCGAAAACGCTCCTGCTAATAAGAAAATGAGCATCATTAGTATAATATTGGAATGTCCTGCACCCTTAGTAAAAATTTCAACTTTCTTTTGAAATGATTCTTTTCTATTTAATACAAGTCCCACAATTGTCGCTACTAGTATCGCAACATTTAGGGGCATTGTAGTGAAATCGCCGGTAATGATACCAACACCTAAAAACATACCCACAAAAATAATTAAAGGTATCAGTGCCCATGCATTACCTTTCTTTGTCTCCTCCATACAAAACCAACTTTCCTTTAAGTTCAAACAGAACATCAATTTTTCTACCATTAAATAAACTTACTCAAATAAAAAACTCTTTCCAATTGAAGAAAGAGTAAACTTTGTACATTTATTCTTATCTTCTAGCATAAATGATGCTACTGGAATTGGCACACGCATAATCATGTTGCCGAAGTATCCACAGGCCAGTCCCTCCACTTCTCTTGATAAGTTATTTAATTTATTTTTCACAGTACAATATTAAATTAGTTTCGTCAATTACTGTTTTAAATTCTTGCTTAAACTTTAACAAATCTTAACAATTAGCTGATGAGCTAATGACTTCAGTCTTATCATTTATAAATTACTCTGTTGGTCGATTAATCGTAAATGATTGTCCTAATGCAGCATAATCATTTCCAGCTAAACGTGCCACAGGCGCTAATGCTTGTGCATCTATTTTACTATCATCAAAGTAAACTGCCTCATCAATGTGATACATCACAACCTCACCAATGATTAAATCTGATCCTTCTTGAGCATCGCCTAATGTAACGATTTGATTTAGTTTGCATTCCATTCGAATTTTGGCTTGTTCCACACCTGGTACAGGCACGACTTCTGATTTCACACATGTCAACTGCGTTCTTTCTAATTCATTTAGTGTTCTGTCTATAGGTGCAGCCGTTTTATTTATTTGTTCTACAGTCATTTCATCTGTAATATGAACTACAAATGAGCCTGTTTCTTCAATATTTAACGATGTATCTTTGCGCTTTCCTTGTGAACGTGCAGTAGAAATCATAATCATAGGAGGTGCGCTGCATACAACATTAAAAAAACTGAACGGTGCAGCATTTAAATTCCCATCTTTATCCTGTGTTGTCACAAATGCAACTGGTCTTGGAATAACACTACCACTTAATAATTTATAATTCTGTTGTTTCGTTAATGTGTTTGCGTTATATTGTTTCATCCACATTTATACTCCTTTTAAAAATAATAAAAAAGCGAGACAGAAACCAAACATTGAATTTGATTTCTCAATCTCGCCCATATAACGTCGGCTATATGACTCATTGTAATATTCGCTTATCAATCTAGAAGTCACAGGGTTTAGATGATACAACTTTAATGTGATTGAATCATCTCCACATTAGCTGTGACGTTTCATATAACCTAGTCTAACTGAGTACCACCTGTCACACCATATACTTGACCTGTTGTATAACTGGATTCTTCAGCTGCCAAGTGTACATATGTGCCTGATAATTCTACAGGTTGACCTGCTCTGCCCAAGACTTCCTTTTGTCCAAAGCTCGGAATTTTAGATTGCGGTTGACCGCCAGAAATTTGTAATGGTGACCAAAATGGTCCTGGCGCAACACAATTCACACGAATGCCTTTCGCACCGAGTTCTTCGGATAGACTTTTCGTTAATGAAATAATCGCAGCTTTTGAAGCAGCATAATCATGTAAAATTGGGCTTGGATTGTAACCTTGAACTGAAGAGGTCAGCGTAATGGTTGCACCAGCTTGTAAATAATCTACTGCTTTTTGAACTGTCCAAAATATTGGATAAACATTCGTCTCAAATGTTTCTGAAAACGAAGCTGTGTCAAAACCTTTTATGCTTTCTCTATATTGTTGATGACCGGCGACGATGGTTACATTGTCTAACCCGCCAAGTTCGTTGTAAGCTGTTTCAACTAAATCGTAATTAAATTGTTCATCTCTAATGTCACCTGGAATTAAGACAGCTTTTCTTCCTGCTGCTTCAATGACTTGTTGTACTTCTTCTGCATCTTGTTGTTCTGCTGGAAGATAATTAATTGCTACATCAGCGCCTTCCTTAGCGTAAGCAATAGCTGCTGCTCTGCCTATAGCTGAGTCTCCACCAGTAACTAACATTTTATAATCATTTAAACGACCATAACCAGTATAGGATGTTTCACCGCAATCAGGCTTTGGATCTAACTTACTTTGTAAACCTGGAACTGGTTGTTCTTGTTTTGGAAAATCTTTATTTGAAAATTTAGTTCTTGGATCTTGACCTGCCATTATGAACACTCCTTAAATTATGAACTAGTTATTAAATACCCAACATTTCTATTGTCTAATACATAATTTAAGTATATTGCCTTAATTTTCATTCAATAATTTTTGTACAAAAGTAACAAAATAGTCAGGTACTTTTTCTAAAATACGTTCATCTGGGTCATATTTTGGATGGTGCAAATCATATTCACTATTAGAACCAATAAAGACAAATACACTTGGATACTTATTAGAAAAACCAGAAAAATCTTCGCCAATCGTCAACGGTTTATCCATAACACTGACATTGTATCCAACTTCTTTGGCAATTGCTATTGCATCATTTGTTAATTGCTCATCATTAACCACAGCACCAGGCAAGCGGTGATAAGACGTTTCAATGTCTACGCCAAATACTTTAGCAAGTCCGCTTCCAATGGCTCTTAATCTTTCTTCAATCAGTACACGTTTATCTTCATCAAAACTTCTCACAGTACCTTGCACATAGGCTTCGTCTGCAATAACATTCCATGTATTCCCACATGATACTTCTCCAATTGTAACAACTGCATTATCAAATGCTGATAAATTTCTACTCACAATAGACTGAACACTATTAATCAACTGTCCCAATACAATCATTGGGTCTTTACCTTGTTCTGGTTTAGCAGCATGCGCACCTTTACCTTTAATTTTAAATTCGAAACGGTCTACAGAAGATGTGATAACCCCCGATTTAACCGCAAATTCTCCAATATCTAACGTTGGATAATTATGATAACCTAACACGGCTTTCGCACCGTCAATTGCACCTGTATTAGCAACTTTCACTGCGCCATAGCCCAATTCTTCTGCAGCTTGAAAAATAATGCGCACGCGTCCGTTGAGTTGATTTTCTATTTCTTTTAATCTCACTGCGACCCCTAGCACACTAGCCATGTGAATATCATGTCCACATGCATGCATCGCACCTTCATTGGTCGAAGTGAATTCATGTTTCACTTGCTCATCTATTGGTAGTGCATCAATATCTGTTCTAACTGCAACGAATTGATCACCTTGTCCAACCTCTGCAACTAGTCCTGTTTCTAATGGTAAATCTAAAACTTTAATATCATATGATGCTAAGATGCGTTTGATACGTTTTGTTGTTTCATATTCTGCATCTGATAGCTCTGGATATTGATGAAATGTTCTTCTCCAATTTATGTAGTCTTCGTATTGTGGCATTATATGTCACGTCCTTTCCTTTTATTAAACCCTTGAATCAAATAGTATAGTAAACTAACAAGCACAACCCCGGCCGCTAGGTTATTCGTACTTAAAATAATCAACATTGTAAGTACAACGATCGCCCCATGCTTTATTGGAGATACCTTAATAAATGAAATCGTTCTCCTATCAAATGTATTAAGGGAAATCGTTATTAATACAGTTGCTAGCACTGCCATTGGTATTTGACCGATAATATCTCCAAAAACGAATAAGCTAATGAGTAAAAAAGCACCCGTGATCAATGTTGATACCCTCGATGTAGCTCCCATCGTTGCATTAAATCGCGATTGACCCACAAGTGCGCTACCACCATAGCCACCAAATAAAGCGACAATTGTATTGGCAACACCTTGCCCTATCGTTTCTTTATTTTTATCACTTTTAGTGGCAGTAACTGCATCCATCATCCGCGCTGTTAATGTCGTTTGTACAACAGCAACAATTGCCATTGTCACTCCATACATGCTTGAAATACCAACGATATGCATATCATACATTGCATCTGGAAATGACAGCATCGGTACATGAATATGCAATGATGCTAAATGGTGTACATAGACAATATCTGGTTTAAGCCACCATGCACATATCGTTAAAATAATAATCGCAATCAATGGTGCCGGCATAAATCTGATATATCTTTGTGCTAACCAAATAATTAAAAAAGATGCCACCGCTATGACATAGGTCGCATTTGAAATATTTAGTATATTTTTTAGTTGCGATGTAAATAACAATACACCTAATGCATTCATAAAACCTATAACAACACCTGTGGGAATATAATCTAATAATTTATTGATTCGGCAAATACCCATCAAAATTTGTATTATTCCCATAATTAACGTAGCCAATATTACAGCGGGCATACCGTGGCTAGACATAAGCGGTGCGACAACTAAAGAAACACCACTACTTGGTGCTGACACCATTAATGTTCGATTGCCGGTCAAACTTATAACTAACATCATAAGTCCAGTACTTAGCATACCTATGGTTGGACTTACACCTGCAATAAAGGAAAAAGCAATTGCACCGGGTAGTAACGCGAGTGCCAACAAAACACCTGCAAGCATATTGGTGACTAATGCCCCGTGCCACTGATTAAAATAACTTATGTGACGCACATTCATTGTCACCTCCAAATTGCTTTAACCATATGGTATCATAATTGTCGAAATATTTAATCAACTCTGCCTAAAATAATACAAAAAAAGCCAAGTCAATTTGACTCAGCTTTAACTATTCAAATTATTGTTCTAATTTGATACGATTATCAATCAACACTTTACCATCTTTAATGACTTTTTCAGCGTGGTTAATACCATAGTGATATGGAATATATTCATGGTTAGGCGCATCCCAAATAACAATATTAGCTTTATCTCCTTGATTAATGGTACCAGCATCAATGTCAATGGCTTTAGCCGCATTAACAGTCACTGCGTTCCAAATTTCATTTGGAGATAATTTCAATTTCAAGGCAGCAATCGACATCACAAGTTGTAAGTTGTTTGTGACACAACTACCTGGGTTAAAATCTGTCGCAATCGCGATTGCGCCATCATTGTCTAACATACCTCGCGCATCTGCATAAGATTCCTTGCCTAAATAGAAAGTCGTACCAGGCAATAACACCGCGACAGTGTCACTATTTTTTAGTTTTTCTTTACCTTCTGTACTTGATGCTACAAGATGATCTGCAGAGATTGCATTTTCGTCGATAGCTAACTCTAACCCCCCCAATGGATCAATTTCATCTGCATGGATTTTCACATCAAAACCTAATGCTTTTGCCGCTTCCATATATTTTTTCGATTCTTCAACCGTAAACACACCAGTTTCACAGAATATATCTGCAAAATCAGCATACGGCTTAACTTCTGGTAATAAATCAATCATCTCTTGAAGAAAAGCTTGATTAGACTCAGCATCTTTAGGTACGGCATGCGGACCAAGGAATGTGTGTTTCATGTCTAAGTTATATTTTTCAGCCAAACGATTAGATACACGTAATTGTTTTAGTTCATTTTCTTTATCTAGACCATAGCCACTTTTACTCTCAACAGCTAAAACGCCATGTTCCATCATCGTCAACAAATTCTTTTCTGCCTTTTTAAATAATGCTTCTTCAGTAGCTTTACGTGTAGCTTCAACTGTAGATAAAATGCCACCACCTTGTTCAAGAATTTCTAAATAAGAAACACCTTGTCTTTTAAGTGACATTTCATGTTCACGTGAACCACCATGAACAAGATGTGTATGTGCTTCAACCAAAGCTGGTGAAACCACTTTATCTGTTGCATCAATTGTTTCAGTTGCTTCATAGGCATCTGAGTGCTCTCCTGCGTAGACAATTTTGCCGTTTTTAACGACAACCGTTCCATTTTCAATAATGTTAAGTTCGTCTAACTCTTTTCCTTTTAATGGACGTTCAGTAGATTTTGGTAAAATTAGTTCTTTAATGTTTTGAATAATTAAATCGTTCATTATTTGTCTCCTTTACCTGTAATCATTGGGATTTTGATACCTTTTTCTTTTGCAACTTTAATCGCAGATTCATATCCAGCATCCGCATGTCTCACAACACCCATACCCGGATCTGTCGTTAATACACGTCCTAATCTTCTATCAGCACGTTCTGATCCATCTGCTACAACAACCATACCTGCATGTAAAGAGTAACCCATACCAACGCCGCCGCCATGGTGGAATGAAATCCATGAACCGCCTGCTGCTGTATTAATTAATGCGTTTAAGATTGCCCAATCGCCAACAGCATCAGAACCATCTTTCATACCTTCAGTTTCACGGTTTGGACTAGCGACAGAACCAGAATCAAGATGATCACGACCAATGACAATTGGTGCAGAAATTTCACCATCTCTTACTAATTTATTCAATGCTAAGCCCATTTTCGCACGCTCTTCATAACCTAACCACGCAATACGTGACGGTAAACCTTGGAAGGCGATTTTTTCTTGCGCTAAATCTAACCAACGAATTAATTTTTCATTATCTGGGAAAATCTTTCTCATTTCTTCATCTGCACGCTCAATATCTTTCGGATTTCCACTTAATGCTGCAAAACGGAATGGGCCTTTACCTTCACAGAACAATGGACGAATATAAGCAGGCACAAATCCAGGGAAATCAAATGCATTTTCTAATCCATCATTAAATGCAACCTGTCTGATATTATTACCATAATCAAATGCAACAGCACCATTTTTTTGAAATTCAAGCATGAGTTCTACATGTTTTCTCATAGAAGTTTGTGCTTCTTTAACATATTGTTTCGGATCTTTTTGGCGTATTGCTTTCGCTTCTTCTAATGAATACCCTTGAGGTACATAACCATTTAGCGGATCATGTGCACTTGTTTGGTCTGTCACAATATCAATTTTAAAACCTTTATCTAAGATTGCTTTATGTGTGTCAACCGCATTACCGACTAAACCAATTGATAATGGTTCACCCTTTTCACGAGCTTCATCAGCTAAACGTAACGCTTCGTCTAAGTCGTGTGTTTTAACGTCACAATAACGCGTCTCAATACGTTTATCTATGCGTGTTTCATCGACGTCTACGCCGATAACAACGCCACCGTTCATTGTAACGGCTAGTGGTTGCGCACCACCCATACCGCCTAGACCAGCTGTCAAAGTGACCGTGCCATTTAATTTGCCATTAAAATGTTGATTCGCAAGTTCTCCAAATGTTTCATAAGTACCTTGAACAATACCTTGTGAACCAATATAGATCCAACTACCAGCTGTCATTTGACCATACATCATTAAACCTTTTTTATCTAATTCATTGAAATGATCCCAATTTGCCCATTCTGGAACTAATACTGAATTAGATATTAATACACGTGGCGCTTCTTCATGTGTTTTAAATACAGCAACGGGTTTACCAGACTGCACTAACATTGTTTCATCTGCTTCTAATGAACGTAATGTATCTTCAATGGCTTCAAATGCTTCCCAATTACGTGCAGCTTTACCTATACCTCCATAAACAACTAAGTCTTCAGGGCGTTCAGCTACTTCCGGGTCAAGGTTGTTATATAACATTCTCAGTACCGCTTCTTGTTCCCAACCTTTACATTCAATGTCTAACCCTCTTTTTGCTTCTATTTTTCTCATGAAAAATCACTCCTTGTTTTTAATAAACATATCCTTTGTTTAACAATAACTAAAAAAACCATAGTACAAATGGTATGGTAATAAGCAATGTAAGCACGATACTTACACAAAAGCACACCTTTCTCTATATGAACCAGTATAATGTGTTATTATATAGACTACCAATATAAATAAACTAATTATTGATAGCTTTAAACTATAAATAACTAATTAAAGGAGCTTTCCTTATGAAAATCATACAATTAGAATACTTTGTTGCTGTTGTTAAATATAATAGCTTTACTAAAGCCGCTAACTTTTTACATATTAGTCAACCTTCTCTGACGACAACAATTAAAAAAATGGAAGCTGATCTAGGTTATGATCTATTTATGCGTACGACTAAAGATATTAAAATTACTGAAAAAGGCATTCATTTTTACAATTACGCACGACAACTGATACATCAATATCATCAAACTATCGAAAAAATGTACGATCTCAATATGGGACATGTACCTAAAATTAAAATATCTATTTTAGAATCGACAAACCAATGGCTTTCTCAAGTATTATCGACACATGCTAAACAATTTCCAGATCAAACTTACCTTGTATCTGAAATTCATGATCAAAATAAAATTTTTGAATTGCTCGTTAACTTTGAGAATCATGTTGCTTTCACTAACGAACAAATGAAGCATGATGATATTGAATCTATACCGCTCTATGAGGAGTCCTATGTGTTGATCACTCCTAAAAATGCTTTTCCACATTCACATACTACTTCTATTGCATCCTTGCCATTAATATTGCCAACCAAAGGATCCCAAGTTCGTAAACATCTAGATGACTACTTTAACCGTATGAACTTGCATCCTAATATCATTATTGAAGCGGATCGATTTGAAGCTGCCACGAACTTTGTGCATAGAGGTTTGGGATATGCTGTGATACCTAGAGTTTATTATCAATCATTTAATGCTAAGGATTTAGATGTCTTAGATATTCAACCTAAGTTAGGTCGTTCTATATATATTAACTACCTAAAAAAAAGAAAGCACTCATCACGTGTGCTTTCTTTCATCGAACAATGTGTTAACTATTGGAATTTTAAAGAATAAAATGATATAAGAAATTAGCTGATAATTTTGCAGTTCTGTTATCTACATCATACTTAGGATTTGTTTCAGCAATGCTAATTGTTGGGACTTTTTCATTCGGAATGATGCGTTTAGCTAATTCAAGTACGATGTGTGGTGATAATCCAAGCACACCATTAGCACTCACACCTGGTGCAAACGCGCTGTCAATAACATCCATACATATTGTAAACATGATGACATCATGATCATGTACAAAACGTTCCACCTTATCTTTGATTGGAGGAGAAATTTGGTGAAGCAATTCTTCTGAATAAACATAACCGATGCCTTTAGTTTCTGCATAGTCAAAAAGTGCTCGAGTATTGCCACCCTGTTGTATACCTAATACAAGATAATCTGTGTTTTCATCTTCTTCTAGTATTTGTCTAAAACTCGTGCCAGATGTTGAACCTGATTCTTCTCGTGTATCAAAGTGTGCATCAATATTAATGACACCAATAGAAGCGTCAGGATATGCCTCTCTCGTGCCTAGATATTGTGCATATGCAATATCGTGACCACCACCAAGTAAGAATGTTTGATTATGTTTTTTTATAGATTTGGCAACGTAATGCGCAAATTCTTGTTGCGTTTCTTCTAATCTATCATGATTGTGTTCAACGTTGCCATAGTCATATACATTACATTGTCTAATAACTGGTAAATTGGCAAACGTTTTTTTAATTGCATTCGGGCCTTCTTTTGCACCAATACGCCCTTTATTCAATTCAACACCTTTATCTACCGCGTACCCTAGTATACCTACACCATGACGTGATTCATTGTCATCATCTTCAATATTGCGAAAATTTATAGTTTGAAAGTGCCTAAATTGTGATTCATCTGTTTCACTATCAATTCTTCCAGTCCAAAGATCACGTTGTGCTAATTTATACATAATTCTCCTCCTTTAAATACTTACGGTCATTTAAAAGTATACGCTTACATTTTCCTCAATTCAATTTATAATAATATTTACCCAATTCGCATCATTATAAATTTAAAAATTCGTAATAAATATTTCAATTTCATGTTAGATTAACTCAAACTATTACATTTCAATGATAAATCGGGAATTTAATTTATTTCTATCTCATAAATATGTATAATTAGGTACAAATGATTTTTTTGAACCCTATTGGAGGTTACATAAATGAATACAAAACGTATACCAGGTTTTCAATGGGCAATGATGATTTTTATCTTCTTTATTGTTGCTTATGCATTACCTATTATACTTAAAGATTTACAGAGTTCCGTTCCATTTAAAGATTTCGTCTTTGATATGAGTACACTTGCACCATTCATAGCAGCTTTTATCTGTATTGCTATATTTTCACACAGAGGTACTCAATTAGCTAGTTTAAAATTGACTATTAGCTTAAAAGTGATTGAGCGTGCAATTTTAGCGCTTATTTTACCATTAATTATTTTTATTATAGCTATGGTATGCTTTAATATTTTTTCTGATAGTTTTGTTCTTTTACAAACAAAAGATTTATCTGTTTCAATTTCATCTATTATTATAGGACAAATTGTCATGGCTTTTTTAGTAGAACTCGGTTTCCGTTCTTATCTACAACATATTGTTGAAACTAAGATGAACACGTTCTTCGCGTCTATTATTGTTGGTTTTATGTATGCAATATGGAATGTAAACATCGCCTTTAGTTTTGACTTTGCAATATATAGTTTCCTATATTCATTTGCTTTTTCAATGATTATTGGGGAATTAATACGTGCAACGAAAGGCCGTACAATATACATTGCAACTTTATTCCATTTCGCAATGTCATTTGGACTTGTATTCTTATTTAATGAAGAATTAGGCGAAGTATTTGCTATGAAAGTCATCGCCTTATCAACTGCAGCCGTTGCTATACTTTATATTTTAATTAGTTTAATTATTCGTACAATCCTTTATTTCTTTACAAAACGTAATTTAGACGAAGTAGAGGAAAATAATTATCTTGATCACGTTAATGACACCGATGAAGATCTTACTGATGTTGGTGATGAATATAACGTGTCAGAAACCGACGAAACGCATCATTCAGCGAATGTAAATGCCGCTACAGCTGAGACATCTTCAGAAGTTCAAGATAAGGAAGATCCAACTGATCGTCATCACGAATCAAATGCATCAGACCAAGATAATCAATACAATTCGACAGAAGATACTGCACATGAGGACGACAGTCGAGCGAATATAATCTCAGAGAATACACCAAGTCCCTCATCAAATGATTCAACGAAAGTGGACGCTAAACACTCAGATTCACGTGCGAATAGTGCAGTAGAAGCATCTACTGAGAAGGCACATCCAGAATCAGACCAAGATGAAGTGAAAGTAAATTCTCGCTATACTTCAAATCGACAGTCATCTGTCGTATCTGATGCACGTACAACAATCGATGAAGAAAGTGATGAATCTTCAAGACATTTGAGTTCAGAAAGTGATGATGTAACGCAACAAGATAATCAACCTTTAGATACAGCTGATTCATCTAATGCTGATTACGAACGCTCACCTTTTGATTTGAAAAGTAAACGTGGACACCGTAGCTAATCATACTCAATATAAAATGATTCAACTGATTTTATGAATTTTAAAAACCAATGCTAAGCTATGTTTCATGACTGATAGCTTTAGTATTTGTTTTTTGTTTAATTACTGTAGCATGTAGCGATATGATATTTTCAAACGATACAAAAAGACATTGTGCTCGAATGAATAAGCACAATGTCTTTTTTAATCTATCAATGATGCTTTATTTTTAATCTTTACTCCATTCGTTGTACCAATAATGGCTTGGTCTGCAACATTTAAAAAATAACCTGTTTCTAGTACACCGATAAGGTGAATCAAAAATTCATGCATACCTGCTGCGTTGATACCTTCATTTAATACAACATCTAAGATATAATTACCGTTATCTGTAATAAATGGCACATCATCAACCATTCTACGTGTTACTTTTAATTCATCATATGCTTTAATTCGTTTAGCTACAAGTAACCAATTAAATTTGTCCACTTCAACAGGCAACTTAAACGTTTGTCCAAGATAGTCTACACATTTACTATCGTCAGCTAAGACAACAAATCTTTCGGCCATGGCATCTATTACTTTTTCTCTAAATAGCGCGCCACCACCGCCTTTAATTAAGTTTAAGTCGTTATCAATTTCATCTGCGCCATCTATTGCAATATCGATATGATCCACATCATTCACATCAATGATATGGATACCTAACTCTTTGGCTATAAATGCCGTTTTATTAGAGGTACAGACACCTGTGATTTTTATTTGTTCTTGTTCCAGTTTCTCTGCTATTTTTGGGACAAGCAATTCAATCGTTGATCCAGAGCCAATACCAACAATCATACCATCTTTAATCTGGTCTAATGCATCATTAAATGTACTCATTTTTAACTGTTTCTTATCCATCATGCTTCCCCTTTTATACTGTACTTTTATCTTTATTGTACATGAGATTTATTAAAATACCTAGACAGAAAACTGATTTTCAAAATAAATTTATACATATACTTGCATAATTAACACATTGTTTTAAAATAATAATCAATCTATTGTTGGAGGTACAAAAATATGATTTATAAATTAGAAGCCATTTCTACTGGCAAAATACAAGATTTACCATATAGTACCAAAAGACCTATGCGTTCTGCATTAAATAAAGAAAAATATTCAGGAAAAATGTGGCTTACACATACTGGATTTGCTGAAGATGAACAAGAATATAAAGGACATGGCGGGCCAAATAAAGCCGTTTGCCTGTACAGTAAGAAAAATTATGAACTTTGGAAACATGACCTACCAGCGTTACCACCCTATGCGATGTTTGGTGAAAATTTAACAGCAACTGATTTAGATGAAGCGCATGTCTATTTTGGTGATCAATTCCAGCTTGGTGAAGCTATTTTAGAAGTTTCAGAAATCAGAGAACCTTGTTGGAAAATACAAGAAAAGTATAAAATCCCTGATTTGATTAAGAGAATGTCATCTTCTTGTAAAACTGGCTTCTATTTTCGTGTGTTAGAAGAAGGCTACGTACACGACTCCGATCATTTAAAACTTATCAAATCTGCGGATGCATCAACACGTCTTTCTGTGTATGAGCTCAATGACATCTATTACAATGATAATAAAAATATTAATCGCTTAACCTATGTTTTAAAAAATCCATATTTAACAAGCGACAGGATTAGCAAATTTGAACGCTTCTTAAAACGTGCTCAAAAATAATAGCGTTTGCTGTAATTAAATTAAAATGAAATGAAAGGCGGGTATCTCATTTAAGATACCCGCCTTTCATATAGTCTATACTTAATGATTAACCACTCTCCCAAATGGTGTCATAAGTATTGACTCGTTCATTTTTATAGTTGCTTTTCAGAAATTTTATATGACGTTTTAGAGTAAAAAGGCTCATTAGCTTCTAAAATGGATGGTGCTTGATCGCCTAATAAATTAATATCGTTTGGAATACATTGCGTTTCTAGTGTAAAACCTGAGTGCGCTTTATAAATATTAAAATCACTATTCCAACCAGTTGTATCATTAAATGTGTAAATGACAATGTTTGGCATATCTGTGTTTACTTTTAATATAAAATGTTTATTTTCCACAGTCATTTCATTACCACCAATATCAAATGGATGATCAATACCACCAAAGCGTTGCATTTGTTCTTTAACAATTGCGTCTTCACTATCAAAAATATCTTTGAACTGGATATTTTGTTCTTGGAAGGTATTTACCAAACTTAAAGGTTCCATACTTTTCACGATATTGTCTTCCCCTAATAAATACATATCCAATTTTGAACTTGAAATGCTGTGATTATCAATCACATTGTTGTCTCTGTTCAAGTTAAAATATACATGATTCATCGGATTAAACAATGTTTTTTCAGTTGATTTCGCTTTATATTCTATCGTCCACTTATGGTCGACATTATAAGTGTGAATCACTTCTAAATCAATATCACCTGGAAAGTGATCATCTGCACTTTGAATTGTAGTAGTAAAAATAACCTTCACTTGTCCGACTTGTTCTTCAATTTTATAATCAAAGAAACGTTTGTCTATACCATTGGGTCCACCATGAATATTATGTACACCATTATTGGCATCTAACTCATATTTTTTACTATCTAACTCAAATGTTGCATTTGCAATTCTTCCGCCATATCGACCTACGGTTGCACCAAAATTATAAGGATTCGATTCATAAAACTCATCTGCTTCAACGACATTACCCAGTACAATATTATTATCGTCGTATTTCCACGATACAATTCTCGCACCATAATTTGTAAAAACAATTTTTGTTTCTTCATTATCAATTTTAATCAAATCGATACCATTGCTTTGACTTTCTACTTTTGCAAACATCATTAATGACTCCCTTTCAAACCTACACTTTAATAATAGGTTTTTCCATGAATAAAATTCAATCATAAATGTCGCCTTCGTTATACTTGATTCAAGGGGTTTTGAACAAGTATGAAGGCAATTATCTAATATAGATTTCGTTTACGAATATAAGATAATCATAATTTCATCATTAAAACACTGAATTGGTGCACACAAATGATCTCTAAAACATATATTTATGGTCCCTCAATCATAAAATATGCTTAGATGTTTAATTAAAAATAATTATGTAACATTTGAATACATTCAATCATTTTTTATATCTTCATATTACTCACTTATATTGTAACAATTTATTCAAATATTTATCTATACTAATCATAAATTCTATCAAACTATATAGAAAATTGTTATACATTTTTCTATTTTTACCTAATTCCCAACAAATTCATCATCTTCCAATCAATAATTATATGAATTAATAACAAAAAAACGAGCTAAGACGTCTATCATGCCTCAGCCCATTTCACAATCTAGTCATGTTATCTAGAGATCACGCAACGCCATTTGCTTAGAAAAAATAATTTTCTATCTCACTCTATTAGGTATTCATGCGTTTAACTTCTTTTAAAAATACGTTTCATTGCATTCATAAAGCCTTTATCAAAACTCAAAATCGTATTTTTGTAACTTCTTACAGCAATCCATAATAAAATAAAAATGGTAATAATGGATAAAATAACACTCACAACAATCTCCCAAACTGCAACATCAGGTGACGCTGAACGTACAAACATTACGAACGGAGACAATAGCGGGATAAAACTAGTGATTTTTGTAAGCATTGTATCTGGATTCATCACACTGAATAACGAGATATAAAATGCAATCATACTGAATAGTGTCATCGGCATCAACGCTTGGTTGATATCTTCAATACGTGCCGTAATGGATCCCAAAATAGCTGCTAATATAATATATGAAAGGATACCAATAATTAGTGAAACGATACCTACAATAGATATTTGCATCGTTAACTCGTTTGGTTCAATTTTAAATCCTTTCAACATATCACTTATATCAAATACGAAGAAACATATTAAGCCTGCCGCTACAAATATGATAATCTGTGTAAATGCCACAGCAATCACACCGGAAATCTTAGCTAAAATATGTGTGACTGGACTCACACTCGTAATAATCATTTCGATAACGCGTGACGTTTTTTCTGTAGCAATTTCCATCGCTACTTGACTTGCATAATTAAAGACAATAAAGAATATCAACATCAGTCCTGCGTATACCATTATTGTGTTAAAGCCTTTTTGCGCTTCACTTAAATTTGAATTGCTTGCTTTATCAGCAATGACTTCTGACGTAACTTTACTTTGTGATTGCAATTGTTTCAGTTCCCCTTGGGACAAATTCAAGTTCGCTGCGACGAGTTGTGTTTGAATTGTTGATAAAGAAGCTTTTAATTTTTGTTTTTGTTGTTCTGAAACTGTATCTTTACTTAAAATTTTTCCAGAAAGTTTATTATCATCTGTCATTTTGATAATGTATGCTTTATCTAATTTTTCGTTTTGAACTTGCGTTTTAGCTTGCTTCTCTGAAACTTTTTTAAATGTAGCCCCCTCGTCCAGTTGATCACCTTGACTTTTTATTATTTTATAAATTTCATTGTCAGATGAAACAACACCGACTTTATCAGGACCATCATCAAACAAATCAATAATCTTATTCATATTAGATGCTAAGAGCATTAAGACAATAACCAATCCAGTAAAAATCATAAATGATTTCGTCTTGACTTTGTTCTTGTACGTCAGTGAAAATGTTGCTAAAAATTTATCCATTAACGTCACCTACTTTGTCTATAAATATTTCATTTAGTGAAGGTTCTACTACCTGGAATCGTTTCACAAAGCCATATTGTTTCACTATGTCATAAATTTGTTCTGCGACGGATTCTGTCTCTATCATTGCTTTAATCTCTCTCTTATTTCTGTCTACCTCTAGGACGCCATCTACTTTATCAATTTCTGGCATTTCGTGATCTGTTTCAATGACTACACGTTTGTTGCCATGATTCGTTTTCACTTCATCAATTGGACCCGATACAACAAGCTCTCCCTTATTTAAAATACATACGTTATCGCATAGTTCCTCAACATGTTCCATTCTATGAGAGCTATATATAATTGTCGTACCTGCATTGTTTAAGTCTTGAACCGCCGACTTTAGCAATTCAACATTCACTGGATCCAAACCACTAAATGGTTCATCAAGAATAAGCAACTCAGGATCATGTAGCATACTTGCTAGTAATTGAATTTTCTGTTGATTCCCTTTAGAAAGTGATTCGATTTTCTTTTCTCTATTTTCTGTAATATCAAATCGTTTTAACCAGTAATCAATTGCTTTTGTAATATCTTTAGATGCCATGCCTTTTAATGTAGCTAAATAACGTAATTCGTCTTCTACTTTCATCTTAGGATGTAAGCCACGTTCTTCTGGTAAATAACCAATACGATTATATAACGAGCGATCGATTACTTTATCATTATATGTGATGCTTCCCTTTGTAATGGGTGTCAATCCTAATATCATTCTAAATGTGGTTGTTTTCCCAGCGCCATTTCTTCCTAAAAATCCTAGCATCTTTCCTTTTTCTAAGGAAAGTGACATATCGTTTACAGCAGTAAAATTTTTATACTTTTTTGTTACATGGTCAATTATTAATGACATACCATTTCGCCACCCTTCTTATATAAATCCTCTACTCTGATGATACCATTTGTCTTTTGAAATATACATTTTTAAATAAATCACACATATTTATATTAATAAGACTGTATTTCTCAATAATCCAATATCACAATGATCTTAACTTTACATTATAATATGTAAGCACTATCATAAAGATAAATGAAGTCTCTAGGCTTATTCCACAAACTGATTAGGGGGCAATGCAATCATGACATATAGTATCGGCATCGACTATGGTACCGCTTCAGGGCGCGTATTTTTAGTAGATACAACAAATGGTGAAATTATTTCTACATATATAAAAGAATATCCACATGGCACCATTTCAGAATCATTAAATGGTACCGAATTACCGCACAATTATTTTTTACAACATGCAGCAGACTACACTTCTATATTGGAGGAAGGCGTTCAGTACGTCTTAAAAGATAGTCAAGTTGATCCTAAGTCCATCATTGGCATTGGTATAGATTTCACCAGTTGTACCATCGTGTTCTTAGATGATGACTTCAAACCTTTACATTTACATCCAGATTTAGAAGATCAACCGCATGCTTATGTGAAACTGTGGAAGCATCATGGCGCTCAAGATGAAGCAACCTACATGAAACAAGTAAGTGATAAGGTAAACCCATCCTGGTTAAATTTTTATGGTCATAACGTAAACAGTGAATGGATGATTCCTAAAATATTAGAAGTTAAAAACAAAGCACCAGAAGTTTTAGAACGTAGTGCCTATATCATGGAAGCTGGAGATTATTTAGTCAGTTTATTAACTGATAAAAATATTCGCTCTAATTGTGGCATTGGATTTAAAGGCTTTTATAACGAAACAGATGGCTTCAATTATTCCTTTTTTGAAGCTATCGATCAGGAATTACCAGAAATTGTTAAAACAAAATGCGAAGCACCCGTAGTCAATATCGGTGAAAGCGCTGGTAGTTTGAGCCCATATTATCAAAATCTATGGGGCCTTACAGAACAAGTACAAATTTCTCCGTATATCATTGATGCGCACTCCGGTGTACTCGGTGTCGGCGCAATTGAACAAGGTGAATTCACGCCTGTTATCGGTACAAGTACATGCCATCTGATGCTCGATCCAAAACAAGAACCCATACCTGCAATTACTGGTTCAGTTAAAGATGCTATCATTCCAGATCTTTATGCATATGAAGCTGGACAAGCTGCTGTTGGTGATTTATTTAATTATTCTGCCAGCCTCGCACCAAAATCTTATGTAGACCAAGCTGAAAAACAAGGCCTTTCTATCCTTGGATACTTAGAGAAACTGGCTGCTGATATATCAATAGATAAACAGCATGTAACCGTACTCGATTGGCATAATGGTAACCGTAGTATCTTAAGTGATAGTAAGCTAACAGGTAGTATCTTTGGTTTAACACTGCAAACACCATTTGAAATGATACACAAAGCTTATTTAGAGTCTACAGCGTTCGGAACAAAAATGATTATGCAACAATTTGAAAACAACCACATTCCCGTAGAAACAGTATATGCTGCCGGTGGTATTCCTATAAAAAGTGAACTTTTAGTTGATATTTATGCTAATGTGCTAAATAAAGAAGTGGTCGTTATTGATTCAAGTAACGCTACAGCGCTTGGTGCAGCTATGTTGGGTGCAAATGTTGGTGGCGCTTATCCAAGCTTAAAAGAAACTGTCAAACATATGAAGCAACCTGTTTATTATCGTAAACAACCAGAAGCTAAAAAAGTTAAACAGTATGCGCTTTTATTTGATCGTTATAAAGCCTTGCATGATTTGCTTGGTAAAGAATATCCACAATTATCTTACATTAATTAAATTATAAAGAGGGCTGTTTCAATTATATGAAACAACCCTCTTTATAATTTATGGCATTTAATATTTAAAATTATCGTCTTTTTTAGTAGCGTTCTCATCACTAGTGTTAACTTCTTCACTGAAAGCATTCTCTTCACTATTCACGTGTTTCACATTTGTGTCTTCGTGTATAGGTGCGTCTTGATTTGCATATGTGTTAGTAGATGATTTAATATGATTGCCATATTTATGACTAGCACCATATTTATTCGTTTTTCTTTCACTATCAAGACAACAAATCACTAGCATGTAGATGCCAAGTGCTATATAGACAAGGAAAATAATAGCAAAAAATATGATATATACTGGATTATTATATTCAGGATCTTGAATATTCACTACAAATAGCACCGGATAACTTATAACAATAACACCTAGATATATTAATGGCATGAGCATGGTTCTTCCCGTATCATGAAATCTTCTGATTAAAAGTGCCCATCCTGGAATTAATGTTGCCAAACTGTATATTAATGCGTAACAAATCGATAAGAATAATAATATAACTCCTATAGCAACCAATTCTTCAGAACTTGATGCTGCGCCTGATACAGTCATTATTAAACCGATGATATACAAAATCAATGCTGGCATCATAAAGATGATGTTCCATAATGCCATGAACCAGTACTCGCTACGACGTGAACGGCCTTTGAAATTAACATAGTTTTTCCAAAATAATTTGAGTGCCTGACCAAATCCAATGCTTCGTTCCATACTTTCCCCTCATTTCATATTCATTTTGTTTTCAATAAGTTTTGTCATATACTAGACTTTAACCAAAAGCATATGCTAATTCCTATTAATCTTATAATAATTAGTGTAACAAATAATCATGTACATAGTAACACAATTTTACAAATATTTTAAAAACATTTAAAAAAATTTAATTTCATATTATTAAAAGTGGAGGGCATCTAATGGATTTTTTACAACGCGATACCGTAACAATTGCTAAAGACTTACTCGGCGTAAGAATCATCTACCACGATGAACTACAAACCTTTACAGGTTATATTGTAGAAACAGAGGCATATATAGGAACAAAAGATCGTGCTGCCCATGGTTATAACGGAAAGAGAACACCTAAAGTTGAATCATTGTATAAACAAGGCGGCACTATTTATGCCCATGTCATGCATACACATCTACTCATTAATTTCGTTACCCAATTGGAAGGCCAACCTGAAGGGGTATTAATTAGGGCAATAGAACCCGAAGAAGGTATAGAGTTAATGGCTATTAATCGAGGAAAGAACGGTTTCGAACTGACTAATGGCCCAGGTAAATGGACTAAGGCGTTTAACATACCTAGACATTTAGACGGATCCAAATTGAATGAAGGTCGGCTAAAAATTGATACAAAAAATCGTAAGTATCCTAAAGAAATTGAAGCAAGTGGCCGTATTGGCATACCTAACAAAGGGGAATGGACACACAAGCCATTAAGATTCACTGTAAAAGGAAACCCATATATTTCACGAATGAAGAAATCAGACATGCGACAACCAGAATATACTTGGCGCATATAAAAAAATAAAGGACATTCAGAATACGTTTTTAAAACGCATATTGAATGTCCTTTACTTATATAGTTCTTTTCCAAAACATAAAGTAAGTGTCTAATGAGAGACAGATATATTTATGCTATTTTTGCTTTTTATCTCGATCCAATAGTCCAAATTGAATTGTAATGATTGTACAAATTACAAAAATCACAGGATAAAATGAATATTTTAAAACTTCTAAGTAAGATACATCACCGTATTGTTCTACCATTAACATCCCTGAGTCATGTGGTAATACCATTAATGCACAACACGCGAAAATATCTAGTAAACTTGCCATACGTTTTGGTGGTACTTTATACTCGTCACCGATTTCTTTTGCAATTGGCGCAGAAATAATAATAGCCAATGTATTGTGTGATAAAGCTGCTGAAAGCACCCCAGACATTAAACTGATAACATACTCAGCACTCTTGCGCCCTTTTGCTTTTGCCTTCATAGCTGTAATAATCCAATCTATACCACCGTAGTAACGAATTAATGCCACAAGACCTGATACTAAGAAAGCAACGAGGAAAATAGTGAACATACTTTCCATACCATCACCTATTGCTTTTGTAAATTGAAATACGCCCATTTGACCTTGCACCATGCCAAGTACGCCAGCCATAACGATACCAATAATTAATACAAGTATTACATCAAGACCAGCAATCGCTGCTATCAAGACGAAAATATAAGGCAAAATATTGATAAAATTAAAACTTAAATCTCCTTCTACTTTACCTGTTCCTCCTACAACAGCATAAAAAATAGCTGTAATAATAGCTGCCGGTAAAGCAATTAAGACATTCATCTTAAATTTATCTTTCATTTTCGCACCGACACCATTTGTTGCTGCGATCGTCGTATCAGATATAATAGATAAATTATCTCCAAAATATGCACCTGCGATCACCGCTGCACCCGCCGCTGCAACACTTAAATCTGCAGCTTGTGCGACTGCAACACCAACAGGAATGAATGCTGCCTGTGCACCAGTTGAAGTCCCTAATGTTAAGGCCGCAAAACCACTCATGATAAATATACCGGGGATGAGTAAACTTGGTGGAATAACAGACAGACCCATATTAACCATCGCAGCCTTGCCACCCATTTCTGAAGTCACAGTAGAAAATGCACCCGCGAGTAGTAAGATTAATCCTAAATTTACTATGCCTGAATTACCAGCATGTTCAGTAAAAATTTGTACTTTTTTTGTGAATGCTGTTTTCCTATCATAGCAAGTCCACGCAATCACAATACCTATCATGATTGCCACATGTCTCGGTAACTGATCGAACGCATCCTCTTTACCCATTATCGTGAAAGTAATCCCTACGCCAATATATAAAATTAAGAATATCAGCAACGGCAATAAGGCTAACGCCCCATATTGTTTTTCACTTCGTAACGACTGTTCCATATATATACTCCTTATAACCTAGTATTTTCATACGATATATAGTAAATCAAAAAAGGAACAATGTCATTGAATTGACGTTATCCCTTTAAAATAAGCATATTATTTATTTAATTAACGCATCACCCGTATCTGTCTTAATCATGATCACATGATGGCCGTTACCGACTTTTTTATTTTCAAATTGTTTGTCTTCAATATTTAAATTACCAGTATCACTACTATACTCAATTTGACTGTTTTTAGGTTTATCCTTACCATATATTAACTCTACATTACCAGTATCTGTTTTAATTTGCATAGGTTTATCCGCTGGTGTATCTTTCATTAAAATATCACCGGTATCCGTTTTGAAATCACCGTGTTGAAATTGCGTTTTGTTCAGTTTAATGTCTGATGTATCACCAGACGCAACCAATTGATTGAACTTACTATCATTGATGGTCAAATCCATTACATCTGTATTCAACTGTGCTTTATCCGCATTGATATCATTTAAAGTTGTACTACCATCATCTGAATGTACCTTTAAATTTTCTAAATCTTGAGGAACATATATAGTCATATCATTATATCGCATGTCTAAAAACGAAATATCCACATTTGATTGTCCTTTGTGGTCACTTACCGTTAAGTTGCCATTTTTAACTTTTGCATGAATCTTGATTTTTTCATTAGAACCTTTTGATAATACCTTAAACGTTTTACCTTCTTTTATTTTCACATTACTATGTTTTAAATCTAAATCTAATCCTTTAATACTTTTATTATTATAAGTTTCATTAAAATTCGTTGTAATTTGATTTGCTTTTTTATGTTCAATTTTAAATTGTTGAACTGCACCTACTGCACAAATCACTGTTATGACTAAACCAATATCAAATATCCATATCAATGATTTTTTCATCTCGTAGCACTTCCTTTCACTACATGGATATTCCATTTTAGATATTTAACACAAAGTACATAAAATCCTTTTGTAATAAGATAAGTAATGACGAATAGTATGAGTCCTAAACCAAACATCGTGCCTGTCACAAAAACATCTAATAAGACAACTGCTTCAAACCCTTCTATAGCACCTTTAATTATAATACCTATCGGTGAGAGTATGAGAGATATCGTCGTAATGATTAATGAAATAACCACACTTAATAATATGATAAAAGGAATCGTTATAATGAAAAAGTTTAATATACTTAAACCCATAACAGCTAATGTAGCATGACCCACATCCCCTAATTTATTACTTTTTTCAGCCTTGACTATCGCAGCATTTGCATTTAATTCTTTCGCTAATTGTCTCGGATTACCTAATTCATCAGCGATTTGTTCTTCGGTTTTTCCTTCTTGTAATCCACTATAAAAATGCGTGTCATATTCATTAATAATATCTTGTCGTTCTGTATCATCTAAATTTTTCAGTAGTTTACGCTAAAAATATAACACACTACTGTACATTGCAAGGTACTGATCAATGTTTTTTCTCCTTTACTATATAGGTTGTTTAAATTGGCAACTATTGTTTTATTATAGGTCAAACTATCATTCTAGTTTTAAAGAATGTATAATGATGCTTGTATATTTTTGTAAACGTTTACTTAATATGAAATCATATTTAAATAATTACATAAAGTTAATGAAATAAAGGGGGTCTATTAATGCTAGAGTTAGATGCAATTACCACTTTAGCACTTGCAAGTATTTTATACTTACTTGGTGTATACATCGTCAATCATGTAAATATTTTGAAAAGATTATGTATACCAGCGCCGGTAATCGGAGGACTATTATTTGCAATTGTTGTCGCAATTTTGAAGTCAGCAAGTTTGTTAACAATCAAATTAGATTCAGAATTTATACAGAATTTCTTTATGCTCGCATTTTTCACAACGATTGGCTTAGGCGCTTCGCTTAAACTACTAAAATTGGGTGGTAAAATACTTATATTTTACTTTATCTTCTGTGGCATATTAGCAATTTGTCAGAATTTAATAAGTGTTTCGTTAGCAAAAGTACTCAATATTTCGCCATTACTTGGCTTAACTGCGGGTTCTATGTCAATGGAAGGCGGTCATGGCAATGCAGCTGCATATGGACAAACGTTACAAGGCATAGGTGTCGATTCAGCATTAACGGCAGCATTAGCCGCAGCAACACTGGGTCTTGTCGCAGGTGGGTTAATTGGTGGCCCTGTAGTGAAATTTTTAATTAATAAATATAACTTAAAGCCTGAACAAGCAGAAGAAACTACGCAAGATTATTCTGAAAGTGATAGAAACGAATACTTACACAATCGAATGGCGCCTACTACCGTATTTTTACTACAATTTACAATTGTAGCTATTTGTATGGCCATTGGATCCTATTTAGGAAACACATTTACCGATTTAACAGGTATCAATATCCCTATTTATGTTGGTGCAATGTTTGTCGCTGTCATAATCAGAAATATCTCAGAATACAATAATCTAAAAATAATTGATATGAAAATCGTTGATCGTATCAGTGATGTATCACTTAGCCTATTCTTATCCATTGCTTTAATGAGTATTCAACTTACTGAAATATATCAATTAGCAATACCGTTAATCATCATCGTACTAGTTCAAGTTTTATTTATTATTCTGTTCTCGGTCATCGTATTATTCCGTGGCTTAGGCAAGAATTACGATGCTGCAGTTATGGTAGGCGGTTTTATTGGTCATGGTTTAGGTGCAACTCCAAATGCTATGGCAAACTTAGATGTTATCACTAAAAAATATGGCGCATCTCCTAAAGCATATCTCGTAGTACCAATTGTCGGTGCATTCTTAATTGACCTACTTGGTGTACCAATAGTGACTATATTTATCAATGCCTTTAAATAGATAACTTACAAATAAATTTTAGTAGCACTTATTAAGCTTTTTTGAAATATTTTTAGAAATGACAATTATTTTGTATTGAGCGCTTTTATTATTTGCTTTATTTAATACAATAAATACCAATCATGTTTATTTTATATACTATTACATTGATAGTGATTTATGCCGAAATTGTGAGTATAGTACTTGTTGAAGATTACATGCTAAGACAGCACCCGTGAAAATTATGGGTAAAAAAACTGCCAACAAAATCAAAGATTTTGTCGACAGTTTGTAGCAAGTAATTTAAGTGTTTGTATAAGTACTTGTCATTTATACTCCAATCCCTTATCACACATTTAAGCAAGCCGAGCATTTTTGCCGTGGCTTGCTTAATTTCGTTTTATTCTATTATTTTGAACTTTTCAAATTATCTGATGTCTAAACCTCTTTGTTCAATCCATGACTGTAATTTAGGACTAAATACCATTTGCGTTTGTTTTAAATCTTTTATTGTTTTGACATCAAGCATGGTCATAATCTTCTTCATATGATCTGTAAATTGTTCAGTATAATTAAGTGTTTCAGTAATACCATAGTTTTCAACTTGATTTAAAAATGGGCGTGACATCCCGACTGCGCTTGCACCCAATGCCAAACATTTAACTGCATCTAAAGGTGTTCTTACACCACCACTGGCTAAAATATCCATATCTTGTTGATATGAAGCACTTTCTAACAGTGATTCAACTGTTGTTTGTCCCCATAATCCTAAATAATCCATATCTTTGTATGTGCGTCTTTCATTCTCAATATCCACGAAATTTGTGCCACCTCTACCGCTAACATCGACGTAGCGTACACCGATTTCATTGAGGCTCTTAATAGTTTCCTTACTCATACCAAATCCTACTTCTTTTACAATCACTGGCACGTCTACGCGTGAGACGATTTGTGCTAAGTTTTCCATCCAAGTAGAAAACGTTCTATTACCTTCTGGCATTACAAGTTCTTGTGGAGCGTTCACATGAACCTGCAGTGCTTGAGCATCGAGTAATTTTACAGATTCAACCGCTTTATCTACAGGGACATCTGCACCAACATTACTGAAAATAATACCATCCGGATTCGTATCTCTGACAATACTGAAAGATGATGCCATTTTACTATTTCTTAATGCAGCATGTGTAGAACCAACTGCCATAGCGATACCAGTTTCACGTGCTATTACAGCCAATTTTTCATTGATTTGCTTCGTCCATTCACTACCACCAGTCATAGCATTGATATATAAAGGTTGATCTAGTGTGAAGTCTTTTAACTGACTTGTTAAATCAATATCATCGACATCGACACTAGGAATTGAATGATGTACAAATCGTATTTCGTCAAAATCAGAAATCGTGGCATCTCCTTGTGCCATCGCAATTTCTACATGTTCATTTTTTCTTTGTTCTCTTTTATTATCGCTCATCTTTTGCTCCTACTTTCAATCATTTTATAATGCTTTGATATATTAAATAATGTCTTAAATTACATACTAAAACCATTTTTCTTTTTTAAAATAATAAATACATCCTGCACTGATCGCCAACATAATACCTAATACAATATAGTAACCATAATGCCACTTTAACTCAGGCATATTGATAAAGTTCATGCCATATATACCTGTAATTAACGTTAATGGTAAGAATATCACAGATACTAGGGTCAGTATTTGCATCACACTATTCATTTTAAATGAGGTATAGGACGAATAATTATCTCTTATTTCAGTTGTCACTTCTTGTGCAGTTTTTAAAATACTTTGTTGTTTAATAATATGATCCTCTATATGTTGAATATACATATGATTTTTACTATCTACAAGTAATAGCTTACTTTCTTTAATATTATCTATTAATTCGTTCATAGGGTATATAATGCGTTTCAATTTAATAATGTCACCACGAATTTTAAATACATCTTCCATGATACCTTTAATGGATTGACTGTTTAAATTTTGGTCTTCGAATTCAAACACTTTATCTTCGATGTCATAAATGTGTTTAAAATAATCATCTACCAATTTATCTAAAATATACAGTGCCACATCAGACGTATCTAAATCTTTATTAAATTGATGTTTAATCATTTGTTCTACATCTTCTAATATTGAAAATGGTTTGTGATGGTATGTAATCAAAATATTATCTTTGATAAACAAATTTAACGCTTTATCCCTATTAAAAGGGGTATCCATACTATGAAAGACGAGATATTGATATGTTTCATAGGCCTTATATTTTGCTCTCGGTGTCCCTTTTATCGTATCTTCAATTTCAAGTTTATTAAATTTAAATTGTGATTGTAATACTTCGTTTTCAGTTTCCGTTGGGTCATTAAAATCATACCAAATCAGCGTAGCTTCTTTTGGTATTTCATTATAGTGAGCTACCTGAACGAAAGGTTGTTCAGAAGTTTGATATTTAATCGTTATACTCATTATTCCCCTCCCGAAATCGTTTCCTTTATTTTACCATGAAATAGTATGTGTGTATGTTTTAGATTTATTTCGTTAAGCATACTTTAAAACATGTTAAACTTTAATTATATATTTTCAAACTTTGAGGAGTTGTATTCATGAAAAATCCTTTCACAGTGATTCAGCAAGTGAACGAAGATATGATTGATCACAATGGTCACATGCATGATGCTCATTATAATATGGTCTTTAGCGATGCCATTAACCAATTCAATTATCAACACGGATTATCCTTGGAAGAGCGTGAAGCCTTAAACTATACACTATTTACAGTTGAAGAACACACGGCCTACCTTTCTGAATTAAAGAAAAACGAACGCTATCACATTACCATCTATTTATATGATTATAATGAAAAAAGCGTCCATTTCTTTTCCATAATGACAAATGAACATGGTTCAAAAGTTGCTACGAATGAAGCACTCATGTTAGGTATTAATCGTGCAACTAATAAAACTGCACCTTTCCCAGAACAATTTGCACAAGCAATTATCAATTATTATGATAATCAACAATTAATTGAATGGCCAAAACAATTAGGCCATCGTATTCGGATTTCAAGAAAAGGAGTTTAGATATTACTATGACAAATCATATACATTCAGCAGTAGCATCACAATTGTATGATTTATTCGATGATACTAAATATGAATTAAGCGAATTAAATCAAAGTAAGCAACTTGTATTAAACGGACCAGACAATAAATTAATTAAACGTGGTTTAGATATCAGTTATTTACAAGGTCAGAAGAAAGCGATTGATGCCATAGATTCAATATTAAAAAATGATTCTGACGATGCAGCTTTCAAGCTTAATTTTACGGAATTTAGCACTCAAGTCATCAAATCATTCGAATCATCTGCAGCTAAGTTTAAAACCCTTGCGCTACCCACCGAAGACTATGATGTAGTACTTGCACATCATTATTCATTAATGGGTCAAAAATTAATTATCGACACAGTTCACACAACGATATTAAACCAAACATTTTAATGACATGTGCAACAAACCTAATGTAGCGTAAAGCTATAAAACTATAATCACAACCTAATCACAGGTCGTTGTATGACAACCATATATGCATTTAGATTCGCTATTTCTAGCCATATAGCATTTTATTAATGATTATAAAAAAACAAGCTTTGACATCCATGTTTCAGCTTGTTTTAAAATATTTAGTTATCTGTTCATTCATCTTTTAACGTTTCTACGATTTGCTTAACCACTTTATGAGACTCTCTTATAGGTAATAAGGGGAAAGCATGAATCATTCTTTTATATTCATAAAAATGTATTTCTTGTGATTTATCTGCTAAAATATGTGCAAATCTTTGCATGTCTGGGAGGTAAATTTCGTATGCACCGCCAAACATATATATCGGTGGCAAATCTGTCAGTTCTCCATAAATTGGTGACACACGTGCATCGTCTAATGGCAGATTATGAGACCATACGTTTAAAATGCGTTGTACGCCATCTTTATCAACGATGACATCTTTTTTATCTAGTGATTCCGTGATACCTTCATTATCCAATTGGGCATCTAGTAACGGTGAAAACAAATATAATTTACTTGGTAAAGGGCGTTGTTTTTCCTTCAGTTGTTGCACAAAACTTAGTGCTAAAGCAGCACCAGTGCCATCTCCCATAATGACAATAGCATCACTATCCACTTCAGTTAGCAATTTATTGTACATCTCAAATATAGCATTATAAGTATCATCTATATGAAACTCAGGTGTCTTTGGATAGATTGGCATGACAACTTCACTTAATGTACTTAATGAAAGCTTATCCATAAATCTCCAATGAAAAGCAGATGGCTGCAATGTATTATAACCACCGTGTATATAGAGTAATTTTCTTTCGTGGCTATGTCTAAAACGAAATCTAAAGACTTGAATATCCCCTAGCATTTGTTTATCTAAATCAGATTTAACATTCAATGTTTCAGGTTGTTTATGTTTTTTTTCATTAATTTTCTCGCGATCATTTAAAAATTGCTCAAAAGCTTCATCTGAACTAAAAATAATAGATCTATGAGGTAAGAGGTACTTATTCACAAATTTAGTTGTCAGTCTTGATTTCATTTATAATCCATCCAATCTAAGTTTATTCTCCAAGTATTTAGAATGTTTCATTTTACTTACTAATCAAAATTCATAGTATGGTAAAATTAATACAATGACAAAAAAATACAGTTATAATATAATTTGAGTTCCCTAATAATCGAATCTATCAATAACTAGTTATCACAGTTATTGCATATTATAACAAAATAGAAACAAAAGTCATAAAATATTTAGATGTAGCATTCTACAGTAATGAAAGGAGTATCCTATGGCAGAACAGAACCATCAATTTAAAGATTTTGAACATACCCTAACAAGTGAACCCATGCAACGTGGGATGCGTTTTGAAAAAAAGAAAAAGTCTTGGGTAAGTATGCTTATCCAGATTATTGTCCTTATTTTAATGGCCATAACGGGTTATAGCATGTTTAAGGAACCTATTTTTAATTTAGTCTTCGCGCAAGAGACAATCAATTTTCATAAACTCACTAATTTCCAAACTACTATAAATGATATTTCTAACTTAAATATTAATGTCGCCTCAATCGATAATTTACAAACGAGTATCGATCGATTAATCCTAGTATTTTACGTGTTCTTTATCGCCTGTATTTTAAGTTTAGTCTTAACTTTCTTTACTTTACTATTTAACAGAACCGTATTAAAAGTAGTAAATATGTTTGTCATCGCGATTATGTTAGTCATTACATTTGGTTTTTCTTATCTAATTAAAAATATTGCTTCTAGAATTTCAGACTCAATGAATCAATATTATATTTCAGTTAAACCTACCCAAATCTTAACTGAAGCTGATGCAATTCATAATGCTTTTACATTGTTAGGATGTAGTATCGCGCTCGTATTAATTAGCATGTTTTTCAGAAATCGTATAGTGCGTAAATAAGCTTATCGTCATCTATTTAAAAACATACTGTAAAAGAAAAAGCCGCTTCCAACATTTAAGTTGGAGGCGGCTTTTATGTTAATCAAAAAATATGATTTAATTTTCTTTAGACATATAGTGATCTTTACCTTTTAAGAATAAACTTAAAATAAATGCAAGTGCACTTAGCGCTGTTGCAATTAAGAATGCACTATTGACACCATTGATAGAAGCTAGTTTTTGAACAAATTCTAGCACTTGTGAAGTTGCCATTTGTTCGCCGCCTAACGCTTGCGCCATTTCTTGTAAACGATCTTTAATAAATGGGTTCGTTTTATCTAAATCTTGTGCGTAACCTGCAGCATATTGCGTTGTTTGTGTAGACATCACTGTCACTAATAACGCCGTACCAATTGAACCTGCAAGTTGTCTTAATGTATTTGATAAGGCATTACCATGTGCAATTAATCTCTGTGGTAATGCATTCATACTAGCTGTCATAATTGGCATCATAATAAAACTCATACCAAAAGAACGAATAATATAAATAAGCATTAAATGACCATAAGTCGTATTCATATTTAATTTCGTTAATTCCCAAGTAGCATAAGTCATGATTGCAGTACCTACTAATGCCAATGGTTTGATACCAATTGTGTCTAATAATTTACCAGCAATTGGACCCATAACACCCATAATCAAGGCACCAGGTAGTAATAACAGACCTGATTGAATTGGGGTAAAGCCTCTTAAGTTTTGCAAGTAAAGTGGTAAAAGAATCATACCACCAAATAAACTCATTGTAACGATCATATTGATGACTGTTGTTAACGTAAATCCTGAGTATTTTAATACTTCCATACTTAACATAGGCACACGCATTGTAAGTTCTCTGATGACAAATGCAATAATAAAGATAACACCTAATATTAAGGAAATGACTACGATAGGTGAACTCCAACTATTGTTACCTGCTTCACTGAATCCGTAAAGTAACGCGCCGAAACCAATCGTACTAAAGATAATTCCTGGTACATCGGCTTTTGGATTTGTTGTTACTTGATATACTCTAAACCAAATATAAGCAATGGCTAAAGATACCAAACCAATGATGAACATACCATAGAACATAACATTCCAATGATAATTTTCAACAATATAACCAGATAATGTTGGACCAATCGCTGGTGCTAAAATCATAGCGATACCAAGCGTACCCATCGCTGCCCCACGTCTTTCAGGTGGGAAAATTGTCATAAATACATTTGTACCTAACGGCATTAATATACCGGCACCAATAGCTTGTAATACACGGCCTACCATCATGATTGTAAATGATTCAGACAGTCCACAGACTAAAGAACCAATCGTAAATAATGTCATCGCAACTAAGAATAGCTTACGATACGAATATTTATTAAATAAGTAGGCGCTGACTGGAATTAAGATACCATTTACTAGCATAAATCCTGTCATTAGCCATTGACCCGTATTAGCTGAAATATTGAAATCTGTGTTTATCATCGGTAACGCTACATTAAGTAAAGTTTGGTTTAATATAGCTATAAACATACCAAAGATCATCGCAATTAATACTTTGCCTTGGGTCGTACCTTTACCAAACATAAATGTACTATGCTTTTCTTTTAATTTTTCATTTACTTTAGCTTCTTCTGAATTAGGATTGATCGCTTCATGATCTGAATCATCTTGTTGTTCTACTTCTGTATCATTGGTATCAGTAGAAAATGTGTTTAATTCATCATTCTCATCTTTATTTTCACGATCATCTTCGTTCGTTGCTTTTGACTCCTTGGATGATTCCTGAGAATCTTCCGTATCGTTCACTTTAAATTTAGATTGATAAATTTCATTAGAAACATGACTTTCATGCTTTGTTTGTTCCACTTGTTGATTTACTTTATTATGTTTTCTTTTAGTTAGAAAAACATTAAGTAACCCAACTAAAATGAGCGCTATGACTACGTAAATTATAATGAAGGTCATTGTCATTTAAAGACCCCCCTTAATTTTTATGAATTTTAACTTCAGCGTTCATTCCTGGAACAACATTTTTAGATGGTTTTGAATCGAGTGAAATTTTCACAGGTACAACTTGAGATACTTTTGTATAATTACCATCAGTGTTTGATGAAGGCATCATTGAGAAACTTGAAGCTGTAGCTTTACCAACTTCTTCTACTTTACCTTTAAGTTCAGCGTCTTCGCCGTCAAGTTTTACATTTACATCTTTGCCTTCTTCAACATCTGCAATATCTTTTTCATCAACATTTGCAGTAATGTAAGAATCATCTAAATTATAAGCATAAGCAATTGGAGTCCCTGCTTGCGCCATTGAACCTTCCATACCATCTGTTTTTACGATTGTACCATCTTGTGGCATTTTAACGTCCATGTTTTGTGATTGGCCATCTTCACCTTTAGCTGCAATTTCTGCAACTTTATCACCTTTATTTAATTTTTCATTGTTTTTTACATCGAATGATTTGATTTCACCTGATGCTGGTGCAGATATTTTAATTTGTTCTCCATCTACTTTCGCATTATCAGTACTTACAAATCCTGTAGCTTGATTATAAAAATGGAAACCGACTACTCCTATAATCACAAGAACTACAATGGTAACGATGTTGATTAATACCATTTTTTTCATTACTCTTTCCTCCTATTTGCTTTTAAAATTCACTTTATATATTATAGATACATAACATTTAAAAAAACACCGACACTTCTATAAAATGTGTCGGGTAAGTTATTGTATGCAATTTTTGAAGGAGATAAAATGAAACAGAAAGCTAAAGAAAAAATTATTCGAAATATGATTACTTTGCTAGAAGAACATCCTTTTGAAGACATTACTATTAAAATGATCTGTGCTTATAGTGGCATTAATCGAACGACCTTCTACGATTACTTTGTAGATAAGTATAATCTTTTATCTACGATTCAAACATATCATCTTCAAAAATATAAAAAATTATTAAATGCACTATACTTCAGTTTCGATAAAAATGAAATTAATCATTTTAAACTCTATCAATTTTTCAAAGTCATATTAACTTATATTAAACGTCACTATGGATTTTTCCATGCCATATTTGTCTCACACCCTAATCGAGATTTATTTACGGATTATGTAAAAATCACTAAAGAGACGTATACGAATATGCTTGTCGATTACACGACAGTATTGAAGAAAAAACAATTTGTCACGTATGCTATTGGCGGACAAATTGGTATTATATACTTTTGGATACGTGAAGAGTGTATCGAAACACCTGATGAACTGGCACAAATTTTACTAGCAAACGCTATAAAACTTAGACGCTAATATCATATGAGTCATTGCGCATAAGCATAACATTTTAAAATAATTAAAGCGGTCGAGACATGATACGTGTCTCGACCGCTTTAATTATTCAATACTATTTTTAGATGGTACATACTTAAACACAAAATAATTGATACATTGCAAAATAATGAGCAAAATACCAGCTATCATAATAATCGTAATATATGGTATATAACTGTCTTCACCCATCATGCCGACTAAAGGCGAAACAAGTCCACCTAATAAGGATTGAACTAATCCTAATAAACTAGATGCACTGCCGTTACCACCAGTGCGTTCATCCATTGCAATTGAAAAGCCTAATGTCGCCACACCAGTAACTGGTGCTACGAGAATAACAAAACCAATAAATAACAACCACATTGATAAATGCATGACTAGCGTCATCGATACGACTGCTACACCAATAATTTGTATTATGGTTAAAATTCTTAACAAAGTTAGTCGATCTATATAATCAACCATTTTACCAGTCAATTGGCTAGAAATAATCAAACTGATACCTATGACTGCAAACATAATACTAAATTGTTGCGCCGACATTTGATAAATACTTTGCGTAATAAATGGCGAAGCAGATATGTAACTAAACAACATAATAAATGTTACACCTTGAATCAACATCGGTAATACAAATCTAGGTGTAATTAATAATTGCTTGAAATTTTTAAATATACTACCAAGATGTGGACTGTCTCGTTCTTCTAATTCCAAAGATTCTGGTACTTTAAATAGTGAGCCAATGACCATTGAAACACCGAACAACGTTAAAATAACAAAGACCATACGCCAAGTAGCGAACGATAATATAACGCCACCTAGAGCAGGTGCTATGACCGGCGCCACACCATTCACTAGCATAAGTAAAGCTAAGAATTTTGTTAATTGCTTTCCACTATATAAATCACTAGATATCGCGCGTGATATGACTGCACCTGCACCGCCACAGAAACCTTGAACAAATCTTAGAGCAATCATGAGCCAAATATTATCGACGAAAATAATACCTATACTTGCCAATGTAAATAATGACATGGCTACAACAAGTGGCGTTTTTCTACCTATCGCATCAGAGATTGGACCAACAAATAAATTACCTAAAGCGAGACCAATCATAAATAGAGATAATGTTAATTGTGAATTTGAAGTTGTTGTACTAAAATCTGATTGTATTTGAGGTAAGCCAGGCAAGAACATATCAATAGATAAAGCGCCGATTGCTGTTAAAGCCCCTAAAATAATGACAAACAGTAATGATTGTTTGTGCTGCGTTTGTTTATTAGTCATTTAAGTTCTCCTAAAAATAATTCTATTCTTATCATTTTATACATATTAACACCATTATAGCTTTAACCTTACCACTTTTAAATACTTGCTTGTATATTCATTTCTCTATACAAAAAGAACGAGGTTAAAAGCACCTCGTTCTTCCTCATTCCAATTATTTAATATTATATGGTCTTACAATAATATAGACCAATTAAATACCTTTATTAATTACTCTGAATATTTAACTACTTTTAAATTATCTGCATCTCCATCACCTTGTAATTGATAGTCAACTTCTCCATATTGACCATTCTCTTTCAAAGCTTGTCCAGTTACATAAAATGTATTACCTTGTTTAATGATTTCTGTTATTTGTGGTTGTTGTATAAAGAATAAACGGTTTGAATTCACATCACTTTTAGTCGACTTATAGTTATCTGTGTTTTTCTTCAAATAAGATGATACTAAAGAAAAATCACTTTGACTATGTGCACTATTCATCGCTGTAGTGAAATTACCGAAAAAATTAGTCACCTTATTTCTAAAGCTATTCTCTTCTTTTTCTTTTTTATCTACATAGGATTGTATTTCATCATCATCAAAATTTAATGTTACTTTTGTTTTATCTTTTAGATTATCTGTTTTCACTGTCGTTTCAGCTGACTTAAATGTTTTCTTCTTAGCTTCGCCTTCAGCAGAAACAGTAATATCATTTGTTTTTGGATATGGACCAATCTCTTTTGCTTTAGCATAATCGTAAGTTTTATCGTTGATTTTTACTTTTACAGTGTCTTTATCTATTTCTGATGCGCCACTTAATTCAACTTGAATATATGCCTCGTTAAAATCTTCGCTGACATCTATCGTTTCATTATTACTATTATTAAAATTAAACTTTAACTGACCATCAAATTGGCCATTAGCCGTTTCTTTTTTAGTTTCTAGTAAGTAATCACCTGGAATAAATTTACCTATTGTTGTCGTTTTATTTTTTTCAGCAGTGACTGTTTTTTGTTTATCATCAGATTTAAATTTATATGTCGCATCATATTTAGGTTTGACGATAGCTTCTTTAGTAGGAGCCGTAAAACTCATGTTATCAAAAATTAAATAACGTCTTCCATTTTTACTAACTCTCAATACATTTTCTCCATTTTTAGCAGTGACAAAATCCGCTTCTTTGGTCTCGCTCTCATTTAACTTCTTGATTTTTTGATTCACATCTTTTACAAAGTTGTCCATCCCAACCTCATTTTTTATATATTTAATATAAGCGGTTGCTTCTGTCTCATCCACACTATTGTTTTGTGTACTTAGGATTGTAGAAAGCTTTTGTGTATCATTATTATCGACTGCATTTATAAGCAACTCTGATTGTGCTTCAGGCGAATTGAAGTTTTTTAATAAGAAGAAAATAATAATAAGTAAGATAATGATAAAGAATGCAATTCCCCAGGGGATAATTTTACGTGCTTTTATATTTGCGCTTTTTTTTTATCTTTTAATGAACGCGTGAGTTGTTCTGAGTGATTGTCAGTGACTTCATAACCACAATGGCCACACTTACTTTGTTTATCTCTCATATTCCCCCCACATTTAGGACATTTTCGCATTTTATCACCTCTTTATCTCTAAATTCATACATCATCACATTATTTTAACACACATTAAAATGAAACCATATGTAAGCTTGCTGTTGCTACTTTAATTAATCCAATATGCAAACATAAATTGCCTATTTTATTCTACTTACCTTATTATATGTAACGCATGCTAAAAATGATATACATCGTTAGTCCAATAACACGATTAAACTAGCATTGACGCAATAACGTCAATGATCAATATTTAAGATTGCTTTTTACTCATCGTATGTTACGTCAACTAAATTTATGTGTGGTTTTTTAAATTAAAATTCTTTAGTCGACGATCAATAATCTCGAGCACATATCTCGCCTGTTCGATTTCTTCATCTGATAAATCATGCAACATGTCACTTACGATATCGTTGATGATAGATTTACTTTCTCGATTGAATTGCTTACCTTTTTCCGTTAACTTAATATATTTTAAACGCTGATCTGTATGCGCTTCGGCTTTATCCCATTCTACAACTTCAGCTTGTATCAATTTTTTTATTCTTCGACTAACTGCTGCTTTATTAACCCCTTGTTTCTCTGTAATTGCTGTCAAAGTCATTGCTTTTTCATTTTCTAACATCAAAATCACGTTAGCTTGTTCTTTTGAAATTTTATATTCTTCTCTCAATGCTTTCAGTAACTTCGCCATCAATGTATTCACATCATCAATGAATTCTCCCATAAACTCAATATGATTACCTAAATTTTTTACCATACCTGCCACCTCAATGTTCCATTAAAAATCATTTAATTTTGTTTTTTTTATATTATGTTAATGATATCAATATTTTATTATGTATAAAAGTTAAAACTCGCAACTTATACTTATATTAATTCATATTTTTACTTGGTTACCTTAGTATTAATAATTAAATTTGCTTATTTCGAAAGATTACACTACATTTAATATACTATAAAAATCGGAAGTGAGGCATGGGTATGTTAACTTTGGCTTTATGTATTATGATATTATTTACATATTTGTGTATGTTTTTTAACTTCAAATATTCGGCACATCTCTCAATCTATATTTCCCAGGTAATATTAGGTTATGTTGTCATTATTATACATATTGGTGAGCATACGCTACCTATAGATATTCTTGTTGTCATGTCCTTAGGCGCTCTATTATTACACATCAAACATAAGCATTTAATGCAAAATCGCATGAGTGCCCTTTTCTTAAAACGTCTCTATTATGTGGCTTTTAAGCTCGTTGTTTTCACGCTTGCATGCTTTTACATTAGTTTGATTCCTATTGGTATTAACGTTATCTTTCTATGGATTTCAGCTATATCTTTTAGCGCGCTTTTCACTTTTATTTGCTACATGATGTGTTCGTCGAACTTTTTAAATCTGAATAATAAACCTGACTTCGATGTCATACTTGTCCTAGGTGCTGGTATATTTACAGAAAATGTAACGCCTATGTTAGCTAGCCGTTTGGATCGTGCTTTAACTTTATATATGCAACAACCAAATGCTAAGTTTATTGTGAGCGGCGGACAAGGGCCCGATGAACCCATCTCCGAAGCGCTAGCCATGAAGCGCTATTTAATACATCATGGGGTTGAATCAAATCATATTATGTTAGAAGATCAATCCACAAGTACGTCAGAGAATATCCAATTCTCTAAATCACTCATTGAGAGCCACTTCGAATGTGTCCCTAAAATTGTCTGTGTCACAAGTCAATTTCATATTATGCGTGCTTTACGCTTTGGACAAAAATTCAATTTAAAATTAACTGGAGTTGGAAGTCATACACCTTATCATTTTTTTGAAATTGCATTAATTCGTGATTTCTTAGCATTAATGTATCAATATAAATTATTATTAACGGTTTATTTTGCAGCTTTATTTTTCATATGCATAATCGCATATTGGTTTATTCCAAGTATCCCTTTATAACATATTTTAAATATGTCCACTGTATCGCTACGCGTCATTGAGTGAATAAAAAAATCTGAGACATCACTAAATGTCTCAGATTTTTATTTATACTATTTGCGGATGTAATAAATTAAATACTTTAAGTATACATTCCGTTTTATCTTAACGCCCTATTGCATTGTATCTAAAATAACACATCTATCATTTAGGCATTGGTAATAACGCCATCATCTAATTCAATGACTTTGTCAGCATATTCAAATAAACGTTTATCATGAGTAATCATGATGCCAATCATTTTTTTACTTTTAATTTGATTTTTGATCATTTCAATAACTTCCGTCGCACGTTCCGCATCTAAACTTGCAGTCGGTTCATCAGCTAAGATAATTTTAGGATGATTCATTAGTGCTCTCACAATTGCCACACGTTGTTTCTCCCCACCAGACAGCATATGAGGAAAGGCAGTCAAGCGATGGTTTAGTCCTATTTGTTTTAGTAAAGTTTCTGCCCTTTGATTAGCTTCTTGCATAGTCATTCCTGCCTCTTTACCAATCGTTGTCAATTGTGCTTTTACTTTTAAATATGGTACTAAGTGAGACGATTGAAAGATAAAGCCAATCTCATTTAACCTTAATTCTGAAGCCTTTCTATCTCTAGTAAATAAAGGTTGATTATTATACAAAATATCTCCACTACTTTGTGAAAGTAAACCACCTAAAATAGTTAATAATGTCGTTTTACCAGATCCAGATGCACCATTAAGAATAACAAATTCGCCTTCATTCACATTGAAATTGATACCTTTTAATACAGGGGTTTCTGATTGGCCATTACCAAATGATTTTTTAATATCTTTAACTTGTAAACTCATTATTCTCCACCTCCAATTGTTTCGATAGGATCTACTTTAAATAATTTGATAAATGATAATATTGCTCCAATTATAGCAACAATAATAAATACACCTACAACTAACAGTAGATTTGATGTTGTAACATGGAATGGCATAGATACTGGCATTAAGAATGACAATCCCGTAATAATAGCAACTGATATAATCACGCCTATCATCGTCGTAATTAATATTTGAATAATTAATGCGCTTAATAAGTGTTTTGTTTTCATACCAATCGCTTTTAATATTCCAATTTCTGGTATTTTTTGAATTGTCATAACATAGAAGAATGCACTAAGTACAATCGCTGAAATAACAAACAAACTTACAATCATCATATTTAATGGCGCTTGTTCTGCTTGATAACTTGGAATTTCACTTGTTATGTCATTTTCTGTAAATACTTTCACGCCAGAAATATCATTCACTTTCTCTTGCTCTGATTTTGATAAATCTTTAACTGGATAAATAGTGCTAGCTTGTTTATTCAATGTGTTAAATCCATTATCACTCATGATCACAACTGAACTATGTGAATACATCGTATCATTGAGTACACCTGATACTTTTAATGCTTTACCATCTTTAAGTTTAATTTTATCTCCTACGTTAATACTATCAGCAGTAAGTTTATTATTAATTGCCACTTCATTGTCTTTAGTAGGATAATGCCCTGCTTTTAATTCAGGTTTTTCGTTTTTAACCGTATTGATCATTAAGACGTCTTCTTCATTTTTATCAATCTTTAATGTTTGAGGTGCCATTTTTAATGGTTCTTGACCTGTAATATCTTCAATTTTATTTTGTTGTTCTGGTTTAATAATCGACTTCTCAATTTGTGGTTGCTTATTATCTGGTAAAACATACTTTTCGGATTTCATGTTGTCTAACATTGAGATATTTTCTCTTGCTAATCCTTGAGCTAATCCACTTATAAATAACACCATAATACCTAACAATAATATGATGAGCATGATTAAAATATAGCGAAACTTATAATATTTGATTTCTTGCCATGCTAATTTCATCATTTTCAACTCCTTCTTTAAAACTTATATTTGGAGTTTATGCTATCAATGTGAACTCAATATGAACGCATCTAAATTATTTCATTATTATAAATTGTATCGTCGAAGTGTTACATTTATAATAATCATAATACTTAATAAGGAGACCTTGCGTATGACAACCTGTCTAATTGTCGATGATGACCCAAAAATATTAGAATATGTTTCGAAATATATTGAACGAGAGCATTTCGAAACAATTGTCCAATCTAGTGCAGAAAATGCTTTATCTTATCTTGAAACACATCAAGTTGATATTGCAATTGTAGATGTGATGATGGGAAAAATGAGTGGATTTGAATTATGTAAAATACTTAAAGAAGATTTCGATATCCCGGTCATTATGTTAACTGCACGGGATGCTTTAAGTGATAAAGAACAAGCTTATTTAACAGGTACAGACGATTATGTTACAAAACCTTTTGAAGTTAAGGAATTGATGTTCAGAATTAAAGCGGTACTTAAACGTTATAATGTTAATATAAATAACGAAGTTTCAATCGGTAATCTGACATTAAACCAATCCTATTTAGAAATTCAATCTTCATCAAAATCAATGAATTTACCTAATAAAGAATTTCAGTTACTTTTTTTACTTGCTTCTAATCCAAGACAAGTCTTTAATCGTGATGCATTAATTGAAAAAATATGGGGCTTTGATTATGAAGGTGATGAACGTACAGTGGATGTTCATATTAAGCGTTTGAGAAAACGACTTGAAAAAATAGATGCTTCTGTAACGATTCATACTGTAAGAGGATTGGGCTATAAGGTGGATGATCATGTTTAAATCACTCTATACACGAATAGCCATTTACACAATCACTGTTATGATATTCTCTGCAGTTGCTAGTTTTCTCTGTACTAATATTATTTATCATAACTACTTAAAAGAAAATAACGACGCTAAAATCATGCGCACATTAAAGGATTCAATTCAATATCAAAAAGAATCAAGGATTGAAGCATCTGCACCCTTTTTCAAACACTTGGGAGAGATGAATTATCAAGTGATGACAATTTCTGAAGATGGCCATCGTACATATTATGGCACTGAATTCAGAAAAGATAATATTAGCAAAAAAACAGCTGAATCTGTATTACATGGTAAGGATTATCATGGTATTAAAAATTTACCCTATAACCCTATTATCACTGGTTTTTTTGAGAATACAACGAAAAATACCGTTGGTATAGCTTATCAATCTAAAGGACATACATATGCTGTTTTTATGCGTCCTGACATTGGCAAAACATTTAGTGAATTTAGAATATTTCTTGCGATTCTAATCACATTATTACTACTTTTCTCAATTATATTGGTTATTTCATCTACTTATGCGATTATCAAACCGATACAACAGTTGAAACGTGCTACAGAACGATTGATGCATGGTAACTTTGATGAGGTCATTCATGTAACACGTAAAGATGAATTTGGTACATTACAATATCGTTTTGATAAAATGCGCCTATCTCTCAAACAATTAGACGATATGAGACAACATTTTGTTCAAAATGTATCGCATGAAATTAAAACACCGCTAACTCATATTCATCATCTACTTGATTTATTAAAGTTTGCTAAAACGGATAATGCACGTGAGCAATATATTGAAGAAATATATGAAGTCACAACACAACTTAGTGAATTAACAAAAGCATTGTTACTGTTATCAGAAATAGATAATGGCGCGCATTTAGACTTTGATGATGATATTCAATTAAATCAGTTGATTAAAAAAATAATTAGACATGAGCAATTTTCTGCCAATGAAAAAGATTTAATTATAATGTCAGACTTAGAAACAATTAGTATGAATGGTAACGAACGTTTATTACATCAAGCCTTTCAAAATTTGATTACCAATGCGATAAAATACTCAACAACGGGTGGCATGGTTGACGTCACACTTTCACAAAACTTAGAGACAATTACATGTACAATTACAGATGACGGCCAAGGCATGTCAACCGAAACACAAGCTCGTATATTTGAACGATTCTACAAGTCAAGTAATCATGATAATAGTAATGGCCTCGGTTTAGCGATAGCAAAAGCAATATTTGAACTGCACCATGGCACAATAACGGTAGATAGTGAAAAAAATGCTGGAACGACCTTTACAATCACATTCAAAAAGGTGCCTAAGACAATAAGTTAATTCGATAAAACGATGCCCTACATTTACAACCCATACAATGAATTAGGCCGAGACACATTTTGATGTCTCGGCCTAATTTAACATGAATAAAAGATATACAATGCACAATTTCTACTTCATTAGTTCATGGCTTATTTATTTGTCATCCTTAATCACCAATAACTCTAGTTAATTTTAAGATATTTCGTAATCTCTTTGTTTAATTGCGTATAAAGTGCTTCATTCTCAGATAATTTCATACCGAAAGAAGGAACCATTTCTTTAATTTTTTCTTCCCAACCTTCAAATTCATCTTTATAGCAACGTTTCAATAAATCTAACATAATATCTACCGCAGTAGAAGCGCCAGGTGAAGCACCAAGTAATGCAGATAATGAGCCATCTTCAGAAGTGATGACTTCTGTACCGAATTGTAAGGTACCTTTACCTTGATCAGTATCTTTGATTACTTGTACTCTTTGTCCTGCAACAACAACTTCCCAATCCTCACTCTTTGCGTTCGGTACAAATTGACGTAAATCTTCCATACGTTCTTCGTTGGATAAGGTAAGTTGTGAAATAAGATATTTCGTTAAATTCATCTCTTTAATTCCCGCAGAAAGCATGGTAATTATGTTATTAGGTTTAACAGACTTGATTAAATCCATATTTGAACCTGTTTTTAAAAACTTCGGTGAAAAACCAGCAAAAGGTCCAAATAAAATTGTGCGTTTACCATCTATATAGCGTGTATCTAAATGTGGTACAGACATTGGCGGCGCGCCGACTGGTGCCTTACCGTATACTTTAGCTAAATGTTTTTTGGTAATCGCTTCATCTCTACACACTAAGAAGAGCCCACTAACTGGGAATCCTCCTATATGTTTAGATTCTTTGATGCCTGTTTTTTGTAATAATGGTAAACTTGCGCCACCTGCACCGATAAATACAAAGTCGCTTTCTACAATTTCTATAGTGTTTGTATCAAGATTTTTAACTTTCACTTCCCAAACACCGTCTTTACGCTGTTTAATGTCTTCAACTTCGTGTTTATAATTTAATGCTACATCTTTATCTTCTAAATTTTCAAATAATTTTTTAGTCAATGCACTGAAGTTAACGTCTGTACCTGTTTTATCATAACTAATCGCCATGGGGATATTAGACGTACGTCCTTCCATAATTAAAGGCGTCCATTCAGTTATCTTATCTTTATCGTCCGTGATTTCCATATTACTAAATAAAATGTTTTTATTTAGTCTTTCTACACGTCTTTTCAAAAAGTCTACATTTTTAATCCCTTGAACAAAGCTCATGTGAGGCACTGGTTTAATAAATGCTTCTGGATGATCGAGTTGCCCTTGTTTCACCAGATAGCTCCAAAACTGTTTGGAAACTTGAAATTGTTCATTGATTTTAACCGCTTTTTTGATATCAATTGTGCCGTCTTTATTTTCGCTCGTATAATTTAATTCACATAATGCAGAGTGCCCTGTGCCCGCATTATTCCACGCATTCGAACTTTCTTCAGCAGGTGTTGATAACCTTTCATACATCTTAATTTCTTTCTCAGGAGCGATTTCTTTTAAAATCGTCCCTAGTGTTGCGCTCATGATACCGCCACCAATTAAGATGACATCTGTTTTGCTATGTTGTGTACTCATAACAAATACAGTCCCCCTTTTATATGTGTTTAATAGAAACGTTATCTTTACTTTTATAATACGTTCACTAATTTAGTAAAGCGTTTTCTATAACTTAAAAATAAAAAATTCGTCTTATTGCCATTTATGTATTTAACGCAATAACACAATTACTTCATACCTCTCTAATTATATACGTAATTATCGCATGAAAAAAGGGGTTTCAGTAATTTTACACAAATTTTGTTAATAAGTGTTAACTAGAATATATCATATTTTGATGATTATACTTATTAAAACGAGGTATACTTTATTTATCACAACGTTTTATAAACAAAGAAAATATAGAAATCCACCACACATTTCGTGATATAATGGATTTCAATTTAAGTAAAGTACGCTTGGAGGTTTTTATGAAATCAATCACTTTTTTTATGCATAATTTTTATGCGATGGGTGGAACGGTAAAATCGATTTCCCAAATCGCTAATGTTCTAGCTGAAAAAGGACATCACGTGGAAATTATTTCCGTTTTTAAAGGAGACACATCACCTTATTTTGATATCAATCCATCCATTAAAGTTAAGCCCTTAGTTAACTACCAATTACATCCCTTTAATTTTAAAGATATCTTATTTAATCGTATTACTAAATGGACATCCTTATCGAAACCCAAGTATATTTCCCAACACGAACCTGGTCTTAATCAATTTTCACATTATATAGAAAAGAAAATGATTAAAGCAATTAAACATGTTAATACCGATGTCCTAATTGGGACACGCGCAAGTTTTAATATACTTATCGCTCAACATGCGCCTATGAAATGTGAAAAAATTGGTATGGAGCACATGAATTTTGATGCGCATCCAGAAGCATATCAACAAGAAATCATTAATGCCTATAAAAATCTAGACAAATTAACAACATTAACTGAAACTGATAAAGTAAAATATCAAGATTACATACACATCCCTACTTTTGTAATCCCAAATATTATCAATGAAACACGCTTACAAGAACAAAAAGTTAAAAATATTAGTGCCGCCGGACGTTTAGAATACGAAAAAGGCTTTGATTTACTGATTGACAGTATTAATCTAATTCAAGAAAATATGAGACAATTTGGATATCAGGTCCACATATATGGTGATGGTAAAGAACGAAACAACTTATCCAAGTTGATCCGTAAAAATAACTTAGAGGATATTGTTTTTCTTCAAGGCGCAACACATCAATTAAATGAAAAATTAGCTAAAAGTGAACTGACAGTTATTCCATCCCGCAATGAAGGGTTTGGCATGGTTATATTAGAAGCAATGAATCAAGGCAGTGTCGTAGTAAGCTTTGACGGAAATGCTGGTCCTGAATCAATTATTCAAAATAATGTAAATGGCTATTTAATTGAACATGGCAATGTAGACGCTTTAGCAAACAAACTACGCCGTCTCATTAACCAAGAATTTAAAGATCAAGTTATTATCGAAAATGGTTATCAAACGGTTGAGAATTATGAGCCAAATGCAATCTATCTTTCTTTTAGACATATGCTTGATACTTAGACATTAGATAAACCGACAATCATAGGATTTTCACCTTACACAATGCAAAAACGCCTACAAAGTAGACATACATATGACTACTTTGTAGGCGTTTGTTTTATAATAAGCTATTAAAAATAAATCCATTTGAAATTAATATCTGTTTTTTCTATATAAATATATTTAATAAGAAAGTCCAAATACATACGAAAACCAGTAAAGCCACACTATAACGAAGTGTCATTTTAAGTAATTCTGATTCTTTACCTACTTGTTGTACAGAGGCTGTTGCAATAGCGATTGATTGAGGTGAAATTAATTTTGCTGCAACACCACCCACGGTATTTGCAGAAACAAGTAACGCACCACTTGCACCAATATTGCTTGCTACCGCGGCTTGAATTGGCGCAAATAAAGTATTGTTATTCGTAACTGAACCAGTTAAGAATACACCAATCCAACCTAAAATTGGTGATAATAATGGGAAAATACTACCTGTTTTCGCAATTCCCTCACCTACTGCATTACTCAAACCTGCATAAGTCATTAATTTAGAAATAACTAAAATAAAACAAATCGTAATGATTGGTAACCATAACTCTTTAAATGCGTTCTTGAATAAACGCACACCATCTTTAAAATGTACTTTATTGGACATCAAAATTGTAATAACAATAACGATTAAAATAGCTGTTCCTGTTTGACCTATGATGTTTAACGGTAATGTGATCGCCTTATTAGCGATTTCACTATATGTACCTGGTAGTGCAATGTTGAACACGAATGATTCTAGCGCACCACCTGGAACAAACAACGCTTTAAAGAAAGATGCACTCCAAATCATTACAACTACTGTTAAAATGACGAATGGACTCCATGCATAAATAATCTCTTTAGGTTGATGTTTGCTGATTTTTGGAGGTTCTTCATCTTTATTAATTCTAAAGATATGTTTTGGCTGGAATTTTTTAGAAAATATTGCAAGTGCCATCATTGCACCTAATGGTGGTATGATATCTGCTAATTCTGGGCCTATAAACACCGTAATGATTGCTTGTAAAACAGTGAAAGTAATCGCAACTACAAGTATCGCTGGTAGTGTTTCTTTAATACCTTTAAATCCGTCTATAATCCATATTAATAAAAATGGAATAAGCATATTCATAAGCACAAGTGTTAAGGCAGACATAGAAGAAACTGCCATACCTGTCACACTATCGTGTAAACCTAATGTGTCTATAACTGTAACTGGTAAACCAATGGCACCAAAAGCACCTGCTGAAGCGTTTGCAATCAAACACAACATGGCAGCTTGCAATGGCGCAAATCCTAATTGTGTAAGTAATAAAGCACAAATAGCGATAGGTACACCAAATCCAGCAGCACCTTCTAAAAATCCATTAAATGCGAATCCAATTAATAGCAATTGAATACGTTGGTCCTGAGAAATGCTCGATATACTATCTTGAATCGTATCGAATTGACCAGTTTCATTCGTAATCTTATAAAGTAAAACTGCCATTACAACGATATAACCAATGGGTATAATCCCTTGGAAAAATCCTTCTACAACAGCACCTGATGCAATATTTACAGGTAGTTTAAAGAAGACGATAGCAATAATAACTGTAACAACAACAGTTGTGATTGATGCATAAATGCCTTTCATTTTAAAAATAGTTAAACATAAAAGAAATAAAACAATCGGCACTGCTGCAACAATTGATGATAACAGGACGTTATCAAAGGGGTTAAACGTATCTACAAACATTTTGACTCACTTCTACTTTCTACATATATTTATGATTGTGTATAAAAACGATTCCTTATTGTGAATTTTTTCACAATTAAATTATAGCATTTTTTCTACCAAATTCAATAAAAATTTAAAATATTATTTTTAAATGCGACAACTTATACCCTATAATTACATTTAATTTACATTGCTGTAAAGAATAAATTTAAATATAGTGAGTTTTGCTCGGGGTTTTTTATTCACGGATATCTTTTGTCTCACGTACGCAACATGGTAAAATAAGATTATTAACTATTAAGTAGAGGGATATTCATGATAAAACAAATTGAAATTACTGCAGTTCATGATTTAGAATCTGAGCTGGAGAAAGCTAGACACGAAGACTGTACACACTTTGTCTTAATAAATGACAGCATAGACATATATCAACCCATGCTTGAGGCTGTATCATTAAAACCGTGTACGATTGTAGCGGACTATACAGTGAAAAATCAATATATCAACGATTGCACATACTTCGGTAAATCAGACATTACATTTAATGATTGGATAGAAAATATTAATCATTTTCCAAATGTGATATATCATATAGAAACAACACAATCTATCTTAAATAATTACGATATTAATAATATATTCGATTTGGCTCTGATATCTTTAATGCAAGATGATGTCATTACAGATAGTCATGTCGTTTTTAACTTTAATTCTGAATTTATAACAAGTAGGCGCATTTGGCATGATATTAAAAATCTAACGCCATTAAATACTACAAAATTCAATTTAAACAAATTAGCTTATACGCATAATCACCCGTTGCCCTTTAAAAACAACGAAATATTAGCTCCTGATCAAATGCGTTTTACTGACAAATGTTTAAATCGCACGCATTTTAAATTACCACATTGGTTATTTAAAATGATTCAAAATCACTTTGTAAAGAAACACCAAAATATGAGCTACATATATGAAAAAGATAAATCAAACATTAAAGACCATATTGTATTCTTAGGTTTTGATTATGGTTTCAGAGGTAATTCTCGCTATTTGTTCAATCACTTTGCAAAACATTTTTCTAAGTTACCCATATATTTCATTACGAATGATGTAAATGGACCCAATTTTATAAAACCAGATGACCCTAAAGCCAAGTCTCTCATAGAAAGTGCCCAGGTTGTTATTTTGGAAAGCTATATTCCAGACAATTTAAAACCAAATGGTACCATTATCCAACTATGGCATGGCACACCAATAAAAAAATTGTTTTTAGACAGTATGGAACCAACGCAAAATCTTAACATTTATAATTATCGAGCACGTAAATATAATAAATGGTTACAGCAAGATTATTTTATCAGTGACTGTGCCCCAATTATTGAACACTTTAAATCTGCTTTTCCACAACAACAAACTCATATTTTAAATTGTGGCTATCCAAGAGTTAGATATTTAATGGACAAACAATCTGATAAACATTATATTTCTTTCATCAAACAAGAACTTAAATTGGATCCTGACAAAGAAACACTATTATATGTTCCAACTTGGCACTCACATTTTGATGAAGTTGATTTATTGCCTATAAGTGACGGGTTACTTAACAAATATAATGTGATATTCAAAGGACATATTGAAGATCAATCAGATTATATGCCTGAAAATGCAATCATTGCACCTACGCATATTGAAGTTCAAGATTTATTGTTAGTATCTGATATTGTATTGACTGATTATTCATCGATTATATTTGATGCCCTATCGATAGATAAAGTTGTATGTCAATATACACCAGATCATGAAAAATATGTAACAGAACGTGGTGTATATGATGACGTGATGCACGCATTATCAACTGTACGTTATAGTGATTCAAAAGCATTGTTAAATGATTTAATCAGTCATCAAATGAAAGATGTTCATCATACTGAATTTATTAATAAAGATAATCATGCCTTTGAAACAATTTCTCACATCATTCATAAATGTATTAAATCTAAGTAATTGAGACTATGTCATAACTAAATAACAAACAAAAAAGTGAGCCAGACTTCATTAAAAGACTGGCTCACTTTTTCTAAACCTAAATTCAATATTATTGTTGATAAGCAGGGTCCACTACTCTAACAGTACCTTGTTGATCAACTGTAGCTATTGTATATGTTCCAGGTTGCGCTTGATTTTGGAAACTGAAGATATAGCTATAATTTCCTTCGCTACCTTCAATTGCATAATCATTATATGGATTAGATTGTCCATTTAAACCATTCACTTCAGTTGTAGCATTATCTAAAGCATTTTGGAAATTCGGTAAGTTTTGTAATGCAGCTTGTGAATCAGGTGTACCAGATGTAATATTTTGTGCTACTGGCACTGCATTTTGACCTTGATACGGCGCTACGTATTGCGATGTGTTGGCACTAGAAGCACCATTATTTGCATCTGCACTTGCATTATCATTTGAATTACTACCATTAGCATCATTCATAGCACCATTCTCGTTGCCATTACTTTCTGAAGATGTGGCATTGTTAGCATTGTCATTGTTTCCTGATGCATTATCTCCATCAGCATTTGAACTTGAGCCATCACTATTTGCGTTACTGTCATTGTTACTTGATGAACTATCTGAACCTGACGCATTATCCGAGCTGTTTTCATCATCTCCATTATTGCGATCACTTGAACTACTGTCATCAGATTTACTATCTGAATTTTTGTCTGAATCTGAATTGTTATCTTTGTCTTTATCAGAATCATTGTTCTTTTTGTCATCGTTCTTAGAATCTTTGGACTTATCATCAGAAGATTGATTGTCTTTTGAACTATCATCCTTTTTACTGCTGTCATCATCACTACCATTTGAACAAGCAGCTAGTGCTAATGATAAAGTCAAAAACCCTGCTAATAATTTTTTCATATATGAAAACCTCCTTGAATTTATAATACTCATGACACAAAGGTTACTTAGTATGTATCACGCTATCATTTAGGGTTGATGAGAATTATTATGTTATTCACTATAAATTCAAAAATAAACATCTTTCATCAAAATTCTTTCAAAAGAAAATATAAATTTAACAAAATCAAAACAATTTTTAAGTTTATATTGATAGATTACACATCTTCGACAATTTAAATCATTACACATGTTAAATTAACATACCTAGGTCAGATGTCTCTCTCCATTATCAAGTCGGTATCTACAACATTCCCTGTATAAAATTGATGTTCACCTGTCACCGACAATCCTTGCTTTTTATAAAAATTAAAAGCCTGTGCATTATGTTCCCACACGCCTAACCATATTTTCTTTTTATTTAATTCACGCGCTTTCGCAGTGGCAAACTCAATTACTTGTTTGCCCCGCCCACCACCTTGGGCATGTGGTAAAAAGTAGATACGTTGAATCTCAAGATAAGCATCCCCCTTTGGTTCAGTTTGTGCTTCATTAATGTTTAATTTAAAATATCCAACAATGTCACGATTTTCCTTATAGAAATAAATGAATGAATTGTCATCTTTTAACTCTTGTAGTAATTGATCTTTTGCATAAGCCTCATCAAAGTATGCGTCGAAATCTTCATCTGTATATTCACCATGCTCAAACGTCGTCCTAAACGTAGTGATACTTAATTCTCTTAATACTTTAACTTCATCTAGTTTAACCATTTCTATAGATTGATCCATTCCGCTTTCACCCCACATTATATTTTATTGTCATTATACTAAAGTCGAAGACAGGTTACTATTTTAAAAAGCACCTGACTCAGTTCTAACTTATTCACTCTATATAGAATAAATCTACGAATTTTATGTAATTTAAAAGTTTTTTTAAATTAAAACGCTTTCTTATAAATACTCTAGGTTTGGCTTATTGTGTAATATTCAATTACATGATAAAGTAGGTCTTGTTTTTTAATTGTTCGTAATTTTTATACATAAGGGAGTGCCATTCAGTAATGACTAACACATTCAAAGCCTTTGTAGTCGATGAACAAGACGGCAAAGTCGTGAATCAATATAAAGATATTTCAGTAGATGCTCTACCAGAAGGCGATGTACTTATTAAAGTAAAATATTCTGGAATCAATTATAAAGATGCGCTTGCTACAGTAGAAAATTCAAAAATTGTTTCTTCTTATCCAATGATTCCAGGTATTGATTTAGCTGGTGTTGTAGAACATTCAGATACACATGCTTTCGAAAAAGGCGATGAAGTCATCGTTACGGGTTATGACTTAGGGACTAGCCATTTTGGTGGTTTTAGTGAATATGCACGTGTTAAAGAAGAATGGATTGTACCATTACCAAAGGATTTAACATTAGAAGAAGCAATGATTTATGGTACAGCTGGATATACAGCTGGATTAGCTATTGAAAAGTTAGAACATAACGGACTTTCTATCGAAAAGAAAGATATACTCGTACGTGGTGCTACCGGAGGTGTTGGTACATTAGCGATTATGATGTTAGATTCAATTGGATTTGATGTTATTGCTAGTACTGGCAAAAAAGGTGCAGAGGACAAACTAAAAGCGCTTGGAGCTAAAGAAGTTATTTCCCGCATTGCTAATAGCGATCAAAAAGCACTTGGCAAACGAACTTGGCAAGGTGTCATTGACCCAGTTGGCGGAGAGAGTTTATCACAAATCGTGAAACAATTGGATTACAATGGTATGGTTGCTGTTATTGGTATGACAGCAGGTGCAAAATTTGATAGCTCAGTATTTCCATTTATCTTGAGAGGCGTAAGTATTATAGGTATTGATTCAGTTTATACTGAAATGAGACAACGCAAACATATCTGGCGCCGTTTAGCTAAAGATTTAAAACCAGATAACTTACATGATATTAAAAAAGTAATCCACTTTAATGATATTGAAGATAATATTAAACAAGTACTTGAAGATAATAATTCAGGTAGAATCGTCATTGATTTTAATGCTTAATCCTTAATCCTTAATCCTTAAAATAAACCTTAGTTTTCTTTTAAAAAGGAAATTAAGGTTTATTTTTTTATCGATTTAAACGCGTCCCTTTTTTATTCGTATATGAATAAAATGATATCTAATATAAATAGATATGAATAAATAAAAATCTTATATTTTAATATTTACAACCAAAATATGAAAGCGTATACTTATTGATATCGAAACTTATCAGGAGGGTTTTTATGGGAATTAAAGTAGATAAAAAACTCATCTTTTTCCTTGGTGCATTGGGAGGTTTACTCTATGGTTACGACATGGGAGTAATATCGGGTGCTCTATTATTTATAAAAGATGATATACCATTGAATAGTGTTACAGAAGGATTGGTTGTTGCATCTATGCTTGTCGGTGCCATCTTTGGTTCTGGTGCAAGTGGGCCATTATCTGACAGACTTGGCCGTAGACGTGTGGTATTTGTGATAGCTATTGTTTATATTGTTGGTGCACTTATCTTAGCATTAGCACCTTCAATGCCCGTATTAGTTATAGGTCGTTTAGTTATCGGATTGGCTGTTGGTGGCTCTACTGCCATTGTTCCAGTTTATTTATCTGAAATGGCACCTACGGAACAACGTGGTTCTTTAAGTTCTTTAAACCAATTAATGATTACGATTGGTATCTTATCTTCATATTTAATCAACTATGCTTTCACACCTATCGAAGGTTGGAGATGGATGTTAGGTCTTGCAGTTGTACCGTCACTTATTTTATTAATTGGTGTCGCATTTATGCCTGAAAGTCCTAGATGGTTACTTGAACATAGAAGTGAAAAAGCAGCACGTGATGTTATGAAATTAACATTTAAAGACAGCGAAATCGATAAAGAAATCGCAGATATGAAAGAAATTAATAGTATCTCTGAAAGTACATGGAATGTTTTAAAATCACCATGGTTACGTCCAACACTGATTATTGGTTGTATATTTGCTTTGCTACAACAGATTATCGGTATTAACGCCATTATATATTATGCACCTTCTATCTTTAGTAAAGCAGGATTAGGCGATGCTACTTCTATTTTAGGTACTGTTGGTATTGGTACTGTGAACGTTATCATTACGATTGTTGCAATTATGATTATTGATAAAATTGATCGTAAACGCTTATTAGTCATTGGTAATATTGGCATGGTTGCTTCATTACTTATTATGGCCGTATTAATTTGGACAATTGGTATTCAATCTTCTGCTTGGATTATCGTGGCTTGTTTAACGTTATTCATTATATTCTTTGGTTTTACTTGGGGACCTGTATTATGGGTAATGTTACCAGAGTTATTCCCTATGCGTGCACGTGGTGCCGCAACGGGTGCCGCAGCATTAGTATTGTCAATCGGAAGTTTATTAGTTGCTCAATTCTTCCCAATATTGACTGAAGTCTTACCTGTAGAACAAGTATTTTTAATTTTTGCAGTGATCGGGATTTGTGCACTAATATTTGTCATCAAATACTTACCTGAAACACGTGGTCGTAGTTTAGAAGAAATTGAAGCTGATTTACGTTCTAGAACAAATGCCACAGATGCAAATATTCATGAATCAAAATAATTTATAAACTGACACACATAAGGGTGAATCGCCATAATGCGACTCACCCTTTTTTATTGCCATACTATGCTTAAAATTTGATATACATACCACAAGAATGAGGTTCTGTAGTGATAAATCCATATTGTGCGTATAATTGATCTGCTGGATAATCAGCCATTAAACTAACATAAGTACCTTCTTCAGCTTCATTTTCTACATATGACATGATATGCGACATAATCGTTTTACCATAACCTTGTCCTTGAAACTCAGGGTTTACAGCAATATCAATAATTTGAAATGCTGTACCACCATCACCGATGACACGTCCCATACCTATCAAGTCTGTTCCATGATATATGGTCACATTAAAACATGCATTGCTAATGCCCTTTTCCGCAGCTTTTTGTGATTTCTCACTTAACCCTGCTACTTTTCGCAAATTTCTATAATCAACTACACTAGGTGCTTCATGCTTTATCTCTATCATCGTGCCACATCTCCTATAACTTATGTTTTCTATATTATGATATAGTCCGTAATAATTCTCAAACTATCCTTCATATAAATAATGATTTTTGTATAAAAAAATCGACAACGGTTTTTCCGCTGTCGTTTAAAAAGCATCATGTGCTGTAAGCTATAAATATTTTTTCATAACTACCTTATTAGATTCTTTGAAAATCTCATTATGGCTAGAAACATAGCCTTCTGCTTTTGCTTTTGGTTCTATATAAAGTTTAGCTAGGTTAGCTGCATTCGCAGCGTCACTAAATGCACTTGCAATTAAATGTGCTTTAGCTTCATGATAAATAATGTCACCACATGCATATAGACCATCGATGCTTGTAGCAGTATTACCAAAGCCCTTAATGCTATATTCATTAAACATATCTACTTTAGCAGAAGATTGTTCAAGTAATGTATTCTCTCTATCAAAGCCATGACTAATGATGACATCATCAAATGATTTTACAGTATGTTCCCCAGTTTCAATATTCTCTAAGATGACTTGCTCAATCTGCGTTTGCGTTTCATCACCAATTAATTGATGTATATGTGTATTCGGTAATTTTTTAACGTTTAATTGTTCCAATTTTTCTTTCATGACTTCATAACCTTTAATATCAGCTTTTCTATATATTAGCGTTACACTTTTAGCATAGCCACTTAAATCATTTGCCCAATCCAATGCTGAATTGCCAGCTCCTGAAATCAATACATGTTTGTCTTTGAATTTTTTTAATGACTGAACGACGTAATGTAAATTTGTCAATTTGTATCTCTCTGCATCCTTAATATCGAGTTGCTTCGGATTAATGATGCCGCCACCAATCGCAATAATAACTGATTTACTAGAAAATACATTACCTTTATCAGTTTCAACTTCAAAGTGTTGTTGTTCTATTTTCCTGATATCAATCACACGTTCTTCTAAATTTACTTCTGGTTCAAAATGCAAACCTTGCTTAACTGTATCTTGAATTACTTCAAAACAAGGTTTTGGAGCTAACCCACCAATATCCCAAATAATCTTTTCTGGATATACATGCATTTTACCACCAAGTTTATCCTGGATATCTATAATACGCACACGCATACCCCTTAAGCCTGAATAGAAACTAGCAAATAATCCTGCAGGACCTCCGCCAATTATAATAACATCATCCATAAAGCATCCTCCCAAAATTCAGCTTGTGTCTTTCCTACATTATGCTATAATTGATAACGATTATCAATGAAAACCTTTTAATTTTCAAAATTCTTAAAATTTAGGAGCTGTTAATCTGTGAAGAAATTGTTATTAATTTTAATTTGTTTGACATTATTTGTAGGCGCTTGCAGCACACAAGATTCAAGTAAAAAGAACGATAGTGAAAATAAATCCACTGAAAAATCTTTTAAGGATGATACAGCTAAAGAAGTTAAAATTCCTAAAAACCCTAAAAGAATTGCTGTTTTACACCCAACTTATATCGGCGCATTGGTAAAATTTGGCCATAAGCCGATTGCCGTACCAGAATTTGTAGAGAAAAACAAAGTATTAAATGATGCTACAAAAGGCATTAAGCGTATTGATAATACCAGTGTTGAACAAGTTACTAAACAAAAACCGGACCTTATCGTAACGACAATACAAGATAAAAATATTAAAAAATTACAGAAAATTGCTCCAACCGTAGCTTTTGATTCAGAAAAATCTACTTATAAAGACCATGCAAAAAAACTTGCCGCTTTAGTCAATGAAGAGTCGAAAGCTAAACAATGGATTAAAGACTGGGATAAACAAATGGCCGACGATAAAAAAGAATTGTCACCATTAATTAAAGGCAAGACTGTGTCAGTATTGCAACAAACTCCAAAAGGTACTATGGCATTTAGTGATCATTTAGGTAGAGGCACAGAAATCTTATATGATGGTTATGGTATGAAGCAACCTAAAGCGCTAGAAAAAGCAACTCAAGACAAATTTGCCACACCTATTAATCCTGAAAATTTCAAAGATTATATAGGCGATTTTGCAGTTATTGCGACAAATGGTGATCAACCTGCACCGTTCGAAAACACTAATTATTGGAATAATCTACTAGCAGTTAAAGATAATCAGGTGATTAAATTTGATGTTACAGAAACACAGTATAATGACCCTATTTCTTTAGAAAAACAACGTGATATTTTTTATAAAGCATTAAAATCAAAAAAATAATATAGTACATCTCGTTTCATTTTTACTAGTACTGTAGATAAAAATTATTTATAAAAAAGCAAAAGCTGCCAACAATGGTTTACGCATTGTTAGCAGCTTTTTAATTAATCCCTTGGGTCTTTCACTATTGCATTTCTTAATAAGAAGAATAATAGTATAAAGCCAGCAGTTAAAATCGTATGACCTATACCTGCATATCCCGCAAAAGATTCAGGCACAGTCAATCCAATGACTTGGTATGTACCTTTTGTAAACATCATACCTATTGTCGTTAATACGCCAATATTATAAACAATAAAGAACCAATTAAATAAATAATAACTACTTAGTTTAAATACTTTTACAACAGGCAATAAAATCAAATGCATAAACATCCCTAATATAAGGGTATGAGTATGTACTACAACGAGTTGTGTATCACCAGTGAAATGATGTGCAAGCGTCAATTCACGATAATAGAAACCACTGAGTAAGCCTAAAACTGTATAAATTAAAAAAGCATATAATACTCTACGCATAGATAATCCTCCTCAAGCATATTATATGACAATTATCTTAAAATTACAGTGACAATTCTTCAAACATATAGAAATACTACGACGTCTTTGCTTTACCTTATATATAACCACGTCTTGTTTATCACATAACTACAAATTAAAAACTAAGCATCCTATTTTTAGCGCTAGTATAGGATGCTTAGCCTTTATATTATTAATCCAGTTATGTTTTACTTATTTTCACTTTCTTCCACTTTATCGATCTTATCAACTTTGCGCTGTGAACCACCTTCCCAACTCACATTAAGATAAGCTTCAACATTTTTTTTAGCAACTTCAACACCTATAATTTGTGCCCCCATAGTTAAAATCTGTGCATTATTGCTTAATTGTGCACGTTCTGCAGAATAATAATCGTGTGCTAATGCTGCACGTATGCCTTTTATTTTGTTTGCAGTAATTGCTACACCAATACCCGTACCACAAATCAAAATACCGCGTTCGTTTTCACCTTGTTGAATGCTTTTTCCAACTTCAGCCGCTACATCAGGGTAGTCCGTTTCAGCACATTGATGACAACCAAAATCTTCAACTACATGTCCTAAATGCTCAACATGCGCTTTGACCGCTTCTTTTAAATCATATCCATTATGGTCTGCACCAATTGCTATTTTCATTAAAATTCCTCCTTAAATTTTCTTCATACCTTATATAAATGTTTTAAATGTATCTAGCATCAAATAGGCAGACATTGCGCCAGGATCTACATGTCCTTGGGAACGATATCCCAAACGTTTTGATCTTCCTTTATTCGATACAATATCTTTAGTACTTTCCATACCATGTTTTGCTTCACCTAACGCTACTTGAAATGCATCAGCAAACGATTCCCCTGATTGTTGTGCATGTTCTAATGATTTGTAAAAAGGTTCAAGTGTATCTATCATCGTTTTATCGCCTATTTTAGCTTTACCTCTATCCTGGATTCCTTTACAAAAAGCAATCCAATATTGATAGAGACCTTCATCATCTAAAGATGTCTCATTTTTAACAGCAACGGCACCTTTTAAATAGCCAGAAGCGTACAATGGTCCGACAGATGAACCGACAGCATCTAAGAAACGCTTACCAACTGCTACACTAATTTTTGAAATATCATCTTGGTCTGCCAATTCATTTTGAATTGTTTCTTTAACAGCTTGATAACCGATATCCATCGTTACGCCATGGTCACCGTCACCAATTTTTCTATCCAATTCGCAAAGTTCGTCTTTTTTATTTTCAAAAAGTTCGGTTAAAGCTAAAATATACGCTTTAAATGATTCATTTGTTAATGTCATAATGCGCTCCTCCTAAATGACTTTGAAATTTGGACAATCTATAGGATGATCTATACAGCGCTTCAATGTATCATCAACTTTCATCAATGTAATTGAAAATCCACCCATTTCCATTGAAGTAATGAAATTCCCTATAAATGTTCGGTATGTGTTGATATGATTATCTTTTAAAATTGCATCTACTTCTTTATTGGTAATATAAAGTTCCATTTGTGAAGTGGCGCCCAAACCATTGATTAAGACAACAACATCATCTTCAGCGTGATAGATGTCTTCTTTTAAAATATTTTGCATAATAACTTGAACCGTTTCTTTAGCTGTGCGAATTGTTGTTTTTTCAATACCAGGTTCACCGTGATGACCTAAACCGATTTCCATCTCATTATCTTTTAAATCAAAGCTTGGTTTACCTGTTTGCGGCAAATAACATGGACTCAAACCAATACCCATTGAACGCGTTTGATCGTTTGCCAATTGCGCAAAACGTCTAACTTCTTCTAAATCATAACCATAGTCTGCAGCCGCACCAGCCGCTTTATAAACTAATAATTCTCCTGCAATCCCCCTGCGATCATCTATATCTTTGGAAGAAGCGACGTCATCATTACCAATCACTGCCTTAGTCACAATATCATCTTCAATTTCCGTCATTTCACTCGCCATTTCAAAATTCATTAAATCTCCTGCGTAGTTTCCATAGATATAAAGTACGCCATGGCCATGATTTATTTCTCTTGTAACTGCCTGTATAGGTATTGGCGAAGGTGAAGCAAAAATATTTCCAACGGCTACACCATCTGCCATACCTTTACCAACATATCCTAAGAATGCTGGTTCATGACCAGAACCGCCACCTATCAATATGCTAACTTTTCTTTTGTCATTTCTCTTTTTGCCTATTAAAGCTCTCTTATGGAGTTCAGAACGTCTAATATATTCTGGATAAGCAATTAGATAACCAGACATTAGTTCCTCAATCACATTATCTGGGTTATTAATCATTTTTTTCATTTTAAAACGCTCCTTTTACGACGTTGTGTTTGACAATATTAATTTATGGTACTAGAACCACTTTTAGCGATTGATCTCCTTTTTTCATCAATTCAAATCCTTCTTCAAAATCTTTTAAAGGTAGTTGATGTGTGACAACGCCATCTGTAGGGAAGTCGCCTTTTTGAATACCATCTATAACCAATGGATAACAATAAGGTCCTAAGTGACTACCCATTAAATCTAATTCTTTACGGTCAGAGATAATACTCCAATCCACCGTGACTGGATCTCCAAAAACAGAAAATTCTACAAAACGACCTAATTTTCTAATTGCACTTAAACCTTGTTCTACAGACTTAGGATGGCCAGTTGCTTCAATATACGTATCACAACCATATCCTTCTGTCATATCTTTAATTTCTTTTACAACATCCACTTTTGATGGGTTCATAACAATATCAGCACCAAATGCTTTAGCTAATTCTAATCGATCATCTTTCATATCTAAGACGACTAATGTTTCCGCACCCGCTTTTTTAGCTACGCCAACCATACCTAAACCTAGTGTACCGGCACCAGATAGGACAACAAAGTCACCTAATTTAATATTGGCACGTTGAATGGCATGCAAGCTACATGCATATGGTTCAATTAAAATGGCTTTTTCAATAGGCATATCTTCTGGTACTTTGTAATTAATAGCCTCTTTAGTAAATTTCATATATTCCGCCATACCACCGTTAACATTGTTTTGGAATCCATAAAGATCATGTTTTTCACACATCCAATATTCGCCGCGGTTACAGAATCTACAATTCCAACAAGGTACGATTTGTTCTGAAATCACACGATCTCCAATTTCAAAATCTGTAACATCTTCTCCTTTTTCTACAATGCGTGCTATAAATTCATGTCCCGGAATCATAGGTGCTTTAATGTATGAAGGTTGCTTTTCATCACCCCAAAAACTTGGTGCACCGCCATAAGCCTTTATATCACCAGCACATATACCACATGCTTCAACTTTCACAACAATTTCTTTAGGATGTTCTATCGTTGGCGTTTCAACTGTTTCATATTTATATTCTCCAGGCGCGTATGCGACTACTGCGTTCATTGTTTCAGGATAATTTTTCTTACTCATCATTAACAGCTCCCTTATCATTTTTAGAAAACGCTTTCATATATATGTGTAATTCTAATATACTTTTTCATTTATCACAAATATTTTTTCATTTATTTTCGTTTTGTTTTCTTTTTGTTTTCTTATATAGAATTTATGTTAATATAAAAGTGATACTAAAGAGGATGTGAAGCACATGAAAATGTATGCAGATGAACGCAGAGAACATATATATTCGTATATTAAATCTCATAAACGCGCAACAGTAAAACAACTATCTGATTACTTAAGTGTTACTGAAGCAACAGTAAGAAGTGATTTACGGAGACTAGAAAGTGAAAATAAATTAACACGTACACATGGTGGCGCTAAAGTCACAGAAAATATAGGCTCTAAATTTAACTTTTCTTATCGTTTAACACAAAAACACGGTGAAAAATATAAAATAAGTAAGTCCGCCTTAAAAAAAATCAAACCGCAACAATGTATTATGATTGATGCAAGTTCGACTACTTATGAACTCGCCAAATTACTTGCAGAAACTACGATGGAACTGACAATTATTACAAATGGTCTAGAAAATGCCGTACTATTAAAAGAAAATCCACATTTAACCGTTCTCGTAGTTGGTGGTTTTGTTTCACAAGATTCAAACGCGATAACTGGGAATATCGATTCTCAAATTCTAGAAATGTATCACATTGACTATTTCTTTTTATCTGCAAATGGTTTTACGTTAGAAAATGGATTAACTGATTTTTCATTACCTGAAGTACAATTAAAAAAACAAATGGTACAAGAAAGTGAAAACGTCATCGCTCTCATTGATAAAAGTAAATTTGGTGTTTCTTCAACACTTTCCTTTGCGAAAATATCTGATATTAATGAAGTCATTACGGATGAAAAACCAGAACATAAATGGCTTAAACATGTCCCGTTTTCAGTAACCGTTGCACAATAACAATAATGAAGTTTCACTGAATCGCACATGCATATGGTATATTTTTAATTTCAACATCTTACAAACGTGATCACTAAATAATTCGCGACATATAAAACGCCCTACAAAGTAGACATGCATAAATGCAAACTTTGTAGGGCGCTTTTCATTTCTATAACCCATATGATTCAATTTTCAGTTATACGCCACCTGACCAACCAACAGCTGTAAATATAAAAAGTACGATGGAACCAACTACTAGCCATACGATGAATAATGGTATCATAAATTTGAACCATGAGCCAAAGTTTGCTTTAGCAATCGCAATGGCACCTATCGTAGCACCTAAAGTAGGCGTAATTAAGTTACCTAGTCCACCACCAAAAGATAAAGAAGTTAATAAAATTTGATCATTAACACCTAATGTTTCTGTTACCGGTTGTAATATCGGTACCATGACACTCATTAGACCTGAACCTGACGGAACTAAGAAGTTAAAGACCGTTGCCACTAAAAATACGATTACGGAAACAATACCTAAAGATGCACCATCAAGTTGTGTTGTAAGTGTATGAACAATCGTGCTAAGAATTTGTCCTTTTTCCAAAATAACACTTATCGTATTCGCCATGATAATAGCAAACGCAACGACCAACATTGGCTTTGCACCTTCTAAAAATCCATCGACCATTTCGCTAGGGGTTTTGCTTTTTACAATATAAGCCAATACAAAACTTATTCCGAAAATAGTAATAAATACACCATTTCCGTATTTTTCTGTCCATCTAAACAAACCATTTCCTAAAGCTAAGACAATTGGCGTTAAGACAACTAATGCAACGACGATACTGTCTCTCCAATTGACTTGTCTATCCTCGGTAGCCATTTCATGATGCGCTGTTTGAGTTATATCTTGTCGCCATTCACTTGTATTCATCACACTCTTACTGGGATCTTTTATTACTCTTCTTGCATACCAAACAACATACAATAAAGTAACAATTAAGAATACGCCATACATAATCGCTCTTCCACCATAACCCGAATACAATGCAACCTCAGGATATACAATTTGTCCTATCTTTGCCATACCGGATGGAGATACTGAAAAAGCCATGTACAATGGTAAAAAGGTAATCGCTAATGCCATGATTGGATCTAGTTTCAATCGATTCACTAAAATGACACCTAATGTTACAAATACAATCATTTGATCTCCGCCAATAAAGAAACCAATAAATGCCATTAATGAAAATAAGCCAATAATAAGTGGCAATGCGCCGGCATGTTCAAAGCGATAAATCATATAATTCGTTAATTTTTTTACAGAATCAAGATATAATATACCTCCCATTGCGCCGCCGATAAACAGTAATAAGGTTACTGTTTGTGCTGATTGAATACCGCCGTTTAAAATGAGTGTTATAGCATAAATTGGATTCACTGGATTTTGATCAATAGCATGATATGTGCCTTGGATAATTGAACCATCTTTATTAGTATCAAATGCACCTGCAGGAATAATATAGGTCAAGAAACAAGCAAACATCATCATGATTAACATGATTAATAGAACGTGAGGTAATTCGAATTTTTTCTTAGTCTTTACTGCTATATTATCAGAAGTCTGATTTACATTTTGATTACTGACATTTTGATATGATGTTGTGCTTGATTCTGACATACGGATTCACTCCTTTTATAATATAAAAATAGACACAACTGTATATAACATAGATGTGTCTATCTATATAAGTACGTATATTTAATTATTGCGTTACATGTGACTGACTATATCTATTTTCTTTAAATGGAATACCTATGTGATCACGTAATGTATCACCTTGATACTCCTGAGTGTAATAACCTTTTTGTTCTAATATCGGTAAGACATGATTGATAAATTCATCATAAACCGCACCATAAATATGTGGTCCAAATATAAAGCCATCTGCTGCACCATCTTCAAACCATTCAATAATTAAATCGGCAACCTTTTCATATGTGCCCATGAATGGAGAACGGCGGACAGTCTCTTCTAAGGCAACTTCTCGTAAAGTAAGCTGATGTTCTTTAGCGCGAGCTGCGATCGCATCTGCAGTAGCACGGAAACTATTTTGTCCAACTTCGCCAAGCTCTGGGAATGGTGCGTCTAAATCATATTGACTAAAATCATGATGATCATAATATCTTCCTAAATAATCTAACGCCTCATCAATATTAGCTAATGATTTTATTTCCTCAAATCGAGATTCAACTTCATTTTCAGTTTCACCAATAATCGGTGCTAATATAGGGTATACTTTCACTTCATTAGGATTACGTCCAAATGCTTTTGCTTGCGCTTTGATACTATCATAATTGCTTTGAGCGATTTCTTTGGATTCACCTAACGTAAATACTGCATCCGCATATTTAGCTGCGTAAGCCTGACCTTTCGGAGATGCACCAGTTTGGAAAATGACCGGTTGACCTTGTTCAGAACGGCTTGCATTTAGTGGACCTTTGACCTGAAAATACTTACCTTTGTAATCTAAAGTATGCATTTTATCTTTATCAAAATACTCACCTTTTTCCACATCAAAAGTAAATGCATCGTCCTCATATGAATCCCATAAGCCTTGAACTACTTGAATATGCTCTTCGGCAATATCATATCTAATATCGTGTTCCGGATGGTCACCTTTACTATAATTATCTGCACTACCTGCAAGTGGTGATGTAACTACATTCCAACCTGCACGTCCATGGCTAATTCTATCTATTGTTGCTAACTGACGTGCTACTGTAAATGGTTCACTATAAGACGTTGAAATTGTCCCTACTAAACCGATATTTTTTGTAACTGGTGCAAGGGCAGCCAGCAATGTAAGTGGTTCATGTCGATCTAAAAAATGAGGTATAGATTTCTCATGTATATATAAACCATCGGCAACAAATACAAAGCTAAAACCTGCTGCTTCTGCTCTCTTAGCAATTTCCAATTGAAAATCAAAATTTGTACTCGCATCATCAGGCACTTCATTCGATTTCCAAGCATGCATATGACTACCTGGCCCGTTAAGCATAATTCCAAAATCTATTTTCCCTTTAGTCATACTATCCCTTCTTTCTCGTTAATCACATGCTTTGCAGGTGACATTTGTTTAACTGTTTTCATTCGTAATTCATGATTTTGAACCGGTATGTGTAACATAAATTCATCTATCAATCCATCGACATTTAATTGTTGCAATTGTTGTTTTACTTCGCTTGCTAAACCATCTAATACTTCAATTTTTTTAGTTTCAACTTCAAATGTTTCCGTACTTTGTTCTGTAAATGTGTCTAATTGTTGTTTCGTATTGACTGTAATTTTCCGACCGTCTTTAAAATGAAGTGCATAATTTGTGCGCCCTTCTTCTACCAAAGCCTTATCTGATTCACTTTCAGTTACTACTGTAGCTACACCCACGATAACTCTTCCCTCAGGATATTGTGCTTTATATGCTTTAATCGACTGATGTAACACGTCAATATTAGAATTAATGAAAAATGCATATACAAAACCTACTTTTTCGTCAGCAGCAAATTGTGCTGAATTTTCACTTCCTCCAAGTAAGTAAAGTTCTGGTGACGGAATTTCATTATTACGTATAGATGTTTGTAGCTGACTATATGCTTCTTCATCTGTGAAATCATTTTTATTAAAACGATTTAATAAGTGAAATTTTTCGTTAAAAGTTGTTTGCGGAGATTTTAATTCAGATTGTAATGCTTGGGTTGCTAAAGGAAAACCACCCGGCGCCTTTCCTATACCTAAATCCACTCTTCCAGGTGCAATATTGCTAATCAAATGAAATTGCTCAATCACTTTAAACGGACTATAGTGTTGTAACATAACGCCACCCGATCCCACTCGAATACGTTTCGTTTGATTTAGTAAATGTGTCACTAATATTTCTGGACTCGTTCCAGCGACTTCAGGTATATTGTGATGCTCTGCAACAAAATATCTTGTGTAATTTTCTGTATCGGCAAGTTGAGCTAATTCAACTGTACGTGCGATACCATCCCTAACAGTTTCATCAGTATCTATTGGACTTTGATCTAAAATACTCATTGATGTCATACATAAACCCTCCCAATCAATTTTCTGAATATTATATTAATAGTAATACTATGCCTGCCTCGCACATTTGTCAAGTATTCCTATCGTTTTAATAAGGATTAAAATAACAATAATGACAGGTCATTAATTCATGTTCATATCTGATTAATGACCTGTCTTATATAGTTTCATTTATTTATAAATATTGTTGGTTGGTATATTGAATAGACCTTACCAAAACTCACATATATGAATTTAAATAATCTATACTATAACGCTGTATAACCGCCATCGATTGTAACAACACTTCCCGTCACAAACGATGAAGCATCAGACGCTAAATATAATGCAGCACCTTGTAATTCTTCTGGAACCCCTGGTCTACCAAGTGGTGTAAATTTCATCCATGTATCAATCATATCTCCGCCTTGTGCGAAATAATCTTTTGTAAGTTCTGTCTTCATGTATCCTGGTGCAATAGAATTTACACGAATACCATGTTCAGCCCATTCACTTGCTAAACTTTTCGTAAACATAATGACAGCACCTTTCGATGTATTATAGGCAGCTTGAGGTTGTGGCGTATTCACTATAATACCTGACATTGAAGATGTATTAATAATTGATCCTTTTTTCTGTTCTATCATCACTTTACCAACTGCTTGTGAGACTAATACCATACTGTTAATATTCACATCCATATTTTTTACCCAACGATCGTATGGCATATCTTCAAATTTCACATGTTCATTAATACCTGCATTATTAAATAAAATATCAATACGGCCAAATGTATCCATGACATCTGTAACCATTTGTTCAACATCCGATACGCTTGTAACATCTACTTTACATGCGATTGCTTTGTTACCTGTTTCATTTTTAAATTCAGCAGCTGTCTCCTTGGCCAATTCTAAATTTATGTCAGCAATAACTAAGTTTGCGCCCGCTTCGGCTAACCCTTTACCCATAGCTTTACCTAATCCAGAAGCACCACCCGTAACAATTGCCACTTGGTTATCTAATTTAAACTTATCGAAAACACTCATATTGTAACCTCCATTATTTCCTTATGTTATTACTAATTGTAGGATAAAATAATTAATTAAGATAGTGCAAACGCTTACTAAATTTAAAATTAATAAAGTGAGACCGGCATCACAGTTTCTAAAAGTGATTCCAGTCCCACATTCACCTCATTAAACGTAATTTAATGTGACCATTCTAATGCATGTTCCGTCTCTTCATTTGTCTCAATTTCATCGATGTCTATCATTGATTCTGAAATATTTCTCGAATGATAACCGATACGTTCTAATATACCTATCATATCAAGATATAATAAACCACCTTCTGGTGTACACTCACCTGAACTTAGTCTCTTAATATGTTTTTTCCTTAAATCATGCTCTAAACGATAAGACTCATTACTTATTTTCACAATTTCATCTCGTTTGACCCTGTCATAGACATCAAACATATCGATTGTTTTGTCAAAAGATGTCGTTACATGATCATACAATCGATTGATACTCGCTTCTGCTTTTTCAGAAATTTGAACTTGATTCGTTTGTTCTTTTTTCTTATCTAATAAATAAGCTTCAGATAATCCTGCCACTTTCAATATTGTTCGGTTTACATCTTGAAGTACAGTCATTCTTTCCGCATCTTTTTTAGATAATTTCTTTTCAGATATCTTAGTTAAATATTGACGTACATTATCATTCATATTATCTATAGCCGCGTGTTTATGCATGATGTCTCTTTCTTTTTTATCATCATATTCATTTACATTCTTAAGCATAGAAAATGTCATGTGCCCAATATTTTGAATTTCTTCTTGAGCCTCTTGGAGAGCAATGCTCGGTGCTCTATTAATAAGATTTCTGTCTAAATTTCTAGGTTTATATTTTTCATTTAAATCTTCACCTGGAACAATTTTAGTCACTACCCATGCGAGTACAAAAATAAACGGTAATTGTATTAATGTATTGGTAACGTTGAATGTACCATGTGCAAAAGCAATAACCATTTCCGGTTTTAAGTTGAGCAGACTTTGCATCCATTCAATAGCCATTTGATACAGTGGCAGTATAATTAAGAATATAGATGCGCCTATAACATTAAACATGACGTGCACCGCTGCAACACGTTTAGCTGCCAGTGAGCCAGCAAGACTCGCTAATACTGCAGTGATCGTCGTACCTATATTATCACCAAGTAAAACTGGTAATGCGCCATGTAAACTAATCAAGTCATTTGCAAAAAAGCCTTGCAAAATACCGATTGTTGCACTTGAACTCTGAATAACTACAGTCAATATTGTTCCTGCGATAAGGCCATAAATTGGATTAAAAGACATATCCAACATCAATTGTTTAAAACCTTCTAAATCAGCTAAAGGTTTAACTGCGCCACTCATCAGTTCTAAGCCATAAAACAATGCACCGAAACCAAATAGGATCATCCCTATATTTTTCACTTTACGTTTTTGAATAAAGAATATTAAAAATGCACCAATAGCTAAAATAGGAAGCGCATAAGCACCAATGTCTATACCTATAATAAATGCTGTAACCGTCGTACCTATATTGGCACCCATGACTACTCCTATTGCTTGACGCATGGTCATAAACCCTGCACTTACTAGCCCAATTGTAATTACAGTAGTTCCCGAGCTACTTTGAATTAAAATCGTTACAATCATACCGGCAAGTACACCCATGATTGGATTACTTGTAAATGTATTTAAAATGTTTCTAAGACGATCACCCGCAGCTGCCTGTAGGCCATCACCCATTTGTTTAATTCCGTATAAAAATATACCTAAACCACCTATAAAAGTAAAAATAATCTCCATTACTGAAGAATCCATCATTACACCTCTTTGAATTATTTGTAAACCATGTTAATTGTATCTAATTTTTGTTAAGTCAATGTTAAACAAATATTAAAATATAAGGTCAGTTAGTCAATAAATTTGTAATCATATTGCAAGGAGATAATAAATTTCCTTAAAAGACTGGCGCAATCGAACTTTACCTTATTGATTATTTTAATTAATATTAAAAATCCGAATCGATTTTTTAGTATCGACTCAAATTTAAAACTTGCTTATTTTTATTGATGCCGCTTTACGTTTATGACTGTCATCATTTTATCAATTGAAGTGACACATAATGATAAGTGCTTTCCCCAATTTTTTACGTAAACAAAAAAAGAGCCTGGGCATCAATAGATGTCTCAGACTCAAAAATTTATTATATTTATTTTTATGACGGAATTTCAGTACGTTTACCACTATGTTTTCTTATCATAGCAGCACTAATAGAAGATACAATACCAAAGATGATAAATCCTACAAACATCCACATTGTAGCATTCATTTCTAACGGTTGATTCATATAAAGTAATTCTCTTAGGTACTCACCATAGTGTGTAAATGGATTCCAACTTACAATATAATCTTGATAGAACTTAGGTAGCATTTGTTTAGGGAACATAACTAATTGCATACTAAAGAACATTGCAATAAAGAATATTGGTATTGATTTCATACCTAACCAAGTCATTACGCCTAAAATAAGTCCAATAAATCCTAACAGTGCAATTGAGACAAATACGGCTATTTTATTAATGTCAGGAAAATCAAACCCTTGGACGGCAGACATAAAGTAAACATAGCCAAAGCCACCAATAAATGCTGTAAGTACACCCACACCTAATTGACCTAAAGATGCAATTAAACGGTGAGAAATTTTAATATTGTCAGATGTTCTAAAGGCAAAGAATAACAAGATTGATGCCACAATTGAACTGATCCACACTGGCATAAACATTAAGAAAGAAGCATTACCATTACCTTGATGATCTTTCACTTTGTGCACTTGTTTATCAGCTACTTTTACAGGATTTGTCAGTCCTTCAATTTCATTAGCACTCACTTTTACATCTTGCTTTTCTAAAGTATCTAAACTTTGTTGCGTGATTTGTTTATTTAAATTGTCACCAATACCGTTTAGTACATTAGATGAAATTTGAGATGCCTGCATATTTGCACCCTTATTAGTTATCGTTTTAAACTCTGCACGTTTAACTTTAATATCTTGAGAAGCACCTGATTTAGCCATTTGACTTTGCATTTGTTTGGCTTGTTCTGGTGGTATTTCACCTGATTTAACTTTATCTTGCATTTCTTGTTTTTTGCTATCCATCACTACTTTTTGAGTTTGACTCATAGCATGTTTTGAAAAATCTTTTTCGAAAATCGCTGCGCCATAATATTTTTGTTCGTCTAGTCCTTTTCGAACGTCTTTTTCATTATCAACCTTTACCCATTTTACTGTATCAGAATCACTATCTAAGAGTTTATCCTCTAAATTTTTCCCTATATTAATATCTTTATTTTATATAGAAGTACCTTCATCATGATTAACGATTGCTATTGGTAATTCCTTAGGTTTTGGATTATATGCTGGATAAAATGCAATTGAAAAAATTGCAAGTATGATTAGAATTGCAATAGGTGCAATCCATAATAATTTACTTTTAAAAATATTCATATTAACTTACCTCCTTCTTAAACACCTTGTTGATTAATAACTACTTTGTTTATTATAATGAGATTGTTTCAATAAACAATATGCAATGATAACCATTATGTCCGTTTTTGAACATTTTTACTTAAATTGTCTATTAACGTACAAGGAGTTGACAATATATGATTGAAGATCGACGCGTTCGTAAAACGAAACAAGCAATTAAAAATGCATTCATTAAATTATTAAATAAAAAAGATTTAGAAAAAATCACGATACAAGATATCACAGAATTAGCAGATATTAACCGTGGCACTTTTTATTTACATTATGAAGATAAATATATTTTATTTTCAGATATAGAAGATGAGTATATCAGTGATTTAGCAGATGATATGCTTTTCTACAAAGATATGACAAAAGGGCTCAACATTGAAGCTTTCGCTAAAGTCTTTTCAGAGAAAGTGCTAAAAAATATCATGGTTTATATCAATAAAAATATCGAATTTTATCAAATTATTTTTAAATTAGAGCGAAAGAGTCATATAGAAGAAAAAATATCAGAACTCAAGTTTGAGAATATGTCTAAGAATGTTAATGATGACCATAGCATTTCTGGTATACCGTTAGATTACTTTCATAGTTATGTTTTTGGTGCTACGATTTCTTTTATTAAACACTGGGTTCAAGATACAAATAGAAAGGAACCTGACATTGTCGTTGGCTACTTATTTAAAATTATTTTTAATGGTCCATTGCGCTTAATGGCAAACGGACAATTAAAATAATGAATTGTATGCTTGTCAATATCATGTTTCTTCGCTAACATTAAAAAGAATTTCAAAGAAAGGACATCATTGTCTTATGATAACTGCTTACAAGCATTCACAAACCCAAGAAATTGTTCATACTGAATTAGATCAAACCGCTTCATGGATAAATGTTGTTGATCCAAATTGGGAAGAAATAGAAACTTTAATCAATCGTTATGATATTCCTGAAGATTTCATTCGCGATCCACTAGATTCAGAAGAAAGCGCCCGTGTAGAATACGATGAGGATACACGCTACTCGCTTATCATACTAGATTTACCTGTTGTTAATGACACAAACTTGAAAGTATTGTCATTTATTACGATTCCTTTAGGTATTATTATCGGTAATAAAAAGATTATTACTGTTTGTAATGTAGAAAATGAATTTCTTGATAATTTTGCACGCCAAAATATTAACTTACATTTTCACAGTCGTTTTGCATTAAATATATTATTGACCATTTCAAATCACTATAACAGAAACTTGAGATTACTCAATAAAACGCGTCTACGTATAGAACGTGACCTAAAAAATAACGTCACAAACAAACAGTTATATAATTTAATGGAAGTAGAAAAAAGTTTAGTCTATTTTTTAGCCGCGCTAAAAGGAAACGAAAGCATAATCAAAAAATTATTTAGGTTGCCAGCCATTAAACGTTTTGATGAAGACGAGGATATATTAGAAGATTTAGTTATAGAAAATAACCAAGCATTAGAAACAACAAGACTTTATACAGATATCTTAGAAAGTATTACAACATCATATGCTTCCTTACTTTCAAATGAAATGAACAATACCATGAAGACATTAACGCTTTTTACAGTATTTTTAACTTTACCAACATTGGTATTTAGCTTTTTTGGGATGAACGTCCCATTACCAATCAATGATCACAGTTACATCTCATGGATTATTGTGATCTGTATTTCACTTATCATTGTATCAATTGTCGGCGCATTTTTATGGCGAAAACAAAAGTTATGATGCTTAATTAAAATGTAGTAATTAAATACACAATCCTCATTTTAAATATGATTTCGTATGAATGCTTTAGCACATATATGATCAAAAAGGTTTGTTCATTTTTAGAGTAATAAAGAAAACGGTAATTTCTATTTTATTTCAATAGAAATTACCGTTTTCTTAGTTTATGTTTTCAACTTGTAATCTATAACAACTTTTAGCTATTTTGAAATGGCTTTATTCCCTTTTCTATAAGATAGCCCATATGTTAATCCAAATGCTACGATAAAGGCGATTAACATGCCTATTCCATAATGTAACCAACCATTATGTTGGCCACTTATAGAAATAAAACCAGGGATTCCTGCCGTACCTAACGCGATTGCTTTCACTTTAAAGAAAGATATATAGGCTGCTCCTATACCTGAACCTACTATCGCACCAATAAAAGGATATCTAAGTTTTAAGTTAACACCAAACATAGCTGGTTCGGTAATACCTAATAATGCTGATATACCCGCTGCAGATGCGACGCCTTTAAGTTTTTTATTTTCTTTAACAATAAAGAAAGCTGCTAGTGCTGCTGCACCTTGCGCAATATTCGACATTGTCGCAATTGGGAAAATAAATGACCCACCTGTTGAAGCACTATCTGCAATCAACTGTGTTTCAATCGCAATAAAGCTATGATGCATACCAGTAATTACAATAGGCGCATATAATAATCCGAAAATCAGACCGCCAATCGCACCACCAAATTCATACAGCCATGTTAAACCATCTGACAACCAATAGCCTAATGTCCGTGTAATTGGTCCTACAAATGAAAATGTGACAAATGCAGTAACTAATATAGATAATAATGGCGTAAGTAAATTATCTAAGACAGTTGGTACTACTTTACGTAGTGCTTTTTCAATTGTCGCAAGAATATATGCAGCCACTAACATAGGAAGCACTTGCCCCTGATAACCAACTTGGTTAATGTCTAAACCAAAGAGATTCCAGTGAGGGATTGCCTTACCTTCTTCTACAGCTTTCGGATAATCATAGGCACTCATTAAATCGGGATGTACCAATATCATCCCTAAAGCTGCACCAAGAAAGGCGTTGCCTCCAAACCGCTTCGCAGCACTAAAACCTATTAATATAGGTAACAATGTAAATGGTGCATTAGCAAAGACATTGATCATCTCAGCTAGCCCTTTAAACTGGTTATGTACGTCAATTAATGATTGACCATCATAAAAAATACCTGGTGCTGTTAAAATATTATTAATACCCATTAATAGACCACCAGCTACAATTGCCGGTATGATTGGTACAAAAATGTCCGATAACATTTTGACAAATCGCTGAAATGGATTCATATTTTTATTACCTTGTGCTTTCACTTCAGAAGTTGTAGAAGCTTCTTTACCTGTTATGTTTTCTAATTCATTAAACACTTTATTCACAGTACCAGAGCCAATAATAATTTGATATTGACCACCTGTTGAAAACGTTCCCTTAACGACATCCATATCATTCAATACTTTCTCATCAACTAAACTTTCATCCTTAAGAACAAGTCGTAAACGCGTAGCACAATGCGCCATTGCGTCTAGATTGTCTTCTCCTCCTATTGCATTTAATAGTTCTTCCGCAGACTTTTTATAATTCAATTAAATCCCTCCTCATTAAATGGAACCGGTACCAAAAATCTTTATCCTTATTGTAACCGGTTCCAACTAAGAACGCAATATCCCACTTTAATTATTTATTATTACATCTATGGCAACTACAACATATTACCCTACTGTTTTTAATTCTTCATCTGATATACAACTAGCATAGGACTTAATTCTTTCAATAAAATAATCTTGTAATATTTGTATCGTTTGCTGATTTGTTTCTACGTTACCTAAATGAATTTTCCACGCTCGCGCAGGACATTCAGTGTCAAAAAATTCCTTATGCAATCTCACTGTTTCACGGTTTATAGGTAAATGATATTTGTTCAATATAAGTGCAGCCATTTTGAAACTAGCTTCTTCATTTCTCATAAATGCCTCATCATCTAAAACACCATTTATTTTAGATTGGCAACGTTCTATACCTACATAATGTGAATTAGCAAATGCGTTACCACAGTGCCATTCTATATATTCAGATGGATGAAACCAATAGCACGTATTAGCGTCTACATAGAGACATGCCCAGCCTTTCTCTAATTCATTTCTATTTATTCTGCGCTTCAACCACTCAATGTATGCTTTAGCCGTATAATTTTCAGCATCATCATGAAGTACTACGCCTAATACTTGTAATTTAGGTTCTGTGATCTTTTCTGTTTGTCTATAAAATTCAGAATAAATATGTTCCATTGTGAATCCTCCTTCGTATTTTTGAATTTGTTTTAAAAATTAACTCTCTTCATTCAGAAAAATTATCCAACCTTGAAATTGAATTGTGGTAAATTTAATTTTTAGCTTTAAATCACTTTGTAAGATTTAAATTTATTTATATTTAAAGGATTAAAATTTTCAACTTTTTATAATATAATGTATTTTGTTCAATATATTTATAGCATGTTATTTTATTATCAGGAGTTGCTTTTACGATGGATAATACAACTTTATGTATTCATGAGCATTTAAACACCATTACACGCCGTTGTATCAATCAAGTGATCTTATTGTTTTCACTGAGTAATCATTTAGACATAACTTTAAATGGAAGAAAAATCTCAGCTGGAAATAACATTATTATCATTAACCATAGTGATTTATATCAAATATCGAATGCACAACAAGTAGTTGAAATATGCATACCTATTAGACATTTTATAAAATTAGAAAAACACTTTTTCAATTCCAATTATAATTTTAAATTACTAAATTCTGAACCATATTTAAAATATCAAATTTTGACAATGGCGCAACAATTAAACCAATCATTTACTATTGATACTTCTCTAATGACAGAAATTATCACGAAATTAAACAAAGAAGCCAGAGTCGAATATGATGCGCCTTATATTCCAACGATAGACACTGAAAATAGTTTATTAAATAAAATTACTGAATTTATTAAAGCTAATATTTCACTACCTCTTTTATCTAAAGACGTGTCCAAATCATTCTATATCTCGGCATCTTATATTTCAATTCTGTTCAAAAAACATCTAGGCATGAGTTTTAAAAATTATATTACGAGCTTGAAAATTGCCCTTTCACTTTCCGAACTTGTTCAGAATAAGCAAACCATTTATCAGGTTTCCGAACAGTTTGGTTTTAATCATTATTCAAACTATACGCAACAATTTAAACATTTTATGCAAATGACACCAAATGAATTCAGAAAAAATGTTCAATCTAATCCTAAAATGATTGTTCAACTTGTTAATGAAGATATTAGCCCGTATCAAAGTGCTATAGATACTTATACCTCAGATAAACCGCAGACCATAAATCAAATCAACATTGAGTTAAATCAATTAACTTTTAATGATGCTATTAAATCACCTACTGTTTTTATACACGTTGATAATTTGATGGATATTGTGCAATCTGACTACAATACAAAGCTTAGCTTTAAAGATTTAACGAATGCCTATATTTTAATAAATAATAGTCGTAATTTAGCATTAGAAAACCTAAGTCTTACAGGTATGATTGACTTTATCGATGCTTTATTTTCAAATTATGTTGGTATTGCCATAAGAATTAAATCCTTAAATCAGTTTGATCTCATCGAAGATAGTATCTTTCAATTTTTAAAATATAAACCTGAGTACGTCAAACAAAATCGTGATTATAATTTCCTATTGTTACTAGATGCGACACATTTATCTCTAACAGATATTAATCGTTTATATATTAAAATCAAAAACTTCAATGTGAAGCTCAATATTAAAGTTGGCATCACAGTTGAAGGTGTCATAGAGCAGACACACTCATTAAAGAATGCGTCAAAATTATTAAATCGGTTTAATTTTGATTTTCATTTCATCGATATTGAGCAAGACAACGTACAAACATTACTTAACAAAAAAAGTACGCATTTCAATAACTCAATGAGTCATTTTGAATACTATAATAAACTCATCGAAGAAACACAAATTGATGCTTCAAAATTTGTTTATACGAAACTATCTAAAAAAGGTTTTTTACTTTATGACGGAAAACATCCCTTACAAATTACAGATTTAATGTGCCATATGCTTATCATGTTAAAAAGAGGCAGTGGCGTCGGCTATGAATTAATACGTAAAGAAAAATATGATATCGCCTTAATGAATAACCATGGTATTTATGAACCATTAATGTACTTATATCAATTTGTTAAACCTTTCATTAGTAAATATACAGCCATTCATCAAAACTATATTATTCTGCATGAAGATCATTCTATTCATCTTTTATTGTTTAACGCACCATATCAAAGATCATCAACACAAGATGTTCAAAAATTCATTTTAAAAGAAAAACATCTACCAGCTAAAACAACGTTGTTCATTCAAACATTGAACAGAGAGCATGGATTTGTTGATTATGCATTACCTTCTTCATTTAATGACACTTATATTGAAAGATCGTTATTACGCTATATTGAAGATTCCACAATTCCTAAAGCTGAAATAAGACACTTCTCTCGTTCAGATTCACCATTATACTTCACTTTACATCATGATGAATTGAAATATATACGTATTTTACCATCTTAGAATCACACTAATGTTAAACTTAACTTAATTTACATCCCAATGAATCTGTACAATTATAGATTATTAACAAGGTATCTGAATCATTTCATTTTGAATGGCAATGTTATAGAATGTTATTTGTAACAGAAACAAATAGTTCGAAAAGGAGCGTTGCACATTGAAAAATAGTAAAGTATTTGCTATATCGTTAAGTGTAATCATGTTAGTTATAGCTGTTGTATTGATTATAATGATGTTCACAAGTGGACAAAAAGAAACTTATTACGGATATATGAAAGATGCTACGACAGCTGATAAAGTCATAAGTGAAAAAGATCATAAAATTGAGAAGAATGTTAAGTTACCATCAAAGTCTGATTTTTCACCTAAAAAAGGAGACTTTGTTAAATTAGTAAAAGCTGACGGTGATGACACTTATAGTAAGATGGAAGTTGTAGATCATGACGATATTCCACATGGCTTAATGATGAAAATCCATGATATGGGCGGCATGAAGGGTATGTAAATATATATTCCACATATCAAATTCGATATACTAAAATAGCTATGAAGAAATCTATAGTAGTAGATTTTTTCATAGCTATTTTTACATTTATAGAAATATGTCTCACTCAAATTAATTATAAAAGCGTGAGAAGTAAAGTCAGTTTAGGAACTAAATGGCCTTCCACAACAGCTTTTTATAATTAAATCGATTTTAAATATGCTTGTCCTTTTTCTTTATCATAAGCATTCTCTCATTTTGCTATAACAATTGTAGACAATGCATTCCCCATGACATTTACGCATGTTCTAACCATATCTAATATACGGTCAACACCTATAATTAATGCAAGTCCTTCTGCTGGTAAGCCCATAGATGTCAATGTCGTTATCAATACGACTATAGAAACACCTGGTACGCCTGCCATACCTTTAGACGCTACCATCAAAGTAACCATCAACATAATTTGCTGCTCTATGGACATATCGATACCATACATTTGTGCTACAAATAATGCTGCGATTGATTGATATAATGCTGATCCATCTAAGTTAAATGTATAGCCGATTGGTACGACAAAAGAGGTAATGTCTTTCGGTGAGCCAAAGCGTTCCATTTTTTGCATTATAATAGGTAGCACTGATTCAGAACTAGAAGTTGAAAAAGCTAAGATTAATTCGTTTTTCAAGATTTTCATTAAAGCAAAAATACTGACACCACATATTTTTGCAACAATGCCTAATATGACTACTACAAAAAATATCATAGCGCCTATAACAACTAAAAATAATTCTAACAATGGAATTAGTGCTGATGCACCAAACGTCATAATCGTTGTACAAATAAACGCAAACACACCAATAGGTGCAAGTTTAAGTATCTTGTTTATCATCCAAAAAACAGCTTCTAATGTACCTGATAAAAAGAGCTTTACAGGTTCAGCTTTTTGACCTATTGTCGATAAGGCAATACCAAAAAATACTGCAAAGAATATAATTGGTAACAATTCACCACTTGTCAAAGCTCCAAAAATATTGGTCGGTACAATATTGACAATCGTATCTATAAAATGGTTGCCATATGTAGATTGTTCTGCAGCTTTTGCTGAACTTTCATAATGACTTATATCCCCTTTAGGTAACTTATTTGGCTCTAAGCCTGCGCCTGGTTTAAAAATATTAGCAAATATAATGCCTAATCCAATAGCAATTGTTGTTATAATTTCAAAATAAAGAATTGTTTTAAAACCATAACGACCCACTGTTTTAGATTCACCAACATCAGAAATAGATCAAGCTAGTGAACAAAATACTACTGGTATCACTATCATTTTTATTAAATTTAAAAAGATGTCCCCAAATGGTTTAATATAATTAGCGACGTCACTATGACCATAGAGCAATAACCCTACTATGACACCTAATACCAAAGCAATCATAACTTGCATTGGTAAACTTATTTTCTTAAATATTGTCATGATGTTTCTCCCCTTTTATAATATCGACTAATTATACCAAATTAAATCTTTTTACACATCTATTTTTTCTACATTTTAAAACTTTATACACTTAAAATAACATAATTTATTTTTGATTATTATTTAAGTTACATAATTAAACCTTTAAGACAATCAATACAAAGGCTTTAACAATAACATGATGTTTTTCTTAACTTTAACTCTTTTTAGTATATATAGTAATTATGCGATTGAATTGAAATTTTTCTATTTAATTTTATATTTGAGTAACATAAAAAAATCATACTTCTTATATATTTAAAAGCCAGAAATTCTAACAAAACAGTATATTTACAAAAAAGAACGAATCCATAATAAATGGATTCGTCTTTTTTAAATATTAACTTTTAAGCGTACTTGATAATCTACAGAAGTAACTCATATAATCATTTGATTTCTGTGTTATTCCTAATTTTAAAGGCCTTCATACTTCAGCTATTTTATGAGCTAATCCTTAGGTTTGTAATCTTGTTTAAATGCATTGTGCTTCGCATCTTTAACATTTTTATTCGTTTCACTATCAAAACCTTGAACTAATATGCCTTTATAAGTACTAATCGGTTGAACAACATAAGTGTATTTAGGATCATCCTTAAACTCTACTTTTTTATAATACAATCCTTTTTTAGCACTATAAAGTGTCTTTTCTGTTTTAATTTTTTCTGTTAAATGCTTTTCGTCCATATAATGGTCAACTAAGTCCAAATTTTTATGACCTTGATACGTTCTCATACCAAAGAAAAATACGATAGCAATAATCAATGATATGACCAATAGCCCTATGATTTTTAAAAATGTTTTCATCATTAAACTCCTTTTATTAAAACATAACCTTCTATAAACAATGATAAATCATAATTGTTGTAACTTTTTATACATAAAACGATATGTATATATTAAAATCCATAATGTTATTATTATGACTGATTACAATTCATTAATAAAGTATTAAAGCACTTTTGTAACAAAATCTTCTTAAATTCATTACTCATTATAAGTAAATTACGCCCTGTCATTTGTTAAGAATAAATCCTATCAAATGAGTTGGTTTTCTATATATTGTTTTGCATTATGTATTATATATAAAATATTATAACGAGGGGGTAAAAGAGGCGCACAACTGTTGCTTGACAATAGACAACGTTCATAATAAGGTTAACTTTCATAAGGGGTGATTTATAATGGAGGAAAAAGACAACACGCTAGAACGACAACTATGTTTTCTTTTTTATGTTTCTTCTAAAGAGATAATTAAGAAATATACATCTTATTTAAAAGAATTCGATTTAACATATACAGGCTACATTGTTTTATTGGCAATCGGAGTGGAAGAAAAATTAAATATTAAAACACTAGGTGTACGTGTTTTTCTAGATTCAGGTACACTTACACCATTATTAAAAAAACTAGAGAAAAAAGGTTACGTGACTAGAACACGTGAAATTGATGATGAGCGCAATTTACAAATAGCGCTTACAACAAAAGGTAAAGATATTAAAGAACCACTTTCTAATATATCTAAACAAGTCTTTAACGAATTTGATATGGAAGTTGATGAAGCGATTGACTTAAAAGAAACATTACAAAATTTTGTTAACAAGCATTTCCAACAAAATATTTAATTTACGATGGATAAGTTAAAGTTAGAAGTACATTTTATAATTATTTTTGACTTTACTTATCTTTTTTTAACTACCACTGTATTTCACTATTTTTGCCATATGTAGTTGTATAAATCTATTTACATATATTTATTTAATGAACGCCCTATTACAAGTGGTGTTTTTTTATGTCTAATGCTTTGACTTTGACTTTCTTTGACTATAGTATTATACTGTAGTTGTAAGGTTAAAGGAGAGGTGATTAGAGATGATACAAAATACCAGTAATCTTCCACAAGATTTATTAGAAGGTTTATTATCAGATCATCATGAATTCAAAGTAAACGTTTATCAGTCAGATAATCAATACACAGTTGAAGCTGAGCTTCCTGGTTATCAAAAAGAACATATTTCAATCAATTATGAAGATAAAACACTAACAATTACTGCAAAACATTCAGATGCACAGCAAGATGATATGACATATCTTATCAAAGAGCGTAGTACTGATGAACAAAGCAGACAATTTATATTCAAAAACATCGATACAAATGCTATTAAAGCCACAATGGATGATGGCATTTTATCTGTTATACTACCAATCAAACAAACAAAAACACAAATTTCAATAGACTAAATTTTTATAAAATATTATTTAAAGGAGAGATGTACGATGGCTTTTGATATGAGACCATTTAACAATTCATTTTTTGAAGGAAATCCTGGAGATTTATTTAAAGATTTTGGACGTCAGTTTTTTGAGCAATTCCCAGATAGTACAAGCATTAAATCAGACGTAAAAGAACTAGATAATGCCTATGTTGTGGAAGCTGAACTCCCTGGTTTTCAAAAAGAAAATATTAGTTTACAGTTTGAAAACAATGTTTTAACTATTGAAGGAAAACAAGTTATTGAAAACAATGAGGAAGATGAAGCAGGTCGTCTAATTCATCAAGAACGTAGTACGAGCAACGTCAAACGTCAATACCCATTTGAAAATGTTGATGAAAATGCTATTAAAGCTTCATATGAGAATGGCATGTTAAATGTAACATTACCTAAAAAAACACAAGAAGAACGTTCTTCATCTAATATTCAAATAGACTAACGATAATGAACGTTTACACGAGTTAATTTTTATAGTAAAAATCATAACGGTAGAGTCACTTTATTGGTGACTCTACCGTTTTTCTTTATGTTGATCTATTGGGTTTCCCCTACTTACACATAGGCTAATAATTAAGGACATATAAGCATATTAAAAAACCCATCTCCAAAAATTTATGGAAATGGGCAATAACTTTATTTAGCCTATTGGTAGTTTAGACAGCTAGATTTCTATTTTCGGATTCCTCTACGCGCATTAAATGATCAACAATACCAGTATAAAATTGTTCTAATTCTTCACCAGTGCGTTTATAATCTGTAGGATCCATACCAACAAAATCCATATGATCCCAATCCTTTTTAACTGGTAAGACTTGCCAAATACCTTTTTCATTAGCTGAACTAATATCTGTTACATTTTTATAGGCTTGTCCATTTGGATATAAGGCTGAAATAGTAGGTACAATACCATCATTTAATCTCAATTGGTGATTCTTATCTTTACCAATGATTCGACTTGTTAAATCCATTAGTGGATATTGTCTAATATTTGGAACATGTTTGCCAGATAATGTTGCATGTGAAGCTTCCCCAGCATATGACGTATAAACAATATTAGGGTTCAGTGAGGTATTTTGATTTAATTGTTCCGAACCTTCGGCTGTTAAGTCGGTTAATGCATTATCCTTTGTATCCCATAAAGGACTATTCTTTATACGTTTTGAGTATTCGATATAACTTTCATTCGCACGTTGATGGAAGCCCCATTGTACAAAGCCTAAATCTACGGTTGAGAATTTATTACCACCTACTTTGCCAATTGTATTAATAATATCTCTGGCAAATTGACGTACACCTAATTTATCTGAACCTTGTGTACCATTATGTGTTGCACCTAATGTTGTCATTGAAGAAATCATATTATCATGATTACCCTCGAAAAGCGGTGATATTTCTCCACCATGTTCTTTTTGATAATCAATTTCTTCTTGATTTCCAAAACGTAAATAGTGTTCAAGCAAACGAATCATTTGGCCACCCATACTATGTCCAACTAAATGAACTTTTTGACCTGGTTGCCATTCTGGCATCACGCCAGTATATGTACGTCCGTATCTATCATGACCATATTTTTCAGCATGTGCTTGACCATAATCTACACGACCGCCTTTGATATAATAATAAAGTTCCGTTGCTCTATCATGGTTACTACTGAAAGTACCAACTGTAGCTTCATGTACTTCATACCCTGACTTTTCAAATTGCTCTTTGATATGGAATTTATCCCCACCCCAATAATTAGGGTAAAAAACAGGTCTATTTTCACCTACACCACCAAAGAAACCGTGTACTAAAATCAGCGGGTATTTGTTTTTATATTCACCTTGTTTTGCAGTTTTTGAATCTTTAAGTAACTTATCCGCTTCTACTTCTTCAGCATCAGCACGTTTTCGAGGTGTAGCTGTTTCATTTTCAACTTTATCTTTTGCTTTATAAGGACTATCTTTCGCGTTTGGATCTAAATCTACTTTTTCTGTATCAAATTTTGTTTTTGTTTTTAAATTATTCTTATCGCCATTATTTTCTATACGTTGTGGTTCTTGTGTTGTTTCATCTTCTGTGAGGCTTTGTTGGTCTTGTTGCTCATTTTTTGTGTCTTCTTTTGAATTAATATCAGGCGCAGTTTCTGGTTTAGCTTTATCTTCTGATGAAGTTGGATTCGCTTTTACGTCTGCTTGATCATCTACTTTTTCATTTTTAGCATTTGATGTTTCTGTTGAATCTTCTTGAGTTTCAACTTCCAATGATTGACGTTTTTCTTTTTGTTCATCACTTAAATTAGATGAACTTGCTTGATGGTCTATCTCACTATCATTTTCATCAGCCGTTGATTGTTTATCTTCTGTGTTTTCATTTAGTTTACCTGTATCAACTTTATTATCTGATGAATGCTTATCAGATGCATTAGGAGTGCCCTGTTCATCATCTTTTGCTTGATTTAGTTCTATTGGTGGATTAAATTCTGTTTTTTCTGAATTTTCATCTTCTACTTTATTGCTATCTTCTTTCTTTTCTTGATTATCATTGTTTTGGTTTGATTCAGGAATTTTTTCCGTCTTTATATCTTCGGTCGAATTTTCTTGTTTAATTGGTGGTTGTTGAGATTTAGACTCTACTTTTGTAGGCGTATTTGAGCTATCATTGTTAGCTTGTGATTGATTTGTATTTTGAGGTTCATCTTGTGGTTGTGCTTGAAGATTTTTTGTTTGGTCATCCGTTGATTTGACATCAGGTTTTCATTTGTAACTGACGGCGATATTGCACGATTTGACTCGTCTTTCGCTGAAGTTTGTTCATTCTTTAATTCATTACTTGAAGATTCACTTGCAAATGACACATTTCCGCTAGCAATAAAAAATGTAGCCGCTAATACAGATACTGTGCCGATAGAATATTTTCTTATACTGAATCTTTGCCTCGAATTACCATTTTTTTGGATATTGTTTTTCTTCAAAAAATCCCTCTAAATTATTTTTTGTGAAACTACATCCCTTGTTAATAATTTTCCCCAAAAATTATAAATAACTGTATATATAAGATAACATATTTTATATTGAAGTAAATTAATTTCAATTATTAATACATTTCTTTAATGCATAATTGATTAAAATCTCATTTAAAAAGCAACTTTTGTATAGTTAAATGTAATTGCTAATCATTGGAAAAATTAAGGTTTATTTCTTTATAAAATTAAAAGTAAACCTAAATGCGATTTCGATATCATTTGTTGTGTTTATCAGTTTTATCTTATATAAAATCATCAAAAAAGGAATCCTCTTATTCAACTAATAAAAGGATTCCCTGACTCATATATTTATTAATGGAATGGTGGTTTTCCCAACACATCTTCATCAAATCTTTCTGGTATAAGTACTTTTCTCATGATAACACCTAAATCGCCATCTTCACTTTCATGTTCATTATAAATTTCATATCCACGTTTTTTATAAATATCTAGAAGCCACGGGTGTTTACGGGCTGAGGTACCTAAAGTTACAGCTGGTACTTTAAGTGTATCTCGTAAAAATGTTTCTTCTACATATTTTAACAATTTACTACCTATCCCTTTACCATCATATGAAGGCTTAGTTGCAAACCACCACACAAATGGATATATGGAAATACGTCGTTTACTTTCCCATGGAAAACGCACTGTTATAGTTGAAATGATTTCTTTATCATCTTCTAATACAAATGTAGTATTTTTTGTTAGATTATCTTTTACCAAAGCTAAATCAGCATTGACAGATGGCCAATCAATTCCCAATTCTCTTAATGGTGTAAAAGCCTCATGCATAAGTTGTTGTAGCGCTTCTGCATCTGACTCTGTTGCAATTCTTATATTGTAATCAGACATGTTGTCACTCCTATCATTCCCAAGCTTATTAAGTCATTAAAATAAAATGATTTTCATAAACTTACTTTTAAATTATATAAATACAATATGTCTTCTTTATAATCGAGTCAATTGATATGTTTTAGAATATAGATCTAATACATACGTGAAGGCAAAGCAATCACACTTTGCTATCATGTTTTCGTGAATCTACGTCAACATTAATTGCTGTTTATAGCGTCACAAGTGTTAAAGCTATTGTGTATACATTATGTATTTGTAAATCAATCAGTTACAGTACTATTGATTAAATTTTAGAAATACTATCTGTTTTCATAGATGCTCATTTTATGATTTACTATGCCAACTATCTCTTCTTCCATTCAAATATGCATAAACTAACCCTACGAAAATACCTCCACCGATAAAATTACCAATAAACGCGCAGACAATATTTTTCAATACATGTAACCATGCTACCGCGTCGAAATCATAAAAAACCATACCTAAATATAACCCAGCATTAAACACAACATGCTCGTATCCCATAAATACAAATACAATCACTCCACAAGCGATGAAAAATGCTTTGGATAAACCATCTTTAAATTGAATTGATACATAGATGCCGATATTAATAAAGAAATTACAAAAAATCGCTTTTACTAAAATCGCATACCAACTACTATCAATGGTTTTGCCGTCGACCATACTAGTTAAGCTACTGATCATTTCTGGTGTCATAATAGGTGTAAATTTCATTAATGCAAAAAGTATAAAACCACCGATTATATTAAATAAGAAACAAACCAACATAATACCTAACGCTTTATTCATACCAATGATTTTATAATACCAACCCACTGTCAGATACATAAAATTACTAGTTAATAATTCTGAATTAGTTAACACAATCAACACCAATGCTAAACTAAAAGAAATGGCGCCCATCAGATTCACTAAACCTTCATTCGTTCCTGCAAATTGTGTTTTGATACCTAGCATAAATACTGTAACAATAGCTAATAGAAATCCTGACATAATGGATTTTAGTGCATAGCGTCCTGGAGTTTGGCTAAACATGACTTCTTTCATTTGTACCTGATTATTAATATTTTCAATTGTTTCTTTTGACGTATATGTATCGTTTATAGACTTGCCATTATCAACCATAAATCATTCGCACCCCTTATCAATTTTTAAAAAATCAAATTTTGCTAACAATATTATTATAAGAGTTTATACCTATACTTAATAGTCGTTTTAGAACATTTTATTAAATTAATACATTGCACGTTTAAATAATATATCGTAAACTCTACTTGTAACTAAAATTTACACAAGCACTAGCAAAAGGAGTCTTAATCTTGAACACTCAATTTTCTGTGTCCATACACATTCTTACACTATTAGCCACTGAAAAAGAACCAGTGTCTAGTCAATATATAGCAGATAGCATCAATAGTAATGCCACACTAGTTCGTAAAATATGTCGTTATTTAAGAGACGGTCATTATATTCAAAGTAGTCAAGGTATCTCGGGATACAGTCTATCTTCTTCCGCAAATGACATTCACTTAGGCGACCTATACCAACTTATCTTTTCAGAAACAATGCATTTCGCAAAAATTCATAAAGATACCAATCAACATTGTCATGTAGGTAAAAATATTAGCCATGCGCTAGATGAAATTTATAGTGAAGTTGATACAACCATAATTAATAAACTAAACACGTATACAATCCAATCGGTCATTGATCATTTTTAAAAATGCTTACGTAACTTACTTTTTAATGGGTTATACACCATGGGGAATCATTGATATTATTTCATTTACAACTGGAGAAATGAAAAAACGTTATGGTCTCATTTATGTAGATAGAGATAATGAAGGACATGGTACTTTAGAACGTAAGAAAAAAGCTTCCTTTGATTGGTACCGTAATGTGATTAAAACAAATGGTGAGTCCCTCAATTAATATTATAAATAAAACAGCCTGAGACAAAATAGATGTCTCAGGCTGTTTTCAATTAGTCAGTAGATGACTGAATTAAAATATAAAGACTCACTTGTTTAAAGAAATGATTTTTCCATTCCCATGGAAACGAGACGCTCTAATGCATAAGCCAAAGCCTATATACCACATGAAATTTCTAGAAAGACATATACATGAGCATTAGTTCAGGTGAACCTTTATACAAGTCATCGTTGCCTTGATTGCATAGGTGGGAGTACGAAATCTCTATTAGAAAATTTGATTTCTGCCCATCCCCTTTTTGGTTAAACAACTATAGTATTATTGTTTAAATTTACTTAAAAAATGTAGACCATAGGCAAAAATACCATATCCAGCTAATGTACGTAAGAACCATTTAAATGTATGACTACTTAAGGTTTTTTCATTTAATAATACTGTAGGAATTAATGTACTAAATGAATACAAACCAAGTACTTTCATGTAACGTTTATTCAATACACACACCTCTTTTCAATACTATTATATCGAAAAACGCTAAATGATTACTATGCCAATTACAACATTTTTTTGAAGTTTTACTGTTATAAAGTTTCTAATAATGTCTCTAAGTTATCAAACGTACTATTCATACCTTCTTCGACACCCATATCTAATAATTGTTGTGCCGCTTTAGGGTCGGGTAATACAGCAACTGAAGTAAGCTTTGCTACACCATTATCGTTATCTTCAATATGAATCGTATTGTGCATACCAGCCATTTTTTGATCAATATTACCATCTTTATCTGCAAAATAATCATTATAATCAATCAGCGTGGGTTGTATCACTTCGGTATATTGCGTTACAGTATAGCTCGTACCTTGTGGTGCGCGTATAGCAAAAAAGGCATTCCCACCCGTTTGTACATCAGATTCATACACTTCTGTAGTGGCACCTTGTGGGTGAAACCATTTTTCAAATAAATTTTGGTCTGTATATGCTTTAAAAATTTGTTCTGCAGTAGCTTTAAATTCCCTCGTAAATATGATGTTATTTTCTACAATTTTTACACTCATTTATGATTCTCCTTCATTCATTATTATATATGATGTTATTGATTTAACTTTGGCATCTTTACGGTGACTTGTAAATTCAAACATATCAGCAAAATAAATCGTTGTACCATTTTCCAAAATCTGCGTACCATGCAATGCACCAGATTTACCGTGACTTATATTCATTTTCACATCTATGGATACAATAGTTTCTTTGTGGTCTTCAAGCTCTTGATAAAATGCGTCAAATCCAGTTAATTGAAATGCGTCTACTACTTCCCATTTAAAATCCTCTGCAACGATCGCTTGCAATTTGTCTTTATCCACAAGTGCTGAGCCAATTAAAAAATCTAGCATGACTCTTCTCTTAGGTGCGTTATCACATTTCAAATCACCAGTTAAGTGAAATGGCACATCAAATCCAATATCCTCTTTAAAATTCATGTTATGTTTTTTCAAGTTATCTTCCAATATATCCATTGCTTTCGGTCCTACACCATGTATTGCTAATAATGTCGTTCTATCATATCCAGCAATATCTTCTAATGTTTTTACCCCTATATGGTGTAATGCATTCGTCGCTGGTTTCCCTATTTTAGGTAAATCTATCGTCATTTTATCAACCCCTTCTTTTTAATAACTATACCCAATTTAAACATTAATCAAAATTTATACTATCTTTTATTATAAGATAGTGAAAAGAGGGATTATATGTCAATATCTGATCAAATGATGAAAGGATTGTTAGATGGAGCTATTTTAGGTTTAATTGCACAAGGCGAAACTTATGGCTATGAAATATTAGACAAATTAAAATCACAACAATTTCCAGAAATCAGTGATGGCAGTATTTATCCAGTATTATTACGCTTAAATAAAAAAGGTTATGTTACAAGTGTTTCTAAAAAATCGATGACTGGTGGACCTAAACATAAATATTACTCAATTACTGATACTGGTAAAAATGAATTAAATCAATTTAAAGCAAATTGGCATTATTTGAATAATGGTATGAATAATTTGATGAGGAGTGTAAACGATGTTAACTAAAAAAGCTGAAGATTTTTTACTAAAGCTGCGTATCGAATTATTATTTCGTGATAAAACGAAAAAGATGTTAACGCGATTGAAGAAGAATTACGTGACCATATTACCACTGCTGAAGCACAAAACGAAAATGTCGATGACTTATTGAATACACCTATAAAAAACTATGCCGACACATTTTCAAAGGAACTAAATTTAACACAAGGTATTTATAAATATATATTTTATTTCATTTCTTTCATGATTATTATGGTAGTCATTCCTAGGATGCTTGATAACTCATTTCAACTAACGTTAGCGCTCATGCTTTATATACTATTTATATTTATAGGTTCTTTAGTACTTATATTATTTGTCATTAAAAAATTAATTATGACATGGGGAGATAGTAAAAAGACTTATATTGCTGTCGGTTTTTCATCAGCTATCGTCTTCGGTATTTATATATTAAGTGAGTATTTATTACGACATTATCCAATATTTATTTTTTGGTCACCTAATCAAACTACTAATTTTATTATTGGCATAATACTTTTATTACTAACAATGGCCATTTGCTTGCTATTAAAGAAAAAATATTTTGCTGGTCTTATTTTAATCTTAAGTCTGCCTAACATAATAAGCCGGATATTTACTGGCGGCGATTACTCTAATAAAAATTTCTTAATCATTTCATCTATTGTATTAACAATTATCTCTTTATCTTTCATTGCTTATATTGTTGTACAATATTATCGTGACAAAAAATCAATCGACAATAATTAAATATAAAAAGCTACTCGATTAACAATTTGTTTCAAATATAGACCAAGCTACTGCATTAATTTTGTGTTAGTTTGGTCTATTTTTTTATCGTTTGCGTAATTCAATGTAATAAACATTACGGCTTTTTAATTTAGATTTTCTCATGTTTTTAATGTATTGGCATTTATTTGGACCGACTCCTACGGGAAAAGCACTAGCCGAAGACTACAGGTTATGGCAGTGCCAACGGAAAGCGTGCACAAAAAAACTGCCGACAAAGTCAAAGACTTTGTCGGCAGTCTGAACCTACTCGATAATCTAGTAGTTTTTTATATAGTTTAGTCTTCTAATGCGAATTCTAAACTCACTTGGAATTTCACATCTTTACCAATCATTACGCCACCAGTTTCAAGTGCTTGGTTGAACGTGATGCCATATTTTTCACGGTTAATAGAACCGTTAACAATAAATCCAACCGTTGTTGCACCGTTCATTGGGTTTTTACTTTGGCCTTCATATGATAAGTCAAAAGTTTCTTCATTCGTTTCGCCTTTAATTGTTACATTACCTGTGATTGATTTTTCATCTGCTTTAGTAATTTCAAATTTGATTTCTGGATTATTTTCTACATCTAAGAAATCTCCACTACGTAAATGCGCATCACGATCATCTACACGTGTATCAATAGAGCTCGCATTAATTGTAAAATCACCTTTAATTGTACTTAAATCATTAATGTCGCCATCAATATTTGCATCAAACTCTGTAAATCTACCTTTAATATTTGAAATCATTAAATGTTTTACTGAAAATTCTACTACTGAATGTGCTGCATCGAAATTAAATTTTGTCATTATCACTATACCTCCAAAGTATTATAAGTTTTGTTTATACATTTATTATACCAAGTATATAAAATATATCAAACAAAAATCTTAAATATTTTCTTCTAAATTCATTATTCCCATTTCTGAATAAAGTATTCATTTGAAGATTCAAACAATTGTGAAGGTTTTATTGAAAATTATCATTCTTAATGAGCTAACATTTCCTCTTTAATTTCCTCGCTACTTAACGAATTTGGATAATATGTTGGCCAATTATCTAATTCTTTTAAAATTTTATCTTTATTATTGCCCATAAAAATATGGAAATGTGCAGCTTTTTTCGGTTCAATATTATGATCACTGAACTGTACATATTTAGGTAAATGACTATTTTGATCTACTAATTTAAAAGTATATCTCACACCTCTGTTACCTTTTTCATATTTTAAAATATCTTTGCCATCATATACATATTTCCCAGTTTCTTTTTTACCATCTTTTTCAAACGTTATTGTATCGTTTGAAATAGTAATATGACTTATATCTGTTTTATAACCTTTTTCATAATATGACTTATATGCTTTAGCAGACATGGAATCATCATCTTCTGCTTTATGTTCCATAACTTCATCCAAAGTGCCATCTTTTAAGTAAGGATAAACTGATTGCCAGTTGCCTTTATAATCACCCAATGTTCTATCTTTAACTTGGCTATCTTTAAAATAACCGTCAGAAATCGCTTTATCATGTTTACTTTGTTCCTTATCGTCTTCAGTTTGAATAGAATCACTTAATGCTTTATCCATATTTATAATATTTTTCTTCATCAATGATTGATAACTCAACTTATAATCTTGTTGCTGCGATTTATTTAAAGATTCCATATTATAAAATTTTAAAGGTTTTGCCTCTGTTTCTTTACGTATTGTGTCTGTCACTTTATTTGATACATTATCTTCATATAAAATATATTTAGCTCCAGAATCTTTAATTTCTTTCACAATGTTCGACAATGATTTTTGTGAAGGATCTTCAGCATTCATATTTTGTACACCTTTTTGAACAAAATCATATCTTTCTGCAAGATATCCAATAGATTCATGAGATATAAATATCGTATTACCTTCTTTATTTTCAGTAATAGATTTCAAATCTTTATCTATTTCTTTTAAATCCTTATTTAATTTTTCATAGTTTTTTTCATATGTTTTCTTGTGTTTAGGATCCTTCTTAATTAGTTCATCTTTAATCTCTTTAGCAAATGTCTGATCAAATTTAGGATCTAACCAAACATGAGGATCGTATCCGCCATGATGGTGATGTTCATCATGGTCATGTCCTTCTTCTTCATGACTATGTTGGTCCGTAAGCAATTGAGATTTATCTAATTTATCTTCAAGTGCTAATTTTTTATCATCTTTTTTAATTGTACTTGCTACTTTTTTAGCAACTGGATCTAAATTGTCACCAGTATATAGAAATAAGTCCGCTTTTGATGCATTAATTATATCTTTTTGTGTAGGTTCGTAATTATGTAAATCTGTTCCAGCTGGGTAGATAGAATTCACCTCTACGTGTTTACCACCTATTTGTTCAGCAAATGACTTCAAAGGGAAAACAGTTGTATTTATTTTTATTTTTTCATTCGATTTTGTATTATCGGACTCTCCTTTTCCACAACCGGCTAGAACTACCATGAATGCCAGAACCATAATACTAATGTATGTAATTTGTTTCAATTTTAAAACCTCCTAAATAGTAATTGTTACGATTTATTATTATATGCTTTCTTCCTCATAAAAACAATACTAAATATAAAATTTTCGTAATTATTACGATTTAATGCTGAGAAAAAACACAGACAAGTAAAATCAAAAATGTGATTATACTTGTCTGTGCTCATTTCAACTTTTAGTTAAATTTCTACTCTTTTTCTAATATTTTTTTGTAATTCTCAAAATCATAAGGATCTTCTACTTTTTGGCCATGGACGAAAACAGTAGGCGCTGTTTCAATATGGTTATCTTTATATTGCTTTTGATCCTTTTTTGCAGCTACCCAAGATTTACTATTTTCTTGTTTATAGTCGTCTTTGATTTCTTTTTTAAGCGTCGTATTAATTTTAAGTTTATCTATTTGTTGATCAACTATTTGATTTGTAATCCATGCTTTTTCTGAATTAGGTTGTTGTTTAAACATTAATTCTTGAAATTTTAAATATTGTTCTGGTGCTAGCCTTTGTACAGCATGACCTGCTCTTGAACCAATAATAGAATCATCACCTAAAAATGCCATATTAACAAATTGATAGTCCACTTTATCTGTATCAATATAGTGCTTTTTCAATTTTGGCATTACATTTTTTTCGACTTTTTTACAATATGGGCACTTAAAATCGCCATACTCAATAATCTTTATTTTCCCATCAGACGTTGTTTTATCATCTTTATGTGTATCTTCTGGGTTGGTACAAGCAGTTGCTAATACAAGTGTAAGCACTAGCACGATTGATAACCATGCTTTTTTCATTTATTACACCTCAATTTCATTTACTCGTTATTCGTCTAAATCCATATTTTCTTCTTTATAGTCTGGGTCATGTTTCTGTATATAGCCTTTTGAATTAAAATCTTTTTTAAATGTTGTTTTACCATCTTTATATTCATAAGCATAATAATGAATCTCTTCATCATTCTTAATAGGTTTATAGGCAATGATTACAAATTTGCCTTTTTCATATACATATATATTGGCATCTTTTTTGTCAAATTTGCGTTCAATATCACCTTTGTGTTGTTCTGCAAGTTTTTTCTGATAATGTTGTTGTTTATTTACTGCTTTATCTATTTTATCTGCATATTTACCACTACTACACCCAGCAATCATTAATGTAGAGATGACAATTAGCGTTATAATCTTTTTCATACTTTATTTCACTCCTAAAACAATCCTCTTTTTAAATTAAATACTTTGATATACATTATAACCGTAAGTAATATCATACACTGAATTAGCAAAATGTACTATAATATTTTTAAAGTATATAGCCTACCAATGTGATACACTATTTAATAAAAATATTTTTAATATTGCAATCTGTTTTTTTGTAAAACATGGCATTTAATAGTAAATTTGGTATACTACTTATAAGTTGTCCAACTCAATTTCAAAATAAACGTTGCCATTTAAGGAGGCAAAATATATGTTCTTTGTGAATCTTACCCCTGAAGAATTCCAAACATTCACACAAAATCACTTTTCACATTACACACAATCACGTGTTAATTATGAAGCTCAATACAATGCACACTTGTTAGGTGTTAAAGACGACAATGACGAAGTCATTGCTGCTGGTATGTTTACAGAAGCACGCGCGCTAAAATTCTTTAAATATTTTTATAGTCAACGTGGACCTATCTTAGACTATACCAATTTGTCACTAGTTGATTTTTACTTTAGCGAATTAACAAAATATCTTAAACAACATAATTGCCTATACGTATTACTTGATCCGTATATCTTAGAAAACTTGAGAAATGCTGATGGCGAAATCAAGAAATCTTACGATAATCGAATGCTTATAAGCACTTTAGAAAAACTAGGTTATAAACATCAAGGTTATCCTGTAGGTTATTCAAAAACGAGCCAAATACGTTGGCTATCTGTCTTAGATTTAAAAGACAAATCAGAACAACAATTACTTAAAGAAATGGATTACCAAACGCGACGTAATATCAAACGTACTGAAGAAATGGGCGTTAAAGTACGTCAACTTCCTATAGAAGAAACCGATCGTTTTTTCAAACTATTTAAGATGGCTGAAGAAAAACATGGCTTCAGCTTCCGTGACGAACCATACTTTGAACAATTACAAAAAGATTACCAGGGCTTTGCTTCAATACAATTAGCATATATTGATTTAAGCGAATACGTTAACGGCCTTAAACAAAAACTAGACACATTAAATCATCAAATGAAAGACGTGGAAGCTGCATTACAAGAAAGTCCAAATTCTAAAAAACAAAAAACGAAACAAACACAACTTAATCAACAAATTGTCAGTACACAACGCAAAATTGATGATACTAATAAGACAATTACGACGGATGGCCCAGTCTTAGACTTAGCAGCTGCTATCTATATTTATAATGATTATGAAGTATATTATTTATCTAGTGGTTCTAATCCAGACTATAATGCCTATATGGGTGCTTATAAGCTGCAGTGGGAAATGATTAAATTTGCAAAGAATCACAATATCGATCGTTATAATTTTTACGGGATCACTGGTGACTTTAGTGAAGACGCCATTGATTATGGCGTTCAACAGTTCAAAAAAGGCTTCAATGCAGATGTTGAAGAATATATTGGAGATTTTGTTAAGCCAATCAAACCATTACTCTACAAACTAGGAAAACGAATTGGAAAATTATAGCCTCATTGTGTAACTATGAAATAAAAAAGGTTTAGGACATGTTTTGATATGCTCCCTTCAAAGTAGACATTTAAAAAATGAAAACTTTGAAGGGAGTTTTTCTATGTCTAAAAAAATCGTTGATCTAGATTTATTAGAATTGATTTTTGCTAAATATGAAAATGGTATGAGTTTCGAAAATATTGTAGATGTAGTTGATATTGATATCTCTCCAGGCCATCTCCGATACATGTACAACAAATATTTAACCAACGGTATACAATCTTTTATACGCAATTCACAAAATAATAAGTATACACTTCAATTTAAAAAGAATGTGGTTCAAGAGTATTTGAATGATGGCATATCTTATAAAAATTTAGCCATTAAATATAATATTTCTGCTCATGAAACTGTACGTAGATGGGTAAATCGTTATACTGGAAGAAAAGAGAATATCAATTCTTCTCCTAAAAATGAGGTGTATACGATGAAGGGTAAAAAAACAACATTCCAAGAACGTCTTAAAATTGTAGAATACTATTTAGATAATGAAATTAATTATAAAGACTGTGCTGAAAAATACGGTATCAGTTATGGTCAATTGTACCAATGGGTACAAAAATATAAAGTACATGGCCGCGATGGCCTTCAAGATGGTCGAGGCAAAGGCAAACCTAAATCTATATTAACACCAGAAGAACAGAAAGAAGCTGAAATTCAAGCTCTAAAAAGTCGGAATAAAATACTAGAAATGGAAAATAAAGTACTAAAAAAATATCAAGAAATAGAAAGAGAGATGATAAACCAAAAAACAAGCAAATCGTCGCATACGAAACGATTGAAACGCTAAAAAATGAATTTCCTATTAAGCATTTATGCCAAATTTTAAAGATTTCCCGTGCAAGTTTTTATAAATGGTTACATCGTAATCCCACACAAAAAGAAATTGAAAACCAAGTATTGTTAGAAGAAATAAAACATATTTATAAAAAATATAAAGGTATTTATGGATATAGGAGGATTTATATTTATATTCGCCTATATTTACAGAAAGAAGTAAACCATAAACGTGTTTATCGGTTGATGAATCAACTGAATTTAAAAGCAGTTATTCGCCGAAAACGTAAGCGCTATAAACCTAGCAACCCACAAACCATAGCCGAAAACGAATTAAATCGTAAATTTCAAGAAAGTAAGGCTAATAAAAAATGGCTAACAGATGTAACTGAATTACAACTTAAAAATGGAAATAAAATATATCTTAGTGCGATATATGATTTGGGATCAGGTAAAATTGTAAGTCATGTATTAGGAAGCTCAAATAACAATCAACTCGTATTTGAAACATTTGATAAGGCAGTTAATACTGTAACTGATACCGAAGGTATTATATTTCATAGCGATCGTGGTTTTCAGTATACATCCAGATTATTTAAAAATAAGTTAAATCAACATAATATGATACAAAGTATGTCTCGAGTTGGAAGATGCATTGATAATGGACCTATGGAAGGTGTTTGGGGAATTATTAAATCTGAAATTTATAGGGGTTATAAAAACTTTAAATTTGAAACTATAGAACAAGCGTTTCAAGTTATCAATGAGTATATAACATTCTTTAATAATGAAAGAATTACATTAAAAATGGCTAATCTCGTATAAACCGAGATTAACCGATAATTTAATTATTTATTTGTCTACTTGACGGGGTGCAATTCATTTTGATGTCCTAAACCTTTTTTCATGTACTAAGTTATGCTTTTACAAAATACATTTCTCTATTATGGAACTAAATGTATTTCAATTGCTAATGCACCCAAATGAAGTTCGTCAGTTTGATTATATATTTGATAGATAGATGCTAATTTTTGAGATAATTGTATCTCATCACTAAAACCTACTTCTTTATTTGAATAATGTTGTAGTAATGCTTGGAACGAATCGTACACTTTAACATTACCCACTTTCACCTTCACTTGTTCACCTGTTGCTAAATTAGTAAATTCTATGAAATCGCCTATTTGCACTGCTTGTCTTTTCTCATCATTCAATCTAACTTCTACAGTTTTTGTACTATTACTTACTAACCGAAATGGTTCTTCATATAAACGCATCGAATGTTCTATAAAGCCTTTCACCCTTTTCCTATAAATCTTATGATGTAACATTAAAAATACCATAATCCTATCATTTAAAACACTAAATTCGTCTTGCTCGATAATAATATAAAAACTGTCGGCAGCATACACGCTGCAGACAGTTTCGGTCTTTTAATAATTATTTGCTTTGTTGTTGTTCGAGTTCTTGTTGCTCTTGATTTATTTTACGTTTACTTTTAAGCATAAATACACTGATTAAACTGATAATAGAAATGATTACAGCAAACCAAAATGCTGCGTGATAACCACTTAACAATGCTTCATGTTGTATTTGCATTGCCATTTCTTTTTTATCCATTCCTTTATAATCACTCATATTAGGTGAAAAGTCTTTTGCTACTTGACTCATAATTGTTATTAAACCTGCCGTCCCTATGGAAGCTGATATCTGTTGAACTGTATTAGTCATAGATGAGCCATGCGCATTCATCTCTCGTGACAATTGGTTCATTGTATGCGTCATAAGTGGCATTAAACCAAGTGCTATACCAATCATTCTAATAGCGTAAATTGTCGCTAATATAGCTGATGATGTGTTTTCATCCATAAATATAAAGTATGAACTTGTTACAACGACAATCAGCATACCTATAAATGCAAGTATTTTTGCACCATATTTTTCATATAGGAAACCTGAAGCCACTGACATAATACCCATCACAATTGCACCAGGTAATAATATTAAACCAGACTGTAATGCTGTATCTTTCATAATATTTTGCACAAACATTGGTAATACTGTTTCCGAACCTATCATAGCAATCATCGTAAAGGCCATGATAACAATTCCCACTGCAAATTGACTATTTTTAAATACTGAAAAATCAAGTAACGGGGTTTCTAATCTTGTTTGACGGAAAATGAATAACACGACTAATATTAAGCCGCCAATAACTGTTGTCAGTACAACAGGATCATTCCATCCATCTCGAGATAAAGAACTTGTCCCATAAAGTAAACCACCAAAGCCTAAGACTGATAAGGCTATAGATAATATATCAATAGGCGCTTTCCTGTTGGTACCAACATTTTTCACAAATTTTATTGCACCAAGAAATGTTAGCGCTGCAATCGGCGCAACGACATGAAATAGTGAACGCCAATCAAAATACTCCACTAAATAACCTGAAAGCGTTGGACCAATGGCAGGCGCTAAACCGATAACTAAACCAAAGGTCCCCATGTATTTACCACGTTCATGTGGTTCGAAAACATCTAAAATTGTAGTCATCATTAATGGCATCATAATACCTGATCCCATTGCCTGCACAATTCTTGCACATAATAAAACCGTAAAATTCGGACTAAATCCTGCAATGATTGTACCGATAAAGAATATAAAAATTGCAGTTAAGAAAACTTGTCTTGTTGAAAAACGTTGTATAATCATTGCTGATAACGGAACAACAATGCCGTTTGTTAATAAAAAGGCAGTTGTAAGCCATTGTACTTGCGTATAATCTATATCAAAATCTTTCATTATACTCGGTAATGCGGTTGTTAACAGTGTTTCATTTAATAGTCCAAAGAAACCACCAAACAACATCATTAGAATCATAATTATTTTTGTTTTTTGAGTCATTTTTATCTCCTATTTACACATTCGTCTTTAGCATATTTATTTGTCGCATTTATGCATTATACATATAAAATGTTTATCTGACATTAAAATAACTCAAAAAAATGGTAATTTTTACAAATTAGGTTATTAGATAAAAAATTAATCGTAAATCGTAATAATTACTATTTACAAAACGTACTTTTTAATTCATAATCAATTTCTATAAAGGAGGTTTTATGTATGAAATTAGACTTACAAACAGCACGTAGAAATTTAAATAGTCCTAATATCAAAACACGTAAACGCGCACGCAAAATTATTCAACAACATAAGCGTAGTAAATAATTTATCTTCATAGCATGTCGCTGTCATTTTAAACATGCCACGTTATTTTTAATATCCAACTATTTTTTCCACAATTAAAAGAGTCTAAGACATCTATTTTTGTCTCAGACTCTTTTAAACATATGCATAATAATTATCTTCCTTTAGATAACCTATTTGATTAGCTATCCTTGGTGCCCTACTACTACAAACTCTTATTAAAATTATTTTTTCTGACTGGTTTGCTTTTTAAAGGCTATTTACTATTACTTTCAATTATAAGTAATATTTGTCTATAACTTGTAAGTCATCTGTAAGTTCATATATTAATGGTGCACCTGTTTTAATTTCATATCCAACGATATCTTCATCAGAAACATTCTCTAAATACTTAATCAATGCACGTAATGAATTACCATGAGCTGATACTAACACTGTTTTACCATCTAAAAGTTGTTGAGAAATTTGATCGTTCCAATACGGTATCACTCTTACTAACGTATCTTTTAGGCTTTCAGATTCAGGCATGACACGTCTATCCAAATGTTCATATTTACGGTCATTTAAATAACTTTCTCGTTGTGCTTCATCTTGTTTTGGCGGTGCAACATCATATGAACGTCTCCAAATATGTACTTGATCTTCACCAAACTTTTTACGTGCATCATCTTTATTTAGTCCTTGTAAACCACCATAATGTCTTTCATTTAATCTCCAAGATTTAATTATAGGAATAAATAATTGATTAGATTCATTTAATAAGTGATAAGTTGTTTTAATCGCACGTTCGAGTAAAGATGTATAAACTATATCGATTTCAATGCCTTGTGCTTTTAATTTTTTACCAGATGTTATGGCTTCATTTTCGCCCTGTTCTGATAGATCAACATCTGCCCATCCTGTAAATAGGTTTTCTGCATTCCACACACTTTGTCCATGTCTACATAAAATTAATTTTGGCATAATATTCCTTCTTTCATTAAGTGAAATTAAATTTTTTGCGATATTTACAGTAATATTACAATTCGCATATGCATAACATATCCCATAAATACTTTAATAATCGCATTTATGCTGTCGTCTTTGCTTTGATATATTAAAATTATAACAATTTACAATAGCTTTTGAAATAATTGTAGTCCTTTATTCACAAAAGATACTTTCTTTTTATTTTACTGTAACCTACGTTATAAAATTAGGTGTTATAGTTGTAATCGTTGAAAAAAAGCAAAGCAAATAAGGCAGTAAATTAAATAAATAGTACTTTAAACAAATTAGAACACAAACCTGTTCATTATATTAAAACAGACAGGTACATTCATTAGGAGGATTTTTAAACTATGAAAAAATTATTATTAGCATCTTTCGCATCAATTACAATTGCAGCTACTGGATACGGCGTAACATCAACAGCGGATGCTGCAGAAACACCAGTACAACAATCATCTCAATCTAATAGCGATGTATACAGCCAATTTATCGAAGCTGGTGGAACTAAAGCATTATGGGACAATATTGTAATGCCTGAATCAAGTGGTAATCCTGATGCAGTAAATGAATTAGGATATAGAGGTTTAGGACAAACGAAAGAAGCTTGGGGAAAAGGCTCAGTTGAAGAACAAACTAAAGGTATGATTAAATATGCTGAAGACCGTTATGGTTCAATAGATGCAGCAATTGACTTCCGTTTAGCTAACGGTTGGTGGTAAGTATCATGTCACGAGAGTGACTTTAAAATAAATAACTTAGACTAATGAAAACAGCAATTTCTATTGTAATAAAATAGAAATTGCTGTTTTTTTACGATGATATCAAATCATTATTGATTCTAATTAGGCCTGTATTTAAAGCTACTCAAGAAAGCAATAAATGCCTTTGTAAGAGCATAACTGATTTTGATAACATCATTTTTATATACAAAATAACTGATAGTTAAAATATGAATATTTAGATCTCAAACGCTTTTACAGTCAAGTCACATATTGACACGCTCATTTTTCATTGTATGGAAACAGGTTCTGGATGTACATAAACTGAAGAAATACCTTTTTCATGCATGTGATGTTCTACTTTGTCACAAATATGATGTGCTTCTTCCAAAGATAAATCAGATTCCACTACAATAGTGACATCTACAAAGATGCTACTGCCATGATATCGACCTTTAATTGACTGAACATCAATAACCTCTTCTATTTCTAAGACATAATTTTTATATGCATCTAATTCTTGCTCATTGAATCCATCGCTCAAAGTGAAGATAGATTCTTTAAAAATTCCAAAGCCTGTATATATTATAAGTAGGCCTAAGATTGTCGCTAATATTATATCCACAATTGGAAAGCCGATTTGTGTAAATACTAAGCCAATAGCCGTACCAATACTGACCAAAGCATCAGACAAGTTATCTTTTGCTGCAGAATTTAGAGAACTACTATTTGTACGTTTAGCTAATTTTTGATTAATAAAGAAGACTATGATCATGATGACACCACTGATAACACTGACATAAATCGTGATTGCATTTGGTGTTGCATGTGCCCCTGAAAAAATTCGAGGGAAATTTTCTATAACAACTTGAATACCAACAAACATGATAATAAATGAAACAAGCAGTGTGGAAATATTTTCTGATTTTAAATGACCGTATGGATGATTTTTATCCGCAGGTTTTATTGAAATTTTCAATCCTATAATTACAGCTAGCGAAACGATAATATCCGTCATATTATTTAAACTATCCGCTCTTACTGCTGCTGAGTCATATACATAACCAACAAAATACTTTACTATAGACAGAATGATATAAACAATTAAACTAAGATATGCGCCTTTTTGAGCGATTTTTAAATTCTCACTTTGTGTCATGTCTGTTTCCACCTTAATTGATATTGGATAATATATTATGACGCATCAAAACAACATTTACAACATTTTTTATTATAAAATTATTTAATATAATTATTTTAATTATTTATTTAGCCTTTCCTAAAAATCACTATCAAATTGCATAAAAATAAAGGAAACAATTAAGAAATTAATTATTAGAAATTGATTTCTTGGTTGTTTCCTTCAACTAAAAAGACTAAATAAAGTTGGTGTTCCCTTTTATAACAGGAACTTTGTATCACTCGTCTCTTAATATATATTTTGATAAGACAAAGGTAATTGGAATCGTGATAATTAATCCAGCAAACGGTGCAATGACCGATGATATATGAAACCATTGTACAAATACGTATAATAAACCTGTTTGCATTCCCATGTTTACAACCTGTGTCAACGGAAATTGTATAAATTTTCGCCATGTAGGTTTTACTTTATAAACAAAATAGCAGTTCAAATAATACGAAATAATAAAGCTGACTACAAACCCACTTACATGACTGATTAAATAATTAATACCTAATAATTTTAATAATATTAAATAGACCACATAATAATTAAACGTATTTATGCCACCTACTATGATGAATTTAATTACTTCATATTGTGTTTTACTTAAGCTCATTCATTTACTCCTTTATAACCAAACATTATCTATCTTGTATCTCAATTGTGTGATTTAAATGATTCGTATTGTGATTCATTGTAAATATGCTACATTAAATTTATTCATAATCTATTGTATTATATAACAATGTTGATATCATGCAACATACATTGCATTTCTACAAGAAATTTTCCCATTGCATTTATCTTTACGTATGGGATAATAGTCTAGTTAAGAAATTATCCGTTTTTTCACACTATACTTTAATCCGATTTTTAAGGAGTATTATATATGGACAAAACTTCAAATCCCCGATTACCCATCATGATCATCATTATGTTGGGAATCATGACTACCTTTGGTCCTTTAACGATAGATATGTATGTGCCATCGCTTCCAAATGTACAAAATGCTTTTGACACAACGGCTTCACAAGTACAACTCACTCTTTCATTTGCAATGATTGGTCTTGCAGTTGGACAATTTATCTTCGGACCACTATCAGACGCTTATGGTCGCAAAAAAGTAGCATTAATTATTATTTCATTATATGTCATCGCTTCATTAATAGCCGTGTTCACGACTTCGCTGTCTATCTTACTTACACTTCGTCTCATACAAGGGTTAACTGGCGGTGGCGTCATCGTCATTGCTAAAGCATCCATTGGCGATCAACATAAAGGAAAAGCGTTAGCTAAAGGCTTAGCGTCTCTACTTGTTGTTAATGGCATTATCAGTATCATTGCGCCATTAATTGGAGGATATGCACTAACTATCGCAAATTGGAAAGCAATATTTTTAATATTAACCATTATAAGTTTTGCAATTTTGTTATTTGCCTTTTTTAAAATGGAAGAAACAAGAAGTAGACATCTCTCAAAACTTAACTTTTCAGCTATTTTTAAAGATTTTGGTTCCTTATTAAAGAAACCAGCTTTCATTATACCTATGTTACTACAAGGGTTAACGTATGTGATGTTATTTAGTTTTTCATCAGCTGCGCCTTTTATCACTCAAAAAATTTATGACATGACGCCACAACAATTCAGTATTTTATTCGCAATTAACGGTATCGGGTTAATTATAGTGAGTCAGTTAACCGCTACATTAGTTGAATATATAAATCGTTATTTGTTATTAATACTACTAACCTTGATTCAAATAGCTGGCGTTATTCTAATTTGCTTTACGCTTATATTCCACTTACCACTTTGGGTATTAGTCATTGCTTTCTTCTTAAATGTTTGTCCTGTTACTGGAATCGGACCTTTAAGTTTTACTTTGGCAATGGAATCTAGAACTGGCGGTAGTGGCAATGCATCAAGTTTACTTGGTTTATTCCAATTTATATTAGGTGGTATAATGTCGCCACTTGTGGGATTAAAAGGAGAATATAGTGTCATGCCTTATATAATCATTCTGATTATAACGACGATTTTCATTGTATTACTCGAAATCTCATTAAAATCATTTACGTTCAAAAACAGTTCTAATTAAAAAATCAAATAATGAGAGGCTGCGACAAACATAGATGTCGCAGCCTCTTTTTATATTAGGTAATAGATGACTGAATTGAAAATGCAAAGTCTCACTTATTTAAAGAAAAGATTTTTTCATTTTATAGAAACGAGTCATTCTGATGCATCAGCAAACGCATATATTGCCACATAAAAATGCTAGCAAGATTTATGCATGAGCATGAGCGTTAGCTTAGTTATACCTTTAACCAGGTCATCCTTGCATTGATTGCATAGGTAGGACTACGAAAACGCTATTAGAGACTTGGATTTCTGTCCCACTTGTGATTACTTTCTATTTTATTAAACAATAGGTAACCATATTTCTGTGACATAGTCATCTTCTCTAATGGCCCCTTCTTTGTATAATTCAAAAAATGGTGCATGTCTTATTTCATAATCCAATTTAGGTAAAATATCTTTGTTAATTTGTTGCATCGCTTTTTTAATTGACTCTGGTACTGGCCCTTTAGCATCAAATACTAAGTATCTGCCACCTTCCAATTCTATGTTCCGCCATTTGTCATCTTTATGTTCACTGGTTACGCCTATCAAATAATGTATCTCTCCACTATTATGGGGCTTGCAAACACCAAGTAAGCCCGGCAATTGATTATTTCCTAGCTCTAATAATTGATCTTTTTTTCCACTATCATCAAATTCCATCCAAAACATAAAAATATTTTCTTGTGCTTTTTGTCCAGTGGCATATATCTTTTTCTCACCAATAACAGATAACGTTGGCAACTCTTCAATTATATAATTCATTCGCATTCCCCACCCTCTTTTTTGCTATTATAACCAAAACATATATAGAATATCCATGGCAAACTATTACTTCGAAATTCAAGCATCTTAATAGGCAATCTTTATGAATAGATATATAATAATAGCAATTAACTTCATTCACACTTTTGTTGAGTAAAATTTACTAGGAGATTTTCATCATGCATTCAAATATTTTATCAGTAAAACCCATCAGCCAATTGTTTCCAATTCCGATGATCATGGGTTGTGAGGGTGTTTCTGCAGCAATTATTTTACAATTTAACCACCTTAACATACCAGCCACTGAAATTATGCGTCACTGGCCGAGACATAGAAATAACCCATATAAAGGATACGTAGGACATCATTTATGGATAAAACTAGGTTATCATCAGACTATTTTTCCAACTGCTCTCGTCCCACATCTTAGACGCTATTCAAATCATGTCGTTGATAGCACTGGTCAATCCTTAACTGATTTATGTCACATTATAGACCAAGGACAACCCGTTGTTATTTATCATACCGTACTGGGTAAAAGACCTTACCGTCGTACTTATAAATTAGATAACCAACCAACAAAGTTAGTAGCTAATATTCACGTCACCGTTCTCGTTGGTTATGATGCTCAACACTATTATTATATTGATCCCTTGTGGTCCCACTTAGGAAAATCATTTATCTTACCAGCTATAATACCAACCAAATATCAATTGATGAAAATCAAAAAATCAAAATTAGAGCAAAGTTATGATGCGCCTGGCCGCATGAGTTTTCATTTATCATAAAACTGCTAATAAAACGAGCGCCCAATCAAACATAAAATGATAAAATCACTTATGGTTGATCGGGCGCTAGTTCTCTTTTTTTTACTAAACGACAATGAAATTAAACTCATTATCCTATTTATAGTTTCTGCATGTTTTAAATCTGAATGATATTTAGCGCATGATCTATTTCACGAGTCACATCATCTGAACGCCACTCTCGTTGATATCCAAGACACGGACAAATATAAGTGACACCTTGTTCATCAAAACGATTTCTAAAATGTACATGTCCCATAATACTATAACGGATTGGATACTTTTTATAAATTTCATCAAAATCAGATGTTCCAATAAAAGCATTGAAATAATCAAATAATCGATGTGGCATCGGCACTGCAAACTTCGGATGTGTCACAATATGGGTCATTAAAATAATTTGCTTGTCTTTGACTTTTTCTATATCTTTAATGGCTTGATTTGCTGCAATTCTCGATAATTTTCTATCGTCCATGGGCCAATCAATTTTCACCTTATCTTGCCACGTTGCACCATAGTATTTTCTACGTGCAATGCGTTCAAGTGAAAATTCAGGACTTGCATATGAATAATCATACCACCCCGTATTTCCCACTATTGCCCAAGCGTCATTTAAATGGTATGGTTTACCGATTAAACAGGCTTCCATCCCCATATACTCTTCTAAGATTTCAGCTGATGTAGCATTCGTATCAGCAGACCAGAAATCATGATTGCCCGGAATAAATAAAACTTTTATTTGAGCTTGTACTTCTACTGATTTAATAAAAGCTTGAGTTAACTTGTAATTATTCGAAATATCTCCAGCAATTAATAATAATTCTACTTGATTACGCTGTATTGCCTTGATGAGTTCGTATTCATAATCCTTTGGCTTTAGAGATTTATGCCTATCAATATGTAAATCCGAAATAACACCAATGTTCATATTTATCACATTCCTCTATTAACTTAACATCACCATTATGACATATTCCGTTAAATAGTATTAAATGATGCGCCTAATCAATCCTTTGAAATACTTATTAAATTTAGTGACATTCTATATATGACTATCTATGATTTTTATATAATGATAAGATATAATAATCAAAAAAATAACTAGGAGTCTTTATGCTATTACTAGAAGCTTTTCTAATCTTTATTATTGCTGTGATAATCAGTTCAATTATTCACAATAAATTCCCTAAAGTGCCAATGGCATTTGTTCAAATTGCGTTAGGTGTCTGTCTTTATGTCCTTCCTATCCCCTTGCATTTTGAATTTGATTCAGAAGTATTTATGATGGCTGTCATCGCACCATTACTATTTGTTGAAGGCACACATGTATCAAGAACTAAGCTGTTAGAATATCGTAAACCTATCATTTTGATGGCTATGGCGCTTGTATTTACTACCGTTATTGGCGTCGGCTACTTTATTGCTTGGATTTGGCCGGAACTTCCTATGCCAGCAGCATTTGCAATTGCTGCAATCCTCTGTCCAACGGATGCCGTTGCAGTTCAAGCAATCACTAAAGGTAAAATCCTACCAAAAGGGGCACTATCTATACTTGAAGGTGAGTCTCTGTTAAATGATGCTGCTGGTATTATTTCGTTCAAAATAGCAGTGACTGCTTTAGTAACAGGCGCATTCTCTGCATTTGATGCAATTGAACAATTTATTATTTCTACAATATTAGGGGTTGTAATAGGGATTGTTATCGGCATGTTAATTGTACGTTTGCGTATTTATTTATCAATGAATAAAGGGCTTAAAGATGGTAATACAATGATTTTCATTCAATTACTGACTCCCTTTGCAGTCTATTTTGTCGCTGAAATGTTACACGCGTCCGGTATTATCGCAGTAGTCATCGCTGGTTTAATTCATGGATTTGAAAGAGATCGTTTGATACGTGCTCAAACAGAGTTACAAATGAACTACAATCAAATTTGGAGTACCTTAAGTTATGTACTTAATGGCTTTGTTTTCGTAGTGTTAGGTTTCATCGTGCCAAAGGTCGTTTCTGAAATTATTAATAAAGAACCAGAAAATATTAAATTTTTAATTACCACAACGTTACTTATCGCTCTAGCCATTTATGTATTTCGTTTTATTTGGGTGTTCATCTTATTCAAACAATTTTACTATCCGAATAACATTCAATCCTATTTAAATGACAATCAAGAAACACCGCCAAAACGGGTGCATTACGCATTTATCATGACAATGTGTGGTATTCACGGTACGATTTCGCTATCTATGGCACTAACCTTGCCCACTTTACTAGCACAGCAACAAACGTTTACTTATAAAAATGACTTACTATTTATTGCTTCTTTGATGGTAATTATTAGTTTAGTCATGGCACAAATCGTTCTCCCATTAATTACACCGTCTGAACAACGCAAAGCATCAACTTCTATGAGTTATGTTGCTGCCAAAGTCCTTATTGTTCAAAATGTAATTAAACACTTTAAAGTTAAATCTAAAGAAGATGAGTCTATAAACTATAATACTGTTATATCAGAGTATTTTGATGAATTATTCTTTTTACTGCAAATGTCACCAGAAGATAATAATGCTAAAGAAATGAAGCGTCTTGAAGATATTGCCAATGAAGAAGAATCTGAGACGTTGGAACGCTTAGTTTCTCAAAACAAAGTAGACCGTCAAACTATTTTAAATTATCGTTCTGCATTAGAAACTTCTAGACAATACAAGGAATCATCTGCACTTCATAAATTCAAAGTAGTATTACAGATGCTCATTTTGAGAATTAGAGCTAAAAAACATGCAGACACATCACAGATAAAACAATTTAAATCTAATTTCCAAGAAGTAAAGAAAATCATGCGTATTGTAAATCACAACGTTGCATTACGCTTAAAGTCTGAACAAACAAGTGACAACGTATTAGAAGTAAATATTGTTTTAAACCAGTATTACAATAGATTACACAGAATTAGAAAAAATCAAAATAAAAACAATCAAACACCCGCTTCTATTACAGAAGCGCATAAACTTGAAGGTTTGTACATGCAAAGAGCATTCTTAGATAAACTTGTACAAAATAATAAATTGGATGCACATATCGCTTCACAAGTTCGTGAAAATATAAATTATAATGAGATTGTTTGGGCATCAAAATAAAGCAATGTAATAGAAATCAATTTTTTTAAACGCTTGCTTAATTAGACGCTCGTAGATAGATAGTGTCACAACATTAAAATCATCTCTATATGCTGATTGCGTTCTAGTGTAGGTTGTTAAGTCCTCGATATCAACTTCACACTTAAGGTACTACTTTAATTTAGTCATAAGGCTATACTAAAGTGGTGCCTTATTTTTATACTTATGGATAAATATAATGCTTCCGATTTTTACTACTTTAAAAATACTTAAAAATCTCATTCAATTGTGTTAAAGTTATATTTATATCAACACTAATTTGGAGGGATGAATGATGCGTATAAAGTGGCTATTCTTATTATCGATTCCCCTTTTCCTAACTGCATGCAATAAGTCACAACAAACTCATAATCATGATCAAGGCATTTTCAATATGATATTCGTACAACCCATCGATAAGTTATTACATGCCTTAGGCCATTTGTATGGAGAAAATTATGGTTTAGCAATCATTACCATTGTTTTACTAATACGTGTGCTCTTACTCCCCTTTATGGTATTGCAAGTTAAAATATGCACATGATGCGTGAAAAAACTGAAGTGGTACAGCCTCAAATTGATACATTGAAAGAAAATGTAAAGCTTGCTAAAACTCAAGAAGAAAAACTAGAAGCAAATAAACTTTTGATGGATACATATAAACAATATGATATTAACCCTTTAAAAAATATGATTGGTTGTTTACCTATATTAATTCAGTTGCCTATCTTATATGGTTTAATTATCACTTTAAAATTCCCGAGTGATGGAGGCATTGACAGCCATCCACATTTTCTTTGGTTTAATTTAACTGAGCCAAATCTATGGATTTCTTTAATTGCAGCAGTGGTTTATTTTTTCCAAACTTTAGTAAATGCCATTCACTACCCAAAAGATCAGCGAAAAACGCACTATGTTTTAATGATACTATCTCCCATATTTATCACTTATATTTCGTTACAATCTGCTTCCGCTTTAGGACTTTATTGGACAGTAGGTGGTTTATTCTTAATCATACAAATGCATTTTGCACATGCATATTATGGCAAAATTGTACGCAATGAAGCTTCATTACTTCAAGATGAATTAAAAGAAGAAACGAAATCATAAAATCGTTTATACTTTAATACAATGTATCTCCCATTTCTAATTACATACAATTTTGAATTGAAAAATTTCTTTTTCAAAAATAATGATGCTATAATAATATCAATTTAGTATGTAAGGGAGGCATTCTATGGAATTTACAATCAGAGCTTTAACTGAAGAAGATCGACATAGCAAAGCAAATGTCCATTACGAAAGTTGGTTGAGCACTTATAACCATATATCTGTAAATGACTATCTAGAAAATCTTGATAAAGCACAATTTATTAAGAAGTCCTCCTTGCATAACTTACCTACGTTAGTAGCAATTGTTAAAAATGAAATCGTAGGTTTTATCACTTATGGTAAAACAGAATCCATTTCAGAATCAGATGACTGGAGCGAAATTTATGCATTATATCTATTAGAAGCTTATCAGCGTCATATGATTGGTTACGCTTTAACGCAACGTGCATTAGAATTATCCTATCCTGATAATGTGACGCTATGGGTAGTTGAAGAAAACACAAATGCCATTCATTTCTATGAACAAATAGGCTTTAAAGCAACTGAGCATAAAAAGCCAACATACTTTGGTAAAACCTATAATGAAGTCCGCATGGATTATACACGTACAGAACATGATCATTAAAAAAGCGGCGCAAAATCATTGCTTGATCTACTTTTCCAATAAACAAATAATGAGACCGGGGCATCTATACATGTCTCGGTCTCATTATTTGTTTATTTTATTTAGTGTGTTTCACCTAAAGCGACTTTTATATCTTCTCCTGATTCAACAATTGCTTCTAAAGCAGCATATAAACCAATTCGAATCGTTTCTAATGACATAGACGGTTTTTCTGGTTTATCAGTAACTTGTTCAGGAACAAATGGTACATGAATAAAGCCAAATTTTATTTTTGGAAACGCTGTTGCTTGTAAATAACCTAGCTGATATAAAATATGATTACAAACAAAAGTGCCAGCAGTATTAGATAACCTTGATGGAATACCCTGTGCTTTAATCGCTTCTGTTATTCGTTTGACTGGCAAATTAGAAAAATATGCTGCATTTCCATCAACTTGTATCACTTCATCAATCGGTTGATTACCTTCATTATCGGCAATGCGTGCATCATCCACATTAATCCCAACACGCTCAGGTGTTAATTCATATCTCCCACCAGCTTGTCCTATAGCCAAAACGATATCATATTCATAACGCTTCATTTGAGATAGAATGACATCTTTACTTTTGTGAAAAACAGTAGGTATTTCTAACTTATCTATCTTATGTGCGCCAATTTCATCAGGTAATAATTTCACAGCTTCTAATGCTGGGTTAACGCGTTCTCCACCAAATGGATCGAAACCAGTTATTAAAATTCTCATATAAATGTTCCCTTCTTAACCTTATTTTTTCTAAAACGCCCATACATACATTAAAGCGATATGTACTATAATCATTATTATTGCAATGGGTGCTTGCGCTTTAATCACACCAAACTCTTCTTTCATTTCTAGCAAAGCTACGGGTAACGTATTAAAATTAGCTGCCATTGGCGTTAATAATGTGCCACAAAATCCTCCTGTCATTGCTAATGCGCCTGCAATAACTGGATCACCACCTTGTGCAATAACAAATGGTATACCAATACTTGCAGTTATCACAGTAAATGCTGCAAATGCGTTCCCCATAAGCATGGTAAATAACACCATGCCTAAGACATAGGCTGTTGCACCAATTAAATGATTACCTTCTGGTAGTATTGTCGAAATGCCTTTAGATATCACATCTCCCACACCACTAACCGTAAACAGCACACCTAAAGCTGCAAGAAATTGTGGTAGTATGCCCACCGTGCCAATTTGTTGTGTTAATCGATCGCTATCATAGAAAATATATTTCACTTTAGGTTTAATCACCATATATGCTGCAATTAGTCCCAATATAGAGGAAATGCCCAAACCAATTGCGCCACCCAATGGCGTCCAGTTTGAGACAGCAATAGCAGCAATCGCTAATATAAGTGCTGGTATAAATAATTTATTACCATATTTTTGTGCACCCATATCTCCTTCTTTTTCTGTAACATGAACAATATTTTTAATGGTAACTTGTTTAAATAAAGTCAATCCGCCCATCATTAATATGAATATGCCATTAAAGACATTAGGTATATAAGGTCCAGCGATAAATGTAATTGCTAATAAAATCCAAAATAATGCCGTACCATACTTTTTATGATGCTTAGAAGATTTAAGTATTCGAAACGCAGTATAAAGTAATTGGAGACCTATTAATATGTAAAAAATTTCTAAAATATGATTTAAAATACTTTCACTCATCCTTATTCACCCGCTTTGTACCATATTTCTTATATAAATATTTATCAAACCGTATATTATTTATCCATACAATTAAAAATACGATAATGGATATCGGTACAGACGCTAATACAAGTTGAACTGCGTCCACTTTAATACCTAAGGATTGAAAAGTACCAACCATCAATAATATACCAGCTGCACCAACAAATAAATTTTGACCAAAGAAATTACCATAGTTTTCCATTGCCGATGTCTGAGCTTTTATTTTCTCAATATCTTTGGCATCAATTTCTTTTTCATTTAAATTATAACGCGTCCTTAGTGCGCCCTATACCATCGGATTTATCAATGGACGTACGAACTGTGGATGACCACCTATACGAATTGATGCTACTCCAGCAAGTTCCCTAATAATTAAATAAATCGTCAGTAATCGACCACTCGTCACTTGCTTAACCTTGCCAATCATATTAGAGGCTTGTTTCTTCAATCCAAATCTTTCAATAAGTCCGACCATCGGCAACGTCAATATAAATAATGTAACTAAACGATTATCTACAAACGCTTTTCCTAATGTATCTAATATGGCATATAAATCTAAACCTGAAACAAGTCCTGTCACGACAGCTGCAATTAAAATAACTGCAATGGTATCTATTTTAAGTAAAAACCCTAAAATGATAATTATAATACCTATTAATTTTAGCCATTCCATAAAATCCCTCCTTCAGTTATATTATAGTTTTCTTCTGTCTAAAAACAATGAATTTTCAGATTTTTTAAATGAAAAAACGTGCTTTTCACAAATTTTTATTAATAAAAAAACATGGAGATAGGAATCACATTTCATCATAATGATTTCCATCTCCATGCTTTATATTTTATAACCATTTTAATTGTGCATCTTCTACATTTTTCGAAGGTAGTAGTGTTTCTATCACTAATATAATAGTACAAATTATTGAAACAATGTTTAAGAAGACTGCTATACTGTCAACTTGGATAATATCAAAGACAATATTAACTACCACAGATAGAATAATTAATATGATCGCTGTTGTCCGTTTTCGACCAGCATCATAAAATCTTCGCAAGGTCACTGCAGCCATCGGGACAATGTTAGCTAATCCAAACAACCCTATTAAAGCTGACAATACTGCTGCTACAATGAATATACCGACAATAAAACTAAACGCACCAATCAACGCAATGATAAAAATACTGATAATATGTACCAATACTGGCGTCCAAAATTCTAAACGATTCGATTTACCTTTAAAATCTATATATCTTTTCCAATAATCTTTATACGCCTCTATCATAGCATTACCTCTCTAATTTAATTATATGGTTCCTCATTTGTATATAATCTTAATATATCGTAATACCCACATCACACTCAACCCATAGATGATAATCGGAAATTAAATATATGATTTTATGAGTTTCTCTAACACAAATGGTAATTCTTCAAAAGCACTTTTTTTATGCAATCGTTCACTCACTTTATGCGCATCTTTGCCAATAGGACCACAAAGTAATGTCGGCGCACTAATTTCTTTAATCGCCTCAAATGGAATCGTATACGTTGCATTAAAATTCGGTGTGTTCTTTTCGTAAGTTATCATTTGAGACATATCTCCAGCAAAATTTAAATAACTACTATCACTGATACCGTTAAAATAATGTATACGTTTACTCTGACATTGAAATTTTTCTTCAAATGTCTCTTTAACTAATGCGATGGTTTCCTCAATTTTTTGATCGTATGAAACATTTACAGCAGGATAATATGGTGTCGCAAAAAATGTCACAACTGCAGGTGCGATATTGCGACAAATTTGCATTAAGCGGTCTGTCACACGAATGCTCTGCATATGAAGCCCCGGCGTTTCTTTGATAACCTGTTGTATTTCTTTATCGATGCGTGATTCGCCATAATGTTTAATCGCATATTGTTTTAACTGATCAAAGGTGAGGACGTTGATTTTTGTTTCAAATTCAATGTCTTCGTTCTCTAATATTTTTAACCAATCACTTTCACAACGCTCTGTCGCACGAATGACCGTATCTATAAATTGTCTATATAAATCCGCTGGCTTTTGCTTAAATAGAAACATGTTATATAACCCCATTGTCCTAAATGGCGTTTGAACATCATACGTTTGTTTAATGTCTTTCGTCATAAGCGAAACAGGCAATGGTGTCGTTTCATTTTCAAATTCTTCTTTAAATAAATGGTTATACTCAATTGCTTGATTCATATAACTCATCATAAAATTAGAACTCAGACCATCTAATGGGTTACCTACATGTGTTTCTTTTCCGTAGCACAATACCCCAGGCATAATTTTACCTATAGAGCCAGAATAGATATAATGTTGTTCATCTGCACTTGCTTGTTGAAACGTTGGCTCACTATTCAAATGTAGTTGAATGTCTAATTGAAATGTTTGTTTTATTGAAGCTATCGTTTCCACTGCTTTTCTCATACCTGATGAATTTACTTCTTCATCTGGCACAGTTACTAATATCAAATTGATATCCCATACTTCTATACTTGCTAATTCGATTAATGATAAATGCAACATTAACCCAGCCTTCATATCCATCACGCCCCGACCAAAGAGGTAGGTGTCATTTTTTAAATCTTCAATAGCATCTGTACTTAAATAACTGCTGTATTGTGTGAAATCATATTTTAGTTTATCTGGGTCAAACGCATCTTCACGAAATGAGCCATAATCATCTACATCTACTGTATCGAAATGACTAATTAACACAATCGTTTTAGTTGTCGTGGGCGCCTTATAAAAGGCTACAACGGCCTCTTTATTATCTTCTGTAGTCTCAAGTAAAATTTGTGACTGATTTTTTTCAAAATAAGGAATCTGTAATAATAATTGCTTTATAAAACTCGGAAATGTTAATTCACCTTCCGTATTCGTCACAGTTTGATGATTTACTAAACGTTTTAATAAAATCAATCTGTCTTCATATGTTTGCCATAATAATTTAGTCAATTGATCACCCCCATATGTAAGCGCTTACTAGATTATAAACCGTTTTGAATTTCATAATCAATGCATTTAGTATTAAAATTTTTCAATACACTTATTTAACTATTAATTCTTAAATTTTCTTGATAATAAAAATAGAGCGGAACAGCAATCAAATCTTCTAGAAATGATTTCTCTGTCCCGCTCTAATAACAATGACGTTCTATGAAAGATAAGCTTCCAGGATCAATTCATATCACAGTTTGCATTCTATTTTAATTATTAAATTGATGTTTAGGCACGAGTAATAGAACAGCTAAAAATGCAATAATAGCTAATGCTGCATTAAATAACAAACCATACATGGCACCTACATGTATATTCGCAGTGGTTGTCATAACCGTAAATATTGTTCCTGACAACGCAACACCAAACGAATTACCTAAAGAGGACGCCATTTTATAGACACCAGAAGCGACACCTACTTTGTCATCAGGCGCTGTCGTAACAGCAGTGTCTGTAGATGGCGTTGCATACATACCTAATCCGATACCATAAATTAAGTAACCAAGTATACACATAACGATATACATCGGTGTAGGTAGGAATGTGAGTGAAATTAAAATAATACCAACAGCATTTAACCCTGCACCGATTAACATTGGACGTTTAGGTCCAATGTGTTGAAGTATTTTTTCTCCGACTCTAATCATTACAAGTACAGCCACAAGATAAGTAATCGTCATTGCGCCAGATTGGAATGATGTAAAATGAAGGCCTGATTGAAAATAAGTATTCGCTACAATTAAAGTACCGGCAACGGCATTTAATAAAAAGTTCGATACTGTTGCACCCGTGTAACCTTTATTTTTAAATATCCTAAAATCAATCAGCGGATTGTGTATTCTTGTTTCATAAAATAAGAATCCAATAACTGCAACAATAAAAATGAACATCAATGACAAAATGAGTGGTGAAAATAAACCATAATTTGAAGCTTGTGTAATAATCAAATTGACACTCAACATTGCAATAATTAAAATAATAAGTCCAATCGTATCAAATTTGGCGCGTTTCGTTTCTTTTGTTTGAACCGCCTTTGTTTCTGGCGCATGCTTCATTAAATACATCGCTGCGAGTGCCACAATAATAGAGATAATAAAAATTGATCTCCAACCTACAAAGGTAGACACCATGCCACCGAATAATGAACAAATACCTGTACCGCCCCATGAACCAATAGACCAATAGCTCAGGGCGCGTTGACGTCGGCTTCCTATGTAATACTCGTTAATGATTGCTAACGTTGATGGCATAATACACGCAGCAGATAAGCCTTGTATGGCTCTACCAACTACTAACAATGGTATAAATCCAGGAATAATAATCAGTAATGAACCGACAATACTTAAAATCAATCCTATATATGTCATTTTAACTCTACCATATCGGTCAGCTAGCCCACCAGCACCGACAACAAACAGCCCACACAATAATGCTGTGATACTTACTGCCACGTTAATTGTGCCATAATTTGTATCAAACGATGACTGAAGATCTGGTACGATATTTACAAGAGATTGTGCAAATAACCAGAATGTAATAACTCCTAAAAATATACCTACAAGAAGCCTATTATCTCCTTCAAATGATTGTGATGACTCCATATTCTTTTTTCCTCCTATATCCCCCAAAAAGCATTGCATCACTTCAAAAAAGATATACACGTTTTTAAACTCAAATTAAACATATTCTAAAAAAGTCTATATCTATTTCAAAATGAATCTTTTAAAATGAAATTAAGCTTTATTTATTTGTGAAAACATCAGACAATTATTTATTATATAATTTCTTTCGTTTTCACAAAATATTTAAAAACCCAATATTAACAAAATAACACTTAGCTATAGATATTGCTAAAAAACAGCGTTAAATGTATATTTGTAAACTCAAAGAGTAATATTCTCTTTAAAATTCATCGAATTATACTAAAATTTTATCGCTTAAAATGATAATTACTTTTCTGCAATAACATATAGCTAAAAAATTTCTGTATACTATATTAAGACAAACTATGATAAGGGTGCATTATGTTAAATTTATTTATACTACTTCTTGAACGTGTGGGCTTAATCATACTTATTGCCTATATACTAATGAACATCAACCATTTTAAAACAATGATGAATGAGCGCGAGAAACGACGTTCACAATGGCAATTAATTATTATTTTTGGTTGCTTCTCTATGATTTCAAACTTCACTGGTATACAAATCCGAGGCGATGAAATAATTAATGGAACTGTTTATAACCATCTAGACCCTGATGCTTCTTTAGCAAATACACGTGTTTTGACTATTGGCGTATCAGGACTTATCGGTGGTCCATTTGTAGCATTAGCAGTTGCCGTCATTTCAGGTATGTATCGTGTTTACATTGGTGGTGCTGATGCATATATTTACTTGATTTCATCTATTTTCATCGCTTTAATTTCTGGCTATTTTGGCTATAAAGCGATGCGTGCTAACCGTTATCCTACGATAGTCAAAGGTGCGTGCATTGGTGGTACAACAGAAATAATTCAAATGCTTTGTATTCTTTTATTTTCTGATAATACTGAACATGCGTGGACATTAGTAAAACTCATCGCTATCCCTATGATTTCGATTAATTCCATCGGTACAGCAATATTTTTATCTATTATTTTATCTACTATTAAACAAGAGGAAGAAACGCGTGCGATACAAACACATGATGTGTTACAGCTTGCTAACCAGACATTGCCTTATTTCCGCTCTGGTTTGAATGAGCAATCAGCGAAAAAAGCAGCAGAGATTATACTTAATTTAATGCGCGTATCTGCGGTAGCAATTACCAACCGTAAAGATATTTTGACTCATGTTGGCGTAGCGAGCGACCATCATGTTGCCCAAAAAGCAATTATTACTAATTTATCTAAACGAGCCATTCAATCTGGCACTTTAAAAGAAGCATATTCTAGTGAAGAAATCGGTTGTAACCACCCAGGATGCCCTTTAGAAGCAGCAATCGTAGTACCTCTACGCGTCAAGAATGATGTTGTCGGGACATTAAAATTATATTTTACAAATAAATATGATGTTAACTATTCAGATAAACAATTAGCAACTGGACTTGCTGAAATATTTTCCAGTCAACTTGAATTAGGTCAAGCTGAAACACAAAGTGCCTTAATACGTGATGCTGAAATTAAATCACTTCAAGCACAAGTTAATCCACATTTTTTCTTTAATGCAATTAATACCATTTCTGCATTAATACGTATTGATAGTGAAAAAGCACGTGAATTACTTTTACAACTCAGTCAATTTTTCAGATCTAATTTACAAGGTGCGCGTAATAACACGATTTCTTTAGAAAAAGAATTACAACAAGTAGAATCCTATTTATCTCTAGAACAAGCTAGATATCCGGACCGCTTCAATGTGTCGTTTGACATAGATCGTACTTGTTACGGCGCACTTGTACCGCCTTTTGCTATACAGATACTTGTTGAGAATGCCATTAAGCATGCTTTTAAAAATAGGAAATACAATAACGAAATTATCGTAAAAGCACACAAAGCTCAAACAGGTTTAGTCATTTCCGTATCCGATAATGGTCATGGTATCCCTTATGAAAAACTTGATAAAATTGGTAAAACCAGTGTCCATTCAGAATCTGGTACAGGCAGCGCGTTAGAAAATTTAAATCGCAGATTAGATGGATTGTTTGGTTATGAAGCAAGTCTTCAAATTCATTCCGATCACCAAGGCACACAAGTGAGTTGTACGATTCCGTACCATAATTTAGAGGAGGAAAAAATTGAGAGCAATCATTGTAGATGACGAACCCTTAGCACGTAATGAACTTCACTATTTGCTAAATCAAATAAACCATTTTGAAAAAATTGATAAAGCAGAAAATGTTTCTGAGACATTAGAACTATTACTTTATGATGATTATGATGTTATTTTTCTTGATATTAATTTAATGGACGAAAGTGGTCTTGATCTTGCCAACAAAATAAAGAAAATGAAACATGCGCCTTTTATCATCTTTGCCACAGCGCATGATACTTTTGCTGTAAAGGCTTTTGAATTGGATGCCATCGATTATATCCTTAAACCTTTTGAGCAACAACGTATTGCACAAGCAGTTCACAAAGTAGAACAAGCTTTGGGGCAAACTACCGAACATCATAGTGATAGTTATACAACAGCTTCTATGGATACTCAAAACAACGAAAAAACAAAAACAAGTAAAGTGCTCCCTATTGAGGTAAATGAACGCATTCATATTATTAACTTAGATGATATTATTGCAGTTTCGGTCAACAATGGTATTACTACAATCAATACAACACTCGACGATTTCGAAACTTCAGAGCCTTTGAGTCATTATGAAAAGAAAATTGAAACGCAAAATTTCATGCGTATCCATCGTGCAACATTAATTAATAAATCCCATATTCAAACCATTGAACATTGGTTCAATTATACGTATCAACTTACCATGACAAATCAATTAAGGTTTCAGGTTAGCCGCTCCTATATGAAAACTTTCAAACAAATGATGGGGCTTAATTGATAGTCACATTTCAATTTATGCATTTCAGCTCTAACGTGTCGTAAGTCACATCAAAAACGCTCCATCGTAATCGCTTTCATTTTATAATTAACTCAAGATCATTTTGGGAGGCAATTTTAAATGGGAGTAGAAAAAGAACAACGCAAAACGCACAATAAAATCTCTAAAACATATAATTTTTTCCATCAAGCGCTTGTTATAGCGATTATTATGTTTATTTCAAACATCATCGAAAGTTTCATGCCGGTGCCAATGCCAGCTTCAGTAATAGGACTTGTCCTATTATTTATTGCTTTATGTACTGGTATTGTAAAACTTGGCCAAGTAGAAACTGTTGGAACCACATTAACGAATAACATTGGTTTCTTATTCGTACCAGCAGGTGTTTCAGTCATTAATTCATTAGGCATATTAAGCACAAGTCCAATCCTAATTATATTATTAATTATCATTTCAACATTGCTCTTGTTGTTATGTACAGGATTTTTATCTCAGTTGCTTATTACAAAATCCTTTATTCCGAAAAATTCAAAACAAAAAAATTGGCGGAGGATAAATTATGATTGAACATTTAGCGATTAATACACCTTATTTTGGTATTCTACTATCACTTATACCTTTTATCATCGCAACTTTTTTATTTAAAAAGACAAATGGCTTTTTCTTGTTCACACCATTGTTTGTCAGCATGGTCGTCGGCATTGCCTTTTTAAAATTAACTGGTATTGATTACGCAAATTATAAAATCGGTGGCGATATCATTAATTTCTTCTTAGAACCAGCAACAATATGTTTCGCTATACCTTTATATAAACGTCGCGATGTCTTGAAAAAATATTGGAAACAAATCCTAGGCGGCATCACATTAGGTACAACTGCTGCACTTGTTTGTATCTATCTTATCGCCGAAGCATTCCAATTTTCTAATGGCATCATAGCATCTATGTTACCTCAAGGTGCGACAACTGCCATTGCATTACCCGTATCTGCAGATATCGGCGGCATCAAAGAGTTGACATCACTAGCAGTTATTTTAAATGGTGTGATTATATATGCTTTAGGATCTAAATTAATTAAGTTATTTAATATAACAAATCCTATTGCACGTGGTTTAGCACTTGGTACAAGTGGCCATTCGTTAGGTGTTTCTTCTGCACAAGAATTTGGTGAAACTGAAGCATCTATGGCGTCTATTTCTCTAGTTATTGTTGGTGTGATTGTTGTAATCGTAGCTCCAATATTAGCAACATTACTATTATAATTTAATAACCCGCACACGTATAAAGTTAAATGACGTGTGCGGGTTTATTTTTTAAAAACTTAAATCTATACACGTATATTTTCTTACCTTACTGCACCCATTACAATTTAACCGCTAACTATATACTATTTTTATAATTTATCAGAAAATTTAAATTACTTATTTTCATATCCTTGTAATCTGATAAGATTTATTGTATTATACACCTACTATTAATATTTGGAGGTTAAGATTTATGACATTATTTTTACTAGAAGCAAACGATTTGGCTTTTGCCTCAAATAAAAAAGAATTAGAAGATAAAGCTGCTCAATTAACAACTGGTGATGTACCTACTTTAATTGAAGTTCAAGCTACTGAAGACTTAACACATGGTTACTTTATTGTAGAAGCAAATAATGATACTGAAGCAAAACAATTTCTAGAAGATGCTTCAATTAATATAAATTTAGTTAAAGAAGTGCGTCTAGTTGGTAAAGAACTGGATGAAGTTAAAAAAGGCGATCCTAAAATTGACTACCTTGTAACTTGGAATATCCCAGAAGGTATTACAATGGATCAATATTTAGCACGTAAGAAGAAAAATTCAGTTCACTACGAAAAAGTACCGGAAGTACAATTCCAACGTACGTATGTTTGTGAAGACATGACAAAATGTATTTGTATGTACGATGCGCCAGATGAAGACGCTGTACGCCGTGCTCGTAAAGCTGTAGATACACCAATCGATGACATCGAAAAAATATAAAGAACTACTTTCTCAATAGAATTGAGATTAGTAGTTCTTAGGGAGAGGGACAGAAATCATTTGTTTTAATAAAGATTTCGTAGTCCCACCCCGGCAAGGATGACTAGGGTTGAATAAGCTTAATATAAGCGCAATTCAATCCAGTCATCTACTGCCTTTTTACAAAGTGATTAATCACTAGATTTTCTAAAAAGTAAATTCATAAACAACCACTTCACGGGCTATGTACTTGCATAGCCCTTTAGTGTAAACGCAATTCTTATTAAAACGATAAGAATAATTGAGGTGTCTACCGTGATTCATATTAATCGAGTTCATCATCAATTTGGAGAGAATACTGTCATTAACGATTTCGAACTAAATATAGATAAAGGAGAAATCATTACTTTTATTGGGAAAAGTGGATGTGGCAAATCAACTTTATTAAATATTATTGGAGGTTTCTTAACACCCTCATCTGGTTCTGTTAATATCAATGGTCAAATTAAACAAACGCCATCTCCAGATTGTTTGATGATATTCCAACATCATAATCTTTTTCCATGGAAAAATATCTATGACAATATACGCATTGGTTTAAATAAGCGTATGAGTAATGAAGAAATTAACCATCATTTAAAAAGTGTCGATTTAAATAATAAAGGCTCAGCATTCCCTGAATCATTATCTGGTGGGATGAAACAACGTGTTGCACTTTGTAGAGCACAAGTACATCAACCGAAAGTTATTTTAATGGATGAACCACTTGGTGCTTTAGATGCATTTACCCGTTATAAACTACAAGATCAATTGATTCAATTAAAGCATCAAACTGACGCTACTATTATTCTTGTCACACATGATATAGATGAAGCATTATATCTTTCTGACAATATTATTTTACTTGGAGAGGGTTGTGAAATTATCGATCAATATAAGATTAAGCAATCACATCCTCGTAATCGCAATGATAGCCATTTATTAAATATCCGTAATACTATCATGGAAAAGTTTGCCTTAAATCATTATATGGCAGAACCGGAATATTATTTATAAGGAGGCAGCATATTGAAAAAATTATTAATCCTTTCTCTAATATTCCTAGTATTACTTTCTGCTTGTACACAAAGTAATAGTCAAAAACAATCCGATAAAAAAGAAACTATAAAAATTGGTTATTTACCTATTACACATTCAGCAAACTTGATGATGACCCAACAAATACAGCAACAAACCAAAAACACGAATTACAACTTAGAACTAGTAAGATTTAATAATTGGCCTGACCTGATGGACGCTTTAAATAGTGGCAAAATCGATGGTGCATCTACCTTAATCGAACTTGCGATGAAATCTAAAGAGAAAGGTTCAAATATTAAAGCAGTTGCTCTAGGCCATCACGAAGGTAATGTCATTATGGGACAAAATAACGAAACAATTTCAGACTTCCATAATCACGAAGATTATAGCTTTGCGATACCACATCGGTATTCGACACATTACCTACTATTAGAAGAAATGCGAAAACAACTTCATTTAGACTCTGATACCTTTAGTTATCATGAAATGGCACCTGCAGAAATGCCCGCAGCTTTAAGTGAAAATCGTATTTCAGGATACTCAGTAGCTGAACCTTTTGGTGCCTTAGGAGAAAAACTAGGCAAAGGACATACGCTAAAACATGGTAGCGATGTGATACCTGATGCATATTGCTGTGCACTTGTGCTCAGAGAGGATTTAATCAATCAACACCATCATACAGCACAAGCTTTTATGACTGATTATAAAAAAGCTGGTTATAAAATGAACAATAAAAAGCAAAGCGTAGAAGTCATGAGTAAACATTTTAAACAAGATAAAAAAGTTTTAAAACAATCAGCAGATTGGACTTCTTATGGAGATTTAACAATTGAAAAAGAAGGCTATAATAAAATCACTCATTTAGTCAAAGAACATAAATTATTTAACACACCTGACTATAAAGATTTTGTTGATCCAACATTATACAAGGAGGGCTAGTACGCATTGACACATGCATTAACTAAAAAATTCACTTTACCTATTATTAGTTTCATCATTTTCTTATTTATATGGCAATGCGTGATTTGGATAGGAAATTATCAACCTATCCTCTTACCTGGTCCTTTACTTGTTGCTAAGAGCATTTGGCAGTTCATCATTTCCGGGGAAATATTTTCTCATTTGTTTATTAGTTTATTTCGTTTCATAGTCGGATTTGTTCTTGCCATTTTAATCGGTGTTCCTATCGGATTTTTATTAGGTCGTGTAAATGCACTATTCCATGCCATCGAACCACTTTTACAATTAATTAGACCTATATCACCTATCGCTTGGTCACCTTTCGTTGTACTTTGGTTTGGTATCGGTAGCTTACCAGCTATGGCAATTATTTTTATCGCTGCTTTCTTTCCGATTGTTTTTAACACAATTAAAGGCATTAGACATATTGAACCTCAATATTTAAAAATCGCTTCAAATCTTAACTTAACAGGTTGGCAATTATATAAAAATATCTTATTCCCTGGTGCCTTCAAACATATTATGGGTGGTATTCATATGGCTGTAGGTACGAGTTGGATATTTTTAGTTTCTGGTGAAATGATTGGTGCCCAGTCTGGATTAGGCTTTTTGATAGTAGATGCAAGAAATATGTTGAACTTAGAAGATGTATTAGCCGCAATATTTTTTATTGGTTTGTTCGGCTTCATTATAGATAGATTTATTAGTTATTTAGAAAAATTAATTCTAAAACGATTCGGAGAATAAAGGAGACGTTATTATGAGTTTACAAACACTTATCGAAAATGAATTAGATCCATATTTAATTGAAATAGATGAAGGTACACACTATCCTAAACAATTTATTCAAACTTTATTTAAAGAAGGTTATTTTAAAGAAAATGATTTGAAAAATAATTTAGAAATTATTGAAGAAGTATCCAAATCTTGTCTAACTACAGGATTTTGCTTATGGTGCCAACTCGCATTCTCAACATACTTAGAAAATGCTGACCAAGCGCATTTAAATCATGATTTACAACAATCATTATTAAATGGTGATATATTAGGCGCAACTGGTTTATCAAATCCTATGAAATCATTTAATGATTTAGAGTCTTTCAATTTATCTCACCATTATCAAGAGGGAAAATTTTACGTAAACGGTAGACTTCCAGCAGTAAGCAATATCGGTTCTGATCACTACTTTGGGGCCATTTCAAAGTCTGAAACTGATGATGAATTAGTAATGTTTATTGTACATGCCAATCAAGATGGTATTATACTTGATGAGAAGTCGAATTTCTTAGGTGTCAATGGTTCAGCAACATTTGCGATAACGATGGATGATGTACTGATTCCTGACACGCAAATCATCACGCATGACGCAAAATCATTTGCCTCAGATATTCGACCAAAATTTGTAACACTACAAGTTCCTATTGCCCTAGGTTCCGTTCGTGCTTCACTTGATTTAATTCATAAATTCTCTGACGCACAAAATGGCATCAATAAATATTTAGAATACGACATTTCAGATTTTGAATCACGCTATAAACAGATCAAGCAAGACTTTTATAACCTTGTTGCAAAAAATGATTTGGATAATCAATTTGGCGAACTTATTCGACTTAAAAAAGAAGCTGGATATTTACTATTAGAAGTTAATCAGGCGTCTATGGTCAATGGTGGTTCAAGAGCATACTCTCCTAAAGCACCACAAGCACGTAAGTTGAAAGAAGGATTTTTCTTTGCAGCATTGACACCTACCTTAAGACATTTAGGTAAATTAGAAGAAGAATTTAAATCATTTAATTATACTGTAAATTAGTTTAAACTTTTCTAATATACGTAAAAAAGAGTCTGGACATAATAGTTGTCTCAGACTCTTTTTCGTTTAGGCAGTAGATGACTGAATTGAAAAATTTGATTTCTGTCCTACTCCCTCAAGACATAGACAAACATTGCGCAATAAATGTGCAGGGTTTGTCTATTTTAATTTTTTTCTTATTTTTGATTCCTAATTGTCTTTGTATAAGTAATATTTTAGTAAAATAACAGGTACTTTAGATGGACTGCTATTAATATGACAATATTTGTCTTCGATAAGTTCATAAATAAAATCTAAATATAATGCTAAATAGACTATAATTAACAAATGATTTTTTGGAACTAATATGTAGATAGGAATCAATCCCTATTAATGTGTTTAATTTATATATTATAATTTAGGCAGTGATTTATGCCGACTCCTGCGGGAATAGCACTAGCCGAAGACTACAGGCTAAGGCAGTGCCCGCGGAAAGCGTGCATAAAAAAACTGCCAACAAAGTCGGAGACTTTGTAGACAGTCTGAAGCATCCCCCTATGAGGATGCTTTTTTGTGACTCATATCATTCCAATTTGATTTTCTATATTCCTTCTATGAACCACTTGATTGCACGTTGTATCGCTTTATCCCAATATGCGTAATCATGTTCACCAGGTCCATCTTCAAATATGTTTGGTATTTGGCGTTTATTTAAATATTGTACAAACTGCTGATTGTCTCGGTATAAATCATCTTCTGTACCACACATGATAAGCAATTCGGGAATTTCTTTTTGTTTCTTAATCGCTTCATCCACTAAATAATACGGATCTAAGTTTGTATTTGCTACTTGTGCATTTGGACCAGCAATTGCAAATCCAGAATAATCATACCAATCATAATCAATCAAACCTTGTGCGTTAAATGCAGCAGATAAAGGACAAGCTTTCGCAAAACGATGACCTTCTAACAGCGCATATTTGATTGTGCCATAGCCACCCATCGAATGTCCCGCAATAAAATTGTCCTCTTTGCTAGTCGAGAGTGGTAATATTTGATGCGCATAATCCAATACTTCAAGTATATAATCATAATATTTATGACCATACACCATATTACTATAACCACTATGATCTGCATTCGGCATGATTACTGCTAATTGATGCTCATTTGCATACCGTTCAATACTCGTATAACGCATATACGACGTTTCGTCACTTGAAAGTCCGTGTAAAAGCAATAACGTTTTCAACGCTTTCGGTTGTGCATTTGAATCAAAATAAGTAGCGTCTTCAGGTAAAATCACTATAAAAGGATGATGCATACCAATCGTCGTCGAATTATAGTTTATTGATAATATTGCCAAAGTCAGTCACAACCTTTATTAATTAATACTTTGTGTTTCGTGTTTTTTCTTCTTATGCGTTTTATTAGATGGATCTAAACGTTTTTCCAAAAATCTTAAGAAGATATCAATTAAAATTGCAATTAAAGCAATTGGAATTGCACCAGCTAAAATAAATGTTGTTCCGTCTGTTGCATTCGTACCTCGAATAACAATGTCACCTAAAGTTGGCGCACCTATGAATGAGCCGACTGCAACAACCCCGATGGCTACAACAAGCGCAATTCTCAGTCCACCAAGAATGACTGATAAAGATAATGGTAATTCAATCATACGCAAGACTTGATTGCGCGTCATTCCCATACCTTTACCGGCATCTTTAATATTTTCATCGACACCAACAATACCAGTAAATGTATTTTTTATAATTGGTAATAGTGCGTATAAGAATACCGTTACCACTACAGTTGTAGGACCTAGTCCCATCACTAACATTAATATTGCTAACATCGCAATAACAGGTACAGTTTGAATGATGTTTGCAATGGTAATAATTGTCCAAGACAATTTTTTATATCTTGCAATGACGATACCAATAGGAATACCTACAATAGCTGCAAATAGAACACCATAAACAGACATAAGTAAATGCTTAATAAATAAATCCCATAGGTAGCCAAAGTTTACTGAATAATATTCAATTAATTGTTGAAATAAATTACCTTCCATTACTAATGACCACCTTTCTTATCATTTTCAAAATAGTTATGTGCTTTTAAGAATTTTTCAGCGACGACTGCAGGCTCTTGACCTTCACCATCAGCTTGATAATTAAGTTTCTGCATTTCACTCGTTGAAATTTTATTGTGTAATTTTTCTATTGTTGGTTTTAATTCTGGATGCTGTTTTAATAAATTATTTGTCGCCACTGAACTTGCGTCATAAGGTGGGAAGAAATGTTTGTCATCTTTCAATACTTTTAAATCATATGCGGCAATTCGACCATCCGTTGAATACCCGACTGCTACATCTAAATTATTCGAATTCAATGCATCATATACTAATCCGATTTGCATTGGTCGTACTGTATTAAAATCAAAGCCATATGCTTTCGTAAATCCTGGATAACCATCGCCTTCACGGTTTAACCATGAACTATCGACACCTAGTTTCAATTTATCGCTATGCGCTTTTAAATCAGACACAGTTTCTAAATTATATTTTTCAGCAGTTGCTTTAGTTACCATAAATGCATAAGTGTTTGCAAATCCATATGAATCAAAAAATGTTTGATCAAATTTCTTTTGGAAACCATCTTGTGTCGCTTTCATAGCTTTTTTTGGATCTTTAATAGGATCTTCATTTAATGCACCTGTTAAATCCGTACCATTATAACGGGCACCTGATAAGTTTGCATCACCATTTACGAGTGCGTTATGTTGAATGGTACTCGATCCTAAGTTGTTAATTAATGATGGTTTGATTTTTCCTTCTGTATCATGTTCTATTAATAGTCTCAACATATGAGACATAATTTGTGACTCGCTCGTTGCAAGTGCTGTGATTTTGACCTCGTTGTCTGAGCTATTTCCACCTAAACCGGGTAAACTACATCCAGATAACACCGTCAGACACAGTACAAGCACGATACAATACTGTTTTATCTTTTTCATAATGTCCTCCTTAAATTATCTGGATACTTTTAATCCTTTGGGTACTGCCCATTTTTCTACTAATGATAATAGTACATCCACTATTAATGCTAATGCTGTAACTAATACAGCTGCACTCACAATCATTAATGGGTCATATAAGTTCAATCCATTAAATACAAAGTCACCTAAGCCACCTGCACCTACATAACTTGCAAGTGTTGCCCAACTAATGACATAAACAGATGATAATCGAATACCACCCAAGATTAATGGTAAAGCTAATGGTAATTCAACGTCTTTCATTAATTGAAAGCGTGTCATCCCCATACTGATTGCTGCTTCTTTAAGATTACTATCAATATTCTTAACACCTAATACTGTGTTATTTAATATTGGTAGTAGTACATAGATAAATAATGCGACAATGGCCGGTAATTTTCCAACACCAAAGATTGGTATCATTACAGCTAATACTGCTAATGTTGGTATCGTTTGTAATACACCAGCAATTGTGAGAACAATGTTTGAAGTTCTTTTCATTTTGGATAGTATAATACCTAATGGTACTGCGACTACGATTGCAATTAACAAAGCGATCATTGAGATATAAAAGTGTTCGACTGTTTTGGAAATCAGTTGCCCACCATATTGCTCTATGAATTGTTTCATTACTTATCAGCTCCTACATTATCGGGCTCAACAATTGCGTCTTGTGTAGCATCATCGTCTTCATCTGTTTCTCCCCAGATACTGTCATACACGATATCTACTAAGTTTGCTCTCGTAACCAATCCAATTAACGTTTCTTCATCACTATCCACTACAGGTACGTTTCTTACATTTCTTTTCAATATTGTACGAACTGAATCTTGTAATTTACTGTCTATTCTTACGCGATAGATATCGCGTTGCATTGTATCAATCAGTTCTTTATTTCCACGTAAACCTTGATTGATATCTTCAATATCTAAATATCCAAGTAATCTACGATTGTTACCCACAACAAAGATGGTATCAACACGACGATCTCTCATAATCTTAACTGCTTCATTTAATGAGCTATCCGCATGAACTGTTACAGGTTTAATCATCGCATCTTTAACTGTACGCATGTTAGGTCTATCTTGAATCAATCTATTTTGACCAATAAAGTCTCGTACGAAATCGTTTTCAGGATGTCTTAAAATATTGTCTGGCGTATCAAATTGTATGACACGTCCCTCAGACATAATGCAAATTTTATCTGCCAGTTTAATAGCTTCATCCATATCATGTGTAACGAAAATGAAGGTCTTACCTAACTTTTGTTGTAGTTCTTTAACCAAGTCTTGCAACGTATCTCTCGTAATTGGATCTAACGCGCCAAATGGTTCATCCATTAAAATGATATCTTGTTCTGCTGCTAACGCACGCACAACACCGATACGTTGCTGTTGTCCTCCTGAGAGCTGTGAAGGATATCTATCTAAAAATTCTTCTGGTAAATCCACTAATTTTATCAGTTCTTTAGCTTTTTTCTCTTTCTTTTCTTGAGACCATTTTAAAAGTTTAGGTACTAATACGATATTTTCTCTAATCGTCATATGTGGCATCAATCCAATTTGTTGTATCACATACCCAATTTTTCTACGTAGCTCAACTGGGTTCATTTTGCGAACATCTTTGCCATTTATAGCTATTTGCCCTTCAGTTGCTTCAATCATTCTATTGATCATTCTTAAAGCAGTTGTTTTACCACTACCACTTGTCCCTATAAATGCAATAAATTCACCGGCTTCAATCTCAAGTGAAATATTATCTACAGCTTTCTTTCCTCCACCATAGACTTTAGATAAGTTTTTAATACTTAACATGAGTCAATTCCTTTCTATGTACATATTCAATTTAAAATATTTCATAATAAATATAGGACTATCTGTGGATGTTATACAAATACTAAAAAATAAGTAAAAACATGAGCACACATAGCCCTACTTTATTCGTGTGTAAACAATCAAAACAGAATAATCAATTTAGCTTTGATTTTATCATCCTATATATAACAAGATACATTAATAAATAACATTAAACAATTTATAACCAAATATTTGGTTATATAAAATATTTTTAACACCTTTTTATTCAATCGTTTCAAACTCATTCAAAAATTTTATTTACGTTTTATACCAATAAGATGTCCAAGTTCTTTGGGTTGTTTTTTTATTGAAGCATGTTGTGCATAATCATCAATTGCTTTTTGTATATCAGTAGGAAAAGCATCAGGCTTATGCAATTTAGTATTCATTCCCATTAACATAACCTCATAAGTTGCACACTTATCATTTGCTTCATCACTTAATGTCATAAACACATGTAATCTTTTGGCGTCGTAATCAAATAACTCAACTGAAGCAGTAATCGCTTCATTTACTTTAATTTCTTTTAAATACATAACGTGGTTTTCTAAAGTAAAGACAGTGTAGTCCAACGTTTCAATTGTTTGCACATCTAACCCTAAAAATGCGAGCCATGCATCCGTTGCATCACTAAATACACGATTATATTCTGCGTCATTCATATGCCCATTATGGTCGACCCAAGCTTCATTTACATGCGTCTTGTATTCATATAATTTGTTTGTCATTTTATTTCACCGATTGTTGTGTTTTCTTTTTCATAGAGGGTGTATCTTCTGGCCAATATGACTCAGCAAGTTGTTTTACTTTTACTAAGAATTCATTACGTTTTTGGTCAAGTTCCGCCATTGTTTGTCCTTGAGAAGATGATTCACAGCCATTGACCACTTCTTCATACAGGTCCTGTGTTAATTCTGGTGCTACTAATTTAGTCCATGGTTTTTTTAAAGCTGGACCAAATTGTTTCAGCATGTGACGCATACCGCCTTCACCACCGGCCAAATGGAAAGTCATGAATGGACCATATTGTGCATAGCGCAAACCTGCAGCATGTGTAAATGCTTTATCAACTTCTTCCGTTGTCGCTATACCATCATTAACAATGTGCAATGCCTCTCTCCATAGTGCTTCCATTAATCTATCTGCTACATGTCCTTCAATCTCATGTCTAACATGAAGTACATCCATACCAATGCTTTCGTAAATTTCTTCAGCTTTTAATGTTGTTGCTTCCGTTGTTGCTTTACCAGGAACGATTTCAACGAGCGGTAAAATATAAACTGGATGAAATGGGTGGGCTACAATCAATCTCTCAGGATGTTGTAAATTTTGTTGCAATTCTGATGGCATAATACCAGAAGTACTCGAACCAATCGTTGCATCTGTTTTCGCATAAAAATCAATTTCTGTCAGCACTTGATCTTTTAAAGATTCAATTTCTGGAACATTTTCTTGTATATGATCTGCATCTTTAACCGCTTCTTCCAAATAAGGTGTAAATGTTAAATTATCGATTGCAGCGCCTTCTGCTAAACCTAATTGTTCTGCATATGGCCAATTTTGTTTCACTTGTTTTAACATTCTTTCATATGCGCCTTCACTTGGGTCTGTAGCAATGACTTCATGCCCATGAGCTAACATTCTAGTAATCCATCCACTTCCGATAACGCCTGTACCTACAACTGCAAACTTCATTATGCTCCTCCTTGTGGATCTCTTAATTGATATTTTTTACGTGCTTCTGCCGGGGTCATTGGTTCTATATCTAATCCGTTCAATATTTCGACAGCTTTTTCAACTAATTGCTCATTTGTTGCCTTAACACCTTTGGCTAAATATAAATTGTCTTCTAATCCAACACGAACGTTGCCGCCACGCTTTGCTGCTTCTTCAACCGTTGGAAATTGCATTCTTCCAATACCAAATGCTGACCAGGGGGCATGCTCCGGTATACGCGTTTTAAAGTATTCTATCGTTTCTGGATCATTTTCAGCTCCCCAAGGTATACCTAAACAAAATTGGAACATTGGTTCACCATCAATTAATCCTTCACTGATTAATTGCTTAGCGAATGAAATATGACCACTGTCAAAGCACTCTAATTCAGGCTTAACACCAGCCTCTTTTACAAGTTGAGCTTGTTTTCTTAACCAATCAGTTGGACTTAAATAAACTGTATCTCCCATGTTGACACTACCACAATCTAAAGTACACATTTCAGGTAGTAAGCTGCCTATCGGTTCATGTCTTTCTTCTGGTGTTTGTATATCAGATCCTTCTGCAGCGAGATATGGATCTTCAAGGTTTGGAATAAAATCTCCGCCACCACCTGACGTAATATTTATAATAATATCTTCATCTGCAGCTCTAATAAGTCGTACGGCTTCTTTGAAAAATTCAACATCGTGGCTAATACCACCTGTCTCTGGATCTCTCGCATGAATATGTGCAACTGTCGCGCCTGCTCTTGCACATTTTATTGCTGATTCAGCAATCTCTTGAGGTGTTACAGGAACACACTTATTCTTTGCTGTAGTATCTCCAGCACCTGTTAAAGCTGCTGTTAGCATCACTTTTTTCATTGATTATAAACCTCCACAGAGTTATTTAACACATCGTTAAGTGTACCAACCAGACGGTTTAGTTTCAAGTTTTATAAATATAAAAAATAAGGATAAACAACATTCAAAAGTTGATTATCCTTATACTATCAGTGGTTTACATGAATTAAACATTTTATTATTTTTTTATTAATTTAGAACATTTAGCCATTGCTTTCTTGATTTTTATTGGGGTGCGTATATTCGGTTAATCTATTCAAAACTTGTTCTCTCATGTTTTCATCAAGTCCATCTAGTCCAAATATTTCTGAAAGCCACAAACCATCCACTGCCAGACGAATAATTGTAGCGTCTACTTTGTCTAATCCATCATTTTCAATATTAGTTTGCCACTCTTTATAAGTGTCCTGTAAAGGTAATAACAAATTGCTATTAATACCTTGTGCAGCAAGCATTCCTGAGGTAATCGATCCATTTTCTGAACGATGAGATCTCGTCGCTTCAATAAACGCCCGTGCCCATTTCCCTTGGTCTTGTTTATCTGCATGTACATGTCCATTCACATTTTCTCTATATAATTCATCGGCATGATCAACAAGACCTTGAATTAATGCAAACTTGTTTTTAAAGTGATACAATAGCCCACCTTTACTGACACCTGCCTTTTTGGCAACGGCATCTAGCGTTAAATATTCACTACCTTGCTCATCTACAATTGCTGCAGCAGCTTGTAGTAATTGTATCCTCTTGGAAACTCTCGGCATTCATACACCTTCTTTCTCAAAATACGTTTCAAAATATGACTTAACCGTAGTTTTATATTCGAGCAAACTATATACGATATATGATAAAGTTGCAACTTCATTTTTGGATGCTAAACTAAAATGTGTGCTATTTTATCATAACTCAAGCGTTAACCTTCATAAGGCAATCCGCTTTGTATTTTTGCATACGTCGTTCACATGATAACTTCTTTTACTTATACAAATGCTTTCAAGTATTTAATCATTCATGCCTTTGCCATCCAATATATAATCAATATATTTTTCTACTCGATTTTCACGTGTTGCCGCTCTCTTTGCCTGACCAATATGATACATATATTGCCTTTGTCTACCAGGCGTTAAGTTATTGAATGCTTCTTTTAATTCTGGCATTGCATCTAATTTTGCTTGTAATTCTTCAGGCATATCATAGTCTTCAGTTTTTTTCATAGGTACTTTCTTACCTGATTTTTCTATTCTAATCGCTTCTTCAACATACCATTTAATCTCGTCTCTACGTTGATTAACTTCATCTAAACTTTCGAAACGTAATTGTCTTGCTGCTTGTACATTTTTAGTTTGTTGTATAAGTGATTGATAAGGATCTTCCATAATAGCACCTTTTTCAAAAAGTAATGCGCAATAATGCTTAAAGTCTTGTATGATAACGACATTTTTATCATCTAACGTGTAGCAAGGATGCATCCATTTATAATCTTCAGTTAATTCCGTTTCATTTATAATTTCACGTAAAATTTTAAATTCCTCTTGCCATTGTTTCAATCTATCAATAAATGCATTTACTTTAATATTTTCTTTTTCATTAGTCATAAAAATTACACCTCTTAATAATTTTTTTATTAACTTTATTCTACTATGAAAACCTTTTATTTATCTATAATTAGCTTTTTCAAAAACTTAACTCTTGTTTTCCGATAAGTTTACTATGAATTAAGGGATAATTATGTTATAATTTTTTTATTATTTTTAAAAATACATATAATTTAGAGGTGATTGAATGTAACAAGCAACAAACTTAAAAAAAGTATTAGGCTTTACGGATGTAATGGGTATTGCTATAGGTCAAATTATCGGTGCTGGCGTCATGTCGCTAACAGGCATTGGCATACAAATGACCGGAAGTGGTATCACACCCGCATTTATCTTATCCGCAATCATTACATTACTAACGATGTTCCCAATTGCCATATTAGGATCCACATTACCTACGACTGGTGGTATGTATCAGTATACAAGTCGTTTATTGTCCCCTAAAATCGGGATATTTTGGTTATTATTATTCATCTTTTTACAGGTTACATTATCTTTATATGCTTTATCATTCGCACAATACTTAGAAGGACTCTTACCAGGTATTCCTGTTAGACTTGTTGCTTTTGCCTTACTTACCATTTTATTTATTGTTAATATCATTGGTATTAAGTCAGCATCTATCATTGGTAATTTAATGGTTGTCATTCTAATTATTGCTTTGTCTTGTTTTATCATTTTCGGTCTGCCACATGTGGATTTTGGTGTTTTTAATATGCATGCCATGCTTCCGGATGGATTCACAGGATTCTTTACTGCCGTTGGGCTTGTTTCGTTTGCAACTGGTGGCGCGCAAGTTGTTGCTGAACTAGGTGGAGAAATGAAAAATCCAAAAAGAGATATTCCAATAGTCATTATCATTGCAACTATATTTGTAGGTTTGTTATACGCTTTTATCGCTTCTATTGCTGTAGGGGTACTACCAATTCCAGAGGTTGCTGGCAGACCATTAACGAGTGTTGCGCAAGAAGTCTTGCCGACCCCAGTATTCATCTTCTTCATGGTTGGGGGCGCAATGTTCGCATTAGCGACTACACTCAATTCAACGTTTACTTGGGTAACTAAAAGTTTATTAGTTGCAATACACGATGGTTATTTACCTAAACGTTTAGGTAGTGTGAACAAACGATTTGGTACACCTCATTGGCTTTTATTACTTTTCTACATTATTGGTGCATTACCTATTATTACAGGTATGTCACTAAATGTTGTAGCACAGTTAGGTACTGGGATTTCATTAATTGTTTTTGCTTTTCCAGCTTTAGCTTCTACGCAACTACCCAAAAAATATCCAGATGCTTATAAGCAATCGCCATTTAAAGTACCCTATCCAATACTTGTAACGATGGCAATCATTGCTATTATTGTGCTATTGTATCAATCTTATTTATTAATTTCTGATTTAAAAATAGGTTATATTATTGGTACATTAATTTATATTTTACTTTCCGCTATTATTGCGCAAGTTTCTAATAAGAAAAATAAAATTGCACTTAGCGATATTCATTTTAATACAGCCCAATCAATAGAAAAATCAACTTTATAAATTAAAAAAAGGACTTACATCCTCTCTTCTACATTGAGAATGTAAGTCCACTTTTATATACAAAGCACTGTTCATTTTATAAGTGTAATTGATTTACCTTAGGCTCTATTAAATTTAGTCATTTGCTTTAGACTAATGATTAAAATAAAAGCTACGAATGCGATGGCTGCAGTGAAGTACGTAGTTGCTAAAACATCTATTTTAGAAACAACTAGACCACCGACAATACCACCAATGCCGATACCCGCATTTAAACTAGACATATTCCAACTCATCACTTGGCTTGTATCACCTTCAACATGTTCTATAATACCACTTTGAACAGCTGGATTTGTACTCCATTGCATGATATTCCATATGAAGATAATCATTAATAATACGCCTGTCACTGATAAGAATAAATTCAACAGTAACATCATCGTGATAAATATAATAGTGGCAATCGTTAGCCAACGTTTACTCGTCAATTTATCTGAAAGGAACCCACCCATCGATGTTCCAATAACACCTGCAACACCATTGATTAATAATACAATCGATACGAAAGATAAGTCATGACCACTTGATAACATAAGTGGATTAATATAAATAAATGTCACAGAATTTGCAACTAGCAATAAGAATGTGATAGCTAAAAACTTAGCGACTTCTCCTGGTCTAAGTATTTTAGAATAATTACTTTCACGCTGCTTAGTACTAGACTCTGTATTTACCGTTTGATATTGAGGTTGTGGTACATAGAAATACATCAATATACCTACTAACACACTTACAAAGACAATAAATAAGAATGTATATCTCCATCCAACTAAGTCACCGATAATTGTCCCAATTGGTACACCAAGTACATTTGCGCCACTAAAGCCTGAATAAACAATACCTATCATTTTCCCTCGATGTTGTGGCGCAGTTAATAAAGCTGTTAGCGCTAATATTTTAACCACGATAAGTGCTGCTGCTGCAGATGATATGATGCGTCCAAATACTAAAATAGAAAAATTAGGTGCAAAAGCAATGATCATATTTCCGACAATAAAAACAAGCAATGCATATAATAATACAGGTCTTGGAGAAAACCGATTCGTTATTTTCACTAATATAGGTCCTGCAATGGCAAATGTGATGGCATAAAGCGTCACTAACTGTCCAATAATCGCTTCCGAAACATGCAAGTCAATGCTCATCAAATTCATAATCCCTGCAACCATCATTTCAACCATACCTACGATAAAGATACTCAAAATAAAGGTGGCAATTCTCATAATCGACATCTTTTCACTCCTCCCTTAAATTAAGATGTAAATTTTTACATAACTATTACATTATAAACCATACGTCAACACATTTGAACACTTCTGAATTTGCTCTCACAGCAAATATCCAACCATACAAAAAAAGAACCTGAGACATCAATAGATATCTCAGATTCGTGTTTATATTGAAACATAACAATAAAGCTCTGCTCAATTCTTTTTAAAATTTTTATTAAAATGCTGAACAGTGCTTTTTATACTCGCCGTCTATCCAATATTTATGCGTCTTCTTGGTTTAAATGTCTACTTATCAGTTGATCGCGGTGATTAAAGAATTGTTTATAACTTAAATAAGTCGCAATAAGCGCAGACATAATCGTCGCAGTTGTGTGAATAAAGACAACCATTAATTGAAATTTAACAGCTTGTAACGGCTCTACGCCTCCAATAATTAAGCCGGTCATCATACCTGGTATCGAAACAATACCATACGTTTTAACGGAATCAATTGTTGGTACAATCGCCGTTTTCACACTATTACGTATCGTTTCTTTAGAAGATAATTTGGGATTCGCACCAAGTGCTAACTTAGATTCAATTTGGCTCATTTCTTTCACAAATTCTCTATCTAAATTTTGATAGGCTAAATTTATAGCAATTAAACCATTACTACCTAGCATACCTGCAATCGGTATCACTTCATTAGGCTTAAACTCTATCGCCCCTGTTAAAACGACACCAACTAGAGGTAACGCTACACCAACAAAAATGGCAACAAACGAAATCCAAAATACATGATGCATTACTGGAGATGCTCTACTAATTGTATTCCACGAAGCATTAATAATAATGACTAGTACAAATACGATTAATAGCCATGTTTGATTCACACCAAATATAAAATGCAATAGAAAGCCGAGAATAATTAATTGAATAATTGCTCTAACCGTCGCAATTAATAAATCTTTAATAATATGTAATTTTTCTTTGTAAGAAACAATAATCGGAAAAAGTAAGAGGAGACCCGTTAATGCTAGTGCAGTTGTACTCATGATAAACGCTCCTCCTTATCGATTTTGCCATCCACAATTCTAATTTTCTTTTTAAAATGTCTATTACTTTGATCATTACTATGTGTAATCCATAAAATAGCAACGCCTTCATCAGCCAATTTAAAGATTAAGGATTCTATTTTTTCACTATTATGCACATCCAAAGCACTTGTCGCTTCATCTAGAAGCAATACCTTTGGTGTGTACATGAGTTGTCTCGCTATCGTAATACGTTGTCTTTCACCACCGGATAAATGTTCAACACGTGTATTAAAATTATAATGACCTAAACCTACTGTTTTCAATAAACGTTTAGCTTGTTTACGATCGAATTTATCTTGTCTAACTTCTGCTGGAAAAGCTAGATTTTCTCCGATAGTTCTATCAAATAAATCACTTTCTTGTAATAGATAACTTACATTCATACGTAGTTGTTCTGGGTTTATTTGTTCGTAAGGCTTATCATTTAAATATAGTTCTCCTTTTGTTGGGCTAATCAAATTACTAATCAAACGCAACAATGTACTTTTACCACTTCCGGAAGGCCCTACAATTGCTATCGTATCGCCTGCCTCAATTTTTAAATTTATATCATTGATAATATCCCGGTTATCTATCTTATATGTTATGTTTTTTAGTTCTAACATAGAAGCCCACCTTTTTTAATTTCTCGCATTACTATTCCCTAACTTTTCAATTTTAATAGCTTGTTTCATCAATAAGCTCAAAAATCATTTATTTTAAAATAACGATAGCTATAAATGATATGAGATTATTTAATGCATGTAATGTTATTGAAACAGCCAAATTCATTCCGCTCTTCACATATACAAAGGCTAAACCAGCCCCAATGATGAGATAACTACCGATTTCAAATGGTGATGTTGCACCTAACACATGCACACTTGCAAATAATATCGTTGAGAGTATCGAGGCAACAGTATATGTTATCTTTTTGCCTAACTCATGAATAATTAAATGTCTAAATAATAGTTCTTCGATGATTGGTGTGAGTATGACAATATCTATAAATAGAAATGGTAACATCCAATTATTTTCAAACATTTTTTCTAAAAGCATTTGATTTTGAGTTTCTGTATATTGCAATCCTTTAGGTAAAAATTCCATCATCCAATCATATAAACTATTTAATCCAAGTGTGACAATATAAGTCGCCACGATGATAAACAGATATTTAGGGATTGCATGAATGCGTTGGTTGGAAATCGGTATTAAACGATCTTTTAAATGCATTGCATAAAAACTAACTAATATAACGATTTCGGCAAGCAAGCCACCCATAATTAGTATGTTTTCATCAGTTACAAAATCTTCATTTTTAAAATTAAATACTGAATAGACAATATATATAGCAGCAAATAACAAGAGTGGCATGATGTTATTCGCTAATAAATAAATTGGAATAAGCCAAAAATCTCTTTTTACAATTTTTTTGTTATCCCAAACACTTTTATCTTGCTGATTATTATTTTTTAATTCGGTTGATTTCTCAGTCATATGACACCTTCCTAATTCGTACATATACTAAATATATCATGTCTACTTATAGTGTATATACAAATTATTAAATTTTTTATCAACTTCCTTTCTAAAATATTATAATCTCAAATAACTTACGTATTCAACTCACTATATTATTGTAATATGTTCATTTTGTTGTACTATATAATTAACATAAGGGGGGCTGATTTTTATGACTATATTAACTACATTACAATTTATCGTTAATATTATAATTGTATTCTTTTTATTTAGTGTTCTGGTAATGGGGGCAGTGTTACTTTTTAAAGATAAACGACAAAAGCAACATAGTGTGCTACGCAATTATCCACTACTTGCACGCATACGTTATTTTGGAGAAAAAATTGGGCCTGAATTACGTCAGTATCTATTTTTGGCTGATACCAAAGGTAAACCATTTTCAAGAAATGATTTTACAAATATTGTCGTTGCGGGTAAATATAATTCTAGAATGACAAGTTTTGGAACACAACATGATTATGAAGATGGTTTTTATATACAAAACACGATGTTTCCTTTACAAACAGCTGAGTTACATATCGACCAATCACCTATGATTTCTTCTTTTATTTATAAAATTGATAACGAACGCTTGTTTAACCGTGATGAACATAGAACAAAAGTTGAAATAGATCCTTACTATTTATCAGATGAAGACCAAATTATATTAGGTGCTCAACTTGAGCATCCATTTAAAATAAAACGTTTAGTAGGTCAATCGGGTATGAGTTATGGCGCTTTAGGTAGCCGTGCTATCACTGCCCTTTCAAAAGGGCTGGGTCAAGCTGGTACATGGATGAACACGGGCGAAGGTGGTTTATCGGAACATCATCTATCTGGAAACGTTGATATTATATTTCAAATTGGACCAGGCTTATTTGGTGTTCGTGATAAAGCAGGAAAGTTTGACCAACAAGCCTTTATCGATTTATCCCATAATCAACATATTAAAGCATTTGAAATCAAATTAGCACAAGGCGCCAAAACACGTGGTGGCCACATGCAGGGCAACAAAGTCACAGAAGAAATCGCTTCTATAAGAAAAGTAGAACCTTGGCTGACAATAAACTCACCTAACCGTTTTGAGCATATCGACAGTCCAGATGCCTTATTGAATTGGGTCCATGAATTACAACAAACCGGACAAAAACCTGTTGGCTTTAAAATGGTCATTAGCAAAGTATCTGAAGTAGAAAACCTTGTTCGTACAATGGTTGAAAATCAGCAATATCCTAATTTCATTACCATCGACGGAGGAGAAGGCGGTACTGGTGCAACATTCCAAGAATTAGAAGATGGTGTCGGCTTACCTCTATTTACAGCGCTTCCTATTTTAACAGCATTATTGGAAAAATATGGTATTAGAGATCAAATTAAAGTTTTTGCATCAGGCAAATTGATAACGCCAGATAAGATAGCTATCGCATTAGGACTTGGCGCAGACTTGGTAAACATCGCCCGTGGCATGATGATTAGTGTTGGGTGTATTATGAGCCAACAATGTCATATGAATACTTGTCCAGTAGGTGTGGCAACGACTGATCCTAAACGTGAAAAAGGATTAATCATCGATGAGAAAAAATATCGTGTCACTAATTTTATTACAAGTTTACATGAAGGCTTGTTTAATATTTCTGCAGCTGTAGGCGTAGATTCCCCTACAAAAATTACAAAAGAACATATTATCATTAAAAGTAAAGATGGTGGTATCCAATCTATACAGGACTATAAATTAAAATTGATTGAACACGCTTAACTGATTAAGTTCGCTAAAGTTAAAATAAATAATAAGCATTGAACTACTCAATACTTTTGCAATTTACATGATTTAATTCAAGCTAACCCAAAAAAAGTCTCAAACGTTAAAATGATCACTTTAACGCTTGAGACTTTTTTATTTTATAGATTACTTTAATTTAGAAATAGCTTCATTTAACAATGACTCAATTTTATCTTGTTCATCTTTTAAGGGGTTAAATTCAAATTTTTCGTTATTAATAAATACAGTGGGTATCCCTTTAATACCGCGTTCAAATGTTTCTTCATTGATTGCTAAAGAGCGTTCATCTGCATCTTTTTGAGGTGTTAAATTAAATTCATTTGCCATTTTATCTTCAACAGTGGCAAAACTTACTTTCCATTGATCTTGTGTATCGTATAATTGGCGAATAATTGCTAATGTTTCTTCAGGATTGTCATAATTTAAATGAATGTTTGCAACCGTTCCTTTTAATAATGCTTGTTTTGTTTTATCAAAATGTTTAACGACATGTTGCACTTCACCTGACTCAATATAAGGTGTGAGTGCATGATCTGCTGCTTTAAAATAGTTCTTGCAGAACGGACATGCAAAATTGATAAACGACTCAATTGTTATTGGCGCATTTTTCGAACCAAATGTTAGATGTTTAACTTCTGTCATAATTAATCCCTCCACTTTATCTATAATACTATTGAAACATGACACATTACATATTGCACTCATTTAGTCTTAGTATTTTAGTAAGGATTAACAATCATTGTTGTTTCTTATGATTTGAATTTGTATTCAATCAAAAAACTATATTATTAAATTCTAAATGGTAAAATATAGATACACATAAATTTTTAAGGGGGAATTCTTATGAATGATTCAGTGAAATTACTAAAATCACTAACGGATGTCGATGGCATTGCTGGACACGAAATGGCAGTCAAAGCATTAATGAACGATTATTTAACACCCGTAAGCGATGAAATTATCGAAGACAATCTTGGTGGTATTTTTGGTAAAAAATCAGCCACTAATGGAGATAAAACATTAATGGTTGCAGGTCATCTAGACGAAGTTGGTTTTATCGTTACTAAAATTGATAACAATGGTTTCTTAAAATTCACACCCATTGGCGGTTGGTGGAACCAGGTCATGCTTTCGCAAAAGGTAACGATTACAACAGATGAAGGTAAAAAAATCAGAGGTATCATCGGTTCAAAACCCCCTCACGTATTATCACCAGAGGAACGTAAAAAAACAATTGATATGAAAGAAATGTTTATTGATATTGGTGTTAAGAGTAAAAAAGAGGCAGAACAATTTGGCATCGAAATCGGTAATATGGTGACGCCATACAGTGAATTCGAAACATTGGCTAATCAAAAATACTTAACTGCTAAAGCATTTGATAACCGCTATGGCTGTGCACTTGCCATAGATGTATTACAAAATTTAAAGAATGAAGCGATAGATATCAACTTGGTGGCTGGCGCAAATGTACAAGAAGAAGTCGGTCTGCGTGGCGCCAAAGTTGCTGCCAATAAAATCAAACCTGATTTGGCAATTGCCGTTGATGTTGCCATTGCTTATGATACGCCAGGTATGTCAGGTCAAGTCAGTGATACGGCTATTGGTAATGGACCGGTTGTGATTATTATGGACGCATCCAACATTGGTCATGTTGGTTTCACAAAACATATTAAAGACGTGGCTAAAAAACATAATATTACTGTTCAATTAGATACCACTGCTGGTGGCGGTACTGATGCCGGCAGCATTCATGTCGCTAATGAAGGCACACCAACCGTCTCTATCGGGGTTGCATTGCGTTACATGCATTCTAATGTGTCCGTTTTACACACAGATGATTATAAAAATTCGGTAGCGCTTGTAACTGAGATTGTAAAATCATTAAATAATGATGTTGTCGATCAAATTATCTGGTAATATTCGCTAACCTAGTTATAAATTAAAATCCACACAGAGACTGAGTTAATCAGTTACTGTGTGGATTTTATTACATTTCACATTCGTTCATAAAAACAGCTACCAAATTATTTCGTTGTATTTTTCCAACTATCATCACTTAACATTTCTCCTGGCCATGTATACGCCATAACACCACCATCTATTGTGATAGACTCACCCGTTATAAATGAACTGTCATCAGACGCAAGGAAGGCTACAAGTTTGCCAACTTCTTCAGGTGTTCCTAATCTACCTAATGGTGTAACCCATTTTTGATTATCTCTAAATGCTTTACCCGCTTCATCTTCAGCCGTACCTGTTAATTTATCTACAAGTGGTGTTTCAATCGTACCTGGTGAAATAGCATTTGCTCTAATATTTTCACGACCATATTCAATCGCAGTCGAACGCGTGAAATTAATGACCCCACCTTTGGCTGCATTATAACCTGAACGATTTAAATCTGCAGCTAATCCAGAAAATGATGCCGTATTGATAATCGAACCGCCCTCATCCATCATAAGCGGTAGTAAAAACTTAGTCATTAAAAATGTACCTCTTAAATCAACACCTAATATCTTATCGAATACTTCAACTGGATATTCATGAATACGCCCCGCCGCATTATCAACACCAGCGTTATTAAAGAGCACATCTATTTTTCCATGCTTTTCTTTAATTGCTTGAGCAAAGCGTTCAACTGCGTGCGCATCGGACACATCTACGATATAACCTGAAGCTGTATTGCCTGCATTATTGATTTCTTTGACAGTGTCATGCACTTTTTCTGAAATATCCACTGCCAATACATGCGCACCTTCATTCGCTAATACTTTTGCTGAGGCAGCACCAATACCTGTACTTGCACCTGTCAAAATAGCGATTTTGTTATTTAATCTTCCCATCATTCATCACTTCTCCTATCTAAAAAATGTATTTCCAGTTCTGTAAAAACGTTTTTTTACATAATTCCCTTTTTCTAGAAAATTGAAACTTGATTACGCTTTTTGATACTTTTTTACATGCATATGTGTAAATTTTTTCTTAAGCACATATTTATTTTCAGAATATTTGTTCAATTAAAAAGATTATTCTGATATACTTTCGATAACTTAATTAGGAGGTAGTACATATGACTTCAAATACAAAGCATAAACCGACACTCGTATATAGATTTTTAAATATTGTAGAAAAAGTTGGTAATAAACTACCTGATCCAAGTATTTTATTTTTCTTGATGTGCTTAGGACTTGCTATTATCACATGGATTGTTTCACTATTTCACATCACCGTAAAACACCCTGGTACTGGAGATACAATTGCTATTAAGAGTATTTTAAGTAAAGACGGTCTAATGATGATATTAAATGATGCTGTGAAGAATTTTTCTGAATTCCCAGCTCTAGGTCTCGTATTAGCTGTTATGCTTGGTGTAGGTGTCGCTGAAAAAACAGGTTATTTTGACAAATTAATGGTTCAAATTGTACATAAAGCACCTAAAAAATTTATCGTTCCAGTCATCATACTTATTGGAATCTTAGGTAATGCAGCTGGTGATGCTGCACCTATCGTTTTACCCCCGTTAACTGCCATGGTATTTATTAAATTGGGATATCACCCTATTGCAGGATTAGCGATGGCATACGCATCAGCCATTGGTGGGTTTTCAGCAAATATCATGATCGGTATGTCAGATGCCTTATTATATGCATTTACTGAACCTGCGACTAAAATTGTTTCTGACAATGTTCATGTCAATGTGGCCATGAATTGGTATTTTATTGCTGCAAGTGTACTTGTTTTACTCCCCGCCGTTTATTGGGTAACTATGCGCTTTGTTATTCCAAGATTAGGTTCATACGACGACTCAAATTCTGATATTCAAGTTGATGATGAAAATACTGGACTGACAACAGAAGAAAATCGCGCTGTATTTTGGGCAAATATAAGTTTTTTCATCATGATTGCGTTACTTATTATTTTAGCTATACCTCAAGGCAGTTTTTTAAGAAATGCTAAAACAGGTAGCTTACTTAACGATGCCCCTATTATTAATGGCGTTGGGCTAATTATCCTTGTTTTATTCTTAGTACCTGGTTTAGTTTATGGTTTAATGATGAAGGAATTTAAAAACTCTAAAGATTTAGGTAAAATGTTAGCTGATTCTATGTCGTCGATGGGTTCATTTATCGTCATCGTATTTTTTGCAGCACAACTACTAGCATTTTTAGAATGGAGTAATTTAGGCGTTATCGTTGCTGTTAAGGGAGCCGCCTTATTACAAGGTCAAAATGGCATCATACTTATCTTAGGCATTATTTTGTTAAGCGTAATCATCAATTTATTGATTGGTAGCGCTTCTGCCAAATGGGGCATTTTAGCACCTATTTTTATACCTATGCTCATGCTTGTAGGTTTCCATCCTGCTTTCACACAAATGCTTTATCGCATCGGAGATTCAATAAGTAATCCGATTACACCGATGATGCCCTACCTACCACTGTTATTATCATATGCACAAAAATATGATAATAACATGAAGTTAGGCTCATTATTATCGAGTCTAATGCCTTATACAATTGTGTTAAGTATCGTATGGCCTTTATTTATGATTATCTGGTATTTATTAGGTTGGCCATTAGGTCCAGGCGGTCCTTTACAGGTTAAATAAACAATTATAACCAAGCATACAAGTAGCGATGTTACTGTATGCTTGGTTTTTTTCATCATTATCATTCAAACAATTGACTTATTTGTATTTACATTGGACAATATGAAAATTTTTAATCACAAATTTTATTTTTTAATGTAATATATAGGAAAGAACAGGGTAAACAAAATAGAGCATATGATAGAACCTCATTTTTTACATAGGAGGCAAACATGGAACGTATAGGATTAATTGATATCGGTTCAAATACAATCAGGTTAGTTATTTTCGAATTTGATAAAAAAACAGGTCTAAACGAATTATTGAACATTAAAACACCAGCAAGGCTAAGCCAATATTTAACAAAAGATTTGGCGATGAACAACGAAGGTATTGAAGTATTAACTAAGACATTAAGCAGTTTTAAAACTGTAGCAGATAAGTTTGAAGTAACTGAATTACATCCCATTGCTACAGCGGCAATTAGACAATCAACAAACAGAGACAAAATTATTGAAAACATCAAAAAAGAACTGAATATAAAAATCAAGTTAATACCTGAAGAAGAAGAAGCATTTTATGGTTTTTATGCCATTACTCATACCACAGACATCCAAGATGGTGTTTCTGTCGACATCGGTGGCGGTTCTACAGAAGTTACACTTTTTAAAGACAAAAAGTTAATAGAAGCACACAGTTTTCCATTTGGTGTCGTCACTTTACAGCGTAAATTCTTTGACGGTAAAGATCATAATGATAAATCTTCAATCAAAGATATGGAGAAATTTTTATCTAAACAATTTGATCAACTCGCTTGGTTAAAAGACCAAGAAGTCGCTTTAGTTGGGATAGGCGGTTCAGCTCGTAATGTTGCACGCATCCATCAATCTGAACATTCATACCCTATTGGCGGTGTCCATAATTATACAATGACGGACGATAATATCGATGAGGTATATTCTATACTTAAAAAAAGTTCTCGTGATGAATTGAAAGACATCGATGGTTTAAGTAGAGATCGTGTAGATATTATACTGCCTGCTGTCTCCGTCTTTAAAGTACTGTTTAATAAAATAGAAGCTTCGCAGTTTACATTTTCTCGTAAAGGTTTACGCGAAGGCTATGCCATGAATATTATTAGTGAGCGTTATCCAACAGAATTTAAAAAAGAAAACATTAGAAAAGATGCCCTTTTCCACTTAGCTAATGAATATGGCATAGAGGAATCGAGCGCAAATCAACGTGTTAAATTGGCACAGTCTTTATTAAAACAACTTATCAATTTAGATAAAATTGAGGTATCAGATGACGAAAAAACATTATTTGCCGAGGGTGCTTACCTGTATTACTTAGGTAGATTTATTGATTCAGATTCTAGTTCACCGCACACATATTATATTATTGCTAACTCTATGATTGATGGTTTCAAACATGAGGACCGCGTTAAATTAGCATTGCTTGCAAGTTTTAAAAATAAATCACTGTTAAAATTCTTTAGTCATGAGACGGAATGGCTACGTGGTAAAGAATTGGATAATGTTCAATCACTTGGTGGCATTATAAAATTTGTTAATGCGCTCAACATCTCTCATACAAGTGCTGTTGAGTCGATAGATTTAAAAGAAAAAGATGGCGAGTATACATTATACGTTTACTATAATGGTGCACCAATTGCTGAAGAATATCAGTCACTTCGTCAAAAAAAACATATTGAGAAAATTTTAAAAGAAAACCTTTCTATTATCTTTACAAAATCTTAAAATTCATATGATACGGTATACGTAGCAAAATATGTATTTTAGACTACAACGAGGTGTATAAAGCGTTATGCATAGAAATTTGGGAGATAAAGACTTAAATTTACCGCAATATTATAATAATAGAGAGCTTAGTTGGTTAGATTTTAACTACCGTGTATTACAAGAAGCACAAGATAAGAACAACCCACTATTAGAACAACTTAACTTTATCTCTATATTTAGTTCGAATTTAGATGAATTCTTTATGGTTCGCGTAGCGGGCTTACAAGATCAAGTCAAAATGGGATACGATAAACCTGAAAACAAAGCACAATTAACACCTAAGCAACAACTCGTTCAAATTAAGCTAAAGAACAAGGAAATTGTTGATTTACAATACAAGCGTTATAACGAATTAATTGATGACTTAAAACAATATCAAGTAGAAATCATAAAACCAGAACAACTACCTGACGATTTATTGCCTCAACTTGAATCAGAATTTAAGTATGGCATCTTGCCAACACTAACGCCCTTAGGGATTGATGCTTATCATCCTTTCCCTAAATTAAATAATAAAAGCTTGAATATTTTTGTAGATATCGATACAGAAGATGATATTAATTCTGCTATCGTTCAAATACCTTCACTTATTTCTCGATTTTATTCATTTAACAAAGGTGATAAACAATATATCATTTTGATTGAAGATATTATCACCTACTTCATTAACGACTTATTTTCAGGATATACGGTCTTGAACACATTTACGTTTAGAATCACACGTAATGCTGACTTAACTATTCATGAAGATGGCGCAGAAGATTTATTAATAGAAATTGAGCGCTTCTTAAAAGAGCGTAAACGTGGTACTGCTGTACGTTTAGAAGTAGATGGCCGACAAGCGACACATGAGGATATTGTGTGGATTATCAACCAACTAGATGTGCACGATAATGACGTCTATTTTGTAGATGGGCCTCTCGATTTAACCATGTTGACTGATTTAGTTGACCACCTATCCAATAAGCTGAAATATTTGAAATATAATAAATATGTCCCACAAATACCTCAATCTCTAGGAAATCACAATATTTTTGATTTATCTTTAAAAAGAGATATCTTCTTCCACCACCCATATGAATCATTTGAACCTATTGTTGATTTTATACGGGAAGCAGCTGAAGATCCAAATACTATTGCAATAAAACAAACACTCTATCGTGTAAGTAAGGATTCTCCTATTATTAATAGTTTGAAAAATGCAGCTGAAAATGGCAAACAAGTCACTGTGCTTGTCGAATTAAAAGCACGTTTTGATGAGGAAAACAACGTACATTGGGCAAGAATGTTGGAAGAAGCAGGTTGTCATGTTATTTATGGTATGACACATTTGAAAACACATAGTAAAATTGCACTCGTTGTTAAGCGAATGAATAATAAATTAACTTCATTCATTCATTTAGGTACTGGTAACTATAATGATAAAACAGCGAATATTTATACCGATATGGGACTGATTACAACGAATGCTGAAATTGCTGAAGATGCGATTAATTTCTTCAATTATTTAAGTGGCTATTCAGTAAAACCTGAATATAACAAATTGATTGTCGCACCTTTCGATATTCGTGATGTCTTTTTAGCTAGAATAGATAACGAAATCAAATCACATCGTGAAAATGGTAACGGTAAGATTATCATGAAAATGAACTCATTAACGGATAAAGATATCATTCTTAAATTGTTTGAAGCATCCTGTGCAGGAGTAAAAGTTCAATTGATCATTCGTGGTATTTGTTGTCTCAAGCCAGGTGTTCCAGGAATCAGTGAAAACATTGAAGTCGTAAGTATCGTTGGTAGATTCCTAGAACATTCACGCATCTATCATTTCCATAATAATGGCGACGACATCATATATCTTTCTTCCGCCGATGCAATGACTAGAAATATGATTAAACGTGTAGAAATTTTATTCCCAGTTGAAGATAAAAATATTGCGAAACGTTTATTAGATTATATGAACTTACAACTCTCAGATAACCAAAAAGGACGTTACCAAGATGAATTAGGTCAATATCATTATATTGAAAATAATTTATCACCTTTAAATTCTCAAGCATTTCTAATGAAAGAAGCTATGGATTATGGCCAACAATTAAAAGAGGATAATACACGCCCACAAGTTATGTCTGTTAACGAGCGTAAAGGCTGGTTTACTAAAATACGTAAGCAATTCAGAAAGTAATTTGTTAGTAAGATAGCTTAGACAAAGCAGTCATTTTAACTAGTCCACAAAGAGTCAGGAACATTCAAAGTTGTTCCTGACTCTTTTTTATTTATATTTCATCAATCATTTTTCTAACTTACAATTAAAATAAGCAATCATGCTAATTTGTAAAAATATTATCGTTCACTCTGTGTAAACCCATTTTTGAATCGAGTCAATGGTTCTAACTACAATAACCAATATCATCATATTATATCGGCGAATCAGGCGATTTCATCTATTTTTTGCTATAATTAATGTAGCGTGAAATTTATATTTCGTACTGTTATTAAAATGATACGGAGGTATTAATATGAACGATTTAGCAACACTTAAACAAGATTTCCCTCTCATAGATAGTATGCAAAATTATAAGCCTATTTTTTGGGAAAACCCAAATTTTCGTAAACCAGCGTCATTAACATTTACTTTAAAAGATATGGAAGATGCTGCGCAACGACTTGAACGATTTAGTAGTTACATAAGCACTGTATTCCCAGAAACTGAAAATAATCATGGCCTTATTGAATCACCTTTAAAACACATACCTTTTATGCAAAATACTTTGACAAACATAGAGTCCTTACCCATTGAAGGTAAGCTATGGCTAAAATGTGATAGTCACCTCGCTATATCTGGATCAATTAAGGCGCGCGGTGGTATCTATGAAGTACTTAAATTAGCTGAAACGATAGCGATGCAAGATGGCGATTTAAAAGAGACAGCTGATTATCGTGTACTGGCTGAGCAAAAATATCAAGATCTGTTTAGTAAATATAATGTTGCCGTTGGTTCAACCGGTAATTTAGGATTAAGTATCGGTATTATGAGTGCAAAACTGGGCTTTAAAGTGACGGTTCATATGTCTACAGATGCACGTCAGTGGAAGAAAGATCTTTTGAGGTCACGTGGTGTGGAAGTCATAGAACATCAGTCAGATTATCAGTACGCTGTAGCAGAAGGAAGAAAACATGCTGAAAACGATCCTACCTGTCATTTTGTGGATGACGAAGGTTCATCTGACTTGTTTTTAGGATATACAGTCGCTGCATTAAGATTAAAAGCACAATTAGCTGCTGAAAATATACAAATAGATGCTGAACACCCTCTATTTGTCTACATACCTTGTGGTGTCGGTGGTGGCCCAGGAGGAGTGACATTCGGTCTAAAACAAGTCTTTGGAGAACATGTTTATTGTATTTTTACTGAACCAACACATGCCCCTTGTATGCTATTAGGTATGATGACGCAATTACACGATAAAATTTCAGTTAAGGATATTGGCATTGATGGAAACACAGACGCGGATGGTTTAGCAGTTGCGCGTCCATCTCGCTTAGTCGGGCAAATTATGAATACGTTACTCTATGGTATACAGACCGTATCTGATAGCGAAATGTATCGTTATCTATATCTTTTAAGTGAAAAAGAAGATATCTTTATTGAGCCCTCTGCCGCGTCAGGGTTTGCTGGCATTAAATCAGCAATAACATTAGCCAAACAACAGGGTATCCAAATGAATCAAGCAAATCATATTGTATGGGCAACTGGTGGTAATATGGTGCCTAAAGAAGAAATGCTAAAATATGTTAATCATGGTAAATCTTGCTTATAGTATTAATCCCTTGCACTTTTTTAAATGCAAGGGCATTTTTATACCGCTTAACCAAAAACATTTTCAGAATATTTATTGAATTCTAAAAATAAATGTGTTAAAGTATTCTTTATCAATTTACTTTAGTTCGGTAGAGAAACAAAGTATATGCAAAGGATGGTTTTAATATGGATGCAGCAACAATCATTAATAACAAAGAAAAAGAACTTAACTTTTTAAAGCATTTTCAACAAGCTGACTTTAACTTAGTAGATTTTAGCTTTATTGAATCTCTAGCTTGGCAAACATTGAATAAAGATGATTTACAGCAAATGACTGAAAGAAGTTTCTGGCAACATGACCATCATATCTTTGCATTACGTAATGATTTCACCGACCAATTATTGCGTTATTACAGTAATTATCCTCCGCGTCATCAAAAAGTAGTTTATGCGGGACCGATTGTTCGTGATAACCATGTCTATACGCAATTGGGTATCGAACATTACAACCCTACCATAACGGATATGCAAGAAGATTTTATGACGTTTTATAAATATATACAACAATATCTTAATGACGATATCGATTTTGTCATTTTAGGACATTATCAACTTATCGATTTACTGTTAACTACTAAAGAACAAACAACAACGATTTTAAAATTAGTACAAGAGCGTAATATTTCAGAACTTTCATCCGAACTTGGCACTTCTCATCCGCTTGTTCAATTATTGACAACAAAAACAACGGATCAATTAGATTTACTTAGTCAACTCTTTCCTTACGATCATCGTACAATACAAGCTTTGCGCCGTTGGGAACAGTGGTTTAAGTCATTAAATGTAAAAGATATACATTTAGATATCACACCACAACCGCCTCGTTCATATTACAAAGGTGCATTTTTAAAATGTTATCTAAAAAATGATAAAAACCACCAACTTACTGGAGGTTTCTACAAAGGTGAATTAGATGGTTTTGGATTAGGTTTTATATTATAAATAAAAGGAGTTCTTATTATGCTTACAGTAGCTATAGCCAAAGGTCGATTATTAAAAAGCTTTATTACTTATTTAAAACAAGCTAATGAACAAGAACTAGTAGATGCATTAGAAAAACGAGAACGTCAATTATTAATTTCTGTAGGATCTATTCAAATCGTATTAGTTAAAGGTAGCGATGTCCCTATTTATGTAGAACAAGGTGTAGCTGATGTCGGGATTGTTGGTAGTGATATTTTAGAAGAAGGAAATTATACAATTAATAATTTGGTAGATTTACCATTTGGAGATTGTCATTTTGCTTTAGCTGCTAAACCAGAAACTTCTTCTTTCAATAAAATTGCTACGTCGTATGTAAAAACTGCACGTGCCTACTTCGAAGCACAAGGTATAGATGTAGAATTGGTAAAACTATCAGGTTCTATTGAATTAGCTTGTCTCGTAGAAATGGTGGATGGAATAGTAGATATTGTGCAGACTGGTACAACACTAAAATCAAATGGCTTAGTTGAAAAAGATACGATTAAACCCATTAACGCGAAACTTATCACAAATAAGCAATCCTATTTTAAAAAATCATCTGAAATTGATGCTTTTTTATCAACACTGGAGGTGTCACTCATTGATCATAGATAAAACGCTATTTTTGAAAAAGTATTTAAACCAATCTTCCTTAAATGAAGACCTATACCCCATCGTAAAGGATATTTGCGAAAACGTCAGACTTCACGGAGATGATGCCCTCAGAAATTATAATCAACAGTTTGATCAGGTAGAGACTTGCAATTTAGAAGTCGCTTACCAAACTTTAGAAAATGCCTATAATCGCCTAGACAGTGATTTACGTGAGGCCTTACAACAAAGTCACGCGCGTATTCAATCTTACCAAGAATCCATTAAATGTACTAAGCAACAAGGCACATCAGATTGTTATGAATTGTACCATCCTTTAGAACGCGTTGGCGTATATGTACCAGGTGGTAAAGCCAGTTACCCATCAACCGTCTTAATGACAGTAACACTGGCAAAGGTAGCTGGTGTAAAAAATATATCTGTAGTCACGCCCCCACAACTAAATGGTATACCAGATATCGTATTAGCCGCCTGTTATATCGCAGGTGTCGATAACGTTTATCAAGTTGGAGGTGCTCAAAGTATTGCTGCCCTAGCTTACGGTACAGAAACATTGCCAAAAGTTGATAAAATTGTAGGACCTGGTAACCAATTTGTTGCCTATGCTAAGAAATACCTCTTTGGTCAAGTAGGAATTGATCAAATCGCGGGCCCTAGTGAAATTGCATTAATTATTGATGACTCTGCTGATTTAGACGCCATCGCATATGATGTATTTGCACAAGCAGAGCACGATGAACTTGCAAGAACTTTTGTCATTAGTGAAGATGAAGCATTATTAAAACAACTTGAACAAAAAATACAGCACATACTTCCTCAAATTGAACGTCAATCAATCGTTCAAGCAAGTTTAAATGATAACCATTTTTTGATACATGTGAATAACTTTAGCGAAGCGTGTGATTTAATGAATCAAATTGCACCCGAACATGCTTCAATACAAACAGTTTCGCCACATGATTATCTAAATCATGTCCGTTACGTCGGCGCACTATTCTTAGGTTATTATTCACCCGAAGTTATTGGTGACTATGTCGCTGGCCCAAGTCACGTACTGCCAACCAATCAAACAGCTCGATTTACCAATGGTCTATCTGTTAATGATTTTTTAACACGTCATTCAGTGATAGATTTATCAAAAGATACATTCGATACCGTAGAACTGACTGCGCGTAAATTAGCCCATGTTGAACAATTATATAATCACGAACAATCCATAGAAATTAGAACATCAAAGGAGTTTAACGATGATAAGAATTAACAAAAATGAAAGCCCACTTCGCCCTTTAACAGAAGCACAACTCACATCGATTATACATCATGCTTCATTTAACTTTTATCCAGATGAAGAATATGAACGATTTAAGGCAGGTTATGCGCGTTATTATAATCTATCACCAGACCAAATTATTGCAGGTAATGGTTCTGATGAATTAATTCAAAAATTAATGCTTATCATGCCAGAAGGTCCAGCATTAGCACTTAATCCAGATTTCTTTATGTACCAAGCCTATGCCGACCAAGTTCATCGACCAATAGCGTTTGTAAATGCAGATAACGACTTAACATTTAATCTAGAAAATATATTAAGTCGCATTGAAGCAGTGCAACCCGCATTCTTTATTATGAGTAATCCACACAATCCATCTGGCAAGCAGTATAATCTAACATTTTTAACTGCAATTGCAGATAAAATGAAAAATATTGGTGGTTATTTTGTTATTGATGAAGCTTATTTAGATTTTGGGGATGCCTACACGCTTGAATTGCAACCACATGTTCTTCAAATGCGTACCCTTTCAAAGGCATTTGGTATTGCCGGTTTACGTTTAGGCGTGTTAATTGGAACACCTGAGACGATTCAACTTATACAAAGTATTGAACATCCTTATCCATTAAACACACTCACTTTACACATTGCACTTTTCATGTTTGAACATATTGATAAGACACGCACATTCATTGAACATCAGCGTGCATTAGCTGTTAGATTAAGACAAATGTTCCAAGATAATGTTAGCGATATAATGAAAGTCTTCCCTTCATCAACTAACTTTGTCTTAACAAAAGGATCCGCAGCGCAAAGTCTTGGCCTTTATATTGAAGATCATGGCTTCTTACCTAGACGTTATGACGAACCAAACATGAACGATTATGTAAGATATTCCATCGCCACAGACGACCAGTTAGACCAATTAGAACAGCTCATTAAATCATGGAGGTCACAATATGATATTTCAAAAGAAACGTAAGACTGCAGAAACAGAGTTATCAATCATTTTAGCCGATGACAAACGAACAAGTGAAATTAACACAGGGGTTGGTTTCCTAAATCATATGCTCACACTCTTTACGTTTCATAGTGGGCTGTCAATTATAATTGAAGCAAATGGAGATACCGAAGTAGATGATCATCACGTAACAGAAGATATTGGCATCGTACTAGGTCAGCTATTATTAGACATGATTCGAGAACGCAAATCTTTCCAAAGATATGGTGTGAGTTACATCCCTATGGATGAAACTTTATCTCGTGCTGTAGTTGATATTAGTGGACGCCCTTATTTATCGTTTAATGCCACTTTGAGTAAAGAAAAAGTAGGCACATTTGATAGCGAATTGGTTGAAGAGTTCTTCCGTGCTTTGATCATCAATGCACGTTTAACTACGCATATTGATCTACTTAGAGGCGGCAATACGCATCATGAAATTGAAGCCATATTTAAATCATTTGCCCGTGCATTAAAAATGGCACTTTCAGAAAATGATAATGATAACATCCCTTCATCTAAGGGTGTGATTGAGTGATTGCGATCATTGACTACGGATTAGGTAATGTAAAAAATGTTCAACGCGCAGTTCAGTATTTAGGATACGATGCGATATTGACCGATAAGTATAACGAAATTGCAAATGCTGATGTCGTCATCTTACCCGGTGTAGGTCACTTTAAAGATGCCATGCAAGCAATTAACGAGCGCGGTTTAGCAAATATAATCACATCCATTACGGATAAACCAGTGATTGGTATCTGTCTCGGTATGCAACTATTTTATCGTTGGAGTGCAGAGGGTGATGTCGAAGGGTTAAATATTTTCCCGGGAAATATAATTCCAATACAGTCCCCTTATCCTGTACCGCATTTAGGATGGAATAATCTAATAAGTAAACATCCTTTATTATTACATGATGTTTACTTTGTCCATGCGTATCAAGCTGAAATGTCACAACATGTGGTTGCTTACACAGAATACGGCACAAAAATCCCAGCAATTGTGCAATATCAAAATTATATCGGCATTCAATTCCATCCAGAAAAAAGTGGTGATGATGGATTAGCAATACTTAATCAAGCACTGAAAGGCGGATTTCAAGATGATCAAACTATGGCCAGCAATTGATTTAATCAATGCTACTAGCGTGCGACTTACTGAAGGTAAATACGATTCAGAAGTTAAAATGGCGCGTAGCGCAGAAGAAAGTGTACTTTTCTACAATCAGTATCAGTGTGTAGACCGAATTCATATCGTCGATTTAATTGGTGCAAAAAATCAAGTATCCATCGAGAGTGACTATATCAATCAATTACGCTCACTGACTGATAAACCTATGGAAGTTGGCGGTGGTATTAGAGATAGAAATACCATTGACACTTACTTTAATAATGGTATTGATTATTGTATCATCGGCACCAAAGGTATCGAAGATTTAGCGTGGTTATCGCACATGACACAAGCATTTCCAAATCGTTTATATCTATCCATTGACGCTTACCGTCGACAAGTCAAAATTAATGGCTGGGAAGAAGATGCTGGCCTCGATATCTTTGATTTATTACAACAAGTAGAATCTCTCCCACTCGGTGGTATCATTTACACAGATATTTCTAAAGATGGCAAACTCGAGGGCCCTAATTTCGAAATCACACAACAATTAGTTCAAGCAACTCAAAAACCAATTATTGCTTCTGGTGGTATTCGTCATCAACAAGATTTAGCCCAATTAGAATCCATTGGCGTTCATGCAGCCATTGTTGGCAAAGCTGCACACAACACTACCTTCTGGGAGGGATTGTCATGATTAAAAAACGCATTATTCCATGCTTAGATGTCAAAGATGGTCGCGTCGTCAAAGGCATTCAATTTAAAGGCTTGCGTGATATTGGCAACCCTGTAGATTTTGCACTTTATTATAATGAACAAGGTGCTGATGAACTTGTTTTCTTAGACATTTCACGTACAGAAGCTGGACATGATCTTGTACTTGATGTTATTTCGGAAACAGCAGAAAAACTTTTCATTCCATTGACAGTTGGCGGTGGTATTTCAACCATTGACGATATCTCTCAATTGTTAAACCACGGTGCAGATAAAGTATCCTTAAATTCAAGTGCACTTAAAAATCCAAGTTTTATAAAGGAAGCCAGCGAAAAATTTGGACGACAATGTATATGTATCGCCATAGATAGCAATTACGATAGCGAACTAAATGATTATTTTTGTTACACACACGGTGGTAAACAGCGAACGGATAAACGCGTTTATGATTGGGTTCAAGAAGTTGAAGCCCTAGGCGCCGGTGAACTTCTCATTACAAGTATGACGCACGATGGTATGAAACAAGGTTTTGATGTCTCACACTTACATGAAATTGAAAAACTTGTGAATATTCCCGTTATCGCTTCTGGTGGTGGCGGAAATCCTGAACATTTCGTTGACTTGTTTAAAGAAACAAACGTTTCAGCGGGACTTGCGGCAAGCATATTACACGATAAAGAAACAACTGTGAATCAAATTAAATCATCAATGAAACGAGGAGGTATTCCAGTAAGATGACTACTCAAGAGCCTGATTTTGACAAAGGACTTATTCCTGTTGTATTACAAGATGTACGTAACAAGCAAGTACTTATGCTAGGATATATGAATGAAACTGCCTATCAAAAAACACTCACTGAGGGGATTGTTACATTTTACTCTCGCTCAAAAGAACGTTTATGGACTAAAGGTGAAACTTCAGGTCACACACAAATAGTGAAACATATCCATCTGGATTGTGATCAAGATACATTGCTTATTGAAGTACTTCCAAACGGACCAACCTGTCATACAGGTAGTCAAAGTTGTTTTAATACGTCCGTACCTTTTAATGTGCAACAACTTGAACAAACAGTTGCAGCAAGTGCGCAGGCAGATAAAAGTAATTCGTATACTCAATATTTATTAAAAGAAGGACTTGAAAAAATAACTAAAAAATTTGGTGAGGAAGCATTTGAGGTGGTGATTGGTGCAATGAAAGGCGACGTTGAAGAGGTGACGAATGAAACCGCCGATGTTATGTATCACCTTTTTGTATTATTACATGCTTTAAATATTAAATTTGAAGATGTTGAAAAAGTACTAGCAAAACGTCATCAAACAGCCAATAATTTTAAAGGCGAACGAAGTGATATTGATCACTGGTAAGCGTCAAAATAAACTAAGCACGTCATAGATATCAAATTATATAAATTCGATGACTATGACGTGCTTAGTTTTTACTTATGCTTTAAAAGTTCTTTTTTAAATAGTTCAGCTTGTTTCTCTACTGAAATTAAATCTGCATAAATTGCTTCATCCATAGAATAATAAATAACATTACCGTTTTGAACAGCTTTATTATTTTTCCAAGTATTTGATTTCACAAAATCATTATTCGGTTTCTTACCATCTTTAGTAGGAAGGAGTAAATAATCTCCCGAATACGTATTGAATTTCTCTTTTGGAACTTTCATAAACTTCTCTTTTGGCATTGCTTGCTTAGCTTCTGGGTCCTCTTTCAACTTAAACCCTTCATATATAGCTTCACTTCCGCGGCCGAATCTAGGGCCAAATTGATAAATATCTTTTGCTTGAATATCCATAATTGAAAAAGTATTATCTTTACCAATTGCTTTCTTAATTTCTTTACCATCTTTAGCTAGTTTTTCTGATAGTTTATCAGCTTGTTTTTTAGCTTTAGCTTCTTTGTTTACTAATTTCCCAATTTCAATATGTGTATCTTTATAGTCCATATCCTGTACTTTAATAGGTACTGTCAGTGCAATTTTAGCTAATTTTTTATTATTCTTGTTCTCTTTATATGTAATAATTAAATCTGGTTTTAATTTTGCCGCCGCTTCAACATTTTCAGGATCAATTTTTTTAACCTTACTCATATCTAAATATTTAGAATCTGGAAATACATTTGTGATAGCGACAGGTTTAACACCTAATTTTTTAAAGTTTCCATAATTAGCGGTTAACACAAGTACTCTTTTTGGATTTTTAGGTATTTTTACTTTACTACCATCATCTGTAGTATAAGTCTTTGTACCTTTGTCATCTTTTGACTCTGAATTTTTCGAACCATTACCGCAAGCTGCTAAAAACAATAACTAACATAACATCAAGCATAAAATTTTTTTCAAAACGATAACCTCTTCTCTTGTTTATTACTACCATTTTAATCGAAAACGATTATCAATTGCAATAGAATAAAATGAACTTTTAAAATAATTAGTTGCTTCTAATTTATAAAAAAATAATTTACCAAATACTTTTATAGTTATATTTTTGCTATTATATATTAAAGGAGTTGTTATTTATATTCAATCAATTTTTAGGTATTGATCATGTTCAGTTAGCTGCACCACCTCACAATGAATCGTTAGCAAAGGCTTTTTATTCTGATAAATTAGGTTTTAAAGAAATAGCAAAACCCTCCAATCTCGCGAAAAATGGTGGCGTTTGGTTTCAAGTTGGTGACCAACAACTACATATTGGTGTTCAAGATGACTTTAAACCAGCAACAAAGGCCCACCCAGCCTTTTTAGTACAGAACGCTTCAGATATACGGAAAGAACTTGAAGCTAAAGAAATTGAAATCATCTATGGTGATGAACTTGAAGGCGCCAATCGTTTTTATATCTATGACCCATTTGGTAACAGAATTGAAATTATAGGATGGTTATGATATTTCAAACTAAAAAACCAGAACGAGACATAATGGTGACTCGCCCTGGTTTTTTTATGTGCACCCATGAGTTGAATACGTGTTATTTATAACAACTACACTTCAAGATACATTAAGTCTTCATCATAATACCTATGACCATCAAAGATTGATTTAGGTTCCCTACCATAACGCTTAAACCCTAATTTTTCATACAAACGAATGGCTTGTGTATTCTCAGATAATACACATAAGCCAATGATTTTCACAACACCAACCACACTAACATCGTTAATGATATGTTGTATCATTTGAGCTGTAATACCTTGACCTCTATATCGGGGATCACAATAGACAGTCACTAAGTTACCTTTATGTTTTACCTTTTCCATTCTCTCACTATAAAATGTAGCGATACAAATAAGCTCCCCACTATCAAACGTGCCTATCGTAAAATGCGTATCATTTAATTTAAGCCGTGCTTTAAATTCATCTTCCGGCAATGATTTTTCACGTTCATATGTTGATACAAATCCCTTTGGATCCGTCTGTAACGATTTTAATCGAATGGCTCGGTACTGTTTTACATCTCTTTCGGTAAGGTATCGCATTTCCATTTTTCTCACTTCTTTCACGAATACATTCAAGCTAAACTATTAGTAAGATGAACAAAATCAAAAAGTCCTGATAAAAATTTCATAGTCTTCGCTCTTATTAAATAACGCGTTAAATGAATCTCATTTGCGTAATACATGAGCTAGCGTTTTTATATTTGTAACTTAGCATGTAGATTACAGTCCATATAAATTAATTTGGCCGAGACACTTCTTATTGATGTCCCCGCCTTCTAATATTTCATTTATGTTTAAACAGGTCTCACTGTCACTTCATTCACATTGACATGGCTTGGTTGCTGTAATGCATAAATTGCTGCTTCTGCAATATCTTTAGGATCTAATTTTTTGCGTGCTCCCCAATCTGTATCTCCACTTAATGGTGTATCAACCATCCCAGGAGAAATACTTGTCACACGTACGCCTGTTTTCGCTAATTCTTTTTCTAGACCTTGTGTAATACTGTGTACAGCTGCTTTGGATGCACTATAAAGCGTGCTTTTTTTAGTAACTTCAAATCCAGAAATTGAGGCAATATTGATAATGTGACCACTAGACTGATTTAGCATAGATGGTAGCACAGCATTAATTGTATATAAGGTACCTTTGATATTCACATCAATCATTGCTTCCCATGCTTCAACGTCACCCTCAGTTATTGCTGATGATAACATTAAGCCAGCACTATTCACTAAAATATCAATCTGACCAAATTTTTCTTTTGTTTTTTCAACTAATTCTGTTACTTCTTCTTTGTGTGTAACATCCACAATACTTGTCTCAACTACTGCTTGTTTATTATCTTGTATACGTTTAGCCACTTCTGCTAAGCGCGACTCATCTCGTCCTGTTAAGACAACTTTGACTCCTTGATTAGCTAATGTTTCGGCTATACTTGCACCGATACCACTACTCGCTCCTGTTACGACTGCCACTTTATCTTGTAATTCAACCATGTATATCTTCCTTTCTATTTATACTTCTCTATATTTATTTAAATATTTCTCTAATTACGATTATTGTATCATGGCGTTTTCATTTTCTTGAAAGTTTTGCTTTTGATTAGCTTGTCAATATCCATATTTCAATATAAAGTGGGTATATAATAAAGTATATATTAATAATGTTTATTGTAGCGTTAAGGGAGGGGCATATATATTATGAATTTTGATGAAAAATTAGAAGCATTAAGAAAATCAATAGATCGAACAAGTTTCCAATTTCATTTTGAAGATTTATTCGACAAAGATGAATGGATTCAAATGCCTATATTAGAACGACAACAATTAGAAAAAACTTTCCGTAAATATGTAGCACAACATAATCACTTACGTATTCCTTATGCATCTGAAGAACATATTCGTATGCGTATGTACAACTCTTTATATGATTTTAATGAAATCAAGCATAATTTTAAAGATTATGTTTAATTGTCATCATTAAATACTATAACTAAAAGCCTATGTTACTGGATGGACAGTAAACATAGGCTTTTTAAAATACTTTAGGGCGTTTCAAATAAATCATGAAAGTTAATACGAGGGAGAAAAACTTTAATAATAATACCCGTTTGCTATATTCATAAATTGTGAATACAACAAAACTTTTTAATTACTTGATGCATACAGTGTATTAATGATTAACTAATAGCGTCTTTTTCAATCCATAGTTGTATAATTTTTCTGCATCAATATAAGCTATATAGTCAATACTTCTGTATCCATCTTTAATATCATTAATAATACCTTGATTTACACCTGTATGAATGTAAATTTCATAGCTGCTTTCATTTGAAAAAATAACCTTTTCAATTACTTCTCTCATATGAATCACTCCGTATTTTTTCTTTCGCAAAGCTTGCGTCATTTATTACATCTTTATCTTAATTCATAAGGATACAAATTGGAAGCGTTTTGTGATTAATTTCACAAATTTATCACTTTTGCCTTTCTCCGGTTAATTTCCTTAGTTTTAAAATTGACAATTTAATCAATACAGCAATTTTAACTTCTGTTAAGATACACGAAGTTTTTAAAATGCCTTATACTGTTCATTTAAAATATCATCTTTCACTCTACGTAGCCCAGAAACAGATAAATTCATCCTATTTAAAATGTCTAATGCCTCATCCACATTGCCATTTTCTACTGCAGTAAGCAGTTGATTTTCTAAATTATAGCGTTGCTCTATTTCTCTTAACGTATAATCAATCTGAGTCTTAGATTCTGCAAGTGACGCCGTACTTGAATGAAAATGGAAATCTATTTTTTCAGTCTCATACACAATATTTCGCTTCTTCAAAAAGCGAATTTCTTCTGTGCTTTTACATGGTGACACAGTGGTATACGTAATAAATATTGCTTTAATATAGACAATTTAGATATTTTAATATTCGTTTGTTGTAGCAGTTCATTACAACGTCGTTCATTAGGTCGCTGTTCCATGTATGGTCCTATAATGTAAATCTGTTTATATTTCTTAAACTTAAATATTAAGAAGTTCACATCGAAAACATTGGTATAATGGTAAATTTTATTACTGCCCATATTGACGATAAAATGTTTCAACTCATCTTTGAATTGTTTACGTGACGTATTTGTAAATGGTGACTTGATATGATTGCTGATCCCTTTTAAGTCATCCATATCATAGCCTTCTAGTTGAATCCCCAATAATTGCAACGCATTCGTCTGTAAAATTTCTAATGTTTCCTCGTTCATAAAAAAAACACCCTCTATTCCTTTATTTTATTATAACTAAAAATAAAGATAAGGTGTGTTTCGAAATTAATTTTATATACATAAATATCAACAAGCATAAACAAAGTTATAGATTATAATAAAACTTTTATATATCTTTCTTGCCAAACTTCAATTTAAAAGGTGCATACAACAATACAAAAATTAATACAAGGCCTAGGTATCCGATTAATGGGTAGAAGATTGCTACTAAATCTGTAAAACCAACAAAACTCAGACATAGACCTACAATAACGGTAACAGCATAGAACAGTTTGAAGCGTTTCGTATCTACGACTGTAAACCTTGTAGCAAACGCATAAAACATACCCAAACCCGTATTAAAGATCATTCCAAAAATAACAATAGCCATAATGACTCCAAGTATTGGTGAAATATGATTCACAATACCTAACATTGGCATTTCCATATTTCCAACAGTATCTATTTGCGTGAATATAGCCAGATGACTCAATACAATCATGACGCCTAACGCGAGTCCACCAACTAGTCCACCAATAGCTGCTACTTTCGTATTCTTCTCTGAACCTCCCATAACAATGGCCATTGATGCACCTACAGCTGTATTAAATGATGCGTAGTTCACACCTGCTACAAACCAATTCGGTAATGTTGAAGGTTTCGCATCAGACAAAGTATTTAACTGTGAAAATGAACTATCCGTTGTCATAAAACTATAAACTGAAATAATAATTATAAAAATGATTAAAAACGGCGTAATATTTCCAATTACTTTTACAACACCTTCAACTTTCAGCATACCCGCGAGAATGATAAGTACAGTCATCAATAGTGTGCCAACGATAGATGGTAAGCCAAACTGCTGATTAAGATTTGAACCTGCACCTGCAATCATGACAACCCCTACACCAAATAATGTGAATATGATGACTAAATCAATCACCCATCCCAATAATTTTCCAAACATTGACTTACCCGTGATACGATGAATGACTTCTTTATGAGAATCAGTTTCAGACTTACTTCCCAGCCAAACTAACATCATTCCAACATATGTAAATAATGCGGTCGTTATCATTGCGCCGAATGTTCCCATCATGCCAAAACTTGTGAAGTATTGGAGCACTTCTTGTCCAGAAGCGAATCCTGCACCAACAATGACGCCAATAAAAGCACTCGCAATCAATAATATCCTTTTCATTTTCCAACCCCCTATAGCGATATAACTACTTCCTTTACAACATACTTCCGTTTATCTCTATACTTTAATCTAGCATCTAAATTATACATTCCAATGCATTTTCAGTATGTTCAGACAATAGTAACTTCTCTATTTTATCATTTTAAAATTAATTCATGTTGTAATTCAATGGTCTCACATTCAAACAAACGGCATTGATATCAACATTATTAAATTTGTTTCATTAAAAAATCGGACAAAAATGATTTTGTCCGAAGCATCTGTTTATCTATTATCTTAGTAAATAACCACCATCTACTGGTAATGATATACCTGTTACATAATCTGAGGCTTCACTAGCTAGAAATATAAGTGGACCCATTAAATTTTCCAGAACACCCCATTCTCCCGATGGTATATGTCCTTTAATTTCTCGCCCTCGAATTGGATCTTCTTCTAGCACTTTCGTCATATCAGTACGGATATAACCAGGAGATAATGCATTTACTTGTATATTGTATGGTGCCAAAGCATCTGTATAGGCGCGCGTAATGCCAACTACGCCATGCTTACTCGCTGCGTAAGGAAAGATATTTTTTCCAGCGCGGTATGACTGCATAGAACCTATATTAATGATTTTACCTGAGCCTTGTTCTGTCATCACTTTAGCCGCTTCGTGAGCCATATAATACGTTGCATTTAAATTAATTTCTATGACATTTTGCCAATCTTCATCTTTATAATCTAAAATATTATTTCTAATTTGAACACCTGCATTATTAACTAATATATCAAGTGATCCCCACGTTCCAACTGCATTTGTGATAACCTTTGCTGCAGAACCCGATTCGGTTAAATCTTGCTGAAGGAAGGATACATTTTTATAATCTAAAATATTATTTCTAATTTGAACACCTGCATTATTAACTAATATATCAAGTGATCCCCACGTTCCAACTGCATTTGTGATAACCTTTGCTGCAGAACCCGATTCGGTTAAATCTTGCTGAAGGAAGGATACATTACCCTCATGCTGTTTCACATATGCTTTCATTTCATCCCAGGCATTGGTTGAAGAACTAACTACAGTTACATTTGCCCATACATTGTTAAAGCAATGGTATAATATTTGCCTAATCCGCGTGCACCGCCTGTTACTATCGCATTTTTACCTTTTAAAGAAAAACTTTCTAAACTAAATTTTGTCATTTTCAAACTCCTTCACTGACCCTTTTACGTTAAAACATTGTCCAAGTATTCATTTAGTAAGCCTTTGTACCATGCTATAAAATAAACCAAACTCAATAATTAACTTAATTTAAAATAAGCTTAATCTAAGCCTTTAAAAATTGAAGTTATGTTAGTGAGTCTGGTCAAAAAACATCTACAATGTAAACCGTGATCCTATTCAATCTTCTATCGTTTTCACTGCTATGATTTCGTTTTATACAAATATACTTAAAATCAAGATAAAGACAAGACCTGAAACTGAGATAACTGTTTCTAGTAATGACCATGTTAGGAAGGTTTCTTTAACTGTTAAACCGAAATATTCTTTGAACATCCAGAACCCAGCATCATTAACATGAGATAAAATAACACTCCCTGCACCAATTGCTAATACCACTAATGCAACGTTAACGTCTGATGCTTGTAATAACGGTAAAACGATACCTGTGGATGAAATAGCAGCTACGGTTGATGACCCAAGTGCAATACGAAGCACTGCAGCTACAATCCACGCAAGTAATATCGGAGACATTTCTGTACCTTCAAATAATTTAGCGATTGTATCACCGACACCGCCATCAATTAATACTTGTTTGAAAGTACCGCCACCACCAATAATTAAAATCATCATTCCGATTGGATAAATCGCATTTGAAACTGAATCCATAATATCGGCATTTTTACGTCCTTGTTTGATACCCATTGTAAAAATCGCAAATAAGACAGCGATCAACATTGCAGTTGCTGCAGTACCAATAAAGTAAATAAATGATTCAAAACCATTCGTCGCTGATTCATGTCCTGTTACTAACTGTACAATTGTTGATAATAACATTAAGATAACTGGAGACACAGCTGTCAAAAAGCTGATGCCAAATCCTGGCATTTCTTCTTCAGTAAATTCTTTTTGTGCACCTAAAGCTGATATGTCCCCTTCACGACCATAAGCTGATGGTGTGATTTTTTGTGCAATTTTATTGAATAATGGTCCAGCAATTAATGTCACTGGTATTGCAATAATAATACCGTATAGTAATACATGTCCTAAGTTTGCTTGTAATTCTTTTGCAATTACAACTGGGCCAGGGTGTGGTGGTAAAAATCCGTGTGTTACAGATAGCGCCACTACCATTGGTAAGCCTAATTTTAATTGTGAAACATTAGCTCGTTTGGCAATCGTAAATACCAATGGAATTAATAAGACAAGACCTACTTCAAAGAATAACGCAATACCTACAATAAATGCGGCAACTAACATTGCCCATTGTACGTGCTTATGACCGAATTTCTTTATAAGCGTATCAGCTATTCGCGTAGCACCGCCACCGTCCGCAAGTAATTTACCGAGAATGGCACCTAGACCAAATATTAAAGCAATGTGACCTAGTGTACTGCCCATGCCATTTTCGATTGTTTCTATGATTTTATCTAAAGGCATTCCTAGTAATATAGCAGTTACAACTGATGTAATAATAAGTGAAATAAACGTGTTTAATTTCAAGAATATGATGAGCGACAATAATACAATGATACCGATTACCACAGTGATCAGTGGCCAAATTGTTTCAAACATTTCCGTTCTCCCCTTTCAATATCAAGATTGAATTTCAGCTAATTGAAATCGCCATTCAATCTTGGTAACGCTTTCTTAATTACGTAAAATTTTTATCCCTAATAATATGACACAGGTAAGGTAACGTCATGATTAAAAATACATTGTTTGTTTAACCATGACATCCATTATACCTGCTCTAATATTTCATCATTCGTCTTCTGTCATATGTTCGCGTTGGAATGCTGCTATTTCTGTATAACGTGCTTCCAATGAACGACTTAAATTAATAAATATAGATATTAACTGTTGATACGTTCTTACATTATCCTCATTAGGATGATGTTTGTTTGTTGTTCCAACCATATCTTCTATAATTGAAAAATCATCAATTTCACCTAATGCCTTCATACCTAATACGCAAGCGCCTAAGCAAGAACTTTCGTAACTTTCTGGCACAATTAAATCTGTATCAAATATATCTGCCATCATTTGACGCCAGACTTCACTTTTAGCAAAACCACCAGTCGCCTTGATTGTTTTAGGCGTTTCATTCATCACTTCAATAAGCGCAAGATACACAGTGTATAGATTATAAAGTACACCTTCTAAAGCGGCTCTTATCATATGTTCTTTCTTATGTGATAGTGTTAAACCAAAGAATGAACCTCTTGCATCAGCATTCCATAAAGGCGCACGCTCTCCCGCTAAATAAGGGTGGAAAATTAGTCCATCTGCACCGGGTTTGACATTATTAGCAATCTTGGTTAAGACATCATAAGAATCAACGCCTAAACGTTTAGCTGTCTCTACTTCACTAGCTAGTAATTCATCGCGTAACCATCTCAGTACAACACCACCATTATTAACTGGACCACCAATAACATAATGATCTTCTGTCAGAACATAGCAAAATATTCTACCTTTATAGTCTGTACGTGGTTTGTCAATCACGGTTCTGATGGCACCAGAAGTTCCAATGGTCACTGCAACTTCACCTTTTTTAAATGCGTTCACACCTAAATTTGAAAGTACGCCATCGCTTGCACCCACTACAACTGGCGTATTTTCATCGATACCCATTAATGCTGCATATCTACGTTTCATACCTTTTAAGATGTGTGTCGTTGGTACAATCTCAGGCAATTGAGATTCAGTTATACCTAAAAGCGACAAGGCTTCTTTATCCCATTCCAACGATTCCAAATTAAGCATCCCTGTCGAAGAAGCCATTGATTGATCAATCACAAACGTTTCAAAAAGTTGATAAAAGATATAGGTCTTAATATCCGCAAACGTTGCAGTTTGATTGAATATTTCTTGTTGTTCATGTTTCATCCAGAATATCTTAGACAATGGCGACATTGGATGGATAGGTGTCCCTGTTCTTTGATAAATCGCATCGCCATTATGCTTGGTTTTAATTGCTTCTGCATATCGACTCGCACGATTATCAGCCCAAGTTAAATTCTCTGTTAAACGTTGATGACTTGCGTCCATTGCAATTAAACTGTGCATTTGTGCACTAAATGAAATTAATTTGAGGTCTTCTTTAGCTATGTCTGCCTCTCTCATAATATATTTTATGGTCATTAACACGGCATCAAATAATTCATCTGGATTCTCTTCTGAAACTTCAACATTTGGCGTGTGCAATGGATAACCAATATTATGTTTCATTATAAACTGACCTTTTTCGTCATAAAGTACTGACTTTGTACTTGTTGTACCAATATCAACACCAATCATGTATTTCATGATTTCGCCTCCTACAATCTTTACTGCATTAAATTGCTAAGTTAACCAAAAACTATCGATGTCTTCACCAACATCATCAAAGTTTAAATGGAATGCTTTATTTAATTTCTTAGCATCTTGTTGTTCTATCGCTTCTATAAATATCTCATGGTTATGATGAATACGTTCAAAATCTTCCGGATTCTCATTCATTCTTTTACGCATAGATAATAATATGAGTGATTCCATCACTGGTCTCAAATTATTCCAGAATGTTTTTAAATATTGGTGCTTTGAAGCCATAATCGTTACTTCATGAAATTTCATATCATGTTCAGTGAAGGCTTCTGCATCTTCAAATTGCACTGCAACTTTCATCATTTCAAGCTGCTTTCTCATTTCTTTTATAATTTGCTCATGATTTAAGTTTTTAATTCTACTAAAAGCAAAGGACTCTAGCATAACTCTCAAATCATAGAGTTCCTTTTTCTCTTTATCTTCAAACGGTAAAACTTCTGCTCCCATTCGTTCAAGATGAATGAGTTGGTCTTGCTTTAATAATTTAAATGCATCTCTCACTGGTGATCGACTTACATTATATTCTTTAGCAATTTGGTTCTCCGTTAATAATGTATCTGGTGCTATTTTTCCATCTACAATTCTCAGTCGAATTTCTGCCGCAATCATTTCGCCCTTTGAAACACCTTCTAACCATTGTTCTGGGTAATCGTATTTCACTAAAACATCACCTCGATAACTTTACTATATACTTGTATACAAGTATATTAAAACACAAGTACCTAATTTGCAAGCGCTTGCAATTATAAATATCGTTTTCTTAAAGTAAAAAAAACGATATGTCAGGTTTCATCCCTCACACATCAGTTTCAAAAATTTTTTTATTCATATGAAATTTGATTAAGATTGGACAATTGCTACACAGTGATGATCTTGGTCACAATGTGGACATTGTAATTTTCTCGTTTTAGGTGTATGTGCCGAAAACATCCATTGCTTTAAATTGGGTTTAAATGTTGCTTGGCAATTTGGACAAACATAGCTTAGTGCCGTATAAGTAAATATTGTAAAATTTACAGCATAGGTAAACAATATAGGTGAGGTAGATAACAATGGCCACCATTTTTTAGTGACCATACTTGCTATTAAAGCAGTATATTGAAATATACCTATAGGTATGATGCGATACAATACAGATTGTTTAAATTGTTTCATTTTTGGTTTTTGATTTACGTATGTTTTTGTTACTAATAGTTTTTCTAAAGGCACTTCAGAACGTCGACCAATATATTGTTTAAATTGTCGTATCTCTGCAAGCAAAGTCTTATGGCTCTGCATTTCCTTTTCTATCTCTAATTCCTTTTGTTCTAACATAACACGAACCGTTTTCAACTTATTTTTTTCATTCAAGATTGTTTTAATATCTTTCAAGGAGAAATTAAAAGCTTTTAAAATTAGAATGATTTCTAAATCTTGTTTGCTTTATTCATCAAATATACGCCGCCCATTTTTTGCTGTTTGTACCGTTTTTAATAAACCTTTTCTATCATAATATTGAATGGTCCGAACAGAAACATTTTTTAGTTTCGCTAATTCACCTGTTTGATATTGGCTCATGTAATCACCTCCTGAGTCTAATCATAGTTGATGACGCGACGTCATGAGCAAGCAAATTGTTATATTGCATTGTTATTATTTAATTATCAAATACTTCAGAATGTATTTCCTGCATTTTACTTTCTACTGATGTAATGTCTGTTGCACATTGTTTCAATATCGCTTTATATTTTTCCGTATTTTCTGTGTTTTTATAACGTATTTTATGCTCTAAGCTCGCCCACATATCCATTCCAATCGTTCTTATTTGTATTTCTACGGGAACTATTTCAACAGAATGCGCTAAATAAACTGGAATGGTTACAACAATATGTAAACTTCTATAACCATTTTCTTTCGGATGTTCGATATAATCTTTACGTTTAATCAATTTCACGTCTTCTTGTTTTAATAATAATTTTTCAATAACATATATATCATCAAAGTAATTACAAACTACTCTAATACCGGCAATATCTAATATGTTTTCTTTTGCTGACTCAGTACTAATAGGGTAACGCTTTCTGTCTAATTTTTTAATTAAGCTTCTCATCTCTTTCACACGACGTTCCATGTGATGAATGGGATTATGTTTATACATCTGTTGAAATTGATCATCTAAAATATCTAACTTTGTACTAATTTCTTTAAGAGCCGACGTATAAAGTTGTTCTAAAGCAACAAAGCCTACAACCATATCTAATGCTTCTTCTGACGCGTTTATATGATCAATACTTTCCTTAAATTCAGCTTTCAAATCGTCAATGTTTACCGAGGGTTTACGTTCTATATACATTTTGTCTTACCTCCAATAAAAAACTTCTTTAAAATTCATTATAGCTTATTATAATTGACTTATTAAATTTAAAAGCTATTCAAATTTTACGCTTCTAAAAGATTCAATTTGTGTTTTAAGTGGTTATTTTCAATACAGAAAAGCAACCCAATGCCTTCAATTTATGCATTGGATTGCCCTTTTAATTATTCTAGCATGCTTAATTTTATTCATCTTTTTTATGTTCGATAATTTCAGTTCTACGGTTATCAGCGATATTACGTGCACGTTTCATTGCATCTTCTTTTTTATCGAAACTATCAGATGCCTGTTTCGCACCATCTGATTTAATCTTCCATTCATCATCTTCATAATAAACATGTACATCTTTCTTGTTTAATGAAGGATCTGCTGAATCATCTTTTTCATGTTTAGTAATTTTTTTGTTTTTTAAGGATTCCAATTCTTTTTCGGATGCATCTTTATACCAAGATTCTGCTTGCTTTGTAGCAATAGGTATCACGTTACTCTCCTCATAACCATCTTTTAACAGGGCATTGCCAATATCAATGGCTTTTTTTCGTTCAAGTTTATCCATATTTTTCCAACTTTGAGGGTAATCTTCCATTGTCCAAGGCATTATGAGCACTTCCAATCTGTTTTCTTCTTGTTATCTATTTACCACTAAAATTGAATAATAAACGCGCGCTAACGCTTGATATTTTGTACTCTTATAATATGGTTCATGATTAATACTGGTCATAAAGGGAATTATAAAACAGTTGAAATTTAATCATATACATAGATTGGTGGTGTTGTTTATGGCTAATATCACCGTTGGTTTGATCCCTTCACCCGATATGCCACATAAAATTATAAATAAAATATATACTGATTTACCGAATGAAATCCGTCATCATACAGGGGGAAATGATGAATGGCATATTGAAAAACATATTGCTTCAATTGTAGGCACTGCTGAGCACATGGATAAAGCAATGGATATCACTACGAATATGAAAAAACAAAAAGCATGGGACTATGCTATTTGTATTACAGATTTACCTAATCTTTCTAACAATAAAACCGTCGTATGTGACATAGACTTAACAAATAATATTGCCTTGATTTCATTACCAGCATTAGGTGCAATAAATTTAAAACAAAAATTACGAAATTTTATTTCATTTGTCATTCAATATATGCATAGTAATGGTTCAGATAATAATCTCTTGAATAGTCAACACTTTAAATTAACGAAATTTACCACAGTTACTCCAAATGAAGAAGATAAAAATAAAAATCATTTACGTATCATTTCAACATCTACCTTCATAGGTTGGTTACACCTCATATCTGGTATGACTTTTGCTAATGAGCCATGGTCAACAATTTTTGATTTCAAAAAAATCATTTCTGTCTCCTTTGCGACAGGTACTTATATTTCAATTTTCTCTACTCCTTGGGATATAAGCTTAGATTATGATTATTGGCGCTTCATTTTACTTATGTTTATGTCCATTTTCGGCATGGTTGGTTGGCTTATTTATTCTTATAATTTATGGGAACGTAAAAACCCAAAAACACAAAAGTTATATAGATATATCTATAATTTTACAACGTTGACCACATTAACTGTAATTACGCTTTTTAATTTTATAACCCTATTTCTATTACTAACCATTAGCACATTATTATTTGTACCTCCGGAATTGTTTTCCAACTGGACTTCGCTTGGTAGTAAACAACCCACTTTAATCAATTATATTAATTTGATATGGTTTATCACTTCTTTAGGAATCTTAGCAGGTGCAATGGGATCAACCGTAGAAAATGCTGACAAGATTAAACGTGCTACTTATTCATTCAGACAATATTATAGAAACAAGCAATTAGAACAAGAAAATGATGCGGATTATAATAACGATGAAGAATCAAATGATTATGCAGGTCGAAAACAAACGCACAGAGAGGAGGAAGAATAATGTGCAATCACATTATCAAGATAGGTTTAGTAGCTGCACCTGGTGTGACTGAAACAATAGCCAACCATTTGCAACAAGAGCTACCTTCATTGTTATCATCTGCTATAAATTCAGAAGTTGAATGGCAAATTGATACAATGATTGACCCACTTACTGGTTCTGCTGAAACGGTGCAAAAGATATACACTAAAATTTCTGATTATCAAAATGATAATGAATGGCAATATACGATTGGTTTAACGGATTTACCAATTATTAAAAACAAGCATGTTGTCGCATTTGATATCAATAGTAAAAATGGCGCAAGCTTAATTTCATTACCTGCATATGGTTGGCGCCCCATAAAAAAAAGAATTAAGCATTCCATATCGGGCATTATTAAAGCAATTGACGAAAATATGAATCCAAACCAATCGTCTACTCAACATCATAGTGAAGAACAATTAAATTCACAGTTCCCCTTTTCAACTTTAGAAACACATACTGAGTACTTTGAAGATACAGACTCTCAACATACTTTATATTATGTATCTTCGAATACGAGAGGCATGATACGTTTAATTAGTGGGATGACTTTTGCTAACAACCCTTTTAATATGCTCAAAAGCCTCAGTAATGTAGTTACTATTGCCTTTACAACTGGTGCCTTTGGTATTGTCTTTACAACAATGTGGAATTTAAGTTTTGTTTATTCTGGATGGCGCATGTTATTAATTATGTTGGTCGCTATTTTAGGTATGATGTTGTGGGTTATTGTTGCACATGGTTTATGGGAATCTACTTCTGAAAGTAAAGATAGACAAATAACAATATTATACAATTTAACTACAACTTTAACGTTAACTGTATCCATTGCTTTTTATTATGTCATATTGTTTTGTCTTTTCTTGTTAGCCACACTCGTTGTATTACCACCAGGATATTTAGGGCAAGCACTACAGTTACAGGGCTCGGCTAACTTTATGACTTATATTAATCTCGCTTGGTTTGCAACATCCATTTCTACTGTTGCAGGTGCAATTGGTGCTGGATTAAATAATGAATCACAAATACTAGAAAGTACATACGGTTATCGCCAAAAACAACGTTATCAAAAAATGAATGAAGATAAACAAAATGAAGCAGAAAAAGAACAACATGCGCAAGCTGCCGTTGAAAAGAAAAAACAAGAAAGTGAAGCAAAGGCTAGACAAGAACGCAGCGATGATTGACACTTTCAAGTGGCGGCAGTCTGACCTAAGACAACCCGCACACTACCTATCTCAATATACTCAAATATTTTTAATAAAAAGGCCAAGACATTAATAAATGTCTTGGCCTTTTTTCAAATCACCATATTTAATTAAGAGATAATTTAACTTCTTTTCGAGCATTGACACAGTTGTTTTGTATACTCATTAAAGCTGTTTTTATATGTGTATATTGCGGTAATGCAGCCATTTCTTGAACTTGAATATTCGTGCCTCTTTCAAAATGTTTGGCTATATTTTCAAAGACAAGTAAATACTGTCCCATCGTTTCATCATCAATATGATATCGTTTTTCATTACTTAGTGCTCTTGTTAACATAAAGCTGATTTCTTCTAATGCGTAAATGCTTGGATAATAATACTGTATAACCATTTTATTACTGAATAGTTCACCGTTTGCACTGTTATACACTTGGGTCATATTATTCAATTTCACACTTAGTTTTAACATTTCTTTTTTATCTTGTTCTCTAGATGCATATTTGTTACTTGAGAATAAGTAATGAAATAATATGGATTCGTCTCTCGCTACGGCTGCTAATGTACTTGGCAACATAGAAGATGCTGTTTTTCTACCAATCACTAGCAAGCAAATCACTGCGATGATAATTCCTACAATTACATCAATAATTCTTGGTAATGCAATGAGTATGGTTAGATGATTTGACGCTAATCCATTTAACAAGATAACTTGTATCGTGATAAATATAACTGCAAATGAGTAATTTGCACCTACAAACATTTCTGTCACACCGGCAGCTAAAGCCAATAAAACAATGGCTACTGGTACAGGCGGTGTTGTTAATAAGATGAGTGATAACATCAACACCCCGAAGATCGTGCCAACGCCCCTTGACCCAGCTCTTTCAAAGCTATGCAGTGTTGTAGAGCCTAGTAAGACTGTATGTGTACTCAAAGGTATCCAGTAGGCTTTTTCAAAATCAAACATTAAAGCAATAAAAATAGAAATTGCCATAATGACTGTGTAGCGTATTGTATTTCTAAATATAAAAGAATCTAACGTCAAGTTTTTCAACATGCGATGTCCATAAATTGGTACACGAATATCTATTTCATGTTCGACTCTATCATTATTTGCATTCATAATTGCGTCAACTTTAATGATACTATCTACTAAACTTTGATACTCTTTATCGAAATCTACTTTTTTAGTCCACTGTTGGGTTGACTTACCAAGTGAATAAACACGTTTAATGACAAAATCCGTCATTTCTTTTATTTCCGTTGGTAACGGACGTGCATTACGTTCATTGAGTTCCAATAGTTCGGAATGAATACCTTGCGCCGTATTATGCAATAATAATAAGCGTTGAAATTCAGGTGAGGTTTTCGATTTTGGTGTACTTGACGTAATCAATTGATTATCCGAATTTCTGAAAGCTGTTACTGCAAATTGTGATGCTTTCGCAAACGCTTTGGGATCATCAAAGTTATAGACCAATTGTTTAATAATATTATAATCATTTTTAATGGCTTTGATTTCTGTAGATTCTTTAGATAGTAGGATTACAACGATTACAATCAGTGTTGCTAATAATCCACCTACAAACATTGCTAGACCTCTAGTTAATGCTTCTTCTGGCGCTACTGGTAAATTAATTGGCAAACTGAAGGCAACGATAAAGAAGGTTGAAGATGGCCCTGGGATATTTAACGAACTAAAGATGTAATATGGAATAACAGTTACTAATAGTAGTAACACACCAAATATAAGTGGTTGATTAACTGTGAGTGTCCCTAAAATCATCGCAATGGATAAACCTAACGATGAAAATAAGACAATGCGTAACTTAGATCTCTTAGGACCGCCAAATACATAAATATGCGCTAGCGTCCCTGTTGAAATGAGTAATCCCGTAGAAAAGTGACCTGTCAAATAGCCAACAAGTAACGGAATGAGCATGAGAATACATTGTCTTATACCTTTAGCAACATCGATTTTCATCGAATTGAAACGTATTAATGACTTTAAATATTTAATCAATGTTGTCATGCATCTCCTTTAATTTTTAATATTTCGTATTTTATTTCATTTATTGTCACCATATCAAATGACATTTAAAAATACGTTACTCATAAATAACGTATTTTTCAGAAAAACATATAGGTAAAGTAAACATCAACTTACTTTTCATTTTATAAAATCTATATCTTCATTCTAAAATATCCGCGCATAAATTCGTAACAACACCTTACTATTTTAACACTTTTTTTAAATTCTTCTAGTGGCGATGTCTTTAAAATAAATTCACCTCCATATCATTGTCTTTATATTCACATACATACGTGCTCATTTAATTCTTCTCAAATCGCTGTGTAAATCATGGCAAGTGCTATATAGACAGAGTTCATGACTAAATATTCAAATTTAGCTATTTATCCATCTAATACGTTATGTAATGACATTATATTTACACAATAACAAGCCCATTTTTTTCTCTCTTATCACACTATTCAAAAAAACCCTGAACTCACAGTTATTTGTAAGATCAGGGTTTAAAATATTAATTTGAACTTAGCACTTTAATTTCAGGTTCTTCAACTAAGTATTGTTTAACTTCGCTAAAGAATTGTTGAAAGTGTTCTGACTGATTATGCGCTTCCAAAGCTTGTTCATCTTTATATCGTTCAATAAAAGCAAACGTATTCGGTTCATCTGTATTTTCAAAATGTTCATAGTATAATGCACCTGCTTCTTGATTTGAAGCGCGCTTTAATGGTTCTATTAAAGCTAAGTAATTATTACGTTGAGCAGCATCCACTTTCATAATCGCATTGATAGTAATCATATCATTTCCTCCATTATAAGCATGATGTTTAATAATTACCTAAAAGTTAATAAATTAAACATTACAAGTCTTCTTTTTCTACGATAAGTGGTTGGTCTGGTTTTACAAAGAACCACATAATAATTGCGAAAACAACTGGGATAATAACAAGTTCTAACGTTACTGTCCAACCTACAATATCAACCATCATACCAGCTAATAGTGGACTTAATAACGCACCAATGTTCCCCCATAAATTCATCCAACCTGATACAGAACCTGAGAAGTTACGTCCTAAATCTGTTGCTGCTGCCCAGCTCATTCCAGTCGCAATACCAATACCACCTAAACAAAGCGATAACCAAATAACATTTGTTACTAAATTATCCGTTTGTATAGACATGAAGAGTGAAATACAGAATACAACAAATCCTGTGATAGCGATAGAAGCACGTGCTATGAAACGTGACATACCACTTTGTAATAATTTATCTGAAATAGCACCACCACATAAAATCAATAAGAACATTGCAATCCATGGTGCACCGGCTGCCCAAGCCATGTCTGGATCTGTTAATTTAACGTTATACTGTTCCGTTAAATAGGTTGGTAACCAAATCAAGAATAATGAAACGACGAATTGTACTACAAAATATTGAGCTGCTAATGCATAGAAACTAAAGCGTTTTAAAAATATATTCCATGGCGCATTAGATTTTTCAGTTTTAATAATGTCTCGATTTTCCATAATATAGCTTTTTTCTGCTTCATTAACCATTTTATGTTGTTCTGGCAAGTCTTTGGCAATAACCATCCATAATATAGCAATAATAAAACCAATAGCACCAAAAATATAGAAAACGGCTTGCCAACCAAACATATTTACGATTGCAATGGTTACTACTGGCGCGATGACTGGGCCAAAATAGGATCCAGCTAATAACGCACTAGATGCGCGTCCTTTCTCACCTTTCGCAAACCAGTTCGTATTAAAAACTGCGTTAGAAGGATACATTGGCGCTTCACCAATACCAAATAAGAAACGCACTGCATATAACATCCCGTGATTCTTCACAACACCTGTCAATATTGTAAAGGCACTCCACCATACAAGTGCAATAGTTAACATTTTTTTAGAACCAAATTTCTCAGCTAAAAATCCAGAAGGCACTTGCATCAGTGCATACCCCAGTGAGAAGAATGACGCTAATAACCCAAATTGTGTCTTATTCAAATGTAAATCTTCCATCATCGGACCGGCTATAATCGATATGTTCGAGCGGTCCATATATGCAATAACCCCTATAATGAAAAACGCTATGGCAAAATACCATCTAATATTTGTTCTTTTTTGATCCATGTTTTCTCCAACTTTCTCCCAATCTTTTATAGTCATCATATGACCTATTGTTTATAGATAGTACCACAATATGAAATCGCTTACAACGACTTTTTTCAAAATTTACTTATTTAAAATGTAATATACTTCCTATAATTTGATTTCCACAAAAATCATCCTGTAGACCTATAACATAACAATGCATATTTATTGTTTTTGGACTATAATAAAAAGACATGTTTTAATTAACTACTAAGTTACATTTTAAAAGGAGCACATTGCAGAATTATGGAACAGATACTCACTGATTTTATTAGTACATGGGGCTACGCCGCAATCACTATATTAATATTACTTGAAAATATATTACCTTTTATCCCTTCAGAAATTATATTAACCTTTGCCGGACTGATGTCCGTCAAATCTGACTTATCCATTCCTGTACTCTTTACAATTTCAACCATTGCCTCATTAATTGGTTTACTTGTGCTTTACTATATTAGTAGGCTTGTTTCTGAAGAACGTTTGTATCGTTTTGTAGATAAATATGGCAAATGGATTAAACTTAAAGGTAAAGATGTTGCACGGGCAAACGATTGGTTTAAAAAATATGGCGCAATTGCTGTTTTTATTTGTCGCTTTATACCTGTCTTACGTGTACTGATTACGATTCCAGCGGGTATTAATCGCATGAACGTGATGCTATTCGCGATCTTGTCTTTAATCGGGACTACGATATGGAATTTTGCACTGATCTACCTGGGTAAAATGTTGAGCGGCAGTTGGGATATGCTAATGAATGGTCTCCATACATATTCATATATTATGTATGTCATCATCATTCTTGCAGTAATTTTCATTGTATATAGATTATTCAAAAAGAATCGCGCTCAATAAATAGATTCAATTCCAAACAAACAGGGTCTGACATCAATAAGTGTCAGACCCTGTTTTATCATAATATAAAAAGACTAACTCCCCCTTGAAGTTAGCCTTTTCTCTATTTAAAAATTTCTCCCTTTTGATAACAGACATAGCCAATTATCATTTTCTACATTAAATCATAATTTAAACCCCTTTTAAATTATGATTCTTTTTAATCTTCACCAGTTTTAACCAGACGGCGAACATCTGTTAAATCTGCTTCAACATCAATTTGTGGTTTCTTCGTGAATTTACTTACTACAACCGTAACGATTAAACTAGTTAAAAATCCAGGTATAATTTCATATAAATTAAAGAAATCATTCACATCACCTAATGGCTTAACAAATGCAATCCATATGATGACTACAATGGCACCTGATAACATACCACTTACAGCACCTGTTCTACTTAACCCCTTCCAATATAAGGATAAGAGTACAAGTGGTCCGAATGCGGCACCGAAACCAGCCCATGCATTACCTACTAGACCCAAAATGGTATCGTTAGGTGACCAAGCAATCCAAATCGAAACAATCGCTACGATGATGACTGATAATCGACCTACTAAAACAAATTCTTTTTCATGTTCCTTTGCAGCTTCCTCACCACGAATTAATTTATAAAAGTCTTCTGTTAATGAACTTGACGTTACTAACAATTGTGAAGAAATTGTACTCATAATCGCAGCTAAAATAGCAGCAAGCAAGAATCCACCAACTAACGGATGGAATAAAATTTGTCCCATTAAAATGAATAGTGTTTCAGGATTTTCTATATCTGTACCACTTTGATTAATAAACGCAATACCTGTCAATCCGACACCCACTGCGCCTAATAAGCTGATTGCCATCCAACCGATACCAAAACGTCTTGCCGTTGGTAATTGTTTGACAGATTTAATTGACATAAAACGTACAATAATATGTGGTTGACCAAAGTAACCTAATCCCCACGCAAAGAATGAAATAATACCTATAACTGTCGTTCCTTTAAACAAGTCTAAGTTTGTCGGTTTTAATTCTGCTGTTTGCGTAAAAGTATCAAGTCCGCTTAATTGCAACATAGCAACTATTGGTACCATAACCATAGCAATAATCATCACTACACCTTGGAAAAAGTCTGTTAATGATACTGCTAAATAACCTCCGAAAAATGTATAAGCAATGACAATCACAGCGACAAGTAACATACCAATGTGATAGTTAACGCCAAACGCACTTTCGAATAATACACCGCCTGATACCATTCCAGAATGCGTATAAAGTGTGAAAAATACAACGATAATGGCACCTGAAATAATTTTAATCGAATTAGATTTATCATCTAATCTATTTTTAAAGAAATCAGGTAGTGTAATTGCATCTCCGGCTTTTTCTGTATATACACGAAGTCGAGGTGCAACAACAATATAGTTTATGTATGCGCCAAGTGTTAATCCAATCGCTAACCAGGCTGCTGATAAACCGGTAGTATATACTTCACCAGGTAATCCCATAATCATCCAACCACTCATGTCAGATGCGCCTGCAGATAATGCAGTTACATATGGACCAATGTTTCTACCGCCCAGCATATATTCACTGACGTTACCGGTAGATTGTTTAAAGCCATAGTACCCAATCACTAGCAATACCACAAAATAAACGACAAGCATGATATATGTTTGCCAGTTTGGATCGACTTGACTCGATAATGATGTCCCCAATGTAAACATGAAACAAAACGCCCCCTTATAATTTTGTTACATGCATATATTATACAAAAATAAATTATAAATTAAACAGTAAATCAATAATTTTTTTCAAATAAAACCAATAAAATACAGCTTTATAGCGATTAATCATTGATTTAACAGTATTTTCAAGCTCCAAAATTATAATGGTAAAATTACTAAACAATGTTAATTATACAATAAATAACATTCATGAAAATGTATGTTTCCCACAACTTTTATATAAATCTCCACTTTATTATATTTGAGTAACATAATTTCCTTTTTCTACTTTTCTAACATATGCGCTTACTAATAAACCTTAAATTTTTCAGTTAGTAATATACACTCAATCCATTTTTTAGAATTTAATTTAACTTCATAATATAATAAGAAATAGACAAAGGCGTGCCAATTAATGCTACAATAAGAAACATAAATTGGAAGCGTTTTATAAAATGCATTTCATAATTACGATATTTTTACAACTGGAGTGACATAACCATGCAGAAATCAGCAGATAAGAGCCTAAAAGATAGATATTTAGATTTACTTTCACAACAATTTAATACTAAAGAAGAACTTGCAACAGAAATTATTAATTTAGAGTCTATTTTGGAACTCCCTAAAGGTACTGAACATTTTGTAAGTGATTTACACGGTGAATTTCATGCCTTTCAACACGTATTGCGTAATGGTTCAGGCAACGTTCGTTCAAAAATTAATGATATCTTCCAAGATACTTTGACACGCAAAGAAATTAATGAATTTTCTGCGCTTGTATACTATCCTGAAGAAAAACTTAAAATAATTAAAAACAGCTTTAGCTCAAAATCCGAGCTCAATGAGTGGTACATTACAACGATTAATCGTCTGATAAAACTAATCACCTATGCTTCATCCAAATACACGCGCACAAAGTTACGCAAATCTTTACCAAAAAATTACGTCTTTATTATAGAAGAACTGTTATATAAAAGTAATAAATATAATAATAAACATTCTTATTATGAAACATTAATTAATCAAATCATAGAGCTAGAACAATCAGATGATTTGATCATTGGCTTATCTTTCACAGTTCAGCACCTTGTAGTGGATCACCTTCATGTTGTTGGCGATATCTACGACAGAGGACCAGAACCTGATAAAATTATGGAAACACTGATTGATTATCCTTCAGTAGATATTCAATGGGGAAATCATGATGTCCTTTGGATTGGTGCCTATGCAGGTTCCAAAGTTTGCCTTGCAAACCTACTTCGCATTTGTGCACGTTATGATAACTTAGACATTATCGAGGATGCTTATGGTATCAATTTAAGACCCTTATTAACCCTTGCAGAAAAACATTATGATGGAAAAAACAAAGCATTCAGACCTAAAAATGCTGAAGGCTTAACTGAATTAGAACTTGAACAAATCACAAAATTTCATCAAGCCATCGCCATCATACAATTTAAATTAGAGGCACCAATCATTAAACGTCGCCCTACTTTTGAAATGGAAGAACGATTGGTATTAGAAAGTATTAATTATGAAAAAAATGAAGCAACACTCTATGGAAAAACATATCCATTAGAAAATACTTGTTTCCAAACGATTGACCCAAATGGTCCAAACAAACTCACAGACGAAGAGTCAGAAGTGATGGATAAACTATTATTATCTGTCCAACAATCAGAAAAATTGAAACGACATATGACCTTCCTTATGCAAAAAGGCACGCTTTACCTACCTTATAACGGTAATTTATTGATTCACGGCTGTATTCCAGTAGATGAAAATGGTGAAATGGAATCAATGGTTATCAACGATGTGAAATGCTATGGCAGAGATTTATTAGACCATTTTGAAGATTACGTCAGAGAAGCTTTTGATCACAATGATATTCAAGACGATTTAGCCACAGATTTAGTATGGTATCTTTGGACTGGTAAATACTCTTCACTATTTGGCAAACGCGCTATGACGACTTTCGAGCGTTACTTTATTAAAGACAAAACAGCGCATAAAGAAACTAAAAACCCTTACTACCATTTGCGTGAGGATGTTAATATGTGTAAAAAAATGCTCAAAGATTTTGGCTTAGACCCTGAACAAGGGCACATTATCAATGGGCATACACCTGTCAAAGAAATAGATGGTGAAGATCCAATTAAAGCTGAAGGAAAAATGATTGTGATTGATGGAGGCTTTTCGAAAGCTTATCAGTCAACAACAGGTATCGCAGGTTATACATTACTTTATAATTCATTTGGTATGCAACTAGTCGCACACCAACATTTTAATTCCAAAAAACATGTTTTACTGAATGGCGCTGATGAACTTTCTATACGTCGTGTCGTCGATAAGGAATTACAACGACAAAAAATAAGACATACAAACACCGGACAAGATATTCAAGAAAAAATCGATATTTTAAAAGAACTTATGCATGATCGTTATGTTAACTAATCAGTATTCATAAAAAACCCCGTTCACACATGATTTTCAATCTGTATGGACGGGGATTTTTTATATATTCGAATGTAAATAAGCATCTTTTAAATAGCCAATCACACCTTCTTCTGAATTTGTAATATTTTGATTATCACGTTTAAATGTGACTTCGTTATTATCATCAATATGATAGAGGACCATGTCATAAGCCGTTAAATTATCCTTACTCGAAACTGGCATTTCTAAAATATTATGTTCGACGATATAGCGATTAAACCAATGCGACGTAAAATCAGAATCAAATAGTATGTGATTTCTAATTGGTCCATCTAAGTTACTTCGCGCATGTTCATCACTAAAAGAAACTGGCATCATGTTGACATTTTTCAAACCAAACTCAGGCACTAATTCATTAAACGCCAAACTATTGAACACAAAAGATTGAGTCATTAATAAGCATTTATTGTAACGTGTCATATCTGCATATATACGATCATTACTAGATAATAAATTGCCTTCAAATACTTCAAAATCTAATTCCTGTGCTCGTTTTGATGTGTTATTAAATAAATTAAAAGTCATAACTGGAATGTGATGTTCCCTCAATTTCGCACCTAAATGAAATGAAAATTCACTTTCTCCAACAATAATGACGCCCGGTGGTTCCGTACTTGAAAGGTGCATCATTTTGCTTAACGGTAGAAAACTAAAGCCATAAATGACCACAGTTATAAATACTAATCCAAATGTAACAGGCGTGATGTATTCTGCCATGGGTGTTCCTTTTTCTACAAATAAGCCTCCAAAGAACTGTGCAACAGTAAGTACGACAATACCTCGTGGTGCCATCATTGAAACCATAGCTCTTTCCCGTTTAGAAATCTCAGTATTCATCGTAGATAACAATATAGAAATAGGTCTGACTAATATAATCATGACTGCACAGAATATAAATAGTTTCCACGATATAATACTTTCTAACACATTTAAAGTTAACGAAGACGTAATTAATATAAAGACGGTAGAAACCATAATAGAAGATGCATTTTCAATAAAATGATCTGATTCTTTAAAGATCAAATCATGACGCTTCATACGTGCCATCATTAACCCAAATATGGTTACCGCAAGTAGCCCTGATTCATGCAATATTTCATCACATATTGCAAAAATAAGTAAAATAAAAACCAATTGGATGGGTGGCATTAAATTTTGTGGAATGAGATCTCTTTTAATGAGCATCATAAATAAATAAGAAGCACCAAAACCTATAACAATGGCAATAACAAAACGTAAAGCAAAACTTAAAATAATTTGAATCTCAAAACCTTGCTCTACGATTTGAAAAACATAAAATGCACCTAACGCTAACATTGGTCCAATAGGATCAAGAATAATACTTTCCCACCTTAAGATGGAATCTACACTTTTCCTAACTTTTGCTTGTTTTAATAATGGCTGAATCACGGTAGGACCCGTAATTAAAAATAAACCACCTAATACAAGTGATATCGTTACTGAGAAACCTAATACAAAATGTAAAGCCATGGATCCTAAAATCCAAGCAATCACTGCCCCCACAGTAATGATTCTTATAACTGCTTTAGAGATACCTTTTAACTCACGAAAATCTAAGTTACTGCTACCTTCAAACAAGATGATTGCAACTGCCAACGAAACGAGTGGGCTAAACACCTCTTGACCCAGACTTTCTTGAGGGTTAATCAATCCAAAAATAGGGCCCACAAGCAACCCTACAATAGCCATAACAACGATGGATGGCCATTTTATTTTATCGGCGAACCATTGGCTAAAAATACCCAACGCTAAAAAGATAACAATGAGTAATGTTAGTGGTAAGTTTAATAAAGTCACTTTGTTCCCTCTCTCTTATACAGATTAAATTTCGTTATCTTCCAAATCACTTTAAACATTTATCACATAATAAATAAACATACTATCAAATTTTTAAATTTAACGCATCCAAAGAACCTTCATCATTTACCCACTTTGATAAACCATTAATCTAAATACGTTTATGTGCGCACTTTTAAGTTCTCTCTAAAAATACAATTGTTCTTATCAAAAATACTTTTTCTTTTCAATTTATTTTATTTTAAGCTAAAATAATAAATTGTGAGTATATATATATGAATGACATTTATATTATCTACACCATTGAAAGGATTTATATGACTATGACAAGTTTAAAAGAAATTATTATTGTGGCATTTGCTTTTGTTGGTGTGGTTGTAGGCGCTGGATTTGCTACAGGTCAAGAAATATTCCAATTCTTTACCAGTAATGGCAATTACAGTATCTGGGGCGTGATTATAACGGGTTGTATTGTCACTCTAGGTGGCATTTTTGTACTCCAAACTGGCTATAAATTAAATGCACATAATCACACTGGACCTATAAAGTATTATTTACCCAAGCGTATTGCCACTTTATTTGATATCATCTTAACTTTATTTCTACTTGCACTCGCTATGATTATGACGGCAGGTGGGGTTTCAACGATTCATGAAAGTTTTAATATACCATATGCATTGAGTTCTGTACTTTTAATTTCAATTATTTTAATAACATTATTCTTAAAATTTGAACGCCTCATCGCAATTCTAGGTATGGTCACACCTTTTTTAGTTATTATCGTTACTATTATTGCTATGTATTATTTAATGACCGGTTCACTCAGCTTTAGTGATCCCAATCAATACGCGAATACCGGGACTCGTTCTGATCAATGGTGGTGGTTCGATGCAATTAACTATGGGAGCTTACAAATTGCAGCAGCGTTCAGCTTTTTATCTGTAATGGGAGGTCGTTTAAAATTTAAATCTTCCTCTGTTTACGGAGGCATGATAGGTGGCTTAATCATTACTTTCCTATTGCTTATGTTAAACTTAGGCATGGTATCGCAATTCTCTCACATAAAAGATGTCGCACTGCCATCACTATTATTAGCAAAAGAAATTTCTCCTATGATTGGTTTATTTATGTCTATCGTTATGATATTAGTTATTTATAATACTGTCGTGGGTCTTATGTATGCATTTGCTTCTAGATTTACAAGACCTTATAGCAAACATTATTATATTATGATTATTTGTATGGCAGTCCTTACCTTTGCTACGACCTTCATTGGGTTTATTGATTTAATAGGAAAAGTATTTCCTGTTATGGGGATCTTTGGTTTTATATTATTATTTCCAATTTTGATAAAAGGTATTTCACGTAAATAACGCCCATTTAAAAATGCTAAACTATTGCTTATTACAATAAAATATCTCTGTAAATGGCAACATCATTAACTTATACGCTATAAGTTAATGATGTTGCCATTATTTTTCTAAAAGCTAGCTTTACATAAGGTTTTGACAGAACTATAATTATTATGAAAAATCTTATAATAAATTAATAGGATATGATGTTAAATTTAGTGTGGTAAGCGCTCTAGTTGCCTATTCTACGCTAGTTTGCTTAAATACGATTTTAATATCATATACTTGTACTATATTTAGTTTTTTATCAAATAAAAGGACAAGAAAGGTGCATCATAATATGAATAGTGACATCCACTACAGAAAATTTATCTTTCCCATATTGATTGGTATCATTATCTGGCTACTTACCCCAATTAGACCAGAAGGCTTAGATGTTGGCGCATGGCATATGTTTGCAATTTTTGTAGCAACAATTATTGGTTGTATTACACAACCTCTTCCAATAGGCGCCGTTGCAATGATTGGTTTTACACTCGCGGTATTAACGCAAACCGTTAAGATAGACACTGCAGTTTCTGGATTTGGAAATAGTAGTATTTGGCTTATAGCAATGGCATTTTTTATTTCAAGAGGATTTGTAAAAACAGGTCTAGGCCGACGCATCGCCTTACAATTTGTTAAATTATTCGGTAAGAAAACTTTAGGCTTGGGCTATTCATTGATTGGTGTAGATTTAATCTTAGCACCTGCCACACCAAGTAATACAGCACGTGCTGGTGGTATTATGTTTCCAATCATTAATGCACTTTCCCGTTCATTTGGATCAAAACCTGAAGATGGTACCCAACGTAAAATGGGTGGATTCCTTATCTTTACAGAATTCCACGGCAACCTTATTACAGCTGCCATGTTTCTTACTGCCATGGCAGGCAACCCTTTGGCTCAATCTTTAGCGAAACATCAAGGCGTAGATATTACCTGGATGCAATGGTTTATTGCAGCACTCATCCCTGGCATCATATCGTTAATCCTTGTGCCATTAATAATTTATAAAATGTATCCTCCAGAAATTAAAGAAACTGCTAATGCGAAATCTTGGGCTCAAAACGAGCTTAAAGATATGGGTAAAATGGCGACCAGTGAAAAATTTATGGTTAGCATCTTTCTCGTTGCACTTGCACTTTGGGTATTAGGTAGTACGTTAAATATCAATGCGACATTAACCGCTTTTATCGCACTATCCTTATTACTCATTACCGGTGTCCTTACTTGGAGTGACGTACTCAAAGAAACTGGTGCTTGGAATACATTAGTATGGTTCTCAATATTAGTAATGATGGCTAACCAACTTAATGAACTGGGCTTTATTCCTTGGCTAAGTAAGTCTATCTCAGGTAGTTTAGGAGGTCTTAGTTGGCCAATCGTGTTAGTACTATTAATCTTATTCTACTTCTATTCTCATTATTTATTTGCTAGTTCAACCGCGCATGTAAGTGCTATGTACTCAGCATTATTAGGCGTCGCTATCGCTACTGGTGCACCACCACTTTTCAGTGCGTTAATGTTAGGTTTCTTCGGTAATTTAATGGCATCTACTACACATTATAGTAGTGGTCCTGCACCTATTTTATATTCAGCAGGCTATGTTTCTCAAAATCGATGGTGGACGATGAATGCCGTACTTGCGATATTTTACTTTATTGTATGGTTAGGTATCGGCTCTTTATGGATGAAACTCATCGGCCTTATGTAACTATAAAGCCCTATGTTATGATTTCAACGACATGATTAATGCTATAGTCATGTAAATGTTTGAAATATACATAGGGCCTTTATTTTTATTTTAACTGTTACACCATGCTTCTACTGTTGTCACATCTGCATAACGCGTTAATATTTTATTGATTAAAAATTGATGTTTTTCTACATCTTGATCGGCCATTGCATCTGATAATAGCGTTAGCTTATAATCTTTGTCTGCCGCTTCAACTGCTGTAGATAATACTACACCGCTCGTACTCACACCTGTAAGTACAAGATGATCAACTTGCAAACCGCGTAATAACACCTCTAAATTACTACCAGTAAACGCACTTAATCGATGCTTCGTTACAAGGGGTTCCTTTGCTTGGCGATTCAATGCTTCAACAATTTGAGTTGATTCATCTTGTTTATTCATAGGCACGCCTTTTGCTTTCATTTGCGAAAACATTTTATTATTTGGTGAAACTTCCATATATTCACCTGTAAACGCAACACGTACAAAAATGACTGCCACACTATTACGACGCGCGTGTTCAATTGCTTTTTGATTATTAGCTATTACATTTTCTTTTTGCTGCAAACCATTTACAATACCATTTTGCATATCCATCACTATCAACGCTTGATGATTCATTATGATCGCCACCTTTTCTATTATCCATATATTATAGTCTAGATTGACTTCATTTTCTAAAATTGAAATCGCCACAAGCCATCTACACTTTGTATCATGTATAACAAATGGTGACTTATATTGGGAAATTATTTAAAAATATTGTTTAATAAGTCTCGACCCGCTACCACACCTGCTTGAGTCAGTTCGTGACTATTCACCCAAACTTGCGTGACATTTGCACCACGGTTTTCGAATAAATCAATGACATTTTGACTATCTTTGCTTGTAACAATTGGGTCATGTTCACCCATTGAAAGTAATACATGCATACCACTTAAATCTTTATCATTCGCATCATTCACCGGATAAAGTGGTGCATATAACAGTGCTGTTTGAAATGAAATGTCCTGATGTAAAATCATGCTGATTGCAATATTAGAACCGTTTGAAAAACCTACAGGAATTGCTAGCGATAAATCAAAACCATAGCGTTCAGCAGCTTCTTTTAAAAATGCAATGAGTCTATCTGTTCGAAAGTTTAAATCCTCTATATCGTATTGTCCTTCACCGTGACGTTTGAAGAAACGGTTCATTCCATTCTCAGATACTTCACCTCTTATACTTAACACATTATACTTAGGGTTAAGTAGCTGACTTAATGGTAATAAATCACTTTCATCTCCACCTGTCCCGTGTAGTAAAATCAATGTAGGTGCATTTGCTTCACCTTCTCTAAAAATATGTTCCATATCAAGTGTGCCTCCTCTTATATCTATTTTCTATATACGAATAGGTGGTAGCAATTGAAGTATCGTTTCTCTTCTGTCTTCAAATTGAGGTGGTAATACTAAATGCGTACCTAATGTTTCAAATCGTTCATCCACTGTAAAACCAGGGCCTTCTGTCGCAAATTCAAAGATAATGCCACCCTGCTCTTTCATATAAATAGCTTTGAAATAGTTGCGATCTTTAACGTCAGTCACATGATAACCTTTACCAGTCATTTTAACTAACCATTCTCGTTGTACTTTATCAGTTGGAACTGACCAAGCAATGTGATGAACAACACCAACACCCCAACGAACATTCATTTGAGCGCTTTCTTTTTTGATAATCACATGATGTTGCCAATGGCCTTTTGTTTCAACATGTACCACATTGTCATCTTCGTTCACTTTATGAAGACCCATATCGTTTACTAGTGTATTCAACGTTGCCTTAGGATGACTAGATAATAAAGTCACCCCATGAAATCCAATGATACTCTGTGCGTCAGTTTGGTCGTTATCGTCATCTGCTTCAACTAATGCTAAAGGTAAGTCATGTGTATCGTTAAATTCTAATGTTTCACGATCAAACAATCTAGTTTCTACTACTTCAATTTGATGTGCTTGTAAATGTGCTTTCCAAATATCCCTTGAGTTTTTAGGTATTCTAAAAGCAATGCGTTCGACTTGCCCATTTCCTTTACGACCTTTATGTGCATTTGGCCAATTGAAAAACGTTAAAATCGTACCATTTTCAATATTTCCATTTGAGAAGTAAAGATGATAAGTGGATGGATCATCATAATTAACCGTTTTTTTAATTAACTTTAGATTTAATACATCTCTGTAAAATCGAATATTTTCTTCTGGATTACCTACAATTGCTGAAATATGATGAATATGTTGAATTGCTTCCATAAAATTACCTCCTTAAATATTTGAATTTAAATTTCCCTTTATATCTTATGCTATGGTGGTTTACTCTAACCAAAAGTCCTTTTATCTGCTTGTATCAAACGGACGTATTTCTGATTCAATATAGGCTCTTTGTGGTTCTAGAAATGGTGGTAAAGCTAGACTTTCACCCAATGTTTCATAAGGCTCATCACCCATAAATCCAGGTCCATCTGTAGAAACTTCAATTAATATATGTCCTATTCGTGCATATAACGCTTCAAAATAAAATCGATCTACTAAACCAGAATTACCGATACCTAATGTTTGATATTTTTCTAACCATTGTACGATTGCTGCATGATCTTTTAGTCTAAATGATACATGATGCACCTCACCATAACCTTGTCTTGCTTCAGGTCCATCTGTATCTTTCCTTAAGATAACTTGCCCCCCATTACCCCCTTCACCGACTTCTAAAATGGCTACTCCGTCTTCTTTAGTTAAGACTGTCATGCCAAATACATCTTCAAGTATTTTCATAAAATCCTCAAAATAACTCACGGTAATTTCGATAGGACCTAGACCATAGATTGCTTTATCCATTGGTACTGGACCATTTTTCCATGGTTTACCTGGTGCCACACCTTTATTATGCTCATCAGACACCAGTTGGTAACTTTGACCATCTACCTCTTCAAACGGTAATACCTTTGTACCAAGGAGTGATTGTATACCCTCATGTTTAATATTAAATTCGTCAAATCGTTGCTCATAATATTCCAACGCTTCATCGTTAGGCACTCTAAATGAAGGACGTGTAATTGAATTTGTACCTGCTGACCCTTTAGGAATATTAGGAAAATCAAAGAATGTCATATCCGTTCCAGGTGAGCCTTCGTCATCCGCAAAAAATGTATGATACGTATAAATATCATCTTGATTTACTGTTTTCTTAACGAGTCTCATACCTAATACTTCTGTGAAAAATTGATAGTTTCTTTCCGCATCATCTGTCATTGCTGTGACATGATGAATACCTAATAATTGGTTATTTGTCATAATAAACGCCTATCCCTTATAATTATCTCGATTTCGAAGTAATTTTTGATAAAAATTTTAAGTGCCCTTTTATTCAATCGGTTGAGCACTTAATTTTTTTAAAGTTGTTTGTAATACCGTTATTTCTTCATCTGTTAGTACTGAAAAAGTAGATTCTAATGTTGATGCATGATCTGGGAATATTTCATCCATCATACTACGTCCCTTATCGGTTAAAGATGCATTCGTCACACGCTTATCTTTCTCATTGCGTTGTCTAACTACACAGCCTTTTTCTTCTAATTTATCTACGACATACGTAATGCTACTACTTGCTATTAATACACGATTACCGATGCGTTGAATGGGTTGGTCACCTTTATTGTAAAGCAACTCCATTACAGCAAATTCTGTTACATTTAATCCATAACGTTGCACATCTGTTTTAACGATTTTCATTAGATGATCTAAGGTTCTATTTAAACCAACAAATGTATTTAAAGATATTTGTGTACGATCCACTTTTTTCACCTACTCCCTAAATTTATTTCGAATTCGAGATGAATTATAATGCGCTATTCACTTTCTGTCAACATATAAGTATAAAAAATATATCACCCACTATAAATTTAGCATTAGTCCGTTTTAAGCACTTTCAGTAAGACATATAAAATAATATATTGAATGTACGTTTCAATGAAAATCAAGCGTTCGGTTTTTCATCATTACTTAAGTGGTATGTATATATTGTGAGGTGCACAATTGAATCAATTATTTATAAACAATGAATTTATAGCAAGTAAATCTACTGACACAATGGATGTTATCAACCCTGCAACAGGAGAAAAAATAGATACGATTACATTTGCAACGGAAGCCGAAGTCAATGATGCTGTAGAAAAATCCAAACAAGCTCAATTATAATGGGAAAAAACACCAGAGCCTACACGCGCTGATCATGTTAAATTGCTCATTCCATTATTAGAACAAAACAAAGATACATTAGCTGAACTTTATGTTAAAGAGCAAGGTAAAACCTTAGCTTCAGCAAAAGGTGAAATTGATAAAGCTATTCAATTCATTGACTATATGACTGGATTGAGTATGAATAATAAAGGAGAAGTTTTACAAAATAGTCGTGAAAATGAAACCATTTTACTAACGAAAAAACCGATTGGTGTAACTGCAGGCATTGTACCTTGGAATGCGCCAATTATGGTCTTGATGAGAAAAGTGATTCCTGCTGTTATTACTGGTTGCTCTGTTGTCATTAAACCAAGTGAAGCAACTTCTTTAATTACATTAAAAATCGCAGAATTACTACGTGCCTCAACGATACCTGCTGGCCTAGTACAAATATTACCAGGTACAGGCGAAACTGTAGGAACGCAACTAGCACAACATCCTGATATCCAACTCATTTCATTAACCGGTAGTATGCGCGCTGGTAAGTCTGTCTATGCTGAAAGTGCCTCTACAGTCAAAAAAGTGAACTTAGAGCTTGGAGGTAACGCGCCAGTTATCGTTACATCAAATGCTGACTTAGATAAAGCCGTTAATTATATTGTTACAGCAAGAATAAATAATGCTGGTCAAGTTTGCACTTGTCCTGAGCGTATTTTTGTCCACCAAGATATTCACGATACATTTATCGACAAATTGAAAGCTCAAATGGAACAATTAACAGTCGGCGATCCATTTGATGAATCTACAGATTATGGTGCCATTATTAATCAACAACAACTTGACAGTATAGATGACAAAGTACAAAATGCTGTAAAAAATGGTGCTCAATTAATCACTGGTGGTCATAAAATTAAGCGTTCTGGTTTCTTTTATGCTCCTACTATTTTAGATCATATCAATCTCGAAGACAGTGCGTTCAAAGAAGAAATATTCGGTCCTGTTTTACCAATTGTGACATATTCTGAATTTGAACATGCGCTTAACCAAGCCAATGATACGAATGCAGGCTTATCATCATATATCTTTTCTGAAAACTTAAAAGAAATTATGTTAGCTACTGAAAAACTTAAATTTGGTGAAGTTTATGCCAATTGTGAAGCCGAAGAAGTCGTTAATTATTTTCATGCTGGTTGGAGAGAATCTGGCTTAGGTGGCGCTGATGGTATTCATGGCTTAGAAGAGTATTATAATACAACTGTTTCTTATATTAGATATGATTAACTAACTTAGACCATGTCTTTTGTTAATACCGACTATTATTTTTATAATATAAGTTCATTAGATTGATACTGACGGAAAAGTGCTCAAAATAAAAAAGGTGCACATAGCTTATTTATGACAGTTCATAAATGGTTATGCGCACCTTTTTCTAATTAATGATTTAATGCTTTATCCAATGATTTAATATTTTCTTTCATAAGTGATTGATAGGTTATATCTTTATCATTCATTTCTTTTTTAGATAGTGTAGCCATATTGTGAAAGCTAAGCGGTGTTGTGTTAGATTCTTTCTGAATAACATCTGTTACTTTAGAAGAGATGTTTTGTTCATAAAGCACATACGGTTGTTTTGTATCATCAATGCGCTTAACAATAGCCATTAAATCCCTTTGACTAGGTTCTTCATTATTCATACCACTGACACCTTCTTGCTTAAATCCATAACGATTGGCTAAATAACCAATAGAATCATGCGAAATCACTACTGTATCTCGTTTAGGATTTGAAGTAATATCTTTCATTTCATGATTAATATCATCCAAATCAGCAATAAGTTGTTTATAACGTTTTTCATAATATGCTTTATGGCGTGAATCTTTTTTCACTAAGTCATCCTTAATCGCTTTCACCATCTTTTTGTTTAGAACTGGGTCTAGCCAAATATGTGGATCTTTGCTACCCTCTTCGTGATCATGCCCTTCATGTTCATCGTGTTCTTCATGCGCTTCGTGTCCTTCGTGCTCATGGTCATGTTCATGTTCATGATTTGATAATAAATCAGCTTGCTTTAAATTCGCTGCTACAGGTAATTTTAGATGCTCATTATTGATTGAGCCCGCAATTTTTTTAGCGACAGGATCCATATCTTGATTAGAATAAATAAATAAATCGCTCTTAGCAATATTCACCATTTCTTTTTGTGTTGGCTCAAAAGAATGCATATCTGCGCCAGGCGGATAAATTGATTCAACATCTACATATTTGCCACCAATTTGCTCCGTAAAACTTTGAAAAGCAAAAGCTATTGTATATATTTTAAGTTTATTATTTGTACTGACGTCTTTTTTCTCACTTTTATTGATGTTACCACACGCACTTAATGTAATCATCATTACACATGTCAGCATGATTATTATACTTTTCTTCAAAAAACGCCCCTCCAAATCGAAATTATTTCGTTAAAACTATAAACTTATTTTTGCAATATTTCAATGCTTTTAACTCAATCTATTACATTTCTTCTCATTTCATTCAATCACAAATTGTTTAATAGTCGCTAAAATGTGATATTTAATAACTATAGACAAAAATTAAGGAGCGATATTATGGCTGAAATTAAACAAGGTACAAACAAATTTTACATTGGTGATGACGAAAATAATCCACAAGCTCAAATTACTTTTAACCAACAAAATGATAATCAAATCGATATTGACCACACTGGTGTACCAGAAGAAATGGGTGGCCAAGGTATTGGTTCTCAGTTAGTTAAAGCTGTTGTTGATTACGCACGTGACAATAATTTAAAAGTATCTGCTACATGTCCATTTGCTAAAAGCGTTATTGAAAAACATGATGAATATCAAGATGTGTATGTCGGTTAATCAAACATTGGACCTATTAATATAGGCATAGGACATCGAGTTTCACACTCGTCATCCTATGCCTATACTTATATTTAAATTAATTATGATAACAGTTTTATCCATTCTGTAATAAATACATATTATGATAAATACCTTTTTGTGCTATCAATTGTGCATGCGTACCACGTTCAACAATTTCCCCTTTATTTAATACAAATATTTGATCAGCATCTTGAATTGTAGATAATCGGTGGGCAATCGCTAATGTCGTACGGCCTTTTCTCATTTTATTCAAAGATTGTTGGATTTGTTCCTCTGTTTCTGAATCTATATTCGCTGTGGCTTCATCTAAAATTAGGATTTTAGGATTTGTTGCAATCGTTCTTGCAAAAGCAATCAACTGTCTTTCACCACTTGAAAATGCGCTACCTTTCTCAATCACTTTATGTTGATATTGATTTGGCAGTTTTTCAATAAAATGATTTGCATGAACAAACTCTGCTGCTGCTTTCACTTGTTCAAATGTCATTGACGGATGATAAAGTTTAATATTTGAAGCTATCGTGCCATAGAACATAAAGGCATCTTGTAAAACCAAGCCAATTTTTTCTTTCAATTCTGTTTTTGGTATCTTTTTAATTGAATTGCCGTCTATTTTAATATCACCGCGATTGAATTCATAGAAACGCATGAAGAGATTGATGATAGAACTTTTACCAGAACCTGTATGACCGACAAGCGCAATCATTTCTCCTGGTTTCGCGGTCAAACTAATGTTTTTTAACACGTCTGTTTCTCCGTCATAACTAAAGCTCACATTGTCGAACTCGATTTCACCGGTCTCAATAGCATTGTCATTGTTTGCTTCTTGTTGTGGTTCATACGTATCATCATCGATGAGTGCAAACACTCTACTTGCTGAAACCAGCGCTTGTTGCAGTATATTTAAATTTTGACTTACTTGATTGATAGGTTCAAAAAAACGTTCCATATATTGTACAAAAGCAAACACCACACCTGCAGTGATGCCAGTAGTAAAGCTGATTACTCCAAAGTATCCAAGAATCATTACAACCGCAAAAATTGAAATAGAACTGATTGCAGGGCGAAGTAAAAGACTATCTAATTTAACAGTTTTTAACATATATTGATAATGTTCATCATTAATCTTATTAAATTCTTTATTTAATCGGCGTTCTTGATTAAAGGCTTGGATAATTTTCATGCCTTCTATAGATTCCGCTAACTTCGAATTTAAATCAGATAACCGTTGTCTTGACTTTGAAAATAAAAAAGCAGAATACTTTCTATAACTTGCTAATATTATCATTATGATAGGTAAAAAAATGAGCGCAATTAAAGCTAATTTGACATCTAACACAAACATCATGATGTAACTTGAAATCATCATAAAGAATGCCATTATAAAGGTGGAAAAAACACCTACAATCATATCAACAATCGTTTCTGTATCATTTGTAAGTCGAGAAACAATGCTACCACCAGGTACTTTATCAAAGTATCTCATACCTAATTTACCCAGCTTATTAAATGCATCAATCCTTAATTGTTGAATTACTTTAAATGCTAAATATTGAAATAAATATTGGCTAAAGTAAAGGGTGATAGCGCCAATCAACTGTATGCTAATAAAAATAACAATCAACCATACCATTGTCTCTTTAGGAAAATGGCGTGGTGTCAAATAATCATCGATGAAAATTTTCACCATATAAGGTGTCATCATACTAGCAATCGTTGATAATATGAGCGTAATAAATGCCAAAACAATAATCCATTTATAGGGTAAGGTGTATTTAAATAACCTAATGAGTGCGCTACCTTGATCTTTTGCTGTTAGATTAGCATTTTCAGTCATTTTCACCATCCCCTTTCGTTAGACTATCCAAGTTGCGAGACAGTTGCTCTTGTAATGCTTGAGCCTGGTAAGTATCGTAATACCAACCTTTTTTACTCATCAGTGTTGCGTGATTACCACGCTCGATGATACGGCCTTCATTCATTACTATAATTAAATCGGCGTGTTTTACAGCACTCATTCTATGTGCCGTTATAATATTGGTCTTACCGCTTCTCAGACGTTCCAAATTTTCTAATATGGCTTCTTCTGTTTGTGCATCTACTGCTGATAATGAATCATCTAAAATGAGTATTTCTGGATTAACGAGTAGCGCACGTGCAATAGAAACACGTTGCTTTTGACCACCTGATAACGATACACCACGTTCTCCTACTACGGTTTGGTAATCTTTAGAAAATTGCATGATATCATCGTGAATGTGACTAAGCTTGCTAGCTTCAAATATTTTCTCATCGTCAATCGTTTCATTACTAAATGCAATATTATTACGTATGGTTGTTGAAAATAAAAAATGTTCTTGTGGCACATAACCAAATTGAGCTCTTAATGACTCAACATTGTAATCACGAATGGGATGTCCACCAAATTCAATATCTTGAGCGTGTTGTGTATCAAATTCTCGTAATAATAACCTAATTAATGCACTCTTACCTGAACCTGTACGACCAACAATACCAACTGTAGAACCTTCTTTAATTGTAAAATGAATATCATAAATACCTTGATCCTCATTACCCGGGAAATAAAACTGATTTATATTAAACCTTATATCCCCTTGAGGACGTTCATCAATGACATATGAAGTATCGATATCATTAGGTAGTTCGCCAATTTCCTCAATACGTTCATATGATGCTTTAGCTCTTTGGACAATATTAAAAAACAGGCCTAGCGCTAGTAAAGGCCATACCAGCATGCCAAGATATGTATTAAATGTGATTAACTGCCCCAAGCTGATATCATTATGAAAAACCATCTGCGCACCGAATGCGATCGATAAGAAATAACTCATACCTATGACTAAAGTAATCGTTGGATCAAAAAGTGCATCTATTTTTGATACTTTCAAATTTTTCGCAACAACATCATCACTTAAATGCTTAAAATCCGCCTGATCACTTGGTTCATAGCCAAACGTTTTGGTTACTTTGATACCTGCCACACTCTCTTGCGTCTTATCATTTAGTTTACTAAACGCAGCTTGTGCTTTTTTAAATCCTTTACTTAGTAGCGAACCATAAATGCTGGTAAGCAATACCATAAATGGAAGTGGAATCATGGCAATCAACGTTAATTTCCAACTGACTGTTGTTGCCATCGTGATGATGACTGTGCCACCAGTTATCAATGAATCTGCAATCATTAAAATACCTGCACCTGCAGCATTTTGAACAGCTCTGATATCATTCGTAGCATGTGCCATCAGATCACCTGTTCTTCTATTTTGGAAAAAGATAGCACTCATTTCTGTATATTTTTTATATAGATAGGTCCTTAATATCTTACCTAATTTTTGACTTGTTCCAAATATAGATAATCTCCATACATATCTAAGAACGTAAGTTAATATTGCAGTAATAACAAGTATGAATAAATAAATGGCTAATAATCGAGGCGTTAATCTATTAGAAGTCATCTCATCAATTGTACGACCAATGATTTGAGGCGGTACAATTTCAATTAATGCGATTAACAATAAGGTGCCTAAGCCTATGAGATAACTCATTTTTTGTTGTTTAAAAAACCAACCTAATTTCAAGAATACTTTCATCACGCCACCTCCATAAAATCATGATTTAATACCAAATCTATCAATTATTATGGACATCCATGCTTTATATCAGTCCATACAATACGTGTCTCATATTTTACCACAACTTAACATCTGTAAATAGAATGGATATATTACACACTAACTATCCACAGATTTCCATTGAATTTAAAAAATGAACTTGAGACATTTGCCATATCTCAAGTTCTAGCCTGGTATTGTGCTATTGTTAACCTAGTTTGCATTTTTACGTTGTTTTTCCTGAAATTCATAAAACACTTGGAACAATAGTATTAACATAGTCGGATGATATGTTTCCGTTTCTATATACACATCGTGCCTGGAAGCAAATTTAAATCGCTCTGATTTTGTTTGCATAATTTCTTGATTACTCTCTGTCACCTTTACACTTCTCGAAAAAAATCCTGACTGAAATTTTATTATATCTCCTTGAGTCCCTTCAAAATACATAGTTGGTTTGAGCCCCACTTTCGAACGAAATAGGCCTATGGGTTGATTATTCTTTTCAACTGTCCAAACTGTCTTAAAAGGTTTTTTAATAGCACCACTTATCGCGCCCTCTTGCAACACACCATAGGTGTCTTGGCCATCTGTAATCTCAAAGTTCTGCTTGTTATTACCTAAATATGCCATTGTTTGTTGTACAGCCGACGTATAAAACAGTTCGATGGTAAACACTACATCTTCTTTATCATTATAAATTTCTATCGCTGAGCTAGAAGCATTGAAAAAGTTTTCTTTAAAATAATAGTGTGTCATCTATAACATCCTATTCTTTTGGATTTAATACATTGCGTTATACCCATTTTACAAAAATGAATCTTTTAATGCCACCAAATATATTTCTTATACTTTCCAAGCTTTGTGTATTGACTTAGTATATTTTTTATACTAGAATTCAACTTGTAATAATTATAAATACATGTAATGAATAAGGAGCTAAATTATGACTTTCCACGATAAAAATGCAACGCAAGTAACAAATATCACATTAAACGTCTCAGATTTGAAAAATATGATTAAATTCTACACACAAATTTTAGGGTTAACTATTAAACACGAAACAAATCATGCCGTTACCTTTAATGTCGGCGCACATGGACATACGCTAACACTAAATGAAATAGAAAACGGACGTCGTCCCTCTATGAGAGAATCAGGACTATTTCACATGGCGCTCTTATTACCGACGCGTCAAGATCTCGGTAATTTCTTATATCATGCTGCAAGTACAGGTGTTCAAGTTGGCGGTGGCGATCACCTTGTCAGTGAGGCGCTCTATTTTGCAGACCCTGAAGGTAATGGGATTGAAATTTATTATGATAGACCTAAAGCAGGTTGGATTTGGAATGACAATAAAGTGAAGATGGATACGCTCGAAGTCGATGCGAATAACTTAGTTGAACAAAGAAGTGAAAATGGATGGCAAGGTATGCCAGATGATGCAAAAATTGGTCACCTACACTTAAAAGCTGCTGATATAGGTCAATCCCGTCATTATTATCTCGACGAACTCGGCTTAGACCACGTTTCTGATTTACCACAGGCTGTATTTATGTCAACTAATCATTACCACCACCACATTGCTTTTAATACTTGGCAATCTAATATGTTACGCCAAAACAATAGCCAAAGTTTAGGCTTAACACATATAGAAATATATAAACCAAATGCACAAGAAACACAATTTATTGGACCAGAAGGTTTCGAAATTTTAGTTCATAGCAATACACATCTCGTTGCTGATAAAGACTAATTGATGCTAGGAAGATGTTATGACATTGATTGCAAAAGCAGTGTTCATTCAAGTTAAATGCGCACTGCTTTTTATTGTTTTCAGAAACGATATCGGCGTTTCTTTTTGACTTATGATAAACATCTACCCTATATTAAATATATAATCATTTTTATTACTAAGTTAATAAATAAGGGATGTTATATTTATTATGAAAATTACTAAAATATTGAATAACAATGTGGTTATTTCAAAGATTAACAATGAAGAACGTATCGTCATGGGAAAAGGGATTGCCTTTGGCAAACAAAATGGTCAAGAGCTAGAAAAAGACAAAATTGATAAAGTTTTTAGACTCACAAGCGAAGAACAAGAACGTATGCTCACGTTACTTAATGAAATCGATCAAAATGTCTTATTAACGACTCAAGATATTATTATCAAAGCCAATCAGCTTTATGAAAAACCTATGTAGAATCTATTTACCTATCACTAACGGACCACATAGATTACGCTATTAAAAGAACCAGAGAAGGTCACATTATTAAAAATCCATTATTATACGAAATCAACAGACTCTATCCTAATGAATATGATTTATCAATAAACGCAGTTGAGACCATTAACCGCCGCTTTGATATTCAGTTACCTAAAGATGAGGCTGGATTTATTGCTATGCATATTGTCAACGCAAGTATGGATGAAAATATCGCAAATATATATGAAATCACAAAGATTACCAAAAGTATTTTAGATATTGTGCGCTATCACTTTAATTTACACATTAATGAAGATGCCCTAAGCTACTCCAGATTTATGACTCACCTCAAATTTTTCAGCCAAAGGTTAATTAACCATGAGTCACTAAACGAAGTGACTGATGAATCATTGCTACAAGTATTGCAACAAAAACATGTGAAATCCGATGCATGTGTAGATAAAAAATCCTTACTTAGAAGCATCCGATTGGGGCTGGCAAATCGATTCAATTGGACTCAGAGTCGTCTTAAATGAATTGTGGGACCGTTATAATAAACCGTTATTCATTGTTGAAAATGGGTTAGGTGCAAAAGACACTATTGAAGATGGCCAAATTCATGATAATTATCGCATTGATTATTTACAAAAACATATTGCTGAAGCAAAAAGAGCCGTTGAAGATGGCGTTGATTTAATGGGTTACCTTGCATGGGGGCCTATTGATTTAGTATCAATGTCAACGAGTGAAATAACTAAACGCTATGGCTTCATTTATGTAGATCAAGATGATTACGGTCAAGGTACTAAAAAACGTATTAAAAAAGATTCTTTTGACTGGTATAAAGCTTTAATTCAATCGAATGCACGTGATTTATAATATAAAAAGCTTGGTGCAACTGCACCAAGCTTGTCTTCATTTATTCTAACCATTCTACGATATCATCTTGTGTTTGGCGTACTTTATCTTTCGGTTCCGTTTCTCTATAACCAAAAGCCACCATAACAGATGGCGCAAAATGCGCTTCGTCTATAATGCCTTCATCAGTTAAAAATTGTGTGACCGCATCTAAATCAAAGCCTTCTATTGGACATGAATCGATATTTAATAATGCTGCACTTGTCATCATGTTACCCAGTGCAATATAAGTCTGTTTTCTCGCCCAATCTAATAAAGATTGGTCATTGTCATTAATGTGAAAGTTAGTTTGAAAATCATCAAATTTCTTTTCTGTAGCTGGAATGCTCGCTTCACTATATTTTTTTACATTTCTTATCATATGTTGTACGTAATCTGATTGTGAAGTTACATTTTTGCGTGCTAAAATTAATACAAAATGACTTGCTGTATCAAGTTGCCCTTGTGCACCCCAACTGATTGCTTTAAGTTTATCTCTAATTTCACGATTTTGAATAACTACAAATCTCCAAGGCTCTAAGCCTAATGAACTGGGTGAAAGTCTCCCCGTTTCTAAAATTGTATTAAAATCACTCTCTGAAATTTTTTTGTTTGCATCAAAGCGTTTTGTTGCATGTCTAAAATTAAAAGCATCTAAAATCGTTTGTTGCATTTGAGTCATCACTTTTTGAAACCTACCTTTCAAATTAATCATTTATATATGTAGTATAGCTATTTTGAAATTCGTATTAAAACAATATGTTTATAACACAATCAAATCGGTTTGTTTAATACTTCGGATTCAATCACGCTTAACACACCTTGCTTATCATTTGAGGGTGCCACATGTTTTGCTGCTTCAAACAACGAATGATCTTCACTATTCTCCATCACATAACTATGCTCGGCTAATAGCAACATATCTAAATCATTATTTGCATCACCAAATGCCATTAATTCTGACGCGTCGAGTTGCCATGTGTTCAATAAACGTTTTAATGCGTTCCCTTTTGTTACACCAGGGATAATGATATCAATACTATCATGTCCACTAGATACAAATTCTAACTTACCATTAAAACGCGCTTTAAGATCCTCATCAAGTGTAGGATGCGTCTCACGATTTATGTTAAATGCTATCTTCACATACTCATCTTCGGGTAAGTGTTGTAAAGAATGAATTTCTTCTAATTGACGATAATAAAAATGTGCATCTTTTTTAAACGACTCAGGATTTTCCTTTAAAATATAGGCACTACTTAATCCGCATACAATTAAGTTATTGATACCTCTTTCAATATTTAAATAATCTACCACTTGCTGATAAAAGTCTCTATCGAATGTTTGATAATCATATAATTTATCCCCTTCATAAATAACCGCACCATTTTCTGCCACAAAGTACATCGCTCGTTCTCCGAAAATTGATTTCAATTTCGCATATTGGTTACCACTAGCAGCTATAAACTTAATCTGCTGCGTTTTTAATTGCTGAAATATACGTTCAAATCGTTCTTCATCGTATGTTTTTTGCGTATTTAAAAATGTACCATCCATATCAACTGCAATTGCTTTTATCATAGTGTCCCCTCAAATCTTTAAATTTATATGTTTATCTATTATTATATCGACATTGTAGTTTGATTCAAAGTAAATCCCTTACATAATAGCTGAATTCATAAAAAAACAGAGTCAAACAGCAATCCCTTTTAATAAGATTTCGCTTGTTCCACCCTGTAGGTATGAACCCATATTATAAATACCTATACTTTACCGCTTCAATTTAATCATGTTAAATATAACCATAAACGAAAAAATTTGTCTTAGATTATCTTTAATTACTTGTTTAATGATTGAATAAAGTTCAAATAATCTTGCGTATTCTCTTCTAATTGACTAGGCGCAATAGTAAATGCACTGTATAGCTTATGCGCACCAACATAGTTTGCAGATACAAATCGTGTCGTTGCAATCATCGGACTCACTAATTCATCAATTGTAAATTTCACATTACCTTCTGGTGTATAGGCTTCTGCTATTGACCCAATAGAAATCGCCAATCCTATATTCTTTCCTTTTAAGGCGTCTCCTTTAGAACCATATGCCCAACCATGTGTAAAGACTTCATCTAAGTACTGTTTCATTAATGGTGGAGAACTATACCAATATAATGGATATTGAAAAATAATATGATCATGCGCTTCTATCAGTTTTTGTTCTTTTTCGATATCAATTTTGCCATGTGGATATTCTGGATAGATTTCATGTACTGTGACAGACTCACCTATCTTAGAAAGTGCATCTCTCCAATGCTTATTCACAGTTGAATTGCTAATATCTGGATGTGCAATAATGACTAATGTAGACATTTGGTCAGTACCTCACTTTTTTAAATTTAATAAGTATATATTAATCGCATATGACTCAAATTGAAAATTTTTTGCCTAATTTAACTAAATCTTTTTAAAATTATTTAATTTTTCATATTTATTTCAAAAAAAAGTTCATCTACTGTCACATCAAATAACTTCGCGAGTTTAAATGCTAATGACAATGAAGGGTCATATTTAGCATTTTCTATAGCATTGATTGTTTGCCTAAAAACATTTAATTGCTTAAAATCCCTTAAGAAACACCAACTTCCATTCTGTCTAAGCTGTTAACAAAAATACATTAATATTTTTGAAATTAATAAAAAGCTTACCAGTGTGTACTACACTGATAAGCTTTACTTATCTATTTCTTCACATGTATTTTAGAAACGTAATTTGATTTTTCTTTAATATCAAAAATAGTTAAGCCAACAATATCTTTTTTCTTACCAGGTATTACAATACTGATTAGATAAGAGAAGATAAATGCAACTAGGAATGAAATAATGGATACAAAGAATGGCGAATTGCCACCGCCAATACCATTGAAGATATAAGCGAAGATAATACCTAACGCCAAACCGCATATAACGCCTAGGGTATTTGTTCGTTTCGTAAAGATACCTACAGCAAATACACCCGCCAATGGCACACCTACAAGGCCCGTAATTAATAGGAATAAATCCCATAAGTCATTAGAATCTGAAGCAATTAAGTAGATAGACATACCAAATCCAAATAAACCAGAAAGTATAATCATCCATCTAGCAAAAGTAACTTCGTCTTTCTCTTTACCTTTACCGAAAAATCTATGTTAGATATCGACAGATAAACAAGCTGAAATTGAATTTAAGCTTGATGAAATTGTAGATTGTGCAGCTGCAAATATTGTTGCAATAAGTAATCCGGCAATAAATGGTGGCATTTCTGTCAGTATGAAATAAGGTACAATCGATGATGTATTAAAACCTTCTGGCAAAGCACTTTCATGTGTGTAGAAGGAATAAAGCATTGTCCCCATACCATAAAATAATGGGGCTGAAATCAATGCCAAAACACCATTCATCCATAATGATTTTTTCGTTTCAGACATGGATTCAGATGCTTGATAACGTTGTACAACATCTTGACTTGCAGTATATTGATGCAAATTATTAAATATATTCCCTAAGAAAATAATAGGAATTGCTGCCGCGGCAGTATTAAACTTCCAATTATCTGCACTGATTAATTTTTTATGATCTAGCGCGTCCGTCACTACAGTTCCCATACCACCTTTGATATGTACAATACCCAAGATAATGATTGCTGCAGCACCACCTAATAGGATGACCCCTTGAATGAAGTCACTCCATACCACACCTTCAAAACCATCAAGGAATGTATAAAGAATACACAATATCCCTACTAGACTCGCTACGACATAAGGATTTAAATCAGAAACCGCAGTAATCGCTAGCGTCGGTAAATAAATCACAATAGCTACCCTTCCTAAATGGAACAATACAAATAGCAACGACCCAATCACACGGACACTCGGCCCAAATCGTGCTTCTAAATATTCATAAGCTGATGTCACCTTTAATTTTTTAAAGAATGGTACATAAAAATAAATTAACAATGGAATAATAGCTACAATAGCGATATTGCCAGCTATGTAAGACCAATCTGTTAAAAATGCTTTTTCTGGTGTCGACATAAATGTAATCGCACTTAATGTCGTTGCATAGATAGAGAACCCAACTGCCCACGAAGGCAAACGGCCACTAGCTGTAAAGAAACTATCTGTGTTTTGACTTGCTCGTTTTGTAAAATACGCACCCACCAATAACATTAATACGAGATAAACTATTACAGCTACCCAGTTCCACGTCCCAAAACCTACTTGTTGCATTTACTTCATCCCCTTACGCGATGTCTTATAAATTATAGTCTTTAATCAGTTTGTCTAATTTACTTCTGTTTGCTTCGTTAAATGGTTTAAATGGACGTTTAGGTACGCCGCCGTCAATACCACGTGATGCTAAAATCTCTTTTAACGTAGAATAAATCCCCATAGATAATACATTTTCGATAATATTATTGGTTTCGTGTTGAATTTCATAAGCTTCCGCAATATTGCCATTTTGCGCTTTTTCAAATATTTGTCTTGCACGCACACCATTGACATTATAGGTTGAACCAATTGCACCATCTACGCCTGATACTGCTGCTTGAACTAACATTTCATCAAATCCTGATAAGATTAATTTATCTGGAAAAGCTTTACGAATTCTTTCTAATAAGAAGAAGTTTGGCGCTGTATACTTCACACCAATGATTCTTTCATGGTTGAAAAGTTCACCAAATTGTTCAATCGAAATATTTACACCCGTTAAATCTGGAATTGCATAAATAGTTAAGTTATTTTGTGTAGCTTCAATAAGTTCAAAATAATAGTCTTTAATTTCTTCAAATGAAAATGGATAATAGAATGGTGTGACTGCAGATATCGCATCATACCCAAGTTCTGTAGCATACTTACCAAGTTCAATCGCTTCATTTAAGTCTAATGAGTCAACTTGCGCAATCATTTTCACATCGTCATTGACCGCTTCTTTTGCGACTTTGAAGACTTGTTTCTTTTGTTCTTTACTGAGCAAGAAATTCTCACCTAAACTACCATTAACATATAAGCCATCTAATTTTTCTGTCTCAATCGCATTTTTGGCAATTTGTGCTAACCCTTCTTCTTTCACTTGTCCATTTTCATCAAATGGTACTAATAATGCTGCATATAATCCTTTAAATTTATCTTCCATGAAATAAACCTCCGTTTGCTTTTATGAGTATTTTTCTGTTAAAAACCCTGTGTTCCTTTATCCAAGTTGAAAAGTGTTTGTTTAATACTATTTACAGTTCAAACTGTAAACGCTACCATAAAGTGTATCAATAGCATTTCGAAAAAATTCATCATTTATACTAAATTTCAATGAAAATATTTTTCAAAGTTATTATAGCTACACTTTTAAATTTAAAAATGATACATATATATTTGAATACATTACAGGAGGCAATATAAATGACGGATTATAAAGTCGCAATTGATATCGGAGGCACTGATATCAAAGCTGCTGTTTTAGATAACGGCTTAAATTTTGTAGATTATCAAAAAATACCCACACCGAATAATACCAATGAATACATCGTTGACAAAGTTTATGACATTGTTAAACATTTTCAAATGACCTATAAACTTTCACCACTGCATGTAGGCATTTCCAGCGCAGGTGTAATAGATGAAACCAATGGCGTGGTTGATTATACTGGCCCTACCATTCCTAATTTTAGGGGCACAAATTTCCCCAAACTGTTAGCATCACTCAATGCGGATGTCAAAATTTACAATGATGTTAATGCGGCTTTATTAGGAGAACTTTATTTTCATCAATATGATGTAGATAACATTTTTTGTCTTACTTTGGGAACTGGTATTGGTGGTGCTTTTTATAATCAAACTTTAGGTTTATACAATGGCACACGTCATCGTGCCAATGAGATTGGCTACCTACTATATCGCTCTGAAGATCAATTAACATTTGAACAACGCGCTTCTACTACAGCACTTAAATTTTTAATGAAATCCAAATCATTCCCTTATAGCGATGATGTGCCAATGCTATTTAAATTGGCGGATCAAGACAATGAACTCGCCTTAGATATTCTAAATGAATGGAGCTTTAATGTTGCAGAAGGCCTAGCACAAATACAAATCATGTATGATCCTGGTTTAATTCTGATTGGTGGAGGGATTTCTGCTCAAGATCAAACTTTACTTAAATATATCGTTCCTAAAATTCAGAATTTCCTTCCACCTGAATATGGTCATGCCGAAATTAAAACGACACACACTAAGAATCATGCTTCACTATTTGGTGCAGTTTCACAATTTTAATAATTAAAAAAAACGCACTTTATCAAAACCAAATATGGTTTGATAAAGTGCGCTTTTAAGTAACAACATCCTACATATAAAATGCTATTCATTCAGCACAGTCTTTTTCGTATGTTGATAGACATTATGCATATAATCGTCATCTAACAGTAAATAACTTACAATATCTATTAAAAAAAGTGTCGCTATTTGTGTATTGATAAATCTTGAATCATTGATTCTTGATTGAGCCGTAGTAATTAATACCAAGTCTGCACATTCCGTCAATGTACTACCTTCGTAATTTGTTATAGCAACCACATAGGCCCCACGCGCGTGTGCCACTTCAGCTGCTGCAATTAACTCAGCAGTTTCCCCACTATTTGAAATGGCAACAAATGTATCAGAAGTTGTTAATAATGATCCAAATATTTTCATTTGATGCGCATCTGTCGATACACTACCTTTTAATCCCATGCGCATCATTCTGTAATAAAACTCTGTCGCAGATAAACCAGAACTACCTAAACCCGCATAAATAATTTGTCTACTTCTCATGATTTGATTTACAAAACTTTGAATTTTTTCATCAGATATAAATTCACCAGTTTGTTGGATAATATCTTGATGATATTTATGAATACGCTGAATCAACGGACTATTTTCTATCACTTTATCCGTCATTTCTTGCTGTAAATTAAATTTTAAATCTTGGAAATTATCATAGTCTAATTTATTACTAAAGCGCGTAATCGTTGCTGGCGATGTTCCAATCGCATGCGCCAATGAATTGATTGTTGAAAATGAATCATCAAAATGATTACTTTGAATATATTCAACAATTTGTTTGTCTGTTTTTGTAAATAAATGATGATAGCGTTGAATGCGATTCTCAAATTTCATATAATCCCCTGCTTCCAAATTTTGATTTCATTATATTATAAATGAAAATGTTTTTCATAACAACGAAATGTATTGATTAATATTTTCTTGTGTTATATTGAAAATACAAATCTAATACAATATAAATATTCAATTAAATCTACTAAAGTTATGGAGAGTGCAATTATGTTACCACAGGGATTAATCGTATCGTGCCAAGCATTACCAGATGAACCATTACATTCATCTTTTATTATGTCTAAAATGGCCTTAGCAGCATATGAAGGTGGAGCCGTTGGTATCAGAGCGAATTCTAAAGCAGACATTATTGAAATCAAAAAAGAAGTCGACTTACCAGTAATTGGAATAGTAAAACGTGATTATGCGCATTCTGACGTTTTCATCACGGCTACAAGTAAAGAGATCGATGAATTAATTGAAAGTAACTGCGAAGTCATCGCATTAGATGCAACCAAACAAACTCGTCCTAAAGAATCATTATCAGAGCTTGTATCCTATATAAGAAATAAAGCACCAAACGTTGAAATTATGGCGGATATTTCTACACTTGAAGAAGCTAAAAATGCAGATGAACTTGGTTTCGACTATGTCGGCACTACGTTACGTGGGTATACGTCATATACAAAAGGTCATATTTTATATGAAAACAACTATCATTTTTTAAAAGATGTCTTGGCTCATGTAAATGCTAAAGTCATTGCTGAGGGTAATGTAATTACACCTGAAATGTTTAAAGATGTAACAGATTTAGGTGTTCATTGTACTGTTGTAGGTGGCGCGATAACAAGACCGAAAGAAATCACAAAACGTTTTATCAATGCTTTTGATAAATAATACAATAAAAAAGACCTTATCTTAAGAATGATCTGTATCGTGTCATCATTTCTATGATAAGGTCTTTTATTTAAACTTATACCGCTTCAGCTATAAATATTTTACGATCTTCCCAAGTATTTGTTTGTTCATTATAGTTGTCACAAGTAATTAACGTTAATTGTTTTTTACTAGACTTGTGTTCATCTAAAACTTGCACATCTTCAGGTTTGACATCAAATATTTTTGTGATTTTATAGACATTGTTCTTATTGCCTACTTTAAAGCGCACTTCACTGCCTTTTTTCGCTTCTTTTAAATTAGAAAATTGATAATCAGACGATCCGATATTAGTATGACCAGCAATGGCAATATTCTGATCATCTAGCGACTCATCCGCTTCTGCAAAGCTAACACCTCTATCTAACAGCTCAGGCGTTGCCGGTCCTGGATAAACAGGAGTCTTTATTTCTGCATCTGGGACTGTTAAGTATCCCACCATCTCAGATTTATCTTTTGGAATTTCCTGTTTGTTTTCTTTTTTATTTGCAGCATCTTTATCATACGTTTCTATTTTTTCTTCGCTTTCTTTTTCATGTAAATACTGGTCAATATGCGGTTTAGCGAATAAATAAATCGCTGCTAATATGAATAGCACACCAATTAAGGTAATGAGTCGATTCCCCCATTTTTTCATACACGTGTAACTCCTTTTCCAAATCATCTTTTCTTCAAATATTATAAATAAGTATAGCACAACTTATAATGTATGATGTACCTTAATCTAACTATACCAAAAGAAGTATAATGCTACTAAATGTTAACTTTTATAACATACATTTGCTAAATTTTGCACTGAGGTATTTAATGATTTTATTATTTAATTTGAAACATAGTAAAAACAAAGGATGGTCATATAATGATAAGACATGCTACTAAAAGTGATTTGCCAAATATTTTAGATATATATAATGATGCAATTTTAAATACAACTGCAGTATACTCGTATAAGCCACAGACCTTAGCATCACGTGAAATTTGGTTTGAAAATAAATCTCAAAATAATGAACCTATTTTTGTTTTCGAAGAACAAGGTGAAGCTGTTGCATTTGCTACTTATGGGTCTTTCCGTGATTGGCCTGCATACCAATACTCAATTGAACATTCTATATACGTAAATGAACATCATAGAGGTAAAGGCATCGCTTCACAACTACTCAAACAACTTATAAATCATGCTCAGGTTGAAGGTTATAAGACACTCGTTGCAGGTATTGATGCTACAAACGACAATAGTATTTATTTGCATAAAAAATTCGATTTCCAACACTCAGGTACGATACAAAATGTTGGTTATAAGTTCGATAAATGGTTAGATCTTGCATTTTATCAACTTGACTTAAGCAAATAAAACACGTCATTACGACATCAACTCACTTCTCCTATGCGTTTTAAAAATGCATGTTAGTGGTATATATTACTGTATATATATCAATTGAAAGAGTGTTTACATGTCAGTATTATCTAATGAAGAACGCGTGAAAATATTATCAGATATCATTGAAATTCAATCCGTAAATGAAAAAGAGTTAGATGTTGCACATTATTTACAAAAACTATTTAAACAATATGATATTAATTCCGAAATATTAGAATTAGAAGATGAATCTTCACGTGCAAACTTGGTGGCTGAAATTGGAAGTGGCAAACCTGTGGTTGGAGTTTCAGGACATATGGATGTCGTTACAACAGGTGATACAGAGCAATGGAACTATGATCCATTTAAATTAACAGAAGATGATCAGGGTAGATTACACGGCCGTGGTTCTGCTGATATGAAATCAGGGTTGGCAGCACTCGCTATTAGTTTAATAGAAATTAAAAAAGCAGGTACATTAAATCAAGGTACCATTCGCTTTATGGCCACTGCTGGTGAAGAAGTAACGAGTAATGGAGCTGCTTTATTGCATGAAAAAGGTTATATGGATGACGTTGAAGCATTATTAATTGCTGAGCCTTCACAAGATGGTATTGTTTATACTCACAAAGGTACGATGGATATCCAAGTGATTTCAAAAGGTAAATCCGCACATAGTTCAATGCCAGAACTTGGATTTAATGCTATTAATCCACTCGTTGATTTTATTCACTATTTAAATGTTGAATATAATAAAGTAGATGTTCGTAGTAAACTTTTAGGTACACCTACAATGAATTCAACGATTATCAATGGTGGCGATCAAGTGAATTCCATTCCTGAATACGCAGAATCATTATTTAATATGCGTACCATTCCTGCATATGATAATAAAAAATTCGAAAGCTTATTCAACAGTATAAAAGAAAAAGTAGAAAAAGAAGATAACGCCGATATTACTGTTAATCCTTATGTTAATCGTGATCCAGTATATACGACTGGTGACAATGAATTCTTAAAATCAGCAAAATCTTTAGGCGATGAATATTTCAACAGAGATTTAGATGTTACGTCTTCTACAGCAACTACTGATGCGTCTTATTTAATGAAAGATAAAGGTGAAGATTTCTCATTTGTTATGTATGGTCCAGGTGAAACAGGACAAGCGCATCAAGTTGACGAATATGTATATAAAGATACGTACTTAACATTCATTGATCTTTACACACAAATGCTTCCACAATATTTGAATGACTTTAAATAATCTAATATATTGTTTTTAATACAAGATGTACTAAAAGAGCTTGGGACACAAATAAGTGGCTCAAGCTCTTTTTCTATTTGGCAATGGGTATAGAGTTTATTTCTTCTTCAGTCAATATTAAATTCACTTATAACAACTATCAACATAAAGTAATCCAAAATTTTCACTAAACTTCACAATGTTATTTTATTATTTATTCATTTCTAACCATTTAACTAACTCATTAAGATTGCTCACAGTCATCGTAGGAGATTGGCCATTATAATCGAATTGTACTTTGTCACGATTTATCCAAACGGTATCAAAACCAAAGTTTGCAGCACCTGTAATATCCCATGAATTTGAGGAAACAAATAAAATCTCTTCTCTAGTCAAATGATAATAATTTAATATTAAAGCATAGCTCGCAGGACTTGGTTTATACTGTTTAATTTCGTCCACACTCATGACAGTGTCAATATATTCACTGATTTTCGAATTATCAACTAAAGGCATTAACATGCTATCATTACCATTCGATAGCACACCTATATCTATATTTTTAGCTTTTAAATCCGAAAATACTCTTGGTATTTCTTTAAAATAGTCTAGATCTAAAAAAGCATCAAACAATTGATTAATATCTTCTCTATTATATTGTACTTTGTGTTCATCTAACGTATATCGCAAAGCATCTTTAGTTAAATCATCAAAAGTGATATAACGTTGCATAATTTGTTTTAAAAACATATGTTGTAATTGTGTTTTTCTCCATAATTGTGAGATAGAAGATGCTTGCGCTTCATCAAATTGGTCCATATGCTTTTCAAGTGAAGATATATCAAAAATAGTGCCATACACATCAAAAATAATCGCTTTATACATCATTAACCTCCCCTTCATCCAAAAATCAAACTTACTTACTATTTATCACCAATTTAATCAATCAAAACCGTTTTTACTCAAATTCTATATATAGCTTACTAAACCTAATTAATTAAATTTTTTAATGTCTTCAATCATTCGATTCATATAAACACTTTAATTATAGTTAACATGCTAAATATTAAGAATTTTTAAAATTGCACCTATGCAGATTATATAATCTTAAAACGGTTATAGCATAGTAAAAAGGAGGCTGGTTGATATGAAAAAACTTTTTCTGGTAGATTTATTAAACTTGTTCTTCATAGCACTGGGTTATTTAATAATCATTGCAATCCTACTATTTTCATTCGACTTACTTGAAATTTAAACAACCGGTTCTGTTTTTCTAATGGCCCTGAGTCAGATTACTTTTGTTAATATTTTTAGTAATTCAGTATTCAATGGATTATTCACTTTATTTTTAATCATTTCTTCTCTAATCTTCATATATAAATCAATCGCTTTATATATATAAAGCAAATAAACGTGCACTTAATGATAATGCGACGTCATCATGAATACTTTATAGCAGTAATTAGTATTTATCGCAATTAAAATCGTTTTATCTTTAAAATTTTTTTGATTTAATATTGTAAAGATACATTATAAGTTATATAATATTCATATAGAATGTGTGTGTTTATATCGAGGCTTGTGATGTGCCGTTAATTATCATAGTTATATTCCATTCCCAGAATTAAACTTTATGCACCCATTTTAATCTATGATATAAAACTACATTCTTAAAATGTGCGCTTAATTGTGTGTGCATTAAAAAGAGAACTAAAGTCACATTCAGGCTGTGACTTTAGTTCTTCTATTTATAATCAATTTATTCAGGTTTACCATTAGGATAAACCATTACTTTTAATGATCCACTCTTATTCGTTCTCGCCTGTTCCATCGCTTCTTTTGCCTCATTTAAATCATAAGCATCCGTGAACATCGTGTTTAAATCTGCTGATGTGGACGCCAACATTTCTAGACCCATATCATACGTATTTGCGTATCTAAAAATACCTACAATATTGATTTCATGATTTGCTATAAAAGGAATGTTTAACTCAATATTTTCTTGTTGAGGTAAACCAACAATAGCTAATGTACCACCATTGTTTAAAGCAGCTAAAGCATTTTGTAGAGCAATTGGGTTACCCGCTGTCTCAAATGCATAATTAACACCTTTACCTTTTGTAATTTCATTAATTCGTGTAGCCACACCTTCTTCTTTAATATTAATTGCATGTGTTGCACCTAATTTTAATGCTTCGTCTAGACGTATTTTTTCAAGATCAGATACAATAATTTTTGTAGCACCAAATGCCTTGGCTGCCACAACTGCCATGAGCCCTACTGGTCCCATTCCCATAATAACCACTGTTGAGCCTGGTTGAACATTGGCTCTTTTACAAGCTTGCACACCTACAGAAAATGGTTCATTAAGGGTTGCCTCTTCGTATGATAATGCTTCTGGTATATGGAATAAAAAGCCCTCAGGATGGCTGATATATTGACTAAATGCACCGTCAACTGGCGGTGTTGCAAGAAATTCTACATCCGGACATAGATTGTATTTTCCTGATTTACAATACTCGCATTCACCACAAGGCACACCAGGTTCAATCGCTACTCTATCCCCGACTTTAAATCTTGTTACATTACTACCTACATCGGTCACTACACCTGAACACTCATGTCCTAGAATGAGAGGTTTTTCAACTACAAATTCACCTACACGTCCGTGCTCATAATAATGTACGTCTGAGCCACATACCCCTACAGCCATCACTTTTACCAAGACATCTGTTGCGCCTATCTTCGGCACTTTAACTTCTTTCATTTCCATATCAAATGGCTTATTTAATAATGAGATATTCATTGTTTCTGGTATATTTTTTTCCATAATTGTACTCCTCCTATATTATTTAATAGTTAATAATTGTTGCGTTAATGTCTGTGTTTGTTCATAAATTTGTCTATAAACGTTATAATACTGTTCATATTTTTTATGGTTTTCCAGGTTTGGATAATACGTTTTATCATATTCAATAAAAGCATCTACACAGTCTTCCATAGATTTAAACCAACCCAATCCATAAGCTGCCAGCATTGCTGCACCCATACCTGGTCCCTCCTCATATTTCAAAGGTGTGACCTCTGCGTTAAAGACGTCAGCTTGAAGCTGTAACCAAAAATTACTTTTAGATCCTCCACCAATCGAAATAACACGATTACTGTTACTGTTCGCTTGCATCATGTATCGATACGATTCATAAAGCGAGTATGTGATCCCTTCAATTGTTGCTCGTGCAAAATCAGCCTTAACTGTATTACTACTTAAACCAATAAAGCTGCCTCTTATATATGCATCACCATGAGGTGTACGTTCACCTTGTAAATATGGGGCAAATAGTAAACCATTGGCACCAATTTGAGATTCGGCAGCCTGTTGCACAATATCATCAAAGGATTCATCATCAAACATTGTACGTTTTAACCAATTCAAGCTATCTCCTGCACTCAAAGTCACCCCCATTGTATATGTCATTTGAGGCAATGCATGATTAAAATAATGTATATTGTTTCCTAATGATTTTTCATTTTCTTGTGAGCAAGTTAATACAACACCAGACGTTCCTATACTGCATAAAGCCTGTGCTTCATTTATAACCCCTGCTCCTAAGGCGCCACAAGCGTTATCAGCTCCGCCAGCAAATACAGCGACATCATTATCAAGCCCTAATGCTGCTTTTACATCTTCTGTTAAATTACCAACAAAATCATGCGAATTAATTAACTTAGGATATATATCACCTATTGCTAATTGTTCACCTACTCGTGTATCCCATTGCTTTGTATCTGTATTCAATAATAACGTACCTGCAGCATCACTATATTCCATTGAAATATCACCAGTCATTTTGTATCTAACATAATCTTTAGGTAGTAAAAACACATCTAATGCTTGCCAATGTGTTGGTTCATTCTCTTGTAGCCACAATAATTTAGGTAAAGTAAATCCTTCTAGTATTGGATTTTTCAGCAATGTTTCTCCAAACTGATTTTTGATTGATTGGCATTGTTGTGTCGTTCTTGTGTCATTCCATAAGATTGCATTTCTAATTGGTTCGCCTTGGTGATTCAGTGCTACTAATCCATGCATCTGTCCGGAGAACGATGCGCCAGATATTTTTTTATTTTTCAACTCATCTAACTTAAGCAGTTCTTTAATGCTTTTCATAACCGCTTCAACCCACGAATCTGGATCTTGTTCATTATAACCAGGTTCAGTTTGAATTAATGTCAATGGTTCACTCATTTGACCAACTACTTGCCCATCTCTATTAACTGCGATTGTTTTAACTGCACTTGTACCTAAATCGATACCTAGAACGACCTCTTCCACTAAAATCATTCCTTTACTAATTAGTTTGTGTTTGTTTATTCATTTCAGTTACTTTACGATCATCTATACCCGGTTGATGTACTTTTATAAAGTAAGTAATCACTGCACCCACGAAATAACAAATTGCAAATGCCCATACGACACCAACTTCATTAAATATTGGTAAGAACAGTGTTGCAATGGCTGGTGCAGCAAAATTACTCAAACCTGCAGCTAAATTATGTGATGATAACGTTGCACCAATATGTTCAGGTTCTAATGCAGTAAAAATTGCAAAAATTGGAACAAATGCTGACTGCGTAATACCAAATAACACTGCACATAAAATAGCAATAGCAAATATATCTCCACTCAATATTGGTAAATAATAGAAAAGTAACGTTGTAATGCCACATCCTATACAACCAAATAACATGACTTGGCGTTTCCATCCAATCTTATCCGCTACAATACCCCATACGACATCTCCTACAATACAAGTAATATGCATCGTTCCCCATGTCCATAGCCATTGTTGCATTGTAAAACCAATCGTATCTGTAAATAAAACAGGGAAAATAACGACTAATCCAAATAGAGAAAGCTGATTAATAATCCTAACTACAAACACTTTAATAATATCTGGATTTTTATAGACAATCCCCACTTCTTTAAGTACTTTTACATATCTTTCTTTAATAGGCTTATCCACATTAGGTTTAATATTTCTCTTGCCAACGACATAGAATGCAATTAATCCACCTACCCCGATCCAGATGACAGACATCCAAAGTGTGCCCATAAATCCTATATGAGGGATAGTAAAGCTTGGTAAATATGTACCAATCACACCCATACCTACTGAGAACATTGCCCAGAACCAACCTATAGCAGTTGCCAACCGCGCTTTATTCGTAATATATGTTACCCACACTAAAAATCCATATAAAAATAAAGGATAACCTAATCCTCTAATACCGTACATGAGCAACATCATACTGTAATTTTCTAAACCAAGCCCAAAAACTAAAAATAATATGTGAAATACTAACCAAATAACTGTTCCTAGAACCATCACTTTTCTCGGACCATAGACATCTGATAAAACTGCCGCTAACCATGAACCGACGACTACCATGACACCATATACTGTGAATACAAGTGATGCTTGTCCGCTTGAAAAACCTAAATCAACAATGTTTTTTGATAAAAATGCTTGTTCGATGCCATCACCTGTCATGAAAATGAATATTGCAATGAGCGCTGCAAATATGATTCTCGGTACTCCCATCCAAGTCTTTTCTCTCACGCTATTACTTGAAGTATCCAAATTAATTTCCCCCTTTATGATTAACCATCTTTTACTTAAACGTTTAAGTTAAATTCAATAAAAACCCATATAGTCATGGATTTTTTAAGTTTTATTAAATGAACACGATTCACGGATAATCAATTTTGTCGATAGTTTGATTGACGTTACATCCTTACCTTTAATCAATTTATAAATCATTTTTGCTGCAACCTGACCCATTTCTTTAACTGGTTGAGATATTACTGTAAGTTTAGGTGTATAAATTTCATTCCAATAACTATCATCAAAACCCACGATAATAACATCTTTTTTAATTTCTTTTTCACTTTCTTTTATGGCTTGTAACGCGCCTAACAGTAATAAATGATTCGTAGCAACAATTCCTTTAATCCCTTTACTTAGCAAAGTCTTCGTAGCTTCGTAACCACTATAGATTTGAGCATTTGTCCCTAATTGTTGATCACTATAATGAATTAATGACGGATTAACATTTAAATCAAACTCGGAAATAGCCTTATTATAGCCATTTTTCCTGCCGATTGTAGTGCTAATATTAGGATTCGCAAGTAGTAAGCCCACTTCTTTACATGTACTTTCTAAAACACGTTTTGTTGCAATATAAGCCGCTTCTTCATTATCAACGGTTATAGACGGTAGGCTTGTAGATTCAAGCTCTCTGTCCAACGTCATTATCGGTATTTTCAACCACTCACGCTTCATTTGAAATTTTGATTTCACTGGCACAAGTATAATAGCGCTTACATTTTGTGATACAAATGTTTCTATTAAATCTTGTTGTTTGTCTTCATTTTCTTCTGAAGATGCAACGGCAACATGTAGATGATGTTTTTGACACTCGTGGCTTATCTCAGTTAACACTTCTGTAAAAAAAGGATTTTGGTCTGGGATAATAAATGCAATAATATTGGAACGTCCTGTCTTTAATCCCCTAGCAAATTGATTAGGTTCATAGTTCAATGTTTCTATGGCATTTAGCACCTTATCTTTGGTTTTATCACTTAATTCAGAACTTTTATTGTTCAACACGTTTGATACTGTGGCAATGGATACACCGGCCACACGAGCTACGTCATGCAAAGTAGGTTTATTATTTTTCATCTCTCTCACCTTAAACGTTTAAGTTATACTGTAGACTTTTACAAGTCAATATATACATTATAAGAACTAATCTTTGTTTTTGCAAGCGCTACCAAACAAATTTTGAATTTCCTCGCTTCAAGTTTTCTTAGACATCTTTTTATTAATCCAACACCCCAACTTTTTAATACCATCTGTACAAAATCTAAAATATAAATAAATTCACCCCTCATTAATTATTTCAAATAGTCTTTATATTAATAAATTTAGATATTCAACATTTTCAAACAATGAAGTTGTACAATAATAATATTATTATCTAAATCAATCGTTATTTATCTAGGCAAAGGTGATATTTGTGATTAGTTCCTTATCAATTAGAAATCATTACACAACTGAATTAAAAAGATGTATAAACAAAGTTATTATACTACTCCCCTTAAATAAACCTTGTAAAATCAATTTAAATGGATCAACGATTACCATTGAAGACGGGATCATCATTAACAACGCTGATCTATTTCAAATGTTCGATGTACAAGATTTAGTAGAACTAAGTTTGCCTTTACAATTATTTTTTGAAAAAGATACCTGTCTTTCAACCTCTTACTTTGATTTCAATCACATCAAACTTGTAGAACAGTTTAGAAATTTAATACTAGAGAATTTGCACTTACCCTTACAAGATGAAAACACTGCAAGTCTTTATATTTCAAATATCATTGACTTTTTAATTAAAGAAGCTAAAGTAACCTTAAATACAGTTTATATTCCACCACTTAATACCAAACATCCGCTATTGCAGCAAATAACTGAATATATACATAACAATATCTATCATAAAATAAGTACGAAGAATGTATCTAAAGCATTTTATATTTCACAATCATATATCTCAATATTATTTTCCAGTATTCTAAATATGAACTTTAAGCATTACACTACTTCATTAAGAATTGCTTTATCATTATTTGATTTAATACAAAATGATCAAAGTATTTATGATGTGGCTATCAAATATCAATTTACAAATGTAAGTACGTATTCAAAACATTTCAAACATTACATTCAGATGCCACCCAAAAAATATATTTATAATTTTAGGCAAGAATACTATAACGAGCCCAAACAAATTGATATAGATCAAGCTAAAACGATTCACTATTTTGCACAAATCCAAAAGTCAGCTAAACGTGTAGACCACATTGCAAAGACACTCAACTTATCAACATTATCTTTTAGCGATACTTTTAATGAACCTCATACATTCATACAATTAGAAAGACTTGATGACTTAGTACACTTTGATGCTATGATTTCAGAACAAAATGATATCCTTGTATTTCCAAAAGTAAATATATCTATATTAGATACGCAAATCATTCATTTAAATGCCTTTAAATTACAACAAGTATTAACATCTATACACCAACTCATTGATAGAAATTATCACATTACGCTTAAAATTACGTCTAAATTTTTAACAAATCAATCTAGTACTTTTTTGCGTAAATTATTGCTTGAATTAAAAAATAACTTAAATCATATTACATTACAGTTAGATTTAACTTTTAATGAAGCTAAGTCGATGACTGAATCGATTAACAATATCAAACAGTCTTACCCACAAATAAAAATTGGTGTGATAATTGATAAGATTATTGAAAACAGTGCTAATATACTACAAATTCGTCGCTTTATGTCATTGTTAGAAACTGATTTATATTTTATTAACTTAGATTTAATATCTTTAGCAGAGTTAATCACACAAAAAATTTCACCTATACAACAGGACCTTGATTTAAAAGCACGTATCGTATTGTTTATTCACAGTTTAGGTTCTAAGCATGCTAAAAAATTGATATTCAATCACCTTACCCATAGTGCAATAAAAAGTTGCTATCACTACTCTAAACAAGAAACACATGTCGCAATAACTCAATTTCTTATTGAATTTAATCAACTTATTGGAGGATTTGGCTATCCTTACTATTCTGATGATTATGATCGCATCATGTTGTTCAATCAATATCAAAGTGCTATGCCAGTGGTTCATATTTACGGTTTGTTATCACCTTATTATAAGCAACCAATTACAACACTGCCTTATGCTATCGTCACAAAAACCAAAACACACTATCATATATTACTTTTTAATAATCTTAGCGAATCAACGATTTCAGTTAATATCAATCATCATTTCATTAAGTCATTTCCAATATTTTCTAGTTTAATCAATAGTGAATATGGTCTGATTAACAATTTAATACCTCAAAATATAAACCAAACCTATATAGATAAATCACTATTAAAACAAATAAACAGAACGAATTATCCACGTTTAAAATTAACAATGCATTATTTTAAAGATCCTTTGATTTTCAAGCTAACAAAATCTGCTTTACTTAACATTATGATTTCTATCAATTAAATCAAAAAAGAACCTGAGACATCCATTTATGCCTCAGGTTCTTTTGCATGCGCGCTAGCCCTAATATTCTCTTTATATCCTAGTCGTTCATATGCGCTACTTTATCCATGCACTCAATAACTTTATATTTCAAAAAATGATTGTAATTTCCCTAAAATTGCATCATTCATTGTATATTGATCTTTAACGTGCCCATTTTCTAAATGTAAGATTTCATCGGCACACGATAGTAATAGTTCATAGTCATGAGTGATCACTATAATGGTATGCCCATTAGTTGCTAAATCGTCGATGATTCCACTAATTTCTCGCATACGCTGACCATCTAAACCACTTGATGGTTCATCAAAAATAAGTATATCACGGCTTGTTTCTACTGCACTTGCAATAGCCAAACGTTGTTTCTCTCCTCCTGATAATGATAAAGGATGCCGTTCAATGTGCTGAGAAATACCATAATATTGTAACTGTTTTTGAATTGTTTCGTCATCTAAATCAGCATGACTTAAACGTAATTCTTCACCAACACTTTCTGCAAAAAGTTGATTATTTACATCTTGAAACACCAAATAGACATTGTTTAATCTATGTCCCCGCTTCAAAGTAACTTCATCATTATCAACTTTCCCTTTGAATTTACGTTCCACACCTGTTAAGCATCGTGCAAATGTAGATTTTCCCGAACCGTTATGCCCTATAACTGCTGTCACTTTACCTTTATTTAGTTCAATTTTAGGTATATTAATTGATAAAGGTAATCTAGGTTTATATTTAAAATTAAAATCTTTCAACGTTAACGTACCACATGCGACATTGTGATGAACTTTAGGTTTCATTTTATCTAAATGTGTTGTTCTCAATCCTAACTCTGCCAATGTTTCATGACTCAGTTTATTAAATGTATCCTTGTCATATTGTTTACGCATTGTACCTTGTGCCAATATGATAAAGCGATCAACAACATCCATTAAATAATGCAAACGGTGTTCAGCTATAATAATGGTTTTACCTTCTTGCTTCCATATATTTAACATTTTTCGCAGTTTGCTGATTGTTTTGAAATCTAAATTTGATGAAGGTTCATCTAAAATAATGATATCGTGACCACTCACTTGAATCGTCGTACATGCTATTAACTGTTTTTCTCCACCAGAAAGATTAAATATACCTCTATCCAATAAATGTTCAATATTAAATTCATAGGCGCTGTTAGCAATTTGTGTATTAATTTCGTTTGGCTCCACACCAAAATTCTCAGGCTCAAAAGCAAGTTCACTTGTTGTATTTAAGCAGAAAAATTGTGAGCGTGGATTTTGAAAGACTGAGCCACTTACTTGTGAAACCTCATAAATAGATTGTTTAGTAATGTCTTTACCATTCACAATGATACGACCATCTATCTCTCCATGAAAGAAGTGTGGTATCGTCCCGTTCAATAATCGTGTTATGGTGGTTTTACCGCAACCTGATGCACCAGTTAAACAAATAACCTCACCATCATTAATAGTAAGGTTTATATCGTTTAAGATTTTTTCGCTATTGTCATAATTAAATGATACATTTTCAAATTGAATCATATTTTAACCTCACACTATATAGTAAGTTATACATAAAAGCAGTGTGCCAACTATGAATAACCAATCAAGCCAACGTATTTTCAACGTCACAATAGAACTTCTTTTATGTGTCAAATTCAATCCACGAGTAATGGATGCGATAGTCAATTCATTCCCTATTTTAATCACACTATTTAATAAAGGTACAATACGATACTCGATATATTGCATTGGTTTTTTAAACGCAAACCGTAAAGAAATCCCTCTTATTTTCATTGCATCCTTAATGGATGCTGATTCCATTCTTATTGTGGGTATAAATCTAAACATAACAGCAATTGGGATAGTTATTTTTCTAGATAACTTCATGCGTTCTAAACCTAAAATAAGCACTTCTACTTGTGTTGTCTTAAATATATAGTAACCCATGGCTAAAGAAGGCAAAAATCTTGTAATAATTCCAGAAGGTACAAACACGAGTAATGTTGCAACTTGGCTTTGTTCAATAGACACAAATGCTTCACCATACCAAGCAGCTACGGTTAGCACAATACAGGCAATGCCAATCTTATATTTCCCTATCACAATCAATAATAAGACGGGAATCACCATTATAATCAATCTGATAAATATGCCCTGACCCGTTACGCCACCTGTTAGTGAAATGAGTGAAATAATTAGCATGAGTCCAATTTTTATCCTTGGATCAAAGTTAAATATATGATTTTGACTTAATACTTGATTATACATTTTATATAATACCTGCCCGCTTAAAATGCTTTTTCAAAATGCCTTTAGCAATGTATGCACCTATCCAAGCACCAATAATTGTAGTGATAAGAATAATGGGAATCATACCAATAGAAAACAATCCTTCTACTGTCGCTTCATAATCTGTACCATATTTGTCTTGAATAAAAGCTAAATATGAATTTCTCATAAAATAAAACGGTAGTAAATTACCTATTGGCCAAAATGAAAAAATAATATAACCTATACTATTTAATTTCCAACTTTTATATTGGCCCATCGCCATAACCATATCTGCAATCACAATCACTGGCACGCTTAAAATCAAAGCCATCCAAGGATGCCCCATGATTGCTAATAATAAACTTACGACAACACCACAAATCGTTAATGCACCAAATTTCTGCGTTTTGGTAATAAGTAACATCACAGGTATGCCACCTACTAGCCCTATCATTGCAGGAAGTAACAACATAAAGATAGGTATAATACCTAAAATACCCGGTGGTGCTATAAAAATGAAGTATACTGCCGTAAAGAGTCCTATATTAATTAAATCTTTAACATCTATTTTACTTTTTGTCATCGGTAACTCCCTCTTCACATGAATCTAAAAGACAATCTATATATAAATTAATTATTATTAAATTAAGATATAAAAATCATTCATTTCAAACTTACTATAATTGAAAATCATTATCAATAACATTCGATTAAAAAAAATAGTAAGTCAGCTAATATTTCTTTAACTCACTTACTATTATATACCAACTAGTATTTTAAAACTAAATGGGGCGTTTCAATTTTGAAGTTCTTTTTCAGATCTTTATCTTTCACTTTTTCTCCAACAGACAGATGATAAGTAAGTGTGTCTTTTGTAGTCACAGACGTTAAATAACCATACGTAAACATATGAGGTAAGATGACAGCTGTCATCCCTTCAGATAGAATATAGTTAAATTCTAAGCTGCGTAGTTGTATTGTCTGTTTATCCTTAATTTCAACAGCTAACATTTCATTTAATTTGTTGCTCGTTATATAAAATGATAAATTATCGAAGTCTTTCGTAAAATATGGTGTAAATCGATAATACCGATTGTTATATTGGGTAATTGTGCTCGTTTCCTTACTATACGGGTACTTAACACGTTTATTGCCAATACGTTTCTCAATGGTCATATTATCCACACGCATCTCTAGATGTGCATCCCAGACTTTTTCTTTTATGAGATAAGGCATCAAATCATTTAAATCTGCCTTAAACTTAAATCTAGTCTGATTATTCATAGTTAAAGGTATATAAATAAATTCTTTTTTATTACGTGATAATAATTTGAGTTGAATCATTGAAGCAACATGGTTGGGATTAATAATAGAACTAATAAATTCTAACTCCAGTTCAAAACCTTGATCGTTAAATTCGAAATGTGACATTCTAATATCAGGCTTCACTAATTTTTTGAAGACAAAATACGGTTCACCTTCATCAAATTGTATTTTTAACGTTCCTTCTTGAGCACTGTAGCTATGAAACTTTCCATTTTTATAACTTTCTTCTACCATTTGGTAATGCTTCATGTCTTTTAGACGAGCGTAATGTAATAACGGTTTGAATGAATCATTCACTAATTCATCTACAGCTGTTGGTACTTTTTGAATAAAATCTCCTAACGCATCCATCCACGCTTCTTTTTTATCATCTGCAATTTTAAGAGAAAAGTTATTTGTTCTAGAGAATGAGAAATGTCTATCTATAAAATATCCTAGCACTTCATTTTTATTTTCTAATGGGCTGTTTAATATTTCTTCAGTAATTAATGACATCACTTTATAAAAATCTTCGGGTGAGACATACGCAGAACTCATATGTTCTCCCTCACGTTTAGTTGCATAATAGTAAGGCTTATCTGCAAGTACAGCAATTCGTTTCGCATTGACATATGCCTTCATTGTAAATAATTGATCTTCTGCACTTCTTAAGTCCTCTGGAAATTCGATTGCGTGATCACGTAATAATGAGGTTCTATAGAACTTAGTTGGGCTAAGTGTATAAATAATTCTAGAATTGGCTAATGTGACTGCATCACTCGTTTCTTTAAACATGGATTTCGGTACACCACGACCATTCACGCCTTCCATTTTCACCAAGACCACATCTGCATGATTTTGATCAACAAATTTCGACACATCTTTTAATGTATCTTTATTAATGTAATCATCTGAATCTACGAAAAATACATATTCACCTTGCGCTAATTGTAAAGCCGTATTTCTAGGTTTACCTGGTCCGCCTGAATTTGTATCAAGTTGTTTTATTATCAAATTTAATTTATTTTTATAAGCTTCTACCACATTTAAAGTATTATCTGATGAACAATCATCTACCAAAATAACTTCAAAATCTTTTTTATCATAACTTTGATTTTGTAAACTGTTTAAAAGTTCTGCTATATATTTTTCTGAATTGTAACTTGGTACTATAATTGAAAATTTCATTATACTCCACCTTGTAAAAATGAGTTAAGTACAAATCAATATCAGCCGTTCGGCAATCACAATTACAGGATCCCGTTCTATATCTAACGCTGAATATATATTTTTGTAGTTAACTCATTATGTTTTAATTGGTATTTCTATTCACTTAATTTAGCTGCCAAAAACGTTTCTTACTAAACGTTCACTTGAACGTCCATCTTGATATTTAAAATGTTTATCTAAAAATGGCTCAACTTTTTCAACGTCAAAATCTTTTTGATCCAATGCTACAATTAAATCGTTAAACGATTCAACGATTTTACCAGGTACAAATGTTTCATATGGTTCATAAAAATCACGTGATGTGATGTAATCTTCTAAATCAAATGCATAAAATAACATTGGTCGTTTAAATACAGCAAATTCATATACAAGTGATGAATAATCACTAATTAAGATATCCGTAATAAACAAAATATCATTCACTTCTCTAAAATCAGATACATCTACAAAGTATTCTTGATATTCTCTAGGAATATTCAATTTATTTTTAACAAACGGATGCATCTTGAATAGCACAATTGCATTATTCTCACGGCAATAACGTGCAAATCTTGCAAAATCAATTTTGAAAAACGGATAATGCGCTGTATGATGTCCACTACCTCTAAATGTCGGTGCAAATAATATAACTTGCTTTCCTTTAACAATTGGAAGTGCTTCTTCCATATCTGCAACAATGGCTTTTTCATAGTCTTGATCAAATAATATATCCGTTCTTGGTACGCCAGTTGGAATAATATTTTGTTCTTTTATACCAAACGCCTCACCATAAAATGGAATATCCGTTTCTGATGATACAAATGCTTTGGTGTAATTCCTATGGTTTACTGAGTTAAAAAATGGTCCGCCTTTTTTACCAGTACGGCTATAGCCTACTGTTTTAAATGCGCCTACTGCATGCCATACTTGAATAATTTCCTGACTCTTTCTAAATTTCACAGTATAAAGTAATGGATGGAAATCATCTACAAATATGTAGTCTGCTTTACCTAATAAATACGGAAATTTAAATTTATCGATAAAATTACGTCGTACAGATATATTAGATTTAAACAATGCATGTATTTTATATTTTTTATCTAAATTTTGACGTAACATTTCATTGTAAACATACTCAAAATTACCTGACATTTCGGCTCTAGAATCAGAAGTGAAAAGTACTGTATTCCCCTTTTTCAGATGGAAAAATTTAGTAATCTTGAAAATAGACTGAAAGATGAAGTTACGGACATTAAATGAATATTTATTATATTTTAGTTTAAGGTCTGTAATCCTTTTCTTAACTGGATTCATTTTAGGCATAGGTGCTTTAAATATAATATTCAATACAAATTCGTTCACTTCACTCGAAATCATAGGCTTTACAGTATATTCTGTTTTAGATGAATTACCTCCCTTTTTAAAGGTAAATGTAAAGTGGTCTAATAATAAATTATTTTTGCCATTTTGAGTCATTTCATCGCTATACTGTTCGAGTGCTGTTTCTTCTAATTCATAATTATTGGGATCTAACAATGTTTCATTTATATTGGCAATATAATCAAAATCACCTTTATAAACAATTAAGTACTCACCTGATGGTAGATAATTACCGTCATCTAATATGGCAACATTAAAACGTGCCTTAAATTGTTTGCCTTCTACTTTCACATCGTTTGCTTTTAGTTCTTTGGTTTCAGTCAAATTTCTCAATACAAAGTTTTTCTTATTAAGCTTTATATCTTCAACATGACCTTCAATAAATAATTGAATTCTTTCCCAATATATATTATCAATTATTATTTTAGATTTACTCAATTTTAAAAAATCCTCTCTTCATTCAAGTTGATAGGTTTTTATTACTAATTAAAAAAACGAAAATGCCTTACAAATTTACATTGTCCATTTGATAACCGTTTTACCCCATGAAGTGGATAAATCTGTTTCAAATGCATTGACCGCATCGTTGATTGTTTTGACATCAAACTCATTACCTTTAAGGAGCGCTAATTTTTCTACAACATCTGGATTATTTTTATAAAATTCAGCAATTTCTCTAAAGTCTTGTGCGCCACTTCTACTACTACCAAACATCGTCAAACCTTTTTCAAGTACTAAACGTGTATTGACTTCAATTGGATATTCACTGACACCAAGTAAACTAATCGTTCCTTCAGGTGATACTAAGTCAATAATCTGGTTAACTGCGGATTGGCTACCTTTGCCACCCACGCACTCAAAAGCATGATCAAACGTGACATTTGCAGGTACTTCATCAATATGATAGATGTGCTCCACAAACGAAAAATGACTTAATTTATAATCTGTTTTACCAAACACATAAATTTTAGCTTGAGGATACAATTTACTTAACAAAATAGCTGTAATATAACCTAAATTCCCATCTCCCCATATACCAAAACTATTTTTATTGGAAATTGATTTACGTTCAAATCTTTGTAATGCGTGCCAACTTACACTTACTAACTCTGAATAAGCAATCGTACTTAAATCTTCAATACTGTCATCTATTTCAACGACGCGATCGTGATCCATAAATACGTAATCTTGCATAAATCCATCGAAGCCACTAGATCTAAATTTACTACTAGGTAAATAGTTTTCTGCTATAACATCATCTTTTTCAACTGGTGTGTTAGGAACCATAATGACCCTTGTACCAATTTCATATTCACCTTTACTGTCATAGACGACTTCGCCAACACCTTCATGAATTAATGACATAGGTAATTTCTTTTTCAAAACTTTTTCATTTCTACTACCTGTATAATATCTTTGATCAGCAGCACAGATAGACAAATACAACGGTCTGACAATCACTTTGTTACTTTTAATATCTTCATTATTATAGGTTACTTCAAATTGTCTTGGCGCAACGAGTTGATAAACTTGATTAATCACTCAACATCCCACCTTTTATGATTGAGTTTGCCACTTTAAGATCATAAGGTGTCGTTATTTTAATGTTATATAATTCTCCCATTACCAATTTCACTTGTTTACCTGCTACAACTAAAATCTTACATGCATCTGTCATGATTTGTTTATCTTCATCAGATAAATCATTGTAGCTATTTCTCAATAGATTTACATTGAAAGATTGCGGCGTTTGTCCTTGATACATCTCACTTCTCACCGGTATCGATTGAATTGAATCACCATCTGCCGATGTGATAATCGTATCAGTTGCTGTAATAACAGTATCTACTGCACCATATTTTAGGACACTTTCAATATTTTCTTTAATTATTCTGCGTGTTAAAAATGGTCGTACCGCATCATGCGTTATAATAACATCATCATCAGAAATACCATTTTCTTTTTCTGCTGCACTAATAATATTCATAATTGTTTCATTACGATCAGAACCACCTTGAACAACTTCAATTCTGTCATCTGTAATGTGATGCTTACGTAATGTATCCTTTGTGTGAGAAATCCATTTTTGAGGTGTCGCGATAAATATCTTATCGAATTCACTTGTTAATAAAAACTTCTCAACCGTATGTACTAAGATAGGTTTTCCATCTAAATCTAAAAATTGTTTTGGTAGTGGTACGTTGCCCATTCTTGAGCCAATGCCACCCGCTAATATACCTGCATAAATCATATACATTCCTCCATTAAAGTTCTAACTCATACTGCTGTTCAACTTCATTACTATTTATTTTCATGTTTAATTAACGCTATATATATTTCCTGAATTTTGTTATAGATAAAAATATTATTTTATAAGAACAATATTACCAATTATCCCTCACTTTTTCTACTTATTACATTTTTCACAGTGTCCAACCATTTCTCAAATCAATGCTACTTATTAGATACAATATTTTCAGGATTAATTTCATCCACAGAATATTTGTGTCAAATTACACATAATGAGCGTTATTCAATTTTAATTTTTCAGAATATATTTACAATTCTAAATTTTCTTAGTATATTCATACGTATCAACGATTATTTGGGAGATGTCATAATGCATGCACTGTGGCGTATAGTAATCATTTCTATTTAGAAATACACTAGCAATTAATAGAGTGCCAATCACTATTTTCAATCCAAATCTGCATCAATCATGCGCACTATCTTATTTTCAATCATTGGGAGGCACAAATTATGAACAAATCAGAGCAACTTATAAATGAGGACAGTCAATACTTCGCAAAACCAGGACGCATCAAATATTATCCTTTAGCAATTTCTCATGGATATGGTGCGACACTTGTTGATGTTGAGGGCAATACATATATTGATTTATTATCAAGTGCAAGTTCACAGAATGTTGGACATGCACCTGAACAAGTCACTGAAGCAATTAAGGCACAAGTAGACCAGTTCATTCACTATACCCCTGCTTACATGTATCATGAACCCTTAGTTAAATTAGCAAAAAAATTATGTGAAATTTCACCCGGCCAATATGAAAAACGTGTCTTATTTGGACTATCTGGATCAGATGCCAATGATGGTATTATCAAATTAGCACGTGCTTACACCGGCAGACCTTATATCATCAGCTTTGTAAATGCATACCATGGTTCAACCTATGGTTCACTTTCAATGTCTGCTATTAGCTTAAATATGCGTAAATATTATGGTCCAATGTTGCCTGGTTTTTATCATATTCCTTTTCCAGACAATTATCGTGGAATGTTTGGCAGCAACCAGCCCAATACCGTTTCCGAATATCTAGCACCACTTAAAGAAATGTTTGAAAAATATGTACCTGCAGAAGAAGTGGCCTGCATCATGATTGAAACAATACAAGGCGATGGTGGTTTGCTCGAACCAGTAGATGGCTATTTCGAAGCCTTACAAGACTTATGTAAAGAACACGGTATCTTACTTGCTGTTGACGATATTCAACAAGGATTAGGACGCACAGGTAGCTGGAGTTCTGTCTCACATTACAATATTGAACCTGATTTGATTACATTCGGTAAATCATTGGCAGGCGGTTTACCAATGTCTGCAATCGTAGGGCGTTCAGAAATCATGGATTATTTAGAAGCACCTGCACATCTCTTTACCACGGGGGCTAATCCAGTGAGTTGTGAAGCAGCATTAGCAACCATCGCCATGATTGAAGACCAGAATTTATTACAAGCAAGTACAGATAAAGGTAATTATGTGCGCAAACGTATTGATGCTTGGACAGAACAATTCAATACTGTGGGTAACGTTAGAGGAAAAGGATTATCCATTGGTATTGATATCGTTTCTGATAAAATTAATAAAACACGCGCATCAGAAGCAGCATTAAAAATTTGTAACCGTTGCTTTGATAATGGTGTTGTCATTATTGCAGTAGCAGGCAATGTACTACGCTTTCAACCACCACTTGTCATTACCTATGAGCAACTGGACACTGCGCTTAACGTTTTGGAAGCAGCGATATCAGATTTTGAATCGGGTAAACTAGATAACTACGACACTGCAGGTCAGGGTTGGTAATAAATGAGTAAACTATGACAACCTTCTTGAATTTAAATAAACAACAAAAGTTAGTTTTTAAAACTACAGTATAATTAAAAAAACAAGAGTCTGGGACATAAATAGATGTCTCAGACTCTTGTTCATTTGTGAAGTAGATGATTGCGTTGAATAGGGATGGGACTACGAAATCGCAATTAGAAAATTTGATTTCTGTCACGCTTCCTTGTTTTGAATTATATATTACGTTTCATACCCCTTTGTATGACGATATATGGATTATCTATTACCAACATCTTGTCCTATTTCTACTGTTTTATCATTTTTATTGTAAAGTGCAGCTTGGACACTACCAAAGTTTGGATCATTGCGTTTTTCTTCAATTTCGAATCCTAAACTTTTGAATATATCTACATCTTGTTTACTAGTTGCATTTTCATAGAATATTTTTCCACCATCGTTGTAAAAACGCGGTTTATCTATAGACTCTTGTAGCGTGCCATCGCCTCTTAAATAATCTACCAGTACTTCATTCAGTGTTGTTGGTATTTTATTACCACCCGGTGTTCCTATACCCATATAATAATCAGGGCCTACAACAATACTTGGTGCAGTAAATGATCTCGGTTCTTTGTGTTTACCACCATAGTTAGGACTGGCTGGATTCGATGAGAAGTTACTTAAAGAGTTATTCATATAGAATCCCTCTTTCATGAATTTACCAGATCCAAAGAAACTCGCGAGTGTATTGGTAGTACTTGTTAATTTTCCATCTTTATCTATGACAACAAAATGCGTTGTGCTCGTATTATCAACATTATTCGTATTAAAGTTACTATTAAAGTTAACCTCGTTTAGTCTACCGAGTAAATAATCTTGTGATAAATATTCATCATAATCTTCATCTTGGCCATTGATAATATCTCTATTTCTATACATCAATGCTCTAGATTTTAAGATACCTGTTATGTAATCTAGACGATTATCTGGTGCTGCTTGGTTATCAGTAGCTTCATCTATTTCCAATCCTTGAAGCATTAATGTACCACCAAGTGGGTTAGACGCAGAGTAAACTTTATTATTCAAATAATCTGTACCTACAGGTTCTTTCTTCTCTGTTTTATAACTTTCAAAATCTTTCTCATTAATTTCATCATCTACTTGTTTAGAAACACTTTTACCAATTTTATCATAGAAATAATCTGGTCCTTTGTCTCTAATCCCTTTGATAGTAGAAGCTAGAGCTGGTTGTTTAACAACATCGCCTTCTCTTTTCGTTTGTTTTCCATCAAAAAACGGTGAATTTCTATCGATGTCTGAACCGTATAATTTTAGACTTCGCTCGAGTTCTGAATCTACTTCAAAACCATCTTCAGCTAAAGGAATAACGTAATTCAGGATTTTCTTTTCATCCATTTTCCCTGCTTCTTTATGTGCATCATGTATGCCTCGAACAAAACCAGGTGTACCGATTTCATCTTTTTGTTTAAAGTTAAATGACGAAATATCTTTATATTGCCATTGTTTTGGTGCAACGTTCTCTTGACCATCATAAGATAACATGGCACCGCCACCACCTAAACCGGATGAATGCGGTTCTGTTATAGCTAAAGCATAAGAAACACCCATGGATGCATCTACGGCGTTACCACCATCTTTTAATATTTTTTCACCAACGCGCGTAGCAATTGGATTATTTGAAGCGACACCGTAATTTTTATCTGACTTATCTTGGTTATGATCAGCTATTTTATTCTCATATAAATCATCTTTATCGTAATTATCTTTTTTTGTAATCATAAAAAAGATAAACGAAATAATGATTGTTAGGAGTAATATTACGATGAGCGATTTCTTATTGTAAATACTCATACTTAAGCTCCTTTAGACAAATATTGGTGATGAGAAGTCTCCAGTTCATTTTTTTCATATTGATCTAAGCCTTCATTCGCTCTAGCAAATACAATTAAAAGAAAAATAACCAATACGATTGAAATGATTGTAATACTTATCCAATGTTGTTTAATGTTCATAAACGTAGCCTCCATTCTCTTTTTTAAGATCTAAGTTTTTACTTTCTATATTGTTCAATAACTTTCTCTCTTCTACTACATTTGGTGATGACTTCGTTACTTTACCACCTTGAGATTTAATTGGTGTAATCATAAATTTAGATTGTTTACCATTCCAAGTTTGCTGAACTGCTAGACCTTGTTTATTTTTTGATAAGAAATCTTCGGATGTCGTATTGCCTAAGCTGTAAAAAATATCTGTATTTTTATATTTTTCAATTTCTTGAACAACCGAATTATGGCCGATAATCACATCAGCACCAGCTTCAGATAATGAATGTGCATACTCTCGTTGTCTAGTCGTCACTGAACGTTCATCGGTAATCCCCCAATCAACATTCACAACGACATAATCGTTATTCTCTTTTAATTTTTTAATTAATGGCATATAAATACTGGGTTCTAAACTAACTGATGTTGTATTTTTCAATGTATCCGTGTAATTCGACTCAACATCTGTAAATGAAACATTGGCAATTTTTTTACCCTTTATAGTTTGTTGTACAGTCTTACTATTTATCGGATTTGAACCATTTCCAGTAAGATAATTATATCCAGTTTGAGCTTCTACTGATTTCATAAAATCACGTGCCGTAATATTATCGGTAACTTGATTGATTACATTCAAACTTTTTAAATTGAGTCCCTTTAAGAACAATACATTTTCCAAGTTTTTGGATATATTCGTTTTCCTGTCATCTGAGAACTTCGTCATTTCTAAACTCGCAGTAGAATAATCACTTCCCTTTAAGATCTCTTTAATGGATGCAAAAGCATCATTAAGATTGTTCTTTCTGATATGATTATTTAATTCAATGTTTCCTAGATATGTCATACTTATCTCATTTGGTGCTTTTCCTATTGCTTTTACTGGTTCTATTTTTTGTGAAGTCATGGCAAATACTAAAAGTATCAATGCTACAACGAAGATAATACCGGTGTATATTGAATTCCTTTTTTTATGCCGCTTCGTCCACTTTAGTATGCGTTCTTCCATTGAAAATTTTTTAGAATTCTTCATAATCCAAGCTCCTTACTAGTTGATAAAGCTGTAAAAGAATAAGATGACATATGTAATACATGTGAGTAACATACAAGTTGACAAAGTAATTATGACACCTTGTTTTTGAATCGTATTAGCTATGATGCCCGGTATTACAACGCCAATGCCTGACATCTCTACCATTTGAAATGGACTTAACGGATAAATTAAATCAAAAACAAATTTCAACACCATACCGGTTAGTATCATCGCCGCAAATTTTCTACGTCCATATAATATAACGATACGACTAATACCATGGTTAACGATGAAGTATGTAATACAACTAATAATCAGTACGGATAATAACATGATCGGCTGATCAAATATTAATGCTAAATATCCTGGTACTACTAAACCAGCAGGACTGATACCAAATTTTTCGGCAAATATTAAACTTAATACGATGCCTACAAATAATGAAAAATATAACTCTGAACCTATCATATTATTTGATCCCTTCTATATACTCTGCTATTTGTTTACCTGGTCCGTGAATATTCCCTACACAGAACATCAAGGCATTTTGAGATTCATTATAAACTGCGCGTTCAACCTCTTTTATGTCTTTACCTTCAAAGTTTAAATATTTCTTCTCGGGCAATCCTTTCATTACGTCCGTTACCATCTGTGTACTCTTTCCTGTACATATCAATGTATCGAATTCAACATCCGTAATAAAGTCTTCACAGAACTGTCTCGTTCTATCAATTCTGTCTGAACGACAATTTAATATAAGAACAATTTTATTGTAAGGGTAATTATACGTTTCAACCTTGTTTAAAATTGCTTTTGTAGACTGCGGTTCATTGGCAGCAAATGCATTTACATAAACATTTGTTGAATTATTCGCATTATAGTATTTCACTTCCACTGCGCCGACATCTGGTGGTGCATTTAACATGCCTTGTAACGCAATATCTCTGTCGATGCCAAGTGCTTCAGCCACACCCATTGCAATTGCAACATTATCTGGAAACACAATATACCCAAATTTCCTTAAGAATGATTCAGGCACTTCTTCTTTATTAACGACAATTAATTTAGTCTTACGTCTTTTGGCTACTTTAGCAAAAAAGTCGGTGTAATCATCCTTCATTACGATAAGATGACCTTTGTAAGGAATTGTCGCTGTAAATGCTTCAGCTACCTCGTCTAAAGTAGGTCCTAAGACATCCATGTGATCTTCCATGACATTAACGATAACGCCAATATTAGCTTTAACCAATTCTTTTTGAAAGGTTATCTGATAATCAGGATTCACTGCCATACACTCATTTACAAGCGCGTTCGCCTTTTGTTTAACAACCTTCTTTATAATGTCGCGTTGTTCACCAATATTAGCGCCTTGAGGCTTTCTATAAACTGGATACTCTCTCGGTGTAAACCAATACATCATACGAGCGTCTGTACCTGTTGTCTTGCCTATTACACGATATTGATCTTCGCGTAAAATACTATAAATCAATCTTGTAATTGTTGATTTACCTCTAATACCATTTATATTGATGCGTATAGGAATTTTTTCTAATCTATCAGAATGCTGTCTTTTCTCAACAATTCCTAACCATAGAATCAAACCTACACAAATAATGATTAGTAGCAAATTTTGTCCCTCTTTTCACTTCAGACTATTAAATTTTATGTATAAATGCTTAAAGGCAAAGCACATGAGTCAACCACACTATACATAAGATGTATGAGACTATGTATATTCTTCACCATTCAATAAAGCCATCCTAACACGGAGTTATTGATTTAATATAAACACTTTGAACTAAGTGTTAATTAAATGTAAATTCGCATTTACAATACATGTAAAAAAGAATTTTTTTCAATCAACAAATCCTATCATAACAATGTTTTAATTTTTTTAAAATCAAATATTTTTTTTATTATTTTTTAAAAATATTTTTACTCATCTCAAACGTTTTTCAGAAAACAAAAATATAATATTTACTTCAACTTTACATGATATTAAAAATCAAATGTTATCTTGTATGTATTAAGACATATACGAATAAATGATTAGGAGGCAGTTTATGAGTAAGTCAGTTAAATTAGTAGTTTCAATTTATCTTGCAGTAGTTGTAATTATTTGTTGTAGCTATCTAATTATGATTCTAGTTGGTAGTTTTCAAGGAAATGATATGAGAGGTTCTGTGCTAGATACGGATAACACAAAAAATATTGAAAATGTAGACTATATTAACAATACTTCAAAATCATTAGAATCAAATGCATCTCCTTCAGATAGTGTTCCAAAAATTTCACAATCTAGTATCGATACAACTTCAAATAAACTGTCTTCTATACAAGACGCTCACCATACATGGTCTTTAGATAATTCAATTTCTAAAAACCATGTATGATTTTTTTATTTCTATATATAACAATGATTGAAAGCCCTTTTTGATTTAATACGTCATTATATCCAATATTCAAGTTGAACATTCAAATGCAAATACCTTCCCTTTCTGAATTTATGCGATGCCATCTTTAATATATTCGATATAATTAAAATGACTCACATAAATTGTTTATTTATTGAAAAGGGGTTTTTAATTATGAGTAAATTTACAGAAGCTGAAAAAGTTCAAATTCTAGAAGATTTAGTTGCGATTAAATCAGTTAATGACAATGAAATGGAAGTTTGTATGTATTTAAAAGACTTACTATCGCAACACAATATTGATGCTAAGATTGTTAAAATCAATGACACGCGTGCCAATCTAGTTGCTGAAATTGGTGAATCAGGACCAGTCTTAGGTATTTCAGGACATATGGATGTTGTCTCAGAAGGCGATATTAAAAAATGGACATATGATCCATTCAAATTAACTGAAGTTGACGGCAAATTACACGGTCGTGGTGCTGCAGATATGAAATCAGGTTTAGCCGCTTTAGTATTGAGCCTTATTGATATTCATGATCAAGGTTTATTAGAATATGGTAGAATCCGTTTACTCGCCACTGCAGGTGAAGAGATTGTTGGCGAAGGGGCTAAAGCTTTCCAAGAACAAGGTTACATGACAGATGTAGAAGCACTTGTCATTGCTGAACCTTCACAAGACCGCATCATCTATGCACATAAGGGTTCGATGGATATCCGTGTTATTTCCAGAGGTAAAGCATCACATAGTTCAATGCCACAACTTGGTTTCAATGCCATTTCACCACTCGTAAAATTTGTTTACAAAGCGGATGAAGGCTTTAAAAGTTTCAATAAACGTAACGATTTATTAGGTGATGTACTAATGAACGCGACTATTTTCAATGGTGGTAATCAAGTGAATTCAATTCCAGAGCATGCCGAATCTGAATTCAATATACGTACGATTCCAGAACATGATAATGACCAATTCATCACTTATTTTAATGAAATTTTGAAGCAGGTTGAAACCGATAAAACAGATATAGAAATTGACACTTATATGTCTAGACCTCCTGTATATACGACAGGTGAAAATAAATTAGCTTCATTAGCGCATGATTTGGGTGAAAAATATTTAAATTCCGATTTACCTCTTGAAGCATCACCTGGTGTAACCGATGCATCCGATTTATTAGTCGATAAAGATGAAGACTTTTCATTCATTATGTATGGACCTGGATTAATACATCAAGCACACCAAGTTGATGAATATGTTGAAAAAGATGTTTATCTTACATTTATAGATTTATATACAGAATTTTTCCCTACTTATTTAAAAAACATGAAATAATTTATTAACAAGTAATCCAATTACTCAACTTTTATAATACACTTTATAAAAACGACACTTCTGCAAAAGTCGTAACAGCAATATACGCGCTACAAATTTTCACTTATCAGTGTCTATTTTGTAGCGCGTATATTATTTATGTAAATATTTTCTGTTTGCATATTTGATGCGGTTAATTTGTATGATGATATTTTTGGTATTGCTTTGGCGTCATACCGTAGCGTGCTTTAAATACTTTTATAAAATAACTCGTAGTTGAGAATCCACAAGCCATAGCTATTTCTGTAATAGTAGATAACCTATCTTTATCGAGGATAGATTTACTTTGTTCTAGTCTGTATCTCAACAGATATTCAAATGGCGTTTGTTTTACATATTTTTTAAATAATCTTATCGCTTCAGCTTCGCTTAAATAAATATTTTGACTCAGATGTCCTAGAGTGATTTTATCTTGAAAATGTTTATGTATATAAGACATCATTTGCTTTACTCTATAATCAAAATGGTATGTTAATTCCGTAGGTTGTTGTTTCATATATTGCATGAGCCATTTCACTATCTTATAAAAATAGGTCATGATATCCAGCTGAAAATATGCCTCTTGTTTCTGATATATTGTACCAACGCTTTCAATACATGCTAGTAATGCATGATGACTCAAATTTTTGTGAGATAAATATATATAAGGTACCATTTCAGCTTGTTGTGATATATAACTTAAATATTTATACTCCATATAACTCGAAATATTTGGTATTTCAATATTCCAACAATAAAACTCACTTATATGTTCAAGCCCCTGTATCTCGTGCACAACATTCGAATTAATAAATATGCCATCACCTGTATTTAACACGATGTTTTTGTCACTAATGCGAATAGTCAATTTACCACGTAATACAAACACAAATTGCAATGCACTGTGCCAGTGTATGGGTATCTGTTCCATAAACGCTTGATCTAACCTTGTTTTCAACACAATATGTCGCCAATATTCATCAGGGTATTGAATGCGCTCTTCTCCATTATCTTCAATAATTATCCCTTTATACATAGCCTATCACCTCAATATATTGATAATTTTAAACCATTTATTTGTATTATATCAATATTAAGTGCGTTATATTTTAATATATTAATACATCGTAGGTGATAAAATGAAACAACAATCTCGTTTTCTCGGCATTATATTGGCAATATTAGGCGCATCTTTTTGGGGTTTAGGTGGCACAGTTTCTGATTATTTATTTAAACATCAAAATATCGACATCAACTGGTACGTTACTGCACGACTCTTAATCAGTGGCTTGCTACTATTAACAATATTTAAAATACTTAACCCTAGGCAGTCCATATTTATAGTATTTCGTAATGTAACGAATACAATACAGTTACTTATATTTTCAACTTTAGGTATGCTACTTGTTCAATATGCTTACATGGCATCAATTAACTATGGTAATGCTGCCATTGCTACCTTATTACAATACATTGCACCTGTTTATATTACTTTGTGGTTTATCATACGCAAAAAAGAAACCTTTAAATTATTTGATGTTATTGCAATATTATTAACACTCACAGGAACATTCTTATTATTAGCCAATGGTTCCCTTGACAGTTTAATGGTTTCAAGCTCGAGTATGATTTGGGGTATCATCTCTGGTTTATCGTAAGCCTTCTATACTATTTATGCCAGTAATCTATTATCCAAATTTCCATCAATACTCGTCGTTGGTTGGGCAATGCTCATTTCTGGTATCTTAATGAATTTCAAAGCACCTATTTGGCAATTCACTATGTCTCAAATAGATATAAGTGTGATTTTGTATTTAGCCTTTGGCATTATTTTAGGTACTGCAATGGCATTTTTCTTCTTTATTAAAAGTTTAAATTATTTATCTGCCAAAGAAACTACACTTTTTGGGACAATAGAACCTGTAATGGCAATTGTTGCGAGCGCACTTTGGTTAAAAGTTGTTTTCCTACCATTTCAACTATTAGGCATCGTGCTCATTATTATTCTGATATTAGCACTTTCTTTAAAAAAGGATAAAGAACGATAAATATGTATTGTACATCAGTGTAAACCATTACAACACAACTACTCAATCTTATACTAAAGAGGACTCATCCATCATATACGGACGAGTCCTCTTTAACTGAGGCAATCATACTATTTTGAAGGTGCATGCTTGCTTAGAACCTAGAGCATAACTTGAGCTGTCAATCTCTTACTCACACTCATACATTGCTCCCTCGGCGTCAACAGATTATGAAGTCAGTGACACTACCTCTATCATGTATATTTAATTTTGTTTAATAATTTTGTTGATCTTAGCGATAAATTGTTCTTTTTCTGGTATTGGGAAAATAGGATGTATATGAAATAAATTATATCCTGGCATAAAATCATGTTGAATATTTCGAGCATTCAACATATTTGATAATTTCACTGCGTCTGGATATAACGTTTCTTTCGTCCCTATTGAAATTGTTATATGACCCAGCCCTTCAATATCACCAAATATAGGAGATACGCGCCAGTCTGTCAGATCAAGGCCATTCGCCCATAATTTTATAAAATATTTACTTCCGTCGATTGCAAGCATTGGGTCTATTTTTTCATAAATTTTTGCTTCCGGATTTGAAAATGTTGCGTCAAGCACTGGAGATATTAAAACGATGTTACTTGGTTGTGCTAAGTTTAACGTTTTAATATATTGTGCAAATGATAAGGCTATTTGGCCTCCTGCAGAGTCACCCATTATTGTGAGTTGATGAGGATTTTCGACTTGTTTCAGTAATTGTGTATATAATGTTTCCAACAGAGTGAACGTCTCTTTATAGGTTGCATGTGGTACTTTAGGATATATAGGCATGATTACTTTAGCACCTAGTTCGCCAGCCAGTGAATCTATAAAATCAAAGTGATATTTTAATGGATTTTGGAACCAAGCACCACCATGAATATACAAGACAACTGGTTGTTGTCTATCTTTGTTGTCATTCACAATATATACTGTAGACTCTTGAACTGTAGTCGTTTGGACATTGTGGTTGAAATAATAATCCGTACCTTCATATAATGCTTTCGTTTCATCTTTAACCTTCTCTAAAGCTTGTTGCGCATTTTCCACATTTAAAAATGAACTTTTCATTTTTGTTGCTCTAATAATGATTTCTTCTAAAAAACTTTTGTAGCTACGTTTTTCTTTAACTTTTGCATATACGTATGATGTGGCAACACCTATACCAACAATAGTGGCTATTTTTCTAATCACGTTAATTATCCTCCTCGCACTTTCTTATACATATATTTTATAACAAATTGAGCAATCATTTTAAATAAAAGGTACTATCTTTATAGTAGATTATAAAGTATATACGCAATTTCCTGTTTATAGAAAATTCTAATGCATCATGCTCAGATTTGTTAAGCGTTAAATTTTAATCTTGGTTTAGCATCATTGCCATATATAATTCATCAAAATAATGTTCTTCCATAAAAACAGATTCATGCTTAATTCCCTCAATTTTAAAATCTAACTTTTCATAAAAGTTAACTGCTGGTTTATTCGAAGTAATCACCGTTAATTCTAACCTTCTTAATCCTTTGCGTTGTGCCCATTTGATTGTTTCATTAAACATTTGCGTCGCTAAGCCTTGTTGATGTAAGTCATTGATTAAGCCAGTCACAATATATCCAATATGTCTAACTTTAGCTAACATACTGATATGGACAGATAAATAACCTAATATTTGATTATCGTCCGTTTTAACACCTATGTAAAAATTCCTTTTTATATCTTCACTCAGTTTATCTTTATCAAAACTTCTTTCATCAGGCAAATAAAGCATATATTGCGTTTCTTGATCTATCTTTTTCATACAATTATAAAGTGCTTCTGCTTCATTTGGACAGATTCTTTCGATACGCATAAACATCCCCCTTAATGCTATAAATTAACTTTATCATACATTACTTTTTATAATTGCGATATAATTTATCTGATTTTTCTTGTTTCAATTTAACACAACTTTTTTAATTAAAAATAAAAGCATGGAAGTGTGACAGAAATCAAATTTTTTAATAGAGATTTCGTAGTCCCAACTATGCAATCAAGGCAAAGATGACGAGGATAAAGGTTTACTTGAGCTAAAGCTCATGCATAAGTCTCACTAGCATTTTTACGTGGCATACATAGGCTTTTGCAAAAGAACAAGTGAGACTTAATATTTTCAATTCAGTCATCTACTGCCTAAACGAAAAAGAGTCTGAGACAACTATTTATGTCCCAGACTCATGCTTCGTTATATCAACGTGATGGTTGTATACATTTTTTATATATAGTTAATACAAATCTTTCTGTTATACCATGCTTTTATACATCAAAGTCAGTTGATGTTCAAATTGTTGCATATCAATAAATCGACCTTGACGATGCATTTCTTTACCATTAAAGTAAATTAAATCTACAGGCACAGTAAAGATAGATAATTCTCCTGCAATCTCCTCTAATTCACTTTGATTAATCACACCTAATGGAACATCAGGAAACTCATTCACTATACCCGCAATTTGAGGTAATACAGCATGACATACGCTACAATGATCTCTCATGATATGAATGACTACAAGCCTATGCTCTGCAATAAATTCATGAAACGCTTCTATCGATGTTAATGTTTTTGGCATTTTGAAGACCACCTCTACAACATAAATTGAATATCATTATGTACTGTATTGCTTTGGACAATCAATTATTTTGCTCACTGTAATATCATATTTACACTTTTTCACATATTATGATTAGCTTAAAATCGTTTGAAATACTTCCGGCAATCTCGTTACTTTTTTCTTTTGTAAATCAAAAAATGTCCCACTTTGTTTGCCTATACAATGCACTGCATCCTCTGATTCAATTTCAAACTCAAATTCCCAACGTAGTTTACTTGCTTTTACTAAATAACAACGTCCTACGGGTTTATCATGTATGGTAATGGGTGTTTTGTATTCTGCTTCTGTATTCATTAGAATAGGCGATATTTGTTGATTCATCATATCAGAATATGGCATATATTGATTAATAAAGTCAGTTCGTAAATCTTCAAACCATCTTATATATACAATATTACTTACTATGCCCATCGCATCAATATCATATCCATTTACTTCAAAGTTTCTTTCAGCCACTAATTTTCTTTCAGTCATAATCCTATTCGCTCCTCAAACAACCTTTAATTTATCTATCCTCTATATTATAAGTATATAACTAGCAAATTGCATTTGTTTGAGTTTATTGTTAAAAATGCGATTATTCTTTGTAAAAGTTAAATTTACTTTAATAATGAAAGATCTATTTTATGCAACATCGTTTGCAAACGTAAACGTGTCTCTTGAGTATAGCCTTGTAGTCCACCCGTATGTATAAATAGAATGTTGTCTTGATTATCATACGCACCAGATTTTATTTCATGAACTAAACCTCTAAAAGCTTTTCCAGTATATGTTGGATCTAGTATAATGCCTTCTTTTTGTGCAATATCGATATAAAATTGTAATTCTTCGTCAGTTGCTTTACCATATCCCAGTCCAATATAAGCATCGTTTATCGTAATTGTCTCGTATGATTGAATTGTTTCATCTAATTGCTTTATTATCTCTATCACTTTATTTTTGAATGTATGTGCACTTTGGTCTACTGCATAACCTATAATTTGCGTAGTTTCACAGTTAATCATTTGCCCATACCAAAGACCAGCATACGTACCACCAGAACCAACAGCAACATTGATTGAATCAAAATGTACTTTCAGCTCATCCTGTTGCTTTATGATTTCATTATACGCATTAACGTAACCATGTGTTCCTATCCAATCCGAAGCACCCACTGGAATTAAAAATGGAGTTTTCCCTTGTCCTTCAAATGTCTTATATAGCTTATCCATCGCATCTTCCCGAGAACTTGTTGGTTCGATGATATGTATATGCGCACCTAACATTGCATCTAAAAATAGATTCCCTTCATATTCTGCCATCTCTCCTCTTAGAACAAGATGACATGATACATTACACTTAGCACACAAGGCAGCTGTAGCACGTGCGTGATTCGATGTAATTGCTCCGGTTGTTATAATAGTGTCATATCCATGATCTAATACATATTGCATTGTATACTCGAGTTTACGCACCTTATTACCTGATATTTCTGATCCAGTGTAATCATCTCTCTTAATATAAATATTTTTTCCTAATGCATCACTTAACTGATCTAATTTTTGAATTGGTGTATTTAAATTGGCAATATCTAATTTATTATGTAACATTCTTTAATCTCCTTCATACGTGTCAAATCGCTAACGCTTTATTTTCCGGAAAATATTTTTCATGCTTTTCGTTCCGCTTCGATAATATATTTTTACTTAAGTAATCATCTGTAATTATTATGCATTGATTTTAAAAGAAGTAGTTCTACCTGCGCTTAAAAATCTCTTTTCAACAGTACATAGCGATTCATATCTCTAAAGCGTTCACCATTAAACACATCTTCATAATCTGTTGCAACAAATTTAAAGCCCGCTTTTTCTGCTACTTTACAACTCGCTATATTGTTAACATCCGCCATAATAGTTAATTTATTCAGTGATAATGTTTCAAAAGCGTAATGGCATAACTGTTTAACGCATTTTGTAACAATTTGCTTCCCTGTATAGCCTTCTGCTATCCAATATCCAACCTCTGCTTTGTAATTAGCTTGATCAATATGATGTAAATCTATCGTACCAATCATCGTTTCCTCGTAGTAAATCATAAATAACCTAGCCTTATTTTTTGCATGCTGCTGTATCATCATTTTCAAATATGCTTTTTCATCTTCAACGGTTACATCTTCCTTAATAAAATCTAAAAATGGAGATAAATGTGAAAAATTACTTTTAATCAAATCATATAAAGTTTCCGCCATATTTAACTCTGGCGGTATTAGCGAAACATTGGGCATTACATTCATTGCTGGTCTATAATTCATACGTTCACCTGCGATTATTTATTTGTTATCTCTCATGATATTTATATTTTCAGAATATTTCAATACTTTAGACAAAATAAAATAGGAGTAGCTTTGAAATCTATGATGAGATTTCAAAATTCTACTCCTATACTATATGGATAAACTCAAGTGTTTCATCCTAGTTTACAACATTTATTTGTCATCTATCACTTTAATGATTAATTGTTCTGCTGTTACATCTTTGACGTCTTCTACAGATAATTGTCTATCCTCTAAATTAGTAATAATTAATGGCGTAACCGTACTTGGTGCATGGGCTGTTATATAATCTAAATCAATTTGCATCAGTACTTGTCCTTTATGGACTCTATCATCTGTTTCTACAAAACTTTCAAAACCTTCCCCATTCAACTTAACCGTATCTATGCCTATGTGTATTAATAATTCAAGACCTTGATCTGATTCTAATCCAATGGCATGCTTTGTCGGAAAAATGGTTTTCACTGTACCATCGAATGGCGCAACAATTTTACCGTCAGCTAGTATAAACCCAACACCATCGCCCATCATTTTTTGCGCAAAGACTTGGTCTGGCACTTCAGACAACGGTATAACTTGACCATTTCCTGGCGCATAAATGTTTACTTCAGACGCACGTTCGATATGAACTACTTCTTCACTTTCTTCTTCCGTAACTGTCGTCTCTTGAGGTTTTGTAATTTCACCTTTCATAATCAAGGACATGTCGTGTTTAATTTGATCTGATTTAGGACCAAAAATGGCTTGCATATTGTTTCCTACTTCAAGCACACCTGATGCGCCTAATGCTTTCAATCCTGCTACATCAACTTTACCTTTTTCTTTTACTTCCACACGTAATCTTGTAATACATGCATCTAAATGCTTAATATTTTCTTCTCCACCCATTGCTTTCAATACATTAAATGGAAGTTCGCTTGCTGATGAATTTGTAAATTGTGCTTGTTTATCTTCGCGTCCCGGTGTTTTATACTTGAATTTTAAAATTAAGAATCGGAAGACAAAGTAATAAATAAAGGCGTACACAACACCTACAGGAATCACTAACCACCATTGTGTCTTGTTTGGTAATACACCTAGTAAGACGTAGTCTATAAATCCTCCTGAGAAGGTATATCCCAAATGTACATTTAATAAATATAAAATTAAGAATGATAAACCATCCAATATTGCATGCACAAAGAATAATACTGGCGCTACAAATAAAAATGAAAATTCTAATGGTTCTGTAATCCCTGTTAAGAAAGAAGTTAATGCAGCTGATCCCATTAAGCCAGCTACGACTTTTTTATTTTCAGGTTTTGCTGTATGATAAATGGCTAAAGCTGCTGCAGGGAGACCAAACATCATCACTGGAAATTCACCTTGCATAAATTTACCTGCAGTTAATTTACTACCTTCACGTATTTGTTCAATGAAGATACGTTGATCCCCATGAATCATTTCTCCAGCTGCATTTTTCCATGCACCAAATTCAAACCAGAATGGTGCGTGGAAGATATGATGTAACCCAAATGGTATCAATAATCGTTTAATAAATCCAAAGAGAAATACGGCTAATCCAGTATTCGAGTCAAGTAAACCTTCACTAAATGCATTTAAGCCTGTTTGAATACTCGGCCATATCCATGCCATTGGAAACGCTAATATGAATGATGTTGTTGCCATCATAATAGGTACAAAACGTTTACCTGCAAAGAAACCTAAGTAAGACGGTAACGAAATATTATAGAATTTGTTATAACACCAGGCTGCTAGTGCACCCATAATAATACCGCCAAATACACCTGTTTGTAATGTTGGAATACCTAACACACTTGCGTAGCCACTCGCTGCATCATTTACATTATCAGGAGATACATGTAAAAATGCACCCATTGTTTTGTTCATTACAAGATAACCTACAAATGCTGCAATAGCTGCAACTCCATCACCACTTGCTAACCCAATTGCGACACCCATCGCAAAAATCATAGGTAAATTATCAAATATAATACCTCCGGCACCGGTCATCATTTCTGCGACACTTTGAATCCCCCCATTTTGAATAAATGGTAAGTAGTGTTGTAACGATTCACCTTGCATCGCAGTACCAATTGCTAATAATAGCCCGGCAGCAGGTAAAATAGCGACTGGTAACATTAATGCTTTACCAATACGCTGTAGCTGTCCAAATAGCTTTTTAAACATATAAAAACATCCCTTCAAAAATTTAAAATTTTATCAAAACCACCAAAAAGCGCACAAAAAAAGACATGAACAAACAGACTATCTCAGATAGTCATTATGTTTGCTCATGCCTGCCTAACCAGTAACACGCAATTTGACGATTATTTTTTTATATTATATAACGCTTTCATTAAAGATACAATAACTAATTGCAAATTTATTTTATTTTTTTGATCTCAATCTAAATACCCTTGTGATTAGTAACCTACAATTAATGCAATCGACATACCAATACAACAGATAAGTACCCAAGTTAAAATAATCTTCCAAGCAAACTTCAACCATTGTGTATACGTGATTTTACCGACTGCTAAAGCGCCCATTAAAATAGCCGACGTAGGAAATAATACATTACTTATTGCATCACCATATTGAAATGCTAATACAGTGATTTGACGATTAATATCTAATAAATCCGATATCGGTACCATAAGCGGCATGGTCGTCAACGCTTGTCCCGATCCAGATGGAATAAAGAAATTTAACATGAATTGTAAAATGAACATTGCGATGATGACTAATGCTGATGGAACACCATTTAATAATGTCGTCATACCATAGACAATACTGTCTATGACTTGTCCGTTTTCCAAAATAACAATAATCCCCTTAGCAAATCCTACAATCATTGCCCCAAACAAAATATCTTTCATGCCATCAATCATTGCATCAAATGTACCATTTAAACCAAGTCCACCAATAAATCCAGCAAGTAAACCTGCCAATATAAAATTCGCACTCATTTCATTGAATGACCAACCATATGAAAAAATACCGTATACATTTAAGATAATTGCTAGAACGATTAAGCCTAAACCACTTGCTTGTCTTTTGGTAAAACGAGCTATATGCATGGACGTAACCGTATGTCCTTCAGATTGTTCTAATTCATAAACATAACTTTTTGTTTTATCATGCTTAACTTTACGCGCATATAACATCACTGTAGTGATAGCGGCAATTAAAATGAAAATATAGATGATGGAACGTAGACCCCATCCTGAAAACATCGGTAATTCTGCTACTGTTTGAGCAACACCTACAGTAAACGGATTTAACATACCACCCATAAAACCACTCGCTGCGCCTAATATAACCATAGCAGCACCAGTAAGCGCATCATAACCTAAAGTACGTGCAATGATGATCCCAATAGGTACAAAAATAATTGTTTCTTCTGCTAAACCAATTGAAAAACCTAAGATTGAAAAAATCGTCATCGTCAATGGAATCATCAGCACTTTATATTTTCCTAATGATTGCATTGCTTTATTTACTCCATTTTCAAATGCGCCCGTTTTATGTACAATGCCAAACGCGCCACCTACAAGAAAGATATAAAATACAATTTCGCCACCACTCATCAATCCTTCTGGAATTGCACGAAAAATATCGAAAAATGAAACACCGTGCTGTTGTACTTGTTCATACGAACCAGGAACGACAAGCGTCTGCCCATCTTTTTTCTCCCTGGCATATTCTCCAGCAGGAATTAAATATGTTAATATGCTAGAAATAATGATGATCATGAGTAACAGTGCATATGTATGTGGTGTTTTTATACGTAAATGCCTAAAGCTATGTTTCCCCATATTTTAACTTCCTCTCCCAACTATAAGTACGCTTTAAAATGTTCATTTATTTAAAATTTGTATAAGTCTTATTTTTATATTATGCCATTTACATATATAATTATCAGAATATTGCGCTTACTCTATTATCCCATAGTCCTAATTTTAATCAATGCTAAAGCGACAAAAAACGAAAACAAAATACAAATAGCAGGCCGAGATATTATTAAACATCTTGGCCTGCTATTCTAATAGAAAATCAATAACTAAATTATTAAATTATAGCAACCTAGTTATCCATTTTTAAATATTATTTTAGTCAAATAAACACGTTGCTACGTTCCGTTTTAACTATTAGAAGAAACGTTTAACGGCAGTTGACATTGGAGGGATTTCATCTAAATCTAGTTTTTTATCTTCTGTAATAGATCTGTATGCCCATTTACCATAATTAATTGCTTCATCTTTAACAATTTTACCAGGTAATGGTGCAGCATTTGGATCAACATAAACATTTACAATTGTTGGTTTATCTTGAGACATTGCTTCTTCCACTACTTCGTCAATTCTATTTGGATCTTTCAATGTATAACCAACACCGCCACAGCTTTCAGCAAATTTTGCTAAATCCATATCTGTGAAATTAATTGCATATTCTAATTCGCCCGCTGCTTGTTGTTCATATTTAATGAATGATAATTCTTGGTTATTTAATACAAAAATTGTCATTGGTAAATCATATTGAACGGCAGTTGCAAAATCTTGCATAACCATTTCGAAAGCACCGTCACCAGCAATACCGACAACTTGGCGATTTGGGTAAGCGCGTTTTGCTGCAATAGCACCAGGTAATGCACAACCCATTGTACCTAACCAACTTGAAACGATAAATTTGTTATTTACAGTTAAGTTTAAATAACGCGTAGACCAAACAGTTGAAGTACCAACATCAATAGAGAAGATGGCATCATCTGTTCTAACTTGATTGATAGCATCCATGAGACGTTCTGGGCGGATAGGCGAACTGCTGTCTGCCATATCTTTTGCCATCCATGAATCCCAAGTCGCTTTTCTTTCAAGTGTTTTATTTAAGAAATCACGATTTTTAACGTGTTTTGCTGAATCAGTTAGTTGTTGTAACGCTAATTTACTATCACCAATGATACCAGCATTTACATCGAAACGGTGTCCAATATTTTCAAGATTTGTATCGACTTGAATTGCTTTAATATTTTTCTTAGGTAAATAATCTACATAAGGGTAGTTCGTACCTACCATAATCAATAAGTCTGCATCTTGAATTGTTTGATAAGATACTTTCGTACCAATCTTACCTAAATTACCTAAGTTATAAGGGTGGTCATCTGCAAGAATCCCTTTCGCAGGTAACGTAACAATTGTTGGGATTTTAAATGCTTCGATAAATTCACGTACTTCATCTTTAGCGTGTTTCGCACCTGTACCAAGTAACATCACTGGACGTTTACTTTTATTTATTAATTTAGTTGCTTTTTTAACACTACGAGGTTTTGGCGCAACTCTTGCTGGAGGTGCAGTATCTACACCTTTGCTTGTAGTATCTTTAACTTTATTATTTAATAAGTTGTTTGGAAGAATTAACACCGCAACACCTTTTTTCTCATAAGCTGTGCGAATCGCTTCATTCACGATACCAAATACGTCTTTATCATTTTCAGAAATTTGATGTTTATATACAGCAACATCATCAACCATGTTACTAATATCAGTTTCTTGGAAAGCTTTTGTACCTAAAGCAGTACTATCTGTTTGTCCTGCTAAAATAAGTTGCGGTACGTTATCCATTTTGGCGTCATACATACCATTAAGTAAATGTACAACACCTGGACCACCAATACTTAATGCGACACCAATTTTACCTGTTAGTTTAGTGTAACTTGCAGCAGCTAAACTTCCGACTTCTTCATGACGCACATGTACAAACTCAATATTATCTCTTTCCGTTCTTAAACTATCAACTACTGCATCTATTGAGTCACCTGGAATACCATAAATATGATCAATATCCCATGCTTGTAATGCTTTTACTAATGCTTCATTTGCTTTAATCTTGCCCATTATTAAAAACTCCCTTCATTTTTAAATCGACTTCAATCGAATTTTTAAAGCTAATTTTAAGATAGATGTGGAACAGTAAGCTGATTTTCTAATATCTTTTTTAAATAAAGGAGTAGTTCTTTAAAATATTTACATTAATTTCATTTAACTCCAGCTCACTGATACCAAATCATTACTTAAATGTACAAATTGATTATAACGCATACCTATTTAGTATAAAAATAGTATGAGTATAGGTAAAACAATTGAACTTAGAACTGCTGTTAAAATCATACCAATTGAACTATAAGCACCAGTTTCTGAATCAATATCAAGTGCTTGAGCAGTACCAAAGGCATGTGATGCGTTACCATAAGTCATTCCTTTAGCAATTGAAGATCTAAATCTTCCTAATCTTAATAAATAAGCGCCTAAAATGCTACCAATCAAACCTGTCGTTATAATAAACATAACCGTAATTGTATCAATGCCACCTAGTTGATGTGACACTTCAATACCTACTGCAGCCGTTATTGATCTTGGTAACATCGTTACAATAGTTTCTTTAGAATAGCCAAATAATTTTAATATACTAAATACAAATACAAAATTTAACATGACCGCCATCAATACACTACTAAAAATAACACGCGCATACTTTAAAATTTTATGACGGTTTTGATAAAGTGGGAAAGCTAAACAAACCACCGTACAATTCAATAAATAATTAATCCATTTTCCACCGAGCATGTAAGTCTTGTAATCTACTCTAAATAATAATAGAACAATAATAATACCAATAGATGCTATAAGTGCAGGATTCAAAAATGGAGTTTGAAATTTTTGTTGTAGCTTTTTCGCGCCAATATACATTGCTATTGTTAAAATAATCATTATTATCGCTTCTAAAATCAACATCTAATTAACTCCATTCCCGTCTTGTTTATTTTTAACCATTTTTTCAGCTATAAAGCCTGAAATTAAAGCTACGCAACATGTACCAAGAAGAATCATTGAGAAGAATAAAATGAAATTCAAATTAATCATTGGTACAACATCCATGATTCCTACTACTGAAGGTACAAAGAAAAATACCATTGTCGTTAGGAAAAAATTTGACCCTTCATTTACCCATTTTGCTGGAATTACTTTAAATTGTAATAATAAGAAAAATAATAATAATCCTACGATACTGCCTGCAATGGGTATATGCATATAACGTTGAATTACATTACCTAAATAAGTAATCCCCATAATCACTAATACTTGAATCAACACTGTTATTATCTTTTTAAATTGTTGCAATAGCATCATTCCTTAATTGCATTTTTTTCTACTTGCTTTCCTGATTACAATTACTAGTATAGAATGATTATTCTTATAATAAAAATATTGAATTTTTATATGACCTATTATGATTATGAATGAAAGCGGTTTGATTAATCATTTCAGATAATAAATCCTCTTATTCTAATGAATTACGCATAAAAACCGAAAAGAAATCTTATTTAATGTAAGATTTCTTCTCGGCTTTTATTAAGTGTATATATGTTTATCTTTATAATCTTTCTTTCATAAAATCAATCCACTGTTTCGTTGCATGACTTAGGTACTTATCTTTTTTCCAAATCACACCTAATTCCCAACGCATACCTGGATCTTCTAATGTTTTGTTACTAAAACTACTATCTAATAAATGTACAATATTTTCGGGTAATATGCTGACTCCTAAATGGGCGTTCAATAAGTTTTCGATAAAATTCCACTGTGAAATTTTAGAAATCGTATTAGGAATAAAGCCGGCATTTTTCGCCGCTTCAATAATTTTGTCGTTCAAATAAAAATCTTCATTAAATAAAATGAAGTCTTCATCTTTTAACATACTCATATCAACATGCGCTTCATTCGCTAAATGATGTTCTTTATTTAATACTAATTTTAAATCTTCTTGATATAACGTCACAGAATGAAAAATGGACTGATCAACCGGTAATGTTGTGATGCCTATATCGATTTCATCATTAATTAATTGTGTTTCTATCATTTTCCCGCCATTTTCGACAAGACTATAGGTAACATTAGGATATTTTTGATGAAATTCACCTAAAATATTAATAAATTGGTTCATGTTCATCACTGCAGACAAACCTATACTGATATGCCCGGTTTCCAATCCTAAAAGGCTATTGATTTCTTTCGGCACATCATTATATAACGTTAAGATTTCCTTACATTTTTTATAAAAAATCGAACCCGCATCGGTTAAGACAAGTTGTCGCTTACTGCGATCAAACAATGTCATATCTAATTCTTGTTCTAAATCTTTAATCGCTTTACTTATTGTCGGTTGAGCGATAAATAAATGTTTTGAAGCATTCGTCATACCTTTTTGGTCAACAACTTCAACAAAATATTTCATATGTTTAATGTCCATGTATTCACTCCTTTGCATATATTTATTTAATATTATTCAGTATACGTTGAAATTTCAATAATTCAATAATATCGTAGGACTGAAACCAAATTTACTATTAGGCTTACATCTCACTTTAGACATTTCAACTAAAAAATGAATACAGAACATATATTCAATACATTTCATAAACTATCATAACACGTACAAAATAAAATTATTTTCTTTTATTTATTAAATTCGTTTCAGTTTTAAGCATTATTCGCATCATTTGTTTGTGTTAATTTATTTGGTTGATTAGTTATTTCATTATCTTGATTGCTAAGTTTAACAATTTTAAATCCAATATAACCAAATATTATTGAGATGATAGGGACTGTATAATTTAATATCGCATAGGGAGCATATTCTATTACTGAAACACCTAAGGTAGATGCAATAAATACGCCGCATGTATTCCAAGGTACAAATACAGAACTTAATGTACCGCCATCTTCCAGTGCTCTCGAAAGGTTTTTAGGATGCAATTCCTTCTCCTTAAAGGCATTAATATACATGCGAGAAGGTACGATGATTGATATGTATTGCTCTGAACAAGTAATATTTGTGCCGATACATGATACGATGACCGATGCTATTAATGTACCTGTAGACTTTGCAATTTTAAGTATCTGAGTGATTAAAGCCTTTAGCATACCTGAGTACTCTAATACGCCACCAAACGTCATCGCTACTAATGTTAAAGAAATTGTGTAGAACATAGATTCTAATCCACCACGGTTGAATAATTCATCTACAAGTTTATTACCTGAATCAATCGTATACCCTGTTTGTAGCGCGGTTAATGCTTCTGTAATCGTACCACCTTGTACAAAGATTTGTGCAAAAAATCCAAGAACAATCCCCATACAGATGGCTGGAATCTCCGGTACTTTTAATACAACTAGAGCTATGACGATTAAAGGAATTAATAATAACCATGGCGTAATTAAAAAGTGATTTTGCATGGTGTCTAGAATGGCATTAATGTTTTTTGTATCAAAGTTTTTCGTCCCAAAACGGTGACCAATAATAAAGAATGCAACCAGTGAAATGATTAAAGCTGGAATCGTTGTATAGAACATATGTTTAATGTGCTCAAATAAATCAACGCCTGTTAAGCCAGAAGCCAAGTTCGTGGTATCAGAAAGCGGGCTCATTTTATCACCAAAATATGCACCACAAATGACCGCACCAGCAACCATACCAGCTGAAATCCCCATACTGATTCCAATGCCCATTGATGCTACTCTCACCGTTGCCATCGTTGACCAACTACTGCCAATCGCTAATGCAACAATACCGCACAAAATAACAACTACAACCAAGAAATATCTTGGATCTATCAATTGCAACCCATAATAAATCATAGTCGCAACCACACCACTACCAATCCATGAGCCGATTACTAAACCAACTAATATAATGATGACAATCGCTGGTAAAGCATGTCTTATGCCCTTATACATCATTTCTTCTACTTCACTGAATTCATAACCATGTATTAAGGTAACTAAAATAGCCACTGCTGTACCAATTAATAAATGATAGTTGGACAATTAATGATATTGATTTGTGATATTGACTTTTAAATATGCACTTATTCAGATGTCATATTACAATTGTGTGGCATATATTTCTTCCTTGTTAAAGTTATTTGTAATAATTGTTTATATTATTGTACTTTTTACTTCTCAACCTTATTATAAAAATATAATTTTAAAAATGACTGGAGATATGTATGAATATTAAAAAGAAATTAGTAAATGTATTTATTGCAACTACGCTATTAATGACAGGGACAGTCACTTTTCAAGCGATTAATGAATCACAAACTACAAATGCTGCTGTTAACTATTACTATAAAAACCAATGTACTTGGTATGTATTTAAAAAACGTGCGAGTGTCGGTAAAGTTGTACCAAATGGTTGGGGTAATGCAAAGTACTGGTACAGTAAAGCTAAAAAAGCCGGATATCGTGTAGGAAAAAAACCAGCAAAACGTGCTGTCATGCAATCTACTAGTGGCACATACGGTCATGTAGCATATGTAGAAACCGTTTATAATAATGGTAGTATTAAAGTCTCTGAATATAATTACAATCGACCTTTAGCCTATGGAACAAGAGTGTTAAGCAAATCCTCTGCAGCGAAGTACAATTACATTTATTAGTTTCTATTTAGACTAAATAGATGCAAATCATAATTGCCATAGAAATCTTTCTAGATTAGCCAGCGTTTTATATAACTGTTACAAACACGCCATAGATGACGTCTTGCTGTTTAATTCAAGCCAAAACGCATACCTAAAAAAGTGGCGGCTCAATGTTTTCAGTCATCTGCTGCCAAATAAGAATAAGCGTCCGAGACATCTATTCATGTCTCGGACGCTTATTTTATATATTAATGAAATTGATAACTTTGATGACCTTTAGCAAATGCTTTAACAGTGTATATCCATGATCCCCCATCATTTTCGATGTCATTTGCACAAATGATGAGTTGGTCTGTACCTGGTATAAACGCTGGATGTGTCGATCTTAACATGTGACCTTGATCGCGCCCTGGCATTAATATCTGACCAATAGGCGAACCTTTTTTATTAAAAACGAGAACTTTTCCTTGACCATACATGGCAACATACAAATTATCATCGCTATCAATACAGCACGAGTCTGGACCCTCATGACCTGTAAAATAATATGGAATGGAAGCACCAAATGGCGCAATTGTCACCCCATCCTCTAATAAATCGATACGGTGTAAACGATTGGCATTCGTTTCTGTTACCCACAATGTTTTTTCATCTGTGCTTAAAGCTACACCGTTAGCAACTGCAAGATTTTGTATGACTGGTGTAATTGATTTAAAATCTGGCGATACATAATAAACGCCACCTTTGAGATTAGTAGAATAACCACGGAAATCAGTAAAATAAAACCCACCTTTACTATCAAAGACAAGATCATCAATACAGTATTCAGTTCCAATATCTGAAACGATATCTTGCGCGTCATTACCGTCAGCATCTACCATGAAGATTCCTCCAGTGCTCTCAAAATCCCCTAAATAGCAGACAAATAGTCTGCCATCTTTATGAATTTTGACGGCTGCTGGGTTTTGTTTATGCGATTTAAATAGTTCAGTGACTTTTTTATCTGGTAAATTCACATGAAAAATCGTACCACCAAACACTTCACAAAGTAATAAGTTACCTTGTCTATCAAAGCATAATCCTTCTAACTGTAATCCTTGTTTAGATATTTCTAGCCAAGGATCGGCAGTGACTGTAGGTAATTGTTGCTCATATGCAGGTATTGGTGCGACACTATTTTCTCCATCTTTATAAGCTAGTACTGGCAATTCATTTGAATCCATAAAGCTCCACCCCTTTTTTAATTACTCATCTTCTTAATTATATGCAAAGCCTTTCATAAAATAAAATAATTTCATTTCCTGAATCGTGCGTATATATCTAACGCTTATAATAAAAACCCCTTTTAATGAGAAATTAAAAAGGGTTAAATAATTAATAAATGACTCTATTATAATCATTCGTATTGTACTTATTGTTTTTGTAATCTTAATTCGTCTAATAATTGTTGGGCAACAACTGTATTCGCTCTTGGTTGTGTTTTTAACATATCCGCAATTTGTGCTATTTCCTCACCTTGCGCACCAACAACGATTGCTAAAGATTTATATTGTAAGCTCATATGTCCTTGTTGAATACCCTCAGATACAAGCGCACGACAAGCTGCAAAGTTTTGTGCTAAACCAACTGCCGCAACAACATGACCAAGTTCTTGCGCAGAATCTACTTTCATTAAATCCAGAGATGCTTTTGCAATAGGTAACACTTTCGTGCCTCCACCTACCGTTGCAAGTGTCATTGGTACTTCAATTGTTCCCACTAAAGTTTGTCTTTCTTCATCATATTTCCATGTTGCTAAACCACGATATTGACCATCTTTACTTGCATAAGCATGCGCTGTAGCTTCTGCACCTCTAGTATCATTGCCTGTTGCGAGTACAACTGCATGTATGCCATTCATGACACCTTTATTATGTGTAGCTGCACGATGGATATCAACTTGAGCTAATACAGAAGCCCGTTCCATTCGCTTAGCAACTGCTTCGCCATCTCGATCACCTTTAGATAACGCATCAACTGTAATTTCACCTTGTACCTTTACTACAGAAGCTGTGGCATGATTCGACAAGATACTCATTAATATATCAACGTCTTTTAATTCATTTTTAAGATACGCTGTTATACCTTCTAATATGGTATTTAACATATTCGCACCCATTGCATCTTTGGTATCTACGGATACTTTTAATGATAATAACCCTTCATTTGGAAAAGTATCAATATCTATTTTACGATAGCCGCCACCTCTTTCTATAATAGAAGGATACACTTCATCCGCAATTTGTTTAATTTGCGTTTCGAGATTATATATCTGTTGTGATAGTATCTCAGTATCGGATACTCCATCAAAAACGATTTGACCAATCATTAGACGTTCACTAGAAATAACTTTAAATCCACCTGTCTGATTGACAAGTTTTGCACCGTAACTTGCCGCTGCTACTACAGATGGTTCTTCAACCATCATCGGTACCACGTAAGATTTATCATCTACTATAATTTCTGGCAATAAACCGACAGGTAATGTTCCTTGTCCAATGACATTTTCAATTAAACTATTCGCAATTTCTTCAGGAATTAAAGGATTATTTAACAAAGTATTTTTATTTTCTTCATTTAACCAACCTTTTTGAACTAACGTGTTTAACTTGTCTTCTCTTGATAAATGACGAAATGATTTGTCTAATGCTTCCATTATTAAACCTCTCTTTCTATAGCAATAGCGATACCTAAACCGCCACCAATACAAGCAGTAGCAATGCCTGTTTGTTTATCTTCTTGTGTTAAAATATTTACAAGTGTTGTAACTAAACGTGTACCACTTGCACCTATAGGGTGTCCCAAGGCAATCGCTCCACCATATAAATTGAGTTGTTCTTCAGCTATACCTAGATTTTTACTTACTGGTATACTCTGCGCCGCAAAAGCTTCTGTCATTTCAACCACATCAAAGTCTTCTATCGCTTTATCAGCTTGGTTTAATAATTTTGTAACTGCATGATATGGTGCATAACCCATTAACTCTGGATCACAGCCTATTTCTGCATGTGCTCCAACAAATGCTAATATTTCAAAACCATTTTCTTTGGCATAAACTTCATCCATCAAGATAATTGTTGATGCCCCATCATTAATGCTTGAAGCATTGCCACCTGTCACAGTACCGTCTTCTTTAAAGATTGTTTTTAGTGTACTTAATTTTTCAACACTACTATTGCCACGAATACCTTCATCTGTGGTCATCCAGTCTCCGTTTACATCTTCTAAAGGTACAATTTCATTTTCAAATTTCTTAGCTTGTGTGGCTTGATGTGCTTTCAGTTGTGATTCATTAGCAAACGCATCTTGCGCTTCACGTGTCACATCATATTTTTCAGCAATTTTTTCCGCTGTAATACCCATAGGTACATTCATAAAGGCATCAGTAAGACCATCATGCATAAAGCTATCAACAGGTGTTTCACTGTCATTTAAAATGAGTTGAGGCGCATTCGTCATACTTTCAACACCGCCAACTGCTACGACTTTGGCTTCACCTAATTGTATTAATTGTTTTCCTAAAATAATGGATTTCAATCCTGAACCACAGACTTCATTTATTGTCATAGCTGGTGTTGTATTAGGCACGCCAGCATTAATAGCGATTTGACGTGCTGGATTTTGTCCATTGCCAGCTTGTAGTACATTACCATATATGACTTGCTCAATATTTTGTGAATCTAAATTTATAGCTTTTATAGCAGCTTCCAATGTTTTAGTGCCAAGTTCTACTGCTGAATAATGACTTAACTTTCCTTTAAATCTCCCTATCGGTGTACGCTTAGCACTTACAATTGCGATTTTATTCATGTTCATTCTCCTTTATATCTCTTTTTCAAATCATTGTATTTTATTGTCACGATTTGGTATGATACAATTGCTTATTTATATATAGAAAGGTGTCGATACGCTTTATGACAGTTGGTATTGATCAAATTAATTTTTATGTTCCAAGATTTTATGTAGACATGGCTAAGCTTGCCGAATCCCGTCAAGTAGACCCAAACAAATATTTATTAGGTATTGGCCAAACTGAAATGTCAGTAAGTCCAATGAGCCAAGACATCGTTTCAATGGGTGCAAATGCTGCCAAAGCGATTGTTACAGATGAAGATAAAAAACAAATTAGTATGGTTATTGTTGCAACTGAATCTGCCATTGATTCAGCTAAAGCATCTGCAGTACAAATACATAACTTGCTAGGCATTCAACCATTTGCTCGTTGTATTGAAATGAAAGAAGCTTGCTATGCAGCTACACCTGCCATTCAATTAGCTAAAGATTATTTAGCACAACGTCCAGATGAAAAAGTGCTTGTTATCGCTAGTGATACAGCGCGTTATGGTTTACATTCTGGCGGCGAACCAACACAAGGTGCTGGTGCAGTAGCTATGATGATTTCACAAAATCCACGCATTCTTGAACTAAATGACGATGCCGTTGCATTTACAGAAGATGTCTATGATTTTTGGCGTCCAAGCGGACAAGCTTATCCACTTGTAGATGGTGCTTTATCTAAAGATGCTTATATTCGTTCATTCCAAGAAAGTTGGCAAGAATATGCACGTCGCCACAACAAATCATTAGCTGATTTTAAATCTTTATGTTTCCATGTACCATTTACTAAAATGGGCAAAAAAGCACTTGATTCTATTTTAACAGATGACATTGATGCTGAAACAAAAGAACGTTTAACTTCAGGTTACGATGCAGCCACTTATTATAATCGTTATGTAGGTAATATTTATACTGGCTCACTTTACTTGAGTTTGATTTCTTTACTTGAAACACATGATTTATCTGCAAACGATACGATTGGCCTATTTAGTTATGGTTCAGGATCTGTTGGCGAATTCTTCAGTGGTAAAATCGTAGAAGGCTACCAAGATGTACTTGATATTCAAGGACATAAAGATTTATTAAATAACCGCGAAGAAATTTCAGTCGAAACTTATGAATCATTCTTTAACCGTTTCGACAATTTAGAATTTGATCATGAAACTGAGTTAGAAAATGAAAAAAATACTATCTTCTACCTTGAAAGTATTAATGATCATATCCGTAATTATAATACCTTAAATTAGATTTTAAATCACTAAATCTTATCACCTACGAACGACATCCTTTAAATTGTCTTATTTATTGTATACATTTTAATCAAATGTCCGTTGTTCGTTATAAATTCAAGTTCAAAATTATTAATTAATAATGAGCGCTTTCATACTCCAGTTTCACTGATGTAATGAAAAGCGCTTTTTATATTCAATAAAAAAATCCACCTCAAAAATTGTTTAAATTCTTTGAGGCGGATATAGGTTTAACCGTAATAACAACAAATGTTATTCGTATCTTTTTCTATTTTCTTCTTCAATCAATTTTGTATATGTTTCACTTCGTTTTTCATTTATTTTTAATGTTAATCCCAAGGCTTTTCTCTCACTATTAGCATCCTTATACAAAGAAACCATCATTAGAAAAACAACAACACTAAATGGAAGTGCTGAAATAATGGCAGCTGATTGTAAAGCGCTTAGTCCAGTATCTCCACCTGCTAACAATAATACATAGGCAATAGCTGCTAAAGCCAAACCCCAAACAATTTTTATAAAACCTGAAGGATTTAATGTTCCATATGCAGTTTGCATTCCCAGTACATATGTCGCAGAGTCGGCAGAGGTAATAAAGAAAGAAGCTATCAACGCTAATGCTACAATTGATAATATAAATCCAAATGGCAATTCATTAAAGATGCCAAACAGTTGCGTTTCTGGTGGCATTTTTAAAATGCTTGAATGCGATTGGCCCACTGTAATACCTGTAGCACCAAAAGCACTAAACCAAATAATACTTATAACAACTGGAACACCCAAGACTGCAATGATGAATTCTCTAATACTTCTCCCTTTGGAGATTCTAGCAATGAACGTACCAACAAACGGACTCCAGCTCATCCACCAACCCCAATAATAAATAGTCCAAGATTGAAGCCACTCACTTTTCTGTTCGTTCAGCGGCGCTACGTCTAAACTATTAAATACAAGTGAGTTTAAATAATCACCTGTACCACTCGTCATCATGTTGAGGATAAGTAATGTTGGACCAACGACAAATATGACAATTAACAATATCGCTGCTAGAACCATATTCAAATTACTTAAGTACTGTATGCCTTTACTTAATCCACTCCATGCGCTGTATAAAAACAATACGGTAACGATTGCAATAATAATACCTTGTACAACTGAATTACTTGGTACACCAAATAAATAATGCAAGCCACCATTAATTTGAATCGCACCGACACCTAAAGAAACAGCAACACCAATCACTGTTGCAAATACAGCGAGTATATCAACGATGTTACCAATTGGCCCATCTACTTTATCATCTAATATAGGTCTCAATGTTCTTGAAATAGAGACCATTTTCACCTTTACGAAACTGAGAATAAGCAAGACCTAAGGCAACAATACCGTATACTGCCCATGGATGAAATCCATAGTCAATAAATGACGACTTAAAAGCTTCAGCCATAGCCGCTTTTGTTTCTGGATCTGCTGTTGGCGGTGCCATATAGTGGGATATTGGCTCAGAAGCACCGTAAAATACTAAACCGATACCCATACCAGCACTAAATAGCATAGCAAGCCAAGAAACTGTTTTAAATTCTGGTTTATCTTTTGGTTTTCCTAACTTTAACTTTCCTATTGGACTGAATAATAAGAAAATACAAAATCCTAATATAGCAGTATAAAGTAGCATATAGTACCAACCAAACGTCTCAGAGACCCATGTTGATATATTGCCACTAACTGTTCCGAATTGTTGTGGAAAAATTGCACCCACAATCACTAGCAAGCCAATTACTGCTGTAGAATATAAAAATACACTTGAAAATCCCTTTTTTTCCTTTAACAGAACACTCACCATCCCTAAATAATTAAATAAAGACGGTTATCACGATATCATACTGAGCTAATTAATCAACTCTATTTAGAAAAACTTTACAATCAGTAAATAGAAAGTGCAAAGCTCAATACATGTGGGTGTTCCTTAGACTGCATCAAGGTTTCGTACTGTGCTTGGGTCTATAAAATACATTCATGTCTAGACCCTCTAATTTTAACAATTCTATTTTGGTATCTATGCCACCACCATAACCAGTCAAGCTTCCATCTTTTCCTACAACTCTGTGACAAGGAATGATAATAGAAATCGGATTACTACCAACTGCACCACCAACAGCTTGAGATGACATCTTAGCTTCACCTCTTTTCTCAGCAATTTTTTGAGCAATTTCTCCATAGGTCCATGTTTCACCCTGTGGTATTTCCAAAAGTATTTGCCATACTTGTTCCCTAAATGATGTTCCAGTTGCTTTTAAAGGAAAATCTATTTTAGGATTATTTCCTGAGAAATACGCATCCAACCAACGTTTTGCTTTATCAAAAATTGGCAAATCAGCTGTCATTAATTCATCTTTATACTGTGTTTCAAAGTCTTTATGATTAGGTAACCATAAACCCGTTATATTTTCCCCATCTGAAGTGAGTGCGATTTGACCAATTGGCGATTGATAATTACTTTTATAATGCATGGTATCCCCTCTTTTCCTTACTCATTTATTGGTTATAATCTTAATGCTTTCATCATTTCGTGTAAACTCGTAAGATGATATATTAAAATATTTTCATTACTTACTAAAGGAGGACTGTACATGTCTAAATTCAAACAATCATCTAAACACTTAAATTTAAGTTTCCATCAAATCCAAGCATCTGACCGCATAACAGCCATTTACAAAGCACTTTACCAATTCAATGATGTCGTACTCGGCTTAGTTTTTCTAATTGGTAGTATTCTATTTTTTAATAGTTCAACTGTAACAAATGGTACGATATTATTTGTTATTGGTAGTATTCAAATGACTATAAGACCATTAATTGCCTTCGTACATGATTTACATCTTGCTTTTAAACGAAAGCAATAATGAATCTTGTTAAAGGATTTCCTAAGTTAAAACACAATTCCAAGATAAACCTGGCCAAACCATCTAATTATGCAGCGACCAGTTTTTTTATTTTTATTATCCTTCTGTCACTTGCCCCTTTTCGCCTTGTCTCACTTTTCGCGTTGGAATAACCAGTGCACTTGCACATACGCCGCCTATAACCAAACATGTTCCAACTACAAACCCAATACTAGCAGCTGTATCAACTGTTTGTCCGCTTTGTGAAACTCCAGTAAATATGGACGTCATAATCGCTATACCAAAGGCTCCACCAAGCGTTGAGCTCATTTTAAAAATACCAGATGCTACCCCAACTTTTTCTGCAGGAGTTGTTGAAACTGCGGTGCTTAAAGCCGGTCTAGCAAACAAGCCAGTACCTCCACCAAAGAAAACCGCAGCAATTAATGCGACTACTACATAAATTGAAGTATTAAAGAAAGTTAAACTAAATAACAATATACCTGTCGCTGTAAAAATAGGTCCAACAACCATTGCGCGTTTTGCACCAAAGCGCTTGATACTTTTTTCTCCTAATCGAACTACAAGTAACAATGTAATTAAATAGGGTAGCGTTAACAAACCAGCTTGAAAAGCACTGAATTTCAAGCCACCTTGTGCATATATATTAAATAAAGCAATAACGCCTACACCAGTATTCAACAAAAAGTTAGCAATGACTGCACCAATAAAAGGTTTGTTTTTAAATAACTCCAAATCAATAAACGGTGATTGCTTTGCTTTTTCTACTTTATAAAAAATAAAAATACAGATAATAAATACGGCACTCAATATTAGCGTTGCTGAACTTAACCATCCTAATTTATATCCTTGTGTAATTACAAACTGATACTAGCAATCATAATTACAAAGATAGTTAGACCAATATAATCAAAATGGTTAGATTGTGCTTTGACTTGTTTGCTTTCTGGCAGGTTTTTTACCAACAGCAATGCAACCAAGGACAAAAGTATAGAGAGTACAAAGATGGATTGCCACGATATAAACGTAGCCATTGCACCTGCAAAGAATGATGATAGGCCGGTCCCTCCAAATGCACCTATAGACCAAAAACTTAATGCTTTTTGTCTATCATCCCCTTCAAAGAAATCATTAACGATAGAAATGGTTGCTGGCATAATAATCGCTGCTGAAAAACCTTGTACAATTCTTCCCAAGAGCAACAAAGTGACATTACCAGAAATAATAAGCATCAATGATCCAATAATACTCAAAATTAGAGCAATACGCGTCATCTTAACCTTCCCAATTCTATCTGAAATGTTACCTGCTACAACCATAAAGACGCCAGTAACAAATGATGTCAAACTTACTGAAATGTTAACAATATCTGGACTTGCTCCAAAAGTTGCCTGTATCTTAGGTCCAATATTTAAAAAAGATTGTGCAAATAGTCAATAAGTTAAAATAGATAAGACAATTCCTACCAATAACTTATTGTCTGAAATTTTAGTAGTACCTTCTGTCATAAAAAAACATCCCCTATGTTTAAACTAATACGAAAATTCAGCTTAATATTTTTAAAATCATATATCCAACTCACTGCCCAAAACGTTATTTTACACATTATGGCTAAGAGCGGTATCGGTATATTTAAAAATGATTTACACTTTGAATTTTAGCATTTTTTAACATAAAAAGGATGAATTCACTTATTTTTTGCGAATTTTCTGACAATAATCGTATTTCTTTTATCTGTCGCTACTTAAAATAATTTATTGATTGCTCTATTAAAATATTTCTTAAAATAATATTGGCGGTGCAGCCCTTTTCTATTTGTATCAAAATAAAATACGGATGTCTCTGATACTAGCAGTTCATTCAAAATATCTACTGCTGCCTCTGTTTGTGGCACCATATATTGGTTTAAGTGATTACTTTGTTTCCCTTCAAGTTGGCCGACATACCAGTAAATATGATGTGTTGAATTAATAATCGGTTGGGATTTCATAAACTTAACAAAGTCAGGGTACCAAACTGAAGGTGAAATTAATATATAATGCCCAAACGTATCTGCGTGTTTAAACAACGCATATAGCGATACGAGCCCACCAAATGAGGCACCTGCAATACCGATGTCTTTTCTATCCTGAGAAATACGGAAACATTTTCTTAAATACGGTATTACCGCATCAGCCACCCAAGTGATATACGCATCCGCTTGACCACCATATTCAATATCACCAACAACACTTTTCCAGGGTGTATAATCTTTTTTTCGATTATTAGGCACGATACCAACAAATATAACGTCTTTTTTTACATCTTTAAATAAGTAGTCTCCATCTTGAACTATAACTAAAGGATAAGACTTACCGTTTGTCTTAAAATAATTCTTCGGTAATTTAATTTTTATTTCTTGGTGATGAAAAGATAGACTGAGTTCTCTTATACTCATAACAATCACCTCTTTCTATAACCAACTTAAAACGAACTGTTTTTATAAGAAATTATAAAGGTTAATATCGTTTTCTTTAGCATACTCTAAAGCTAATATTTCCAATATATTAATCATTGATGGATTGCCTTTAACTTTAATAAATTGAAATTTTAATCCATAATTTTCAGCTTTAATTTCTTTTGTTTCAGCTTCATCTAAGCTATTTTGTTCGGCAAATACTCTTCTGAATCTTGCAGTACCAGAGTCTGATTTCACATTAAATTGGCCTAATTTATCGTTTAAATCTTTTTGTGTTATTTTATAACCCGTCATATAACCGCCTACTTGGCCCACAAAGATAGGTTGCTTATTATTAAAAATAACAAAAATCCCTTTTTGACCTTCAACCTTACTTCTGCTGTCTTTATCAAAAGCACGTGCCTTTGATTTATCATATTTAAAAAGCTTTTTTAGTGGTTTTTTATAATTATCAAGCAGTTCACTTATTTTTTTGTCACCGTTCATTTTAATCATCCTTTATCATTTTATTATCACTCTTTATATACACTATATCGTATTTTCATAAACTTACGGTAACATATATGTTTTTTGATTAATTTTATACAATACAAATAGAAACAGAATGATGATAAGCTACTTTATATAGCTATCTCATTCTGTTTCTATGTTTACAATAAAAATAAATGAACTTTATCAAAATGAATACTAGAAAATATCTCTATTCCTCATAAGGTACAAATGTTTTCAATCATTGGGCTTATATTTTATTTTAAATAATTCATGACTGTAACACCTACAGCCTCTGCTGAGACACGTAAGGCTTTTTCACTGATATTGAATTTAGGATGGTGATGTGGATAGATGTTACCATCTTCTGGAGCAGCACCCGCATATATAAACGTACTAGGCAACGCTTTTGCATAATACGCAAAATCTTCTGATGGTGGCTGAGCTTCACATCTTTCTACTTTTTGAATGGCATCCGTATCAGCACTTTGAATTGAGTCGACCACAAATTGCGTAAACTCTGGATCATTGTACAACGCTGGATAATCGTCATGATAATCTAATTCACATGTTACACCAAACGTAGCTTCTAAACCTTCTGTTAAACGTTGTATTTCTTTCTTAATCGTATGTTTTGTGTCATCTGTCAGTGCGCGAACGTCTCCTTCTATTTCGATACTGTCTTTAATAACATTAAATTGTCCTTTACCATCAAATGAGCCGATAGTAACAACACCTGTTTCAAATGGATTTAATCTTCTTGAAACAATTGTTTGAACTGCATTGACGAAATATGCGCCAGCAACAATACTATCATTGGCTGTATGTGGTGAGGAACCATGTCCACCTTGGCCATTCACTTTCAATTTAAAGAAATCCCTACCAGTTTGAACATACCCTTCACGATAATAAATATTACCTGCTGGCATTTGACTCATAACATGTACGCCTAATACATGATCAACGCCATTTAATACACCATCTTGAATCATTGCTTGTGCACCACCAGGTGGTACTTCTTCGGCTGGTTGGTGAATGATGACTACTTTCCCTTTGAATTGTGATTTTAATTCAATTAACGTTTCTGCAAGTATGAGCATATATGCTGTATGCGCATCATGACCACATGCATGCATGACACCATCATTTTTAGATGAAAAAGATAAACCTGTATCTTCTTGGATTGGTAAAGCATCAAAATCTGCACGAATTGCAATTGTTTTACCCGGTTTTCCACTATCAATCGTTACTTTCAAACCATTTGGTCCAACATTTGTCTCAACTTCACAGTCTTTATCTTTATAAAATGCTTCAATATATTTAGGTGTTTCTTCTTCGTGAAATGATAGTTCTGGATGCTCATGTAAATATCTACGTATTTCAATCATACGTGACTCTTTGTTTTTTAATATATCTATTAATTGTTTAACCATTATTATTCCTCCTAATAATCCTTTGTTTAATAACATGATACACTTTCTAGTTTCTCTGTATGTGTTAAAACATTTATAATTGTTTTATTTTAACACTTAGCTTTTGTTTTAGTAGCTGGCACCATAAACATGATAATGATTAAAGATAATAGTGCCATAATGACATTTAACCAAAGACCTGCGAATGCACCAATTTGAACATTTGTTGCACTTGCTATAACACCAAAAAGTGCGCCTGATAATGCAATACCAAATGCACCACCAAGTGATGATGCCATTTTATATATACCTGAGGCAACGCCCACTTTATCTTCTGGAGAATTAGAAATTGCCATATCTGTAGACGGTGTCGCATAGAATCCTAAGCCTAAACCATATAATAAATAACCAATAATACAAACTACTACATAAATAACACTAGGTAAGAATGTCAGCGATATGAGCATAATACCTACCATATTAAAAAGTGTCCCTAATAGCATCGGCTTTTTAGCGCCCACCTTTTGCAATACTTTCTCACCTACACGGATCATTAATAACACAGTTATTAAGTAAGTAATGGATAACAGTCCTGTTTGAAATGCATTAAATCCTAGTCCTTGTTGTACAAATGTATTAGCAACTAAAAGTGCACCTGCAACACCATTCAATAAGAAATTAGATAATGTGGCACCTGTATATGCTTTATTATTAAATAATTTAAAATCAATTAATGGATTACCCACCCTGTTTTCAACTTTTAAGAATATGATTGTTGCTACTATAAATATAATAATAAGACCTAAAATCAATGGCGACGTGATACCGAATGTTCCACTTTGCGTTATAACAACGTTAATACTCAACATCATAATCACAAATAATATCAGTCCACTATAATCAAAACGTTGCTTCAGTGTGCTTTCTGATTTTGTTTCGGGTGTTCCTTTGATTAAATACATTGCTAATAATGCAATGATAATAGATAAAATATATATCCAGCGCCATCCCACAAAAGTAGCAACCATACCTCCAAATAATGATGCTAGTCCTGAACCTCCCCAAGATCCTATAGACCAGTAACTTAACGCACGTTGTCTCTCTTTTCCTTCAAAATAAGTTTTCATAATTGCTAATGTTGATGGCATAATAGCAGCCGCAGACAATCCTTGAATAACCCTTCCAACAATTAATAATAGTGGTAAATTACTGATAATGATTAATAATGATCCAATAATACTGAGCCATAAACCAATATAAGTAATTCTTACGCGTCCCACTTTATCAGCAAGACTCCCCGCACCTACAACAAACATACCTGAAAATAAAGCTGTAATACTAACTGCAATGCTAATTGTTCCAATATTACTATCAAAAGATTGCTGTAACGTTGGGACCACATTAAGTAAAGATTGTGCAAATAACCAAAACGTAACAACGCCTAACACAATACCTAATATGAGTTTATTATCCCCTTTATAATTTTGTGTATTTCCCTGTTGTGTCATTATACTTCCTCCTCTATCCAATTTAACTAATGACCATTAGGGAAGATAAGCTTTCATTGTAAATGCCCTTCATAGCAACATTTTCAACTCTATTAATTCGCTATCCTCTCTATCTCAAGTGTAGTGATTATCAATTAATAGCAATATATATTATTTGCTATTTTAACTACCTATTTATTGCATATGTATTATTTCTTCGACTAACAACAAAAATAGATGTATCATTTTTGTCTTTTTAACAACATACCTTTCAAATTTTGATAAATAGAAAGAGGCTATTACAACAAAAGGTGCCTCCCCTTCGTTGTAATAGCCAATTCAACATAGATATTTTTTAAACTCTATAATTTGGATAGCATTCGTTAACAATTTCAAGTGATATGTGATTGTATCATTGACTTTCACTTCACTAATGTCCATTTTCGGATATGAGATGCGATTAACATAAGCAATGGTTTCTTCATCCATACCATATCGCGTATTATAATGTTGCCAAACTGTATATAATGCCCCGTTATTTTTATCTAAGGTCATATGCTTAATTTTGTATGTTCCAGGATGTGCATTGATGATATTAATCTGATATTCCTTATGATTTAAATATTGTGCATGATGATTCAATATATAATATGGATTATAATGTTCAGCATCCCACATGACAATTTGAAAATGGTCAGTCGATCCAACAACCATACAATTTTCACTTTGATATAACACTTGATCGAACAGTTTTCTATAAAAGGCACTTGTAAAAAAGGCCGGCCTTTTTCCATCAAATTGATGATATAACTCAATACCAGTGAGTTGTGCACTTGAATCTTTTAATTTAAATTGTTCATGCAGCTCATAATTCAGCCAATAACCGATCATTTGAATTCTGTCATTCATTTCAATTAACTGTTCAAATATGATACCCGCTCTAAAATACTCTCCATTCGTTAAATGTGTATCTCCAGTCAACGTATTCCAATTTAATAATATAAACGAGATAGAACTTTGCTGAAGCTCTAATGTTTCAACAACCTTATTAAATTGTTCGTAAATATGTCGTTTCGCTAATTCATATTGCTGACTTTCTATAGATTGAAAATCAATCATATCATTCTGATTGGCTGAAAAAGCAATGCGATCAACAATTCTGTCTGATCGTTCTAAAATTCGTTTCGCTTTATGAGGCGCTTCTAATTTCCCTATGTCCACATTGAGCACAATTTCCACATTTGTAAAATAATATTTAAAAAGAGCAACCAGCTGATTAAATATTGAATCTTGCTTACAATCAATATAAACTACAAATTTCAATAAATTATTATTTGGTAAGCCATTAAAAATATGTTCTAAAAGGTAAGTCAATTCTTGATAATATTGGGTGAAATTAATCGTACTTCTAGGTGGCGTAAGTTCGATGCCTAAACCAATTTGATGTTTTATTAAAAAATTAATTGATTCATCCACTTGCATATAAGGATGTATATTGGGAATCATTTCATCACTCTCAATTTCCGAATGATTAATACGTCCCTGTTGAATGGGATCTTTGATAAGTATATGGTCTAATCCTAACATGGTCTTCACTTCAATTAACTGTCTTCTAACGCGATGTGTCAGGATTGTTTCGAGATAACCAACTTGAATAACGTGTTGATAGTGGGAAATGGATTTCCCGTCATTTTGTAATGTGATATCAATTACTTTTTGTGCATCGGGTGATTGAACAATATCTCCAATATTTTGATCAATCAATAAAGATAAATAATATAAATAAGATTGATACGTTGTTGTGGTAGGACAATCATCTACTTTTATATGTTGTTCTTTCATTTGAAATTTAAGTCGGTAGTTCGATGGCGTGTATGTTGTTTCAGCTTTAAAGTACTTTAATAATGCGTTAGAGTTACTAAAGCCATTTTTATAGGCGATTTGTGTAATGGGTTCATTCGTGTAAATTAAATCATTTTTACACTGTTCAAGGCGCACATGATTCACATATTGATTAAATCCAACGCCCTTTTTTTGCTTAAACAATTTAGATAAATAAGCATCGCTAAGTCCAACCATGTCTGCCATCTCAGTGAGTTTAATCGATTCAGTATAATGTTTATCAATATATTCGCAAATATATGCTAACCTGTCATCAGCTACCAATGGCATTTGTGCTTGTATATTGGTAGTTGGTAAATACCGCATCATGATAAATACTAAATCTATGAGTTGTTGTTCGATATATAAACGGTAGAATTCACCTTTTCTAATATAGACAATGCCTATTTTAGCAACTGCATTCACAATTTGTTGGTAAATGACTTCTTGCAAAGTATTTTTATTTAAAATAAATGCTTTATCTTTATAATCATTCATATACTGTTTTAAGTATGATTCCGTTAAATGAATTGAAAGATATAATGTATTTTTATGAGTTGAAAATCGACATGACGCTCTATGATTAATCAGAAATACTTCGCCTTTTTGATAGTTTGTCACAGAGTCTCCATTAATCACTTTCATCATACCGTTTAGTACGAGCACAATGCGTAACCCTTCTTCTAAATCTGTAAGGTTATTAAAATTTTTATTAAATTCCACATTATATAGTTCTCTCATGTTGCACCTCTTATTAAATTATACTTCGTGTACAAGGACTAATTAATACTTTCATTTTAGCAAGATTAGCAAATTTTTGACAGCGACGCTTACGCTATCACGAAACAATTTGGTATATAAAAAAACGTAGGTATCACAGCCTAATGGCTATGTACCTACGCTTAATTCAACAATAGAATCTATTATTTTTTAACAAGTTTTTCTATCAATGCATTTAATTCACTGATATTATCACTTTGTTTTGATAAGAGTGACATCAATGCTTTATCTTGTAGCTCTGAATCTTCATTTAATTTAGAAGTTGCTTCATGACGTTTATCAGCATCATTATCTGCCTTACCTTGATAAGCTTTTAATGCTTCATATAAGAAATGTTGATTCGTAGACTGTTGAGCAATTTGATCATATAAAGCTTTAGTTTGTGCGTCAGTAGTAATCACATTTTTGTTGTCACGGTTATCATTTGAAGTTGCAATACTAAATGAACGATCATACTGTTCTTTCGATGCATTTTGATTTTGTTTCGCTTCTGGTTTTGAAGGCATTTTATCTTGTAATGCATGTCCTTCAATATCAACATGCGGTAAGATTCTATTTAACCAACCAGGAATGTACCAAGATGCTTTACCAAACAATTGTGTTAATGCTGGTATTAATAATAAACGTACGACAAATGCATCAAATAATACACCAAATCCAAGTGCAATACCCATGGATTTAATCATCACGTCATCTTGGAATACAAAGGCGATAAACACACTGAACATAATTAATGCGGCAGCGACAACAACTGGGCCACTTTCTTTAATACCAACTTTAATTGAGTGTTCATTATTGCGTGTCTTACTGTATTCTTCATGGATACGTGACATTAAGAACACTTCATAGTCCATTGCTAAACCAAATAACAGACCTATAGTTATAACAGGTAAGAATGCAAGTAATGGTCCAGTCGTATCCACACCGAATAAGCCAGACATAAATCCTTCTTGCATAATTAAAGTTGTAAAGCCTAGTGTTGCGACTAATGAAAGTACAAAGCCTAATACCGCTTTAAGTGGAATAATAATTGAACGGAATACAATCATTAACAAGATAAACGCTAATGCTACGATAACACCTGCAAATAACGGAATCGCTTCATTTAATTTTTGAGACATGTCTATATTGATGACACTTTGTCCTGACACTTCTGTCTTGAAGCCATATTTATCTTTAGCATCATCATTATAATCTCTTAAATCATGAACTAAATCATTTGTAGATTCTGCGTTAGGTCCTTTTTCTGGAATTACCGCAATTAAGGCATAATCTTTGTTTTTACTCAATTGTGGTGGTGTCACCATATCAACATTATCTTTTTTATCGATATCTTTCGTCATATCTTGTAAATCTTTTTGTAATGCTTGTGGGTTATCATTCTTATCTTTAACATTCACAAGCATGGCAATTTGACCGTTATAGCCTTCGCCAAATTTATCGGATACAATATCATACGCTTTCTTCTGCGTACTATCTGCTGGTTTCATACCATCATCTGGAATACCCAATCTCATATTACTAATTGGTATTGCAGCTACGACTAATATAATAAGTCCTATAAGTACAGCAGCTAATGGTTTACCAACGACAAATTTAGACCATTTTGTGTCTACATCATTGTCAAATTCTGATTTTGTTTTTTTCGGTTTGATTTGTTTATGGAAAATACTGATTAAAGCTGGTAACAATGTCAACGCACTAATAACCGCTACAAGCACACTGATTGCGGAGGCATAACCCATGATAGCTAGGAAATCAATGCCAACTAACGATAAACCACAAACAGCTATAATTACAGTTACCCCAGCAAAGATAACGGCACTTCCTGCAGTACCTACTGCTAAACCAACTGCTTTAATATGATTCGATTCCGTCTTAACAATCTGACGGTATCTAAATAATATAAATAAAGCGTAATCTATACCTACGGCTAAGCCAATCATTACCGCTAATGTTAGTGTTACATTAGGGATATCGAAAGCATATGTAAGTAACGAAATAATACCTACACCTGTACCTAAGCCAAGTAATGCACTAATAATTGGCATACCAGCCGCAATAAATGAACCAAATGTAATGAGAAGCACAACAAACGCTACAATAATTCCGATTAATTCAGAAGAACCGCCAATTTCTGTGTTTTCCATACCTGTACCCATCAATTCAACTTGGACATTATGGTCATCTTCTAATTTATCGACTTTATCTTGCACATTATCCTTGCCATCTTGTGTCATAGACGTCGCAGAGATATCATAATTAATATCTGCAAAAGCTGTCGTTTTATCTTTACTTATTTGTCTGTTTTCGTATGGATCGGTAATGTTTTTAATATCTTTGTCATCATCTTTGATGTCTTTCAATGTATCCTTGATATCTTTTGTCATATCTTGTTTAACGATGCCATTATCGGAATCGCTTTTAAATACAACCCTTATTTGAGCCTTCTCACTGTCTTGATTAAATTCATCTTCAATTTTTTCATTAGTATCAAGTGATTGCAAACCATTCATTGTGATATCGTTATCAAATTTAGGTGCACTTACTGTAAGCGGGATAATAATTGCAGCAAGTATAATAACCCACGCAACGACACTCCACCATTTATGTTTGGCCACAAATGATCCTAACTTGTATAAAAACTTTGCCAATCTATTGCCTCCTCAGATAATCAACGTTATAGTTTAATTGTATAGTGTAGATTATTTATATTAACACAATAAACGCTGTGTACAATTAATAAAAGAATTAAAAACTGTAATATGCCTATTTAAACTACAGATTAGGAGAAATGTAGAATGAATGAAAAAGATTTACGAGTCATTAAAACCAAACGCGCTTTATCCACAAGCCTATATGTCTTGCTTGAGAAACATGCATTTTCAAACATCACGGTAAACCAAATTTGTAATGAAGCACTCACACATCGAACGACATTCTATAAACACTTCTATGATAAATACGATTTGCTTATTTATTTAATTACAGAAATCACAAAAAATTATTTCTCTATGGATATTAAAGATCGTATCAATAATCCCTTTAGTGTTATGGAAAGAACTTTAAATGATATTAACGAGTTGAAACGTGTTGGTGATAAACAATGCGATGATAAAGAATTCGAGCGTACGATCAGTAATTATTTCATCAAAATATTGCAAAATGATATTAAAGAAAATGAACATCGCATTTCAGTAGACGCAAGCGTTCCAACAGAATTGATATTTTATGTTTATGGAACGAGTTTATATGGTTTTATGGGATGGATACGAGATAATGATATTCAACTTAGCGCACATGAAATCGACGTACTCTTCCAAAAATTAATCAATATCAAGGTTGAAGATGTTTAATCATTGTTGAAGTATTTTATATGGTATGTCATTTCCATAATCTTAATTATAATGCCCTTTTTCAATGACATTAAAACTTATTACACTACAAAAAGGCGACGCCATTTGACTGGCATCGCCTTTTTCAATTTAAAGATCGTGTTATATTGCTATGCTTTTTATAAACCACTTTATGCGATTTAAAACATTTCTGAAACTACTTTTTGTTCTAAGAAGTTTAATAAGTAGTCTGGACTTCCTGTTTTAGCATCTGTACCTGACATTTTGAAACCACCGAATGGGTGATATCCAACAACTGCAGATGTACAACCACGGTTCAGATATAAGTTACCAACATCGTATGATTCAACGGCTTCTATCCAGTTTTCGCGATTATTTGTGATCACAGCACCTGTTAAACCATAATCTGTATCATTCGCAATTTCTAATAATTCTTCAAAGTCTTTACCTTTAACAAAACCTACAACCGGTCCAAAGATTTCTTCTTGCATAATTTGGTCGCTCGATTTAAGGTTTGCTATAATAGTAGGCTCTACAAAGTATCCAGTAGCATCATCTGTACCGCCACCTTGTTTTAACTTGCCTTCTTTACTACCAATTTCAATATAATTTTTAATTTTATCAAATTGTTTTTGATTAATAACTGGTCCCATATACGTGTTATTTTCCGTATTGCCTACAGTTAAGTTTTTAGTTAATGCAACAGCTTTTTCTAAAACTTCATCATATACATCTTTGTGTACAATGGCACGTGAACAAGCTGAACATTTTTGACCAGAGAAACCAAAAGCAGACGATACGATTGATTCTGCAGCTAAATCTGTATCAATGTCTTTATCCACTACAATAGCATCTTTACCGCCCATTTCAGCAATCACGCGTTTTAAGAATTGCTGTCCGTCTTGTACTTTGGCTGCTCTCTCAAAAATTCTAGTACCTGTTGCACGAGAACCTGTAAATGTAACGAAATGCGTGTGTACACTATCAACAAGATAATCGCCAATTTCTTTAGGATCACCTGGTACAAAATTCACAACACCTTTTGGTAATCCAGCTTCTTCTAAAATTTCCATTAATTTATATGCCGTTAATGGTGTATCTTCCGCTGGTTTTAAAAGTACTGTATTTCCTGCAACTACAGGTGCTAATGTTGTTCCTGCCATAATTGCAAACGGGAAATTCCATGGTGGGATGGTTACGCCTGTACCGATAGGTTTGTAGAAATATTTATTATGTTCTCCTTCTCTATCTAATACTGGTTTACCATCAGCAAGTTCCATCATTGATCTTGCATAATATTCAATGAAGTCAATACCTTCTGCAGCATCGCCGACCGCTTCATCCCATGGTTTACCTGCTTCATAAACCATTACTGCTGAGATTTCTTCTTTACGACGTCTAATAATAGCTGCAACTCTAATTAAAAATTCAGCACGGTCTTTGTGTGACCATCGTTTCCAAGATTTATAAGCTTCATTAGCTGCTTCAAATGCGTCATCCACATCTTTTTGAGTTGCTTTTGAAACTTCTGCAATCACTTCAGTTGTATTTGCAGGATTGATAGACTGATACGTATCTTTTGTGAATTTCTCTTCTCCATTAATAACTAAAGGAATTTTTTGATTTAATTCACCTTTAACTTTCTTTAATGCTTCTTTAAATGATTCAACATTCTTACTATCTGTAAAATCTATGCTTGGTTCATTGTGATAATTGACTACCATTTTTCTACCCCCATGTGAGTTTGTAAATAGAAAACTAAATGGAATCTTCCATTCTTAATGTCATTGTATATGTATCACACAATAAATGCAATCGCTTACATAAACTTTCCTAAAATTGGGTCGCTTCGAATCTATTTCCGTTCATTTTGCCACACTTTATATTATATTCGATATTTTTAATTGTGTAATGTTTATATTTTGTATTTTAAATTAAATGAACAATCGAGAGGTAAGCTATATATGAAAACATATACGTCAGTTATATTTTGGATGCGCACGATAGCTTGTTTAAGTATTGTTCTCATTCATTCTATTACAACTACATTTAGCAAAATGGATTTTCTAGGTCATGGAACTGCAATCAGAGTATTTCAATTAATGCTTATGTTCAGTACCCCATTATTTGTATTCATTTCAGAATTCTTATTAGCTAAAAATTATCACGTCAAAACAAAACCAGGATTTTCTAAGAATAAATTAATTTATTTAGGTATCCCCTATATAATCATTAACATTGGTATTGCACTATTCTATTTTGAATCCAAAACATTCGATCAATTCATGACACATCTGGGAGACACAATGTTCCATGGTGGTGCAGTGACATATTTCATTGTTATTATTTTCCAATTCTATATATTACATATACTTTTTGCAAAATATCTCATTAAATGGAAACCTGTCCCAGTGATTATTGGTGCCGTTATCTTTGCTACAATTTATTGGGCATTTAGACAATATGCACCACAGTCAGAACATCCAATCCTTGGTCTATTCTGGGAAAGAGAAGGCTGGATGCTCTTTTTAGGATGGATTAGTTACTTCTTACTTGGCTTTTACACTGGTATCTACTATGAAACTTTCATGAAGAAGATTAAAAAATATACTTGGCCAATTATTATTGGCGCAATAATAGCAACATCTATATTAGTCGATAACTATTTGTTTGGCATTAGCACGTGGGTAGAATCAAAACGCTTTGATATACCTTTTTATGTAAAGATGGTTATTCTAGTCTTTTTCTTATTCGCTTCATATGTTAAATACGTACCAAAATTCATTTTATTTATAAGTAACTATTCTTTCTGTATCTACTTAATACATTACTTCTTCGTCCACGAATTAGGTTTGTTAAGAGCAGCTAGTTCACTTAGAAATATTGCTTTCAATTTCATTATCACGTTAACCGTGTCCATTTGTTTAGCTTATATATTCAATTTGTCAAAATATGGTAAGTTTATCGTTGGTGGTATTGGCCATATAAAATATGACAAAGTATACGAAAGTTATAAACACGGTAAAATGGACTAAGCTGAAATGTTAATATGCGTTAATGCGCATTTTCTACTTTCATTCAGTCATCTACGCTCTAATTGGAAATAGCCTGAGACATCTATGTATGTCTCAGGCTATTTTATTCCCTATTTTTTATAACGTGCTTTCCTACTTAATTGTGTTGGTGCTTTATCTTGTTCTTCTGATTTATGATCATCCTCTTCATGATATGTAGTTTCAGTATTACGTTTTTGATTGTTATGATGATGCTTTGCTTGTTCTTTTTTTCTATTTCCTTTAGCTGGTTGATAGCGATCATAAGATTTTTGTTTTTTTCTTACTAATAACAATATACCTGCTACTAACCAAAGTATAGCTGTTATCCAATTGAGTGTAAGAACTGTCACAAGTCCCAGTAAAATAAATATAATACCAACAAATTTTGGAAGTTTATTTGTTAATATTGCAAATATAATGGCAATCACTGTACAAACAATAACAACAATTAAAGCTAAAATAAATAGATTACTCACTAAGTCTACTATATTAGCTGGATCCATCTGTGATGCATTTTGATTATAAATATTACTCTGGTTTATTACTTCTATTAACTCATTTTTCACACTGACATCATTAAAAAATGGTGCAACGATGGCCATTAAAAAAATTAAAATAAATTGTAGAATAATACCAATCCATATGAGTATTTTTTCAGCAGTCCTTTTCATATGTCTCCTCCTAACATCATCTATGTTGTTTTCATACCCTGCTTTTCAATAACTTATGCACTAGTCTGTATGCCATTCAGTGACACGCGTTCAAGTAAATTACTTTAAAAGTATTTAATCCCTATTTGATTACATTTTTTGTTAAAATAGTAATAATACATAGTTAAGGGGTGGTTTGATTGAACATACAAGATGCGCAACCTAGCACTTTAAGAGAAATGATTAAACAAGGGAAACTAACTGGTCACACAAGCGGGATGGCAAAAGGCTATGTACAAGCTAACGTAGTCATACTTCCATCTAAATATGCTTATGATTTTTTACTATTCTGTTTTAGAAATCCCAAAACATGTCCACTCTTGGACGTATCTGAAAAAGGAAATAAATCATTTACAAAATACGGTGTAACTGCAGACATTAGCACTGAAGTAGCTGCTTACCGTATTTATCAATATGGTGAACTCATTGAAACACGCGCCAATGTGGACGATTTATATACTGATGATATGGTTAGCTTTTTAATAGGCTGTAGTTTTACATTCGAACATGCTTTATTGGAAGCAGGCATACCGATTCGACATTTAGAAGAAAATCACAATGTCCCTATGTATGTAACTAATATACCTGCTAATCCAAGTGGGCAATTTAAAGGTAACATTACAGTGAGTATGAGACCCATGACCATGACACAAGCAATTAAAGCTACAGAAATTACGACGCGTTTTAAAAATGTCCACGGGACACCTATTCACATTGGTAATCCTACAGAGATAGGTATCACAGACCTTGCTCTACCAGATTTCGGTGAACCCGTTACTATTAATGAAAATGAAGTTCCTGTATTTTGGGGATGTGGTGTAACGCCTCAGTCAGTTGCACTAGATGCTAAACCCGATTTAATGATTACACATGCACCAGGTCATATGTTTATTACAGATATACCAGATAGTCAATTAAGCGATTAGTCAAAAACACTCCGATGCCTTAACTTTTTTAGCATCGAAGTGTTTTACTATCTTGTTTCTATATCCTCTTTTGAGACAATTGGATAGTTTTTAAATAACACTGAACAAACATAACCAACAATTAAACCTATTAATCCAATAATCGCACCATAGATAAATATTTTTATAGGATCATTAAAACCGAACATAACCAAGAACCCTGCCAATGGTGTCGCAGTACCTGTAGCATCATTTATCATACCTGATGATGCAATCACAGCACCTGCCAATGCACCTCCAATAAAATTAGCTGTGTATATTGGTACCGGGTTCGCTGATACAACATCAGCCTGAGACAAAGGTTCAATACAAACTGCAATTCTAGATTTACGATCTCCCAATTTTAATTTATTGAACATTGTGCCATTGATAAATGATGATGCAAAGGACACCATCGCTGCAATGGCCATTGGCATACCAGTTAAACCGAGTAGCGCTGTTAAAGCCATTGAACTTAACGGTGCAGTACCTACTACTGTAATGACACCACCTAAGATAATACCCATAATAATTGGACTGACCTCAGTAGAACTTTGGATAATATCACCGATTTTTAATAATGAATTATTGACTAATGGTGTAACACCTACGGCTACTAACCTCGCTAAGGGTGCAATAATTAAAATACCAACTATTAAATCAACACCATCTGGTACTTTACGTTCTGCATATTTCATTAAATAACCAATAACATAACCAGCAACAAAACCAGGTATTAAATCTAGTCCACCACATGAAGCAGCAATCGCTAATGCATAGACCGGAGATACACCAATTGCAAGTGCAACTAAACCAGCAGCTGCAACGCCACCGAGACCTCCGGCTGCATCACCAAGATCTCCCAAAAATGAAATGCCTAATAAATCTCCACCGACATATTTGTGAAATGCCTCAACCAAAAAAGTCGCAATCGCTGCATTTGCTAAGGCACCCATAGCTCTCATACCCATAGGTGCTCGATATGTAAATAGTGTAAAAAGTGCTAACACTACAATTAAAAACAATGTTCCAATCAAAATATCCATTTTTTCGAATTCCTCATTCCTATTCTAGAAGTAGTTAAATTAAGTACGGAAATAATTTTTCAACCATTTGCTAAGCAGTATAGACAAACATTTTATTAATTATTACTCCTACTATTTCACTCATATTTTATATTAACACAAATTCGTTTTATATTCCGAACAATTTTATTAATTTTTATTTAAGCTCCGCGGAACATTTTGATAAATGGTTTTAATTATTTTTAATATATTACACAATTTTATATTAATTTTCTTTCAAAAAGCCTGAATATTTGTTTTGTATATTTTATATGTTTAACTTTTACTGTACTAAAAAAACGAGTATACAAATCTAAAAAACAACTTTAGCATTTGCACACTCGTCTTGCGGAGCATTATTATATTCTTCTATATAAAACAAGAAACACCTTGTAAATTACTTATAGCTAAGCAGCATGTCAACATACGATTAGCTTAAATTTATTGATTTTTGATATCGCTGACCGGTTTGGCTGGTGTACCTAACGCTAGCACATTCGGCGGTATATCTTTAGCCACAGTACTACCAGCGCCTATTACTGAACCTTCACCAATTGTTACTCCAGGTAAGACAACGACATTGGCACCTAACCAGACATTAGACTCAATTCGAATTGGTAGTGCTTGTTCTAACCCAATATTACGTTCTTTATATTCTAAGGGATGCACTGCTGTATATAAGCCACAACTTGGCCCGATGAACACATCATCACCAATAAATATCTTGCCACCATCCATAAAATAGCAGTCATGATTAATAAAAATTCTTTCACCTAAAAAGATATTATATCCATAATCTGTTTGGAATGGACTTAACAACTCCAATGCTTTCGGTTCATAATTTAATAATTTTGTAAGTATTGTATGACGCGATTCTTTATCACTAGGTTTGATATGATTTAATTCAAAGCACAAATCCTTAGCCTTCATTCTCTCAGCATCTAATGATTCGTCAAAATTAGCATCATACCAATCACCTGCTAACATTTTTTCTTTTTCACTCATCGTAAATGCACCTCCATATTTTTTATATTCACCCTAAATAAGTTAAAAGTTGATACATTAACGTTCCTGCATAATTTCCAATAACATAACCTAATGTGCCAATGATAAGTATAGGGCCAACCACCTTCGTCCAACCTTTGCCAATTGCTAATGCGGCAGCAGTTGTTGGCCCACCAGCAGTTGCGTTACTTGCAAGTAAAATTTCTTCTATTTTAAAGCCAAAAATTTTACCAAAGATTAAGCTTAGCCCTAGATTAAAGACAAGGATAATTATAACAAAGATAAACAATAAAGGCGCCGTTGTTATTATCGTAGCAAATGAGGCAGGTGTCCCAATAACCACAAAGAAAATATAAATTAGAAATGTACCAATTTCTGAAGCACCTGCTAAACTTTCAAAGAAGTCTCCCCAAACTGCAACTACAATTAAAGTTAAAGTGGTTAACAATAAATAAGGATCTCCCAAAAAAGAAACAATCAATGTAAGAACTACATTGTGTTGCGGCATCCATTGTTGAATGAGATCAGCACCTTTGAAACTAACTGCTACAAGCGTCACAGCACTTGCAATCGAAAAAGCAATATCTAATAATTGTATTTTTTTTGGCTCCCAATACGCTTGTTGAGATTCTGGAGTACTTTTTGATTCATAGTCACTTTTAAATTGTTTTTTAATTAAAGGCAATGAAGGTAGTGCGATTAGCAGCATAAAATAAAGTGCCATAACGCTATTATCTGCTACTACAGTAGATGAAATCATTTCACTTGGTGTCTCAAGTTTGGAACTCAATGCCGCAAAGTTAACGCCTCCTCCAATGTAACTTCCAGTCATCATGGCTCCTATTTTATTTAAATATGGAATCCATTGATTTAAGATCATAAATCCTACCGTTGTACCAATCATGGTACCTATAGAGGCTACAAAAAATATCACTAATAATCTTCTACTTTCTTTCCAAATCTTCAATATATTAGAACTAAAAAGAAGTAATGGAATAGATAAGGGCACAATATAATCCCACACAGTATCATATACTGGCGCGCTCATTGGAATCACTTTGAAATTTGATAGTAACATTGCCCCAACAAGTGCAATAATCGCACCCGAAATGGTACTCGCCCATCGATAACGTTGTTCTAAAAATAAACTCACCGTTGCCCAAACAATAATGATTGCCCATAATAACCATGTATCATCTTTAGCTACTATTGCACCTATTAGCATAAATAATCCCCCTTCGACAATCTACAATTTGTTAAATTCATTCTACCAGTTACCTCGGATTATTTTTACAATTTTCTGAAAAATGAATTGTTTATAAAGTTTTAAATTGATATTCTTACTGGTACAGGGGTTATAAACAAGGGGGATTTACATTTATGAAACAAAAAATCGGATTGATTTTAGGACCATTACTTTTTATTATCTTTTATTTTATACCTGCCATTACAGGTTTAGCAGACGCACCTAGAGCTGTGTTAGCAGTCACATTATTCGTAGCAACATGGTGGATTACAGAAGCGATTCCAATTCCTGCGACTTCATTAATTCCACTTATTCTCCTACCACTTACAGGTGGTACGGATGAAGTGATTGCAGCAAGTGCGTATGCGGATCCCATTGTTTTTATGTACATGGGTGGATTTATTATTGCGCTAGCGATTGAAAAATGGAATTTACATAAGCGGATTGCGATGACAATCATTTCCATGATGGGCACAAGCAGTAACCGCATTATATTAGGAACAATGATCGCCACTGCCTTTATATCTATGTGGATATCAAATGCTGCGACAGCACTGATGATGTTACCGATTGCCTTAGCACTTATTCAAGAAATTAAGGATGCACAATTTCTCAAACCAGCATCTGCAAGTAAGTTTAGTAAAGCGCTCTTACTTACCGTTGCTTATTCCGCTTCTATTGGTGGACTAGCTACACTCATTGGTTCAGTACCCAATGCAGTCTTTGCTGCCGTTGCATCATCAAGTCTTGATCGGAAAGTATCATTCGCGCAATGGATGATTTTCGCAGTGCCATTAACAGTTATTTTATTAGCAATTCTCTACTTCCTCTTAACAAAATGGCTATTTAAAATTGAAGATGCTGACCAAATATCCTCAGATTTTGCCAAGAAAGCTTTGCATGATTTAGGTCCGATGTCTAAAGAAGAAAAATTAACAGGCATTGTCTTTTTACTCGTTAGTTTATTATGGATTTTCGGAGGGCTTTTACCTGAAACATTGCACATCACAGATACGATTATAGCAATGTTTGGCGCTGTGTTGTTATTCCTTATTCCAGCCAAAAATGCTAAAGGCGGATTACTGGTATGGGACGATATGAATAAGTTACCCTGGGGAATATTACTACTATTTGGTGGCGGTTTGTCTTTAGCTGCAGCATTTGAAGATTCAGGGTTAACAAAATGGTTTGGTGGTATGTTAGGTATTGTGAAGCCACTGCCATTCATACTCATTGTGATTGTATTAACAACGGCCATCCTATTCCTAACAGAAGTGATGTCAAATACTGCCGTTTCAAATATGTTAATGCCTATCAGTATTGGATTTGCAGCAGCTATCAGCCAAGATCCCTTTATCATTATGGGTATCGTTGCCTTATCTTCTACTTGTGCATTTATGTTGCCTATATCCACGCCACCGAATGCAGCCGTATTTAGTTCGGATGAGTTAGAAATGAAAGATATGGTCAAGGCTGGCTTTGTACTTAATATTTTTGCAATTATTGTTATTTCACTCTTTGCGTATTTCTGGCTACCTATCGCATTCGGTTTATAGCTGGATGCTTCACAATAAACGATCGATACGTGCTATACTGCTAAGGTATGACACAACATCTATACTAAGGACGCATGTTAAATTGAGCGAAACAGTATAAACTAGGTATATAAACTTATAAAAGGAGTCAATAATTATGAAATTTTTAATTAAGGGAGCAATTGCCGTGGTCATTATACTTGGTGTCGTGAAGACTTTTGAAGATCATGATGTAACTGCCGAGGCAACAAATTACTATAACCAAGTTAAAAACGGTGAAATACTACAAAGCATTGAAAACGTAAATTTGACGGTATAAAAAATTTGGATTTCGAAAAGTTGATTCCTTCTGATTTCTTTTAAAGTTTATAACCTCATCAAGACATGACACATAAGTATTTAACATATGCTATACGTTATCTTGAGGTAACGCTATGCATATACAAATTGGATTTACTGTATCGGAATAACGCAATTGCAACAAATAGATTTTCTAAGACAACCTTCAGACTGAAGCAACGGACCGCTTATTTAAAAGCGCCGTTGCTTTTTTGTCGTGAATTTTAATTTCCCTATACATTATAGTGAAATATTATAAATAATTATTTATAATATAATTAAATTATAAAAAGGAGGTTTTCTTATGAAGAAATTCATTGTAAGTTCATTGTTGCTTGTCTCATTTTCCTTAAGCACTAGCCCTATACTCAAAGCCGCTACTGTTTATACTCAAGGTGCCGTTTGGAATTAAAGTATAGGTAGTATTGTCGTTATTAGAAAGTACTCATTTCATTAAAATAAAGGAGCTATCATCATGAAAAAAAACCTTACTCATTATCGTTATCCTTTTCGTACTATTGACAGTTGCCTTCTTCTCATTTGATAAATTTGACAGATTTAACCCATTATTAAAAAAAGAAACCTCTTATGCCATCGTTAAATTAAACACGCAATACTATCAAGATTTATCCATTTATTCTAAACAAGGAGAAAAACGCAGTTATAAAGTGTCATTTAATGGGTATAACCCTTCTGAACAATATGTAAAACTAAAACATAAAGGTACATACGTTGAACATATAGAATATATCAGCAAACAATCTTTCCCATCATTAAAATGATTAAAAATAATATTTCCAATAAAATATTTAACTTTAATAAAAGGTACTTCTCCCCAGTTTTATCAATTAAATATAAGTTTCCAATAACATTAAGCAATCAAAATGAGTCAGAAATCAGATTTTCTAATATAGATTTTTTAGTCCCATCCTGCGAACGATGACTAGAAAATGAAAAAGAGTCTGAAACATTTATGTTTGTCCCAGACTCATTGTCTTATTTTTTCCATTTCTATATTTATGAAGTAATATAATCTCCACCATTAACATGAATCACTTGGCCAGTGATATACGAACTATCCGCATAGGAAGCTAAAAATACATAAGAAGGCGCAAGTTCTGCTGGCTGTCCTCTTCTTTCCATTGGTGTTTCTCCACCTTGATTTTCCACTTTATCTTCAGAAAATGTAGCTGGTATCAGTGGTGTATAAATAGGACCTGGTGCCACAGCATTGACTCGTATGCCTTTGCTCATTAAAGTTGTCGCTAGTGAACGCGTAAATGCAACAATTGCCCCTTTAGTAGCTGAATAATCAATTAGGTGTGCAGATCCTCTATAAGCTGTAACACTCGTCGTGTTAATGATTGCGTCACCTTCTTTTAAATGTGGTACCGCTGCTTGAGATAAAAACATCATTCCAAATATATTTGTTTCAAAAGTTTCTTTGATTTGTTCAGGTGCGATATCTTCAAAATGATCTTGTGGAAATTGAACACCACCGTTGTTTACTAAAATATTCAATTCTCCGAAATCAGCAACGACCTTTTCAATTAATTTTTGTGAATCTTCGACTTTTTTTAAATCATGGGCGTACGCTTTTGCAGTAACACCTAAAGATGATATTTGTTCAACGACCGCTTCAGCATCTTCATGCTCATCATAGTATCCAATCGCTACATTAGCACCCTCTTTTGCATAAAGCACTGCGATAGCACGTCCTATACCAGAGTCACCACCCGTTATTAATGCAACTTTACCTTTTAACTTGCCACCACTTTTATAACTTTCCATTTCCGTTATTGGTTGTGGGTTCATATCTTTCTGTATACCTGGCTGTCTATCTTGTGTGTATCCTTTTATTTGCTTATGAAATTCTAATAAATTCATTAACTATACACCTCTCTGTTATAATCTCTATCCATTTATAGATACCACTTTATTCTTATGACAAACATGAATGGCACAACATAAATTCTAGACAGACTATGTGCGTTATACAAAAAACACTGTAACGATATACGCTACAGTGTTCTAAATAAAAACCAATGCTATTATATTTAAATTGAATGTCTGACGATACGGCTTGAATGTACAAAAGCCATTACTGCAAAAATACCATAAACAATTGAATAGGCAATCATGACGATATAAATAGGAGTCATCGTTGAACCACCCATAAGAAACATAAAGGCTTTTGCTGCAAAGTAAGCATGTAATAATGAAACAATGAGTGGTAGACCAAAGTTGAATATCACTTTAAGTCCAAGCCCTTTCAGCATATCTTGATGTGTATAACCAATCTTACGTAGAATACGGAAGTTAGGAATTTCATCTTCGGTTTCATCCATTTGTTTGATATAAATGATACATCCTGCCGCCACTAAAAATGCTAATCCTAAAAATGCAGTAACAAATAGTAGAATTCCTACAGAATCATTCATATCTTGTCGCTGTGTTTTTTGAGATTGTATGTCTGGATTAATGGATTTAGCAATTTTATTTGCCGCTTTCCAATCACTTTGTTTTTCCAAATTATATCCATATTGATGTTTGGTTTCTACAGCACTTTGTTTCAATTGATTATATTTATCTTCACTAACAATAAGTACCGGTCCAGCATAGCTCACTTCACTACTGAAATGGACATCTTCATTACTGTCTATAACCTTAATTGATTGATCCGGTTTACTTTTCAGTTTAATAATACCTTGATCATTATGTTGTGCAAATCCACCTGCAGCTGCTAAATTAGTTATCTTAGCTTTGTTTCCAGTAATGTCTTTATCTTTAAAATATTGATTACTCGTAATAAACATTTCAGTTGGCATCATATTGCCAGTGCCTCCACTTTCCTTGAAAAAGCTATCCTTCGTCACTTTCACTCTCTCTAATTCTTTATATTGTTCATCGTAACCAATATGCGCCTCATCTAATTTATTTTCGAACGCTTCTGCTTGTTTTTGTTCTGTGAAATTAAAATCTTGTGGAGAACTCAACTTCACATTGTCATCAATCGTTGCTTTGCTAATTGCACCAAAGCATAATACTGTCACTGTCACTGCAGATATTGTGGCAATAATTGTTAAAGATAACGCATTCTTTTTCATTCTATGCATAATTGAAGAAGTAAATACAACATCTGTAATGGACACTTTACCATGTTTAGCATTTTTGATTGTTTTAAAAATAACTGATACTGAACTTCTGAAGAATAGATATGCGCCTACAACTGTTAAGAACAGAATGATAAATGGTGTGAACATCATACCACTTGCAAATTTACCAAACATTTCTGTAGACATATAGTAACCAAAGATAATCATAGCGATACCCAAAATACCAGATATGACTTCAGCAATTGAAATATTATTTTTAGTTGCTTCTGATTTTGAACTATCGTTCATCATTGATAAAATACTGCGTTTTCGTAAAAAGATAAAACTTTGTATCATAATTAAGCACATTGCTACAATAACGAGTAATACAGTTTGTGTAACTGCTGGAAATTGGAATGTTAATGATACGCTTGTACTAATATCCAATATTTTAAGTACAATCATCAGTAGAATTTTCGATCCAAAAACACCTACGATAATACCGATTACACTTGTCACTAAGAACATAGCGATTTGTTCAATCAAAATCATGCGTAAAATATTAGATCTCGTAAGCCCAATGAGTTGGTATAATGCAAATTCACGTGTACGTCTTTTAACAAATAACTGATTTGCGTACATTAAAAAGACGATAATAATAACGAATAAAAAATATGAACCAACGACAGAGCCTTTTTTAATGATGCCTATAGAATTCGCGTTATTGATACTATCTGTATATTTTAATGTAACAAAGCTAAAATATAATACAATACTCACAATGAGCGAAAATATATACATCGCATAGTGACGTAAATTTTGTCTTAAATTTTTAAGAACAATTTGATTAAAGCTCATGTGCCACACCACCTAAGGCTGTTTGCATATGAATGATATTTTTATAAAATGCTTGATTCGTATCTTCACCTTGGTAGACCTCTGAATGAATATTGCCATCTTTCAGCATGATTACTCTATTTGAGTAACTCGCTGCAACAGGGTCATGTGTCACCATAACGATTGTCGCATTCATGTTTTTATTAAGATCTTCAAGTCTATGCAATAAGTCTTGCGCACTTTTAGAGTCTAACGCCCCTGTAGGTTCATCCGCGAAGATAATTGCTGGTTTATGGACTGATGCACGCGCTGCAGCAGTACGTTGTTGTTGACCACCAGAAATTTCATTAGGATATTTATCTCCAAGTTCTTGAATACCTAATGCTTCTGTCACTTCTTTATAATTTTTTTCTTTTTCTTCTTTTGACATTTTTTGAATTGATAGAGGCAACATAATATTTTCTTTAACTGTCAGTGTATTTAAGACACTATAATTTTGGAAAATAAAACCGACTTCTTTTTTTCTAAAGTCTGCCAATGCTTTATTACTCATTTCATTCAATTTGTGACCATTGATTTCAACTGTTCCACTGGTAATATAATCAATAGAACTCAATACATTTAACAAAGTTGTCTTTCCTGATCCAGACGGTCCCATAATAGAAACAAATTCACCTTTTTCTATTGAGAATTCAATCCCTTTTAATACTTCTTGTTGACGATGTCTGTTTCCGTAACTTTTCGTTAGTCCTTCTACTTTCAATATAGACAAGCCGCTCACTCCTTAATTACTGTATAGTCATAGCTTAACGAATCTCAATTCTTTTTTCGTTTGTTTCAACTAACAAATATTTCCATTTAAATGACAAACCTGTCACATATATAAAAAGTATTTTATTCAAATCTTAAAATGCTCAGTTATATCTTATGATATAATAGCTAAGTTCAATTTTAAATAAGGAGTACAAGAGATGTTAAATAAATTAAAAAGTGAATGGCTAACTGCACCAGGCACCAATGTTTTAGCTGGTATTGTTGTTGCATTAGCGCTCATTCCAGAGGCCATTTCGTTCTCAATTATTGCTGGTGTGGATCCCATGGTCGGTTTATATTCTTCATTTATTATAGCAGTGGTCATTTCCTTTGTAGGGGGCAGACCAGCTATGATATCTGCTGCTACCGGTTCTGTCGCATTAGTAATTGTTCCTTTAGTCAAAGATCATGGCGTCCAATATTTGCTTGCTGCGACAATACTAATGGGTATCATACAAATCATTTTCGGTATTTTAAAAATAGGAAGATTAATGAAATTCATTCCAAATTCTGTCATGATTGGATTCGTTAATGCACTAGCTATTATGATTTTCATGACCCAAATCAAACATATCTTTGGTATTTCTATCCCAACTTATTTATTTGTTATCTCTACCCTACTTATTATTTACTTGCTACCACGCGTATTTAATAAAGTACCCGCACCACTTGTTGCAATTATACTACTAACCATAACGTATTTAATTACCGGTGCAAAAGTTGAGACTGTGGGTGATTTAGGTGCAATTAATCGTTCATTGCCACAATTCTTTATTCCGGATGTACCATTCAACTTACAGACATTACAAATCATTTTTCCATACTCATTATCTATGGCGATTGTCGGTCTGGTAGAAAGTTTATTGACTGCTAGAATTGTGGATCAAGCAACAGATACATATAGTAGTAAAAATCAAGAATCACGTGGCCAAGGTATTGCTAATGTAGTAACTGGTTTCTTTGGCGCAATGGGTGGTTGTGCGATGATTGGTCAATCTGTCATTAATGTTCGATCAGGTGCAACGACAAGATTATCTACTTTTACTGCCGGTATATTTTTAATCATTTTGATTATCATCTTTGGCGACTGGGTTGTTCAAATTCCAATGCCTATTCTCGCTGCAATTATGGTTATGGTTTCAATTGGTACATTTGATTGGAGATCTTTTAAATTTATTAAAAAAGCACCTCGCACTGATGCATTTGTCATGATTTTAACAGTTGCGATTGTGCTAATCTCTAATAACCTAGCTCTAGGTGTTATCGTCGGTGTCGTTGTGAGTGCACTTTGTTTTGCAACAAAGATTTCAAACGTGGTTGTTACCTACGAAGAAGAGGACGACACCATTCATTATTATATTACTGGACAAATTTTCTTCGTATCTATTGATTCATTAATGAACCAAGTTGATTTAGAATTAAGACATAAAACAATTTACTTAAATTTTAAAGATGCACATTTATGGGATGATTCTGCAGTAAATGCCATAGATACTTTAATAGATAATTATCATAAAAAAAACAATACAATTTACGTTCAGTATCTAAATAAAGATAGCCGTAAAATCGTAAATGAATTAAGTAAAGTGAATCAACAACATCTTTTATAAATATTTTCCAAGACTGAAGCATGATATACCTTAATTGGCATACGATGCTTCAGTCTTTTTTTAAACATTGTGTTTGACTTGTATACCTACTAGGGGTATATTATAAATATAAAACAAATGACTTAATCGTATGTATCCAGCCATTTTATTTTAACTATAAGGAGGTCACAGCATATGACTGAACAGAAAAAGACGACCATTGGCATTACTGGAATGACATGTGCTGCCTGTGCCAATCGCATTGAGAAAAACTTAAATAAATTAGATGATGTAGAAGCAAATGTGAATGTTACAACTGAAAAAGCTACAATATCTTACAACCCAGAATCAACATCCGCAGATGATTTAACAAAAACCATAGAAAAAACAGGTTATGGTGTGTTAAATGAAACAGCTGAGTTAGATGTTATTGGCATGACGTGTGCAGCATGTTCTAACCGAATTGAAAAAGTATTGAATCGTACAGATGGTGTAGATCAAGCAACAGTCAATTTAACAACTGAAAATGCTACGATTTCCTATAATCCTAGTGCAACGTCTGTTGATGCATTAATTAAAAAAATACAAAAAATAGGTTACGATGCACAACCCAAAAAAGAGGTGGCCGAAAAAAGTTCACAAAAAGAATTAGAATTAAGAAGCAAATTAGTTAAATTAATCATTTCTGCAGTGTTGGCCGCGCCACTCTTGCTAACAATGCTTGTACATCTTTTCGGTATACAAATTCCATCTATTTTTATGAATCCTTGGTTCCAATTTATATTGGCAACACCGGTTCAATTTATTATCGGATGGCAATTTTATGTTGGAGCTTACAAAAACTTAAGAAATGGCTCAGCAAATATGGACGTACTCGTTGCATTAGGTACAAGTGCCGCCTATTTCTACAGTTTATACGAAATGGTCAAATGGCTATTTAATGCTAATGTGATGCCTCATTTATATTTCGAAACAAGTGCCGTATTAATTACACTTATTTTATTTGGTAAATATTTAGAAACTCGTGCAAAAACACAAACGACAAATGCATTAAGTGAATTATTGAATCTTCAAGCCAAAGAAGCGCGCGTTTTGCGGGACAATAAAGAACAGATGATACCGCTAAACGATGTGGTTGAAGGCGATTATTTAATTATTAAACCTGGTGAAAAAATACCTGTAGACGGTAAAATCATTAAAGGAAAAACGTCTATTGATGAATCGATGCTAACTGGTGAATCCATGCCAGTTGAAAAAGTGCAAGATGATAACGTTATCGGTTCAACTATGAATAAAAATGGTTCTATCACTGTTAAAGCTACGAAGGTAGGAAAAGATACTGCCCTCGCGTCTATTATTAAAGTTGTTGAAGAAGCACAAGGTTCGAAAGCACCGATACAACGTCTAGCCGATGTTATTTCAGGTTACTTTGTACCTATCGTCGTTGGTATCGCAGTACTCACTTTTATTATATGGATTGCATTCGTTCAACAAGGTCAATTTGAACCCGCATTAGTTGCCGCAATTGCAGTACTCGTCATTGCGTGTCCTTGTGCACTTGGTTTAGCAACACCTACATCAATCATGGTAGGAACTGGAAAAGCTGCAGAAAACGGTATTTTATTTAAAGGTGGCGAACACATTGAACGTACCCATCAAATCGATACCGTCGTACTTGATAAAACAGGTACGATAACCAATGGGAAACCAGTAGTCACTGACTTTGATAGTGATGAAGAAGCTTTGCAATTATTAGCTAGCGCAGAAAAAGGTTCAGAACATCCTTTAGCAGATGCCATTGTAAATTATGCCCAAACGATGAATATTAAATTATTAGATACAACTGACTTCGAAGCGGTACCTGGGCGCGGTATTAAAGCAAATATATCTGGCAAAAATTTAATTGTTGGTAACCGTCAATTTATGAACGACGAAAATGTCGATATAAAAGATTCAGAAGACATCATGACTCAATTTGAAAAATCTGGTAAAACAGCAATGTTAATTGCAATCAATCAAGAATATAGAGGGATGGTTGCCGTTGCAGATACAGTCAAAGACTCAACTGCTGCTGCAATTAAACAATTACATGATCTCAATATTAAAGTCGTCATGTTAACCGGTGACAATGAACGTACAGCACAAGCTATTGCCAATGAAGTTGGTATCGATACAATCATTGCCCAAGTATTACCAGAAGAAAAAGCAGCAAAAATCAAATCACTCCAAACCCAAGATAAAACCATTGCGATGGTGGGTGACGGCGTTAACGATGCACCAGCACTCGTACAAGCCGATATTGGTATTGCTATTGGTACTGGCACAGAAGTCGCTATTGAAGCCGCAGATGTTACAATTCTAGGCGGTGACTTATTATTAATACCTAAAGCCATTAAGGCAAGTAAAGCAACCATACGCAATATTCGCCAAAACTTATTCTGGGCATTTGGTTATAATGTTGCAGGTATACCTATCGCCGCACTTGGTTTGCTCGCACCATGGATTGCTGGTGCAGCCATGGCTCTAAGTTCTGTTAGTGTAGTAACAAATGCGTTAAGATTAAAACGTATGAAATTATAAATGATATATAATACAATCATACGACTTTATGAGGAGGTGATTTATATGGCTACAGAAACAATTCAAGTAGAAGGCATGAGCTGTGACCATTGCAAACATGCTGTAGAAACTGCATTAACTGAGCTTGATGGTGTATCAACAGCTGACGTTAGTCTAGAAGCCGGTAATGTTAAAGTAGATTTTGACGATGACAAAGTTACAATGCCTCAAATGAAAGACGCAATAGAAGACCAAGGTTACGATGTTAAATAAATATAAAAGAAGGGACGCTTAGTCATTTAAGCGCCCCTTCTTTTATATATTTAATTTACTCTTAAACGCGTGTCACCTGTTTTTATGACTTCCCTCGTTGCATCTAATGCATCAACAATTAAATTTTCGACAGCGGCATCTGTATAAAATGCAATGTGTGGTGAAACAATGACATCTGGTCGTTCAATCAATTGCTTTAACATATCATCATTAAATGCTGTATGACGTTGATCACTAGGGAACAAGCCTTTTTCACCTTCATACGTATCTAATGCTGCACCTTTTATCAAACCTCGATCTAAAGCATCGATTAATGCACTTGTTTTCACAATTGTACCTCGAGCACAATTAATAAATACAGAACCTGGTTTAAATTCATTGAATAAAGTTTCATCAAACAAATAATCATTTTCCTTACTAGCTGGAATATGTACTGTTACGATATCTGCATTTTGGATTGCTTCATTGATGGTACTTGCATAAGTTAAAAAGCTTCTATAATCATCATTAGGTGCAATGTCATAAGCCGTTACTTCAGCGTCAAATCCTTGCGCAAATATCTTAGCAACAATTGAACCAATGCGACCTGTTCCAATGACAGCAACTTTCAAGTCTCTAATAGAACGTGATAATATATCCGGTTGCCACCTAAAATCATATTCAGCAGTTTTTTGTTGAATGTCATTATAATTACGAACTAGATTGAGTGCTTGTGACACAGTATATTCCGCAATTGAATGTGGTGAATAAGAAGGTACATTACTAATAATCAAATTATATTTTTCCGCCAATTCAAAATCATAAATATCAAAGCCAGCACTACGTTGAGCAATTTGTTTAATCCCAAAATCATGTAATTGCTTATAAATGGTTTCGTCCAATGGTATTTGTTGCGAAATAGACACACCATCAAATCCTTTTACACGTGAGACAGTTTCACATGTTAATAAATCTTCATCTAAATCGACTTCTACTTTATGCTTATTAGACCAAGCTTCAATGAAAGCTTTATCCTCATTTCTAACGCCAAAAAGTTTTATACGCGTCATGTTAGCATCCCCTTTAAAATTAATGTTATTCATACAGATGTCTCAGAGATTGGATTCTCTCGGCAGCTACTTTCAATTGCTCATCATCAAGCGCTAATGATATACGCACATAGTTTTTACCATGTTCACCAAACGGAATACCCGGTGCAACAAGTATGGATTGCTCTTGTAATAAATAGTCAACAAATGATTCCCCATCAAAATTTGGCGGCGTTTTTAGCCACAAGAATATACCACCTTTCATCGGTTCAAATGGAATATTTTCTTCCTTTAACTTCGCTTCAAAAGTATCCCTACGTTGTTTGAAAATATTACTTTGTTCGTCCAAGAAATCATCATAGTGATTCAATGCATAGGTCGCTGCATCTTGTAACGCACCAAACATACCCGCATGCGTGTGTGTGTGATATTTTTTCAACGCTTGAATCATATCTTTATTGCCTACTGCAAATCCAACTCTAAAACCGGACATATTATATCCTTTAGATAATGAAAATACTTCAATCGCTAAATCTTTTGCACCTTCTGTTTGTAAAATACTCGGATTTTTATGATCAAACCCAAATGCACTGTACGCAAAATCATGAACTATTTTAGTCTTTGTACCTTTAAATTGCGCTACAGCCTCATCAAATACAGCTTGTGTAGCTACTGATCCAGTAGGATTATTTGGATACGTTAAATAGACTAATCGCGTATTTTTCAATATATCCCTATCCACTTTATCCCATTGAGGCAAGTAATATGGTGGTTCTAATACGAGCGGTTGTGGATGTGCATCAGCTAATAAGACACCCGCCTTATAATCTGTATAACCTGGATCTGGTAGTAGTACATTTTCACCAGGATTAACAATACAAGATGGTAAAGCTACCAAACCATTTTTAGTTCCGTACAAAATACAGACTTCATCGTCTTTATCTAACACGACATCATATTGCCTTTGATAAAAATCTACAATCGCTTGTTTAAAAGTCTCTTTACCATGAAATGCTACATACTTTTGATTATTAGGCTCTCGCAATGCATCTGTAAAACAATCAATAATCCCTGTTGGTGTTTCTCCATCTGGTATACCTACCGCCATATTAATTAAAGGTAACGGCCCATGTTCAACAGGCTGCCCCATCGTTTTTGCAAAATAACTATCTGGTACTTGTGCTAATCTATCCGAAATCACCATCAAAGTCCTCCTAATAAAAAAACTATATACCTACGAAAGTGGCATATAGTTTACATGTCACCTATCTTTCAAGTAGTGTTACTTGTTGGACGAAGCACAGTACTTCTTTACAAAGTCTGTTGCTGAAGCTTCACAGGGCCAATTCCCTCAACTTCTCTGGATAAGTTTTGCTTTTAAATTACTATTAATTTTATCAGAATATTCAAACATGTCAATGCAAAAAAAGGGAGTAGGACAGAAATCAAATTTTCTAATAGAGATTTCGTAGTCCTACCTCGGCAAGGATGACTAGGATTGAAAAAAGCTTGATATAAGTGTATTTTCAATCCAGTCATCTACTGCCTAATTGAAAAAGAACCTAAGACATTAATTTATGTCTCAGGCTCTTATATTTATACCACCAAACCGCGTGTTCAGTGCTATAAATCCTACCACCAACCGTGTGAATCACGGTAAGATATCGCTGCGTCTACTGAACCATAACGTTGTTCAGCGTAGTTTAACATACCTTTAGTTTGATCAGCTACTGAACCAGTACCCCATGATTCTTTAGTTTGACCTAAACCTCTGTATCCAGCTGGGTTAACAGCGTTTGGATTACCACTTGATTCAGGTAAAACGATTGAATTCCACATAGCTTCTGAACCACCAGCAGCTAAGAATTGAGCTTTAACTGATCCACCAGTTGAAGCAGCTGAAGTTTGAGCAGCTTTATAAGTTTTTACTGCAGCACTTGTTTGTGCAGTTTGAACGTTTGTGTTAGATGAAGCTTTAGGCGCTTCAACAGCTGCTACTTCAGTGTTACTTGATTGTTGTTGTGTACGAACTTCGTTAGCTGAAGTTTCGTTAGTGTGTGTAGTTGCTTGAGCAGTTACATCTTGGATAGTGTTAGAAGATGCACTTTGAGCACCTGCAGTTGTATAATTCCATGACCAAGTTTGGCCATCAGAAGTGAAAGTATATTCGTTTCCACCTAATACGAAATCATAGTTATACGCACCAGCGTGTAATGGTTTTTCATTTAATTGCTCTGGGTTGTTTTGAGCTAAGTCAGCTAAATGCGCTTGGTCGATATTTTCTTCTGATGCATGCGCTTGATTGTGATCAGCTGTTGCTGCATATCCTGTTACACCTAATGCTACTGCTAATGATGATGCTAAAATTGTTTTCTTCATAATAAAAAAATCCTCCAATTAATTTCTTTTTAAGTTAAATTATATTTTCGTTAAATTATTTATCGTATGTGCTGAAATCTTTTAAATTTAATGTCTTATCTTTTCGCCACAAATAATATACCATAAATTTCGTTCAGTTATATTACACTTCCTTAACAAAACGTTACAAATCAAATTCCACTTTGTAACATTACGACATATTTGTTTTATTTTGTAATGCTAAATAACTATTGATAGATAAAAGGATATTATATGAGTATATGATATAAAGCGATTAAATAAATTTACATTTAAGAAAATCATATATTCTGAAATATTACAAATCACACTTTTGTTACATAACTGTAAAATAACAAAAAGACAAAAAAATTATATTTTGGAGTAAAACTTGCAAATTTTTTTGTTTAAATTAAAAAAAGACCACTGATGGGTGGCCTTTTTTAATCATTTTATATTTTTTTATGTAACGACAACCTTATGCTTTATTACAAAATATGACACACATTTTAAGCAAATTGTGTAACCTTACGCTAAGAACTTGAAGATTTCTCTATCATATATTTTCAATATCTTCATATATAAGGTATTAATTAAATACCCCATAACAAATGGTATGACAAAAAATGCAATAAACACAAAAACTAAATTCAATATTATTGAATGTTCCATAAATCTAAAAGCACTGATCGGTCCAACTAGTCCGATAATACCAAAACCAGCTGATTCCTTTGTACCTCCAATACCAATTAACCCACCAACTAAACCTGTAATAAGCGCATTGGTAAAAATAGGTAACAATATAATAGGATGTCTGACCATATTCGGAATCATCATTTTGACGCCACCTAAGAATATCGTAAGTGGTACACCCGCTCTATTTATTTTAAGTGTGCCTGCTACTAATGCACCTTCACACGCAACAATACCTAGTGAAGCTGAACCTGCAGCTAAGCCATTGATACCAATAGCTAAAGCAGTCGCAACTGTGGAAATTGGTGAAATAATAATAAAGCTAAACACTAATGCAATGAGCATTGACATAAGGACTGGCTGCAACTCAGTAAAAGAATTTACTAAGTTCCCAATACCTGTTGTAATCATTTGGATATATGGTAAGGTAAATACACCAATTACACTTGCGATGACCCCCACAATGGTAGGTAAAATAATTAATGTCAGACTGCCAAATTTTTCTCCTACTAATAATATTAAAAATACTGCAATCGCTGCAGTAAGCATTGTATTAATTAAATCTCCAACTCCAACTAATAACCACACGCCATCTTTGAATTGTGCTGCGCCGCTTCCTACAAATGCAGAGCTAGCTACGACTGCAGTTGCTAATGGGCTTAGTTTGAAACGCATGGCAATTAAAGCACCTACTAATAAAGGAACTGTAAATTGAATACTTTCCACAACTTGCAATAAAGTTGTAAATACTGAAGATTTTGGTGCAAAAAGTTTAAATAATTCTCCCAAGATCGCATTAGGAATTAAACCTGCAACAATAGCAATTGCTACACCTGACAGAACATTATATAGAAATTGTTTTGGACTTACTTTAATCATAGAAGTTCCCCCCTAAGTTGAAATAGAATACTACCATATCATATTTTCTTAATTTTCAGAATATTTATTTTGTATTATTTTCACTTTTACTAAATTCATCACAGGGGTGATTTCATTTAGTAGCAAACACAAAACATTGGAGGAACTCGACTTTCTAAAAATCGCATCTTATATCAAGCTAATTTTAAGTGTTTTCTAAAACGATATATATCAAACTAGCGAGTCTAGGACATAAATAGTGGTCCTAAACTCGCTTACATTTAGCATTAGCAGATAGTTGAATTGAAAATGTAAATCCTCTCGTATTTAAAGAAACTAATTTTTTCATTTTTATGGAAACGTGTCGTACTGATACATAAGCCAAAACTTAGATATGCCACATAAAAATGCTAGTAAGACTTATCCATGAGCTTTAACTTAATCATCCTTGCCTTAATTGCATAGGTAGAACTAAGAAATCTCTATTAGAAATTTTGATTTCTGTTCTACTCACACTTTTTATATCGTCATTTTTATTTATCCATTAATTCTGTTGTTAACACTACCCCCTGTGTATCCGTTTCAAAAAATTCTAGCTTTTGTAATGAATTATTTTCAGGTAAGTGTTTATTAAATTGATGCCAAATCCAAATCGCAATATTTTCTGCTGTTGTATTCATCTCTGGCAATGTTTCATTCACAAGTTGACCATCAATATAAGGCGCTATTTCTCTTTCATACAGTTTATCTACTTCATTAAAATCCATAGCTAGACCATATGCATCAATGCTAGATAATATTTCTATATTGAACTTATATGTTTGGTTTTCTAAATCTTTATGCACAGTTTGAGTAAAATAAATTCTATTATCACATGTAAATTCATAATAATTTTTTATTAACACTTCACCCTCTTTATATCGAAAATGGTCAGGTGGTTGAATATGATCAAATTTAGACATTAACATCACTCCTATTTCCCTTTTATTTATATACCCATTCCTGTTCCTTCTATAATATAACTATGTTTTCAAATTTCATTTAACGGTAATAATATGATTGATACTAAATGATTTTCAGGGAGGCAGTAGCATGACAATTGAAATACAACGCATTTATGAAAATAATCAGAGCGAAGGTACGCGTATACTTGTAGATCGTGTTTGGCCTAGAGGCATATCAAAAGAAGACGCAAATTTAGATTTTTGGTTAAAAGAGCTAGCGCCAACTACCGAATTAAGAAAATGGTTCAATCACGATCCCAAATTATATGCTGCTTTTAAAGAAAAATATGCCAAAGAATTACGTGACAATGAATCACAAAAAGAAGCCTTTGAAAAATTAAAATCTATCATTTCTAATACTGAGAATGACGTCATCTTATTATTTGCAGCAAAAGATGAACAGCACAATCAAGCAGTTGTGCTTCAAGACTTATTAAATTAAGAGGTAATTTATGAATACATGGCAAATTTCCGTTCAAGATGCATGCGTACAAACGCTAATTAAACAAGATGCCACACTTGCGCAGTTAATTAACCAGATAGGAGATTTACAGATTCAGACGCGCCCAGACCCGTTAAAATCCCTTATCCGGTCTATCATCGGACAGCAAATTACAGTAGCTGTAGCGCAATCTATTTTCCAAAAATTATCCATCGCCATTGACGATCACTGGACGGTAAATCAATTATCACAACTAAGAGAATCCGAAATGAAAGCGTTAGGTTTATCTCAATCAAAAATAAACTATATCCAAAATGTACTATTTGCAGTGCGCAATGGACAATTGAATTTTGAACAACTCTACAAAATGGACGATAATAGCGTTATTAACGCACTGACTCAAATTAAAGGGATTGGCAGATGGACTGCCGAAGTTTTTCTTCTATTTACATTACAGCGCAAAAATATATTACCTATATACGATGTTGGATTGCAACGTGCTGCTCAATGGTTATATCAAACAACCAAAGCCGAAAGAAAGAAACAACTCACTATCTGTAAGGAACAATGGCAGGGTTGTGCTTCAATTGGTGCATTCTATTTATGGGAAGCAATTCATCAAGATTTATTACAATACGATTCTATCTATGATATACCAAAAGACCATAAAAATTAGGGCGAGGCAATGAAATCAAACATTATCATTTGAATTCATCGTCTCGCCCTATTCACGTTATCTCAAAAGCTATTATTTTTTCATAAACCCCATTTTTCATTACTTCTTGTGTTGTTTGGTATTAATAGTATGAAAAACTCTAACTTCTAGAATCTCTTTTATTTAATATAGCGATTTACTCTACTTCAAATAAACTTTCTTCTCCATTTGGCAAATCTTCAACATAATCTTTAGGGTCTATCGCATAATCGTTACCAACGCCACCTTCCATACGTTGAAAATGCAAGTGTGCGCCAGTCGTTTGTTCACCGGTATTACCTGACAATGCAATCGTATCACCTGCTTTAACGTCATCTCCTACTTCCACTTTAAATTCATTAAGATGCATATACCACTGATGATATTCACCATTTGACTCTGCTATCTGAATTACTTTACCACCTAAATCATCATCGAATGTTCGCGTCACTTTGCCATCAGCAGCCGCTTTGATTGGCGTATCTTCAGGCAAATGATAATCGATGCCGTAGTGTTTACCATCAAATTCACTAAATTCATATTCCCCAAAATTTTCTGTTTCCCTACTGCCATCGAAAAATTTAATAAAAGAACCTTCACTTTCACCTTGGTCTGCGTCCTGATTTTGTGTAGTAAATGTTTCATTCATATTTTCTTTTATATCATTTATATTCAGTATTAACCACGTTAGTGGAACAATAATAATTATTAGTAAGACAATCCATTTCATTACATTTTTCACTATTTGATTCACCTTTTAATCATTTTAAGTATTGGCTTTTTAGTATACTTTTTATAGTGATAAATCTCTAATAATTCGCTTGAATTAGCGCTCATACTTTAGTTGTAGCAAAAAGGAGCAGCACTATGAAATCTTTATAGTAAAATCAGATTTCTGTACCACTCCCGCTTATAAATGCCTGCTTGTTAATGTGTATGCTTCTCATAACTTGCTAACATATTTTCCATTAATGTCCATACACTCGCTACATCGACCGCTGTAGCAAAATAGGCATTTTTCTCTTTATTCATAATATCATTTAAATCTACTGACATCGTGCCATATGTCAATGGACTCTGGTGCTCTATATCGATATGTGTATGTTGCATTGTAAATAAATCAGGTTGCATCAAATAAAGTATCGTACAAGCATCATGTATTGGACCACCATCCATGTCAAAGTGCGTTTTATACGTAGATTTGAAAAATTCTAGAAGTTCTACAACAAAGTTTGCAATTGGATTCTTAATCTGTTTAAATCTATCGATAACATGATCTGTGGCTAATACTTGATGCGTCACATCTAAACCAAACACATTGATACACACACCACATTCAAAGACGCGCTTAGCCGCTTCTGCATCAACCCAAATATTAAATTCTGCAGTAGGAGTCCAGTTCCCGAAGGTGCCACCGCCCATAATTGTAATAGATTCAATATGTTGTGTGATATTTGGTTCCTTAATCAGCGCCGTAGCAATGTTGGTTAATGGACCCGTTGCAACAAGCGTGACTGGTTCCTTGCTTTGCTTCAATGTTTCGATAATAACATCGACTGCTTGTTTTTGCGTTGGTTTTAGTGCTGGGACTTCAGGCAGTTTCGGACCATCTAACCCACTATCGCCGTGTATTTGTGAAGCAAAGGATGCTGGCTTAATAAGTGGACGCGTAGCACCAACAGAGACACTAATATCATCTCTTCCCATCACTTCTAATACATTTAAAGCATTTTGGTATTTTTTTCTACCGATTGATTCCCTGCTACCGTTGTCACAGCTAATATATCTAATGGACTGTTTTGTGCTCCTGCTAAAATTAATGCGATTGCATCATCATGACCCGGGTCACAATCCATAATTATTTTTTTACTCATTTTAATCACTCCAATATAAAAATTCACAACCTATGCGTATTCATGTTAAAAGCACGCATTACTCAGCTGTATGCTTTTTGTATTGTCTATACATTAAAGCAAGTACAATCAACCATAAAGGTGCTAAAATAACCCCAATACGTGTTTCTGGGTTAACAAATAATACCCCGAAAATAAATACGAAAAATGCAATAATACAAATCGACATAATTTTTCCACCTGGCATTTTATATCTACTTTGTTTATGTAAGTCCGGACGTGCTTTGGTATACCTTACATAGGCAATCATAATAATTGTCCAAATAAAGATATTTAATACTGTAGAAACTGTACTGATATACACAAACACAGTCGTCGCATTTGGAATAAAATAATTCAATAATACTGCAAATAACAATAATGCACACGTTACAAGAATTGCGACAACAGGTACGCCTTTACGGTTTGTCGCTTGAAACTTCGGTGGCGCTTGTTTTCTATCTGATAATCCGAATAGTGTTCTACTATTAGCAAATATCCCACTATTACACGCTGACGCTGCAGCTGTTAACACAACAAAATTAATCATGCCTGCAGCAAATGGTATCCCCACTAATGCAAATACTTTCACAAAAGGGCTGCCTTCTGGATCTAGTTCATTCCAAGGTATAATAGAAATGATGACTGCTAACGCACCAATGTAAAACAGTAAAATCCTAAGTGGCACATTATTAATCGCCTGAGGAATTGTCTTATGAGGATTTTTTGTTTCTCCGGCTGTGATACCAATCATCTCAATGCCGACAAATGAAAAGATTGCCATTTGAAACGACATTAAGAAACCAGACATACCATTAGGGAACACCCCACCATGACGATAGATATTTGATACGCTAGCATGACCAAATGGCGTTTTATAAGCCATGATAATCATTACAATGCCCACAATAATCAATGCCACAATAGTTACTACTTTGATTATTGCAAACCAAAATTCTAATTCGCCAAATAATTTCGTACTTAATAAATTAAACGACATAAGTAACAATACACATGCCAGTGCTGTTAACCAATTTGGAATATCTAGATACCAAAAGGATACATATTTAGCTACTGCTGTCACTTCTGCCATCCCTGAAATAATCCATGTTAACCAATATGTCCATCCCGTTATAAATCCAGCTAACGGCCCTACATATTCATGCGTGATATCCGCAAAAGAATTAAATTCAGTGTTTGACAATAACATTTCTCCCATTGCCCTCATGAACATAAACAACACAAATCCAACAATAATATAGGTGAGTAAAATGGATGGTCCAGCTAAGTGAATAGATTGTCCAGCACCTAAAAACAATCCGGTTCCAATGGCTCCTCCAATCGCAATTAACTGTATATGCCGATTACTGAGTTCTCCTTTAATTTATCTGCCATTATTTCTACCCCTTATTCGAAATATTTGCACATTTTTATCATACTACTTTTTTCATGATAAGTATCAAAATACTTTTAACACAAATGAAATCATATTGCTTTACACTTATTATTTCCTATAAATATATTTACAAACATACTAGCTTTGCTAATTTTTAAATAAATGTTAAATTAAAAATATTAATTATTTTCAATTACAATGTTAAAGGGTGAATCGTATGCGTGCAATATTAATTGGTATTCTTGGTGCATTATTTTTTTCTGTAACATTTATCTTGAATCATGCAATGGCTAAAGATGAAGGCAATTGGCTATTTAGTGCTTCATTACGCTTTTTATTTATGTTCCCCATACTTTTTATAATTATATACATTAAAAAGAACCTAACTAAAGTACATTATCATATTAAAACGCATTTTGTTCCATGGATGATTTGGAGTACCCTAGGATTTGTATTTTTTTATATGCCAATTACATTTGTCGCTAATTACAGTCCCGGCTGGCTTATCTCTGCAACATGGCAATTAACAATCATTTGTGGTCTACTCCTCGCGCCATTATTTTATGAATATGTGCAAATAAATCATCAACAAATAAAAGTAAGAGAGCGTATTTCTTGGCGCTCTGTAGGTACCTCTAGCATTATGGTCTTGGGTGTTGTACTTGTCCAAATACCTCAAGTTTCTCATATTGAAATACAAGTTTTTATCATGTCGGTACTTCCTTTAATTATAGGTGCCTTTTGCTATCCTTTAGGTAATCGTAAGATGATGATTCTTGTGGATAATCAATTAAATACACTTGAACGTATTTATGGTATGACGCTCGTCACACTACCTATATGGGTGGTTATATTTATATGTGGTGTATTGAAGTCCGGTCCGCCTTCTTCTAATCAACTTTTACAGATATTTATCGTAGCCGTATTCTCTGGGATAATAGCTACGACACTCTTTTTCTATGCAACCAATATGGTAAAACATAACCAAGCAAAACTTGGAGCAGTCGAATCGACACAAGCGACTGAAATCATTTTTACATTAATTGGTGAAATGCTCCTTTTGGACTTACCGCTTCCAAGCACAGTTAGTATGATAGGGATCATCATAATTACATTAGGTATTTTCATCTATAGTTTCATGAACAGCATAATTAAGGAAAACAATAACATGACACTGTAATTCAAATCACAAAATATTTTGGGACAAAGTTTTATAGTAAGGTTTTTAAACGTATTGCTTAATTTGTAATATATGCAGTTCAAATCATTCACATTGACATCTCGTTACGAAAGCAAGATAATTTGTTTGAATACATAATCGTTTTATAAATTAGAGGAGGTATGAGGTCAATGACTACAACACATGTTGACCCAAGAGTAACCAGAACTAAAAAGTTGTTGATGGACGCCTTTCGTGAAATTGCTAAAGAAAAAAAATTACAAACTATAACAATTAAAGACATTACGGAACGTGCAACGGTAAATCGCGCTACGTTTTATGCTCATTTTTATGATAAATATGACATTATGGATTATACGCTCTCAGAAACTGTATTAAAAAATTTAAATGATGCATTAGATGTTTCTTCAGAACTTAACGAAACGACATTATCTTCTAGCTTCATTACAATTACGAGTTATATTCAAGAAACACATAATGAATGTAAATTAAATAGCGAAGCCTATGGACAAGTTGTTGAAAAAAGAGTGAAAGAAGAGTTAGAGGATATCTTTTTAACATTGCTTGTCCAACAACATCCAAATGAAACAAGAGAATCTCTTGCGGCAAGTGCGAGATTTCTTTCATGGGGGTTATACGGTACAGCTAAGCATTGGTTTCATAGTAGTCAATTATCAGCAAATGATTACATTGAGGGTGCACTACCCTTTCTAATGAAACAGATTTTAAAATAAAAATCCACGTCAGGACTTATTAGGTCTCTGTCGTGGATTTCATGCTTGTACCTTTTATTAACTTTTATTCTTATTAATAAAGCTCAATACATCATCTGTCATAGCTACGGCACTATTACTTTCACCTTCAATACCACCTTGGTGTATACCAATCACTTCATTATTTTCGTTAAATACAGGAGAGCCAGAATTACCTCCGAATGTACTCGCATTATATTCAAATTCAGTAGTGTTCGTATTCAGTATTTGGCCCTTACTCTCCCACATTGTAGCCAAGGGCTTATCTCCTGGATAACCCGTTACGGTAATCGGCATATCTTTTGTTACCGCTGAGGCATCTTTTAAAGTCGCCGGTTGAACTACATCTCCAACTGATTGCCCATCTTTATTTTTATTTAAATGTATAAGCGCTAAATCTTCATTTCCTGGGTACACTTCAATTTCTTTTTCAGAAAATGTACCATAAGGCATCGTATTTTCATTTTGGGCAGCTGGTGAAAAATTCATATTCCCTTCAGAAAGGTTGGCAACGTGTTTATTAGTTAACACTGTATTTTTATCAATCACAACACCCGTCGCAATATTATCTCCAATACTAATATAGCCAACAGATTGATAATGACCATTTGTTGTATTTTCTATTTGTGTTCTATCGTCATTAGGTAAGACGACTCTTGTCTTAATTTGATTGGTACCGACTTTAGCGTCTTCAGACTGAGCTGACTGATCAGTCGATTGATGTGTTTGCGTTGCAGCATATGTATTTCCATTTATCGAGATCACAGTACATAATAAAGCTATTATGAATATGATACCACCTCGTAGTTTTCTTTTAAGCATAAACAACCTCCATCAAAATTTTTTCTATTTCAATTTAATGAATTTTCGGATAATAATCAAATAATTGTATTATCGTTTTAGAAATTTAGCTTTTAAAATAATAAATATCATTTAAATTCAACTGACTTTTTTAGTGAATAAACAACACAATTTCATTTTTGTTGTTTAGACAATATATGCATAAACATGTTGTTTGCATTAGTTAACAAATCAGTATACAATGCATTTATACAACACGTGTTAGTTAGTTATCAGGTGTTGTAAATACAAGTTAAGGAGGGATAGACGTGACAACAATTCAAAAACACAATGGTTTCAAACGGACTTTTCAACAAGGCCATTTAACTTTGGGATTAATGCTGCCTTTTGATAATTCTGAAAACATCGCATTGTCGTTTGAAAATCAAGTTGATTTAGCACAGTATGCTGAAAATCTTGGATTTACAAGCCTTTTTGTGAGAGATAATCCACTTTATAGTCCACATTTAGGTAATGTAACGACAAACTACGATCCGTTTGTATTTTTATCTTATTTAAGCGCTAAAACATCGAAAATCGCTCTCGGAACATCTAGTATTGTTGCTACATTGCGTCATCCAATTCATACAGCTAAAGCTGCAACTTCTCTTGACTTGATATCAGACGAGCGATTTTTATTAGGTTTAGCAACAGGAGATCGTCCATTTGAGTTTCCAGCTTTCAAGATAAAAGAAACGCAATTATCAAAGCAATTCCAGGATGCGATCTATGCAATGAATGATTTGTGGCAATCACATTCGCCAAAAATATCAAATTCAATATTTGAATTATATGAAGATTCAGGTCTTCAAATATTGCCAAAACACAATCATATACCCATGTTTGCTACAGGATATTCGCGACAGGAACTCTCCTGGATTAAGAAAAATATGGATGGCCTTATGTTTTATCCACAACCATTTCAAAAACAAAAAGCTTTATTAAAAGAATGGCATAACAATGATGTATTCAAACCATTTATGCATCCATTAGTTATCGACTTATCTTTAAATCCTAATGAACTCGTTAAACCAATTAAAGGTGGCTACCGTTTAGGTAGAAATACTTTATTAAACATTTTAAAATCATATGAAAAAATCGGTACAAATCATATGATGTTGCATTTAACATCTAATGATAGACCATATAAATCACTATTAACTGAGGTCGGCGATTATATTATTCCACACTTCCCACCTCATTTATCACAGGAGGAAAAAAACAATGACATTACTAGACAGAATTAATGAACTTGCAAATAAAGAAAAAATAGAAACGTTAAGCATTGAAGAAAAAGAAGAACAACAAACTTTGAGACAAGAATATTTGAAAATGATACGTGGACAAGTAATCCATACATTTTCAACGTTAAAAGTAGTTGATCCTTTAGGTGAAGACGTGACACCAGACAAAGTTTACCAATTAAGAGAAGAAATGGGTACACTTGATATAGATTAATTTAAATGAATCATCTAGAGATACTTGATTGTTATGAGTAAGAGCCTGAGACATAATTAGATGCCTCAGGCTCTTTTTCGTTTAGGCAGTAGATGACTGAATTGAAAATGTAACGTCTCACTTGTTTAAAGAAACGATGTTTTCATTTTTATGGACACAAATCATTCTGATGTATCAGCTGAAACTTAGCTATGCCACATAAAAATGCTAGTGAGATTGATGTATGAACGTTAGCTCAGGCAAACCTTTATCCGAGTCATCCTTGCCTTGATTGCATAGATAGGCATACGAAATCTCTATTAGAAAATTTGATTTCTATCCCACTTCCTTATTTTATTGATTTAATATTTTTTGCATTGAACGATCAACACTACCTGCATACATTTCACCAAATTTAACTAGATGTACCATTAAAAGATACAATCTATAAAATTCTAAGCGCACATCTGCTCCCTCACTCAGTGGATAGTGCTTATGATAAGCGTCATAAAATGCTTGCGTAAATCCTCCAAACACTGAAGTAATGCCTATATCAAATTCTCTATCCCCATATAATGGTGCAGGATCGAATAGCGCTGGTGAACCATCTGTTAAAAACATGTAATTACCGCCCCATAAGTCGCCATGTAATAATGAAGGTTTGCTATTATGACTTTCTAATTCATTTACAATCACACGACGTACTGCCTGATATTGAGTGACATCTGCGTCTCCCCATAATCCTTGTTGCACCAATCTATCTTTGAGCTTATCTAAGCGTTTTTCTACAAACAAGGTAATCCAACTATTCGTCCAACTATTATCAAATGAAATATCGCCACCTTCATAAGGTAAATCAAAACCAAATTGATTATCTGCTTGTTGCTCGCTATGCATACGCGCCACAAGTTGTCCTAATGCTTCTTGGCTACCTGACACGCCTTCATCTAAATAAGTTAATAGTAAATAAGCGTCATCTTCAATTTCTCCACTATCAATGACTCTCGGTGCAGTAATACCGACTTTTTCAAATAAATTGAGCCCTGCAATTTCGGCATCAAAAAAAGTTGACTTTCTCTTACGTTGTACTAGTAGAAAATAATCTTCCTGATCCGTTTCAATACGAAATGCATCATTAACATCTCCACCACTTACAGGAACGATATTTTTAATATGACTTAAAGGCAATTGTGATTGCCACGCTTGATTCATGAATCATCCCTCCACTAATCTCTTAAAATTAAGTTATATATGGTTATTTCCTTTTTCTTATCTACTTAATCATACAAACCTACCCAATGATTTCTGTGAAACTTCTATTAATTATTTTTATTTGGTCTAGGCATATATTCCGTAAAATGCTAGTCTATTAAAGACATCATTTTCAATTCAGCTTTTTTACATATTGAACTTAAGATACATAAATATTTTTAATTAAATTTGATAAATGGAGCGATCACTATATGTATAAACTCATCAAACCAATGTTATTTCAATTCGATCCTGAAAAAGCGCATGGAATGACGATAGACGCGCTTAAATTTGTTCAAAACCATCCAAAATTATTAACTGTAATTAAAAAAATCTTTCATTACGAAAACGACTCATTAAACCAAAACCTCAAAGGCATTCACTTTGCGAATCCTATTGGTTTAGCAGCCGGCTTCGACAAATCTTGTGAAGTTCCTAAAGCTTTAGAAAATGCAGGATTTGGATCAATTGAACTTGGTGGTATAACGCCTAAACCACAACCAGGTAATCCAAAACCGCGTATGTATCGTTTAGTTGAAGATCAAGCACTCATTAACCGCATGGGATTTAACAATTTAGGTATGAATAAAGCTTTAAGTTATTTACGCAAGCATCGTTATCAAATTCCAGTCGGTTTAAATGTTGGTGTAAATAAATCCACACCTTATGAAGCGCGTTATGAAGACTACATCAAAGTGATTGATACGTTTAAAAACGACGTCACATTCTTTACTGTCAACATCAGCTCACCTAATACAGAAAATTTACAAAGCTTCCATGATAAAGATGAATTCTCGCAATTATGCGAAGCTATTCAGACATATAAATATAAAGAAAGCCTTAATGTTCCTATTTTCATAAAATTAACTTCTGATTTATCTTTAGATGGTCTTGGTGCAATGTTAACACCAATTACGCAAACTTTTGATGGCATTATACTAGCCAACACAACACAACAACGTGAAGCACTGCATTCAAATCATCGTGAAGAAACTGGCGGTTTAAGTGGCAAACCACTATTCGAGCGTAATCTTAAACTCATTTCTTATGCTTATAAACAAACAGATGGCCAATTTTTAATTATCGGAACTGGTGGTATTTTCAACGCAGAAGATGTCATAAAAATGATGCGCCAAGGTGCATCGCTAGTTCAAATTTATAGTGCTTTAGTATTTGAAGGTCCAGGACTAACTCAGAAATTGAATAAACAATTAGCACATTATCTTAAATCAAATGGCTACAACAATGTTAACGAAATTATCGGTTTAGATGTAAAATAACGCTATGCTAACAAGCGTCATCCTATTTATTTAAGCAATCACTTAATCATCAATATTAAATTATTACTTTATTTTTAATAGGGTATATGAATAAAAAGGAGGCGCTATCATGTATAAGAAAATATTATTAGCTTATGACTTTGATAATTCGTTCAATAACGTCCCTAAAGAATTGGAAAATTTAACCAATGGCGTTGAAAATGCTGAAGTTACAGTATTTAATGTTATTCCAGAAAGTGAACTTGAAACGTCGGTACGTTACGATAATAAGCATTTTGAAGATTTAGCAAACGAGAAGAACGAAGTGCTCTCACCTTTCATTCAACAATTAGAAGCACTCGATTTAACTGTCACGGTTAAATTTAGCGCAGGTTATATTAAACAAGCGATTTTGACTGAAGTGAAGGAAAATGCATATGACATTATCGTAATGAGTAATACGCGTGAAAAATCTGATATCAAGAATATACTTGGTAACGTTACACACAAAATTGCAAGTAATGTTGACATACCTGTATTAATTGTAAATTAGCAAATAAAAACTCAATTTCAGTTATAACTCGCCTCTATTCATTGGCAGGTATAACTGAAATTGAGTTTTATTATTAAATGCACTATTGTTGAAGATATCGTTCAATCACTTGTAAAACACCTGATTCATCGTTAGACGGTGCCCGATGTTTTGCAATCGCTGCTAATTCATCACTGCAATTTGCCATAGCATAACTATGTATGGTTAAACCGAGCATTTCTAAATCATTATTGGCATCACCAAACGCGAGTAATTCGTCTTGCTGTATGTCCCATTCTTTTAACAATTCTTTGATCGCAACGCCTTTATTCACACTAGGTAAGATTAAATCCACACTGTCATTTCCACTTGTCACTGCACGTATCTTCCCTTTATAACGTTGTTCTATTTCGTTAGTCACTTGCTTAACCAAGTCTTCATCTTTAATCCGTAAAGCTATTTTTACAAAGTGATCCTCTGTGATTTCATTAAATGAAGCTACTTTTTTGATATCATAGTAATAATTTCGTATAAAATTTAGGAATTCGTCGCTACTCTCATCACTTACATATGCTGAATGTATACCACTTAAAACAACATCACTGATATGATACGTTTGATGAATCATTTCTAAAACTTCAAATATGAGTTGTTGGTCAAAATAATGTGCTGTCAACAATGCATCATTTTGATAAGTTACCGCGCCATTTTCTGCTACAAAAGTGATATTATCTACCTTGTCAGGAAAAAATGAGCGTAACTGTGCATATTGATTACCACTAGCTACGATAAATTTTATATTTTGCTGTACAATTTTTTGATATAAACGATCAAAATATGCTTTGTCATAGGTATGGTCAGATTTAAGAAATGTACCATCTTTATCTACCGCAATTGCTTTTATCATACTGATACTCCCTTCAATACTGTATATAAATGTTTACGTTATAGTTTAAATTACATTGCGATAATATTAAATAAGTGTCCATCAATATCGCTAAATAGACCACCATAAAAGCCTTCATGTTTTGTACCACGTTGAAGTACTTTTCCACCTGCTGTTTCAACAAGATTTAATAAGTCATCTACCTCTGCTGCCTCTTTTACAGAAACTGAAACCAATGCTTCATGTCTAACTATATCAGATTGTTGCGCCACTTTTTCAAATTGACCTTGCTCAATTAACATAATGATTTTATAATCTGCTGTTTCAATACCTCTCATTTTGTCTAAAACAGCTTCATTCTTTTTAATCGTAAACCCAATATTTTCAAAGAAAGTCGCACTCGCTTTTAAATCTTTTACTGGTAAATTAAGCCATGATGATTGTATATTCATAATAAATACCCCCTATTTCATTCAATCTCAAATTTAATATTAGCTTACCATTTGCACTTGAATAAAACTATAAATCACTGTTTTTAATATAAATAAAAATACATCCTTTAAGTTAAGACCATGTGCCTAACTTTCGGGATGTATAAATTATTTTTCATCAGAGCATTCTATTATAATGAGGCTAAATAAAAATACTTTTTGAAAATATTAATGCGCTGCTAAAAGTATGTGTTAATTAGCTTTATTATCACCTTTCTAAAAATTTCTAGGTAATCATCTACTGGTATTAAACACTGCTTAACAAAAGTTCACATAAAAGTGGTATTTTTGTGTATATTTACACATATTTTTATAAAATTTTCTGAATATTTAGATATATATGTGCTATGATATACATTATCATAAATTAGTTATTAAGTTTTACGATATATTATTCATTGGGAGAGGTTCATTATGAAAGGTTTTTTTAATAAGATTTTAAAAAGAGAAGATCCTTCCGTCTATCAAGTGAAGGATGCACATTTAAATAGAACATTACGTGTAAAAGATTTCCTTGCTTTAGGTGTTGGTACCATTGTTTCAACTTCTATTTTTACATTACCAGGTGTAGTCGCAGCACAGCATACTGGGCCAGCAGTTGCACTTTCGTTCTTATTAGCTGCAGTTGTAGCGGGTCTCGTATCTTTTGCTTATGCTGAAATGTCATCGGCAATGCCGTTTGCTGGTTCAGCATATTCTTGGATTAATGTCGTATTTGGGGAGGTATTCGGTTGGGTTGCCGGTTGGGCATTGTTAGCTGAATACTTTATAGCCGTCGCCTTTGTTGCCTCTGGTTTTTCGGCAAATTTACGTGGTCTCGTCTCACCATTAGGGATTGAATTACCCAAATCATTATCCAATACATTAGGGACAGATGGAGGCATCATTGATATCGTTGCCGCTGTGGTCATTTTACTTACTGCTTGTCTCTTGTCATATGGTGTTTCGGCAGCAGCACGTATTGAAAATATACTCGTTGTAATTAAAGTTTTAGCTGTTTTACTATTTATCGTAGTAGGTTTAACCGCTATTGATTTAAGCAATTATGTACCATTTATACCTGAACATAAAGTAACTGAAACAGGTTCCTTTGGTGGTTGGCAAGGTATTTATGCAGGTGTATCAATGATATTCTTAGCATATATTGGTTTTGATTCAATTGCAGCAAATTCGGCTGAAGCAATTAATCCACAAAAAACAATGCCTCGCGGTATCTTAGGGTCATTAGCAATAGCTGTCATTCTATTTGTCGCAGTATCACTTGTCCTTGTAGGTATGTTTACTTATTCAGCTTATGCTGATAATGCTGAACCTGTTGGTTGGGCCTTAAGACAAAGTGGTTTTGGTGTTGTGGCAGCTATTGTGCAAGCAATTTCTGTTATTGGTATGTTCACAGCCCTTATTGGAATGATGTTAGCTGGCTCACGTCTACTATATTCCTTTGGTCGTGATGGTTTATTACCTTCTTGGTTAGGAAAACTAAACAAGAAAAATTTACCTAATCGTTCATTAATTATTTTAACCGTGATTGCAGTTATCATTGGCTCTATGTTCCCATTCGCCTTCCTTGCGCAGTTAATTTCTGCAGGAACCTTGGTCGCATTTATGTTTGTTTCCATTGGTATTTTTGGGTTACGCCCAAGAGAAGGAAAAGATATTCCGATGCCAGCTTTTAAAATGCCATTCTACCCTGTTATGCCAATCATCACGTTTGTCAGTGTCGTTGTTGTATTCTGGGGCTTAGGTGCTGAAGCAAAATTATACACACTCATCTGGTTTATTATTGGGTTGCTCATTTACCTTCTATATGGTGTGAAGCATTCTAAAAAACGTCAATCTTAATAATACGAATAAAAAGGGCTAAAACATGCGTACATGTTTTAGCCCTTTTATTTATAAAACACTCGTTTTATCATTCAACCAAATATTTATACTGCTGTTTATTTATCAACACAGCTATCGTTATAGCTTACATACACCATTAATCTATACTATCTATTTGAGAAAGCTTACGAATATTAGAAAAGCTCACTTTTGAGATTAGACTTTCATACGTGTTCAAAGCTTTTTCAGTAATGTCCTGTCCTTCCTCAGTTAAATAAATATACATCGCCCGGTGATCTTCAAGACATTCTTGTCTCACTACTAATGCTTTCGTTGGCTTTTCTATTCTTACGATTAAACGTGACATTGCACTTTGGCTTAAATCTACAATTTTAATCAAATCATTAATTTTATATTTTTTCCCTTTAGCTTTGTAAATCTCATACAACACATAAAATTCTTTTACACTCAAATTGTATTCTTGCTTCAATTTTTTCTCAATCATCGTATCGATATAGTTTACATATTTCGTGAGCTGTACCCAATTATCAATTTTCTGTTGTTTTTTCATCGTATCCTCCCAAAGATATAAGCATCGTTTTAATACAATGTGATTTTATTTATGTAAATGATAACATTTATTTAATTAATTCTCTAAATACATTTTTTGTCTTAATATAGGATGTCACCTTATAATGTTTAGCTCAAAAACTATGACATATGCATCTTTCTTTATCATCTTGGCGCTGTTACCAAAATAATGATCATTGATACACATTGACATACTCAATCAAATAGAAAAACTGCCGCAAAGTTTAACAACTTTGGCGACAGTTTTAAGTTTACTTCACTAACTAATTTGTTTTAAATGACTAATGGTTTAATAATTTTTCTTTTAAGTCTTTACGTTCATAGTCTAATGAATATGGATCATTTAACCAGTAGATACCTTCATCCACTTTAAATGTTTTACCATTTTTAACCGCTTCTGTATTTTTCCAAATATCTTTATTTTCGAATGATAAATCTGCACCTTTGGCAACTGGTGTAACAACATAATCTCCTGACATTTCAGGAATTTGTTCTTCAGATATATCAGCTAAATCATTTTTCTTAGTCGCTTTTTCTACTTTTTCAGGCATTTTCAAACCAAATGAATCATATAGAATTTCACTACCATGACCATATGTTTTACCTAATGCATAGATTTTTTTGTCGAAATCTTTAATGATAGATACAGTTGTATCTTCACCGATGGCATCTTTAATTTCATTACCATCATCTTTTGTTTTTTCTTCCCAGTCTTTAATCCAATCTTCTGCTTTATCTTCTTTACCTACAATTTTACCTAACTCTTTATGCTGTTCTTTATAATCATGTTTCATATAATCAAAAGCAATAGTTGGTGCAACTTTATTTAATTTTTTCAAATTCTTGTCAGTGTTGTATGTAATAATCAAATCTGGTTTAAGTTTCGCTACACTTTCAACATTTTCAGCATCTACTTTATCAACATCTTTAAATTTGTCTTTTAACACTTTACTATCATCTACAATGTTTGCGACACCCACGATATTTGCATCAAGTTCTTTCAATCCACCTGCATATGTTGCACCTAACACTACGATACGTTTAGGATCTTTAGGTATCTTTACTTTTTTACCTGAATCTTGTGTATACGTCTTTTCTTTTTTATCCTTTTTCGAAGCGTCATCACTTGAATTATTGCCACACGCCGCTAGTATTAACATCAGTGCTAGCAACGGAAATATTAATTTTTTCATTTATCTTTCCCCTTTTCTCATCTTATTCTCAATTATACATTATTATATATTAATCTCAATCATATATATTAATCTCAATCATATATCACGCATTATTTTTGAAATTTAAATATATTTTATTATCGAAATTTAAAAAAATACTACTTTCTAATAAATAGAAAGTAGTGTTTTAGTATATTCATGACGCGTAACATTAAATAAACCTTTAGTTTCAAAATCATCTACAATTTCACCATTTTTCATTACAATGAATCGATTAACAATTTGATTTAGAAACGCAAGATCATGTGATATTAATATCATGCCTTTATGTGTTGTTTTATAATAATGCCTTAATATATCAATCATACGTTGTTCTGCAATGACATCTAAGCTTGCTGTAATTTCGTCACAAATAAGTATGTCAGGTTCTAACATTAATGTACGTATCGTATTAAAACGCTGCAATTGGCCACCACTTAACTCTTCAGGCAATCGATCCATCAATTTTGTATCTAATTGCATATAGGCCATTAAATCAGACAAGCGTTGCGCCGCCTTTTGTGATTCCCCTCTACGTTGATACTTTATTGGCTCTTCCATAGATTTTCTAATTTTAAATTTAGGATTAAAGCTATCTACAGCATGTTGAAATATTGGTAAAACGCGTTCCTTATGCGTGATAACTTCACCATGTGTTGGTTGAAGTAATCCGAGCATTATTTTTGCTAGTGTCGTCTTACCAGAACCACTTTCACCAACGATTCCGACAATCTCGTCGGCTTGTATGGATAATTGAATCTTTTTTAAAATAGCTTCATGTTTATAGCTAAAGCTAACGTCTGTTAAATTAAGCATGGTAATCCCCTTTCTTTAATCGACTACGGGAATTAAATAATTTTAAACTATACGGTTTAACATCATTATTTTTAAAAGCATCAATATGATTGGACTCTACCATTTCACCATTTTTAATGACATGAATCCAGTCACTAAAATCTAATACATGCGATAGATTATGTGTTATTAACAGCAAAGTCACTTTGTGTACTTCAGCCAAATGTTTAATCAAATTCATAATACTCACGCCTGTAACAGCATCTAATGAAGCTATTGGTTCATCGGCAATAATGACCTTAGGATTGAGCATTAATACGCTAGCAATTTGAACTCGAGCTAATTGCCCTCCAGAAAGGCTGAAACGGTACTTTGACATCATTTGAGAAGGATTTAATTCGACCCATGATAGTGCTTGTTCCACAATTTTTTGCGCACCTTTTTTATCTGTCTTGTAATGTTGTCTATATATAGAAATCAATTGTTTCCCAAGTTTCGTATGATCGTTAAAGCTGTGTGTATAGTTTTGAGAAATAAAACCAATTTCTTTACCTAAAAGATTGTGCATATCAGACATCTCACTATGTTCATAAGTCATGCAATCGTATTGCATATCTAGTGTGTTCGGTATCTGTTGGACCATTGCTCTAGCTGTTAAACTTTTGCCAGAACCACTCTCACCAATTAAGACATTCACTTTACTTTTTTTAAGACCTAAATCCACGTGTTGAATCAGCTTATTACCAAAACGATCTGCTATAGATAAATTTGTTATTTCTAGTATATTAGTCATTCACATCACGTTGTCCTTTCAATAACCTATCTCTCAGCGCGTCGCCTGCTAAGTTAAATAATAAAATCGTAACAGTAATTAAACAGGCTGGCACAATAATCAGTAATGGGTAGGAACTAATATAATCTCTGCCTACATTGAGCATCGCGCCCCATTCAGGAGATGGTGGTTGTGCACCTAATCCTAAAAATGAAAGTGAAGAAATATATAATATTATTTTCCCAAAATCTACCGTCATTAATACAATAATAGATGGCATCACTTGCGGCATAAAATGTTTAAAAATAATGACATGTGTCGGTACATGAAATAACCTTGCCATCTGTATATATGGTTTATTGATTTCACTACTAACTACTGATCGCGTTAATCTTGTATAGGTCATCCACTTGATAATTGTAATCGCAATGACAAGGTTCCAAATACTCGGTTTGAAAAAACTAGCTAATGCAATCATTAACACAAACTCAGGAATGCTTAATCCAATATCAATCAAGCGCATAATGAACGTATCCACGATACCTTTCTTATAGCCAGCAAGCAGGCCTAATGGCACACCAATGATAACTGTAATAAACAGCGTAATTAAACTTATAATCAATGTATATCTAGCACCGATAATCACTCTTGAAAATAAATCACGTCCGTAATCATCCGTACCTAACCAATGTGTTAAATTTGGCGTTTCCAAACTACTGCCTAAATTGACTTCGTATGCACTATAAGACGATACAAAAAACTGTGCAATGATAAGTACAACAAAATAAATCGCAAATGCATAAAATATCATATTTCGTCGGTTAATCTGCTTCATAATGACTCACCATCCTGACGTTTCATGCGTTCAATATCCGTTGGCTTGTTATATCGTCGCTTGGGATCAATCCATAATAACAGTAAATCACTCATTGTATTTGCTAATACAACAAAGAAACCAATCATGATAACAGCACCTTGAACAACAGGGTAATCACGTGCTCGAATACTATCTACAAGAAAATGACCAATCCCTGGTATACCAAATAAATTTTCTATCACAACAGTACCACCGATTAGACTGCCCACAGACATACCTAACACCGTAATGATTGGAATAATTGCTGGTTTAAATAAATCTTGCCATAATATATAACGTTCAGACATCCCTCTTAATCTTGCTGCTTCCACTTCTTTTGATTGGTAGAGTTCGACTAAATTTGAACGCATTAACCTTACGTAATATGCACTCATACCAACGCTTAATGCAATGACTGGTAATATATAGCCTGCCATTGTATCAAGACCAGAGGACGGGAGTAGATTCCACTTTTGCGCAAACACATAAATCAATATCGTACCCAAGAAGAAGGACGGTATACTTACTGTAAAAGATGTCACACTTCTTATTAAACTGTCTAACCATGTATGATAGTACTTTGCTGCAATCATGCCTAATGGTATGGCTACGACAAACACGACAACTATTGTCATCACTGCGATAAATAATGTTGGCGGTGTATAGTAAATTAATTCTTTGATAACGGGTTCACCTGTTTGATAACTGGTCCCAAAATTTAATTGGATAATTTGCCCGAGCCATTGCACATACTGAATGATTACGGGTTGGTCTAGCCCAAGTTTTGCTTTAGTCGCTTCTATTTGATCACTTGAAACATTTGCTACATCCAAATGTAATATTTTATCTATAGGATCTCCTGGCGTAAGTTTCATTAAAATAAAAGTAATAGTAGAAAGGACAAACAATACAATGATCATTTGTCCAATTCTAGAAAGTATATTTTTTAATATCATTTCGCTTTATCAACCTTATAATCAATGAGATAAATGCCTTCAGGCGTTGCTTTTAAGTTTTTAACTTTTTTATTCATACCGACAATATTATCCATATAAGTAAGATAACTATTGGCTTTATCTTTATCTGTAATATCGATAATTTCATTAGTTAGTCGATTACGTTCAGTTTTATCAACTGTTTTATTGAATTGATCAATCAGTTTGGTTACTTTCGCATTGTCATATCCACCTGCATTGATTGCACCCTCAGGCTTATACGCTTGATTAAAGAAATAACCCGTATCACCTCTAGGAATCGTTCCAAAGCTATACATTGATGCATCCCATTGGCTCTTGTCTTTAAGATAACCCTCAATATCATCTAAGTTACGAATCGTAATATCAATATTTGCTTTTTTAGCATCTGATTGAAGTACTTGAGCCATTTTTGGAAGCTCTGGACGTCCGTTATATGTTGATACCGTTAGTTTTAAAGGATGTGCTTTCGTGTAGCCTTGCGCTGCCATTATTTTTTTAGCTTCATCAATATCTTGCTTTTGTACCTGTTGTTTATCAATAAAATCTAATTTTGTATTAAATGGCCCAGTGGCAGGTGTCGCATGATTCTTGGAGACATTTTTAGCAATGCTTTCTCTATCCACAACTTTGTCAAGGGCTTCACGCACCGGTTTCGTCATTTTTTTACTTGTGTGGTTATACATAATCAAGGACGTTCTAAATCCAGAAACTGAAGATGTTGTCGTTTTATCACCTTGATTTAATGTTTTTTCTTTTTCGACTGGCACATCTGTGATGACATCGGCTTTGCCTGAACTTAGATTACTTGAACGCACATTACCATCTTCTTGATATGTAACATTTACATGGTCTAATTTTGGTTTACCTTGCCAATAATCCTTAAATTGATCTAGTTTAATATTTTGAGATTGTTTGTAATCTTTAATTTGGTATGGTCCCGTACCAACAGGCGCTTTCGTTACATCACTATCCGCTTTTGTATCGTAAATAGCCGAAAATGGACTAGCCAATTCAGATACTAATTCAGGATAAGCCTCTTTGGTAGTGATACTTACATTTTGGCCATCTACTTTAATTTCTTTAATTGGTAATGAGCCTTTAACGAGATCACTTTTTTTTATACTTTCCTCAAGACTCGCCTTTACAGCTTGGCCCGTTACTTTTTTACCATTTTGAAATTTAATGTCATCTTTTAATTTCAAATCTAATTGCGTTGGTGATTTCTGGTTATACGTATCTACTAAAAGTTTTTGTACTTTACCATTCGCACCTGCTTTAAATAGTGATTCTGCTGAGCCTATCTTAACAGGTACATCTGTTTCGTAAGGTGCTATAGAAGTTGTCTTTAGTGGCAATTCGACATTCAATGTTTTACCTTTTGATTCATTACCTGATCCACTGCAACCTGCCAACACAATCGCTGTTGTTGCTAATAGTGCGACCATTTTTTTCATTCATATTCCTTCTTCCTAATAAATTATTAATCACTTAGAAAATATACTTATGACTTTATCTTGCATAACATTCATTATTAATAACCTATGATTATATTTCTTGCGCTTTCATTTGATTACCCGCAAATAGCATTATCCACGTTGCGATAATAAACGGCAGTGTAAAGACAGGGAGTCCATAGGGTGTTAATAATGTCGTCATACCTGCATGGATTACCACAGTCAGCAATATACCTAAAACGATACTAATTGGTCGTTGTATTCTAGTTCGAAACGCTATGCCTAGCGCTAACACAGTGAGTATCACATTATAGCCGAATAAACCTTCATTAATTTGATCATGATTTGCACCTAATACAATCACTGCTAAAAATCCTATTAAATTGGCTACTATCGCATAAACACCCGCTTTTCTAGATGCTATAAAAATGCCGATTAATATTAACGTGCCCGCTAACACACTTTTCAATAAAAATATTTCACTAAATCCGGATAAAAAAGCATTGATAAATTGAATATGATGACCCGAAAATTGAATTTCCTGTATCGCATTGGGAAGAATATTTACATCAGCATTTACGAATTTAAATTGAAATGACATGAGTAAAATGAGCCAACTTACGAACACATAAGGCATCGTTAACATAGGTACACCAAAAGGTTTAAAGAATTCTCTAAATGCAGAACCGATTGGCATCGTAATGATGATTGCAACTAAAATAATAATTAAACTGTACCATTTTGGCACTAAAAATAATGTCAATGCAATTGCTGTTAATACTGGATTAAAACCTGATAATCCTGTATTGATTTCTTCTTCTGAATAATTAGTCCTTTTTGCTAGTAACAATGCAATGACGCTCGCTATGAGTGCCATCACACCCACCTTCCAGCTACCTATAAATAACCCTAGCAAAATAAATAATCCCGTCCATGCATTATTTAGCAGTAGTACTTGTGAGATATTCTTCAATACAATTCGAATCGCATCCACATTGTCACCTGATTTCTATATATTCTGACTTAAACAATAATATATGAGAAATACAAAAAATTAAAGCAATATATATCATGATTTTATTTAAATGTTTTTTAATTTTGTGGAATGTAATGGTTTATTCTTGTAGTTCCAAATTAATCGTCTTATTATTAAGGTGCACATATAAATTTTTATGTACACAATTCAATTTGTCGAAAGGTAGTGAGATTGTGCATTTTACACAACGTGAACAAGATAAACTGATGTTGGTCATCGCAGCAGATTTAGCTCGCAGACGTCAACAACGAGGTTTGAAATTAAATTATCCGGAAGCTGTAGCTATTATCAGTTTCGAGTTACTCGAAGGCGCTAGAGACGGAAAAACAGTTGCCGAACTCATGAGCTATGGTAAACAAATATTAAATGAAGATGACGTGATGGAAGGCGTTGCAGATATGTTAACTGAAATGGAAATCGAAGCAACGTTCCCAGATGGTACGAAACTCATTACTGTCCATCACCCAATCGTTTAGAGGAGGATTAAAATTATGAAACCTGGTGAAATTATAGTCAAACGTACAGAAATCGAAGTGAATCAAGGGCATAATGCAACAATCCTTAATGTTAAAAATACAGGCGATCGCCCTATCCAAGTTGGTTCACACTATCACTTTTTCGAAGCTAACCCAGCGTTACAATTCGATCATGAAAAAGCCTATGGCAAACGTCTAGATATACCAGCAGGCGCGGCTGTTCGTTTTGAACCTGGTGATGAAAAAGAAGTACAACTCGTAGAATACAGTGGTAAACGTAAAATCTACGGTTTTCATGGTGACGTAAATGGTTCCATCGATGAGTCACGTGTTTATAAACCAGAAGATGATAGTACTGCAACAGAAGTCATTGCTGAACAAGACAAAACGAGTGAAAATGCTAACAAAGGAAGAGGGTAAAAAGTATGAGCTTTAAAATGACGCAATCCCAATATACAAGTCTCTATGGACCAACTGTTGGTGATTCTGTAAGATTAGGCGATACAAACTTATTTGCTCGCGTAGAACGTGATTACGCTACATATGGAGATGAAGCTGCATTCGGCGGTGGTAAGTCTATCCGTGATGGTATGGCACAAAATCCAAATGTCACACGTGATGACAAGCAAGTTGCTGATTTAGTCATCACAAATGCGATGATTATTGATTACGATAAGATTGTCAAAGCCGACATCGGCGTTAAAAATGGCTATATCATGAAAATTGGTAAAGCAGGCAATCCAGATATTATGGATAACGTAGATATTATTATTGGTGCTACAACAGACATTATTTCTGCTGAAGGTAAAATTGTAACTGCGGGTGGCATAGATACACATGTCCATTTCATTAACCCTGAACAATCGCAAGTTGCATTAGAAAGTGGTATCACAACACATATCGGTGGCGGTACAGGCGCGTCTGAGGGTACGAAGGCGACAACTGTCACACCTGGACCATGGCACTTACATCGTATGTTACTCGCAGCAGAGTCATTACCGTTGAATATTGGCTTTACTGGTAAAGGGCAAGCTGTAAACCACACAGCTTTAGTCGAACAAATTCACGCTGGTGCAATCGGCTTAAAAGTGCATGAAGACTGGGGTGCAACGCCTTCAGCACTTGATCATGCTTTACAAGTCGCAGATGACTATGACGTACAAATCGCGTTGCACGCAGATACGTTAAATGAAGCTGGTTTCATGGAAGAAACAATGGCTGCAGTAAAAGATCGCGTATTGCATATGTATCATACGGAAGGTGCTGGTGGTGGTCATGCGCCCGATTTAATTAAGTCTGCTGCGTATGCTAACATTTTACCTTCTTCAACAAATCCGACGTTACCTTATACTGTAAATACAATCGATGAACATTTAGATATGGTTATGATTACCCACCATTTAAATGCATCTATCCCTGAAGATATTGCGTTTGCGGATTCACGTATTCGTAAAGAAACCATTGCAGCTGAAGATGTACTTCAAGATATGGGCGTATTTAGTATGGTAAGTTCTGATTCACAAGCAATGGGACGTGTCGGAGAAGTAATTACCCGTACTTGGCAAGTTGCTCACCGTATGAAAGAACAACGTGGATTATTAGATGGCGACAGTGAATACAATGACAATAATCGTATTAAACGCTATATAGCAAAATATACAATTAACCCAGCCATTACACATGGTATTTCTGACTATGTAGGTTCAATTGATGAAGGTAAATTAGCCGACATCATTCTTTGGGAACCAGCATTCTTCGGCGTTAAACCTGATGTCATCGTTAAAGGCGGGTTAATCAACGCTGCAATCAACGGAGATGCGAATGGCTCTATCCCTACTTCAGAACCTTTAAAATATCGCAAAATGTATGGTCAATTAGGTGGAAATCTACAAAGTACATCGATGACTTTTGTTTCTACAACTGCTTATGAAAACGATATTGGTAAACTTTTAGGCTTAAAACGCAAATTAAGACCTGTGCACAATATCCGTAAATTAAGTAAAAAAGATATGAAAAACAATAATGCAACACCAGATTTAGACGTTGACCCACAAACATATGAAGTTTTTGTTGATGGAGAGAAAATTACAAGCGAACCTGCTACAGAATTACCATTAACACAACGCTATTTCTTATTCTAGGAGGTAAATCGTGATTATCGAAGAAATTGTAGGTAATATCGCTAATCTTTCAGATAGTGAAAAAGGTAAACATATGGAAAAGGTATACCTAGAAAATTCAGATTTAGTAAAAAGAATTCAACGCGTTACAACAGATCATGGTAATGAAATAGGTATCCGTTTAAAACAGCCTATTGATTTACAATACGGCGATATATTATATAAAGATGATAAAAATATGATTGTTGTTGATGTAAATTCTGAAGATTTACTGGTAATCAAACCACGTACATTACAAGAAATGGGAGATATCGCTCATCAACTTGGTAACAGACATTTACCAGCACAATTCACAGAAACTGAAATGCTCGTTCAATATGACTACTTAGTGGAATCTTTATTAAAAGACCTAGGTATTCCTTATGAACATGAAGACCGCAAAGTTAACAAAGCATTCAGACACATAGGACATTCACATGATTGATCATGCACACCTACGCCTGTTTCAATTTTGCGATTCGCAATTCCCAACAGGCGCATTCAGTCATTCATTTGGACTTGAGACATATATCCAGCGTGATACTGTCCATGACGAAGAAAGTTTCCAACAATGGCTCGTGTTATTTTTAAATGAGCAATTAACATATGCAGATGGTTTAACAATGCGTTTAGTGTATGATGCCCTAAATGAAAATGATACAAAAGCAATATTGAAATTAGATCGTATTCTTTTTGTTCAAAACTTACCAAAAGAAACGAGACAAGGTTCAAAACAAATGGGAAATCGCATGGTTAAACTTGCGTCTGAATTATATGATAGCGATTGGATTAATTGGTATCATGCCCAAATGAAAGATAAAAAAGCATCCTTGCATCCTGCAATTTGCTTTACAATGCTTGGTCACCATCTCGGTGTCGATATCGAAACCATCATTGACTATTATCTATATCAAAATGTGTCCAGTCTCACTCAAAATGCCGTTCGTGCAATTCCATTAGGACAAACTGCCGGACAGCGTATTGTTCATAAAATGATTCCAATCATGAAAGAAACAAGAGACCATATCATGACAATTCCTGCGTCACAGCTCGGTATTACAGCACCAGGTTTGGAAATCAATCAAATGGAACATGAAAACGTAAATGTAAGAATTTTTATATCTTAGGAGGACAAGCTTTATGACAGATACAATTAAAATAGGTGTCGGCGGCCCTGTTGGTGCAGGGAAAACGCAACTTATCGAAAAAATTGTCAAACGCTTAGCGAAAGACATGAGTATCGGTGTAATTACAAATGATATCTATACTAAAGAGGATGAGAAAATATTAGTGAATTCAGGTGTCTTACCCGAAGATAGAATCATCGGTGTAGAGACAGGTGGTTGCCCTCATACAGCAATTCGTGAAGATGCGTCAATGAACTTTGCAGCAATCGATGAATTAAAAGAGCGCAATGATGATATTGAACTTATCTTCATAGAATCAGGTGGCGATAACTTAGCTGCTACATTCAGTCCTGAACTTGTCGACTTTTCAATCTATATTATCGATGTTGCCCAAGGAGAGAAAATCCCACGTAAAGGTGGCCAAGGTATGATTAAGTCGGACTTTTTCGTCATTAACAAAACAGATTTAGCACCTTACGTTGGCGCATCATTAGATCGCATGGCAGAAGATACGAAAGTCTTCCGTGGTAACCGACCATTTACTTTTACAAATCTTAAAACAGACGAAGGCTTGGATGAAGTCATACAATGGATTGAACAAGATGTATTTCTTAAAGGATTAGCCTAAATGTCTAACAACAAACAAGCTTGGACAGGACAATTAGATTTATCCGTTTTTAACAATGGTAAAAAATCTGTTGCTAGAGATGTCTTTTTTGAAAAAGCCTTAAAAGTCATGCGTCCAGTCTATCTAAATCAATCTGATATCCCCACCTTCTATATCGTCAACGTAGGTGGCGGATACTTAGATGGTGACCGCTATACGATGAATTTTAATATTGATTCTGATGCTAAAGTTATATTAACTTCACAAGGTGCCACAAAAATTTATAAAACATTGAATGATCATGTCGAGCAATACCAAACCTTTAATATAAAAAATAATGGTTATGCTGAATATGTTGGTGATCCCATTATAGCCTTTGAAAACGCAAAGTTTTATCAACACAATGTATTCAATTTGGAATCAACTGCGTCTCTATTCTATACAGATATTCTTACACCAGGTTATTCCAAATCAGATAAACGTTTTAGTTATACGTATATGCACTTACTAAACGAAATATATGTAGATGATGCATTGGTAACGTTTGATAATATGTTACTCGATCCACAGAAACAAAATGTGGATGGTCTAGGTTATATGGAAGATTATACGCATCTAGGTTCTTGTTATTTCATCCACCCTAGCGTTAATCAAAAATTTATTGAACAAGTTTATGAGGAAATTAAACACTTCCAACATAAATATGACTGCCGTTTTGGTATCACACATTTACCAACTCACGGTTTCAGCCTTCGTATCTTATCTAATAAAACGCAAGTGATTGAAAGTATCATAACTGCAGTTCAATGTTATGTCGTCAAACAAATCTTTGACCGTGATGTAGATTTTTTAAGAAAGTATTAGTTTTAAAAAAAGGGCTGGAATCATTTCCAGTCCTTTTTATTATGAATATGCGTTCTGTTATATTATTAACGTTCAAAGTCTATTTCTTAAATCAGGTTAAGTAGCCAAACTAAGCTTGCTACAAATAATACAATAGTAATGAGATAAATGGTTAACTTTTGTCCTTTAGTTAATGCTTTTTCTTCTTTTGTAAACAAACTAAACATGGTACCATCTTTGCCCATTAATAATGTAATAGAATAAATAAGAAAGACAATAGAAATAATGAATAATATTAAGGCAACCAATACCATATATGTCCCCCTTTTCCAGTTGTAAATTTTTCTAGTAAGCTAAATATCATACTATCTTACATTATGCATTTTATAAAGAATTAACTATTTTTAAGCCTCGTAAAACAAATTGTTAACTCTGTTCATACATAATTGATACAATAGTACAGGCTTATAAAAAATAAAGGAGTGATTTTTGTGACAGATGAATATATCTATAAAAATACGGTACAGCCATCTTGGATAGACAATAATAATCATATGCATGATGCGCAATATTATTCCATTTTCAGTGATGCTGTTGTAGGCTTTTTTGAATCTATCGATTTCTCCACAGATTATCGTCATAGTCAAGATGTGACAATGTTCAGCGTAGAAGCGCATATTTCATTTTTAAAAGAACTTTTACTCGATGAATCCTTCTATATTAAAGTACATATTTACGATTACGATGCCAAAAGAGTACATTTATTCTTAACAATGTATAATAGCAACGATGAACGCAATGCAACATATGAAGCCATTATGATGGGTGTTGGCAATGAAACAAGACGAAGCATGGACTTTCCTAAACCCATCCAAGAAAAAATCAAACACTATTTTGATCAACAAAACACTTTCGACGTACCTAAACAACTCGGACATGTCATCGGCATTCCAAAGAAATAACTACGCTTGGTTACGACAACTAAATCATGCAAATATCATCCGACGCTATTAGTAAAGCTCAATACACTTTATAATCAGATAAGTGTATTGAGCTTTACGCTTTTTTTGACATTCTCATTGTGCGTTGCTAGAATTAAATAGAATGACCATTCTACTTTGAAAGTGTGAGATATATGTCACAAAAGAAACAAGATATCTTGAGTGTAGCAGAACGCCTATTTTATGAATATGGTTTTAAAGGTGTAGGTTTGAAGCAAATTATACAAGAAGCTAATGTCGCAACGATGACGCTATATAATCATTTTGAATCTAAAGATAACTTAGTGGCTCAAGTACTGAAACAGCGTGAAACACGTTATTGGCACTATCTAGACAGTCACGTTGAACAACATCCTGAAAAACCTTTTATATCAGCAGTCACGGCGCATTGTCAGTGGTTAAATGATTATTCGTATAAAGGTGATATGTTTATGCGTGCTATTGAGGATTATGCAGACACGGATAATGAGATTGAAAGTACAGCAAGAGGTCACAAAGAAAGACTGTTACATTATTTAGAAAAACTTGCTGATGATGCTGGTATTGAAAATGGTTATGATTTAGCCGTTCAATATACTTTGCTTTTAGAAGGTACAACTTCTATGACTGCTTTATTAGGTTCTAAAGATGCGACTTCGCATGCTATCACAATGGCCAAGTTATTATTAAATGAAGCACATAATCAATAATTCCAAACGAATTTGAAGTATTTTAATACAAAATGCACTTACTCGTTATCTTTACACAAAAGTAGAATGAACATTCTATATATTTTTAGTTCTAAGTAGAATGAACATTCTATCTATAAAAGGAGGTTCCTATTAATGAAATTTTCAAAACTTGTATTCCCTGGTATTGCTATGATCGCAACGACCTATGGATTAGGCCGTTTTAGTTTTGGTCTCTTTTTACCAGACATTACTAATGATTTATCTTTATCTGCATCTCAAGCTGGTCTAATTTCGTCTTTATTTTATTTAGCGTATTGTTTTACAATCGTTTATTCAACTCTACAGACAGATACGATTGGTCCAAAACGTATGATAATACTTGCTGGCATCTCTGTAGTCATTGGTTTGATTACTATTGGCGTATCAAGCAATGCAATCATTCTATCTATCGGTGTTATTTTTACAGGTGCAAGCACCGGTCTCGTTTCTCCTCCGTATGGCTATACCATTTCGTTGTGGATTAATCTTCAAGATCAAGGTAAAGCAAATACTTTGATTAATTCAGGAACGAGTATGGGTTTAATGTTTACTGGTATAACAGCAATGCTTGTATTTTTAGATTGGCGTGATACTTATTTAATATATGCTTTAATTGCATTGGTCGTTTTATTTTGGAACTATATCGTCATACCGAAGCTTCAAAAAGATATTAAAATTCATACAGGTAGTCTTAATATTAGAGATATTTCTGCGAGCACACGTATCGTCACTGCCTCTACACTGCTCGGTATATCTACTGCACCATTTGGACTTTCTCAAAACCCATTGTCCAATTAACAGGCAATTATTCAGATATAGCACTTTCTATTTTTTGGATTTTAATTGGCATATTTGGTGTAGTTGGTGGTATTTCTGGTTCAATTATCGATAAAAAAGGGATTCACTTCGCGTTTAATTTTGGCGTTATTGCATTAGCATGCGCTAGTGTATTATTAGCATACACGCCAAGCATTTGGTTACTACCATTTATTGCGTCATCATTATTCGGCCTGAGTTATATTTTCTTAACCGGTGTTTTACTGGTTTGGGGAATCAAACTGTTTGTCAAAAATGCTTCTCTTGGCATAGGCATACCTTTCTTACTTCTAGCGGTTGGACAAGTCATAGGTTCATCTATCGCTGGTATTGTAATTGATATACTAAATTATGAATATAGCTTTATCATTTTTGGCATTATCGGACTGATTCCATTACTCATTTATCCTAAAGTAGAGGTTACAGAAAACAAAATACCGAAAGGTCGTTATAGTAAATTACAAAAAACTAACTCAGATATACTTAACGATACTTACGCACAACATCAAACTTCAAACTCAAATAATGATAAATATAACCATATATAAAAAAGGAATAAGCCTGAAATCAATGATTCTAAATTGATTTCAGGCTTATTCCCAACTTATTCCTATATGCCTTTCATTTCTTTTTGAAATTTATACTATTAACCTAATGCGTTTAATGATTGTTCTAGATCCTCGACTAAATCTTTTGTATCTTCAATACCTACTGATAAACGTACTAATCCGTCGGCGATGCCTTCTTTTTCACGAATATCTTTAGGAATTGAAGCATGTGTCATTAATGCAGGTACTGAAATTAAACTTTCAACAGCACCTAAACTCTCAGCTAAAGTGAAATAATGTGATTCACTGATTACTTTTTTAGCACTTTCTATGTCAGCGACTTCAAATGCGACAACACCTGTATGGCCCTCAGATTGTGCTTCGTGAATATCATGATTTAAATGGTCCGAGATACTTGGATGGAATACCTGTTTCACTGCTGAATGTTGTTGTAACATATCAATGATAGCAAGTGTATTACGTTGAACCTGTTCCATGCGTAATCCAAGTGTTTTTATGCCACGAATCAGTAAATAACTATCTTGAGGTCCAAGCACACCACCAGTTGAGTTCTGAATAAATCCTAAACGTTCAGCTAATTCAGCGTCACTTGTTGCAACTAATCCGGCAACAACATCGCTATGACCACCAATATATTTTGTGGCTGAATGTAAAACAATATCAATGCCCAATGTTAATGGATTTTGGAAATATGGCGTCATAAATGTATTATCAACAACCGAAATTAAATGATGCTTTTTAGCAATTTCTGCTGATTTTTTAATATCAGTGACACGTAATAAAGGATTAGACGGCGTTTCAATGTATAACATTTTCGTTTCAGGTTTAATATATTGTTCAACAGCTTCTATATTTGTCGTATCGATAAACTCAGCATCAATACCAAACCTATTAAACACTTTTGTTAAAGCTCTATAAGTACCACCATATACATCTGAATTGATGAGTAAATGGTCACCTTTATCTAATAACATAATAACTGCTGAAATAGCTGCCATACCAGAACCAAATGCAAAGCCACTTTCACCTTGCTCTAAATCTGCAATTAAACCCTCTAAAGCACTGCGTGTTGGATTTGCCGAACGAGAATATTCATATCCCTGTCTCATGTCGCCAATACCATCTTGCATATACGTACTTGTTTGATAAATTGGCGTTGTAACTGCACCTGTATATGGATCTGTTGTTTGTCCACCATGAATTAATTGTGTTTTTTTATTCATTTGATTGTCTCCTTATAATTTAAAATTTGTTTTGACATATATCGGTCACTGCCATCTGGAAAAATGGTTACAATGACACCTTTATTAATATGTTTTTTAATTTCTAGAGCGCCTTGCAATGCTGCTCCGGAAGAACTACCTACTAAAAGACCTTCTTGTCTTGCTAATAATTTAACATTTTGAAAAGCGGCATCATCACTCACTTTTATAATATCTGACACCAATGCTTTAGGTAGAAAAGATGGCCATTTTTCTGAACCGATCCCTTCAATATCATGACTATGCGCATTACCGCCACTTAAAATAGATCCTTCTGGTTCTACGATGACACTTTCGGTATGATATGTTGCTGCTAAATGTTCAGCAACACCTGTAAAAGTCCCTCCTGAACCAACACCACCTACAAAATAATCAATATCTTTAAGCTTATCTGTTATTTCTTTTCCTATTGTAGACTTATAGGTCTCAGGATTGCGATAAGATTCGAATTGATTTAAATAATACGCACCAGTTTGCAGTTCATAATCACGTGCGGCCTTTTGTGCACCTGCCATGCCTAAAGTTTGATCTGTTCTGATGACTTCAGCACCTAACGCTTTTATAATTGATATCTTTTCTTCAGAAAAACCTTCAGGTGCAAAAATCACAGCACTGACGCCGTAATGATTAGCAGCAATTGCAACACCAATTCCTGTATTCCCTGCAGATGCCTCTACAACGACATCGCCTTTTTGGATTATATTCTCTCTTATTGCTGTTTCGATTAAATGTTTTCCTAATCGATCTTTCACACTACCACCAAGATTATACTGTTCTAACTTGGCATAAATTTGTACATCTTTATTACTAAATGACTCCAACAATACTAATGGCGTATTTCCAATTAAATCAAAAGCAATCATTATTTCCCTCCATAGTGCCTTTCTCCCCACAATACCTTACTATACCGATAAGAATTATAAATCCTTTTCTTCATATTTGCAATCATTTCATTTTCAAGTCAATAAAGTATAATAATCTAATTCCTACTTTTTCAGTAAGCATACTTGAAATAGCCAATTAGCTCTTGTATAGTTGTAATTATCAGAAAATTTAGAAATTATAGGGAGGCTTTATCATATGACTCAAAACCCTTGGCATTTAGATACTTTATCTATTCACGGCGGGCAAGTAGTAGATGATTTTTCAAAAGCACGTGCTGTACCAATTTATCAGACATCTAGTTATGTGTTTGATAATACTGAACATGCGAGAAAGTTATTTGCTTTAGAGGAAGATGGCAATATTTATACAAGAATTATGAACCCTACACAAAATGTTTTTGAAGAACGGATTGCAGCCTTAGAAGGTGGTGTAGGTGCTTTAGCTACATCTTCTGGACAAGCAGCCATACATTTAGCACTTTTAAATATTGTAGAAAGTGGCGATGAAATTGTTGCTTCGTCAAATTTATATGGAGGTACCTATAACCTTTTAAATATTACCTTTAAAAAACTAGGTATTAAAGTCCATTTTGTAGATCCTAGTCATCCAGACAATTTCAAAAATGCAATAACAGATAAAACAAAAGCAGTATATGCTGAAACCATTGGGAACCCACGCATTGATGTGTTAGATATTGAAGCTGTAGCCGATATCGCACACAATCATAACATTCCTTTGATTGTTGATAACACATTCCCAACACCTTACTTATTGCGTCCTTTTGAATTTGGAGCAGATATCATAGTACATTCAGCCACTAAATTCATTGGTGGCCATGGTACTTCCATTGGTGGCGTGATCGTTGATAGTGGAAAATTCAATTGGGATAATGGAAAATTCCCAGGTTTAGTAGAACCTGATGAAAGTTATCATGGTATTTCTTATGCAAAAGATGTTGGCGAAGCTGCCTATATTACCAAAGCACGTGTACAGTTGTTACGTGATTTAGGTTCTGCAGTATCACCCTTTAATGTCCATGAATTCTTAATTGGTTTAGAAACACTACACTTACGCTTAGAACGACACTCTGAAAATGCTTTACGTGTCGCACAATATCTAGAACAACATCCAAAAGTAACTTGGGTCAACTATCCAGGTTTAAAAAATAACGCTTATCATCAACTCGCTCAAAAATATTTACCTGATGGCCAAGGTGCTATATTGACCTTTGGCATAGATGGCACGGTAGACGATATCGCCAAATTTGTTGACGGTTTAAATCTATTTTCCCACTTAGCGAATGTAGGTGATTCAAAATCATTAATCATTCATCCAGCTAGTACTACACATTTACAATTATCACCAGAAGATCAAAAAGCTTCCGGCGTAGTACCAGAACTAGTTAGATTGTCTGTAGGTACCGAAAACATTAATGATATTATTGCTGATCTCGATAACGGTTTTAAAGAATCACTTGGAAATTAATGTTAAAAATTTCCTTAGTGATTCTTATGCAAAAGATTTTCTTTTGTATTCATTAATTTCACTTGGAAATTAATGTTACGAATTTCCTTAGTGATTCTTATGCAATATTACTACGTTTATGATGTAACTTTAAAGTGTGACATCACATATACTCATAAAAAAGGCAGGGCCATATCACTATGGCCCTGCCTTTTTTACACGTCCCATAACACTTACCTCACACAAACCGAAGCCTAACCTCAGTGTAATTTCCTACAACCTTCTATTCGTGCTAACCATCTCTGACTAATTTAAAAATCTAGATATTAATAAAGGTTCCAGATCTTTATTCTAATTTAGTTTATCCGGAGTGAGACTACGAAATCTCTATTAGCATATTCAATTTATGTCACGTTCTCCTATATATTATTTGTTTACATGATATAAACCCGTTAAAACATTTGCCTCTAAATTACTTATTGTTACATTTAATGTGCTATTTTGAATTAAATAATGTTTTTGTGCATAATTTTCAATGCTTGATTTATAAGGTAGCTTACTTTGGGTAACACCGCCACCCAATACAATGTTATTAATATTAAAAATACTGAATAGATTTGTACATAGTTGTTGTGTTAATATCAAAACTTCATCTATCATTTCAGTTATCTCACTATGCGCTTGATGGAGATACATTTCTATAGCTTCTCTAGTACTTACATGCTTATTTAAAATGTGACTCGCTTTTCTACTGATCGCTAAACCTGATATTTCATTTTCCACACAAACATATTGTTTACAAACCGGACATTGGTAATCACTATCGCCTTTTATAATGGTATGACCAATTTCACCAAAGTTCCCATTAACACCAGAAACAAGTTCCCCTTTTCTTATATAGGCCATACCTACACCCGTACTAATAGTTAAATATATAAAATCCTCAGTTTGATGTTTCATATATTGATGCTCCGCTAAAATAAACGCATCCACTGTTTTAACATTTTCTGAGAGTTGATTTAGGTGCAATATTGCATTTCTGATATTCATTTCACTACCATTGACGATGATCCCTTTTTTCTTGGTTATTTGGATATTCACGTCGAATGATATACACCATGCTTTAATTTTATTTATATAATCAGTGACTTCTGCCTTCGTTAAATGAAAAGTTTTTCCTATGGCTTCACTTGTAAGTGGTTGTTGATACATGAGTAATTGATAACCCAACTTGATTAATAGTTCACTTTCTTTATTGGTAAAATCAGTTACAATTGTTTCTATTTGTTGCATACTATATAAGGACTGATTCAATTTATACCCTCGTCCTTTTACACTTACAATGAGATCATCTAAGATTTCACTATTAATATATTGAATATCATTTCTAGCTGTTCGATTAGAAACATTTAAGTACCTTGCAATTTCATCTGCATTTAAAAATTGATTACGATTGATTAACATTAATCTGATGAGCTTTACATGTCTTTCTAGCATCATTACACCTCCCATGCTCATATACTTCACTTCTATTCATCGCTATATTTAAGTATATTGTAGCCATTACCGGATTGATAAACAAGATAAGCATTTATTTTAAATATAAAAAACACGCATTCAAAAGAAAATATCTAATGAATGCGTGTTTGAATGTTTTAATCGCTATTGTTGTGCTGTATGAATCGTTTGTCTAATATATTCATATGCTTCTTTAAGTTCGCGTTCTTCTTCTTTGTCTAATGTTATCGCAAATCTTTGAACAATACCCTTTTTATCTATTAATGTTGGTAAACTAAATGCACCATCTTCTAAGCCATATTCTGAACTCAGGGAAGTCAATGGTGTAATTGTTCTCTGATCCAATGCAATGGACTGTATCAAAAATGATGTCACTTTTGATATCGCTGCGTTGGTCCACCCTTTTTGGTAAAAAACATCCATCGACACTTCGTTGATAATGGACGATATGTGTGACTTATCAATTGCTGGACGGTCACTTAATGCCTCAAATTCCGATAGTTCCATACCATGAATATGCACTTTACTCCACACGGGGATTGCATGTTGACCATGTTCCCCAATGACAAAAGCTTCCACATTATTTGGATCAATTTGATAATGATCGGCTATAATTGTTTTAAATCTTGATGTCTCTAGAGCCGTACCCGTACCAATAATTTTATGGGCTGGGTAATCTATTTGATTTGCAAAGTAAACCATAGAATCTACAGGATTAGATATCAGAATCACAACCGCCTCTTGCGTCACTTCAGCTATTTGGGACATTATGCCCTTAATGATGTCGTGATTTCCTTGCGCTAATAATGTACGGTCACCATTATTTTTATCGGTTGCTTCACTCGCAGCTATGACGATAAAGTCTGCATCCGTTAAGTCTTGATAGACACCGCTACGAATCTTGATATGTGCAGTATTTATCAGTCCTTGCGAGTGAATATGGTCAAGTGCTTCACCACTTGCCACGTCCGCTCTATCATCAATTAAAATAATCTCTGAAAACAAATTCAGTTGCTGTACATCTGTAAGTACTTGCGTACCCACTTTTCCTAAACCAATAATACCTAGCTTAGACATAATCGAATCACCTTCCTCTTCAATCTATATATTACATGATTATTTATTTTTCATACGGAATAACATCTTGTCCATATTTATCAGTTATAAATTTCTTCATCTCTTTAGATTGTAAAACTTTCATAAGTTCTTTGAATTTTTTATCGTTTTTATGTCCTTCTTGTACGGCAACAATATTCGCAAATGGTGATGATTTTCCTTCTATAGCAATTGCATCTTTATGTGGTGTTAGACCATTATCAATCGCATAATTAGAATTCATTATCACTGCTGCGCCTTCTTTACTATTATAAGTTTTAGGTAAGAATTCCGCACCTTGCTTGTTATTAAATTTCAAATCTTTTTTATTTTCTACAATGTCATCAAACTTAGCATCTTCAATACTGACACCTTTTTTAATTTTGATTAAGCCTTTATCAACAAAGAATGACAAGAAACGACCTTCTTCAGCAGGATTGTTTGATACATAAATGGTAGAACCTTTAGGGATATCTTTAATGTCTTTATATTTTTTACTATAAACGCCCATCGGTGTCGTGAACACTTTCCCGGCTTCTTCTATTTTATAATTATGGTCTTTCTTTTCTGCTTTAAGATACGGTGTATGTTGAAATGCATTCGCATCAACATCTCCTTTATCTAATAATTTATTAGGAACCTTATAATCATTAACTGTTTTTATTTTTAAATCATAGCCTTTCTTTTTCATTTCTTCTTTTGCATGTTCAAGTACGACGCCATGGGGCGCTGGCGAAGCAGCAATCGTAATTTCCTTATCCTCTTTTTCACCATTCGATTTACCACATGCTGCTAGTATAATCGTTAACACAAACAATGATCCTAAAATAAACCATTTTCTCATAATACTTTCACTCCTTAAAAATTTGTTTCAACGTACTTATATGTATAAAAAAACTTTCTCTTAATAAATCAAGAGAAAGTTTGCACTTTCTCTCATCTCCAAAAGTTAAATAACTTTTTGTGACTTAGCACCATTTCGAAAAATCGACGGTTGCTGGGTTTCATCGGGCACATCCCTCCACCACTCTTGATAAGAGTCAATCATATTTATGTTTAGTGGTTTAATCCTAGCATTATGCTCAAGATTAGTCAATGAGTTTTTAGAAAATTCTAAACACTAACACGATAAAATATACCTGTCCTTCACAAAGAAGACAGGTATATCACTAAGAATTATGTAAATTACATGATAATCATGAAAATATACGCTAATAAATTATTCAAAGCATGTAACGCAATGGCTACAGCTAAACTACGCTGCGATTTCATATATACATATACAATACCAACTGCTATGGCAAGATACATCACAATTTCTAATGGAGATTTAGCTTCTGTTACATGTAAAGATGCAAACACAATAATTGAAATAACAGACATAACATAGAAATTTAATTTCTTTCCTAATTCGCCAATAATTAAATGTCTAAATAAAAATTCTTCTGTCATTGGTGCAATAATTACAATTGAGAAAAAAGCTAATATGGTTGATACAGGCGTAGCAAACATTTCCTCCACCATTTTGTCATTTTGTGTTTCTTCAAATTTCCAATGTTCTGGTGCGAATGCATTTACTAAATATGGATAAATTTCTTTAAACACTATAATAACGATAAATGTAATGACAATGAGTTTCCAGTGTTGCTTAATATTTTGTAGCCCCTGTTTCCACGATTGTCTAAATGAATGTCTATGGAATAAAATCCATAACGCGAATATAATTATAAAGGCAATCATTTCCATTAATATGCCTGGCGTACCTGAAAAGTTAGCATTAAAGTTAGCGTTATTTTTCCCTTGCGTTTCATTGATTCCAATCATGATTGTTAAGATGACTATAGATAAACAAAAATTACCTATCAAATAAATAAACGGTAGTAGAAAATCTTTCCCTTGCATATCTTTCCACTGATACTTATGATCATTTTTAAACGACATTGGAACCCCTCCATGTTTGTAATTAGTGAACACTTATTACATTGCACAAATTTTATTGTTTTCAAATATATATTTAAAAATAAAATATACTGTCCCAACTACATCTATTGAATTATTTGAAAATTATTTTCATATGCGTATATGCCCCTCAAATGTGGTATATATACATCAATTAACAAATCAACACACATAGCGTATAAGGAGTTGTATTCAATGCGTATATTAGTATTAGGTGCTGGCGGTATCGGAGGCTATTTTGGAGGCAGATTAGCCGAAAGCGGACAGAACGTGACATTCTTAGTAAGACCCAAACGCAAGTCATTTTTAGAAAGAAATGGATTAGCCATCCACAGTGAGCAGGGAGATTATCATTTCAATCCTCAACTCATTACAAAAGACGATCGCGTAGCGCCTTTCGATGTTATTTTACTTTCTTCTAAATCCTATCATTTAGAGCAAGCCATGACAGATTTGAAACCATTTGTCGATGGTCATACTGCCATCATTCCATTATTAAACGGCGTCGCACATATTCCACAATTACAATCTATCTTTGGTAAAGACAAAGTTATGGGTGGCTATTGTGTGATAGAAACAACATTAGATAGTATGGGAGAAATCATACAAACAAGCCCTTTTGATAAACTCTTTTTTGGAGAACTAGATGGAAGTAAAAGTGAACGCGCACAAAAAATTGCACAAGCATTTTCTGAAACAAAGGCAGAATTCAAATTAAGCACTTCAATCGAACAAGGCATGTGGCACAAATATTTAATGATTACTGTGTTATCCAGTATCACAACATTAATGCATGCGCCTATTGGTCCTATTCGAGACAGTGATGGTGGCATTAACTTCGTTCGCTCTTTATACAATGAAGTCGCTTCGATAATGCGTGCACATCGAGCGCCACTCGCAGACGATATTGTATCACAATATATGACATCATTTAATCAGTTATCATACCATTTTAAGACTTCTATGCAACGTGACATGGAAAAAGGATTAAATATTGAAACAGGTCACTTACAAGGTTATTTATTAAACTTAGCCGATACGTACCAAATTGACGCCCCATTACTTAAATGCGTCTACCAAAACCATAAAGTCTATAAAGAAATGCTTAAATAATATAAACAGATCACAAATCTGAAATACAACAGCGCATGTCATCTTTATTATGAGATGACATGCGCTGTTTAAAGTTAAGTCGATAAATGCAATATTATTTTAGTTTTGACATATATTGATAAGCTGTTACGCCATATCGATATTTAAATACCTTATTTAAATGCGCTAAATCTACGAAAGCACATTCTGCTATAGCAAGATAGTCATGCTGCTCTAACCAATTTTGAACGCTTTTCAAATCTTCCACAATCGTTCGTCTTGAAACAGATACGGTGGTCGCAAGCACTTGTGATGATGTCGGCGTATTGGCTTCAAGTAATTTTAACGTTATATATAACAAGCGCTCTTCTTTTGCATAATGTATTGTATGCGTTGTCGATTTAGGTGCAAAGCGCTTTAACTGTTCTGGTGTTGTGGTTATTTTGACCCCCTCTTGCTTAGTCCTTTGAATAATTAAACCTAGGTTACTTGCCATATCTTCAATGTATTCAAGATCGTACTGTATCGTTCTTTCTGTAACATTAAAGTGCGTTGCTAAATGATGAATTTGCACAAAAGTTTCACATTCAAGTATGAACATTAAAATATGATACTGTCGCTTACTTAACATATTAGCAACCTCCTCGCCTCTTTATTGTAAACGCTTTCTAAAGATGATAGATGTGTAATCTCTTTCGTCTTTAAATGCGAAAAGTTGCACATCAAATAAAAAAATCATTATATTTTTAAATTATAAAGTTCAAAGTACATATATGATATCGTTTTATAAAAAAAGCCCGGACATAACTAAATGTCTCGGACTCACCTTATTTAGGCAATCATATATTCTATTGAAAATACATCGCTATCACTTTTAAAAATGCTATTCTTCAGACTGCCTAATCATCCTTGTCAGTATATATAACAAGGCAATCGTTTTATCATAATACTTTCACTAAACTTTCTTTCAACGTTAAACTTCACGAATCATATTTAAAAATCTTTGTAGTTCAGCGCTTTGTGGATGATTAAAGATTTGCTCTGGAGGCCCAGATTCTCCAATTACACCATCATGTATAAATACAATCTTGTTAGATACTTCTTTAGCAAATCGCATTTCATGCGTCACGATAATCATTGTCATACCTTCATTAGCTAGGTCCTTGATGACACGAAGCACATCATTAACGAGTTCTGGATCTAACGCAGACGTAGGTTCATCAAACAGCATTACTTTTGGATTCATGGCTAAAGCTCTAGCAATTGCTACACGTTGCTGTTGTCCTCCAGATAAAGCATTCGGTCTTTGATCTTTTACAGCAGTTAAATCTACTTTTTCCAATAAAGCTAATGCTTGTTGCTTTGCTTCATCTTTTTTCGTTTTTTTAACAGTAATGAGACCTTCCATTACATTTTCTAATGCCGTTTTATGTGGGAATAAATTATAACTTTGAAATACCATGCCCGACTGTTTACGGACTTTTATCTGTGATTTCTTGTCTGCATTGCTATAAGTCTCTCCATTAACATACACAGCACCTTCTGTAGGCAACTCTAAAGCATTAATCATTCGCAACAAAGTCGTCTTACCTGAACCTGATCGTCCAATAAATGTCACAACTTCTCCTTGATTAACGTTTAAATCAATCCCTTTGATAACTTCTTTATCATCAAATGATTTTTTTATATTTTTTAATTCAATCATGAGCGATACCCTCTTTCAAGATAAGATTCATAGAAGTTTTGTGCAATTGAAATGATAAAGCAAACCACCCAGTACATAAGTGCTACAAGTAGATAAATAGTTAAATACTCGTATGTCGTTGAAGCGACTTCTTGTGCTTTTCTAAACATTTCAGCTACTAATATAAATCCTAAAAGTGATGTATCTTTAATTAAACTTAAAAATGTATTACCTAATGCTGGTACGGATACTCTAATCGCTTGTGGCAAGATAATACGTTGAATCGTTTGTCGATAATTCATACCGATTGAATAGGCCGCTTCTGTTTGACCCTTAGGTATAGACATAATACCTCCACGAATAATTTCAGAAGCATATGCCCCTACATTTAATGATAAGCCAATAATTGCTGCGATAACTGGTGCTAACGTCCATTGATTTTCAGAGTTATTTGTCAATAATCTGCCGAGTTCAGGGATCCCGTAAAAGATAATGAATAATTGTACAATCATCGGTGTACCTCGGATGATTGAAATATAAAAACGAGCAATCCCTCTTAAAATACGGCTTGTTGAAATGCGCATTAACGCAGTGAGTAACGCAATCACTAAACCTAACAAAAAGGTTACTAATGTAATAGGTATAGAAAATTTCACTAATCCTTCAAGCATCGGTGCAAATGCTTGACCAGCTGCGTCTAGTGCATGTTGCTGTTCAGTATTAAGATTTAGAAACATCTTCGCCGAACCATTTTTTGCTTATTTTTGCTAATTCACCATTATCTTTTAATTTTTTCATTGCTTTATTTACTTTTTCAATTGTTGCATCGTCTTCTTTTTTACTAAATGTTAAAGCAGATTGACTCTTCTCAGCATTACCTTCAATAATTTTCACATCTGCATTAGGTTTTTGTTTTTTATAATCTAAGTATGAAATATTGTCATTAAATGTACCTTCAACTCTATTAGATTGTAATAAATCCATAGCCTGATTGAAGCCATCTACTTTCGTTAATTCTGCACCTTTAGATTTAGCCAATTTACCATAATTTGAAGTAAACGTTTGAGCCAATTTCTTACCTTTAACATCGTCAAATGATTTTATATCTTTGTTGTTTTTGTTAACGACTAATACTGCTTCTGAATACGTATATGGTTCTGAGAATTTATATTTTTCTTTACGTTCATCATTAATACCTACTTGGTTCGCTATCACATTAAATCTACCAGAGTCTAATCCAGCAAACATAGAATCCCATTGTGTTTCTTTAAATTTAACTTTGTAACCCATTTCTTTAGCTACTGCTTTCATTACATCAATATCATAACCTGTTAGTTTATCTTGTTTATCATGATATGAGAAAGGTGCATAGGTCCCTTCCGTACCTACAACAAATGTTTTATTTTCACTTGCAGTTTTATTTTTGTTATCGTTGTCTTTTTTGTCAGAAGTACCACAAGCTGCGAGTCCCACAACTAAAAGTAACGTCAGTATACCTAATAATATTTTTTTCATTTCGCGCCCTCTATTCTTATTATTCTTATCGGAATAAAAATATTCTATGCCTAACCCTTCATTAAGTCAATAACTTTTTTATCCAAATATACATTTATTTTTTAATTTCCATTAATTAACATATAATACAATTAAGTTGATTCCCTTGTTTACTCCTTTTTTTACAATAATGAACAAAAAAGTACATCTTCAAATCTTTTGAAAATGTACTTTTTCAATGATACTTAATATATTTATGCTTTTGAATCCATCTTTTTATATAAATCGATCATTTCTGCTGCCATATCTTTGAACGTAATAGCTGTCATTAAATGGTCCTGACTGTGAATGGTTAACAGCGACATTTTTATCTCATCACCTTGCGCTTCTTTGGTTAACATATTTGTTTGAATATGATGTGCCTCTAATAATGAAACTTCTGCAAGTTTTAATTTCTTTTCAGCTTCTTCAAAAGCATTTTTCTTTGCCGCATAGATGGCTTCCATTGCATGACTTTTGGCGTCACCACTGTATGCAATAAGTGACATGGCAAACTCTAAACTATTTTCCGCTTATGACATTGAACCACCTCTATTTTTTCATCAATTGTTCAGCTGTATTTAATACATTTTCTCCATTCATCGTTCCATAATCTCTCATTTCAATGACCGCTACAGGTATGTCTTTCTCAGAGCATTTTTTAGTATATTCATCTTTTTTAAAGCGAACTTGTGGTCCTAGTAGCAATACATCTATATTGTCACTTTCAATTTTTTGATCTGCTTCTGAAGTGGAAACGGCAAAAATATCTCTATCAAGCTTTTGCTTTTCAGCTTCTTTTTGCATTTTTTGTACCAACATACTTGTACTCATTCCCGCTGCACATACCAACATGATTGTTTTTTCTGCCATAAAAAATTCCTCCTGATTAAAAGCGTAGTTTCATCATTTAACGTTGAATCGATCTAGCTATCATGGATACTGTATGTCTTTCCCCTCTGATTGCCTTACTTAATTCAAAAATATTATTGACTGGTGCAAGACCGCAATAACCAGCATCACCAATGTGTTGAATATCAACACCACAGATTTTATTACGTATCGCAAAATCCCTAATGGTACTTGGATCAGAACTTTCTTGGCTTGTTCCTATAGCAGACATAACTAAACCTTCACGACGGTGTACTGCTTTAACAATATTTTTCAATTGTTCCTCATCAAATCCTGGTACCGTGCCAATTGATGGTACAAGAATAATATCTGCCCCAGCGTCTATAAATTGATCTACATACGTTTCCGTTATTACAGGTTCATCTACACCAGCGCTATGCATTTTCCCCGCTATAATAAGTCCTGTAAAATGCTTTCGTGTCTCTGAAATAGCGTTGACAATTTTATCATTCGTTACACCTGTCCCAGGATTCCCTGTCATACATATAAAATTAATACCTAATTTTTCTAATGCCTTTACCGTTTTCGAACTTGCTTGTCGACCTTCTACAATATTTAGTTTTTCTTCTGACATCGTTGCGGTTTTATCTACAGGTTCTAAATTGACACCAATCGGTCTACAAACAAGACGTCTCAATTCATTGATAACCTGTTTATCTTCATCTACATTAACAACTTTAGGATCAAAGGCATCTAAACCATTTAATAAAATTAAATCTGCGCCAAATGCACGAGCAAGTTCAGCATTTGTAATATCTGGAATGACTGGAGTACGTGTGACCACATTTTCAGATAATACAACACGACCATCACTTGCTTTAATACTTTGTTTTAATTCTGTGGCTGTCATTTCAACGATTTCAGATGCATTCGCACTTAATAATCTTTTTACCATGAGACAAATCCCCTTTGTTTAGATTTCTTTTGTTTCATCTGCTTCTTTTTGCTCTAGTTGCAAATTATATTTTTCCATCGTTCTGTAAAATGGATAATACAATAAGATATCAACAATGATACAAACCATTTGTACCAATGAACCACTAACATGACCCGTAGCTAAAAACCCACTAATAATAGGTGGGATTGTCCAAGGCATCGCAGTACCATTAGTTAAATGAACAAGCCCGCTTGCCATGGCAAAATAAGTAATCGTCGCATTGATCATCGGCGCCAATATAAAGGGTACAATCAGCCTAACATTGAGAACGACTGGCAAACCAAACAAGGTCGGTTCATTAATATTAAAAATACCAGGCATCAATGTCAGTGGTGCCATTGTTTTCGTAATTTTACTCGAACGCTTTTTAAAGGCTAAAATGGCAATAACAATCACTAAGCCAATGGTTGAGCCACCGCCCCCCATAAATACAAAATTATCTATAAAAGGTTGCGTGATGATATGTGGCAAATCGCCATGAGGATTAGCTTGATATACAATACGGTTTTCATCTATATTCTTAAGCCATATTGGCTGCATAACCGCATTTACTACATTTGCACCATGAATACCTACAAACCAAAAGGCACTATTTAGTCCTACTAATATAATCGTACCTATTAAAGTACTTCCCATTAAACTTAATGGCACACCTAATGTATTAACAATAAGGTCATGTATGTTTCCAAAAGGAAGGTTATCTAATGCTATATAGATTATAAGCCACAATAAAATAATGACAGCTCCAGGTATTAATGCGCTAAAGCTTTTCGCTACTGCAGGTGGAACTTGATCGGGCATTTTAATCCTTATATTTCTATTAATAAACCATTGAAATATCAATCCGGAAAAGATCCCTATAATTAATGCTACAAAAAGTCCCTGACTTCCCATATACATTTGAGGTATAGCTTCTTCTGGTGTTTTGCCACCGGTCATAACATTAGGTGTTACAACTAAAAATGCAGCCATGGAAATAATTCCTGCTGAAACACCATCCGTATCATACTGTCGAGCAATACTATGTGCCACACCAAAACTTGCAACTAATCCCATCAATCCAAATGTGCCATTTACTGCTTTCATTAAATAGGGTTGTATGCCTTGTGCTTCCAACCATTCAATCCATCCCGGTATGGCGATGCCACTAATGACAAGAAATAGTGATCCAATGATAATCAATGGCATCGCAACGATAATACCATCTCTTAATGAAATTAAAATTTTATTCCATCCCAATTTAGACGCGACTGGTAACAAATACTTTTCTAATGTGTCATTAAAACGACTCATATGAACACACCTAATCCATTTTCACTACTAAACGTGCCGCTTCACCTCGTGCCAAGCGGTCAAACCCTTCATTAATATGTTCTAATGGTAATGTATCTGTTAAAAGTTCATTTACTGGTAAACGACCTTGATGATATAAGTTGATGAAACGTGGTATATCACGGTCAGGAACACAACTTCCCACATATGACCCTTTTATCGTACGCTCTTCAGCAGCGAGCGTTACTTGAGGAAATGAAAATTGGTGTTTGGGATCTGGTAAACCTGTTGTCGTTGTCATTCCACCTCGACGTGTGATTTGATATGCGACATCCATGGCAGGTACTACGCCCGCCGTTTCAAAAGCATAATCCACACCACCTTGCGTATATTGTTTAATATCTTCTATTGTATGTGCTTCACCTGAATTAAATACTGCTGTTGCTCCAAGTGATTTAGCCAATGCAAATTTTTCTTCATTAATATCTAGTGCAATAATTTCACTTGCACCTGCCAGGCGTGCACCAAGAATTGCGTTAAAACCAATGCCACCAAGCCCAACAACCGCCACAGTACTCCCTGCATTAATGCGAGCTGTATTAATGACTGCACCTATGCCCGTAATGACTGCACAACCAAAAATCGCCACCTTTTCAAATGGAATCTTTTTATCTACTTTGACAATTGAATTTGTAGATACCACTGCATAATCTGCAAAACCTGATACACCTAAATGATGATGCATTACCTCATCACGGTCAGATTCATAACGAAAGCCACCTTCTAACATTTCTCCTTTTTCATTTGCCGCTGCACCATTTTCACATAAGGCAGGTCTGCCTTCACGACACGGAATACAATGTCCACAACTTGGTATAAATGTACATACGATATGATCACCCACTTCAAATTCCGCAACGTTTTCACCTACTTCGATAATTTCTCCAGCTGCTTCATGCCCTAATACCATTGGCATTGGACGTGGTCTACTGCCATTAATTACAGATAAATCAGAGTGACACAAACCCACTGCGCCTATTTTTATAAGTACTTCATTTGATTGAGGCCCTTGAAGTTCTAAAGTTTCTATTGTTAAAGGATGACTTTCTGTATATGGTGCATCTTTACCCATTTCACGCAATACTGCCGCTCTTGTTTTCATAACATACACTCCTCATTCACTGTAGTGATTTAAAGATACTTTGATAAAATAGCAATTATTCATAATAACCTTCCGTTGATTTTCTAAAGCCTTCGAATTGTTCGCCATCATGTCCAAACCAAATTTGAGCATTTTTTTCTTTTGCTAATCTTTGAATTTTCTCCACTGATTTCGTCCATCCAATAGAATCATATAAAATACCTGGTGGCTTCAATGTATCCTCTATACTTTCCTTAGTGTATATTGCGTCCGATGCTAATATAATCGTTCCTAATTCAGCACTCTCAATCTCTAGACCAATGATGCCCCATGCATGACCACTACCATAATTTAAAATTCGAACACCATCTACTAGTTTCAAATTATCTTCTTCTTTTTTAATCGTTCTCCATTTCAGATTATTTTTCACCCAAGCATCTATATCTGCCCAAATATAAGCCCCTTCTTGTTGGTTTCGTGCATATGTTTTCATTGCACCACTTAATTCATCATCATGGACAATTATGGTTGCATTCGTAAAATATTCTAAACACCCTGCATGATCCAAATGTAAATGTGAAGCAATAACAAAATCGACTTCTTTAGGATCTACATTAATTTGCTCGAGTCTATTAGGTAAATGACAAGCTTCATCAGCAAAGTACGGAAAAGCTTTTTGTGTTGCACTTATCCATCTCCCACTATCTCCCATAGCGTTCGGATTACAAGCTGTATCAAAAAGGATTTTAGCATCTGGGTGATCTATAAACACAGTATATATAGGGAATTCATGCATCTCGTTATTGGCGTTAGGGTCATCTAATGTTGCTTGATTGGAATTAGCAATCATCAAATTCTTATCCATCTTCATGCGTCCGTTATCCAAAACATAGACTTTCATACGTTCTTTTTTCACATTAACCATAACTACACACCCCTTTTAAAATTATATAATTACATTATAATTGTAAACGTTTACAAAAATCAATTTTTAAATTATTATTTCATTTAAGATTTATACTTTATGTATTTCATTAAAAACGATACAGACTCATTTTTGATTCATTAAAAATAGTATTTAATTATTACAAGACATAAAAATGCGCCCTCCAAAGTTGTCATTTTTAGAATGTCTACTTTGAAGGACGCATATGATTATTTACATCTCACTTACAATGTTCCATCTTCTATGAGTGAAGTAAAAATTTCATCATCAATAATAACTTCTACATTAGGATGTTTGTGCAAAATAGAAGCTGGCAATGCTTCTGACACTTCGCCTTCTAACAAAGCTTTTATTGCTTGCTGTTTATTTTTACCAAATGCTAACAATATGATCCGTTTTGCTTTCATAATAGACGACAATCCCATAGAAATCGCTTGCTTAGGTACGTCTTCTATATTTTCAAAATGTTGACTATTCGCATTAATGGTTGAAGGTATTAAATCAACAACTCTCGTTACACTTTCAAAAGATGAATATGGCTCATTGAAGCCAATATGCCCATTTTCACCAATGCCTAATATTTGGATATCAGCTGAACCGATTTCACCTAAACGCTGTTCATAAAGTTCACTTTCTAATTCAATATTAGGCGCATCACCTACAGGCAAATAAATATTTTTATTATTCCATGTTTGATTATGATTAAATAAGTGCGCGTTCATATAAACATGATAGCTTTGATTATGTTCTGCAGATAAACCTACATATTCATCTAAATTAAACGTTACGACATTGGATAGATCTATTTGATTCACATTTAATAACGCTGCTAATGTTTTATAAACTTCGATCATGGTATTACCAGTGGCTAAACCTAATATAGTATTAGGTTTGGAGATAACCTGTTTCAGTATTTCTGTTGCTACGTATTGGCTTCCAATCGTACGATTTTTTAAGTTGATTACATTCATCATCTCACCAAAACTTTCTATAATCTATTCATCATCCTCTAATTGAATACCTTACTTATCATTTTCTAAAAGTTCTTCTACTTCGTTTTTAATGGTAGTAACATGTGGCCCATAGATAACTTGTACACGTTCCCTTTTTGAATCACGCCACGTGCTTCTGTAGAAGTTAGCATTGTTTTATCGACAGCTTTATCACTGTTTAACGTTACTCTCAATCTAGTTGCACAACAATCAACGACATCGATATTTTCTTTTCCACCCAGCGCTTGAATAATCGTTTTAGCACGATCAGTTGCTTCAACTGTTTCTGTTACACCTTCGTCTTCACGACCAGGTGTTTTAAAATTAAATTTCGTAATGAGGTATCTAAATATGACGTAATATAGCACAAACCAAACGATGCCAATTGGAATGACCCATAAGAAATTCGTCTTTTCATTACCTTGTAGTACACCAAACAATAAATAATCAATGAAACCACCACTAAATGTTTGTCCCACAGTGATATTGAAAATGTCAGCCATCATAAATGCTAGTCCATCTAAAACGGCATGGATTACGTATAGCATTGGTGCAACAAATAAGAAACTGAATTCTAAAGGCTCTGTAATACCTGTTAAGAACGATGTTAATGCTGCAGATAACATTAAACCACCGACTACTTTTTTACGTTCAGGCTTCGCCGTGTGATAAATTGCTAATGCTGCACCGCAAAGTCCAAACATCATTGTGATAAATCTTCCAGACATATAACGTGAACCGCCTGAGAAATATTTAGTTACATCAGGATCACCTAGCTGTGCAAAAAATATATTTTGCGTTCCTTGAACCATGTGCACTTTAACTTCTAAAGAATCTCCCAGTGCGGTTTGCCAAAACGGTAAGTAGAAAATATGATGCAAACCAAATGGTCCTAATAACCTCAATATAAAACCAAAGAAAAACGTACCAATAACCCCTGTTTTATCTACTAGACCACCGATACCAAATATCCATCCTTGTACCGTTGGCCAAATAAAGAATATAACCACACCTAGCACTATTGAAGAAACTGAAGTGATGATAGGTACAAAGCGTGACCCACCGAAGAAACCTAAATACGCAGGCAGTGATATTTTATGAAATTTATTATGTAACAAAGCTGTCATAATACCGGTGATAATACCTCCAAATACACCTGTTTCTACAGTTTGTATTCCCAATACCATACTTTGACCTTCTTCTGCCAAGTTGCCTTTCGCCAATGTATCTGTGATCGTCAACAAACCATTCATTGATGCATTCATAATTAAAAACCCAAGCATTGCTGCTAGACCAGCCGTGCCTTTTATCACTTTTTGCTAAACCTAATGCCACACCCACCGCGAAAATAACCAGTAAATTTTGAAAAACGATATTTCCTGCTGCTGACATTAAAATAAATATATTTTGCAAGAGCGCAATATCCAATACTGGATAGGCTTTGATTGTATTCGGATTACTCAACGCACCACCAATACCTAACAATAAACCAGCTGCTGGTAAAATAGCTATCGGTAACATAAATGATTTCCCAAATTGTTGTGCTTTTTCAAACAACTTACTCATATACTATAACCTCCTAATTAACATCAATATACAGTCGAAGAAAATATTAATCATTACAATAGAACAATATGAAAAATATTTTCATAAAGTGTTATCATTATCTATTATATGCATCTATTAAGTTATCCATATGTTGTCCAAATTCATTTTAGATATATACTTTCAACTTCCTTCATTTCAACGAAAGTCACACCTTAACTTCATTTTTAAATTTGAAGATAAAAAAACAACCAACAAATTAAATTTGTTGGTTGTTTACAAGTAGAAACGTCAATCTATTTCATAATAAAATGCTAACACTATCTATGCATTAAATTAAGTTGGCCTTTACATGTTCAATTCAGTCATCTACTGACTAATCGTAGGAAAAGAGTGTAAGACATTTCTTTTGTCCCAGGCTCCATCCTTTTTATAGTAGCATTACAAAACCTCTTCATAATACTTAACATCTAATTTAAAAAATATCACCCAGTGTTACAGCCATAATTGCTTTAATAGAGTGTAATCTATTTTCTGATTGGTCAAAAATGACAGCATGTTCACCTTTAAATACGTCATCTGAAATTTCCATTTCAGTTAAGCCATACGTTTCGTAAATTTGTTGTCCTACTTGTGTATTTACATCATGAAATGCAGGTAAGCAATGTAATACGATAACATCTGGATTCATTGTGTTGATCAGCATCTCTTTGTTTACTTGATAAGGTAATAATTGATTGATACGCGGTTCTAATACCGATTGATCTTCACCCATTGAAAACCAAACATCTGTGTATATTGCATCTGTTTGATAGATTGCTTGTTGAATATCATCTGTAATCAATATATCGCTCGATGATTCAGCAGCATATTTTTGTGCCATAACTTGAATATCTTCATCCGGTTGTAACGCTTTTGGTGCGGCTACATGTATGTTCACACCTAAAATTGCACCCGTAATAAGTAAATCATGAGCTACGTTATTTCTAGCATCACCGACATAAGTCAATGTTTTACCTTGTAATGTTCCCCAGTGTTCTTTTAATGTGAAAAAATCTGCAATCATTTGAGTTGGGTGCCATTCATTAGTGAGCCCATTCCATACTGGTACACCTGCATTTTTAGCAAGTGCTTCTACATCTTTCTGATGATGACCTCTAAATTCAATACCATCATACATTCTACCTAGAACTTTGGCAGTATCTTCTGAGGATTCTTTAACTCCTAAATGAATATCACCTTGCCCAAAGTATTCTGGATAAGCGCCTAAATCATATGCTGCCACACTAAATGCTGAACGCGTTCTAGTAGAAGGTTTTTCAAATAAGAATGCCAAATTTTTCCCTTTTAAATACGGGTGTGGAATACCACGCTTTTTCTTTTCTTTTAATTCACCAGTAAAATCAATTAAAGTATGTAACTCATCTGCTGAAAAATCACATGTCTTCAAAAAGTCTTTACCCTTGAATAATGCTAGCTTGTTTAATGCTGTTGTGTACGCCCCATTTTCATCACTCCAATGTTTTATAAGATTTATATACATAATAAAGGTATTTAAATGATATTTCAAGTATATTTATACTAAAAAATGAATATTATTTAATTTTATATACATTGACAGCTTTTTTCAATTTTAAAAAAAGTTAAAGTCTCTTAAACAATAACGTCGAAAATCTCGTCATTTAAGCATTGAAAATATCTGAAAATAAACAGTTGTGAACTTTAAATTTCAAGTTATGCGTTACATATCTTTTATTATCAAAATGGTTGTATATTGGGAATGTAATCATTTATCTCACGGAGGTGAATTATTATGTTTAAAGATATTGTAGCTGTAATTAAACAAATCGTAGCACAATTTGTTTCAGGCGGTTTCCAAGAAAAATAAAGCATTTATTTCCACTCCACCTCAAAAAATTCCATAATCACCCTTTTAATCAGAAATGAATTTTCGAATCAGTCGTTGATCATCAATTTGATTCAAAGCCTATGAGACACCCCTTATATTTCATAGGCTTTTTTATAAATTTCGTTATATTTCAATATCTATTCAATTTATTTAATTATTACCTATGAAAAAAGACCATGACATCTATAGATATCACGGCCTTGTTCATTATATGTTATCCATCGGATTTTAAGTTGCTTCTTTTTCGTTCAAAATACCACGCTCTTCTGGTGTTTTTAAAAAACGAGTCATAATCGCACTTGCTACATAAAGTCCAAATATAAGATACATCATACCTTGTACGCCAATACTATCGTAGAATAAAGCGACTAATCCAGGTCCAGCAAACACACACAAACCTGCTCCTAAGTTCAATATAGCCATTGCCGGACCTTTATCACCATCATGCACAAGTGAAGGCACAAGTGCTGATATAGGAACGAATCCAGCTAAACACATTCCCCATAAAAATCCTACTGTTCCGACAATGAACACATTCCCTGTAAATATTTCAGGTATAAAATACAAGCCTAAAGTAAATACAGCACAACCAATACCTCCGATATAAGATATTGTATTTTTCCAACCAATCTTGTCGCTTAATGCACCAAATATAAGATTGAAAATAATATTTGCAATAAAAATCGTACCCCAAATATTTAACCACGTCGTCGTTGCGATACCTTTCGTAGATAAATATATTGGAAGGAACAACGGAAATGCATATTGTGCAGCTTGATTAATAATTCTTACAATACAAGCAACCGCTACGCGAGGTTCTCGTTTTAAAATTGTAATACCAGCGCCCATCTCTTTCAAATGGGTTTTAAAACCATTCCCTTTATTCTCTATTTCAAATTTATCACGGTTTACAAATACTGCTAAAAATGTTCCAACAATCACCCATAAAATCGCAGTCCATAAGGTGAATATATGACCAAATATTTGAATCGCCATCGAAGAATAAAATGAACCCAGTACACTCAAACCTCCTGTAAATACAAACCAAAACCATCCTACTGCTGCACCTAAACGTTTCTGTGGAGAACGATATGCTACCCAAACTAAAAATGAATAGGCAAATAATGGATACCCAAAACCTCTAATCGCATACGATGGTATCATTAGTCCATAATTCATGGATGGAAGTGCTAAGCCTACAAATATCATGTGACCAATAATATACAATAGCGTTCCCAATAACATTACTTTTCGTGGACCAATAATCTCTACTAATACACCTGAAAACCAAGATCCAATAGCAATCGTTACACCATAACAAGTAGTTAATATAGCAGTTTGATGTACAGATAGGCCATGATCATGTAAGTATGGACTAATCCAGGCTAGCTCCAAGCCATCCCCCATCATAAAAATGAGTACACCAATATATCCCCATAATAGTGTCGGTGGCATGCCCATTTTAGCTAACTTTTTATTCATTCATAACACCCCTATATCTATAAATTTTCATTCCTATGTTATTTCAAATAATATGCGCTTTCTTTAAAACCCTATGCGTTCATTTATTCCAATTAAAAGAAAACGCTTTCATTTATTTCTATTATCTTATTTCATTTTTTCTATTATCGCAAATTTATTTTCGTTTCTTTTCGTTTCTTTGTTTTAATTACTATTAAAAACTGTGTTTACAATTTTAAATTTCCTACAAACGTTTTTACTCTTAAAGTATGTTTTTAAAAATAAATGTCATTTTTTAAATGAAATAATTTATTTATTGGAATTTGAATTTTTACATGAATGCGTTTACAATGAATAATATTTAATCATCATATGACTAGATGATTGTTATTTTTACTTAGGGGGATTTTTTAAATGATGTTATTTGTTGCTTTTAGTGCTGTCATTGTGCCTTTTATTTTTTTAGTATTACTACGTATGTCTGCACTAAAGGGTATGATTATTAGTGCGTTCATTGTCACATTCTTGGGCGTCTTTGTTTGGGGAATGCAAGGCCATGTCATATCGGCCTCACTGCTTCAAGGTACTCATAAAACACTTACCATTCTCTATATTTTATTTGGTGCGCTTGTGTTGCTTAATACTTTGCGACAAACTGGTGCAGTTACACGTATTAATGAAGGATTCAAAAAATTATCAGGAGATATGCGTGTTCAAGTTATTATTGTGGCTTTTTTATTTGGTTCATTGATTGAAGGTGCATCTGGATTTGGCACACCTGCAGTGGTCACAGCACCACTCATGGTAGCACTAGGTTTCAGACCGATGATAGCTGTTGTTACCGCTTTGATTGCTGATAGCGTTGCTGTTTCATTTGGTGCCGTGGGTACACCTGTATTAGTCGGTTTAAGTACATTAAATGACGCAGATAGTTCACTGTTTCAAGCTACAGCTGAACGTATTACAACATTAGATTTACTAAGTGGTATTTTTATACCTATTATATTAATTGCTACTTTGATTATTTTCTTTGGCAAAACAAACAAACTCAAATCTATTGTTGAAATGATTCCATGGCTAGCCTGTATTGGTTTCATCTATGTCGCTTCTTCATTTGCCTATGCCTTTCTATTCGGTCCTGAATTCGTTGCAATTCTCGGTTCACTCACAGGACTTATCGTAGCCGTAGTCACAGCAAGTAAAGGTTGGCTACTCCCTAAAAATGAATGGAAAGACGGTTTTGATGACAGTTATACACCCACAAAATCAGAACATGACATGCCATTATTAACTGCTTGGTCACCCTATTTAATGGTCGTTATATTATTATTACTGACAAGAACTGTACCACTGATTAAAGATTTCACTACACAAGTGTTAGATTTATCTTGGAATCAAATTCTAGGCTTTGAAACAATTTCATCTGATTGGGAATTTCTTTATTCACCAGGCACTATCTTACTGCTTTCTGCTTTATTTGCCATCCTAATACAGAGAAAATCGTTCAAAGATCTATCGCAAGCAAGCGTAGAATCGCTAAATACGATTAAAACCACTGGAATAACATTAGTAGCTACACTTGTGATGGTGCATGTGTTTATCAATTCTGGAATCAATACAAGTGATTTAATCAGCATGCCAGAATATATTGCTGAGAATATGTCTAAATACTTAGGACCTATTTGGTTATTCGTAGCACCTTTCTTAGGCGCATTAGGCTCCTTTATTACAGGAAGTGCAACCGTTTCTACATTGACATTTTCACCTATTCAATTAAATATTGCTCAATCCATTGGCGCAGAACCTTATACCGTCTTGGCTGCACAAATTATTGGTGCAGCAGCTGGTAACATGATTTGCGTACACAATGTCGTAGCTGTATGTGCTGTAGTGAATATGCCAGGAAAAGAAGGCAGTGTAATTAGAAAAACACTCGGCCCAGCCTTACTATACTGTCTCTTAGTTGGTTTAAGTGCTTATATCATTACCTCAATATTCTTTTAATCTATAAATGTATTTTTAAAAGGACTAACCCCTTACTGTTGGGCTTGGTCCTTTTATTTAACTTCATAAATACTTTATTATAATTTAATAATTACTTTTGATGATAATTTAGAATCTGAGCAATTTCAAAACATTTAGGTTATATAAATTCTTAATATTATCATCTTTATTATTATTTTGATAAAGTACTATTAAAATACTTTTTAAAATATGGTTACTACGTGGGGATGGGATATACATATGAAATTTGAAAGTATAACGTTATGTACTTCAGAATTAGAAGAAACGCTACAATTTTATGAGGAAACTTTGGAATGTCCTGTAGAAGTTATTAATCAAGATACTTTCATTGTTCAAATTGGTGAAACACAATTGCAATTTTGTAGGTCTGAAGACGTTATTCAACCTTATTATCACTTTGCAATTGATATTCCATACAATCATTTTTATGACATGAAAGAGCATTATCAAAATATATTATTTTTATTAATGGAAGACGGGCACCATACAACTTATTTTGAATCATTTGTCGCACACGCTATATACTTTAATGATCCATCTGGAAACATCGTGGAATTGATTGCAAGAGTATCCAACATTACAAATGAACCTGAATTTTCTAGAATCAGTGAAATCGGCTTTGTATGTAATGAGACAAATGCTATTTACCAAGCTTTATCGGATTATAAAATCGAAACATTTGAACACGCTCATTTTGAACCTTATGCGTTAAACTTTCTAGGCGATACATCCGATGAAAGCTATATACTACTCACACCTGAAGATAGACGCTGGTCATTTTCTGAGAAACATTCCATTGCGTATCCAATTGATATTAAGACGGAAACATTCCACTTATCGTATGATACGCGTCATCAATGGCACTTAAAGCAATCTTAAATTATTCAAAAATAGTAAATATAAACGTGGAACAGAAATCCAATTTTCTCTAAAAATTAAATTTCTGTTCCACTATTTTTATATCATCGGTTATACTTTATACTTTTTTAGGTTTCGGCCAAATAAAGTAGCTCAGTGTGATTAATAAATCAATCCCTAATATAACTGTCCAAATTTTAATAACATGATAAAGCGCTGCTACACTATCGCCTTGTCCTACAATATTTATAATTAACCACAATAGACCTGTTCCAATCAAATAGGCTAAAACATGTCTTAACCAACTTACAAAATAAGCTTTTGCATAAGCAATACCCGTTTTCTTTTCAGGTAAATTTCCTTCCTTTAAAACATAGTATTTAAAACGTTCGTCTGCCCATTGAATCATTTGTTTTCTAAATGCAATTGAAACGCCAATATATACTGCTGCTATGCCATGAGGGACCGTTGCTTTGGCACCATTTAATAAATCTACACTCATCGTAATAATTAAAATCAAATCAATTACAGGCGTCATTGCAAGTAAAATCAAACCAACTTGTTTCATGCGTAAGACATATCTTGAAATCAAAACTAAAATAATGACAATTCAAAATAATAATTCAGCTACAATAAGTATCATTAATACCCCGTTCATTATATTACCTCCTTAACCAGGATTTCACTTCGCTCTCTATTAAATGTTCAATATCTTCATTTATCATCTGCTCGGGATTTAACAATTTATGTAATGCTAATCCATCCAATAATGCATGCATTTTCATTATTGCTACATATTGATTTAACGATGTGTCGAGTAAGTCATGTTCTTCTAAAAATGACATCGATGCTTTTATTAAAGTAAAGATTTCATTCCCCATGGAATCTTTACCTACTTCATGTAACTCATATTGAAAGGCCAACCAGACCTCCATATCCGCATATCGTTCTTCATCAAGCGGCATAGCTTTCAACATCGCCTGTATGACTTTATCAAGCGGGCTTAGACTTCCGTCGTTATATACCGCTTTAATTCTTCCTCTAACTTTACTATCTACTTCGACCGATACTGCTTTTAACAAATCATGATGGTTTGGATAATAATAACGTATTTGTCCTGGTGTCATTCGTGCTAACTTTGCAATATTTCTAACTGTAGCACCCTTAGCGCCATTGCTTACGATAGATTGCCATGCATACTGTATAATTTGCTGCTTCTTTTTCTCGTGATCTACTACTTTGGGCATATATCAGAACCCCCTTTTTAATACAATTGTATTAATTAAAAACTAAAAAAATAGCCTTTAAAACTTATTTTATTTACTTTAACACATTTTAATACACCTGTGTTAAAACAAAGCATTTTTAAAGACGTATCGCAATTATTTAGATACGCCTTTAAATCAATATCTTTTATTCTATTACTTGCGCTTTATCACTGACAAACTTTTTTAAAGTTTTATTTAAGCCATCTTTCGCTTCTTGATCATAACCATAAGTACCGTCTTCATTAGATGTAATATGTTTGTCTAAAATAAATCTACCTTTATGAATTGTATCTGCACCCAATTCTTTTATAACTGGATCTAAGCTATATTGAATCGCTAATACATGTGCAAATGTACCACCTAATGCGAGCGGGAGGACTGTTTTACCTGTAAATGCGCCACGTGGCAGTAAATCTAAATATGTCTTCACGATGCCTGAATACGCTGCTTTAAATACAGGTGAAACGATAATTATCCCATCAGCTTCTTCAATTTTTTTATGTGTTTTATTAATTGATTCATTTGAAAAGTTAGCGGTAATCAATGCTTCAGCGTCTAATTGATGTACATGTATGACATCTGTCTCAATGCCTTCATCATTTAAATATTTTTCAGCATATTTTACTACACCTGTTAACCTAGACTCAATCTTATTACCACCTGCGATAATTGCTACACTTGCCATACTTATTGTCCCCTTTCATTGTTAAACACGATATATCTATATGAAGCACTTTAGGGTCATTGTTCGACTCGCAACTTTCCCCTAAACAACCCACGTTTAATTAATAATTAAGCTTTAATCTTGCCACTTTATAATCTTTCTACACTCTCTACCGTATCATCAATTATAAATGCTGTCATAGTATACGTCTTAAATATCTTATCTTTTTACTCGTATTTATAAACACATATCAAGATTGAGGTATATTTTCTGTAATGAGAACCTGATTTTCCTTGTCTATATAGGCACATGTGCCAGCGATAATATCAATATGCCACTTATAAATGCCCGCTCGTGCCATTTCATCGCAAAACTTTGGAAAATCCGTTTCACCTGCTTGATGACGCTGCAATATATCTTTTACCAACGCAAGGTGTGTCTGTTGTGCAATGGGTACAGCTACTTTAACACTTTCATCAGTAATTTCAGCTCCATCCTGATGAATATAAGATGTTTCACCTTGTTCTATATTCACTGTATTAACAATGATTCCCATATCTTTAAAAGCTTTAAACAATTTCGGAAAATCTACGCCTGTATATTGTTGGTGTGCTTGATGAATTTTATTTAATGATAACGTCATAATCGTACCTCTTTTACGCTTATTTGCTTACTCTATATCATAGCTTTAAACCTTGTATACAACAAGTTTATTAATCAATTAATCGCACTATTGTAATTATACACAATATATATTTTAAAATTATAAAGTTTTTATTAAAAGTCTTTTCACTTATCAAAATAATTTGTCAGATGTATACTTGTTATAGTTTTTCTAAAGGAGTGGTATGTTATGAGTACATTTTCTGTAGAAGAAAAAGTACAAATATTATCTGATATTGTAGCAATGAATACAGTAAATGATAATGAAATCGAGGTATGTCAATACTTCCAAAATTTATTTGAACAACACGGTATTAAATCAACCATTGATAAAGTTGATGAACGACGCGCTAACTTAATTGCCGACATTGGTGAAGGCAGTCCAGTCATCGGTGTATCTGGACATATGGATGTCGTATCAGAAGGTAATCGTGAACAATGGTCATATGACCCTTTTAAACTTACCGAAGACAATGGTTATTTATATGGTCGTGGTGCTGCTGATATGAAATCTGGACTCGCTGCACTCGCTATTGCTCTTATCGAAATGCACGATGCACAATTATTAACAAAAGGACGCATTAAATTCTTAGCTACTACAGGTGAAGAGATGGAACAACTTGGTTCACAAAATCTCTACGAAAAAGGTTACATGGATGATGTTGACGCACTCATCATAGCCGAGCCTTGTCAAGATATGATGGTCTACGCACATAAAGGGTCTATGGACTATCGTATTAAATCACAAGGTACTTCTGCACATAGTTCTATGCCTATCTTCGGTGTAAACGCAATTAAACCTTTAATTGAATTTATTCAAGATATCGATAACGCATATCAAAAAATATCTAAAGAAATTAAAGGTGAATCTTTAGACTTCACTCATTTGCTCGATCGAATGAAACCTTCTCTACCAGCTACATTTGCTGTTGAAGAAATTGAATCCGCATTACAAGGGCTTGTCATCACTAACACATTAATCAAGGGTGGCGTTCAAGTGAATTCTGTCCCTGAAGACGCTGATGCTGATTTCAATATTCGTACAATCCCAGAATACAATAATGACCAAGTTAAAAATTTATTTAATAATACAATTGAAAAACATAATGCAAATGGCTCAAATTTAGAAAGTGAATTATATCTTGACTTAGATCCTGTACTTACTACTGGTCAAAATAGCCTAATTGACACTGCTAAAACGATTGGCAAAACAGCATTTAATAAAGATTTTGTCGCTGCCCCAATTGGTGGTGTGACGGATGCTTCTAATTTACTACGCGGTAAAGATGAATCTTTCCCATTCTTAGTATTTGGTCCAGGTGAAAAACCACACCAAGTAGATGAACGTGTAGAAAAAGCAATGTACCTTAAATTCATTGATTTCTATAAAGAACTATTAATCACTTATTCAAAAAATTATTAATGGCCTGATTAGCACTAAGTACGATATCCAAGCCATTTATAAAAAAACAACGCATATGCGTCATTCCAGCATATGCGTTGTTTTTTTATTTTCAAATTAACCATTACACTATCACACCAATTCAATCCTACAATGTAAACAGCTGCTGAAAAACACTAACCAATTGCGTTACTTTAATATGTACCACATCGTTTAAAAGCAGCGCTATTTCAAGCATCTACCAATTTTGTTTATACTATGACAAAGTCTTTTTTTAATTTTTAATATAGTGATACTTTGATTTAACGATTTCCCAGGAAATTGCTATTATATTATGCTCACAACACAATCGTTGTCCCAATACCTTTCCCAGTTCTTATCCTTTCCACGACATGCGCTTCGTTACCTGCTGCGATAACTACTTTTTGACAGCCATATTCAATGGCACTGATCGCATCCTGTACTTTAGGAATCATCCCCCCATATATTTGCTCTTGTTCAATATAATTTTTAATATGCTCTGAATTCAATGTGGCCTTTACTTTATTATCTATCATGACACCTGGTATATCACTCAATAAATAGATAGGTGCGTTTAATGTCTGCGCTATTTTGTACGCCAACGTATCTGCGTTAATATTATATAAATGTCTAGAGGTTTTATGTCTGCCGATAGACGCAATAACAGGTATATATTCTTCTGTAAGATGATCTATAACTGCTGTATTAATGTTGATTGGTTCGCCTACATATCCATATTTTTCGTTTAATGGTTCAACGTCAAATAGCTTGGCATCTATTCCATTTAACCCAATACTTTGAATATTTTCATCATTCATTTTACTTACAAGCTGCGGATTCACCTTTCCGATTAATATCTGACTTGTAATTGACATTACTTCATCTGTAGTAACCCTCAATCCATCTTCAAATAATGAATCGACGCCTTGCTGCTCTAACGCTTGATTGATAAAAGGCCCTCCACCATGAATAATAATCGGATGCAAATCCTGTTGCTTTAACTGTGCAATATCATCAATGGTAGTTTCATGTAATTCGGTCAAGGTACTACCACCAATTTTGATAACTATATAATTCATTGCAGTCACTCCTTAAGTTCTGTACGACGCGTTGATACGTACATATTCATATGATAAATCACAACCATATGCTGCCGCTTCTCCTTCCCCGTTTCCAACAGTTGCTTCAATTAAAATATTATCTGATGCTAATTCTTCTTTTAAACGCTGTTCATCAAAATCTACAGCCATACCTTTTTCCAACACACTCACTTGGCATAACGAAACATGGGTTGCGCTAGGTTCTATATATCGCGATGCGTATCCTATAGCAGTGACAATTCTTCCGAAATTCGCATCTTCACCATGGACAGCGGTTTTCACTAAATTCGAGGAGACAATGCTCTTGGCAATTTTTCTTGCTTCAACAACATCGTGAGCGCCCTTGACCTTTACAGTAACCAATTTAGTTGCCCCTTCACCATCTTTAGCGATGCTCTTGGCAAGATAGTGGCATACAAAATTCAATGCATACACAAACTTATGCCATTCGGGATGTAATGCATCAATTTGTGTATGTTGCGCTTGACCATTTGCCATGCATAGCACCATATCATTTGTACTTGAATCACCATCCACCGTAATCATATTAAACGATTGATCGATTGATTGTTTTAGGCAATAATCCAACGTATTCGCATCAATATTGGCATCAGTAGTTATAAATCCTAGCATTGTTGCCATATTGGGATGTATCATGCCTGATCCTTTTGCAGTGCCACCTATCGTTACTGTGGTACCATCGATTTCAACCTTTACTGACAGATGTTTCGTCATCGTATCAGTTGTTAAAATAGCTTGATTGAATGCTTCACTTTTATTATATTGTTCTTTTAAAACGTGCTGCGTTGCATATTGTATTTTATCCATTGGCAAAAACGATCCAATAACACCTGTAGAGGCAACACCAACAAGATGTTGCTCGATATTTAATTGCTCAGCAATCCAAGCTTGTGTATCCAACGCATCTTGCATACCTTTTTCTCCTGTGCACGCATTCGCAATAGCCGAATTCACAATAATGGCTTGTAGTGCTTTATCCTTATTAATACTATCTTCAGTTAGTTTTAATGGCGCAGCTTTAAATTGATTCAATGTATAAACACCTGTTGCTGTAGCTGGGGTCGTTGAATAAATCCAACCAAAGTCCACTTTCTTTCTTCTCAAACCGCAATGTAAACCACCAGCAATAAAACCTAATGGTGAACTCACGTCGCCTTGTAAATCTATATTTAATTGGTTTAATGTATCAATTGTTTCAATGTCTCTCATTTCTTCTCTCCTTTCATCCTACTTTATGGATAAACTGGTGATTGTAGCAATCCAGTGTTTTCTTTCCATCCATACATTAAGTTCAAATTCTGAATCGCTTGACCACTTGCACCTTTAACTAAGTTATCAATCACAGACACGAGAATCGCTGTTTGATTCTCTTCATCAACATAAATACCGATATCACAATAATTGCTACCGTAAACTTCCTTAGTTTTTGGAAATTGACCTAATGATCTAATTCTTACAAATGGTTTATCTTCATAATAATCTTTAAACAGATTATGTAAGTCTTCATTAGTAAAAGCATGGTTTAGTTTGATATAAATGGTTGATAAAATACCTCGAGTCATAGGTACGAGATGCGGTGTAAATGTTACTTTTACTTCTTGTTGGGCTAATAATGATAAATATTGTTCAATTTCAGGTTTATGCTTATGCTTTCCTATCGCATAGGCGCTTAAATTTTCATTCATCTCCGCGAAATGAACATGTTGTGCCAAAGACCTACCGGCACCGGATACACCCGTCTTCGCATCGATGATAATGTTATCTAGCTTTACAATATCTTTATCTATTAGCGGATGTAGTGCTAACAATGTAGCTGTTGGAAAACATCCAGGGTTCGCAATTAATTGCGTTGTTTGTGCATTTACATTTGACCATTCTGCAATGCTATAATTTGCTTCATTCAAATATTCTTGAGAAGCTGCCGTTTCACCATAATACGTTTCATAAGTAGCTCGATTAGTTAATCTAAAATCACCCGACAAATCAATGATTTTAATCCTATTGCTAAGCAACTGAGGAACAATGTGTTTACTCACATTTGAAGGTGTCGCAAAAAATATCACGTCGCATTCAATTCCTTCACTATTTAACGTTTCATAGTGATATGTGAGCTGTTCCAAATGTGGGAATGTTTCCTTTATAGGTTGATCCTGTTTAGAATGCGAAAAGATATATTTTATATTTACATTAGGATGCTGAATTAATAATCGAATTAATTCAATGGCTCCATATCCACTACCGCCAACGATACCAACTTCAATCATTCACTTCATTCCTTTCTGAATATTCGGAAATTTTATATTAAATTTTACTTTTCCAAAACTTCTGTTATGACACGAATTACTTCATCGATTTCATCTTTATCAATAACAAGTGGTGGTGTAATCCTTATAATATTGCCCTGTGTTTCTTTACAAAGCACACCTTTATTTATCATTTGTTCACAATAGTCCTGTGCTGCTACATTTAATTCTATACCTATAAACAATCCCCTACCTCTCACTTCCACGATCAGTTCACTTTCAATTTGTTGCAGGTGCTTTAATAATCTATCGCCTAAGTCTAATGCATTTTGTACTAAATGCTCTTCATTCAGCACGTCTAATGCTGCCATTGATACAGCGCAAGCTAGTGGATTACCACCAAATGTGGAACCATGCGTGCCTGGGGTCAGGACACTCATCACATCTTGGTTCGCTAACACTGCGGATATCGGATATAACCCTCCACCTAGTGATTTACCTAATAAATATATATCTGGCTCTGTATTTTCCCATTCCATTGCGAACATCTTACCCGTTCTTCCAAGCCCCACTTGTATCTCGTCTGCAATTAATAACACATTATATTCGTTACAGAGTTGACGTACTTCTTGTATAAAATGTGTTGGAGGAATATTTACGCCTCCCTCACCTTGTATAGGTTCCAGAATAATTGCAGTTGTTTGATTATTAATTAATTTTTTTAATTGTTCTATATCTCCAAAATCTGCGTAATGTATATTGTTTAATAACGGTCCAAAACCTTTTTTATAACTATCTTGTGATGATAATGATAATGAACCTAACGTACGGCCATGAAAGTTTCCATTCATAGCAATGATTTCTGATGATGATTCATCAATATTTTTAATATCAGCGCCCCATTTACGAGCCATTTTTATGGCTGTTTCCACAGCCTCTGTGCCAGTATTCATTGGTAAAACATTTTCTTTATTTGCAAGTTTACAAATCTTTTCTTCCCATTTACCTAAATTATCACTATATAAAGCACGAGAAACCATTGTTATTCTTTGGCTCTGCTCTTGAAATGCCTTTATGATTTTAGGATGACAATGGCCTTGATTAACTACCGAAAATCCAGAAATACAATCTATATAACAATTGTCTTCAATATCCCAGACTTTTGCACCACGTCCTTTAGCTAAAGCTAATTTTAATGGACTATAATTTTTAGAACTATATTTGTCTGTGTGTTCATATAAATCAAGCATCAAAACCCTCATTTCATAATATTTATTCTTAAAAATGAATTAATATTCATAAATAATACACTTGTCAGATTAATTAGTCAAAGGTTATTTTGAATTTTTACACTTTAAACGAATTGAAAATGTTGTTTTAATGGGAATAAAAAACATTGTTAAATAATTTATTTTAATGAAATTTACTTTTCCATAGAATATCCCATGCATTTATTTTGCATAAAATGTTGTCCACTGCAATATTGCATACGCTTATTGTCTAAGTACAGTCGCATTATTATAGTCATTTTCTATACATAAAAAAGATGGAGCAGAAATCAAATTGTCTCAAAAAGATTTCAGGCTCCCACTCCATTTAAGCATGATCATTCAAATGATTAACTATGTCGCTATTTATATGAAAAAAGCGTCTGGGAGATTTAACAATGTCCCAGACGCTATATATATTTCTACTCACAGAATTAAATTATTCTTCACTAATGTGTTCTGATTTACGTTTTTCACGTAAATCCGCACGCATATCTTTATTAATCTTTTTAGCACGTTTAAAGTAAACACTTTCAAAGTAACTAGACGTACCTATTTTGTAGAAGATTAATGCAATAATGATAATAACAATAAAATCATAAGGGTAATGAATCCAGTTCATACCTTTAAATTCTTTACTACCGATAAATGATAAGAAGGCAAGTACAATAAGATATAAGATAATCCACAAGCTACCGCCAATTTGTTTTTTGGTATTTTTCCAATTCATTTTATATTCATAGAAGAAGTAAATTGGTAATCCTAGAATAATAATTAAAATAACTTCGGCTGTTGTTGGCCACATCGCCCAATATATCGCTAATGAAGCCATCACAAATGAAAATGGTGCCATAAATTTTAATAAGTTTGCTCTAAATGGTCTATGCATTTTAGGTGCCATTTTACGTAGTGAAATCACTGTCGTTGGTCCTGTTAAATATGCCACTAACGTAGCTGTTGATATTACACTTGCTAAAGTACCCCAATCACGGAATAGCGATACCATGACCATACTTATAATTGCATTAAATATAATGGCTACACGAGGAATCATATATTTTTTATTCATTTTCCCTAAAAATTTAGGAATATGACCATTTTGTTCCATAGCACGTAAGACACGTCCAGTAACAGCTACAAATGATACACCTGTACCAAATGGTGAAACAACTGCTTCCATATATAGTAATATAGCTAACCAATTTAATCCTAATAGAATAGCCATATCAGCAAATGGTGAGTTAAAGTTAATACCACTCCAACCATTTTCATGCAGCATTTCAGTAGGCATTGACGTAATAAATGTACTTTGTAGTACTATGTACAGGATTGCACTTAAAGTCAGTGAAATAGCTATACCACGTGCAATGTTTTTTTCAGGTTTTTGAATTTCAGATCCCATATTAATAATTGTCTGGAATGCGTTGAATGAAAAAATAATACCTGATGCTGTTGTTGCAGCAAATATAGGTGCTGAACCGTAAGGCATAAATGTTCCAACTGAATGACCATAGTTCCCAGTGTCAAAACCAGAAATAATTAACATGATAATCGTTAATAAAGGCACACCTAATTTAAATACTGAAATTAAACTTGTGAATGACGTCAATAATTTTACTGACCAATAGTTTAATAATGAGAAGATAATAATAATTACAAATACTGCAAATAAACCTGCGTTACTTATTGTAGATCCATCCATTAAACCAGACGTAAATTTCGCCCATTCCCAAGGCCATGAACTCATATATTGTACAGCTGATACTGCTTCAATAGGAATGATAGTTACCAGCGATACCCAGTTTGCCCAGGCAGCAATGAATCCAAGTAACGAACCATGTGTATATTGCGCATAATTACTCATACCACCTGATTGTGGAAACATCGTTCCTATTTCAATATAGTTATAAGCAATTGAACCTATAACTACAAAACCGATAATCCAAGAAATAATTGCGGCTGGTCCTGCAATGGAAGATGCCTCCCATGCGCCAAATAACCAACCAGATCCAATTAATGAACCTAATCCTAGCAATACGAGCTGTGGTAAATTAATTTTACTACTTTCATCTTTTTGTCCCATAATTACTCCTAATATTTTCTCTTTTATATTCATATCAAGAATAAGTGGCTTTTATACACCTTCTTGTATATGGTGTTATTATACTCGTATAACAATTCAAGTCAAATCAACTTTTCACTACCAATAATTGTATATTTTTGTGTTTTTATTCATAATATTAGCATATTACTGTATAAAAACATCACACAACATAAGTCACTCAAGATAGTGTCATTAATACGCTGAAAGTAGATTTATTCATGTTACTCATTTATTCACATAAAGTATAATGCCCACAACCTTCTAATTTATAACACATATGCTACAAATACCTTTACATCAGTAATCACAAGACTTTGAATCGATGCATTTAAAAATATTTGTAACTTTTGTAACGGTTTTGTGTATTTATACTAAAATAAAACATTATTTACAAAAATATCTTTAAATACTTTGCAAATAATGCTTTTTATGATGTTACACAAATATGAATCATTGTTATTTTACTTTATTATTTTAAATAAATAGATCCAGAATTAAGACAACCATTAATCCTGTTACAGATGTCGTTAATAACAACGCACCCCCATGTCTTAAATGTATCCTTAATAGAAATATTAAAATATTCTTTGAATAACCAAAATGATGCATCATTAACATGAGTAATGGTATTACTACCTACAGCTGTAGCTAATACCATAAGCACAGGGCTGACATCAAAAGTGGGTATCAACGGACCAACGATACCTGCAGCAGTAATTGCTGAAACAACACCTTGACCCGTCGCAATACGGATCAGCGCTGTAATTAACCAAGCCATAATAAGTGGAGAGATATTGGTACCTTTCATGATATCTGCAATATAATCTCCAACATGTGCTTCTAAAATGATTTCCTTAAAAGCGCCACCCGCTCCGACAATGAATATAATAGTTGCAACACCTTTTAGACCTGTTTCAAATGATTTCATCATTGTATCCATATCTTTACCTTTTCTAAGTCCAAACATAACAATCGCAGTAATAATAGCAATGATAAGACTGATTTCCGCACTTCCAATAAATGATACGATTTCATGTAATATCGTGTCTTCGGTAATAAATAAACTGAGTATGGTTGATATTGAAATTAGAATAGCTGGTATTAATGGTACAAATAAACTCAAACCAAAACTAGGCATTTCACTGTCTGTAAAATTTTTTCTTTTTTGTAATAATGGTGGTATAGGATAATCTATGCGCTTCATGAATCTCGGCAATATAATACCCGCAATAATCACACTAGGAATAAAGACGATCATCCCCAAAATATAAACCATTCCCATATCCGCATTGTAAGCATCTACGAGTGCTGTGGGCCCTGCTTGTGGCGGGAAAATATTGTGTGATAAAGTTGTCGCTGCAACCATTGTAATCGCCAATTTCATAAATGGTGTCTTAGCTTCAACAGCAATACTGATGACTAACGGTGCTAAAATCATAAATGCTACTTCATAAAATACAGAAATACCAAATACAGCACCGATGATGATTAAAGCCCATTGAACATATTTAGCACCAAATCTTTCTATAAGTGTTGAAGCGATACGTTGTGCTGCGCCAGAATCTACCATTAATTTACCAAGTACTGCACCAAACCCAATAATTAATGCGAGACTCCCTAATGTAGATCCTAATCCTTCCTTAATTGTATCTAAAATTGCTAACGGCTTCATGCCATTCATAAATCCTACAAGCACCGCTGCGAATATGAGCGATAGGATACTATTAATCTTCAATTTAATGTTTAAAAATAGTAATACTCCTACACCAATAACAAGCGATATGAGCGGCAAATGTTCCCCTAAAAATGACAAATTCGTGTTCCCCCAATCCCTTAAAAATAATGAAAGCGAATTCACAATTACTCATTATAAATTATTTATCGCAAAATAACAACGTTGTTATTATTGTATTAATTTATGTTTCTTCTTTTTCACCTCATTATATACAAAATAATTAAAACCACATCCATCATCACGGGGGTTCTCCATGAATGGATGTGGTTCATCATCTCTATTTATTATTATATACTTCGAATGCCCAATGCTTATCTTCAAGAATTTCCCTATAGAATGGATCATTACCAATTACTTTAATTTGATCCGCTAATGCTTCAACTTCATCTAAGTGGTGTGTCGTTAATATAATGAGTCGTTCCCTCTTCATTGTATTCAAAAGGTTATGAATATCAAATCTGGATTTTAAATCTATACCTACTGTAGGTTCATCTAAAATTAATATTTGCGGATTACTTAATAAACCGATTAGAACATTCACCTTTCGTTTCGTACCACCAGACAAATTAGAAATTGTCATGGTTCTCTCATTTAAATTGAGTTGACGTGCATACTCGTCTATCAATACATTGGATAACGGTGTTTTGCATAGCGCCTTAAAACATCGAATATTTTCATTAACTGTCATATGTTCAAATAGTGCAATATCCTGTGGTACATAACCGATTTTATCTTGTCTTTGCTTTTTTGACAGTTGTTCTCCAAAATAACGTATTTCACCTTTAGTCAATTGTTCTAAACCGGCAATCATTCTTAATAATGTGGATTTACCAGCGCCGTTTTCACCTAATAAAACGGTTAATTGCAAATTTTCAAATGTCATATCTAGGGACTCAAAGATGCATTTTTTACGATAGTGCTTGCTTAAATTTTTTAATTCTATCATCTTATCACTCCTATAATTGTATAAAGATATATAACACCGCCATCAATAAGGCAAATATGACTGCCATAAAGAGCCTATGACTGAGTGTATTTATTTTGAAAAGTAACCATGAAACCCCTAGTTCATACACAATAATAATCACTAATGATTTCGCAAAGAACGTAAATGAAAGTTGTTGTTGAAATATGAATGTTGTTATGCCAAGTACAAGCATTAAAATGAGTGTATGAATCAAAATATAAGTTGTGAAAAGTATCAACTTACTGTATTGAAATATAAAAAGTCTTGTTAACGGACCATTTTGTTTCAGCCTTTGATGCAACACGATTTGAACACTACTAACGAATAAGATAATGCCAAACACTAGGCTGATTGATATAGACGTCTCAGAATTGGTATTTACGACATGGTGAACAATGGCTGATTTGGGCGTGTGTTGATTTAATGTATCGGACACCTTTTCTAAGGACGTCTCTTGACCGTCATCATCTAAATGTTTTTTTACAATATACGGAATTTGTTGTTCATATAATGAACGACTAATCATTTCAAATGTAATATCACCAATAAAATCATCTCTTGCATAAAGTGTAAGTGCCAATTTTAATTGATTATTTTTCAATTTATCACTGTAATCTTTAGGGATATGCATCGCTGCAACCGCTTCTTTTTTACTAACACTTTCATCCAGATATATTGCTTCTTGGTCCAACTTTTCAACTTTAACAAAGTCGTTCTTCTCAATACTTTGAATTAATGTATGTGAAGCTTGGGATTGATCCTGATCTTGAACTGCGACTGGAATTTTAAAAGATTGATTCAGCGATGAATAAGCTGCCCATATCAATAACAACGTACACGTTAAAATAGTAAAAAAAATCACTAATTGCTTCCACTGTTTTAATATAATGATAAATATAAAGGACTGTATCATCGGCGATACCTCCAAACAATGATTACCAATAATATAATAGCTGTTATCACAAAGCTCATATAGAAAGTAATGGGTGTATCTAAGATATAATTATTTAATATAATCTCTAACATTTGATTAGTGACAAAACTAAATGGCTGCACATTAAACATGCCATTCAATAAATGTTTGAAATATATCGTTGGTATAATTTGACCAGAAAATAGAATAACCATAAGTGCAAGCATGATTTTCAGTACGATATTGAACCAACGGAAACTGATCAAATCAATAATGGTTAACCAACCTGTAATCATTAGAATATAATAAACTAATTGAATAACTACAGTTGGCCAATTATAAGGCTCAAAAGTATTGGGCAATATCTGTATCATGCATAAGCATCCTAACAAGGTCCACACGCCAGTATAAAATAGCGTAAATAAACTTCTAATTAATGTTAGCTTTTCAAATGAAAAATGGTACATATGTAATCTGGATTTTAATGCCTTAGCTTGGTTCATTTTTAAAATTGAAAATAGTGATAGTGCAAAAATAAATATGGAGGCTAAATAACCTGTCACTACATAATAGCTCGATGTATCAAATATTTGTATCGGTTGATAATCAAATCCGCCTGTCCGATTTAAACCGGTAAATAATAAATCCGTCAATAATTGTAACTTATCGTCCTTATTGGCCTCTGGTGATAATGTCGTGTAGGTTAACCCTCCACCCATCGATAACATGAGGCGACTATAAACTGAATCAGTCAACTGATTAATAACTAAACTTTTAGTTGACGTTTGATCATATGTATAAACAGCTATAGGTAAATTACCATGTTTATAAAATGTTTTTGTCATACCTTTTTCAAAAACATAATATCCCTCTAATTTTTGTGCTTTCAATAATTTTTGCGCTTGATTTTGATTGTAACGCTGAATACGAATATCTTTACCTAGATGTGTTCCATTTCCCATTGAATTGAGTATGAGCTGTGTCTCCGCCGAATTATCGTGATCAACAATACCTATTCTAAACTTTGCATCATCTTGATTAACGTACTGAACGACTAGTAAGGCAGTTAAAAAAGCACACATCATCAAAATCAAATAGAAAAAAAGATGCCATTTTTTTAATAGAAAAGAGTGGTAAATGCGAAACAATTGAATTGTTTTCATTTAACCACTCCTCTCTCCATTAATATATTACCTTTTTAAATGAGTTATCTTTATTTTTTATCTTTAATATCTTTTGCGATATCTTTTACAATATCTTCAGTGTTGTTAGATATTTCTCGTTGTAGTTTTCTAAAGTCACTATCAGACATTGTATTTAAATCTTGTGCATTTGCTTTTTTAAATTTAATGTCTTCTTTAAGTTTTGTGTCACCTTTAATATTAATCACGACCGTCTCATTATCGATATCTGTTGATAATGAAAGTTCTTGTTTTTGTGTATTATTTTTAGTGTCTGTGTCTAATTTATTATTGAAATCAATTGTTGTTTTATCGTAGTTAGCATTGATTTCAATCTGACCTTTGTCGTTACGTTTATCCCCATCTTGTGATTCTGTATTTGTTAAAGTTGCATCAGACTTACGGTAACCATTATCAAAAGTTACTTTGTAGTTATCTTTATACTGATCGTCTTTTTTAGTCGACTTACCTTTCAGTGCTACTTCTTGGTCATCATCTGTTGTTAATTTATAATCAATCATTAAGTTATCATCATCAACTTGACTTGTCCCATTTAATTTCACTGTTGAACCGTCTTCATCTTTCATCGTTAAATTACGTTTAAGAATCTGATTATCGTCTTCCCATATAACTGATTTCACACTTGGAAATTCTGCTTTATCTGTATCTTTTACTTCTTTTAATATATCATCTAATTGTTTTTTATAGTCTTTCGCATTAAATTGATCTTCTGCAATCGCTTTAATATCTTTGTCTTTTTTAGCTTTTTCTAATATGTCTGTTAAAATGGCTTTTGTTTCACCTTTACTTACATTCATTGTTACTTTTTTAACATCTTTATCCTCACCATTGACCTTAATTGTTACATCGTCTTTTTCAAAATTATCATCGTCTAATTTATCTGTAATCACTTCACTATATTTCTTGCTAATTTCATCAATTTTATCTTGAGATATTTGTGTACCAGATAACAACGAATTTAAATTTAATGAGTCATTTGTAATGCCATTATTTGTCCCTTCAACACTCGATGTTTCCCCAGTGATTTTTTTATACACATCGACAAGTTCATTATTCTTCGCTTTGTAAACATCATCTAAAATTGGAGCTGCATAATATTGATTTTGCTTATCGGCAGCCCATTGAAATTCCCCAATTTCATTATCTGCAACTGTAGGTGTTAAAGCTATAACTGAATGCTCTTTATCCGGATCATGTCCCAATTTAAATCCTAACTTCGAAGCATCTGCAACAGATTTTGGTATATCCGATGATTTGAGTAGTGCTTCTGGTACATCTGCACTTGCATTTAAATTAATTAAATACGACTCATCTTTCATCTTATCTTGAAATTCAAATTCATTTTCAAACCTGTCTTCACCATACGCTTTCATTTGCTTTGCTGTTTCCTGTTCACTTAGTAAATACGTATTTTTAGGTGTGTTCTTTGTGAAATAATACGCTGCTGCTCCCCCAATGCCACAAATCAGTAGTACCCCAATAACGACTGCTATAACAATCTTCACTGTCTTAGACATATCGTTCTACCTCCCCTTAAGTTTTAATTTCTTTTATAATAGCACAATATATATATAATTAATTAACTAATTCTAAAATTCTATCAATTTTTACATCTTTTTTAATAATAAGTATTATATTTATTATTTGTATAAAAATATAATTATACCCAATGTAGTCCTTCACAGTAGGTTGAGCTTAAATTTTTCAAAAATAAAAAGTAGTTGCCATTTTTGATAATGACAACTACTTAAATATATTTAATCTTTTCTAACTTCATCTTCCCACCATAAAGCATCTTTAGGATTTTTCACTACATGATCATAATCCTCTTGCGTTTCGACATTTGGATAAGAACCTCTGAGTGATTTGTTAGAGGTAGATTTAAACATTGTTATGAAGATAATGAGTCCAACGACATTAATAAACATCAAGTAATAAGATGGTGCAATTTGTTGTCCTGTCGTTTCTACTAAAGTTGAAAGTATAAATGGCGTTAAACCACCAAATACCGCAGCACCAATATTATAAACAAGTGATAATGTACGTAACCTAACCTTTGTATGGAACATACTTGGTAATAAGGATGGCATAACACCTTCAAATGTTGACATAAATAATGCAATGATAAACAATCCAAGTATTACAAATGGAATCATTGGAATACTCATTAACCAAAATGCAAGCACCGAGAATAAACTAAATCCTGCTAAACCAAATATAATGGTGCGTTTGTTACCAACTTTATCACTATACCAACCAAAGAAAAATACTGCTGGTATCATAACTAACATGGTTATGGTGCTCAATATGGATCCCATAGTTCCACCTAAGTTGATTGTTGAATTCAAGAATGATGGCATATAGGAAAGTACCATATAGTTGGCAACATTTAAGAAAGCTACGCCTGCAAAACAAACGACGACGTCTTTCCAATAATATTTGAAAATATCTAAATATGAATATTCTAATTCTTCTTGTTCTTCTAATGTAGATTCATAAGCTGGGCTTTCATCTAAACTTGAACGTAAGATAATACCAATAATACCTAATGGTGCAGCAAGGATGAATGGAATTCTCCAGCCCCAATCAGCCATTTGTTGATCACTTAATAATGAATACATCAGCCCCGCTAAAATAGCAGCCATAATATTTCCAGCAAGTGTACCAATTTCTAATCCACTGCCTAATTTACCGCGTGTCTTATCAGGAGCTGTTTCTGCAATATAAGTCATTGCACCTGCGTATTCCCCACCTGTTGAAAATGACTGAATCATACGAACAACAAGTAATAATATAGGTGCCCAAATACCAATTTGATCTTGTGTAGGTAACAGCCCGAGCATCAATGTCGATGCTGCCATAAGTAATATCGTTGTCGATAATACAATTTTCCGTCCATATTTGTCCCCTAAGTGACTGAAAAATATACCACCGATTGGTCTCACTATAAAAGCAAAGGCAAATACTGCAAATGTTGAAACAATTTGCATCTCTTGAGGTAAATTCCCAAAGAAATTTGCACTTAATATCACAGCTAATTGTGCATATAAACCAAAATCAAACCATTCTATTGCATTACCAATCCCTGTGGCTACAACACCTTTTTTGGCTTGATCAGAATCTACTCTGTTAACTTTCTCTTTTTTAAATTTCACAAATAAAAACACCCCTTAAATTGTTTCTATTTATATAACATAACCTATGTATTAACTTATAAACACTTATAAGTTATAATTTATTATTTTTTAATTTTCAAAATCAATAAATTTTAAAATGATTTCGCGAATTTATTAAATGCCATTTTAATTATAGACATTCATCTAATGCCGTATCGTAAACACACACTTCAATCTTTTAGTATTTATATAAGTATTTAAGGCAATAAGTTCCAACATGATATCTCAAAGACGCCGCTTTTTTCTCAACACGATATGACTCTGATTCACTTTTGATATAATAGATTTACAAAATGAAACGGAGGATATTTTATGAAACAAATATATTTTAACCATGACGGTGGCGTCGATGATTTAATTTCTCTATTTCTGTTACTACAAATGGAGGATGTATCACTCATTGGTGTGAGTGCAATTGGTGCTGATAGCTATGTTGAACCTGCAGCAAGTGCATCTCAAAAAATCATTAATCGCTTTAGCAAGCAACCGATTCATGTCGCCGCTTCGAAACAACGCGGAAAAAATCCATTCCCTAAAGATTGGCGTATGCATGCATTTTTTATGGACGCTTTACCTATTTTAAACGAAGCTAATCAAAGCCATTCAAATTTACTTGAACACGATGCTTATGAAGATATTATTGAAAAATTACAAAAGAGTCATGCTCCAGTGACTTTATTATTTACTGGCCCATTAACGGATTTAGCTAAAGCCGTAACAGTTGAGCCTACAATTATTAATAAAATTGAACGTTTAGTATGGATGGGTGGTACATTTTTAGAAAAAGGAAATGTCGAAGAACCTGAACACGATGGCACTGCAGAATGGAATGCTTTTTGGGATCCAGAATCTGTTAAAACCGTCTTTGATACAAATATAAAAATAGACATAGTCGCATTAGAAAGTACAAATCGTGTACCACTGACATGGGATATTAGACAAGCTTGGGCAAACGAACGACATTATCCAGGTGTTGATTTCTTAGGAGTCAGTTATGCTGCTGTACCTCCATTAACACATTTCCAAACGAATTCTACTTATTTCTTATGGGATGTACTAACAACTGCATATGTAGGTAAACCTGAATTGGTACAGCAACATTCGGTCAATGCTAGTGTTTATACAGAAGGGCCTAGTCAGGGGCAAACGTATATAGATGATGTACACGGCAGAACAATTTCAGTCGTCGATCATGTCGAACACGATGCCTTCTTTAAATACATTACAAATTTAGCAAAAAAAGTTGAACAATAACGTGTTAAAAAGCGCCCTTTTCGTTGTTACACTTCAATACTGTGTAGTAACGAGAGGGCGCTTTTGCACTTTTATATATATATATTTACGCAACATACTAGTAACTCTTTTCATCCAGATATTGTTTATCAATCACATCTTTCGTAATACCTACAAGTCTCTGACGTGATACTTCCATGCCTTTTTTATCATTTAAAGCATGATATTGTGCCTGCTCATCTTTATAATGATCTAATTTATACATTTTAAAATTTTGAGGAGTTGCTTTTAAATAAGGTTCCCCATTTTCATAATGTGTCACCAATGATTTCCATTTAACATTATTGATTTGTACGCCTTTAGGATTTTTTTCTAAATTAAAACGTATGTTACCACCTAATATATTCTTTTCAGTTCCTGTAGCTTGTCCATTTAGAAAATTTCCCAGGGAATAAGCAACGAGTGTTTTATGATTATCTTTCCCTTTCACCCATTTAACTGGCTGTATCACATGTGGATGTGTGCCTAATACGACATCTGCACCCGCATCAGCAAACACTTTGGCATACTGTTGTTGCGTCTCATTGGGTTTAGTCTTACCTTCATTACCCCAATGTGCGGAGACGATAACTGCATCACTTTTTTCTTTTGCGCTTGCGATATCTTTTTTGATTTGTGCCTTATCAAAATAATTGATTTGATATGGTTTTTCTCTAGGAATATCATTTGTTCCATATGTATAACTCAGCATTGCCATTTTTATTCCATTTTTCTCAATTACAGGAATCGTATCATGTTGCTTTGGCGAATCAAACGTTCCGAAATAAAACACGGACTTAAATTGCTTCCAAACGCTGATTTCATTTTCTAAACCTGCAGTTCCTTGATCTAAAGCATGATTATTAGCTCCATTAACCACATTAAATCCAGTATGTACTATGTTTTGTGCGATTGCCTCTGGCGTATTAAATTGTTTAAATCCTGACAAACCGCGTTCATCACCACCAAGTGGCGACTCTTGATTGATGTATGATACATCTGTTGATTGAACTTCATCTTTTAAATTGTCATACATTGACTCAAAATTGAACTGTCCATTATCTTGCAAAGCATCCTGATAAACGACTGGATGGATTAAATTATCGCCTACTGCATAAAAAGATAACGTTTGCGTTAATTTATCTTTTTCATTTAAACAACCTACACATAAAACTAAAAAACACGAAAACAAAAAACACAAAATAATCCCATATTTCCACATATTTCATAACCCCTATCAATACTCATTAAATTTTATTATAAATTTGATAAGTCAATATATCAATAGAGTTGTAAAATCGAATACTATTTTTTATAAAGAAATAAAAAAAGACATTTTTCAATATTAAAAAATGTCTTTCACTATATATTAAACGTATTTAGTCACAGTTTCTGTTGGTAATCTATAAGAACCATGGGCTGGATTTTTAGCTTTACCAATCGCAACAATTAGTACGGGTACATAGCGTTCTGAATCTATACCAAATGCATCTGCGATTTGATCACTTTCAAATCCGCCAATTGGATTTGTATCATATCCATGCGCTTTCGCAACAAGCATAAATTGCATTGCGGCTAAACTACTATCAATCTTCACAATGTCATTCATTTGTTCTTTTGGTGCATTATCATATAATGGTATGACTTTTTCTAACATTTCTTGTTTTACTTCTTCCGGCATTAAATCATGTTTAACTGCATTACCATAAATTTCTTCGGCATTTGTTTGACTCTTCATATCACCAAAAATAACGACCATAGCCGCTGATGAATCATTTTGACGTGTGTTAAAACGAATGAGCGGACGTAATGTGTCTTTACCTTCATCACTTTCGACTACTAAGAATCTCCACGGTTGCATATTAACTGATGATGGTGCTGTCGTTGCTTTTTTAATCATTTCATCCATTTCTGCTTTCGGTATTTTCACTTGTTCATCAAATACTTTTACAGACTTTCTATTCATTAAAATTTCTTCAAAATTATTATTTATCATTTGTTATTTCTCCTTAATCATTTTTAACAAAATCAAATTATACTCAATTTAGCTATAATTACAAATCATTTGTTTATAATTAGGAACAAAAAATGTTTTACCTCAAACGCCCCACACTATTTACTTTGAGTAAAAACAAAAAAAGCGAGTATAAATGAACCTCATATTAAAATGATGGTCATTTATACTCGTAGCTTTATTTTATAAGTAATACTTCTTTAAAGCATTTGGAATATATCCATGTAACTTACATAAATTTGATTTATGAAGTTGGTTTCATTTTTTTAATACCTGGTTTAACAAAGCACATCGCAATAATACCGATGACTGCCGCTACTACTGCAGATATAAACATTGATGAATATCCATATAATGTTACAAGTATACCTGTTAACGTTGGCGCTATAATCGTTGCAGAGTTAACAAAGAAATGCGTAATACCGCCATACGTCCCAGTTTTCTTCGGTGCTGTATCAATAATGACAGACCAATAAACAGCATTTGGCAAGAATATACAGGCATTACCTAGCATCATTAGGAACATTATCCAGCCAATTTGATTGGTTGTTGGGATAATTAAAAAACAAATCGCTGCCAAAGTCATTCCAAATATCGCTAAACCTGATCGTGCAATTCTTAGACTGCCTGTTTTCACACGTAACCAATCTGATAATCTTCCACCGAAACATGCTGTAAAACAAGCACCTATCCAGGGAAGCATACCAAGATACCACAATGAGTGAATCTCAAAATGATACTCGTCTTGTAAATATTTTGGTGTCCAAGTTAAAATCAAAAAGTTTATGTATTGAAAACCAAAATAACCAACCATATTAAAGATAAGTGTCGGACTTTTGAAAAAGTGATACCATTTTTCATGTGCATTGTGCTCAGTTTCAACTGGATTTTCACCATGAACCGTTTCTTCTGTGGATCGAATACTTTCAATTTCTTCCTGAGAAACATGTTTATTATCTTCAGGATAATCGGTAAATACTTTATACCAAATAATAATCCATACGAGACCTAATAAACCTAAAATTACAAAAAGCACGCGCCAAGTTGAAATAACTAAGAAACCAGAAACAATCGGTGCTGTGATTAACGCACCCAGTGGTACACCAATTAAACCTAAAGCTGATAATAAACCGTGTTCTCTCGGTGCTGCCAAGTTTGCATTGGTCTTACTGATTGTAGAAAATATTGGACCTTCAGATACACCAAATAGTACTCTTAATAAGCCAAACCCAGCTAATGCAGAACCGCCAAATAAAGCCATGCCTATCTCACCAGCAAATGCCATACCTATTTCAAATAATGACCAAAGTGTACCAGCAATTAACCAAACAAATTTTGGCCCCCTTTTTATCTGCTGTAACCCCTCCAAACAATGAACCAAGCATATAACTATAGCCAAAATAACCTAATATTGATCCCCAAGCGATATTATCGAAACCAAATTCGTTAATAATATCTTCTTGAGCATAGGAAATAGCGCCACGATCGACATAGTTGATCATTGTCATAATAATAATCATCGTAATGATAAAATAACGATAGTTTTTCATTTTTAATTTCCCGACTTGTTTACAACATTGGTAAATATAGAAAAACCTAACGCTAAATGAAAACGCTATCAACAATATTTTTGATTATTAAATTTACCTTTATTACTAATAATGTCTAAAACCCTTGCTATTAAAAGAAAAATAAAGTTTTTAAAAATAGCAAATATTCAAAAAATTATTCTACTACTTTCATAGACATTGTAATATTTCTCTCTTGAAAACCAACTTTTTCATATAATAATTTAGCTTTATTCTGTACATTTACATTTAACCTAACTTCACCAATATGCTGTCTTTTAAAAAAGTCATTAACAAAATACATTAACTTTTTAGCAACACCCTGTCTTCTATAACCTTCAAAGACATATAACTCATAGATAAAACCGTAATCTTGTTGTTCAAGGTAATCTGTTTTTTTATCAATAAGCACAAATCCTTTGCATATGTTTTCTTCAATCAACACATAATATTTTGCACCTTGCAATAGCAATTGACTTGACATATCCCGCAATGACGCATCTGATAAATCAAAATTCACCATCATCGCTTCTTTGAATAACTTTGGTATAACTTTGTTAATGAGTTTCAATTCATTATCTTTAGCACATCTTATTGTCATGATATTCATCCCCTGTCTTTAATATTTTTATATACATTTCCAAAACTACTAACTATGCTTTAATATAATAAAAGTAAATAATGTATTTTACCTATAAGTTGAAGTCTTTTGCTTTTCTTTATACTACATAACCGTGCTACAATATATGCTTTAGAAATAATATATACTTATAAATAATAATATATTATTATTCGTACGTTTTATGCACATAATAATCAAAAAAATTTGATTTCAAAGTTGAAAAGATAAAACAAAGTTTGTTAATATTTTACCTTATATAGAAGATAGTGAGAAAATTTAAGTAAAAAGAGGGAACACAATGAAGTCTATATCAGTCATAGTGACTTATTACAATTCAGAAGATTATATCGAAAGATGTTTAATAAGCCTTAAAAAACAAAGATTCCAAGATTTTGAACTCATCTTAGTAAATGATGGTTCAACAGATCAATCGAAACCATTTGCAACACAAATACTTAAAGATTGGGATATTCCAATTAAAGCAATTGATTTACCAGAAAATACAGGACATGCGCATGCTAGAAACACGGGCTTGAAAGAAGTTGAATCTCCTTACTTTATCTTTATTGATTCTGATGATTATTTGGCATCCTATGCATTATCATTTTATATGAAGAAACTAAATCAATTCGATGCGTTAATTGCGCCTATCCATGGGTTCACTTTGGATATACCTCAATACGTTGACCAAAATTTAGTGCGTACTCAATATTTAAATACTAAAACACATTCTAATCAATTTTTAAGAAAGCAAACCGCATGTAATATTGTTTTCAAAACTGCAATTGCACGTGGCCATAACTTACAATTTAATGAAGATTTGAACGTCTTTGTAGATTGGTCCTTTATTTTAGAATTTATTAAATATGCCAATGGATTCGTGCGTGTCAGTCGCTTTCCTTTCTATATTAAAGGGGAAATCTATGACCCGTTTGTGAAACCAGCACTGTCTAAACAAGATTTTGGCATTACGTTCAACGATTATGTATATAGTTTCTCTGATTCTGTTCAACGTGCGCCTTTAAAAGAAAATAAAGTTTTCATAAAAAATAAAATGAAAAATATTTACAAACATTCATTCGAACCCTCATCAAGAAAAACCCCTGAGCGTTATAAATATAACAGTGAATTGCTTCCAAAAGTGACAAGAGAATTAATTCCGACGCTTTTCAAAAATGAGAAACCACTCTTTATATTAGAGTCATTGATGCTCATGGTGAATAAACGTAAATCCGCTTTTAAAATAAATAAACTTAGAAAAAAAGCACGTTTAGTAAAAAGTATCTTGTTACGTAGAAAAAATAAAAATCGTGCATTATACCAATTAACAGATAGTGAAGATAAAGTGAGTCCAAATACGATTGTATTTGAAGCATTTGCTGGTAAAAATTACAGTGATAGCCCGAAATATATTTACGAATATATGCTGAAACGCCATCCGAATTATGAATTTATATGGGTCTTTAAAAACCCTTCTAAAGTACAAATTCCTGGCTCAGCTAAAAAAGTTAAAAAAGGCTCTAAAGCTTACTATGAAGCATATTCAAAAGCTAAATACTGGGTGTCTAACGCGAGATTACCGCTTTATCTGAATAAAAAACCAAACCAAGTTTATATACAAAATTGGCACGGCACACCATTAAAACGATTAGCAAATGATATGAAAGTCATTCGTATGCCAGGAACTACAACGGATAACTATAAACGTAATTTTAGAGAAGAAACAAGCCGTTGGGATTATTTAGTGTCACCAAATAGATATTCTTCTAAAATTTTCGAGACTGCATTTTGGATGAAACCTGAACAACTACTTGAAATTGGTTATCCTAGAAATGATGTATTAGTTAACCATGCAAATGACAAATCATATATCCAAGAAATTAAAGAAAATTTAAACTTACCTGCAGATAAAAAAGTCATCATGTATGCGCCAACTTGGAGAGATGATGAATTTGTGAAAAAAGGTAAATATTTATTTAATCTACAAATTGATTTAGATAATTTACAAGCACAACTTGGCGATGACTATGTTGTACTATTGAGAATGCATTATCTCATTTCTAATGCCTTAGATTTACGTGGTTATGAAGATTTTGCCATTGATGTTTCAAACTACAGTGATATCTCTGAATTATATTTAATTTCAGATTGCCTTATCACAGACTATTCATCCGTCATGTTTGATTACGGTGTATTGAAACGTCCTCAATTCTTCTTTGCTTATGATTTAGATAAATACGGTCAAGATTTACGCGGATTCTATTTAGACTATCACAATGATTTACCTGGACCTATTCACCAAGATCCATACCAATTAACAGAAGATCTAAAAAATCTAGATCAAGTTTCAATAGATTACAATGACAAAATCAATCAGTTTTATGATGACTTTTGTTCATTAGAAAATGGACAAGCGTCTAAAGCAATTTCCGATTTAATTACTAAAAATAACAACTAGCCTATTAAATTAGAAATAATTAGGAAAAAAAATACTCATTCTGAAAATAAAGCGTCTGGGTCATAAATCCTTAATCTCAAAAAAGAGGACTAATCCTTAGTATGGATTGGTCCTCTTTATATTTAAATTCTAACACTTTCGATTGTGCATGCTTTCCTAGGAAATAACGACTTCAAATATTATATTTCGTACTTATTTTCTTTTTTCTTAAATACTAATAAAACATACAATAACATGATGATTTGAATCACTGTCCCAATCACCATTGAAATGAGCGTTAAACTACTGTTGTTATTTTCAAAGTTTAAAATATGCAGTAATGTCGTTGCAATAATGAGTTCAAAGACGATACCCGCTGATGATCCAATTTGATGAGCTAGATTGACTAATCCAGAAGCGATACCTGATTGCTCATTCGTCACTTGATATACGCCTAAATTTGTTAATGGCGTAAAAATAAACCCCTGCCCAACCCCAATTAAAATTAATGGCAGTATAAACATTGTTATGCCAACTTGATGATTCAAACAAAAAATGAGTAAAATCATGCCTACAATTGAAATTAGAATGCCTTTGATTAACACCGAAATATTGGTTTGACTTTTCAATAATTTATGAATATTTAACGCTACTATAAAATTAACTCCTGTTGTGCAAATAAGTAGTAATACCGTATTCAAAGGCGATAAGTTGAAACTATCTTGAAAATAAATACTCATATAATACCAATAACTAAAACTTGTACTTAAAAATAAAAAACGCAATAGATAACCTGAGCTTCGAATTTTATTTTTAAATAAACTTAGCTCGATAATGGGATACTTCACTTTATGTTCATAAGCAATAAAGGTTATTAATAGTATTAAGCCTATGAGGATTAATACAAAATTTATTAGGCTAAAAGCCATATTCAGACGTTCCATGCCTAGCACAATCAGTAATATCGATACAACAGATAATAAGGCACCGAAAAGGTCTATACGTGGTGGATAACTGGATGTAGTTGTTTGGGGTAATAACTTTATCGCTAATAAAATAAATATGATACACATTGGTATGTTAATCAGAAAACATAGTCTCCAAGATACTAAAGACGTCAATATACCACCCACAATTAAGCCGCCACTTGCACCAATACCAGCAATTGTACTATAAAAAGAGACTGCTTTTCTTTTTTCTGGACCATCATCATATATTAAGTTAATAAATGCCAAAATAGAAGGTGAAACTAATGCTGCTGCAATACCTTGCCCAACTCTTGAAATAATCAGCATCATTGTATTGGTGGCCAAACCAGTTGTTATAGAAAACAAGAGAAACAAACATAATCCACATAAAAATACGTGTTTAAGGCCTAAGACATCTCCAAGTTTAGCTCCCAGTAACAGTAATCCTCCAAATAGTAATACATATGCACTCTGCACCCATGTCAACGTCCCACTCGACATATGTAATGATTGTTGCATTTCATTTAAAGCAGTCATCGTGATGGAAGTGTCCATCATAATCATAAAATATGCTCCTAAAACAATAACTAATACGAGCTTCTTATTCATTTATTCCCTCCTTTCCTTTTGTAAATAGTCTACATAGCTAACTTATGATTAAATATCTAAAAATGGCTGCTGTTTCAACTTGAAGAAACAACAGCCATGCCATCTCATGATTCATTATTTGGGTTCAATCTTGACGGTCGCACTTACTGGACCTGGTTCAAGCATAGGTGGCAAATATGCACTATTACCATATTTTTCTTTATAGGCACCATTGATGCTTTCATCTAATTGCTTATCGCCATGCACCGGTATGAACTGAACATCAAATGTTTGCTGTGCTAATTGAATTTGTCCTGCTTGTTGAGCTTTAGCTGACTGGTACCATCTAGAATTTTGACCATTATACGCTCTGACAAACAATTTCCCATCAACTACAACAGACCATATCCATGTTGGTGTTGCCAAAGTTTGCCCATCATCATAAAACGGCGATACATGCATATCATCTGCTTCTTTAAATTGTTTTAATAAATCACTATGCCAATGTTGTTCGGACATATTAACCTCACCTTTCACTGCGTTTTTATATGATTAAGGTAATTGTCGTGTTGGACGAATAACAACTTCATTTATAGATGTAGATGCATCTGTATCAATCGCATTAACAAGTGCTTTAGCAACTTCATTTGGGTTTAATGCATCTTTATAAACATCCTCCATACCCTGTTTTAGCCCTTGATCCGTTATATGATTTAAGAGTTCTGTTTCAATTGCCCCTGGTGATACAATCGTCGTTCTAATATGACTTCCCACTGTGACTTCTTCTTGTCGTAGCGCCTCAGTTAAAGCACGAACAGCAAATTTAGTAGCACAATATACCGCACCATCAGGATTAACTTGGTGTCCTGCAATAGATGCTATATTAATAATGTGTCCAGACTTTTGTGCTCTCATCTTAGGTACAACTGCACCAATGCCATAAAGTACACCCTTCAAATTGACATCTATCGTTTGATTCCATTCATCAATATTATTGTCGCCTAAGAAAGACTGTGGAATTAACCCCGCATTATTTATTAACACATCCACTCTGCCAAATATTTCTATAGCATTTTGAACTAACGCCTCAACATCTTGTGGATTTGTTACATCGGTCGATTTTGCAATGACCTCCGTTTTCAAATCAGACTTTAGTGCGTTTAATTTATCTATTCTTCTTGCGCCTAATACGAGCTTAGCACCTTTTTCACTTAATAATTTTGCTGTGGATTCACCGATACCGCTGGAAGCACCAGTAATAACTACTACTTTATCTTTTTACATTTTCTGCCATTTTAATCACTCCTTACTTTTCAATACTTTCATAATGTTCATCTGACACTGACTCTAGAAATTCTGACGCACCAGATGTGATTGCGATATGTTCAAACCAACTATCTTTTGTTGCGCCATGCCAATGTTTCACACCTTTATGCGTTACGATAACTGACCCTGGCGCTAATTTTTGGGAAGGTTTGCCTTCTTCTTGATACCAACCTTCTCCGCCAGTAACTAATAATATTTGATAGCCTTCTGTATGAACATGCCAGTTATTACGACAACCTGGTTCGAATGTAACGTTACCTACGACTACATCGATATTATCTTCGTTGACTAAGGATGTTCTCTCACCATCTCTTCTAATATCATGGCAAGCGTGTCAGAATTATCCGCTTCTACACATCCTATCGTAATATGTCCACTCAACGCTTGTTGTTTTTTATTTTCAAATTCTTGTTGCGTCTGATTCGTTAATGACAATATCTCTTCTGCTCTATTTTTTAAAAATATGCCTTCTTCTGTAAGCATAATACCTTTATTTTCTCGATAAAAGAGCTCTACCCCTAGTTCTAATTCTAAGTCATGCATTTGTCTACTTAATGTAGGTTGCGTAATGTTTAGTACCGTTGCCGCTTTTGAAATCGCATGTTCTTCAGCAACTGTCCAAAATATCTAAGTGTTCTCAATTCCATTGGGTATCCCTACTTTGTTTATGGTTTATTTTACTCATTATAACAAAATTAAATGATACTTCCTTGTAATATTTGTGGTGTATAAAAGTCATTCATTCAACCACCATAGATTTAACCAAGCCTCCCCGATAAATAATATCTCTCATATTACGTAACAGCGCGTTATGCGTGCGTCTGTCGAAAATGAACTCGTAAAAGCTTTAAGTATCAAAAAAGGCAATGTTAGTCGGACGTGCACAAAAAAACTGCCAACAAAGTCTAAGCCTTTGTCGGCAGTCAGAGATAATAACAAATACATGCCTTACCTCTATATCTATTTCATTTATTTTAAAATATCATAATCAAACATTACTTTATAGTACCCGCATCTTTATCATGTACACCATGACGATAGAAATCAATATATTCTGGATCTAATGGTTTTTTACCACGTATGATGTCCGCTGCTTTCTCAGCCATCATTAATACAGGTGAATGAATGTTACCATTTGTTGTACGTGGCATAACAGATGCGTCTACAACACGTAGATTTTCCATACCATGTACTTTGAACGTTTCTGGATCTACGACTGACATTTCATCTGAAGCTGGCCCCATTCTACAGCTACAAGATGGATGCAATGCTGTTTCACCATCGCGTTTTACCCATTCAATAATTTCTTCATCTGTTTGCACTTCAGGTCCAGGAGAGATTTCTCCTCCATTATAAGGGTCTAATGCTTTTTGGCCTAAGATATTTCTAGCTACTTTAATTGCTTCCACCCATTCACGTTTATCTTCTTCTGTAGATAAGTAGTTAAACACAAAATCTGGCTTAACAAATGGATCTTTTGATTTGATTTTTAAATGTCCACGAGAATTTGAGTACATTGGTCCTACATGCACTTGATAACCATGTGCAGCTGGCGCTTTCGTACCATCGTATCTTACCGCAATTGGTAAGAAGTGGAACATTAAGTTTGGATAATCTACATCTTCATTTGAACGTACAAAGCCACCACCTTCGAAATGGTTTGATGCTGCAGCACCTTTACGTCCGAAAATCCATTGTAATCCTATGAATGGCATTTTTAATTTATTTAAACTTGGTTGCATTGAAACAGGTTCTTTACATGCATGTTGCACATAAACTTCTAAATGGTCTTCAAAATTTTCACCAACACCTGGTAAGTGAATACGTGGTTCAATACCTAATGAACGTAAATGTTCTGAATCACCGATACCTGATAATTGTAGTAATTGCGGGGAGTTAATTGCACCACCTGATAGGATAACCTCTTTCGCATTTACTGTATGTTCTCTACCATTTTTCTTAAATGTAACACCCGTTGCTTTGTTACCTTCAAAATTTAATTTCGTCACAAATGCACGTGTTTGCACTTCTAAATTCTTACGTTTCATCGCTGGATGTAAATATGCTCTAGATGCAGAAACACGACGACCATTATGTACTTGACTATCAAATGGTCCAAATCCTTCTTGACGGAATCCATTTACATCTGGTGTTTTATTATAACCTGCTTCAACACCTGCATCGAAGAAAGCCTGGAATAACGGATTATCAGCTGGACCTCTTCTTAGTTTAATTGGTCCGTGATGTCCACGGAATTGATCATCTTTTGTTGCACCGAATGTTTTTTCTAAACGTTTAAAATAAGGTAAACAATGTGCGTAATCCCATGAATCCATGCCTTCAGGCTTCGCCCATTTTTCATAGTCCATTGGGTTACCTCTTTGATAAATCATACCGTTAATCGAACTTGAACCACCTAGAACTTTACCACGTGCATGACCGACTTTACGTCCATCCATATGTGGCTCAGGTGTCGTTTCATAAATCCAATCGTATAATTTATTTCCAGCTGGATACATTAATGCTGCAGGCATCTGTATTAATAAGTCCCATGGATAATCACTACGTCCAGCTTCCAATACAAGTACGTTATTCGATACATCTTCACTTATACGGCTACCAAGTACTGACCCAGCACTTCCACCACCTATAATGATATAATCGTATGATTGCTTCATTGTGATACTGCCTCCTCTAATTTATATACGTTCATTCTCTTATTTGAAAATCTATATTATGCTTTACCAAACCAATTAACTGGTTCTGGGTTTGTATTACGTAATATATGTTTCTCTACTTGATATTCAGCTAGACCTTCTTTACCAAGCTCTCTACCAATACCAGATTGTTTATAGCCGCCCCAAGGTGCTTGGGCAAAGTATGGATGGAAATCATTAATCCAAACTGTTCCCATCTTCAATTTATTAACGACGCGTTCAGCTTTGCCTATATCTTGTGTAAAGACACCGCCAGCCAAACCGTAAATGGAATCGTTCGCAAGTTCTATGGCTTCTGCTTCAGTTGAAAAACCTTCAATTGTTACAACTGGTCCAAATACTTCCTCTTGAACAATTCTCATAGAAGTATCACAGTTTGTAATTACAGTTGGTTCAAAGAAGAACCCATCTTGTAGGTCTTCACGTTCAGGACGTTTACCACCAATAGCAATCGTTGCATTTTCAGCTTTTGCAATTTCCATATAATTTTCAATTTTTTCTCTATGTTCAGCTGAAATCACAGGTCCCATTTCCGTTTCTGAGTCAAAACCATTACCTAATTTAATATTTTTAACTCTTTCAATAAGGGCTGCTTCGAATTTTTCTTTAATATCGTTATGCACGATAATTCTTGCGCCAGCAGAGCATACTTGACCTGCATGGAAGAATCCGCCATTTAATGCTTGATCTACTGCTAAGTCAAAATCGGCATCGTCAAAAATGACATTTGGGTTTTTACCGCCAAGTTCTAACGCTACATCTGTAACATGATCTGCTGCTTGTTTCATAATGTGTTTACCAGTTTTTATGCCACCAGTAAATGACACTAAATCCACTTCTTTATGTGCAGATAACGGTTCACCAACTTCAGATCCTTTTCCTAATACTAAATTAATCACACCTTTAGGGAAGCCAACTTCTTCCATTAATTCAAATACACGAATTGTTGTTAACGGCGTGATTTCACTTGGTTTCATAACAAGCGAACAACCTGTTGCCAATGCAGGTGCAAGTTTCCATGAAGCTTGCAGTAAAGGATAATTCCATGGCGTAATTTGAGTTACAACTCCAATCGGTTCTTTTATTACTTTGCTTTCTGTATTTGGGATTGGAGAATCTATCAATTCTCCACCATCTTTATCTGCCAAACCTGCAAAATAGTTAAATACGTTCGCAATATCATCCATATCTGCGTAAGATTCTTCTAATGTTTTACCTGTATCTAATGTTTCAAGTCTCGCTAATTCTTCACGATGTGTCACAATTAAATCGGCAATAGCACGTACTTTTTTGCCTCTATTTTCACTTGTTTCTAATGACCATTCACCTTTTTCAAAAGCACGACGTGCAGCTAATATCGCACGTTCACTATCCTCAGCAGTACCTTCTGCTACTTCAAATATGACTTCTTGGTTAAATGGATTAATAATTTTTCTTGTTGCTTGATTCGAGCTATCTACCCACTCACCATCAATGTATTGACGACGAGACAATTGATTTACAAGTTCCATTAAAATTACCTCCGTTAAGTTTGTTAAATTTTTATTTAACGAATTTTATAGATTTTATGTTACCATAGTAAACGAAAGCGTGTCAAACCAGTTCAAATTTCAATTGGCTCATAACTTCAGAAACAAAGCGCTACTTAAATTCTGTTCGTTAACCTGCTATAATTTGAATTCACAATAAAATATTTGGTCGGAGGTGTACTACATGGCACATTCAAACAACCCTGAACATCAATTAGACGAAGCAAAAGATATTGTTATCAATGCGATTGGTGAAACAATGGATTTATATGGTATCAACAGAAGTGTTGGTAATTTATTTGGTACTATGCTCTTCGAAGATAGCATGACACTCGATGAGATGCGTGAACAATTACAAATGAGTAAACCAAGCATGAGTGCTGGGGTCAAAAGACTCCAAGAATTTGATATCGTTAAGCAACAATTTACACGCGGTAGTAGAAAACAACATTTTATTGCAGAAAAAGATTTCTTTAACTTCTTTAGCAATTTCTTTACACGCAAATGGCGTCGGGAAATCGTAATTAATGCCGAAGCTGTCCATGATGCCGTTGCGATACTAAACAAAATTATTAATGACGAAAGTACAGATGCCGCTATTAAAACTGAGGCAAACGAAACGAAACAGCAACTCATCGACACGTTACCTTATTACGAATGGTTAGATCATTTAAGTGATGCATTGGAAAGTGGAGAAATATTTAAATACTTCCCAATACCTGAAAATAATTACAAAGAAGATTAAATATGTGTAAGATAGTTAGCCCAAAATCAACAGAATTTCAAAAAGCGTCCGTGTGAAGTTAAATTTCAAACGGTCGCTTTTTTATTTAACAAATAAGCATGACAATTCAACCTTAAGTTAAAGCATAAAAAAGCTGAGACATCGTACTTGTCTCAGCTTTTATTTAAAATTACAAATTATCGTCTTCTTTTTGTTCTCTAACTTGTGTGATACGCAATGAACGTCGCTCGACCTCTCTATACTTGTCTGCCCGACTTTCTAGTTTAAGTCGGTCCTCATTAAGTGTCCGCATAAATGCGACCATCATCATAACAAAGACTACAAGTACTGGCACACTCGCCAATAAGGCTGCTGTTTTCAGTACTTCTAACGCTTTCTCGCCACCGACTAACATAAGCGCAAATGGTAATAAACATAACGCAAACGCCCAATAAAGACGGTTTGCTTTTAATGGTTCACCAATTACTTTTTTCTGAGATGCTGCTGCTAAGATATATGATCCAGAATCAAATGTTGTCGCTAAGAACAGCACTGCCGAAAGCATAAATAATACAATGATAATATTATGGAACGGTAATTGATGCAATACCTCTATGATTGTAGCTTCCGTACCATGTGTATTCAGATTTTGGATCACATCAAATTGTCCACTAATTTGTAAAAACACAGCATAGTTACCAAAAATACCGAAGAACAACATACATCCTAATGTACCATAGATAATTGTACCTAAAACTACTTCTTTTAACGTACGACCTTTGGAAATACGTGCGATAAACAATCCAATAAATGGTGCATAAACAATCCACCATGACCAATAGAATATTGTCCACTGTTGTGGGAAGTTCGTTTCTTTACGGCCACCAATACCGCCAAATGGTTCTAGCCAAGTAGCCATTTCGAAAAAGTTCTTAATCATATTACCCATACTTGTAATTGTCGTTTCCATAATAAATACCGTTGGTCCAACAATTAACACAAATCCAAGTAATACAAATGACAAAATAACGTTCCAATCACTTAATACTTTTATACCTTTTTTCAATCCAGAATATGAACTATAAGCAAAGATAGCAGTTACTAAAAACAGTATCGCACCACGCATTAACATGTTATCACCATCGATACCAGTCAAGCGCTCTATCCCCGCTGTAATCATTGGTACACCAAGTGCTAATGATGTAGCTGCACCACCTAATAATCCAAAAATGAATATAATATCGACAATCTTACCTACAAGACCATCTGTTTGCCCTTTTAATATTGGACGTAACGTTTGGCTTACTTTATAAATAGGTTTCTTCTTCACGAATAATAAGTAACCAATACACAGCGCTGGTAGTACAAAGGTCGCCCATGCAATCGGTCCCCAATGGAACATACCATACATCGTTGCATAATTAAGCGCACTATCTGTCATACCTTTACCACCATGTGGCGGATCTTGATAATAGAATGCCCACTCGATAATACCCCAATATAGAATATCAGACGCAATACCGGCACAAAACAGCATGGCAGCCCAACTAAAATTATTAAACTCGGGCTTATCTGTCGCTTTACCTAAAGTTACATTACCGTACTTACCAAAGGCTATGTATAAAACAAATATTAAAATAGCGAGTCCGATAAACAAATAAACTGAACCTAATGCACTAGAAACGGCATCGTTCATTTTAGTAATCACTTCTTGACTTGCTTTAGGAAAGACCATCATAGGAATTACTGCAATCAGTAAAATAACCGATGATCCTATAAAGGTCGTCCAATCCATAACTTTATTTTTCTTCATTATTGAACACCCCTGTATTTATTTTTATAACTATGGAAAAGTCGCTAAAAATAGATAAACATTAGCAAAAATATATATTAATTCACAAACATGAGCCTAACGAACTTTAAATAATAATGCAAATTGCATTCAATATTCTGAAATTAATTATATGAATATTTATATAAAACAGAGAATTAATTTCGGAGTATAAATCGCTATAATCACAGTGTTAAGTTTAAACTTAATGAAATTAATGAATCTTACAAACTTTATAATATGTATCTTTATTCATTATTTACGTATAAATATTTGTTTTTATTTTTTTGTATTTTCAGAGAAAAAGACTGTTTTTTTATAAAATATCGCATAAAGGTTGTTCGATACATAATTAAATGTATGTCGTTTTTTGTGTGTTTTTAAATAGTCATCACAAACTTTTATACTTAAATATTCTATAATAGTGTAAACAGCAAAATAATTGTAATAAGCGGAGTGAATTTAAATGGAAAAATCAAAGATCATTAATTATTGGGATAAACGTGCTGAATCCTTTAGTAAAAATAAGCTAGCAGAATTAGAAAGTACGCATGCTCAAAAATGGATAGAAGAAATTAATAACATAAACCCGATACAACCTGGTATGAAAATCTTAGATATTGGTACTGGCGCGGGTTTTTTAGCTATTTTATGTGGAAACCTAGGTAGCGATGTCACAGGGATAGATCTTTCTCCTGAAATGATCAAATCAGCAAAACAGAATGCCGAAAGTCATCATCAAGATATTCACTTTCAAGTAATGGATGCTGAATCACTACAATTCAATGATGAAACTTTTGATATGGTTATTTCTCGCAATGTAACGTGGCTACTTCCTAATACAAAGGCAGCATATCAAGAATGGTTACGTGTATTAAAACCTAACGGTAAACTGATTAATATTGATGCCAATTATGGTAACGATTCATTCACTGACTATAAATCCCTGAATACTGAACATGCACACCACACACTCGGCAAAGATATGCTGGCTGAAAGCGAGGCAATCAAACAAAATATACCCATTAATCACCAACCCAGACCTCAAACAGATATGGATATCTTAAAATCATTAGGATTTGATCATATCCATTTAGACACTGAAATTTATTTACGTATGTACTCAGAACAAGATGAATTTTATAACCCAACGCCCATATTTTTAATTTCAGTTACTAAATCATATTAGCTACAGAAAAAGTTTTTATTAAAGACACAATTTCCATTATATTTTATCGTAAAAGAGCCTACAGCTTGCGTTATTTTTTAATTTTTATCATACTATAAGAGAATATAGTAAAAGGAGTGGTAAGAATGAATCAAGAACAATTTGACAAAGTAAAAAATGGAAAAGGCTTCATTGCTGCATTAGACCAAAGTGGTGGTAGTACACCTAAAGCGTTACGTGACTACGGCGTTACAGAAGATCAATATGACAGTGAAGACGAAATGTTCAAACTCGTTCATGACATGCGTACACGTATCGTGTCGTCACCATCATTTAGTTCAGATAAAATTGTAGGTGCGATTCTGTTCGAACAAACAATGGACCGCGAAGTAGAAGGCAAACATACAGCGGACTATCTAGCTGATAAAGGTGTTGTACCTTTCTTAAAAATAGATAAAGGTTTAGATGAACAAAAAGATGGCGTTCAATTAATGAAACCTATGCCTGAGCTAGATGACTTACTAAATCGTGCAAATAAACATAAAATTTTCGGTACTAAAATGCGTTCTAATATCTTAGAACTAAATAAAGACGGTATTGATTTAGTTGTTAAACAACAGTTTGATGTAGCTAAACAAATTATTGCAGCTGGTTTAGTTCCAATTATTGAACCTGAAGTTAATATTAATGCTGAAAACAAAGAAGAGATTGAAGCATACTTAACTGATTCAATTTTAGAAGAACTAAACAAACTCAACGATGATCAACTTGTAATGCTTAAAGTAACTATCCCTACAAAAGCAAATCAATATCAATCATTAATCAACCATCCAAACGTTGTACGTGTCGTTGCGTTATCTGGTGGCTATAGCAGAGAACATGCAAATGAAGTACTTAAACAAAATAAAGATTTAATCGCTAGCTTCTCTCGTGCATTAATCAATGATTTAAATGTGAACCAATCTGATGAAGAATTCGACAAAATTTTAGGCGAAACAGTTGAATCTATCTATGATGCTTCTGTAAACAAAAATTAATCTATCCTAATACATTTAAATACAATTACAACACTGTCAGTGCGTTTCGATACGCACTGGCAGTTTTTATTTTATGATTGTGAAAAAAATCCCAATATAGTCTAGCCAACTTCACTAACTATCTATATACTAATATTAATTTATGAAATAATTTAATTAAAAAATAAGGAGATTACTTAATGAAAAATCATTTGCATAGGTGGGTTATTGAAGCATTAAGTTTTATGGCTTTGGGTTTGTTTGGCTCTTTAATTATTGGACTTATCTTAGAAACTATTGGCAATCAAACACTCATTCCACAAATAGATTTATCGTTTTTATCAGAAATTGGTAAGGTCGCAATGTCAGTTACCGGTGCTGCTATTGGGGTAGCAATTGCTTATGGATTAGGCGCTAAACCTCTAGTTATTTTTTCGTGTGTTATCGTTGGCACACTAGGTTATACGACGTTTGGAGGCGGTGCAGTTGGTGCCTATATTGCTACACTCATCGTCGTAGAATTAAGTAGATTTTATGCAAGCAAGACTAAAATCGATATCATTGTTACGCCCTTACTCACGATTGTTATCGGGGGCGCTATCGCAAAACTTTTTGGACCTGCGTTAAATGAGTTTATGACTGGGTTAGGTAAAGTTATCATTGTCGCAACTGAACAACAACCGTTGATAATGGGAATTTTAGTATCTGTCATCTTTGGTTTAGCACTTACTGCGCCAATTTCAAGTGCAGCACTTGCACTCATGCTTGATTTAAGTGGTTTAGCTGCTGGTGCAGCAACGATAGGCTGTGCGGCGCAAATGGTAGGCTTTGCTGTAAATGGCTATAAGGATAATGGTTGGAGTGGTATTTTATCTATTGGTATTGGTACAAGTATGCTACAAGTCCCAAATATCATTAAACATCCCATGATCTTAGTACCTCCAACAATAGCAAGTGCAGTTGTTGCTCCAGTTATGACAACTCTATTTCCTATGACAAATAATGCCGCTGGTGCAGGTATGGGTACAAGTGGTTTAATTGGCCAAATTATGACGATTAATACCATGGGTGGTTCACTTCAAACCTGGCTATTAATTATAATCTTCCATATTATATTGCCTGCAGTCATTAGCTTTGCTTTATATAAGTATTTCTTAAAAAAACAGTGGATTATGCCAGGCGATCAACTTATCCATGTCGCTAACTAGTTCAATAACATAACTATTTTCATTAAAAACAGCCGTGCCAGTTAAATTAAACTGACACGGCTGTTTTATATAAAGTGTTACTGATAATCTGATTGCTTGTCTCCTTGTATTGATACATAGGCATCTTCTGTTGTCTTTCTTTTTTGAGTTAAATAAAGTACACCTGCAATCAAATACCAAACTAATACAATTAACCACTCTGATGGCCAAGCTAACGATGACGGCATACCCGGTAAATAAATCACGATAAACAAAATGCTCAAAATAACCGCAATGATACCAACAATTTGTCCGTTTTTAATACGGTAAGGACGTTCTAAATTAGGATGCGTTTTGCGTAACTTAAGAAACGAAATTGCAACGAGTAAATAACCTAGAACAACACCAATACCGCCTGCATTAACAATCCACGAAAGTGCTGGTCTTCCTAACAGCGGTGCTACAAAAGCGAGTACACCTAGAAATAAAATACCATGCGTAGGCGTTTTAAATTTCGGGTGGATATAGGCAAACCATTGTGGAATCATTTTATTTTTAGCCATTGCATACAATATTCTACTTCCACCAATAATAAATGCATTCCAACTGGTTATAATTCCGGCGACACCACCGAGTACAAGTAATACACCAAATCCACTATGACCGAACAGATTAACCATTGCATCCGCCGTTGCTAAACTACTCGTGTTCAGTGCTGAAGGTGAAAGTCCTGTGGCTACCCCAAATACAATCAATAAATAAAATATAACAGAAGCAATGATTGATAATATCAAAATGCCACCAATCTTTTTAGAAGGTGCTTTCACCTCTTCAGCAATTTGTGGAATGACATCAAATCCTACAAATAAAAATGGAATCATCATCAATACGGACATGGTTCCGCCAACACCATTCTCGAATGGTTTTAAATTACTAAAGTTGCCATTGAATCCAGCACCAAATACAAGCAACAAGCCCACTGCTACAATAAAGATAGTGAACACAGTCTGCATGATGGCTGCTGGTTTTACGCCGAAATAATTCAGTGATGTTAATACAATACTACCAATTGAACCAATTAATACCCATGTTAAATAGACATCCCAACCAGCGATATTCCACATAAAACCATGATGTTTAAAAGGAATGACGTAATCGATGACTGTGGGCAAAGCAACCGCTTCAAATGTAATTACGGATACATATCCAAAAAGTACGGACCAACCAGAAATGAATGCAATACCAGGAGAAAAAGCCTTTTTAACAAATACAAATCCTCCGCCAGTTTCCGGAATAGCTGATGCAAGCTCTGCGTATGTAAGGCCTATAACAATAACTAATAATCCACCAATTAAAAAAGCGACAATACTTCCGATAAATCCAGCTGCTGATACCCATTCTCCTGACAAGACTACCCATCCCCATCCAAGCATGGCACCAATAGCTAGAAATAAAACATCAACTATATTCATTGATTTATTAAATTGTGATTTCATTGAACATACCCCATAACATTTTCAATAACGTCAATTAAAGTTGAGAAGCGCGCAGCGTAGCGTTGTATTTATTTCACTTTAATAAACGGCGCCCTATCATATGTGATTAACCAATCGCTTTCTCAATCTTTAATTGACTGATTTTATATTTTATTTAAGATTTGGTTTATCCTAATGCATTTTTATTCTTGTATAGAAAGATACTTCGTCTCTAAATAAGGTTCTATGCCTTCTACGCCACCTTCTCTACCATAACCACTTTCTTTCAAACCACCAAATGGTGCATGTGCAGCAGATGGTCCACCATCGTTCCAACCAATCACACCATATTCCAGTTCATTAAAGAGTTTTAATCCAGTACGATAATCATTCGTGAAGAAATATGAAGCTAAGCCAAATTCTGTGTCATTTGCTATGTTAATCACTTCATCTAAATCACTATATGTCATCACTGGCGCAACTGGTCCAAACGTTTCTTCATGCATTGCTTTCATATCTAAATTTGCATTCGTAATGACTACCGGTTTTAAGAAATTACCGCCCAATGCTTGAATATCTTCAATGCTACGTGATAGTTGCCCACCTTTTTCTTGCGCATCTTTGATGTGTGTTAACACTTTTTCTACAGCTTGATTGTCAATGAGTGGTCCAATTTTAACCTCTTCTTTCAAGCCATCACCTACAGATAATGCATGCACTTTTTCTATTAATTTTTCGTTATATGCCTCGGCGATATCTTCGTGAACATAGATTCTGTTTGCACATATACAAGTTTGTCCTGCATTTCTAAACTTCGAAGCAATCGTACCGTCTACTGCCGCTTCAATGTCTGCATCATTATGAACGATAAGCGGTGCTAAGCCACCTAGCTCCATCGTCACATTTTTAACTTGTTGCGCAGATGATTCAATTAATGATTTACCAACAGCAGTCGATCCAGTGAATGTCACTTTACTAATCAAACTATGATTTGTGAAAATGTCCCCTGCGTCTTTACCTGAAGCAATAATGTAGGAGATAGCATCTTTTGGAAAACCCGCTTGATGTGCAAGTTCCACAAGTTTAATCGTTGTCAGTGGCGTTTTAACTGCTGGTTTACAAATGATTGTACATCCTGCCGCCAATGCTGGTGCCATCTTACGCGTAATCATTGCTGCTGGGAAGTTCCACGGTGTAATCGCGCCTACGACACCTACTGGAAATTTATCTATAACAATTTTTTTCGAAGGTGAATTAGCTGGTATCGTACGACCATATACACGTTTTGCTTCTTCGGCATACCATTTGACGTATGAGTTCGCATAAGCTACTTCACCTTTTGCCTCTGCCAGTGGCTTACCTCCTTCTAATGTAATCAGACGTGCAAGTTCGTCTTGATGATCATCAATTAATTGAGCCCATTGCGCTAATTTCGCTGAACGTTCGTGCGCATCGACCTTCTTCCAGTTTTGAAATGCTTGATGTGCTTGTTTAATTTGATGATTAATTTGTTCATGCGTAGCATAATCTAAACGCTCTAAAACTTCATTAGTAGCTGGATTAATTACTTCTAACTTTGTCATGGTAACGACCCCTTTTTAAATATAATTATAAAATCCCTTTCATTTATCCATACCCTTTCCGCTTATAAAATATAAATGCTACTTATTCATTAATTCGTTTGCTTTTCAATGGCCTTTTCAAATACTTCTGTTAATATATTTAGACCTTTGTTTAATTCTTGATCTGTAATAACTAATGGTGGTAAGAAACGAATCACATTGCCTTTAATACCAGCCGATAATAATAATAAGCCTTTTTCGTTTGCAGTTTTAATAATCTTAGCTGTTAACGCTTTGTCAGGTTCACCAGTTTCCGGATCAACGACTTCAAATGCAACCATAGCCCCTAAACGACGAATAGCTTTAACTTGCTCATAATCTTGACTCAATGCTGTTAAATATGCTTCTAGTTGATGACCGAGTTGTTCCGCTTTTCCATTTAAATCTTCATTTTCTATGATTTCAATCACTTTAAGTGCAGCTTCACATGCTAATGGATTTCCAGCATACGTACCGCCCAATTCTCCTGGTGATGCGCTATCAACGATTTCTTTTCTACCAACGACACCACTTAAAGGGAATCCAGCAGCCAATGATTTAGAAACCGTAATTAAATCTGGTTCAACATCAAAGTGTTCTATCGCAAATGTTTTACCTGTTCTAGCAAAGCCACTTTGAATTTCATCTGCTACAAAGACAATGCCATTATCTTCACAAATTTGTTTAACGGCTTTTACAAACTGGATATCAGGTATGATAAAACCGCCTTCTCCTTGAACAGGTTCCATGACGATACATGCTACTTCACTCGGATCCACCGTTTCGATAAAGAAATCATGTAACTTATTGATTATATGTTGTGTGTAAAGTTCATCTGATAAGTCTTCAGATTTTTCAGAAACATTAGGGTATGGTGCTTGATAAACTTCCGGAGCGAATGGTCCAAAACCTAATTTATATGGTTTCACCTTACTCGTCATAGACATGGTTAGATTCGTTCTACCATGGAATCCTCTTACAAATGAGACTACGGCTTGTCTCCCCGTATATTTTCTTGCAATTTTAACGGCATTTTCTACAGCTTCTGCACCTGAGTTAAGCAAAATTGATTTTTTGTCAAAATGACCAGGTGTAATTTCCGTTAATTTTTGCGCTAAATTTAAATAGCTTTCATACATAATGACATTAAAACCGGGATGTATAAATTTATCCAATTGTGCTTTCAAGTGTTTCGTAATTTCTGGGTGGGAATGTCCGACATTCAAAGTACCAATGGCACCAGCAAAATCAATGAACACATTACCTTCGACGTCTTTAACGGTTGCACTTTGTGCCTCGTCCGCTACATGTAAATTTCCGTTTCCTACACCACGAGCTACATATTTTTCACGTTGCGTTTTATAATATTCATATTTCTCTGACATAATGAAACCTCCTAGTTTTAAACATTTTCATTGATTGTCTAGAAATTTAAAATATTATTGGTCTTCTGTAAAGTACCAGTTATCGGTTTTTAATGGTACCAGTTTATTCAATAAGTACACTTTTTAAACGTTGAACTGCCTCTGGTATGTGATTTTGTTCTATTTTTGAAAATCCAATAATCAATATTTTCGGGCCATTATTTTTTTGAAGCGCTTTCACTTTAAATCTATTAATAGTATAAAGTTCCAATTTTTGTTCTTTCGCACGTGTTTCAATTTCTTCATATGAATACGGAGAATTCACTTCAATAATAAAATGCAATCCTGCTTGTGTATCTTTGATTTGGATATGTTCGCCGAAAGCCATACTCAAATGTGCTATAAGGTTCTCTCTTTTTTTACCGTATAACTGATGCATTTTCTTTATATACTTTTCATAATGCCCTTCTTTTATCATCAAATTTAACGTTAAAGCGTTTAGCATGGAATAATCTGGAATTGTGTTTTGATTTTGTAGTTCAAATTGTCTAACTAATTTTGTTGGTAAAATCATATAACTCATTCTTATACTAGGCATCAGTGTTTTTGAAAATGTCCCTAAGTAAATAACACTCTCATTTTTGTCAAAACTAAATAAAGACGGGATATTATCTGTTTCATATTTAAATTCACTATCATAATCATCTTCAATAATATAGCTATGTGTTTTACTAGCCCAATTTAATAAATCTATACGTCTTGAAACGGGCATAATTGTCCCAATTGGAAATTGATGCGATGGCGTCACAATCACTGCATTAGGTTGAATATCTTTAATGCCCTCTAACGAAATCCCTTTACGATCCAATGCGATTGGCTCCATATGTATACGCGTTTGTTCTAGCAATGTTCTGAAACGAGAATAGCCAGGATCTTCAACTGCAATGGTTATATTTTTAGTCATGAGCTCAATTAATTTGGTTAATAATGCATTGGTGCCTGATCCTATGACAATTTGCTCAGGATGGCAATGGATACCGCGTTGATAGGAAATTAGTTTCGCAATCGATTGTCTAAGTTCCATAGGACCCTTTACTTCAGGAATAGATGATAGATAGTGATCATAATTTTGAAAAACTTGTTTCATCATTTTAGTCCATGTATCTACTGGAAATTCTGATATATCAGTGCTCATGTGTGAGAATGAATATTCAAATTCTGTTGCTGTATGCTCATGATATGTTTCTAATGACGGTTGCTTATCGTTTTCGATAATCAGTTTATCTATGGGTTCGATATAATAGCCCTTACGTTCTTGAGTGTAAATATAACCTTCTGCTAGCAACTGTTCATACGCTGCTTTCACACTATTTATGCTAATATCTTTATGTTTGGACATCACTCGCTTAGACGGTAATTTTTCATGGCTATTATATTTAAATGCTAAGATATCTTCTTTTAATTGTGTATATAGTTGTCTATAAATGTATAAGTTACTATCACGTTGCATAGCACACCTCAATTGTTTTGTTTATCAAATCATTATTTATATTATTAAAATGTTTTTCAATTATCCTAATAATTATATCATATAAAAAAATCAGTAGTTATACGATGATAACTACTGATTCCAACAAAATTTATATTAAATTAAATGCTCATTTTGACTTTTATAATATTGGTGAGGCTAATTTGGCGATGGATTGTTTAAATTTAATCCAGTTTGAACGTTGATTATAACGTTCTTCTGTTAATTCTTTTGATACTTTTAAATCTTCTAGAAATGCTGCTTTAAGTTGTTTCGTAATTTGTTCGTCATACATAAAGGCATTTACTTCAAAATTCAATTCGAAACTACGGATATTCATATTAGATGAACCGACACTTGCCACTTCATCATCGATAATCATCATCTTAGAATGAATAAATCCATTTTCATAAGTATATACCTTCACACCATCTCTAATTAATTGCGCAACGCTTGTAATGGTCGCCCAGTATACAAAGATATGGTCTGGCTTATTAGGGATAATTAAACGAACATCAACCCCTGATTTAGCGGCGATTCGCAACGCATTAATATAACCTTTATCTGGTATAAAATATGGACTATGCATGTATATGGAGGATTTGGCATTCATAATCATTTTCATATATCCAAATTCAATTTGATGCCAATTATCACTTGGTGCACTCAGTGCGAGTTGCATTGACACATTACCACCTTGGTACGCATTATCTGGAAAATACTTCATATTATATTCTAACTGCTCACGCTTAGCCTGGGAGTTCCAATCATGTATAAAACTTAATTGTAAGGCATCAACGCCGTCACCTCTCACTCTCAGGTGTGTATCTCTCCAATAACCGAACTTATCATTTAGACCCAGATATTCATCGCCAACGTTAAAGCCACCAACATAACCTGTCATCCCATCAATGACGACAATTTTACGATGGTTTCGATTATTCACTCTAAAGTTGATTAATGGTATTTTAGCTTGGAAAAATGCCTCCACTTGTCCGCCATTTTCTCGGAATTTTTTAAATTTCGACTTATGTACAGATTTAGACCCTACTGCATCATAAAGTAACTTCACTTCAAGTCCCTCTTCTGCTTTTTGTTCTAAGATATTAATGATTTCAGTACCTAAACCATCTAAATTCAATACATAATATTCCATATGAATATACGTTTTCGCATTGCGCAGATCTTCTTTCATTTGACTGAATAAATCATGACCATCTGTATAAATATCAATATTATTATCATTACTTAAAAAAGAAGGTTCTTTTGTTAAAAGTGTTGTTGCAATATCACGGTGTTTTCTCACAATAGGATTATCAGAATCACTGATTTTATTTGTCGAATCTTGTAGTTGGGCTTGAACTCGTTTCATCCCATCTTCTATCTGATTGTGCGCAAAGCCACGTTCACGTTTCTTACGAATACCTCTTCCGAAAAATATATAAATGAAAAATCCTAAAACAGGCATAACAAAAAGTAAAAATAACCATGCCCATGTTGCAGTAGCATCTCTTCTATCCCTGTCTAAAAAGACTATAACAAAGGCTAATATCACATTGATAACAAAGAAGAATGCTAACACACCCCGATATACGGGACTTACACCTGGATCAAATATTAATTGCATAACTTCACCTCATCATTCTTTCCCTAATAGCTAAAAATATTTTTAACTATAATGTTTTAGTTCTAAAATCTTATATTACTTATACATATATTAATTTTAATACAATTGTCTCCAATGTAATCTGATTTATTTCACATTGATTCATACCCATTATATGCCATTATAGGTATATTTACCATTTTAGCTTTAATCTAAATTCTATAAAATCAAGTTAAACACTTCACTTTTGAAGTGATTGTTCGATTGTTCGATTACGTCCTGCTTGTGAACCAAACAAAGTAATGATAACTGCTGTAAATAGTAATATACTTAAAGATGCAATCCAAGTACCCGTCATATCATGTAGAACACCAAATAATAACGGACCCATAGCGGCAAATAAATAACCAATAGACTGTGCCATACCAGATAATTTTGCTGCCGTTTGACTATGTTCTGTACGTAAACTAAAGAACGTATTAACAAGTCCAAAAGCGATTCCCCCAGCAACACCTATCAATATTGTAGAGATAATGGCCAGTTGAGGTACGCATAACATAATGATTACACCCGCAATAAACAACAATCCTGTCACGAAAGTTAATGTAAATTGCGATTTCATCTTAGTTGCAAATATTGGTGTGATAAAAGTAAATGGAATAATTGAAATCTGTAACACAGATAAATATACGCCCGCTTCACTAATAGACATACCACTCTGCGACAAGTATGCTGGCATCCAGTTGATGAGAGAATAAAATATAAGCGATTGTCCGCCCATTAGTATCGTGATTTGCCAAGAAATTGGAGATTTCCACACATTCACACTTTTACGAGGTAACGCTGTAGCCATTTCTTGTTTACCTTTTAATTGAAATGACCAAATAATTATCGTCACTAATGTTACGATACCGATTAAGCTTATTGCTACATTATAATGAAACGACTTTAGCAATGGCGCAGTACCGTATGATGATAAACCACCAAATACATTCATTACAACAGTATAATATCCCGTCATGATACCGATATGTAATGGGAACTTCGCCTTAATGACTGCGGGTGCTAGAACATTACCAAATCCAATACCTATACCAATCAGAACTGTCCCAATATATAACCAGGAAATTTCTGTCATTGATCTTACAATAATACCTATAAAAATTAAACATAAGGCTAGAAAAATCGTTTTTTCTAAACCAAATTGATTACTTGTTCGTGCTGCAAATAATGAAATGACTGCAAAAGCTAATAATGGTACTACCGTAATAACACTAACAGCACTATTCGACATTGCTAAATCCGTTTTAATATCAGGCAATGCGACCCCAATAGAAGTAATAGGTGCTCTTAAATTCGCACCGACAAGTAATATTCCTATAAATAACAACCAATTGAATGGTTTTATTTTTCTATAATTTTCCATAATCTATCATTTACCACCTTATCAGGTCTATTTTGAAAACAACACATTATATGGTACGATATGTACGTTATAATGTAAACAGGAGAGATATATTTGTATAATATTCAAAGCATCGTAGCAAAAAATATTGCCGATTATCGAAAAAAGCATCAACTAAGTTTAGATAAAGTAGCGAATGCAACAGGCGTCAGCAAAAATATGTTAAGTCAAATTGAAAAGGGACAATCTAATCCAACGATTACCACATTATGGAAAATAGCAAATGGCCTTCATATTTCATTGTCGCAATTAACTTCTACATCCAATGATACAATCGATTTTATTGACGAAAGTGATATCATCCCTCTCATTGATAAGGAAGTTTCAATATATCCATACTTTCCTTATGATGAGAACAAGAAATTCGAAATGTTTAAAATGGAAATCCAACCTGGTGGCAAAATGCATTCCGACCCTCACCACCCTGGTTCCGAAGAGTATATTATTGTTAATGACGGTGTATTAGAAATCGAAGTCGATGGTAAACAATATACAATCAATCATCATCAAGCTTTTCGATTTAATAGTGATTTGCCTCATAGTTACTTTAATCCAGGAACATCAATCGTAGCACTAACTTCTACAATGTATTATCAATAACCAACGTAACACCCTCTGAATCATTTATGACAACCCTATACATCATTGTTATGTTTCACATTTTAATTGTGTGGAATATAAACAGTAAAAGCAATTTAGGGAGGTAATATGATGACTTTTGAATTTAAACATGATTTAGGTACAAGTGAATTACCAGAAGATATAACTTCAGCAGTAGCATTAGAATTTTCATTCGTTGATGCATTAGTTGCTTTAGATATAGATGTTAAAGGTATTGCCGATGACGGTGATAGTACAAATTTAACATCACCACTTAGAGAAGCAGTAGGCGATTATGTCTCAGTTGGTACACGTTTAGACCCAGATTTTGAATCTATTAGATCATCAGCACCACAACTCATTATTGGTGATTCTGATCGCCACAAAGAGATTTATGAAGAGTTAAGTGAAATTGCGCCTACCATTCTTTTCAAAAGCTTCGATGCTGGTTATCAAGAAACATTAGAAGTATTCCAACGTATTGGTACTGCCGTTTCTAAATCTAAAGATGCTAAAGAGCGTCTAGATAGACATCAAGCTTTAGTTAATGATTTTAACAATCAAATTTCTATAGATAAAAATAAAGAAACATTAGCTGCAGTCGTATCAGAACAAGGTGTGACGGCGCATTCAAATAGCACGTATGTAGGTGAATTTTTAACTAAATTAGGCTTTGCAACAGCACTTAATGATAAAGTTGCAGACACATTACCTGCTTATAGAGAATCAGATTATTTAGAAATGTCTTATGAACAACTTGCAAATGTTAACCCTGAAAGATTAATCGTGATGGTAGAAGACGATAACGATAAAGATTTAAATAAATTACAAAATAGTAATCAATGGGATGACTTAGAAGCAGTTAAAAGTCAGCGTGTACATTTTGTAAGCAGAGATGACTGGGCTAAATTACGCGGTCTTATCGCTTCAGAAGATATTGTTGAAACTCTAGCTAACCTTAATGAAGCATAAGCAATGAGGTCATAACAATGTAAGCTAACAAAAAAACGACCATTTCTATTAAAATAGAAGTGGTCGTTTTTCTGCTTTTCTTTAATATGATTAAAATTTCAAGGCCGCTAATCCAATATTTTTCCTGTACTCAGTGACTCGTATATTTATCTTAATATCTCTTATTCTCTCTTTTTGAATCATCTTATAAGCATTTTTCAATATAAAAGGCAGATTCTTCAATGGATTTATACTCTGTATTAATAACCGTTGCATTTAATTTTTCAAAAACTTCTTCTGCATGAATTAGCTCTTCTCTGATTCTATCCATACTATTATAGTTTGACGGACCCGATAACCCTAAAATTTTAACGCGCTCATTACGAATATTTAAAATATAGTCAGGACTCGCAGTTAAACCAAATACTTTCAAATGCTTATGTTTAAACACCTCATCTGGAATATCAACCTCTAGTACCAATGGAATATTCGCAATCTTATAGCCCTTATTTGCTAAGTACATGCTTAATGGCGTTTTAGATGTTCTTGAAACACCTACAATCAATGCATCCGCTTCTCCAATATCTGTAAAATGTTTACCATCATCATATTTCACAGCATACTCCATTGCTTCGATTCTCTTGAAGTAATTTTCATCTAGTTTACGTAATGCCCCACTTTCTAGTATGGGGTTACATTGTGTTTGTTGTTGAATAATGCCTATCAAATCAGACATATAATCGATATACGGAATTTGCAATTTTTTCGCAAGGTGTTGACCTGCAATATTGAAATCTGGATTCACTAATGTCGTAACAACAACGGCATTCAACTCTTTAGCTCTGTTTAAAATATGCATCAGTTCTTCTTCATTTTTAATGAATGGATATTTTTTTATCTCTATTTGTGAAATGTCAGGAAATTGCGTTAACGTCGCATGAATCATTCGTTGCGCTGTCTCTCCTATAGAATCCGATATGACAAATAATCTCAGCTGTGGTGCTTGTTGGTCATCAAACATGTAATCGGCCACCTTCTACTTCACTTTGCGCAGTTGAAAGCAATGCACCCGGCACTCTAAATGGCGAACAAGAAACATAATCTATGTCTAATTGATTAAAATATTGAATGGATTTATGATCTCCACCTAGTTCACCACACACACCAATTGTTATGTCTGGATTCGCTGATTTTGCTTGTTGTGAAGCAATTTTTATCAGTTCACCTATACCTTCTACATCTAACGTCTGGAACGGGTCGTGCTCTAAAATGCCTAATTCAGAATAAGTACCAATAAACTTACCAGCATCGTCTCTTGAAAAACCGAATGTTAGCTGTGTTAAATCATTTGTTCCAAAACTAAAGAAATCACATTCTTTTGCTAACTCACTAGCAATCAAGCAAGCACGTGGTGTCTCGATCATTGTTCCAATCATATAATGAATATGTTCTTTTGCTTCTTGTTGTAATGTTTCAATTCGTGAAATAATTTGCGCTTTCAGCGTTGTAAATTCAGCAACGGTGGAAACTAAAGGAATCATAATTTCTGGTTGGCATGATACACCTTGCGCTTTCAGCTCCAATGCACTTTCTATAATCGCTTCTGCTTGCATGATATAAAGTTCAGGATACGTAATGGCTAACCTACATCCTCTATGTCCAAGCATTGGATTCACTTCATTTAAACTTTCAATATACTGGTCTAATTCCTTAATCGTTACATTCAATTGCTCTGCAACTGTTGCTTTTTCGTTATTTGAATTGGGTAAAAATTCGTGTAACGGTGGGTCTAACAAACGAATAATCGTTGGTCGTTCACCAGAAAGTTTTAGTATTTCTTCAAAATCATTCTTTTGGTACTGCTTAATTGTGTTTAAAGCAGCAATACGTTTATCCTGTGTATCAGACAAAATAAATCTGCGCATTTCTATGAGTCGCTCTGGCGCGAAAAACATGTGCTCTGTTCGAACAAGCCCAATCCCTTTAGCACCAAACTGATAACCTGCTTGAATATCTTGTGCTGTTTCTGCATTCATGCGTACATCTAATCTTGCATTTTCTTCTGACCATTGCATAAATTTCTCAAAAGCATGACTACGCTCTGCTTGGATTGTCTCAACTTCACCAAAATAAATATCCCCTTTGGCGCCATCTACTGAAATGATATCACCTTCATATAGTGAACCACCTTTATAATGTACAACCTTATCTGTAATATTAATTTCTAAGTCTGAACAACCTGTGACACAACACTTGCCCATACCTCGCGCTACGACTGCAGCGTGTGATGTCATACCACCATGCGTTGTAACAATTGCCTCACTTGCAACCATCCCTTCAATATCTTCTGGTGATGTCTCAGGACGCATTAAAATCACTTTATTCCCTTGTTCTGCTTGTTGTTTAGCCGTTTCTGCAGAAAAAACAATTGCGCCACTAGCTGCACCAGGACTGGCAGGTAAGCCGACCTTAGTTATAACTGACGTCTGTTTTAATGATTGTTCATCAAAATTTGGATGTAATAATTGATCAATAGATTTCACTTCAACATTCATGACCGCTTTTTCTTTGCTTATCACATCTTCCTCAACTAAATCAACAGCGATATGAATCGCAGCATTGGCAGTACGTTTACCACTTCGTGTCTGTAATATATATAAGTTTTCATTTTCTATTGTAAATTCAATATCTTGCATATCTTTATAATGCGTTTCAAGTTGTGTTGAAACTTTTACAAATTGCTCATGCACATGTGGCATTTGTTCTTTCAATGTTTCAATATCTTTAGGTGTACGAATACCTGCTACAACATCTTCACCTTGAGCATTCAGTAGATACTCTCCAAATAACTTTGCTTCTCCCGTTATAGGATTACGCGTAAATGCTACACCTGTACCACTTTTTTCACCACTATTACCAAATACCATTTCCTGTATATTGACTGCAGTACCAATATCATGTGGTATTTCATTTAACTGACGATATACACGCGCGCGATCATTATCCCAAGATTTAAATACTGCTTCAATTGCCTCTGTTAATTGGTCAATCGGTTCTTGTGGGAATGGTTTATATGCTTCATCTAAGTAAACTGCTTTAAAATGTTCACAAATTTCTTTTAACCCTTCGGCTGGAATTTCTGCATCGCTTTCATAATGATGTTGTGTCTTGTATTGATCAAAATATGTATCAAAAGATGACATTGGAATACCATAAACAACCTGACCAAACATTTGCAACAATCTTCTATAGCAATCATATGCAAAGCGTGAATCATTTGTTTTATTTGCTAATTTTTTTACATTTTCATCGTTCAAACCTAGATTTAATATCGTATCCATCATACCTGGCATAGAAATTTTTGCACCACTTCTTACAGAAACTAGGAGTAAAGCACCATCATCAGAAAATGATTTCTGTATACGTTTAGATAACGCATCCAATTCTACATCTAACTGTTTCAGTAATAAATCAGGTAGTTTTGAATGGTTATTTAAATATTCTATACATGCTTCCGTTGTAATGGTGAATCCGTCTGGCACTGGTAAACCTAAGCGTTTCATTTCAGCTAGATTTGCACCTTTTCCTCCTAATAAATCTTTCATACTTTTTTGGCCTTCATCAAATGCATAAATATATTTTGTCATACTTAATCACCTCTATAAGTTATTATGTTATACTGATTGTTATAGAGTATGTCACATTAAAAAGAAAAAGACAACCATTATATTTAACATCAATAAAATATATTTAATTTTTGTCTATTATTTAAACAAATACTCATTGATAAACTGTACGTTAAATGACTAAAAAAAGCCTCAGTAACAATGAAAGCATTGTTGCTGAGGCCATATTGTTTCACCAGTTTATTGTCCTTTTAAGTGAAAATATCTCCTGACATACTTAAATAATGATATGGGTTGGGTGGTAGTAATCAAAATAGACGCATTTATAAAGGCTACCCTATAAATGATAGCTCACGTTACAATGTTTTCTATTTCAAATCATATGTTCTTTAAACTGGTCCTTAAAAATGAGGAATTAAAAGTAGGTGAAATAGATAAAATTTAGAGTCTATGCATTGGGTTTTATAAATGTATGCATTTCACTTAAAAGTGACTGAATACCATAGTATAAAGCGTATTCAAGTAGGTACTGTAATATATAATCATTTGAAAGTGGTGAAAGAGGAATACTTGTTATTAAATTACAACAAGTTTAAGGGTTCACTTCACGTTAATTTTGACGTGATTAGACTGTTTGTTTTGTAGTGTAATTATTTTTTACGCTAAAACTTAGTTACAAAATAAGTCATGTCTCATCATATCATACCCATCATATTCACTCCCCATCTTTTTAAATACATCAAAGCAAGATTGATGTGAGTCATTACTAAATAACTCAAAAAATGGCGCCATTTCTATAACAAGTAAATTCAGATTGGAAACAAAACGTTTTGTATCTATAAAGATTTTTATTCTAAATTTAATAGAATTATTTAGTAATAACTTAATTTTATTATATTGTTGCTCGTGTAATTTGTAAAGCGCTTTTTTGTATTTACTAAAATAACATTTTTTCTCGCCTTATCATATTTGTAAAATGAAAACCTCAAAAAATACTGTAATCTTTTTAATTGATTATAGCTATTTTATAAAATATTTTGTACTTAATGTCTATACTATTTAACACCACAAAGCAATTTGTAATTTGATTGCATCAGAATATTTTTTGGGGTTCAAACCTGTTTGTAGTTTACATTTTTCTAAACGATATAGCAGTGTGTTGCGATGAATATAAAGATACTTAGCCGTTTGTGCAATATTCAAGTCATTTTCAAATAAACTTTTTAATGTTTCAATACTTTGATTGTCTAACTCACCTAGTATTCTTTTTTTATATCTCTCCCTTATTTCTTCATTTATCTGATAAAGTAATGTTTTTTCTTCCACATCTTCAAATGAAGCGAAAGATACATTTTCTTCGTTTAACATAAACACAAGTTCACATTCTTCGTAAGCATTTTTAAAATCATTTAAACTTGTAAACACTAAACTAGAAGCAATACGTACATCTAAATTTAAGGATGTAAATACTTGATGAATGCGATATATTTTTTGATTCAGTTCATCTTGTAGCTCATCTGTTGCTAAAATAACAATATGATTATAATTAGTAAAAGCGACTGCGAAAGTCGCCTTATCCATTATTTTAGCTAATCTTTGTACAATACTACTTCGTGAAAAAATTTGTTTCTCCAAATTAATAATGATGCATTTTCTATAAGTTAGAAACGCTACATTTAATTGTTTTGTTAAATATTGGATAAAGGATTGTGAGGGTTCACTTTTCAATAATTCCTCGATTAGTAATTCCTGACTACGTAACTGTCCTTCTAATTCATATGTAAAATAATTTTGATAAAGTAACAACTCTGTGGACATTTTCACCAAATCAGCCACATGCACTAATGCTGATGGATCACCTGTAATACCAATCACACCTACTACGTTATCTTGAAATATAATTGGTAAATTAATACCCGGCTGTGTACCTTGTAAATAACTCGTTTCTTCTTCAGACAAAATCATTATATCTCCACTCGCTAATACTTTGCGCGCACCTTCATGAACTTGACCAATTCTACGCTTATCAAACGAAGCAATGATTTCTCCATTAAAATTCATTATATTAATATTACTATTCGTTCTTTTTACTGTTTCCTCAACGATTAATGCAGCTAATTCATCTGTTAATACATTCATCATTTTATCCCCTATCATTTTCATACAAATTAATAACATCATTTTTGTATATTTTAACCCTATTTTCAATAAAATTAAATCGATATAATAGAATAATACAACGATGAAATCGTTTACAAGGAGGATGGCGTATGACAATTGTTTTAGCACCGGATTCATTTAAAGGTAGTATGTCAGCTACTGAGGTTGCTCGCTATATGAGTAAGGGTATTTCTGATATATTCCCTGAAGCCGATATACATACCTTACCCGTTGGGGATGGAGGTGAAGGCACCATGGAAGCTTTGGTAAATGCCACGAACGGTACATTCACCACACTCAATGTGACAGGACCACTTGGCGATACTGTCTCTGCACAATATGGTGTACTCCATGACAAGGAAACCTGTGTCATAGAAATGGCTGAAGCGTCTGGATTAAAGCATGTGCCAGACAATGCACTTAATGTGATGCAAGCCACTACATATGGTACTGGAGAATTAATTCTTGATGCATTGGATAGCGGTTATACGCAATTCATCCTTGCAATCGGCGGGTCTGCAACGAATGATGCAGGTGCTGGTATGTTACAGGCACTTGGTGCCAAACTTTTAGATCAGCATCATCATGAAGTTGATCTTGGTGGTGGTAATCTACATAAGATACAGCATATTGACTTAAGTCATTTTGATGCACGTATCAACCAATGCAACTTTACGATTGCCACTGACGTACAGAATCCATTAATTGGTACAAACGGTGCTTCCTACGTTTTTGGTAAACAAAAAGGTGCAACAGAATCAGATTTAAAACAATTAGAACACAACCTGACACATTGGGCCGATTTAGTAGCCCATAAGAAAAGCATTCGTCTGCATGACTTACCTGGCGCTGGTGCTGCTGGCGGTTTAGGTGGTGCTTTCAAAGCTTTTTTCCCTAGTCATTTTGAAGATGGCATTCAAGTCGTCATAGACTATATCAAACTGGATCAATATTTAGAAAATGCTGATCTAGTTATTACAGGTGAAGGTAAGATCGATTTCCAAACATTATACGGTAAGACACCCATGGGTATTGCCAAATATGCAAACAGATACAATGTCCCCGTTGTTTTTATAGGCGGATCGATTGATGTCGATATCGATCAATTTAAAGATATGGGGGTAATTGGTGCTTTTAGTTTAACCGATGGACCGATGTCGCTGGAGGAAACAATAAACCAATCAGAAAAATTAGTTAAAAAAACAACCCAAAACATTGTTAGTCTCTTTTTTCATGAGTCAGCAATTTTATCTAAATTTTCTGAATAATGTTAAACTACACTTACTAGTCATGTGTTATATCATAATTTGAAGTATAAGGAGGAGATCATTTTGAAAACAAGCATATTATATGGTAAATCCAATGTCGAAATCGATTTACCTGATCACAGTGTATTGATTGAACCTACTGATATCGATGCACTCGATGACGATACAAATGCAATTCGTAATGCTTTAGCAGATCCTATAGGCACTAAACCATTAAATGAAATGGTAAGTGCAAACCAAACCGTCGCCATTGTCATTAGCGATATTACTAGACCAACGCCTAATCATATCCTTGTGCCATTGATCCTAGAAACTTTATCACACGTACCGCCTGAGAATTTCGTCATCATAAATGGTACAGGCACGCATCGTGATCAAACACAAGAAGAATTGATACAAATGTTAGGTAAAGATGTCGTCGATCAAATTAAAATTGTTCATAATCATTGTAACGACAAGGATACTTTAAGTAAGGTAGGCCATAGTAAATATGGATGTGATGTCTATTTAAATAAAGACTATGTTGAAGCCGATTTTAAAATCGTCACTGGATTTATCGAACCGCATTTCTTTGCTGGATTCTCTGGTGGCCCAAAAGGCATAATGCCTGGTATTGCAGGTATTGAAACAATCATGACTTTTCACAACGCTAAAATGATTGGCGATATACGCTCTACATGGGGCAATATGACGGATAATCCCGTCCAGGATATGACTAGAGAAATCAACGCTATGTGTAAACCTGACTTTATGCTCAATGTCACTTTAAATAAAGAAAAAGAAATTACCGCAGTCTTTGCTGGAGAATTATATGAAGCACACGATAAAGGATGCGCCTATGCTAAGGCTCATGCCATGTTTAAATGTGATAATCGTTTTGACGTAGTGATTGCTTCAAATTCTGGTTATCCGCTAGACCAGAACTTATATCAAACCGTTAAAGGCATGAGTGCTGCGCACAAAGTAGTTAAAGAAGGTGGCAGTATCATCATGTTATCAGAATGTAGCGATGGTTATCCCAATCACGGTAACTACGCTAAAATACTGAAAATGGCAGACTCCCCGCAAGGCCTTGTGGACATGATTAGCGATCCGAATTTTGCAATGCTCGATCAATGGCAAGTTCAAAAACAAGCAGTCATTCAAACATTTGCTGATGTATATTTATACTCTAAACTGACTGATAAATAAACAACAGATGCTATGCTTCATCCTGTACATGAGATTAATAACACATTAAAAGAACTGGAAACAAAATATGGAACTGACATGACCATAGGCGTCATGCCGTTAGGACCACTGACAATTCCATATGTTGAATCATAATTGAGGAGGAATACTATGTTAACTGAAATGATTACAAAAGAACAAAAATTAGAAACGATTCTTAAAGATATGAACAGTGTTATTGTTGCTTTTTCTGGTGGTGTAGATAGTAGTCTTGTGCTAAAAAAAGCAATCGATGTTTTAGGACATGATCATGTCAAAGCCGTTATTGTTAAATCTGAATTAACTAGAAATGAAGAATTTGATCAAGCCATTGCTTTAGCTCATCAACTCAATGCCCAAGTAATTGAAACTGAGATAGAAGCTTTAAAAGATCCACATATCGTTGAAAATACCCCTGATAGTTGGTATTACAGCAAACGTCTATTATATTCTAAGCTCGAAGCATTACGCGCACAGCTCAACTTTAACTATGTAGTTGATGGGATGATTATGGATGACATCAATGACTTTAGACCAGGATTAAAAGCAAGAACAGAATTTAATGTTAGAAGCATTCTCCAAGAGGCTGAATTGTTTAAATCTGATGTGAGAGCTATGAGCAACTCCAACCATCTACCTGTTTGGAACAAACCTGCATTATGCAGTTTCGCTTCTCGTATTCCTTACGGCGAACCATTAAGCATTTCAAAAATAAATAAAATCAATGAAGCTGAAAAATTTATTTTAGCTTTGGGCTTAAACCATGTTAGGGTCCGCTACCATCAAAATATTGCTAGAATTGAAGTCAACGACGCTGATATACCTAGTGTAATCCATAACAAAGACCAGATAACCGTCTACCTTAAAGAACTTGGATTCGACTACGTTACGATTGATCTTGAGGGCTACCGTACAGGCAGTATGAATGAAGTGATTGATACGCATCATACACATTAACAAAGTAAAGGTGGCAGTCAAATGGTAGAAAAATACGACGCAATAGAACAATTACTGAAAGCTGTACATGCAAATGAATTATCTGTCGACGATGCAAAAGACCAATTAAATCACTACGACGAGCTAGGCTTTGCAAAAATCGATCTTCATAGAACACAACGCCAAGGCTTTCCTGAAGTCATTTTTGGTGAAGGAAAGACAAAAGAACAATTGCATGATATCGTGCATACACTTATTAAACATGACTCTATTGTTCTGATTACGAGAATTGACCAAGAAAAAGCTGACCATATTACTGCCAAATATGATCAGCTTGAATACCATGAAACGGCACGCATTGTCTCAACACCAATCAAACATATAGCTAAGACAAATCATTATGCCTCCATCATTTGTGCAGGTACTTCAGATTTACCAGTTGCCGAAGAAGCTGCTATCACCGCTGAAGTCATGGGGATTCAAGTTCAACGTTTTTATGATGTAGGTGTTTCAGGTATTCATCGATTATTTGCACATATTGAATCTATTCGACAAAGTAAAGTTTCAGTAGTTATTGCTGGAATGGAAGGCGCCCTTTCAAGCGTTGTTGCTGGATTAGTTGATCATCCGGTTTACGCTGTACCCACGAGTATCGGTTATGGAGCCAATCTACAAGGTGTAACAACTTTATTATCTATGGTTAATTCATGTGCACCAGGTACAAGTGTGCTTAATATTGATAATGGTTTTGGTGGTGGTTACAATGCTGCTATGATTATTAATATGATTGAGAGTCATTAAAATTGGAGTGGTAAATTATGACAAATGGTCTTTATTTAGATTGTCATGCGGGTATCGCGGGTGACATGTTATTATCCTCTTTGGTAGATTTAGGTGCAGATGTAGATTATGTGCATCAACACTTATTATCACTACCTTTAGATCAATTTAGTTTAAACTTTGCTAAAAAAAATAAACAAGGCATACAAGCGATGGGTCTAGCAATTGACTTTGAAGAAGCACATCATCATAGAAAAGCGTCAGACATTTTCAAAATGATTAACGAGAGCACTTTACCCAACAGAGTCAAAGAACGTAGCATGCTGATATTTGATGTTATTGCACAAGCTGAAGCAAAAATTCATGGCATGAAAATAGAAGATGTCCATTTTCATGAAGTTGGTGCGATGGATTCCATTATAGATATTATAGGTAGTTGTCTTGCATTAGAAGATTTGGGTATTGATGAAATAAAATCGTCACCCGTACCTACTGGAAATGGCAAGATTAAAATTGCACATGGTATATATCCCATTCCAGCGCCAGCAACCGCTGAAATACTTAAGGATATCCCACTTGCAACATTTGATGTTCAAAGTGAACTGACAACACCCACTGGTGCGGCATTTATTAAGGCTTTAGCAACACATATCGGTCCTTTGCCTGCTGTATCAATGTCAAATATTGGTTACGGTTGTGGTACAAAAGACTTTGAGTTTCCAAATGTTATACGTGCTATACAATATACAGCGACAGAAACGACCCCAAATCAAGTACAAGTATTAGAATGTCAAATTGATGATATGACGCCAGAAACACTTGGTTACTTTATAGAGCAAGTGATAAATGAAGGCGCATTAGACGCATTTTACACACCTATTACGATGAAGAAAAGTCGGCCTGCGACTCAATTAACAGTAATAAGTAGCGTCACACAAGCAAAGGAATTCGAAGATTTTATTCTTAAACACACTACATCTCTCGGTGTGCGCAGTTACGCTGTTAATCGCAAAATTTTGCATCGTCAATTCCAAACCATCCATACAACATATGGCGCCATTTTGGTCAAACTAGCAATGAAAGATAATAAAATTATAAAAGCAAAACCTGAATTTGAAGATGTTAAAAATGCAGCACTTCACTCTGGACAGTCTTTCACTAATGTATATAATGACATTCAAAATGAAGTCAGAAAGCACATTCAAATAGATTAAAATGAAAAAGTGAGAATCTTCATCTAATAAACTAACTAGATGAAGGTTCTCACTCTTTTTTATAGCAGTAATGACTGCTCATCATTTGAAGAAAATCATCTTTACACGCTTCATGCGTTCTATTTTTGCGATGGTCCTACTTTGATGTTTGCACTATCCAATGCTTGTTCTAATACTTCAATAACTTGGATACTATGTTCTAACTTTTGGGCGGCTAAATCATTATTTTTCTGTTTAATGATTTGGGCAATTTTAAAAAAATCTTTCTCTACCTTGAGGATCTCCAAATCTTTCTTGACCTCTACCAAAACCGAATTCAAATCCTTCACGTTTTCTCTTTGTATTATGAAAATGTCTTCTAAACATATAAATCACCTTTCTTTATTTCGATATATCGAAATATGTCAACGATATATCGTTATTCTTTAAAATTTATTTATATCTAACGTAAAATAAAGAACGACACAAACCCAAATTTTACCTTCGGATTTGTGTCGCTCTTATCTTTATTAATTATACTGCTAATTATCTAATATATTTTAATGACTGTAATCTTGCATCATTGCAACGATATTAACCATTTTGTTTTGCGAAAGCTTGGCCAATTGCATTTAATTTATGTGGCGCGTCATGAACACCCATCTTAACTTCAATGAAGTGCATTGTGTCTGGTTGCGCTTCTATTTGAAGTAGTACTTTTTGAAATGCTTCACTCGTATTCACATCATGTACTTGAACTTCATCTTTTCCACCAAATACGGTAGGTAATAATTTATAATCCCACATCTTAATATCGTTATACATAGCATTTTCACCATGGATTTTACGTTCTACTGTGTAACCATCATTATTAATCACAAAAATAATAGGTTTAATCTTCTCTCTAATCATTGTTGATATTTCCTGAACCGTAAGCTGTAGTGAGCCATCTCCAATCAACAATAAGTTTCTACGACTTGTATCTACCATTTGTGTGCCTAAAGTAGCTGGTAATGTGTAACCAATAGAACCCCAAAGTGGTTGTCCAATAAATTTATTGTTATGTTTCAATGCTAAATCATACGCACCAAAGAATGATGTACCTTGTTCAGCTAATATAACATCTTCTTCTCTAATAAAATCTTGCATCATTTTGAAATACGTTTCTTGTGTTAACGGCTCATCAGTCAAATCGTAATCATGTGCTTTCGGTTGTTTAAATTTTGGGAATTCCGCATTATTCACATAGTTAATGGTATTCAAGCCGTCCAATAAATCTACCAATGATACTTCTGTATCTTTCGTTTCATTCATTTTAAAATGATGATGATTAATCATAACTACATCGTCAATATCAAATTGATATGAATAGCCAGCTGTAGCAGAGTCAGTTAATTTTGCACCTATATTTAAGATAGCATCACTTTGATCTACGTAATTTCTAATATCTTCTTCGGCTAACGATGCATCATAAATCCCCATGTAGTAAGGAGATGTTTCATTAAATGCGCCTTTACCTAATGAAAGTTGTACAACCGGAATTTGAGATTGCTTTACAAACTGTTCAAGCTTCTCATGTAATTTAAAACTATTAATTTCATGTCCGGTAATAATAACTGGTTTGTCTGCACTTTGTAATTTATCTTTAACCATTGTCATGTACTTCGTTACATCAGTCTGTGGTCGTTGTTCAATTTCAAATGGCGTTGCTACATCAATTTCACTATTTGCCACATCAATGGGTAAATGAATATGCACAGGTCTTTTTTCATAAAGTGCTGCATTGATTACTCTTGGAATTTCACTTTGTGCATTTTCTGGTGTAATATACGCTTGCGCTGTAGTAATGGATGCATACATATTTCTATAGTCATCAAAATTCCCTTCTCCTAGAGAGTGATGTACATATTTCCCAGCGTTTTCAACTGCTCTTGTAGGTGCACCAGTTATTTGAATCACAGGCACACGCTCAGCGTATGAACCAGCTATACCATTAACGGCACTTAATTCTCCAACACCAAATGTCGTAACCATTGCGGCTATACCTTTCATGCGAGCATAACCATCTGCTGCATAACTCGCATTCAACTCATTCGTATTACCAATCCATTCCATGTCATCTCGGCTAATAATGTCATCTAAAAATGTTAAATTAAAGTCTCCTGGAACACCAAACACTTTATCTACACCAACATCACTGATACAGTCCATTAAATATTGTCCAACTCTTTTTTTCATTCTCATTTCCCCTTTCAAACCATCTCAATTACACTACAAATTTAACTCATTTATTATAAAAGGTCAACAATGTTGACTTATATATTGATAGCGACTTATTGTTTAAAAAAAGAAAACGATACAGCTCGTTACGCTATATCGTTAGTTAGACACTCATATTTATTTGTTAAAATCATCTTTTAGATATTTCACTTCCTGAAAACCAGTACGGTATGAAGCCAATTCTTCCATAATTGCATACCAATCATTACCTACTTTTTTCTGTATATCTTGAAACATATCATTTTGTTTTTTATTTAACTCTCTAACTAATTTCGTACCTTTATCAGTAGAATATAACGCTTTGACACGCTTATCCGTAGCTGTTTGCTTTTCAATGATGTAAGCTTCATCTTTTAATTTTTTTAATGTGGCATGACTACCTTGTTTAGATATTTCTAAACTTTTCAATAAATCTTTAATTGTAATACCAGGTACTTTCTCAATAAAAAATAAAAAACGATGATGTTGTCTATTCAACCCATATTTTTCGATTATTTCATCTGCAGTGTTAATAAATGTTTTATAGGCAAAATAAAACAACAAATTCTCATAATCATTGTTATTACTATTACTTTCCATTACACACAATCCTCTGTTTCTTATTTTAATACAATTTTACTAGCTGAAATCCATTTGAGCATTATCCATACATATATTACTCACTATTTTCTTTATTATAACAGTTCTCATACCACGGATTATCTAATTTTCATATATTAACTGTTGAGACGTCTAATTAATAATAAATGATTACTTTTTTGTTTACTTATTTTCTAAAATGCTTACACACATAAAAGTGACTTCTTATTGCTAAATCGTCATCAGTACCCATTCATTTTTCAATCGTTATGGTCTCTCTAAATGAATCATATCGTCAGCATGATCCGTAAAAATACCATCTACGCCCCAATTAGCTAATTGATTCGCACGTAGTGATTTGTTAACTGTCCACACATTTAATGTATAACCTGCATTTTTTATCATTTTCACACGCGCTTGAGAAAGTTTGGCATCTTCAATATTTACAATATTTGATCCACAAAAATCTAATAAAGTTCTCCAATCTCCTTGGAACGCTGCAGATTTAAAAATTAATGCTCTTGGATATTCTGGCAATAATGCTTCGGCTAATTTAACTAAATAGACATTAAAACTTGAAATCAATACTTCTATATTCGAATCTAGTTCTTTTAATTGTTCAGCGACTTGTGTAACCATGCTTTCAGATAAGGCCGTACCATTCGAACCACTTACGCCCTTTAATTCAATATTTAGATTTATTTGCGTTTCATTCGCCATCTTGATGACATCTTTAAAAGTCGGCAATCTTTCAGCTTCAAATGCTTTGCCAAACCAACTGCCAGTCGAAGCATTCTTTATGTCCATATAATCTAATTGAGTTACTTCACCTGTCATATCCGTTGTTCGATCAAGAAAATCATCGTGTATGATAACTAGCTGTTCATCTTTCGTAATTGCAACATCTAATTCAATCCATTTTAAACCAGGTATGTCAGCAGCCTTTTTATATGAAGCCAGTGTATTTTCTGGCGCTTTACTCGGTAAACCTCTGTGACCATAGATTGTAAACATCGAACCATCCTCTTCCGTTATCGTTTTCCATAATTATGATATGAACATAGCCATATTTCAAATAATCTATGTAAGATTCATGAAACTATTATTTATAATATGCCTTATTTAAAAATTAAAAACACCCTCAAATATGTACTAAATTCCTAAAATTAGGTTTTCATACCAATTTTCAGGTGCACATCATTGAGCGTGTTTTACTTTTATCATTACTAAAAACTATTTAAAGTATTGTCACTATTTTCGTTAAATACTAACTTATTTTCTAATTAAAGCTAAGATACCAGCAACTAAAATTAAAATTCCTGACAATATGCCAAAAAAGCTAATAAACACGATATTTAAAATGCCACCAACTAATAGCAACACTCCTATAAGTACTCTTTTTTTATTTATTATACAACTAAGCACTAGAGTTATAATACATGTTAAAATAACTGCTATGCCTAATCCTGTAATACTACCACTTTCAGTAGCTCCAAATTCTGCACCAATACCATCAAGCATAATAGCAAATAATCCACCTAAAATACCAAATATACTTCCTAAAATTCCTAAAATCATTTCTGCTACCCTGTTTGTTTGTCTAACCGTTTGATTTTGATTCATATTTATTTACCTCTTTCATTTTTAGTTTATGCTGCGTCATCTTCTGATGTATCTTCATCCGTTGTATCTTCTTCTTCGATTTTCTTCATTTCTTCTTCGTATTCTTTATCTATAGCTTCCATTTCCTCTTCATACTCTTTTTCATCTTGTTCCATTTCTTCTTCTAAAGCTTTGTCTTCTTGCTCCATTTCTTCTTCTAAAGCTTTATCTTCTTCATCCATTTTCTTATCATATAATGCGTCAACACGTGCTTCTAATTGATCATATTCGATTTCTAACACATCATCGTCTACATGATTCATTTTTTCACCATCAGTTAATGCGTTATATTCATCCACTAGTGCGTTATACATTTCTGCTGAATATCCTGTTTCTTCACTTTCAGTATCTTCTGAGTCTTCATCTGTTATTTTTGGTTCTTCGCTATCTTCTGATTCAACATTAGTGTCTGTTTCCGCTTCATCATTCGACTCATTACTATTAGCTACAGATGCTTCCTTGATATCTGTTTTTTTAATTTCCCATTTAGCTTTTACATTATTGAATTTTGGCGTAGCATCCATCTCTAAAGTATAATTATCACTATCCGGCACATCATAAGTTATGTATCCAGAACCAGTGTTCCCTTTATTTAATTGATGAGAAAAGCCTGCATTCGTATCGTCATTACCAAACCATTCTTGATAATTTTCATTATTTACCTTCATGCTAAAGTCAGATGAATCCATAAGCACCTGATCTTCATTATTATTTTTAAATTTCAAATACACTTTAATAACTTTTCCGTTTTCTGGTGCACTATATTCGTCATAATCATTAACATATTCAATTTTAGTTAATTTCACTTGCACACCATCTGCATCAACACCCTGTCCAATTTTAAACTTTTTCATTTTGCTAGTTGCTTTTGATTTATCTGAATCTTTATCCGCGCTTTTTGCTTCATCATTTTCAGTACCACAACCAGCTAATACAAACATAACCATTATTACAAAAAATAATAATCTTTTCATATTATCCCAATCCCCCAATTTTATTCTTATTATTTATTTAATGTGTTTTACTCCATTTTAAAATTAATTATACACATACTCTATAATCTTATAACATTTTTAATTAAAATCAATAGTTTTTAAAAGAAATTTTTTACCTTTTAAAATATTTTTGAATTGCGTATATAAAATGACTTAAAATAACAAAATAACCGTACAAAATTTATTTGTACGGTTATTTTGTGTAATTATTTTTGGAATTTTTAATACTAAACGAAAAAGTATGTATCTCATTCCTTTTCATCTTGATTGTGAAGCCACACCAACAAATACGCCTCACTATTCGTAATAATGAGGGAAGCGATGTATAAATGAATGCTTATTTTTATCACGCGTAGTATAACACCACAGCAAGTAAGAAAGAAAAATGGAAGTTAACTCAAATATAGTTAATTATTTAAATGATTATGCCTCTATTTTTGTATCTTTGAAAAATAATAAATCAAACTTTCTTTAGTTTTATTTATTATTGGAACCTTGTTACTTTTATTTTTATAACACAATCCTATCGTTCTTTTCGCATCATGATTTTTTATTGGAATTTGTTTCAAATTAGGTAAGCGCACATCCCTCAAATGTGGCAATATAGATACGCCCAGTCCAGAACTGATAAATGTCGCTATTGTAATGACTTCGTCACCTTCAAAACTAATTTCCGGTGTAAATTGATATGCTTTTAATATTTCATCTACTTGTTGTCGTAATAATAAATTAGGCTTTAATAATATGAATTTTTCATTCACCAATGCTTCAATAGCAATTTCACTACAATGGCTTAACCTATGCTGTTCATGTAATGTCACATATAATTTTTCTACAATGAGCGGTTCAAAATGCGTATTCTGACTTGTTTCAGAAATAGTAGTAATAATCATATCCACTTCCCCGTCATCTAACATTGTAATTAAGCGTTTCGCATCATATTGTATCAATTTCAATTGGATATTTGGATATGCTAAATTAAATGACTTTAAAAATTCTAATATATAGGTCACGCCCACTGAATGTAAAAAACCTATGACTAATTTCCCATTATATACATTAGTAGCATCAAGCACATTACTTTTATAGATATCCATTTCATTGATGATATTATTCGTCGTTTTTAAAAATGCGATACCGTACTTATTCAGTTTAATCGTTCTTCCAACCCTGTTAAAAAGTGGGATGCCTAGTTCCGCTTCTAAGTTCTTTATCGCCCTACTCAACGTTGATTGACTTACGTTTAACATTTTTGCACACTCTGACATATTTTCAGTTTGTGCTAATTGCTTAAAGTATTCAAAGTGATGCCACTCCATCTCAACAACCCCTTATGCATATTGTGCATTCATTAAATGAAAATAATGCATTTTTTATATTATTAATTACATGCTAACATAAATACATCAGATCATAAGCGGGGTTTTAACATTGGACGATTTAAAAAACAACTATGTCAAAAAAGGATCACAGGCTTATATAAAAATCATTGTTGCCCTGTTCATTTCAGGATTCACTATATTTTCAATTCTTTATAGTGTGCAGCCACTTATTCCACATTTTACAAATGCTTTTAATGTAAGCGAAACCGTTGCTAGTTTAGCGCTGTCTGCAGCAACAATCACCTTAGCGATTGCAATGCTGTTCTTCGGTGCACTATCAGAAGTTTTAGGTCGCAAACCGATTATGATATTTTCTGTTATATCTGTGTCACTTTTAGCATTGGTGCAACCTTTTATTTTAGATTTTAATACTTTTCTAATCGTGCGCTTGATACAAGGTATCTGTTTAGCAGGGCTCCCTTCCATAGCAATGGCTTATATTGGCGAAGAAATTTCTTCACATAATTTACCTGAAGCTATGGGAATTTATATTAGCGGTAATGCTTTTGGTGGTGCTTTTGGGAGGATATTCACTGGTTTTATTTCTAGTATTTATGGTTATCAAACAGGTCTAATTTCAATAGGTATTATTAGTGTGATTGCTGCAATTCTTTTTACATTTCTATTACCTGCATCTAACCATTTCGAAAAACAACGCTTTTCTGTCAAAGCATTATTAGTGAGTTACAGTAAACATTTGAAGAATATTAGATTATTAAAACCATTTATGATAGGTTTTTTGCTTTTAGGTTGTAACATTGCAGCCTTTAACTATATCGGTTTTGTATTAGCGGATGAACCCTATCATTTACATGATAGTGTGATTAGCTTTGTTTATTTATTATTTTTAATCGGTATGATTTCATCTATACTTAATGCAAAATTAAGAGCACAACTTGGGACTTTAAATGCTTTGAAATTTAGTATATTGCTGCTCATTTTCGGTATTTGGATCACACTTCTACCGCCATTACCCTTTAAAATACTAGGTTTAGCATTTAGTGTTTATGCGTTTTTCAGTGGTCATGCAATTGCAAGTGCAGTTGTTACAAGTCGTGCCGAAGATCATAAAGCACAGGCATCTAGTTTATATTTACTTTTCTATTACATGGGGTCATCTGTCGGTGGTACTTTAGCAGGGATTTTTTATGGCGCTATTCAATGGCCTGGTGTTGTATTGATGATTACAGCATTTATGATCATTGCCTTTATCATCGCGCTTACTATAAAACAAAAATAAGAGAATAGAACAGAAATCAAATTTTCTAGTAGAGATTTGTTAGTTACATCCCTGCAATGTTGGCTGGGATAAAGGGTTACCCTAATCTAAAGGTCATATATAAGAACGACGCGTTTCTCTAAAAATAGAAAATAGTCTCTTTAAATAAGTGAGACTTTATATTTTCAATTCTGTCACCTACTACCTAATTGCAAACAGAGTCCGAGACAACTATCTATGCCTCAGACCCTCATTACTATAATAAAAAGCTAACTCAGAATCCTTATGATTTCAGAGCTAGCTTTTATTTTTGATATTTTATTTGACTTGTTCCGTTTGTGCTTCAAATTCATCAAGTAATTTCCGAGCATCATCTGTCGTATTCGTACTCATCAATTGATGTCTTAATTCACTTGCACCTCGGATGCCTCGCACATATATTTTAAAGAACCTACGTAATGGCTTAAACTGACGTGGTTCATTTTCAGTATATTGATCGAACAAATCAAGATGTAATCTCAATAGTCCAAGTAACTCTTCACTCGTATGTTCTCTTGGCTCTTTTTCAAAGGCATATGGATTATGAAAAATCCCACGGCCAATCATTACGCCATCAATGCCATATTTTTCTGCAAGTTCAAGTCCTGTCTTTCTATCTGGAATATCTCCGTTAATTGTTAACAACGTGTCTGGTGCAATTTCATCACGAAGCTTTTTAATTTCACCAATCAATTCCCAGTGCGCATCTACCTTACTCATTTCTCTACGTGTACGTAGATGAATCGACAAATTTGCAATATCCTGTTCAAATACATGTCTCAACCAGTCTCGCCATTCATCAATTTCAGAATAACCAAGACGCGTTTTCACACTTACTGGTATACCGCCTGCTTTAGCTGCTTGAATAATTTCTGCAGCTATTTCAGGACGTTGAATTAAACCCGAACCTTTTCCTTTTGTCGCAACATTTGGCACAGGGCAACCCATATTCAAATCGATACCTTTAAATCCCATCTCTGCCATACCGATACTCATTTCTCTAAAATGATCTGGTTTATCTCCCCAAATGTGAGCAACAATAGGCTGTTCATCTTCGGTAAATGTTAAACGCCCACGCACGCTATGGACACCTTCAGGATGGCAATAACTTTCTGTATTCGTAAACTCAGTAAAAAATACATCTGGTCTGCCCGCTTCACTAACCACATGACGGAAGACCACATCAGTAACGTCTTCCATCGGCGCTAATACAAAAAATGGACGCGGTAATTCACGCCAAAAATTTTCTTTCATATATAATTAAACCTTCTTATCTATTATTATCTCGAATTTTTATCCATGACGATATTACCACAAAATGTCAACTTACACAAAAAGATGATAACCAATAAAAAGACTACACACATATATCTTCAGAAGCCTTTTATAGATATAAATCATTCTTGCTTTGATATTATGACATGCTATACAAAAACACTTTGCACAAAAGTTAATCTGTTACTCTATAGCTATAAAAACTACTTAATAAGCCGATACACAGTATAACTGCTGCAAATATTAATGCTGCATTATAATTACCTGACTCGCCAATTAATACACCTGAAAAAGCAGGTGCAATCATTTGTCCTAAACTATATATGACAGTTAATGAAGCGACTAAATTAATTTTACTAGCACTTTCAAACATCAGCGTTTGTGCTTTAGACATGAATAATGTCGTCAAGCCAAGGAATGTTGCTCCAAAAAATAGCGAACTAATCACCAAACTCATCATACTTCCTGAAAATACTGGCAATACCACAGCAATAATTTGTAGGATAAACGCCAAATATATTGCTTTCGCATGCCCTAGCTTGTTAGCCATCATCGACCACAAAATCGTTGACGGAATTGCACCTAAACCTACAAACATCCAACTTAAAGCTGCATAATCGGCTAATTCGGGTATAGATTTAACGATGGCTACTAAGAAAGTACCCGTTATAATATATCCTGCACCTTCACAAAAATATGCTATTGAAAATCCCCAAATAAATTTTTTCTTCAACTTAACCGCTACATTATTTGTGTTATTTGATGAATTGGAATCTTCATTTTCAGTGATTGGATTTTCACGCATTCCAAATAATACAAAACTTCCCATAATTAATGAAAAAAGACTAAGTACAATCCAAGTCATCTTCCACGTGTCAGCACTAGTATAGATGAAAATAAATATACTACTTGTAAAAATTCCTAAACCTACACCACTGTACAATAAACCTGAAATACCATCTTTCTTAGCTACTCTTAACGCCTCAAGGGCTACATTTGATGCTAAGACAAAAACAGTACCACTTGTTATCCCAGAAATGAGGCGTAATATGGTCCAAACTGTAAAATCATCCAATAACCCCATCATTAAGGTTGAAATGATATTTATAAATAAATAAATTTTCAAATCTGTAACTTTGTTCACTATAACTAACCACATAGGTATGATAGCACCTATTAAATAACCTAAATAGTTGATTGTTGCCAATAAACCAGCACTTTGATTATCCATATGACCTGTTTGTTGCATAAATGGCATTATAGGTGTATATGCAAAACGTCCAATTGCCATCACTATAAATAAACAAACCATCCCTAATATGAGTTGTCGGTATGCGTGTTGCACTTTCACCACCACTTTCTAACTATAATGATTCCATTATACGCCTAAGCTTTCACTTTACATATATTAAATTCCAAAAATATATGAATCACTTCTACCCCCTTTTAATTTTCGAATTGTAAGTATACAATAGATGCTATTAATATTTAGAATTTTCTTTATATTCAGATTATTTTAGGGGTGATTGATTTGGAACAACAAAACAACTTATGGAAAGATTGGAGATTACATAGCATCGTTTTGGTCATAGTCATTATTTCCGAAGTCATCGGTGCACATAAAATACCTTTGGGCATGACATCAATCCTCTTATTACCCGTAGTGTATGCTGTACTATTAGGTTTAGCTGTTTATTTCACGCCATTGATTAAACACAAACAAGCTAAAAATTCTGAACCTATGGTGTTCATTTCTGTAGCTTTACTTATAGCAAAATTTGGTGTAGAAGCCGGACCTGCTTTACCCAAAATTATTGCTGCTGGTCCAGCTTTGATACTTCAAGAAATTGGTAATTTAGGAACCATTGTATTTTCTTTACCTTTAGCGATTTTACTTGGACTTCGTCGTGAATCTATCGGTATGACCCACTCTATAGGGAGAGAGTCTAATTTAGCTTTAATCACTGAAAAATTCGGCATTGCCTCTCCTGAATGGCGAGGCGTTATGTCCATGTACATATTTGGTACTATTTTCGGCGCTATCTTTTTCAGTATATTTTCTGGCATCATCATTTCAATTCTACCTTTAAGTCCCATTGCTTATGCTATGGCAACAGGTGTGGGAAGTGGTGTAATGACTGCTGCCGCACTTGGTCCTCTGGTAGAAATGTATCCAGATCAGACAAGCACAATCACAGCTTTTTCTGGTGTAAGTAATTTACTCACGTCCGTGACTGGTTTATATGTCGGCATGTTGATTGCACTACCTTTAACTAGAAAATATTATAGTTTAATCATGAACATCAAAAATAAATTTACTAAGGAACAGGAGTGATTAGGATGTCATCAAAAGTGATGAATTGGATACTTACTTTATGTGTTGTCGGTATTATTTCTTTATTAAGTAACTGGATAGGCTATAGCATTATGCCATTAAACGCTTTACCAGGCATTCTTTCACTCATGGCCATCGCATTACTAGGATTAATTCTCCGTGACATCGTGCCTTTTAATATCCCTAGTATTGCCTACATAGGCATTATTGGCTTGTTATTAACTATTCCAGGTGTGCCAGGTGCAGCACATATAGTTGAATGGACTGAAAAAGTAGACTTATTATCACTCGCAACACCTGTCGTTGCTTATGCAGGTGTTTCAATTGGTAACTCTTGGGCAGATTTCGCAAAGTTAGGGTGGAAAACAGTTGTTGTGGGTATTGTCATTTTAATAAGTACATATATTGGTTCTGCCTTAGTTGCGGAAATCGTATTAAGAATACAAGGGATTGTATAAAATTTTCGTAGATATAGTTTGGCAATGATGAATAGATAGTTCAAAATAGCCTGAGACATAAATAGATGTCTCAGGCTATTTTCCAATTAGATTGATATGAATACTTAAATAACTAACACTAATACCATAAAATTGATATTTTAATTTTCCTATAAATCATCAACTGACTATTCAACAAAGATGCCTAAGACAATGTCTTATGTCCCTGGTGCCAAAGCTTTTAAACTATCAATAGATAAATCAATATAATCAAATTCAAAACAAATAATACGATGGCTGGTATTGCTTTTTTAATAGGGTCTTTCCCAAGGAATACAAGTGAACCTGCACCTGCCAACATAGTTAAAGCTAATAAAATACTCGCAAATATAGCCAATGGTATATAAAAAATACCAACAAGCATTGCTATACCACCTATAAGTTCAAACAGCCCTGTAATTTTATTAAAAATTGGTGGATAACCTAATTTTGCAAATTCCTGTTTCATAGCACCAGATAATATTTTCAAGCCTGTCATTATAAAAAAGATACCTAAAATAATTTCCAATATGATAATAATAATCCCCATAACAAACACCTCATTTCATTTTATTTACGAGATACCAATCCAGAAATAATATAAGGTGTGACACTTTGAATATATGTCTCAGCTGGAACATCACTAAATCCATGACACCACTTTTCAGAAGCTCTATAAATACTTGCGCTTAACATACTCGCTGAAAGCTGACGAATACTATCATCTTCAAGTAAAATTGAAATTTTATCATTGATATTTAATGTTATATCTTTTGGTAACTTAATTTCATATTTACCATGACTATTCACTCTACCAGTAATTCGTTTACCATTTGGAAGATTGATAATCACTTTTGTATTTGGCTCTCCTTGACCTGTGATTATTGTATCTGTATCTGTCAATTCATCTACAATCGGTGCATTAGGCTCAGTCTTATCGATTACTATCACGCTTGTTTTATTAGATATATTACCTGCTTTATCTGTAATATTGATAATAAGAATTTCATTACCTAATAACTTAATTTCACTTAGTATGCCTATAGAAAAATCACCTTGTTCATCTGCTTTTCCAGTAATAATTTGTTTATTAGGGAATTGAATTGTCACGCTTGCATGAGGCTCTGTTTTACCTATAATTTGAATATCGTTACTTGTGACATTATCAACTTTTGGTGCTTCTGGCACCGTTTCATCAGCGACATCTTTCGTTGTTTTTGGTGATTCGTTGCCTGTTTTATCTGTTGCCTTGGCGCTAACTTCTCCTCCGTTGTTTAGTGAACCTGACGGAATATCGACGATATAGTCGCCTTGTTCATCAGCAATTACTGTTACTTTTTGACCATCTAGGAACGTCACTTCTACTGTTGAATTTGGTTCAGACTCTCCAGTTATTTGAGTGTCGTTACTTGTGAAATCTTTCATTGTTGGTGCCATCGGCGCTGTTTCATCCACTATATTTCTTATTGTTTTTGGTGATTCGTTACCGGCTTTGTCTGTTGCTTTGGCACTAACTTCCCCACCATTGTTTAGTGAACCTGCTGGAATATCGACGATATAGTGGCCTTGGTCATCTGCAGTCGTTGTCACTTTTTGGCCGTCCGGGAACGTAATTTCAACTGTTGAATTTGGTTCAGATTCTCCTGTAATTTGGGTATCATTACTTGTGAAATCTTTCATTGTTGGCGCTAATGGCGACGTCACATCTTCAACTATGACAGAATTCGAAACATTACTATTAATGCCATTTTTTTCTGCTATTGCTGTTAAAATAGTTCCTGCTTTTAATGGTTTTTAAATTAATAATACTTGTAGTTTGTCCATTATTTAATATCGTCTGACCAACAATAACATTATTTTCATCTTTAATAATGATTGTTGAGCCCTCAACACCATTAATTTCAATTTCCTTACTTTGATCATTCACAGGATTTATGCTAGGTTTAAGTATTTCTTTTATATCTATAACTTTGAAAGTGTTAACTTCATCATTAGTATAATTTGGAGATTCGATAGCTATTGTATAGGTCCCTGGTTTTAATTTCGGAACTTGCATACTGAATGTACCATCCTCATTTAAAGTATCTATACTTATTAATGTGCCGTTTTCATCTAGTATTTTCACTTTTTGTTGAGGCGCTAAAAAATCTAAATTTACTTTACCAATTACTGTAGTATCTTCTGTAGTTATATCATCGGCTATAGGTTTTCCTACTAATGGAGAAGTCCCATAACGTAATACTTCGTCACCATCATTTTTACCGTCACCATCCGTATCTTGATTAAAGGGATCCGTGTGTGATTTATGAAATTCAAAGTTATCTGTCAAACCGTCTTTATCTAAATCTTGAATATAATATGTAGATGATCCGAATGTATTTTTAAACATCCCACCATTCTTATCTGTCAGATACCCATAGAATGCAAAGTCTTCTTTTACTTTTGTAGTATTGCTAATTAAATTACCATTTTCGTCATATTCAGCATTTCTTGTTAATATATTATTTGGACTTTGATTATATTTGATAACCAATCTAATGCCCACTGTTTCCGGTAATGCATTATTAAATACAATTAAATCATTTAAATTACTACTTGTAATTGACCCTCTACCATCTTTATCTATTGCCAAATCAGCGACTTTATTTTTAGGGTAATAGGTTTTATCGAAACCACTCACTCCATAAAAGTCATAACTATGTAATTCAATTGAACCAATATATGGAACAAGTTTCGGATCAATTTGGTAGTGATATCTCCATTGTTTATTTAATCCTGAATCTATTAGAGGGCCACCATAATTAAAAGTTCCATTTTTTAATATTTGTTGGTCTACCGTAATACCACCAAATTCACCAATATCGGAATCAAATTGGATAGCACCACTACTTGCTTTAAATGCACTATTCGCAGTATCAGAGTTTGATGAGACAATACTATTAATTAAAGTTTCAGATGGCGTTAGGAAATAACCGCTAGTTTCAGAAGTTTTAATCTTTTTGTTTTCTTGTGAATCTTTTACATATATTAAGTAATTTAACTTATCACTATGGTCTTCCATTTTTTCTAATATGTTCCGTACGGTATCGTCCAATTCTATTTTTCCGTTTTCAGCTGTGTACTGACTCAATATTTCCGCTCCACCAAAAAGGCCACCACTAGCTCTAATAAAGTTAACTTGCCAAATATTTGTTGCCTTACACTCTTTATTTGCCAGTCTTACTAATTCCACTGATGAACTACGACCGGATGGGTTTACAGTTATTTTCTTAACATGGTTTGCAATAATGGGATCTAATTGTAAATTAATCTTATAAACATCTCCTGAATTTGCTCCTGTTAAATAACTATGTATTTGGAAAGGTATTGTTTTACTGTCTAACACTTCCTTCGTAGTTAATGGTTCTGGCTGAAAAATTAACGTTTGAAATGTATAGTTGTCAGAATAATCCAATGCTTCCAATGAACTATCTTCTATCATTTCTCTTACACTTTTTGTTACTACAGGGTGATACAAATCATGTTTAGCAAGTAGCTTTCTTAATTTTATAATATCTTTATCAGTTAATTTTTTATAAGCTCTTGATGTTCCAATTATATTTTTATTAGGAGTTTCACTTTTATTTACTGTTTTTATATTTTCAAAATCAGTCGTTGCTCGTTTCACAGTTACTTTGGTTTTAATGTGATTATTGGTTTGAGATTGGTTATTTAGATTCTCTTTCGTTCTTGTTTGAATGGCATCTTCCTGAATCGCATCATTCTCCATTTTTTTATCATTTATAGTTCCATTAAAATGACCAACATCTTCCGTTTTTATCTCTGTAAATTTTCGATTATTATTTTCATTTGGCTTAAGTTTTTCATCTTGTTGTTTATCTTGTTTTTCATCCTTTAAAACTGCTTCATCGAATTTTTTGTCTTCTACATTATTTCTAATAATATTATTTTCACTAATTTGTATTTTTGATATTTCACTATTTTTTCAACGTGATTATTATCTTTATTTACCACAGAGATATCGTTCTCATTATTATCCTTATTTTCATTAATAAGGTATTATTGAAATTGTAAAAAATCAAAACTTATTAGGTAAACGTTATTTACTATCTGGATATACCTATTCTATGGAAGCATTAGCGCAAATTTTATCAGAAGTTGCAAATTCAAATATATCCTATGACCCAGTGACACTTGAAAAATTTGGAAAAATGTATGATGAACCTAAAGGATTCGGTCCTTTACTTGCCTCCATGTATAAAGCCGGAGAAATGGGATTACTTGATCAAAGTAGCAACGATTTTGAAAAACTTACTGGAGAAAAACCAGATACATTTGAAACTTATTTGCATAAGCATTATAAAAATTAAATTCAGCTACAATCTCCCCCTACATACTTTAATACTATGTAGGGGGATTTTTCTATATTGACTATTAGACCATGTGTTCATTTATAAATCTTTACTTCAGGCCACAAAAAATCCCCTTGATGCCACAGCACACCAAGGGGTATATTTTTGACTATTTATGATTTAATTCTAATTCAGCATTACTTGCTTGACGTATTTGTTTCAATAAAGCATAGTCCTCAATTAATGATTGACCATAAGATGGAATGATTTCTTTTAGTTTAGGCTCCCATTGTTTAAGTTGTTCTGGGAAGTTTTTCTCAATAACTTCTAAAGCAACTGACACTGATGTAGACGCACCAGGAGATTCACCTAATAAAGCAATCACAGAGTGATCTTTTGAATTAACTACTTCTGTACCAAATTGGATAAAGCCTCTGCCGTGTTCCTTAGTATCTTTTATAACCTGAACACGTTTACCTGCTTGCATAATATCCCAATCCTCATCTTTAGCATCTGGAACAAAGCGACGTAATTCTTTCATACGGTCTTCTTTTTTAGCTAACACTTCTTGGATTGAATATTTAATTAATGGGAAGTTTTTCGCTGCAGCTGATAACATCGTTATAACATTACTTGGATTGATAGATTTGAATAAATCTAAGTTTGAACCATTTTTCAGGAATTTTGGTCCAATTGCTGCGAATGGTCCAAATAGTAATGAATTTTCATCTTGAATATAACGTCTATCTAAGTGAGGTACAGTCATTGGTGGTGTACCTTCAGGTTCTTTACCATAAGCTTTAACTTCGTGCTTAGCTACAACTTCAGGATTATTACATACTAAGAATTCTCCCGTGATTGGGAAACCGCCTAAATGTTTACTTTCTGGTATACCTGTTTTTTGTAATAATGGAATCGCTGCACCGCCAGCTCCAATAAATAAGTAGTCTGTAATATGATGTTCTACTTTTTTCGTTTTAAGGTCTTTAATTTTAACTTCCCATTTACCATCTTTACGACGACTAAAATCTTGTACTTCATGACGATAGAAAAGTTCTGCATTGTCATGTTCACTTAAATTTTTAGCCATTTTTCTAGTCAATTCACCGAAGTTAACATCCGTACCTTCATCAATTTTACTAGCCGCTACGGTTTCATTTGGATCGCGACCTTCCATCATTAGTGGCATCCACACTTTTAATTTTTCATGATCTTCTGTATATTCGATACCTTTAAACATTGATAAAGGAGATAATGCTTCAAAACGTCTTTTTAAAAAGTTTACGTTTTTATCACCTTGAACAAAGCTAATATGAGGTAATGGTCTAATAAAGGCTTGCGGATTTTGAATTTGTTTACTTTTCACTAAATGAGACCAAAATTGTTTTGAAATCTCGAATTGTTCATTAATTTCTTTCGCTTTTTCAACATCAATTGAACCATCTTTTTGCTCTACCGTGTAATTTAATTCACATAGTGCAGCATGTCCAGTACCTGCATTATGGCGTTCATTAGAACTTTCAATTGCAGGTTTGTCGAGTCTTTCAAAAAGTTTAATATTCCAATCTGGTGCAAGTTCTTTTAATAATGTCCCAAATGTCGTACTTAAAACACCAGCACCAATTAAAATAACGTCTTTAGAATTCTTTTCACTCATCATTTTTCCACCTTTCGTATTTACTTTTCAATAAGTCATTTATAATAATTAATAGCGATGTATATTCATATAGTAACTATTTTACGTATAATTTATCTATACCCTATACTACCTATTATTATCATAAAACTATTTTCCTTGATAAGAATCTTCCATATTAATGATAAAACAACCATCTATAAATGTAAAATCTATATTGCAATACTATAAATCATAACATTTATATTTATTCAAGATTAAATAGCGTTATTATCCTTCAATAATAATATTGTCAATTAAGCGCGCTTTACTAAATTTGACAGCGAGTGAAATAAAAATGCTGTCTTTGATTTGTGTTTGCTCGACAAGTTCTGGATAACTATATATTGCAACTGTTTCTATCGTTCCACTTGTATGTTCTGTTAAGTAGTCCCGTGTCGCTTTGATAATTTTTTCGCTATTACGCTCTCCATTTTTATAAAGCGATTGTGCTAGACATAAACTTTTATACAGGTGAACCGCTTCTATACGTTCATTTTTAGTAAGATAGATATTACGCGAGCTTTTCGCTAATCCATCATCCTCTCTAACAATATCTACACCTTTGATTTCAATTGGATGATTGAAGTCCTCTACCATTTTTTCTACTATTGCCAACTGCTGTGCATCTTTTTTACCAAAATATGCTTTATGCGGACGTACAATATTAAATAATTTATTAACAACCGTTACCACACCATCAAAATGTCCTGGACGTTCAGCACCTTCCAAAACGGATGCAAGTCGGCCTGCTTTTAATTCAATTGTCGGTAATTCTGGATACATTTCTTTAACAGTTGGATGAAAGATATAATCCACGCCTACAGATTCAGCTTTTGCAGTATCACCTACAATATCACGTGGGTAAGAATCTAAATCTTCGTTCGGACCAAACTGTAATGGATTGACAAATATACTAATAATCGTCACATCATTTTCATTCAATGATAATGACATCATCTTTAAATGCCCGTCATGCAATGCCCCCATGGTAGGAATAAACCCAACTGAACGACGCTGATTATGAAGGTTTGCTATAATACTTCTCATTTCTTCTATTGTTGTAATTAACTGTGTCATTCTGTAACCTCATTCATAATTTGCTTTTTATAGGTATGGGCCTCACCAGGAAATTGTTCCGCTTTCACCTCATTGTTATATTGCTTTAATGCATCAATGCCCACTGAGAAATCACCAAATTGTTTAACAAATTTCGCTCTATGTTCTACAGCATAATTTAATAAATCATGATAAACCAATACTTGTCCGTCTGTTTCTTTTCCTGCCCCAATACCGATAACAGGAATATCTAGTTTATCTGAAATTTCTGCAGCTAAATCGCTTGGGACTGCTTCAAGAACTAACATCACAGCGCCCGCTTGTTGCACAGCATAGGCATCTTCAATAAGTTGTCGTGCAGCTTCTTTATTACCAGCTTGCATTTTATATCCCATAATACCAACACTTTGTGGTGTTAATCCCAAATGTGACACAACTGGAATACCCATATTGCTACAATTTTTTATATATTGAGTTAAATGTGCACCTTCTGCTTTGATTGCATTGGCATCTGTTTCTTTATATAGTTTTACCGCTATTTCTAAATCATATTGATCATTGACACCTACTGCCCCGAAAGGTACATCCACGATCAAATATGTATTAGGTGCACCTCTTCTAACTGCTTTTGTATGATGGATCATATCTGCTACAGTAACCTGAACTGTACTATCATAACCTAATACCGTCATTCCTAATGAATCACCAACTAAAATGATGTCTATATCAGCCGCTTCGACTTGCTTCGCACTTGGATAATCATATGCTGTCACCATTGAAATTTTTTCTTTATTCACTTTTAAATCTTGTAACTGATTTAAAGTTTTCATTTAAAATCAACTCCACATTTTGATATATTTACATTGTTATCCATATATTAACCAATCTTTTTAGAAAAGGAAATAAAATAATATGAACAATGTCGCAATTATAGGTCCTGGTGCAGTAGGAAGTACCATTGCATTTGATTTAAGAGACGCCTCATTAAATGTAAAATTACTTGGTCGCCGCAATGAAACGCTTCACTATTATTCAAATAATGCTCTTGACACTAAGTATCAACTAGACGTGTGCGCACTTAATGAATACCATGAAACCGTAGACTTCTTATTTATCACTGTCAAAATTCCCCAACTGGATACCGTTTTAACATCGTATCAACATTTATTACATAAAAATACGATAATTATCCTCGCACAAAATGGACACGGCCAATTACACAAATTTGATCATCCTTATGTATATCAAGCTGTCGTATATATTAGTGGCCAAAAAACAGGGAATACCATCACACATTATCGTGATCACAAATTAATATTAGACCAAAATGCACATACGCAAGCATTGCATCAATGTATATCCAATTCTTCTCTTAATATTGAACTTACCACTGATATCGATAACGCTATTTGGTACAAGTTACTCGTAAACTTAGCAATTAATAGTGTTACAGCCTTAACTCGTTCTACTGCATCAGTATTAGAAGTACCAGGGATAAAAAAACTCTGTGAACAATTACTCTTAGAAGGCATTAACATCGCCAAAGCTGAACACGTACACTTTGAACCAAACATTGTAAATACAATACTTAATATTTATGATGGCTACCCTGCTGAAATGGGCACAAGCATGTACTATGATATAGTTGATGGCAGATCCTTAGAAATTGATGGTATTCAAGGCTATCTATTCTATAAAGCAAGAAAACATCATTTAAATACACCTATTTTAGACACGATATACCACCTACTCCTTGCGCAACAAAAATAAATAATAGCACTTTTAATATTCAACTTTAATTAACATGAGCGAGACGGAACAAACCATTTGAAATGATTGTCCCGTCTCGCTTTTGTTTCTTTAATAGGTACTCAGTCCTTAATACAAAGAACTCTGTAATGTATATAAGCAAAATGACATGATATTAGATAAATATGACCTTTGTTATGTCTTTTTTCTAAATTGTTCATATTGTGTTCATAAATTAACTTTATATTGTAATTATTAACAAATTGGAGGTACACATTTATGAAAAAATTAATGTACAGTTCTGCTTTTTATACTTTATTAGGTTTACTCAGTGGGCTATTTTACCGCGAAATGTCAAAAGCAGAAAACTTTAGCGGATACTCACAATTGAACATCACACATACGCATTTATTAGTATTAGGCACCATCATGTTCTTAATATTTATGATTATCGAATTTCAATTAAAGTTAACCTCAAACAGACAATTATTTAACTATTTCTTTTATATTTTCCATTTAGGTGTATTAATTACGGTTACGATGCAATTTATAAATGGCATCGCGGCTATGAAAGATTTTAATGTAAGTCCTGCTATCGCTGGCATTGCTGGGTTGGGTCATATTATGATTACGCTTGCTTTTATATTATTCTTTGTTTTATTAAATAAAAGAATCAATGCGTATACTGGTAAAAACGTATAATAATATATAATAAACCCTGCTTTCGCTATGATGTGAAAGCAGGGTTTTTAATGAGCAAAAATAAGTAACAATCCTAAAAATGCGATAAATAAATATAGCCATTTATCAAAATGATAATCTAATGTGTGGCGTTTGCAATATTTACCAATTAACACTGAAATAAGTAAAAACGGACATGCTAAGAAAAATAAAGGGTAATGTAGCACTTGTCCAAATATCACCTGTACCCTGTCCGATAACAACTAAAATGGCTGTTATTAAAAAATGAACTTGTATGGTGCTGCTTAATGTTTTTACAGATAAGCCAGTTAAAGTACTATATATCACTACTGGCACACCATGTGAATTATAAAGACTGCCTAGCACACCAGTAAGCATAGATGTAATAATGAGTGCAATAAATGTATTTAATTTAAACCACATGATCAGCATTAACAAAATAAGTACACCTATCATCACAGCAATTAATGGCCAAATTTCTCCCAACATAAATTCCCCTACTTTCTATAACTCATTTGAATTCATTTTATAAACTTCTGTTAGCGTATCGACCTCACCAATATTTCCTGGGAAAATAACATATGGCATTTTGTTATATTTTGCTTCTTCTCCCGTTAACCAAACCGGAACCCCTTGTGTTATTTGTCCAATGACTTGGGCTTTTTTGATACCTAATCCTTTCGTCGCTACATCACTTGAAGTAATGCCACCTTTTGCAATAATGAATTGAGGCTTTATTGTCAACCCTTTTACAATTTCTACCAATGCATTGGAAATATTTGTTGAAATACTTAAATTGTTCGATAGGTCTTCCGTTTTAATAACATCTCTAGAAGTGTAGACAACGACATCTTTTCTAGAATGGATTAATTCAGATACTTTAACTATTTGATCATCTATATAACTTTGCAAATAATCTGACGTGACTGCTTTAACATCAAATTCTACAGCGTTGATATTAGAATTTACTATGAGATCATTCAATTGTGCACATGTCTTTTTCACATGTGAACCTACAATAATTAAGCCGCCATGATTTTGATCGCTATAGTTTTTTAAATTAATGATTTCTCCAGGTGTTTGACACATCACTTTTACAAAAGATGCTGCTGTTCTAAACATAAATCTTTTTTCATTTTTATTTAGAAATGCTATCAGACAAGTTGCAAAATAATTCATGTCTTCATCATTTAATGCGTCTACGACCACTGCATCAAAATGAGAAACTTCATTTAGTACCTTTTCAATTCCTAGTGTGTCACGCTCACGAATTTGAGTTAAACTAATGCGTTTTACATCTTTTGCATTAATCTCGCCGTCGCTTTTTTCTTAGATAAAGCTTGCCATTGTTTCAGAATCAAACCCAAAAGTCGTGTCATTTGCAAATTCACTTTCTGAAACTGGTATGTAGCGTCCCTCTTCTTTAAGATAATGTATGCCTTGATAGGTATAACGGTTTCCTTCAAAAAAGGCTGGTAAATAAAACACTGCATCAAATGTTTCATTAGAAGCCTCACTCAACACTTTAGGTTCAAGATAAAAGTGTCCTCTTAATGTCGAATCACCTCTACTTATAATGATATAGGGATGGTCTAATTTTCTTGAAACACTTGCGATATGATGACTAATCTCTTGATGTAATTCGGTTGTTTCTACTTCATTTAACGCTCTTGAATTCGTTAATATATAAAACATATTATTTTCTTGCTTAAATCCATCTTCGATTAATGCCTCTGACCATTCCGTATAAACAGGTAGGTCTTTAACAGTCTGTGTACCAGTAGGATCATCATCTAACACAATAATTTTATAATTAAAGTCATTAAGATTTTTTGAAATATGATCGTTTACGGTTTCATTAATTAAACTTTCAGTTAGTATATTTTTTATACTTATTAAGTTTATTTTTGTTCTAAAAGGAAATGATTATAGCAATTATGATATAAATTGCTTTTGGAGGTCTCTTTTATGAATATTATCGGACATCCTCATATTTCAATGTATACAAAAGGTGCACAAATCAATAAAAATTTTTACACACAGACATTAGGCCTACGCCTAGTTGAAAAATCTGTAAATCAAGATAATCCAACGATGTACCATTTATTTTATGGAGATGAAATCGGTACACCAGGCACATTGCTTAGCTTTTTCGAAATTCCAAATTTAGGTAAAAACCGTCCAGGTACGAACAGTATACATCGCGTATCACTACTCGTTCCCGATGAATCTGCATTAACTTACTTTGAACGTCGTTTAAATGAACAGCATATCACAACAACACAAATGACTTATTTAAATCATCATGCGCTGTTATTCAAAGATATGGATGGTTTAGAAATATTATTACTTGCAAATAACCATCGCAACACACCTAACGCTTGGAGAAAAAATCCTTATACAGATATTCCAGAAGCATATCAAATTTTAGGTATGGGGCCAGTGGAACTGCGCTTACGCGACATTCAACCAACACTTCATTTTTTAAAAAATGACTTACGTTATTCGTTAAGAGAAAATGTAGATGAAACTGTATTGACATTAGATTCTGATGGGCTCTATACGGATTTTGTCTTAGTTGAAGAACAAGGTTCACGTGCTCGACCTGGACAAGGTTATGTGCATCATATTGCAGTCAATACGCCAAATGATTCAGATTTGTACGCTGTGTTAGATACAATCAATCATAACCCGGGAAATCATAGTGGCATCATTGATCGCTACTTTTTCAAATCCCTTTACTATCGCCATAATAGCATTATGTTTGAATTTGCAACGGCAGCACCTGGTTTTACAGTAGATACAGCGATTAAAGATTTAGGTAAAAAACTGAACCTCCCCGATTTTATGGAAAATCAAAGAACAGAAATTGAAGAGAAATTACATGATTTATAAAGAAGGCTGAAAATAACAATCTTAAAAATAAATGCATTAGGTGTTTTGATTTAGATAACATATTTCAAATATATTTAATGCACTTACGTTACACCCTATTTAAATTGTTGTTCAATTTTTTCATCTAAAACTTGAATGATTGCATTCCAAAATCTGACTATTTAATCCCACATCTACCTATTACTTTCAAAAATAAAACGGTGCCAAGAATCCTAAATAGAAATAGGTTCTCGGCACCGCTTCTGTCTATCATGAAATTTAATTCACGAGACCATTTTATTCATATTTATGAAGATGTATGATTCAATTTATTTGTTACAAATGCTTGGACTGGTTCAAATATTGTCATGTCTTCTTTTAAAATCAAATCTTCTGTTAATTATAATTCGGTAATTTGATTTGTGTCATACCACTTGAGGTACATTGTGCGAGTTGTTAAATTAAATACCGTTTGATATAACGTATAATGCATATCGCCGTTTTCATCTAAGACAGCGCCTTTAGGTATACTCACACTATCTAATAATTTAAAAGCATCCATCACATCGTATTCTGGATCTTCACTTCCAATTAAATAATTTTTCAAATAAGCTGTTTTAATGAATCGTTCCGGTGACGTATAACCACCAGGCAATCCATAAGTACCACCTTCATTGCCTAAAGAGCCTAATGATTGGCCCATGACATTTTTAGCTTCGGGTTTATGCGGTGTGACAGCTGTATAATTTCTTAAATTCTCATAATGCCAATTTAAATCTGGATTATTTGTCAAAACACCGATTGGATTCTCGTTAATTACAATTTTCCCATCCTGGAAAGTAAGTTCAACTGAACGACCTGTATCATCTGTAATATGATAATGTAATGGTGGGACTTCAGCAATATCATTAAGCACGTGTGCGACAACATTTACTTGCTTACCATTTTCAATCAAGTCATCAATATTTTTATTATAGCCAAGCACCCATGTAATCACTTCATTTTGAGCGATATTCATATATCCTTCACGCACTTCTGTCGCATATGAAGCATAGCCTCTAAAATACTGTATCGATACACCTACACCGTGCTCATTTAACCCATCACCAAATAAGAATCCTTCCATGTCACTTCCTGCACCAATGAAGCCATATTGTGTTTTACCTTTATATTCGACACGCGATTCCCAATAGAAATGACGTGGTTGTACTGCAGGTTGACCCTCTAAGTGATAAACAAAGTCCATTGTTCGACCAAGTATCGCCTGCTTACTTTTTGATAAAAATGAAAATCCTGTACACATACATTATCTACTCCTTTACATTATGATGACTTATATTTTGAGGATTCATAAATGCCTTTGAGCAAATCATGTATATTATAATTAACTTTTGATATACTCACACACCCTGCGCTTTTGCAATGATGCTTGAACATCGATCACGCGTTGATTCATTGAGCCTTTATACGGTAAATTAGGTCTATATAAATGATTAATAAATGGACCATCTACTAAGACGTCAATGAGCTCAAGCAATGTCTTTCTTTCTGCTGAATCTCGCTCTAAATATTCAAATAAAAAACCAGTCCATACCCATAATGATTTGGTATTTCCAAAACGTTTTCTAAAAGTTTGAGCACACTTCAAAGTGATATCTACATTACAAAAAGGTTCGCCACCAAGGATACTGAGTCCTGAAATATAATTTGGCGCACAGTATTCCATAATTTCTTCTAATGTGTCTTCATGAAATGGCTCACCGTATTTAAAATTTTGAGCCACTTTATTATAACAATTTTCACAGGCAAATGGGCAACCTGAAACATATAAACTGCAACGCACACCTTCACCATCTACAAAGCTTTGTGCTTCTATTTTAGCGATATGGCCTTGCCCATGTCTTATTTTTAAAATATTCATACTGATGCATCTTTCAAATGTTTAACGCGCGCGCACATTTCTTTATGGCGACCTTCTATAGTAGGCCGTTGAACAGGATTGCCTAAATAGCCACACGTACGTTTAACCACATCTACCGACTTAGGATCATCATTGCCACATTGCGGACACTGATAGCCTTTTGCAGTTGTTTTAAAATCTCCGACAAATCCACATTTTCTGCAATGGTCAATTGGGATATTTGTGCCTAAATAACTTACTTTATCGTAAGCATAATCCCAAACCGCTTCTAATGCCTTTAAATTATGATTTAATTTCGGGTACTCGCAATAATGGATATAACCACCACTCGCATATTCTGGATAATCTTTTTCAAAATCAATTTTCTCAAAAGGCGTCACATCTTTTCTAACATCATAATGGAATGAATTTTGATAATAACCTTTATCTGTGATATCAGCTATTTCTCCAAATTGTTCACGATCTAGTCGACAAAAACGATCCGTTAAGGATTCACTTGGTGTGCTATAGATACTAAACCAAATATCGTATTGCTCTGTCCATTTTAACTGATATGCTTTCATCGATTTTAATATATCTAATGTAAATGCTTTTGCTTTAGATAAACGTTCCCAATGAGGCCCATAAAATACCGTTGCCGCTTCATATAACCCAATATATCCTATAGACAAAGTTGCACGTTGCCCTTTAAATAATGTCATAATGTCATCTGTTTCTTTTAATCTGTGTTTAAATGCCCCGTTTTGATATAAAATCGGTGCATTCTCTGGCGTAGCTTGTGCAATACGTTCAATTCGATAAACCAGTGCATCGTGCATTATGGCCATACGCTGATGAAATATTTTCCAAAAAGCTTCCATGTCACCTTTTGATTCCAGAGCAATCCTTGGTACATTCAGTGTTACCACACCTAGATTACAGCGGCCATTATTCTCATAATGACCATCTTTATCTTTCCATGCAGGTAAGAATGATCGGCAACCCATAGGTGCTTTAAAATCTCCTAATAGTTCCACTGTTTTATCATAGTTTAATATATCTGGATACATGCGTTTAGTTGAACATTCTAAAGCGAGCTGTTTAATGTCATAATTGGGATCTGACTCATTTAAATTAACACCTCTTTTAATTGAAAAAACTAATTTAGGAAAAATTGCAGTAATACGGTCTTTACCTAACCCTTTAATTCTAGTAGATAATATCGCTTCTTGAATCTTGCGGCTATATCGATCAGTTCCTAATCCAAAGCCGAGTGTAACAAAAGGTGTCTGCCCATTCGAAGTGTATAGCGTATTGATTTCATACTCGAGACTCTCAATGGCATCCCCAATGTCTTGCGTTACTCGCTCATCTACATATGTATCAATGACTGACTCATGTACAAATTTTTCTGCAATTTGTCGATGTTTCATTTCATTAAATTTTGCGTATTTACTCAACAATTCATCAACGCGATCTATTGTACAGCCGCCGTATTGACTACTAGACACATTAGCAATAATTTGTACTAATTGTGCTGATGCAGTCTGTATAGATTTCGGTGACGTTACGGTCGCATTACCTATTTGAAAGCCATGTGACAACATACTTTCTGCATCAATTAAACAACAATTCGTGAGTGGTTGGAATGGATGATAGTCTAAATCATGAAAATGAATGTCTCCTGCTTCATGGGCTTGAGCGACATGCTTAGGTAATAAATAATCCAAAGCATACGACTTAGACACTACACCTGCTGTTAAATCTCTCATAGTCGAAAATGTAGCACTATCCTTATTAGCATTTTCATTAACTACAGTTGGATCTTTCGTAATGAGATGCTTTAAATTTTTTTCAAGTTTGTTCATATTAACCCTCATTTCTATATATAGTATATACATTAATTATAAAACACTATATATTGTGTTTCAAATCTGAAGATAGACATTAACAAATTCGTCAAAAGTTTATTAACACTTCGTGAATTTTATTTTGAAATTTTCATTAGAGCGAAAAATTTATTAGTGCTAAAATAATATATGTATTTAATTTATAAGGAGGGATTGTAATGTTTGTAGCAGAAGTTGCTTTTTCGACTAACAAGGAACATGAACAACAACTATATAATAAAGTAAAGAAAACACAATCCGAGTTGCATAATGTGGCTGGTTTAAAATCATCAGAAGTGTGGACAAAATCTAAATCAGATGATGTTGAATATGTTGTTGTAAGTAAATGGGATGAGAAAAAAGATTTTCAAAATTGGGTTGCTAGACCTTCTCATGTTGAAGAGCATAAAGCAATGCATAAAAAATCTAAAAATGGTGAAGCTGACAAGCCACCTTTTCAAAAGACATTACGTCAATATACAGTAGTAGAATTTTAAATACTTGAATCATATAATAAAATCAAAGGTGAACATAAGTGACTTAAAATCATAATTTAATCACTTATATTCACCTTTTTTTAATTTCATGAGCAAGCACATCACGATATAGCTGCTCCTATTAAAATAATATTTTAGACATGTATATCACGATGACAACTGTAATGGCACTTAATAAAGTAGATAAAAAGACAAGTTCTGCTGCTAATTCAGGATGATTGTCATATTCTTGTGCGATAACTGAACTATTTACAGACGTTGGCATTGCTGATGCGATGAATAATGTTTGAGCTATGATGCCCTCTATCCCCATGATTTTGATAATAACAAGGGCAATCAAGGGCCCTATAATCAATCTTATAAAAACATACGCATAGGATTTGGACCACTTCAAACTAAATTTGATATTAGATATTTGAGCACCTAGCATTAATAACGCAATCGCAATCATAGCATCGGCAACATAATTCGCTGGTGTCCAAATAAATTCAGGAATAGGTATATGATTGTAATTTAATATAATTGCTAGTAATAATGCATATAACACAGGCATTTTAAAATAACCTAAAAGTGCCTTTAACTTTCCTATATGTAAAGATTGAATCGCAAATACACCATAAGAAAACGTGAATATGTTCTGCAAAGATAACACAATAACTTGAACAGACATTGCTAATGGATCGCCTTTGAAAACCAAATCATTTACTGGGACACCGTAGTTACCCGAATTAAAGAACATCAGACTGTTTGTAAGCGTTGTTGTCTCCCCTTTATCCGTTTTACGGAACATAGACAATAACTTACCAATAAGAAATAGTACAAACATATAGATTACGAAGAAAATGATAATGTAAAACAATAAACTTAACGCAAAATGCGTCTTGTAAAATTTCACAAAAATAAATCCAGGCACAAAGACATAGATATTAAGTTTGGCCAATGTATTTAAATCTAATGTAAATTTCTTTTGCAGTATGTATCCTAAAAATATCATGATAAAAATAGGTAAAAGTACAGTCTGTAGTATATATAACATTTCACTCATAAGCATCCCCCTTTGTTGCGCTTTAGTTATTTATGATTGAAGTTGCATTTTATAACTTTACTATTTAACCTATATTACTATTAATCATATCAGAATATTAATCGTTTGACTTTAACCATTAATTTAAAATCATTTTGTTTCACGTTAAACATTTTATGCATCTCAATAACATCATCCTTATGCCATATCTTAATTTTTTATACTGCTATAATTTTTCAGTTCACAAGAAAAAAGACCGAAACATCTTTATATGTCTCGGCCTAATTACCCTTAAAATCCTACTACGCTATAAAACGACTTTTCCATTCCTACAGACTAATCATCCTTGTTGCGTAGGCACTATGAAATCTTTCTTTGGAAATTCGATTTTTACTTATATGTGTTCTTACGTTATATACACAAAAAGCTGCATAAGCTTTTCACTCTGATAACAATTATTTATCTTTCTTTTTATTACGATTTCTTTTTCTTTCTTCCAATATGGACATAGTAATAAAACCAACCACCAAAACAGGCAATAGCATGCCTAATGCCATCATCATCTTTCTCACCCCATTTTAATATTTAACTACTTTTAATCTCATTTTATTAAAATATATCACAATTTTTCTAAGTTTATATACATAATTGCTTTAAATATTGGTTTGCAATCTATGTATTATAAAATAGACTAGGCTACATTTAGTAACCCAGTCTATTTAGATATACAGACTAACAAAGTATCATTTAATACTTATAAGGATCTTCTTTCAATTTTTTTGATCTTTCATCTAGATCATCTAAGTTATCTAAATCTGTTTTATTATCATCTTTAGATTGTGAGTAAGCATCCTTTATTGTCTCTTGCTCATTTTCTTTTTGCTCTTCAGATAAAATAAATGAGTTATTACGCTCATTCACTTGAGATCCATCTTTAATATATGGATTTACATCGTCATCTTCTTCTTTGTCATAAATTGGTTCTTTCGGCTTTCTCACTAATAACATAATACCTGCAACAAGCCATAAAACCGCATTTATCCAATTTCCTAAGAATGAAATCACACCAGCGATAATTAATAAAACGCCTGCCACTTTTGGCTTTTTGCTAATTAAAAATACTGCTATAAGCGCTATGATTAATAGTATAATACCTAAGACTAAACCAGTAGTCAAAAGACCACTAAAAGTGCTAAATATCGTATTTCCGTCTTCATACGTGAAACTACTATCTTCTTGCATCATCTGACTAATGAATGCTTCTTTGACCTCGCCGTTACCCATCATAGGTATTAGAACAGCCATTAGTACAACACCAAGTATTTGTAAGACGATACCAATCCACGTCAGTACACGTTCTATTGTTCTTTTCATAACAATATACCTCCTGTGATTTTTAAAATAAATTTATTAGGACAATAATCTTTACCTACAATCTTTTTAAAAATATTTAATTATACAGTAATTATACTAATTGTTAATATTGAAGTCCATTTTTTACAAATAATAATGTTCGCTGAATTACGTATGTCTTATATTTTCATAAAAAATGTTAAATAAAAAGTGCCAATATCCTATAGAATCGAATTGGCACTTTTTATATTATAATTCGCACATTTGTAAATGCCACAAGTACATCTATTAACTACTTATGTGCTTTAAACGCATTAACGATATGTGTAAGTTGCTCAACGAAATGATGTACTTCTTCGGCAGTAAATTTATTACCTAGTCGATCTTTTACTGCTTCGGTCATCACTGCAGTCGCTCTCTGTAAAAATGTTTCACCTTCGTCACTTAACATAATCAGTTTAATACGTTTATTATCTGAATAAGCGCGTTGTACATAGCCCATTTCTTCTAATTTTGCGATGCGTTTAGAAGCAGCAGTTTTAAAAATATTTTGTAAACCCGCTAATTCATTAATTGTTACTTTGCCTTCATTTTTTATAATTCTCATCGCATCAATTTGTTCTCTTGAAAGTAAATTACTTAAACCTGTCTCTTTAACAATTTCAACTATCTCTTTATTTAAATGCAACATAACTATCTGAAATTTAGTAATTGCTTCTTCAATTGTTTTATCTACGTTTTCCAAATAAGTCACCTCCGTATTGCACTTATTTAAATTCTATTGAAAATGGTAAACGTTGTCTTTTGTTAAACCATAGTAATACTAAATATTGTAAAATCATCATTATGACAATAATACCAACGAGCAATGCTACTACAAATCCAAAGTTAAAGTGTCCTGCATTTGTAAAGATGGCTTCTCTATAACCCTGTATCGCATATGACATTGGAGAGAATGGGTGAATCCATCTAAAGAATTGTGCTGATAACTCTATTGGGAACATACCTTCACTCGCACTTAATTGTAATATGAGTAAAACCATAGATATGAATAGACCAATTCGATCTAATAATAAACTTAAGAATGTCGTAACAGTAATTGCTGCAATTGCCCATAGCAATCCGACTAAGATAAATTTACCAATGTTATCTATAGACATATTAAGTGCAAATATCGCCCAACTACTCATCAATAACGCAGATACCGCACCTTGTACGAGATACAATAATAACTTACCGAATGCTTGTTTTAGTGATGTAACATCTTTAGTTAACATTTTTCTCAGTGGGTATATTGCACTAAATGACACAGCACCTACAAATAAACTAACACTCGCCATATAAGGCACGATTGTTTCACCATATTTATCGGCTTCTGTAGCATTATTTTCATTTACTTTCGTTACATTATTTAACGCTTTTTCATTGTCACCTTCAAAAGCAACGCCGTCTTGTTGCTCTACAGATTGGTCTATTTGCGCTTTTAATTGATCATTATTTTGTTGCAATTGATTAAGTCCATCTGTGACTTGTTGATTGCCTGAAATTAATTGCTGTGCAGGTTGTCCTACTGTTGGTGCTAATTGTTTCAATCCATCCGTTACTTGCTGATTACCATCAATTAATTGTGATTCTGCATCAGACATGTCACCTAATGCATTTGAAGTATCCTTGAATCCAGATTGTGATTTTTTAGCACTAGCAAATAATTGATCTAAATAATTGGTACGAATATTATCCTTAATTGAATTTGTTACCGTATCAATTGCTTTTTGTGCTGATTGACTACCAGTATAACTAGACCCTGGATTGACTTGTGTTTCAATATTTATTTTTTTAGGATTTTTATCTAATAATGTCGTAGCGTTACTAGAGGCATCTTTAGGTATAATGATAGTTCCTACACTTTTACCTTTTTCTAATTGATTAAATGCCTCTTTTTTTGAAACTTCTTGAAAATCAAATTTATCGTTATCTTTTAATTTGTCGACAACATCATCACCTATTGTAACCTTTTCACCATTTAGCTTTGCACTTTGATCTTGGTTTACAATTGAAATTTTCAATTGATCTGTCTTATCATATGGGCTCCACATAGAACCTACGAATAAAGCAACATATAATAGCGGGATAGCTGCTATTGCAATAAGTGCTATGATTAACATTTTATTTCTGAAAATAAATTTAAATTCATTAAACATTTTCTTCTACCTTCCTATTTTTAAATTGTACACCCTGTGTACTATTAGGTTAAAATTAAACCCAAGAACGCATGAAATCCACCTTAGGCTATTGTTTACTATTCAAATTGATGAGGGATAGATCATATCTTTTGAATAGTACACCCCTTATACCGTTATCTATCATACTCTCCTTAAAAATCATTGTCAATTGCGATTTCAAAAATCTAGTAAATCCCTTTTTCTATAAACTAAAAATATATAAATTAAATTGTAAGTAGAATACATAAATTTTTAATAAAACAACTTATTTACTATATTGAACAAATTCATTTTCGTTGTTAAAATTAACTTATATAAGCGTAACATCAACAATTCATATAAATTTCATTAAAACTCTATTAGTTCAAAGGAGGACATTATGTTAAAAATAGATGACCTTTATAAACGTTTTAAAGGAGCCGATTTTAATGTTATTGACGGTGTTTCATTAACCATAAACCGTGGAGAAGTCGTAGGTTTAATTGGAAAAAACGGCGCAGGTAAAACAACACTTATGAAAATGATTGCTAAAACAAAACGACCTACTTCAGGTGCTATATTTTTAATGGCATAGATATTTTCCAACATCATAATATACTTAAAAATGTAGGTATCATGATTGATACGGTTCATTTCAAACACTTTTCAGCTAAAAAGAATTTAACTTATTATTTAAAAGTTAATCATAAAACGCAGTACTTAAAAAATATCGATAATATATTAGATCTCGTAGGTTTATCACATACATATGGCAAAAAGGTAAAAGATTTTTCTTTTGGTATGAAACAACGTTTATCACTAGCTATGTGTTTAGTTGATGAACCTGAAATAGCTATTATGGATGAACCTTTTGTTGGTCTGGATCCAGACGGTGTTAATACGCTCATTCACTCGTTAAGAACTTGGGCTAGTAAAAAAGGAACCGCATTACTTATTTCTAGTCATCAATTAAATGAATTAGCAGAAGTCTGTGATCGCTTTGTTCTTTTAAAAGAAGGAAAACTCCAAAATATTGATTTCAATAAAGAACAATTGATAAAAATTGTAGTAAAAGAACAAATATATCCAGAACATCGTCAGGAACTTCTCAATTTGTTTTCTACAATAAAAGATATTGAGGAAAAAGCAGTTATCATGCAGTCAGGTTCTGAAGAGTATAATGAAATCATAAATTATTTAGTTAAATACTACACTTTAGAAAACACGATTAATGAACAAGATAACTTATATCAATATTTCGATGAGTTCGAAAGGAAATGATGATATGTTAATTAAAAATATTTTCACTACAGTATCTTCGCGTAACTCTGCAATTATCTTTTATGCAATAGCACTTTATCCATTTTTATATTTAATCACACTTATACTACCTACCAATTTTATGCAAATTGGAGGAGAGACGAATTCACTCTCTGGTTTAGAATTTTATTTTGTTATTTTACTTGCACAATCTCAATTTGCCGTACCATTGATTCTTATGACATATTTTGTCAGTTATTTATTTTTTGAAGAATATGAATCTGGTAGATTAATCTTTTATAAAGATATCAGCCGAATACGTCTATATAATTCAAAGTTAGTCGCCTTATTCTCTATGTATATAATATATTATGTAATATTATTTGTGTCTTCTGAAATTTTGTATTTTACGTATATACATCAATATGATTATGCTTCCGGTGCTTTCTTATCGAATGTTCACGAAACTAATTACAGTACAATATTATGTATCGTCGGTATTTTCTGCATTACTTTAATTGCAATATGCTTTTCAGTCATGTTATCTATGAAATTGTCTACTGGATTTAATATTTTAAGCGTTATTGTTTTACTTATGTTTATGGTTATCGCACCAATGATTCATGGACTCAAATATTTATTTCCAAATGGTTATGATCATGCGATTACGCCTTCAGACTTACTAACAAAACTAGGTTTAATGATATTAACAACTCTATTGTACTCAGTCATTTGCTACTTAGTAGGTTTGAAAATGTTCAAAAAATTAGAATATTAATATAAGAGCCTGCACTTTCTATTTTTGAAAGTGCAGGCTCTTTTTTATTTATCTTGAATTTCATTATTTCTACGTCTTCTAAGGAGTATGATTCCTCCAAGCGCAGTAAGTAATGGTATCAACCCATTATGTTTATCTTCATTACCTGTATCTGGTAATTTATCTTTCTCTTTTTCATAGTTTCCATCATTATTTAGGTGTCTATTTAATGATTCGTACTCACTTATTGACTCACTGGCACCCAACGATTCGCTTTCACTTATTGATTCACTTGTACTAAGTGACTCGGATTCACTTAAAGACTCGCTGGCACTTAATGATTCACTTGTGCTCAATGATTCACTCTCACTTAATGACTCGCTATCGCTCAATGACTCACTCTCACTTAGTGACTCACTCTCACTTAATGACTCTGACTCACTCAATGATTCGCTGGCACTTAAAGACTCACTCGTGCTTAACGACTCACTTGCACTTAATGACTCGCTTTCACTTAACGATTCGCTTGCACTTAACGATTCGCTCTCGCTTAATGATTCACTCTCACTCAATGATTCGCTATCACTTATTGATTCGCTTTCGCTTAATGACTCTGACTCACTCAACGATTCGCTCTCACTTATTGATTCGCTTTCGCTTAATGAATCACTCTCACTTAATGATTCGCTTAAACTCAATGACTCACTTGCGCTTAATGACTCGCTCTCACTCAGTGATTCACTCTCACTCAATGATTCGCTCTCGCTTAATGATTCAGATTTACTTAACGACTCACTCTCACTTAATGACTCTGACTCGCTTAATGATTCGCTTTCACTTATTGATTCACTTGTACTAAGTGACTCGGATTCACTTAAAGACTCGCTGGCACTTAATGATTCGCTCTCACTTAATGACTCGCTTTCACTTATTGATTCACTGGCACTTAATGACTCACTGGCACTCAATGACTCACTCGCGCTTATTGATTCGGACTCACTTAATGACTCACTTTCACTTATTGATTCACTCTCACTTAATGACTCTGACTCACTTTCACTTAATGACTCACTGGCACTCAATGACTCACTGGCACTTAATGACTCGCTCTCACTCAATGATTCGCTATCGCTTAATAACTCGCTTTCACTTAACGACTCACTCGTGCTTAATGACTCTGACTCACTTAACGATTCACTCTCACTCAATGACTCACTTTTACTTATTGATTCACTTTCGCTCAATGACTCACTTTCACTCAATGACTCACTGGCACTCAATGACTCACTGGCACTCAATGACTCACTGGCACTCAATGACTCACTGGCACTTAACGACTCACTTTCACTTATTGATTCACTTTCACTTATTGATTCACTTGCGCTCAACGATTCAGATCCACTTAACGACTCGCTTTCACTCAATGATTCGCTCTCACTTAACGATTCGGACTCGCGCAATGACTCACTCTCACTTAATGACTCACTTGCGCTTAATGATTCGGATTCACTTAATGACTCACTGGCACTTAACGACTCACTTTCACTCAATGACTCACTTTCACTCAATGACTCACTGGCACTTAATGACTCGCTTTCACTCAATGACTCACTCGTACTTAAAGATTCGCTTTCACTTATTGATTCACTTGTACTAAGTGACTCGGATTCACTTAATGACTCGCTGGCACTCAACGATTCGCTCTCACTTAATGACTCACTCGTGCTTAATGATTCGCTATCACTCAATGACTCACTCGTACTCAATGATTCGCTATCACTCAATGACTCACTCTCACTTAATGACTCTGACTCACTTAACGATTCACTCTCACTCAATGACTCACTTTCACTTATTGATTCACTCGTACTCAACGATTCGCTCTCACTTAATGACTCACTCGTACTCAATGATTCGCTTTCGCTTAACGACTCACTCTCGCTTAACGATTCACTCGTGCTTAATGATTCGCTCTCACTTAATGATTCGCTCTCGCTCAATGACTCACTCGTACTTAATGATTCACTCTCACTTAATGACTCACTTGCGCTTAATGATTCACTCTCACTTATTGATTCACTCTCACTTATTGATTCACTTTCACTTATTGATTCACTTGCGCTCAACGATTCAGATCCACTTAACGACTCGCTTTCACTCAATGATTCGCTCTCACTTAACGATTCGGACTCGCTCAATGACTCGCTCTCACTTAATGACTCGCTTTCACTTATTGATTCACTGGCACTTAATGACTCACTGGCACTCAATGACTCGCTTGCGCTTAATGATTCACTTGCGCTTAACGATTCAGATCCACTTAACGACTCACTTTCACTTAATGATTCACTCTCACTTAACGATTCGCTCTCGCTCAATGATTCGGACTCGCTTAAAGATTCGCTCTCACTTATTGACTCACTGGCGCTTATTGATTCACTGGCACTTAACGACTCACTAGCACTCAATGATTCGCTATCGCTCAACGATTCGGACTCGCTTAATGACTCACTGGCACTCAACGATTCGCTTGCACTCAATGATTCACTGGCGCTTAATGACTCACTGGCGCTTAATGACTCACTGGCACTCAATGACTCACTGGCACTTAATGACTCGCTCGCGCTTATTGATTCGGACTCACTTAATGACTCACTTGCGCTTAATGATTCGCTTTCGCTTAACGACTCGCTTTCACTTAACGATTCGCTTTCACTTAACGATTCACTGGCGCTTAATGATTTGCTATCGCTTAACGATTCACTCTCACTCAATGATTCGCTTTCACTTAACGATTCACTTGCACTTAACGACTCACTCTCGCTTAATGACTCACTCGTACTTAATGATTCACTTTCGCTTAACGACTCACTTGCACTTAACGATTCACTCGCACTTATTGACTCACTTGCACTTAACGACTCACTTGCACTTAATGACTCACTCGCGCTTAATGACTCACTTGCGCTTAATGACTCGCTCTCACTCAGTGATTCACTTTCGCTCAATGACTCACTCGTACTTAACGATTCAGATTCGCTTAATGACTCACTCTCACTTAATGACTCTGACTCGCTTAATGATTCGCTTTCACTTAATGATTCACTGGCACTTATTGATTCACTTTCACTTAACGACTCACTTTCACTCAATAATTCACTTTCGCTTAATGACTCGCTTTCACTTAACGATTCGCTATCGCTTAATGATTCACTCTCACTTAACGACTCACTTTCACTCAACGATTCGCTCTCACTCAGTAATTCACTTTCGCTCAATGATTCACTCGTACTTAATGACTCGCTCTCACTTAGTGATTCACTTTCACTTAGTGATTCACTCGTGCTTAATGATTCGCTCTCACTTAATGATTCGCTCTCACTTAATGATTCGCTCTCGCTCAATGATCCGCTATCACTCAATGACTCGCTCTCACTTATTGACTCACTCTCACTTAATGACTCACTCTCACTTAATGACTCACTCTCACTTAGTGATTCACTCGTGCTTAATGATTCGCTCTCACTTAATGATTCGCTCTCACTTAATGATTCGCTCTCGCTCAATGATTCGGACTCGCTTAATGACTCTGACTCACTCAACGATTCGCTCTCACTTATTGATTCGCTTTCGCTTAATGAATCACTCTCACTTAATGATTCGCTTAAACTCAATGACTCACTTGCGCTTAATGACTCGCTCTCACTCAGTGATTCACTCTCACTCAATGATTCACTGGCGCTTAATGACTCACTGGCACTCAATGACTCACTGGCACTTAATGACTCGCTCGCGCTTATTGATTCGGACTCACTTAATGACTCACTTGCGCTTAATGATTCGCTTTCACTTATTGACTCGCTTTCGCTCAATGATTCAGACTCACTTATTGACTCGCTGGAACTTAATGATTCACTTGCACTCAACGATTCGCTCTCACTTATTGATTCGCTTTCGCTTAATGACTCGGACTCACTCAACGATTCGCTCTCACTTAATGATTCGCTCTCACTTATTGATTCGCTTTTGCTTAATGACTCGGACTCACTCAACGATTCGCTCTCACTTATTGATTCACTCTCGCTTAACGATTCACTCTCACTCAATGACTCACTAGCACTCAACGATTCGCTGGCACTCAATGATTCACTCGTACTTAATGACTCGCTCTCACTCAATGACTCACTGGCACTTAATGACTCGCTCTCACTCAGTGATTCACTGGCACTCAACGATTCGCTCGCGCTTAACGATTCACTCTGTCTTAATGATTCGCTTGTGCTCAATGATTCACTCTCACTTAACGATTCGCTTTCACTTAACGACTCGCTCGTGCTTAATGATTCGCTTGTGCTTAATGACTCGCTCGCGCTTATTGATTCGGACTCACTTAATGACTCACTTTCACTTATTGATTCACTCTCACTTAATGACTCACTTGCGCTTAATGATTCACTCTCACTTATTGATTCACTTTCACTTATTGATTCACTTGCGCTCAACGATTCAGATCCACTTAACGACTCGCTTCCACTCAATGATTCGCTCTCACTTAACGATTCGGACTCGCTCAATGACTCACTCTCACTTAACGATTCACTTGCGCTCAACGATTCAGACTCACTCAACGATTCACTCTCACTCAATGACTCACTTGTGCTCAATGATTCACTTGCACTTAAAGATTCACTGGCACTCAATGACTCGCTTTCACTCAATGATTCGCTGGCACTTAATGACTCACTCGTGCTTAACGACTCACTCGTGCTTAATGATTCGCTCTCACTTAATGATTCGCTCTCGCTCAATGACTCACTCGTACTTAATGATTCACTCTCACTTAATGACTCACTCGTACTTAACGATTCACTCGTACTTAATGACTCACTGGCACTTATTGATTCACTTATGCTCAATGATTCACTTTCACTTAACGATTCGCTCTCACTCAATGATTGACTGGCACTTAACGACTCAGATTCGCTTAATGACTCTGACTCGCTTAATGATTCGCTTTCACTTAATGATTCACTCGTACTCAACGATTCACTGGCACTTAATGACTCACTGGCACTTATTGACTCACTCGCGCTTATTGATTCGTACTCACTTAATGACTCACTTTCACTCAATGATTCGCTTTCACTTAACGACTCACTCGTGCTTAATGATTCGCTTGTGCTTAATGACTCACTTGCACTTATTGACTCACTCGCGCTTAATGACTCGCTGGTACTCAATGATTCGCTCTCACTTAACGATTCGCTCTCACTCAGTGATTCGCTATCGCTCAACGATTCGGACTCGCTTAATGACTCACTTGCGCTTAATGACTCACTGGCACTCAACGATTCGCTTTCACTCAATGATTCACTTGCGCTTAATGACTCACTGGCACTCAATGACTCACTTGCACTTAATGACTCGCTCTCACTTAATGATTCACTGGCACTTATTGATTCACTTTCACTTAACGACTCACTTTCACTCAATAATTCACTTTCGCTTAATGACTCGCTTTCACTTAACGATTCGCTATCGCTTAATGATTCACTCTCACTTAACGACTCACTTTCACTCAACGATTCGCTCTCACTCAGTAATTCACTTTCGCTCAATGATTCACTCGTACTTAATGACTCGCTCTCACTTAGTGATTCACTTTCACTTAGTGATTCACTCGTGCTTAATGATTCGCTCTCACTTAATGATTCGCTCTCACTTAATGATTCGCTCTCGCTCAATGATCCGCTATCACTCAATGACTCGCTCTCACTCAGTGATTCACTCTCACTCAATGATTCACTGGCACTCAATGATTCGCTTTCGCTTAACGACTCGCTTTCACTCAATGACTCACTGGCACTCAATGATTCGCTTGTGCTCAATGATTCGGACTCGCTTAAAGATTCACTGGCACTTATTGATTCACTGGCACTTAACGACTCAGATTCGCTTAATGACTCACTCGCGCTTAATGATTCGCTCTCACTCAATAATTCACTCTCACTCAATGACTCACTTGTGCTCAATGATTCGCTTGCGCTCAACGATTCACTTTCACTCAATGATTCAGACTCACTTAATGACTCACTGGCACTCAATGATTCACTCTCACTCAGTGATTCACTTTCGCTCAATGACTCACTTTCACTTAATGACTCACTCGTACTTAATGATTCACTCTCACTTAACGATTCGCTATCACTTAATGACTCACTGGCACTTAATGACTCACTCGCGCTTAATGACTCGCTGGCACTCAATGATTCGCTCTCACTTAACGATTCGCTCTCACTTAACGATTCGCTCTCGCTTAATGATTCACTCTCACTTAACGATTCGCTGGCACTCAACGATTCACTCGTACTTAATGACTCGCTCTCACTTAGTGATTCACTTTCACTTAGCGATAGTGAATGGCTCAAACTCAATGATTGTGAAGTGCTTAGCGACTCAGATAAGCTTAGTGATTCCGAAGTTGTGTCAGAAACTAAACCAGCATCTATCGTCATATTGTCAGCATCTTTAATAGTAACGTGTGCAATGTATCTTCCATTCTCAAAAACTACATCTGAATCTTTGTCATCTACAGTGTTGTTCGCTTGTGTAGGAATATATCCTTCTGGCATTACGAATTCCACAAGATAATTACCATTTGTTAAATTATCAAAATTGTAGTGTCCTGTTATATCAGTAGTCGTTGTGGCTAAACGTATACCAGTTGGGTCAAGTAAATTCACAGTAATGCCAGCTGCAGTTGCGTTCGAATCATTCTGAACACCGTCATTATTCTTATCAAACCATACATAACCACCGAATCCACCGAATCCAGCAAGTTCTGCTCTGACAAACTGAATGCTACTTGCGTGTGCTCGTGTGTCTCTTTGGTTTTTATTATTAGTAAATGTGTATTCTGATTTTAATACACCAATCCCCGAAAAGTCAGGTAGCGTGTTTGGTTTACTTCTTATTATATAACCAAGTGTTCCAATATCCCCCAGGTCTACAGTTGCTGATCCATCACTATTTATAATGATTTTAGGATTTCTAACTTGCGTTAAGTTTGCATAATCTGGTGAGAAACTATCTCTGAATTGTGAGTTATTTAATACTTTATAAACCTCAATCTCATCAGGAGATGTAAATTTGAATCCTTGGCCACTTAACCTAACTTTTGATCCTGTATTAAATGCTCTATTTTGATTTATATAAGTTGTAAATTCAGCAAAGTCCTTCGTCAAATAATTTATATCTGAAATAACTGGTACCGTTCTATTACCATAATTGAATATGACATTTTGAGTATAATCCTCTCCAGCAACAGTAATGCCTACTGGGACACTCTGTTTATCAGTAGTAACTAATTCTTTAAATGGCCAACTTAATAAACTAAAAGATCCTCTCACATTATTATAAATATCCACATAATTTGTGAAGGTATATTTCGCAGTATTCGTTGCACTATCATATGATCCAATAGCGATTGTTCTCCCATTAGCATCATGTATGTTATTTACTCGATACGGTTTTCTTGATGTACCTGGATGTATATATTTACCGAAATCAACTGTAAAATAATCTCCTTCAACCACGGAGTCATCTACCGTATAGTCAATCTTAATTTTCAACTTACCATCCATAGTCATAAATACTTGATTGTATTTCTTACCGCCACCTAGTATTTCATATGAAGTGTTTGCAAAGACTAAATGGTTAACATTTCTACCACTCTGATTAGCTGCATAATTAACTACATTCGTTGCTCTTGTATTTGCAGATCTAAATTTACTTGTAGATGGTTTAGCTAAAGTTTTTTCAATATTCGTAGTATTCGTTTCAATACTTAAACTTTCGTTATTTGTTTCCGCACGCTTTGAAGCAGGCACATTGGCTTGTACTTTATCTTTATCCATTTGATTAGCTAGTTCAATTAATAATAATGCGATTAATTGATCTGAATTTTGTTTAGTAAAATCAATGTTTAATTTTTCAATAGCTTTTTTTGCATCACTAGCTGTAGCATTCGTATGTGTTTGGTAATAATTTTCTAATAGAGATTGCTTTTCTGTGTTATTTTTAGCATTATCTAATTGCTTTAAAGAGTGATTTACTGAGTTTATTAAATTTGAGCGGGTTGCATTATCTTCAGGTTTTTCAATAGAGGTACTACTTGAAGTGTTAACTTTATCATCTTTATTAACATTTTCATTTTTAGACTCTAAATTTGTTTCTTTGTTATTTTTATAGACGTTATCTTCTACTTTATTTTCGATACGGTGATTATGGCTTTCTAATTCATTTTTCTTTTTGCCGTTATCTTTTTCATCTTTATATGTATCTTTCTCTTTTTCTAAATCTAAGCTGCCTTCATCATTTTTTTCAGTTGTATTTTCTTTGTTTGCTTCTTCTACAGCTTTACTTTCTTCGGTTGTGCTTTCTTCAGTTTTTCTGTCTTCTATTGACTCTTCTTCTGTTGATACTTCTTTACTTTCTTCTTTTACATGATTTTCAGTAGCATTTTGATTCAAATGACTTTCATGATGATTTGACGTATCTTGCTCATTTATAGGCTTTTGGTCATACTCACTAGATTTATCGTGGATTGGTATCTCACTATGATTAGAATAGTTAGCCTCGTCATTATCATTAATTATGTTTGTTCTTTCTTCATCATGTTGTACTGAATTGGACTTGTTTGATTCGCTTTTGTAATTATTATCAGTCTGTCCATATACTTCTGATGTTGGTTGCTGTTCCGCTGCATCCGCTTCTTTATCAATTACTGCACCTAACAATATCGTTGATCCAATTAATACTGAAGCGATACCATTTGTAAATTTACGTATAGAATATTTATTTAATCGATTAGGCAAGAAATCAAATCGATGTCTTTTCTTGTTTTTGTTCATATGTTCCTCCTAATTTACTAACCTAAATTTCTAGTTGATTTTTATTGTACTTTATGTCCTTTTATCACAATACATTTCTTATTTTACCTAATAGTACAAAATAATTCCATAATATTTTATAATTACACAAGAATATTATGCTTTAGTTTATTAAAATCAATAGAAAACCAATAACCCACAATCGCTTTCACACTGAATTTAATTGTATCTGTATCATTTCTGTGAATTTTATTTCTTACCGTCAATAAATTTAATTTTGTCTCGTTTTCAAAAATTTTTGCTATAGAAAAAGCTTCTTTTTAAGTTATCACCCTAAAGTGTGTACTTAAAAAGAAGCTTTAATTGAATATAATTTAATAAATTTACCTTTTTATCGTTTGGTCTAAACTTTTCTATAACGCTTAAGACCTACAATATTAAGCACTGTAAATACGAAAATAAATACGAACAGAATACCAATATCGAACCAAATAAATTCGAATCCTTGGCTTTTGATCATAATATTGGTCAATGCATCCCCAGCATAGCGTAATGGAAACAAATAGCCTATCACACTGACCCAATCATCAATATTTTCAAGAGGAATAATACCTGAAAAGAAAACTTGTGGTATTGCTACAATTGGAATAAATTGGATCATTTGGAATTCTGAATTTGCAAATGTTGATACGAAGATTCCCATCGCTAACGCAGCTAATGCAATTAAAATATTGATTAATAGTACCCACCAAATACTACCTGCCACTTCAATGTTTAATATGAGAATCGCATAAAATACAATCAGTAGTGTTTGGAGAATTGCAAACAATCCATAGCCAGCTAAATAACCAAATACGATTTCACTACGTTTAACGGATGTAGCTAATAAGCGCTCTAATGTTCCATTTGTACGTTCTCGTAATAATCCAATGCCTGATATTAAAAACACAAATAAAAATACGAAGAAACCAATTAATATCGGAAACATTTTATCAAAATAAGTGCTATCTTCATCTCCATATAAATAATGATTATCTAATTTAACATTTTCATCTTGTTGTGCATTTTTTTGTTTCATATTATTCGGTATTTTTTCAACGATTTTCATCATATCTTGCATCTTATTTTGTTGTATCGCGCTACCAAGTAATTGTTTTGTTGAACCTGTTTTACTAGGATCTTCATTTGCATATGTGACCTCTAAATTAGAACCATTTTTCGTAATGTAACTATCTAATTTAGTATTTACGATCGTATCTTTTATAGAATCGGGCGATTTTATTTTTTCTATATCTACTTTATCTGAAGGTAATGCATTCACAATTTTTTGGGGTACATTGTCATCGATGCCTATTTTTAAATCAGTTTCTGAATTTGTATCGAATACAAAATATAATAATGTTAATACTAGGATTGGTGCAAATAACATGAGCGCCAAAGTTCTTTTGTCTCTTAATAATTCTTTAATCACTCTTATGAACACTGCTTTGAATCTCATGATTGCACCTCCGCTTCAGCTTTAATAAATACTTCTTCTATAGAATCTACGCCAAATTTATCTTTTAGTTCTTGTGGCGTACCCATAATAAATAATCGTCCTTCTACAATTAAACCTATATAATCACAGCGTTCAGCTTCCCCCATAACATGTGTAGTCACAATCACTGATTTTCCTTTTTTAGTTAAATGTTTTAACTGCTTCCATATATCTCTTCTTAGACTTGGATCTATGCCTACTGTAGGTTCATCTAAAATAATAAGGTTTGGATTCGCAAGTAATGTAATAGCTAATGATAATCTACGTTTCATCCCACCAGAAAAAGTATTAACAATTTTGTTTAATTCTCCTTCTAAATTCACAAGTTTCATATTAGTCGCTATAGCTTGCTTTAATTTCTCTCCTTTTAAGCCCATTAAATTACCAAAAAAGACTAAATTTTCATGTGCAGTCAGTGATTCATATAATGCATCACTTTGGCCCATATAACCGATTTCATTTAAAATTTTACGATCTGGTATTTCAGTATCAAAAATTTGAGCATAACCTTCATCTAATTTCTCCATACCCATGAGACATTTAATTGTAGTTGTTTTGCCAGAACCACTTGGCCCGATAAGTCCTAATATTTTTCCAGATGATAACTCTATATCGATATGATCTAAAACTTTCTTCTTACCATAATATTTAGTTGCATTTGTCAATTTGGCTACAAGTTCAGACATATAAAGCCTCCTTATTAGACACAGTGTCAATTATCGTTCATAATGCGATTATATACCTCTACTTTGCAAAAGCAATGGAAAAATAACCGTTAATGAACATAATAAAATATATGTCTATTAATATTTGGAGTGAGTTTAATTGAATGAAGAAATGATGACAGATTCGCGTATATTAAAAACAAAAAGAAATACCAGAAAGGCATTAATAACGCTGTTGAAGCATAAAAAGTATGATGATATTTCAGTTAAAGATATATGTGAAGTAGCTGGCATTAGTCGAGGCACTTTCTATTTACATTACAAAGACAAGTTTGATTTAGTGGAACAATATCAATTTGAAATTACAAAAGAAGGCAGCAAAAGAGTTCAAAGTTTATTACAAAGTGAACGTCATTTGTTGTATTATCATATAATTAACTTTTGGAATAATGAAGCCGAGCTTTTATTGTTGCTCATTTCGAATAATGGATCACCTGACGTTCAAAATCAACTAAAAAAAACATTACAATATAATGCGGAAAAGAATGTTTTCCCATACACAAAAAAATCCCATTTTAGTGAAAAAGAACGACACTATTTTGTAGTTTTCTTGAGTAATGCTATATTTGGTATTATTCAAGAATGGGTCAATAATGGTCAACAAGAAACCCCAGAAGAACTATCTGCCATTATCCATAAAATTATACCTGATTCTTTATTAGGTTAATAAAACATATAATAAAAGCACAATGCCATTATAAGTAGCATTGTGCTTTTTTGAATCGTCTGTTATTTATTCATTTTCTGCATTAATTTGTACATCTTTCACATAACCATCTTCAACAATATATTGAACTATGTTATCTCCAATATGATATCTATAATCAAATCCTTGAGCACTTTCAAATGGCTTTTCAATAGGTTGACCATATTGCTCAATTAAAGCTTCCTTCGATACTGCACCCTTCTTCACTTCAAAATCTACCATTGAAGCTGTTTGCTCCCCTGTCTTTGCAATGATTTGATCATATATATCAATCATCGAACTCTCTTGTTGTTCGTTTCCAGTAATATTATAACCGTTAATCACGAAGTTATTATTTTTTACGGCTTCAATAAATTATGGCTCCAATATAAAGTCATTTGCGTCAGTAGTATAACCATTTACTTGATAATCAATATTTTCTGATCCATGTGCAATAAAAGTTGAGTTTGATGTCATGCTATTCGTTGTGCCAACCATTGTGCTCAGTGCTAATCCAGTTGCTAATGTTACCTTAACCAATTGATTCATACTCAATCGCCTCCTAAATTTTATATAGCCCAATCAATTACAATATTGCATATTCTTCCAGACGTTTCCACACAACATTTAAGTCTTTACAAAAATTTAAATTTTTTATTTATTTTTAACAATTCCTATAAAAAAACTATTATTACACTTAGGCATAAAAAAATAGTGAGTTAGGCATTTTTACACAATTAATTAACAAAAAGATATATATTGTGTTTAACGAATTAAAGCGCAAGTTTTAATTTAAATTTTTCAAAATAAAGGAGTGTCTCACATGACAGGAATCGTAGAAGCAATTGGTAATGCAGTAAACGTAGGATTAGCACACGACTGGGCAACAATGGGCGTTAGTATCGCAGATGTTTTAGCTAAAGGTGTAGACTTTGTTTTAGGTTTCTTTAAATAAATCACACACAAAACCCCTTTTCTAAAATTCTTACTTATGTAGGAATCATTTAGAAAAGGGGTTTGTTTTTTATTTATACTTATAAACAAGTTCTTTAGGTAAGTGACAATAATCATCTGGAAATCTTGATAAGCGATCCTGGTTTTCTTCTGCACTTCTTACATAATTCGTTAGTGGTAATACTTCAGTAGCAATAAGGTGATGGTCCTCAATGCCATCTATGAATTGTTGAGCCTCTTTTAAATGTTTCTCATCTTCACTGTATAATCCAGTTCTATATCTTAAGCCTACATCTTGACCTTGTTTATTCACACTATATGGGTCAATAATTTCAAATAAATAACCCATCAAATCTGTTACTGATACTTTTTGTGGGTCGAATTCTGTTCTAATTACTTCCACGTAACCATCATATTCACCGTCTAACGTATCCGTAATACCGTTAGCTCTTCCACCTTCAGTATTGATAACGCCGGGTAACGTTTTTACAAATGCTTGTACGCCCCATAAACATCCACCTGCTAAATATACTGTTTCCATTGCAATCCGCTCCTCATGATATTCATTCTCATTTGAGTATAGTAATTTACCGTTATTTTTTCAATCACTTCTATTTAATTCAGCATCACACAATATGATTGACTGTTTTTAAAAAGGGAAAATAAATTAATATAAGGAGGAATTCTATGCCTAAAGTAGAAGAAAGAATGTTAGAAGATATTGAAAATAAAGAAACAAGATCTGAAAGTAATTTGAGTTCAGAAAAAGAAATGCAACAAAATGCTTTTGAGAGACTCGGCAAAGATGTCGTTATTATCGAAACATTATCTATCATGAACGTTATTTTTGCCATCAGCACAATCAGCTTAATTGGTGCATTAATATTTACAAATAAAAAGAAATCATAATAGATATTAACTTGCTCTCTTCAAGATTTACTTGTAGAGAGCATTTATTATTACATTAATCAAAAATCTTTACTTAATATAATAAAAATAATGAAGATACTTAAATTAATAAATTGAATAATATCCCTTTTTTGTTATAATGTAATAATGATAATTTTATGCTTTCGCTCAAAAAATAAATAAACCTTATTAAAATTGAAGATACTCACATACTTTATATTAGCGAAAAAATGATACCAACATTTTATATAAATTTATAAGAACAAGAAATAAAAGGAGATTAGTATTATGGATTATAGAGTATTATTATATTACAAATATACAACAATCGATGACCCTGAATTATTTGCAACTGAGCATTTAGCATTTTGTAAAGACTTAGAACTTAAAGGTCGTATTCTCGTATCTACTGAAGGTATTAATGGGACAGTTTCTGGTACAGTCGAAGCTACCGATAAATATATGGAAGCATTAAAAAACGATGCTAGATTCCAAGGGATTACTTTTAAAGTGGATGAAGCCGAAGGACACGCTTTCAAAAAAATGCATGTTCGCCCTAGACAAGAAATCGTTGCTCTAGACCTTGAAGATGATGTAAACCCTAGAGAACTTACGGGTAACTATTTGTCACCAAAAGAATTTAGAGAAGCATTATTATCAGATGATACTGTTGTGATTGATGCTAGAAACGATTATGAATACGATTTAGGCCACTTCCGTGGTGCAGTTCGTCCTGATATCACAAGATTCAGAGATTTACCTGACTGGATTAAAGAAAATAAAGAGCAATTTATGGATAAAAAAATTGTAACGTATTGTACTGGTGGTATTCGTTGTGAAAAATTCTCTGGTTACTTACTAAAAGAAGGCTTTGAAGATGTGAGTCAACTTGAAGGCGGCATTGCTACTTACGGTAAAGACCCTGAAACAAAAGGTGAATTCTGGGACGGAAAAATGTACGTATTCGATGAACGTATCAGTGTAGAAGTGAATCATGTAGATAAAACTGTAGTAGGAAAAGAATGGTTCGATGGTACGCCTTGTGAACGTTATATCAATTGTAGTAACCCTGAATGTAACAAACAAATCCTTGTATCAGAAGAAAACGAAGCGCGTTATTTAGGCGCTTGCTCACATGAGTGTGCAAAACACGAAAATAACCGTTATGTAAAAAAACATAACATTAGCGATGAAGAAAAAGCGAAACGCTTAGAAAATTTTAAAGAATTAGTTAAATAACTATAAAAGAACCGCTGCTATATTGAATAGCAACGGTTCTTTTTATTTAATGGAATATATTCAAATCTTTCAATGTATTTTTCAGATTGATTTCATCCCATGGCATGTACTCTGCTACAGTAAAGCCTACAATATCATTATTTTCTGAAATGCCTTTTAGTATGTCATTTAAATGCGACAAGGACATTTGTCCAGCTGCTGCTGGGAACGATTCAATGTGAGGTTCCGCAAAGTAAGTGGCACGAAACTCATTTGGATCCAAGACATCAATATCAAAATGGATGGCTATTTTCGAAAAGTTATTTTCCTTAATCCATTGTTGTATTTCTTCATAATTATAACTTTCTGTGCCTTGTACTTTATAATCAAAATTTAATTTTTCTAGATTTTCCGCTTCAAAATCTAATAATTCTTGTAAACCTACGTATAAAAATTGATTAGTTTTTAATGGTGCGTTAACCAATTTCGACATTTCACTATCGCCTTCACCAAGTAAATTAGCTACAACCATGGCGTGTTCATTTGTAATGTCTTTAGGATATGAAATATCTGGATGTGTATCAATCCAAACAATACCGAGTTCATCACCATATTTTTGATTTAAATAATCAAAAGGTGCTTGTGAGACCATACAATTGCCGCCTAAAGTACCTACTTTATCTGGTTGTTCTTGATTTAAAATATCTTGTGCTTGCTTTACATTATTTATTATTTGAGACTGCCCGTATACACCATTTTCTAATTCTAATGCGTCTTCATCTGGTTCTTCGACTTTAATCTCAAACGCTTCTTGGTTAGAATCATTAGGAATTAACCAGTTTAATAAGTGTGCCCCCATGATAATAGGCTGCTCTACCTCCTGATTGCCAATCTGGTGCGATTAATCTAATTGTTTTACTCGTTAAAATCCCTCCATCAATTGTACTATTATTTTCTACCCTTAATCATGATTTAAATGTTCTCATCGTCTCATTTAGAAATTATATTTCACTAATTTGATCATTTGAGATAATTATTTGAAACTCTTTTTCATTAACTATTTATTTGCTTATTAAGCTATTGCCGTTTGTTTTAATCACATTTTGATACCAGTAAAAACTTTTCTTTCTATACCTCTCGAAAGTGCCCTCGAAATTATCATAACGATTCACATAAATAAAACCGTATCGTTTTCAGGTTCAATAGCAATCCCTTTACCCATTGCTTCGGTTGAAAATACTGGGTCTGGCACATTTTCCAGTTTTACAATTTCTCTTGATAAGGGTGCAAATATCATTGTCGATACACCTTCTTGCAAGTTATTTGTATTTTCTTTAGCTTCCAAAGGTTTTTCACTATTTTTAGCTTCAAAACCGAACACAAATGTTAAAATCGTACCAATAATCAATGCGATTGCAATACCTAGAATGTAGCCGTACATTGGTTTAAATACTGGTATAGTAAATAAATTATTTAACACAAACGTTGTCACTCGCACATCAAAAATAGCTATTATAGCACCGCCAATGGCACCTGAAACGAGTACAATAGGTATGAGCCGTTTATACCATAAAATAAGTCCATATAAAATAGGCTCAGTAACACCTGCTAATAATCCTGATAACGTTGTACCTATAGATAGTGATCTTAAATCTTTGTTTCTTCGAGAACGTAAAACGACACCAAACGCAATTCCAATTTGTGCAAAAACAGAAGCAGCAGTAATTGCTATGAGTATATCTCCACCATGAGCAAAGTTATCTATCATGATAGGGACTAACCCCCAATGAACACCTAGTACTACTAAGAATGGCCAAACCGATGCGATGATAACCCCAGTTAATATTCTAGAAAAACCAAGCATATAATCGATGCCGATGCCACTGCTCACATATTCACTAAAAGGACCAAATACTAAAACAGTTAATGGCACCATAATAATGAGGCTTAACGTAGGAACTAAAAATAATTGCAATACTTTTGGAACCCATCGTTTAAGCAAGCGTTCAAGTGGCGCATAGATGGCAATAGCAATTAATAATGAAAACACTGTAGAAGCAAAATCAGTAACTACCAAAGGCAGACCTATAAAAGTTAGATTTTCTTCTGATTTAAGGAGATTAGTAAACGATGGTTCGAGTAACGACGCTGCAATCACACCACCTATATATGGATTCACATTCAATTTTTTACTAGCAGACATACCAATAAATATCGGTAAAAAGTAAAAAACTGCGTTTGATGTTGCATTTAAAATCGCAAATGTCGCACCTTTGTCGTTAATCCAATTCAATGATTTTAGTATTTCGACTAATTCTTTCAACATACCAGAGCCTGCGAGTGCAGGTAATAGCGGAGAAAACGTTCCCGATATATAACTAAATATGATATTTATAATGTTACGTTTCCCTGATTCGTTTTCTTCTTTAGCATAAGTTTGACCAATACTGTAATTTTTTACAATTGCGTCATATACATTTGCAACATCATTGCCAATAACAATTTGAAACTGCCCACCTTGTTCTACGACTTGTAAAACTTTAGGCAGTTCATTTATTTTTGAATTATCTGCTTGATCTGTATCTTTCAGTACAAATCTTAAGCGAGTTGCACAATGCTCTAATGATGAGATATTATTTTCTCCACCAACTAAATCAATAATTTCTTTTCCCAAATTGTCATAATTCAATTTTCATCACCCCATTTATAGAAAGTAGATACTGTAGGATATCCTTTTCAATATACAATGATGAAACTACAACGAAGAAATCCCTTACATAAGCGAGGGCGAAATTGATTGCTATTTTCATTTTTTATCACTATTGAATATCCATAAATGAAAATAGATTTCATTTTATGCAAATGGATTTTTAATCACATTTAAAGATGTTTCAATGTTTTGATCATATTTATGTGTTAATAATATTGAAAATAAAATATCTATGACATATTGTACAGAAATAATAATTGGTAATACTTCCATACTCAAAATCAATTTATCATCACTAAATTTAAATATTTGATCACAAACTTGACCTAATTCTGTATTTATCGATGATGAAATAGCTATCGTATATATACCACGTGCTTTTAAATACTTTGCTATTTCAATAATTGTAGGATTTTGCCCAGTAATTGATATCAAAATCGCTATTTTCTTATCCGTATTTTTTAAATTAGAAATATAATGTTCATTTATACCATCGAAACTATTACTTTCGATACCAATAGATTGAAATTTAAAAGTTGATTGTTGTGCCAAACTGTAGCTAATGCCCAAACCATATACGTCAATTTTCTCAACTAGTTTCAGCTTGTTCGCTATGGATTTTAATTCACGTTCATCTATATAAAAATACAGGAGATGACATGATGCGTAATCAAAAAATTGTGCCACATTTATGGTTTGATACTGAAGCTGAACAAGCAGTCGATTTTTATAAAAATGTTTTCCCAGAAACAGAAATTATTAAAAAAGTCACATTACAAGATACACCTTCCGGAGATGCACAACAATTAATTTTTAATATCTTTAATTTTCGTTTTATGGCTATCAACGCTGGCCCTTATTTCGTAAAAAACCCTTCCATTTCATTCACTGTTCTCTTTAAAAAATCTGAAATTGAATTATTAGAAACGGTCTATAATAAATTAGTTGAAAATGGAAAAGCAATCATGCCATTAAATCAATATGATTTTAGCGAAAGGTACGGATGGGTACAAGATCAGTACGATGTATCTTGGCAATTATTAGTCACTAATGATCCTATTACACATCGCATAGAACCCACACTATTGTTTATGAATGAAAATGTCGGACGTGCCGAAGAAGCCATCCATTTCTATAAAAAGGTATTTAAAAATAGTGAACCAGGCGATAAATTCTATTATCCTGAGGGTCTTGAACCAAATAAAACTTCTCAGTTGGCGCATGCACGTTTTAAAATTGAAAATCAATGGTTCACATGCATGGATAGTGCTTATGATTAAGGCTATCAGTTTAATGAAGGCATTTCACTTATGGTTACCTTAGAGGATCAAGGTGAAATTGATGACTATTGGGAGAAATTATCCACTGTCCCTGAAGCAGAACAATGTGGCTGGTTAAAAGATCCATTTGGCGTATCTTGGCAAATTGTCCCTGAACATCTGGATGAAATGATGGCACATGATTCTCCTGAACAACTTAAACGTGTCACAGAAGCTTTTCTGAAAATGAAAAAATTCGACATCGCTACTTTAGAAAAAGCATATCACGGTGAGTAATGATTAAACGATAGCGTCTGTAAAAACCATCTCACTACTATAGAAAAAAGAGAGTAACATCATCAAACCGATTCAATATATTGGTTAACGATTTACTCTCTTTTCATTTAATTTAAAACTTGATAATTTAATCCTAACGCACCGGATTCAAATGTCTCGCTCTTTATTAGTTTGAGATCAACTTTATCATGAATATTTTGAAATAACGGTAATCCTTTACCTATTAAAGTAGGCGATATTGTTATTTTATATTCATCCACTAAATTAAGTTGCATTAAATAATGTGCAAATCTTGGACTGCCTAACACGACAATATCTCCGCCTTCTTGCTGTTTTAATTTATTAATTTCTTCTTCAACATGATCTTTCACCAATTTTGAGTTACTCCATTCTACATGATTCAATGCTTTTGAAAATACAACTTTTTCAACATTTTCAATCCATTGAGCATGATTCAATTCGTGCTCATTTGCATTTTCATCAGATGGTACCGTCGGCCAGTAATCATACATCATTTCATATGTCTTACGTCCCCAAACAATCGTATCTGTATTACTCAGTACATTATCCGCAAATTTTTCCAATTCTTCATTATAGGCAACCCAACCGATGTCCATTGCACCTTTAGGACCCTCTACAAAACCATCTAGCGTACTATGCAAAAATACTATAAGTTTTCTCATATTCATCATCACTCCCTAATTTGAATTATTATAGCTAAATGTAACCAAGTATTACTACATCATTACCCATTTGCATATTTAATCATTCAAAGATATGCCATTAAAAACATTAAAGTAAAATCCAAGCTGCTTAGTACTATTGTCATCTTATTTCTTACTCAATTGAATGAACAAATTCAAAAATCCATATCCTACCTAAAAATTAAAACCAACAATTAACTATACAAAAAACCCGACTTCTTTATTAAGAAGCCGGGACCAAATTTATCATGTTAATTTAATTTTTATACTTTATTTTTAAAATTATGACTTACAGTTTATGCAGTAACCCATTGTGAAGCGCCTTCTGTATCATAAAGTTTTTGCGCTGCAGCATCTTGTACTGATTCTGGTGCTGAAGCAGCTGGTTGACCTTGATACTCAGCTGGAGCTACTGAATCCCATGTACTTTGTAAGAATTGGAACTTACCAGAAGCACCTGATGATGGATTTGTAGCATGGATGTCGCCACCTGATTCACGTTGCGCGATTTGTTGTAAGTGCGCATTAACACCTGATGATGAACTTTCTGAAGCTTCACTTGAACTTGATTCGTTTGAACTAGATTCATTTGAGCTTGATGCAGATTGTGTTGTTGCCTCTTGTTGTGGTTGTTGTGTTGCTTCAGTTTGTGGTGCAGCTTCTTGTACTGGTTGTTCAGTTGAAGCTTGCTCAGTTTGTTGTGGTTGTTCTACTTGTTGTGGTTGCTCAGCAGTTTGTTGTGAACTATTGTCTGTAGCTTGTTCTGATGAAGCATTAGATCCTTCGCCTGAACCTTCACCATAGCTCCAGCTAAAGTTTTCACCATCTGATTGGAAACTATAATCTGTATTATTATAGTTAAAGTTGATATTATAAGCACCATCTTGAATAGGCGCCGCGTTTAATGATTCTGGATTTGATTGCGCTTGTTGTGCTAATTGTGCTTTGTCAACGCCTTGTTCTGAAGCGTCTGCTGAATTTCCTGCTGCTATTCCTGTTACGCCAAGTCCTACTGCTAATGTTGATGCAATTACTGTTTTTTTCATTATTAATAATCCTCCTAAGAGATTGTTTGTATTTTTAAAATTTAATAAATTAGCTTGTAATTTCAACCGTCAATAAATAAGTTTACTTTTTACAACTAATTTGTATTTCCTACTATAACACCTATAAAAAGCTTGTAGGTTACAGTGAAGTTAAAAAAACAAGCTCTTTTTTACATCCTAATTACGTTATATATTACACTCAAATCAGGAATTTCTACCTAAAAATCCTTTCATGTACACCTTGTAGTGTATTTATAAACTTTTGTGGATGTAATCGTTTTGTAATTAGTGTGAAAAAAGATATATATTTGCACTCCAGAAAACATTAACATTGCTTACTATATATATTTAAAAACATTCAAATTAACTACTTTACTAAATACGTTTTAAACAGCACATTTGCGTTTTGCGCAACAAAATTTATCTCAAAAGAATTCTATTGACTGACCAACTTGATATACTTATAAATAAAAAAGCTGAGACATATATGTCTCAGCTTTAAATATTTATCTTAAGTTCATTACTACACTTAATTTTTTATGCAGTAACCCATTGTGAAGCGCCTGCTGTGTTGTAAAGTTTAACAGCTGCTGCGTCTTGTACTGCTTCAGGCGCTTCTGTTGGTGATACACCTTGATATTCAGATGGTGCTACTGAATCCCATGTGCTTTGTAAGAATTGATATTTACCTGCTGCACCTGATGATGGGTTAACAGCTTTAAGGTCGCCGCCTGATTCACGTTGCGCGATTGCTTGTAAATGAGAGTTAACATTTACTGATGAACCTTCTGAATCTTCACTTGAACTAGATTCATTTGAAGTTGATTCATTTGAAGTTGATTCATTTGAGCTTGAAGTAGTTTGTGTAGTTGCTTCTTGTTGTGGTTGTTGTGTTTCTTCAGTTTGTGGTGCAGCTTCTTGTGCTGGTTGTTCAGTTGAAGCTTGCTCAGTTTGTTGTGGTTGTTCAACTTGTTGTGGTTGCTCAGCAGTTTCTTGTGCTGGTGCATTAGTTGAACCTTGTCCATAGCTCCAAGTCCAATATTGACCATCTGATTGGAAGCTATAATCAGTATTATTGTAATTAAAGTTTATATTATAAGCACCGTCTTGTACTGGCGCTGCATTTAATGATTCTGGATTACTTTGAGCTTGTTGTGCTAATTGTGCTTTGTCAACGCCTTGTTCTGAAGCGTCTGCTGAATTTCCTGCTGCGATTCCTGTTACGCCAAGTCCTACTGCTAATGTTGATGCTACTACTGTTTTTTTCATTATTAATAATCCTCCCAGAAGATAATTTTTAGATTTTATTATTTTTAAGATTTAATGTTGAATTTCAATTACCTTAAATAGATAATTTACTTTTTCAACTGACTCACAAATAACACTATAACATCCATAAATAGCATGTAGGTTACAACGAAATTAAAATACCCCCTTACTTTTTTACATCCTAATGACACGCGCCATAGGATTTTATATACCATAAACACCCACTCAAAACTATCATGAAAGTCATGAGTTACTTAATTCAGCCATAAAATCTTGTAATATTCATGTAATTTTTGCGACAACTATACATGTTTTTCAATGGTTAATAAAGAAATCTCGCCTTATAAAAATAAAAGATATGTTGTTATTACACCTCAACATATCTTTTATTAATTAACTACTATTATTTTACAAACGACATTTTTATATTTATTAAACCATTCCGAGACATTTGCACACACGTTCCATACCATTTATCCGTTAAGTGAAAATACATTCATTTTAGGTTGGCTATTTTTCTTCTTTCTTGGTGGATACATCGGAGCTAACTATGAAAAAACGATAAATTTCTTACATCAATATATATTTATCATTCTATCATTAGCTATCATTGCCTTTACCTATTTCGTACTATTTACAGAACACGATTTCTGGAATGTGACTAGCTTTACTTATGCACTTACTTCGTATCATACATTTATGTTTTTACTACTTCTTGGTATATGCATCCATTTTAAGACAATAATGTATGGATCTATCAATTTAATCAGCACTTTCTCGTTTTTCATTTATTTAATGCATCCACTTATTTTAGACGCTTTATATAGTTACACCTCCACTTTTGAAAATGCTACCATTATTTTTGTAGCAATTTCATTGCTCTTTATCATATGATTATGTATAGGTGTTGGCATTTTGCTTCGTGAGTTTTACATTTTTAGATTTTTAATTGGTAAGCAGCCATATAGATTAAAAATTTATTTAAGTGAATAAATTTTGAACATATGATTAGTATGCTTCACACCTATATAAATAATATTTCCTCATTAACCTGTCACATCCTAGCACTTTTTAATAAATCAAGACAGATTTAATCTCATTTATGTACTATTCAAAAATTAATTTGACACTTAAGAACGAATTAACCATACAAATTAATTCTCTGCAAGTCACATCACACACTATATTAATACAATCGCTTTCATTTTATTAATGATTACTTTTACACTTGAAATAATTTATGTTTTGAATTAATTTTTATATGACAATATTTGATATAGATGGAGGCTCAAACCTAAATTGAAACTAGGGGTAAAAGAACAAATTATCGAAAATGCTATCTCCTTATTTTCTGAAAACGGCTATGAAGGAACTACACTAAACCGAATTGCGAGTAGCGTGGATATTAAAAAAGCAAGTTTATACTATCATTATGCAAACAAAGACGAAATTTATCGATCTTGTATTAATTCATGTTTTAATTATTTTAGCTGCTTTATAAAAGCAGCACATGAGGATACACAATATTCAATTGAAAACTTACATCAATTTTTATTTGATTTTATTTTCAATATTGACGAAAAATATATCCGCCTTTATTTGCAACTTTCTTATGCACTATTTCAGTTCAAAGATGAATTTTTACAACACATCAAAAATATTCACCAAATCTTAGATACTAACATTGCAAATTACTATAATAGTATTGAAATTTCAGTGAATAAAGACGAATCCACTACAATGATTCTTATGTTTTTAGAAAGTTGGTATCTTAAATGTTGCTTCATTCATAGATATGGAACAATAGAAAAATTTAAGTCTTCCTTTGAATCTGAACTTACTTCGTTATTTAAAGCAATCTAAGTAAACTCATAAAATGAGATTGTCATGATTCCAATTCTAAAGCGATTAGACACCCTTTAGACATCAGTCAGTCTTCTCTCTACATACATTGCACACCGATTATCTTTATTAAAGTTTTTATAATACTTTAAAATGGATTTTGATTCAGCCATTGTCCACCATCCATTGTCATACATGCACCATTAATATAACTCGCATCCTCTGACATTAAGAATTTTGCCAAACCTGCGATTTCTTCAGGTTGACCCATCCTTCCAAGTGGGACACTATCCAGCGTTTGTTGTTTTGCTTCTTCTGATAAACTTAGCTTTCCCGATCCACCTGTATTATCGATTGGCCCTGGGGCAATTGCATTGACATTAATGCCATATTTAGAGCCCCATTCAACAGCCAGTGTTCGAGTCATTGATAACACGCCTGCTTTTGCACTTGCTGAATGTATCACACCTATACCAGCTCTCCATGCATAAGTCGCAACCATATTAATAATACGTCCACGTTGACCATTTTTAATCCATTCTTTTCCTACAGCTTGTGTACAGTGCCATGTCCCATTAAGGACAATATCAATGACAGAATGCCATCCATTATATGATAAATCTTCAGCTGCACATAGAAAGTTACCTGCTGCATTATTAACCAAACCATCTATTTTGCCAAACGTTTCAACCGTTTTATCCACTGTATATTGCACTCTTTCAGGATCTCGCACATCCATATCTATGCAAAGAATTTGTCCTTCATATTGTTCTATTTCTTTTTTTGCCGCTTCTAACCGTTCCAATGAGCGACTCGTTATAACCACTTTTGCACCCGCTTCAGCAAATTTTTGCGCCATTGCTTTGCCCATGCCACTACTTCCACCAGTCACCATCATCACTTTACCATTCATGTGCATTCTCCTTTTAAAAACGATTTATACTAAAGCGTCTAAATATTTTTAGTAAGCGCTTACAATTAGTATAACAAATATCGTGCAAATTTATAACAATTCATCTGTTTTGAATGTATTTACCATATAAAATCCCTACGTTTTGAACCATAAGCTCAAAAAATAGGCTGTAACATTAAACATGCCTCAGCCTATTTCCTATTTCAAACCACTCTATTTATGAATCTTATTTTCAAAATAGTGACATAAATAACCACCTATTGCAAAAAACATGAGTAAACCTCCAATAATGACAAATGAAAATCCAGATTCTACTAAATACCAAGGCTCTTTCAATATGCCATTTTCATTTACATAACTTGGAATTAAAAGAAAACTAATCCCTAACGATGCACCTAAAACAATACTTATAATACTTGCAAAAAATAACTTTTTATTCATAAACTTATTATGCCTCCTAAATTTTTAAATTTACTTGATGTCATCTATTATTGAATAAGCTTATTTTATTTAAAAGAAAGCATTGCTAGCATTTTAAAATATGCGCGCTAGGTGAACTTGCGGAGCATGTAAAGTATCACTAGCGTTCGCTTAACCACACTTTTTATAAACAAAATACGATTTAAAAGGAACACATTTAACATATGAATTTTGGCACTCAAATTAAAATGATTCGAAAAGAAAATCAACTGACCCAAGAACAATTTGGCAATCAATTAAATATTTCACGACAAACTGTATCTGCATGGGAGAATAATCGTTACTTACCGGATATTGAAATGTTAGTAGAAATTGCCAAAACCTTTAATTTATCTCTAGATGATTTAATCTTAGGTAATTCTGTGGTAAAGGATAAATTAGTTAATGATACGAAGTTTGTGAAACGCATTCGCTTAAGTATATTAAGTATGATATTTATCTTAATTGCTATAGTATCCGCATTGCTTTTCACAAGTTTACCTTCACATGTCTCTCAAGATGGTGTGTTACAAGAACCCTGGTTTCTAGTTATTCTTGCATTTTTCTCATTATTAACTGGTTTAATCATTGGTATGGTCAATTTAGTATTAATATTCATCAATTACTATAAATACGCACGCCGAAGAAAATAGTGTATTGTATGACTTTGTTTGTCATTTTACATTCATTTGCTATAATGATGTTTAAATAAAATAGTTCTCTTATTAAGAGTGAGTGGAGGGACTTGGCCCTATGAAACTCCAGCAACAGCAGTCATATGCGATGTGCTAAATCCAACAACTCAGTATGACGATTGAGTTGAAAGATGGGAAGTTGTGTGGATGCTCTTCTTATCTAAGAAGGGCTATTTTATTTATAAAAATTAAAAAGGCGGTTATTTTTATGAGATCTCTACACACACTATTTAAACAATTAGAAAAATGGGAACAGTATCAACCTAAAAACATGGCAAGTAATATGAATAAAATGCAACATATTCAAGACATTAAAAAGCAAATTTGGAGACGTATTGATATAAATGATTATAAACAAGTGATACTAGAGAAAAATAAATAAAAAAATGGTTACCAATACCTTTATATCTCCTGGTATTGGTAACCTATTTAAAATTTTATGTTCTGTAATAAAATGAATTATTGCGCTAATGAACGGATAAATTCAGCTTTGCTGATTGAACCTGCTTGTTGCCATTGTTGTCTCAACCTTTGATCTAAATGAGATGGTTCAGCAACAATATCCCTCAATATACTACTTAATATCTCAAATTGTACTTCCTCAAAAAGATTGTTCTCTGGCGTAACATCCTTATTGTGAGATGTCTCGTTGTATCCTAAGATGACTAAATTGTAATCAAACGCCGCTCTTACAGCATCTAATATTTCATTACCTTTATTTATATCTAAATAAATATCACATGATTTATATAACGAAATAAATTTTTGCCTTTTGGCATTTGGGTATAAATTTACATTGTCATATTTATTGAGGCTTAATAACTTCATAGACATTTCTGTTAAAGCTGCAACATGAAACTCTAGATTTGGATGGGCTTGTACGATTTCTTCTAAATGCGGTATTTGGTCTGAATTTGTCAAAGTTAATACCTGATTAGAATGACGATTCTCTTTCACAAATCTATAAACATATCCTGATTGGAAGATACGATTTTTATATTGTTCATCGATGAGCTCTATTACTTTTTCATACGCTGAAGGACTAGGCAAAATAATTTTAAAATTTCGTTTTTCTTTTGCCAGTGCATTTTCCATATGTTTCATAATTTCAGGCGTAATATCTCCCTGCCAAAAAATAGAGTCGTTTCCAGATTCAGACAAACCATTTAATACGGCAGAAGAAATCGATAGTGAATTAATCATAAAGTTTTCAGACTCAAGCTGCGCAACTTCTAAGTAAAAATTGACAAACTGTATCTTTGAATGGAAGAAATAGGCTTTGTTTTTCCAAGTTAACATGATGTCATTAGTCACAAAATTTTCTACCATCATTACTTCATTATTATAGTTAAAATACCTTTTCAAAATGCTTTTTTGTGAGTTTGCGTCCAATACCACTTGTGCGTATCGCTTACCTACTTTATTGTAATAATCTATGTATTGCGTATGCCCGCGTTTATTTAACCATTCTACACGTTCAACAATTCTATGTTTATAATTTGCTTTATAAATAATTCTCGCTTTCACCTCATCCAAATTTTTGATAAAGGCAGTATTATTATTACCTTCTATCGTCCAAAATCTTGGAATCGGTACTTCATTAAAAAATAAAGGTTGTGAAGTTGTTTCAGGATTATTCGCGAAAAAAGCGTAAGGTGTTAATATATCATCTGGTAAAAATCCATTTTCTTCAATAACGATTGTTTTGCGTTGCTTACCAGCATGTTTAAAAGATTTATATAAGATAATGGCTTTTTTATCAAAAACATCAAATAAATTAATCATATAGCACCTCACTAATCAAATTGTTCCATTTTTGTACGACAACCGGTTGGGTAAAGTTTTCAGCGATTTCATATGAAGCTTGATTAAATCGGCTTGTGTCATTATCGAAATAATTAACAATACCTTCAGCAAGGTGATCTATAATTTCAGATTCTTTATCCTCATTTAAATCAATCGGTATTAAATAACCATTTTTTTGATGCTTAATAAACGTTGGGTTACCATAGTTCACATCAAAACCAATCATACCTAAACCTGAACCGATAGCCTCCATTAATGTAAGACCGAAACCTTCGCTAGTTGAACCCGATAAGAAAAGTTCATAATCTTGATAAACTTGATTTAAATTAACATGTCCTTTTAATGTGATATAATCTTCAGCATGATTTTCTTGAATTAGTTTACTTAATAATTGTCTTTGGCCACCTTCGCCATAGATATCAAATGTTATTTCAGGAACAGATGCTTTCGCTTTCAATACGGCTTTTACTAACCAGTCGACATGTTTTTCAGTCGCTAGCCTTGAGGCTGTAATGATTGAGTAAGGTTTTCTACGATTTGGCTTCACTAACGCACTTAAACTACCTACAGGAATTGTATAAATTTTAGGCTTCCTATGATAATTTTTTTCAAATTGTTGTGCTAACAACTGATTTTGAATATCCGTTGCTGTAATAAAGAAATCAATCTCATGTGCATTCATAAACACATATTCGTAATGATTATTCCATAATATGTATGTATCATTTGTTGTCGATTCATTATAATGTTCAGCATGAATCACAACTCCTAAGCGTGCTGATCCTTTATTTTGCAAAACCGTTTGTCCAATATCTTTTGAGCGATCTACAATCAACATATCTTTATCTGTTAAATGCAATTTTTCTAAAAAATAAGCTATTAATGCTTGCTTACCGTACAGAATATTATCCTCAAAAACAAACATACTTTCCTCATCATTAACATATTCGTTATATGCAATGGATCCATCCTCATTATAAAAGGACCTCATATATAATTTGGCCGAATTATCCTCAGGTGCAAAGTACTCAGACAAAACGCGTACATAAGAGTAATAGTCTCTCCTAAGCAACTTGCCTCTAGAAATGTATTCCACTCTATCTACAACATCACTATCTTCATTTTTTAAATAACATACTAAATAATTACTATTGTGATTAAAATGGATTTTTCGAGTTTTACCTTGATCTTCAACTTTAGTGATTTCTGAATACAATGGTTTGATAATTTCATCTACAGTCACACTTGTAGGTGCTATTTTAATATCTGTAAAATACTGATACAGCCAGATGATTTCCTCATTTTTAAATCCTATATTTTCAGTCAATGTTTGAATGTTTTCATTCTTAATAAAATCTAAAAACACAAATTTTATCGTTTCATTACATTTTCTCAATAACTGCGCTCTATAACGTTGTGCATATTCCACACCACTACTCGCCCAGCCAATCCCAAAATTAATATTATAGATTGTCACCTATTTCACCTCTATATGCATTTGTCTATGACTCTATATAAATAACTTCACTAACCCCATTAGCATTAACAACACAATAATCAATTTACAAATAAATGTAAGCGTTAAAAATTGTTTCTTTTCTTTTTGGAATTCTTTATCAGCGTCATATGCGTTTAATTCCGCTTCAATTTCCTTATTCAATTGCTCAAGTTCATGATTTTCAATTTCTTTTTCACTCATATAAATACCTTCTTTTTATAATTTCTACAATCAAATTATAACTAATCCATTGTCCAATACATAAATAACTGTCTCTCTATCTAATCATCTAAAACGTAGATGATTAGCCCCAAATTTGAAGTAACACGTCCAAATGCGATTGTGTCAACACTACTGCTACATGCACTTGTTGCTCAGTTAAACCACATAAATCCCAAGTACTACTGCTACATGCCTCTTATTTCAAGTATACCTTTAATTAACCATCTTTGGCGACGTATTGCAAACTTATTTTCAGAAAAATCGGATAAAAGCTTTTTATTTTGTTTGTTGTACTTAAAAACAATATTATTTTGATTGTTTTTGGTTACTAATACTGCCATAGGGCACATACTTCACTTTCGTATCTTTTGGTAAGCCTTCATATTCATTAAATAACGTTTGATACTTAGCACTTGTTGGTGTGGCATGATGTAAATAATGTTCAAAAGGTAATTTTTCCATACTATAAATTCTTTGCTTAGAATCTGCATGAACGGCTTCTTTTAGCTGACTAATTCTTGCTTCATTTGCAGCGTGAATATTGTAGAATACCCCTAAATACATCACTGCACAAAGGATAGCTAATCCAGTAATCCACTTTTCTGATTTCCTGTTAAACACTTCCAGTTGCGCAAGTAAAATTAATAATATGACAACATAAATTGCATATACTGTGTAAAAATTACGTGGACCTATGGGTGATACGATGATTAAAGGACCACACACAAGTATGATTGACGCGATTAATAAGTAAAGCGTATATCGAACTTCCTTTTGAGATATGACCGTATGGATAGCCAAGATCAATGCACACAAAAAGATAAAACATACCATAGTATTTAAAATATTAGTAAGTGTAATCATGTGAAAATGGTGTAATTCAAATTGTTTAAAAATAAAAAAATAATATATCGGTAATAGCGTTAAGCCACATACGATGAACCAATATCTACTTGTATATGTTTTCGTCATTTGTCGTGTTTTATACAACATAACAAGTAAGATACCAACGATTATCGTAATAATCACAATTTGATTAAAGAAAATCCAATCCGGCAATATGGTTGTTACCGTTTTATAAACTTTATCAACGATACCCGTATCACTAGAGACCTGTTGATAATCGCTACCTTCAAAAAATATTTTGCGATAGTTCGGATTCAAAAACATAATGATTGTCCCTAAAGCAGAAATGAACCATCCTACAACAAATTTAGGATACGCTTTTTTATAGAAATATATATGTAATACAAGTGCGATTGCTATGATTAATGTATTAAATAATGTTGCATTTTCAATGAAAAATTGACCACCAAAACACACGCAATAAAAAATGATATTCGTACTTGGTTTATGACTGTTCCGGTAAAATAGTACCGTTACAATAAACCATAGAATAAATAATACACACAGCGTTGCTGGTACATAATTATAAAATCCTGCAAACCAGCCATACGTTTGTTTATAGATTTCATTTGGCATTGTCACCATTAAAATAAATGCCGCTAAACAAATGATAGAAGTCTGTTTATGTTTAACAAATTGACTGATGACCCATATGATCAACATGCTAAATACGGCATACGCCAACCACCTAAACCAGTCAAATCGAACTGCTACAATTTCAAACAAATTACCAAGATAACGGCCGTTTAAATTAGCAAAATGTTCTTGCAACATTTGAATACCATATTGACTATACCAGTCCCAATCATCATGGGTTAATGGCGTAAAAATAGCCATTAGTATATAAAAAATAAATAATCCTGTAAGTATTAGATGGATTTTATTTATATGTAAAGCTCTCATTTCAGTCCACCTCGCAATCACTTAAATTGGTTTGGCGTATGATATAGAGCGGTCGTTGTTTTACTTCATAATAAATTCTGCCTATGTATTCTCCAATGACCCCTAATGATGTTAACTGAACACCACCTAAAAATAATACTGCGACAATCGTTGTGAAATAACCTGGCGTCGAAACACCATAACTGACTGTATAAATAAAATTAAATAATATATAAAGGAAACTCATCGCGCACACAAATAAACCAAAGTATAAAATGGCACGTAACGGTTTATTATTAAATGAAATGAGACCATCTATACCATAATTCAATAAAGAACTAAACGTCCACTTAGACTCACCATCGGCACGCACAACATTTTCATATTCAATCACTTTAGGTTCAAATCCAATCCAAGCAAATAAACCTTTAGAAAATCTATTGTATTCTCCTAAGTTCACTACTTCTCTGATCGCACGTTGGCTCAATAATCTAAAATCCCCTACGCCGTCTTCTAAATCCACATCTACAATTTTATTAATTACTGCATAATATAATTGAGATACAGTCTTGCGAATGACGTGTTCACCTGTTCTATCTCTTTTTGCCACAACCTGGTCTTCACCATCTCTATAATGAGCAATCATCTGTGGAATAAGGGTTGGCGGGTGCTGCAAGTCACCATCTAATATAACTAATGCTTCCGCTTCAGTACTCGCACATAATCCAGCATACATTGCAGATTCTTTTCCGAAATTTCTTGAAAATGATATGAACTTTACCGCATGATCTCGCTGTGCTAATGCTTTAATAATGGCTAGTGTGCGATCCTTACTTCCATCATCTATAAAAAGCAATTCATATTTATAATTGTTGCTGATACTATCTCGTTGCATAATTTCAGTTAATTTGGCATATGTTTGTTCTAGCACTGATGCCTCATTAAAACATGGAATTAAAATTCTAATCATAAAATACAGTGCTCCTCTTTCGATTTTAATTATATAAATATTAATATATTTCATATTATACAATATTAAAAGTAGAATGTAGTATCTATTTTTTCATCACTCGGTAATTAATTAAATTTTAATTCTAATGATTCTTTTTATTCTCACATTTAAACAAAAAGAATCCGAAACATTTATTTATGTTCCGGACTCATTTTTTCATTGTTATAATATTTAACATTCAACTTATATGAACGCTCACATTATTTTTCTTTCTTCGTTTCTTCTTTTAATTCTTTTTTATTTGCTTCTACCTTCTCTTTATCTGCTTTAGGTGTGTAGTCGACACCTTCTGTATAATCATTGGCAGCATTCCATAGTAAGAACTCATTGATACCATGGTCTTTCAATGCTTTTACTTGATCTTCTACAGCTTCACTATCATAGGTCTTATAATTGCCTTCACCTAAATATTGCGCTGTAAAGTCTTGTAACCATGGACGAGATTTAGGTTTTTTATTACCTAATTTATTTAATACTTCAGTCTCTTTATCTAAATATTTATCAACTGCACCATAGGGCTCTTTGTCAGGGGTGTCATAGCCAAAGTCACCCGGACTCCAATGTGATGGATAGATCATAGATGAAATGGCATCCGTGTTTTCAGCAATTTTAGGGAAACTTTGACCAATACCCGGCGCTTCTTCGACCATTGCTGAATAACCAAATACATCAGCAGATATTTCAGCACCATACGGTTTCAGATCTTTGCGTGCAGTTTTCAAAAATTGAGTTATTGTATCCACACGTTGGTCAACTTCACTTAAGTCACTATCTTTATACTTTCCTTTATCGTAAGTTAAACTGTGCTCTACATTTTCAAATGCTTCAGGAAATCTCACATAATCATATTGAATATCTTTAAATCCAGCTTTAGCTGCTTCTTTTGAAACATTGATATTGTAATCCCATACTTCTTTTTTAAATGGGTTAACAAATTTATCTCCACCGTCACTTTCCCAAACAGTACCATCTGCATTTTTGAATGACCATTCAGGATGACTTTCTGCTAAATTCTTATCCTTAAAAGTAACAATTCTAGCTATTGGGTAAATATGTTTTGATTTCATCTTGCTAAGTAATGGCTTCGCGTCGACAATATCTAATGTGTGTTTATCGATTTCTTTGTTACCTGTATTAAAATTAATCGTGACATTTCCTGAATCATCTTTAACATCAATAACCATCGCATTCAAATCGCTATCTTCTATAAATTTAGTTAATTCATCAAATTTTTCACCTTTTGTTGAATTTGCACTGACGTAAATCCCCTTCACTCCGTCTTTAGGATATGTCACCCCACTGTTTTTACTAGCTTGTTCAGTTTGTTTATCATTATCTTCTTTATTTTTGCCTTTATCATTACTATTTGAACATCCAGTGATGATTAATGTACTTGCAAGTAATGTCGTTAAAACCCATTTTCCCTTCATTTCTTATCCATCCCCTTATCGATTATCGATTCAGACTATTTTTCATTCTATTTAAGCTTATGTTAGTTATCTTATATTGTAAACTTCTTTTTTATAAATAATTTGTATATTACACTATATTAAAGCTATGTTTCTTTCGTTTTAAAGTGCACAATTAGCTGGGTACATTCTCTTTTAAAGCAATGGATTTTACGGAGTTTATGAAAAAAGGTCTAAGACATATATAGTCTCAGACCTTTTCATCATACTATTTAGAAATCATTTCATTTTAAACATCCGTCACAGTGAAGGAACACAACCCGATGCCTACCTGAAGATGTCTTTTATAGAAGACATGCCTTTCACGATATCAATCAGATACGTATTTTATTTATCATCTTTATTAATGCGAACGCGATCAATTGGTTCACCAAGTTTTTCGTTACCTTGTGGCACATGGTAGGTTAATAGTTCTATATAATCTTTCGTTATGTTTACTTTCGTATACGCTGGTTGATTATCCTGTATCGATTTGGCTGCATAATCCTTTTCACCATCTAATTCATAGAATTTACTGCCACTAGCTGAATTTAACGTTACATAAATTGTACCGTCCGGATTCGTGTACATTTGTGGTGCTTGTCCATTTTCATCCCATTGTACTTGTGCATCTTTCCCTTTCATCACATGCGAACGGCTATAAGAATGATCATGTCCTCCTAGTACTAAATCGACATTATATTTTTCCATTAACGGTGCAAATTTATCGCGTCTGATTTTGGACGCTAATTTGTCAGAATGCTTACCTGCCGAATAAGGGTTTCTATGCGTAAGTCCCACAATCCATTTAGGATTTTGATCTTTAGTATCCGCAATTGCACGTTTTAAAGTTTCTTCATGACCTTTAAAGTCTAAACTCTCAGAGTTCAAACTAACAAAAAGTGTATCATTGTGAGTGAAATAAAAATCTGAACTCGCAAAGTTTTTACCGCCATTTTGTAAATTAGGTAGATTAAAATGTTCAGAATATGCTTTGTTGGCGCGATCATGATTACCTAAAGTAGGTACCACTGTAAAATTCTCCATACCTTTTGCTTCTATAAAACCAATATACGCTTTTTCATCCCAAGGTAGATTGACTTGATCACCCAAGCTCATTAAGAAGTCAGGATTCTGATTTAATTGTGCCATTTGATTTACAGTATTTTGCCAACCTTTATTATCTGATGCTAAATCTCCGGAAGCCCCTAGTTGAGGATCAGCTACTGCTATAAAATTTGTTTCTCCATTATTATTTGTATCAAAACGACGTATAGCCGATTTCTCTCCATTCTCTCCATTATAAAAACGATACATATATGCTTTATTTTCTTCTAAATTAGGTAACGTGGCCTGAGTATAATTCATATTCGGTATATCTTTATTTACTAAACGTTTCGTGTTGCTACCTTGGTGTGTTTGTCCCTCAATTCGTCTTGCATTTGAAAAATCTCCACGGTCATTTGCTTCTGCAATTTCTACATAACCTTGTTCTTCGGATTCGTGATACCAAGTTAAATTCTTTTCTGTATGATCTTTGCCAATCGTCATGATGTCATAACGATGTTCATTGCTTTGTGTTTGATTTGAAACTGTTTCTTTATTATTTTGCTCTTGTTTCGTACGTTCGTCATTATTTGGATAAGATGGTTGAGATGACTTAGATGGTTGTTTTGTATCTTTGATATCCGTATTTTCTGGTTTATCCGAAGGTGCTAATTCTTTGTGAGCCTCATGATGATTATCTTCTATTTGTGTGTTCTCTGATTGTTGCTTTTTCTGTTGTTCCTTTGCAATAACTTTATCAGTATTATCTGTTTCAGTTTGCTGATTATTTCCTGGGTTATGTTGATGAGATGTTGATTGGCTAGGTAACTGCGGGTGCGCTTTTGAGTCTGTATATTGTTCTAATTTGAGTTGTGATGGCGCTTCTTGTTGTTTTTGAGAAGATGCTAAAGTTTCATTACTTTTATCTTGTTGATTCGATGTGAATGCTTTAGCTTGAGGCGCTTTTCCATTATCAGAAGTTGAGTTGTCTTTATCAAAATTTTTATTATTATTTATTTGAGACTGTGTCGTTGTGTCATCTGTATTATGTATTGTATTATTCTGATCTATATTATCTTCTTTATTAGGATATGTATCTCTTTCTAACTGTTTGTCTGAAGTTTGTGATTGTGACATAGTCTCATCACTTTGACGCGTTTCATCTGTAGTTGGTTCTAACGCTTCTTTCTGCTGTCCTTCTAGTTCCGAGGCACTGGCATGATGCGTTCCGATAAATACGCCAACCGCTGACAAAGTAAATATGATACTCGAGGTCCTTTTTTTCATAAATTAAATCCACTCCTAACTATTTTTATAGATTGCGTATTCATGTTGATTACCACGAACTTAACAAAAGAGTATTAATTTCAAATTAAATAGAAGTAAATGTTATATGAAAAAAGAGCGGATAAGAAATCTAGGAAAAAAGATTTCGTAGTTCCGCTCACAATCATGCGTTCTTACATTAGGTGAAATAGTGCTACTCGGGTTAAATCTTATACAGTTTGTCTATCGTTTAAGCACTTTTTATATTTACTATCCTCCAAAGAACAAATCGATAATATCTGTTGTTCGATTTTTATCCGCTTTATAAAATTCTGTATAACCACAATTTTTACATGTGATTGTAGTAAAATTATTATGTTGCAAATCAAACACTTTAGATAACCCTGAACCTGTAGCTGAAAGCGTGCCTTCTTCAATTTCAGTATGTCCACATTTGACACACCCTTGATCTGATTCTGTTGCCATTACTCCCACTCCTTTGTCGTAAATGTTATTTTTTATTTATCACTAATTCAGGTGTACGAAACTTGATTTGGTGTTTCTATGTATCGCCATATTTAAAAAGACATCAACTCAGATTTTAGTATCCGACGATTGATGTCTTTTATAATGATCATTTTAATTTTATTTTGAGATAATAGACATAAAATACAAAAATTGTTATTAAACCCAATCCAAGTAAAATCAGCGATCCGCAAAAATTATAATCCATAAATATTATTGCGCTTGATATAAAACACGTACTAATCATTAAACAAGTTACAAACAAAGATATTAATGTATTCACTTTATTACGTGGTACCTTCTTTATTTCTATAGATGCAATAATAGATAAATTCTTAGTTTTTAGAATATAAATGGAACATATAGTAGATATTAAGATACATAAAACAGCTATTAAAATACTTATATTCATGTTACTCCCTCACATTTACAAACAAATTTGAATTATAAATTATCTATTTTCTAATAATTCCCTATCCCAATTTTATAATAAGTTATGTCTCTATCGTACACTACTCATTACTTTTAATTTTTGTATTATAATCATTCAAAAAATGGTATTCACATTGGATAAATAACACAATAAATTCAATATCTACATATAAAAAGAGAGCAATCATTGGAGTTTAATAACCAATGATTGCTCTCTTTTATATCTTACTATTTATTTTTCACTTTTAATCCGCGATAACGATTTAACATCGCGCAGAATTCTTGTTTTCTTGGTTTGGCTAGATTACCTGGATGGCCTTTAAATGATGAAATAGCATCAAGACCATGTACTTCTATAAAGTCATAAAGTTTATCCGCAGCTTGAGATACTGTATCGTGTTCATTTAGAAGATGTGTTTTATAATAATCCACCATTTCTGCTAAACATTGTGTTTGACTATGATCGACAAGCTGTTCTAGTCCTGATATATCAATTAGTTCCTTACCATATAAAATGGAATAGCGGCCTTTCACTTTAAAACGATCTTCTTTTCCCTTTTTAGAGAAGCTGGATTTTAATGGGATTCTATTCGATATATCACCAAATGGTTGTTTCGCATTTATCTGTTTATCACTTTCATCTGATGCAGCTATCTTTTTAGCATTTTCTGTAACATCATTCAGTACATACTCATCCATCATCAACACATGATCTGCCGCTTCAAAATAATCCCCTGAACCCCCTACGATTAAAATAGTGGAAACATCATAATCTTCATACAGTGATTTCACCTTACTCGCAAACGGTGTAATAGGCTCTTTTTCAGGTGCAATCAATTGTTGCATACGGCTATCTCTAATCATGAAATTCGTTGCAGAGGTGTCTTCATCAATGAGTAATAGCGATGTGTCTGCTTCTAACACTTCCATCACATTAGTCGCTTGTGATGTACTTCCACTCGCATTTTCAGTGGAAAATTGATGTGTGTCTTTATTTCCCGGTAAATTATTAATAAATGGACTGATGTTCACTTTTTCAATATGACGTCCATCTTCTGCTCGTATTTTCATTGCGTCGTGAGATGTAATAACATATTCTCTACCGTCATTATCAATATGATTATATACGCCGCGTTCTAACGCTTCGAGTATCGTTGACTTACCATGGAAACCTCCGCCTACAATTAACGTAATGCCTTTTGGAATCCCCATACCAGAAATCGTCTTCCCACTAGGCAATGATAAGTTTACTTCTACACTTTCAGGACTATGAAACGCAACAGCACCCGATAATGGTTTATCCGAAACCCCACTTTTACGTGGCAATATCGCGCCATTTGCAACAAATGATACAAGTTGTCTACGCTCAAGTTCTTCACGAATAAACACTTGATCTAACATTAGTGTAACCTGATTCTTTAGTTCAGACTGATTCATATTTTGATAAAGTAATGCATCAGCTACAATTTTTGGTAGCGTATCTATCAGTATATGCGCTGCAACTTTTCCTAAGATTTTTCTACCAGCTGCAGGTAAACTAACTTCAAGTCGCACGTCGATGTCATGTTTATTAATGACCACTGACGTTCGCTCTAAAATCTCTTGACCACAATGATCTATAAAGATATTCTTGACACTTTTCGAATCTTTTTCACTATGCTTGAATGATTCGAGACTTTCTCTAAACGCTCGTGTTAAGAAATCTGATACTGCAATCACTTTATTTTTTGAATCTAGTAAGTCTCTTGGAATATTTGCAGTTTCGCGATTCATAATGACTCTCATTTTAGAAGGTGGTGCATAAGGATCCACTTGTGCATGATCAATAGCTAAACGAAATTGCTTAAACTGATACGCACCTTTCAATCGTTTATATGCACCATATTTTTGTCCATCTAAGGATTTCAATAATTGCGCTAACTCTGTAGCTTGTTTCAATGGAATGCCTCCTAGAAATGCATTTTTGCTATTTTCCCGCTTATTTAATATTTATTTAGTATAGAATACTAAATTTAATGTGTACAACAAAAGCATTATAACGTATTTAAGCCGCCAACCAATGGCGGCTTAAATATATTTTTCTAGTTATTTTTAGTAAAGTAATTACTTTACTATACAAATGATATGTTATTTGGCGTTTTTAATTTAATGTTTTCCTAAAACTTATTAGTTCACTATAAATATTTTGTAAAATTTCAATTTCCTCTATAAAATCATTTGAATTACCAACCGATAATGAAATCAAATCTTTCTCACGAGGCATGCGTATGAAAGCCGCATTAGCCATTGCGCTAGGGCATGATAGCAAGATACTCATTCTTAATGAAGCTACTGCTGGCATGGACGCTTCTGGACGTGAAGAAGTCATTGAAATATTAGAAGATTATGTTGCAGAAGGCAATAGCATTTTAATTTCTTCACATATTTCAGAAGATATTGAACAACTTGCGACTAAATTAATATTTATGAAAGACGGTCAAATTATACTTGAGGAAGATAAACAATACTTGTTGGACCATTATGGCATAGTAGAACAACCTGAAGCTGATTTCAACTTACCTAATGAAGCGATTGTAGCAACTAGAAAGCGTAAAGATGTGAGAGTTACGTTGGTCAATAACCAAAAAGACATTTCAGATGCACGTCCTTTAGAAAGCACAGACGATGCAACAAAATTGATTATGAGAGGTGAAAAATAATGAGAGGTTTAATTATGAGCAGTTATTACTCAAGTAAAAAATCACTTTACACTTATCTTATTGTCTCAATTTTTGCCAGTATTATTTTCGCATTTATTAATCCGACTATGACTTGTTTTTTACCTATGATTTTCTTACTATCACCTGTTACAGATAACATTAAACATGAAAAAGATTCCAAATGGATGTACTATATCTCTACTTTGCCTAGTGGCAGAAAAGCCTATGTAAATGGTTATTTTAGCTTTTATGCCATACTGATATTGATTGGCCTCATCATAGGCGTAATATCCGTTGCACTCGTGACCCAAAGTCTAGCAATGACGGTACTGTCTATATTCGTCGGTATTGGTGGTGCTGGAACGTATGCCATGATGTTTCCATTAACATTTAAATTTGGTCCAGAAAATTCAAATGTTATTTTAATTACGACTTCTATTATTGCGATTGCTTTATTTTTCATAGTTTTCTATGGTGCCATTTTCGCAAATCTTGGCTCTACAACGGGTACATTAAACCCATCAACTATGGGCAGTACTTACCTATTTGTTGGTATTTATGCATTAGTTGGCTTATTGATTTTAATCGTTTCGTACATTGCATCATTAAATATTTTCAAAAAACAAGAACTATAATATGTAAAAAGCTTGTTCTCTGTTTGAAAATTTAGGGAGCAAGCTTTTTTATGCTATATCAGTTTCTTTTTCGTGAATTTATTTTGAATCCATCTTACAAGTAAAGCAAGTGTGATAAATAATCCTAAGTAACCTACCACTTTAAATACAAAGTTTACAAGATCTACGAAACCTACAAAGCTCAAGACATATGCCAATATTAATGAAACAGCTAATAATAAAACATAAGCCTTTGAACCAGGGCTGGTAAATCTATTTAAAAATGGATATAACATGCCAATACAGCTATTAAATATCACTGCAAACATGACGAGTGACATCAGAATACCTATGATTGGGTGAATATCATTTGCCAATAATAAAGTTGGAATATCAACTTTATTCGCATTACCAATATTAGCGAGTAATCCAGCGACCATAATTAATAACAACACACTAAAAGCTAATCCGCCAAAATATGCACCTCTACCTGCAATTTTATGATTATTCGCATCATTACCTACAATAGTTAAAAAGCTAAAACTGTTACCAGTGATTAAGCCACCATAAATAATCGCATCCCACCACCAAAATGGGCTTGACGCTTTAGATGGTTCAATATGTTGTGATACTTCTGAAAACGAAATTGTAGGATTTATGATATTCGTTCCGGCAATGATTAATACCGCAATAACTAAAAATGGTGTAACCGTCCCTAGTACTGCAAGAATTTTATCAAACTTAAGTTGTAAAACAACAAACAATAATATAACAATGGCAAGCGATCCTATCCAAATAGGTATATCAAATCCTTGGTTAAGTGCAGATCCTCCACCTGCTACCATTACCACAGTTAAACCAAATAGGAAAAAGATAATTAAAAAGTCGATGATTTTCCCCATAATATTTCCAAACAAATTATTTAAAGAAATATCATAGGAATCTGCATCCACACGATATCCTAATTTTGAGATTTGTCGCGTCCCAAATGTAACGATGATACCTGTAATGATTGCAGCAATATAACCATAATTGCCGTGATTAACGAAGAACTGCAATAATTCTTGTCCAGTCGTAAAACCTGCGCCTACGATAAAGCTAAGATAAGCTAGGGCAATCCCAATCGACGCTTTGTTATCTTTACTAAACATAATATAAGTTCCCCCTATAAAATATGTATAATTGCTATATTTCATAGTGTAACATGAATTCATTTTTTATTTTTAAATTGTTCGAATTATATGATTGATATGATTGATTAACCATTTTATTTATTTCACTTATTGTAAAGAATATTTACTAATTCTTTATTTTTATAAAATAATAGACAAACATCGTAATGAGATAATGAAATCGTACGTATTTTATCTATTTAGGGGGATTTTATGTTTAACAAAGCTAAAAAGAATACCATTTATTCTATTAGAAAGAGTGCAATGGGTGCCGCTTCGGTGACCATAGGGACATGTCTATTACTTGGGATGACTCATACAGCATCTGCTGATGAACGTGAACAAAACCGTATTGATTCTGAAACAACCACTGCTCCAAAACAAGGCACTAATGAAAGTAATCCTTCAGCAACACAATCAACTTCACCCACATCTACTGAAAATCATACGATACACACAAAACAAGCAGATACGATACATAAAGAAACCGAAAAACGCAAAGAAACAGCAATTAATCATGCCAAACAATCTATAAATGACAGTACTGAATCAATTCCTAATCAAAATACATCAAATAGAAACTCAAATAAACTTAAACCTGAACAAAAAATGGAAAATCACATTACTGAACAGCAAGAAGTAGAAGACAATATTACTAAACAACAAGCTGGCACAAGCAATACTGAATATCAAAAAGAACCATTATTAGAAAACAATGCAAAACAAAAAGGCGTTAATGACACTAAAATTCAAAAACAGCAACAGCAAGAACGTACTCAACAAGAAGATAAACAAACGATTTCAAAAGTGGAAAAAACAACATCCACACATACACAAAAAACAATTAATCCAAATCAGGTTCAATACAATAATGAATCCAAACAAACTCTAGACTCACCTAATGAATCAACAACATCAAAAACAAAATCTCAACCAGCGACATTTACTGAAAAAGATAACGTACATCAGTCAACAGAAGAGACCATCATACCAACTCATAAACAACAATCAACACAAAAATCACAAAATAATACTGTTCAGCATACGCACCCAGCACATGAAATGGAAGTGACATCAACAAAAACCCAACCCATTTCAAAAATAACTAACGACAAACATATTCACCAAGACACAGTTTCAAATAACAAACAATCATCCAAGAATTTAGAAAACTTATCTAACAATGAACGTACATCACTGCTCAAAACCATTCAACATGATACGCAAGAACAAGACAAACAACCTAAGGCAGCATTACAAAATTTATCAACTCAAATTAAAACAACAAGACAAACACGTAATGCAACTAAAGAGTCAACACAACTCAACATCGAGCATACAGGTCGTTATGACAGTGGCTCAGGATTTGATAAAGGTGGCACTGAAATTGTAAAGTATAACCCCAAAAATGGTTATGCTTATTCAATAAATGGTGATAAAGAAGCTTTAGACATTTTAGATATTAAAAACACGAACAATAAAGATATTTCACTTGTAAAAAGAGTTTATTTAGAAGATGCAGGTATTAAATCCGGAGATTTAACGAGTGTCGCTGTTCATCCTAACGGTGATTATATCGCCCTTTCAGCACCTGCCAAAGACAAAACAGAACCTGGTCACGTAGTTTTTTATAGTGATACTGGAAAGTATCTAAACGCTTTGACAGTAGGCAGTCTACTCGATATGGTAACTTTCACTAAAGACGGGACACGCTTACTTGTAGCTAACGAAGGCGAACCATCTGATGATTACAAAAAGAATCCAGAAGGTTCTGTGTCAATTATTGATACGTCCGGTTCACCATCTAAATTAAATCAAACAAATGTAAACACCGTTCCCCTCACACAGGCACATATGAACGACTCTATTCGCGAATTAGGTCCTGATAAATCAACAGCTTACCTAAATTTAGAACCTGAGTACATCGTTCCTGATGAACATGGGAAATACGCTTATGTCACAATTCAAGAATCTAGTGCTATAGCGAAACTAGATATTGAAAAAGGTGAATTCGTAAAAGTACAAGGTTTGCCTTATAAAGATCATTCTTTACCAGAAAATGCTATGGACCCTTCAGACAAAGATGGTAAAAAAGCATTACGCCCTGTCCCTGTGCTCGGCATGTTACAACCAGATGGTATTACCGCATATGAATATAATGGCGAAACATACTTATTAATTGCTAATGAAGGTGATGCACAAGACTATGATGGCTATAGTGAAGAAGTCCGTGTCAAAGATATTAAAGACGATATCAAACTAGATGCTAAATACTATGAAGGCTATACACAAGCAGAACTAGATAAACTTGTAGCCAATGGATTATTTGATGATGATCAATTAGGTAGATTAAAAGTGACAACTTCTCATAAATTTAGAGATAAAAATGGAAAATATAATGCACTCGTATCGTTTAGCGGTCGCTCATTTTCTATATTAAAAGGCTCTGATTTATCTATGGTTTACGATAGCGGTAGCGACATCGAACAACGCATAAAAGATATTTTACCAGGGCGCTTTAATGCTAATTACGAAGACTTTAATGATATAGAAGTAGACGGAAGAAGTGATGACAAAGGTCCTGAGGTTGAATCCATCGAAGTTGGAACCATCGGCAATCAAACGTACGCCTTTGTTGGCTTAGAACGCGTAGGCGGTGTGATGATTTATAACATTACAAACCCAACTACACCTCAATTCACACAATACTTATACGATGAAGAAAATAAAGATATCTCTCCCGAGGGCATTACATTTGTATCATCAGAAGACAGCCCTACTGGTAAACCCATGTTAATGGTGTCATTCGAGTTATCAGGAACAACATCTACATTTGAATTAAATGAAATTGATGAAACTTTTGACCAAACACACCCGGACGGACAAAATGATACTGATAATGCACAACAATCTAATAACAGTGATGAACATGATGATACAGATGAAACGAAAGGTGAATATAATACCGATGTTGAAACACAAGATGATGAGGAGGATACTGTAGCGACACAAGATAATGATAGTGTAACTTCAGTAACAAATATAGAAGATAATGTGATTGAAAACATTGGCAAAAGTCCTGCTATCAATCAAACTACAGACATTGATAATTCGGATAATCTAAATTCAGAAAATATAGTAGCAGTCCATCATGGACCAACGCATTTAAATAATAATGCGACATTAAACATTTCTAAAATTTCTAGATCATTTGTAAACGAAGCATCTAATCATACATTGAAAATGAGTGATGCGAATACACGACTAAACCATAATCAATATCAGCTAGCTACAAAAAAAAACTAACCAAATAAATCATCAAAAGATTATAAATATGAATAGTCCTATCGCAACAAATACTGAAATAGAACACCCCGAAGCTAAAAATGAAGGCAACCATTCAATTAATAAACAACAACTCCCTAACACAGGTCAAAGTCAAAACCATGCTCCACTTTGGTCATCTTTAATTTTAGGTGTTGCTTTACTACTAATTGGTAGAAAACAAAAATCAAAATAATCATATAGCAATAAGTTATTTTAAATAATTTAAATATCTTTTATCCGCTTCAATAACGTAATAATTTATAAAAGTTGTACTTATCCTTTCAGTTTATTCATATACTATCCATATCATTAACTAAGCCGAGGCATTTAATCATGTCTCGGCCTAGTTAAAATCCATAAATAATTAGTTCTAATCTATCAGGATTAGAACTTTTTATAAATTTGAATTTTTATTCTAATAAATATTCAAATCAAAATTGAACGTTATCTTTTTATTGTTTAATCGATATTCCTCATTTAATTCAGGACCACAACTATTTGAACCTATACCGCTTTGTGCATAATCGACATATAAATATGTGTTATTTTCTATTTCCAATTCATCCACATGTTTTGCCTCTGTTAATTGATTTAAAGAATAATGTGATGCGTTAAAGCTGAATGTATCTTCACTAGTGATAGTAAGCGTATGCTCATTGTTGGTAATATTCATAATTGTTGTTTGATTATGACTACCAGCTTCTTGAGGTTTAATATGCACATCACCATTATTTGTCACCGTTGTTTCAAACATGTCTAAGTATGTTGCTATCCCTTTATCTTGATAGCTACTCATTGGACCATTTCCATAGTAATTTATTTGTTCATATGTTGAAGGTAAAGTTATTAGTAAACCAAATCTTGGTAAAAATGGTGCGTTGTTATCTTTTTCTAAGTTATAATCTACATTTACTTTTCCATCTTGATAAACCGTCCAAGTAAGTGATCCTTTCAAAACTGGCGGCACGGCTTCTGACTCTATATTAATTTCAAAAACGAGACTGATATTAGACTCATCTTCAATTATTTTATAATTTGTCACAAGTGTTTGAATGTTATTATAACCAGAATATAACCACTCTTTTTTAATATATGCATCATTATCTATCGGGGCACGCCAAATTTTAGTTTCGGTATTGTTATTGAAAATGATTTCATTATTGTGAAGCACTGATTTTAAGCATCCTTGTTTCTTGTCAAAACTATATGCATATTTGTTGCCTACCGAAATATTAATCGAATGTTCCATATCTTTGCATTGAAACTCCATTTTTTCTTCATTGAGATATGGTAATGCTCGACGTTGATAAATAATTTGATCATGTCCAACCTCAAAATACTTATCTCTATAGCTTTCTTCTTCTTTTAATTTATAACGAAGCATCAAACTACTTATGTTATCAAGCGTTACATAATCTCTTAAATCAAAAGTTTGGCTTATATGAGGCGCGAAAGCAGTTAATGGAATATTAAACACCTTTCTCTCACCATCTAAATAAATAGCTTCTCCCTCAACAATCAAACTATCCTCCGCATTTGTAAAATCAAATTGATTCTTCAATGTAAACCGATAATCCTCTTCGTTAACCAATCTCAAAGGTCTATGTTCATGTTTAAACTCATAATAACCTTCATGTGGAATTCGATCTGGCGAAACAATACCATCAACACAAAAATTACCGTCATGTAAGGCCTCACCAAAATCTCCACCATATCTAAAAATTGGTTTACCTTCCTTTATCCCAACCTGAATGCTATGATCACACCATTCCCAAACAAAACCGCCAATAAAACTATCATATTTTTCAATTAATGTTTGATATGCATTAAGATCTCCTGGTGAATTTCCCATTGCATGTGCGTATTCACATAATATAAACGGTTTATCTAATTTGGGATTTTCTAGATATGTTTCTAAAATTTCTTCTGGAGAAGCATACATTCTACTTATCATATCAACATTGGACATATCATAATTTTTTTCTTTATCTCGATACAATGCACCTTCATAATGTAATGGTCTCTGTCGTGTCTAATTGCTTTGCCCGTTCCAATCCTTTAACCATATTGATGCCAAATCCAGATTCATTACCTATTGACCAAGAAACAATAGAACTATAGTTTTTTAATGGCTTGATAGAGGCTTCTATTCTTTCAATAATAGATGTTTCAAATTTTGGATTATCAGCAATAATATTAAAGTGTTCTGTATTTTCTTCTCCATATAACCTTACTACACCATGAGTTTCTAAATCTGCCTCACTCATTACATAGAAACCATATTGGTCAGTCATTTCATAAAATAATGGTGCCTTCGGATAATGCGCAGTACGAATCGCATTAAAATTGCCTTGTTTCATTAATTTTAAATCTTTTTCAAAATCTTTTTCATACATGACAAAACCATTTTGAGGATGGCTATCATGGTAATTTACTCCCCGTATTTTAATTGATTTTCCATTAATATAGAATTGATTATCTTGTATTTTAACTTCTCTTATTCCAATTTTCTGAGTGATTACTTCGTTTTCTGTTTCAATAATTATCTTATAAAGTACTGGATTCTCAGATGACCATAATTGTGGATTATCTATTACAAATTGATGATGCTTTGAAACAATTGCGCGATCTATTTCTAGCCCTTTAGGATTATATAAAACCAAGTTAATATTCCCTAAATGATGCTTTCCTTGTAAAGTGAAATTTATTTTTCCATTATTAGATTCATGGTTTATTGTTGTCTCAATTTTAAAGTCGTCCACGCGCGATTTAGATCTTTTTAATATATATACATCTCTAAAAATACCTGAATGACGAAACATGTCTTGATTTTCAAAATATGTTCCATCAGAGTACTTAAGTACAATGACTTCAATTGAATTTATTCCTTTTTGAACATATGGTGTAATATCAAACTCTGAAATTGAATGTGCAATTTGACTATATCCTACAAACTGTTCATTGATCCAGATATAGAATGCACTATCGACACCTTCAAAGTTTAAATGATAATCGCTTTGTTCATTATAGTCATTTATTTCAAATGAACGTTTATATCGACCACATGGATTTTCTCTAGGCACGTATGGTGGATTAAACGGTATAGGGTATTGTGTATTTAAATACTGAATCTGATCAAACCCATACAAATTCCATACAGATGGTACTGTTAAATATTGCTCTTTGCTATTAATATCTTCATTTGTATAGTCTTCCAATGAATTAAAAAATTCAAATTGCCATTTACCATTAAGTAATGTGATATTTTGAGTTTCATATCTCGTTTTGAAATCATAATCTTTTTCTCCAAGCTGATATGGTATATAAAAAGCTCTTCTAGGCAACAAATTCACATTTTGTTTTTCTAAATCTTCATGAAATTTTTCTTTAAACATATGACATCCCCCTATTTAATTCTTTCTCTATGTTCTCGTTGACGTTTAAATTGCAAAGTCTTTTCAATATCCGTTAAAAAATCTCCTTTCAAATTAAAGGCTTTGTGATATAAAAATGCAGTTAAACAAACGAATAACAGTGGTGCTATGATAATCATGATTCTTAAGCCATTAATTGTAACGAGTGATTGTGACTCATTTGGCGTGTATCCCAGAATTGATAATCCGACACCAACTATTAATGCTGCAACAGCTTGTGAAGCCTTAGTTAAGAAAGTGTTCGTTGACGTGATGATACTCTCGTTGCGTTGTCCAAATTTAACTTCACCATAATCAATAACATCAGCTAATGAAACTGTTGTAATACCTATCATGAAGCCAGAACCAATTCTCAAAATGCCCGCACCTAAAATAATTAAAAGTGTACTTTTCGGAGCGATAAATCCAGCTATTAAAATAATCAATAATCCTAAAATAATAAATGAAATAGCCGTATTAAACGCTTTTGTTCTACCTACCCATTTGATAAATCTAGGAAGTAATAATAAACCAACCATTTCACATAAAATCATCGAATTAAAAATTGAAAATAAATGTTCTGCATTTACCACATATTTAAAATAGTAAATAATAGAACCATTTAAAGTTTGTAAACATAAATTAAAAGTTAGTAATACCCCCATAATTGCCAATAACTCTTTATTTTTAAATAAAATACGTCCGATATCTTTAAAATTAACTTTAATACCAATTTGTTGTTCTAATTCCTTATCTTCAGGCACTTTAAAAACAGTAACACTAATTGTAATTATAAATACTGCACTACAAATGATTGCAAATATGAATATCCCTACTGAATCACTGCCATTACCAAAAACGTCTCCTAATTGATGAATAAAATACAGTCCAAATGTACCTACTGTGAATGCTGCTAAACTCGCAAAAAATCTTGGAATTACTGACACTTCTTCACGTTCTCTAGGATTATGTGTTAAATTCGGCAACCAAGACCAATAAGGAATATCCATCATTGTGTAAGTCATTCCCCAGGAAATATATAAAATTGATATGTAAACATACATTGCTGTCTGTGGTAAATCAAAGTTAGTAAATAGTAATATGGTGACAATTGCATTCGCTAACGTTCCTATAGACAACCAGGTTTTGAATTTCCCGAAATTATTTCTAGTGTTATCAACTATCATCCCCATAATTGGATCATTTATGGCATCCCATATACGAGCAACAAATAGCATAACACCAACAAATGCGGGTGATAAACCTACAATATCTGTGATATAAAACATTAAAAAGACACCGACGATATTAAATATGGCGTCTTTACCAATTGCTCCAAATCCAAATGCAAACTTCTGCTTTCCTGTTAAATGTCTGTCCATTTTCCCACCTCTAAATCCTCTTTAAGTAAAGCGCTTTCATGTTTGTTGTTTTTATTTTATCATTACAGATATAGAGGGATGAATAGCATAATGGTGATGATATATGGCAAAATGTTTCATTTCATATTACTATGTATTTATATAAATACAAATTAAAATCATTTTTTAATTAAGAGGGATATTATGCAAGTACTATGGAAAAAGTTTCAAAAGAAATTGATAGATGCCAACTTGGCAGAATGCGGTATTGAAGTTGGTGTGCCGAATGTTGGCTATAGCTATAACGTTTTTCAACAAGCCGTATTACATATCGTCACACAAGGTGAAGGTATTTTTACATATAATAATGAAACTCATCATCTGAAAGCGGGAGATATGTTTTTACTAGAACGAGGTATGGAAGTTGAATATAAACCTTCTTTCTCAAACCCTTGGACTTATTATTGGGTGGGAATTAATGGCAAACAAATTCTTACATATTTATCTCGCTCTAGTATCGTCGATACGCACGTTCTTATTAATAAAAACACTAAAGATATTCAATCTATTATTAAAAAAATTTGTAACCTATCTCAAACGATTCAATCTAATAATTCTCATGACATACTGATTATGCAACATATATATCAACTGGTTTATGCCTTGCAAGACAAGTTTCCAAAACACTTTTCTGTTCAAGTTGATATTGTAAATGAAGACATTCAATATGCTGTCGAATATATAAATTCTAATTACCAAAAAGATATTACAATTGTTGATGTTGCAAAATCAGTCAATATCTCAAGAAGTCATTTATTCAAATTATTTAAAAGAAATTTAAACTGTTCGCCTAAGGAATACTTAACTTATATTAGGATGTATCATGCTTCTCAACTTTTAATTAATACCAATTTATTGATAAATGAAATATCTAGCAAAATAGGTTATAAAGACCCACTGCTATTCTCTAAAAATTTCACAAAACATTTTGAAATAAGTGCTTCTGAATATCGTACATGTTTTTCAGTACACCAAACAAATACAGACTAACACATAAAAAATACTCCTCTCAAAATAGACATTAAAAAATGAAAACTTTGAGAGGAGCATTTTTAATTCAGATAGCTTGCCTTTTTATTAAACTTCCACAATAACACGACATAGTTAATTCATTTTAAGCACTTGCGCCAATTCATTTATCAATGGGTAGACGGATTTTCCTCGTTGAGTTAAGGAATAGCGAACTTTTTTAGGATAATCATTCGTTTCTTCTCTTTTTACAATTTGCAAAGCAATCAAATCATTTAATTGTTCTGTCAAAATCTTTCTACTTATACCTGAAACTTCACGATGTAATGCATTATAAAAGTAAGCTTCATCATAAAGCGTATTGATAATAATACCTTTCCATTTTCCACCTAATGACATCAATGTTTCTTCTATCGGACATCCTCGTTGAATTACAAGATTACAGCTACCATAGTCCATGCTATTTTTTAACATATGAACCTCCTCATTAACGTGAGTTACTTATTTGTGCCTTCTTGTGACATTGTCGCTTATCCTCTACCCTTTAGTTATAACAAATAATAGAAAGAAGCGATAATAATGAAACTCATTCAAATGTCAGACCATATTTATAAATTAAATATACAGACAACAGTTGGTATCCCGATACAAATAAACACTTGGTTTATTGTGAATGATAACGACGTTTATATCATAGACACAGGTATGGATGATTATGCTGAGCTACAAATCACGATTGCTAAATCGCTCGGTAATCCTAAAGGCATTTTTTTAACGCATGGACATCTAGATCATATCAATGGCGCAAAACGTATTTCTGAAGCTTTGAAAATTACCTATCTTTACACATAAAAATGAACTCCCTTATATCAATGGTGAGCTGCCTTATCCAAATAAAACGCATACCGAAAATACAGGTGTTCAATACATTGTTAAACCTCTAGAAACTAATACAAATCTGCCCTTCAATTATTACTTAACTCCTGGTCATGCACCAGGTCATGTCATCTATTTTCATAATCAAGATAAAATTTTAATATGCGGAGATTTATTTATTTCAGATGCGCAACATCTGCATATTCCTATCAAAAAATTCACTTATAACATGACTGAAAATATCAAAAGCGGTCAAATCATCGATAATCTTTGTCCCAAATTAATTACAACTTCACATGGCGATGATCTATATTATTCAGATGACATTTATTCAATTTATAAATTTAAGTACGAGGAGTAAGCAATATGAAATTACAAATTTATCAATTTGAAGTTGCAGAAGCGAATTTCAAACAAAACAAAGCAAAGATCTCTTCATTAATAGAAACGCATTACACAAATGCTGATATCATTGTGCTACCTGAAATGTGGAATAATGGTTATGCCTTAAATCAGTTAAAAGATAAAGCGGACATAGATTTACAACAATCTCTACCATTTATACAACAACTTGCACAACAGTATACAACACATATAGTAGCAGGATCTGTAGCTAATATGAGAACTAACGCCATCTATAATACTGCTTTTGCAGTTTCAAAAGATAAAACATTATTAAATGGTACGGATAAAATTCACTTGGTACCTATGCTAGATGAACCTTTTTACTTATCGCCAGGATTAAACCAACCTAACAATTTTTCTATTAATGGCATTCAAGCATCACAAATAATATGCTACGACCTGAGATATCCTGAAGTAGCAAGAGCTTCTATTAAGAATGGTGCTGAAATGTTGTTTGTTGTCGCACAATGGACAACTCAAAATTTGCATCATTGGCGTATTTTATTACAAGCACGTGCCATTGAAAATAATTGTTTTGTCATTGCATGCAATAGCGTGGGTAATGTAAATCATCAACATCACAAGGGGAATAGTTATGCTGGCCATTCTATGGTTGTTAACCCTAACGGAGAAATTCTTGTTGAAGCTGGTCATTCAGAAATGGTTTTTGAAATAGACATTCAAACGAACGCCGTTACTAAACAAAGAAAAGCAATACCTGTCTTGGAAGATATTTAATACCAATACATTTTTAGATTTTACGCCACTTTATTTTTTATTATGAATTATAAAAGTGCTAAACTTTTATATATCAAGATATTTAAGGAGATGGACACAGTGAATGTAATTGACTTAAATGGTACTTGGACATTAAATAATCTCACAAACACAACACGTTTCCACGATATGCCTGTCACAATACCTGGTAGTATCGTAACCGGAGCACTTGAAAATAATTTAATCAATCACCCCTGTTATGGAAATAACGAAGACGCAATTCAATATTTATTTAATGATCATTACAGTTTTTCTAGGACGTTTACTTTAGAAACCGAGGTATTAATGAGTGAGCAAATTCTATTAAATTGTGAAGGTCTCGATACGTTAGCAACGATTTTCATCAACCATACCAACGTATTAGAAACGGATAATATGTTTCGTCGTTATAAATTTGATATTAAGCCTTATGTCGAACTTGGTGAAAACATTATAGAAATCCAATTTTACTCTCCAGTACAGTATTTAAAAGAAATAAAAACTGCAAGGTGAAAATGGCTTAGCTTACTTAAGAAAAGCTCAATGCATGTTTGGCTGGGACTGGGGCATTAAATTGCCTGATTTCGGTATATGGAAATCGATTGCGATTGAATACGGCGATTACATGAACATACCACCTTTTCTATTTACTCAGACACACCATACACAAACAGTTGAATTAAATGTACGTTCAAAAAAAGCTATTGACGAAGCCACATCTTTAACATGCACATTGTACGATCCCAACAATCAGGCTATCGAATCTATTACGATTAACAATAGTCATACATTCAAGCACACTTTCATAATTGAAAATCCACAGTTATGGTGGCCAATAGGTTACGGTGAGCAACCGTTATATACTGTGGACGTTGAACTATATACAGGTAACCAATCCATAGATCACACAAGCTATTCGATTGGCCTAAGAACGGTCAAATTAAATCGAGACAATGATGGAGACGGCTCTAAATTCGAATTTATAATTAACGACACGCCTGTGTTTATTAAAGGTACGAACATGATTATTGAAGATGCCATTTTAACGCAATCACGTCGCTATAGTTTAACAGCCCAAATTAAAGATTGTGTGCGTGCAAATATCAATTGTATTCGTGTGTGGGAGGCGCCTACTACCCGTCAGACCTTTTCTTTGATTTGTGCGATCAATACGGTATTTTAGTTATCCAAGATTGTATGTTTACGAGTATGTCTTACCCAACAGATATGGATTTCATGGTCAATGTGACTATGGAACTGATTCAAAATATTGAACGCATGGCACATCACCCAAGTTTAATATTGCTATTTGGAAACAATGAAATCGATATGACCTATACAATGTTAACAAGTGATGGACCTCGTACCGCACAGACACGAGATTTCTTCGAGGTATCGAAAATCACAGATGAAAATATGAAACATATAATGCAAACACGCTATAAGACGCTATTTCTTGAAACAATACCTGATATTACGAAACGGAGTGCACCACAAGTACCTTACGCTCATTCATCTCCAAACAGGAAATCAAACCATACGTCTAAGTCCATTTTTGATTACGCTAAGGATGGCGATTTTCATTACTATTTAGCTTATGATGGCCAAGCACCTTACGAATCTATCAAACAACTTCATGCACGTTTCATTTCAGAAATGGGCTTTCAAAGTTATCCTGGTATGAAGACGATTGACTCATTTTCCAAAACAAGTGATCAATCTCCCAATTCGTCAGTGATGTTGACCCATCAAAAATGTAAAGATGGCAATCAAATTATTGATAATTATATGCAAGCCGAGTTTAAATTAACTGAAGATTTTACAGATTATGTATATTTATCACAAATACTTGCCGGTATCGTGATGCGCTATTCAGTTGAACATTTCCGTTCAGAAAATGATTATTGTCGTGGTGTGCTACTATGGCAAATGAATGATTGTTGGCCAACCATTTCATGGTCTGGGGTAGATTATTATGGTCGATGGAAAGCGCAACAATATTTCACTAAACGTTTCTATGCATCTGTCCTTCCAGTCATTCACATAAGCCATAAAAGTGTAAACATGACAGTTGTTAACGATTTAACGCATTCATTTGAAGGACTTTTTACATGGCAACTTAAACATTATAATAACCTTTTAAACTCTGGAGAAGTGCCTGTAACAGTCACTGCTAATCACCATTTCCAATTATCTGGACTTCATTTAAATGATTTAGCAAATATACCCTTGAACGAACTTTATTTTGAATATCAGCTTTATGATAATACTGATAATATAATTGCAAATGGTATTGAATTATTTGTAAAACCTAGTTGGCAACGTACACCTGGTGTTACGCTACTCGGTGATGCTGCGCATTTAATGGCACCATCTGGAGAAGGCGCAAACCTAGCAATGTATGATGCAGCAGAGCTTGGCAAGTTAATTGTTGAATATCCAAATGATATTGAACTTGCACTTGAAAACTATGAACATGCCCTATTTAAACGTAGTGCCGCAGAGGCCGAAGAATCTCATGAATTATTAGACTTGTGCTTAGGTCAAGATGCACCCTATGGACTGATTGCATTGTTTGAAGGTAGTAACGAACAAAACTAATAGAATTATAATTAAAATTTAGCTAAAACTTCAATACACACACTATAACCAATACATTCTAAACTTAATCCTTTCCAGCCCGAAACGGGACAGCAAACCTGATTTAATTCAGCTGCTGTCCCGTTTGTTATTAAGTAAAGTATTATATGTATAAAATTAGCAACTAATTATAACATTCATAATTGACCTTGATTCCCCTTTGTTAACTCGCATATTAACAAATAAAAATGGTACACGAAACCAATTAATAGGACTCCGTGTACCATCTTCACTTTTATACAATTCATACATCCATATTTGAAATTATTCCTCTGAACTTTTTTCAATATCTAAAAAGTCTTTTACTGATATGGTTGTAGGACGAAATGGCTGAATTTGATTTGTAGACACAAGTTTTTCTACTTTTTCTAAAAATACCTCAATCGAATCGTCTGCAGTCACGCCTTTGAAATCTGCAAATCCATATTGCCACCATTTTAATTTAAGTAATCTTTCAATAATATGTGCTTCAAATCGATATCTTATTACTTTAGCGGGATTACCACCCACAATTGCATAAGGTGGCACATTTTTGGTAACCACTGAACCAGCTGCTACTATCGCACCATCACCGACAGCGATACCTTTTGAAGAAAACAATACATCTTGTCCAATCCATACATCATTCCAATAACTATCGGTTCCATGCCACCGACTGTTGAGGGGCGATGATCGAATTCAACGCCTGCCGCATCAAGATAGTCATTAAATGCACAAGTATTTTTACTGTAAGTTAACATTGACGTTGTAAAACGTTCCATCGGGTGATTGCCAGCCATTCTTCTAACTTGAGCAGCGATTGAGCTATAGCGACCAACGATTGTATTAGCTGGTAATTGACTATTCGTTGAACTAAAAGCACCCATAGTATGAAACACATTTCCTACAAAAAATATTGCATATTGTTCAATTTGTGCATAATTTGCTACTTTTAATGGGTGGTTATTTGACAACCTGAATTTTCCTTGCGCACTCGACATGGTATAAACATTATTATCAAAAAAGAGTTCCTTGTATGTTGGATTGACGTTGAATGTATTACAAGCATGCGATGATGTATCCACTAAATTATCTGTAAAAAATGTAATTCCCTTAATCTCTGTTGACATTACAAACCTCCACAATGATTCATTACTTAAGGTATATGTGTCCGTATGCATCTCTATAATATATAAGCCAGGTCATATTATTCCTTAGATTAATATTAAATTATTTTTTAGTTGTTTTCTACCTTAAATTGGTGTTTTACGAAAGATATATCCAATAAAAAAGACTAACCGCTTTTAAATTGAGGTGCGTCATTTGTATATAAGCTTGTTTGCCCTTTATATATTAAAAGCAATTATTTAAAATATGATTTTGTGTAAAACACTATAATGATAACATTGAAGTGAGCATCTCCTAGCGACTGATATAATGTTTTATAAAATCGTTTAATTCTTGAAGCACTTTCTTCTCCTTGTGATCAGACATCCCTATGACGCCTTTTTAAATCAAATTATTCTTTACTAATATTTAATTTATTAGCTAGAGTAATTATTGTTCAAGAAATTTGTTTAATAATAAATGTATTATGCATAAATTATCACAATAATATTTCCCGATAAAAAGATTTTTGACAACTAATTATGTATCATGTGTGTATAATTGAATCATAACAAATAGAATCAATTATACAATTCATAAGTAGTACAATATGAGAAATAATACTCATTTTATTGAAAGTGGGTTATAAGAAAGGTGTAATCACGATGGATTTACGTATTGTAAAAACAAGAAAGACCATTAATGATAGTTTTTATGAGCTTTTTGAACAGAAAGATTTTGATAAAATTACAGTAAAAGATATTACAGAACACGCGCAAATCGGGAGAAAAACATTTTATCTACATTATATTGATAAATATGACTTATTAGGCCGTATTGTCGATAAAAAATTCGAAGCGCTCGAAGAAATTTGTGAAGCCAAAAAAGAACTCGGTATGCAACAGGGAGTTAAAATTTGGTTTGCGTTTTTTGAAGAAAACAAAGCGTTTTTCACAAAACTTTTCAGTATCCAATATTCTGATAAATATAAGAAAAATTTGCGTACTTTTATGGAAAAAGAATTCGAGAAAAAAATTCCTTATGAAGAAGGCTTAAATCAAAAATTAGATGACTATGTATACCTTACATTTATTAGTAACGGCATGGTGCGCCTTATCGATTTATACCTCAGTGCAGACTCACCATACCAAGAAACATTAATTTCCGAAGTTTCTAAGTTAATGCAAATCATTACTGACCCGAACATAGGCTCAGAACAAGAAGATTGTCTGATCCTTAACAACTTATAATAAATATGTTGCTAAACTAATAGCAACCAACTCATTACACAGCCTAAACATAAAAATACATTACGTGAACACCTTTCACGACATAATGAAAAGTTAAACACTTAGACCTCGCTATCTCTACTTTGAAGCTTAACAATGATAATACGACAAAATATAAAAGACCTAGAAAACGCACTTTCCATGCATTTCCAGGTCTTTTATACTGTATAATTTATCCATAACAATAAACCCAATTCACACTTTATAAATTTTCAATTCTAACCCTTAAATGTTTAATTTTATGATGTGCCCCATAAATCCTTAATAATTTCATTAGCGACATCTCTATTCTCGTGTAATTGGCTATGTTGTGCCTGCTTACCATGATATTTTGATTCTTGATAACTTTCCGGACTACTGCCCAATAAATATTTCAATGACTTTGAAGAACTGTTCGATACACGACCGTCAGAGTGCGTGCCGTCTTCAAGGTCACCATAAATATTCAACACTTTAATCTGTTTGCCTTGATAAATTGCTTTCAATTCACGCAATTGCTGATACGGTGGATTCATACGACTTGGTTTCCCTTCTTTATCCACACTAATTTCATTAACTTCTTCATTCATATTTAAGACACCATTAAATGTTCCCGCAATATTTACTTGTTTATTCAAACGTGGTAGGGAGGCATTGTTACCATAATTCAGCATATACGTCGCAAATGATAAATTTCCCATAGAGTGACCTACAAAATTGAATTGCTTGAATTGATATTCCTTTTGTAGGGCTACCAGAACATTTTTAAACCATTTTGCATTTTTATCGTAGTCACCGTCTTTATTATTTTCCAACTCAACTTTCACTATAGGGTTGATGGCATTTTTGTTTAACTGACCTTTAAAGGTGACGTTACCATTTTCAGATACCACTGCGGTGATGACATCGTGAGTGACGCCTTTGTTTTCAGCTTGTTGTACCAGGAACTTCTCTGAATTGGCACTGCCACCATACCCATGTAAAAATAATGTAGGTATCGGATGATTCACGAATTTTGAGTGTGTTACCTGTTTTGATGGCTTTTGACTTACAAAGACTGCCATCACAATCCCTACTACAATAACTATCGCTATGATACTTGCTCCCCAAATCCACAATTTCTTCACTAAAATAACCTCGGTTCTCATTTTAAACCCATTATAAAGCATGCTTCATAAAATTGTCTTGTATCTGACGAACCTCTTTTGAACATCATTTAAATTCTCTTATATTTGCTAAAATACTTTCTAAAATTTAAAATTATATTAAAAGCGCAACGCATATTACTCGTATTTGCATCATATTATTTAAAATTTCCAATGGAGTGAGATAAATGAATCAAAATATTGAACACTTAAAAAAGATTATTAAAGATGCGAATCAGATTACATTTTTCACAGGTGCTGGCGTCTCTGTCGCAAGTGGCGTGCCTGATTTTCGATCTATGGGCGGCTTGTTTGATGAGATTTCAAAGGAAGGCTACGCTCCAGAATATTTACTAAGCGCTGAATACTTACAAAATGATCCAGAAGGATTTGTTGATTTTTATCATAAGCGCCTACTATTGGCAGACAAGCAACCTAATGTCGCACACGAATGGATTGCTCAACTTGAACACCATCAACGTTCATTAGGTGTTATTACTCAAAATATCGATGGACTGCATACAGATGCTGGAAGCGCGAATGTTGACGAACTTCATGGAACCTTAAACCGCTTCTATTGTATCCAATGCGAACATAAATATGATAAAGCCACAGTGATGGCAAAGCATCTACGCCATTGCAAAACATGTGGTAGTCCAATCAGACCCGATATTGTACTTTACGGTGAAATGTTAGATCAACAGACTATTTCTAATGCGATTCAAAAAATTCAAGCAGCTGACACCTTAGTCGTCTTAGGTTCCTCTCTTGTAGTTCAACCTGCAGCAGGTCTCATTTCTTATTTTGAAGGTCAACACCTTATTATCATTAATAAGGATGCAACGCCCTATGATCGAGATGCAGATGTTGTTATTCACGATGACATGGTTGATGTAGTTAACGCGATTCGTGATTAATGAAGTTGACTAAAGGCTATATGTTGCGTTTGAACATATAAAAAAGAGAACGCGCTTTTAAACGGTACGTTCTCTTTTTGTTTATTTTTTATATGCAAATACCTTCTAATTAATATCGAAATGGATGCGATGTCGTCACTTTTTCTAGCTTTTTATCTATCCATATTAACTATGTATTTTTTGATTTAATCCCAACTTTTCACGTAAAGTCCCTTCACTATAAGCCGCTTGAATCAAACCTCTTTCTTTTAAAATCGGAATCACTTTATCGACAAATAAATCAAACTGCGTCGGATTGAGCGGTGGCATAATATTGAATCCATCTGCTGCACCACTTGTAAACCATTCTTCCATTCTATCCGCTACATCTTCAGCAGTACCAACGACGATATGATGCCCTCTTGCACCAGCAACGTGCTTCATTACATCTTCTAAAGTATATTCATTCTTCTTCGCTGTATCTTTGATTAAGTCTACACGACTTTGTATATTGTTTCCTTTTTCTACTTCAATATTTTCAAACGGTGTATTTAAATCGTAATGACTTAAATCTGTATCACCTAAATAAGAAGATAATAACTCTATTCCCATCTCTGGCACAATAAGATTTTGTAATTCTTGGAATTGCGCTTCCGCTGCCTCGCGTGTTTCTCCAATAAATGGAAAAATACCTGGCATAATAACAATTTCATGTGCATTTCCGTGCTTTTGTTCAACTTTATTTTTCAAATTATGTGCAAACGTGATTGCATCGTTGATATCATTTTGCGCTGTAAATACAACTTCTGCATGTTTCGACGCAAATTCTGTACCCTTTTCTGAAGAACCTGCTTGTACAAGTAATGGATAACCTTGAGGTGATGCTTCAATATTTAATGGGCCTTTTACACTGTAAAATTCCCCCTGATAATTAATTGGTTCTGGCTCTTTTTCACCAAAAAAGCCTCCTGCAGCATGAAGATGTTCCGTATTAACGCCACGCCAAGAACTCCATAATTGCTTAGAAATATTCACAAATTCTTCGGCTTGATCATAGCGTAAATCATGATTTGCATTCGTAGTGCCATTAAAATTCTTCGCTGTATAATTAATACCTTATGTAACAATATTCCAACCCGCTCTGCCATTGCTGTAATGATCTAAAGACGAAAAGATTCTCGCAAGGCTAAATGGTTCTGAAAATGAAGTAGATCCTGTCACAATCAATCCAAGATTTTGAGTTTCTCTAGCTACAATAGACATTAAAGAAATTGGCTCAAACATCGTAAACATATCTGGATGCGTCTTGTTATCAAGATATAAACTATCAGACACAAATAGAAAATCAAATTTAGCTTGCTCTAACGTTTTTGCTTGTTCAATGGTTTTCGTTAAATTTATACCCCCACGTTCTAATGCATCTGGGTGTCTACTACTCGCAACATGGTGACCAAAACCAGTTAAAAAATATCCTAATTTCATTCTTTTCATCTTTATCCCTCCACACACTTATTATTCCGATTGGATTAATAGGGGTAATATTACCATTCCATTATTATAGAGTCAATTAGTTATATAAACAGCATATGAAACAACTTTTTTTAAATTTAAAACAAAAATAATGATTGATGCTTCATATGCACCAACCGTTATGATTAAGAAACTTTATATTGTAATGACATTAAAATTATCGCCCATACCATCGACTAAATCACACAGCGTATATCATAAACTTGAATCAACCATCACGTTAGCAAATCATCCTATTTAAATGATCTATTTGCGATTGAAAAATTTTTGATTAATGTGGATTCCTTGAGATACGTAACATCATAATATCTTGTCATACAATAGATAAAGAAAATGAGCGTATGTGTATCGATTCGATCTAGTAAGTATTGTGCCTTCAGCTTTTTAAATAATGCTTTCTCTGAGGCGCTACAAAACTTTTTAAAATAACCCCATATATGGCTAAATGTATTGATTACCGAACCTTTGCTAGGCTGTATGGACAGTGCATGATCAATTGCTTCTTCAACATCTCTATATTCACATTGCCCTTTAAGCATTTCTCTAATCTCATTATAGCTTTGTTGACTATGCCACATGACCTCATATTTATATGCTTTCCATAACAATTCCATTTCATGCCTATGTTTGATTATGCTCATCCCCTTATTTAGAGATTATAACTTTAACTTTCACAATAATTTAATATCACCGTACCCATATTAAACCGTTATTTAAGTATGTGTTAACACGCCATCTTCCATATGATAAACCTTGTCACAATAGGATGTAAGTCGTTCATCATGTGTAACCACAATACACGTTTTATTTTTTTCTGATGTTTGTGCTTTTAAAATTCCCATGACTTCCATCGCATTTTGTGTATCAAGCGAAGCCGTTGGTTCATCCGCTAAAATAATCGAAGGTTGTGTATATAGCGCTTTAGCAATGGCTACACGCTGCTTTTGCCCACCAGAAATTTCACTCGGCAGTTTATTTTCAATTGCTTCGAGATTGAGTTGTGACATCAACTGCTTATATTCAGTTTGACTTAATACATCTTTCTTTTGTTTAGCCAATAATTTAAACTGCTGTTTCACCGTTAAAAAAGGCACCAAGTTAGTTGCTTGAAGTATAAAGCCAATCTCCTGCATCCGCGTGTTTGCTAATGCTTTCTGAGACATCTGGGAGACTTCCTTACCATTAATGAGAATCTCTCCAGACGTCGGTGTTTGAAGTGCGCCCGCCATAGTTAGGAAAGTACTTTTCCCAGATCCTGAAGGTCCTATAATTGCAATGAGTTCAGTTTGATTAAATTTTAGTGAGGTAGGTTTCACAGCTTCTATTTTTTGGTTTCCATCTTGGAAATATTTCGTGACATTTTTAAATTCTAGCATTTATTATACACTCCTCATTTACCCTATCGCTTTCAGTGGATCAACTTTTCTTATCGTTAATATGGAGAATAGACTACCTATTAATGAAACAGCGATAAGGACAACCCCATAAATTAATAATGTTGTGGCGCTAAATTTAATCGGTACCGCACTCGGCAAGAACGCTCCTGTAATTATGGTCAATACCAGTCCAATGACCGTACCAATCAAGGCAATGATAAACGTTTGCGACAACACTACTTTGGCTAAATAACCATTTGAAAAGCCTTGTGCTTTTAATACACCAAATAAATTCGTTTTTTGTAATGTAATGACATATAAAAAGATGCCAATAACTGTAGCAGAGATGATAAATAAAAATGAAATCATAAAGTTTAACGTTAAGTTTTGCGCTGTATAACCTGGTAAGTTTTTAACGAAACTTTCGATACCAATCGCTTCTAAATTATGATTTAAATCTTTAGACTGCCAATCTTTATCTTTTACAACAACCGCATTCGTCTTATCTTCAGTTAATGACGGATTAATATTTTCAATGGTTTTGTTATTTGAAAAAAGTACCGGAGAAGCATTATATTTAGCACTTTCACTAAACCCAACTATTTTTAACTTTTCGTCGGATTGTGATAGCGATAATGTATCACCTAGTTTGAATCCCTTTTCTTTTAACGTTTCATCAACAACGACTTCATTATCAGCATTAAATTTCTTTCCATCAATCGTATTCGGCACGAGAAAAGAATCATCTGTTACGCCAAATAGCAATGCATTTTCTTCATTATCTCCATTAGATACAATGACACCGGATTGCTTTAGCGTTGTTTGTTTTTTATATGTATCTGCAACATCCTTTTTATCAAACATTGATTGTTCAACCGTTTGATTCGCATCTTTGTTTAAAATGATGGCGTCTGCTTGCCATTTATCAATACCTTCTCTATTCATATTCATTAAACCACTTGCCAAACCTGATAATAGGAACAGCAAATAACTAATCATAATTAAGACACCGATAATCAGACTAAATTTCAATTTGTTACGCTTTATTTCATTCCATGCTAAAAACATAAACAACCTCCTTTCATTTATCTTATAATTTTTATGTATTTGTATTAACAACTACTGTATATTCAGTGTACCAACTAAACAACTAAAATTACAGCTTTGTACATATCGTAAACTGATTGCGCTTGTATAACATAAATAGATGCTCAGACTTTAATCAATTTGTTAGCAGCTGTATTATGTGTAACCATTTAAAATATATAAAAATCCCCTCTCAAGTTTGCACTTATATGTGCCATCATTGAAAGGGGCATATGTTAATTAAATAATTCAAATTCTTGAAAATGGATTCAATATTTCACGAGGGGCATGATTATGCTTTTGACACACTCACTTTTCTACCATGTATGAAGCGATAGATAAAGAAAGTGACAATTAATAATACAGCTATTACTATATACATATTGCCTAACCCGATCTGATTAGTAAACAAACCTAGTATATAGGGCCCAAATCCTAAGCCTAAATCTAAACCGATAAAGAATGTTGAGGTTGCTCGCGCAATTTTTTCTTTTGGTACGACTTTGACAGATACCGATTGAGACGTAGACGTGATATTACCATAACCTAATCCTAATAAAGCACCACCAATTAATAACATCCATGCTGAATGTGAAAATGCAATAACTAAGAAACAGATAGCCTGAAATATAATACTAGTGTATATAACTATATTTTCATTTTTTGCATCCATTAATCTACCACAAACTGGTCTTGAAAAAATTGAGACGATTGCATAGATAACGAAAAAATAACTTGAAGCTGTAATTAAGTCTCTCTCTTGCGCAAAAACTTTAATATAATTAAGAATAGAAGAATAAGAAAGACCAGGTATAAACACGATAATGGCAATTGGAATGGCTTCTTTCGCGATAAAATCTGAAACCTTAAACCCTTTATCCTCTGCTGTTCTAGCAATTGTTTCAAAAGGTACTTTCATAAATATTGCCAAAATCAATGAAATAAAACTCAATACAAGATTAAGTCCAAAGATGACTTCTATTGAATATTGTTGCATTAACAATAAACCTAAAAATGGGCCAATGGCTACACCAAGCACCATACTCAAACTAAAAAGCTGATACCTTCACCTTTTTTAGTTTCCGGTGTTATATACCCTGCTATTGATCCAGTTGAAGTTGTACAAATCCCAAATGAAAATCCATTAATGATTCTAACAATAATTAAAAATAATAATGAAGATTCTACAAAATAAAAAACACTCGTAATTGTAAATAATACAGTTCCAATTAAGAGTACCTTTCTAGGTCCTAAACTATTGATATATTTCCCCATAACAAATCTACCCATCAGTGATCCGACTATAAATAAACCTGCTACCAGCCCAGCCGAACTATCTGAGGCATTAAATTGAGACTGCGCATAGCCTGCAATTAAAACAATCAGTAAATACATATTCAAATTAACCAAAAAGTTAACTACAAAATTCATCGTGAAATTTTTTGTCCAAATTCATTCCATATCCATTGTACTATTTTCCATAAAAAATTGACTTCCTTTCTAGTTACAGTGCCTTCCCCTTAAGAATTAAACGCAACATATATATTGTCTGCTCATATTGACTAAATGTAAAATAGTTTTTAGTATATATAACATATAAGTAATTACTTATGTCATTAAGGAGAGAGCCTTATTAACCGTAACTATAAATATATTGAAACGATCATCAATGAAGGAACAATAACCAAGGCAGCCAATAAACTCTATGTTTCCCAGCCCTATCTCAGTAGTTTTATCAAAAATATTGAAACTGAGTGGAACATCATTATTTTTAATCGTAAAAAACATCCCATTACCTTTACGCCCGAAGGTCAACTTTATTATAAATATCTACAAGAACAAGAGCGACTTTATCATGATGTAACGCGAAAAATCACTAATATTTCAAACTTGAATTCCGGTTTTTTAAACATAGGTGTTACACCTACATTAGCGTTCCATATACTACATAAAATTCTGCCTAAATTTATGAATCTTTTTCCTAATATTAAAATTAACTTAATCGAAGGTAATTCCCAAGACATTGAAAAACAAGTACTAGAGGGTAAAGTCGATTTATGTCTAAATACACTACCATTATGGAATAAAAATATTCAATACACTCAAATCTATACGGAACCGATATATTTAGTTGTGCCACCTCAGCACCATTTATATAAAAGAATCCAACAAAATGAATTAAATTCCAATGAAATCATGTCACTCATATCTCACGATCACTTTATCATTCTAAAAGATAGATACGGACTTAAACAGATCATCAATAAAGTTCTAGAAACATACAACATTTACCCTAATATTATTTTAGAAACTTCAAACGTAGACAATGCCGATCGCCTTGCAATTTCTACAGGCGTCCTCACATTTATACCAAGTAGTTCTACTGAACATAATAGTGACGCCATTTACGTTGAATTAAATCAATCATTTACAAACACAGTAGTGATTGGTTATAACAAATTAGAAAATTTAACAAAAGCAAGTGATCAATTCATTGACTTAACACTTAAACAATTTAACTAAACCACTGCTAGCCACACCTATATTTAATTTTAAAAAGCGATAACTAACACAATTTTTATAGTTAGAGTTGGTGTATCGCAGTTAGCATTTTTGTCCAAATAAAATTGAAAATGTGTATAGAATTGATTGGGGAATCTTTAGCATAAATAATACTTTATATACAGCAAAACTTTGAGGAACACAAAAAACACTAAAGTCGTATGACAAAACGCCATCGACTTTAGTGTTTTTTAATTGGTTTTATAATAAATATTTTCCAGGAAATAATCTATGCGGTATTTCCACTAACTTTTTAACTTATCATACATGCTCATATAGCTAAGTAGCGAGCATGATATGCTTTAATTTCGGTCTTTTCAAATTCATTTTATGAAATAAATAAACTACAAATAAATGTCCAAATACAAACGAGAATTAACAATCCGATACTGAAACGCATTGCCATTTTCATCAGTTCTGATTCTTTACCTACTTTATTAACTGCTGCTGTAGCGATAGCTATAGATTGTGGTGATACAATCTTAGCAGTTACACCCCCAGCGACATTAGCTGCAACAAGTAATGACCCTTTTGTACCAATTTGTTCAGCAACAGAGGCTTGAATTGGCGCAAACAATGAATTATTGTTTACGACGGATCCCGTCATAAATACACCAATCCAACCAAGTAGTGGTGACAATAATGGGAAGGCAGCGCCTGTTTTAGATATGCCTTGTCCCATAGCATTACTTAATCCACCATATGTTGTAATTTTAGATACTGCTAAAATGAAACAAATGGTTAACACTGAAATCCATAATTCTTTAACTGTGAGACCCAGTAAATGACCAGCCGTTTTAAAGCTCATATTTTTCGCAATAATAATTGTAATGATCGCTGTAATTAAAATCGCTGTACCTGTTTGAGCAAAGAAATTGAATGTCAGTTCATTCGGTTTATTAGTCACAGCATTCATCGTACCCGGCACATTAAAGTTCACAACAAGTGCACTTAGGGCACCACCTTTTTCAAATAAACCTTTAAATGCTGGTAAGCTCCAGATCATCACAACAATCGTTAAAATGATAAACGGGCTCCATGCATAAGTGATGTGTCCAATAGAATGTTTAGGCACGGCATCTGCTTTTTCATCTTTATTAATTCTGAAAATATTTTTAGGTTGCCATTTTTTTGAGAACAATGCTAATGCAATCATTGCTACAAGGCCAGGGATAATATCAGCCAACTCTGGTCCAGCAAAAGCTGCAATAAGCACTTGTAAAACTGTGAAAGTAACTGCCACAACTAAAGTGGCTGGGAAAGTTTCTTTCACACCTTTAAAGCCATCCATAATATACATTAATAAAAATGGCACAACGAAACTAATAAAACCTAACGTTAAATTACCAATTAACGCTACTTGAGATGTTGTTACACCACCTGGCAAATTCAAAGTATCCACGATAGCAATCGGTATACCTACCGCACCATAAGCACCTGCTGCTGCATTACTTACTAAACAATACATCGCAGCTTGCAAAGGTTTAAAACCTAATTGTGTTAATAGTACCGCACAAATGGCAATAGGTACGCCAAAGCCTGCAGCACCTTCTAAAAATCCATTAAATACAAAGCCAATCAATAATAATTGAACACGTTGGTCTCGTGAGACACTCGCGATACTATCTTGAACAATAGCAAATTGGCCGCTTTTTGTAGCAATTTTATATAACCAAACTGCCATGATTACAATAAAGCCTATTGGGATAATCCCTTGATAAAAGCCCTCTAAAGTAGCGCCGCCTGCAATACTTCCTGGTAATTTAAAGAAAGCCATAGCAACAATAATTGTAACGATTAACGTTGTAATTGCTGCATAAACACCTTTCATTTTAAATACAGTCAAACATAATAAAAATAATATAATTGGTATTGCGGCTACAATACTTGAAAGTAGCAGATTATTAAAAGGGTTAAAACTTTCAACTAACATATTTGCTCGCTACTCCTTTATTCTGCTTGTCTTATTTCTTTTGCAATATCTTTGTAGTCAATATCCGTATTTGTAAATGCTTCATCATCGACTGCAAAATGTTGTTCAAATGTTTCAAAGTTTTGAATTTCTACCGTAACATCTGAAACTTCAAAATCCAATACGTGTCCGCCAAAATTACGGTCATCATTAGCGAAATGAACATGGAAACCTGCTGAACCAATACCATGGAATAATTCTGGTGTAAAGAAGCCTACAATAGAACCTTTGATGTTTTCTTCAATTTGTTCAGGTTGTCTATTCGCTGAGTTAATCAATCTTGTATATGGTGGTTCTTGTCCTGGCATCATACGTACATGCATTTTTTTAAATGTTCCTGAAATTTTAACAGCAGAGAATAAATTTTCACTTAACATTTTTTCTTTAACTTCATCATAAACTTCTGCTGAAGATTTATTGCTCGTGCTATACGTTTTATCAGGTGTAAATCTTGATACGGTTGCATATGGTGATAATTCGTCACCTTTCAATTCTACAAATTCTTTATGTTCATTGGCATGATAAGCTTTACCATCAACGATAATCACTTCACCATCTGAACCTGTTAAAGTCGCAATACCAATGTCTCCATGTTTTAATAAATCATTGATTGAAGCAGTACCTTGTAAAAGGCCTGCCATCAATGTACCTAGTGTGCCGTGTTGATATAGTACGTTAGTCATAACTTTATTCACTCCTATTTTGATAAATAATTAATCATTTTCGCCGTTTGATTCGATATTAGTTAAAAGCGTCAGGTAACATATTTGTTGAAAGTTTGACATTATCTTTGTAATTCACTGGGATATCAATTAATACTGGTCCTTCAGTTTCGTATCCCTCTTTAATTGCCGCTTCTAATTCTTCTTGATTTGTTACACGTAAGCCTTTAGCACCAAATGATTCAGCATATTTAACGAAGTCTACTGAACCAAAGTCTACGCCTGAACTACGTTCATATTTCATTTCTTCTTGGAATTCAACCATGTTATATTTACCGTCATTCCAAATTAATTGAATGATATTAAGATTTTTACGTACAGCAGTTTCTAAGTCTTGTGCTGAGAATAAGAAACCACCATCACCAGCAACGGATACAACTTGTGTATTAGGACGTACTAAAGCAGCTGAAATAGCCCATGGTAACGCAACACCTAACGTTTGCATACCATTACTGAATAGCAAGTGTCTTGGATTGTAACTTCTAAATTTACGTGCCATCCAAATATAGTGACTACCTACGTCTACAGTTACTGTTGTATCATCTGATAATACTTTTTGCATTGACTTAATGACTTCAACTGGGTGTAACACGCCATCTTCATGTGTTGGTTTGATACCAGTTGATTCAAGTATATGCGCTCTTAAAGTTTCTAATTCGTCTAAATGTTTTTGACTGATAAAAGGTTCATCGACTTTGTCAGAAATAAGTTCGATTGTGCCAGCAATATTACCAACCAATTCTTTTGCTGGTTGCATATGATTTGTAATTTCCGCTTGAATTTCATCTATATTAATAATTTTAGTATCTAATTCTTTATTCCAATTGCTCGCTTCATATTCAATTGGATCATAACCAATCGTAACAACGAGGTCACTTTTTCTTAATAATTCGTCACCGACTTGGTTACGGAATAAACCAACACGACCAAAGAAATGGGATTCTAGTTCACGACTAATCACACCCGCGCCTTGGAATGTTTCTACAACTGGTAAATTTGTTTTTTCAACTAATTTACGGATTGCATTCGTTTCGTCTGAACTTGAACTTCTCATACCTGCTAATAATACAGGGAATTTCGCGTTTTTAATCGCTTCAATTACTTCATTAACATTTTGTTCACTTGGCACACCTAAGCTAGGTTTTTGGCAAAGTGCAATCGCTTGTGATTCAACCGGTGCAGAAATAACATCTTGCGGTATGCTTATGAAACTTGCGCCATTTTTACCTGAAGTTGCAGTTCTCATCGCATTTGTCATAACTTCTGATAATGACTCTGGATCTTGAACTTCTTCACTATATTTTGTTGAAGATTTTAATAATGCTGCATTATCAATACTTTGGTGTGTTAGACGTAATAAATCGTTACGTTTAACTTGGCCACCTAATGCTAATACAGGGTCTCCTTCTGATGTCGCTGTTAAAAGTCCAGTCGTTAAATTACTTACCCCTGGGCCACTTGTTACTAAGGCAACACCTGGTTTACCTGTTAAGCGTCCAATACCTTGTGCCATCATTGCCGCGTTTTGCTCATGACGCGTTACAATAAGTTCTGGGCCATCATCTTCAAGTGCATTGAATAAATAATCGATTTTAGCACCTGGGATACCGAATACATATTCCACACCATTATTTTTCAAAGTATTTATTACCATATTTGCTGCTGTATAATTTTTGTCAGCCATTTTACATTCATTTCCTTTCAACATTTAATGCAAAAAATCATTAATCATTGCAAGCAATTTAAATTATTCACTTAACAATGTATTAAAAATTTAATCTCATTACATTATTATGAAAAATTCATATTTAATACTCTAAATTAGCGCCGTTCACATTTAGTCCTATACCATGGCATGTCATAACGAATGATTTGCGCTGTAAATTGATTACATACTTATTATAAAACGCTGCAACATATATATAAAATACATATTATCTATCTAACCCATAGAAAAAAGTAATGGTTAGAACATGTGAAAGTTGGATAATTTGCGTGTATATGGATAACTATTATATAGGAAGTTTTTAAAATAGCTGTTATCTTTCCAGTTGCTCATATATTGATACTTGAAAAATTAAACTCTCCTATTTAGTACTTACACGCGTGCGTGCATAAATAAATGTACATATATTTTAATAGTTGTGTTTGTTGAAGATTGATCGGGGTAAAATTACATAGAACTATAATTTTTCTATATTTAATTAGCAATGCTATATTATGGAATGTTTGTAAATTTTCTGTTTAAATGAAGTTATACATCAATCGAATAACAAAAAAGATATTTAAAAAATTTATTTCTCTCTATGTTTTAATAGTAGAAATAAAAAAGATTCCATATTAGAATGGCACCTATAAAAAATATGTATTTTAATGATAGGTGATTTAGTATTATACTATAGTTGCAAGTTGAGATAAGGAAAGGTGATTAGATAATGGCTACTAACAAAGAGTCAAAAAGCGTTGTAATAATCGGCGCTGGGGTATTAAGTACTACATTCGGTACAATGATTAAAGAATTAGCACCAGAATGGGATATTAAATTATACGAGCGTTTAGATCGTCCAGGTGATGAAAGTTCTCACGAGCGTCATAACGCTGGTACAGGACACGCTGCTTTATGTGAATTGAATTATACAGTTAGACAACCAGATGGTTCAATTAACATTGAGCAAGCGAAAGAAATCAATGAACAATTTGAATTATCAAAACAATTTTGGAGTCATTTAGTTCAAAACAAAACAATCAATAACCCTGAAGAATTTATTCGTCCGTTACCACACATTAGTTTTGTAAGAGGTAAAAATAACGTTCAATTTTTAAAAGATCGTTATGAAGCTATGAAAGAATTCCCAATGTTCGACAATATCGAATATACAGAAGATATTGAAGAAATGAGAAAATGGATTCCATTAATGATGCAAGGTCATAGTGCAGGTGACATTATGGCAGCTAGTAAAATTGATGAAGGTTCTGACGTAAACTTTGGTGAACTTACTCGTAAAATGGCCAAAAACTTAGAAAAACAACCTAATGTAGATGTTCAATACAACCACGAAGTAATGGACTTTAACCAACGTAAAGACGGTAAATGGGAAGTTAAAGTACGTCAACGTAACAGTGGTAGTGTAGAAACACAACTAGCTGATTATGTATTTATTGGTGCAGGTGGTGGCGCAATTCCACTATTACAAAAAACAGGTATTCCTGAAAGTAAACACTTAGGTGGATTCCCAATCACTGGTCAATTCTTAATCTGTACAAATCCAGATGTTATACAAGCACATGATGCTAAAGTATACGGTAAAGAACCTCAAGGTACACCACCAATGACTGTACCTCACTTAGATACACGTTATATTGATGGTGAACGTACATTACTATTTGGACCATTCGCTAGTATTGGACCTAAATTCCTTAAACAAGGTTCTAATTTAGATTTATTTAAATCTGTTAAACCATATAACATCACAACTTTATTAGCATCAGCAGTTAAAAACTTACCATTAATTAAATATTCAATTGATCAAATCTTGATGACTAAAGAAGGTACTATGAACCATCTTCGTACATTCTACCCAGAAGCACGTGACGAAGACTGGCAATTATACAATGCTGGTAAACGTGTTCAAGTAATCAAAGATACACCTGAAAACGGTAAAGGCTTTATCCAATTCGGTACAGAAGTGGTTAATTCTGAAGATCATACTGTAATTGCATTATTAGGTGAATCTCCAGGGGCTTCTACTTCAGTATCAGTTGCATTAGAAGTATTAGAGAAAAACTTCCCTGAATATAAATCAGAATGGACACCAAAAATCAAAAAAATGATTCCATCTTATGGTCAATCATTAATTGAAGATCCTGATTTAATGAGACGTACACGTCAACAAACTTCTAAAAGCTTAAACCTAAACTATTATAGTAAATAGTAGTTTAATGCATAATAATTTTAAAGGATTGTGAAAAAAATGAAAAAACTATTAGTAGTTTCAGTAATCGGCGCTATCGGTTTTTGCGCTTTAAAACGTTATCAAAAACACGTGAATAAAGCACCGAATATCGAATATTAAAAACAACTAACAATTGTAGGGCTTCAATTGAGAGTTTAGAACGACCCCCACTCTTAATTGTAAAAAGACTAATTCGCTTGAGCGAATTAGTCTTTTTTTATATTTCCAATCTTCTTAATCATGCTTCGAATTTCATTACACTTCTCTCAAACCAATTCAAAATACTCAAATTAATAAAATTCATATTTCCCAAAATTCATTCCAACTATATTCCAAATATAATTTTATATAGTATTATTTTTATATATTAATCATTTCATAAAAATTAGGAAGCTCATATGACAGAATATCTATTGTTATTAGGTGCAGATTAGTTTTTAAGAGAACGTGCTTACGCTGGTGGCAAAGCAATCGGTGATTTTCAAATATGGACAGCAATTCAAAATGCAAAATATAAGTACAATGCGTATTTTGATTTTTGCATTGATTCCAATCCTTTAAGCTATGAAGAGATAAAGAAAGAGATAGCATATTATCAAATTCAGGGGTACGAACCAAAAAGCATCGTCCCTTTAAATGATTGGACATTAGAAGTAGCTAATCAATTAAATCGAGACTACGGTTTGCCTTACCTTGAACCAAAGGTTATTAAAGCTTGCAGAAACAAGCACATCATGAAATCCTTATTTGAAAAAGCAAACATTCCTACAGCAAAGTCGATACAATTTAATGATGCAACAGAATTGAAAGAATGTATCAAAGAATTTACTTTCCCAGTAATTATAAAACCAATGGATTTTGGAGGCAGTGGTGGGGTTTACTTAGCAAATAACGAAAAAGAATGCATGGATGCCTATAGAAAATCGAAACAAATTATGGAGACTTATGCTGATACCTTTCATGTATCTAAAAATAAATTTCTGATTGAAACATTTATTGATAGTGATGACGAAGTTTCAGTTGAAGTGTTGTGTGGTCATCATTTTTATGAGGTCATTACAGTTACCGAAAAATATTTATCTCCCAGACCATGGTTTACTGAAATGGGTCATTTAGTCCCAAGTCACAGATATAAAAATGAAGATATTAAAAACCTTGCAATCCGCACGTGTCAGACTTTAGGTATTACGCGAGGCGTTGCTCATGTGGAAATAAAAATCAAAGGCGACCAACTCTACGTCATAGAAGCTGCTGCTAGACCTGGTGGTGACGCTATAATGGACTTAGTTGAAAATGCTTATGATATGAACCTTTATCAACTCCATATTTCTATGTACATTAATAATAAAGTTAAATCAGCAGATATATTCACACCAAAACGTACGTCTGCTATCGCTTTTATGAAAGCTAAAAAAGGTAAGATACAAAATATTAACTATCCTGATATAGCCAATGATTCTGAAATAAAAAAAGTAAATTTATTAAAGGGCATTGGAGACAATGTAACCGATCCTGAAAATTGGAGCAGTCGTGAAGGACTTGTGTAGTTTAGCTGGCCTGAATTATCGACTACAAAAACTTTCAAACATATTCATAAAGCCAATGAACTGGCATCTAAAATTTTTGATTGTAGTGATGCGCATCATGACTAATTATTTAATAATCACTGCATTATACCGTTTTATCTGTTTAGCCTACCTAATTCTTTGCTTAGCAATTAGAAGTAGAAATAAGATGATGCATCTTACCTCTATAAACGAATCATCTCCACCCAAGTCATCTGTAAAATTAATACATTATTTTATGAGCATGCTATTGATTTTATTTTGAGTGCAGCAGTAAATCAATGCAATCTTTACATGGCAAAATCAGAGGATAATGAAAAGGCGTTACGTGAAATATTATATGTCATTGATGATCAGTACACTATTTTAAAGACTTTGTTTAAAAGGTCGGATCTTAATATAGTTAAACAAACATTATCAAAGAAAATGCGCGACAACATGAATCAAGAAAATAATGAAATTACAATCCAATTTTTATCATCAGCTGTAGTAGGCGTTATTGTATGGTGGATTGAAGCATCAAAACCATGTGATATTGATACTTTAACAACAGAGCTGTCCGTTTTATTGGAACCCCATTCAAAGCACTTATAATGCTAAAATTGATTGGAGCATAAAGTTTATATTAAATCGTGTTATAAATTGGGAGTCTGGGACATAAATAAATGTCTCAGTCTCTTTATGTACAATAAAAAAGAATATCTAAATCATTAACTAGTCATTTTTCAATGTCTATCCCTATGTCACTCAACAAAAATTAAAAGTTATAGAATTTATACATAAAATCGATTTAAATCCAAAATAATTTCAACTCTAGTTTAAACTGCGCCTATCAGTTATAATTAGCTGATGTGTGTTATTTTCATTAAGGGGGAGCATGTTGAAGTATTTTGAAGAAATACCTATTATTAGATCTATTGCTACACTATTTATCGTATGTGTTCATCTATCAGTTTCATATACGAATAGCGAAAACAACCATAATATGACCATTCTCGCAGGATATTTGAGTCAAATTGGTCGGCTTGGCACGGGGGGAGCATGTTGAAGTATTTTGAAGAAATACCTATTATTAGATCTATTGCTACACTATTTATCGTATGTGTTCATCTATCAGTTTCATATACGAATAGCGAAAACAACCATAATATGACCATTCTCGCAGGATATTTGAGTCAAATTGGTCGGCTTGGCACGCCTGTTTTTGCAGTGATTAGCGCTTTTTTATTAACCCATTCTGTATTAAAACGAGGTTTTGATTTAAACTATTTCGCTAAATCACGATTCACCAAAATATTTGTGCCTTATATCATTTGGACTACCGTTTATTTATATTATTTAGGTGTTGTTGAAGTGAATTTAGATAGTAATAAAAACTTTATTAGCTATTATTTATTTGGAACTGGAAATTACCATTTATATTTTATATTAACCGTGCTGCAGTTTTACATATTATTTCCATTCTTACAAAAAATTAAAAAAGGGATTCCCTTATTACTAACTTACTTATTATTTACATTCATCACTATTTTATGGCAATTAAACTATGAACACATTTCAATTGATATACCAGTTATCGGTACTTTTATAACAAGTAGGGCATTCATACTCAATTGGATTTCTTATTTTATATTGGGTATTATTTTTGCTAAGTATTATGAAGAAATCAATTCATTGATCAAAAAGTATATCAAGTTATTTTTACCTGCCATTGTTGTCGTCTTTATATCTTTTTTATTGTTTATTGATTTAGATCATTTTGTAACCTCATCGCATCCAGCATTTTTATTATATACACCGTTTTTCTTAATATTTTTGATTTATTTTTATTTTTTAATTAGAAAAAATAAATTACTTATGAAAACATTAACTTTAATTGGTAATTACTCTATGGGGATATATTTAGTACATCCTTTAGTAAAATGGCTTGTATTAAAAATTTCAATTTTTGATAATAGAGATAGCATACTGTTATATGGTCTTTCATACATCATTATCGTCGGTTTATCTGTACTAGTTATTCATTTACTTATTAAAATTCCAAATGGAAACTATATCGTACCTGTCCCTAGAAAACCAAAACTTAAAAGTAATCCCACTCAATATTTCAGAAGTAAACCATCATCATAAATTTACTGTTTTCCATCTAATCAAATTCATTTCACTATTAATATAGCGAAAAGCAATATAGCTTCCTTGACACCACACGTCAAGGAAGCTATATTTTGACTTTGTAGGAGAACGAAAACCGCATAAAAGACGTATTTACTGAAAAATACATTAAGTTGCGCTATGCCCCCACTACTATAAAAATAACTACTATTCACAAGCTACTTTTTAAAATCACCCCCAAAAAAAATTGCACAATTTATACAACTTTTAAAAACTATTCCATAATTACTGGTTTTAATAGTATAATAAATAACAAAAGTTAATTGTTGTCACAAAACACAAAAAGCAACTATTTATATTTACACAACTAGAGGCTAATTACAAAATTTCATCAAATTATAAATCTTATGAACATAGAAAGGGATATGAAATGAAAGTTATAAAAAGTAATAAAGTAACAAATAAATTTAAAGTAAGTATACTTATAAGTACATACAATAAAGAGAAGTTTATTGAAAATACGTTAAATAGTATATTGGCACAGACAATGAATAAAAATGATTTTGAATTAATCATTGTAGATGATTGTTCCACAGATAATACGCTTGATATTATATCTAAAAAGATTGAAAGTTTTTCTAATTATCAATTTGTTCAATTAGATGAAAATTCAGGAACACCTGCCAAACCTCGTAATCTATCAATCGATTTAAGCAAAGGTAAATACATTATGTTTGTAGATGGCGATGATTGGTTACCTTCAGATGCCTTGGAAAATTTATATACGCTTTTAAAATCAAATAAAACTGACTATGCTACAGGTCTTACAAAATATGTATATAGTGATCGTATTGCACGTAGTGGTGTTGCCTTATCTAAAATTGCATATAATAAAGTTGGTTTGAAAAATTTTAGAAAATCATTTTATCATTTAGCGCCTGCTGGTAGGATGATGAAATCTAGTGTTATCAAAAAAAATAATATTCGTTTCCCAGAAATGATATTTGGAGAAGATTTACAATTTTTCGCTGAAGTGTTTTTTAACACTAAAAATATCAGTACCACACAAGACGTTGTTTATTGTGCTAATCGTTATGACGAAAATATTTCTTTAGTAAAATCTGAAGCATCTACCGTGCTTAATCGTATAAAATGGCAAAATGAAGCCTACCGTTACTTAACAAAAAAATACAAAAACAATAAAATTTTTGCTAACTTATTATACCGAATTATAAACAAAGATATTTTAGAAGGTAAATTTTATAAAAAAGGATTCATTAAAGAAATTGATACATTACTTCCTGTCTTTCAAGATATTTTAAATACGATAGATAATGATTTTAATTCTTTGGACTATGCAGATGACACATTGAATCAACATGCCTTAACGCTCATTAAAAATGGTGACAAAGAAGAGATTATAGACTTTGTTAACTTTTATTTAAAGAAAGACGAGAAGCCACTTTACCTTTCAAACGATAAATACTATTACGTCTATAAAGAAAATAAATATAAAAAAAGAATGCATATCATATTGCAAAAAATAATCAAAAAAGATGAAAACATATTTTTAAAACTCTACTCTAAAAACTCAGAATTAAAATATCTTGAAATAAAAAATAGAAAAGATCCAACCAACTATACAGTTCTAGAGATTAAAAAACATCTTTTCAAAACTGGAGAATACACAGTTCAATTCAAAGCAAATGAACTTTCAAAAGGTAAATTAGCACTGACAGTACTTGATAAAGATTTAAATGGAGCTGCTATTAAATCAGGTATGCAATTCGATTTTTATGAGACTGTTAACGGAAATCTCGGTTATATTAAGAAATGATACTTTTATCCTCCTTATTATAGATTTAATGATACGTCCTAACTATCAAAATAAATCAATCAGTAAAATTTAAAAACGACAGTTATAACCTGTAGTTGAAGCGATGTCATAACACATAGCCAGTAACAAATAAAATACTTATAGATGCAAAAAGGCGAACCCACTAGGATTCGCCTTTATTTATAATATGATCAAATAACAAGATTTGAATTTTCATATTATTTCCCTCTTTTCTACTATTTGCTTTTCCTTGAATTTACAACCCAATTGTCTTTCTGATACCTTTTAATTGAATATCTCTCATCGTCGATGCCACTTCTCTTACGTCAATGCTATCTTTATTAGCGGACCAATACTGAAATGTTTTAATTAAAATAACATACAAATATTCTTTCACTAAATCTTCACGTACTTTGGATACATGATGAAGCTCACCTAAATTGATAAACCTTTTACCTATTTCATTCTTTATTTTCATTTCAAAACTTGAGTCTCCATTATGCCCTAATAAAAGTCGTATTGTTTCTGAATATGGCTCTAATGCTTCAAACAATTGTTGAAATACTTCAACATTCAACATATCTTCTTTCGCAAATTGTTGATCTATCTTTTGACGTTCTTCGTATAAATGCGTCAAAATCTCTTCTATCTCTGATAGCAAAATTATATTTATCATCATAATATCTATAAAATGTACTTCTTGTGATCTCCGCTAATCATACTATTCTATAAATGTCAATAACTCATGTATTAATTTTAATATTTATACTGCCGATTAATAGATAATATAACTATTTTATTCTAACCAAAGATGTTTGGTTTAGCATATTACGTAATAATTAATAAGATTAAAAATTTTTTTACTAAACAACTATGGATATACCAAAGCAACTGAATTTACTGATTTATTATTGCTCTCTTCTAAAAGTTTTTATCGTTTAATAAATGAAATTTTAAAAGATCTATTAATAAGCTCCCCAAAACCAACGACTGTGTACCAAATTATTAATAAATTCTATATTAGTGAAAGTATGTTATCCGTAGATGAAAAAATGATTATAGAAACGATCCAGCCATTTAACCTAAAACTGATTCGCAAAGATCGTACCTTGGTAATTTGTGGAGAAGAATCTGATATCAGAAGTGCATTAATGCAAAGTATGGATACTATATTTTAGATATTGAAAAATCAGATAGTATACCCAAAATATAGAAGAAAAAGATAAAATTTTGTTTATCACCAAATAAGTACGATTGAAAAAACGCTCAATGTTAGCATACCGTACCCATACAATATTAATATCTTTTCACACTTATATATTTTAATATCACGCTTTAGAAAGCACGAAAAACCCGAAGTAAAAAAACATAAAAATTGCACCCCTTAAAGTTGGAATTTTAGTCCGACTTTAGGGAGTGCATATCATTTGAATTCAACGAAAGTGTTTTTTATTGTTATGACTTATATTCAACTATATAAAAATATTAGATTTAACTAATTGAACTTTTTATTTGTATCTCGACCACCTTCTATTGCTTCGTCGAGATATTCTATATTAGATTCTAAGTTAATAACGCTGTAGTATGGTTTAGATTTAATACGCTCTTTATCACCAATAATATAAAATTCTTTTTTAGCTCTTGTTACAGCAACGTTTAATAAATTTGGTTTTGCACATGACCAATTGACTGCACCATCTTGATTATTGTCAGTACCTATTACAAAATAAACTTTCTTTGCTTCTTTACCCTGGAATGTATGTACAGTTCCAATTGAATTTTTGATCCAGTCACTTACTTTTTTAGTATCATCGCTTACAGTTTGAATCAATTCTCTTCTTGCTAATAATTGAATTTGTTTTTTTACTTCAGTAAATGGTGAAATGACATAAACGCTTGGTTCATTCTCTCCATTTTCTATACTTTGTTTCCAATCGTTTTTAAGTAGTGCTATGACTTTATCCCCTTGTTCTTTTACGAATTGCCTCTGTACAGAATTACCTTTAACATCATACCATCCAGTTTTACCTATATCGGTAATAGTTTTAGGTAAGACCATTTTATTATCATAGGCAATTTGATTGGCGATAGTAAACATTGGCTTTAAACATCTTCTATGTACCCATAATGGAATTCCAATCCAGTGTTTTTTAGCATCATCATCCGTCTGGGTTTTCCAATATCCATATTTATTTGCAAAGTCAGCTACGGTTTGAACAGAAGATTCTTTTGAAAGTAAGCGTTCATGAATATTATAGCCTTTTCTAATATTAGCTATTAAATTATCTTCCATTGTTACTACTGGCTCTATTTGAATAGGATCTCCAACTGCAATCACTCTCTTAGAACGATATAATGCACCGACTGCTGCTTGTGGTAGGGCTTGTCCGGCTTCATCTATAAACAAGTAATCAATAAAATCTTTAGGCAAACCTCTATACATTGATGCAAAACTTGCAAATGTTGTACTCACTACAGGAAAAATAAGATGCATCACATTCCATGCATTAGTCACTCGAATCGGCGCTGAATCAAGATATGAATTACGAGCTTTAAAGTCTTGCATAGCATAATAAACTGGACCATTATTGGCAATTAATATCAGTTTTTGGAGTTCCATTGCTTTTAAAAATAATAATCCACGATGATATTGTAATTCATTAGAATTCCACAGGTTTTCTACCTGACGTTTTTCATATTTATTTTTGTTCCAAAAATCAGAATCAGGAAATTTCACATTAGAATCACTTTTATATTGATTATACTCTGTCAATTTAATATTACACTCATTTATTTTTTCTTCGTTATTCTTTATCTTTTGCTCAAAATCTTTATTATTATTACTTATCTCTTTTATACATTTTTGTAAATCATTTATTTTCGTATGGTAAGACTTTTTTTCTTCTAATAATTTTATTTTATCTTCTTTACACTTATCTAGATTATTAGTAGTAGTTTGGTTTAACCATGACTTCATTTTCTTAAATATATTATTGGGGTTATATGTTTGAATCATTTCATCAATTGTTTCAATTTGTTGCTCTATATATTGAAAATTATTTTTTACATCCTCTAATTCACTGTTTTTGCTTGATAAATCATTACGGTTTTGATTTAAACTTTCTTTCAACATTTCTATTTCTGATTCTAATTCTTTTTCTTTATTTAATAATTTTTCATTTTCTTTGTATTTATTATATGCTTCAACTGATAGTTCTTTTAATTCTTTCACTTTTTTGAGTTCTTTACCAAAATCTTTCGTACAATCTCTCCATTTTTTCATAAGTTGTTTATAACTAAGACTATTTTTTTCATTTTGCAACAACTTCACAAATGAAGTGTGCGGATCGTCAAATTTTGAATCACTATTATTTGAACCATTATTAAAAATTTGATTCATTACTTTATTAATATTGTCACCTTTTCCAAACACACCTGAAAATAATCCCCACGCTGGCTCTCCTATTAATCGAGATGCAATCGTGCTAAAGCTTTTCAATTCATCGATCGCTTTATTATAAGATAGTTCATAATCTGGAAACACTTTACCTTCATGATCGCGAGCTACTTCTTCCATTTTTGGTAAATCTTTAGATATGTTTTCTACAGCACCATTATTACTTGATGCAACTACCATTTTAAATTTAGAAAATTCCTCTTTTAACACTTTAATAGGAGAAGTATCTGTTTCATGTATTTTAAAATTTTCAAATGCATCTCGTGGTTCATCCAAAGCTGCAAAGGCTTTAGCACGCTCAACAACCAAGTGTGCAAAGATATCCTTTAATAAAGTCGTTTTCCCTGTTCCTGGAGGGCCATTTACTGTACTAATATGTTCTTTACTACTTGTTATTTGGTTTACAGCTAATTGTTGCATTAAATATAATTTATGTTCAATTTGAGATGGCCAACGACCGTCTGGTAAGTTTGCCGGGTGTAAAAACTCATCGAATATTTCTTTATTCTCATCTACTTCAATACGCTTTTCACCATTTATACCTTCAATATAAGCTTTCAAAGTTTGATTAGGGTCTTTACGAGCTCTTTCTATATCACCAATAAAGAAACTATTAAAATTAGGGTCTGGAGATTCACTATTTTTAACATATTCAATCACAAAATAATGTTTGAATATGCCATTTGTTTCAGAAATAAGTACAGCAAAAAAGTCACGATATGTTGCATCCAATCGCTTAAGTTTATCTTTGTTAATAGGCTCATCTGCAATAATTTCGTTAAATCTTTGTTGAAATTTACGTTTAGAGTCATTAAATATTTGTTCTATATTTGCGCTCTTATTATTTCTGATTTCTTTAAGTGCACTCATAATCATGGGAATATGTAGACTGTCTGTTATTACTTTTCCATTTTCATCAGTTTGGAATGTATAGCCATAACAACGCTTTTCATTTGGGTTGAAAATTTCTGTGTTATCGTTAAAAATATTTTGAATTTCTTTATCAATTTCTTTATAGTAAAAGCAATTTCTATATAAACGAAATATTCTTTTACCGTATTTTTGAGATTGCTCTGCAATTGTATATCGTTCGTCATTCCATATATCATAATAATCATCAAAGCTTTGTAATTGCTTTTGTTGTTCATTATTTTGAAAATTACTTTTAGGTAAAGTGCTTCCCTTGTCGTATTTAACTTCACCAGGTTGTAAAGATTCTACAAGTAACCATGCTGATAAAGTATCATTAACTAAATTCGCCATTTTATCTCACCCTTATTTAATTAAGTTCATCACCTTATTTTAGCAATATTCTGAAAAAATTCATAATGACTATAAATATTAATAATATTCTATTAAGTTAATCAAACAATTAAAATTTCTATAAATTCTTACTTTGATAATAATTTAGTCTATCTTTCAGAAATTTCACATCAGATTTTAAATCTAATTCATGCATTTTCCTGTGACAATTAGGGTCTAAAGCAACAGCATTACCGATGCTATCTTTCCCACCGTTTGCTAGCCAATCTACATGATGACATTCAAGATATGCTCTCCCATTTCGATCCTTAAACGGAGCTGGTTTATTACATAAATCACAATAGCCATTAGACCTATTTTTAACATGTGCAGCCACATGGATATTTCTGGCATATACTTTAGTAACCGCTTCTTTTCTTCCCACTTGTTTCACCTTTATAGCACGTTCATAGATATCATTGTCACTGAGTTTATTTATTAGATTCGCCTGTTCTCTATACTTTTCATCCGAAATATTTCCTGGGATATAATATTCACTGTTATTAAAAGTTAGCGGGAAGACCCAAACCATTCTATCATTTTGCTCTGTAGTATATGGTTTATCATACAACCTCACTTCTCCACGAAATATATGTTCGCCCGAAATAAATGATTCAAACAGATATACTTTAATACTTAAATCTTCAGAATGGTTTAAAGTCTTATTTTGACCATGCTCAATATCTTGATCACCTTTTTGACCCATACCTGTATAATGCAATGTTTCATTTCCTTCATCATCTATTACTGTATGATCTCTATAAACAACATTTTTATGGTTAGAGAATAAGACTAGTGTATTAGTTAAATGAGAACGTCGCATTCCTCCCTGCTGAGAACATTTGAATACATCACTAATCGTATTATTGTCATACTTTTTATCAATTATGAGATTATCAATTCCTTCTGTTACCTTTTTATGCCAACGCTTTACTTGTTCTAGATCAAAGAACTCTTCATTCTGCGCTTTAACTATTGGCATTCCGGCTTTCTTCCAATTTCGAAAGGTGCCATCATTTATTTTCAACAATTGCATTAAATCTTTTCTCTTTAATAATTCGCTCATAATATTTTCCACCTTTATCTATATCTATTACTGTAACATTACCATATTGTCAGATTATTATTAGTTTCCTTTTTCATATAAAAAAATGGAAATAACTAAAATCAATAGTTATTTCCATTCAAAACTTTAGTTTTAAGATAAATAATGTACAATTTTTATCTCTGATTCAACAATTTTATCATTATAAAATTCGCTTGAATAGCAACTAAGTCATGTTTTTTGAACTGATAAATCTACTACTATATCTTTTTAAACATGGTAAAAACTTCAGCTAAATTATTTGTGATACGCTTCCCTTAATCAGTGATTTTGCTAAAATTTTTATATCGCTTAAAAAATAGGCAAGTTAGTATTTAAATAACTCGCCTATATGTTTGCAGAAATATCATTTAATTCAAAAATTATGTTATTTAAATTCTAAACTAATATTAAATGATAGGTTTCTGTTTACAATAGATTTATCAGCACCTTGCTTGGTTCCTCTATTTTTATGGGATGCTTTATATTCCTGAGACTCTTGCCAATGTTTGTAAGCTGCTTCGTCTTGCCAAAACGTAATGATAACATGATGTTCATGTGTACTATGTGGCTTTAGAAATAATAGATTTTCAAACCCTTCAGTATTCTCTAGATGTTTATCTCTATTTAAGAACACACGCTCGAAGTCTGCCTCTAAACCAGGATTAGCATATAAATGGTTTAAAACTGCATAACCATATTGTGGCAAATCATTAATTTGTTCTAATATAGTATAGTGATATGTCGCATTAAATCTATTAATAGTTACCTCATTATTATTTTTTTCTAAATAAATACGATGTATTTCATTTTTCAACAAATAAATCACTCCTTTTTATTGGATGATATGTCAAAATTTCTTAAATTTATCCATAACATAATCTCTACTATTTTTATGATTCACGATAGTCTGTGGATAATCTTTTCCAATTTCAATATGATAAATTTCTTGTAACTTGTCTTTATATTTAGTTGGATCATGAATGTATTTACTGCTCACATCATTAAATATTTCTAGCTGTGTTTTAATAAAATACCCTTGCGCATCAAAACGCTCACTTTGACGTATAGGATTAAACATTCTGAAATAAGGCACTGCATCTGTTCCAGTTGATGCTGACCACTGCCATCCATGTACATTAGATGCATTATCATAATCTATCAAATACTGTCTAAAGTACTCCTCCCCCCAAGTCCAATCAATAAATAAATTTTTCGTTAAAAATTGTGATACGACCATTCGTAAGCGATTATGCATATATCCTGTACGATTCAGCATCTTCATTGCAGCATCAACGATTGGGTAACCAGTTTGACCTTTTTTCCATACTTCAAAATGTGTTTTATTATACGACCATTGGATGTTTCGATATTTTTCAGAAAAAGATTTAGTTGCCGTTTCTGGATACTGTGTCATTAACACATAATAAAATTCACGGAATAGAACCTCTCTTATAAAAGCTTCATAATTTTTTTCATCGCTCTCATAATCTTCAAGTAAATCATTTATAATTTCACGAATATCGAGTAGTCCATATGCTAAATATTTACCTAATCCACTTACAAAATCCTGCGACACATCGTCAGTCAATTTATCATAATGAGCTATGTCACCATTTAAAAAATCATCCCAAGCTTTACGGGCTAACTTTTCTATATCTTTATTATTTTCAAATTTTAAGTCACTTTGATTTGAACCCTTTTCCGCAATTTGAGACAACTGCTTAAATTGATAACTTTTTTTAGGGGTGTGTACTAAGTCCTGACGATTTGCTTTATAAAAACTAGTAAATACTTTATAAGGCTGTTGCTGTTTATTAAAAGTCTTTGTTGGCTCAAAATAATGATTCACGCGCTGTCCAATTACTGTAACTTGGTGATTTTCAAAAGCCTTTTTTACATGAGGATAGTCATATATTTCTTTGTGATAACTCATAATATCTTTTGCTACTAATACGTGAGATAACGCCAATGTTTCTGCTAATTCACCTAGCTTTTCGTATGTGACAATATAAGGTTGTATATCATGCTTATCTAAAGCATTTACAAATCCTTTTACAACTTTATAGTAATAGTCACGTTTTACTTCTGATGCGTCAGTTAAATCTTCTAAAGGTAAGATACAATACAATTTATTTATCTCATTTTGATGCTTCACTATATATTGAAAAAGTGGATTATCTTTCGTTCTAAAAACTCTGTTAAGTATGAGTCCTAAATGCATTTTATTGCCTCCCAGCTTGTTTCATACAAATTCACTTTATAATTGTCCTTTAACTTAAGATTGTGTTTTCAATCATATACCCGTTTTAACTTTTATATAATTCACTAAAAAATAAAATAAATTTTTAATACCTTACATATTATAGGCAACTTCAGGGTATATTATTATCAGAGGTGATTAAATTATGAATAACGAACAATTACAAAATGAAATTGAAAATATATTAAATACATCAAAAATAGGTGTCCTATCTACTGCACATAACAATACACCTAATAGTAGATACATGGTATTTTATAATGATGGACACACACTTTATACTAAGACAAGCATTGAGTCTAAAAAAATTGCTGAATTTAAAGATAATCCCAAAGCTCATGTACTTATAGGTTACGATGAAACGAATAATCGTAGTTTTCTAGAAATTGATGCTAATGTTGAAATACTGAAAGATCAAGAGACTATTGATTGGATTTGGAACAAACAAGATAAGTCCTTTTTTGACTCTAAGGATGATCCAAACTTGTGTGTAATTAAAGTAATACCAAAATCCATAAAAATTATGAACGATAAAAAATTAGACGCACCACAAACCATTACGTTCGATTAGTTAAAAAGGCGAGCCTGGGACATAAATAGATGTCTCAGGCTCGTTTTCAATTTGGCAGTAGGTGACTGAATTGAAAATGCGATTATATCAAGCTTTTTTCAATCCTAGTCACCCTTGCCGGGGTGGGACTACGAAATCTATATTAGAAAATTTGATTTCTGTCCCACTCCCGTTTTTTTTTTACCATTATTAATATCTTCTAACATAGCATCAACTGTAATTTTAGCACTCGTCAGTACAATTGGCACTCCTGCCCCTGGATGAACACTAGCTCCAGCAAAATACAAATTTTTGTAATCTCTGCTCACATTAGGCGGTCTGTAATAGTTACTTTGCGCTAAAGTAGGCATTAAACCAAAGGCTGCTCCAAATTTAGCATTATAATCTCCTTCAAAATCCTTAGGCGTATAAATAATTTCTGTCACAACTTGCTTTTTCAAATCTTTTAACGCTTTAATCGTAGAAAGCTTATTGTAAATAATATCTTTCACTTGTGTGATTGTTGACTCATCAGACCAATCCGTATTACTTGTTTTCAATTCTGAAACGGGCATCAGCACATAAATACCTGTTTGACCTTCTGGCGCTAACGACTGATCTTCCACACTAGGAGCGTATACATATATTGATGGATCTTGGGATATTTCCCCGGAAAATATTTCATTGATATTATTATCAAAATCCTTTGAAAATATAACATTATGTAACAAGATATCTTCAGATAAATCTTTATCAACCCCTATGTACATTAAAAAGGCTGAGCAAGAATAGTCCATATTATCAATTTTCTGTGTCGTATACTTCTTAGGATGATGTTCATTTTTAATTAAAGATGAAGTAGCATATGGAAAATCAGCAGTACAAATTATTTTGTCATACTTTTCTATATGTCCGTTTACTTTTAGTCCCTCCGCACGCTTATACCTACTATCAATGATAATTTCTTCAACGTTTGCGTTGGTATAAATTTGAGTACCTAATTCTTCATTTAGCGTTTGAAGCGCTCTGACAAAGCTATACATACCACCTTTTATAAAGTGAACGCCAAACATTAACTCTATCATGGGTATAATTGAATACAATGACGGGCTTCGTTTAGGGTCGATACCTATATATAATGTTTGAAACGCTAAAATCTTTTGGATTTTTTCATTATCAACATATTTTTCAATTAAATTATCTGCTTTATCAAATGTTTTGAGTTTCATACCTTGATATATAGTAAAAGGATTATAAAAATCCGTAGGTTTCCTAAACGTACGTTCTAGAAAATATTTTCGTGCTATTTCGTATCTTTCGTATATATCTGTTAAAAAGGACATAAAACCATATGTAGAGTTAGGTTCAATACTTTCAAGCATATCTCTTAATTGAGCAAGATCTGTAGGAACGCGAATTTGATCTGTTTCACTAAAATAAACATCATATATATGTGATAATTGTTTAATTTCCAAGTAATCATTCATATTTTTTTGAGCGTAATTAAAAACGTCTCGATAAATCTCAGGCATCATTACGATGGTTGGTCCCATATCAAATGTAAATCCATCTTGCTTGATCTGATTCATCCTGCCACCTATTTGTTGGTTCTTTTCATATAAATCTACTTGGTGACCGTTTGCTGCTAATCTTGAAGCTGCAGCTAAACCTGAAACACCGCCGCCTATAACTGCAATCTTCATAATGTTTCACTCCTATTATATTTCGCACTAAGTTCACGATAAATTTTCATTTTTTTCAATTTGCTTACATATACTTTCTTATGCAACGTATAGTTTGCCTTCCTTACTTCCACAAGTATTTCATGATAAGCTATCGCAGCTAATTCGATAATGTAACGTACCTCTTCGTCAAAATAATTAATACCGTTTAATGCAATATCATATAACCTAACTGACTCTGTAGCGTAACTTTCCCACAGTTCTATATAATTTGGCGTAACTCCTTCATAATATATAGAATGTAGATTAACTCGATATTGAGCTAATTTTTCTACACTTAGATAAATTCTTCCATTTTGAAAATCTTCGCCGACATCTCTTAAAATATTAGTTATTTGCATTGCCTTGCCTAAAGCAATCGCAGCTTCTTCAGCTTGCTCGAAATTATTTTCATTTGATGAAGTTAATATAGGAGTTAACAATTCACCGACAGTACCTGCCACACCATAGCAATACTCATATAAATCTGAATCAGTTTTCATTTCTTTTAAAACTAAATCTTCCTTCACATATTGAATTAAAGATTCAAAAGGTTTTTTAGGTATTGAATATGTATTCAATGTATTACTTAAAGCATTCATAATAGCTGCATCACTTTGATACGCTTGAATATAATCACAATCGCTATAAATCACATCTAAATCTCTAGCTATGCCGTTTAATTGCTCAAGGTCTTTGTATTTATCAATACTGTCATCTATAATTCTGCAAACTGCATAAATAGCCCAAATTGCTTTTTTCCTTTTTAAATCCAAAAAATCAAAGGCATATGAGAACGTTTTTGAATGTTCTTTCATTATATTGTGACAATGGTTATAATCTCTCTCTAATTGATTCATTTATTGGCCTCCTCAGTAAGCCTAGAACTTCGTGACATTTGTATAAAAAATTAAGCTATAAATCTATTCTACGGCCTTTCCAATATATACGTTTGAATACATTGATATCTAACCATGATTTAAAAAATATCACGACAAAGCATATGAAGAGCAGTGGATGACATAAACTCGCAACGATATTAAAATTTCCTGTTCTTCGAATAAATATATGAAATTGTATCGCATATATAAAATATAGAGTAATAGCTAATAATATATATAACGAGCCTAAATTAATTGAAAAAATTATCGCTAAAACTGTTGTAAGTGAACCAAATAGCCATAAAAATACAAACGTAAGCGTAGACTTTTTAGTTACTTGAGAGCCAAGTGCAAAGTGTTTACTCCAACCCTCTAATAGCGATTTATATCCTTGAGAATACATTCTAAAATTCACTACGCCTTGGCCTTCATGCAAACTAACTGGCAAACCTTGCTGATTATATGCTTTACTTATTGCAAAGCCTTCAATGATTTGATTTTTAGCTTTCAAATGTCCTTGTGTCAATTTATAATCTTGCTTATTTGTCACAAGGACTGGTCCAAACGCGCCTTGCTCATTATTTGCTGATTTCGTGATTGAAAATTGATTCATACCTACGATTGTCATTAAATTAAAAATCGCCGATATATTTTCATATAGCTTTTTTATCTTGTGATAAGGTTGTATTGACAACAAACCTTTACCACCTTGTAAATCATATTGATTGGCTATATTTTGAATACTATCATCACAAGCAAACTGAACATCAGCATCAACAAACATTAATAAATCATGCGTTGCATATTTGCTACCTTGCCAACAAGCATGTGACTTACCTTGCCATGTAGTATCATTTTCAACAGTATATACGCTCGCACCATAATATCTAGCGACAACTTGTGTCTCATCAGTTGAACCATCATCCATAACAATTACTTCTATTTCTTGCTCTTTACTTATACTGTTAAGTAATTTAGGTAAGTTCTCCGCTTCATTTCTAGCAGGTACAATAACACTGACGGCTGTCTGACCTCTTCCTTTTCCGGAGTTATTTATAATCGCTCGACGCGCATACATACACATTCCACTTATTAGTGATAGTATCGTCAATACTATTGCTATTATATAAAGTATCATTCAGCCTCAACTACTTTCTCCATTAATAATAGCTTCTGCTACTTGCATACCACTCAAAGTAACCATAGGCATACCAGCGCCAGGATTTACAGCACCACCTACAAAGTACAAATTTTTGAAGTACTGACTTTTTTTAGGAAATTTAAAACCTTTATTTTTCTTCTTATTGGATACTACGCCATATATAGCTCCTTTATTAGAATTGTATGTATTTTCTATATCATGTGGTGTCCATACGTCTTCATATACAATGTGCTTTCTCAAATCTTTCAAGCCCATGGACTCTAATTTATCCAATATACGTTCTTGGAATTGCAGATATTCTGCTTCACTAAATGACTTACTCTGAATGTACGGTATGTGTGGCAATATTTTTATATTCTCGTGTCCCTCTGGCGCCTGTGTCTTATCTGTTTTATTTGTATTCACTACATAAATAGTCGGATCTTCAGGCAAAACATACTGGTGAAAAACTTGATCATAATTAACTTTAGAATTACTTGAAAAGAAAAAGTTATGATGTTGAAGCTCTGGATAACTTTTGTCCACACCAAGATGCATGACATAACCTGAACTAGCTGGCTCAAATTTACGTTCCAATTTGTTTATTTGGTTTGCATCAAAATTCAATAAATACTTATAAACAGGGATTACTTCCATATTAGATATAATGTAATCTGCATATATTTCCTTATTACTTTCTATTGTTATCCCTGTCACCTTATTTTGACTATTATAATTGATACGTTTTACAGGGGTGTTAAAATGTATGCCCACACCTAATTTTCTCGCTAATTGTTCCATCGCTTCCGCTAACTTATGAATGCCACCATCTACGTACCACAAACCTTCCTCATGTTGCATTTGAGGTAATAAACTCAATACAGCCGGAGCATCATAAGATGAGGAGCCGACATATTTTATGAAATAACCTAGCATTTCTCTTAAATATGGGTTATCTACCCTTTTATTAATGGCTTGTTGCATTGTGTGAAAATAATCGAATTGCTTTAAAGCTGAAAACGGACCATGATAACGAATAATTGCAAACATCGTATCTAATCCCTTATCAAAGTAGCTTTTTTCAGCAACTTGATGTATCTTTTGTGCGTAACTAAAAAACGAAGAAAGTTGCTCTATATCTTTATTTGTTAACGATTCATTATTTGTTAACATATCTTCCATGGATTCATATAAATCTAAAATTTGGCCATCTGGATAAACGTTTCTAATCTGTAAACTTAACTTACGAATGCTAACATAATCTTCTAGCCTTTCATCACATCGTTGAAATAAGCGTTGAAATACTTTAGGCATGGTTAAAATTGATGGACCGAGATCAAATCCATAGTCATCTATGTCTAACCTATTTACCTTTCCACCGATATGCTTATTTTGTTCATATAAATCCACTTGATAGCCTGCTTGAGCCATACAAATTGCGCTAGCAATCCCTCCCAAGCCACCTCCTATGACAACCACTTTCTTATTTCCCATTTAATCACCTTTTCTTTTTTGTACTTTATTATAAATACGTATTAACTTAGGGCGATTATAGCGCTGAACAATCATACAAGGCACATTAGCTATAATGACATATATAAAATTAATTATTTTAACACTTTTTGACGCTTTAAAAAACGCAATAACAGGAAATATGGATAGCAGATGAACCACCTCTGCACGTCTAGTTTCTAATATAAATCGCTGTATATCATTCATATTTTTAGATAAATCGAAAGTCGCTTTACTACTGATATTAGGGTTAAGATTTTGACCATCTGGCAAATAATCTTTCCAATATTGCACTTTAACTAATTGTTGCCATAATTGACCCTCTTGTTCAATATTCCAACTTCGAAAATACTTATTATCTTTTTCTAAGAACTTATAACTAATACGAGTACCAAGTTGAGCAATAATCATTTGAACTATAAACCAATATAGCGCAATATATATAATCTTTTTCATCAATTTAATGCTCAGATTTCGCTGTATAGCTTGGGTTATCTTTATTTAAATACCAATTACCAGCTGTTAAATAAGTAGCAAAAGCGCTCCAAAGCATATATGGAACTAGTAAAATGCCAGCAACTTTTTTTACATTGAAAAATTTTACAGTTGTTGTAACTACTGCGCCCAGTAATACAACACTCTCTATCAACGCACTAAAGCGTAATTTATATTTGAAGTATAATATCGACCATAGATAATTCAGGCTTAATTGTGAGTAATAAGCACCTTTCAATGCCTTACTAGTAGATTTATTAGTCACTAATGCATAAGCTACGCCCATCGTTGTATAAAGTATTGGCCACACAATTGGAAAGACATAGCCGGGTGGTGAAAAAGGTGGTTTAACATTATTTTTATAATCTTTTCTCGCGTTTTTCACTGCAAATTTCCCTATAAATTTACCACCTGTAATTGGTGTTATAACTTTTATAATTGTTTTAATTATCTCGTTTGCTTTCATAGTTGATCCCCTCTTTTTTTGTAAAAGTAACTAGCTATTATATCTAATAGCTATAGTTCGGCATTAGACATGTTATTTTTTCTAGCTAAATACTTTTTCAATCCATATACTTTCAAAACAATTGCACCTGTAATAACAACTGGCAAAATAAATTTCTTCATATTAAAGTATTCTCCTTTATTAGTTTTTTGGCTATTAATCTTGAATTTAAAAAGATTCATTACACTTTTATGAACTTTTGCTTGGGTATACTTATATACCCACCAAGGTAACGTCGGTTCATATTCTTGTAACGCTATGATACATGCGTCACTATTAGGTAATCTTCTAAACTCTAATCTCGCATTACCACCATCTGAATCTAAAGCGAAATCTCCACCAACAATTCGATATAAAATTCTCTCATTATTAGAAGCTTTAAAATCTTTACTTAATAATAGTAAGTCCTTATTTAAAAACGGCACACTAATCGTAAAGTTATCTTCGTTAAAATCACTATTAACGACATTTAATGTAATTCTATTTAAAAAATTTGCATATGATTCTGCCAATTGAATCATATTTACATCTTTAGGTAAGACTACCCTTGATATTGCTCTAACATCTTTAATATCGCCCTTACGTGATGACTTCCCTTTCTTTTGTGTCTTAGTTTCTTCTTCCAAGGCATTACGCACACTTTCCTTATAATCAATCTTGCCTATAGAAATGTCTTTCACAATATTTTCATCATTTCTAATCATATCATGAATTAAGCTATCCATTAACGGATAGACCATTTCTTTTGGAACACCTGAAATAAGTTTCACCCAATATTTACTTAGCCAAATGGGAATAATAGGCAAATCTATCGTAGGTAATCGTTTATCTAGTACCTCTGCAGTTTGCTTGAATAGATCTTTATAAGTCATATGACTAGGTCCACCAATATCTATCGATTCGTTCTCATTTGGATTACGCTCTACAATTTTATATAAACCGTCAATCACGTCGTCTATTGCAACTGGCAATGTTGTATTATAAGCCCATTTTGGTAGTAACAGGCCAGGTAATCTTTCTACTAATTTTTTTAATATAGGGTAAGAACTTCCTTTAGAGCCTATAATCAAACCAGCTCTTAAAGTACTTACTGGTACACCATATGATCCTAAAATCTGTTCGCACTCTAAACGGCTTCTTAAATGTGGTGATAATTCATTTGTATTAGGTATCAAACCACTCATAAATACAATATGCTGAACTTTGTTATAACTTGCGGCTTTAGCAAAATTATCAGCTAATAATGCATCCATATCTTCAAAGCTCGCCTGCGTCAACTTAGCTGAAGGCATCATAGAATGGACAAGATATATAGCGATATCAATATCCTCCATTACCTCAGTGATTTCATTTAAATCAAACAAGTCAGCTGCCTTCCAAGTAACATTGTGTTCATTTGATTTATTTTCTATATTTCTAGAAATAGCTATAATTTCATAGTTATCTTTTAATTTATTCATTAAGTGACTACCGATATATCCCGAAGCACCTGTTAATAATATTTTTTTCATATATTTAGCCTCCAAATAGAAAAAGATAGGCAGGTAAACTTTACCTCAGCTCATCTTTAACTTAACGAGCTCACTTGCTCATTATCTTAATTGACAAGAGCTCCAAGTCTCTTACTTAATATTGTACCCTTCTTAAAGCTTTTCAATCTTTATTAGCAAGAATTATGAATTAAGTCTACGAATCATCACAATTATCTAAAAAAGGGGATAATCTTACTTGCTTTAATGATGTCACTAGTATAAAAAAACTCTTTCCCCTTTCCTGTATAAGCTGGAATTAGTACCATATTTACTTTGGTACTATATAATCACTTTCGATTTAATATATATTCTGATATTATTGAAAAGTATTTGAGCAATTTAAGTTTATTTTTACAATGTATCTACTACAACTTTATATTTTAAAAGTCATCATTTTCTATTTTATACATATATGCTTTGCCTCAGGCTGATGTAGATGTATACTTTGGTTCACCGTAATGATTCAATAATTCTTTTTTGCTCACTGACTTACCGTCTAATAAGAAGAAAACACAATTCGTTTTATGATTAGAAACCCCGTAATATGTTGGATCGTGTAAATCTTTATTATTTTTAGCTAATGCATTTTTAGTAATCTTGTGATTATTAATCTTGAAGTTATCAGCTTTTTGAGATGTTTTAAAATTCTTATCTAGAATAAAATTACTTTGATTTGCTGTATAACCACTGTAACTATAATAAGGTTTCACAGATTCTTGCGCATGTGCTTGAGTGATATTAAATAATTCGGGCGTTACGAAAAAGCCCAAAACTAAACTACTAGCTAAAATAAAGTTAGAAACTTTTTTCATAAAAACCCTCCTCATATTTGTCTTACAGGTCACGTTATTACATTAATGTTACAATGTTGCGATAGCATCACATGATAAAATACATTTTTTATTTCTTCTTACACTCACACACGCAAATTAACTTATGCTTTTCTTAATTTAGAAGCTTATCACTATAGAAAAATTGAAAAGTAAATGTCTGATATGAGCTTATTTAAACAAAGAGCACATAAGCGTTGTCAAGAGAATCATTTGATATACGTCGATTTTAAGTGTAAATATTAAAAAATCGCCTGGAACAAAAGTAATGTTCCAGGCGTGGCTATGGTAAGTCTTATAATAGTTTCGCAAGTGCGACCATGACAAATTGTAATGGTAAACGAATGACATGCTGCTTAACACTATCTATTTCATCTCTTTCATCTTTGTAAGAGATGTTCTTACGTGCAGCGTAAATATTTGCAGGAAATACGAGCCAAAGGAATCCTTGTACTACTTTTCTTACGCGTGATCTATTTTTAGCACTGAGTACATAAAAAGCAATTATAAATTCTAATATGCCCGAATACTTAACTATTGCGTGTTTGAAAGGTAAATAGGACGGCACGATTTTTAAAAACATATCTTTATTTTTAAAGTGTGCAACACCACTTTTATAAAACAGTAAACTAAATATGAATCTTACGATGATATTTTTCATAGTCTTCTGCTATTCTTCAGCGACTTTGACAACTTGTTTACCAAAATTCTCTCCTGTGAATAACTTTCTAAATGCAGAAGGTAAATTGTCAAAACCTTCATCTATCGTCACTTCAAATTTAATTTTACCTTCAGACACCCATTGTGCGAGTTGTTCGCTTGCTTCTTTAAAATGATCAGCGAATTGTGCTACTACAAAACCTTGCATCAATGCTTGATTTTTAATCAACGTTCCTTGGATACGTGGTCCAATATCGTCTTTTTCATTATTATATGCTGAAATTGCACCACATACCGGAACGCGTGCAAATCGATTTAAGTGTTTAAACACTTCATCAGAAATTGCGCCGCCTACATTTTCAAAATACACATCAATACCATCTGGTACAGCCGCTTCGAGTTGCTGTGCGAAATCATCTTGTTTATAGTCAATGGCCGCATCAAATCCTAATTCATCTGTTAAATATGTTGTTTTCTGCTTACCACCAGCAATACCGACAACTTTTGCGCCTTTAATCTTAGCAATTTGTCCTACGACAGAGCCTACTGCACCTGATGCAGCTGACACGACAACCGTCTCGCCAGATTGTGGTTGACCAATTTGAAGCAATCCTGTATAGGCCGTCATTCCCGGCATGCCTAAAACACTCAAATATAAATGTAATGGTACATCTTTTGATGGCACAGGGGTCACATCGTCTCCATTCACTGTATTTATCTTTTTCCATGGTAATATGCCTGTGACATAATCACCGACAGATAGACGTTCATCGTTCGATTGTGTGACTTTTCCAACAATATGACCTTGTAATGGCTCATTCACTTGGAAAGGTTGAACATAACTTTTTGTATCATTCATTCTGCCTCTCATGTAAGGATCTACAGATACATAAATGGATTCTACTTGAACCTCACCTGCATGTGGTTCTCGAGTTTCTATTGTTTCAAATCTAAATACATCGTCTTGAGGGATACTTTGTGGTCGTTTTGCAAGTACAACTTGTTGATTATTCATTTATTATTCCTCCAGATATTTAGTCGTAGCGTCTGATAATGACAAATCACCATTGATGATTTGGAATTCGTGACCTTGTAATGCTTCATCAGTTAATACAGAAACAAGCACTTCTGCTACATCTTCTCTTGTAATAGACGGATTTTGTACATTTTCAAATTGCGCACTCATATTGAATTGTTGCATTTCATGTTCGTTTGTTAAAGCGCCTGGATGCACAATGGTATATTTTAAATTTGCATGTCTTAAGTAGTCATCCGCATAATGTTTAGCAATGGTATATGGTTTCAAGTCGCCTGACGCATCAAACGCTTCTCGACGTGAGTCGTACGTTGATACCATAACAAAATGTTGACGACCGACGTGTTCACTTGCTTTAATTGCTTTCACTGCACCGTCTAAATCTACTATAATTGTTTGATCGTCACCTGTGCTTCCACCAGAACCGACGGAAAAAAGGATTTGATCATACGGTTTAAATAATTCTATTAATTCATCAATAGATTGTTTTGCAACATCAATGTAAGTTGCATCAATACCATCTGCTTTTAAAACTTCAACTTGTTCTTCTTTTCTAACACCGGCAGTAAAGTCAACGTTTCGTGCTTTGAGTTTGCGTACGAGATGTTGACCAACGCCACCATGAGCGCCAATTATTAATGATTTCATGTGTATCGCTCCTTTTTAAAATTATTGATTAGCTAAGATTTTTAAAGCATGTTCAGCAACTGCATGTCCTGATTGAGGATTTTGACCAGTGACAATGCGACCATCTACGACTGCGAAATTACTCCAGTCATCCTCTTTTTTAAAATGTGCACCGTTACTAATAAATTCGTCTTCTAATAAATATGGCATGTATTCAGTTGTACCATTTGCTTGTTCTTCACTATTTGTAAAACCAGTCACGTCTTTATGACGAACGAGGTAATCGCCATTTTCTTTAATGTCGAGTAGACCAGCCGCACCATGACATACAGAAGAGAGAACGCCTTGGTTATTGTAAATACTTAACGCAATGTCGTTAAGTTCTTTGTTATTTCTTAAATCCCAAATCGCACCATGTCCACCTGCAAAGTAAATGGCTTGATAGTCGCTAGGATTAACCTCTTTTGGAGATAACGTTTGTCCAAATTGATTCATATAATCGTGATCCGTATAATATTCCCAGTCCTCAACACTCATCATTTCAGGGCTAAGACTGACAGGATCAATAGGTACATATCCACCGTTCGGACTTACGAAATCAACATCATAACCTGCATCATAGAAGTCCTTCGCAAAATGCGTAACCTCTGAGAACCACGCACCTGTAGGTCTGTCTAAATTATCGTATTTCGCAATGTTTGTTACAACAATTAAAGCCTTTTTCATTGTCTTTCCTCCTCATTCATGTTTATATAGAGTACAATATCAGTTAAACCTTGGTTTAAGAGAAAGGATATGCTTACATGAAACAATATTACATTGAATATGTCTCAGATTATTGCAATATACCTAAAAGCAAACTGCGTTATTACGAGAAAAAGAATATCTTGAAACACATCGACAGAGATAGCAATAACAAGCGTTTATACACAGACGACGATATCGAAATGATTAAATTTATCCAGTGCCTAAGCAATTTGAATATGCCATTAAAAGAAATCCGAAAAAACACAGACATGCTTTATCAAAACAAAATAGATGTACCAAGCGTTTTACGCGCACACCTAGAATTCTTGAATGAACAACGGAATTTGATTAGTAAACATATCGACTTAATTGAACAAGAATTACAAACTGCCATGACCGAGTGACGAAGGAAAAGGGATGTGTGAATTAAAAGAACGATGAGAAGAGTACGGAGGGAAAGTGAATGAATAAGCATAAGGAAATTGTAGATTTTAAAGGTGGAGTGCGTAGATAAAGGGCGATAGGTGGATAGGCAAAGCTGGAATGAGTCAGAAAATTGCGTCGGGTGGATAAGCTAGAATAGAATGAGTGGGCGATGGATGGATAGACTAAAACGGTTATAATATACCTTATACCTAAAATTACAGAGTACTAAAACTATCTTATCTGCCATCTCTTGACGCGTTCCCCTTGTTAGTGGTTTAGCTAAAAAATCTCATTAAGTAAATGAATTTATATTATTAAAATTTTATAATAGATAAAATTACTGTACTTCTAATTAAATATAGCTAATTCATTTTGTTATCATCATATTTTTTTATTCATCATTACCTATATTAGTAAAAAACCACCTCTTTTTTCCCAACGAATTATTATAATTTTCTTGTATTCTTTTTAAGTATTGTCTATATGTGAATTCAATGTTCTGTTTGTTTTCATATTAATTGGTAACAAATCTAAAAAATTTATTAATATCTTGATAAGGCGTACTAATTTAATATTCAAACATCAACATTACTTTTTCTATTTCTTCTTTATATTTAAGAAATCCATTCAACATTTCTTGCAAATGGTCATTTAAACTATTTGCGTTAAGCGTGAAATATGCTTTTCTTGTATATATGGCAGTTATAATAGCTGCAACACATGCAAAAATTGCAATAATAATCGAATTCAACAAAAACTAGGCGATTTAGCCTCTATAAATTCAGAGAATTAGTAGCCTAGAACCATTGTATTTTTATTAAATTCCCATTCTTAGGATTCACCGCCATCTGTTTATACAGAAAATATTACAAATCTTTATTTTATATAAAGTGTACAAAAGACAGTTCGATTAAAGCTGATCATACCGTCTTTTTACTTATGATTATTTTTAACTCGATGATGTTAATGTTTTGATTATTCAAATGTTACTTGGGAAAGGGAGACGTATTACGCTACCTCGTTCGCTTAAAATTTCGATTTACATTTGAAAACATAAAAATAACGATTTTCAAAAAGCAGACTATTTCATTAGTTTTCCGTTCTTTTATTTTATCATTTATTTACAAATTTTAACTCTATATGCTTTTAAAGCGTATATTTACTTATAAAATTGTGACAAAATATTGACAGCGCTTTCATTTAGAGCTACTATATATTTAGATTCCCTCACCAACGTTAATTGATAAGTCTCGTATGTAACTTCTTTTTACATAGAAATTTTTTATAATTGTAAGCGCTTCCTAAAAATATCGATTTAAGAAAGGCTGATTGTTTTGGAAAATGTTAAAGCAGTATTTAGTAAGTTCTTTGGATTTATACCCCGTGCAATTATCAACATTTTTATCTAATTTATATATTTAAATAACTAATTAATAGAGGTGCTATTCATGAAAAATAGAGAAAACAGATACAGTATTCGTAAATTCAGTGTAGGTGCATCATCCATTTTAGTAGCGACATTGCTATTTATGGGAGGTGGCGGCGGTGCTGCACAGGCAACAGAAACACATCAGAAAGTGGGTACTTCTGAATCAACTTTAGCGCAATCTACTGGTGATAATCAAAAACAAGCTGATGAACAAGAAACACAACAAAACAAAGTTCAATCTAACGAACAAACAGCCTCTACATCGCAGTCAGTAACTAATGAAAATGAAAAACAACAAAATTTACATAATGAAAATACACCTTCAACTTCAGTTAATGATGACACGAATAAATCATACACTAATGAAGAAACAACAAACCACCTAACTGATCAAACTACAAAAAATCAATCAACTGAAACTACAGAAGCATCAACTACAGAAACACATTCCGATAACTCTCAATCAGCCTTAACTAGAGAGGATCCACCTTCTCTTGAAAAACAAGAAACGACTAAAAGCACACTTCAAAAAGACACAGAAACTTCAAATAAAAAAGATAACACAACAGAAACAACTGCAAATGTAAATCCCACAGCAGAGAAAGCAACTAATCAAGAACTTTCAGTAACACCAACTACTACTGATGAATCAAAAACACTATCTACAAAAGATAATACGTCAAAAATAACTGACAATCATTCATCAGAAAAGATTCAATCAGAGCCAACCGAAGAAACCTTACAATCCACGTCATCAAAAGCTGAAGATAATTCAAATGTAAATCACGATTCAACAAAAAATGATAATAATGATGTAGAAACACTGTCTACTGAAAAAAACAATGGTATCATAAATACAAATGCAGCAAAACAAACAATACCAACTAAACAATCAATAGATTCCACTACATCTAAAGAGAATACTTTAAATATTAAAAAGGGAACTATCTCAATCAATGATACAGCAAATGAAACTGTTGGAAATAAAGGTGCTAAAGATCAAAAAGACTCACCGGCAGAATTAGAGATGTTAGCTAACAATACAGTAGCCACGACAAATAATACGTCTCAACAACAAGGTACGACGGAAACAAAAGACCAAACAAACAAACCTGCTAAGCAAGGTCAATACAAAAATCAAGATCCAATTATTCTTGTTCATGGTTTTAATGGATTTACTGACGATATTAATCCTAGCATTTTATCACATTATTGGGGTGGAGATAAATTAAACATTCGTCAAGACTTGGAACAAAATGGTTATAATGCTTATGAAGCAAGCATTAGTGCGTTTGGTAGTAACTATGACCGTGCAGTTGAACTTTATTCCTATATTAAAGGTGGTACTGTAGATTATGGTGCTGCACATGCAGAAAGATATGGACATGAACGCTACGGTAAAACATACGAAGGTGTTTATAAAGATTGGCAACCTGGCCAAAAAGTACATCTAGTCGGTCATAGTATGGGAGGACAAACTGTCCGTCAATTAGAAGAATTATTAAGAAATGGTAGTCAAGAAGAAATTGAATATCAAAAAGCACATGGTGGTGATATTTCTCCTTTACTACAAGGTGGTCAAGATAATATGGTTTCTTCAATTACCACATTAGGTACACCACACAATGGTACACACGCCTCTGATAAATTGGGTAATGAGGCCATTGTTCGTCAAATTGCGTTTGATCTAGGTAAAAAACTTGGTAATAAATACTCTCGTGTAGACTTCGGTCTATCTCAATGGGGTTTAAAACAACAACCTGGAGAATCTTATTTATCATACCTTTCACGAGCTAAAACTTCTAAACTATGGCAAACAAAAGATAATGCTTTTTACGATTTAACACGCGATGGTGCCACAGATCTTAACCGTAAAACATCACTCAATCCTAATATCGTTTACAAAACGTATACAGGTGAAGCAACACACTCTACATTATCGGGTAAATATAAAGCGGACTATAATCTTTTCTTACCATTCACAGCTACTGCAAATGTCATTGGTAAAGCTACTGAAAAAGAATGGAGAGAAAATGATGGCTTAGTTTCTGTTATTTCATCCCAGCATCCTTTCAATCAAGCTTACACAGAAGCAACAGATACAAATCAAAAAGGTATTTGGCAAGTAACATCTACAAAACATAACTGGGATCATGTCGATTTTGTAGGACAAGATAGTAAAGATACAAAACGTACACGTGAAGAATTACAACAATTTTGGTACGATTTAGCCGATGATTTAGTTCAAAGTGAAACGCTCACTCAAACTCAAAAAGCTTAGTCTTTAATAGGTATTTAGAGAAAGGTGGTTAATCTAATGTCTGGTGATATCTTTCAATTATTTAGTTCTCTTTTCAGAGTAGTTAAAGCATTATTTTTCTAATTTAATATAAGCAAAACCCCATTCAAATGAGATGAAAATCATTTCCTTTGGAGGGGTTTTTCATTGTGAAAAAGTATGTATTACATTGTCTTATACTTTTCTTTTTAATTGTGTGAACGTAACTCTTCATAATCATCACTTGATAAGAACGCTTTTTCATTTACTGTAAGTATTACTTTTTTGCGTGGTTATAACCTTTGATTGCATAGCTTAATTCACTATTCAAACCTAATAAATTATTTGCTTGTGTTTCCTCACTATTGCGCTCTTCTAATCCATTCACAAATTTCAGTTGCTAAATACTCACATGCATCTTGAATTTTACATCGAATTTTTCATTATTAATGGTTTCAATTACTTCAATTAAATAATCTTTTTGAATTTGAATATCAATAATTATTTATTTTTCCCCCCCTTAAAAACCTTCTTTATAACACTTTTAAATAGGTTTTAAGCCTTTAATTAACTCTTTTAATTCATTACCCTTTTTATAGAAAAAATACACAAAATCTTCACTGTCGAATAAATCATGTCATTATAAACGCGAATCTTAGAATTTAAAAAGAAGAAGGAAGTGGGACAGAATTCATTCTGAATTCGTCATCACGTCTCGGTCCACAGCTCCACCTTGCGTTGAACATAGGTTTTCTATACGAACGTTTCAATACTAGGGCTTCTACCAAAGTTGAAACAATCTTGATAGAAGCGTATTTTCAATTCAGTCATTGTCTGCTAATACATTAAAAATGCCTGGGACAACTTATCATATCCCAGGCTCCACTCTCATTATACGGCAATATTAATTATTTTCTATCAAAGTATCTGTATCGTTTAAATGCATCAATGATTGCTTGAGGTTCACTAGATACTACGACACCTGGTGCATCTAACTCAATTTTATTACTTTGTAATATATTTTTCGCTTCTTCAGTAATCACAACTGGTTTTTTATGATTATAGCTCATTTCAGCGAAGTCTACAGCAGTTAGTAACAATTCTTTACCATCAGAAAGAACAATAACGCTATCAAATACTGTTGAACTTGCCGTGCTATAAGTTTCTGTAATACCAATCTCATTGTTATTAAGATCTTTAGCAGTTTGTCCAACAAAAGCATAGTTGAGTTTATTGTCGACAAATGTTTTTGCGTATGATTTTAATGTTTCCTCATTTATTTCACCATTCACTAATACTGCTACAGAATGTCCAGGTAACGGTATATCGAATTTTTCCATTGTTAACTTACTATCTTTTGCATCAGTTTGTACTTCTTCATTTTCTGCTGGCACTTCAACACCTACGTTTGCTGCGACACGTTCTGCCAGTGTACGATCAACTTTGTTTAGTTGATTCACTGCATTTTGTTTAACCATAGCTGATTGACATTTACCAATTTCAAATGAAAATCCGTCTACGGTATGGTCAAATTCAGGCTCTGTTAAACTATTCAAATAAAGTTTAGCTTGGCTGTAATAATCTTTAAAGCTTTCACTACGTTTTTGTATTTTACGGCCTTCAACTTTTTCTTGATAATGTTCGTAGCCGCCTTCTTCTTTAGGCGTTGTGTGAGGATCGTTGTTGTTCAAAGCATTGTTGTGGTAGGCTGTTTGCCCTTTATGGACATTCATTTGATGCATAGCGTCTCTTTGATTGTTGTGTACTTCGTTAACTGGTCGATTAATTGGTATTTGATTAAAGTTTGGTCCGCCCAATCTTGATATTTGCGTATCTGTATATGAGAATAAACGTCCTTGTAATAGAGGATCGTTAGAAAAATCAATGCCAGGTACGATGTGACCAGGATGGAATGCGGCTTGTTCTGTTTCATCAAAAACATTAGATACATTTTGATTCAACGTCATTTTGCCAACAATTTCAACTGGAACCTCATCTTCGGGCCATATTTTTGTTGGGTCTAAAATATCAAAATCAAAATCAAATTCTTGTTCTGGTCGTATGACTTGGAGACCTAATTCCCACTCAGGGTAGTCTCCCTTTTCAATTGCTTCATATAAATCTTTACGGTGGAAATCAATATCTTTACCAGATAAGATTTGTGCCTCATCCCATACCAATGATTCTAAACCGTGAACTGGCTTCCAATGAAATTTTACGAAATAGGATTGACCTTCACGATTAACTAAACGGAAAGTATGAACGCCAAAGCCTTCAATTTGTCTGAAATTTTTAGGGATTCCTCTGTCACTCATAGCCCAAACAGCCGTGTGCATTGTTTCTGGGTTTTGTGCGAAAAAGTCCCAAAATGTATCGTGTGCAGTGCCACCTTGAGGCATTTCATTGTGCGGTTCAGGTTTAACAGCGTGAATTAAATCTGGAAATTTAATAGCATCTTGTATAAAGAAAACAGGTATATCATTACCTACTAAATCAAAGATACCTTCATCTGTATAGAATTTTGTAGCAAAACCACGCACATCTCTTACCGTGTCTGGAGAACCTTTTGAACCTTGGACAGTAGAGAATCTGACAAACACTGGGGTAGTCTTTTCAGGATGTGTTAAAAAGTCTGCAGAAGTGTATTCAGATAAATCTTTGTAAACTTGAAATTCACCGTGAGCACCAAAACCACGTGCATGTACGATTCTTTCAGGAATACGTTCATGGTCAAAGTGCATAATTTTCTCTCTAAAATGAAAATCTTCTAGTAAGCTAGGACCACGTTCACCAACGGTTAATGTGTTTTCGTCTTCGCTTACTTTAACGCCATTATTCGTCGTCATTGCTTTATCGTTATTGTTTTTTTCTACATTTTTTAATTGTTTCTGTTTTTTGTTTTCATTTGATTGATCCATACTTATCTCTCCTATATATATAGATTAGTATCGTAAATACATCATTATGTATATTGCTTCCATATTATGAAATACAATTAGTTATTCCCCTTTATGAAAGAATTAATCATTTTAAAGAAAAATTATACTTCCATAAGCTTTATTTAAAGTTAATTCTTTTTTAATCATTTATGAATTATTAAATCAAATTAATGGATGTAATTTTCTTTAGTTTCATCACTTTCTACTACTACAAAACGCCATGGTTGCATATTTACTGACAAAGGCACTTTTGTTGCTTTTGCAATCATTTCATTCATTTCTTCATGCGGAATTTTATAATTTTGTTTCGAAAGCTTTAACAAATTTTCTAATCTTATAATTACTCATTAAAGTCATTCCTTTTTTATCCTACTTTCTGTATTTGAATTGTGTTATAGAATGTGAAATACTTTGTTTATAAATAAAAGTAATTTGTTTGGCAAATGTAAAAGGTTCATTTTTGTTAATAATATATTAAATTGCGTTAATCGTTATTAATATTTATTATTCAATCTATTATTTGATTAACATTAATGGGTATTTTTAATTTTAACTAAATAAATTTGAAATTTAGAAAAATTATTTAGGTTATAACAAAGGGTATTTGAATGCATTCATACTATTTCAGTCATAACATTACTCATGAAAGGGAAGAAAATTATGGCAGAAGATAAACTGCAAAGAGAGTTAAGTAATAGACATATTCAACTTATCGCTATCGGTGGCGCGATTGGCACAGGACTATTCCTTGGGTCAGGAGAATCTATACATTTAGCTGGTCCATCTATTTTATTAACTTACGTCATTGTTGGCTTTGTATTATTTATGTTTATGAGAGCAATGGGCGAAATTCTTTTATCAAACTTAGGATTTAAATCATTTGGAGATATTGCACATTATTACCTCGGTCCAATTGCTGGATTTATGGTTGGTTGGACATATTGGCTTACTTGGATTATTTCAGGTATGGCTGAAGTTACAGCAGTTGCAAAGTATGTCGCATATTGGTATCCAACAGTACCGAACTGGCTTACAGCTGCATTTACCATTTTAGTATTAGTTGCTTTAAATTTATTTAGTGCAAAGTTATTCGGAGAATTAGAATTTTGGCTTTCAATAATTAAAGTTACAACGATTGTAGCTTTAATTATTGTTGGTATTGTAATGATTGTGCTTGGAATGAAAACTTCGTACGGCCAAGCAAGCGTGACAAACCTTTGGAGTAGAAGTGGCTTTTTCCCAAATGGTATTCAAGGTTTCTTAATGGCCTTCCAAATGGCTATCTTTTCATTTATTGGTATTGAGTTAATCGGAATTACAGCTGGAGAAACTAAAAATCCACATAAAACAATTCCTCAAGCAATTAATAATGTACCTGCACGTATTCTAATATTCTACATTGGATCATTAGCAGTCATTATGTCTGTAGTGCCATGGGACAAATTAAATCCTGCTGATAGTCCTTATGTAAAATTATTCGGACTGATTGGTATTCCATTTGCTGCAGGTATTATTAATTTTGTTGTATTAACAGCAGCCGCTTCTTCATGTAATAGTGGTATTTTCGCAAATAGCCGTACAATGTATGGTTTAGCTGGTCGTAAACAAGGCCCACCATTCTTACACAAAACAAACAAGCATGGTGTACCTCATTATGCAATTTTAGTAACTTGCGGTTTATTAAGTATTTCTGTAGTTTTAAATGCAATATTTAAGGATGCAACAAAAGTATTCGTTCAAATCACAATATTTTCAACAGTATTAAACATTTTAATTTGGACACTTATCATGATTGCCTATTTAAATTATGTCAAACGTAATCCTAAATTACACAAAGACAGTAAATTCAAAATGCCTGGTGGAAAATATATGGCCTTTGCAATTTTAGCTTTTTTTGCCTTTATCTTCATAATCTTATTAATTAATAGCTCAACAAGAATTGGCGTATTATTTATACCAGTATGGGTAATTATTCTTTGGATTATGTATCAAAATTATAAAAAAGAGTCTGATAAAGCGAAAGTTAAAATGGAATAATAATATTATTAAAAATTTTTTAATGTAATGAAAAAGCAAAGCTATATTCAACTCTATTTATTCTATATTTTAAAGGACTCATAGACGATGTCATCCAATTGTTTATAATATGAAGAAAATTTTGATTCAAATCTAATGTCTTTACACTAATCGTATTATTACTCATTTGAAACGTATTGTATGTTACAAGTCGTTCATTAGTTTTTGCATACAATACCATACCGAAACATTAACCCGTTCTGGTTTTAAGTGTAGTGCTTCATTTTTTACATAAGTAAAAATTTGATATAAAATTCTAGAATGAATGGTTTTGTATCAAAATATTGTGGCAAGGTCGTCGTATAGTATTTCGTATCAATAATTGAACATTGATTATTATAGGTTAGCATTGTGTGCAACAGAGGAAGCTGCTCAAGAACTGAATAGTGAAATTGCGTTTTTAAAAGCAGTAAAATCAGGACTTGTTAAATTATTAGCTCCACCTATTGAAGGAAGCAAGCGTAAAAAGACACCTGCTGAAATAGAAGCAGAAATAAATCAATTGATTTCAAAGTCAGTTGTAACTGAAGAAGTTGTAGATATTTATCAAACACTCGGAATTGAAAATCCAGATATCTCCATTTTATCTGACGATTTCTTGAAAGATGTAGAAGGTTTACAACAGAAAAATGTAGCTGTTGAATTATTGAATAAGTTACTTAAAGGGCAAGTAAAGTCATTAATGAAAACATATGCTACAGTATCTAAAAGATTTTCTGAGATGCTAAGTAAATCAATACAAAAATACAATAATCGTTCTATTGAAGCTTCAAAAGTAATAGAAGAATTAATTCAAATGGCTAAAGAAATTAAGCAAGAACAAAAACGAGGTAATAACTTAGGTTTAGTTACTGAAGAAATCGCATTTTATGATGCATTAGCTTCACATGAAACAGCAAAAGAGGCAATGGGCGATAAAGAATTAAGAGCCATTGCACATGAATAACTAAAACCGTTAAGGATAACATAAGTGGGGATTGGTCTAAACGTGATAGTGCCAAAGCTAAAATGAGAGTACAAGTTCGTAGATTATTAAAGAAATATGGCTATCCACCAGATCTTCAGAAAATAGCAGTAGAACAAGCAGTAGAACAAGCAGTAGAACAAGCAGAATTAATGGCAAGTCAGCAATAAAAATATATAATAATGCGGTTAGAGAAAGAATTTATTTCTCTAACCGCATTTATTATAATTCGATTTTAGTTTATATTTTAGATACATAGGAAGTAATTGACGACCATAAACTTGACTCTCACCATTTTCATTAATTAAAACTACAAAATAGTAGCATCCTCCATCTTTTAAATACATTTCCAAATCCCTTTTATTAACTTTATTTTGTTTAAATAAACTAGGGTGCTTCTTTTTTGCTTTCTTTCCTTTTATTTGAACAGGTATATTACCTAAATAATCATCTTTAGTCTGACTGATTGAATCATAAATTTTTAGATGTCCATCATAACCTGGTTCCTTATCTTCATTAGCAATATAGCTTTTAATTTTAGAAGTATGAAGGCAATAATTTTTAACAGCATCAGTAGCAAAGTTCTCTATCATATAACTATTCATTTCCATCTCAAATCACCTCAAATTATATTTTTCACAACCTATTTTTTAGTTTTATTTGTGATACGCTTCTGCTTATCGTGTTGTGATGCGGTTTTTTTAAATTTACATTTACTTATATATTAAATCAATCACTTAACTAAATAATTAATTATTATAAAGGTTACTCATTAACCTCCTATTTATAGTTATCATCTTGAACAATTTATATAATATACTATAAATTCAACTCTTGTGTATTAAAAAGTTGTTTTACCCTATGTAAATACAAACAAAAAGGCTATACTACAATTTGTTGTAGTATAGCTCTAAACTTATATTAAAAAAACTAACAACCAAGTTACATCTATTAGCATTATAATTAATTACCTTTAGCATTTATATCATAGCTATATTCCTTTATAATGCGCATTTACAACATTAATAAAATGATGGTTTACTTAATTTTTCTGAACCGGGACGATACACGCCTATACTTCTCTCATCAAATACATTTGTATCATCAGCAATAATTTCTGTAATGAGTTTTGTAACTGCTTCTCTAGATACTTCTGCACCTACAAAAGGTTCGCCTTTTTCAGTTAGCGCATAATCTTCATCATTATTGTCATTGTATAACCATGTTAAACGTAAAAGTGTGTATGATAGCCCTGAGTTCTCTATGGTTTTTGCAGATGATTTTTGCTCATCTAAACGTGGAGAATGGCCAATCATTTGACTATTCCACTCACCGAATTTACCGGCTACTTCGTCATAAATGCCTAATATCGAAGCGCCGATGATTTTGTTAACATGTTGGGCTTTCATCGTTTCAACAATATTTTCTGTTGCTTTAGACTGTCCCATATCATTTAAGTAAATTACATCAACATTTTTCATAGCTACTTGTAACGCAGTACGATCATTAAAATCTCCATCGATTAAAGTAACTCTATCATCTTGATAATTATTTAAACGTCTACTTGCATTTCGAGCAAATAGGACAAGCTCATGATTTGATTCTTTCAGTAAACCTTTAGTGACGAGTTGCGATATTTGCCCAGCTGCGCCTAAAATTAATATTTTCATTATAATTACACCTTTCCTTGCTTAATTTATTTTTCGTCAACAGTAAATATTCATGAGTAAAATTTATCTCTTAATTTGTTATTCTCATTAGAGGCAGTTTGATGATTTGTTATTGTTCCACAATAAGACATAAAAAATCGTCTACTGATATGTTTAATGACATTTTCTATTCCAGGAATCGCATCTTCTGGAGCTGTACCTTGCACAATTAAATATGAAACTTTCTCATATAATGGGTTTTCATCACTCTCTAAATTTAAGCCCATTAGTTCATTTAGTCTATCAATGAATGTTTTAAGATATCCTGTCATGTCAGACCAATAAATTGGTGTTCCAAAAGCTATAATGTCTGCATCAACAAGTTGCTTCATCACTTCTTCTAATTCATCAGTGTTATCTTGCTGACCTATTTGTGCTATGTGATAATTTTTTAAAGAGATTTCTGTATAATTAAGCTGGCTAAATAGCGCTTGTCCTAAAGATGAAGTCGTACCATTGTCGTCTTTACTTGCATTAATTAATATGCCTTTTTTCATATCATTCACCCATCTTTTTAAAAGTATGTTTCATCAATATCCAGTTTGTCTAAAGTTTCATTTAGATATTTAAGTTCAGAAGCGCTAAATTCTACTTCATTACTTTTTAAATTTTCTTTTAGACGCTCTATTTTAGTTGTCCCAGGTATTGGAATAATAAATTGCTTTTGATGCAGTTCCCATGAAAGCACAATTTGCGCAGGTGTTGCATTTTTATTTTTTGCCATTTGTTTAATTTCATCCAATACGGCTTGATTTTTTGCCATAACTTCAGGTTTAAATCTTCCCATTGTACTTCTTAAATCATCATCGGAAAATGTTTGATTATCTGAATACTTTCCACTTAAAAATCCATTACCTAAGGGACTATAAGCTATAAGAGCAACATTCTCTTGTTCACAAAATTCGAAAAGTTCATCTTCTGGTCCTCTATAGACCATAGAGTATTGGTTTTCTATAGCCGAAATTGGACATACCTTATGGGCCCTCTTAATATATTCAAGTGGTGCTTCTGATACTCCCCAGGCTTTAATCTTACCTTCTTGAATGAATTTATTCATCGTTTGTGCTACTGCTTCGGGTGATACTTCAGGATCAACACGGTGTTGAAAATATAAATCTATATAATCAGTTTGCAACCTTTTTAAAGATGCTTCTAATTGCTGTCTTATACTCTCGGGCTTACTATCAAGCTTGTTCTGTGGTTTATTATTCACCATCTCTTGTCCCGTAATACCAAACTTCGTAGCAATAACTACATTTTCTCTCGTTCCTCTAAATACTTCACCTAATAACTTTTCATTAGCGTCGCCATAAACTGGCGCTGTATCCACAAAATTACATCCTAAATCAATGGCTTGTTTTAATAACTTTTCCATTTCTAAACGATCAGATTGTGGACCATAAGCGTGATCCATCCCCATAGCGCCTAAACCTATTGCCGAAACCTCTATATTAGAACTTCCTAAAACTCTCTTTTTCATGAGAACGCACCTCCTATGTTTAAAATCGTACACCCTTGAGTTAACTTCAAGGCAAATCATAAAGCTTATAAAAAATCCCGAAACACTAAGAAGTTGTTCCAGGATTTATTATTTTAAACATTTAATTTTCTGCTAGAAAGTGCCTTAATCATCTCAGGATCAGCATGTGAAAAGAACTGACTATTACTTTCTTCTAGTGTGGCAATTTTATTTTTATCTTCATCTGACAATTCAAAGTCAAATATATTCATATTTTGTACCATTCTTTCTGAGTTAACCGATTTTGCAAGTACAACAATATCGCGTTCTACTAACCAACGTAGTATGACTTGTGCTATTGATTTATCATATTTATCCCCAATCTCTTGTAATACTTCATTTTGGAATAAATTATTTTTTCCTTCTGCAAAAGGCGCCCAAGCTTCAACTATTACATTTTCTTTCTGTAATGCGGTTACTAGCTCTTCTTGTTGATGGAAAGGATTAATTTCTATCTGATTAACTTCAGGTTGTATGCTGTTGTTAATACCTAAATCTACAACACGGTCAATACCAAAATTAGAAACACCAATTGCTCTAATTTTACCCTGTTCTTTCAATTCTTCTAATGCTCTCCAAGAACCATAAACATCATTATAAGGTTGATGAATAAGTACTAGATCTATATAATCAATATCTAACCTCTCTAAAGAGCGATCAATAGATTTTAACGTATCTTCATAATTAACATTTTCTATCCAAACTTTTGTTGTTATAAATAACGCTTCTCTATCTACACCTGATGCTTTAATGCCTTGCCCCACTTCAGTTTCATTCAAATAGCTTTGAGCCGTATCAATATGTCTATAACCTGCTTTAATTGCTTCAATAACAGCATTTTTTGTTTCTTCTTGAGGAATTTGAAATACGCCGAAACCTAATACCGGTATTTTAACGTCTTTACTTATTTCAATATTTTTCATATAAAAACCTCCTTAATAAGATAATATCACTATAAACAATGGAGTTAACTCAACAGCAAGCTAAATGTTTATTTTTTTCTCCCAAAGTCTCTCTACATTTTCTGCATCAAATGCGCCAGCCTCAATTTTAGCAATATGACTATCATAATTATCGATTTTATATTGCAATAAATCTCTTGCGTTAAGAACTTCTTTCAATTTTACATTTAATTCATCGAGTTGATTATTTAAAACTTGTTTTTGTTGATTTTGTATATATTGATCTTTAGATAACTGTCCTAATCTACAAAACTCGATAAGGGATTCAATACTAACACCAGCTCTTCTTAAGTGTTTCACTAAATAAATCCAGTTTAAATCGTTATCTTTATAAACTCGATAACCATTTTTGTCACGATCAACAGGGGGTATGACACCAACTTTTTCATAATATCTAAGTGTATCTTGTGAAATTTCCATGAGTTCGACAACTTCTTTTGTTTTCATGACATCCATCCTTTCCACCAGTATATTTATCGTAAACTATAGAGTTAACTTCATAGCAAGTCAAAAATAAAAATTTTCAACTTCCTATAATTGTTGCTTGCATTGGACCTCACTCCACACTTTATAATCATTTTATTAAATTAAAGGAGTTTTCTTATGAAACACACATACGGTATCGTATTACCCATTATTTTATTTAGCTACTTTTTAATCTTAATGGATAATTCAATTATATTCACAAGTACAGTAAAAATAGCACAAGACCTTAACATGGATGCCACTTCACTTTCATGGGTCTCTAACGCTTACACCATAACTTTCGGTGGCTTTTTACTGCTTGCTGGTAGACTTGGTGACTTACTCGGTCGCAAAAAAATATTTCTCATTGGTTTGATTACTTTTGGTATATCCAGCTTATTAATAGGTGTATCTCAGACGGATTACCAAATTATTACTTTTAGAGCAATTCAGGGTGTTGGATCAGCTATTATCGCACCTACTTCACTGGCCCTTCTTATGGATACGTATAAAGGAACAAAACGTGTCAGAGCAATTAGCTATTATGGTGCAACGGCGGGCATAGGTTCTAGTGTGGGCCTACTTCTAGGAGGATGGTTAACGAGTGTTATAAGTTGGCGTTCAGGATTTTTAATTAACGTTCCATTTACTATAATATTAATTATATTAACACTATTGTACGTTAAACAAACGCCAGTAAAACGTACAAAAATTGATTATTTCGGTGCACTTATTTCTATTATTGCAGCCATGAATTTAGTTTATGGCATCACTGCTAATTCAATAACTTTCATTATTCTAGGATTAATTTTTTTGGTAGCTTTTGTTTGGTTAGAAAAAAAATTAGATTATGCTTTAATGCCTATGTCTTTATTCAAAAGTTCAGTTCGTTCAGGTGCATATATAGGTAGATTTATCTTTATGATGGCTATGCTTTCTTATTGGTTTATACTTCCTCAAATAATGCAACAAATTTATCACTACACACCATTGCAAGCGGGAATTGGATTTTTACCACTTACAATCGTAAACTTTATTGCTGCCATGTATTTACCCGTAATCACAGAAAAATATGGAAATACTAAAGTGTTGATAGCAGGACAAATAATATTAATTTTAGGCTTAATTATTTCTGCATTAATTAATCCAACAAATGGTTATTGGTTAGCAATTGGATTGCCTATGATACTTATAGGATTAGGTCAAGGATGGATTCTTGCACCACTTACTAGCGCTGGTATTTATAAAGTTGATAGTAAAATAGCTGGCGCAGCAAGCGGCATGACTAATAGCATGCACCAATTAGGCGGACCCGTAGGTTTGTCCATTATCGTATTATTCACCGCTCAAATTACAAGCATAATCATTTATTATCATATAGTTATGTGGATGATAGCAGGTTACATGATTATTTCATTTATTATCATCATCTTTTCACAGAAAGAAGAGATACAATGATTAGTTTCTATATATAACACCATAAAGTAGATTCATAGTTTTATACAACCGGAAAATTCCCATGATATTTTCCAGTTATATATACTTTCATGATAAAGTTATATTTTAAAATACAAAAACAAAATTTTCACCTTTTAATTCTTCATCAAAAGGTCATTTGTTATAGGTCTCTGCGTATCGGTTAGTGATGCGGTTTTTAATTAACGTCTTTTTGTTATAAGTCTTAAAAAATATTAAATAAACAACATCATTTTCCTTAACTGAAACGAAAGAACGACAAGTTCCATACTATTACTTTGGAATTTGTCGTTCATTTATTTATTAGAAGCATATATTTTACAGACTTCTAAATTAATTGTTACAACAATTGTTATTATCTTCTTGCTCTTTTTCATCTTTTTCTTTTTTTTCGTTCTTTTCCTCAATTTCTACCGAACAACATGACTGTTCTTGAGGTTTTATTTTTTTTAATGCGTCTTTAATACCCATTATTTCACCTCCTTTAAATAATGATATTCACAATCAAACCTGTAACAATAGCCACAACTAAAATTGCAATAATGAATGATATTACAAATTTTTTCTTGAATAGCTTAGATAGCAATACGACCTCTGGAATACTTGCGCCAGCACCACCAATTATTAATGCAACTACTGTTCCTAGCGACATACCTTTTGATACTAATGCTTCGGCTATAGGTAACATTGTTTCTGGTCTGATATACATAGGGATACCGATAACAGAAGCAATAAACACCGATATAAAACCATCACCACTTGCATACTTAGTTATAAATTCTTCAGGTATGAATCCATATATAAAGGCACCAATAAATACACCAATAAATAGATAAGGTAACATTGGGTATAAAAATGCCCACGCATCGTTTAATGCTTGTTTAAAACGAGATCCTGTTTTATTAGCAAAAAAGCCATCACCTTTAACATTGACCCCTTTATAACTTTCAGCTAAATTCATTTTTGAAAATACTAAACCTGTTAAAATACTGAAAATTGCTAGTACTACAAAATAAACAATGGCTACTTTCCATCCTAATAAAGCCCATAACATAAATATCATTAGTGGGTTCATTAACGGTGAAGCAATTAAGAAACTCATTGCTGGACCAAAAGGAACTTTGGAATTTAATAGACCTGCAAGTATTGGAATAGTTGAACAAGAACAAAATGGTGTAACAGCACCAAATATCATACCTAATATATAATTGACGACTTCATTAGGTTTGCTCAAAAGCTTTATAATTTTTTCTTCTGAAACAACTTGTTGAATCAGACTTACTATAAAACTCACTACTATAAATAGTAATAATAATTCAAAAAATAACATCAGAAATGTTTTTATGAATTCCAAAATTGAATCTATCATTAGTATAAGGCCTCCGAATTCATTTAATCAACTTTTCTTGATGTATTAATCAAAAAAATTTGATTAATTCTATGTTATAAAGAAGATACTTAAGGTATCTTACAGCAAGTATCTTCATTTAAAACCACCTGTATTTGTTGCTCATTAATTTTATAATAATTCCATGTGCCATGCTTTTCAGCAATAAGAATATTTGCATCTACTAATTTTTTTAAATGATAGGAAAGTTTAGATTGTTTTAACGCTAATAATTCTTCTAGATCACAAACACATAAAGATTTTGAATCGCTTTGACGTATTGATTGTAGAATTTTAAGCCTGATTTTATCAGCTAGCGCATTAAACATCTGTTCATAAAAGTCTAATTGTTCTTTCTCACTTCTATTAGGACTGGACTTAATAATTTCCATTAAATAATCACCTCTCTTATATATAGATATTTCTATTTTTGTTTGAGTTCTTGTATTGCTTGATTAAAATGAGTTTCTGTTATTTTACCATACATGTCAGGTTCTCCTTTAAAGAACTCATTTTTCATATATGATATAGCTTCTTTTAAAGAAACTTCTCTTGATATCATAATTAGATTTAAGTAGCTAACAAAATAATCAACAGATAATGTACCTGCATGATTTATTCTCATAAAATCGAACTCCTTTATAAAATACTAAAATGATACATCAATTTTTTTTGATGTATTAAATATAAATTATTATTTCAACTTTTGCAAGATAATAAAACTAGTTATTTAGGACGCATTCTAATCTAATACTAAAATTAGTCAAAAAACTACATAGACATAAAGCTATATAGATGTTAATCTATGTAATGAATAGGAGGTATATTTATGTCTTATAAAGAATTATCAGCAATATTAAAAGTTTTATCTGATCCAAGCAGATTAGAAATAATAGATTTACTTTCATGTGGTGAACTATGTGCTTGTGATTTACTGGAACATTTTCAATTTTCACAGCCTACGCTAAGTCATCATATGAAGTCATTAGTCGATAAGCAATTAGTTCTTTCAAGAAAAGAAGGTAATAAACATATGTATCGACTTAATCATGAAATTTTAAATGATGTTAATCATAACTTAAATCTTATTAATACATCTAACGAACGATGTGTATGTAAAAGTATGAAACAAGGTGAGTGTTGATGACAATATTAGCAATTGTGATTTTTCTTTTAACTTTAACCTTTGTGATATGGCAACCGAAAGGTTTAAATATTGGTATTACAGCTTTAATTGGAGCTGTCGTTGCTATCATTACGGGAGTCGTAAGTTTTTCCGATGTATTAGAAGTAACAGGTATTGTTTGGAATGCTACTTTAACATTTGTAGCTGTTATTCTTATTTCATTAATATTAGATGAAATTGGATTTTTTGAATGGTCTGCGATACATATGGTCAAGGCTTCAAACGGTAATGGATTAAAAATGTTTGTTTTCATCATGATATTAGGGGCAATTGTAGCAGCCTTCTTCGCAAATGATGGTGCAGCTTTAATACTGACGCCTATTGTTTTAGCAATGGTACGTAGTCTAGGTTTTGATAAAAAAGCGATATTTCCATTTATTATTGCTAGTGGTTTTATTGCAGATACCACATCATTACCACTTATTGTTAGTAATTTAGTTAATATTGTTTCTGCTGATTACTTTGATATTGGATTTGTTGAGTACTTCAGTAAAATGATTATTCCTAATATATTCTCTTTAATCGCAAGTATTCTTGTCTTATGGCTTTATTTTAGAAAGTCTATCCCAGGAAAATTTGATGCAGTAAATATTAGAGAACCAAAAGAAGCGATTAAGGACAAAAAGCTTTTTAACATCTCGTGGATTGTACTCACTGTATTGCTAGTTGGTTATTTAATAAGTGAGTTTATAAATATTCCAGTATCAATTATTGCTGGTATCATTGCTTTAATATTTGTATTATTAGCACGTAAATCTAAGGCTGTTCATACGAAACAAGTAATTAAAGGTGCACCATGGAATATTGTTGTATTTTCTATTGGTATGTACTTAGTTGTATTTGGTTTAAAAAATGTAGGTATCACAACAATTTTAGCCGACGTATTATCTAATATTTCAATTCATGGATTGTTTGGCAGTATCATGGGCATGGGCTTTATATCGGCCTTTTTATCATCAATTATGAATAATATGCCTACAGTTTTAATAGATGCAATAGCGATTGGTCAATCTCAAACAACAGGCATACTCAAGGAAGGTATGATTTATGCGAATGTTATCGGATCTGATTTAGGACCTAAAATAACACCCATTGGTTCGTTAGCAACACTTCTCTGGTTACATGTACTTACTCAAAAAGGTGTTAAAATTTCTTGGGGAACATACTTTAAAACCGGTATTATTATAACGATTCCAGTATTATTTATTACACTGTTAGGGTTATATCTTACACTAATTATATTTTAAGAAAAGAGGTCTTAATTATGGATAAGAAAACAATTTATTTTATATGTACAGGAAACTCTTGTCGTAGCCAAATGGCTGAAGGTTGGGGAAAGGAAATATTGGGTGAAGATTGGAATGTCTATTCTGCTGGTATTGAAACACATGGTGTTAATCCTAAAGCAATAGAAGCTATGAAAGAAGTAGATATTGATATATCAAACCATACGTCAGACTTGATTGATAATGATATTTTAAAACAATCAGATTTGGTCGTGACGTTATGTAGCGATGCAGACGATAATTGTCCTATTTTACCACCAAACGTTAAAAAAGAGCATTGGGGTTTTGATGATCCAGCAGGTAAAGAGTGGTCAGAATTTCAACGTGTTAGAGACGAAATTGGCAAAAAAATTAAAGAATTTGATAGTTAAGTAAAAAATTAATCAACGAAATACAAGGAGCTTTTTATGTATAAATATATAAATATATTTTTAGTTGCATTAAAACTTGGATTACTATCATTTGGAGGACCAACTGCCCACTTAGGTTATTTTTATGATGAGTATGTTAAGAAAAGAAAATGGCTTGATGAAAAAGAATACTCAGATTTAGTAGCGCTATGCCAGTTTTTACCTGGACCTGCAAGCAGCCAAGTTGGTATTGGTATAGGAACTATTAGAGGAGGAATTCTGGGAGGAATTATTTCTTTTATTGGTTTTACACTTCCTTCTGTGATTATACTTATGGTTTTTTCAGCATTAATTATTAACAATGATTCTAGTTTAACTTGGATGCAAGGATTAAAACTAGTAGCTGTTGCCATTGTTGCCCAAGCCGTAATAGGTATGGGTAAAAAATTAACTAATACTAAAAGTACCATTACATTGGCATTATTTGTTCTTATATTATCTCTAACAATCGATAATCTTTATATTCAAGTAATCGCATTATCTATTACTGGTATATATGGTCTTATCTTTTTAAAAGAAACCTCTACAGATAAAAATTATTTAAGAGTGAAGACATTTAAATTACCTAAAATGTTAGGTTTTATTTCAATTTCATTATTTTTTTTACTATTAACTGTATTGCCTATAGTTAGTTCTATGACGAATAATTTATGGCTTAGAATGTTCGATAGTTTTTATAGATCTGGTTCTTTAGTGTTTGGAGGTGGTCATGTCGTATTACCTTTATTAGAAAATGAGTTTGTACCACAAGGTTTAATATCACCTGATAGCTTCATAACGGGTTATGCTGCTGCTCAAGCTGTACCTGGACCATTATTTACGTTCGCTTCATATATTGGCATGTCTATAGAAGGTATTGGAGGAGGAATTTTGGCTACTGTCGCTATATTCCTACCAGCATTTCTATTATTATTTGGAGTGTTACCATTTTGGGATAATATTAAATCTAACACTTATGCTGAAGGTTTTTTAAAAGGTATAAGCGCGGGTGTAGTCGGTATTCTTATCGCTGCATTTTATAATCCGATTTGGGCTTCAACTATTAAATCAGAATTAGACTTTGTTCTAGCTAGCTCATTATTCGTATTCCTGGTGTATTATAAATTACCTTCCTGGTCTATTGTACTAATAGGCATTATAATAGGTATAATGTTTTACTAATCTTTCTCGTTCATAATCAAAGAATAAATTTTATAAGTATAGTTATTAAAGTAACCATTATAAATTAAAATAATTGATTTCGTGTAATTATAGTATCTTATCTCAATGTAAAAGATAGTAAAAAACCATTAATTATGTAGTGAGCCCAAAAAGTAAAACTTTTTGGGCTCACTACATTTCCACTAGAAAAGGTTTTATATTAATTTTATAAATCTATTGCTATTATGACTAATTAGGAATCATATCTATATTTCTTTTAAACTTCTATTTATTCTAAATAAACTTGGTGGTATTATAATATCTGATTGTCTTACAATAACAATTTGATATGACTACTCACTTTTCCACATCTTTAAATTATTTTAATGATTCTGGGAAATCTTGATAGCCTTCTCTAATATTCACGACATTTTCATAGCCTTTGTTTTCTAATATACCCACTGCTATTGAGCTTCTAACACCTGACTCACAATGTACGTATATTTTATCCTCTTTATTAAATGGAATATTTTCATTTAATAATTTACCATGCGGAATATTGACTGCTTGATCTAAGTGCCCATTATTCCACTCTTCTTCATTACGTACGTCAAGTATATATTCTTCTTTACCAGTCATATCAACGCTATGGATGGATTGGGTTAAAATTTCTGATTTTGGTAAACGATAACCTGCTACATTATCAAAGCCAATTAATTGTAAAGTATGTGTTGCTTGCTCAACGGTAGATTTATCACCAATTAAATCTATACTGTTTTCATAGTCTAAATACCAACCGATTTGGTTAATGAAGTTTTTGTTGTAAGGAATATTGATTGTACCTTCAGTATGACCGCCATGAAAGGCTTCTTTACTACGAAGATCAAAGGCTATTCTTACATTATCTAAACTAGGAAAAACGTCGTATGGTTGATACATGTTCATACCAAACTGATTAATTTTTTTCATCTGTGCAAAGTGATGGGGTGGCGCTGGTTGATTTGATATTAATGTTTCAACAAATTTAGATTCATCTGTTACATTAAATGCCCAGTTATTAATTTTTTCGTAACCTAGCGTAGACATTGGTATGGCACCTAATGCTTTACCACAAGGACTTCCAGCACCGTGTCCAGGCCATATTTGAATATAATCTGGTAAATTTTTAACACCTTCTATAGATTGGTACATCTGTTTTGCACCAATCTCTGTAGTACCTTCCATTTGTACTGATTTTTCTAGTAAATCAGGTCTACCGATATCACCAACAAAAATAAAGTCACCACTAAATAAACCCATTGGAACACTTGAGCCGCCACCTTCATCCGTGAGTAAGAAACTAATACTCTCCGGGGTATGACCAGGTGTATGCAAGACTTCTAATTTAATATTACCTACTTGAATAATATCTTGATTTTTAACAAAATTTGTATGTTCCGGCATATTTTTATAACTTAATTGATCATCACCTTCGCCAGATACATATATATTGGCGTTTAAACGTTCTTGCACGTCCCGAATTCCAGAAGCAAAATCAGCGTGAATATGTGTTTCTGCAGCTTGTGTAATTTTAAATCCTTCGCTATCTGCAACTTCCATATATTTTGTTAAATCACGAACAGGATCAATTACTATCGCCTCTCCTGTACGTTGACAGCCAACTAAATAAGATGCTTGAGATAAATGATTATCGTAAAATTGTTTAAAAAACATGTTGAAACTCCTTTTTTAATAGATTTAATTAGATGAATAAATTATGATTCGCATTTTCTGTATCACCAATATAAGTACCTACGCCCCCGTACTCAACTTCGTCTCTGAGCTCTTCTTTCTGAATGCCCATAACATCCATACTCATCGTACAAGCGATTAATTTGATATCTTGGTCGATTGCTTGGTCAATGAGTGACGGTAAGGAATCAACATTTTTCTTTTTCATTACGTAGCGCATCATGATATTACCTAAACCAAACATATTCATTTTAGATAGCGGCATGCGTACAGGTGTTTTTGGCAACATCAAGTCAAACATTTTTGCGATACCTTGCTTTTTAACATGAACGGATTGGTTCTTTTTCAACGCGTTGAGTCCCCAAAAAGTAAAGAAAATAGTTACGTCTCTGCCTGCAGCCTTAGCGCCATTCGCAATAATCATTGCTGCCACTGCTTTATCTAACTCACCACTAAATAGTACAATTGTCGTACCTTTGGCAGTATGGTTCACTTCCAAGTCTTTTGGTTTTTCTTTTTGAATAATGGCATTAATTCCATTATTACTTTCATCCAGTTTAACTAATGTATGTCCTGTTTGTTTGACCCAGCTTTTAATGTCACTAAAGAACCCAGGATCTGTAACTGTAACCTCGATTTGCTCGCCTACTTCGATATTTTTCACTTCTTTACTGATGTTTACAATTGGACCTGGACATTGAAGACCACTATAGTTAAATTGTTTACGCTCTGCTTTAATTGCTACATTAGTATTTTCTTCTAATGTATTATCATCGTCGTTTTTTGCTTCATACGCTTTATAGCCACCGTCTAAATTAACAATGTCGTAGCCTTGTTCAGCTAAATATTCGCTCGCTTTAGCACTTCTGGTACCACTTTTACAGTGTACAAAATAGGTTGTGTTTTTATCTTTATTGAACGATTCAATCTTATCTACAGGATGTAATGTCGCACCATTTATGTGTGCAAGCTCATATTCTTCTTGTGTTCTAACGTCAATCAGTTGGCCTTGTGCACCCAATTTTTCTAATTCTTGTTTACTAAAATTGTTGATATGGTTTTCGTTATATTGTTTCATAATATCCTCCTAATAAATACCTGTAGGGGTATATTAACAGTTTGTTTACGCCGTGTCAAATACCGTGTGGGGTATTTGACATTTTCGATTCTATCTATTATTATGATTTTAATCAATTAAAAGTGGAGGAAATAACTATGCATTATGATAAAAAAATGATTAATCGTATTAATAGAATACAAGGGCAACTCAATGGCGTTATTAAAATGATGGAAGAAGAAAAAGATTGTAAAGATGTCATTACTCAAATCAGTGCATCAAAAAGTTCAATCCAACGTTTGATGGGAATTATCGTTAGTGAAAATTTAATAGAATGTGTAAAAGCAGCAGAGGATAATGGTGAAAATTCAGAAGAATTGATTAATGAAGCCGTTAACTTATTGGTAAAAAGTAAATAATGGATATTTCAACTGTTATTATGATGTTACTTATTGGAGTGTTCGGAGGCTTTATTTCCGGTCTAGTAGGTATCGGTGGTGCTATCATTATTTATCCAGCTATTTTATTATTACCGCCACTATTTGGTGTTCCTCCATACAGTGCATACATCGCTTCAGGACTTACTTCCAGTCAAGTCTTTTTCAGTACTTTAAGTGGGTCATTAAAAGCGCGAAAAAAAACAGAATTCTCCCCGCCATTAGTTATTTATATGAGTGGAGGTATGATTACAGGGAGCATGTTAGGCGCACTCCTAGCAAATTTATTTAATGCTGCATTTGTAAATACGATATATATTATCATTGCTTTACTCGCATTAATTTTAATGTTTATTAACGTAAAACCGAATTTAAATCAGTCTTCCTTTAACAAACCATTATTAGTTATGGTTGGTCTTTTCGTTGGTATCATTTCAGGTATAGTTGGCGCAGGCGGCGCTTTTATTATTATTCCTATATTGCTAGTTTTATTCAAATTACCAATGAATACGGTAGTTGCTAATAGTATAGTAATTGCTTTTATATCTTCAATTGGTGCCTTTATCATTAAACTTATACAGGGATTTGTTCCTTTTGAAGACGCATTATTTCTAATAATAGGGAGTATTCTCTTTGCTCCCTTAGGTTTGAAATTAAGTAAAAAGATCCCTAACTTCATACAAAAATGGATTATAAGTATTTTAATCATTGTTGCAATTATTCAACTTATCTTTTAATCAATGAAATTTGTCAGGCAACTCCTGATATTTATAATTATACACACCAAAAATTAGGTATTAGTATCACAAAATAGCATTCAATAACTATGGATATCGTAAAGGGATTAGAAAAGAGAAACATAAAATCAATAATAAAGAATTCGATTATTCAAAAGACCTTTGTGACATTGTATCAAAAAAACAAAAAGCCTATCATTATCTATTTAAATCTTAGTGATAAAGTACAAGAATTAAATCGCTTTACAAGTGTCATGTTTATTATCTTTATATTATTTAACCTAAACTGAAAATCCACCCAATTAATCTTTAAATTGGGTGGATTTTCAGGGTTATTTATTATATGGCTCTGCGTATTGGCTAATGATGCGGTTTTTAATTATATAATTTCAATTAATAAGGTAATGAACAGTTTTTTGATAAATGTTATTCTTCTAAAATTCTTTTTAATTTACACACTAAAAAATATCCTCCTTAACAATAATAAGTTATTTAAATTATTGATTAAGGAGGATATTTTTATATCTATTTATTTCTCAATTTAGAACTAGATTTTTATCGTGCTTTCAGCTCATTTCCTGTCATCCATTTATGATTTTTAATGATTTTACCATTATCTTTGGATTTGTAATCAACTACGTAAACAGTAGTCTTTTTCACGTTATCTATATTGGCTGTAGCACCTTTCATACCAGACATATGACTTGCTTCTAATTTAACAGTATCGCCCTTACTAAATCCATCTTTAGGTGCATCTTTAATCTCTTCGTTTACGACCCATTTATGATTGTTTACTTTTTCATTTCCATTTGTGGGTTTATAACTTACAACATAGGCATATGTTTTATACGCACCTTTTACAGTAGCTTCTGCACCTTTCATACCTGGCATATGCCCTGCTGTAATCGTTACTTTATCTCCCACTTTAAATTCACCCTCATTAGTCGATTTCATATCTTCTGGAACTTTACTTTCATCATTATGCTTCATATGGCTCTCACTTTTTTGGTCATTAGTGTCTTTATCTTTTTCATCATTATTGGAGCAAGCTGATAATATTAGTAATGATCCTAATATCATAAAAAATAATTTTTTAATCATAATAAAACTCCTATCTTTTATTTTAATTTTAATGTAAAGGCATTAATTGCAACAATAACCGTACTTAGTGACATTAAAATAGCACCTATTGCAGGTGATAAAATCAAGCCGATAAATGCTAAAATACCAGCTGCTAAAGGTACAGCAACAATATTATAACCTGCACCCCACCATAAGTTTTGCACCATTTTTCTCATAGTATTATTTGAAAGGGTCAAGAAATGAATAATATCTGATGGATTACTTTTAACAAGTATGATATCACCTGAATCCACTGCAACATCTGTGCCTGCACCAATTGCTATACCAATATCGGCTCTTATAAGACTCGGCGCATCGTTGATACCGTCTCCGACCATCATGACTTTATTACCGTCACTTTGATAATCTTTTATAATGCTTTCCTTATCTTCTGGCATGAGTTGTGCGTGGACATCACTAATACCTAATTCTTTTGCGACAGCGTGTGCCACTTCATTATTGTCACCTGTAAGCATGACTGGTGTAATATTTCTTGATAGTAAATCAGCTACCATTTGTTTTGAGCTTTCTTTAATTTGATCTCCTTGAGCAATCATGCCAATGACTTGTTGATCCTCAATTAAATAGCTGATTGAATTACCTTGTTGAGCTAATTTAGTAAACAAGTCATCGTCATAATTAAGTTTATGTTTATCAAGATAAGAGACATTTGTTATTTTATATGTTTTATTATCAATTAGACCTTCTAATCCGACACCTGGAATATTATTAACGTCTTGTGGATTAGTAAATGAAACATTTTTACTTTTCGCAAAATCAACAATACTTATAGCTAATGGGTGATTAGATTGACTTTCTAATGAGGCGAAAAGGCTTAATATTGTATCATTACTCAAATCATTTTTAAAGCTCTCATAATGATTCACAGAAAAGTTACCCTCAGTTAAAGTACCAGTTTTATCCATCATTACATAATCGATATGTTGAGCTATTTCTACAGACTCTCTATTTTTAATAATTAAACCATTATGTGCACCAATTGAAGTAGAACGTGCAGTGACTAAAGGTATTGCCAAGCCTAAAGCATGTGGACAAGCAATGACTAACACAGTTACAAGACGTTCTAATGCAAAATCAACATCATTTTGAATGAGCATCCAGACAATAAAAGAAATCACGCCAACACTTACAGCAAAGTAGAATAAATAACCCGCTACTTTATCAGATAACAATTCAGCACTAGATTTATCACTTTGTGCTTGATTAACAAGTCCCATAACTTGAGAAAGATATCCATCTTCTCCCACAGCTGTAACCTTGACTTGTATTGTTCCAGACCCATTAATAGAACCCCCGATGACGTTGTCATTTTGATTTTTTTGTACTTTTTTAGATTCTCCAGTGACTAGGGATTCATCTATAGATGTTTGTCCTTGAACGATAATACCATCTGTTGGAATGCTTTCTCCGGCTTTTACTTCGACGATATCATCAGTCATGATGTCTGATATTTTAACTTCTTCGCGTTGGCCATTATCCATAACTTTAATAGCACTATTAGGTAACAGTTCTGCCATTTTCTTTAAAGCATCTCCAGCATTTCCGACAGCATTCATTTCTATCCAATGTCCTAATAGCATAATTAAAATTAAGGTTGCTAATTCCCAAAAAAAGTCCATTGTATGACCAGTTGCACTACTAAAGTTATTCATATAAAAAGCATACAAGCTATAAATATAAGCTACTGAGATACCTAGGGTAACTAAGGTCATCATGCCTGGTTTTTTTGTAGCAATTTCATCTTTACCACCAGACAAGAACGGTTTACCACCATAAAAGAATAAGATTGTACTTAATATTAACACTACCCATTCAGAACCTGGAAATGTGAATTGAAAAGGTAAGTTAACACCCATCAGTGGCGATAAAAGAATGATAGGTATTGCAAAAATTAATGAAACAAAAAACTTAACTTTAAAATTTCCATGATGATGTGCATGGCCACTATGATGATCATGTGAGGCATGGTTATCATGATGCATTTGATTGGAATGATTCATGTGATTTTGATGATTATGCTCTTCACCATTATTATTCAAATTAACCCCTCCTAATGAAAATGTTATAGTAAAGCTACTTATACTATAACATATACCCACCCAGGGTATAAAGGTTTTCGATTTATCTCCTTTTATGGATTTATATAATTCCGAACATTATATCTACACGTCCTACATTAGACCTTGTCATCGATATTTAAAACAATGTTTTAATTAAAAGATCTAATCTTAACTATCACATGACAATACACTCTAACCAAGGTTATCATTACCAACACAAGTCATATATTAATATTCTTAAAGAAAATAGCGCATTTCAAAGTATGCCTAGAAACGCAAATTGTCTTGATAATTATTAGAGAAGCCAGTAAATGAGTTTATAGTAAACTCATTTACTGGCCATTTTTCTAGTATTTATGCTCACTCTCTTCAAACTATATTAATCATTTTTTGATTCTCATATTCTACGCCACAATAGCTGCATTCTATTAAAGTTACTATATATTCAATCAATTTCAAAGTGAGTTACATACAACCTATTTTTTAGTTTTATTTATGATACGCTTCACAAAAACATAACTGCAATTCTCATAAACCTCATACGTTCCGATACGTTCAAAATACCTTTATGGAGCGGCTGAAAAAACCGCGTCATTTATGATACGCTTCCCCCTATTACTGATTTTGCTAAAAAATAGAATGAACCCTAATAATGAGTTCATTCTATTTTTTCAGTTAACGATTTATACAATTATTGCAGGCGCATTATTTATGGTTATATTTTTACCAGGAAGTTTTAGTGAATTACAGACGGCAAATATGACATCGATACTATCTGTCATTTATTTAGGAGCATTTCCAACTGTTATACCTTACATTGCCTTAGCCTATACGATACAAAAAATCGGTGTGTCAGATGCGACGATTTCATTATATTTAACACCTGTTGTTTCTTTAATAATAGCTTATTTTATGTTAGGTAAAATACCTACTTTATATGCTATTTTTGGTGGTATTATTACATTAATTGGAGTAACTATTACATCAGCAAACGCTGAAGAAAGCGTAGATTTGAAATAGTAATAAAATTATATTAATATAAAATTAACTTTCTACATACCATTTTTACCTATAATAATTAAGGAAATTGTACATATGGAAAAAGATATAATCAATATAATTGAAAGACACAGAAAAGATATACAACTTGATAACAATCAGTTAACTATCAAATTAAAATGTACTCCAATCAATAAAAAAAGGTAAAGAGTTATTTAAGATTTTAAATTATGTAATACAAGAAAATTATATTTTAACTTTTGGAAGCAATGAATATGAGTGCTACAAATGGCAAGCATATTACAAAGGGGAAAATATTATAGAAAAATATCTCAATAAGTACCTTGATAACGAAATAGAATTGTATGCTGTACCATTATCAAAAACAAACGTTGATATAAAAACTAATTCTGTTGATATAAAAAAAGCCAACCAAGTTAACGTATTTACTGATAGTATAAACTCAATAAATGCAAAGAAATTTATATATAATGAAGAATTGACAGATACAAGTAATACTGATTTATTAGTCGCTATTAATAATATAGAAAATTCGCTTAACAATTATGAGACACCTAATTACAATGATATGTCTGTAGTTAAACAATTCGCTAAATCATCATCCAATATCGCAAGTTTTGCTGCAGATGTTATTACCATTCTAGGTGTATTTTTAAAATAGAGACTTTTGAAAACCAGAATTATATTGAACTAATGCCTTTTGATTATTACTCAGAATATAGGTTCTATACTAAACAGGACTGATATAAAAATCAGTCCTGTTTTTTGATACAAAAAAGCGCAAAAATCTCTATAATTTAAATGTCCTACCAAATAAACTAAGGAGAGATTATGCGCCTATGAATTATTTATATCAAAAACACTTGGAATTGAAGACCTAATGTTATTTTCGACAATAAACTAGAAGAAATTGAATACAAAGGAGAAAGATTTAAGTGCTATTATGCGAAAGTTACATATATTCCTGATTATTGTGAAAGTTGTGGTGTATGTAACACAAACTATAGTATTGTAAAAAATGGTTTTAAAAGTTCTAGAATAACAATTCCAAAAGTATCTGAAATGAATGCATTTTTAATCCTTAAAAAAACAAAGATTCTATTGTAAGCATTGTTGTTCTTACTTTACAGCTCAAACTAACATCGTTGATGTTGATCGCCACATTTCTAATAATACACGTTTAACAATTTTAGATAAGGCAACCACTATACGTTCTCAGAAATTCATAGCGAAGTCTTGTGGTGTATATAATTCAACCGTTTCACATGTGATTAATCATGCTGCACAAGATATCAAACATTTGCCATTCAGCACATTACCGAAACATATACTAATGGATGAATTTAAAAGTGTTAAACAAGTAGACAGCGCTATGAGTTTTATTTTTTGTGATGCGACTTCGCATAAAATTATAGATAGTGTAAGAAATAGAAAACTATATTCTCTAAAAATTTATTTTTCTCGTTTTCCTCTCGAAGAGAGAAACAAAGTGTTAACCGTTACAATTGATATGTATGAACCATATATGTCCTTGATTAAAGAAGTATTTCCTAATGCTCAAATTATTATTGATAGGTTTCATATTGTTCAAGCGCTGAATCGTGCGCTTAATATGTCTAGGGTTAATCTGATGAATACGTTTAGAAGGAGTAATAGACCTTTATATAATAAATACAAACGTTATTGGAAATTACTTCTAACTCCGTTTGAAGATCTTAACGCCTTTTCTTATCGCAAACTTAAGTTATTTAAGTCTTGGCAAACACCTAAAGGTGTTGTTGAGTATTTACTGAGTTTTGATACAAATTTCCAATATAGCTATGAAGTAGTTAATGAATTAAGATATGGTTTAAAACACAATAATTCAAAAGATTTTATAACTACGCTCAATGAAGTAGAGTTAAACGAAGTATGTTTTAAATTAAAAATAGTCCTAAAAACTTTAAAAAAATACCAACTATATATTGATAATACCTTGAAGTACCCTAATATAACCAACGGCCCAATAGAAGGCATCAATAATAAAATTAAACTTATTAAAAGAATATCATTTGGATATAGAAATTATGATAATTTGCGTAATCGTACCTTACTAACTTCACGACTTTATGCTTCTCCAATCAAAAAAGAGATTAAGCAACCTAAGGTTGCCTAATCTCAAAAATGGTATCAGTCCTCTTTGACAAAGAGCCAGAATATATCACTAAAAGCTAATTAATATTTTTCATATTAGTGAATTATAAAAAATAATGAGAAAAAGCTACATAATATCTATGTTGATATCATGTAACTTTTTCTCATTTTAAATAATCATCCTAATATTAAGATTTAAGAAACTCTATTGTTTTTTCCTTCTTCCTCTTCCTAATAAGAATATACCTGAAATAGCTGCTAAAATACCTCCTAGCAATGTAATATTTTTACTTTCAGTTTCACCTGTTTCTGGTAACTCTTGTTTTTTATTATTATTATTTTCTTGTTTATCTTCCTTGGAAACATTTTCCTGAACATTATGATTGTAATGGTCTTCATGTTCACTTGGTGTATCTGATGTACTCGATGGATTATTCGATTCGTTCGGTGTTACTGTAATCGTGAATGTTGTTTCTGTCTTATTACCATTCGCATCTGTTGTCACAACTGTTACTGGATATTCTCCTACTTCTGTTGGACTTCCACTAATTGTGCTTGTTTCTGGATCATACGTTACACCTTCTGGTAAGCCACTTACTTCGTTTGTAACTGGTTTTCCACTATTATCTTCACCTTTGATTGTTATTGTATCAATTGGTGTATTTACTTCTTTTTCTTGGTCTGGAATTGCTTCCACCGTTGGTGCTGTTTTATCCGTTACTGTAATCGTGAATGTTGTTTCTGTCTTATTACCATTCGCATCTGTTGTCACAACTGTTACTGGATATTCTCCTACTTCTGTTGGACTTCCACTAATTGTGCTTGTTTCTGGATCATACGTTACACCTTCTGGTAAGCCACTTACTTCGTTTGTAACTGGTTTTCCACTATTATCTTCACCTTTGATTGTTATTGTATCAATTGGTGTATTTACTTCTTTTTCTTGGTCTGGAATTGCTTCCACCGTTGGTGCTGTTTTATCCGTTACTGTAATCGTGAATGTTGTTTCTGTCTTATTACCATTCGCATCTGTTGTCACAACTGTTACTGGATATTCTCCTACTTCTGTTGGACTTCCACTAATTGTGCTTGTTTCTGGATCATACGTTACACCTTCTGGTAAGCCACTTACTTCGTTTGTAACTGGTTTTCCACTATTATCTTCACCTTTGATTGTTATTGTATCAATTGGTGTATTTACTTCTTTTTCTTGGTCTGGAATTGCTTCCACCGTTGGTGCTGTTTTATCCGTTACTGTAATCGTGAATGTTGTTTCTGTTTCATTATACGTGCTATCTGAAGTAATGATTGTAACTTTATAAACTCCTACTTCTGTTGGAGTTCCACTAATTGTATTTGTCTCTGAATCGAATATTACTCCGTCAGGTAACCCATATACATCGTTTCTCACAGGTTTATCACTATCATCTTTTGCATTTATAGTAATTGTTTCAATCGGCGTTTTCACTTCTTTTTCTTGGTCTGGAATTATTTCCACCGTTGGGGGCGTTGTATCAGATACAATGACACCTGAAGAGTTACTTGTAGAAGGGGCAGCTTTACCTATTTTACTAGTATTAGAAATACTACTTAAATTAGACCCAGACAAATTAATTTTACTTTCAATAAATGTTCCTGCTACAAAAGGTTTGGAGGTTTTGCTGTCAACAACAATTATATATGGTGAGGTTATATTTTTTAGGCTAATTGATATTGTTCCGTCGGTGTTATATACAGGAGTATATTGTGAAGTTACATCTGTTTTATCAACGTATTCAGCACTACCACTCTCATTTAAAGTTGTAGCATCATTTACTTTATAAATAGTAATATTAGTATCGTTCTTATTAAACTGACTTATAGTGTTTGGAGATTTACTATTATCTACATACGGCGTCAATTTAATATTAGCATTATTTATAGAGTAGTTTTTAGCGTTTATCGTATATGTTGTATTATATGGATGATAACCTTCTTTTTTTCCTTCTACTTCAGTTTCTTGAAATACAGTTGACGTTGAAGCATCACTACTAAAAGCAATAGTTTTAGTATTTTCAAATATTTGATTCCCAACTTTAAGTTCGAGATTATAATTTCCAGACTTAAGCGTAGTTTTAAAATTAATAATTTGCATAAGTGAGACATTTACTTTTCTATCTTTATACTTTTCTACGTTATCAGTAAATTTAAATATAAAAGAATTTGCCTCTGCATTATATGTACCTTTTGCATAAATATTATTTTCATTTTCACCTAAAAGGATACCATTGTCCCTGTCAGCTGATGTTGGTTTAAGTTCTTTAGGCATTTTCACTTCAAAATAATCGTTTCGCTTCACTTCATTTGGAATATCTAAATCAAAACTGATTGGATATGCCTTACCTTTTGTCCAAGTACCATCTGCGTATTTAACATTAGATACCTTTATTAAATCATTTACATCTTTACCTCCAATAACAGTTGTATCTCCAACTGCATTCTTCACAGCAGTTACTTGTGCATCTCTCGCTGCTAAACTTCTAGTTTTTAAATTCGTGGCTTTCAACTTATTTTCTACTACATTTTTTTCATCTGATTTATTTTTTAAATCTTCTAAAGAAATGACTTCATCATTTGTATTGTCAGATTTAATTAATAAACCACTGTCTGCTATTTCCTTAGTAGTTATTTGAGTATTATTTTCAGGTGCCGAATTATTTGCAGTAGTTACTTTTTCAGTTGTTCTATCAGCAGTAATTTTATTATTTATTACATTAGATTCTTCAGATTGTTCATTATTTTCAGCAGTATTTTTTTCTGAATTTGTTCCAGTTTTTTCTTTTAGTTCATCTTGTTCGTCAAACTTCGCAATTTTTTGCACTTCGTCTTCATTCTGTTTCTCAGACTTCGCGTTTTCTTTTACTTCATCTTTGTCCTGTTTCTCAGACTTCGTGTTTTCGTTTACATCATCTTTGTCCTGTTCCTCAGACTTCGTGTTTTCGTTTACTTCATCTTCATTCTGTTCCTCAGACTTCGTGTTTTCGTTTACTTCATCTTCATTCTGTTCCTCAGACTTCGTGTTTTCGTTTACATCATCTTTGTCCTGTTCCTCAGACTTCGTGTTTTCGTTTACTTCATCTTTGTCCTGTTCCTCAGACTTTGTGTTTTCGTTTACATCATCTTCGTCCTGTTCCTCAGACTTCGTGTTTTCGTTTACATCATCTTCATTCTGGACTTCAGATTTCGCGTTTTCTTCTATCTCTTCATTATTATTTTTATTTATTTTCCTATCTGAAGAATTAGTTTCTTCTTGTTTCGCTGAAACTTCTTGATAATTCTCGTTTGTGTTAATATTCTGTTTTTCATCTCTTCCATTTCCTGTGCTTTCAACATCTTGCTCTGAATTTGTTTCTTCTGAACGCTTCTCTTGTTTCTCAACTGCTATTTTTCCATTTGTCGTTTCACGTGCTGCTTCTTGAGTTTCCTCGACACGACCGTCTAAATTTTGTGATTGGTTACTGGCAGTCTCTTGCACATTTAAGTCACTATTTGAATTGGTTTCATCCACTTCATCTTTATCATTATTTTTTTCACTATCTGTCATATGTCCAATACTTGATGGAATATTAGCTATAGCTTCAGCTGCTTCTACTTTAGCGGAATCAACCGCAAAAGATAAGCTCAAACCAATTAAAACCGAACCTGCTCCAAATGTATATTTCCTAATTGAAAATCTTTGTTTCTCAGTATGTTTTCCCATAAACATCACCTTTTTCTAAATATTTATGTATATTACCATCAATTAAAAAAATTTATTTTTAAATGGTACATCCAATTATACACTTTAAGTAAAAAGATACAACATTTTTTAATGAATTTAGAATAAAAACATTTTAAAAATTTAGAGTATTACTTAGGATTATTAATTTGGCTATCTTCATGTTATTTACCTAAAATTATTTTAATTCATTGGGTCACCTAATACATCATTTATAATACCAGTAATACTTTTCATTAATTTTCCTTTAAATGAGAAAGTCCTTTTTATTCCAGACAAACTTAACCCTAGAGCTATTGTTGTACCGAATATTCCTGAGGCTGCCAATGGGAAAGCTAATGCAACTTTCCCTATTTGCTTTAAAGTTTTTGACGATGTGCTATAACATTTCCATTACCTTTAGTTTAATGTAACTTTTTGTTCTTCAATTTTTTCATTCATCAAGCCATCCCAAATTTGAACAGTTCCATCTTGATCTACAATAAAGGTATATGAACCGTGACCACTCTTATTATTTGCTGCTATTCTCCATAAGCCATCATCTTGTGCTGAAAATTCTGGTTGTTGAAATTTTATAACAGAAGCATCTCCACCATCAGTTTGATTAACAGCTGCTATGACGTAATCAAACACATTATCTCTATTCACTTTCAAATCAGAAAATTCATCTTTATCCGCAGTTCTTTCACTACTTCCTTCGTGAACTTTTACTGTTTGACTAACATCATTCTCTTGCGCTTGACTATTATTTTGACTTTCATTCGATTGATTCTCATTATTAGATATTTCACTAACATTTTGAGAATTATTATCGTCATTCTCTTTTTGCTGAGCTTGTAATTTATTTTTCTCTAACTCTACTTCTTGATACTCGTTGTATCCAAAAAATCCAACAGCTGCTAATATGCCAACAATAGCAATTATTGTTATTATACTTAATAATTTTTTCATGATTTATTCATCCATAATCGCATCGTGTATGGGTACAATAATTTTAAACGTTTTTTGTTCGCATTGTGCTCTGTACACTTCCAATAGAATGTGTTTAAAAATATAACTCGCTACAGTTTGTACATAGAATGCCATGATACTACTACCTTGAAATGCGCTCATATCATGTTCAATACCATAAGGCATAGGCATCGATTTATTCTCATCGACGTGTTTTTTTAGTTCAATGACTTTTGTAAACTGGCTGACTACATCCAACCATTGCACTTCACTTACATATTGTTTCAACTTGAATTTAGGGCTATCGAAGTTGCCGCCAAATAGAAACGAACCAATAAATGCACGTTTAACAAGTACTCGTTGCTCATCTTGTAATTCTAATTCACTTAGTAATGCGTCATACAGTCCGTCTTTTTGATTCAAAAAGTCAATCAGTTTTGAATCTTGGGTCATGTATGCTACAACTGATGGCTCAAATGATTTAAAGTCAACTGTATACACCTTCTTATATTTTGAAGGTAAAATTGTGCGTTGGACTGCTTTAGGTAAGCCCTGAAGATTAAAATTTTTAGTTGTGATTCGATGTGTTCGTGTACCTATCAACGATAATTGTGTATATAATCGATACGTTCCATTTAATGAATGATCTAATCTATCAAATAACTGTTCGATTTTATCAGAATGTTCATCGTTCTTAGCCTTTTCAAGCATTGTTGATTTTACATCGGGTAATTTATCGATATTAAGCATAATGGGTTCCGATTCAATCTCTTTCTTTAATGCTTCCAATCCTTGATGTACTTCCACATATTGGTCTAACTTAGCTTGTTCATCAGCTAAAAGTGCATTATATTTTTGATCTAACTGCTGGCTGAATTGTTGTTGTAATAGTTGAACGTCATCTTGGTTAGATGATTTGTCCATTAACCATTGCTGTATTTTGTTACTCTGAGTCAACGACATCAGTTTGTCTCTTGTCTCCATGTAAATCTTCTCCTTTATGGTTGAAAGTGGCGCGCTCACTTTCAACTTAAAATTTGTTCAAAACGTTTTGACAAGACAATCTTAATACTAAATAGAGGTCATTGATGAAGTGGCAAAAAATTTCAAAAAAATTCCCACCAAATAAATAAGCTCAATCCCTTTATATGAGGGATTGAGCTTACCAATTATTTATTAATTTTCTACTTAACTTCAATTAGAGCTTTTCCGGTTATTCCTTCTTTTTAACAGTTGATTCTTAAATTGTTTCATTAACATTGCCATTGGGATGTTATTTTCGTGCGTCTTAATCACTTCAATTTCATTATTATATGCATTGTAAAATGATTTATATTCATTAATATAGCCATTTTTCATATCATTATAATGTTCATCCTTATTAATGTATCGGTCTATCAATGTTACAACTTGTTGCATATCATCCATAAAATATTGGAACATTTCATTGCCTATGTGTGAATGATTTTTCTGATTTAATACTGCTGCAGAACGAAAGTCTAATCGTTTACGTAACTCTAGTAAATGCTTTCTAATTTGTTCATCTTCATTAAAAAGCTCAATATTGTCATTAATGACCTTTATCTTATTATCGAAGTCATATTTTTTAGATTGCTTATTTAAGTTTTCCTTTTTGTTAAGCTCTTTATCTATCATTTTCGATACATCTCTAAGGAAATAATGCTCCATATCTCTAAATGTTTTTGTTCTATGATGCGGTTTAGCATTTCTCATTCCCCATCCATCCGCAGCTCGTTGAACTTTATTTAGTATGTTAACTAATAACCAATCTAATTGTTCATCTCTATCATATATGAATGCTTTCTCTTCATCTATATCTTCTGTTATTACATTATCTGTTAACTGATTTACAAAATAATTATTTCGAAAATCATGCTGACTTGACTTTTCACTCGTTTGATTATGTTCATCAATTTGTTCATTATATTTGTTCTCTGCAAATGTAGAATAAACAACTTCATGTATAGCAAGTGCAATTTTGTCACTTAATTCCACTTGTTTATCTATAGGTAATTGACTCATTACTTCAGAAGCTAATTGTAACTTATCGTTTATTTTACTGCCTGAATCAAACACCTTTTTTACATCTTGGTATGCTTTTTGTGCGTGTATATGTAGTCTTAATGGTTTAAATTCAATTTTATCTATATCACCCTTAAGGTTTTTAATAAAGTGAGCATATTAGGTAATATCAATATTTTCTATCGTATCTTTTCTCAGCTTTACATCTTCATCCGTAATTGCTTTCGGTATGTTATCATCTGTCATATTATTTAATAGGACACATAATATATCAAAAGCAATCCCATTGAAACTATAAGCAGCTCTTTCACTTTCACCAGAATTTTTTTGAAATTTCTTCATATCAACCTTATAAATATCAACTAATTTATCAATTCTTTTCTGCAATTGAGCTTTGTTTTTAAGACCTAAAGCTTTCTCGAGATCTTTCTTTGTATATGTTTTTTGAATTCTTTCTTTGAAATTAGATTTACTCAACCTATTCACCTCTTCGATTCATTACAATTAATATCAAAAGCTATTAATTAGTAAAGTTTCCGATTGCCTTATTAAATTAATTATTTGGGATTCTTTCAACATTTGGTCTTCAATTATTTCAGCCGAAGAATGATTGATTGGATTGTATTGGCGTAATCTATATAATTCACTCAAAAAATTATCAATGTTTTGTTTTTTATAATAATTTGGATTTAGTTCTTCAAAATCCTTTTTTACATTATTTACTTTATAATGTCTATGATAATCTGGTAACTTTCTTTTAGTATATGAAATACCTTTATAGCACATTAGTAATGAAACTATTCTATCAAAATAAGTTTTATAATAAGCAAATGCTTCTAGTGTATCACCATTTTTGTCATGAAATTTATATAAAAAGTAAAGATACCATACTTTTGAACTATTATCTGAAAATGCATTCTTTAAATTTAAGTTTAAAATATAGTTATATTCTTTATCTAGCTCTTTTAAAAAATCTTGTTTACAATATCTATCAATGTAATCAATAATTTCTGAATCTACATCTTTAACTTTACTCATTAAGTCATTATGTTGAAAATTTCTCAACAATAAGTAATTAATACTTATTGATACATCAAAAGAATTAAATTTTTCCTTATTAAATAACTCATTTAATAAAAATTTGATTAACTCACCATTATTCGTCTTTAATATAATTCTTAAAAATATATTGATTTTATAATTTATAAAATTGTAATCAGTTAAAATAAGTCGTTTTATTTTACAAATAATTGCTTCATCTTGAAATAACTCATCTTCATAATATGCTAAATATCTAAGTACTTCATCTGAAGAGTATGTAATACCTTCTTTAGTAAAATATTTATCTAATATTTTTTTAAAATTTTCATGGTTGTGAGAATACGCTAAGTTATATAAATCATCTAAAAAATAACCTATATTATATTTATCATAGAAATAAGCAATGTCAATTTCTTTTTTATTAACGTAATGATTATACAATGCAGCATTCAATGTCTCATTTACTTCGTTAGATTTTCCTAGTTTTGTTTTATTTTCATTTAAATTTAGTTTAACTTTTCTATATGCATCAATTACTGCATTTTTAATCCTTGATGATACTAAATTTAATTCATCTTCCATAGAGTTAAAAAATATATACAAATCATCTACATAACGAATAATTTGGAAATTTTCTATTTGAGGTTCATTCTGTAATACTGTCTCTAATTCATAATCAACCTTATCCAAATATATATAAGTTGCTAAATAAGATAAACTTGCACTATTTTCTACAGTAGGAAATTTGTTCCCACCGATTTGTTGTAATAATCTTTTATAAATCAAACTACTACGTGTATCAAGTACTTCTTCTCGTTCGTTTATTAATTTAAATAATAAGTTCATATCAATAGCATCAAAAAAATTGCTAATATCAAATTTATAAAAATTATCATATACACTTGAAAGTGCGTTTATATCTGCAAAAAATTTATCATAACTATTCTTATAAGAAAATTGATTTTCATTTAAATCACCTGAATAATAACACCGAACATTTTTCGACTTACGAGTGTATTCTTGATTGATATGATAACCTATTGCTTCTATGTAAAGATATACAAACGGAGAAATAAGAGACATATTTCTAAAAGAAGCACTTGTCTTTTGAGAGTAGTGAGATGGAAAATTAAAAGTGTTATATTCCTTAAAAATAGCTCCATTTTTAATAAAATTTTCAAAAAATTTTTCACTTGATATTATATTCTTACTATTTTCTGTTAACTTCGAAAATGGGTACCACTGAATGTAACTTTCTAGTTTTGACCCATTTAAATTAAAGAATGATTTACATACTTTTTCCCAATCATTGAAATTTATATTAATCACTATTAAAATACTTCCAATTAAATTACAAATTTATAATTATAATTCATCTTTATTTTTGGCTTTTATTTTAAAATAAGTTGTTCAAAATCTAATTTTTAGTTTTATTTGTGATACGCTTCTGCTTATCAGTTGATGATGCGGTTTTTAGATATTAAACTTATGAACTTAATTGTCACTGATGCCATTTAATAACTAGAATCCACACTCCTGTTTTAATAAAATAAAAACGCTATCTTCAGATGATAGCGTTAAAATTAAATTCTATATGTTTTCAATAGCAATATTATTTTTTTTACTAAAATTGTAAATATAATTTAAAATTATTATTTTTATTTTATACCCGCAAATTGGGTCAGTTCACCAATTATCCAGTTTCGCTTTATTTTAATATTAGTGTTAATACAACAACTTATTCTTTATATTCAACGTCTAATGATAGCTGATCGTATGATATATTATATTTTTCGAAAAACTTATTAATATAGTTCATTTTTCTTTCATTAGATAATATTAAAAATAAATACACACCAGGAATTATTTTTTCAGAATCCTTTATTTTTTCTTTTAGAATTACCGATTCAAAGCCATAATTTGTATCTATTTTTGTACATTCAATTAATGGATTTATATCAATTTTAGCTAGTAACTTAAATAACTCTACAAAAAATGCTTTCCATGTCTTCACAGGAATATACTCATCATTAATAAATGTAAATCCATGTATTTTATAATTAGAAAATGTTTCATTACCATCATAAATAAATAATTCTTTTTCTTCTCTTACTTCCTGTATTGTAGATTCAGGAAAACTCCAGATTTCTATTGCAGAGTTAATTAATTGGTTGGTTCTTTCAATTATTTCAGTTTCTCGCCAATTTTCACTTTTAGCTGGCAATTTGTTTAAATTAACAAAATGACTTTCTTTAAACCCTTTTACCATATTTTGTTTTTCTTCAAAACTTCTATTACTATATTTTGAATTATAACCAGTTATAGTAAGGTTACCTAAACTGTTAACATAATTATCATGGATCGTTTGATAATCCTTTCCTAATTCTTTTTTCCAATCAGAACTTAATTTTTGTGGCATTATGTGTTCGATACTATAGTCTTTATTTTTTAAACCTTCATATATTGATAAAGATTCAATATGATTGTGATTTTCTAACCTTTCAAATATATACGAGCGATACGATGAGTTGATATTATACCAATCATTATTTTTGAAGTTTCTAATTAATTCTTCATCAGTAGGAACTTTACCTGAGCCTTGTTTTTTAAGCAATAAATACAGGATAACTTCTGAATCCTGATACTGACCTTGATGTTTATCTTGAAAATGCCTAAAGTCTCTATATAAAGTAGCAATCACTTTATTTAATGCATTTGAAGGTGTTTTTGTAATTATCCTTCTTGCTATATATTTTTCCATTATTTCTACTATTTTTATAGCTTCTTCTTCCATGATTCTATCAGAAGTAAAATCATTAATAATAGCCATAATAAATGGCCTTATAACTGTTACGTTCAATTCTAAAAATCTATTTAAAATCATATCTATCTTCTTAGTTCCTGTATTACATTCAAGAATCATTTTATATGTATTTGAATAGTCATTTAGATCTTCAAATAGATCATATTTATTAAAATTCAAATCAAAATAAGTATTCTTAAATTCATTATAAACATTAGATATTTTTGGAAATTCAGCATTCTTGATTGTTAGGTAATATCTGAAAAATTTACTTACTTCAAAATGTGTATTTTCTTCTAATGGCTGCCAATAATTATGGAAATATTTATCTTGTTCAGGTATTTCTTCATTCATAAGTAAGAAATTACGTATCTTATCTGCATCAGTTAAAGCAACACCAGTTGAATTAAGACTTTCAAATATTAATTGTGGGTCATCTTCTGGTGCATTAAGATTTACAACCATAAATTGAAGTTTTTGTATCGAATTCATTAATTGATCAATTGAGATTTTCATATTATCAATACAAGAATATAAATAATTATAGTTTAATGTAATATTTGATAATTTATCATGAAACTTTTCATTTCCAAATAATAACTTATATGACTTATAATCTCTCGGGTTAGATTGTAAAATATATTTATCAGGCGTACTTAAATATTGATCTTGTAAAAAAGTATTTAGTACATAATCAGAAGTTAAACGAACATTTTGAGCTTTTTCTTCATTTTTATCCAACCAATTTTTTATAGCTAACATCAAAAGTGATAAAGTAGTTAAACGTTGTTGCCCATCAATAACAATTATATCTTGTGAATAATTACCTGGTTTTACAACAATACTACCAAAGAAATGTGACTTATTATTATTAATTTCTAAGTCTAATAAATCATCAAACATTAATTTACAATTTTCAATATGCCAATCATAATTCCTCTGATATACAGGAATATAAATCTTTACTGCACTCCTTAAAAAGTCAATCGCTGATCGAACATGTCCATCCATATTAATCACCCTTAATTTTAATATTTATATCTAATAACATTATAACGCAATATATTTTATAGGAAACTATTATTTAACATATGTGATTAATCGTGAAGAACTATTGAATAACACATTAAAATTATCTACATTTGCTTCAATTTCATTTAATATATCTACATCTTTTAAAAACTCAACTAATAATTTTTCATCATTATCCACCTGAAGTCCACCCTCTAACACAATAATAATTAATTTTGTCTAATATTAAATCTAAATACTTATATGTCTATATTAATCGTTCAAAGTATACCTTATTTGGCTAATGTTTCTTTAATATTTAATAAGCGTTGTTTATAACTCACATCATCGCAAATCTTTTTATAATATTTTGTCATACGATTTCTTTCTAGTACTTTGCTTTTAGAATTTTTTAAGTATCATCATTTTTTATTAGAAAAACTTCTATTAGTAATTTCTGAATAAAGATTATCCACATAACGTAATTCTCTTGTAAAATCTTCAAAAATGATTCTACAGTAGCCTAGATCTTAAAAGAATACCCATTTTCTTATAACTAATTGAAATTTTACTTTATAATATAATTAAAGTAAACATAACCAGTAAAGACGGTTTGAAAGGACTATCATTTTGAATTTTGAAAATTATAAATATTTTACAGGAAAAGATTTAATGAAAGAATGTAACTTAAGTGAAAAAATGTTTAAGAATAGTATGGATAAGCTCGAACGAGTTTATAAGTTAGATATCACTAGATACAAATCCAATCCATCAGCAACCAATAGCGGTTACAGTTTTAACTTATTTGAATTAGAATTATTTAAAATTTTGCTAAATAATATTGAGGACTTTCCTGTTCCAACATCTGCTAAAAAATTTGATGACATAGATTTAAGAGAGGAAGCATTAAAGAAAAATAATAGTCAATTTATTAGCTATATTACTAATATCAGCGATTCAATTGATAATATTAAAAATGATGCATTAAAAGCGCAAATTTATGCATCTGAAAACTATTCTTTTACTTTAGAATGGCTTAGTGCTCAGTCAAAGTGTAATGATGCATTGTCTTCATTTTTTAATTATACAAATTCTCTAGATTTAGATAAGAGTTCAAAATTATATAGAAAATTAGCACATAGAATTGACGAGTTACTGTTTGAAACATTAATGGAAGATAATATGACATTTGATAATGACTTCAATTTCAAGCAATTATATAAAGCTCATCAATATAATAAAGAAAACAATCCCGAAAATTTTATTATATACAACCAAGTAGAACCTGATGATTCCAAGTATTCAAATGTAAATCATGAAGTAGCTAGATATATATCAAATGAGCCAACTATAGATGAGTATAGTGAACGTACTGATAACAAATTATTAGATTTTTTCATTATTGATATATTAAACAAACTCTACCTTCCAAGTTTGAATAAAAGAATCAATCATAAAATTGTGACTGATGATATACAAAATGATGAATCGAAAATCCGTGAAAAATTAAGAAAAAAAGAAATTGTAAAATACCCATTCAACGTTAATGGATACTTTCTCAGTATTGAAAACGACTTATTTTCTAACTATCAAAGAATTATTAATACTATAAATCAATATAAAAACAGTACTTTTGATTTACAAAATTTTGAATCACGTCTAGACAATATAATAAATAGCTCCAAGCCATTAATATCAAACGATAAGTTTTTCCATATTTATAAAGAATTTTATTTGTCATTATCTAAATTTTCTAACCTATTTTATACTAATCGCCAATCTTATATTGATGATGGTATGAGTCCAAATCAAGTAGAGAGCTTCTTAAATGACTTGTATCGAATTCATCTTTTATTAGATAAATATTCACTTAATGAAGATATTGAGCCACTTTCAAAAATAAACATTACCGAATTAACGAACGTTTTCCACTTATTTGAAGAAATAAAATCTACTCAAATTAAAGACGAAATCGTCAGTAAACAAGTCAATGATTTATCTAGTTGGTCTATCGCAAAAACTCTAAGTGAAACCTTAGACAATTTAAAATTTGAATAGCACTACCAAAGGAGGTCGTCCATTTTTTTTGTTTATGGACGACCTCCTTTTTTGCGTTTAATTCTCCTTTAATATGTATTTAGCAACACAAATTTAATGCTTATATAGCAAAGGAGAGATTTATTATGAGTAACAACATATTCAAGCAATATCCATACTGGTTAGATTCAACTGCATGGTATGAACTTATTCGAGCAAAAAACAAAAATGACGAAGATAAGATAATTCGTTTATCTAGTCCAATCATCATAGAAAACAAATTTCTCGACCCTACTACAGGGGTTGAGAAATTGACTATCACGGATGGCAAAAATATTGAACGTATTGAAACGTCAGATATTCTAACGACACAAAAGTTACCTAGACTGGTTATGTTTGGGTTCAGCATCAATGAAAAGTACATTAAATCGCTAGGTAATGCACTACAATTAATGCGTCAATCACTGCCCATTTCTACATTGTATACAGGTGTAGGTGTCTTAAGTACTGATGAAGGTACTGTCATTTCATTAGATGAACCATATCTTTCAAAAGACATCAAGCAGTCTCAGGCTGATGAAATCATTTGTGAAACAAAGTATGACTTACAACCTAAAGGTACATTTGAAGGCTGGTGGCAAATGTATCTTGATGAAGTAAAAGGAAACTTGTTACTGGAGCTTGCTGTGATATTTGGTGTTTCTTCATTAGTGACTGCGTTCTTAAAAACAAAGCATGAAGTCGAATATTTTGGCACGATATTTTCATTTATGGGGAACTCTAGTACGGGTAAATCGACTGCAGCGGCATTAGCAGTTTCAATAGCAGGTAATCCATCTAAAGGTGACCAAACATTATTCAGAGGTTGGAACGGCACCCGTAATGCAATTGAAGGATACTTAAGTAATAACTTTGGTGTTCCTATTGTCTTAGATGAATTATCAGCAGCTACCTTTAAAGATACAAATGGTCTACTTTATTCCCTAGCAGAGGGGCAAGGTCGTCTACGTGCTAATCGAGAAGGAAATGTAAAAAATCCTCACCACTTTGGATCTAGTGTGATTAGTACAGCAGAACACACAATATTCAAAGATGCTAGTGCAAATGATGGTTTGAGAGCAAGATGCATCGAAATATCTGAAGCCTTTACGACAAGCGCTGACAATGCGGACGCCATTAAAAAAGGAACATCAAAAAACTATGGACACGTAATGCCGTTAGTAGCTGAATATCTTCTAAATCGTGAATCTGAAGTAATCAAGTGGTTTCATAGAGAACACGATTGGTTCAAAACTCAGCTTAACAGTGAAACAAACAATGTAGGTATTCGAATGTTCAAACGCTATGCAACAATAACGACATCAGCAAGAATATTAGAACGTGTAATTGCAACCCCTATCGATTTGGTCGCAGTTAGAGAGTACCTAGTTAGTTATCATGTAGATTCCGTAAGTGAACGCAGTTTGGCGGCCAAAGCGATTGATAGTGTGGTTCAATTCGTGGCACGCAATCGTAGTAAGTTTGCAGAAAGTAAAAAACTCTCCATAATGACTGAAAATTATGGCCTTATTGAGCTGAAAGACGATCACATTCAAGTCAAGATGCTTAAAGATGTTTTTAAACATATGTTAGAAGAAAACCAATACCAAGATGTAAAAAATGTAATAGATAGTTTAAGAGCAGAAGGATATATCCAGATGGATTCCGATCGGATAGCTATCAAACGTAATGTCAAAGATACTCAAGGCAAAACAAAAACGATCTTGTTCTACCATCTTGTATTGCCTAGTGAGTTTGCACCTGTTCTCGGTTTAAGCTCAAATTCTGAACCATACACACCACCGCAATTTGATAATAATACAACAAATAAGGAATTACTCAACAAATTTGTTAAAGATGGTAGAGAATGGGAAGAAAAGGGCGATTTAGAACTCTAAATATAAATATCGCTACAACGCGCTATGCGTTGTAGCTCATTAAATTAATCGGAGGCATAAAAATGAAAACAAACGTCAACTTATTAAATTACACAATTGATTCAGTAGAAGTCGATGATCATCAAAAACCTATTGTCGTTAATTATATCGACAGATACTACCATATGCAACAATATGTATTAACTGAAACGGAACAGAAGCTACTAAAATTTTATCACTTGTACCCTGAATTCATAAATGAAAAAGAGATAACTGAACATATTGTTCCAAGTACACAGAGTGAACGAATAACAATGCAACATGTTATCAATTCAATATAATTTGATATTTGGAGGTTGAACCATATGGACGAATTAATCACATTACTCGCTGATTTAGTGATTGAAGAAATCAATCACTTTGATGACTAATAATAACGCCCAACACCTCACTGGTGTTGGGCTCATCTATAAATTCGTTCATAAATATATATTATCACTGTGGAAGGAGGAAACAGGATGAAACAAGCAATGGGTTACTTACGACAGAGCACTACAAAGCAACAATCCTTAGCAGCACAAAAACAAACCATCAAGGTATTAGCCGAAAAACATAATATTCAACACATTACCTTTTATAGCGATAAACAATCAGGACGTACTGATAAGCGGAATGGTTATCAACAAATTACTGAACTAATTCAACAGGGACAATGTGACGTATTATGTTGTTATAGATTAAACCGACTTCATCGCAATCTTAAAAATGCATTAAAACTCATGAAATTGTGTCAAAAATACCATGTCCATATCTTAAGCGTTCATGATGGCTATTTTGATATGGATAAAGCATTCGATCGGCTCAAACTCAATATTTTCATCAGCTTGGCCGAACTAGAATCTGATAATATAGGCGAACAAGTCAAAAATGGAATCAAAGAAAAAGCTAAACAAGGTAAAATGATTACAACACATGCACCCTTTGGGTATCACTATCATAATGGTACTTTCACAATAGACACAGTAAAAGCACCAACAATAAAAGCTGTGTTCAATTATTACCTTCAAGGCTATGGTTATAAAAAAATTGCACAATATTTGGAAAAAGATAATAAGTTAATCAACCGAAAACCATATCAAGTACGTAATATTATCCTTAACCCTAATTACTGTGGCCGCGTTATCAATCAATACGGACAATATGAAAACATGTTCCCAGCTATTGTCAGTACAACGATATACGAAGAAGCTCAAGTTACCCGAACTCAGAAACAAGTAGAACGTAAGCCGTCAGAAAATCAACTCAAACAAAAAATCAAATGTCCCTATTGTCATTCGACACTCACAAACATGACTGTCCGAAAACCAGATCATTCATTGCGTTACTATGTCTGTCCGCAAAATATGAATAACGCTCGCTTTGTTTGTAAATTTAAAGGAATCAACGCACAGGAATTAGAAACAAGTGTTTTAGCGACTTGTCAGGACTTCTTTCAAAATCAACAGCTCTATTCAAAAATAAACCATACTATTCAACAACGACTCAAAAGACAAAGAGATATAGAAACTAAAACTACACTCAATCACGAGCAACTGATAGAAAAATTAGCCCAAGGCAAAATTGATGCAGAAACATTCAAAGAACAAACGCAATCATTATGTCAACAATCCAAACCTATATCATCAATCCATACGCATCAAATTCGAAAGGCTTTACAAAATGTCATTCAACAACGTTTCACGTTAAACATGTTGTACCCTTACATCGATGAAATTCATATTACCAAAAGTAAAACGCTTACAGGTATCTATTTCAAAAATGAGCCCTTAAACATCGTCAATCAAACAGCACAATCATCGATTGCTTAATCAGAAAGGATGAAAAAATCATGCAACAACTCAAACAAAAACGTGTCGGTATCTATGTCCGCGTATCAACAGAAATGCAAAGTGCAGAGGGTTATAGTATCGACGGTCAAATCAATCAAATCAAAGAATATTGTAACTTCCATCATTTCGAAGTCAAAGATATATACGCTGATCGTGGTATTTCAGGAAAGTCTATGAACCGCCCTGCACTTCAACGTATGTTACATGATGCGAATAAAGGTCATATTGATTGTGTTATGGTGTATAAAACAAATCGACTCGCACGTAATACATCAGACTTACTCAAAATTGTCGAAGATTTGCATAAACAAAATGTCGAATTTTTCAGTTTGTCTGAGCGTATGGAAGTCAACACTTCTTCTGGTAAACTCATGTTACAAATACTTGCAAGTTTTTCCGAATTTGAAAGAAATACCATTTTAGAGAATATTTACACCGGACAACATCAAAGAGCCTTAGAAGGCTATTACCAAGGTAATCTTCCTTTAGGATATAATAACATACCAGATAATAAAAAAGATTTGATGATTAATCAGCATGAAGCTAATATTGTGAAATATATTTTTGAATCTTACGCCAAAGGTCATGGTTATCGTAAAATTGCCAACGCACTCAATCATAAAGGTTATGTCACTAAGAAAGGTAATCCTTTTAGTATTTCAGCTGTTACTTATATTCTCTCAAACCCATTCTATATTGGTAAAATTCAATTCGCGAAATACAAAGATTGGAATGATAAACGTCGTAAAGGCTTGAATGATAAACCAGTAATCGCCGAAGGCAAACACACCCCTATTATTAGCCAATCATTATGGGATAAAGTCCAAGCACGTAAAAAACAAGTAAGTGAAAAACCACAAGTTCATGGTAAAGGAACCAATATTTTAACTGGATTAATTTCGTGTCCCCAATGTTCTGCTTCAATGTCTGCGAGCACAACAGTTAATACACTTAAAGATGGTACTAAAAAACGCATTCGCTACTATTCGTGTAGTAACTTTCGTAATAAAGGGTCAAAAGTATGTTCTGCGAATAGTGTCAGAGCTGATGTTATCGAAAAGTATGTTATGGATCAAATACTCGAAATAGTCAAAAGTGATAAAGTTATCAAACAAGTTGTCGAACGTGTCAATCAAGAGAATAGAGTCGATGTAGCTGCGCTCAATCATGATATTGCATATAAACAACAACAATATGATGAGGTCCAAATCAAATTAGATAACTTGATAAAAACGCTTGAAGATAATCCAGACTTAACATCTGTGCTTAAAAATACGATTCATCAGTATGAAAAACAACTCAATGACATCACAACTCAAATCAATCAACTTAAGCAACAACAAAATCAAGAGAAACCATCTTATGATACGAAACAAATCGCTGCCCTATTACAACAAATATTTCAAAACGTAGAATCAATGGATAAAGTACAACTCAAAGCATTATACCTTACGGTCATTGATCGTATCGATATTCGTAAAGACGGTAATCATAAAAAACAGTTCTACGTTACACTCAAACTCAATAATGAAATTATTAAACAACTTTTCAATGATACCCCACTCGACGAAGTGCTCCTCAGCACTTCGTCTTTATTTTTGCCTCAAACGCTCTTTCTTCAAATCTAATACAAATGTACTGTCCTTTCGTCATTCAATAACACTCATCTAACAAATATATTCAACACGCTAACAAATCATGGCTCAATGTGAAGCTTATATTGATATGACGAAAGAACATCCCAAAACAAAATATAAGTGGGATAGTAACGGGATTGGCTAACTTCATGTAAGAGAAGGATTACGCAAGCGTAATCCCAAAATCCCATTATTATTTATAAATAAATAATATAAAAAGAAAAAAGTAAATCATAACCACACCTATTAATCCAAGTGATATTAAATATATAGCTATATTTCCCGAGAAATGAGCGGGATAACGGGATTTCCTTGTCATATCAACAATTGTGACGACTTTCGATTGGGATCTTTTCTGTATTTCAGTGGGATTTCTAGGCGAAACAAATGGTATTTCAAACTTATATTATCAAAATGATGTATCACATGCATACGTCAATCCAATACATTAGGAGGTCATAACAATGACACTAGAACAACAACTCAAGCACTATATAACCAACTTATTCAATCTGCCAAAGGACGAAGTGTGGCACTGCGAATCTATCGAGGAAATCGCTGATGATATCTTACCCAATCAATATGTAAGACTTGGCCCACTCAGTAATAAAATACTTCAGACTAATACCTACTACTCTGACACACTTCACGAAAGCAATCTCTATCCTTTCATTCTCTACTATCAGAAACAGCTCATAGCCATCGGTTATATCGACGAAAATCACGATATGGATTTCTTATACCTACACAACACTATCATGCCTCTTTTGGATCAACGATACTTACTAACAGGAGGACAATAATATGCATAAATACATCAAAATTACACAATTAGTCATTACAATTCTTAGTGAAATTATCATTTGGATGAAAGAATCAGAACGAAAGGAAAACGCTTATGAATAGATATATTACCCGCGGTATCGATAACAACTTACCTATCACCTTACAACATCAATTATGGCAACTTGTAGCTCAACGTGAAAACGAACAGTCTAAGGAACTAGAAGAAATAGATTACTTTCATATTTTCCAGTTCAACATGCACAATGATCGACTATATATCAAACACAAGCAGGAACGACCAACATATGTGAAAACTCATAAGTCAAATGTCAAACATCATATCAATATCAATAGGGTCTATATCATTCGTGAAGATGATATAGACCTTTCTTATTATGTCATGCTTTTACCTGAAGAATACTAAAGGAAGTGAATACTATGAATACGATCAAAAGCACCATACACACAGAAGCAATTTTTAGCGACGATGAACAACATCGTTACTTACTCAAAAAGACTTGGGATAAAAACAAACCCGCATGTACAGTGATAACGATGTATCCTCATTTAGATGGCGTATTATCACTCGATCTTACAACAGTTCTTATCCTCAATCAATTAGCAAATTCTGAACAATATGGCGCTGTATATCTTGTAAATCTTTTTCTTCTTCCATCATTTTTACGACACCATTTAATTGACCTTGTATTCTATTTATACGATTAATCATTTTTTTATCATAAGTCATATTCATTTCCTCCACATAAATTGATTAAGTTAATAATAATAAATTAAAACAAAATTGTCAAATACCCCTATAGGTATTTGGCAAATGATTCTATCCGTTTTATTATACCCTCATAGGTATTTATAGGAGGTAAGTATGGAACAATACAAAGAAGTACACATTAATTCATTAAACAAAGAAGAATTAGAAAAATTGGCAAAAATGGGTCAATTGATTGATGTTAGAACAAAAGAAGAATATGAATTAGGACACATTAACGGTTCAACTTTACACCCAGTAGAAGAGATTAAATCATTCAATAAGAATAGCAACAAAACGTATTATATACATTGTAAAAGCGGTAACCGAAGCACTAAAGCTTGCGATTATTTAGCCAAACAAGGTTATGATGTCGTGAATTTAAAGGGTGGATATAAAGATTATGAAGCAAAGAACTTCAATAGTGCTCCTTTAATAGAAAAAGATATTGAAATCAAAGAGAATCGTAAACAATTTGATTTTAGAGGTCTTCAGTGCCCTGGACCTATTGTTAATATCAGTAAAGAAATTAACAATATTTCAACGGGTGAGCAAATCGAGGTAACAGTTACAGATCCTGGTTTCAATAGTGATATTAAAAGTTGGGCGAAACAAACAGGGAATACCCTTGTAAATCTTACTGAAGAAGCAAATGTAATTAATGCAATTATTCAAAAAGAAAAGCCAAAAGAATTTGAAATCAATGACACTGCTACAGGTACAACAATTGTTTTATTTAGCGGTGAGTTAGATAAGGCAGTAGCAGCAATGATCATCGCAAATGGCGCTAAAGCAGCAGGTAAAGATGTAACTATTTTCTTTACTTTTTGGGGCCTCAACGCATTAAAAAAAGCGCAATCAACTCGCGTTAAAAAGAAAGGTATTTCCAAAATGTTTGACCTTATGTTACCTAAGGATCCAATACATATGCCATTATCAAAAATGAATATGTTTGGACTAGGTAATATTATGATGCGTTATGTAATGAACAAGAAAAATGTTGATTCTTTATACTCACTTATCGATCAAGCAATCGATCAAGATATAAAGTTAATTGCTTGTACCATGAGTATGGATGTTATGGGAATTTCAAAAGAAGAATTAAGAGATGAAGTCGATTATGGTGGCGTAGGTACTTATATTGGACATACTGAGCAAGCAAATCATAACTTATTTATCTAATCAATAAAATCTATTTTAAAAAGGAGTTTTTTTTGTTTTTCAAACAATTTTATGAAGACAATTTTTCACAAGCATCTTATTTAATTGGATGTCAACGTACAGGAGAAGCAATGATTATTGACCCTATACGAGATTTAACAAAATATTTAAAAGTTGCAGATAAAGAAGGATTCACAATTACTAAAGCTGCAGAAACACATATTCATGCTGATTTTGCTTCAGGTATTAGAGATGTGGCAAATAAATTGAATGCAAGTATATACGTATCTGATGAAGGTAAAGATGAATTTAATTATAAAAATATGCCTAAACAAACACATTTCGTTAAGCATCAAGATATTATCTATTTAGGAAAGATTAAATTAGAAGTCTTACACACTCCAGGCCATCCCCCTGAGAGTATTAGTTTTTTACTTACTGACGAAGGTGGGGGTTCCAGTATACCAATGGGATTATTTAGCGGTGACTTCATCTTTGTTGGTGATGTAGGTAGACCAGATCTATTAGAAAAAGCTGTAAATGTTGAAGGTTCTACAAAAATCGGAGCAAAACAAATGTATCAGTCCATACAATTTGCTGCAACATTACCAGACTATATTCAAATTTGGCCAGGTCATGGTGCAGGGAGTCCTTGTGGTAAAGCGCTAGGTTCATTACCTACAACTACTTTGGGTTATGAGAAAATAAACAACTGGGCTTTTAATGTTAAAGATGAAACTTCATTTATCGAAACTTTAACACTCAATCAGCCAGCTCCACCACACCATTTTTCACAAATGAAAAAAATAAATCAATTTGGTATGCAAATGTACCAACCATATAATGTTTACCCTAGTTCAAGCAATACACAAACTGCTTTTGATCTTCGAAGTAAAGAAGCATTCCATGGTGGTCATATGCATGGAACTATCAATATTCCTTTTAATAAAACTTTTATAAATCAAATTGGTTGGTATTTAGATTATGACTAAGATATTGAATTAATTGGCGATAAATCTACCGTTCAACAAGCTATTCATGCTTTACAATTAATTGGTTTTGAAAATGTAAAAAGTTACCGTTTGCCACAAACAAATATCGTCACATCATCTATTCATAGTTCTGAAATGACTGGTGAAGAACATAATGTATTAGATGTTCGTAATGATGATGAATGGCGTAAAGGTCATTTAAAACAAGCAATTCATATTCCTCACGGTAAACTTTTAAATGAAGATATACCTTTCGATAAAAATGACCTAATTTATGTACATTGTCAATCAGGTGTTAGAAGTTCAATAGCGGTAGGAATATTAGAATATAAAGGATTTACGAATATTGTTAACGTTAGAGGTGGCTATCAACATTTACCAGCATTTTTAAAATAGTTTTCTTCTGCAATAGAACTATAAAAATCCCTCAATCCGAAAATTCAATTCGGATTGAGGGATTTTTTTATAAAGACAATTACGAACTTTGATTATTCATTTGAATTAGTTTTTTATGCTTTTATATCTAAGTAAATATCATTAATCTGTAGTACTTTTTGGATAATTGCTAATGTACCACCTAGCAAAGTTGCAAATTTGACATTAGATGTTAACTTTATTTGAATTTCGTTACGTGAATATTGTTTGAACTGGTTCTTAATTGCTTCTAATATTTCAGGCATTTCATTGAACAATGGACAGTTAATGTAAATTGCATTCGGATTAAACTGGGTGTTTAAATTATGTATTAAAACAGCAATTTTATTTATAAATTGTTCCATTTCTTCAACTACGACTGGATTTTTTTCATTATAAAATTGAATTAATTTGCTAAGCGTCATCTTCTCATTTAGTTGATTACTTAAATTATGCAGTAAAGCTTCTTGTGAAAAAATATCTTCAATCTTATGAAAGATCTCCACATTATCGCTAACTTTTGAGACAAGTGTTTTTCCAATTTCACCCGCTTCCCCATTTGCACCACGATACAATTGATTATTAATAATAAGCCCAGCACCAATACCTTTATGTATACTTAAAGCAATAAGATTATTGTAGGATAAATTATGATTAAAATTACGTTCATATAACGCTGAAAGATTCGCTTCATTTTCAACTACGACTGGAACATTAGTAATTTCTTTTATTTTCTTAGCAATTGAAATTCCTTCAGTTTCATGGAATGGTAAATATGTCACATGCTGCTCATTATCCACAACTCCATGTATAGAAACAGACACACCTAATAGTCCGTTATAAGTATCAAGTTTCTCCTGAATATCAATATGTTTTTTTATTATGCTTAATATACTACTAACCTTTTCATCAGGTAAATCATAAGATTCATGCTTAATGACATTACCATCAAAATAATTGTACATCACTTCAACAGAACTATAAGTTAAATCCAAAGAAATAAAATAACCATAAAGATGATTAACCTTCAGAAGAATAGGTTTTCTACCACCACTCTTCGTGCTATCACCCTCACCAACCTCATTAACAAGAGATTTATACTTTAACTTATTCAAAATACTAGAAATCGTTGCCTTATTAATCTCAAGATTTTTAGATATTTGAGTACGCGAAATATTATGATGGTTATAAATTTCCCTTAGCACTCTTTTTTCATTATCATTTATATTTAAAATATTTTCCATAATTGCCTACCCCATAAGTTATTTTGAATTTAGTTTATAGTTTATCATGTATTTTTATACCAACTATTTTAACATAAATTAAATTAAACCTTAGAACAACTTAAAACCTCACTTAGGTTATCATCTTCGTTCTTTTATTTTTTTTATTATTTCAATAAATTACGTATTTCCAATATGACGATTTTTTATGCAAAGTCGTTGTATGTTTTTCAAATTTTTGACATTTATGCAATCTAAATAGCCAATTAGGGAATTTTTAACATTTTTTATTTGTTTGATATTATACTTAATGTATCTTAAATAGAAAGAGGGTATGCATATGGATTTCACTGGTGTTATTACAAGCATTATTGATTTAATCAAGACTTGCATTCAGGCTTTCGGTTAATTTTTTCAACTAAAAAACAGAGGAAATATTCAACGACTTGATTGTTTCCTCTGTTTTCTATGTATTGTTGTAAACACAACAATTTTATTTTTTATTCAATATATTTCTCAATTCTTCTATTTCATCTTGTGATAGATCTTCTTTTTCTACAAAGTTTAAGACAAGTGAATTGAAACCGCCTTTGTATACTTTATTGATAAAGTTTTTAGATGTTTTATATTTTATATCACTTTCTTCTATAAGAGAGTAATATTGAAAAATTTTATTGTCTTTTTTACGATCTATAAATCCCTTTTTATACAATCTCGTTATAAGTGTACGAATGGTTTTTGGACTCCAGTCCTTTTGCATTTGTATTTCTTCTATTATATTATTCGCACTTGCATATTTTTTCATCCAAATGATATTCATAACTTCCCATTCTGCAGATGATATTTCATACGTTTTATTATCCATTATATTAACTCCATTTCTTTTAAAATACGCTCAGAAATTTGTTGTGCTTTTTCGCCATTCGCATTGTCTTCGCCTTTTAAATGTGTAGCAAAATAATACGTATTATCTTTCGTTTCAACATAACCTACGAACCATCCATTTGCTTCTTTGTGATTCACGATTCCTGTTCCAGTTTTACCTACATATTTATAAGTATCTTTTTGTTTCAAAGTCATACTATTTTCAACTTTTTCAATAGCCTTATTATCAAAATGCATGTTATGTTGTTTCATATTTTTCAACAAATTAACCTGTTCTATTGCAGAAATTTTTAATGAAGATTCATTCCAATAATTTTCATTCCCTGATATTTCTTCATTACCATATTCAATTAGATCTAAATAAGATTTAACCTCATCTTGTCTTAAATGTTTGTTTAAATTTTCGTAATACCAATTTACTGAATATTTCATTGAAGAATTTAAATTTTGATCTTGGTTCCATTCTTTAAATGGATATTGATGTTTATCCCATTGTTGTTCAGTATGATTTAATGAGAGTAAATTTTGGTCGAATGCCATTAACGCTAAATAAATTTTGTAAGTAGAATTAGGTGAATATCGTTGTTTACTTTCTGGTTCATTATAAATAGAATAAGCTTGCTCCCGTTCATTATAAAGCACAAAACTTCCATCAAATCCTTTGAAATACGGAGCTAGTTGATTTAATTTTTTATATGATACATTTGTTTCATATTTGTCTTGTTGAACATGTGCAGATAGTAACGGTGCTTGTATTAAAAGCGATATACTACATACAATATACGCAACAATACGCTTGTTTCGATTAGGTTTAGGCATTGAATCATAAAGTGCAATATACTTAACACGTTCTTTAATATTTGAATTAAAACCTAGTAAATATTGTGCTGCCACATTATTTATGTGCTGAGATTTTAAAATAGAGCATTTTAATATCGATTCACCATAACGTATATGTTCATGGCGATTCAAAATTTTTAAAACGTTTCTATCACATACTTTTTCACAGTCATTGTCCATCATTGTTTTACTTATATATAGTGCAGGATTAAACCAGAATATCATTTTAAAAACAACATAAAGCTGGTTGAATATTAAGTCATGACTTTTCACATGTGATAGTTCATGTAGAATAATATATTCAATTTCTTTGTCATTCATGGTTTCGACTACGACAGTTGGTAGTACAATTTGGGATTTCACTAAACCAAATACCATCGGATTATCAATGTTTGAACTATAACTAATTGTTATATGCTTTTTGTAGAACTGCATCTTACTTTGACATACTTTAAGTCGTTCATTAAGATATGACGATTCCAATGACGAACTTTTAATAACATCAATTTGTCGGAATGCCTTAATCATATAAAATAAGCACAACAAACTACCAAATACCCATATCAAAAGAATCATATACGTTATATTTGAGGTCTCAAACTGATTAACATTAATTGCTAAGTCTTTCGTAACAGATGATTGTTGACCATCTAACATATGACTAACCGAAGAAGTCGTGTCAGATACATTTCGATTCATCATATCTTTTGAAAATGTAAAATTCGATATTTTGTAAAATGGTATTAATGGAATTAACGTGGAGACGAGCACTAATAACCAAATCTTATGTGACATAATATTTTGAGTATATTTTATATAGAGCATTCTCACTAAAAAAATTACACATATCGTGAGCAATGAACTGATTATACTTAACATTAAAAAAGATGATAACACCTTCTACACCTCCATATCACAAAAATTATAACATTATTTTGACATAAATACTACATTTGTAATATACTACAAATGTAGTCTTATATACGGAGGATATTGATGAAAAAGATAAAAATTGTTCCACTTATTTTAATAGTTGTAGTTGTCGGGTTTGGTATATATTTTTATGCTTCAAAAGATAAAGAAATTAATAATACTATTGATGCAATTGAAGATAAAAATTTCAAACAAGTTTATAAAGATAGCAGTTATATTTCTAAAAGCGATAATGGTGAAGTAGAAATGACTGAACGTCCGATAAAAATATATAATAGTTTAGGCGTTAAAGATATAAACATTCAGGATCGTAAAATAAAAAAAGTATCTAAAAATAAAAAACGAGTAGATGCTCAATATAAAATTAAAACAAACTACGGTAACATTGATCGCAACGTTCAATTTAATTTTGTTAAAGAAGATGGTATGTGGAAGTTAGATTGGGATCATAGCGTCATTATTCCAGGAATGCAGAAAGACCAAAGCATACATATTGAAAATTTAAAATCAGAACGTGGTAAAATTTTAGACCGAAACAATGTGGAATTGGCCAATACAGGAACAGCATATGAGATAGGCATCGTTCCAAAGAATGTATCTAAAAAAGATTATAAAGCAATCGCTAAAGAACTAAGTATTTCTGAAGACTATATCAAACAACAAATGGATCAAAATTGGGTACAAGATGATACCTTCGTTCCACTTAAAACCGTTAAAAAAATGGATGAATATTTAAGTGATTTCGCAAAAAAATTTCATCTTACAACTAATGAAACAGAAAGTCGTAACTATCCTCTAGAAAAAGCGACTTCACATCTATTAGGTTATGTTGGTCCCATTAACTCTGAAGAATTAAAACAAAAAGAATATAAAGGCTATAAAGATGATGCAGTTATTGGTAAAAAGGGACTCGAAAAACTTTACGATAAAAAGCTCCAACATGAAGATGGCTATCGTGTCACAATCGTTGACGATAATAGCAATACAATCGCACATACATTAATAGAGAAAAAGAAAAAAGATGGCAAAGATATTCAACTAACTATTGATGCTAAAGTTCAAAAGAGTATTTATAACAACATGAAAAATGATTATGGCTCAGGTACTGCTATCCACCCTCAAACAGGTGAATTATTAGCACTTGTAAGCACACCTTCATATGACGTCTATCCATTTATGTATGGCATGAGTAACGAAGAATATAATAAATTAACCGAAGATAAAAAAGAACCTCTGCTCAACAAGTTCCAGATTACAACTTCACCAGGTTCAACTCAAAAAATATTAACAGCAATGATTGGGTTAAATAACAAAACATTAGACGATAAAACAAGTTATAAAATCGATGGTAAAGGTTGGCAAAAAGATAAATCTTGGGGTGGTTACAACGTTACAAGATATGAAGTGGTAAATGGTAATATCGACTTAAAACAAGCAATAGAATCATCAGATAACATTTTCTTTGCTAGAGTAGCACTCGAATTAGGCAGTAAGAAATTTGAAAAAGGCATGAAAAAACTAGGTGTTGGTGAAGATATACCAAGTGATTATCCATTTTATAATGCTCAAATTTCAAACAAAAATTTAGATAATGAAATATTATTAGCTGATTCAGGTTACGGACAAGGTGAAATACTGATTAACCCAGTACAGATCCTTTCAATCTATAGCGCATTAGAAAATAATGGCAATATTAACGCACCTCACTTATTAAAAGACACGAAAAACAAAGTTTGGAAGAAAAATATTATTTCCAAAGAAAATATCAATCTATTAACTGATGGTATGCAACAAGTCGTAAATAAAACACATAAAGAAGATATTTATAGATCTTATGCAAACTTAATTGGCAAATCCGGTACTGCAGAACTCAAAATGAAACAAGGAGAAACTGGCAGACAAATTGGGTGGTTTATATCATATGATAAAGATAATCCAAACATGATGATGGCTATTAATGTTAAAGATGTACAAGATAAAGGAATGGCTAGCTACAATGCCAAAATCTCAGGTAAAGTGTATGATGAGCTATATGAGAACGGTAATAAAAAATACGATATAGATGAATAACAAAACAGTGAAGCAATCCGTAACGATGGTTGCTTCACTGTTTTATTATGAATTATTAATAAGTGCTGTTACTTCTCCCTTAAATACAATTTCTTCATTTTCATTGTATGTTGAAAGTGACACTGTAACGAGTCCATTTTCTTTTTTTATGGATTTCTTATTTGTAATTTCAGCGATAACGTACAATGTATTACCTGGGTATACAGGTTTAATAAATTTAACGTTATTCATTTGTGTTCCTGCTACAACTTCTTCTCCGTATTTACCTTCTTCTACCCATAATTTAAATGATATTGAAAGTGTATGCATGCCAGATGCAATGATACCTTTAAATCTACTTTGTTCTGCTTTTTCTTTATCTATATGCATATATTGAGGATCAAAAGTTGTTGCAAATTGGATAATTTCTTCTTCTGTAATATGAAGGCTTTTTGTTTTGAATGTTTCTCCTACTATAAAATCATCGTATTTCATATATGTCTCTCTTTCTTATTCAAATTAATTTTTTAGTATGTAACATGTTAAAGGTAAGTCTACCGTCACTGAAACGTAAGACTCACCTCTAACTTTCTATTGAGACAAATGCACCATTTTATCTGCATTGTCTGTAAAGATACCATCAACTCCCCAATTAGCAAGTTGGTTTGCACGTGCTGGTTTGTTTACAGTCCATACGTTCAATTCATAACCCGCTTCTTTTACCATTTTTACTTTTGCTTTAGTAAGTTTGGCATCTTCAGTGTTTACTATTTTAGCATTACAGTAATCTAAAAGTGTTCTCCAGTCTTCACGAAACGAAGTTGTATGGAATATAACTGCTCTGTTATATTGTGGCATGATTTCTTCTGCAAGTTTAACAAGCACAACATTAAAGCTTGAAATGAGCACTTCTTGATTCTGATTTAAGTTTGTTAATTGTTCTTCCACTTGCTTAACCATACTTTTAGAAAGTGCTAGTCCATTCGGTCCAGTAATACCTTTTAATTCTACATTTAAATTCATATTATATTCATTTGCTATTTTTACTACATCATCGAAAGTTGGCAAATGTTCATCTTTGAATTTTTCACCAAACCAAGATCCTGCAGAAGCATCTTTAATTTCATCATAATTCAATTCAGTTATTTCCCCGGACATATTTGTAGTCCGTTCTAAATAATCATCATGAATGATAATCAGTTGTTCATCTTTTGTAATTGCAACATCTAACTCCAACCAGTTTATACCTTCTACTTCTGAAGCAGCTTTAAATGATGCAATTGTATTTTCCGGAGCTTTACTAGGTAATCCTCTATGTCCATATACAGTTAGCATATTACCTCTCCTTGCATTTTTATTTTTTTAATTAACGTAACTGTATTATCACATTAATCGCACTTTTATTTCCATTAAAAAGAGATGAATATCATAAATAAAGAAGTCGATAGATTCGTATTGATTATGGAGTTAATCTACGTCTCATCTCATTTTTAAAAAATCATTTATGTCCCAAGCTCCATTTTGTAATCAAGTCTAGTTTTTCTGTACCCCTTATCTGCAATTTTACTTAGGATTGCTTTTAACTTACCTCTTATCTGCAATTTTACTTAGGATTGCTTTTAACTTACCCCTTATCAGCAATTTTACTGAGAACTGCTTTTAACGCACCTCTTATCTGCAATTTTGCCTAGAACTGCTTTTAACGTACCTCTTATCTGCAATTTTACTGAGAACTGCTTTTAACTTACCCCTTATCAGCAATTTTGCATGGAATTGCTTTTAACGTACCTCTTATCTGCAATTTTACTTAGAACTGCTTTTAACAAACCTCTTATCTGCAATTTTACTTAGAACTGCTTTTAACGTACCTCTTATCTGTAATTTTACTGAGAACTGCTTTTAACAAACCTCTTATCTGCAATTTTACTTAGAACTGCTTTTAACAAACCTCTTATCTGCAATTTTACTTAGAATTGCTTTTACTATTCCTCTTATTAGTATAATCTCAGTAAGAATGCGTATAAAAATGAAAATTACAACCGATTTTGTAAGTGCTGACGCCTGAGGGAATAGTATGTGCGAGAGACTAATGGCTCGAGCCATACCCCTAGGCAAGCATGCACGTACAAAATCGTAAGATAAAAAAATAAGCATATCACTGTAAACTTTAAAAAATCAGTTTAGTGATATGCTTATTTATTTCGAGTTAGGATTTATGTCCCAAGCTCATCAAGCACAATCGGCCACTAGTTTATTTCTCTATCTTATATGTTCTGATATGGTCTTCTATACTGTATAAGTATACTTTTGAATATGGATCTTGTGTCAATTCACGTTCGAAATCAAATTCTTGATTATCAAATCTGTTAAAGAATGTTTCGTATTCTTCGACTGATAATTGCTCTCTAGATTCTAGCATATTTAAGTGTTTCTCTTTATCTAATGCTTTGTCATATCCTTTAACGATTGAACCACTAAAGATTTCTCCTACTGCTCCTGAACCATAACTAAATAGACATACTTTCTCTTCTGGTTGGAATGTGTGGTTCTGTAATAACGAAATTAAACTTAAGTATAATGATCCTGTATAAATGTTACCAACATCTCTATTCCATAATACGGTTCTGTTGCAAAGTTGAATTTATAGTATAATTTTAACAAAAAGGAGTCTTCTGTATGAACTATTTCAGATATAAACAATTTAACAAGGATGTTATCACTGTAGCCGTTGGCTACTATCTAAGATATACATTGAGTTATCGTGATATATCTGAAATATTAAGGGAACGTGGTGTAAACGTTCATCATTCAACGGTCTACCGTTGGGTTCAAGAATATGCCCCAATTTTGTATCAAATTTGGAAGAAAAAGCATAAAAAAGCTTATTACAAATGGCGTATTGATGAGACGTACATCAAAATAAAAGGAAAATGGAGCTATTTATATCGTGCCATTGATGCAGAGGGACATACATTAGATATTTGGTTGCGTAAGCAACGAGATAATCATTCAGCATATGCGTTTATCAAACGTCTCATTAAACAATTTGGTAAACCTCAAAAGGTAATTACAGATCAGGCACCTTCAACGAAGGTAGCAATGGCTAAAGTAATTAAAGCTTTTAAACTTAAACCTGACTGTCATTGTACATCGAAATATCTGAATAACCTCATTGAGCAAGATCACCGTCATATTAAAGTAAGAAAGACAAGGTATCAAAGTATCAATACAGCAAAGAATACTTTAAAAGGTATTGAATGTATTTACGCTCTATATAAAAAGAACCGCAGGTCTCTTCAGATCTACGGATTTTCGCCATGCCACGAAATTAGCATCATGCTAGCAAGTTAAGCGAACACTGACATGATAAATTAGTGGTTAGCTATATTTTTTTACTTTGCAACAGAACCGATTATATTATCATTGATATAGTCAATGAATAATGACAAATTATCACTCATAACAGTCCCAACCCCTTTATTTTGATAGACTAATTATCTTCATCATTGTAAAACAAATTACACCCTTTAAATTTAACTCAACTTAAATATCGACAAATTAAAAAACAATAAAATTACTTGAATATTATTCATAATATATTAACAACTTTATTATACTGCTCTTTATATATAAAATCATTAATAATTAAACAAGCCTTAAAATATTTAACTTTTTTGTGATTATTACACATTATCTTATCTGCTCTTTATCACCATAAAAATAGAAAAAACAAGATTCCTAAAGAATATAGGAATCTTGTTTCAGACTGTGGACAAACTGATTTTTTATCAGTTAGCTTATTTAGAAAGTTTTATTTAAATTACAGTTTCTATTTTTATTAGATCACAATTTTATTTTAGCTCTTGTTCAAGTAATCATTTTTCGCCAAAAACTTTATACTGAATAGCTTCTACATTAAATACTTTGTCAATGAGATCATCTACATCTTTAAATTCAGAATAATTTGCATATGGATCTATAAAATAAAATTGTGGTTCTTTACCGGAAACATTAAATATTCTTAATATTAAATATTTCTGCTTATATTCTTTCATAGCAAACATTTCATTTAGCGACATAAAAAATGGTTCCTCAATACTAGAAGATGTAGATGTTTTAATTTCAATAAATTTTTCTACAGCTTTATCTGTATTTGTTGGATCAAAAGCTACTAAATCATAGCCATGACCGTGTTGAGAGCCTGGATTATCATTTAAAATATTCCTAAACTGTTCTTTCTTATCTTCGTCTATTTTATTATCAATTAGCTCATTAAAGTAATTTAGCGCTAATTTTTCTCCAACTTTACCGGTTAATTTATTCTCTTTATTTGATTTTTCAATTTCTGAATCATTTTTAGTAGTCTTTGATACACCTTTTTTATATTTTGGAATTATTCCTTTAGGTGCTTCCACTTCCTTGAGTGTCTTATCTTTTTGTGCTGTTCTAATTTCTTCAATTTCGCTGTCTTCCTGTATTTCGTCTATGCTATTGACCAAGCTATCATAGGATGTTTTTGTAACTTTTGAAGCTAATTCATTAAATAGTTCTAAAAATTTCTTTAAATCCTCTAGCATATCTTCTTCTGTGAATCCTTCATTCAAATCATAATATTTGAATCTTATTGATCCATGAGAATATCCTGATGGATAATCATTTTTTAAATCATAAGATGAATCTTTATTTTCTGCGTAATAAAATCTTCCAGTATTAAATTCATTTGATGTAATATATTTATTGAGTTCGGAAGATAAAGTTAATGCTCTTTGTTTTGCAGCATTTTTATCCCGCGGAAACATATCACTTATCTTTGACCATCCTTGATTCAAAGATAAGTATATGCCTTCTCCTTCCGGATGAAAAAGATATACCAAATAATATCCATCCTTTGTTTCTTTTGTTATATTCTCATCATATATTGAAATCCAAGGAACTTTACTATAGTTCCCAGTAGCAACCTTCCCTACAACTGAATATTTATCTTCTTTTATATGCACTTTTAACTGCTTGGGTAACTTATCATGGACTAAAGTTTTATATAGATCACCTTTATCCCAATCAGATTTTTTAACTACATTATTGGTACGTTTCTCTTTAATTAATTTAAGGACCTGCATAAAGTTGTCTATCATTTGAAATTCCCTCCTATTATAAAATATATTATGTCTCATTTTCTTCAATATGTACTTATTTATATTTTACCGTAATTTACTATATTTAGTTGCAGAAAGAATTTTCTCAAAGCTAGAACTTTGCTTCACTATAAGTATTCAGTATAAAGAATATTTCGCTATTATTTACTTGAAATGAAAGACTGCGGAGGCTAACTATGTCAAAAATCATGAACCTCATTACTTATGATAAGCTTCTTAAAAACATAACAGCAATTCACATAAACCTCATATGTTCTGATACATTCAAAATCCCTTTATGAAGCGGCTGAAAAAACCGCATCATTTATGATACGCTTCGCCGCGCATGATTTTAAACGCACGATAAACTTGTTCTATTAATATCACGCGCATCATTTGATGTGGGAAGGTCATCTTGCTGAATGATAGTGCGTAGTCGCTGCGGTCTAGTACGTCTTTATGCAGACCGTTGGACCCGCCAATAATGAATGTAAAGTCACTTTGGCCACGTGTCATGCGGCTTTCTATTTCTTTTGCCAAACCTTCAGACGTTAACATATTACCTTTAATTTCTAACGTGATGACTGTGGACTGCTGTTTTACTTTTGCTAGCAAACGCTGGCCTTCTTTTTCCTTAACTTGTTCTACTTCTTTATCGCTCATATTTTCTGGTGCTTTTTCATCGGGAACTTCGATGATTTCTACTTTCGAATAGGCACCTAAACGTTTTTCATATTCTGCAATGGCTTGTTTCCAGTATTTCTCTTTTAATTTACCTACTGTGAGTATTGTTATCTTCATTTTTATCCTCCGAGTTTAGTGAAAAGTATAAGTTGTTAGACTTATCCACAAGTTATACACTTATTCACACTATTCCCTCTTATTATAACAGTAATGTATACTGCTTTTTAATAATTTTTACGTTTTATCAACAAAAAAGAAAGAATAACCTGTGTATTTGTGGATAACCTTGTGTATAATGTGGGTATTTCTATGTGAATTGTTCACATCTCTGGATAACTTTGGACAAAACAGTGGATAAGTTGACGGTTGTCTTACATACTTATTCACAAACTTAACCTTTTCTTCATAAAGCTCTTGTCTAATCCTTACAAAATACCATGTTATCCCCTGGTTATATTTATTCGATTACTGTATATTTCATCTGTGTTAAGACATAGGGTTGTATAACCATGTACGATTTATGATGACGGCTAACAAAAAACCTATACCTCCTTATGAGATATAGGTTAAATATGTACCTTAAATGATGTCTATTATGTGAGTTCCTTAAGTAGTCGCTAAACTTTTCCTGTTAAGTCTGTTTATATTAATGATTACATTCGCTTACGCTAATGCATTAAGAAGCCCTAACCCCTCAATAAAGGGGCAAGGGCTTCTATAACGTATATATTGGTGTGGCGTTGGCTTTGTCGGTATCGCACAGCAATACTTCTTTTTCTGTGTCGATATCGTTCTCGTTAAGTACTTGGCCGACGCTCATGCGTGCGAGATCTTTCATATTGTTGTCTTGTGATAAGTGAGACAGGTAAATGCGTTTGGTACTACCTGTGATGACGTCTGTCATGGCACGACCTGCATCTTCGTTGGAAACATGGCCCATATCGCTGAGGATACGTTGTTTGGTCTTCCAAGGGTAACCGCACATGCGTAACATATCTACATCATGATTACTTTCAAAGACAAATGCATCGCTGCCTTGAATCATGCCTTTCATACGATCTGAGACATAACCTGTGTCTGTTAAAATCGTAAATTTCTTATAATTGTTATGGAAGATATAGAATTGTGGATCGATGGCATCGTGTGACACGTTAAACGATTCGATATCAAAGCCGGCTAATGATTTTGTTTCGTATGGATTGAAGATAAATTTTTGATCCATTGGAATTTTGCTGTCTTTCTTTTCTATTGCTGTCCATGTTTTTTCATTAGCGTAAATTGGCAATTTATATTTACGTGCTAACACGCCAAGACCTTTAATATGGTCCGAGTGTTCATGTGTCACCAAGATGCCATTCAAATTTTGAATCTGTTTGTCTATTTGTCCAAATAGTTCTTCCATTTTCTTTCCTGTCAAACCTGCGTCGACAAGGATACTGCCTTTATCACTTTCCACATAAGTGGCGTTTCCTGTACTACCACTCGCTAATACACTCATACGTATCAAGCGATTCACCCTTTCTAATCTATAAACATTGTTTAACGTTATTATTACTGGGCAGACTACGGTTTATGTGCCGTCAACATGCCCTCTGTCTAATTTATTCTATTGATAAAGTGCAATCTAGGAACGCTATCATAACTTTTCCTTATATCGTTATAAAAGTTACAAGCATACTGCACTTTTCTAAAATATTAACCGTCTTATGATTATCTACTCAATGATAAATCAACATGATTTCGACTTTTTTTATAATATCTTTTCGCGTTATTTAAAATTTCCATAACACGTTATTAACAGTATTTAATTCTAACATACTTTTGACTTCACTTCTGTGTATATTGTTTATTTTAACAAGCATCTTTTTCAAAAATTCTCAAACAAAACTCAAACAATCCAAAAAAAGCACACCTTCAAAAGGTGTGCCTATATAATCCACATTATTCTTCAATAATTTTTGGGCTGTCTGATACGGCTTCAACATAGTAGGTCTTAATCTTATCACCGTGTTTGACTTTAATTTCCCAATTGGCTTCGAGTACTTGTACGTTCGGCTCTTTAACAACGGTATAGTAGCCAAGTCGTGCATTGGTTACTTCATCATTACGCTTCAAGTAACGATTATAATACAGTGCTTCTATGGCGCTCTTAGCTGAATTCACTTGTTTCTTATCGTTATTCGCACCTTCAGATGGCGCAATCGATTTCATTGCGGTTTGCTTATAGCTCGTTGCTTTACCATCATTCTTAACATTAAACTCAAGTCTCGCTTTATTATTGTTCATAATCGGATAGTCATGATACGTTTGTTCAAAGGTCACTTTGTCGTTATCAATATTACTCATTTCGTAATCCTTACCTTTATAGACATTGTCTTTGACGTAGGATTTTAATGCGGTATATTGATCATTTCCGACATCGACCGCATTATTGATTTCGCCTTTTGCTCTGGCACCGGAATCTTCACTTGAGATCTCAGAGCGTGATTTTGCATAAGATGAAAAATCAAATGACCGTGCAGTCAATAATTGCATTTTCAAACCTTTAACACTTGGAAGGTTATCAGGAATTGTAATTTCTTCTTGTTTAAAATTCACAGCATTTTCTTCTTCGCTATCATTGATATGCGATTTATTCACCTTATCAATATAAATAATCACTAAGCTAATATTGACTAGAATAAACACGAAAATAAATAAAGTTTTGGCTCGTTTCCAGTTCATTTATTCTAGCCTCCCATCTTCGTATGCACGCCATTCACCGTTATATTGTACATACCATTGTGGTTTAAATTCGCTATTGCGTTGAATTTCAATATCACTTTTATCTGGTTTTTCTTCCATTCTGTAACCAATCGTCATGTTCGTCACATCTTCAAAGTTAATTTCTGGGTTGTTGGCCAACTCTGAACGTACCGTTTCAGCACCAGGCAATTTCGTTTCATTTCCGCCACTGTCAATTGTGACATTGGCTTTAAGCAATGCACGTGCATAGCTGAAGACGCCTTTATCTCCCCAAGATACTTTGATATTGTTTAAATTTTCATCGTTAAATGTTGGACGACCGTTTAAGAACATTTGATAGGTAAGTTCCCCATTTTTATTATCTATATTGAATAAACGATAATCATCAGTAAAACCACCGTGGTTATTAATATAGTCATAGGTACTTGGTATACTATCTTGCATGTTAGTTGAACGGTTTTCATCTTCTGAGAGGTTAGTATAACGATACTTTTCAGTTTCATCATTATAATTCGCCACACCTGTATTATTGTTATAGGTTGCGGTACCGCTCTTCGTACTACGTACAACGACAGAATCATTGAATAATATAGAGTTCATCGTATCAACACTGATGCGGTTGTAAATCGTATGATATGATTTCATCGCTTCTGGTGCTTTTGGTGCAAAGATATGTGTCGCTCTATCAATCGTATCTTTATTCGTTATGATTTCTGAGTATGGCTGCAATTTTTTATGTTGTGTTTGCATCACTTTTTTTAAGTTATTTAATTTTGCGGAAGTGGTCATACGCACAACGTTATGTCTATCGCTACTAATCGCATAAAGTTTCACATTGCCATCTTTGTTATTGTCGATGATAAGTCGATCGAATTTAAAATTATTCGGAACTTTGGCATCGATATTCAGCGCTTGTCCTAAGTAGGTTGCTAATGGCATGTCATAGCTGAAATCAAGTACGAGAAACTCATCCGTTAAATCTGGAATGATTAAGTTGTGGTTGCTGTGCATTTGTTCCGCATGCAATACGCGATGGTTCTTTAATGGCTTTAATATGGTTTCGATATTTTGCTTTGTCGCTTCCATGCCTTCAGTTTGGTCACCTTTAGAGTGAACCACTTGATAGGGTGTAATGACTTGATCCATACCTTGATTCAACGGTTTGCCAATTGTATTGGGCTCATAATCTTTGCTGTTGCTACCTTGGTTATCTACATTGGCTAAATCAGGTGAGAAATTCCAAGTCATATAGGTTAACACGACGCTCATTAAGACAAGAAGGATGAGGATAATCGATTTAATTAATTCTTTACTCCGCATCCCAATCACCATCTTCTAGAACTTCACAAGGAAGTGTAATAAAGATTGACGTGCCTTGTCCTTCTACGCTGTTTGCCCATATACGACCGTTGTGTGCTTCAACGATTTCTTTAGAGATGGCTAAGCCTAAACCTGTACCACCCATTTTACGTGTACGTGCTTTATCTACACGATAGAAGCGGTCAAATATTTTATCTACTTTATTAATTGGAATACCAATCCCATTATCTTTCACACGAATGGTCATACGATTATATAACGCATTCTGTTTCACGTGAAACTCGACACGTTTATCGCCACGAGAGTATTTCATCGCGTTCGTTATGACGTTGTCAAACACTTGGGTCATCTTATCTGGATCGATTTCCGTAAAGATGGTTTCGGTTGGTACTTCACGCACAAATGTCGTATCTTTTGCTGACATTTCATGGCGGTTAATGATTTTATTAATAAACATATTAAAGTCGACAATTTCTTTGGTAATTTGCTCTGATTCATTGTCCATTTTAGATAATTGTAATAGGTCATTAACAAGACGAATCATACGTTCTGTTTCTTCACGTGTAACGGATAGAAATTGTGGTGCTAATTCGCCATCTTTCCAAGCACCACTTTCGAGTGCCTCGATATAACTGTTCATGGAAGTCAGTGGCGTACGCAATTCGTGTGAGACGTTCGCAACGAATTCACGGCGTTCGCGTTCTACTTGTTGTTGTTCTGTTACATCATGTATCACGGCAATATAACCTGTCACAAAACCAGTTTCTTGTACAATCGTACTAAAGTTAACCCGGGCAATAATACCTTCATTTTCATTAATATCTAATAAGAAGCTATCATTATTTTCTTGAATTTCATCTAATGAGAAATCTTCTTCGAGTTTAAGCACTTTAAGCATGTGGTCACCAATAATGTCTTCTTTCATTGTGCCCATCATAGTGAGTGCCATGTCATTGACAATGCGCACACGGCCACGACGGTCGGTTGCAATGATACCGTCACTCATATGTGTGATAACGGAATCGAGACGGCGTTTCTCACTTTCGGTATTCGCTTGTGCTTCTTGAACACGTTTGGACAGATTGTTAAAGGCGAGTGCGAGCTCACCGATTTCATCGTTACCGTAGATTTTCACACGTTGTGTATAGTTACCTTTAGACATTTCAACGGTTTGGTTCCGCATGTCTGTAATCGGCTTTGTAATGGTACGCGCAATAAAGAAACCAAGTATCACGGTAATCAATAGTGATATCCCTGTACCAACGATAAAGATTTGATTGATATTGCTCAATTGGTTATACACATCATTGATGTCCGCTTCGATATAGACATCACCAATTGTGCCATCGTTTGATGTTTTCACAGGCAGGTTGTATACCCACACACGTTGTTTACCATTACCGTAGTCTTTTAATACGGTATGGCTATTGATTTCACCGAGTGACAGTGCCTTTTGAATGGAATTGTCATTCGCTTTTTGATTAATTAGACTACGCGTAGACTGCTTCGAAGTAGCCATGATAATCTGATCTTTATCTATAAAGCGGATTTCTTCTATTTCTTGTCTATTCGCATACTCATTAAGTAAGTTCTGAACTTCTTTTTGAGCATTAATTGCATTATCTTCGTCATAGACTTTTTCTATATTAATTTCAATTTGTTTCGCGTATTGCGAAATATTATTTTTAAATGTTTGTGTTAATTCTTTTTCTAGACTATTCGTAAAATATAAACCGATAATTTGCATACCGATTATAATGAGTAATACATAGACAATAACCAATTTCGTGTGTAAGGACTGAAAATGTTTAAGCCATTTCATTAATATGTGCCTCTATTCATGTTGTTGGAGGAAATATCCAACACCACGACGTGTAACAATATATTCTGGATGAGATGGATCATCCTCGATTTTTTCACGTAAACGACGAATTGTTACGTCTACTGTACGTACATCACCAAAATAGTCATAACCCCAAACAGTTTGTAATAAATGTTCACGTGTCATTACTTGTCCCATATGTTTAGATAAGTAATGGAATAATTCAAATTCACGGTGTGTTAATTCGATATCATCGCCACGTTTTTTAATAGAGTATGCATCTGGATAGATGACGATATCTTTAATCGTAATTTCATTGGACGCATCATTAACTTCTTGTGCTGGTTGTGAATAATGACGACGTAAGTTGGCTTTAACACGCGCGATTAATTCACGTGTGCTAAATGGTTTCGTCACATAGTCATCTGCACCTAGCTCAAGACCTAATACTTTATCAATTTCTGAGTCTTTCGCTGTTAACATGATAATTGGCATTTCGTATTTTTTACGTACTTCACGACAAACTTCCATGCCGTCGCGACCAGGTAACATAATGTCTAATAACACGATGTCTGGTTCTTCATCATAGATTAAATCGACTGCATCGTTACCATCATAGGCACAAAATACTTCGTAGCCTTCTTTTTTCAAATTAAATTCTAAAATATCAGCAATTGGTTTTTCATCATCGACTACAACAACTTTTCTAGCCATATTTATAAACCTCATTTCTATATTGTAGTACATTTACATTAAATTCTACGCATTTCCCTATAATACAATTTACCATTTATGGCGCGCTAATTCTATTTTTCCAAATAAAAATTTAAAATTGTATATTGTAAAATTATAACATTATCCCGATTAAATGGGTATTCATCGGGTCATCATAGGTATTCCTAGTTTAAACAAGCATCCTGTATCATTCTAATTTATTGCTTATAACACAAATAAGGGAGCGCACGCGTCACCTAATATGCATTAGATGACGTATGCTCCTCCCTCTGTGGTGCTTTATATTTATCTAAAACTGTATCATTCCGTTATTTATCACGTGCGTGTCGACGCAACGCTTGTTTCAATGTTGAAAAGCCTCATTGTCATAGCTTACTAATCACTGTAACGCATGCTTAGACACTTTTCTGTTTCTTAACGAATAATGAAAGTATAAAACCAATCACTGTTAATGCAGTGATAAAGAAAAAGGTAAACTGTACGCCATGTGAAAGTATGATTTCTTGGCTTACATTCGGATTAGCAGCGCCAAATGATTTCATTGCTGTTGTATAAAGCGTAATGGCGATAGCTGTACCTGCTGAACCACCGACTTGTATTAATGTCGTAATGGTAGCTGAACCATCTGCGTATAAATCGTGTGGTAGTTGATTTAAAGCGTTCGTTTGTGCTGGCATCATTACCATTGTGATACCAAAGAAAAGTACCATAAACGTAAGAATAATGGCCCAAACTGGTGTAGATGCAGAAATAATGAGTGCAAACGTCATTGCAGCGATAAACATTAATAAATACCCGATAATGCCGAAGTATCTCGCACCAAAGCGGTCAAACAATGAACCGACGACCGGAGACAATACTAAATTGACTGCGTTACCAGGTAATAACGTTAAACCAGCAATCACTGAACTAAATAGTAAGGCGCCTTTTAAATATAAGGGTAATAAGATGCCTGTTGATAAAATACATAAGATCGTAATAAATACCATAGCTGCCCCAAGGACGAACATAGGATATTTAAAGACATTTAAGTTAAGCATTGGTGAGTCAATTTTAAATTGACGTACAACAAAGATGATTAAGGCTAGGATACCGATGACTAATGGTAGCCAAACGATAACATTTGTGAAGGCCGCTTCTGCCATTGAACTTAATGCGAAGATTAATCCAGCAAATCCAATCGTTGATAAACAAATGGATAGGATATCGATTTTAGGCTTCGAAATCTCTCCTACATTCTCAGTATTTGTAAAAGCTAAACCTAAGACGACTAAATATAACACTGCACTGATCCAGAAGATGTAGTGCCAACTAGATGCGGAAATAATGACACCTGAAAGTGTGGGGCCGAGTGCTGGTCCTGCTGTAATAACCAGTCCCATGATGCCCATAACCGCACCACGTTTTTCAATTGGGAAGATAAGCATCAAAACCGTAACCATAATAGGTAATAAAATACCTGTCCCTAACGCTTGAATCAAGCGTCCCAATAATAGTAAACCGAAGTTAGGTGCAAGCGCGCCAATAACTACGCCTAATAATGATAATAAAATACCTGAAACAATTAGTGTTTTTGTGCTAAACCATTTAATAAGGTACGATGACGCTGGTACTAAACAAGCCATGACGAGTAAGTACCCTGTCGTTAACCATTGCACCGTTGCCGCTGATACTTTAAAGTCAGCCATAATATCGGTTAATGCCATATTGAGTGCTGTTTCACTGAACAGTCCCATAAATCCACCAATCATTAAGACCAGTGCAAACATTTTCGGGCTTTTTACGTTTACTTGTGTTGCCATTTGATATACTCCTTTTTGATGGTAAATGAAGTATAAGTATAAATGAGAGTGTTAAGTATGGATGAGACAAATCAACTACTGTTTCCATAATCATCGATTGCTTTCTTCTACTTAATTCATCTACATAAGTTATGACTTATTCCTATATTTCCATTGAATTTTTATTATGCTAAGAATGATGCATGCTATATAGAAGATGTTTGATGTTACTCAAGATCCCTTTGTAAAGAAACTTTATGCCACATACCCCTGAATTCAAGCCATCTTTAAGTAACATTGTTTCATCATTATGCGACAATCTTCTATATAAATGCTCTAGCTATTTATGTAGTCGAAAAGACTGACCAACTTACTTTAGCAAAATTCCGCTATTATTGTCAACCTAGTTGACAATAATGAATTGCAAAAAAATTAGAGTATGTAACGTTGTGTTTATCGTTTTATATACTCTAATTATTCATCTGGCTTATCATTTTCTAATTGCCAGTCTGCTTGTAACAATTGCTCTAAATGTGCAACTTCTGACGCACCGATCACTTGACCAATATGTTCAATGATGTGTTGTTTGTTTTTAATATATTTCTCATAACACATGATACCAAATTCCGTTAAGGTTACACGTTTTTCTTTCTTATTATTGGGCACACTTTCAATTTGAACAACTTGTTTCTGTTCTAATTGTTTCACTGCTTTATGGATTGCCTGACGCGTTAAATTGATCTTGTGCGTGAGTTCTGCAAAAGTAGGCTGATCATATTTAATGATCATAATTAAATACCATTCAGAACTACCAAAATGAACCTGAGGTAATTGTTGTGCCGTCATATATTCTACTTTTTGTCTTAAGTCATGGTGTCGATCACTGATGAGGTTAATCAAATCTGTTTCTTCTATATGCTTATGATTTGTCATTTATTTACTCCTCATTTTAAATTTCATTTCATTGTAAAAAAGTTTATTCATTCATTAAATAGGTTCCAACCAAAACATACGATAAAGTATTGCTCATCCACCATATTACAACATGATATAAAAAATTATCTAGCAAAACTTATACATTTCTATATTTACGCATAAAAAAACCCATCCTATTGGATGGGTTTATACGGTCTCGACGGGAATCGAACCCGCGATCTCCTGCGTGACAGGCAGGCGTGTTAACCGCTACACTACGAGACCTAAAAATGGTGACTCCTACGGGACTCGAACCCGTGTTACCGCCGTGAAAGGGCGGTGTCTTAACCGCTTGACCAAGGAGCCTGTCTTAAGCACAAAATAAATTATATCAACTCTTATACCGGATGACAAGCTATTTTTTTAATTTCATTAGTATAATTTTCTATATTAATTGTATAAAGTTCAAATACGGTGCTAAAACGCTTAAAAAGTCTGTCATATTGGTATGGCAGCACATTCATTTTTATCATTTCAGTCACTAAAATATGAGAAATTGATATTTTTTAAAAACTATTAAAATTTAAATCTTTTTTGTTTTCAACACTTTTTGATAAACTAGTTAAATAAAATATGAGGAGGGCTTATGATTGGCTAAGGTATTATTTATTAATTCAGGATCCATTGGACATCTTAATCCTACGATTGCCGTGTGTAAAGAACTTGTGGCGCGTGGTGAAGAGGTGGTTTACTACATTGGAGATCAATATCAAGACAAGCTAAAAGATACGGGTGTGGAAATACGTACACTACCAACAGATGAGATTATACAACGCTTTACAGCATACGGCTCTGGCAATTTATTCCACGTCGTCAACGGCTTATTGAATACTGCGGATGTAATACTTCCAAAGATTTTGGAAGATACGAAAAATGAACATTATGATTATTTAATTTCTGACTCCATGTTTAGTTTTGGTAACTTAATTGCGCAAAAATTACATATTCCTACCATTTCGTCGATTACCTCTTTTGCACATACTGCAGAAACGTTTGAAGCGGCACTCAACTATAATGCACAGGCGTTATCAGAAACAGAAATGAATGACGTAGAAGACACTTTTAATCATTTACAACAGCATATTCAAACAACCTATGGCGTCGAGGTTAACTCACGTTATGAAACAATGAATAATCCGGGGGATTTCAATATTGCTTATATCTTGGAAAAATTCCAAATAAATCCTGAATTATTTGATTCAGCACATTATCGTTTTGTTGGACCATCTGTGATGCAACCACAGTCAACGGATTTTATGAGTCAAGTTGATCAAAGCCGACCAATAGTTTACGTTTCCCTTGGCACGGTATTTAATCAAAATATTGGTTTCTTTAATCAATGTTTTGCCGCGTTAAAAGATCTTGATGTATCTGTCATCGTATCGATTGGTGAAGCAAATAACGCGGCTGACTTTGATACAGTCCCTGATAATGTATTATTGAAATCCTATGTACCTCAGACAGAACTATTACAGCATACAGCACTTTTCTTAACACATGCTGGAATGAATAGTACAAATGAAGCATTATTAATGGATGTGCCTTTATTGGCTTTTCCACAAAATGCGGACCAACCGCTCGTTGCGCAACAAATTGAAAATATCAACGTAGGTCAACAACTGAATTCTGAAACTGTCACAACCGAAGATTTGAAAGCAAAAGTTGTGGAAATGTTACAGAATCGCGCAACTTATCAAGCACAGATTAAAAAAATCAAGCAAACACAAGCCTTGGATCAACCTGGTTACGTAACGGCAGTTGATCAAATCCTCACTTTTCGCGATCATCACATAAATCATTAATATAGATAAACAAAAAACCTTGTAGAAGTACCATCCACTCATTGTGTGATGACATCTACAAGGTTTTTATAATATCTAATCTACAATCTTACCATAGTGATTTTAATAGGTTTGTTTGATTACGGTCTGGACCTACTGAGAAGATTGAAATCTTCACGTCACATAATTCAGAAATACGTTCTAAGTATCTACGCGCATTATTAGGTAATTCTTCTAATGAACGACAACCTGTCACATCTTCTGTCCAACCTGGTAATGTTTCAAAAATTGGCTTACAACGTTGTAAGTCTTTCAAGTTAGCTGGGTATTCCGTAATTTCTTTACCGTCTAACTCATAAGCAGTACAGATTTTAACTTCTTTAAGGCCTGTTAATACATCAATTGAGTTAATAGATAAATCTGTAATACCACTTGCACGACGAGAATGACGTAATACAACTGAGTCGAACCAACCTACACGACGTGGACGTCCTGTTGTTGTACCGTATTCACGACCTACTTCACGGATATGGTGCCCATCTTCGTCAAATAGTTCTGTTGGGAATGGACCATCGCCGACACGTGATGTATAGGCTTTACACACACCGATAACTTTAGAGACGAATGTTGGACCTACACCGCCACCGACAGTCACATTACCTGCAACTGGGTTACTTGATGTAACGAATGGATATGTACCATGGTCGATATCTAACATCACACCTTGTGCGCCTTCGAATAATACTTTTTCGTCAGCTACAAAGGCATCATCTAAAACTTTTGCAGTATCTGTCACGAATGGTGCTAAACGTTGACCAGCTGCATAATATGTTTCAAAGATTTCTTCAAATGTTGGACATGCTTTGCCAAACATCCCTTCGAAGTATGCACCTTTGTATTCAATATTATCTTTTAATAATTTTTCAAATGTTTCTTTATCTAATAAATCTGCGACACGGATACCAATACGTTGTGCTTTATCTACATAAGCTGGACCGATACCTTTTTTCGTTGTACCGATTTTATTATCTCCGCGACGTTCTTCTTCATATTCATCTTGTTTAATATGATAAGGTAAAATAACTTGCGCACGGTTTGAAATGCGTAAATTATCCGTTGAAATACCTCTTTCGTTTAGCGCGTCTAATTCTTTTAATAGTGCTACTGGATCGACAACGACACCATTACCAATAACTGCTAATTTTTCTTTATAGAAAATACCAGATGGCACTAAGTGTAATTTATATGTTTCTCCACCAAATTTAATTGTGTGGCCTGCATTGTTACCGCCTGAAAAACGTGCAATAACATCTGCTTGTTCTGCTAAGAAATCTGTAATTTTACCTTTACCTTCGTCTCCCCATTGTGTCCCAACGACTACTATTGATGACATATGAGCACCTCCAAGTTTTCTCGATTAACCATTACGTATTTTACCAATACACCAACCATATTGCAAACCAAAAATCGAACATTAATTTATTTATATTTTGAAAATTTTGATGGTGTTCAAAGTGGAAAGAGATACAGTTTAAATACAGTCACACCAAGTATTAAGACCATTTTTTACATTTATAAGGACACATACTTACTGCGAATACACGGCAATAAACACAAACAAAAACCGTACAATGAAATACGTATTTGTATTATTGTACGGAAATTAACAAGAAAATTATTTTTTACCTTATCCAAAATCAGCATGTGCATAATCTATATCTGTAAATTTATTATATTGTTTCATAAAGTGTAACTTAACGGTGCCTGTAGGGCCGTTACGTTGTTTCGCAATAATGATTTCAATTTCACCATTATCGTCATTCGTTTGTGGTTCGTAATTTGAATCATCATCGTCGTCTTCATCTTCGCCACGATTGTAATAATCATCACGATATAAGAAGGCTACGATATCGGCATCTTGCTCGATAGAACCCGACTCACGTATATCACTCATCATCGGACGTTTATCCTGACGTTGTTCTACACCACGAGATAACTGACTCAATGCAATCACAGGACATTCTAATTCTCTGGCAATCGCCTTTAAAGTACGTGATATTTCTGATACTTCTTGTTGTCGATTGTCAGAAAAACGAGAACCACTACCTGAAATTAACTGTAAGTAGTCAATAACAATCATGTCTAAGCCATGTTCTTGTTTCAAGCGACGACACTTTGAACGAATATCTGTGATACGAATCCCAGGTGTATCATCAATAAATATCTTTGTACGTGATAATTTACCTACAGCAATTGTGAAACGATTCCAGTCTTCCTCAGTCATCATACCTGTTCTTAAGCGGTTCGAATCCACATTGCCCGAGCTACAAATCATACGTGTTGCTAACTGATCTGCACCCATCTCTAAAGAAAAGATCCCTACAGAAAAATGATCTTCATGTGTTGCCACTTTTTGTGCAATATTAAGTGCGAAGGCAGTCTTACCTACCGAAGGACGTGCTGCTAAGATAATTAAATCGTTACGGTTAAAACCCGCTGTCATTTGGTCTAAATCGCGATACCCTGTTGGAATACCTGGCGTTTGACCACTGTTCTGATCTAATAGTTCCGCATTTTCATAAACATCACCTAAGACATCTCGAATGTCTTTAAATCCATCACTTTCACGTGTGGATGATAGTTCTAATATACGACGTTCAGCATCGTTAAGTATCGTATCTAGTTCCAGTTCATCATTATAGCCATCGTTCGCAATACTATCCGCAGTTTGAATTAATTTACGCTTCGTGGCGTGTTTAAACACAATTTCCGTATAATATTGAATATTACGTGTGGTCGGCACATTACTTGATAATTCTGCAAGATATTGAGGACCGCCCGCTTCATTCAATCGTCCTTCTTGGGATAACTGATCCATAATCGTAACGACATCGATATCTTTATTATCTTCATTGAGGTTCATCATTGCTCTGAAAATGTGCTGGTGTGCCCCTCTATAAAAGGACTCAGGAAGTAATACTTCCTGAGTAGTGTTGATTAATTCTGGATCTATGATAATGGCACCTAAGACAGACTGTTCAGCCTCATTACTGTGTGGCATTTGATTTTGTTCGTACATTCCATCCATTCCATCCATTGCGCTTACACCTCATATCTCAATCCGTTATTATTGTTCAACTGTGTGTACACGAATTGTACCTTCAACTTCTTTGTCTAATTTAACTGGTACGTTAGTGTAACCTAATGCATGGATACCATTTGGTAAGTCCATTTTACGTTTATCAATCTTAATGTCATGTTGTTGTTGTAATGCTTGTGTGATTTGTTTGGTACTTACTGAACCAAATAATTTACCGCCTTCACCTGTTTTAGCAGATACTTCGACTTCAATCTCACTTAATTGTTCTTTTAATTTTTTAGCATCTTCAATTTCTTGTTGACGTTCTGCTTCAGCAGCTTTATTTTTTTGTTCTAATTGTTTTAAGTTACCTGGCGTTGCTTCAACTGCCATGTTTTTCTTCAATAAGAAGTTATTTGCGTAACCAACTGGTACGTCTTTAACTTCGCCTTTTTTACCTTTACCTTTAACATCTTGTGTGAATATTACTTTCATGAATTTTCACTCCTACTCATTTGTTCTGTTATAGCTTGTTGTAATTTTTCAATTGCTTCATCAACAGTCACATCTTTTAATTGTGTGGCTGCATTCGTTAAATGACCTCCACCACCAAGTGCTTCCATTGTTAACTGAACATTGACTGCACCAAGTGAACGCGCAGACATACCTACGACATTGTCTTCTCTTCTTGCAATTACATAAGAAGCTTCTACACCATCTAAACTTAACAGTTCATCGGCAGCTTGTGCAACTGTAACAGGATGGTAGATTTTCTCATTTGAACCATGTGCAATGGCAACACCATTATCTTGTAGTTTCACTGTTTGAATCAATTCAGTACGATTAATATACGTATCAAGGTCATCTTTTAAGAAATGTTGCGTCAAGATTGTATCGGCACCATGTGCACGTAAATAACTTGCCGCATCAAATGTTCTAGAGCCGGTACGTAATGTAAAGTTACGTGTATCTACAATGATGCCGGCAAACATGACCGTTGATTCTAAACGTGTCAGACGCTGTTCTGTTGGTTGATACTCGAGTAATTCTGTAACGAGTTCTGCTGTTGAACTTGCATAAGGTTCCATATATACAAGTAATGGACTCGAAATGAAACTTTCACCACGTCTATGATGGTCAATGACTACTTTACGATTGGCTTTATTTAAAATATTTTCATCGATGACCATTTCTGGTTTGTGCGTATCTACAACGACAAGCGTTGTCTTGGAAGTCATAATATCCCATGCTTCATCTGAAGTGATGAAACGATCTTTAAGTTCTGGTTTTTCATTTACCGCATCCATAACACGTCGTAACGTCGGATCGATATCAGATTCATTTAAAACGATATAGGCATCTAGGTTATTCATCATCGCAAAACGGGATACACCGATTGCTGCACCAATTGCGTCTAAATCGGGACGTTTGTGCCCCATGATAATCACTTTGTCGCCTTCCATTAAGATATCTTTAAGTGCATGTGAGATAACACGCGCTCTTACACGTGTACGTTTTTCCATTGGGTCAGTCTTACCACCATAGAAACGTACATTACCGTTCATGTGTTTAATCGCAACTTGGTCGCCACCACGACCGAGTGCTAAATCTAGGCCAGATTGAGAAAGTTCTCCAAGATCAATTAGATTTTCAGAACCTTCACCCACACCAATACTTAATGTTAATTGCGCGCGATAACCTACGCTCTTTTCACGTAATTGGCTTAAAATACTAAAGTTAGTTGCTTCAATTTCGTTTAAAATATTTTGGTTTAAATATGCCACGAATTGATCCGAACTATAGCGTTTAAAGTAAATATCATGTTCCGTTGCCCATCTACTGATGACGCGCGTAACCATTGAGTTAATTTCTGATTTTTGCGTATCATTCATATTTTGGGTAATTTCATCATAATTATCCAAGAATAATGTCGCTATAATTGGTTTAGATGATTCATATAATTCATTTGTATAGACTTCTTTTGTAATGTCGAAGAAATAAAGCACGTGTTCTTTTTCTGAATAACGCACACGATAGTGGTATTCATTTTCATTAATTTCTATTTCTTGTGTTTTTTCTAATTGTTTTAAGATATTAGGATATACTTCGTTGACTGGGTCGGAAATTACATTACGATTTAAACGTTCCGACATAAATCTATTCATCCACTCTATGTTTTCATTTTCATCTAAGATAATCATTCCGATAGGTAGATTTTTAATTGCGATATTACTACCTTCAGAGATATGACCACTTAAATTGTCCACATAGCTGTCTAATTTTTGTAAAGCTTGTCTTACCATAAATGCGGTCCCTATAATAATAATCACTAATACAATCGTCGCTATACCTGCTACGAGTTGGTTAAAAACAAACCAAACTACAACCAGCGCAATTGCCGTGAGCGTCATAATTACAAATGGTAAAATCAACGCTTTTTTAGTGGATTGACGGTTCATTCTTCCACCTCAAATCATTTTTTAATGATACTTTTTAAGTTAAAACATAAATCGATTACACCCAGGAGACTTACAATATGTGTTAATGGCATTAAAATTGTCCCTATAACCATTAGTAACACAGTAAGTACGAATGGCATTGATTTTGCTTTGCCGAAAAAGTGAATAACACTTAACCCCTGAATATACATACATAATGATAACACAATTTCAAAATTTAAAACGATACTTTGGAAAGTACCAGCTTGGCTTGCAAACATAACACAAATCAAGACAATAATATATATCCATAATAATGAACGGCTCATCTGCCAAGCATATAATGGTTTAAATATTGGTGTAGCGATTTTGAATTTACGTAAAATTGGAAAAGTAATAATTAAATTGATTAAAATAAGTAGAAAAACTGCAATGATTACCATACTTGGTAACTGAACTGCCAATTGACGGAATCCCTCTTCGAGCATTTGTTTATACTCGTTACCAACTGAAGCACCTGAAATAACCTGATGCATTTGATCTTTTATTGGGTTCATTAAAACTGTCGCGCTTGGTATCTTATCAAACGTTTGCAGTCCCATAAATGCAATTAATGAAATCATACTAATATATGTAGTCGTTATATATAGTATACGTTCTTTAGATGTTCTTTCTTTTAATAATTGGCCAACAACGAAACTCGTAATGAGCACGAGGACCATGATACTTAATACAAATATATTACCCAGTAAAGTTGTTAATACAACCGTTACGACAGCTGTCAATCCGAATGATTCAATTGATTTATGCCATAAGATAATGCCAGGAATTGTCGCAAACGCGCTCAATACAAGACCAAGCGGTGGTAATATATGCAAAGCCAAAGCGACTACGATTAGCGTTAGAACACTAAGCACAGTTGCTTTAGGATATATTTTAGAAAACAAATTCGCCACTCCCATACTATTTTTGACTATACCCTTTATTTTAACCTCTTTAAAACTTTTATACAATTATTGGCAACCCATTTTATATAGAAGTTCTATTCAGAAAATACACATTCACTATAATCCTTAGAAATCATTGTTATATATCAATCGCTTCTTCACTAACAACAACTTATTTATATTTCACACAAAAATAGGATGTAACCAACTTGTTTCTCTCCTCTATTTAGTAGTAAGAAGACAACCGGCACATCCCAAAAATTAAATCTATTTAGTTAGTTCATTTACGTTTGATTTTATAGACTTTTAAAAAGTGATATAGATTCGGCGCCCAATCATTGAAGTTAAGTAAAAATCCATCATGTCCTACATTGTCAGGAACGAAAAAATGTTTATGAAATTTAAAGCGCTCGCCGACTGCTCGAACAAGGTCATCAGGATAAAGTAAGTCATCGGTAAAGCCCATTGTCATAACCTTCGTATCTAAATTACGGAATACTTCATCCACATCATCACGTCCTCTATCGACATCATGACTATCCAAGACATCCAGCAGTGTTAAATAACATGCGTAATCAAAATGATTCATAAACTTATCACCTTGATGTTTTTGATAGGCGACAACTTGATCTGGTGAAAAGCGCTTATCGTAACTTTTAGATGATCGATAAGTTAAGAAACCCAATTGTCTAGCGATACTCATACCATTTTTAGGATCTAAATGAATGGCTTGCCTCGCTATCTCGTTAAACGCTCGACTGTAGGATGATGTTTTATCCGTTGCAGCAAGTATAACGGCTTTATCGACATTAAATTTGCGATTATATAATAATTCAATCGCTTGCATGCCTCCTAAAGAACCACCAATGAGAATATTAATGTGTTCAAATCCTAACGTTTCTATGCCTATTTCAATTGCACGTACAATGTCTCTTAACGTGAGCGTTTGAGGGAAATCAGCATCTGTTAATGCCGAACTTGAACCATACGGACTACCAATTACATTAAAAGTTAAAAATTGATAATCATTGATGGGCATATAGCCCCCATCAATGATACCTCTCCACCATCCTGGTTGATCATTTGTCCCATATGTTAAATGGTTACCTGTCAAAGCGTGACAGACAACAACTAAAGGTTGTCCTTTCAACCCCACATGTTCATAGCGTAGTTTCAAATTAGATATGAGTTCTCCAGATTCCGTTGTAAAAGGCCCTAATTCTAAAGTATCTACCGTATAATTCGTCATGATTTCCCTCCTACTTAATAAAAAACTTCTCACTCATATAAAATAAGTAAGAAGTTATGATTACTTATCATTCGAGTGTATCGTTGGTTTTAGCACCGTACTACACAGCCGGTTGCTGAAGCATCACTGGGCCAAGTCCCTCAGCTTCTCGAAATAAGATTTGATTTTAATTGTATAAAACGAAAGTATGACAGACTAAAAATCGGAAATATCATAATTTTCTAATTATTCTAATTCTAACGGATATCCTGTGTTTCATCAATGATATTCTTTAAAAAACCCATCTCAACAATGCCATAATAATAATCCCACTTAAAATCGTTATCGTTAAACTTCTTGAAACGATGGCAACTACAATCGTAGGTATCATCGTTATCAAAAATGGCATATTGATTGTGTATCCCATTACGCCCTCTTGTTGAACCAAGACACCATCAATAATCAACGCTGTAAACAATGTAATTGGGATAAAAGAGAGCCATTTGACTACACGTTCAGATAAATGAACTTTAGAAATCATCACAAACGGTATAATTCGAGTCAACCATGTCACAATTCCGCATAAAATAATAATCGTTAACATATGTATCGTTGTCGTCATCGTTCCATCACCACCCCAAGTGCTGCCGTTATTGTAGAAGCTAAAATAATCGCTAAATATGATGGCATAAATAAACTTAATCCCAACATCATCACAATGACACAAATAATCAGAACTAAGTAAATCTTAACTTTTGAGCGCCTGATTGATTCAAATTGGGAGACGGCAAGAAAAATAAACATAGCCGTTATTGCAAAGTCTAAGCCTAATACGTCTGGGTCATGGATGTATTTACCAAATAAAGCACCAATAATACATGCAATCGTCCAAAAAACATAAGCCGTTATATTCAAACCGTGTAGCCATCGATCATTAATTTTTTCGCCTTTTAGATGTGGTGTCACTGCAACCCCAAATGTTTCATCTGTTACCAATGTTGCCAACCCAATTCTATTTAGTAAACTATAATCTTTATAGCTTGGTGCGAGTGTCATACTTAATAAGAACATCCTAGAATTGACGATGAACGCAGTTAATACAATTGCGGATATAGGTGTACCTGCAATAACAAGCGCGCAAATTATAAATTGTGCTGCGCCTGCGTATACAAGCAAACACAGTAAAATAATTTCCAACAAGCTAAATCCTGAAGCAACTGCAACAATTCCAAATGATAAACCCACACCTGCGTATCCTAACAAGGTAGGAATACACGCTTTGACACCTTGTTTAAATGTTACATGCGCTTCATTTTCCATACACACCCACCCTCTCATGGCACTTCAAAAATAATATATCAATTCTAATACAACTGATTCTAAATGCGCAATATCTTTAGACATCCGTTTGTGTGAGGTTAGACTAACGATTGTCTTAAAAAGCTTAAACACATGTTGTTTATATTTCTCTGAATTTTTAGAAATAATTAAGACATACCTCTAAAATATATCTGAATTCCGCCTAATCATATTTGCTATTTTATACTTTTTACACCTCCCCTACCCTTTCGATAGTGCACAAAAAAACGCATAGGACCTATTGTCGCTACGCGTTTTTAGCATTACTTTCAGTTTTTTATTTAGTCGGACGGATGACTGTTTTACCACCCATAAATGGAACTAACACTTCTGGAATTGTAACTGAGCCATCTTCATTTTGATAGTTCTCAACGATAGCTGCAAAGGTACGACCTACAGCTAACCCGCTACCATTTAAAGTATGCGCTAATTCTGGTTTCGCATTTTTATCGCGTTTGAAGCGAATGTTTGAACGACGTGCTTGGAAATCTGTAATATTTGAACAAGAGCTGATTTCTTTATAATCATTATAGCTTGGTAACCAAACTTCTAAATCATATGTTTTACTTGAACCAAAACCAATATCTCCTGTACACAAGATAACACGGCGATATGGTAAACCAAGTTCTTCTAAAATCGCTTCTGCATGATGAGTCATGTCTTCAAGTGCTTGCCAAGAATCTTCAGGTTTTTCAATACGTACCATTTCAACTTTATCAAATTGGTGTAAGCGAATAAGTCCTCGTGTATCACGACCAGCAGATCCAGCCTCACTACGATAACAAGCTGATTGAGCTGTAAATTTAGCTGGTAATACGTCAGGTGCAATGATTTCATTGCGGTAATAATTCGTTAATGGCACTTCTGCAGTTGGAATGGTATAAAGACCTTCTTTTTCTACTTTAAATAAGTCTTCTTCAAATTTTGGAAGTTGACCTGTACCATACATAGAATCGGCATTAACTAATTGTGGTACCATCATTTCCGTATAGCCATGTTGTGTCGTATGTTTCGTAATCATGTAGTTCATTAACGCTCTCTCTAATTGTGCACCGTCACCTGTCAAGAATACGAATCTCGCACCAGAGACTTTAGCTGCTCTTTCAAAATCAACCATCTCTAACTCTTCTATTAAATCCCAGTGTGCTTTATCTTCAAATTCAAAAGTTCTAGGTGTACCCCAACGTTTAACTTCTATATTATCTTCATCCGTAGCACCTTCTGGTACATCGTCGTGAATGATATTTGGAATACGAGACAATTTATCATTAAGGTCAACATCTACTTGATTTAAAGTATCATCTAGTACTTTAATTTCATCACCTAGATTACGCATAGCTGCGATTGCATCGTCTGCATCTTCTTTATTACGTTTTTTCTGAGCAATTTCTCCACTCACTTTATTACGCTCTGCCTTCATTTCTTCGGCTTGACTGATAAGTTGACGACGTTGCTCATCTAGTTCTAATACTTCATCTACTACTTTTGAATCCATACCACGTTTTGCAACTTTTTCTTTAAGGAATTCTGGATCATTACGGAATAATTTAATATCTAACATGCTGGTCATCCTTTCAAATTTCAAAATTTATTGGATAATAACACAAAAAGACCACGTCCCTGTACAAGGGACGTGGTCTACGCGTTGCCACCCTATTTAACAGTCCAAAATTAGACTGCACTCTCACTAAATAACGGCTATAACCGATTGTTCTCATATAGTAGGTAGATTCATATTAAATATGATTACTTGTTCACACTAACCACAAGCTCTCTGAAATCAAGATTCAATATTACTTATCCTACGAACAATAGCATAATTAAGTTAATTTAAATATAGCAAATAACATCAGCTATTTCAAGGGTGACAACGTTTATGTCAATTAGAGTCCCTACATATAAGCAAGATCTTGTAAATATTGCGATACCGCTTCAATATCTTTATGGAACTGTCTATCTTCTGTAATTGATGGTACGATGTGACGTAATTCTTGATACTTTTCATATGTTTTCGGTGATAATTTATCAATATCTTTATATTCAACGGCTTGTAATGCAATAATCGTTTCAATTGCTAAGACACGTCTCGCATTTTCAATGATGTGATAGCCATGACGAGAGGCAATCGTTCCCATCGAAACGTGATCCTCTTGATTAGCTGACGATGGTATTGAGTCAACACTTGCTGGATGTGCGAGTGTTTTATTTTCTGATACTAAGCTCGCAGCAGCATACTGCATAATCATCGCGCCACTCTGTAATCCTGGTTGTGGACTTAAAAAGGCAGGCAATCCATTATTTAATTGAGGATTTACGAGTCGTTCTAAACGACGCTCTGATACATTAGCCAATTCACTTACACCTAACTTTAAGAAATCTAATGCAAAGGCAATCGGTTGCCCATGGAAATTACCTCCAGAAATAACAAGCGTTTCATCGCCTTCATCAAATATTAATGGATTATCATTAGCAGCGTTCATTTCAAATTCTAATTTTTCTTTCACATAATTAAATACTTGAAAACTTGCGCCATGTATTTGTGGAATACAGCGTAATGTGTATGCATCTTGTACACGTATGTCACCTTGTGTAGTGGTTAACTCTGAGCCATCTAACCAGTCTAACATTCTAGCTGCAACATCTATTTGTTCTTGAAAATTACGTGCTTTATGCACTTTTTCATTATAAGCATCTGTAATACCATTTAATGCTTGATGTGTTAGAGCAGCAATCCATTCTGCTTGGTAACCTAAGGCTTCCGCTTCAATATAATTAATCACACCTTGTGCAGTCATCGCTTGCGTGCCATTAATGAGTGCAAGTCCCTCTTTAGCTTGTAATTGTATTGGGTTACGATTTAATTGATTTAAGACATACCGGCTGTCTACTTCTTCACCTTTAAAAAATACATTGCCTTCACCAATTAAAGCTAATGCTAAATGAGATAATGGTGCTAGGTCCCCTGATGCGCCTAAAGATCCTTGCTGTGGAATCACTGGTACAATTCTGTTATTGATATAATAAACAAGTTGATCTACTAACGCGACTGTCGTACCAGAATGACCTTTCAACAAAGTATTTAATCGTAAGACCATCATTACTAAAGCAACTTCTTCTGAAAATGGTTTCCCAACACCACAAGCATGTGATCGAATTAAATTTACTTGTAATTGATTGTATTCATCTTTATCAATTCGCACATCACTAAATAATCCAAATCCAGTTGTAATACCATAGATTGTTTCTTTGTTTTCTATAATATGTTCCACCGTTTGTCTACTTTTCTTTACGCGTTCCAGTGCTTCTTGTGTTACTTCAACGGTATCTTCCTTATTTAAGAACGTTTTAATATCATTGATTGTTAGCATTTCACCATTAAGTTGTAATGTCATTTCCCCATCTCCTTGCTTATCTATTTTGTTCAATTAATTCGAGTATACGCTTACATTTTCACACGAACAATAGGATTGACCATATCCGTAATATGGTATTAAATTACTGATTTAATGGGATAAAGTCGTATCAAAATTATGTTTTCTAAAATTAATATTTTCTTTACGACTTTGCCTATTGACTAATCTCGAAACCAGGTATAATATTTCTTATTGTATTTATAAATGAGCACATGAAAATAAGATATAAGTAACTTAAAAGAAAATGGTTTTAACATTCTATGATATAGAGAATATAAGATAGCCAACTTTAACATTTATCATTTTAAGCAGATGCTTATCTTTTTCAAGTCAACGTATTAAATTAACGCTAAATGTTTAAAAGGAGGTTTCAAAATGGAAACTTTATCACAAGTAAGCATTCCAAAACGTAAAGATGAAACACATAAAGGTGATTATGGGAGAATTCTTTTAATTGGGGGCAATGCGAACTTAGGTGGTGCAATCATGCTTGCAGCTCGAGCGTGTGTTTATAGTGGTAGCGGCTTAATCACTGTAGCTACACATCCAACAAATCATGCCGCTTTACATTCACGTTGTCCAGAGGCCATGGTGATTGATATTAACGATACTAAAATGTTAACAAAAATGATTGAGAACACGGATTGTATCTTAATCGGACCAGGACTCGGTTGTGATTTTAAAGGCAATAATGCCATTACTTTCCTATTACAAAATATTCAACCACATCAAAAATTAATTGTAGATGGGGATGCTATTACAATTTTTAGTAAATTGAAATCAGACATTCCTACGTGCAAGGTTATCTTTACGCCTCACCAAAAAGAGTGGGAACGTTTAAGTGGTATTCCTATAGAGGAACAAACGTATGAACGTAATCGTGAAGCCGCAGATCGCATTGGTGCAACCATTGTCTTAAAAATGCACGGAACTGAAATCTATTTCAGAGGTAAAGATTACAAACTGCCAATAGGGACACCAGCAATGGCTACAGGTGGTATGGGCGATACTTTATCTGGTATGATTACAAGCTTTGTCGGCCAATTCAACGACACAGAAGAAGCCGTTACAAGTGCTACGTATACGCATAGTTATATTGGAGAACAGTTAGCAGAAAAAATGTATGTCGTGCCACCATCCAGACTAATCAGTGAAATACCTCATGCTATGAAAGCTTTAGAAAATTAAGCCAAAAAAGACCTACCTCATTGAGGTAGGTCTTTTTTATAATGACTATTATCGCATAAAATTACTCTTCTTCGTTATCTTCATTGTCCGCATTATCAATATCTTCATTCACACGGTCCATAAAGTCTTGTCGTACTTCTTGACGATCATCATCATCTGATACATCACTATCTTCAACTTCTGTATGAATGGCGTTGCCTGGTGCATCGTCCTCTATCACAGCTTCACCTTGTTGTGAATCTTGTGCCATTTGTTCAGTTGCATCAGTATTTTCTGAATCGGAGGCAATTGCTTCAGTTTCATCAGTATTTTCTGAATCGGAGGCAATTGCTTCAGTTTCTGTTTCAGCTTCATCTTCCTCATTTACTTTAGCTACTGTAGATACGAATTGATTTTCACCTAATTTAATCAATCTCACACCTTGTGCTGCACGACCGTTTTGTGAAATATCCTCTACATCAATACGGATAATCACGCCAGAGTTTGTAACAACCATCAAGTCTTCTTCACCAGTCACTGATGTGATACAAACTACATTACCATTACGTTCTGTGATAGTCGCTGTTTTAATACCTTTACCACCACGGTTTGATAATCTGTAATCTTCAACTGGTGTACGTTTACCGTAACCATTTTCAGTCACGACGAGTATTTCATCATCGCTTTCGGCTTTTGTAACATCTAAACCGACTACTTTATCGTCTTCTCTAAGTGTAATACCTTTCACACCCGCCGCGGTACGGCCAAGTGGACGCAATGCAGTTTCAGGGAAGCGAATTAATGAAGCGTGCGATGTACCGATTAGAATATCAGTTTCACCATCAGTTAGACGTACTGCAATCAATTCGTCATCCTGTTTGAAACTAATCGCAATTTTACCGTTTTTATTAATATGTGAGAAGTTACTTAGGGCAGAACGTTTCACTCTACCTTTTTGAGTAGCAAAGACTAAATAATCTTCTTCACTTTCTAAATCTTTAACAGCAATCATCGTACTAATCGATTCGTCATTGTCTAACTCAATTGCGTTAACTACTGGAATACCTTTAGACTGACGAGAAAGCTCTGGCACTTCATAGCCTTTAAGTTTATAGACACGACCTTTATTCGTAAAGAATAGCACGTTGTCATGTGTACTTAACGTCACAAGTTGACTTACAAAGTCTTCTTCTAGCGTATTCATACCTTGAACACCACGACCACCACGGTGTTGTGCTCTATAAGTTGAAACTGGTAATCGTTTGATGTAGTTATTATGACTTAACGTAATCACAATTTGTTCTTCTGGAATTAAATCCTCATCTTCAATGTCATCTAAACCACCAAGTTGGATTTCAGTCTTACGTTCATCACCATAACGCTCACGGACATCAATCAATTCATCACGAACAATTTGTAATAATTTTTCTTCATCTGCAAGGATAGATTTCAATTCTTCAATATAAGCAATTAGTTCATTATATTCAGCTTCAATCTTATCTCTTTCTAAACCAGTTAAACGTCTTAAACGCATATCTAAAATCGCTTGTGCTTGACGTTCAGATAATTTAAATTGTTCTTGTAAACTTGCCATGGCAATCTTATCGTTATCTGATTCACGAATAACTCTGATAATTTCATCAATATGATCAAGCGCAATTCTCAAACCTTCTAATATATGTGCACGATCTAAAGCTTTTTTCAAATTATATTCGGTACGTCTTCTTACAACGACTTTTTGATGTTCTAAGTATTCAACTAAGGCATCTTTAAGTGAAATAAGTTTTGGTCTGCCATTAACTAAGGCAATCATGTTTACACCAAATGATGTTTGTAATGGTGTTTGTTTGTATAAGTTATTTAAGACAACACTCGCGTTGGCATCTTTACGGATATCGATTACTACACGGACACCTGTACGTAAACTTGTTTCATCGCGTAAGTCTGTGATACCGTCTATTTTCTTATCACGCGCTAATTCAGCAATCTTTTCTATCATACGTGCTTTGTTAACTTGGTACGGTACTTCTGTAACAACAATACGTTGACGACCGCCACCACGTTCTTCTATTTCTGCACGAGAGCGCAATTGTATTGATCCTCGACCTGTTTCAAATGCACGACGAATCCCACTCTTTCCAAGGATAATACCTGCAGTCGGGAAGTCTGGCCCTTGTATATCTTCCATCAATTCAGCAATGGTAATATCGGGATTATAACTTAAACTTAAAATACCGTTGATGACCTCTGTTAAATTATGTGGCGGAATATTTGTAGCCATCCCAACAGCGATACCAGATGCACCATTAACTAATAAGTTAGGGAATCTAGCAGGTAAGACTGACGGCTCTCTTTCATTACCATCATAGTTATCGATAAAATCAATTGTATCTTTATTTAAATCTCTAAGTAATTCAAGTGTAATCTTAGACATACGTGCTTCTGTATAACGCATCGCAGCCGCACCGTCGCCATCCATAGAACCAAAGTTACCTTGTCCATCAACTAAAGGATATCGATAGCTGAAGTCTTGTGCCATTCTAACCATTGCTTCATAAATTGATGAGTCACCATGTGGGTGATATTTACCCATTACGTCCCCAACAATACGCGCAGATTTCTTGTATGACTTGTCTGGTGTCATACCTTGTTCATGTAATCCATACAATATGCGTCGATGTACTGGTTTCAAACCATCTCTAACATCAGGTAAAGCACGTGAGACAATAACACTCATTGCATAGTCTAAGAATGACTCGCGCATCTCATTCGTTATATTTCGTTCATTAATTCTTGATTCAGGTAATTCAGCCATCAAGATATCCTCCTTCAAAAATTCAGTTCATCGTATTAGAAATCTAAGTTGGCATAGACTGCATTATCTTCAATAAACTGTCTACGGTTCTCTACAACGTCGCCCATTAACATTTCGAAGACTTGGTCCGCTTCAATCGCATCATCCAATGATACTTGTAACATGGCTCTATTTTCTGGATTCATGGTAGTTTCCCATAATTGATCCGCATTCATTTCACCAAGACCTTTGTAACGTGAAATCGACCATTTTGGCGTTGGTTCTAACTCAGCTTTAAGTTTTTCTAATTCACGTTCATTAAAGACATAGTATTTTTGTTTACCTTGTGTCAGTTTGAATAAAGGTGGTTGTGCAATATACACATATCCTGCTTCTAACAATGGTCTCATAAAGCGATAGAAGAATGTTAATAACAATGTTCTAATATGTGCACCATCGACATCAGCATCTGTCATAAGGACAATCTTATGATAGCGTGCTTTACTTAAATCAAATTCGCCACCAATACCCGTACCAAATGCCGTAATCATCGAACGAATCTCGTTATTATTTAAAATTCTATCTAAACGTGCTTTTTCAACGTTCAAGATTTTACCACGCAATGGTAATATCGCTTGTGTTTCTGAATCACGACCGGATTTTGTAGACCCACCGGCAGAGTCACCCTCGACGATAAAGATTTCACTACGTGATGGGTCTTTACTAGAGCAATCCGCCAATTTACCAGGTAAGCTTGATATTTCTAATGCTGATTTACGGCGCGTAACTTCACGTGCTTTTTTCGCAGCAAGGCGTGCGTGTGAAGCCATGATACCTTTTTCAACTACAATACGGCCTACTTGAGGATGTTCATATAAGAAACGCTCAAATAACTCAGAGAATAGTTTATCAACGATTTGACGTACTTCAGAGTTACCTAATTTTGTTTTTGTTTGTCCTTCAAATTGTGGATCACCGTGCTTAATTGAAACAATTGCTGTCAAACCTTCACGTGTGTCTTCACCTGAAAGTCTTTCTTTATCTTCTTTGATAATTTTACTATTTAATCCGTAACTATTAAGTACACGAGATAGTGCACGTTTGAAACCTTCTTCGTGTGTACCACCTTCATATGTGTGAATATTATTCGCATACGTCAACAAGTTTGTTGCAAAACCTTTGTTGTATTGTAAAGCAATTTCAACTTCAATATCTTCTTTGGTTTGATGCACGTAAATAGGTTCTTCATGTAAAGGCTGTTTGTTTTCATTTAGCATTTCAACATAAGATTTAATACCACCTTCATAGTGATATGTGTCTTCACGAACTTCTTCACCACGTTCATCTCTTAAAGTAATTGAAATACCTTTATTTAGGAACGCAAGCTCTCTTGTACGTTGTTGTAATGTTTCATAATGATATGTTGTCGTTTCTGTGAAAATTTCAGAATCCGCTTTAAAACGAATGACTGTACCTGTATTATCATCATCTGTTTCTTCAATGACTTTCAAGTCAAATTGAGGTACACCTTTTTTATAACCTTGATGATAAACTTTGCGGTCTTTATACACGTATACTTCAAGATCTTCTGATAACGCGTTTACTACTGATGAACCTACACCATGTAAACCACCAGAAACTTTATAACCGCCGCCACCGAATTTACCACCAGCATGTAATACAGTTAGAATAACCTCAACTGCAGGACGTCCCATTTTTTCTTGAATGCCAACAGGTATACCACGGCCATTATCCGTTACCTTAATCCAATTATCTTTTTCGATTACAACTTCAATTGTGTCGGCATAACCTGCAAGTGCTTCATCGATACTGTTATCGACAATTTCCCATACAAGATGGTGTAAACCTTTTTCTGAAGTTGAACCAATATACATACCTGGTCTTTTACGTACCGCTTCTAGACCTTCCAATACCTGAATCTGTCCAGCACCATAATCTTCCGTGTTGTTCACATCTGACACTGCTTCCACCTTCACTTTCCATTACTTTATAATTTCGCCCTGATTAATGCGATAAAGTTTAGCGTTTTTCATAATTTCATGTTCTATACCGTCTACGGATGTCGTAGTAACAAAAGTCTGCACTTTATGTTGAATAGTGCTCAATAAATGAGATTGACGTGAATCATCTAACTCACTTAATACATCATCTAGCAATAGAATTGGATACTCACCTACTTCAATATTCATTAACTCAATTTCAGCGAGTTTGATTGATAGTGCAGTAGTTCTTTGTTGACCTTGCGAGCCATAAGTCTGAGCGTCCATTCCATTCACATTAAAACCTAAATCATCTCTGTGAGGTCCGTATAAACACACACCTCGATCTTTTTCTCGTTCCATATTGTCATTAAGTATCGTTAAGACTTCCTCTAAGCGTTCCGTCTCACTTTTATCTTTATTTTCTAGTTTAATACTAGGTAAATAGTTTAAAGACAATGTTTCACGTTCATTTGTAATCCCAGAATGGATAGGTTTCGCTAGTGATTCAAGTTCATTAATAAAATGTTCACGTCTTAGCGTAATTTTGAGTGCGTATTCTGCAAATTGTTGGTTTAAGACTTCAAGCATGGTGCTGTCTGTCTTTTGTCCATATTGCAGTTGCTTCAAATAATTATTCTTTTGTTTTAAAATACGTTGATACTGTGACAAATCATTTAAATATACTGCTGAGATTTGTCCAAGTTCCATATCTATAAATCTACGTCTAATCTGCGGTGATCCTTTGACAATATTTAAATCCTCAGGCGCAAACAAAACGACGTTCAAGTGCCCAATATACTGGGTCAGTCTACTTTGTTCTAAGTGATTGATTTTGACTTGTTTACCTTTTTTAGTGATGTACATCGTTAAAGGCATCTCACCATATCTATAACTAAGGTCCCCCTCTATTTTAGCATAGTCGCTATCGAAACGTATGAGTTCTTTGTCATTAGACGTTCTGTGACTTTTAGCTAGTGCTAATGTATAAATAGATTCTAATAAATTAGTCTTCCCTTGGGCATTTTCACCAATCAATATATTGACATCGGGATGACAATTTAAGGAAATCGACTCATAATTACGATAATTTTGTAACTGGAGTGTCTTTAATTTCATTCTTCACCTTGATGTAATATCAAAAATGAACCGACTTCTGGTATGACAATGCTATCTCGATGATTTAATTTCTTACCGCGACGCGTTTCACGCTCATCATTGATCATGACATCAAAATCTTGTAAGAACCATTTTGCTTGTCCGCCAGATTCGATAATACCTTCTGTCTTTAGAAATTGCCCTAAAGTAATGTCTCCATCAACAATTACCTCTTCAACCAAATCAATCACTCCATTTCTTTTAAGCTCACTTATATATTATACCTTTTTTTGCGGAAAATTTCATGCAAAATACAGTGAGTAAGCGATTTCTTTTAACTTATTTTAACTATTTTTAAATAATTAGTTTCAAAGTTATTTTTAACGTTGTTTCATAATGTCATATTATATCAAAAATAAATACATTATATGGGCATTCTTTACAAATAATATTAATTTTCACTAAATACCTTAATCTGCTTAAAAATTTATGTATGATATACGGACTATATTTATTTTGCATTTAGAGCTGTTTTAAGACACTTTTATTACTTTTAAGCATTTTCCCCTAAGAAAATGTTCAAAATGCTTATATTTGCCCTTTAAATGTCTTTAATCATGAAATTAATTAATAACATTAGCAAATTTCTAATTATCTCTTAGTATCTGCTTTTAAACTCAGACTCTTTTTTCAAATAAAAACAGGAACAAACCAGAAATCACTAAGATTTCAAAGGCTTGTTCCTGTTAAGTTGCACTTTTATGAGAAAAGTTATTGCGTTGATCTATTTAACAATACGATTAATACGTTCTAATCGGTAAGATGAGTTGTGTAACTGAATCATCATCTTTTGGTTTTAAAATAAATGGTTTCATTGTACCGAAAAATTCTACTTCCACTTCATCGTTATCAATGGCTTTTAAAGCATCCATCATATATTTTGAGTTGAATGAAATTTTTAGGTTGCCACCATCTACATTACTTGCTTTAACATCTTCTTTTACCGTACCAATTTCTGGTGATGTTGAAGATAATTCTACAAGTTCATTACCTGTACTTAATTTAATGACATTATTGCCGCCTTCACGTGCTAATAATGATGCACGATCGATGGCATGATAGAATTCACCATTATCAATTCCTAATTTAATTTCGTAATTCTCTGGGAATAAACGAGATGTATCAGGATAATGACCTTCTAATAAACGTGAAATAAAGTTTACGTTACCCACTTTGAATAACACTTGATTTGAAGCAAAGAAAATATCGATGTCTTCTTCACTGTCTGACATAATCTTATTTAACTCAGATAATGCTTTACCAGGAATGATGACATTTTTATTTTCTGAGTCATCTTCTAATGCTACCTTTCTTACAGCCAAGCGGTGCGAGTCAGTAGCTGTGCATATTAATTCATTTTCTTGTATAAGCCAGTTGACACCAGTAAGTACTGGGCGTGTTTCTGAGGTGGACACTGCGAAATTAGTCTGTGCGATAACGTTTTTAAGCACTTTAACTGATAATTGGATCGCATCATCACGAGAAACTTGTGGCAATAACGGGTATTGATCTGGGTCTAAACCACTTAAGTTAAATTCAGAATGTCCAGATGTAATAAGTGTTTGGAACTGTTCATTTGTAGAAAGTTTAACTTCTTTACCTGGTAATTTTTTTATAATGTCTACGAAGAAACGACCAGGAAGCACGACTGATCCGGTTTCAGCAATATCAATAATATTTTCACCATCGACTTGTTTAGGAATGGTGATTTCGATTGAGATTTCTGAATCAGAACCAGTTAGTATAACTTCGTTGTTTTTAACTTCAATTTTGATACCAGTTAAGATAGGTAATGTTGTTCTTGGTGAGATGGCCTTAAGTGTGTCATTTAATTGATTAATAAAATAATCTCTTCTTATTGTGAATTCCATCTTTATTAAACTCCTTCCAGTCGTTTATATATTAAATTATATAGGTTTTAAGACAGTAGTAATAGTAGTAGGGCTTGTGGATTAGGGGATAAGTTAATTTTAGTGAACAGTGACGTCGATTAAAGACTGTGGATAACTTGTGCACTGTGTGTATGACTTTTTAACATTATCCACAATAACGTTTATAATTCCTCTATTAACTATTCCTCAAAATACCTACGATTAATCTGTTATAGTACAGTTTGTTTTATTGGTTTCTTATTTCTTTTTCTAAATTTTCAACTTCTTGTTTAAAAGTTGAATCATTTTGTATATCTTTAACTATTTTTTCATGTGCATGAATAACCGTTGTATGATCACGACCGCCAAACTCTTCACCAATTTTTGGTAATGAAAAATCGGTTAACTCACGTGATAAGTACATTGCAATTTGACGCGGATAAGCGATGGATTTTGTTCGTTTTTTAGCGCTAAAATCTTCAATTCTTACACTATAATACTGACCAACAATTTTCTGAATATCTTGTATCGTGATTTTTTTAGATTTAGGTGCTTGAATAATATCTTTAAGTGCTTCAGCTGTTAACTCAGTCGTAATGGGTTGTCCCTGTAATTTTGAAAAAGCTAAGACACGTGTTAATGCACCTTCAAGTTCACGAATATTAGACTGAATTTGATTAGCGATGTAAGTAAGCGCCTCAGTTGGAATGTTAAGATTTTCTTCGCCAATTTTCTTCTGTAAAATCGCCATTCTTGTTTCATAATCAGGCGGCGTAATATCTACGATTAATCCCCATTCGAAACGTGAACGTAAACGATCTTCTAGTTTAGCAATTTCTTTTGGAGGTCGATCACTAGAAATTACAATTTGCTTATTTGCTTGATGTAATTCATTAAATGTATGGAAAAATTCTTCTTGAGTTTGTTCTTTATTTTGAATAAATTGAATATCATCAATTAATAAAACGTCGATATTACGGTATTTTTCCCTAAAACGTTCAGTTTTATTATCACGAATGGACTTAATAAATTCATTTGTAAATTTTTCACTAGACGTATAAATAACTTTAGCGTCTGGATTGTTATCCAATACATAATGACCAATCGCATGCATTAGATGGGTCTTACCTAAACCAACGCCACCATAAATAAATAATGGATTATACGCTTTAGCTGGTGCTTCTGCCACTGCAAGACTTGCAGCATGAGGGAATCTATTACCTGGTCCAATGACAAATGTTTCAAACGTATTATGTGTATTGAACTGTTCACCGCCAATGACAGCTTCATCAACGCCTGGCGTATACTTTTTGGCTGGTTGTTCTGGTTGATTTTCTTCTTTTTGCTCACTTGTATGTAAGCTTTTTAGCTCTTCTTCAGTATAAAAGACTGGTGCTATCTCATGACCAATTGCTTCATATAAAGCAGCTTTAATAATTTCTGCGTAATTCATCTTTAACCAATTAGCAACAAAATCGTCATCAGTAACTACAATCGCTTGCTCATTCTGCAGTTTAAACAATTTTGTATCTTTAAGAAATGTTTGGTAGCTTGCACTACTTACTTTTTCTTGAGCCAAGGTTAGAACTTTTTCCCAAATTTCTTGTTCTGACATAATAACAAACTCCAACTTTCATAAATTTTAAAGTTATACACAAAAACAACAGGTACAAATAAAAAGAATCACAGGCTGTTGATGATTATCCACAAGTTACGCACAATCAGTGGATAACTATTACCTAACTGTGATTTATACACAGGCTTTTGTTGTATAATTTATTAATTTAAACCCTGTAGCAATCAATATCTACATAATTTATCCACACAATTATACTTTTTAACAACAACCTCTGTCAAATGGGTGTGAATATGTTCTTAAATGTTGAGGAACTCTGTGAATAACATTATACTTATCCACAAATTTGAGGTATAGCGTTGTGTATAAGTGGATAACTTTGAGCAATAGACAGTATACCAAATTTTAAGGTGTTTGTGGGTTTGGGAAATAATTTATAAAGATTGTATGAAAAATGTATAACACAAAATGGATAAATGCAGGGGTGCTGCAAAAGGGGAGTATCTGCATAGACAGAAGCACTTTTGGAGTGAAACATAGTAAATGCTTGATTGTAATATAATAAAGGAAGTGTATGATGTAACTCATATATTTTAAATCAGTCACTTAAATTGAGACTTGCTTTATAAAATAGATTTTGTTATATTGTAGTAGTTGCTTGAATTATGACTAGAAATTAATAACAGTTAAATCAAGACTTGAAGCAGAAGCGTATATTAATTTATCTATTATAATAGTATAGAACCGAATAAAGATGGAGGTGTTTTTGCATGGTAAAACGTACTTATCAACCAAATAAACGTAAACATAGTAAAGTTCATGGTTTCAGAAAACGCATGAGCACAAAAAATGGTCGTAAAGTGTTGGCGCGTCGTCGTCGTAAAGGCCGTAAAGTATTATCAGCATAAGATCACTGACTCATCAGTGGTCTTTTTTTTGGTTTTAGTGAAGTAAAATTGCTGAAAATTACGTAGATTTCTACTATTAATTTATGATAACGAATGAATAGAACGAAACATAAGGTTCGTTGGTATATGTATTGAAAAGATATGATAAGTGAGTGATGCTTGGTGGAGAAAGCTTACCGAATAAAAAAAAATAGTGATTTCCAGTTTATTTATAAGAAAGGGAAATCAGTTGCAAATAGACAATTTGTAATATATACGCAACCTAATAAAGCGTTGAATCATTTTCGCTTAGGTATTAGTGTTTCTAAAAAGTTAGGTAATGCAGTCGTAAGAAATAGAATTAAACGTGCCATTCGCGAAAATTTTAAAATCCATAAAGAAGATATCTTACCAATGGATATTATTGTGATAGCGAGGCAACCAGCAAAAGATATGGACACATTACAAATACAAGCGAGTTTGGAACATGTACTCAAAATAGCAAAGGTATTTAATAAGCGTGTTTAAGTAGGGTAGGGGAAGCAGATATTAGACAGAAGTAAGTCTTACCTCAGACAAACTGAAGACTAACTTTTGAGAAATGGTAAACAAGATACTCGCTTTTTAATAGGAAACTATTTACAATATTATAATGATAAAAATGAAGTCGAAAAGGAGGCGAGATGGATGATGGATTTAGATACGATAACGAGTATATCAACACCAATGGGTGAAGGTGCAATTGGTATTGTACGTTTATCAGGTGTAGATGCTGTAGATATTGCAGATAAACTTTATAAAGGTAAAGAAAGACTTGAAGATGTAACGTCTCACACGATTAACTATGGTCATATTATTGATCCTGAATCGAACGAAGTGGTGGAAGAAGTTATGGTTTCCGTACTACGTGCACCAAAGACGTTCACACGTGAAGATATTGTCGAAATTAACTGTCATGGTGGTATTTTAACAATTAATAGAATACTAGAATTGACGATGACCTATGGAGCCCGTATGGCTGATCCAGGTGAATATACAAAGCGTGCTTTCTTAAATGGCAGAATAGACTTATCTCAAGCAGAAGCAGTGATGGATTTTATTCGTTCTAAAACCGATCGTGCGTCTAAAGTTGCAATGAATCAAATAGAAGGTCGTTTAAGTGATATGATAAAACGACAGCGACAATCCATTCTCGAAATCCTTGCTCAAGTCGAAGTGAACATAGATTACCCAGAATATGATGATGTCGAAGATGCGACTACAGAGGTATTATTAGGGAAATCAAATGAAATTAAAACAGAAATTAATAAATTACTCGATACAGGTACACAAGGGAAGATTATGAGAGAAGGGCTTTCTACGGTTATCGTAGGTAAGCCTAATGTCGGTAAATCATCGATGCTCAATAACCTCATTCAAGATAATAAAGCCATTGTGACTGAAGTGCCTGGTACTACAAGAGATACTTTAGAAGAATATGTTAATGTCCGTGGTGTACCATTAAGACTTGTCGATACAGCAGGTATACGTGATACAGAAGATATCGTCGAACGTATTGGTGTAGAGCGATCAAGAAAAGCTTTAGGCGAAGCGGATTTAATACTATTTGTACTTAATTATAATGAAAGATTAACAGATGAAGATCGTAAGTTGTATGAAGTGATTAAGAATGAAGATGCGATTGTTATTGTTAATAAGATGGATTTAGACAAGCATTTAGATCTTGATGAAGTCAAAGATATGATTGGCGATATGCCATTGATTCAGACATCGATGCTCAAACAAGAAGGTATTGATCAATTAGAAATTCAAATTAGAGATTTATTCTTTGGTGGCGATGTTCAAAACCAAGATATGACTTATGTTTCTAATTCAAGACATATTTCATTATTGAAACAAGCAAGAAATACCATTCAAGATGCAATAGATGCAGCAGAATCAGGTGTACCGATGGATATGGTACAAATCGACTTAACAAGAACATGGGAAATTTTAGGTGAGATTATCGGTGAATCTGCAAGTGATGAATTAATTGACCAGTTATTTAGTCAATTCTGTTTAGGAAAATAATAAGGAGGAAATAATAATGGCTCAAGAATATGATGTGATAGTAATAGGAGCCGGACATGCTGGTATTGAAGCTGGATTAGCTTCAGCACGTCGTGGTGCCAAAACGTTAATGTTGACGATTAACCTAGATAATATTGCTTTTATGCCGTGTAACCCATCAGTGGGTGGTCCAGCAAAAGGTATTGTCGTACGTGAAATCGATGCATTAGGTGGTCAAATGGCGAAAACCATTGATAAAACGCACATTCAAATGCGTATGTTAAATACTGGTAAAGGTCCAGCAGTAAGAGCGTTACGTGCTCAAGCAGATAAAGTCTTGTATCAACAAGAAATGAAAAAAGTAATTGAAGATGAAGCAAACCTTGATATCATGCAAGGTATGGTAGATGACCTCATTATTGAAGATGATGTCATTAAAGGTGTAAGAACAAATATCGGTACAGAATACTGGTCAGAGGCAGTTATTATTACAACAGGTACATTTTTACGCGGTGAAATCATTTTAGGTAACATGAAGTATTCAAGTGGTCCAAACCATCAATTACCTTCAATCTCTCTAGCTGATAACTTAAGAGGATTAGGTTTTGAAGTCGTTAGATTTAAAACAGGTACACCACCGCGTGTAAATGCCAAAACGATTGATTATTCTAAAACGGAAATCCAACCTGGTGATGATGTTGTAAGAGCCTTCAGCTTTGAAACAACAGAATATATTTTAGATCAATTGCCATGTTGGTTAACTTATACAAATGGTGATACACACCAAGTGATTGATGATAACTTACATTTATCAGCAATGTATTCAGGTATGATCAAAGGTACTGGTCCAAGATATTGCCCATCCATTGAAGATAAATTTGTAAGATTCAATGACAAACCACGCCATCAACTATTCTTAGAACCAGAAGGTAGAAATACAAACGAAGTTTATGTCCAAGGTCTATCAACAAGTTTACCTGAACATGTGCAACGTCAAATGTTAGAAACGATTCCTGGTTTAGAAAAAGCAGATATGATGCGTGCAGGTTATGCCATCGAGTATGATGCGTTAGTTCCAACACAATTATGGCCAACACTTGAAACTAAAAAAATTAAAAACTTATACACTGCTGGCCAAATTAATGGGACATCAGGTTATGAAGAAGCGGCTGGACAAGGTATCATGGCTGGTATCAATGCAGCAGCACGTGTTCAAGCTAAAGATGAAGTTATATTAAGTCGTTCAGATGCCTATATTGGTGTATTAATTGATGATTTAATTACCAAAGGTACAAACGAACCTTATCGTTTATTAACTTCTCGTGCTGAATACCGTCTATTATTAAGACATGACAACGCTGATTTACGTCTAACAGACTTAGGTTATGAATTAGGTATGATTTCAGAGGAACGCTATGCACGTTTTAATGAAAAACGCGCTATGATTAAAGCAGAACAAGAACGTCTAAATGGCATTCGCGTCAAACCAAACGACCGTGTGCAAGAGATTATTGAGGCTCAAGGCGGGTCTCGTTTGAAAGACGGTATCCTTGCTTTAGAATTATTACGTCGTCCTGAAATGACATACGATTTAATTCTAGAAATTTTAGATGAATCACATCAATTGCCTTCAGACGTTGAAGAACAAGTTGAAATTCAAACTAAATATGAAGGTTATATCAATAAATCTTTACAACAAGTTGAAAAAGTTAAACGTATGGAAGAGAAGAAAATTCCAGAAGATCTAGATTATAGTAAGGTAGATAGTTTAGCGACTGAAGCACGTGAGAAATTAGCAGAAGTTAAGCCGCTCAATATTGCACAAGCTTCACGTATATCTGGTGTCAATCCAGCCGATATTTCAATTTTACTTGTATATCTTGAACAAGGTAAAATCCAAAGGGTGAATAACTAAGATGAGTGTAGCATGGTTAACACAGCAACTGAGTACACATGGAATAGAACTTTCAGATAAACAACAACAACAGTTTCAAACGTATTATCAAATGCTTGTTGAATGGAATGAAAAAATGAATTTAACAAGTATTACTGAAGAACATGAAGTATATTTGAAGCATTTTTATGATTCAATTGCGACAAGTTTTTATACGGATTTAACTAAAGAATTAACGATATGTGACGTGGGTGCTGGTGCTGGTTTTCCTAGCATTCCTTTGAAAATCATTTTTCCGAATTTGAAAGTTACAATTGTAGATTCATTGAATAAACGCATTCACTTTTTAAATCAATTAGCGGAAGCTTTAGAGTTAGACAATGTGAGTTTTGTACATGATCGTGCCGAAACTTATGGTAAGGGAGACTACAGGGCGTCTTACGATATCGTTACAGCACGTGCAGTTGCTAGACTTTCTGTATTAAGTGAGCTATGCTTGCCATTAGTTAAAAAAGGTGGTCACTTCATAGCACTGAAATCGTCTAAAGGTGAAGAAGAATTGGAAGAAGCACGTTTCGGTATTGGCGTATTAGGTGGTAAAGTACTTGATACAATTTCATATGAGCTACCTGAAGATGCAGGTGAAAGACAGATGATTATCATAGACAAACGTAGTCAAACACCTAAGAAATATCCTAGAAAACCAGGAACACCAAATAAATCACCGTTACTTGAAAAATAGTAAAATTCAATACAATTAATTTAGAGGGAGCGCATAGTAAATGAAAAAACCTTTTTCTAAATTATTTGGTTTAAAGAACAAAGATGACATCGTTGGTTATATTGAAGAGGATTATAATAATAGCGTTGAATCTATTCATACGGAACGTATTGTGCCAAACCGTTATCAACCAAGACAAGTATTTGAGCCAAATAAGATTAAAGAACTCGCAGAATCTATAGAAGAACATGGTTTGCTACAACCGATTGTCGTACGTCCAATTGAAGAGGATATGTTTGAGATTATAGCAGGTGAACGTAGATTTAGAGCTTTACAGAGCCTAAGTAAAACGCACGCTGATGTAATTATTAGATATTTAGATGATGAGGAAACTGCTGTAGTCGCACTCATTGAAAATATTCAACGTGAAAATTTATCTGTTGTTGAAGAAGCCGAAGCTTATAAAAAGTTACTAGAAATCGGGGATACCACACAGAGCGAATTAGCTAAAAGTGTCGGTAAAAGTCAGAGCTTTATTGCTAATAAACTCCGTTTATTAAAATTGGCGCCTAAAGTATTGGAACGTTTACGTGAAAGTAAAATTACGGAACGCCATGCGCGCGCGATGCTCAGTTTATCAGAAGAAGATCAAGAAATATTAGTTGAAACAGTTATAAGTCAAAAATTAAATGTAAAACAAACAGAAGCACGCGTGAAACAAAAGATAGGCCCTGAAAAAGTAAAAGCACAAAGATTTGAATTTGAAAAAGATTTAACTGATGCGCGTGAAGCGGTTGGTAAAAGTTTAGATTCTATCGAAAAAAGCGGTATTAAATATGAGCATCAAGCCAAAGATTACGATGATTATTATGAAATTAAAATAAAATTATTTAAACATTAATAGTGATAGAGGTTTACCTATGATAAGACGAGGTAAGCCTCTATTTTTTGTACTAATATATATGATTAGGTATTAATTAAGGTTTAATAAAATCAAAAATACATATTTATAAAATTAGAATAAAAAACAAATGTAATATTGTGAAATTTTACCATTTATGGTTAAATTAAGAAAACGCTTTCAAGTTATCTAAGGGGGAATGGTAACATGATTACTTTTATTGTAGCTATTATTTTATTGGTGGTGGGTTATTTCACTTATGGAAAATACATAGACAAAATGTTTGGACCAAATAAAGAGCGACCCACACCAGCGTATGATCAAAGAGATGATGTTGATTATTTACCAATGAAGACGCGATCTAACTCGCTTATACAATTGTTAAATATCGCTGGTGTTGGACCTATATTTGGACCTATTATGGGAGCACTTTATGGACCCATAGCATTTATTTGGATTGTTGTAGGCTGTATCTTTGCAGGGGCAGTACATGATTATCTGACCGGTATGATTTCAATTAGAAATAAAGGGGCGCACTTACCAGAACTTGCAGGGAAATTTTTAGGTCAAGTGATGAAGCACTTTGTTAATATATTTTCTATTTTATTATTACTCTTAACAGGAACTGTATTTGTGACTAGTCCGGCACTTCTATTACATAATTTAATGGATGGACGCATTGCACTGGGTATTATTATTTTTGTTATATTTGTTTATTATACATTATCTACAATTTTACCTATAGATAAGATCATTGGTAGAATTTATCCAATGTTTGGCGCATTATTATTAGTGAGTGCGGTAGGTATAGGTTTCCGTCTTATTCAAACAGGGGCACCTATTCCAGAACTAAATTTTAGTAATATGCATCCTGATGGGGCGCCAGTATTTCCATTACTATTCTTTACAATAACTTGTGGTGCATTGTCTGGATTTCATGCGACACAGACACCGATTATTTCTAGAACAACAAATAAAGAACAGAATGGTAGATTCATCTTTTACGGTATGATGATTGCGGAAGGTATCATAGCAATGATTTGGGCTGCAGCGGGTATGAGTTTATTTAATGGCTATAATGGTTTGAATGATGTCTTAGCACGTGGTGAAGCTGCATTAGTAGTGAGCCAGGCATCACATCTATTACTGGGCTCTGTATTCGGTACGATCGCCGTGTTAGGTGTTATCATTTTACCAATCACTAGCGGGGATACGTCTTTCAGAAGCGCTAGAATGATTATTGCAGATTATTTAAACTATGGTCAGCGAAATATTGTTAAACGTATTATTGTAGCAGTACCATTGTTCGTTATTAGCTTTGGTCTTACACAAGTTGATTTCACGATTCTATGGAGATATTTCTCTTGGGCAAATCAAACAACAGCGGTTGTTGCACTATGGGTAGGTGCGATGTATCTATTGATTGCGAAAAAGAATTTCTGGGTGGCGGCAATCCCAGCTGTGTTTATGACATGGAATATTTTTACTTATATTTTAAGTCAGAAAATTGGATTGGGTTTAGACCTCAATTTAAGTTATATCATAGCCTTTGTGCTAACGATTTTATGGGTAGCTTATTTCAGTTATCAATACAAAAAAATCACAGCAGGTGCTAAATTTGAATTGGATTATCAAATATCTTATAAGCAACAACAAACAACATAATATTATATTAAAGGATAGGAGCTTGCTAATATAACAAGTTTCCTATCCTTTGGTATGTCTAAAGGGCAGTCTTGATTCACTGTGACAACAGTATGTAAAAATATTTAAGCATGGCAAAATGATGCAGATGTCAACGAACTTTGATAGTCTTATATTGAAAATCATCATAATCTCTACTTAAAGGAGCAGAACAATGAATTTAGGACATCAAATTAAATATTATCGGCAACGCGATTATTTATCTCAAGAAAGTTTAGCTGAAAAATTATATGTTTCACGACAAACAATTTCTAATTGGGAGAATGATAAAAGCTATCCAGATATTCATAATTTATTGATGCTAAGTTCATTGTTTGATGTTTCTTTAGATGACTTAGTCAAAGGAGACGTGGAGATTATGGAGCGTAAGTTGAAAGAAAGCAGATTTAATCTATCGTCGCATTTAATGATATGGCCGATGTTGATAGCAGGAATATTAATTGGACCTGCGATGTATTACTGGGGAGCATTTGGTTTAATACTAGAAATATTATTATTAGGTACTGGTATTATTGCATCATTTAAGGTAGAGCGTTTTAAGAAATCATATCAAATACAAACCTATGATCGTATCGTAGCTTTTATGAATGGAAAGGATCCAAATGAAGTACATTCATCTAATTTAAGAAATTTAATTACTTCGATATATAGTTTCGTATTAGTCGTGGGTATTTTTATCGCAGTTGTATTAATTAGTATATATCTATTTAAGCCATAAGTATGATATAAAACATGTGGATGATAGTTCGATTTTTAAAAATTAGAAATTTCTCCTTGAGATTGACGTAACGTAAGGGTGTAACGTGTTATTTGTCAGGAGGTGAATTATGGAATATACCGTAAGTCAATTAGCTAAACTATCAGGTGTAAGTCCTCGCACATTGCGCTATTATGATCAAATTGGATTGCTTAAACCAGATAGAATCAATTCATCAGGATACCGGATATATGGCAAAGAACAAGTAGACATGCTACAACAAATTATATTCTATCGAGAGTTAGATGTAAGTATTGAAGAAATAAAAAACATCGTCCAACAACCTGGATTTGATCAAGTAACTGCTTTAGAAAATCATTCTGAAAATTTAAAACAAAAACGTGCACACCTCGACAAAATTATAGAAACCGTAGAAAAAACCATTGCGCATACGAAAGGAGAAATTGCTATGCAAGATAAAGAAAAATTTGAAGGATTGAAAGTACAAGCAATTCAAGAAAACGAACATGAATATGGTACTGAAATCAGAGAAAAATACGGTGACAAGACTGTAGATGAAAGTAATGCAAAATTTAAAGATATGACTGAAGCGGAATATAATGAATGGCGTAAATTAGAGAATGAAATTATTGAGTTATTACCCAAAGCATATCAAACCGGCGATCCATCATCTGAGGTTGCGCAAATGTTAGCTGCGAAACATAAAGCATGGTTAATGTATACGTGGTCTGATTATACTAAAGAAGCACATGCAGGTTTAGCTGAAATGTACGTGGCTGATGAACGATTTTCTAGATATTATGATAAATATGTAGAAGGTGGTGCTCAATTTTTAAGAGATACCATAATCGCTTTTGTTAAGAAATAAAGACGGATAAGATAGCGGGGCGTCTTAGGTAATGTCTTTCGAGCTAAAGATTATATATTAATTAAGAAGTTAGACAACACAACGTTGTTTAGCTTCTTTTTATTATTTGGGGATGGTAAAAGTAGGGAGTTAATCAATTTTAAGTTTATAGTTTTTGGTAGTAAAAGTGTTGGAAATGAGGCATTTTTTAATATGCTTCAACGTAGTTTAAGTAGGTACGCTGATACATTAGCAGGTGGTATAATAATAGAGTCGCCTTAACTTCCGGCGGGCGATATTTTCGGCGGAAGGAGGTGTTTAATATGCTTATGATCTTCGTTCACATCATTGCACCAGTCATTAGTGGCTGTGCAGTTGCGTATTTTACTTATTGGCTTAGTAGTAAACGCAATAAATAGAAGGCGACGTTAAGCCGCATCAAAAAATCCCCTCACTACCGCAAATAGTGAGGGGATTGGTGCTTATATGCATATAACCTTCGTTAATTGAATTATAACATCATAGTGGGTAGGAATGCAAAATCGAAATTGTGAAATATAAATATTTAATATAAAGGGAATGGGATAGTAGAAATATATACTTAATTATTTAAGTGAAAGATTTTATATAACCTTTATAAGCGTAACAAAAACACATGCAATATTATGCATGTGTTTTAATTTTTTCAAAATATTAATTTATTTGCTTATAATTGTATAAAATACTAATATAATAGCTTTAATAGCATTGAAAGGTGTGATCATTAAATATGAATTATGAAAACTTTTTTCCAATATTGTATAAAAAATTATGAAGATATACTTAATAATAAATTTTTATTTTTTATTGACTTTATACCTAAAAAAACGAATGTGTATGATATATCACCAATTAATAAGAAAAGAAACAAACCAATTTATACTAGTTATATCAATTCAATAAATAACTCTTCACTATTAACTAGTAGTGCTATTAATAAAGCAATTTTAAATACCAATAAATTCAACAATAACGTTATTAATCCTACCGTTTACAATACATCTGTGCTTAATGCAATAGGGTTACTTAATAAAAAAACAAATTCATTAATTTCTACCAATTATACTTATCCTATTAAAAATCCTTCACTATTAGCTAATAACGCTATTAATAAAGCGTATTCAAATACAACTAAATTCAATAATATAATTGGCAAAATCAATTTATACAATACATATAATTATTCGGTAACTGATAAAATTTTAAAAAGTTTAAATTATAATAAACCTTCTTATTTCAGTACCATCAAAAACTTTAATTATAAGATACCGTCATCTGCTTTTTACACTAACTTTAATAAAACTATTGATATTAACAAACTAATAGTTCCCAAAAATCATTTCGATTTATTTGGTAGAGTGGGATTCAAAGAGAACTTTACAGCAACTAGAATTAGAGGCCATAGTACATATTTAAAAAGAAAAGATAGTGATGAATATACTGACATAAATAGTATTTCTGACGCTTATGCTCTTTATGATGAAAATTTAGGATTTAGCGAAAAAGAACTTTTTGAATTTATTAGGTATATTCAAAATACTCCAATGCTTATTTTAAATCATAAAATTGGCAAGAAAATTTATGATGAAATCCAAAGTTTTAATATAGGTTTATTCGAAACTGCAGAAGAACTAACACTTTATAAAACCAGAACTAAAAAGGATAAATTTCCATTTTCATATGAGCAAATGAGTATTACACCTTATGATATTTCAAGAGGTGGACGCTTTGATTCTTATGGCCAATCTCTACTATATACTGCTAATCAAAAAGAAATTTCGTTATTAGAAGTGTATGACGAACATTCAAAGTATTACCATGTTCAGCAGTACTTATATAATAATAATTTGAAGCTAGCTGATTTTACTAAAATTGATAGTCATCTTTTAGATATATTACTAAGGCCTAAAACCTCAAATAACTATCAAGAATATATATTACCTAGGTTCATTGCGGAATGTATTAAATTTGGTGGTTATGGTGGTCTTGTTATTAGAAGTAGTAAATCATTAAAACACCGTAATGATTTAAATTTTAATTTATTTGATCACGCTACAAATGAGCTAAAAAGAGGTGAATATGAGGTTTTATCCAAGAAAGAAGTAGACTTTTTAATTCATCATTATAAATGAAGTTAAAAGATGTACACTATAGCTATGATAAGATTATCTCAAATATGAAATTTCTCTTATTGTTTACATAAATTATGATTAAAGGAATAGGAAATTTTATTTGTTAACAAGTAGTATTATAATAGTCTCACCTATTTATCATTCGTCAAATTGAATTTGGAGGAAGTGCTGTTCTCATTGGAAATCTTTGTGCACAATCATAAGTGTTTGTATTATTGCGTTATTTACGCATTGGTTACGTAAATATAAATAGGATACAATAACTACATCTACAAAAAACCTCACTATTGCGAGTAGTGAGGGGTTCGGTGCATCAAATGCAAATATCCTTGAAAATCTGACATGCGTCACAACCACGGATACTTAAATTTTGACCATTTATTTCTAAAATGCAGGGTCCCTTAAATAAACATTTTTGTTTGATTTTTATCTTGGTTCCATGAGTTAAACCTAATGCATGGAGACGCTGAAGCATGTGCTTGTTTCTAATTTTTAAATCAGTTACTGTGTAATTTTTTTCTAGAACGCCAGTCTTTAAATTCAACATATACATCACTCTTTCACAATAATAATCATTATCAATTATATAATTAGGTTTAGTGCAATAGAAGTGGTATAAATATTAAATTTATAAACATTTTGTTAAACTTTATTGCTGTATGCATACAACTTTAACGTGGATAATGATATTAGAAAAAGGGTATAGAAAAGTGAGCAAAGAGATTGTATTTACTTATATGTAATATTACACTATAGATACTATCGAAATATGAAACAATAATGTTTTATATTGAATATGTAATATGACTATACATAATGATTAACGGCAACTAGGTGATTTGATCTCAATCCAATAAGTAGCAGATGTGATAAAAATGAAGTTGATGTTTGTCAAATGCACATGAATGTTAGGAGGGATTCAAATGGCTATCCGTGAAAATAAACGTATTAAAGTAAAAAGAGTAAACGAAACACGTTCAAATGGTATTTCTGTCATGATTGAAGAAGGTGGATTGGGGGCCGATCAATACTATCAGATAGAAAAGCAAAATGCGAAGACCTCAGAAGAACATTTGCATCAATTTGAACATGAAGTCAGTGAGAAAAGCGACGTAGAATTGGTTGATTTATTAATTATTAATGCACAAGAAAGTACAAATCGTGAATATAATGAAGCATTAAAAGTAATACAGTTAGAAGTGTTACAACGCATGAAGCATTAAACGTATAACGTACTGTATGACCTGCTAGAATAGCATACCAATAAACTTTGGAATGAAGTAACGATACGCTAAAGTTTATTGGTATTTTTTTAATGTTAAAATAAATGCGTACGAAGTATAACCTACAAGTCTATTGTAAATTCAAAAAATTAGGGTGAACACATGTATAATCCTCAAATCAAAACATTTATTAAAGTTGCTGATTTAGGAAGTTTTAATTAATTACGGAATGAATAGCATCTTTTTTCAAAGACAACTTAGAATTGAAAATAACGGAGAGGGACAAAAATCCAATTTTCTAATAGAGATTTTGTAGTCCTACCTATGCAATCAAGGCAAGGATGACTAGAATTGAAAAAAGCTTGATACAAGGGTATTTTCAATTCAGTCATCTACTGCTTAATTGAAAAAGAGCCTTAGACATCATTAAATGTCTAAGGCTCTTTTATGAGGGAAAATGAGTATACTATCCGTTGAACTCTAAAGGATTTGGTCCAATTCTACGATCTTGATTTAACGCATCGATGCGTGCGATTTGTGCTTGCGTTAATGAAAAATCAAATATATTTATATTTTCTTCGATTCTATGTGGTGTGACTGATTTAGGTATAGTCACCACACCATGCTCAATATTCCATCTGATAACGACTTGAGCTGGGGATTTTCCAATTTCATTAGCGATTGCGACGATTGTCTCATCTGTAAGAATTTCAGCATTCATTAAAGGAGACCAAGATTCCATTTGAATAGATTCAGAAGCAAGATAATCTCTTAATGATTGTTGTATAAGGTATGGATGGAATTCCACTTGATCGATGACCGGTTTGATAGAAGTATGTGCTTTTAAAGTTTCAAGGTGTTCAATATCAAAGTTACTGACACCAATGTTTTTGACTTTTCCATCATTATATAATGCTTCCATGCCTTCCCATGTTTCTATCATTAGCGACTGATCAGTACCTGGCCAATGAATAAGATAAAGGTCTAAGTAATCTAAGCCTAAAAGCTTTAATGAAGTTTCATAACCTACTTGAACGTTATCTTTACCGTAGTGGTCTAACCATAATTTTGATGTGATAAACAAATCTTCTCTTTGAATACCAGCTTCAAGGATGCCTTCTTGAATGCCCTGACCGACCATTTCTTCATTACCGTATACGAAAGCAGCATCAATACTACGGTAGCCACTAACAATTGCATGTTTAACAGCATCCTTTGCCGTATCATTATTTTCCACTCTAAAAACGCCTAAACCTAGTTGAGGCATCGTATGTCCATTATTAAATGTTGTATATTGCATCAAAAAACTCCTTTTTATCTAAATTCGTATTATGACGATAATTATTATTTTAAAGGGCATACTTTAAAAAAGTAAGTACGCACTTTAAAGTACCCGTGCAATAGATAATGCCAAGAAAATAAGTGATGTAAAAAAGTCCCTGAATATAAGGTAGGTGATTAACGGATAACTTTGTAAAATATATGAAAATACAAGAAAAGTTAATTCTTTCTTCAATAGCATATACATCAGATTCAAAAATCATTATACTTAAAAACATGTTTGTTTTAAAAATAGCAAGGAGAAGTAAAAAATGAATCTTATACAAAGCTTATTACGAAAAGAAGATGTATCTCGATACCAAAATAAAGATGCGCATCTAGAACGTACACTCCGTGTAAAAGACTTTTTAGCGCTAGGTGTAGGGACAATTGTTTCTACAGCGATTTTTACACTGCCTGGTGTTGTATCAGCAGATCATACGGGGCCATCTGTTAGCTTATCTTTTTTAATGGCGGCGATTGTTGCTGCAATGGTCGCATTTGTCTATGCTGAAATGGCAACGGTAATGCCTTTTGCGGGTTCTGCATATACTTGGATTAGTATTTTATTTGGAGAGTTCTTTGGATGGATTGTTGGATGGGCATTAATTGCTGAATATCTGATTGCCGTATCTTTCGTTGCTTCAGGTTTTTCTGCTAATTTAAGAGGGCTGTTAGACCCTTTCCATATTTCATTACCGAATTCACTTTCTAACTCATTGGGTACGGATGGCGGTATCTTAGATTTGATAGCAGCAGTCGTCGTTGTTATTACTGCCTTGTTATTATCTCGTGGAACTTCTGAAACAGCACGTGTTCAAAATATATTAGTAGTACTTAAAGTACTCGCGATTTTTTTATTTATTATTGTAGGGGTATCAGTGATAGATCTTGGAAATTACGTTCCGTTTATACCTGAATATAAAGAAACTGCAGCAGGCGCATTTGGAGGATGGCAAGGTATTTATGCTGGAAGTTCAGTCATCTTCGTAGCATATATTGGTTTTGATTCAATAGCAGCTAATTCTGGTGAAGCGATTAATCCACAGAAAACAATGCCAAGAGGTATACTAGGTTCGCTACTGATTGCCGTAACGCTCTTTATTGTTGTAGCACTTGTGCTAGTCGGCATGTTTGACTATAGTTCATATAAAAATAATGCAGAGCCAGTTGGATGGGCATTACGTACAAGTGGCTATGGTACGATTGCTGTCATTGTTCAAGCCATTTCAGTTATTGGTATGTTTACTGCCTTAATCGGTATGATGTTGGCTGGTTCCCGTTTATTATATTCATTTGGTCGGGATGGTATCCTTCCGTCTTGGCTTGGAAAATTAAACAATAAAAATCTACCGAATCGTGCATTGATTGTACTTTCTATTGTTGCTGTAGTTATTGGTGCAGTCTTTCCGTTTGGTTTCCTTGCACAATTAATTTCTGCAGGTGCTTTGGTAGCATTTATGTTCGTTACGGTTGGTATCTATGCCTTACGTAAGAGAGAAGGAAAAGATTTGCCAATGCCAGCATTTAAACTACCATTTTATCCAATCATGCCAATCATTATCTTTGTGTGTGTATTCGCTGTATTTTGGGGCTTAAGTGGACAGGCTAAGCTCTATACATTGATTTGGTTTATCATTGGTATTGTGTATTATCTATTTTATCTAGTGAAAACGAATCGTCAGCAAAAATAAGTAGTTCAAATAAAAATAAAACGATCCAATCGATCAATAGCATCACAGTAATTAACATTGAAGTTGCTATTGGTAGTGTAAGTTGAGTGATATTATAACCTTTATCTATAAGGCCCCTCGTTAATTTAGTTTAGTAGTATTTATTAAATTATACGAAAGGGCCTTATTTTTTTAAAAGCATTGTGATATAAAATGACGTATAAATGGTATTTATGTCCGAGTTCATTGGCAATACTAAACACGATTTGAGCTAGGAAAACGTCTTCATATACATTTAATATATAAATAGATACAATTAATATAAATATATTAATAAAGGGGATTTTTAATGAATATCAAGCTTATTGTGACGGATATGGATGGAACTTTTTTAAATAGTAATAGTCAATTCAATAGTGAATCATTTCAATTATTGAAAGAACACTGTGCACAAGCACACATTCGTTTTGTGTTTTGTACTGGTAAACAATGTGAGCGCGTTGAAAATATCGTTGGGGATTTAGCGCAAGATACATTTATCGTTGGAGATAGTGCTACTAGAACTAAATATAATGGATTGTTTATATACAATGCCACGATTGATCATCATAAAGGGCAAGAAATTATCCAAGCAATTAGTGAGATTGATTCGACGCAAACGATTTTAGGTTGTACGGCATCTAGTGCATATGTACTCAATCATATTTCTGAAGCAGAGAAAAGAATTGTACATGGCTCGTATCAAGAAGTGACCTATATTAATGATTTTTCAGAAGTTGAGGAAGATTTTTTGAAAATTTCAGTGCATGATCCTAAAGCAAATTGTAAAGCGACGGCACAGCAAATTAAGCACTATGAGTCAGACGTTTATATTATTGCATCTGATGAGGAATGGATTGATATTGCAGATTTAGGTGTTAATAAAGGGACGACGATACGTCGTATTCAAAATTTATTACAAATTAGTCCCGCGGAAACAATCGCATTTGGTGATGGTATGAATGATATTGATTTATTTAAAGCGGCTAAATATAAAGTAGCGATGGATAATGCATACCCAGAGTTGAAAGCAGAAGCGAATTTAATCGCCAAAAATAATGATGAAGATGGTGTCATTCAAACACTTAATCTTTTACTTGGTTTTAAATAATTAATCATAAAAAATGTTTTTAATTTTATGAAAACGCTTTTTAAAAAACCATGTTTGAACTTGGTAAAGCATCCATACTGCAAGAAAAGTTATATACCCTGATATATAGTCATTTAAGTGCGTATAAAAATGCGGATGACAAAATTGGCAATATGCCATTTGATTACTTTATGAGTTATGTATCAGGTGCCGGTATTTCCATACTGAAACACTGGGTCAAAGATGACAATAGAATAGATAAGCGTGAATTTGTTCATCATTTCTATAATATTGTGACCGTAGGGACGGTGGGTATTGTAAAGCAAGCCTTTTAAATGAAGTATGTGAGATATTTATCGTGAAATTGAATGACAAACATCTAATAGATATATAGGAGCAATCAATATGAACAAGATTACATTAACATTTTTTGAAAAAGTGACAGTTATCCTTACGCCGTTTCTTTTATCAGGTATTGCATACGCCATATTAGTGAATTTATTGTACATAAAGAAAATCCCAATCATTGGTGACAATATGCTATTTAATCTTATTGAGCGTTATTATAGTGATTGGCTTGTCGTTAGGTTTTCCGAGCTTTAATTTACCAATAGGGCTAAATATTAAGAAGACACAGAAGAATATCATCAATGCAACGATAATCATATAATACCAACCGAAGTATTCTGTAATCCAACCCGTAATGTTTGTCCCTATGGTATTGAACTGATTAGGGAAAATAGCACCTAATAATACAACGATAGCTGTAAGAATAAGACTATAAGTAAAAACAGAAGAAAGCTTTTTTCCGCTAAATTTTTGTTCATTAGATTCCAAAATAAACCCTCCTTATATTTTTAAACATTGTTAAGGATAAAAACTTATGCGAATGCTACAACTATATAAAATGTTTATAAAAGCAACGATGTATAAAAAATAATTAATATTTTTGTAACGAAAATATTAAATAATATAATGTCGAAATCTAAATTTTAAAAAAATAGAAATGCTGTAAATCATCAGCATTAATAAAGTAAATATGATGAGTCAACTAGACATGATGTGTTAAAACATTAATTTGAATTTATGTCTGCTCAAACCCCGTTATAAAGCCATAAAATAGTTAATCTTAATTTGTAAAATTTAAAATTTTTGCATAATTTTCAAAAATAATGTTATATTACATGTAAGGGCTTACATTTACATAAAAAGGAGCGCTTTTTAAAGGGGAAAGCTTATAACAGATTGGATTAAATAAAGATAGGAGACACCTATATGAAAATTATTCCATTTTCAAAATTGACAAGCATCATTAATAAAGGTGATGTTATAGCTCTGGCAGCCTTATCAACGGCTAATTTACCAGCTGAGATACTCAAAACGTTAGTCGAATATAATGATGAAGATCAATCGTTTACAGATTTTACATTTATGTTAGCAAATGATATTAGTGATTATCGTGGCGATAGCTATGACTTAGATGCGTTTACAACAAGGGGTATGATTAAGCGATTAATCACAAGTATCATCACAGCGTCACCGGCAACAATCAATGCAATGCGCAATAACGAGATCGAAGCGTATTACTTACCTCAAGGCGTGATTACCACACATTACAGAAGTAAGACGCAAGCATCACCAGGTACCATATCTAAAATTGGCCTGAACACCAATGTAGATCCTAGGTATACAGGTGGTAAAGTCAATGAGCGCACGACCGAAGATTTAGTATCGTTGATTGAAATTAATCATCAGACATATTTACAGTATGACTTTCCAGACATAGATATTGCGCTATTAAGAGGTACATATGCGGACATGGATGGCAACATATACATGACACATGAAGCACATCTTGGTGAAGGATATAGCTTAGCATTAGCAACACATAATAATCGCGGAAAAGTGATTGTACAAGTTAAAGCAGTTGTTCAAAATGGTAACTTTAATCCCAATGATGTATTTATTCCAGGAAAACTGGTCGATTATGTTGTCGTAAACACGAATCCTAAACTGCATAGGCAAGTGATGCAAACGCAATATGATCCAGCACTATCAGGACATTATCAAATTACAGAAATGCGAGAACCATATATAGCATTAGGTACCCGTAAAGTGATTTTGAGACGTGCGGCTCAATTTTTATTAGAGGGTGACGTAATCAGTATTGGTTTTGGCATAAATAATGAATTATCTAATGTCTTATCGGAAGAACAAGTCAATCATTTAGTTCAGCCTAATATTGATACGGGCGTATTTGGTGGATTAATCAGTAGTCGAGAACACTTTGGTATGAATTACAACTTGAGTGCACGAATGAGACATGATATGACTTGGGATTTTATCTATAACAATGGCTTGGATGTTGCCTATTTAAGCTTTGCTGAAGTTGATCAGATGGGTAATGTCAATGTGTCTAAGTTTGGAGAAAAAATGAACGGCTGCGGTGGTTTTATAGATATTAGTCAGACAGTAAAGACAATTGTATTTTCAGGAGCGATGGTTGTTGGGGGTCAACTATCATACGAAAATAATAAAGTAACTGTAGAAGCGCAAGGACGCGCTACAAAATTTGTGGATAAAGTGGGTAGTATGGATTTCAATGCTGAAAATGCAATTAAATTTAATCAAGAGGTCTACTTCGTAACGGAACGTGCAGTATTTGAACTAACGCACAAGGGTTTAAAACTTATTGAGATTGCACCAGGTTTAGATTTAGAACAAGATATTTTAGCCAACATGGCTTTTAGACCGATTCTTTCTGATGATATCAAGCTAACACACAGTGATATCTATCAAGCGCACTGGGGAGGATTGGCTCAAGCAATTAAGTCGGATTATCGTATTTAAATAAGGGGGAGAAAAATATGAACTACGACTGGATTAAAACAAGAGCAACGTTTGACGAACCAAAAGCAGCGGTCATTGATCCATTCAAAGGTACAGAATGGACATATCAAGATTTAAATATTAGAGCAGAGAACTTGGCGAATTATCTACAAGAACAAGGGGTTCAACGTGGTGATGTTGTTGGTATTTTTTCACCAAATGATGTTGCGTTATTAGACCTATTGTTTGCTTCATTCAAACTAGGCGCTGTGTATTTGCCCATTAATTGGCGATTAAAGACACAGGAAATTGAAAGCGTGATTGCTGATTCTGATGTGAAATTAATATTTTATTCAGCAAAGCATTTATCAAGTTTAGAAGGCATCGCAGATGAACTGATTCATATGGATATTGATTCTAAGACATATGATGATATCGTTGATCCAACCCATCATCGTCCTTTTACAACGGTTAGTGTTGAAGGTGATGATTTAGCATCTTTAATGTACACGAGTGGTACGACAGGATTACCAAAAGGCGTGATGTTCTCTTATGATTCATTTGTAAATAATCCAATTAACACAGCATTGACATACAAAGTATACGCATCCTATACAACCATTATTTCAACACCGATGTTTCATGTACTAGGATTTAATGACTTAACGATTCCATTATTAATGGCAGGTGGAACATTGGTATTACAACGGTACTTTAACGGTGAATCATTAAATGATTTAATGGCTCAATATCAACCGAATTTCTTAATTCAAATCCCAACGATGTACTACGCCATGTTGGCTGCTGACAACTTTGATTTAAAGAACTTTGCCAATATTGAATTCCTCATACAAGGGGGGGCAGCGCCTTTACCAACTGTACAGAAAAAATTTGTGAGCTTGGGAATTCCTATTATTACAGGTTATGGTTTAACAGAGGCACCACTTGTCAGCGTCAATACAGCAGCGAATAACGAACGTAAACCAGCGAGTATTGGGCAACCCGTGATGTTCACAGATATCCGTATCTTCGATGATAATTTTGAAGAAGCACAAGTTGGAGAAATTGGAGAACTGGGCGTTAGAGGTAATAATGTGACGCCAGGTTATTGGAATAAACCAGAAGAAACAGCCAAAGCATTTAGTGGTGAATTTTTCTTAACAGGAGATTTAGCCAAGATAGATGAAGATGGAGATGTTTATATAGTGGATCGCCGCAAAGAGATGATTATTACTGGCGGTGAAAATGTTCTCCCTTCCGAAGTTGAAAGGGTACTATCAGAACATCCACTTGTCGCTCAAGGTGTTGTGGTCGGTTATGATAGTCCGAAATACGGGGAGTCAGTTTCAGCAGCAGTTGTTTTAACAGAAGATGATCCAGATTTTGAACAGAAATTAGATGCACATATGCGAGAACATATTGCGGGTTATAAAATACCGAGATTGTATCTCAAATTAACACATATTCCATTAAACTCAACATCGAAACCAGATAAATTAGAAATTCAAAAATATATGAATGACAAAGCGCAAAAGCAAGACCAAAGTAAAGACGAATTAACATAACCCGTCGATTTGAAGCAGGATGTATTTAAAAGTTGGAAAAATTTTTAACTGTAAATGTAAGCGCAATCATAATAAATGGAGGTTTATATTATGCCAACAAAAGAAGAAGTAATCAAAGCATTATACCCAGAAGATATTTTAAGTATCGCAAAAGATTTAACGGAAGGAGAAGTGAAATTATTAAAACAACTTAACGATATGTTAGAAGAAAAATATCGTGATTCTGTTAATGAACATTGGTTAAATGCAACTGAGCCTGAAGACTATTTTGAGGAATTAGGAAAATTAAATTACTTCCAAAATCCATTGCTTTTTGAGGGACGTGAAGGTGAAAAAACGCCTAGCCAATTATTCCAATTCTTTATGTCGTATACAATAGCGAAATTTGATGTATCTCTAGCAACATTACTCGGTGTACACCAAGGACTCGGTCATAATTCATTTTGGTTTGGAGGCAGTAAAGAACAACAAGCTTACTATTTACCGAAATTACAATCACATGAATTACGTACCTGTTTCGCATTAACAGAACCCGAACATGGCTCTGATGTTGCTGGCGGTCTTGAAACCACTGCCAAACGAGATGGTGATAAATGGATTATCAATGGACAGAAGAAATGGATTGGCGGTGCCAATGTAGCAGATGTGATTCCAGTCTATGCAGTTGATGTAGAAACTGGCAAACCTAAAGGCTTTATTATCGAACCCAGTCAAGAAGGTGTCGAAATCGATGTGATTGAAAATAAAATTGCCTTACGTATCGTACCGAATACAAATATTCATTTGAACAACGTAGTCGTCAAAGAAGAACAACGTCTACAAAATATTAATAGCTTTAAAGATATTGCACGAGTACTTTACTCAACACGTGCAGGCGTTGCATACATGGCGACAGGCGCTATGGCAGGTGCGTTAAAAGCCACAACAGATTATGTAACGAAGCGTAAACAATTTGGTAAAGAAATTAGTAAATTCCAGTTAATTCAAGAGAAATTAGCCATGATGCAAGGAAATCTTGCACAAGCCATGGCAACATGTGCACAATTGGCGCGCATGCAGGCAAATGGAGAATATGATGAAGTGGCTACTTCTACAGCTAAGATGATGAATGCCTTACGTCTAAGAGAGTCTGTTGCGATGGGCAGAGGGGTTCATGGCGGAAATGGTATTCTAGCTGGTGAGTATGATATTGCCCGATTCTTTGCGGATGCAGAAGCTATCTACACATATGAAGGTACACATGAAATTAACGCACTTGTCATAGGCCGTGCATTGACAGGTGATTCCGCGTTTATCTAATAGATGAACGCATTGATATAACGCATTAATTCAGAACATTAAATTTGGAGGGTTTAGTATGACAATAAGAAAAGCAACGGTGTTAGGTGCAGGAACAATGGGGAGTCAAATTGCTGCGCTACTAGTCAACGCAGGATTAAAAGTAAAATTACTAGATATTGTGATTGACGAGAACGAACCAAATAAAATTTCAAAAAAAGCATATGAAATTATCACAAATCCTAAACGTCCACAATTATTCGATTTATCATTTGCCTCTAACCTGACGTACGGTAATTTTAATGAGGATTTAGCAGGGGAAGACGATGCAGATATCTATATTGAAGCAGTAAAAGAAGAAGTTGATATCAAACATCAAATTTGGAACAAAGTGAAAGACGTGGCTAAAGACGAAGCAATATTTGCCACGAATACGTCAGGTATTCCAATCGAATCAATTGCAGATGTCTTTGAAGATAGTGACAAAGAAAGATTTTTCGGAATGCATTTCTTTAATCCACCACGCATCATGAAATTAGTTGAAGTGATTCCTAATAGCAAGACTTCGAAATCGGTTGTCGATCGCGTGCAACGTTTTGCTGAAGACGTGTTAGGTAAAGGTGTTATCGTTGCTAACGATGTACCTGGATTTGTAGCGAACCGTGTTGGTACACAAACAATGAACGACATTATGTATCGCGCAGAAGTACAAGGATTTTCAATCACAGAAGTAGATGCACTGACAGGTCGCAGTATCGGGCGTCCAAAAATGGGAACTTATGGTTTATCAGATTTGGTAGGTCTTGATATCGCGATTGCAGTTATTAAAGGACTACAACAAATACCTGAAGAACAACCATTCTTCCATGATGTGAAACTATCCGAAAAACTTGCAGAAAAAGGTGCACTCGGCAATAAAACAAAACAAGGATTCTATAAAAAGGTAAACAAAAAGCGTTACGTCTTTGATCCTAAACAAAATGATTATGTTGAGCCACAGAAACCACATTTAGAAATATTAGGTCAATTCGGCAAAGATTTAGCTAAAAATTTAGATGTCATTTTTAATGCACAAGATGATGCTGGTGTGTTTTTATGGGAGACGCTAAGAAATAACTTCTATTATTCAGCAATTAATGTACCTAAAGCGGCAGAATCTTTCAAAGACATTGATAGAGCGCTTGTATGGGGCTTTAACTGGAAACAAGGTCCATTCCAATTATGGGATTTAATGGGTTTCGAACGTGTGAAAGCACGTATGAAAGAAGAGGTAGGACAGTTACCTGATTGGATAGAGCAACGCAATGAATCATTTTATGCGAAAGGTGAGACTATCGAGCGCATTACGCCCGTAGCGGAATATATTGATCAAGAACTATGGGATAGATCAGATTCTAATCTGTCTGTAGCAAATAAAGATCAATTATTACTAAAACTACAAAGTAAGAATAATGTTATTTCAAATAGCTTCCTTGATGACTTACTTGAAGCTATCGATACATTAGAGCGTGAAGACTATAGTAGCATGGTGATTTACGCAGGTGGATTTAATTTCAGTGTCGGTGCAAACTTATTCCAAATGAAACAAGCACATGAAGAAGGACGCGTTGTAGAAGAAGTCGGTGCAGCCGTTGAGCAACTGCATCATGTCTTTGCAAGATTAAAATATGCGCTTAAACCGATTGTTACAGCTGTACAAGGTAAAGCGCTTGGTGGTGGCTGTGAGCTTGTACTACATTCACCGATTGTTGTTGCTGCCAGTGAATCATATATTGGTCTAGTTGAGACAGGTGTCGGATTATTACCTGCAGGTGGCGGACTTGCAGAGTTATCAGATAGAATTCTTCGCACAAACCATAAAAATGATGACAAACAAAAATCAATTACTGATATACTCATGCAAATCGGCTTTGCCAAAGTATCAACTAACGCATATGAAGCGGTTAGATATGGTTATTTAAGAAATACAGATACAATTATTTTAAATACAGAAAAACGTGTCGAAGTTGCTTTAAACCGAGCGCGTTATGAATCGCAAACAAACTATATTCCAACACCAAAAGCACAGTATATTGCTTTAGGCAAAGACTTTAAAGCGCTGGCAGAAGGACAGTTGGATGCGCAGCGTATAGGTCATTTCATTAGTGACTATGATTACGAGATTACGTTGAAAGTGGCTGAAGTATTAGGCGGTGGAGATATTCCTCGTAACACATATATCAATCAAAGATATTTGCAAAAGCTTGAAAAAGAGAGATTTTTAGAATTGTTACAAAACAAAAAAACATATGACAGAATTTCTCATATCTTAGAAACTGGTAAACCACTACGCAACTAATTATGAATCAGTACAGGAAGGGTGAATTTAAATGCGAGACGCATATATAGTAGCTTACGGACGTTCAGCAGCTGGCAAAGCCAAAAATGGTGCTATGGCACATGAAAGACCAGATGAGGTTGCTGCAAAAGTATTAAAAGGTGTATTAGAAAGAGTCGGTGGTTCGTTTGAACCGAGTATGGTTGAAGATGTCATTGTAGGGAATTCATTCCCAGAAGGTTTACAAGGGCAAAATATCGCTAGAACCATTGCTTTGCTAGCAGGTCTACCGAATGAAGTACCAGGTCAAACGGTCAATCGTTATTGCTCATCAGGACTTCAAACTATTGCACATGCAGCAAATCAAATTATTGCCGATCAGGCAGATGTTATTGTCGCAGGTGGTATTGAATTGATGAGCGCTGTGCCAATGGGTGGTAATGAACCAACGAATAATCCGATTCTTCAAGATGAAGATTCAGGCGTTTCATACCCGATGGGACTTACAGCGGAAATGGTAGCAGAAACATATCATGTTTCTAGAGAAGATCAAGACGCATATGCAGTTCAAAGTCATCAACGCGCAGCAGAAGCGCAACAATCTGGTAAATTTGATGATGAAATTATACCTATTGAAGTCAATCAAGTAACATATGATGACAATGGACCTGTTGTTAGTAAAGCAGTATTTAAAGAAGATGAACTCATTAGACCAGATACAAATAAAGAAACTTTAGCTAAATTACCAACCGTATTTAAGGCTGACGGTACAGTGACGGCAGGCTCCTCGGCCCCATTAACAGATGGCTCAGGTTTTGTCGTTGTGATGTCTGGTGACAAAGTGAAGGAGCTAGGCGTAGAACCTATTGCACGCTTTGTTGGATTTAAAGCAGTAGGGGTAGATCCTAAATTGATGGGTATCGGTCCAGCATATGCGATTCCAGAAGTATTGGAACAAGCTAACTTAGACGTTAATGATATTGATTTAGTAGAATTAAATGAAGCATTCGCTTCTCAAACATTGGCTTCTATGAGAGAAGTGGGATTAGATGCTGAGAAGACGAATGTAAATGGCGGTGCCATTGCACTTGGACATCCACTTGGTGCTACAGGTGCGATGTTAGTAGGGCGCTTATTGTCTGAAATGAAGAAACGCCCAGAAACACGATACGGTATGGTTACCATGTGTATCGGTGTAGGTATGGGCGCAGCTGGAATTTTTGAATATGTGAGATAACACATGGATTAGTAAATGAAGTTATAACAATAAATAAAATATTTGTGATATAAACATTTCAAAATAAAAACGACAATTTCTGCAGTAATGGAAATTGTCGTTTTCTTTTTATGCGAATGACATTTATGAATTTCAGTAAAAGATGCTATAACTATCTCGTAATAAATGATTGTTATTGTGACAGTACGTATGCCTTTGACATTTCAACTTCAACTCTATGATTATGATATCGTTTGATTTAAAATACGCGTTAAGTATGTTTTTTTAGTCGTTGTTTTTCAGTATGTGTGGCTTTGCTTACAGGTTCATTACCGAGTGCTTTGCCGAGACCGAAATCAGGCATATTGATATAAATATTTTCATATTGATGGGAATCTACATTATATGTTTCATGGTAAAAACCAACGGCTTCATTATGCATTAATTTTTTCGAGAATTTGCGCCAAGCTTTTAAATGTACAGGCATTTTTGCATAACTAAGCAATTTTTCGTTTGTTTCCCAATATTGAACGATCATAACACCACGATATTTAAACAACATTTCATAAGATAAACAACCGAGTGATTTATCCTTTGATAATTCCGAGAGCATTGGTGGCATAGCTAAAAGTACAGGCAACCAGTGATGGACTTTATACCACTTGTTGATGTGAAGGCCAATCAAAAATACAGTGACCGATTCATTAGGTAGTACAGTATAACGACCTTGATTCATATCAAATCATCCCTTCCGTTTTGAGAGCATGGTATTAATTTCGTCTATATCTTGTTGATTACGTCTTGTTTCAATACCCCAAATGATAAAATAAACAATTGTATAAATGACCACAAATAGTATGATTGCTGAAAGTTTAAGAGGAAACCATCCAGCTAATATAGCCAGTGGGAACATGATGATGAGCATTAAACTAAAGTGAGTTAATGTTTTAAACCATAATGTCTTTCGTGAATTCGAAAAGATAAGCGCGCCATAACTGAATGTGATACCGATTAATGCCCATATCACAACAGCAATAAACATAATTTGTAATTCAGTTAAATGTGCAAAGTAAATGCTACCCATCGTTGATTCTGGAGAAACTGGATGAAATTGGTGGTGCGCAAATAGTGTTGAAAATATTAAAGAGACAAAGACGCCAATCGTAATACCAATGGTTACACCGTGAAAGAATCGTTTCATAGCTTTAAAGCCTCCTTAATTAATGGTAAGTATCTTCTAGAAGAGTACGTAAATGATTGATCAGTAAAACGAATTTCAATCGTGCCATTTTTATTTAATGTTAGATAATCAATGAAGTTCACATTGATGATTTCAGATTTTGAAATTTGTAGAAAGCTATGATTAAGCTGTGCTTTTATTTCGTATAAACGTTGATTCATCGTATATTGACGTTGAGCGGTGATAACATTTAATATCTTATTTTCTATCCGAAAACAAATGATATCTTGTGGTTTAAGATAATAGATGGTTTCGTTGTATTTTCCGGGAAATAATATATTTTGAGATAATTGTTGAATTGAGTTGATAATATCTGATAAATTGTTGGCATCTTTACGCGTGTATAGTATGATTTCATCTTCGTCTAATGTTTGATCATAAACAACCTTTACTTTCATGTTCAGTCCCTCCCCTTACATTAAGTAAAACAAATTTTTGATTGTAATACTATATAGAACAGGCAAGTGGCTTCTATATGAAGCTAAGTGGCGCGATTAAGGGTAAAAACGTGTAAATAAAAACACCCAAAAGATTGAATTTATCATACAATCTTTTGGGTGTTTACTTATATCATCTATACTAACATTACTTAGTCTAAAGTGATCAATTGATAAACATGTTGCTCTGTTAATTCATTTGGCCATGTTATGTTCAAAGGATGCCAACTTTTACCACCATTGTCGGAAGAGAAGATACCTTTATTATTCGCAATATAAAAAATACCATCTCTTTCAGTGACAGCGGAGATAAGCGTGCCATTTGTGGAAGGTAAGCCTTCAGTTGCTTCAATCCAGGCATTATCTTGTGATTTATCAATAGCATAAATGGTTGAAAATGTATGACTTTCATAACTATGGGCATTCATTGGCGAATTTGATGTTGAGATGACGATATTCTCAGCATTATTTGAATTGATTGCCAAGCCATAACCATATCTATGCTCAATGCCATCTATAAATGTTGTCCATGTTTTACCGTAGTCATCACTTTCAATAAAGGTATCTCTACCACCATTTAAAAAGGCATCTCCGAGAACGCCATATAATTTGTTGGGATGCTCGTCATGACTTTTGAGTACGTGAATATCGATAGGCGCATGATCCGTTTGCGGTACTTCCCAATGTTGTCCAGAATCTGTAGATTGAATCAAACCACCAGCCTCAATTGTAAGAGAAATGATATTGGGCGAGCGATGATTGTTATCTAACCATTTAACGTGATGTGTGTGCGGTCTTGGAGGGAAAAACCATTGTTCTTTTCCAGGAATATGTGCGAAATCTGTCAGTAATTCAAATGAGTCACCTTGATCATAGGAAATAAAGAGTGCACTTGGTTCTGTACCTACTAATACCGCACCAGTATTGTTACCTGTATCTATGACTGAGACTGCAGTAATGGATGTCATAGGAATGTCTTGCTTTTTAAAAGGACTATTATACGTAAAGCGTGTGCCAATAGGTAACCATGAATCGCCTTTGTCCACGCTTTTCCACAAACCGCGATCAAACGTGCCACAATATAATATGTCAGGATTGAATGGATCCTGAGCGATGGCGGTGGGGTTCATTCCTTCTAGTTTCTTTTCTATATGAAAACGACCATTAACTTGTTTAACTAATAATAGTGTATTTGCATATGTTGCTATGAATTGACTCATCAGATTAGCCTCTTTTTTATCATTTTTTGAAGTCTATTTGTGATGTACTTAATATACATCACGTTGGTAACGTTGATTTTTAATCATTTCTGTCAAATAGGCTTCGGCTTCAGTTTCATCCAAGTTACCTTCTTTGATGAGTACTTTAATTAATGATTCGTGTACACCGCTTGCCATCTCATCTTTATTACCACACAGGTAAATTGTGGCACCTGCCTGAATCCATTTATAGAATTCAGCACTATTTTCTTCGATGCGGTGTTGGACGTAAATTTTATTTTCAGTTTCTCTTGAGAAGGCTAAGTCTAATTTGCTTAATACACCTTCTTCGAGCCATTGTTCCAAATCATCTTTATAAAGAAAATCATGATGATAATTTTGATTGCCAAAAATCAACCATTGCTCACCTTTAAGATTGAGATAAGCTCTTTCTTGAAGATAAGCACGATAAGGCGCAATGCCTGTACCTGCACCAATCATGATGACAGGTGTTTCTGTGTCATATGGAAATTTGAAATTTGGATTCTTTTTCAAGTATACAGGTAGCTTATCCCCAACAGACGTACGATCTGCTAATTGGACAGAACAAACACCAAAGCGTTCACGACGATGTGCTTCGTATTTCACAACACGTACAGTAATGTGTACACTATTAGGATTTACCTTGTTACTACTTGCAATTGAATATTCTCGTGGCGGTAATTTTCTTAACAGTTGTGGTAGCATGTTGGGTTCAAGCGCAACAGGCGTAAAATCTCTAATTAAATCAATGACATCTTTACCGTAAATATAGTTTTGGACCCATTCCGATTTTTGAATATTAGCATTTAACATGGGATTACCTAATAATTCTGCAGCATTTTTCATCAGCACAGGCGTTAATTTTGCAATTTCAAAATCATGTGTTAAAGCCTCTTTAAGCGAACGCATTGAATCACTGTCGTTCATTTGAATAGGTGTTTCAGCATCCCAATTAAGTGCATCGATGAGTTGGTTCACGAGTACAGGATCGTTTTGTGGGATAACGACTAAGCTATCACCGGGTTCATAGGCCTCACGATAACCTTCAAGTGATATTTCAAGGTGTCTTACTTCTCGAGAAGCTTCTGGTTGTGTAAGAATGGTATTTTTCAGTACTTCTGCTTGAAAAGGATTAGATTTTGAATAAGGTGCTTGAGGTTCTTCTATTGTGACGTCCTCATTTTCAACGCTAGGCGTCTCTTCATTTGTATTGGATGAGGCTTGTGTTAATAGCTCAATCATGTTGGTAATCCATTGTTCAGCTGTCTCTTCATAATCAAAGTCGCAATCCACTCTATCTGCCACTCTATTCGCACCGAGTTGACCTAAGATATGATCAAAGTCTTTACCAGCTTGGCAAAAATCAGGAAAATCTTGGTCACCAAGCGCTAGTACCGCAAAGTTGACTTGATCTAATTGTGGCGCATCATCACCGTGAAGGTAATCATATAAATCTAACGCATTGATAGGTGGTTCGCCAACGCCTTGTGTTGAACAAATAATAAAAAGGTGTTCAACCTCAGGTAATGAATCTCTCGGAAAATCATCCATATCCCAGAGATGGACATTTAAGTTCTGGGATTTGAGTTTTGTTTCAAATGTTTCAGCAATTTCTTCAGCATTACCAGTTTCAGTACCATATAGTACATGCACGTCTAGTGGTTCTGTTGAAGCTGATACAGGTTCTGACACGGACTGGTCAGTAGAAGTGCTAGTTTCTGTTTCGGTAATACCAGCCTCATTTTCTTGTATGTCCGTTTTGTTATCTGACACTGAAGTTGTTGCTGGATTGAGTAGATAACCACTTAACCAATGTTGTTGTTCAGGTGTTAACATAGGTAGTAGTTGATTGATAAGTGCCAATTGCTCCTCATTAAAAGGGGTGTTGGTTTGGTTCAGTTGCACGGATGTCACCTCTATTGATTATATTTATATAGAAAATAGGTGCATTTGCCCTATGATAAACTATATTGAATTTTATTGAATTATAACATTGATTGAATCATTTTAAATGATAGGAATTATCATTTATTTGAAAATCAAACTAATGACCTATACAGCTCATATATCCAGTACACTTAAATATGCCCACATCATATCGATAATGATGCGGGCATGTTATATATTTTAAAGGAGAATCGTAAATTAAGAAGTGCTCAAGTTCTTAATTTTTAATATAATGGCTAGGTTTTAATAGTAATAAACGAAATACGATGTTGTCGTATACGAATATATGTTTAAGGTTTTATAGCAAATGCGCGTACAGGGAAACCTGGCGCATCTTTAGGCTTAGGACTGATTGTGTAAATAATTGCCCCTCGACTTGGGAGTTGATCAAGATTTGTCAGTAGTTCTACTTGGAAAGTATCTTGACCTAATACATAACGCTCACCAATAATGTCACCGTTTTTTGCGACATCGATAGAGGCATCGGTATCAAATGTTTCATGACCGATGGCTTTCACATGGCGCTCTTCAAATAAATACTTTAATGCGTCTAGTCCCCATCCAGGTAAATGGAGCGCACCAGCATCATCTTTATTCTCGAAAGCTTCAATGTTGGGCCAACGTTTAGACCAATCACTTCTAAATGCAACAAAGGTGCCTTGCTCAATAGGGCCGTTATCAGCTTCCCATTGTTCAATGTGTCGACGTGTTAAGATGAAATCCGAATTTGCTTTAACGCTTTGTGAAAAATCTAAAACAACGAGTGGTAGGGCAAGTTCTTTTAAATTTAATTCATGTAAATAGCGCGTATGTTCCACAAAATGAATCGGTGCATCAATATGGGTACCATACTGACTCACAACATTCCAATTTTGAACATAGAACCCGTCGTCTGCGACATTGAATAGTGTCGACACTTGGGCCCGTTCAAATTCGCTAAAACACGGTATGGTTTCATCAAAAGTGTGGGTCAAATCGACCCACGTTGCTGATTTTAATTCTTCTAATTGCTTCCATAAAGGATAACTCATACGCATCACCTATTTAAGTTAATTTTAAACAGTTGCTGGATTTGTTGATTTACGTAATTTATCGACAGAATTAACTAACACACTTAAGGCTTCTTTAACTTCATCTTCTTTACGCGTCTTCAAACCGCAATCTGGATTTACCCAGAATAATGAACGATCTATTTCTTGTAATGCTCTGTTAATTGCAGCTGTAATTTCTGATTCAGTTGGAATTCTTGGACTGTGAATATCGTATACACCTAAACCAATACCTAAATCATAAGTAATATCTTCAAAATCTTGAATCAAATCACCATGGCTACGAGAAGTTTCAATAGAAATAACATCCGCATCTAAATCATAGATTGCATGAATAATTTGACCGAATTGAGAATAGCACATATGCGTGTGAATTTGTGTTTCATCAGCGACTGAAGATGTTGAGAGTTTGAATGAACGAACGGCTTTATCTAGATAGTCTGCATGGTATTCTGAACGAAGTGGTAAGCCTTCTCTTAATGCTGGCTCATCAACTTGTATGATTTGAATACCTTCACTTTCAAGCGCTAATACTTCTTCATTAATTGCTAATGCAATTTGGTCTTGAACCTCTTCACGTGGTAAGTCAACACGTTCAAATGACCAGTTTAAAATAGTGACAGGACCAGTAAGCATACCTTTAACTGGTTTATCAGTTAAACTTTGTGCGTATAATGTTTCTTTGACAGTAAGTGGTTCTGTCCATTTAACATCACCATAAATAACAGGTGGTTTAACCGCACGTGAACCGTATGATTGTACCCAGCCATATTTTGTAACTAGGAAACCTTGAAGTTTTTCACCAAAGAACTCTACCATGTCGTTACGTTCAAATTCACCATGTACCAGAACATCTAAACCGATATCTTCTTGAATTTTTATCCAACGTGCAATTTCATTTTTTAGAAATGTTTTATATGCTTCATCAGTGATACGGTTATTTTTCCAATCAGCACGGTATTTACGTACTTCTTGAGATTGTGGGAATGAACCGATCGTAGTTGTTGGTAAATCAGGTAAATTTAGGCGTGCGTCTTGTGCTTTTTTACGTTCTTTAAATGCTGATTGTCTAGAAGTTCTGACGCTATCAAAGTCGTATTCAAGATTTTTAAATGATTGGTTTTGAAAGCGTTCATAGCGGGCTTTCAATTCATTGTATTTTTGATCATCGTCTTTGTTGAACAAACGTTTTAACGCATCGAGTTCATCTAGTTTTTCAGTAGCAAAACTTAATCCTTCTGCAATAGAAGTATCAAGTGTTTCATCATCAAGTGATACTGGAACGTGTAATAATGAAGATGAAGGTTGAATGACAAGCTCATCTGTATAATTTTGTAATGTTTCGATAAGCTCTTTTTTAGCTTCTATATCAGCAGCCCATACATTACGACCATCAATAATACCTGCATAGAGTGTCTTCGTACGATCAAATTGGCCGTCTTCAATTTGTTTAAGATTAAAGCCGTGGTCGTGTACGAAATCTAGACCGATACCTCTGATTGGTAGGCTGTTTAAGAATGATAAGTTTACGCGTTCAAAGTAAGTTTGAACGACTAGGTAATCACCTAAGTTTGCTTCAGAAAAATAATTATATGCCGTTTTTGTGATGTCTTCGTAATCTGCGCTATCGTCCGTAACAAGTGCAGGTTCATCAATTTGAATATACTCTGCGCCTGCATCAACGAGTGATTGTAAGACTTCTTTATATAATGGCAATAATGTTTGTACTTTTTCTTCAAATGATTGGTCGCCACCTTTAGATAACTTAACAAACGTAATTGGACCAACGATCACAGGGTGTGCGTTGACGTTTAATGATTTTGCATAGTTAAAGCGTTCTAATAATACATTTTTATTTAATTTTGGTTCAGCATTGTCCCATTCAGGTACAATATAATGATAATTTGTGTTGAACCATTTAATTAAGGCACTTGCAACATGTTCTTTGTTACCTCTGGCAATATCAAATAGTAAGTCATCATCGATATCTCTACCTTGGAAACGTTCAGGAATGATATTGAAAAGTAATGATGTATCAAGAATATGGTCATATAAAGAAAAATCGCCAACCGGAATACTAGATAAATTATAATTTTTTTGTAGTAATAAATTCTCTTTGTGCAAATCTGTTAATTGTTGATGTAATGTTTCTAAATCATATTTATTTGCCCAGTAGCCCTCGATGGCTTTTTTCCATTCTCTCTTTCTACCTAATCTCGGAAAACCTAAGTTTGATGTTTGAATTGTCATAATATTGCCTCCTGTTTAGTTGAAGTAATTGATTTTGAATAATTTGCAAGTTCCAGTGTATAATCGACCTTTTGGAATGGTGTAATTAAATACAAGCCATTAAAATATTCATGCACTGTGTCGATCAATGCTTTTGATAATTCAATGCTCAATGATTTTGTTTTTGCTTTATCATCTTTAACAGCTTCAAATTGTTCGAGAATGTCTTCTGACAATTTAATGCCTGGTACTTCATTGTGTAAAAATAATGCGTTGTTATAACTAGTGACAGGCATAATGCCAATAAACAATGGCACATCTAAATGTTTGGTTGCTTCATAGACTTCTTTAATTTTCTCTTTGCTATAGACCGGTTGGGTTATAAAGTAGTGGGTACCACTTTCTAATTTTTTCTCTAACCGTCGTACAGCACCGTCTAATTTTCTTACATTTGGATCAAATGCCCCTGCGATGTTGAAGTTCGTCTGCGTCTTCAGCGCATCACCGTCTGTGTTAATACCTTGATTGAAGCGTAAAGCAATTTCAGTTAACCCTTTAGAATTCACATCGTATACATTGGTTGCGCCTGGAAGGTGCCCAATCTTTGAAGGATCACCTGTAATGGTCAAAATTTCATTAATACCTAAGAGTGATAGGCCAAGTAAATGTGATTGTAAGCCAATCAAATTGCGATCACGACAAGTGATATGGACTAAAGGTTCGATGTCATATTGTTGTTTAATGATACTCGCTGCGGCAACATTACTGATTCTTACTGTGGCTAACGAATTATCAGCTAAGGTTACGGCATCAATCTTGGCATCGTCGAGTTTTTTGATATTTCTGAAAAATAAGTCTGTGTCAAGATGTTTCGGTGTATCTAGTTCAACGATAATTGTAGGTCTGTGTTTAACCTTTGATGTTAGATTTTGTTTTTGTGTTGGTTTCTCCGAATGACCCGTATATTTAGCGATAGGAATGACATTTTTTTGGTTTACCGGTTTTAAATCTGAGACCGATGATTTGATGTATTGAATATGCTCAGGTGTCGTGCCACAACAGCCGCCAATTAAACGAACGCCTTCATTGATGAGTTGCTCAGCTACTTTTCCAAAATAAGCTGCATTATCACTATATTTAAATTGACTATTTTCAATATCTAATAAACTTGCGTTTGGATAACATGATAGATAAGCACCATCGGGCAATTCAATATGTGAAAACGATTGTTGCATATGGTGGGGACCGTGATGACAATTCAGTCCAACAATATCAGCACCGCTCTTAACAACTTGTTGCAAGGCTGTATTGATTTCAGTACCATTTCTTAAATAGTTTGTATTTAAAGCCGTGAGTTGAGCAATAATCGGAATATCATATTTACGTTTAGTAGCTTTGATAATGGTTGTAAGCTCTTCTAAATCGTAATATGTTTCAAATAGAATGCCATCAACACCTGCATCGATTAATGTCTCAATTTGTATTTCTGTATGATATTGAATCGATGATAATTCTAAATCTTCTTGTTTGATACCCCTGAATCCACCTACTGTGCCTAAAATAAAGGTGTCGTCGTTTGCAGCTTGTTTAGCAATTTCTACTGCTGCGTAGTGAATGTCTTTAACTTTATGCTCAAGACCAAAAGGTTTTAACTTTTCAAAATTAGCACCATACGTATTGGTTTGAATAATATCGGCACCAGCGTCTATATAAGAACGATGAATGCGCGCCACTTTATCTGGATGTGTAATATTATAGGCTTCTGGGCATGTATCTAGACCTTCTGAATATAGAATGGTTCCAATCGCACCATCAGCTACTAATATGTTGTGCTTTAGTTTGTCGAGTAGTTGACTCATTGAAGGCCTCCTTAAATGCATAATTTAGATCAGAGATTAATTCATCTGCAGTTTCTAATCCAACGCTTAATCTAAATAATCCAAAAGTGATATTTCTGGCTTCTCTTACTTCTTTAGGTACAGCTGCATGTGACATCGTAGCAGGGTGTGAAAGTATTGTTTCAACACCACCTAAGCTGACGGAAACTAAAGGTAAGGAAAGGGCATCTACAAAATCTTGCGCTTTTGTCTCATCTTTTAAGCGGAAACCTAATACAGCACCGCCATGACTTGCTTGAGATAAATGTAAATCGCTATTTCCAGGGTAATAGACTTCTGCAATTTCATCACGTTGTGCTAGATACTCATAAAGTTTTTTAGTGTTTTCAACTGATTGATTAAAACGTACAGGTAATGTTTTTAAGTGTTTAGCCAGTGTCCAACTATCTTGAGCAGATAGGGCAGTACCTGTACCGTTTTGTAATAAATATAATGCATCGGCAATCGTTTGATCGTTTGTTATTGCTACGCCTGCAATAATATCAGTATGTCCACTTAAGAATTTGGTAGCACTATGCACGACAATATCAGCGCCGAGAGCTAAGGGTGATTGTCCTAGTGGTGTCATAAACGTATTGTCTACGGCGAGTTTGAGATGATGTTTTTTAGCAATATCGGCTGCGCCTCTAATGTCTGTAATTTTAAACAGTGGATTAGAAGGTGTTTCAATATATATCAGTTTAGTATTATCTTGAATAGCCTCTTCAATTTCATTTAAATGCGTCGTATCAATAGTTGAAAATTGTATATTAAAACGAGTTAGAATTTGTTCTGTTAATCTAAACGTACCTCCATAAACATCATCAGGTAAGATGACATGATCACCTGCATTTAAAGTTAATAACACAGCTGAAATGGCTGCGATACCTGATGCGTATGCAAAGGCATGGCTTCCGCCTTCCAATTTAGCTAATTTTTCTTCTAATAAGGCACGGTTTGGATTACCACTTCTGGCATAATCATATTGTGCACCGCCGCCAAGCGTTTTTTGATGGAAAGTTGAAGAATCATATAAAGGAGGATTTGCAGAATCGTAATCTACACCTCTATGTGAATCGAATATTACTTCAGTTTCTTTTGATAAACTCATGAAATCACTCCTTGTTTAGATTTTTCTAATGCTTGAATAATGTCTTGTTCGATATCTTCATAGTCTTCGATACCGATGGATAACCTAATCAAATATTCATCGATGCCCCGTTTGTCTTTCTCTGCGTCTGGCATATCTACATGTGTTTGTGTATATGGAAATGTGATAAATGTTTCTGTACCACCAAGACTTTCTGCAAAAATACAGACGTTTAAATGTTCTAAGAATTTATCCACTTTATAATCTTTATTTAAACGTAAACTCAACATACCTGTACGTCCGCTATAAAGCACTTTGTCGATGGCCTCTAAGTCACTACATCGTTCTGAGAGTAATTTCGCATTATATTCTGAACGATCCATTCTCAAATGGAGTGTCTTTAAACCACGTTGGAGTAGGTAGCTATCGAATGGTGACAAAGTAGCACCAATCATGTTGTGTAACTGTCCTAATTGTTCTGCAAGTTGATTATCTTTAACGGTTACCACACCAGCAAGTACGTCGTTATGTCCGCCAATATATTTTGTAGCTGAATGTAAGACGATATCTGCACCATCTTCTAATGGCGTAGAAAGGTATGGTGTTAAAAATGTATTATCTATAATAGTTAATAAATTAAATTTTTTGCTTAAGATATAGAACGGGTCTACATCTACTTCAATCATTTGTGGGTTTGAGATTGGTTCAATGAACAATGCTTTAGTATGTTCTGTAATACTTTGTTCCACTTCTTCATAATTGAGGAAGTCAACATATTTGAAATGGATACCATACTGTTGTTCATAAAAATCGAAAAGTCTAAAGGTACCACCATATAAATCGAAAGATACCAATATTTCGTCACCAGATTTGAACAGATTACATATTAATTGAATAGCAGACATGCCACTTGATGTTGCAAATGAAGCTGTGCCGTGTTCCAATTTGGCAAATGCCTCCTCAAATGCTGAGCGTGTTGGGTTCTTAGTTCGTGTGTAATCATATCCTGTTGACTCACCGAGATGTGGGTGTTGATATGCTGTTGATAAGTAAATTGGATTGGCTATGGCGCCTGTATGATCATGTGACAATGCGATTTGTGCTAGTTCAGTATTTTTCATAATTGTTAACCTCCTTGTAAAAATAAAAAAAGCTCCCGTCCTTTAAACCCGAAAATTCGGATGTAAAGGACGAAAGCTTAGCTCGCGGTACCACCTTTGTTTGTTACATTATCACTAAAGTAACCTTATCCAGTACGCTAAATTGTTGTATATGTAACGTTGACTGAATCGTGTTATCATTTTTCGTAAATAAAAAACCCATTCTATAAATAAAATGAGTATTAACGAGAAGATAACGTGTGGAATAATCCAGTACGCCATTTAACAAAATGTTAATACTGTAGCGCTATAACGGGCGCGCCCGTTGATACCTCATATTGGCATCAACACTCAAAGGCCATTTTCAAACTTTCTTTCTGTATCTTCTTTCAGCGTTACGAAGACTCTCTGTGTCAGCAGTGTAAGTTCTACTTTCCTTGTTACTGTGTTTCTATTATTTCGAATTTGATATACCCAAGATTACACATTAAAATTACTTTTGTCAACAACTTATCTGAAAATTTCGATTAAACTAATTATTTGTCCTATATTCTTTGGTAGATGAGTGATGATATAATAGGCACATCTAATAATAAATCAAATTAAACGAGCTAGAGAAAATAGAAAGTAGGTGTTTGACAATCGAAAATCATCAAGATGAGCAATTAACCATAGAAGATAACGAAAATATTCAAAAAATAGCTATGACTACTGTTAAGGCAAATCCATATCAACCACGTAAAACATTTGATGAGGAACGATTAAATGATCTTGCCAAATCAATTAAACTTCACGGCATATTACAACCCATCGTTTTGAGAAAAACGATTTCTGGCTATCATATCGTTGTCGGCGAAAGGCGATTTCGTGCTGCAACAATTGCGGGATTGACTGAAATACCTGCGATTGTTAAATCACTTACGGATGAAGATATGATGGAACTTGCAATCATTGAAAATTTACAGCGTGAGGATTTAAATGCAATTGAAGAAGCGGAAAGTTATCGTAAATTGATGGATGACTTAAATTTAACGCAGCAAGATGTTGCGCAACGTCTAAGTAAATCTAGACCTTACATTGCGAATATGTTGCGTTTATTAAACTTGCCACAGACTGTTTCAAATATGGTGAGAGATGGTGCGTTATCAAGCGCTCATGGCCGCACATTATTAAGTGTTAAGGACAAACAAAAAATGCAACAAATTGCCAAACAAGCTTCCCGTGAGGCATGGAGTGTAAGAGAATTAGAACATTATGTCACTACACATTATAGTGATAATAAAGATAAAGTAGAGGCTACACAAAAGGCAACAAAACCAAAGTTTATTAGACAACAAGAACGTCAACTTAAAGCGCAATATGGTGCAAATGTAGCTATTTCCACTAAAAATAAAAAAGGCCAAATTACGTTTGAATTTAAATCAGAGGATGAATTTAAACGATTAATTCATCAGTTAAATGCTAAATATCAGCATGATGAATAAAAATTTAAAAGAGGTATGACTATGATATTTGTTTTTGATATAGATGGCACGATTTGTTTTAATGGCAAATTTATAGAATCACGGTTAAATCAAGTGATACAGCAATTGAATCGGCAACACGATATCATATTTGCGTCAGCACGACCTATACGTGATTTGTTACCAGTTGTTAGAGATTACAGTAATCATTGGCTCATTGGTGGAAATGGCTCTATTATTTCAAAAGTTGGAGAAATTCAAACCATGGCTTATATCCCGAATGATTTATTTGAAAAGATTGTGAAGTTAATCAGCGATTATGATTTAAAATATATTATCGATGGAGATTTTGACTATGCTGCTAACGTAAGTGAAAGCCATCCAATTTATAGACAATTAGATCCAGATGGTTTAGCAAAGAATGTGAAGGTTGCTCATATTCAACATCCAATTAAGGTGATTCTATTCGCGACTGAGGAAAAAACATTTAAAGCACTTAAACAATGGTTTCAAAGTTACGAGGATGTATTATCAATCCATATACACGAAGTGGATCATAGCATAGATATTACAGCCATAAACATTAATAAGCACTCTACCTTAAAGTACATGATTGGTGCACAAAACTATATTGCTTTTGGAAATGATGTGAACGATACGCAATTATTAAACCATGCCCAACAATCTTTTTATGTGACTGGCACATCAGGCTGCTCTGAGGCTTATGATGTGTATATTCAAAATAATGCTGAATCCGTAGCAACAGTCATAGAAGATTTATACTTAAGTGAAAAATAAGAATAAAAAACCACGCTAAAAAGTAGTGAAGTACAGACTTTTTAGCGTGGTTTTAGTTGACTAATCATAGTGGATTAAAGTTTTAGATCATACAATATACGATTTCAATTTATAAAATGTGAGCAAATCAATACATACCAAAGAATTTGAATTTATACTTTTTTTAATTAGTTAACATTTTGTGAACTATGCATTTAGAAAATGTTTGAATTAATTGTTAATGATTGTAAGTTATATTATTTCGTACAATAATAGTGGTGAGAAGTAATTAGGAGGTATAATATGTTAACAGAAAGAGAAATTCAAACAATTAGAGATACAGTGCCATTACTTAAAGAAAAAGGACAAACTATTACGAAAATTTTCTATAAAAGGTTATTTGAAGTGCATCCAGAATTAAAAAATGTATTTAACCAAACAAATCAAAAAAAGGGACTGCAATCATCAGCACTTGCTATGGCAGTACTGGCAGCAGCGGAAAACATTGAAGATTTAACACCTATCGTACCAGCAATAATGCCTGTAGTTTATAAACATTGTGCTTTACAAGTGCAACCGGAACATTATGATATTGTTGGAGAAAATTTAATTTGGGCAATCCAAGAAGTGACAGGTTTAGAAAATAATGATCCTATTATTCAAACATGGATAAAAGCTTATGGAGCTATCGCTGATGCCTTTATTGGCTTAGAAAAAGATATTTATAAACAAATGGCATGGGAAGGTTTTAAACCATTTGAAGTTACAAATATCACTGAGGAGACAGAACTTATTAAATCATTTACTGTCACATCAAATCGCATTGATTTAAGTCAATTTATACCAGGACAATATATAACTGTAGATATTTCTAGTGAAAAATTACCTTATCGTGCAAAAAGACACTATTCCATAGTTGATGGAGATGAAAGTTACTTAACATTTGGTGTAAGAAGAGATGTTACTGAAACGCACGAAGGTGAAGTTTCTACTGTGTTACACGATGAAGTAACTGAAGGTGCCATTTTAAATATATCTGCACCAGTAGGTGGATTTAAATTAGAAAATATAGAAAACAAACAATTATTTTTGGGTTCAGGTGTAGGGGTTACACCGCTTGTCTCAATGTTTAATGAAGCCGTTAACATAGGTACACCAGCTATTTTCTTACAATCAACATCTAACGCACAAAATGTTGCTTTTGAAGAAAAATTAACTACAATTGCAAATCAATCAGACCATGCCCAGTTTGATATTCATTTTCGTGATGAAGATGGTTTTATCGAATCAGAACAACTGCGTCAATATGTGGACAATGAGACGGAGATCTATGTGTGTGGCGGTAACTCATTCTTAAAAGCAATGATTGCTGAATTACAAACATTAGGTATTTCTATGAATCATGTTCATTTTGAAACATTTATACCAAGACTCAGTTTTTCAGTATAATATAAAAGGATTAAAGATTTAAGGTATTAGAGATTTAATCATTTTTGCAACGCAGGTATATAACATCAAATTAAATATTTGATGTTATATACCTGCGCTTTTTGTTTCTAGATTAGAATTATTATTAAAATTTAAAAAATTTTTAAAAAAATTTAAAACATGATAACCATAGGCTTTAGGGCGATTTGAAAGTAACTAGATTATTATGACTATTGTGTGAAAATAATTATTATAAAACGTTTTAACTTCGCTTTTTAAAGCGGTTTCAATGGTGTATTTTGTCAAAAAATTAATATAATTATTTTAATAAACACAAACTTGACATAAAAAATTTCAATGAGTAAAGTGTGTAGCATAATTATTTTCAAATAATTCAAAAAACGAAGTATAACTTGAATTTAAGTAAGCGTACATTAGAAGAAAAGGGGTGGACCCGTTAATGTCAGAAACAAAAATTACGTATGATGATTTCAATCCACACGCTTTTGAAACACTGGATATCACTGATGAAACTAAAGGTGCACGTGAAGTGATTAGATGGGCTTACGATGTATATGGTGATTCTATTATTTATTCATGTAGTTTCGGTGCAGAAGGCATGATTTTAATTGATTTAATTTCTAGTGTGAAGAAAGATGCGGAAATTGTATTTTTAGATACGAATCTCCACTTTCAAGAGACATACGATTTGATAGACCGTGTTAAAGCACGTTATCCGGAATTAAACATTAAGCTTAAACAACCGAGTCTTACTTTAGAAGAACAAGCGGATCAAGTTGCGCCAGCTTTATGGAAACAAGATCCAAATCAATGTTGTTATATTCGTAAAATTAAACCGCTTGAAGAAGTGCTATCTGGGGCGACAGCTTGGGTTTCAGGTTTAAGAAGAGAACAATCACCGAGTCGACAGGCAACTAATTTTATTAATAAAGATGAACGATTCAAATCAGTAAAAGTGTGTCCTCTGATTCATTGGACTTGGGATGATGTGTGGGATTATATTAAAGCGCATGATTTACATTATAACGAACTACATGATTTCAATTTTCCAAGTATTGGTTGTATTCCATGTACTGAGGCCGTTTCTGGTAATGGTGATTCAAGAGCAGGTAGATGGACGAATTCTACTAAGACGGAATGTGGTCTACATACGACGAATAAACCATAAATTAAGTAGATTCTTTTTTTTACACTAATAACCTAGTATTCGTATCGGAAATATAATGAATGTTGTAGAAGATATAAAATTCGATTGCTATATCGTTGATATGGCAAGAAATGAAATTGATTAAACCTATTTAGACAATAATTATAATTTATCAAATAAATATCGGGGTGAATGCATTGTGAATTTATCAGTATCAAATAGTCCTTTTGACCAAGAACAAGCAGCACAGTTAAATCAAATTTTTCAGACGTTAACTGCTGAACAGCAAATATGGTTAACCGGTTACCTTACAGCGCAACAAGGGGCTGTAGCACAAACAACTGAGGCGCCACAACAGGTGGCAGAATATGTTTTAAATAATGAATCCGAAAGCCAAACAAACAACGATCGTCACATTACCGTAGTTTATGGTTCAGAAACAGGTAATGCACAAAGTTTAGCTGAAATATTTGCAGATCGACTGGTCGAACATAATTACACTGTTAAGTTAACGGCAATGGATGAAATTAAACAAAAGGAATTTAAAAAAGTGGAGGATTTATTTGTCATTACTGCCACGCACGGTGAAGGTGATCCGCCAGACAATGCACTTACATTTCATGAATTTATACATAGTCGTAAGGCACCAAAATTAGAAAATGTAAGGTTCTCCGTGCTTGCATTAGGAGACGAGTCATACGAGTATTTCTGCCAAACAGGTAAAGACTTCGATGCAAAATTATTAGAATTAGGTGCTGAACGCCTTACGGATAGACAAGATTGTGATTTAGATTTTGATGATTTAGCTGAAAAGTGGATGAATAAGAATATTGAAATTCTAAATCAATCTACAGGTCATGGTTCAACGGTGACTTCTACTGAAACAGTACAATCTGCCAAAGAAAAACGTTACTCAAAATCGAATCCTTACAAAGCTGAAGTGTTAGAGAATATCAATCTGAATGGTCGAGGTTCTAACAAAGAAGTTAGACATGTTGAATTGCTATTAGATAATTACGGTGAATCATTTGAACCTGGAGACTGCGTGGTAGTCTTACCTCAAAATGAACCAGAAATTGTGACACTACTGATTGAGACACTGGGTTGGGATAAAGATATTGAAATTCCAATCAATGATGATGGCGATACATTGCCATTGGAAAAAGCGTTAACTGAACACTTTGAGATTACTAAGCTGACGAAACCATTACTTCAAAAAGCAGCGGAGTTATTTGGCAATACGGAGTTACTTAGTCAAATAGACAATGCAGAATGGATACAACAATATGTTGATGGTCGCGATGTCATAGATTTATTAATAGAATTTCCAACTTCAGAACTGAAGCCAGAAACATTTTATAAATTACTAAGGAAATTGCCAGCAAGAGAATATTCTATCGCTAGTAGTTATGAGGCCACACCAGATGAAGTGCATATAACCGTTGGCGCCGTTCGATATGAAGCGCACGAACGCACGCGTAAAGGTGTGTGCTCTGTCCAACTAGCAGAACGGATTCAACCTGGAGACACATTACCGATTTACCTTAAAAAAAATCCAAACTTTAAGTTTCCATTTGATGAAGAAACGCCAGTCATTATGATAGGGCCAGGCACAGGCGTAGCACCATTTAGAGCTTATATGCAAGAACGTGAAGAGCTTGGGTTATCTGGCAATACGTGGTTGTTTTTCGGAGAACAATATTTTACTACAGACTTTTTATATCAAACAGAATGGCAGGCATGGCTGAAAGATGAAACATTAGCTAAACTGGATCTCGCTTTTTCACGAGATACAGAAGAAAAAATTTATGTTCAGCATCGTATTGCCCAACAAAGTGAGCTATTTTATCAATGGCTACAAGATGGTGCAGCAATATATGTTTGCGGTGATGAAAAACACATGGCAAAAGATGTACATGACACCATTCGTAGTGTTATAGAGCAAGAAGGTGACATGTCAGAAGCAGATGCAGAAGCCTATCTTACTCAAATGAAACAAGAAAAACGTTACCAAAGAGATGTTTACTAAGAAAGGAATGATTACATGGCTGAAACAAAAGTCAATTTTTCAGACAAACTGGATGAAATGGAACGTATCAAAGCACATAGTGATTATCTTCGAGGATCGATTGTTCAAGGTTTGGCAGATAGAGTAACAGGCGCTATCGCAGAAGAAGATACGAAACTTTTAAAATTCCATGGTAGTTACATGCAAGATGATAGAGATATACGTGATGAACGTAGAAGACAAAAGCTAGAACCTGCGTATAGCTTCATGATTAGAGTGCGTGCGCCAGGAGGTGCATCAACAGCAGAGCAATGGATAGCGATGGACGATATTGCTAATACATATGCGAACGGCACAATCAAACTAACTACAAGACAGGCATTTCAATTTCACGGTATTTTAAAACGCAATTTAAAACAAACGATGAAAGATATTAACCAGTCCTTATTAGATACACTTGCGGCTTGTGGTGATGTGAATCGTAACGTTATGTGTAACCCTAATCCATATCAATCGGATGTGCACAGTGAAATTAATCAAATTGCCAGTGATATTAGTAGACATTTATCGCCGAAAACACAAGCCTATCATGAGATTTGGTTAGACGGAGAAAAAGTCTTAGATACTAGCGATGAAGAACCAGAGCCAATTTATGGCAAAACATATCTTCCTCGTAAATTTAAGATTGGTATCGCAGTACCCCCATCTAATGATATAGATGTTTATTCTCAAGATATTGGATTAATCGCTATTTTAGAAAATGAACAACTTGTTGGCTTTAATGTCGCTGTAGGTGGCGGTATGGGTATGAAACATGGTAATACAGCAACCTATCCACAAGTTGGCAGATTGATTGGTTACATTCCTAAGGAAGAAGTCGTCGATGTATGTGAAAAGATTTTAACGGTTCAAAGAGATTATGGTAATCGTGAAGAACGTACGAATGCACGCTTTAAATATACAGTAGATAGACTTGGCGTTGATTGGATTAGAAATGAAATCAACAATCGCTTAGGTTGGCAATTAGAAAACAAGCGTCCTTATCATTTTGAACATAATGGTGATCGCTATGGGTGGACTGAAGGTAGTGGTAAATGGCACTATACACTCTTTGTTCAAAACGGACGTGTAAAAGATACGGAAGATTATAAATTAAAAACGGCATTAAGAACGATTGCAGAAGTTCACACAGGTGATTTTAGGTTAACACCGAATCAAAACCTTGTGATTGCGAATGTAGCTGCACATAAAAAGAATGAAATTGAAAAAATTATCACAGATTTTGGTATTACAGATGGTCAACATTATACAGGTTTAAGACGTAATTCTATGGCTTGTGTTGCTTTCCCAACATGTGGACTGGCGATGGCAGAGTCAGAGAGATATTTACCATCGTTGATTACGAAGATTGAAGATTTACTTGATGAAGCAGGTCTAAAAGAAGAAGAAATTACGATTAGAATGACAGGTTGTCCAAATGGCTGTGCAAGACCAGCGTTAGCAGAAGTTGCATTTATTGGAAAAGGTCCAGGTAAATACAATATGTATTTAGGCGGTGGCTTTATAGGTGATAGATTAAACAAAATCTACAAAGAAAATATCGGTGAAGCAGAAATTTTAGAAAGTTTAAGACCTATTTTATTACAGTATGCAAAAGAAAGAACAGAAGGCGAACATTTTGGTGATTTCGTTGTACGTGCTGGCATCGTTGAAGAAGTCAGAGATGGGCAAACATTCCATAGTTAAAAATTGAGAAAGTGGTGACAGGATGGGGAAAGTATTTTTAGTAGGCGCAGGGCCTGGAGACCCTGATCTAATTACAGTTAAAGGGTTAAAAGCAATTGAACAAGCAGATGTCATCTTGTATGACCGATTGGTGAACAAGGCGTTGTTAAATCATGCATCGCCTTCAGCGAAATTTATGTATTGTGGGAAAGATCCGAATCGTCATTCATTACCACAAGAAGATACGAATAAATTACTCGTCAATCTAGCAAAGAAAGGACAAACCATCACAAGATTAAAGGGTGGAGATCCATTTATCTTTGGTAGAGGTGGAGAAGAAGCAGAGATATTAGCCGAACATCATATACCATTCGAAATCGTTCCTGGCATCACTTCAGGTGTTGCAGCACCAGCATATGCAGGTATTCCAGTAACACATCGTGACTATAGTTCATCTGTTGCATTTGTAACAGGTGTGATTAATAAAAATATAGATAAAGAAAGTTACTGGAAACATCTTGCACTTGGGCCGGAAACGCTATGTATTTATATGGGTGTTAAAAAATTACCTGAAATTAGTGAATTATTGATGAAACATGGTCGTTCATCTGAGACACCTGTCGCTTTAGTTCATCTGGGAACATCTGAATTTCAAAAAACTGTGGTAGGTACATTATCAAATATTGTCGAAGTAGCAAAGGATATTGAAAATCCAGCGATGATTGTTGTCGGAGAAGTAGTCAAACTAAGAGAACGTATTAGTTGGTTTGAAGAAATGCCTGTTGAATCAGCAGTAGCGAAATTAACATATCAATAGAAAGTAAAATAGGTGAGTTTATCGCTATAAATAAGGAGGGGTAACTATGCGAGGTGTCTTATATGTGAGTCATGGTAGTAGGGTTCCAGATGCAGTGAACGAAGCGACAGACTTTATTGATTTAGTCAAAGCGCAGGTCAATGTGCCATTACAGGAAACATGTTTTTTAGAATTAACCAGTCCGAATTTGGCACAAGGATTTCAGCGTCTAGTAGATAAAGGTGCGACAGAGATTTCAGTTGTGCCAGTGTTGTTATTAAGTGCAGGGCATTACTACAAAGATATTCCAGCAGAAATTGAACATAGTCAGCAAAGATACCCTAATGTACATGTGTCCTATGGCAGACCGTTAGGCGTACAACCGAGACTGACTGAGATATTAAAGCAGAGAATTGAAGAATCTGGCGTGACGCCTAATTCGGATGCAAAAGTGCTCATTATCGGTAGAGGCAGCTATAATCCCCAAACACAAATAGACATTTCTACGATCAAGACACAGTTGTATGAACAAACTGAAATTGAAGATATCGAGACTTGCTACTTAGCAGCTTGTAAGCCTGCATTCAAAGATGCACTACACAGCGCAGTACAAACGGAATGTTCCCAAATATATATTGTGCCTTATTTATGGTTTACAGGTATTTTAGATCAACAAATCATTGATACGGTTACAGAATATCAAAATGATAAAGAGATTATATTGTGTAAACGATTGGGTAAACATCAACATTTACAAGATGCATTGAAAGCACGTGTTGAAGAGACTTTTGAATATGTGACACAGTAATTCATTTTAACAAGGAAGTGATGGTATGCCATTCATACCACTTATGATAGATATTTCTAATAAACGCGTCGTGATTGTGGGCGGTGGACAGGTTGCTGAACGCCGTATTGCCACATTAGTTAACTATACAACCCATATTAAAGTTATTAGTCCTTCACTTACAGTTGCACTATATCACCGCTACGAACAGGGTGAGATGAGTTGGTGTGCTAAAGCATTTGAAGTAAATGATATCGCGGAAGCAGATTTAATCATTGCTGCCACGAATGATAACCGCGTAAATCAACAAATCGCTGCTTCTAAACCGCAACACGCATTACTAAACATGACGTCTAAAGCACATACTGGTGATGTTGTATTTCCAAGCATATTAAGAAGAGGGCGATTAACGCTGAGTATTTCTACGAATGGTGCAAGCCCAACGCTCACTGCACAAATTTTAGAAGAGTTTAAAGCACGTTTCGATCTCAGTTATGAAGCGTATGTGGATTTTTTATATGAATGCAGACAGCATATCAAACGAAGTAATTTAACGACGCAAGAAAAACAAGATTTTTTGAAACATGTGTTAGATCCATCCTATAGAGATAAAAATAAACAAATCAAAATGATAAAGAAACTTGAATCACTAAACTAAAGTCGGAAGGGGCACGACAAATGCATAAATTATTTATCTTTGCACTTGCAGGATTCCTCGCTCAACTCATTGATGGATCACTAGGCATGGGCTTTGGTGCTTCATCATCATCAATATTACTCACATTTGGTATCGCACCAGCAATTGCATCCGCGACAATACATTTTTCAGAAATTGCAACAACGGCTGCTTCTGGTACCTCACATCTGAAATTTGAAAATGTACATAAACCTACCATGATTAAGTTAGCAATACCAGGTGCGATTACATCATTTATTGGCGCAGCGTTTTTAAGTCATATACATAGTGACTTGATTAAACCTTTTATAGCAATATTTCTATTAACAATGGGCATATATATTTTATATCAATTTTTATATAAACGTCATCAAACAGTTGTTAAAGATCCTTCGACGATCGGACGTTATGCCATGATTCCGCAAGGCGCAGTTGCAGGATTTTTAGATGCCATTGGTGGTGGCGGCTGGGGCCCAGTCAACACACCTTTATTATTAGCACAGAAAAAGCTAGAACCGAGATATGCCATAGGTACAGTATCTGCAAGTGAATTTTTTGTCACTATTTCAGCATCCATCAGTTTCATTATCTTCTTGGGATGGAGCCAGATTAACTGGGGGTTAGTGATTGCGCTAAGTATTGGTGGTTTGATTGCTGCACCTTTTGCAGCATGGTTAGTTAAAATTTTGCCGATGAATATATTAGCAGTCTGTGTCGGTGGGATGATTATTTTTACAAATAGCAGTTCACTAATTAGTGTTTTTCAATTAAATGCAACAACTTCCATAGTGATAAAAATTGCAGTCATACTGCTTTGGATAGGCTTAATTATTTTCGCTTTATATCAAAATAAAAAGCTACCCATAGATTTTTCTAAAAAGAAAGTGAATGTTAACGCAAATGAGATAGATTAAAAGGAGTGAATCAATATGGCATTAACAAAAGAGATTATTGAAAATACGATTCAACCACATGGTGGTACATTAATTAATAGAGAAGTTAACGCTGAGCTGAAGGAAACAATGTTGGAAGTATCGCATTCCATGCCAGCCATTACACTGAACCCTTGGAGTTTATCAGATTTAGAACTGATTGGCATTGGTGGTTTTAGTCCCCTTACAGGTTTTATGAATGAAGCGGATTATAATGAAGTCGTTGAAAATCTCCATTTGAAAAACGGTCTAGTGTGGAGTATACCGATTACGTTGCCGGTTACGGAAGATAAAGCAAATGAGCTTGAAATCGGTGAAAGCATTGCGTTATATGGTGAAGATAATCATTTATATGGTGTGCTTGAACTTGAGGAAAAATATACCTATGACAAGGAGAAAGAAGCAGCATTCGTTTATGGTACTACGGATATTGAACATCCAGGTGTATTGAAGGTATATGAAAAAGGCAGTGTCTATCTTGCTGGACCCATTCACCTAGTAGATCGACCGAAACATGATGAATTTGTCGATTATCATTTGGACCCATCTGAGACGAGACAATTGTTTTATGACTTAAATTGGAAAACGGTTGTTGGGTTTCAAACGCGTAATCCTGTACACCGTGCACATGAATATATTCAAAAAGCAGCTTTAGAATCTGTAGATGGTTTATTACTGAATCCTTTAGTAGGTGAAACAAAATCAGATGATATTCCTGCAGCCGTTCGCATGGAAAGTTATGAAGTGATATTAAAAAATTATTACCCGGAAAATAGAACGAGATTAGTTATTTATCCAGCTGCGATGCGTTATGCAGGTCCACGTGAAGCGATATTACATGCCACAGTACGAAAAAATTATGGTTGCACGCATTTTATTGTAGGACGTGATCACGCGGGTGTCGGTGATTATTATGGAACTTACGATGCGCAAACACTCATCGCACAATATGAAGATGAATTGGGCATACAAATTTTGAAATTTGAACATGCTTTTTACTGCAATGTTTGTGAAAATATGGCAACAGCCAAAACATGTCCACACGATGCTTCAGAACATTTACATTTGAGTGGCACGAAAGTTCGTGAAAAATTAAAAAACGGAGAGTCCTTGCCGAAAGCTTTTTCAAGACCAGAGGTAGCGGATGTACTTATCAAAGGATTACAAGAAAAATAAGATCAAAGGAGTTTGAACATGGCCACTTCAAATCATATTACATGGCATGAATCAGCAGTTACGAAAGTAGAAAGACAACAACGTAATCAACATCGCAGTGTTGTCATCTGGTTTACGGGTTTATCAGGTTCTGGTAAATCTACGATATCAGTAGCATTAGAAAAAGCATTATATCAACAACAAGTACATACGTACCGACTAGATGGAGATAATGTCAGACATGGCTTAAATAACAATCTTGGCTTTAGTCCGGAAGATCGAAAAGAGAATATACGTCGTATTGGCGAAGTAAGTAAACTCATGGTCGATGCAGGATTAATTACGATTACAGCGTTTATATCGCCCTATCAAGCTGACCGAGATGAAGTACGAAACTTATTAGACGACAAAGAATTTATCGAAATATACACGTCTTGTAGTATAGAAACGTGTGAATCTAGAGATCCTAAAGGATTGTATCAAAAAGCAAGAAACGGAGAAATTAAAGGATTTACTGGAATCAATGCGCCTTATGAAGAGCCCAATAATCCAGAAATTATTATAGATACAGAGCAAGACAGTATTGAAACAGCTGTTAATCAAATTATTGACTATTTAAAAGTACATGACTATCTTGATGTGAAACCAGTATAGGTTAAGCATTGATGTTTGGGAGAACGTGATAGAGATGTGCGAAATAACTGATGCATACAGAAGGTCAACATGTGAATCGTACGCAAAGGGGCATTGATATGGGCATTTTAAATATAATTGCATATTGTTTGATTATAATTTTTGTACTCGTCGTGGTTTTAGGTGTTTGGCTTGTAAATAAAGGACAAGATAGAAAATATTTTTTGACTGAATTGAAAATTGTTGTCACGCTACTCATTATGAGTTTTGTTGGTTTAGGTATTTCACTAGTCATATTAGGTTACTTAGGTGAAATATGATGTCTATTTTTAATCAATGTTATCAAGCTATGTAGATAATGTTTATTGTATAATAATGGGGAAGTGATACATCAACCCCAGAAAAAGAAGCGCTCAGGTGATTTAATTCAATGGATCTGAGCGCTTCTTCTTTATTTAATTTTTCGTATGGTTGGCTCACTTTCTAAGGATCCAGCTTCAGTCTGAGGTCTTTAGCTTGTCCTGTTCCTTCAAGCGTCTCGCCCAAAATACATTGTATTTATATGACTATACATCATCAGACACTGCTTTTTGGTTATACTTAATTTAAAATGAGTTGATTAAAAATGATGGCTCAACGTTATGTCGACATGTAATTTGAGTCGTAGCAAAGTTAAATGCATCATGATATAGTAAATAGATAAATTTTAAACATAATCAAATGTAGGTAGAGGTAGGTTCTAAGCATGAATAAGTCCATAGAAGAAATTGCCAAGGTTGAATTACATTGTCACCTAGACGGTTCAACAAGTGTAGAATTGATTAGACAACTTGCAGATGAACAAGGTGTTAACTTAGATGAATCAAAATTATTTGTCAGTAGTCAGTGTGATAGTTTAGATGACTATTTACAGTGTTTCGATGAAATATTAAAAGTACTTCAGACAAAAGATAGTTTGAAACGTGCGGTTGTAGATGTTGCCAAGCAAGCATATAACGATAATGTGAAATATATTGAAATTCGTTTCGCACCATTATTTCATATGGATCAAGGGTTAACGATGACAGAGGTGTTGGAAGCAGTAGAGTTAGGTGTTAATGAAGCGGTTAATACATTAGGGATAGGCGTTAATTTGTTAGTATGTGCGATGCGACAACATCATACTGAACAAAACCAAGCACTTTTTGATTTTATTCATCAACATCATCATGAAGCAATTTGTGGCATTGACTTTGCAGGTCCTGAAGTAGGATTTCCTACTGAAGCGATTGAAGATACAATAAAATATGGCTTAGATAAAGGTTTCAATCTTACGTTACACGCTGGAGAGTGCGGTTGTATGCATAATGTGATAGAAGGTATTAAATTAGGCTCGAAACGTATTGGACATGGTGTTGCTATAAATCAAGATAAACAATCATTGCAGTTTGTTAAAGAAAATGACGTACTCTTAGAGATGTGTCCAAAAAGTAATATTCAAACCAAGGCCATTACAGGGTTAGAAGCATTAAATTTACCTTATTTGCTAGAACAAGATATACCTTTTTTAATTAATACAGATAATAGAACCGTTACACAGACATCATTAAATGAAGAATATACTTTACTTATAGAAAATGAAATGATGACATTAGAACAAGTCAAATATATTAATGAAAGAGCAGTAGACTATGCATTTTTAAGTGACGAAGAGAGAAAGCAGTTACACTTAAAAATGTAAAAATTATTTAAAACCCGAAGCAATAAATATACTAGCATGTTGATTCATAAAAAGATGATCACCAGCATAAAATGTATGAGCCTGTGTTTGTGATAACCCTATTTGAGCAAAGGTTTCTAGAATATCAGATTGCTTAAAGCCATTGTAAACTTTTGGATGCTGAACATTTTCATTTTTATCAAAATCAACTAAAATCAGCATGCCTCCTGGATTGAGGTGCGTGTAAAGTTTATGCAATAAAGCTTTATAGTCACCACTATGAAGTAAGACTAAAGATAAGAAAATGACATCATAGGTTGATTGGTTTAATGGATGATCATCAGCCAAAATATCGCCGACAAGTGTTTGAATAGAAGTCTTTTCTAATGCTGATATTTTTTCATCAAAAATATTTACCATTTGAGTTGAGGCATCCATAAGTGTGACTTGTTCAAAGTGATGATCTATATTTAATGTTACGAGTCCAGTGCCACCACCATAATCTAATAACGAATGGTAAGTTGTATGATTGAGCAATTGATTTGTTGCTTGAGCAATGATTTGTGCTAGGTGAATTCTGTCAGGGTGGTCATACTTGTGGGCCATTTGTTCAAACTGGTCTTTATTCAAGGTAAAACTCCTTTAGTATTATAATAGTTATTGTAGATACTTTAAGTCTTTAATTGATTTTAGCATAAGACCATGCAAGGATACAAATCGTTTTATTCAAAATCATATACATTATAAATATTATGATTTTATCATATTAATATTTATAAGCCTAAAGTAGGATTGAGTAAATTGAAAATACTTGGTTTACTTATTATATAGAAGAATGCGTTATGGAAGGAATAGTCAACGTGAATAATTATTTAAAAATGACGGTAGGCAGTCTGTGTCTCATTATGCTAATTATATGCATTGCGTTTAACTTAACGGAAAATATGGATGCTAGCATATATCAATTACTACATCGTACGATGTCTTCAGAGATAATCGTTCAATATTTAACAATGATTTCAACAGTATTTTCACCTATTGCCTGTTTATGTATGGTGTTAATCATATTACTAGGTTTACTGATTTATGATAGATTTAAATGTGTTTGGTATGGATTTTGGTGTTTTAGTGTCTTTGCTATTGGAACATTTTTAAAATATGCTATCCAACGTCCAAGACCGAGTGCGATCATCGACGGTTATAGTTTTCCTAGTATGCATGTTTTAAGTGTATGTATCTTAGTTAGTTTGATTGTATTATTAGCGAAACATAAGGCTGTCATCTTTATAGGCGCGATATTAATCTTATCGATTATGATATCTAGAATTTATTTACAAGCACATTATTTCACAGATACGATAGCTAGTTTATGTGTATTGTATATATTAATACAAACACTATATATTGAATTTGAAACTAAAGGTATTTTTAGTGTGATTTTTAAAAAAAGTAATAACACTTGAATTTTAAATTGCTTGATATATAATAGAAATATAAGTAAATGAAAGCTATAACTCATTACTTTGTGAAGAAGGTGAGTCAAATAGAATCACATAAAAAAGAACAACAATTTTCAAATTTAATTCGTTCTTATCGTAAACAACATGTAGGTAAAGGGCCTGAGAAAGTACAAGTTTCGTTTAAATGGAAACTGGGCTATTGCCTATATGACGGACGCGTTAAGTAAAGTTGAACAGTTTTATTTAGGCGATAAACAAAATGAAGTCATGCTTCACTATAACCGCACTGAAAAGATAAAACAGTTATACAGCGATATTAAATTAGATGAAATTGGAAACGCTCGTTGGAGCTAAATTTGTTAAATTATTTACAGATATTGATTTAGCCGATGATGAGGTTGTATCAATATTTGTATTCGATAAATCAATTGAATAAATACGGAATGGTGTAAGGTACTCGGTGCTATTTGCTAACTACGTTTTGAATGATTCATTCAAGGAGGTGGTATGTGCAAATCGTATCGAGTATTTTTTTGCTTCGAAGATGCACATAAGTTCAGTAACATTGCACAGTTTTAAAAATAAATTATTAGGAGAGATAAGCATGAAAATCGTAGCATTATTCCCAGAATCCGTAGCAGGCGAAGATAATCAATTATTAAATACTGAAAGAGCAATTGTTTGAAACCATTTTTAGAAGAAAAAGGGCACGAATTCGTTATATTAACAGACAATGAAGCTGATTTAGATAAACATTTAGCAGATATGGATATCGTTATTAGTGCGCCATTTTATTCAGCATATATGACGAAAGAACGTATTGAAAAAGCACCTAATTTAAAATTAGTAATCACTGCTGGGGTAGGTTCAGACCACGTCGATTTACAAGCGGCAAGTGAACACAATATTGGTGTTGTAGAAGTCACTGGTAGTAATACGATCAGTGTTGCAGAACACGCAGTTATGGATTTACTCATCTTATTGAGAAATTACGAAGAAGGTCATAGACAAGCTAAAGATGGCGAATGGAACTTATCAAAAGTTGGTAACCATGTGCATGAATTACAAAATAAAACAATTGGTATCTTTGGTTTCGGTAGAATTGGCCAACTTGTAGCCGAAAGATTGGCACCATTTAATGTAACAATCCAACACTATGACCCAATCAATCAAAAAGATAATGAGCATTCTACTTTTGTTAATTTTGATGAATTAGTATCAACAAGTGATGCGGTTACAATCCATGCGCCTTTAACACCTGAAACAGATAACTTATTTGATTATGATGTGTTAAGCCGTATGAAAGTTGGCAGCTATTTAATAAATACTGCACGTGGTAAAATTGTAAATACAAACGATTTAGTGGAACTCTTAAATGCGAAACATATTCAAGGTTACGCAGGTGATGTTTGGTATCCACAACCAGCACCAGCAGATCACCCATGGAGAACGATGCCTAGAAATGGTATGACAGTACATTATTCAGGTATGACCTTAGAAGCACAAGCGCGTATTGAAGAAGGCGTCAAAGATATCTTAACGCGTTTTTTCAATAACGAACCTTTCCAAAACAAAGATATTATTGTGGACGCTGGTAAAATTTCAAGTAAAAGCTATACAGCAAAATAAAAATAAAAATAAAACAAAACTGCTAAGATAATATCTAGTGAATCCTTAAAGTTGAATTTCAAACTTCAATTTCAAGGGTTTTTTAAATGGTGTGAAAGAAGTTGTAGAGTTTAAGCGTGTTAGAAAAGTTAATTTATATAACTTAGACAGTAAAATTACTTATCAAATAATAATATAACGTAGATTTAAAATATATTTATTTCAAAAAATTTTAAGAGAAATTAATTTAATATTTGAAACGCTTACATAATAGGAATATACTGTAATTAATTTTAAAGGGGATGTTAAATTTGAAAGTAAATAAGAGTTTGATTTTCATATTAGGGGCACTTGGTGGTTTGTTATATGGTTATGATAATGGGGTTATTTCAGGGGCATTGCTTTTTATCAATGATGATATTCCATTGAATAGTTTTACAGAAGGCTTAGTTGTAGCATCCATGCTTGTTGGTGCTATTATTGGTTCAGGTGGGAGTGGACCGCTGTCTGATAGGATTGGTAGAAGACGTTTAGTATTAATTATAGCCATTGTTTATATTGTCGGTTCATTAATATTGGCCGTTGCACAAAATATGCCGATGCTTGTAGTCGGTAGATTGGTTATAGGTTTAGCAGTCGGTGGCTCCATGGCAACTGTTCCGGTTTACTTATCCGAAATGGCACCTACGGCTTATCGTGGCTCGCTAGGGTCATTGAACCAATTAATGATTACAATAGGTATTTTAGCAGCATATTTAGTGAATTATGCTTTTGCAGATATGGAAGGATGGCGTTGGATGCTCGGATTAGCTGTCGTACCATCCGTTATTCTATTAATTGGTATTGCATTTATGCCTGAGAGTCCTAGATGGTTGCTAGAGCATAAAAGTGAAAAAGCTGCGCGTGACGTTATGAAAATTACGTTTAATGACGACAAAGAAATAAATACAGAAATTAAAGAAATGAAAGAAATTGCAGCCATTTCAGAATCAACGTGGTCTATCTTAAAATCACCTTGGTTAAGACCTACGTTAGTGATTGGTTGTGTATTTGCACTGTTCCAACAAATCATCGGCATTAATGCGATTATATTTTATGCGCCAACTATTTTTAGTAAAGCGGGTCTAGGTGAAGCGACATCTATTCTAGGTACTGTGGGTATAGGTACGATTAATGTACTTGTGACGATTGTCGCAGTATTTATTGCAGATAAAATTGATCGTAAAAAGCTACTTATCACAGGAAACATCGGTATGGTCATGTCACTCCTTGTAATGGCTATCCTGATTTGGACGATAGGTATTGAATCTTCGGCCGTTATTATTATCGTATGTTTATCACTATTTATTGTGTTCTTTGGCTTAACATGGGGACCTATTCTTTGGGTTATGTTACCAGAAATGTTCCCAATGCGTGCACGTGGTGCTGCTACTGGTTTAGCAACACTCGTATTGAATTTTGGAACGCTGATTGTGGCACAATTATTCCCAGTATTGAATAGTGCCCTAAGTACAGAATGGGTATTCTTAATATTTGCATTTATCGGCATCTTGGCAATGTATTTTGTAATTAAATACTTACCAGAAACACGAGGTCGTAGTTTAGAAGAGATTGAATATGACTTAAGAGAAAGAACCACGGGTGTGGATCTAGCAAAAATTAAATAAGTATCATGAAACAAGCCCAACAACACGCAATCGTTGCTGGGCTTATTTGTTGGAACATTATTTGTCTATAGATTAGATATGGCTCAAGACAACTAGCTAATAGCTACGGTATAAGAAATAAATTTAAAAAATAAACGAGATAAGTGCTAGTATAGGGAGACCGCCTTGCTTAAGCAGGATGGTTTTTTGACTTGTGATTGCACCATATAATGCTACAAGGATCATATAAATCAATATGCTAATAATAAGCTCTCTGGGGTGGTCAGAAAAAAATAAACCATATAACAATAATATTCCTAAAAGACCATTATAAACACCTTGGTTTTTCATAAGCGTTTTTAATTTGTCTTGTTGAAACACTTGCTGTTCGATTTTGAAAAGTTGACTCGTTTTTTTCGAAGTTGTTAAAAAGGTTTGCAAAACGAGAATGTATAAAAATTCTATAGCAACGAATAAAGTTAATATGAAAGACAAGGTACTCATATGGATAACTCCTTTGTGTATTAAATTGAAAATGCACTGTCTTCATGATTATATAGAAAGCGTTAAATAAAAGAAACACAGAAAAGAATAAAGTTATACTAAATAAAAGCAATGCTCCCGTTTAAAGTAAACATTTAAAAATGACAACTTGAACGGGAGTATTTTTATAGCTTTTAATAACTAAAAATTAGACGGATAATAATGTAATTTAAATAATTAATAAAAGTTTTCGATTTTTACCATAGCTTAATAAATCATTAGCTAGGACGAGGAATATCTACAAAGTCTTGTTGATTTAAAGTAACGGATTCGCCTTGCTTATACATTTTTTCTACATGAAATTCTCCCCAATAGCAAAGTGATGAAAGAATTTTACCCAGTGTTTGACCGTATTCTGAAAGTTCGTATTCAACTTTTGGAGGCACTTGATCGTAAACGATGCGATTAATAATGCCATCTTTTTCTAGTTCTCGTAATTGTTGTGTGAGCATCTTTTGAGTGATTGTTGGTATGGCACGTTTTAATGCAGACGTACGCATGCGGCCATTATTTTGTAAATGGCAGAGCATGACCGGTTTCCATTTGCCTCCAATAACATCTATTGTCGCTTCGACACCAATATTATATGTTTTACTCATTTCATTAGCTCCTTTATAGACACTAAAAAGTACCTATAGTACTTTAAAGTGCGTACTTCCTATTTTTATATGTGTGAATTATAGTAACACAATCAACAAAAAATAAGGAGCGAAAAAATTATGAGAAAAAATAAATTTGCAATCTTAGCATTAGCCATGTCTGCATTTGCTATAGGCATGACTGAATTTATAAGTGTAGGTTTATTACCATTAATCAAAGATTCATTTAATACGACGATTTCACTAGCAGGATTAACGGTTTCACTTTATGCCGTTGGTGTAACGATTGGTGCGCCATTGTTAACGCCAATGACAAATAAAATAAAACGTAAGCATTTGCTGATAGGGATCATGCTGATTTTTATTATCGCTAATACATTAGCAGCATTTTCAACGACATTCAGTATGTTACTTGCTATGCGCGTCCTTTCGGCATTAATGCATGGTGTCTTTATGTCTATCGCTACAGCCATTGCTAGTGATCTAGTGTCACCTGATAAACGTTCAAGTGCCATTGCCATGATGTTTACAGGTTTAACGGTTGCGACAATCACAGGTGTGCCACTTGGAACTTGGATAGGTCAACAATTTGGTTGGGAAGCTTCATTTATAACAATTGCGATTATTGGCTTTTTAAGTTTAGTAATTAATATCATATCTGTACCGAACGATTTAAATGAATACGAACAAGCATCTATGTTAGAACAGTTAACCGTTTTTAAAAATAAATCATTGATGATGGTATATTTAATCACTGCACTTGGTTATGGTGGCACTTTTGTTGTGTACACTTACTTAACAACACTACTGACTGATACTTTACATTATAGTGATGATGCAGTTGTTATATTGTTAGTGATTTATGGTGTGATGGTAGCCATTGGTAATACGCTTGGTGGTAAATTAACGAATAACCGTCCAAGGCAAGTGTTAATCGGTATATTTTTAATTCAAGCCATTGTATTGTTAATTGTTGGTGTGACGGTATCACATCAAATTTTAGGTACAATCGCTATTTTAATTATGGGACTGTTTGCTTTTATGAATGTACCAGGTCTGCAGTTAATCGTTGTACTTTTTGCAGAACGTAAAAATAAAGCGACTACGAATTTTGCGTCTAGTTTAAATATTGCATCATTTAATATAGGTATTACTTTGGGTTCTGTCATTGGTGGTTACGTACTTAATCATTTTTCAATTACTATGACGCCTTATTTTGGTTTCGCGATGGTATTGATTGCGAGTGCAATGATGTATATGGTTTATAAAAATGAAAAATCAACAGAATTGAATATAGCGTAATGCTAAGATGCATTGATAATTCATTTTGAAAAATATTCATAAAAAATGTAAAGTTTTTAAAATTTAAATTTATATTTGAATTAATTTACTATTAAATTTAAAATTGTTGTAGAGTGATATGTTTTAAATTTAATTGAGAGAAGTGAATGTTTATGAATGTAAAAGAAAGTTTATTTGAAAAATTAGAAGCAAAAAAAGAGGAAATGGTGCAGCATCGTCGTTATTTACATCAACATCCAGAATTATCTTTTCAAGAAACGGAAACCGCTGCTTATATTCAAGATTTTTACAAAAATAAAGATGTCACAATAACACAACCCGTTGAGGGTAGTAATGCAATTATTGTTGAGATAACAGGCCGATATCCGGGTAAGACAATTGGGTTGCGTGCTGATTTTGATGCGTTACCAATTGAAGAAGAAGCGGACGTCCCATTCAAATCGTTAAACCAAGGCGTGATGCACGCATGTGGACATGACGCACATACTGCCTATTTATTAGGATTAGCGGATGCGCTGATTGACATCAAAGACCAACTTTCAGGCACAATCAAAATCATTCACTAACATGCAGAGGAAATGCCTCCAGGAGGGGCGCAACAAATCATGGCATCTGGTGCACTCAATGATGTGGATGAAATTTATGGTATTCATGTTGTGCCCGTGGCAGGACCAGAAGTGATTGGTTTCAATAAAGGCAATGCATTTGCGGGTAGTTCCACTTTCACACTAACAATCAAAGGATTGGGTGGTCATGCTGCTAGCCCGCACAAGACACATGATGCATTAGTTGCGGGAACAAACTTTGTAAATACGCTTCAAACAATCGTATCAAGACGTATTGATCCATCAGAAATGGGAGTCATAACGGTAGGAGCTTTTGAAGCGCCAGGTGGTGCGAATGTCATTCAAGATAAAGTTACAATTAAAGGGACTGCACGTTATCAAAATGATGATTTAGAACAATTTATGTATGAAGAAATTGAGAAAGTTGCTCAAAGTGTCGCTGTCGGATTTGATATCACATATGATTTGGATTACCAATTTGGATATCCTGTACTTTATAATCATCCAACACAAACCAATCATGTTGTTGATATATTATCTGCAAGTAAAGGCGATTATTTTGAACAGCTTGTAGAAATACCTGCTGTATCAGGATCTGAGGACTTTGCATATTATTTAAAAGAGATTCCGGGTACCTTCTATATTGTGGGTTGTAAACCAGAACAGTTGGCGTCACCATATATGAACCATCATCCTAAATTTGAAGTGAATGAGGATGCATTAATTGTAGCTGCCAAATCGCTTGGGGAAATAGCAATTAATAGACTGACAGCTACTGATTGATTTTAATAAATAATCAGTGAATAAGAATTGAGATAAAAAAAAGCACTTACGAAATGCATGATAGAATACATCGTAAGTGCTTTTTTTAATTATTTAATAACCATTAACCTAACACATAGACTACATTGTTCTGCGTGAAGGTTTGCTATCATCAGATAATTTGGCTGATAATATCAATGCTACAAATGAAATTGCTGCTGCAACCATAAATGTAACGTTAACGCCATGGATGATACCTTCAATACCATCACTAGGGTTTGATGAAACAGACATCAATGTAATAAATAATGCTGTACCAATTGCCCCAGCCATTTGTCTAAATGTATTGTTCATTGCAGTACCATGTGCGATAAGGTGATTTGGCAATTGATTGATTGCTAAAGTTGTCATCGGCATCATTACCATAGCGAGCGACACCATACGAACGGCATTCGATGTAGCAAGATAAGTAAACGACGTGTGCGCCGTTAATACTGTAAATGGTAATGTGGATAGAACTAAAATGAGTAGTCCAATACGTGCAAGCCATTTACCTCCGAACTTATCGAATAAATAACCTGTAATTGGGTTCATGATACCCATAATAATAGCGCCAGGCAATAATACGAGACCAGACTCTAAAGCAGAGAACTGTAACATATTCTGCATATATAACGGCAAGATAATGTTAGATGCGATTAATACACCAAAGACAAACATACTTAATGCTGTACCTAAAGTGTAAATATTATAACTAAAGACTCTAAACTCAAGCATAGGTTCTTTTAGTTTCAATTGACGACGAATGAAAACAACTAATGAAACAATGCCAATGATGAGTGGTGCAATGAATTGAACACTGCCCCATCCAGCTTCGCCGACTGAACTAAAGCTGTAAAGGAGTCCACCGAAACCTAATGTAGATAGAATTACAGATGTGATATCCAGTTTTGGATGTGATGTTTCGGTAACGTTTTTCAATAGGAAAATTGAAGCAATAATTATAATAATTGCGATAGGGAACACAACGTAGAAGACACTTCTCCAAGTAAGATGTTCAACTAAAACACCTGATAATGTTGGTCCAATTGCTGGCGCAAATGCGATGACGAGTCCGAAGAGACCCATAGCAGTCCCACGTTTTTCTTTAGGGAAAGTTAGGAATAAGATTGTTTGCATAAGTGGCATCATAATACCAGCACCTGCTGCTTGTAGGACACGACCAATCAGAAGCATTGAAAAATCTACGCCCACTGCACAAAGCAATGTACCTAAAGCAAAAATACTCATTGCAGTTAAGAATAACTGCCTCGATGTATAACGTTCAATTAAAAATGCTGTAATAGGAATCATTATTCCGTTTACTAACATAAATATGGATTGTAACCATTGTACGGTACTTTCAGATACTTGAAGATCTTTCATAATTGGCGGTAAAGCCGTACCAAGTAACGTTTGGTTTAAAATAGTAATAAAGGCCCCTGATAGTAGTACGATAAATAAGGGGATTCTTTTTTCGACATGGAAAGTATCGCTTGCACTCAATTAACTCACTTCTTTCATAAAAATTAAACAGTATTATATTATAGCACTATACAAAATTTAAATCTAAAAGTTGAACTGGAAAAATTAAATTTGTAGTCAAACAGAACGAGACAGGAATGAAATAGTTTTTAAAAAGGCGGTTTAAAAGGTAGTTCTTTAGGTAAGTAATGATTGATATTTGTGTGAATAATGATTAGAAAATGCACAATAACATTTTACAACTGTATGTTAAAAATACTACATGAGATGTGAGGCAAATGTCAAAGTTATCATTCAGAGATTTTAGTTGGCACATCAGGCATGACATTACTTTTAAAATTCAGAATATTTTCAAAATTAGTTGTAGTTGTATTATAATAGGAAAGTATTCATTACTGAGTAGCCGTAATCATATTTTTTTACATGCAAAGATAATAAAATTATGATGACAATGGACTAGAATATTTAAATGAAATATTAGGAGTTTTTAATCAATATAGATATAGAACCGAAGGAGAGTTAATAGACAATGGATAAAAAAGATTTAATCGCCCCTGAGCAATATAATATTGTCAGCGAAATTGAAAAATTTGCGACTGATGCAATGAAGAAAGCAGTGATTTTTGAAGACGCGGGTGGCGAAACAAAAGAAATCACATATAAACAATTAATTAAGCACGCTAATAAAGTCGGAAATATGTTTTTAAAACATGGACTACAAAAAGGTGACAAAGTCTTGGTGATGATGCCGCGTTGCATTGAAACATATGAAATTTATCTCGCAGCATTGAAATTAGGCCTCGTTATTATTCCTAGTTCAGAAATGTTACGTACTAAAGACTTACAATATAGAATTACGCATGGCGAAGTGAAGGCCATCGTCGTAACTTCAGATAGTATAGATGAATTTAAAGCGGTAAAAGAATACGCATCGCTTACGAAATTTATTGTCGGCGGTCAAGAAGCGGATTGGTATGCTGTTGAAGATGAAAAAACAACAGTTTCAGATCAATTAAACACTGTTGAGACGTCTAGAGATGATATCGCCTTACTGTCATATACTTCTGGAACTACGGGTAATCCTAAAGCGGTTGTTCATTCACACGGTTGGGGCTATGCACATATGCAAATGGCGCCGAAACATTGGTTAAGTATTAAAGAAGATGATGTTGTTTGGGCAACTGCTGCACCAGGCTGGCAAAAATGGGTATGGAGTCCTTTCTTATCTATTATGGGTTCAGGTGCAACGGCTTTTGTTTATAACGGCAAGTTTAATGCAGAAAAATATTTAGAATTACTGCAAAATTATCAAATTAATGTACTTTGCTGTACACCAACAGAATATCGCTTGATGGCGAAGTTACCTAATCTGACTGATTATAATTTAGAACATTTGCATAGCGCAGTGTCAGCAGGAGAACCACTTAATAGAGAAGTCGTTGAAAAATTCCAAAATCGTTTCAACCTTACAGTGAGAGATGGTTATGGACAAACAGAAAGTACATTATTAATTGGGTTCTTAAAAGATACAGAAAGTCGTCCTGGTTCTATGGGCAAAGCAATTCCTGGCAGTCATGTTACAGTAATCAATGATGAAGGTGAACTTGCCGAAGTAGGTGAAGTAGGTAATATTGCAGTGCCGTTAGACTTACCTGCACTGTTCAAAGGTTACTATAAAGATCCGGAACGTACAGCGGAACCTAGAAAAGGTGAATATTATATTACAGGTGACTTAGCTAAATTAGATGCAGATGGTTACTTCTGGTTTGAGGGACGTAAAGATGATATTATCATCAGTTCTGGTTATACGATTGGGCCATTCGAAGTGGAAGATTCTCTGACAAAACACGAATATGTGAAAGAATGCGCAGTCGTTGCGAGTCCACATGAAATCAGAGGTAATATCGTCAAAGCATTCGTGATTTTACAAGATGATGTGCCAGCAACGGATGAAACGGTTAAGACATTACAAAATTATGTGAAACAAGATGTAGCACCTTATAAATATCCACGTGCTATCGAATTTGTTGAAGACTTACCTAAGACAAACTCAGGTAAAATTAGACGTATTGAATTAAGAGAAGCAGAACAAAATAAATAATCTATGATACTAAAAAATCCCTTCACTACAATTGTAGTGAGGGGATTTGATGTTTCTATGGTTAAAAATTATTGGAAGGCAGCGCCTAAGAGTGAGAAACCGATAACTACGACAAGATAAACAATAGACCAAATAAAGGACGATTTCTTAGAGAAACGACTTGTTGCAAAAAACAAGATTCCTAAAACATAAGCACTGATAAGCGTTTGTAAGTCAAACACGCGAAGTATAGGATTACCCTTATCAAAGATATTTAGGCTGGTAATTGAATAATCTGTGACTGATAGTCCTGCAATCCATTGTATAAGAACAACAATGAGTGCGATGGTACTGGTAATAATCGTATAACTTAAAGTTGCAGAAAAAATAGATTTAGCACTAGCATCTGATTTCATGATTTTAGAGATAATTAAAATGATTACAAAAGTAACACCAATCGTAAGGATAGAGCCAATCACACCACTAACAACACCGATAATTTTTGCGAATTCAAGTGATTGGTCAAGCTGTTGTCCACTTAATCCAGCATCTTCGAAATTTTGTTTGAAGTCCGTAGTTAATGCAACAATCGTAGCTGATAACGCGACGATAACGATTGCAATAATAAGTTTTAAACCCCAAGTGGGTTTTTCACGTAAACTAGAAAAATGTTGCGCTAAAGGTAAATTAGATGATTCCATATGTATAGTGCCTCCTATTTATAGCGTTTTCAAAAGCATAACATGTGTCACAATATTTTAAAATACTACAATAAGTATTTTTTGAATAATTAATATATAATAATAAAGATGAAAAAGAAAATATAGGACTATAGTAAAAGTGGCTTGTGATATGTGATTATAATAAATTAATTAATAAAAACATGAGATTAATTATGTTTTTTGTTGTGTTATCGTGTTATGGTTTAAGTGAAGCAAGTAGTCAGTTTATTTATTCAAATCATAATTAAGGGAGCAATGGGATGATACATTATTACAAATTATTTTGGATCAATGCACTTAATATCAAAGGTAGAGCGAGGCGTAAGGAATTTTGGTATCCTTTTTTAATGAATATCCTAATTAATATAATGCTTGAAATCATTTTTTTCTTATTACCAATTCCAGCAATAATAGAAGATACTGTTGGTTGGATTGTGTATATATTAATCCTAGTCGCTATGTTCACTGTTACAGTTAGAAGGTTTCACGATGTTGGTATGACGATGCTAATACCCATTATCATTTTTCTAATTGCGGTTATTAATGATTTTAGTGAATTTATAAATTCAGATATTCCAACACTCGATAATTCTGCATTAACAGTTATTGCTGTTATTTTTGGAGTCGTGTACATTGTGATTTTAATTGTTTCATTAGCAGTTTGTTGTACAAGCGGTCAAAAAGAAACAAATCAATATGGTGTAAACCCTAAAGCAGTTGAATAGCATTTTATGATGTCGTTTGTTTCACGTAAGCATTGAAAGTGATACGAAGCATGAAACGTTAGTATCACAAAATTCAATTACTGAAAGAGGTTTTTATGATGTTCAACAACAAGAAAAAGCGTAAATGGGATAAAGAAAGTAAAGAGAGCATATTTTCTATAGACCTTTTTTGTGTATCAATTATCCTTCATCCTTTTTGTTATAAATTCTAAGTGGTTTCTTTTTTATATATCCAAAATTATCTAAAGTAACAAAATTTTCGTTTTCCAAGATTCTTGCACAGATAATATTCAATGTGTTTTCATAATTGGCAGGTAGTCGTCCTTCTAGGGGTAATGTATTTAGCCATTCATCAATGCCTTCAAAAAATTCATCTTTTTGATATACAAAATCAACAACTAAGTAATCAAAGCATTGGCAATATTTTTCCAAATAATTAATAGCTATATCAGTATCTTTTTTTATATAATATAAAGCTAATTTATGATAGCAATTAATACTTAGATGGGGATATAAATAATCTACATTAAATGCTTGATTTAAATGATAAAGTTTTGATTCTAATGATTCTATTGGAACAGTATGTAAATCATAGATAAGCATTAAAGCGAAATCATGCATATAAATCATTAAAGACTGATACATATCTGTTTGAATTACATTTTTAGCTTTTGTTTGGTTTCCATTTTGTAAATAAGCTAATGTTAATGTTGCATTTTCACCAATTTTTAAATCAAAATCTGGCGTATTTTCTATAACTGCTGAGTAATCACCTTCAAACATATACATTAAAGTTTGATATCCTTGTGCATGTCTTTTTAAGTAAATAGAGTTTGAATTATCTTCTGTAATTTTGATTATTTCATGCGCTAAGGCGGTAGTTTCTTTTATTTGTGTTTCATTCTCACAATATAAAATATTATTTGCTAAAATGCCTAACAATGAATTAAGAAATTTAAATTCATCACAATAATTAAGATAATAGTCTCTAACAGAAAATAGGTATTCAGAATAACTCGTGTGATTAACCATTTTAGAAAGAGATATAGAGATCTTTTTAATTTCTTCATCTGTCATAGTGATACTATAATTAAGTAAATCATCTACTGAAATATTAAATAATTTTGCTAATTTGGGAAGTATCGTAATATCGGGATAAAGTATTTCGCTTTCCCACTTAGAAATAGTAGTTTTGGTTGTATTAAGATATTCAGACAATGCTTCTTGGGTCATACCAAGTCTTAAGCGTTCTTTTTTTATTGTTTTAGATATTTGAATCATTATTAACACCTCTCGTATTTAATGTTACTAGAAATTTTTAATAAGGTATATTGCTTATATATCAACATAAAGAAACAAAGTTTCTGCATAAGAAACTAATTTTTTATATGATAGTTAAGATAAGCAAATAAGTGATTTTTATAGAGATAATCAACACAATATAGACACCAATCTATATAGATGTTAGTCTATGTATTGTCTAGGAGGTATATAATGTCTTATAAAGTATTGTCATCTATGTTAAAAATCTTGTCAGATCCAAGTAGATTAGAAATATTAGATTTACTTTCTTGTGGTGAACTATGTGCGTGTGATTTATTAGAACACTTTCAATTTTCTCAGCCTACATTAAGTCACCATATGAAATTATTGGTAGCGAATGACTTAGTTACGACACGTAAAGTGGGCAATAAACATATGTACCAACTTAACCACACATTATTAGAATCAATTCAGCAAAATTTAAACGTGATTCACACGTCTAATCAAGAATGTGTATGTAAAAATATGAAATCAGGTGAATGTTAATGATGACTATTTTGGCAATTGTCATTTTTTTATTAACGTTAACGTTTGTTATCTGGCAACCTAAAGGATTAGATATCGGTATTACAGCACTAGTCGGTGCTATCCTTGCATTAATTACAGGGGTTGTTCGTTTTTCAGATGTGTTAGAAGTAACAGGTATTGTATGGAATGCCACATTAACATTTGTGGCGGTTATCCTTATTTCATTAATATTAGATGAAATTGGATTTTTTGAATGGTCAGCGATACATATGGTGAGGGCTTCTAAAGGTAATGGGTTGAAAATGTTTGTGTTTATTATGTTACTTGGTGCAGTGGTTGCAGCATTTTTTGCTAATGATGGCGCAGCATTAATCTTAACGCCAATTGTACTCGCTATGGTGCGAAATCTAGGTTTTAATAAAAAAGTGATATTTCCATTTATTATTGCAAGTGGATTCATCGCAGATACAACGTCATTGCCATTTATTGTAAGTAATTTAGTTAATATTGTTTCGGCAGATTATTTTGATATTGGCTTTGTTGAATACTTAAGTCGAATGATGATTCCTAATCTATTCGCGCTCGTCGCGAGTATTGTAGTGCTTTGGATATATTTCAGAAAATCAATACCTAAAACGTTTCATACAGAAAATCTCCAAACACCTAAAAATGCGATTAAAGATGAAAAATTATTTAAAATATCGTGGATTGTATTAGCAATTTTACTCGTAGGTTATCTTATAAGTGAATTTGTTCAAATACCTGTATCGATTGTCGCAGGTATGGTTGCTTTAATCTTTGTATTGTTGGCTCGCAAATCACATGCTGTACATACGAAGCAAGTTATTAAAGGCGCACCATGGAATATCGTGTTATTTTCTATTGGTATGTATTTAGTAGTATTTGGATTGAAGAATGTGGGTATTACAACCATTTTAGCTGATACTTTATCTAATATTTCAAACTATGGCCTGTTTAGTAGCGTTCTAGGCATGGGCTTTATAGCCGCATTTCTATCATCAGTCATGAATAATTTACCGACCGTACTTATTGATGCTATTGCGATTGGCCAGTCCAATGTAACAGGGATAATTAAAGAAGGTATGATCTACGCCAATGTGATTGGGTCAGATTTAGGTCCTAAAATCACACCAATCGGTTCGTTGGCAACATTGCTTTGGTTGCATGTATTGACTCAAAAAGGGGTCAAAATTTCATGGGGAACGTATTTTAAAACAGGTATTATAATTACGATTCCAGTATTATTTGTAACACTTGTCGGTTTATACCTTACGCTCATATTATTTTAAACTTTATTGCGATCTGCATTGATAGCCAGGTTTAGAATAATCAGGATTTAAAAAGACATATGATAGTCAGAACGAATAGTATAACTTGAATTTTTAACTAAATATAGAAAAATTACAATGCAACATTATCAATTATACCGTCATACGTTTTGCCCCTTGCTATTTCAAATAGCAAGGGGATTTTTCACGTATTATAATCGATTGCGTTTTACTTTCCAGTATTTTTTAATATTCAATGTTTTTGATAATTGATCAGACAGCAGTAAGCCTAAGGCGATGGATCCCGCGATAAGGATAGTTCTAATAAACGTATTGTTAGCTTCAGTAAAGTTTAATGTTACCAATTGTTGCATCGCTTTATAGGCTAAACTACCAGGCACTAAAGGGATGATACCGGGAATCATAAAAATGACTACAGGAGATTTAAGGATTCGACTCATGATATGACTCATCACACCTAAAGTTAAACTGCCAAGCAAACTAGAATAGATACTATCAATTTGTAATAGGTCATTTAATATAAAACTAATAAGATATCCTGATGCACCTGCTAATCCAGCAGCAAAGAATAAATTTTTAGGCGCATCATATATTACTGCGAAAAAGTAAGAGGCAGTAAAGCTAAACAAGAATGCATAGATTAAGGTCATGATATACGCCTCCTAAAATAGTAAATAAGCAATAGAAATGCCAGATCCTATAGCGAATGCGATAACGAGCGCTTCTAAAAATTTGGCTGTAAATATTAACATGTGTCTGCTAAATAAGTCTTGAATGGCTGTGGTAATTAAGACACCTGGCACAATCGGCATAATAGAAGCAATCAAGGATGGTCCTATCGTTTGATGAATGTTGAATAGTTGACTACCTAGCAGGACAATGACGCCAATAACGAAAGATGCAACGAATTCTGGTATGAACATGGTCGTAGATTTACTTTGCATACATTCAACGATTAGAAAACCAAGGAACCCAGCAATAAATGTAATCACAATATTTTGAAAATTCCCGCCCTGTAAATATAAAAAACTGAGTGATATCACACCTGCAGCTAAACACTTCTTCCACAATTTAATACTAAGTGTCGCTTGTTCAATATGATTTAGGCGATCGAAGGCCTGGGTAATTGAAATTTGATTACTGGCTAACTGACGTGAAATAGAATTGACTTGAAATATTTTTAACAAGTTTGTGGTATTTTTGTTGATCCTGATAATGCGTGTATCATGATTTTCACTTAGGGAAAAATTGATGAAAATATTAATCACATAACCCTGACTATTATGGTAGCCCATACATTGTGCGATTCGTTTCATTGTATCTTCTATACGAGAAATCTCCGCGCCTGAAGATAATAATATTTTCCCTGCAAGTAAAATCACACGCATAGTGATTTTATCTTGAGCATGCTCCATGTTTACACCTCCAAATGCGTCATAGGTAAAGTTATCATTCGTAATACAAGAATAGTCGATAATAATAATCGGATAAATATATATTGATTATATTAAAAAAAGTTATTTGTTTCTATTATTTTATGTATTTTCCACTTATTATCAGTATGAATGAATATAGCTATTCTTGACAATGACGAATAATGATTATATATTAGTAATATTAAATAAAAATAAATATAGTCGTTGAAGGACGCGCTTTAATTGATATTACGGCTTTAGCAAGATGTTAATAGAAATATTGGCAAATTGAAAAAGTGGACGAATAAGAGTTAAAAGTTCAAATCATACGACATATTGCGTGAAGTAAAACTTTTATTGTTAAATTTAAAAACATGAAATTATATATTAGGTAGCAAAGCAAAACACTTTAGATTTAAAAAAGTGCGTTGTTATGAAGCCGGCAATGGTAATGAATCGTTCAGGGTTTATTATATATTGTCGGCTTTTTTGTGGTGTGCTACGCAACCTATCATGTAATTAAGTAGTCTGCACTACATTATATCTTACAAAGGAGAATCTGAAATGCTTACATCGTTTAATGCATCTATACTGTTAACTATCTTTTTCATCACCATTATTATTGCTGCACTGAGCGGAATTATATTTTTAAATAAACGTATTCCAGTTGCTTATGTGCGCATACATATTTGTATCGTTGCTTTACCACCGTTGCTAGCATTTATCGGACTCCTATTTACTTCAAATCAGGTTGAAGCTGGTTTGTGGTATTTAGATATTTTAGCTTGGTTAATGGCATTTTTTGTTTTATTTATTGGATTAATTATTCAACGCTATTGTATACGATATTTAGCAGGAGATAGAAGCTATCGAAAATATTTCATGTTATTTACATTGACGACAAGTTTTGCGGCAATGGCATGGTTAACTGGTGACATCCGCATAATGGTTATAAGCTGGGGTTGTACTTTAATAGGGCTAACACTTTTAATTAGTTTGACGAGTGCTTGGAGAGTTACTAGAGCCGCAGCAATTGTGACAGGTAAGTTGTTCTTCTTAGGTTGGATAGCTTTAGCAATCGCTGTTGTTTGGATCGGCTTAATAACAGGAGAATGGCATTACACTGCTATATTTACAGAGAGTAATTTAGCGCAGATCAATGCTTGGTCAAAATTTGGAATCAATATATTAATTATATTAGCGGTTATGGTACCAGCTGCACAGTGGCCATTCCAAAGATGGTTGATTGAATCTGTAGCAGCACCTACACCGGTATCAGCAATCATGCACGCGGGAATTGTTAATGCGGGTGGTATTATGCTGACACGTTTTTCACCACTATTTAATGGTGACATCGCAACGATGGTCTTACTTGTGTTTGCAAGTGTATCTGTTTTAATTGGTGCGGGTATCAGTTTAGTGCATGTTGATTATAAACGATTACTTGTTGGATCAACGATTGGTCAAATGGGCTTTATGTTAATTCAGTGTGCATTAGGTGCCTACATTCCTGCAATCATTCACTTAATATTGCACGGTTTGTTTAAAGCGACGTTATTCTTACGTTCTGGTTCAGCGGTGCGTCATTTTAACGTTCCAAGCCGAGTTAATGAACGCATGTCTTATCTATGGATTCTAATTGGTCGAGGTCTTGCAATCGCAATCGGGTTAGGCTTTTGGTTATCAGCGCCAGAACAGGGTTATCGACTAGTAAGTGGTTTGATTTTAGCATGGTCGTTATCAGTATCATGGACACAACTTGTTGCGTTTGGAGAAGGTCGATTTGGTCGCATGATGGGCTTGTTTGTACTCATTGTGGTTGGTGCAGTCTATTATATTGTACATCACTTTTTCAGTGGTGCTTTACATACAATCACATTCCATAGCGCACAACCACCAATGTTTGCAGTAGTGATAGTTGCAGTATTATTGCTATTTGGTAGTTTGATGAGTACTTGGGTAGCACGTAATCGTTCGTCAAAAGCATTCTCGATATTATACATGTGGATTGTACGCTTAGGTGATGCGAAACTTGAATCAGTAGAACGACACCCTAATTATTTGAAATCATATTTATCTAAAGGAGGGCATTAAAATGGGCGTATCAAAGATAGAATCAACGCAAGCGTCGACATATATTGATGATATACATGATAAAGTTACACGTGCGAGTAACGTAATCGTACCATTGTCACCTATTTCAGTGTTCGCTGCTAGAAGTCCGTGGGCAAGGCTAGAACATAAATCATTTGATGAAATTGCCCATTGGCTAAAAGAAACGCGCAAAGTAGATATGTATCCTGCACGAATGACCATTTTGGAAGCCAATCAAAAAGGCGAAATTGATGATGCGTATGTAGAACAATTTTTTCAACAATGGTTAAATGATACAGCATTAAAGATTCCAAGAGAAAATGCAGCGCAATATGGCCGTAACGCATTGAAATTGGAGACGTTGGAAACACCTACGGATATTAAATCGCAGCTAGAAGCGTTAGCTAGTGATTTAAATGAACAGGTCAAATTTGAATCTGAAAATACTGTACCGTTAAAGAGTACCTACATTTTAGATGAAAAAAATGAACGACTGATTGATACGGTGGATTACCATACGATTAAGTGGTGTAAATTATATATTGATGATGCACAATCTGGATGGACAATGCCAAATCGTGACAAGGGATTATTCTATGCTTGGCGTAGATTAGTAGCGTATGATCCTGCGTTAACCAAAGATCAACGCGCACGTTTAAAATCATTACCTAATGAGGCAGAGGATTTAATGCAACAAGCATTAAGCTATTTAAATATCTCAGAGGCAGACGCGCAAACATATTTAGAAAATCACTTACTATCTTTACCTGGTTGGGCTGGCATGATGCTATGGCAAGATGAACATAATCACAAAGTGCATGACTTACTTTTTTCTTATCTTGCTATCCGTATTGCTATGGAATGGGCAATTGTTGAGCCATATTTGCCTGTATCACAGCCTGAAGATTTAAATGATATGAATAAAGAAGAGCTGATTGCATCATGGATCCAGTGGGGCAATTTTTCAATTCAATCTTGGAAAGCTCTATCTATCGAAGCACAACAAGCACATATTCAATTTGCGTATCGATTCAATGAACAATTTTGTAGAAAATTATGGTTAGACGCTTGGGAAGCTACTTATAATCAACAATTGAAAGCAATGATCGGACCGAAATCAAGCGTTGAGGATGAACAACAATCACAAACATTAGTACAAATGGCATTTTGTATTGATGTGCGTTCTGAACCGTTTAGGAAGCACATTGAAGCTAATGGTCCATTTGAAACTATTGGTATAGCTGGATTTTTCGGTTTACCAATCGAAAAAGCGGAACTGGGTAAAAAGTATAGTCATCCATCATTACCTGTAATGAACCAGCCACAGCATAAAATTAAAGAATATACTCATGAGCACGAGCCTAATGCATTCCAACAACGTAAACATGCATTAGAATCAGTGACGTATACATTTAAAAAAATGAAACAAAATGTCTTGCCTAGCTTACTATTACCAGAATTAAGTGGTCCGTGGTTATCGCTACAAATGTTTACACGTAGTTTTATACCGAAAAGTGTTGGCAGTGTTATTCGAAAATTTTATACAAGTTGGTTAAAGAAACCCAATGATACTGCATTGACTTTAAATTATGAACCACAACATCAGCACAATCATCGCCACATACATTTGGAAGATGATTTGCCGGTTGGTTTTACAGATGAAGAAAAAGTGAACTACGCTCTACAAGCACTTAAACTAATGGACTTAACAGACGATTTCGCACCGTTAGTTGTCATGTGTGGACATGGAAGTCAGAGTGCCAATAATCCCTATGCAGCGTCATTAGATTGTGGTGCATGTGGTGGTGCGGCGAGTGGTTTTAATGCAAAAGTATTGGCGCAGTTATGTAATTTGCCAGAAGTGAGACAAGGTTTGTTGCAAGAAGGTGTAGCTATTCCTGAGACGACAATCTTCGCTGCTGCAGAACATCAAACTTCTATTGATACATTGACATGGATTTACGTACCTGAACTTACAGAAGCGGCACGTAATGCATATGAAAATATTGAAGCGGCCATGCCAAAAATTAGTTATCAAGCAAATAAAAAACGCCTCTCTCAATTGCCGAATAATAATTTAACTAATCGCAATCCGAATCATGAAGTGTATCGATTAACGAATGATTGGAGTGAAATTAGACCAGAATGGGGTCTAGCTAAAAATGCAGCGTTTATCATTGGTCAGCGTGAATTAACTAAACAGAGTGATTTAGCAGGAAGAGCATTTTTGCATAATTATAATTGGAAAAACGATGAAAATGGCACTATTTTAGAAAATATTATTGCGGGTCCAGCACTTGTAGCGCAATGGATTAACTTACAATATTACGCATCTACGGTTGCGCCGCACTATTACGGAAGTGGTAGTAAAACAACACAATCAGTGACTGCAGGTATCGGCGTGATGCAAGGTAATGCAAGTGATTTATTGACCGGTTTACCATGGCAATCCGTGATGTCAGCAGATAATAAGATGTATCATTCGCCGATTAGATTAGTTGTTGTAATCCAAGCACCACAAGCCTTTATTAGTCGGTTATTAGAAAATGATGAAACATTTAAGCAGAAAGTCATGCATGGTTGGGTTCGTTTAGCAAGTGTTGACGAAGACAATCACTGGCATGAATGGTCAAACGAAGTTAAAAAATTTAGTTAATGCGAACTGAGCATGATGGATCATAGCATTTGTTAACGTATGACAACCAATGTTATTTCCTAGGGAATATGACAGAACTATGGAGAAAGTGATTAAAAAATGGTACTGTTATCTTTGTTAAAATGAATTTCTAATTTTAGTTCTACAGGAGATGCATATTTTATGAAAATGACCAAAGGTCGCTATGAGTCTGAAATCAGCAAAGCAATTACCCAATGGGAAAAAGACTTCCTTGGCCGCGGCTCTCTGTCAGTTAAAACGGATATATTACGTGACATGATTATTGTGAGTTTACACGGCGTATTGACTCAAGCAGAGTACAAAGTGTGTGAAACGAATGAAGGTTTGTTAACTATAAAAAAAACACGTTCTAAACTGGTTGAATCTGGTATTGAAGCGCTTGATGAAATCGTGCTGTCTATAACAGGCGAAAAAGTGAAAAGTTTTCATACAGATTTAAGTTCTAGAACAGGTGAAAGAATTATCATTTTTAAATTGCATAATGATTTAGAAAAACAAATTATTGAATAATGGAAACAAACATGAAACCGAAAATACACATGTCATTTATTGAAATATGAGGATAAATGATGTGTGTTTTTTACATGGAATGCGCATGGCGTCGGGTAATCAGCAAAGGCATTTGTATTATCAGTATTTTCAATTTTAAAGGGCTGCAGAGACAGTATAAGTAATATAAGATAAAAAACACGCACATACCGTTGTAAGGGACAGTATGTGCGCTTGGTTCATTACTCATAAATGTTAGAAAGTGCAATACATTAAAGTAATTACTTATCATATAAATTTGGGTGTTAAAGCATCATAATCTTTAATTAAGATTCTTTTATTAAGATATAACAATCGTGCTCAAATCGTGCTCAAAATCAATTATTAGGTTGTAAACTAAATACAGTTTGAGTTTGTGTTCTTAACATGCGTAAAGGACGCTCATCATGTATGTAGTTTAGGTTTGGTGCACAACAACGACAACGAAAGGATTCATGTAAAGCAGTGCTCAAATTATTTTAAAAGCGACTTGAAAATGAGTTCAATAATGTTTTCAATCATTAATACCCCTCCTTCATAAATTGTACGTGACAACTTGTGCGTTATTCAATTTGGTCTAGGATTAAAGAAAGAGTTTGTTCTACTAAGTTAGCTAGCATACGACACACCTCCTTTATTTGAATATTATAACAATTTAATATTTTTTTGTAACAAAATTCCTAGATGTATAAAAATAATGCTAGAATATTAATATTATATATTTATTAAAATTCAATTATATTTAATTTGATTATTTCAGTTCATGAGTGCGGGTCATTAAATATAATAAAATTAATGTAGTCCTCAGGATATTTGAATGAATGCGTTTAAATCTTATAGGAGTTATAAATTAATTAAAAAGACTTGAATTATATAGGTTTAATATAGTAATATCACTAATTGGGTGTTAAAGAATCATAATTTTTAATTATGGTTCTTTTTCTTTTGTCTTTTTTTAAGTATAAAAATTAAAAAATGTATCTAGCATTGCTAAAATACTTTGCTAAAGCCTATATTTTTAATAAACTAGAAAAGGTTAAACTTTATATAAGCATAAGCAATGCGTCCACTTGTTCATTTTTGTATACTAAAGCGCAAGTTGGATTTGTTTCATTGCTAAAATGAGTATAATACAGTGATAAAGAGACTTATATTAGGAGGGAATATGGTTGGGTCAAATTAAAAGTATCCTATATTCAATTATAGAACCTTTAACAAAGCCGGAAACGTATCAAGCTTTACTATCTAATCTGATTATGATTATTGTATACGTTGTCGCGGCATGGATTATTTTGCGCTTTGTGAATAAAGCGATTGCGCAGTTCTTTAAATTTCAAAATAAAGGCAAAAGTGGGAATAAAAAGCGTTCGAAAACTTTGATATCATTAGTTCAAAATGTAGTATCCTATGTGGTATGGTTTATAGTACTGACGACCATTTTAAGTAAATTCGGTATAAGCGTAGGTGGCATTATTGCCAGTGCGGGTGTCGTTGGTCTTGCAGTAGGTTTTGGTGCTCAAACTGTTGTTAAAGATATTATTACAGGTTTCTTCATTATTTTCGAAAATCAGTTTGATGTTGGGGATTATGTTAAAATTAGTAATAGTGGTTCTTCCGTGGCAGAAGGCACAGTGAAATCGATTGGTTTAAGATCAATGCGCATTAATACCATTACAGGTGAATTAACAACGCTACCGAATGGGAGTGTTGGGGAAATTACCAATTATTCAGTTATAAATGGTGAGGCAATTGTTGAAATTCCAGTATCTATTTCAGAAGACATTGATCATGTGGAAGAAGTACTGACGACATATTTTGAATCTATTAGATCTAAATATTACTTATTTATCTCGACACCAGAAGTAGTAGGTGTTAATTCGATTACAAATAACGAAATCGTATTGAGTGTGTCTGCAGAGACAATTCCAGGCGAAGGTGCGTCAGGTGGGCGTATTTTAAGAAAAGAAATCTTGAAATTATTTAAACTTAAAGAAATTAAAACACCACAGCCAACGATGGTACAGTACGATGCGAACCAGCAAAAATAATGATTAAGACGGTCGGAGGTGTTACAGAATGACATCCAATTACGGTTTAAATGATATTGTAGAAATGAAAAAACAACACGCATGTGGCACGAATCGTTTTAAAATCATTCGTGTAGGTGCTGACATCCGAATAAAATGTGAAAATTGTCAAAGAAGTATCATGATTCCAAGACAAACTTTTAATAAAAAAATTAAAAAAATACTAGTATCCCAACAAGATACTGATAATAAGGAGAATGAATAATGGCTTTAACAGCAGGTATTGTTGGATTGCCCAACGTAGGTAAATCGACACTTTTCAATGCAATTACAAAAGCAGGTGCTTTAGCAGCAAACTATCCGTTCGCTACGATAGATCCGAACGTAGGGATTGTCGAAGTGCCAGATAGCAGATTAGATGTTTTAACGAAGATGGTACAACCTAAAAAGACAATTCCAACAACATTTGAATTTACGGATATTGCAGGTATTGTTAAAGGCGCTTCAAAAGGTGAAGGGCTAGGTAACAAATTCCTATCTCACATTCGTGAAGTAGATGCGATTTGCCAAGTCGTTCGTGCATTTGACGATGATAATGTAACGCATGTTTCAGGTCGTGTAGATCCAATTGATGACATTGAAGTCATTAACATGGAATTGGTGTTAGCGGATTTAGAATCTGTTGACAAACGTTTACCAAAAGTGGAAAAAATGGCTCGCCAAAAAGATAAAGATGCGGTTAATGAAACACGTATTTTATCAAGAATTAAAGAAGCTTTAGAAGAAGGCAATCCAGTAAGAAGTCTGGAATTCACAGAAGAAGATCAAAAATTCATCGACCAAGCGCAGTTGTTAACATCTAAAAAAATGCTTTATATTGCTAACGTCGGTGAAGATGAAATCGGCGATGACGATAATGAAAAAGTAAAACTGATTCGTGAATATGCAGCAAAAGAAGATTCAGAAGTGATTGTCATTAGCGCAAAAATTGAAGAAGAGATTGCTGTCTTAGAAGATGAAGATCGCGAAATGTTCTTAGAGGACTTAGGCATTGAAGAGCCAGGTTTAGATCGTTTAATCCGTACAACTTATGACTTGCTAGGTTTGGCAACATACTTTACAGCCGGTGTACAAGAAGTGCGCGCTTGGACGTTTATTAAAGGCATGACAGCACCACAATGTGCGGGTATCATTCATACAGACTTTGAGCGAGGTTTTATTCGTGCCGAAGTAACGAGCTATGACGATTACGTGGCATTCGATGGTGAGAATGGCGCTAAAGAAGCAGGAAAACAACGCCTAGAAGGTAAAGAATATATTATGAAAGACGGAGACGTTGTACACTTTAGATTTAATGTATAAGATACAAAGCAACCCCTCATTACAACGAGTAATGAGGGGTTTTTTCTAATCTATATATTAATGTTAGTGACATGCGGTGTGCTTCAATTTGAGATGTTAAAAATAGAAGTACAGCGTTGATAAAGAAAACGCACTTTTAAAATAACATCAAGGTTAAAATTTTTACGAAGTGAACCAAGATGTTTCAACACCAGGTCCTACATAATTTGCATCAACATCTTGATTTAATTCAGGAGATGCATAGCTATCTGTATATTGCCAGAGGACGTGTTCACGTGTAGGTTGACCTGGATTATAATTTGCCAACCAGTAACCATCATATTGACCTACAGAATTAGAAGCATTTTCTACCATGAAATTTTCATAAGAATAAAATAATACTTTTTTATCGCCAGCTAATCCTTTCATTTCATCATACCAAGCGTCTGTGCTTTCTTCAGGCGTACCAGAAGTTACAGTATTTTCTTCAAAATCGTTGATATAGAAACTCGCTTTTGGAGCACGATTGTAAAGTGTCTGCGCCTCGTATCTTGCGTCGTCAGGATTTTCATACATACTATAGGAATATACACCAAAGTCTAAACCGTTTTTATCTAATAAAGCAGAATTGTGCTCTAATGCAGCATCCACTTTTTCTGAGCCATATTGAGCTCTTATAATAATGAAATCATAATTCTCTTTTAAGTCTTTGACTTCTTGTGTCGTTAACTCACCTTGCCATTCAGAAATATCCAACACACGTTCACCAGATTGCGTTGTTCCAGATTCGGCTTGCATGGATTTAGAGCCACTTTCTTGTTTTTGTTGAGAGGCTTTATCTGGATGCTTTTCTAAATATTGTTGATAGCCATAACCCATTGTACCTTTTTGGTTAGAAGGGTTATCGGAGGCGTAAGTTGTATTGATAATGACTGTTGATGCAAAAAATATACTTCCTGCAAGTAAGCCTTTTTTGAATTTTGAAAACATAAGCATCCCCTTTATCTATGTAGATTATTGAAATTTATTTTGAAAAATAGTAAATATGACATCAAAAAATAATATAGATGATATGCTATTAGAATTAAATATACTTTTCAACCTTAACTTAAAATATATTTAAATTTTATTGATATTAATTAGTATTTGAATAATGATTTAATTTGAAAATATAATCGTAGAAGATGTCATGTTTATTTAACTTGAATGCTTTGGTAGATATCATGAATGGCTATATGTCATAATGTTTCATATGAAACAACTATGAAATTTAACGTGCTATAACGTGGTAAACCCATTGTAAAATGTAAAGGCATGTGCTATAATTCTTGATTGTGAGTAATGAAAATTATTCCTTGCTTATCACATTTGATGATGAGCCGCATAGACCACAAGGAGGTGCAATTATACAATGAGAACATATGAAGTTATGTACATCGTTCGTCCGAATATCGAAGAAGATGCTAAAAAAGCAGTCGTTGAACGTTTCAACGGAATTTTAGCTTCTCACGGTTCAGAAGTTTTAGAAGCTAAAGACTGGGGTAAACGCCGTTTAGCTTATGAAATTAACGATTTCAGTGAAGGTTACTACAATATCGTACGTATCCAAACAGCTGATAACGAAGCTACTGACGAATTCCAACGTTTAGCTAAAATTTCTGACGATGTAATCCGTTATATCGTAATTCGTGAAGACGAAGATAAAACTAGAAAATAATAGATGGGGGTCGCTTAAATGATAAATAGAGTTGTTTTAGTCGGTCGTTTAACTAAAGATCCAGAATATAGAACAACACCCTCAGGCGTGAGTGTTGCGACTTTTACTCTAGCAGTAAATCGTACGTTTACAAATGCGCAAGGGGAACGCGAAGCGGATTTCATTAACTGTGTCGTTTTTAGAAAACAAGCAGAGAATGTTAACAACTACTTATTTAAAGGTAGTTTAGCTGGCGTTGACGGTCGCATTCAATCACGTAGCTATGAAAACCAAGAAGGTCGTCGTATATTTGTGACTGAAGTAGTTTGTGATAGTGTTCAATTCCTTGAACCTAAAAATCAAAACCAACGTCATGGTCAAGAAGGAAATAACAATAATTTCCAAAACTTTGGCGGACAACAATCAGGACAAAATACGTCATCTTATCAAAGTAATAACAACAATAATTCATCAAACAATAATCAATCTGATAACCCATTTGCAAATGCAAACGGACCAATTGATATTAGTGATGATGACTTACCATTCTAATTATATAGAACATATAAAAATGAAAATTTCTTAAAAGGAGGCAGTTACCATGGCAGGTGGACCAAGAAGAGGCGGACGTCGTCGTAAAAAAGTTTGTTATTTCACAGCAAACGGAATTACACACATCGACTATAAAGATACAGAATTATTAAAACGTTTTATCTCAGAACGTGGTAAAATTTTACCACGTCGTGTAACAGGTACTTCAGCTAAATATCAACGTATGTTGACATTAGCTATTAAACGTTCTCGTCATATGGCATTATTACCATATGTTAAAGAAGAACAATAATAGATATTGTATCTGAAAACCCCGTAGGCATATACCTACGGGGTTATTTTTTTGGTTTGAGAATTGGGAAAGGTATGAAAAATATGATGCAAAGAATTTAAATGAAAACAATTTTTAACTATTAATCTTCTTCTTTCTCTAACCCAATAATAACCATTATGACTACTGAAATTAGCATGAATGGTACAAAAATAGGAGTTACTAAAAATCCACCAATCATGATTAGATAAAACTCATCAATTTTGTAACTACCAACCTTCATGTGATTTCTCCAATCCAATTATTTTGTCTTTTGTAGTTTATATATGCATTAATTGTAAGTGTTAACATAGAAGTGAAAATGATTAAACTAAATATAGAGAGCGATATAGCGATTGTACTATCTTTAATGAATATATTATAAATCGATAGAACAATGAAGAATAAATGTAATAAAACGGTAATTGGGAATGTAGTTGTCATCAATTTAGAATTCGGCATAGTACTTTTATGTTTCATGATATCTCTCCAATCTAAGTTATATTATTTTTTCTTATAGTCATCTATAGTAACGCCATCATTTTCAATTTTCTTTCTGTTTGCTCTGATTAATAAAGCTGCATTAATTGTAATTGAAATGGCTAGTATAATTGAAACTGGTAAGCTTAAAACATTAAAATGATTTACTATTATTAGAATGATCATTAATACAATATTAAGCGTGTGATGGGCAATTATTGCTTTATTCATTTTAAACCCTCCTTAAATTTTACCCCTTTGTCTTATCTTTACTTTTAGACAATTTACTCAATAGCTTTGATGTTTTTCGTTCGAAAATGCTAACTATGCTCACAATAATATCTATTGTTTTAATAAGTAATCCGATGAGTATATCCAAATTAAAACTCCTTTTTATGTATGTCATTTTAATTTAACTAAAATAACTTATATAAATTGCAGAAATCACCATAAGAATAGCGGATACTGCATGAACTAACAAAAGAACATAGAATGATTTCTTAGTCATTGGTTCGAAATTGTTACGTTTAACTCTTCTGTTATTTTCCCATCGGAATATAAACACCCAAAAAAAGCGTAGATAGGTACAAACATGATACCTAAGACAATAGCGACTGGTAAACTCATAGCAAAGCTTCTTTTTTGTAAGCGTAGCATAAAAATTATTTATTGTGAACGAGATGAAAAGTAATACTTTTTATCTATATAGCAATATCTCAAAGAATATAATTATGTTTTTAAAATCTATTATATAAATATGATTATATTGTGGATAATATGGTATTTATATAGTAAGGGAGCGTGCTATATGGATATCATTGGAAAAATAATAACCTTTATTATGAGCGTCATATCTAATTTAATCGGTAGCAGATCATTGATTGAGGATATTAAAAAAACTTTTGTAGAAAATTTCAAAAAAGATAAATAGTATAAATATGACCCATTAACTCTAAGTGTTGATGGGTGTTTTTATACACAATACATGTTCAATAGAATTTATGTTAACATATAATTAAGTTGCGAACTATGTTTTTAAGGGGAGATAGTATGACTAAAGATAATGAACAGGAACGATATAAAACATTAGCATCTATTGCCAATACAGCAGGGATAGTAGCTTTAGTCTTAACATTAGGTTCATTAGTACTAGCTATCATATTTGATTGGCAGTTCTTAGACTATATCGTTAAATTTTCTGGCGTACTCATTGTACTGAGCTTGATAATAGATTCAGTACCACATATCGAAGAAAAAAATATTAAGAAAATCATATATAACATTCTTTTTATCATAGTACTGGTATACATCATTTTTGGATAATTTTTTAATTCAATAATGGATGGGTTAATTTGAATAATAAATTCAAGCAAAGAGGATTTCACATGAGAATTATTAGAAAAATAGTTGCGACGATTACATCAATTATATAAAAACCAAGCAGGATTGATAACCTCATTTTATTATTACTGTTGCATTTCTAGTTTTTTTAATGGCTTATGAGGAACTTTATCTTTAGAGATTTCATTGTATGATTTCGCTTCTCCTAAGAATAAAGAGACCTTTAAATAAGCTCTTTTTTTAGTTTTTTCATTCCGTTAAAAGTAACTGTATGACCTACTCCATCTTTATCGAAACCATCGGTCATATAAGTATATGCTCCGACTTGATTTTTACCATTTTTCTTAAGTGGATTACTTACTTGTACATAATAGTCAGTTTCTCTAATCAAAGGATTGAATTGAGCAGCCTCTCGTATATTAGTGTTATTATAATTGCGTTCAGCATAAATTTTCCAAGCAAATAAAGCAAGGAAGATGAATGCAATGATAACAATGACTGTAGTGATCATAATGATGAATTTTTTAGAACGGGTCATAATAGGAACTCCTATGAAATTTATTTTTGATATATTTATTTGGATGCTTAGTAATTATTTTGATAAAAGCTTGATACCTCGAATTAAATTAAAGATAAATAGCATAACGACGATAACTGCAAAAAGTAAACCTAGCGCGATAGAGGTATAGGAAATCGTCATGGGGTTATCAAAGGGTTTCTCATAGACTTCTTTAGAAAATATAAAGTCGATACTACTTAAAAAATAAAAAATTGCCACACCTATATGGTTTAATAGTGCCTTTTTGACATGTGTGGTTACTGGTTTTTGAGTGAATATCCAAACAATTATAGGAAATAAGATTGGCGCAAAAAATACACTAAAATAATTTAATGATGAAAGTACGTTTTGATTGTTATCATGATCTAAGATATTTCACCTCCGATAAAACAAGTAAAACACAAAAAAATAATGTAATAAACAATGCATTACTCAAGTGATAACATTGTAAGTCATATATAAATTTTATGTAAATTTATTAAAGATTATACATAGTTGTATATCTTTAGTTGTTGCCATAAACTATAATTATAAATCGATACGCTTCAGTTTTTATGATTAGGAGATGTTACATGCGCAATTTAATAAAAGTGGAAAATGCCTTTGTTTTAATTCTAGTCATTAGTTTATATTTTATGTTTGATTTTTCTTTTTGGCTCTTTTTAATATTTTTATTAGCGCCAGATTTAACTGCCATTGGCTATGTATTTAATAAACGGATAGGTAGCATGGTCTATAATATGGGATATACGTACGTGTTGCCAACCTTAGTAACAATATTATACTTATGGGTTAAAGAGCCTGTTTTAATGCAAATTGCACTTATTTGGTTCACGCATATAAGTATGGATCGAACGCTTGGTTATGGATTAAAGTACGCTTCAGATTTTAAAATAACGACCATACAAAAACTTTGAAAAATTCCTTTTCAATAATAAAAGATGGAGGCATGAGACATATGTTGGATAAGCAATTATTAAAAACACAAATTGAAAATTTATACCAAGATATCCTGATTAATTTGGATACTGAAAAAATAGATCATTATTTTGCAGCTGAGTATATACAAGAAACAGATCATGATACGTTAAATTTAACGGAATTTAAGTTGCATCTTCAAAAATTAAAAGAAGTGGTAAAGACTTTAACAATAGAGCAATTTAAAGATATGTTGATAGACGAACAACAACAAACTATATTTTTAAGATATGATATTAGGGTAGAGAAAAAAGATAGTTCGAAAGGCAATATTGAAGTCTATGCGATATTTAAATTTAATGAGTCTGGTAAAGTCACTTCATGTCGTGAGTTGACTAAAGCATATCACCATGATGTACAAGGCTTAGCCAATATATAAATTTTGCATTATTGTATTTACTGATTAAAGGGGTGGGAATGATGTATATTCCTAAATATTATGAAATGAAAGATTATGAGGAAATCAAACGTTTTATCAACGCACATAATTTTGCGACAGTCGTTTCGATTGATGGGGAACAACCTGTTGCCACACATGTGCCAGTGAATATTTATGAGGATGATAAGCAGCTGTATGTTTCTGGACATCTGGCAAAAGGTAATCAGCAATGGCGAACATTGAATAACAATAAGTCAATTTTAGTCATTTTCCAAGGACCACATGGCTATGTCTCATCTACATGGTATGAAAATGAAGATGTCCCAACTTGGGATTATCAAAGTGTTCATATTTATGGGGAAGGACAGTTATTAACGCATGAAGCGCTTGAGGCAGATTTAGCAAAACTATTAGATCGATACGAGGCACATCGAGAAGATGGTGCAACTTGGAATAATTTGTCGGATAATACCAAACAACAAATCAAGGGTATTGTTGGTTTCAAAATTAAAGTGAATGACATACAAGCTGCATATAAATTAAGTCAGAATAAATCTGAAAAAGATTACACAACGATTGTGGAACATTTAGCTGAAAGTGATGACGAATCTGAGCAACAACTGGCAGATGTTATAAAAGACCATAGACAATCTTAAGAGAAAGATGATCTAATGCTAAGTGAATTCTAGAATTTCGTTTCTGATTGTTATGAAAGGGGTATTTTAATACAAAGACTACGCGCAGACTAACCTTTATACGATGAAATTCATTATGCTTTTAAGTTAATAAGTTCATGAATGCTTAATTATAAACACTTGCGTTTGAATTTATATTGATCATATTAGGGGTGATGAACATGGCTACGTTTGTATTAATCTTCCACTTGATTTGTTTAGTGCTTGTAATAGTAGCAGGTATTGTGGCATTAAAAGAATTTAGGAAACCGCCTAAAAGTCGTAATCAAAAAAGAATTGATGCATTGCTCGTATTTGTATTAGTCATTGCATTAATCGCAATATTATCTAGTGTGTTCACTGATATATAATGAAGCCACCATCTTTGAAGATGGTGGTTTTTAATTTTCAAAATAAATTTATAGTGAAATCACCAAAAATAATAAGTAGTATAAAATAATAAAAATTTTTGTGAATGTTTGGATAATATTATAAACTAAAAATATAGGTGTTTGAATATACAGTGGCACTTCTAATATGGCTATGGTCAAAACAAAGGAGATATTTTATGAAATATAGGTTGAGTTTGTCAGTAGTATTGGCAACGAGTTTAATTTTAAGTACAACAGTCGCACAAGCGCAAGAAGGCAATCATAAGCAAACAACAGAAAAAAATGAAAAAGAGAATACAAGTAAGCCGATTAATTTTGAAAAAGCTCAAAAGATGAGCCCACAAGCGCTGAAGGACCAATTAACACCAGAAGATTTAAAATTACATAATAAAGTAGCAGAACATAATACTGTTGAAGCACGTACGTTTGCGAATAGAGCATACCAAGACGTCAATACATATATTGCAAATAATAATATAAAGCCAGCCCAAATCGTCCAAGATGCTAGAATGAATAATTTACCTAAATATAATTATAAGTCTGGAAAATTTATAGGCGTAGTTATTCATGAAACGGCCAATCCAAGCAGTACGATTGATGGTGAAGTGAACTACATGTACAACAATTACAATAGTGCGTTCGTGCATGCCTATGCAAGCAGTGATAAAATTATTCAAACTGCGCCGAGTAACTATTTAGCATGGGGTGCTGGTGCAAATGCCAATCCGTATTTTTATCAAATTGAATTAACACGATCTAATACGTTTGATGATTTTGCTAAATCTGTTAATAATCAGGCATACTTAGCTGCAAAAATGTTAAAAGAAAATGGTTTAACACCGTCACTTGCAGATAATAATCAGGGAACAGGCACAATTATTAGTCACAATGCCATCAGCCAATATTGGGGCGGCACAGATCACTCTGATCCAGTTGGTTATTTTAGTCAATGGGGATACAATATGAATCAGTTTTACAGTTTAGTTCAAAAACATTATAAAGCACTCTCTGGTGGGAACAATGGCGCTATTACAGGTGCGACTTATAAAGTGGTTAAAGGCGATACATTGTATAGTATTTCTAAAAGAAGTGGTGTAACGATTGATAATATTAAAAATTGGAATAACTTGAAGAGTAATTCCTTATCAGTTGGTCAGACATTAAAGTTGAAAGCACCAAGTAATAATAGCGACATATCCGGCGATACTCATACAGTTGTCACTGGTGACACGTTATATAATATTTCAAAGAGAAGTGGCGTCAGTGTAGATAATATTAAAAAGTGGAATAATCTTAAATCTGATAGCATTAGTAAAGGTCAAACACTGTATTTAGTTAAAACATATACCGTAAAAAAAGGTGATACATTATACAGTATTGCTAAAAATCAAAAGACTACTGTAGATAAAATTAAAGCAGATAACAAATTGAATTCCAATAGTATTAAAGTCGGTCAAATACTGAAAATGAAATAGATTAATAAAGACACTTCATTTAATTGTTAAATTACAATAGTGAAGTGTCTCTTTTAATTTATATAAAGATCTTAAAGCGTATGTCTAAATAGCATAAATGCAACAGTATGATATTTATCATTTGAAAATAAACCGTATTTTTCATAAAAATATCTTGTTTTATCAGTGTTATCCGTTAAAAGAACGACTTGCATCACATTTTGATATTTATTCAAAGTAGTAATTGAAAGAAGGAACGTTTGATATCAAACCGTTTCTGAAAATATAAAATGTGTTTTTGTATGGCCATATTTTTGCAAAATATCTATAAACGTTTCTACATCTTGCATGGTTTTAAATCTTGCTTTAAATAAAAAGCAGCTATCTCCTGATATACGATAACAAAATGCGACGTGGCTCTGTTCTGCAATAAAGGTTTTGAAATCTTTATATAAATTGTTTTTAATAACGATTTCAATGATGATATCTATATCATAGCCTAAAGCACTGTAATCAATATCAATGGTATAGTTCTTTATAATTCCTGAATCCTTCAATTTATTAATGCGTTCACGAACAGCGGGGATGGAAAGATTTGTAATTTCACTAATATCGCTGAATGATCTGCTACTATCTTCATTTAAACTTTGTAAAATTTTTCTATTTGTTAAGTCCATTTATAAAAACTCCTTAAATAATAAAGCATTTAACTATTTTTACTTAAAAAATAGCATTTCAATATAGTTAATAATGCCATAAAATAATGGATAATCAAGGAGTGATTATAATGGCATTAATTCAATTATCGGAAAATGGTACTACGCCTTTTCAAAAGTTGCTTGGATATAACAAAGATATCATGTTAAGTTGGAGTAATTTAAGTGAATCTCTAGAAACAGATAACCAACTGTCTAGCGATTTAAAAGAAGAAATAAGAAGCATGCTTGCTCAAAATCACGGATGCGCGTATTGTAAAGCAAAAGGGAAACCATCGGGAAAATTTACTGATGAAAAATCTATGATATGTCTTGGTTTTGTTGATGTTTATATGAAACTAGGAACGGAGATTCCTGATTATATTTTACAGACTTTAAACGACCATTTGACTGAAGCAGAAATGAGTGAACTTATTGCTTTTATAACGTTTACAACATGTCAGCAATATTTCGGAGCAATAATGAAATTAGAGGTATAAATTAGAACAAGCACATGTCCAATTGAATTGGATATGTGCTTGTTTATAACTGTACATTGTCTTTTGCATAATGGAATAATTGTTTCTTTTCACTAATAAATAATTGCACAAAAGTGAGGATGCCAATTTTACCAATAAGCATCGTTACAATAATAATGATTTTAGTTACAGTACCATAGTCAGTTGTGAAATTCATGCTTAAACCTACAGTGCCGAACGCTGAAATAACTTCAAATAATACGGTCGTATAGGATGTATGTGGATTTAGCACACTCACAATAAACGATATACTTAATACAAAGATAGTTGCTAAAAGCGTGATGGTAACAGCAATTTTAAGTGTACGTTCAGGTATAGATTTTTTAAATATAGCTGAATGGCTCTCGTTTCTTAATGTACTTTTTATAAATAATAGCGTCAGAACTAAGCTGGTTACTTTGATACCACCAGCAGAACTGATGGGTGCACCACCGATAAACATAAATAACATCATCATCATTGATGTAGGTGTGGAAATTTGTCCGATATCAACGGTATTAAATCCAGCAGTACGTGTTGTGACGGATTGAAAAAATGAAGCTCCAATTTTTTCAATCAAAGATAAATGATTTAATGTGGATGGATATTCTAAAATGAAAAACGAAATGCTACCGACGATGATTAATATGAAAGTTGTACTCAAAACGATTTTGGAATGTAATTTAAGTTTAGTTAATTTTTGTGTTGTTACTAAATCAAGAAATACAAGTGGACCTATGCCACCCATAATAATTAATAAGGGCACGGTTATAGTGATAATAGGGTCGTTAACCGCACTGATTAGGTTATCTTTGAAAAGTGCAAAACCAGCATTATTAAAAGCAGACACAGAAGTGAATATACTTAAAAACACCCCTTGTCCTAAGCCATACTTTGGAATAAAGGATAACGCAATACATAACGCACCTACAAGTTCAGTTACCAAACTATACAAAACAAATTGTAAGATTAAGCGGATTATGCCCCCAGGCGTATCAATGTTCCACATTGCCATGACGAGGTAGCGACTTTTATTACTAATTCGCTTATTGATTAATATAAAGGTTAAAAGTGTCACAGTGACGATCCCTAATCCACCGATTTGTATGAGTGACATGATAATCGTATCGCCCAACCAATTGAATTGGGTAGAGACATCTATAGTAGCTAACCCAGTTACCGTAAATGCACTAGCAGCTATAAAAAAGGCGTCCACAAAATCAATAGGATGTTTACCTGTGATTGGCAAATATAATAGTAACGCGCCAATCAGTGTTGTTGTAATAAAAAGTAATAGGTAAAAGTATAAAGGCTTAGTTAATTGTTTCATGATTCATTTCCTTTACTATTTTAATCAATTGTATTTTATACCTATACTTTAAAAAAGAAAGTAAATTTTTTAGAAAACTTTTTGAATTTAAAAAACCAGAATCGTCATATAGTTTTAACGATTCTGGTTAAGTTGCCTATTAATTTTTATTTGTTTGTTCCTTAATACCTTTTGTTACAGCTTCAGCAAAATCGTATATTGATTGTTTATAATCATTGGGATTTTCACGTGTTTTTCTATCGAGACGCCCATGATCAAAAAAAGATTTACGATACTGAGTTGAGATTTCTAATTGAACGCCCGAGCCCGTATCATTCTTATTGATGATATTTTTACTGGAATCTCCATTAACATAGTTGGGGCTCTTTTCAACATTAAATCCTTCTTTTTCGAGTTCTTTAGTAATTGATTTGGCCATAGCTTTATCTTTACCACCGATATAGACAACTTTCTTCTGTTCTTGTATACCGTGTATCGAAATCGATTCATTTGATTGATTCGTTAATTTAATTAGTTTGGGATCATCAAAACGGGTTGAGGTAATATGCAATTTTTGATTATTCGATTTCATTAAACCTTCAAAACTATATAAATTATAATCACCTTTTTTAGAAATAAGTTTAGCTAATTCTGAAGTGCCAGGCTCAATGCCTCCTCCATGAATCGCTGTAACGAGTATATCTTTGTTATTTGTTGTTTTGGCATTTGTTTGCCAATCACGATGTTCTTTAGTATCTGATTTAAGTTCAGTGAAATTTTTATAATGATCTTGATTTTGTGGTTGATCATTTTTCCAAACATATAAAAAATAAAGTGTAGCCAGAATAATTCCCACAATAATCAACATAATTAAATAATATAAATAAGAATGGAATGCGTTTTTCATAATACTCCCTTGTTAAGCATGAGCCTAAGACAGAAATAGATGTCACAGGCTCTTTTTCATTTAGGTAGTAGATGACTGAATTGAAAATGTAAAGTCTCACTGATTAATTCATTAAGTTAGTGAGACTTATGCATGAGCTTTAGCTCAGGTAAACATTTCAATCCTAGTCATCCTTGCCGGGGTGGGACTACGAAATCTCTATTAGAAAATTTGATTTCTGTCCCACTCCCAGAAATCAAACATTAATCGTGTCATATATTTATTACAATCTTGTTACTTTGGTAATAAAGTGATGAATGATAGACAGTTAGCCCATTATCAATATCAATGACAAATAAAATAGAACGGCTCAAACTATGTTGGAATCTAAACTTCTTTTACTGCAAAATAGTTGTTTTCTTCATCAGCAAAATTAAAAACGCGTCCCATAGTTAATGTCATAATATCGCCAACAGTTACTTGGCTATCTTTTAGACGATTAAATAGTTCATCGAATTGTGTAGTAGCAAAAATCAAAGAGGGTGTATCAGTGCTAACGCCCATATCCATTTCATCTACTTTAGCTTTGTCTTGTAGAACAATGGCAGTTTGCGCATCGTCATTGGGTGCCAATTTAACCACACGCATTTGCAATTCTTCAGTATCTTCTACTACTTTGAAATCTAAATTTTTAGTCCAAAAAGTAATTGCTTTATCATGATTATAAACATAAATCATTACCTCATCTAATCTTTGAATCATTATATCGCCTCCATAATTTTGTATTACTTAACTTTAAGTATATAAAATAAAACAAGTAATACAAAATAATTAACTGTTCAAACTATGTGAAGTCAAATCGTCATAAAATATCATGCTAAGTGCAAATCATGTCAAACATATGTAAAATTCATATTATATTATACAAATAGGAAGGACGTGGTTGGGATGGATATCATAACAAAAATGCAAGTTGATGTACCAAGAGAAACTGTTTTTGAAGCATTTGTAGATCCAGAGAAAATTGGAGGATTCTGGTTCTCTTCTAGTTCTGAAAGATGGGAACAAGGTAAGACCATTACACTCCGTTATGAAGAATATGATGCTGAGTTAAATATCAACATTGAGCGGGTGGAGGATAACCAGTTAATAGCGTTTACTTGGGGTGCACATCCTGTAACCATTCAATTTGAAGAGAGTGAAGCGGGCACTGTTGTAACAACAACTGAAAAAGACTTCGACACGCAAGATGTGAAGCAATTATTAGGTCAAAAAGAAGGCTGGGTTTATATGCTCAGTTGTTTGAAAGTCTACTTAGAGCATGGCGTTACCATTAGAGCAGCCATTTTATAGTGAAAGTGATTGAGCGAGAAATAGAAATCTAAATTAATTAGATGCAATCTCGCTCTTTTTTTTATAAAAGTTAAAAAAGAGGGAATACAAAAATATAAGCAAAATACTTTTCAAAGTAAACGCTATGCGTTTTAATGTAATTATAAAAGTTACAATTAAAAGGTGATGTTCATGAATTTAGAGTTTAATATTGCTGTGCATCTTCTGACGTTTTTAGTGAAACATCCGGATGAACGGTATAGTAGTAGTGAATTAGCAGAACGAATTTGTGTTAATCCTGTACAGTTAAGAAGAGTCACAAGAAAATTGAATGATCAACAGTACTTGGATGCAAGCCGTGGTAAATATGGTGGCTATCAAGCGAATGATCAAACAATGAAGGTGAATCTCGCTGAATTATTTGTTGCATTTAGTGAAGAAAGATCGGATGGACGATTGTTTACAGGTGATGAAGGTAGTGACTGTGAAATTTCCAGGGAAATAGGTCATACAATGTCTAATTTTCATAAAAGAGAGCAAGCCTTACTAATTGATTATTATAAAAGTGTAACTATCCATGACGTATTAAATGAAGTATTAAAGGAGGATTCTCATGAAACAGTATGATTTAGTGATTATAGGATTTGGTAAAGGTGGTAAAACACTAGCGAAATTTGCTTCAGCACAAGGTAAAAAAGTAGCTGTCGTTGAAAAATCTCAAGAGATGTATGGTGGTACTTGTATTAATATCGGTTGTATTCCTTCTAAAACACTTGTACATGAAGGCTTAGACCATGGTTCGTTTGACCAAGCATTTTCAAGAAAAACAGATGTTGTCAATGCATTAAATAGCAAGAACTATCATAATTTAGCAGATGAAGACAATATTGATGTATTAGATTACACAGCTAAATTTAAATCGAATCGCGAAGTCAATTTATTAAATGATCAAGGTGATGTGGTAGAAACATTATCTGCAGAGCATGTAGTCATTAATACAGGTGCAAAATCAGTTATTCCACCGATTAATGGTGTAGAAAGTTCAAAAAATTTATATGATTCTACAGGTATTATGAATCTAGATTTCCAACCTAAAAAATTAGTTATTGTCGGTGGTGGCTATATTGCATTAGAATTTGCATCTATATTTGCCAATTTTGGTACACAAGTCACTGTCCTAGAACGTGGCGATGATATCATGCCGAGAGAAGACGAAGATATCGTTAAAGAAGTTAAAAAAGACTTAGCAGATAAACAAGTCGATATCGTCTTAAACGCGAATACAGAAAGATTTGAAGATGTTGAAGCAGGTACACTTGTTCATACGACAGATGGCACATACGAAGCGGATGCTGTACTATTAGCTACTGGTCGTAAACCCAATACAGATTTAAATCTTGAAAATACAGATATTGAATTGGGTGAACATGGTGAAATTAAAGTAAATGAACACCTCCAAACAACTGCAGCAAACGTTTATGCATTAGGCGACGTTAAAGGTGGTATGCAGTTCACATATATTTCATTAGATGACTTTAGAATCGTGAAAGATCAATTATTTGGAAATGGTGAACGTTCTACTGAAAATCGTGGCGCGGTGCCTTATACTGTATTTATCGATCCACCATTAGCACGTGTTGGTTTAACTAGTAAAGAAGCAAAAGCACAGGGATATCATATTATAGAAAATACGGTTCCAGTTAATACAATCCCTAGACATAAAGTAAACAACGACCCAAGAGGCTTATTTAAAGCAGTCGTTGATAAAGACAGCGAAACCATCTTAGGTGTGACGTTATATGGTAAAGAATCTGAAGAAATTATCAATTTAGTGAAATTAGCCATTGATCAAAAATTATCATATAAAGTATTGAATACAAATATTTATACACATCCAACGATGGTAGAGTCATTTAATGATTTATTTAATATGTAAATAAATCTAAATTTCACGTTCGATATAAGTATGCAAAAGCTCGGGTCTCATAATAGACCCGAGCTTTTTTATATGACTTTAACTAACCAAGGCTTTAATAATCTGTCCGATAAGGTAAAAAGCACCAATAATGATACAAACAATGCCGATACTAATATAACTTTGTTTTTTGCTTACGCCTTCCTTTTTAGAAGTCTGCTGATTTATGATGAGTAACACAATACCGACAATGATGAGTATGATTGAACCAATCCACATGATAAGTCGCCTCCTAATAAATATTCAGTATTGATTGCGTTGCGTGACAATGTTATCGCCCCGTTTAATATATATTTACCCGTCAGTCGCTAATAATTAACGTGTACAATGTATATTTCTATTTATACATCATGATCAGCGTTATACGTAATAATGAAATTAGTTAATATGTATTAAAATCAATAGATTGCTATGACATCCATTAATTTTTAAAGATTCATGTTAAAATATATATATTATTTAATAATTCATATATAAAGAACGATGTGGTTTATAAATATTGAAAATTATTTTGGAAGGTGTGCTAAATGGATATAAAATATGAGTATCAATTTGATATGAATGATATAGATGAAATAGTGCGCATTTATCATGGGAACCATTGGAATGGCCATAATCAAGAAGAAGTGATTACACTATTTAATACTGCGACACATGTCGTGATTGCAAAAAGAGAGGGCCAAGTGATTGGTTTCGCCAGAGCGATGTCAGATGGTGTGTTTAATGCCGCGATTTATGATGTTGTAGTAGATACCGCTTATCAATCTAAAGGCGTTGGCAATAAAATTGTTCAAGAAATGGTGAATTATTTGGGGGAACTTTCTTGTATTCATCTTATCGCAACAACTGGGAATGAATCATTTTACGAAGCGATTGGATTTCAAAAATTAAAAACTGGAATGGCTATTTATAATAATGCAAAATTAAAAGATGAGTATACTGTTTAATTTATAGCAGATATACTCATCTTTTTGTTGTGTAAAGAAGATTATAAAAGATTGTGACTCACGTCCTCGTAGGCATAATTTTTAAGTAAAGAACAACCAAGTGGGTGTTGTCCATTGTCTACATAGTGATTTATTTCTTCAAGGACATCTAATATTTCATATTCTGGCGTCGTAACATCAAAAGTATATTTAAATAATTGCTTTTTGTCGGAAAGTACAGTAGCGATTAGTTCATCATTGTGCATTTTATAATTTAGTAATTGCATCGTTATCCCTCGCTTATATTATATTTCAATGCATTTGAAGCATTGATTGATGTAAATGAGAATAAATTTCAGCTCATCTTTATCTATATTATAATAATTATAATCTATAACTGATTATACATTAAAATTTATAAAATGTAGAGGGTTTTGACTTAAAAAATCTTAGAAATTTGTAAAATTTCACATGTAAACGCATGCTTAAGCCTTTTCTTAATAATAATTATTTTAAACTGGGTGAAATGAATGAGCATGCTTGTAATCGTTAGTGTAATTTGCTACGATACAATTAATCGAATAAAGCTTTCTAGGGTTCCGCAAGGTGATTACTTTGGTCTGGTCCGAGAGAAAGCCACATATTTTTATGTGACACGGAAGGATAAAAGCCTGGGAGATAGTAATTAACACTATCTCCCAGGCTTTTTTTATTTTAAAGGAGGACATAGGAATGAATTGGATCAAAATTATTATCGCAACATTTTTTGAAGTAGGATGGGTGATTGGTTTAACCCATGCGTCATCTTGGTGGGAATGGCTGTTTACGATGATTGCTATATTTGTAAGCTTTTATTTATTAGTAGATGCTTCAAAGGTTCTGCCTGTAGGCTCAGCGTATGCCGTGTTTGTAGGTCTCGGAACAACATGGGTTACGTTGTTTGATTTCTTGTTTTTTGGCGAACCGTTTAATGTTATGAAAATAATGTTAATTGTCATTTTACTTGCAGGCGTCATTAGCCTGAAATTAGTAACTACAAATAAAGGAGGAGAAGCATAATGGCATGGATCTTATTAGTTTTTGCAGGTGTCTTTGAAATGTTAGGTATAAATTTTTTAAATGCATATGTGCATCATCGTCAAAAACGAGATGCAATGGGACTCATTTTCTTTTTTGCTGTGAGTTTCATGGCATTATCTACCGCAATGATGTACCTTCCGATGAGCACAGCGTACGCAATCTAGACAGGTATTGGTGCAGTAGGTGGCGCAATTCTTGGGATGATCTTTTATAATGAATCTAAGGATATTAAAAGAGTAGTATGTATTTTAGTGATATTGGGAAGTACGATTGGTTTAAAATTAGTGAGTTAAAGTGAAGGACAATTTGGTAAATATTATACGGTCAAAAATGTGATGCGGTATTATTCAATTTTCAAGTTTATATAGGACGTGAAGGATCTCGAAACACAGTATTGCAGTGTAGACAATGTACGTTTATATAAAAAAAGACGACACATCCGTGTCGCCTTAAGAGTAATATGTTCATGAATATAAAAGACTAGTAGTCGGTTTCCAACTACACCTTTAATATATCATATCTAGTAATCAGGCTTCAATAAAAATGTAATATTGTCACATAAGCATTCATTTTTCCTCAAATCATATGAGTTAAAATAAAAACTGTTAATTACGATATTGCGGGGATATTTGGTAACTGATGCCTGAAGTACAAAGGTGGGATGTAGTCTATGGAAGGTTTGGCAGCATTTATTATCATAACATTAATGATTATTATTGTTCCGGGGCCGGATTTCTTTGTCGTAATGAAAAATTCAATTACCTCAGGAAAAGGTAATGGCGCTATGGCAGCCTTAGGTATTGCGTCAGGGCATATAGTGTATTCATTGTTAGCTGTGTTCGGTATTATTTTTATACTGGCTAATATGTATTATGTCTTTGTGACAATTAAGATTTTAGGTGCTATATATCTTATATATTTAGGAATTAGAAGTATCATCAGTGCAAGACAAAGTATGAACTTTTCAACATCTCAGATGAAAGCACAGCGTATTACTTATTTAAGTTCATATAGACAAGGTTTTTTTAGTACGATTTTAAATCCCAAAGCATTACTTTATTATATCAGTATATTGCCGCAATTTTTAAGTACTGGTGAAGCTGTTACATCTAAAATTGCTATATTAACTGCAATTGTGACCACAGTTATTTTGCTCTGGTTTATTTTCTGTGTTTATATTTTCAATATATTAAGATATTGTTTACTAATAGAAAAATAAAAGCAATTTTTGATTATACGGTTGGCGCAATATTGATTGGCTTATCACTTAATCTGCTATTGAGTAAAAGTAGTTAAATACCATGTATGAACGTCTGAGACATTACTTGATGTGTTGGACGTTTTATTTTATCCCATTTTAAATTACAAGTTACCATAGTCATAAATAAACAAAATAATTTAAATTGTAGATAATTGTTTTTAAAACTCTTTTGAAATATTCACAATTTATCTACACAATAATCTTGTTAGTTATTTATAATATTAAAAGAGAGAGGGGAAATAAACTTTTGAAAAATATATTTAATCCATTACAGAGGCTTCATTTCTATGCAGCGTTATTTATTACGCCGCTACTGATTACGTTAACAATTTCGGGCATTGGGTTTCTGTTTTTCCAAGAAGTAGAAAATAATATTTATAAGACAGAATTTTTCGGTGATAGTCCTGTAAAAGAACATCAATCACTTAATCAGGCAGTCGATCAAGTAGAAGATAAATTTGATGGTTTTTACATAAGTAAAGTTAGTATTTTAGAAGAGCCTTATAATAGTAGAATTACATTAGATGATATGGCAGGGAACCAACGTTATGTTTTTCTAGATCAAAATAATCAAATTGTTGCTGATCAAAATGCAAAACATACGTATGCGAACGTTGTACGAAATATACATAGCTCATTATTTACTGAAAATACTTTTATTAATTACTTGGTAGAACTGACAGCGTGTTGGACTATTTTCATGATATTGTCTGGAACGTATATGTTAATTAAGAAAAAATTAATTACAAATAAAAGTAAGCGATTAAGATTCCAAAAATGGCATGCTACACTTGGGATTATCATTGCCATACCGGTGTTTGTGCTTGTATTGACTGGCTTGCCATGGTCTGGATTTATGGGGGCTAAAATTGCGAGTGTTATGGATAATTCTGGAGAGTTGGGACAGTCAGAATTGGCAGTTAATCCACCTAAATCAGATGTGAATGAAATACCTTGGGCAACACGTAAAAATAAGCAACCAGAGTCTGAGAGCGGATCTGCGCATCATGGTAGTGGTGAAATGCCAAGAACAGATATTGAAAAACAAATTTCGATTGATAAAGTTGTTGCAGAAGCACAAAAAGATGGCATTACGAAGCCATTTTCAATTGTTTATCCAACGAGTGAAGAAGCGGCATTTACAGTTTCGAAAGGTAGTAATACAGGTGTGACAGGCTTAGACGTGTCACCTTACGATGAACAGACGTTATATATAGATCAATATAATGGTAAAGATTTAGGTAAGGTGAAATATCAAGAGTACGGCATAATTGGTAAATGGTTTACATGGGGTATTCCTCTGCATGAAGGTCATTTGTTCGGTATTGCCAATAAAGTGATTAACTTGCTTGTATGTATCGCATTACTTGCTGCGGTAGGACTGGGTCTAACGTCTTGGATTAAGAAAATGAAAGCAACGCAAATTAAAATACCAAAAAGAGTTAAAAAGCCAATGTCTATTCCATTGGTTATCATACTGGTTATATTAGGGATATTGATGCCATTATTTGGTTTTTCTCTTATTATCGTTTTCTTAATAGAGCTATTGCTTTATTTTAAGGATAAAAAGAATCGATAGTGCACGAACGGAATTTTACTGCTTTCAGACTGTCGACAAAGTCTCCGACTTTGTTGGCAGTTTCTTTATGCACACTTTCCGCGGCACTGCCTTAGCCTGTAGTCTTTGGCTAGTGCTATTCCCACAGGAGTCGACATAAATCACTGTCAATAAAATATTGACTTGATTGCATAGGTGAGCCTACGAGAACTCTATTAGAAAATTTGATTTCTGCCCCCACTCTCATTCTGTATTAAAAATAAGACTAATAATTAAAATAGATAAACTCCGCGCATATACTTGCGCAGAATTTGTCTACATTCAAAAAGCAGGAAGGTCTCTATGAGCCTCCCTGCTTTTTGTGTAGTAATCACATTAAATGTATAGATTACATTTCCATTTCATGTATTTTCATCATTAAACCATGTGGAATATCGTCGTGTTTTACAACTTCTTGTTTATAGAATGTTTTGCCGTCATCTTTAGAAACTAATTTAACAAAGTCACCTTTTTTAGGTTTGAAATCGTCATTTTTATTGTCTATTTTAACGTTTTTAGTCACGAGACCATCTTTTTCACTGACCACTTTTTCAGCAGTTGTACTATCTGACATATAGCCATAATATGTGCTCTTTTGACTCGATGTAATCATAAAGATGGTGAAGACGACACCAATAATGACTAAAATACTAATGATAGAAATTGTTAATTTTTTATTCATATACTCTGTCTCCTTTTATGTTAAGCATAAAGGATTAAAGTAAATTCGTATATAACCTTTTAAAATGTTGCTAATTTTGTCAAAAAATAAATTGCTATTCAGTTTAGGGATGGAAATAAGCGTGTTCAGAGATCAATACTCTGACACCACGATAAATATTTTTGATCGTATACCAAACGGTTATGACGAATAAAATAATTGCCACTGTAATCATTATCACACTGGTAATGGTAGAACTATTATTGATTAAGACGCCACCAAATCCAATGCTGAGAATTAAAAGTATCGGTCCAATATACGTTATAATATGATAAGCTAACGATTTAGCTGCGTGGTTAGAAGTAGGTCTATCAGCAAAAATCCATATAAAAATAGGTAATATGATTGGTGCAAAAAAGATACTAAAATAACTCAGTGCTGCGAGAACACGTTCTCCTTGTGTACTGTTTTGTATAACTCTGTCATTCATTTGTATCACCTCAGTTAGTATACTAACAAGGTAGTTTCAAAAAATATAGAGTAAAAGCTTAACATGACAGTATTGTTAGTTAATCCAATTGATTATGGTAATCATGCGCATATGCATACGAAAAGAGAGGATGGTTAATATGAAAATATATTTGGTAAGACATGGTGAGTCACAATCAAATTATGATAAGAAACAAGGGAAAAATTATTTCTGTGGACAATTAGATGTACCACTTACTGAGAGAGGCACATGGTCAGCTCAATTATTACAGAGCTATTTTGACAAAAAAGCAATAGATCATATTTATATTTCGGATTTATTACGGACACGTCAAACTTATAATGCGATATTTGATAAATCGATTCCGGTAAGCGTGACCCCTTTGTTAAGAGAGCGTTCGCTTGGTGTTTTTGAAGGTAAAATTGTTGAAGCAGTGGAACAAAATTCATCTTATACACGCTATTTTGAAGATCAAAATTATCTTGAATTTCGTCACAGTTTTACGCAAAAGGCGCCAGAGGGAGAAAGTTATGCGGATGTTATGGAACGTGTTAAACAATTTTTTGAAAATGAAATTGATGATTCACTCGATTCCATTGCTATCGTAGCACATCAAGTTGTTATACGTTGTTGCTTCGTATATTTAGGATATGATTCGGAAGCTACAGTGATTGATAGAAAAATTGAAAACTGTTTACCTTATGAACTAGAAAAATAGCCATTAACATAAAAAGCCTGAACTACGACATCGTCGGTTCAGGTTAATATCTTTTAGCTGCTGTTAAGCTATCATGAAATCCTTGGAATAGCGTATTGAAATTGTCTAAAAAACTTCCGACAATTACGGCAAGTATGACGTAAGTTACACTAAGTGCGATTGTTTTATAAGAAACAACGCCATATTTTTCTTTCTTCTCAAAGAGATTAAAAGCTATGAAGATAGCAGCCATGGCACCTATTAAAATTGTTAATATCATAAAGGTGTTCCTCCTTAAAATTATTACTTGATTGGCTGAGCTTCGATGCATTTGTTCTTTAACTTATAAATAAGCATAACAAATGTTACTTTGTGAAAAAAAGGGATATCATATTAAAAAACCTTACAATTAAGTAAGGTTTTTTACAGAAATAAGTCATAGACCATGGTTAATATGGATATAAATAGGCTTGAGCCCTTTATAAATTTGAAAAGGTGTCATGTAATCTCTTTGTAACTTAACCGAATATTTTGTAAATACTTAGGTAGCGACAGAGTTGGAAAACATATCTAAACTATAAGTTTGTCACTTATTTGTCGACGGCGTCAGATTTAATACCTTTATCTTTTAAGAATTTTTTGATTTTATCTTGTTGTTTCCCGTTAACATCTCCAGCATATTTTGTTGGTACATCTGCAACATTAAGTTTGTTTTGTGGCTGGTAATCTAATTGCTCAATGTCTTCGTCAGCATTTTTGATTGTGCTATTTAAGGCTGTAAAGTAATTAACGATTCGATCGAGGTTTTCTTCATACCCATCTGGGAATTTGTTGTTTTTTACGAACTTTTTGAAACGCACATCATTTTTAACTGAGTTATGTGATAGTTCGGATAAACGTTTTGCTTGTTTATCGGTAATCTTTGTATCTGTACCTGTTTGCTTATCTAATTGGTATTGGATTAGATACTTATTGTCTATAATATCTGAGTTCACATCTAGATATTTTTTAATTGCTTTATTAGCTTCTGCTTCGCTTAGTGTTTCGCCACTTTTGTCTGAATTAAAGATGTCTTGTTCAGTAATTGTTTTAACATTTTTAGGTGCGTTTTTTCCACTATAACCTTTGTCATCATCGGATTCATCATTTGAACATGCTGCGAGTATCACAGTTAGCACTAAGACCAATGAGAGTAATATACTTTTTTTCATAAATAAAAACTGCTCCTTTAAAAATAATCATACGTATATAACAAACTAATGAATGTATAAACACGTTCTTAAAAATTATAACTTAAGCGTATCATGTAGTGCTATTTATTTGAATGATGTATTAAATAATAAAATGCACAATCTTTTGAACAAAATATAAAAGAAAAGAGATGAACTTAGTAATTTTAAAAATATTCATTAGATTTTCATAATAAAATGTTACTTAGATATGTGCTGTATTTCAATTAATCATCAAATAAGCTATATGATGTGAAAAAGCATATGGGAGATGAATACCTCTAGTTGACACGGTGATTCGTTTTACAATGAGATGTCAGTCATTTCCTTATGTGAAAAAGTCTTAATTTTTGGGCATTCATATATTGTAGTGATTTTGTAATTTGCTGACGCCGTGGGGAAATAGTATGAGTGAGAGACTATAGATTTGAACCAGATTTTAGGCAAACATGGACGGTCTAAATAGTGAGATTTTAAATATAAAGAGGAGCCTAAAACATCTATTTATGTCTCAGACTCCTCTTATTTGAGAATGGGGGGATTTATATCTCAAATTTTTAATTTTCAGTGACGATAATGGGTATTACTAATGTCTGATAATATAATCAAAAGCATTTAATGCTGCATTAGCACCTGCGCCCATTGAAATAATAATTTGTTTATTGCGATCATCAGTGACATCGCCTGCCGCAAATATACCTGGGATACTTGTCGCATTCGTGCGGTCTACTTTAATTTCTTTGGCATCATTTAGTTCTACATAATTGTTTAACCACTCTGTATTAGGTAGTAATCCAATTTGTACAAAGATACCTTCTAAATCTAGCGTATGTTCCTCACCTTGTGCCTTATCCTGATATTTAATACCAGTCACTGCATCGTCTCCAAGTACTTCGGTTGTTTGAGCATTTTTAATAACTGTTACATTAGGTAAGCTGTTTAAACGTTTCTGTAAAACATTGTCTGCTTTAAGGTTAGCGTTACGTTCAAGTAATGTAACATGTTCAACGATGCCAGCTAAGTCGATTGCAGCTTCGACGCCTGAATTTCCGCCACCTATAACAGCGATATTTTTATTTTCAAATAATGGGCCGTCACAGTGTGGACAGAATGCAACACCTTTATTGATTAATGCTTCTTCACCTGGGACTTCTAGTTTACGCCAACGCGCACCTGTTGAAATAATAACCGTCTTACTCGTCAATTGAGCACCATTATCTAATGTTACGACAATACCGTCATCCGTTTTTTCAATATCACTGGCACGAATACCTGTCATGACATCGACATCATATTGTTTAATATGATCTTCTAATGCAGATGAGAATTTAGGCCCATCTGTTTCTTTAACAGTGACAAAGTTCTCAATGGTAGCTGTATCGTTGACTTGACCACCGATACGGTCTGCGACGATACCAGTACGTAAACCTTTACGTGCAGTGTAGACTGCAGCGCTACCACTTGCAGGACCACCACCGACAATTAATACGTCGTATGGTGCTTTATCGTTAAATTCAGCTGGGTCTGCTTGACTACCAAGATTTGCTAAAATATCTTGGATCGTCATGCGTCCATTTCCAAATTCTTCGCCATCTAAGAAAATAGCGGGTACTGCCATAATATTTTCAGATTCTTCTCTGAAAATAGAGCCATCTATCATTGTATGAGAAATATTTGGATTTAATAAACTCATCAAGTTTAATGCTTGAACTACGTCGGGACATTTTTGACACGTTAAGCTAATATACGTTTCAAAATGTAGTGGACGATCGATTGCTTTAATTTGATCTATAATGGCTTGTTCTTCTTTTGGTGGACGACCACTTACTTGTAACAAAGCAAGAACTAGAGAATTAAATTCATGACCCATTGGTAAACCAGCAAAAGTAATACCTGATGTTTCATTAGGTTTATCTACTGAAAAGCTTGGTGTACGTTTCAAGTCAGATGCTTCTATAGTAATGTAATCGGACGCGGCAGATACTTCATCTAAAAGTTCTTTCAGTTCTTTAGATTTATCATCTGAACCAAGGCTCGCTTTTAGAACTACGTCGCCTTCCATCAATTGAAGTAATTGTTGCAATTGTGATTTAAGCTGATCATTTAGCATTTAAATCAATGCCTCCTTAGATTTTACCTACTAAGTCAAGACCAGGTTGTAATGTTTCTGAACCTTCTTCCCATTTTGCTGGGCAAACTTCGCCTGGGTGTTGACGTACATATTGTGCTGCTTTGATTTTGTGTACTAATGTGCTAGCATCACGGCCGATACCGTCAGCGTTAACTTCTGCTGCTTGTACAACGCCATCTGGATCTACGATAAACGTACCACGTTGTGCAAGTCCTAGATCTTCATCTAATACATCAAAATTGCGTGTGATTGTTTGAGAAGGGTCACCAATCATAGTGTATTGAATTTTACTAATTGCATCTGAATGATCATGCCAAGCTTTGTGTACGAAGTGTGTATCTGTTGATACAGAATATACGTTGACACCTAATTCTTGTAATTTATCATATTGACCTTGTAAGTCTTCTAATTCAGTAGGGCACACGAATGAAAAGTCTGCTGGGTAGAAGCAAACAACACTCCATGAACCTTTTAAGTTTTCATCTGAAACTTCGAAGAATTCATCCTTTTGTGGATCGTATGCGTTAGCTGTAAATGGTAAAATTTCTTTATTTATTAATGACATAAAAATATCCTCCTATTTAATAACATATTTTCAATTAGAATTAAGTAAGGGTAGATTTTTCTGTTTCTTAATTATAATAATTCTAATCTTCGTATTCTATTATTGCATTTCCCTCATTATTCGTCAACACAGAAGAATTTTGAGAAAACGCTTAAAAAAACCACTTTGACTCTGTGTTTCAGTATACAATAAAAATGTATTTTTACATTAAAATCGAGCGTTATACTTTATAAAATAACGCTGTATAAATAATAAATAGCCTTTAAATTCTCAACTAAAACATGAAAATGAGAAGAAAGGCTATTTAAAAAAAGTATGTTATTATTGGGTGCTGATTAAATTCATATAGATGAATATTTACGTGCTTATGGTCTGTTCATATTTTATAAGCTATATAGCAATCAATAATTTCATTGTTTAGACGGATAGCAGACTGTCCTGAGCGATGTTATTCAATTTGTTAAATAAAAGAACGCAACACCCACCAAATCATGCCCGCGATGGGGAAGAATAGCCACCAGTTTCCAGCTAAAAATTCCCAACCATTCATGCCTCTTTTTTGATGATGATACGATACAGGATCTTGGTATGTTTCAATGATTGTTTTTTTAAACTGTTTGTCGCCCTTGATTAGTTCATCTAAAGAGATATCAAACAGATCACTCATTTTAATGAGCATATCAATACTTGGATAAACTTTGTTTAATTCCCATTTTGAAATACTTTGTCTTGAAATATTCAATATCTCTGCAAGTTCGTCTTGAGACCAGTGTTTTTGTTCGCGTTTTTCTTTTGTTTTTGATCCGATTTCCATAATAATCACTCTCTTTACGAATAATTTAATATAGAGCCTTTAATGCGTCACGCACCAAATCATATATTTTAAAGCAACCTAAAGGTGCATCTGTGATTTAAAAGTATTTCATAAAAAAATATAGAAAAATTATGTATAACATATCGCAATTATTGATTGAATGATTTTAATTATATTATACCCATTAATTGGATTTGTACCGTGATATAAAATAATTTAACTATTAATAAACCATGCATGGTGCGATTTTTTTATAATGATACGATTAATCTGTATTGCAATAAGTAAGTTATTTACCTCTAAGTCTTTTAATAGTAATGAAAACGGGTAAACATAATGTAAACAAAGCAGTCGCTGTTTTGTTATGCTATGAGTAACTTTATGTAAAGAGGAGCGGTTAACATTGTCTGAGCATGTATACAACTTATTGAAGAATCATCATTCAGTTAGAAAATTTAAAAAGGAACCAATATCAGAAGCGCATATAAAACAACTGGTAGAAGCTGGTCAAAGTGCATCAACTTCAAGTTATTTACAAGCCTATTCAATTATTGGTATCAATGATCCAGAAATTAAGGAAGAATTGAAAGAAGTATCTGGGCAACCTTATGTTGTTGAAAATGGCTATTTATTTGTTTTTGTAATGGATTATTATAGACATTCCATTATCAATGAGGAATCTAAACATGATATGCAAACATCATTTGAATCTGCTGAAGGATTACTTGTAGGCACTATTGATGCGACATTAGTAGCTCAAAATATTGCAGCGACAGCTGAAGATATGGGCTATGGCATGGTGTATTTAGGTTCATTGAGAAACGATGTGGAAAGAGTAAGAGAAATTTTAGAATTACCTAAACATACTTTCCCACTTTTTGGTATGGCATTAGGTATTCCAGAAGATGATGAAAATGGTAGCCCTAAACCAAGATTGCCATTTGAACATGTATTTCATGCTAATAAATATGATAGTGATAAAGATAGCCAACGTGAAACATTAAAAGCATATGATCAAACAGTGAGTGACTATTATAGTTCACGTACAAATGGCGAACGTACTGAATCATGGTCTAATCAAGTTGCTAACTTTATGAGCGCGAAGCAACGACTAGATATGTTAGAACAACTGAATAAATCAGGATTTATTAAAAAATAATTCATTGAAAAACTGAGATTTACTTATAATAATTTCAATATTTTTAATATCCTGAGATAACTCGAAAGGGGGGATTAAGTTGAATATGTTTGATAAGATTTTTAGAAAAAAATCAGATGCTTCGGAGCTTCAGAATAAAAATGAAAACTATATTTATTCATCAAATAGTAAACTCACGCCCGATGAAGCCCAACACTATTGGGAAAAGATGGCTCAAAAATTAATTGTCGGTGTTATTAATTCAGTAGATTATACGGCAGAACGCATCTTCATCTTGATCTCCTTTGATGAAAAAGACCCTACGATTGATATATTCTTCCAAATGAATGGACAGTTAAGAATGTGGAATGATTTAGATAATGAAGCGCACAAAAAGGTCATTTCAAATAGTATCGTTACTCAGGCGCCTAATATGGTTAAACAAATAAACTGTATATATAATAGTGTAGATATGACGAGACTCGCGTATTCTCAAGTTCAATATGAATTTGAAAGTAAAGCGTGGTATCTTCACGACATTACCGAAGACAGTATAGAAGCACAATTAGAGAAAACACCTGCATTTCTAAAGTGGTTTGATGATGTGTCAAAATCAATCGATACACTGTCGCTCGATGGAAAACATAAAATCACGTGGGGACCTTTTAAACCAGAGTATTAGACGCAATTAGTGATATTAAATAAGAAGTTGATAAAAACTATAAAAAAGGTTGGAACACAACGTTCAACTATCTCTTGTGAGACAGTGAAACGAGCAGTATGTGTTCCAACCTTTTTCCATTTACTTGAATTATGACTAAACTTGCTACTCGGATTTAGTGATTAATTCAAATATATTAGTTTGTAATCTCGGCATATTCATTGTCGTTATAAGTGTCTTTGTCTAGGTTGTTTGTTAATTTTGCTGTACCTGTACCTGCAAGCATAGAGTCATTAACATTCAATGCTGTACGACCCATATCAATTAATGGTTCAACAGAGATTAAGACACCTGCAAGTGCGACTGGTAAGTTTAATGTAGATAATACAATAATGGATGCAAATGTTGCACCGCCACCTACACCAGCGACACCAAATGAACTGATAATAACGACACCGATGACAGATAATATAAATTGTAAGTTAACTTCTACACCAGCTGCTGGCGCTACCATAACAGCAAGCATTGCTGGGTAAATACCGGCACAACCATTTTGCCCGATTGATAAACCGAATGAAGCAGAGAAGTTAGCGATACCATCAGGTACACCTAAACGGTTCTTCTGAGTTTGCACATTCAGTGGTAATGATCCTGCGCTTGAACGAGAAGTGAAGGCGAACATAAGCACTTCGCCAGTTTTCTTAACAAATGTGACAGGGTTGAGACCTAAACCTGAAACAATGATTAGGTGAATGATATACATAACAATGAGTGCTGCGTAAGATGCAATCACGAACTTACCTAATGTCCAAATAGCACCAAAATCACTTGTCGCAATGGTAGATGTCATAATTGCTAAAATACCATAAGGTGTTAAACGTAAAACAAATGTCACGATTGCCATTACTAAATTATATAATGCATCGATACCACGTTTAAGTAAGTGTCCACTTTCAGGTTGTTTACGCATAACACGTAAAAATGCAAAACCGATAAACGCTGCGAAAATAACGACCGCAATTGTTGACGTTGTACGTTGACCAGTGAAATCTAAGAATGGATTACTTGGTAATAATTCTAAGATTTGTTGTGGTAATGTATTAGCAGCCATATCTTTAGCTTGGCTTGCGATTTCACTACCTCTTGAACTTTCGGCACTGCCTAAGTCAATAGATGAAGCATCTAGTCCGAATACGAGTGCTGAAATAATACCAATGATTGCTGCAATAGCAACGGTACCAATTAAGAAAATAAAAATATAAATTCCAATCTTAGCGAATTTGTCCCCAATTTTAATTTTAGTAAATGCTGAAACGATTGAAATGAAAATAAGTGGCATTACAATCATTTGTAGTAATGCAATGTAGCCATCACCAACGATGCTAAACCAATCCATGGACTGTTTAGTTACTTGTGAATCCACGCCGTAAATTAAATGAATAACGACACCAAAAACAATTCCTACCCCTAAGGCAGAGAATACACGTTTAGGAAATGATACATGTCTTTTAGCCATTACATATAATCCAACGAGGAAGGCCACAAAAATAATAATGTTAAGAATAGTTAATAACATAAAAAAAGACCTACACTTTCTTAATAATAATTTTTTGAAATCCGATACGTATACTAAGGATATTAGCAATTTCAATAATATTCAAGTCTATGACTCAAGAAATTCATGAATTTTAAATGACTTTATTTTCTGATAATTTAAAGGTAGCAAAACGATGATTTCACCGTTTAGAGAATGAAATAAAAAAACGAATTCTAAATCACATTTCTGTGATTTAGAATTCGTTTAGTTTGATAGTTAATTAGCACCATTTATTAAATAGTTTATAGATTGAATAGGCGTGCGAAGAAACCTTTACGTTCTTCTTTTGGTGTGTCATTTGCAACTGATGAAGACTGCGCATGTGTATCTTCAGTTGGCTGCGTTTGTGTGTTCGGTTTCGTTATTTCTTCATTAATAGATGAATTATCAGTAGATGATGTAGAAGTTTCATCTGTTTTGTCATCTGCTTTGACTTGTTCAGCAGAAGCCATTTCTCTTTTTGTAGCTGATGTTGAAGCATCTGTATCAGCTGTTGTCGTTTCAGTTGGTTGTTCGCTGATTTGAGTGATTTCAGATTCTTCAGTCGCAACTTGCGCAGATGATTTATCAGTTGGGTTAGAAGCAGTTGCATCAGTTGTATCAGCTACAGTTTCAGAAGTTGTAGAAGTAACTTTATCATCAGATTTTTCGTCATTGCTCGCACTCTCAGTTGAATGTTCTGTTAGCGCGTCGCTGTTATTCGTTGTTGTATTAGCAGTGCTAACATGTTCAGTTTCAACATTTGATTTAGCTAACTCAGATTGTTCTTTTTGAGAATCTTGGATAACGCTCTGTGTCGTTTTGATTTCATCTGTTGACGTTTGAATCGCTTTTAGAGATTCTGTATTTGCGTCTAATTTTGTAGTGATTTGGTTCTGCATTTCGTGTAATTCCTGTTGTTGTTGATGTACTTGGTTAATCATTTGACCAAGCATATGACGTTCATCACGCATTTTTTGAATTTCCGAACGTAAATCTTCAACAAGTTTAGAAACATTTTGATCTGTAGGTAAATGATTACCGTCATCTTTGACTAATACTTGTAAGAAGTCTTTTTCTTTTTCTAATTCTTCAAAAGCTAAATCATAACTATTTGTTTGTTTAACTTTATCGGCGATATCTTGGAATAGTTCGATATCCTCTTCTTGGAAATCTGTAGCTTCACGGCCACGGTATTCTGTTTTACTAAGTTGGTAACCGCGTTCTTCTAAATGCTGAACGATTTTACGGACTTGTTTTTCACTTAGCTCCACGCGTTGTGCAAATTCTTTGGTTAACATAGAAATAAGTCCTTTCATTAATTAATTTATGTATACCGACGTTTGTCTTCGGTCAGTGAAACGTCAGTCTTACCTCTATGTTAGTTTAAACTGTTTTAACAGTGATTTCAAGTGGTGATAACTATCGTTTGCGTAATTCCATTTGTTCAAGCAACGGATAAATAACACTTCGAGAAATTCTGTTTGCAAAAACATACTTGAGAATATAATTTGATTTCACGCTTGGTCCATAGATATCTTTTGTTAATTCAATATTTGACTTTATAAATAAATCCATAGGTTCGCCGCTCGCATAATCTTGGATATTAGGGGCTAAATAATCAATTTCATATTGTTTTTCAAAACCATGTTCATATAAAAATTGGCGTCTGTTATCCATGATTTGAACGACATCTTCAGAAATGTCTTCGGGTTCTTTAGGCACTTCCAACATAATGAAATTGACATCATGTGCATGCAGTTGATTCGACAGAATGTTTATTTCTTTTTGAATACGTTCAAGCGTTTTTGTGATAATTTCATCATGCTCGTGTTTATCTTTAGCAATTAAATAAATTAAAAAAGATGAATTTGTCGTAGCTTCATAATGCGCTGTGGCTAAACTCACTACTTCATCTGATTCAATGCCTACTAAAAAGATGTAATCATCTTTTGTACGTTCGTTTCTTAAGGACTGTTTAAAAATTTGTTCGTCTTCAGATAGACCGATATCAAATTTAGCATCATATAACTTCAATGCAGATTTAAATAACGGATCATCGATTGATGTTATTGTCTTAAACTCCATAGGTACACCCCCAAATTATTGCGTTCATTATAACATAATAGAGAAAATATGAATCGAATTGCAATTTAATTTAATTTGCAGTTAAACATAAAAAGGGTCGAGACATCAATATGTGTGTCTCGACCGACTAAATTATAAGGGCGTTATATGTTTACGTTAGTACTGCTTATACAAATGTTGTAGTATTAATCAAACAGTATCTCAGTACTTAATCTAACTTCGCAAATGCGTCTCAAAATGGTTTTGGTGAAATGAGAGTTTAAGCTGACGCCTCCAGTACCATCTTTGATTTACGTATAACGTTTGGATTATGATTTTGGTCCGTTTGTTTCTTCGGAGTAATGGCTATTACTTTTAGTTTGGTTCGTTTCGAAAGCAACGTTGGCTTTGTCGGCTTCTACGTGTGAAGTCGTATCCTTTGTAGCAACAACGAGATAATTATCGTTTAATATTTCTTTCTTATAGCGTTCTAATTCTTCTTCAGGTAGCTTGTAGTGAGCCAATACGGCTTCTTCACCGTCTTCGCCAGTTAAAATTTTAGCCATCTTATCACTGAACGAACCACTTGTAGCAGTTAGATTGACTTCAGAATCATGTAACGCATCAATGTGTAATTTTGTTTTACTAATTACGGTCATTTCCGATTCTTTATAACCCTCTGATAGTTTAGATTTTATTGCATCGATAAGATCTTCTTTGTTTTGTACAATAGTGAATTCTGACATTTAGTGTTCCTCCGTTCATTATTATATGAATTATTTTGTGTTTACCCTTAAGTTATTATATAAAACGAATACAATTACATTGTATAATGAACTTACACAACTGACAAACGATATTTTCATGCATATGTGAATGTTTTCTGAAAAAATATGAAAAAGAAGTAAAAGCTTTTGTGAAGCGTTTACAATCAATAAGTGTATTGAAAATATTGCCAAAATTTGCTATCATCAGTTAATAATTTATCTAACTCATATAATCTGAAGGATACGGCTTTAGAAGTTTCTACCATGTTGCCATTAACAACATGACTATGAGTAACCAATACAATACACTAGCGATTCAAATTGAGAAGTTATGAAAAGTTGTGAAAGAAACTAGACTTTTTAAAGCGCTCATACATATAAGCTTTGTTCATTAAGAATACTTTTTTTACATAGTTAAAGGGAAATGAATGTAAAAAAATTAATTTTAAGGACATATATTGTAATTGAAACGATGCTGCTTTGGTATTGCACGTTCACTCATAGATCCTGAAACTAAGTTAGTTTAGGATTTTTTTGTACACAAAATGAGGAGGTTTTTTTCGAGTGGATTTGTTGAAGCAGAAAGTTGAAGCAGATGGTGTTGTGATTGATGAAAAGATATTGAAAGTTGACGGTTTTTTAAATCATCAAATAGACGCAAGGTTAATGCACGATGTGGGACAAACATTTTATGAGCAATTTAAAGATGAAGGTATTACGAAGATATTAACGATAGAAGCTTCAGGTATTGCACCAGCAATTATGGCCGCGATGCACTTCGACGTACCTTGTCTTTTTGCTAAAAAAGCGAAGCCGAGTACATTGAAAAAAGGTGTTTATCAAGCAGAGATTCATTCTTTCACAAAAAATACGACAAGTACCGTTGTCGTGTCTGATGAGTTTTTAGGTGAAAATGATCGCGTATTAATCATCGATGATTTCTTAGCCAATGGTGATGCTTCACTTGGGCTAAATGAAATTGTGAAACAAGCTAAGGCTACAACGGTAGGTATAGGTATTGTCGTAGAGAAAAGCTTTCAACCAGGCAGAGAACGTTTAGAAGAAGCTGGTTTAACCGTTTCATCTTTATGTAAAGTGGCATCATTAAGTGGTAATAAAGTGACGTTTGTAGGAGACGAAGCATGAAAACGTTCATCTTAAGCTTACAACATTTATTAGCGATGTATGCAGGTGCGATACTGGTTCCTATTATTGTAGGTACTAGCTTAGATTTCACGCCAGAACAAATCGCTTTTTTAGTAACAGTTGATATTTTCATGTGTGGTGTAGCAACCTTCTTACAAGTATGGAAAGGCACAGGAACAGGACTACCAATCGTATTAGGCTGTACATTTACAGCTGTGGCACCGATGATTTTAATTGGACAAACAAAAGGTATTGGTGACTTATATGGTTCATTATTCTTATCGGGTATACTAGTAGTTCTTATCGCACCATTCTTTTCTTATTTAGTTAGGTTCTTTCCACCCGTAGTTACAGGAAGTGTCGTTACGATTATTGGTATCAATTTGATGCCAGTTGCGATGAACTACTTAGCAGGCGGTGAAGGTGATAAACATTACGGTGATCCTAAAAATATCATCTTAGGTGTCGTTACGCTGATCATCATTTTAATTGTACAGCGTTTTACTGCTGGATTCCTAAAATCTATTGCCATACTTATTGGACTGATTGTTGGCACAGTATTAGCTGCACTCTTTGGTATCGTGGATGTTAATCAAGTTGGCACAGCACATTGGTTCTCTTTACCACAACCATTTAGGTTCTCAACGTTTAGCTTTGACTTAGGTGCAACGCTCGTATTCTTTATTGTCGCATTAGTCAGCTTAATAGAATCAACTGGTGTATATCACGCATTGAGTGAAATTACAGGTAAAAAATTGGAACGTAAAGATTTCCGAAAAGGTTATACAGCAGAAGGTATTGCTATCATTTTAGGGTCAATCTTTAATGCGTTTCCGTATACCGCTTATTCACAGAATGTTGGGTTAGTGTCATTATCTGGTGCGAAAAAGAATAAAGTTATCTATGGCATGGTTATCTTGTTAATCATTTGTGGTTGTATTCCTAAATTGGGTGCACTTGCTAATATGATTCCTCTACCAGTATTAGGTGGAGCGATGATAGCAATGTTTGGCATGGTCATGGCATATGGTGTTAGTATATTAGGTAATATTAATTTTAAGAATCAAAATAATTTATTGATTATTGCTGTATCAGTTGGACTAGGAACGGGTATAAGTGCAGTACCGCAAGCGTTCAAAGCTTTGGGTGAGCAATTTGCATGGTTAACACAAAACGGTATTGTTCTTGGCGCAATTTCAGCAATTATTTTGAATTTCTTTTTTAATGGTATAAAACAGCAACAAGATACGGAAGTTATGAAATAATGATGTTATCAAACAAATATTAGGAGGCTGTAAGCGTATGTGGGAAAATAAATTTGAAAAAGAGTCTTTAACTTTTGACGATGTGTTATTGTTACCAGCAGAATCAGATGTGTTACCGAAAGAAGTGGATTTAAGTGTGCAATTATCAGAAGGTATTAAATTAAACATCCCTGTTATTTCAGCAGGTATGGACACAGTAACTGAATCAAAAATGGCAATCTCAATGGCACGACAAGGTGGACTTGGTGTTATTCATAAAAATATGAATATTGAAGATCAAGCTGATGAAGTACAAAAAGTAAAACGTTCAGAAAATGGCGTTATTTCAAATCCATTCTTTTTAACTCCAGAAGAAAGTGTTTTTGAAGCAGAAGCATTAATGGGTAAATATCGTATTTCAGGTGTGCCAATTGTGAATAATAAAGAAGACAGACAATTTGTCGGTATTATTACTAACCGTGATTTACGCTTTATTGAAGACTTCTCAATTAAAATTTCTGATGTGATGACAAAAGAGCAACTCGTTACAGCTCCAGTTGGTACGACATTAGATGAAGCAGAAAAGTTATTACAACAACATAAAATAGAAAAACTTCCATTAGTTAAAGAAGGCCGTTTAGAAGGTCTGATTACAATTAAAGATATTGAAAAAGTACTAGAATTCCCTAATTCTGCAAAAGATGAACACGGCCGCTTATTAGTTGGTGCTGCTATCGGTATTGCTAAAGATACAGACATCCGTGCTCAAAAATTAGTAGAAGCTGGTGTAGATGCATTAGTTATTGATACAGCTCATGGTCACTCTAAAGGTGTATTAGAGCAAGTTAAACATATTAAAGAAACATTCCCACAAGTTACATTAATCGCAGGTAACGTAGCTACAGCCGAAGGTACAAAAGCGTTATATGAAGCGGGTGCTGATGTAGTGAAAGTTGGTATTGGTCCTGGTTCTATTTGTACAACACGTGTCGTTGCTGGTGTTGGTGTACCGCAAATTACAGCAGTTTATGACTGTGCAACAGAAGCGCGCAAACATGGTAAAGCAATTATTGCTGATGGCGGGATTAAATTCTCTGGAGACATCATCAAAGCATTAGCGGCTGGTGGCCATGCAGTTATGTTAGGTAGTCTACTTGCTGGTACTGAAGAAAGCCCAGGGGCTACAGAAGTATTCCAAGGCAGACAGTACAAAGTATATAGAGGTATGGGCTCATTAGGCGCAATGGAAAGCGGCTCAAACGACCGTTATTTCCAAGAAGATAAAGCACCTAAAAAATTCGTGCCAGAAGGTATCGAAGGTCGTATTGCATATAAAGGTTCATTACAAGATACAATTTATCAACTTATGGGCGGCGTAAGATCTGGTATGGGTTATACAGGTTCTAGAAACTTAGAAGCATTAAGAGAAGAAGCACAATTTACGCGCATGGGACCTGCTGGACTAGCAGAAAGTCATCCACATGACGTTCAAATTACAAAAGAATCACCAAATTATTCATTCTAAGTTAAAAGGAGATAAAAAAGATATGGAAATGGCGAAAGAGCAAGAGCTCATACTTGTTTTAGACTTTGGTAGCCAATACAACCAATTAATTACACGACGCATTCGTGAAATGGGTGTATATAGTGAATTACATGACCACGAGATTAGCATGGAAGAAATTAAACGTTTAAATCCTAAAGGGATTATCCTTTCTGGTGGTCCTAACTCAGTTTATGAAGAAGATTCATTCACAATTGACCCAGAAATTTATAACTTGGGAGTACCTATTTTAGGTATTTGTTATGGTATGCAACTAACTACAAAACTTTTAGGTGGAAAAGTAGAGCGTGCCAATGAACGTGAATATGGTAAAGCCATTATTAATGCGAAGACTGATGAGTTATTCTTTGGTTTACCAGAAGAACAAAATGTTTGGATGAGCCACTCAGATAAAGTGATCGAAATTCCAGAAGGTTTCGAAGTGATTGCTGATAGCCCAAGTACCAACTATGCAGCAATTGAAGATAAATCTCGTCGCATCTATGGTGTGCAATTCCACCCAGAAGTACGTCACACAGAATACGGAAACGATTTACTTCGTAACTTTGTACGTCGTGTATGTGACTGTACAGGTGAATGGTCAATGGAAAACTTCATTGAGATTGAAATTGAAAAAATTCGTAATCAAGTTGGCGACCGTAAAGTCCTATGTGCGATGAGTGGTGGCGTAGACTCATCTGTAGTAGCTGTATTGTTACACAAAGCGATTGGCGACCAACTGACGTGTATCTTTGTAGACCATGGTTTATTACGTAAAGGCGAAGGCGACATGGTTATGGAACAATTTGGTGAAGGTTTCAACATGAATATTATTCGTGTCGATGCACAAGAACGATTCATGAGCAAATTACAAGGTGTTTCTGATCCAGAACAAAAACGTAAAATCATTGGTAATGAATTCATCTATGTATTTGATGATGAAGCATCTAAATTAAAAGGTGTGGATTTCTTAGCACAAGGCACATTATATACAGACGTTATCGAATCTGGTACGAAGACAGCACAAACAATCAAATCACACCACAATGTGGGTGGTTTACCAGAAGACATGGAGTTCCAATTAATCGAACCCATCAATACACTGTTTAAAGATGAAGTGCGTGAATTAGGTATCGAGTTAGGTATTCCTGAACATTTAGTATGGAGACAGCCGTTCCCAGGTCCTGGATTAGGTATCCGTGTACTTGGTGAAATCACAGAAGACAAACTTGAAATTGTACGTGAATCAGACGCCATTTTAAGACAGGTCATCCGTGAGGAAGGTCTTGAACGTGAGATTTGGCAGTATTTCACAGTGTTACCTGGCATCCAATCTGTAGGTGTTATGGGAGACTACCGTACATACGATCACACGGTAGGCATCCGCGCTGTTACATCGATTGATGGTATGACAAGTGACTTTGCACGTATCGACTGGGAAGTCTTACAGAAGATTTCTAGTCGTATTGTAAATGAAGTGGACCACGTTAACCGCGTTGTCTATGACATTACATCTAAGCCACCAAGCACAATTGAGTGGGAATAATCGTATAGAATGAAGTAACCCCTTAGGCATAGGCTTAAGGGGTTGTTTTTTTATGTTTTGAAATTACAAAAACCAAATTAAAATTTTCTGACCACGTATATATTACAAAAGTCGCTATCTAGCTAAAATATCCTATGTAAATAAGTAGTGACACAAATGATATGCCAGCTAATACAAAGAAGAATGCTTCGACGTAGATGCGTAGTTTAGACATCGGTTCTACATTATAATGTTTTCTTTTATGATTATGGTGTTTGAGTGTTAATTTCATACCGATATAAGTATAAAGAATAACAAAAATAATTCCCAAGACAATCGCAATTGGTATTGGTAAATGCATGAATAGCCACCTTTTTTATCTAAGCGTAGCATAAAGATAATATGTTGTTAACAATACAATAAACATCTGTTTAAAAAGTGATTAAGTAAAATTGGTGAAAAATAACTATTAAAATAGCCGTTTTCAAAAAACTATTATGGATAGTTTTAATGTTGAATACAATGTAAATGGATTAGAAATATGTTATTGTAAACTTAATAATTTGATAAAAGGGGTTGGCTGCTGTTATGAAAAAGACTATTATTGCTACATTTGCCGTGAGTCTATCAGTTCTATTAGCAAGTTGTAATAACGAAGCTTCAGAAAATAACGAACCTAAAGAAAAAAGTGAAAATACAGATAACACGAGCAACTCAGATAAAGACAAATCGGAAAAGAACAAAGACAACAGCAAACAAAATGAACAAAAAACAGAGCAACAAAATACCAATAAAAACAATGATGGACGTAATCAGTCTGCTCAAGACAAGAATGAAACAACTGATGAAGACGAAGGTGCTTTAAATCAATACAATAATGAAGAAATTGAGTATGCTCGCGTGTGGAATCAACTAGGACCACTGAAAAATAATATGGATGGTATGGATTCATTAAATGTAGAAAAATTGCCAAAAGGTTCTAAAGTAAATCCACAAGCTGAGGACAGTGCTGTCTTTAAAGAAGACGTTGTAAAATTAAAAGCTCCTATGCGTGTAGGTGGTTCAGTGACATATAGTAGCAATGGTGATGGGTCAATCAATGTATATAAAAATGTTCCATATGATTGGCGTGATTCAAGAACTGATGCAAATATGAAAGAAGCAACAACAAAAGCGATTGAAGAGAATGTTGAAACGGTCACGATTAATCAAGGGGATGACCAGACAATCGCAGATTTAGCTGGAAAAATTAAGTACAGCAATTAATTTAAAATCGCTTTAGATGGGGTATACAGTTTTGTTTGGAAAAGTATAAATTTTAATGAGGTATGGCAAGAAAGCTTAACCATTAAGGTTATTAATTCAACGCGAGTGATTAATTAATAGTAAGTGGGTGTTTATATGAGTATATTAAAAATGATATTATACGTGGCATTGCTCGTTTCATTTTGTATTTTAATGTTCCAATCCATCTATTTTGTACTTGTATTTTGGAAATTGAAAAATAAGAAAATTAGCGAATATGATTATGAGCAATATAAACAAAAATATGAAAAACCAACGTTTATCAACTTAGGAGTTTTAATGGCTGTAACAGCGTTATTTAACTTATTAGAATGATGTACTTGGTGATTTCATTGAATGAGTAAAAAGCGTCTTTTCGAAATTAAAAAGGCGCTTTTTGATTCATAGATTACAAGTTTTAATCAGTAGTCTTGTATTTTTTCTTAACAAACAAATAGTTCAAAACCCCAAGTATAATCAAGGGAATTAAGACCGTGATTAGGGGGTACTTAGATATTAAATCAAAGTTTGTGTTTGACGGCCCTAAATACCTTGTGAGAATTGAAATGACTAAAAAATAAATGAACCAAGTGCAAGTTCTAGACAATGTTTCTAAAATGATTAAACGCTGTTTTTCATTGTAACGTGTCTTATCACGTTTATTAGCAGTTGCTGCATCCGGTAAATAGTTAATGATAATCATTGACCAAATCATTGAAAATACAAAAATTGTGACGAAGAATAATGCTGTTTTCAATATAAATACTCCTAAATATTTTATAAATGAAATTTAACGTATTTATATATAAAGTGTCAAACTGTGCAAAGGCATCATAATGAAGTGCGTCAAGAATCATTCAAGATCTATTTCTTTATTCACTTGATTATAGATAGCAGATTTTATATCATCTGCAATTGGTTTGAGTTCTGGTAAATAATTATTAGCAAAGCCAATGATAATTTTATGTTTGATATGAAGTGATAAGTCTCGTGGCATCTTGTCTTCTATTAAAGCTAGTAAATTCTTATATGAGATAGATTCTCCTTTATGCCTGCTCACATATTGTATGAATGATAGAAATAGTTTGTCAAAGTATTCATGTTCGATATCTAGATCTAAAAATATGAGACTAATAGATTTAGTTTCAAACTGATTATCTCCCATTTCTGCTGCAAGTTCTCTAATAGCTTGATAGAGTAATCTAAAACTTTCTTTGTTTTCTATCAAGATACCCCTCCTTAAATATTTCTACACTATATTTTAAAAATAACATATATTCAAAAGTAATTTAAATAACATCAAACCAACCATGTATATCATGAAATGAGGTAGCATGATTTTACAAAATCACGTTTATATTTATTCAATATTAGGCATTTAAATAAACAAATAAGCCTGAATTTTGATGATTATTTTATTATTGTTCACAAATTTGTTCACAATTAAAAAATGACCTTTAAAATACTTATATATGCGTAAATAACCTTTGGTGACAGGGTTTATCAGTTTATAACCCCTTTCAAAATAATTTATAAATCCTTAATTGAATGTCTGCATAAAATTAAAAATCATAAATATTTTTAAAAGCATGTAAATTTAATATATGAGTGGAATTTTGTTTATGATAAAATATATTTTGTAGAAAACTAGCATTTGGACAATGTTAGGTTGAAAAAGGGGATGAACAAGAGTGAAAGTTATCAAAAAAATAAACTTACCGACCCAAATTATCATAGCATTAGTGCTAGGGGTAATTTTAGGGAGTATATTACATGGAAATAAAGATGTAATTAATTATATACAACCTTTTGGCGATGTATTTATAAATTTAATTAAAATGTTAGTCGTACCTATCGTATTCTGTTCTTTAGCGTTATCGATCTCAAATGTAGGGGATACAAAAACGATTGGACGTTACGGTGGTAAGACATTATTATACTTTGTTATTATGACAAGTTTCGCGATATTTATGGGCTTGATTTTTGGTAATTTATTCAAACCAGGTGTTGGACTAAATCCTGATTTGCTTCCAAAAGGTGATATTTCTAAATATGAATCAACTGCAAAAGCTGCAGAACAATCTACATATGACAATCACTTGATCGATACAATTGTAAATATTATACCAACGAATATCTTCGAGGCATTTGCTTCTGGAGAATTATTACCAGTTATATTCTTCTCAGTATTTTTTGGTTTAGCATTAGCGGCAATTGGACAAAAAGCACAACCGGTTAAAGACTTTTTAGGCGGTGCACTAGAAGCAGTATTCTGGATGATTGGAAAAGTATTATTATTAGCACCAATTGCAGTATTTGCATTTATTACTACAACGATTATTACTTTCGGATTATCTGCATTAATTCCATTGTTCAAATTGTGTTTAACTGTGGTAATTGCAATGCTATTCTTTATTTTCATTGTATTAGGCATTGTTTCAAGAGTTTGTGGTGTAAGAATTACACAAGTTATCAAACTATTAAAGAACGATTTAATGTTGGCATTCTCGACTGCAAGTTCAGAAGCAGTATTACCTACAGTAATGAAAAAAATGGAGCGTTTTGGTGTGCCGAGAGATATTGCATCTTTCGTACTACCAACCGGCTATTCATTTAACCTTGATGGTGCGGCCATGTACCAATCTATTGCGGCGCTATTTGTTGCTCAATTATATGGTGTTGATTTAAGTATTGGTGAACAGATCTTATTAATGATTACATTAATGTTAACGTCTAAAGGTATGGCGGGTGTACCAGGAGCCTCAATCGTAGTATTACTAACTACATTAGGATCTGTAGGATTAAATCCACAAGGTTTAGCATTGATTATCGGTGTAGATAGAATACTTGAAATGCTTAGAACATGTGTAAACGTATTAGGAAACTCAGTAGCTACAATCTTTATCGCTAAAACAGAAGGTGTTTATGATAAAAAACAAGGCGAAGAGTATCTGAAAACAATTTAACAAAATAATAAATCTACAAGCACGCCTTATAAATAAAAATAAGGTGTGCTTTTTTCTGAAAAAAATGGATGATATACTGCAATTATTAAGCTCATTTTAAATAGGGTATACAATTAAAACGTTTATAAATTGGAGGAAGATAAAATGAGTAATATAAGAGGTATTAACCATATTGGCATGACAGTGCCTAATATTGAAGCAGCATTTAAATTTTTGAAAGATGCCTTTGATGCGAAATATGCATATGATGGCTTAACTTACGATGATGAACCTAGAAAAGGTCCAGAAGTAGAGCGCATGTTAGGCCTATCTAAGGGGTCTGCTATTGTTAAACAACGTATGATTGTGATTGGCAATGGTCCGAATATTGAGATGTTTGAGATAGAAAGTGACGATAAAAGGGAACCACTTGATTTGGAAGATAATGGGTATCATCATATTTCGTTATTTGTCGACGATATGGATCGTGCAATTCAACAAGCTGTTGATGCAGGAGCGAGCCCTTTATCTGAGAAACATGATAACTCTAGATATGAAGACAGTGAAGGTAGCAGTAGTGTATATTTAAAATCGCCATGGCATAGTCTGATAGAGTTACAATCAATTCCAAATGGTTATTATTATCCTGAGGATAGTGAAAGTAATGTATTTATTCCATAATTTCGAGTTATTGTATGTACTTAAGCACTGAATTTTATACTTTTAATTAAAAAAGGTATGAACCAAAAGTAAATAAAAACCAGTAGACATCGTCACATTTAGAAAAAACATGAAACGAAACTGTTCCCCTGTCATTGGTTCAGTGCGATGTTTTTCAGCTTTTTTATTAACCTTCTGTCGTGTAGAAATGGTGTTGTTCCAAGAACTGATACTGACGAAAAGTATACCTAAAAGGATTTTTAATAGGAAGTTGATTTTCGACACACCTTCCAGCATTTAATAACTTAAATAATATATGTTATTAAAAGTTATATTATGTTACTTTGTAAATAAGATAACATGCTGTTTTAAAATTGAAAAATGTTAAAATGAATGTCCTTGTACTGTAATAAGTGCGAGGATATTTTTAAATTAAGAAAACTAAAAGTATTAAATTAAGCACATAATTAAAATGATTTGGTATTGAGAAACATAATGTAACAACAATGAAAATGGAGTGGACTGAAATAATTATAGGGAGAGCAAATTAGTGAAACAAAAACTTAAGCATAACTTAAATAAATATGTAGAAAACGGTAAGTTAGAACAAGGCTTGTATAAAGTAAGCCATAAAATTAGAGACAAAAAGGAAAAGATTATTCTAAGTATGTTAGCAAGATCATGAATTTTATAAGAAAAAAGTGTGATGATATAGGTTCTGGTTGTATCATTACAAATTAAACGAAAATAAATTGTGTAATTCGGAGTTAAAAGTACCGCTATTTTATAGCTTATGTAATAATATGCAAAGCAAGTATAAATTAAACAATGGGGTGTCAGGATGACAACAATTTTTCCTTATTTGAATTTTGAAAATACAAAAGAAGCATTAGCATATTATGAAGAAGTATTTGGTGCTACAAATATTACAAGATTACCAGTTGGTAAAGATCAAGCAGCTCATTTTAATATGAGTGAAGCAGAAGCAGCTAATGCGACAATGCATGCGCAATTTGATATTGCTGGTACTACAGTGCTTGCATCTGATTCATTTGGTAGAGCAGAAAGAATTAACAATGGTATTTCATTATTAATAGACTATGATATTAATAATGAAGATGACACAAGAGAAGTTGAAGCGTTATATCATCGTGTTAAAGAAGCGGTAGATGTTGAAATGCCTTTAGAAGAACAATTCTGGGGTGGTAAAATGGGCGCATTTACGGATAAGTACAATGTACGTTGGATGTTACACGGTCAGGATTATACAAAAATCAACAAATAGCGCTCAGGCGGTTACGGATTAAACTTAAGAAAGTGTGGACTTATAGATTAAGTTGCCTTTCTTTTTATATTGTGAACTCATAAATCATAAAAATTGTCTTGATCTTTAAATTAACTGAGAACAATGCATGAATCGTGTGAAAATTAAGTCGGTCAATACAATATAATGACGAGAATGATTAAATAATAAAAGTTATTTTCAATTAGGGGTGTACAAACTCAGAAGTAAACGCTATAATAGGTATTAAGTAATTTAGTTCGTGAAATTGATTTGTAGTTTTATTCTTTTGAATTTACTCCTTTTGATTTTTTAAGACAGATTACAAATATTCGTGCAAAAGCACATATGGAGGAATTTAATATGAATAACGGTACAGTTAAATGGTTTAATGCAGAAAAAGGTTTTGGTTTCATCGAAGTTGAAGGTGGAAACGACGTATTCGTACACTTCTCAGCAATCGCTCAAGAAGGCTACAAATCATTAGAAGAAGGACAAGCTGTTGAATTCGAAATCGTTGAAGGCGACCGCGGTCCTCAAGCAGCTAACGTTGTTAAACTATAATAACGGCTAAAAGACGAGTATAACTCGTCTTTTTTTTATGCCCAAAATACAAATATTGAATAATTAACCCCTTCATGTAGTGAAAACATATGAAGGGGTTTTTGCTTTTTATGAAGTTATTTCAAACTGCTTAAGCTCCCTGTTTCTTAAGTAGATAAATAAAATATTTATCATACAGGCCAGTATGCCAATAAAGATAACAAAATTCGATCCTAAACTTGCAATAAATATGCCGCCCAAAAATGTACCTATGGTTGCACCAGAATTCACAGCAGATAGAAAAATACCATTTGATAAATCAGGTGCATCGGGCGCAACTGAGATAATGACATATTGTGTAATATTTGCTGAAATACCTGCGAGTATACCCCAAAGTACTGAAATCATCATCATTGGAATTAAAAATGAGCCAATACCAAACATGGCCACATAAATAATTATCAATGAAAAAGGTAAAAGAAAAATTGCTTTTTTGGGAATCGTTGTTAATAGCTTACCTGCAATGACATTGCCTAAAATATTAGAGGCACCATATAAAAAGAGAATAATAGATACTGCATGACTTGGCGCGTTAGTTACAATATTTAAAAAATCGGTCAAATAACTATAGACACCAAAAACTGCAGCATTAAACAATATAGATACAATAATGGATAGCCAAGTTAAAGGGCGTTTAAGTACACGTAACTGTGTTCCATATGTTACTGCTTTTTTAGCGGGCATTTTAGGTATAAAGATTATAGTGAGAATCAATACAATCATATTAATTAATGCGAAAAATGCTAACGCAGCATATAAATTGAATTGATTTGCCAAGAAATTAACGATAGGCACACCCACGACCATGCCAGCAGAGACACCAATAAATACTCTAGCTACTGCTTTTGGAGCATCTTTTGAATTAACGGAATCAGAAGCAACAGAAAATGCTAACGCAATGTATACAGGATGAAATATGGCCGGTATGATTCTTGCAATGAGTAATATGCTGAAGCTTGTTGTGAATAATGAGACAATGTTACTGATAATAAAGATAACAAGTACAGCAATCATTACTTTTTTACGTTCTATTTTTGAAAGTAATAAAGGCATAATAGGTCCAGATATCGCAATGCCTATAGCAAAAACGGAAACTAACCAACCAGCAGTAGATGTACTTACATTAAAATGTTCAGCAATCTGAGGGATTAATCCAATAAACCCCATTTCAGTATTTAATATACCGAAGACGCCAATAGTTAAGATGAATATGATTAATTTATTATTTTTCATCATTTGTCCCTCCCAAACTTTAATAATTTTAGTTTAGGCGGTAGAATAAGATATGACAAATACTTATTTTAAAGTTTTAGTTATGCTTATTTTGAATAACTCAAAGGAGATGCCTTATGGAACTAAAGACACTTCAATATTTTGTGAGAATAGCGAGGGAAGAAAGTATTACGCGTGCTGCGAATGCGTTACATATCACGCAACCAACATTATCTAGACAAATAAAAGAATTAGAGAAAGAGCTAAATGTGAAACTTTTTAAAAGAAGTAATCATAATATTCAACTAACGGATGAAGGACAACTATTAAAAAATAGAGCTGAAGAATTACTTGAAATGTCTAATAAAATACAAGAAGAATTCAAAGTAATTGATAGGAGTATTGAAGGTAATGTGTATATAGGATGTGGTGAAACAAAAGGTATGGAAGTTATCGCAAATATTTTTAAGGATATTCACAATGAACACCCTAATATTCAATTTCATATTTATAGTGGTAATGCGGACGATATCGCAAATAGGCTTGATAAGGGATTATTAGATTTTGGAATTCTGATTCAACCAGTAAGTTTAAATAAATATAAGACATTGTATTTACCTACTTCAGATCATTGGGGTGTTGTGGTTAAAAAAGGTGATCCATTGTCACAAAATAAATATATTAATAATAAGTATCTAGTAGATAAACCATTAATATGTTCAAGACAAGTATTAGATACAACATTGGATAAAAATGATTTTGCAGAATGGTTTGGTACACAATTTGACGATTTAAATATCGTTAGTACTTTTAATTTGGCTTACAATGCTGGGTGGATGGTAAAGGCAGGATTGGGTTATGCGATTACATTGGACAGTATTATTGATACGTCTACAGAAAGTGAACTTACTTTCATTCCATTGAAACCAAAATTAGTTTCGAAACATAATTTAGTATGGCGTAAGGATCATACATTTTCAAAAGCGGCACAATTATTTTTAGACAAAACCAAAGCAACATGTCAGTAAATACATCATAGACCAAATCAAATGAATCCCCTCACATTACTGATGTGAGGGGATTTTTTATATTAAATTTCACGGCTATTGATTGTTTCTTTTTTAGTGCGAATCATTAAGGTTAAGACGAAACCGATGATCATTAAAATTGCCGTGAAGGCAAATGCAGCATTGATACCAAGCACTGTAGCATGTTGCATGATTTCTGTTTTACTTTGCGAACCACTAACATGTTCAGTGTAATTAGATCTAACAATCGTTAATATTGTAATCATAACTGCTGTACCAATAGCGCCTGCAATGATTCTTAAAGAATTAATAATGGCAGTGCCGTGGGAAATATTTTTTGCTTCTAATGCGTTAATACCAATCGTATTTAACGGCATAATAATGAGTGCTACTGCAAACATTCTGATAGCGTAAATAATGACAACATACCAATAAGGTGTGTCTGTAGTTAAGAAACAATGTAAAATTGTCATAATAATTAATATGATGAATCCAGGTACGGCTAATATTTTCAAACCATATTTATCATAAATTTTGCCGGTATAAACGGACATAAATGCATTGACAATGGCTCCGGGCAAGATGACGAGTCCGGATAAGATAGCCGACAGTCCTAGACCAGTTTGAATATACATGGGTATTAATAAAGCCGGACCTACGATACCGATAAATAGTACCATAGATGCGAATGCAGATAGTGAAAAGGTTCTATTTGCAAATACACGCATATTTAATAATGGGTTATCGATTCTAATTTGTCTCATGACAAAGATACCTACGATGATAATACCAAGTATTAATGAAATGATAACAATGGGTGAAGAGAAACCAAGATTACCGGCACTACTAAAACCGTAAAGCATTAGTCCAAAACCAAACGTGGAATACATAACAGACGTTTTATCTAGTTCTGTACGTTTTGTTTCGTTATTACTTTCGACAAATATAATACCAATAATAAAGGCAATGATAGCAATTGCTGCAACTACGATAAAAGGAGCTCTCCAACTAAAGGTGTCTATGAGAAATCCAGTTAATGTAGGGCCAATTGCAGGTGCTGATTGCGCAACAATTCCTGTAAGCCCCATGGCAAATCCTCGTTTTTCAGAAGGAAAGAGGGTGAAGACAGTGAACTGCATTAATGGTAGTAAAATACCTGCCCCAATAGCTTGAATCACTCGAGCAAACATAAGTAAACCAAATGATGGTGAAAAAGCAGCTATAATGGAACCGATTAAGAATGCACTCATTGAAAAAATATAAAGTGATCTTGTATGAAACCGATCCATAAGGAATGCAGTCATAGGAATCATAATTCCGTTAACAAGCATGAATCCTGTAATGAGCCATTGAGCAGTTGTTTCAGTGATTTCAAGACCTGAAATAATGGCAGGAAGTGCAGTGTTGAGCAATGTTTGGTTGAGCATCGCGACAAAAGCACTGCTGAGCATAACTAAAATAATAGTATTTCGTTTCTTATTTGATATTGTAATTTCCGACATTACGATTACCTCTCCTTTTATAACATCCCAACGATAAATTTTATGCCTTTTAAGTTAGCAAAGCAAACCATTAAGGTTAAAAATCTAATATTTTTTGCAATTATTCTTTAAAAAATAAGGATGGTATCAAGTTGTTCGGAATATATTTAATAGCATATAAAATATAACGGATAGGTAATCGAAGCATGATAGGACAATGATTGTTCATGTATACTATAAAAAAATAGGTGAGGAAGTGTGCAATTATGAAAATAGATGTTCAATCACATCAAAAGCAATGGATAATGCAATTTGAAAATGAAAAGCAAAAAATCCTTTCAATATTGGGTGATGAAGTTATTGAAATACATCATATTGGTAGTACGTCAGTTCCTGGCTTAAAGGCAAAGCCTATTATAGATATATTGCCTGTTGTACAAGATATAAATAAAATAGATCATTTTAATGAAGCAATGGCAAATATAGGTTATAAGGCATTAGGAGAAAATGGGATAACAGGGAGACGCTTTTTTAAAAAAGGAGAAAATCCTCGAACACATCATGTGCATGCATTTCAACAAGAAAATCATTATGAAATTAATCGTCATTTGGCAGTTAGAGACTATTTAAGAACAAATGTGGCAGTTGCACATGCATATGGAGAATTAAAAGTAGCGTTAGCACACCAGTTTCCATATGATATAGAAGGATATTGTGACGGAAAAGATGCATTTGTAAAACGGCTGGAAAGCCAAGCACTTGAATGGTATCTTAAATAAAAGTGTCTGTGATTCAAATTAATAGTAGTAAGTGTGTGTATAAAGCACATGAACCCTCTTAAGTGTTATCTGGACTAATGTGAGTGGTTAGAAATCTGTTCAGAGAATAGAATAATCGTCATTTTATTAAGTCGTATGCGATTAACGACGTCAAAAATTTGTTGTATACTTACATCAGTATATAAGTATCAGTTTATTAAATGAAAATGAGAAAGTTGGTGGAGAATGGCTGAATTAACTCAGAACCATAAAGTTCAAAAAAATTGGATTGTTGTTATAGCAATCATTCTTATTGCATCAACTTTAAGAGCGCCATTAACTTCTGTAGGACCTGTGATTCATGAAATTAAAGAAGCGATGTCAATCAACGATAGTATCGCAGGTTTTCTAACAACGATTCCACTCATTATATTTGCAATCGTTTCACCCTTAGTATCTAAAGTTACAACACGTTTGACCATGTCCTATACATTACTTTACTCGACGTTATTGTTAATTGTAGCTTTAATATTACGTATTATGGGTGACTTTAATGTGTTTATTATCGGTACTATTTTATTAGGGGTTGCCATTGCATTTGGAAATGTTGTCCTACCGAGTTATGTAAAGTGGTACTTCCCAATGCAGATAGGACTTATGACTGGCATTTATAGTGGGACAATGAATTTTACTGCAGGATTGGGCGGAGGGTTGAGTCATCCTTTATCTGAAATGACGCTATTAGGATTCAGATTGTCGTTAGTGTTTTGGGTCATATTAGGGCTGGCTGCAATAACGCTTTGGCTATTAACCGTGCGCAGTGGATCGAATCTCGAAGCAAGAACGATTGAAAATGCTGAATTAAACAAAAATAAAAAATTAAATATGATAAAATCCAAAATCGCATGGATGGTTGCATTAACGATGGGATTTCAGTCAATGATTTTTTATACGATGGTCGCATGGGTGCCCTCTATTTTGATGGACAGAGGTATAGATCCTAATACTGCAGGTTATTTATTGATGTTGAATCAATTTGCGCAAGTACCAATGACATTTATATTTCCAGTAATAGCTGCGAAATTAAAAAATCAACGTATTTTAGTGATTATTGTCACATTGCTCTTTTTAATAGGATTTGGATTATTTTTTGCACAATCCTTACCAATACTTATTATGGGTATGGTTATTGTAGGTTTAGCAATGGGGGCATGTTTTAGCTTATGTATGACTTTCTTTTCAATACGTGCTCGTACTAGCAATGGTAGTATTTCGTTGTCTGGCTTTGGACAGTCTGTTGGTTATTTCATAGCTGCATTTGGTCCATTTTTGATTGGATTGCTTCATGACCTTACAAACAGCTGGGACATTGTCATTATTGCATTTATTATGATGTCTATTTTAGTTTTCATTTTTGGGTTCGCAGCCGCTAAAAATAGAGTGGTGGAAGAAGAAACTTAATACTTTTAAAAAGATATGAATCGAACACAGTGATGATATGAACAGTGACTGTGATTGATTCATATTTATTTTGCTTCAATCGTGTCCTTAAGGGCATGAGCAAAATCATATAGGGTCATACTCCAATTACTTTGATCAGAACGCGAATTAAATGATAAATCTTGGTTATTAAAGAAAGATTGACGTAAACCTGTAGTCAATTCTAACTGTACACCTGCATTTTCAGCGTTCTTATTAGCAATGTTTTGGCTGGATTCACCTTCTAGATGACTAGGAGATACCTCTACATTAAAGCCATTTTCAGTTAGTTCATTTTCAATTGAATCTTTAAGTGTTTCATCTTTGCCCCCAATGTATATTGTGGCATCATTACCATCTGCCCCGTGAATCATTACAGAACTGGAAACCTTTTGTTGCATTGATTCAATGATAGGTTCATCAAAATTTGTGGAAGTTACATGGAGATCAGAATTGTCTCATGGTCGAATGCCTTCAAACGCATAGTAGCGATATGCGCCTTTATTCGCAGTTAATTTTGCGGCTTCAGAAGTTCCAGCTTCAATGTTACCACCGTGAATAGCACCGATAAGTGTGTCACTATTATTATCGTTATAACTGAGTTCCCAATCTGTACCTTCGTTTGTATTATCCATTAAGTCAGTCATAGACTGATAAGTATCTTCAGCTCTTAAATCTGGAGAGAAAATAATTAAAAGCAACATTAACAAGATAGTTATAACAGAGAGACGGAAATTGTAAATTTTGATGAATAAGCGTAATTTATTATTTTGAAAAGACATATATTGCTCCTATATAATTTAAGAGGAGAATGTATAGATGTTTTAGTTGAAATTATATAACCTAGGTGGCGGAGCAGCTAAAAATATAAAAATTGAAATTTATATTGGCGAACAAGATGTATTACAAAAGAAATATGTGAATATACAACCTAGTAATGAAGGTTATTTATTGCTAATTAATCGTGATGTTTTTAGTGAAATTGAAAAGACAATCAAAAATAATGGCTATGAATCAGATTTAAATGTAAAAATATCATATCAACATAATGTAAGTCGAAAAACACAAGTACTGTATTTAAATGGTATTATTGATAGCTTTAATGTTTATAATGATGAATCTATTTATGAATTACAGTTTTTCAGTAAGAATTAAGCATAGGAAATTGAATTTGTAGTACTTCCTTTTAAAGTGATATGTTGTGTCTATCATTTTGAAAGGAAGTTTTTTAATTGTATGATTAAAATGAAAGATTTTGTTGGACAAGTTCTTTTCAATTACAATACATAAAGAAACTAAAATTTGGAGTGACAAATAATGATAAATGTGAAGGCACCGAATCCAATATTTTTGGAACATGAAGCGTCTGAAAAGGCGATATTATTGCTTCATTCTTTTACAGGAACCGTACGAGATGTAAAACTATTAGCAATAAAATTACATGAAGCGGGATTTACCTGTTATGTACCAGCATACAAAGGACATGGTTTAATGCTTGATGAATTAATGGCATTTGATGTTGATGATTGGTTAGCAGATGCAACGGCCGGTTACCAATTTTTAAAAGATAAAGGATATTCAGAAATTAGTGTGTGCGGTATTTCGCTAGGTGGTATCTTGTCATTGAAATTGGCAGAAAGCAAAGAGATAAGTTCAATAGCGATTATGTCTACACCTTATAGAAAAGGTGATGCGGGTCTTTCGGGTAGACTTGAAGTTTATGGACAGCGTATGGGGAGTTTAGTTGGTCTTGAACAAGCAGATATTGACCAACAGTTGGCTGAAATTGAAAATTATAGTCCTCAGCTATATAAGTTTCAATTATTGGTAGAAAATGTCATGGCGCATTTAAAAGATATTACTGCACCGATTGCAATTAAATATGGCGAGCAAGATGATGATGCTTATGAAACGAGTGCACATTATATTTATGATCGCATCCAACATGAAGACAAAGAAATGAAAGGCTATGGCCCGTCTAAACATTTGATGACTTATGGTGAGGGTCATCTCGAAGTAGAACAAGACATCATCGCATTTTTTGAAGATTATTAGATAAAATATTCAAAAGGGTGGTATGTGTCAATGAAACAAGGAGAGAGAAGACTTGATAAGTTCGATAAAATTGCACTTGTGATATCGGTAATACTTTTTATCGTGAACGGGGTGTTCATGTTTAATATCATATCTGTTCATAGAGGCGTCTCGTCACTTGTTTTAGCACTATCCATGATAGTACTTTATTATGTCATAGTTAAGAAACAATCGAAAAAACTAGGATACTTGTATCTAATCTGCGCTATTTTATTTTTAATATCTGGAATTATGGCTTTTATATAAAAATAGAACCTATAAACATTTGCTTTAGCCATTTAAAAAATATTTCCAATTTATTATTAAAATGATAGTGAAATATTTAAATAACTCATATTAAGTGATTTTACTGAATAAATAGAATCATGAACAGAACCCCCTCACTGGAAAACTAGGTGAGGGGGTTTTGTATGTGGTTTTCGTCTTTAGTGAATCAGCACAAAAAAGAAAGATATATTTTTCAAGTTATGGTCTCCAGAATGTATCACAATGGGATTTATCATCTATATTGTATTGAATTATAGCTTTTAATAACGTGTAATTTACGTCTTGACTCCATTTTATTCGAAAAAGGTTGCTGGTCTGCGAGTAACCAACTGCCTCAATTTGTTGTGTATATTCCTTTAAAGCTTTAGCTTCGGGAGCGATTGAAAAATGTTGTTTCGCAACGCTAAATCCAATGATAAATGTGCCGTGATCCGTAAACATAGGTTGATTCCATTTTATTGTTGTTTTTAAGTTAGGAAACGTATCTGCAATCCAGTTCAAAACTTCAGACAATGTTGCTTTGTGTTTGTCGTTATCAATTGTTTCTAAAAATGTATTGAATGTATCCATGATAATGCTCCATTCTATATGTTTTATTAATCAAATGACAATTGCATATATTTGTTTATACTGATTATAACAAATGACGATAATATATATCTTCTTGTAGCTAAAAAAGAGTATTCGTCTACCTCATTTAATCTAGGTAACGAATACTCAATGAATTTCAAATCATATATTTAAGTATGGCATGTCAGACTATTTAAGATGTACTGACGGTTTTATTTTTTAAGAAATAATCAATGATTAATCCAATAAATAATAAAATAATGAATGGAAGTAACCAGCTTAATTGTATATCTGATAATGGTAGCACTTTATATAATGAAATTAATGGTTGGAACAGGTTAAAATCATTAAATATTTGTAACAACGAAATGAATAGTGTCATAAGTGTTGGTAATATAAATGCATATTTCATCTCAAATGGGATGAAAATACTTACCAATGATATAAGGACTAATACAATCGATGTTGGATAAATAAATGTTAAGAGTGGCACAGCGATTTGTAAAATCAATTCTAAGCCTAATGTTGAAACTAAAAAGCCTAATAAAGAAAAGATTAAAACAAACATCTTGTAGGATATTTTTGGTAATTTCTTCATAGCAAAAGCTGCGCAAGCATTAACTAAACCAATACATGTTGTTAAACATGCCAAGATAACGATAACGCCAAACAATAAGTTTCCGATTGAACCAAATACGCGTAACGAATTGAATGTTAATATACCAGTTCCATCTTTAAAGCCTTCATGACTTGTAGTCGCACCCACATACGCCAGTGCAAAATAGATAATTAATAATAATATGGCTGAAATCAGTCCGGATTTAATTACATTTTTTACAAGCGTCTTATGATCGTTTACACCGCTCATTTTAAACATTTGAACGATGACTACGGAAAAGGCTAATGCCGCTACTAAATCCATGGTGAAGTAACCTTCTAAAATACCTGACACGATAGGTGTTTGAGCATATTCGCCACTCGCTTGTCCGATTGAACCTTCAGGATTAATGATTACTAATATACATAAGACTGCAATAATAATAATTAATATCGGCGTTAAATATTTTCCAAGGTTATCAATAATACGATTTGGATAAAGCGCAATTAGATAAACAACTAGGAAAAAGATAAGCGAGAATATAATTAAAGTGAAATGATTATGTACCGGTAAAACATGGTTGGTTCCGATTTCATAGGCAACGTTAGCCGCCCTTGGAATACCATAAAGTGCTCCAATAGATAAATAAATACAGATAGCAAAAACAGTACCAAAGATTGGGTGTACTTTATTCCCAATACTTTCAACGCCACCGTTCATATATGCCACAACGATTACAGTTATGTAAGGAAGTAAAATACCTGTAATAGCGAATCCAGTCATAGAAACCCACATATTTTCTTGAGCTGTATAACCTAACATAGGTGGAAATATTAAATTTCCGGCCCCGAAGAAAAATGAAAATAACATAAGACCAGAAATTAGTATGAGTTTATTCATTCTTAATACCTCGATTTCAAGGAGATTGTCTTATACAAAACACATGCTACTTTATCATAAATTGAATATATATTCAATGAAATGTCAGATAATTTATAATATTTAAAGTATTTTTCATATGAAAGTTCATGAAACATTCATATGTTATTATAGCTTGCTATGACTGGTGTCATAGTTTTAATAAGGAAATCATGTGTAAAAATATATTGAGTCAGTCATAAAAAAATGTTATAGTAGATGCTATGTCACGCGAACGCTTTAACGCAATAAAGCTTTGTAAAATATAAAGGATGTAAAAATAATGAATAAACAATCACAATGGAAATCCTCGACAGGATTTATTTTAGCAAGTGCTGGCTCTGCTATCGGACTAGGAGCTATGTGGAAATTCCCATATATGGCTGGCATATATGGTGGTGGTGCGTTTTTACTAATGTTTCTAGTATTTACGATATTTGTAGGATTGCCACTACTTATAATGGAATTTACTGTAGGTAAAATGGGGAGAACCTACACAACTAAAATATATGAAAAATTAACGAAAAAGCGTTGGCTTAATGTCATTGGCTGGAACGGTAATTTAGCAGTATTTATATTATTTGGTTTTTATAGTGTCATTGGTGGCTGGATCGTTATATATATCATCAATGTAGCGTTTCAAATATTAACTTTTAGTAATGATCAATTAGGAAGTATAGCATTTGAGACGATTATAGGAAATCCTTGGTTAACCATTACAGGTCAAGGTATCTTCATTTTATTAACAATGATTATTGTTATGATGGGTGTCGAAAAAGGCTTAGAGAAAGCATCTAAATTTATGATGCCATTACTGTTTATCTTTTTAATTGTGATTGTGATTAAATCATTTTCTTTAGAGGGTTCAATGGAAGGCTTGAAGTTTATCTTAGAACCACGTTTAGAAGATATATCCATGGAAGGTGTCTTATTTGCACTTGGACAATCATTCTTCACTTTATCTTTAGGAACAACGGGCATGATTACTTATGCCAGTTATGCTTCGAAAGAAATGACTATTAAGACTTCTGCAGTTTCAATTGTTGCTATGAACATTTTGGTGTCGGTATTAGCAGGAATGGCGATATTCCCAGCAATCGCTGCATTTGGTTACAGTCCAACTGAAGGTCCTGGCTTATTATTCAAAGTATTACCCAAAGTATTTGATCAGATGGCTTTTGGACAAGGATTCTATTTAATTTTTCTAATTTTATTCTTGTTTGCAGCACTGACTTCTTCTATATCATTACTTGAATTAAACGTCTCAAACTTTACTAAAAATGATAATTCAAAACGTAAACCTGTTGCTTTTTATGCTAGTTTATTAGTGTTTATGATTAGTATACCTGCTACATTGTCATTTAGTAGTTTAAGTGGTATTCAATTTGGCGCAGGTTCAATATTTGATAATATGGATTTTTTAGTTATTAACATATTAATGCCTTTAGGTGCATTAGGGACAACGTTAGTGGTAGGACAATTGCTAAACAAAGATGATTTAAAAGCCCATTTTGGAAAAGATAAATTTAAATTATTTATGCCGTGGTATTATCTAGTGAAATTTATTTTACCGGTCATCATCGTACTAATATTTATTGCTCAATTTATCTAAAATGTACTCGTCGTTATTTGGCGAGTGCTTTTTTGATTGCGCAAAATTAAATTGCACTCTATCGTTAGCTTGATAGCAGTTATTTAGTAAAATTTAATTAAATTATTTATTAAAAGTTTTAATTTTTTAGATACGATGTATGGACTTAATGTCTTAAATTATTCTTTTGATAAATAAAAATTTTCGGAAATTATGTAAGCGTTTTCTTTTAAAGGAGTTGAGTCGTATGAAAGCTTTAATTGGTAAGTTTTTTGAACTGATACCACGTTTTATCGTTAATCTTTTCATATAGTTTTATTTGAATGTGTATAAAATCATTAACCAAGAGGTGTTGAATATGGATAAAAGACAAAACAAGTACAGTATACGTAAATTTACTTTCGGCGCTTCTTCAATTTTAATAGGTTCATTACTATTTTTAGGTGTAGGGACAGCTCAGGCTGCTGAAGAAGACCATCATACTGAAACAAAGGTACAACAATTGAATGGGAATCAATTGGGGAATGATAAACAAGAAAAATTAGTGAATGAAACATCAGCAATACCGGTTGAAAATGATCATACACAAGCGAATGATGAAAAAAATACGAATAATGCAAGCTTACATACTGAACAACAATCCGATCAAACAAAAACAATTGATAATAAAAATACAGTAGACCCGGAATATAACCAAGCAGACAAAAATAAGCTGACGGAAAATACGGATACGTTATCAACTGAGCGCCCATCTCCTAACAAAGAAGCGGCTGTCACTACAGATAAGTCAGGACTGTCGTTCGATAAATTAAATGGTGAAAAAGTGGCAACTACCAATTCAGATGACGAACGTAAAGATAATCAAGATAAATCACTAAAAGCATTAAAAGAAAGCGCAGTAGCCACACCGAAAAATCAAACTCAGCAAGCTGTTAACAAAACAGCTGAAGAACCAAATAAAACTGCTAAACAAGGACAGTATAAAAAACAAGACCCAATCATTTTGGTTCATGGCTTTAATGGTTTCACAGATGATATTAATCCATCTGTTTTATCGCATTACTGGGGTGGCGACAAATTAGATATTCGCCAAGACTTAGAAAGTAATGGATATGAAACATATGAAGCAAGTATAGGTGCATTAAGCAGTAACTATGACCGTGCTGTTGAACTTTATTAATACATAAAAGGTGGTACTGTGGACTATGGTGCAGCACATGCTGAAAAATATGGACATGACCGTTACGGAAAAACATATGAAGGTGTGTATAAAGATTGACAGCCAGGACAAAAAGTACATCTAGTAGCGCATAGTATGGGTGGACAAACGGTAAGACAATTAGAAGAACTGTTGCGTAACGGCAACAAAGAAGAAATAGAATATCAAAAAGCGCATGGTGGTGAAATTTCACCATTATATCAAGGTACGAATGACAATATGATTAATTCTATTACGACTTTAGGTACGCCACATAATGGTACAATTGCCGCAGATAAATTGGGTAATGAAGCCTTTGTAAGACAGTTGGCCCTTGATTATGCGAAATTCAAAGGTAATAAAAACTCTAAAGTAGATTTTGGATTTGGACAATGGGGACTTAAACAAAGAGAAGGCGAATCATATGTTAAATATGTACAACGTGTACAAAATAGTGCACTTTGGACAACGCAAGATAATGGTTTCTATGATTTAACACGTGAAGGCGCAGAAAAGTTAAATAAAAAAACGTCCCTAAATCCTAATATTGTATATAAAACCTATACTGGTGAATCTACAAGACCGACATTATTAGGTAAGCAAAAATCTGATATCGGCATGTTCTTCCCGTTCACTGTTACAGGTAATGTGATTGGGAAAGCAGCAGAAAAAGAATGGCGTGAAAATGATGGTCTGATTTCTACAATTTCAGCACAACATCCATTTAATCAGGCATATACAGAAGCAACAGATCAAATTCAAAAAGGTATATGGCAAGTAACACCTATCAAACATGGTTGGGATCATGTAGATTTCGTTGGCCAAGATGCAACGGATTATAGCCATCCAACAGAAGAACTACAACAGTTTTGGCATGGTTTAGCCGATGATTTAGTACGTAACGAACAATTTGATGCATAATTTGTGCGATAAATTTTGCGAAGGAGGTTATGATGATGTCAGGTGACTTATTCGATTTATTAGGTTCTTTCTTCAGAGTAATAAAATCTTTATTCTTTTAATAAAATAGTAAAATATGATATCAGTTCGCTAAGATGATTTGAACATCTAAACGTAAGTTAGCTATTCACGTAAAGCTTATTAAGTAAAATCGTATTTAAGCTATATATCACAAGCTCTTTCTTAAAGTAGGCACGCAATATGCGTAAACTTTTTAGGAAGAGCTTTTTTATGGGTGAAAGTATATTTATTAAATGATCATGCGTATAATATGTACTAATAGTTGGGAGGCGTTTCAATGATTCCATTTTCAAAAGGTGAATTAGCAGTCATAAACGATGCTATAATTGATGAAATTTATTATTGGAAGTATGAAGAAAAGCTACAAGCAGCTAAAAAATGGAATGGACCGTATATTAATGAACCCAAAATAGATAAATCTACATTTTTTGAGCGAACGAAACAAGGGCGTTACATTTATCCAAGTGTAGAAAGTACGTTAGCTATTATGGCTGATGGTCAATTTATAGGTACAGTTGGATCGTACTGGGTGGATAAAAATACAAATTGGTTAGAAATAGGTATTGTCATCTATGATACAAAGTTTTGGGAAAGTGGTATTGGTTCTGAAGTATTTAAATTGTGGGTAGATTATTTATTTGAACAGAACTTTGTACATCGACTTGGTATTTCCACTTGGTCTGGTAATAAACGGATGATAAAACTTGCAATGAGGGTAGGTATGAAAGAAGAAGCTTGTATTCGCCAAGCAAGAATTGTAGAAGGCCAATTATATGATGCGATTAAAATGGGCATACTGCGTGAAGAATGGGCAAACGTAAATGATTAACATGGAAAAGGTTAAAAAGGAGTCAGCGCTTGCACCTATGCTCTAATAAAAAAGGGGCTTGAGACAACTATTTATGTCCCAAACCCATCAAATAATTTTTAAAAATTATTTACCTGTGAATAAACCAACGATTTTTTTGATGATATCAATGATAAAGCTCATGTAACTCACCTCGCTTTGTTTTGTTACCCTTACTTTAATATAATTGCGCTCAATTGTGTTGAGTAATACCTAAGTAGTAAAAAAGCATTCACAAATGGTATAGCGAGGAAAAATAAAAACAATTGCGCATGCTAAAGTGTCTTGAATGGAATTGTTTTATTTTTGAGCAAAATGAATAGACCGAAACTTCATTAGAAGTTTCGGTCTATTCATTCATATACACAGCAGTTAGCTGTTTTTTTAAATGTAAAACACAAGTTCATGAAATAGATTGCTAGTATAACTAGAACATGATATTAAAATCGTTTAGTCATGTTTCAAATGTGATTCTAGTGCTAGAAATAACTATTAATAACAAGCGACATTACGCTGCTACTTGCCTATAAAGAAAATTTAGTCTGTGATAGCTCCTTTTGAAGCGGATGACACAAGCTTAGCATACTTAGCTAGCGTACCTCGATTGGCTTTTAAAGGTGGTGCTTGCCATTGTTTGTTACGACGCTCAAGTTCTTCGTCTGATACATCAAAACTAATTTCAAGTTTTTCTGCGTCAATGGTAATCGTGTCGTTTTCTTCTAATAATGCCATCGGACCGCCAACTTGTGATTCTGGCGCTGCGTGTCCGATAACAAGACCATGAGAACCGCCAGAGAAACGGCCATCTGTGAGTAACGCTACAGATTCACCTAATCCCTTACCAACAAGAATGGATGATGCAGATAGCATTTCAGGCATGCCAGGTGCACCTTTAGGGCCAGCATATCGAATAACGACCACGTCACCTGGTTTGATTTCGTCATTTAAGATGGCTTTGGTAGCCTTAGATTCGGAATCAAATACGCGTGCGGGTCCTTTGATATAAGTTACGCTCAGACCTGAGATTTTTGCAACGGCGCCTTCTGGGGCAAGATTTCCTTTCAAGATAACAAGCGGTCCAGTAGCATGTTTTGGATTGTCAAAATCAATGATAGATTTATTATCGGTTAGGTCAGGTTGTTGTTCAAGGTTTTCAGCAACAGTCTTGCCAGTTACGGTCAAGCAATCTCCATGGATTAAGCCTTTGTCATGTAATAATTTCATAACTGCTGGAATACCACCGACTTCATCAAGATGTGCCATGACATATTTACCACTTGGTCTCAAGTCAGCGATATGTGGGACACGCTTACGAATTTTTTCGAAATCATCAAGTGTTAAATCGACTTCGATTGTATGTGCAATAGCAAGTAAATGTAAAATTGCATTGGTAGATCCTCCAAGTGCCATGACTACAGTAATTGCATTTTCAAATGCTTCTTTAGTCATAATATCTTTTGGATAGATGCCTTTTTCTAATAGTTTATAAACGGCTTTACCTGCTGCTCTGCTGTCTTTGGATTTATTTGTAGAAACTGCTGGATGCGAAGCACTTCCTGGTAAACTCATGCCCATGGCCTCAATAGCAGATGACATCGTATTGGCAGTGAACATACCACCACAAGCACCGGCCCCTGGACAAGCGGCACATTCTACTTTGTGAAGTGCCTCTTTATCTATTTCGCCATTATTATACTGTCCGACGCCTTCAAAGGCAGAAACAGCATCTAAATCTTTACCATCCAATTTCCCAGGCAATATTGTGCCGCCATAAACAAAGACAGCTGGTAAATTAAGACGAGCGATACCAATCATACATCCCGGCATGTTTTTGTCACAACCACCAATAGCGACAAGTGCATCTAAATTTTCAGCACTGACAACTGATTCTATAGAATCCGCGATAATTTCACGACTTGGTAAAGAGAAGCGCATACCGTCTGTTCCCATTGAAATACCATCTGATACTGTAATGGTATTGAAAATAAGTGGCGAAGCACCTGCCTCACTAATGCCTTGTTTTGAAGCACGAGCTAAACCATCAATATGCATATTACATGGCGTGACTTCACTCCAAGTACTTGCAACACCAATCATTGGTTTTTGAAAATCTTCATCTTCAAAGCCGAGTGCCCGTAAATAAGCTCGATTGGGTGTACGACTGACACCTTCACTAATTACTTTGCTGCGAATACGTAAATCTTTTTGTTGTTCGCTGTGTTCTTTAGTCAAATAATTACCCCCATTAAAATAGTTTGATAGATATTGAAATATGAATTTAAAAGTTTGAAAAATCAGAAAAATTGAATTGTTAAGCTATAACAACTTTAAAAACATCGAATATACACCGTATCTATTTATTAGTCTAGTGTCAAATCTATCAATACATATATGTATTGTCTTACCCGTTTTTGTTATTTGCAAATAACAAAATTGAAAAAAATCGATAAATGTGTAATGTAGATAAATTGTATTAGTCTAGCAAAATTTATTAAAATGAATTGTATTAGGGAGTATTTTAAATTTAAAAAGGGTGAAGACAATGACCGATTTTAAACCATTAGAAGATTACTTAAATATTAATACAGAAAATTATCGTGACAATGATTTAACAACACTACATCATTATATATATCAATATGTTATTAATGTACCTTTTGAAAATATCAATGTGCAAAATAAACAACCGATTGCTTTAGACGATGAGGCGATGATTTATAAAATTGTTTCAGAGCACAGAGGTGGTTATTGTTACGAACAGAATCGTTTGTTCCATAGTTGGATAACGTCCAAAGGGTTTGATGCTTATATGATATCAGCAACAATCAATACGGGTAATGGGTGGGCCATGGCCGGTTCTCATATGGCATTAATTGTACAAATAAATCAAGAAAAATATTTAGTAGATGTGGGTTATGCCGATGTACCTAAACAAGCGATGCCATTAAAAAATGAACCGGAAGTGATTGAGGATGTGAATGGATATTTTCAAGCGTCGTGGATTGATACGCAAACGATTGATATGAGCAAATATAAAGATGAGGCTTGGGAAATTCAATATCGCGCGATTGACAAAGCGCAAGCAATCATGGATTTCGATGAAGCGATTCATTTTAATCAGTATGATGCGCATTCTATATTTGTAAAAAAATTAATTGTTAGTAAAGCAAAGTTGTATGGACGCGTAACATTATCTAATAATCATTTAACGATTACGGATCATGGTGAAAAAGAAAAAATTCCTGTAACACAAAGTAATTATCAGACACTATTAAAAGCATATTTTGGTATAGAAAATATAAAATTACGACCTTTTGAATAAATCTTTGTTGTTTGCGGTTTAATTTGAACGCAACCGAGTTGTTCTCTTTTGTAATGATAATGTCATATAATTAATATACTCATTTACAGGTCGAGGGTGTATAATAAACAGGTGAGTATAGAGATGAAGCGAAAAAAGAGAATATTTGGGAGGTTTACATAAATTGCGTAAAAAAATTATTGCAACTGTAATCGGGACAAGCGCATTAGCTGCAGTTACTTGGACAAACGCAGATGCTGCAACAACTTATAAAGTTAAGAGCGGCGATTCATTATGGTCAATAGCGAATAAATATAATATGTCAGTGGCTAAGTTAAAGTCGCTTAATAATTTAACGTCAAACGTTATTTTTCCGAATCAATCGTTGAAAGTATCTGGTTCAACAAGTTCTAGTACATCGTCAAATACATCTACGGGATCAACATACACGGTTAAATCGGGTGACACTTTATCAGGGATTGCTGCAAAATATGGCACAACGTATCAAAAAATTATGAGCCTAAATGGTTTATCAAATTTTAATATTTATCCGGGACAAAAATTAAAAGTATCAGGTGCAGCGTCTTCAAGTAGCTCAAGTACTTCAGGGAACACAAGTAGTGGCAGCACAACAACCTATACAGTTAAATCGGGTGACTCATTATCAGCGATTGCTGCAAAATATGGCACAACGTATCAAAAAATCATGAGTTTAAATGGTTTAACTAACTTTAATATTTATCCAGGTCAAAAATTAAAAGTATCAGGTAAAGCATCTACAGGTGGTTCAGGATCAAGTTCTACTGGATCTGCTGGGTATAAGACACCTGTCTTTAATCATTCAAATTTATATGACTGGGGTCAATGTACGTGGCATGTATTCAATAAACGTGCCCAAATTGGTAAAGGAATTAGTACATATTGGTGGAATGCCAATAACTGGGATACAGCTGCTGCAGCGGATGGTTATACAATAGACCGCAAAGCGACTGTTGGTTCTATCTTACAATCTGATATGGGCTATTATGGTCATGTAGCGTTTGTAGAATCTGTAAATGCTAACGGTAGTATAACGATTTCTGAAATGAACTATAGTGCATCACCAGGTATTGTGACTTATAGAACAATTCCTGCTTCACAAGTAAGTTCTTATGTATATATTCATTAATAATAAATTAAAAAAAAGACTCGAAGCATAGTATGGATGTCCATATTGTGATTCGAGTTTTTTTAAATAGAACTTGGGTTGGTTTGTTGGTGACTAGATACTTACTTCACCTTTACGAACAGTTTTTAAGCGTTTTACTGTTGAAAATAGTGTGCTCGCAAGTGTGAAAGTTGAAAATACTTTTGCGAATTTACGTGGTGATTTTAAAGCTGTATAAAAATCTAACACAGCGCCAACACTAGTGATGGCAATGCTTGCGTAAATTAATTTTTTATTTCTTGATTGATAGGCATACCAATTAAAACCTTCTACAGCAATGCCTACAAAATTAAGTGTGTTAGAAATGCGATTTATTTTAGTTTTTTTAGCCATTTATCGTAAAGCCTCCATTTTTGAAAATAGTTATCTTGTTTCGTATTATACCATTAATATACATTCAATTAAGATTGTCTGAAATTTAATGTGTATGGATAATAAAATATGATAACATAAGCGTTGATAGTATAAAACCAGTTTGATTCATTAATATAAAGTTAGTATGGAACGGAAATTGATGCTGTGGGGTGTTGAGTAATGATTAAATGTGTGTGTTTAGTAATTGAAGAACAAGAGAAATTATTGCTTGTTCAGTCAAGGAATAGAGAAAAGTATTATTTTCCAGGCGGCAAGATTGATATAGGAGAGACGTATAAACAAGCGTTACAAAGAGAATTAAATGAAGAACTACAATTAGATATACCTGAGTCATCTTTAATTTATATGCATACCGTTGTTGGCGAAGCCTACCCACAAAAAAATATGAAAACAGAACTCAATTGTTTTTATACGACGGCAGATATAGATTGGTCTACCTTGGTACCAAGTCAAGAAATCACTGATTTACAATGGATAGATAAAAAGGATGAACATAAAATTGCGCCTGCCGTTATTACATGGATAGAAGAACAGCAACATTTTAAAAATATAGAACGAGAGATATCTTTCGTTGAGCTTGTTCCCTATACTGAGAAATTAATAAGTGATGTGAAGCATATAGCGTTAGATATTTCCGATCGTCAATTCACTAAGACACCTGTTGAAAATATCAAACTCGCAGCGCATGATAGTGAAAGGCATCCTACGCTAATTTATAATCATAAGCACCAATGTGTTGGCTTTTTTACTTTACATGAGGGGCAAGGCGTGGCACCATATACTACAAATAAAGTCGCAATATTTTTTAGGTCATTTAGCATTGATAAAAACCAACGTGGGAAAGGTTACGCTAAAAAAGTAATGGATGCACTGCCAGGCTACTTGAGTAAACAATTTCCAGATATAGATGAAATTTATCTCACTGTTAATAATGACAATATCGTAGCACAAGCATTGTATAAACAGGCCAATTATGAAAATGCGGGAACATCTACTTTAGAAGGTCGATCTGTTTATATTTTAAGGCGGACAATTAAATAGTTATGATATGGAATGCGTTAGAAAAGGTAACATAAAGTGTTATTTTTCCTGACGCATTTTTGCTATTCATATGGAATGGGTTTATGCTCCGGTATAAAGGAGTGAGTGCTATGAATATGAATGATACATTATTTTTGTTTCTTTGTACGTTACTAGTGTGGTTAATGACACCGGGGTTAAGTTTGTTTTATGGGGGATTGGTTCAATCTAAAAACGTATTGAATACAGTCATGCAAAGTATGTCGGCAATTGTTATAGTAACGTTTGCATGGATGTTATTTGGATTTAGCTTTAGTTTTGGATCTGGGAATTCATTTTTTGGAGATTTTACATATATAGGTTTAGCTCATGTTGGTTTTAGTACACAATCAGCAATTTCACCGCATATACCTTTAGCGCTGTTTATGCTATTTCAGTTGATGTTCTGTACCATTGCAGTTTCAATTTTATCAGGATCAATAGCTGAAAAAATGAAGTTTATACCTTATTTAATTTTTGTGTTTTTATGGGTTATCTGTGTATACAGTCCTGTTGCACATTGGGTATGGGGTGGAGGTTGGATTGATCAATTAGGTGCGATTGATTATGCAGGTGGAACAGTTGTGCATATAACGTCTGGTATATCTGGTTTGGTCTTAGCAATTATGATTGGTGCAGGGAAAAACTTTGATAAAAGACCGCCACATAACCTTATTATTACACTTATTGGCGCAATTTTCGTTTGGATTGGGTGGTATGGATTTAATGTAGGGAGCGCATTGTCGTTTAATAAAATAGCGATGATTTCATTTGTGAATACGGTGCTCGCAGCGAGTGCAGGTGCCTTAGGTTGGTCAATGATAGAGTATTGCATGAAGAAAACGACGAGTTTGATAGGTATGTTGTCGGGCATGCTTGCAGGATTAGTTGCTATTACACCAGCTGCCGGTTTCGTAGGATATATGAGTGCTGTGGTGATTGCGCTTATAGGCGGTGTGTGTTGTTACTTCGTCATTAATTACATTAAAGGGAAATTACATTATAATGATGCCTTAGATGCATTTGGCATACACGGTGTAGGGGGGGTGGTCGGTGCACTTTTAACTGGTGTATTTCAGTCACATCATATTAATGGCGATGTGGTAAATGGGCTTTTATTAGGCGGAGGTATGATGCCCGTAATCAATCAGTTGATAGCTGTAGCTATTACCATTGTATTTAGTGGGATCATGACTTTTATTATTGCGAAAGTGATTGCCCAATTTAGTGAACTAGGGACAGATACAGAAGAAGAGGCACAAGGCTTGGATTATGTTGTACATGGGGAGCGCGCTTATTTTAGTGGCGAATTAAATAAATTAAATAGACGTAAATAAATATAAAAAACCAGTCTGAAACAATCGTTGATGTTTCAGACTGGTTTTTAGTTAGTTATGAGATGGCAGCACTGAACATACAATTTATGACATCTATGATTACATCCACAGCGCAACATAATATGAGGTAGGATGATGCTTTGAAACAATACAAAGAAGAACTGTGGATACGCTGTCCTTAAAATTAACGATGGGTGTCTGGTGCTTTTTGATTTTTGATTAATAATGCTGTTAACCATGCAGTAATTGGGATGCTTATAGCAACTGCGATACCGCCAAGAATAATAGAAATGAATTCTTGTGCGAAAATTTTAGAATTTATAATGTGCCCAAAGGAATAGTTAAGCTTGAAAAACCAGAAAAACAATGTCAATTGACCACCGAAATAAGCGAGATATATCGTATTGGCTGATGTTGCTAATATTTCACGACCGACCCGCATACCTGAATGAAATAATTCTTTTTGTGTTAAATTAGGATTTGTTTCGCTTAATTCATACATTGGAGAACTGATTGTAATAGCTAAATCAATAACAGCGGCGATCACGGCAAGTACGATGGTAAATACCATAAATTTCACCATATCTATACCGATATTCATAGAAAAGATATAAGTTTCGTCCTGTTGTTCGGTTGTAAACCCTTGTAAATGTCCGATTGAAACGGATAAATATATAGCTGCGATTAATATGACTGTCGTAACGATTGTAGCGTAAAATGCAGCTTTTGTTTTTGTATTATAGCTATTTAGTACAAACAAATTACAGGCTGCAATAACAATGCAGAATATAAGTGTAACTAGATAAATAGGCACACCGAATATGATGAGTATAATTGAAATAAATAAAATGACAAAATTTAAAAACAGTGTCAGATAAGAAATCAATCCCTTTTTCCCACCAAAGATCAACATTAATATAAATAATATGAGACCTAATAATGTTATCGCACTCATGATTTAACACCTCGCAATTTAAACCAAACTTGCATCAATAGAATGGTGATGGGAATTGTTAAGACAATGCCAATACCACCCGTGATTGCCCGGGAAATTTCCAATGACCAATTCATAGAAATTGTATACGTAATGGTGTTTGCATTTTTTAAGTAAATTAGGAGCATAGGCAAACTTCCGGATAAATATGAAAATAGTAATATATTTGTCATTGTTCCCATAATGTCTTGTCCGATGTTACATCCTGCAAGTGCCCAACGTCTCATACTGATATCAGGTGTACGACGTAGAATTTCAGCCATACCACTGGCAATTGTAATAGCAACATCCATGACAGCGCCTAGTGAACCAATCATGACAGAAGCTAAGAATACTTCCTTTGGTGGCAAGGTTAGAAAACTCATAGTTTCGAATTTTAAACCAGAGCCATCAGTTATTTGAATGATGCATTGCGTAATACCTACGCATAAGAATGTGCCAAGTAAAGTGCTGATAATGGTGATGAGTGTCCGCCATTGCCAGCCTGTGACGAGGACTAGCGTTAATGTCGTAGAAATGAAGATGGCGATGCTCATTAGGCCGAACAGACTGATATTTGGCGATTGATTATGAATATAAATCGCTAATAATACAATACATGTATTGAGCGCAAGAGATAGAATCGATTGTAAACCTATTTTTTTACCTACTAGTAACACGGTTAATAAAAATATACCAGTTATCGCAACGACTAAACTATCGCGTTTCTTTTCCGTTATATAGGCGGTGCTGAGATTTTTGTCAACGTGCAATAAGACTTTATCATTTTTTGAAAATGCTTCACTGTCTGCTTGTGACTCGGTATATTCATGTGTGATTGTAGTTGTTTTACCTTCGAATTTACCATTTAAAATATGAATATGTAATGTTTCTTTATGCTTAGTATCTTTGTTGTGATGTTCATCTGACACTTGTGTTGATTGAGTATTGTTTATTTGTGTAATTTGCCCAATCGGTGTGTCATAAAACTTAGCATTAAAAAAAGTGAATATGAATAATCCAACAAAAATAATGCAAAAGGTAAGTACAACCCAATTGAAGGGGCGTGTTAATAATGTTTTAACAGACTTCAAATAAATTCAGTCCTCTCTTTATAGACAATGCGATTATACGCGCATCGAGAACTGAATTCAAAGATTTATGAAAAGTATTTAATGATATGTGGCGCTACGACTTAATAACTGGTCAATCGTAGATAACATGAGTTGAATATCATTTTTTCTATTATCACGACGAATGATGCTACATATGGTCCGTTTTAACTCTGTGTGTTCTAATGAGATATCTATCCATTTTTGGGGATTTTTATCTAAGAGTTGATAAGATGGTGCGATGATATAGCCTCGACCTTTATTTAATAAGTATTGAGCTAACTGTGTACTAGTTACAGTGCGAATAGGCGTTTCTACGACATTAGCTAATGTTTGTTTGATGTGCGGTGGCAAAGCATAGAGTTCATAAATCGATTTGTTTGAAAATTGTATTAAAGGTGGATTCGTTGCCATAGTAATTGGATCATCTTTAGGGACGTAGATATGAAAATTTTCTTCAAATAACGGATTTATTTTTAATGATGTATTTTGTTTGATTTTTTGTGTTAAATCCATAAAGGCGATATCGATTTGGTTTGTAATCAGAGCGTTCAATATTTCGCTTTCTTTCATTAGAATAGGTTCAATAATAGAATCACTGTTGTTTTCAAATGCTTGTATCAATAAAGTGAGTACTTGAGAAATATAACATTCAACATAGCCGATTCTTATAATGAAGTGATTTGACTCTGATTGATTGTGGAACAGACGGATTGTTTCATCAAGTTGGTCGATAATTTTGGTTGCTTCAGAGAAAAACTGTTTTCCTTCATCTGTTAAATAAATATTTCGACCTTCTCTTTTGAATAGGGTAACTTGGAGTTCATTTTCAAGATGAGCAATTTGGCGACTGATTGCTGATTGTGCAATATTTAATTCTAATGCTGCTTCTGATAAATGTTCTCTTTTTGCAACTTCTATAAAATATTTCAATTGTTTAATTTCCATGTATAACCCTCTTTTCAACAATCGTTCTAATAATTAGAATGATATCATCTATTTTATATATTGAACAGATTAATCAACTGCTATATAGTTTACTTACTTATTTAATTTTCAGAATTTTCGTAAAAGAGGTGAAGATCATGGTCGAGTATAAAGAGAAATTGGGGTTATATGATAGTCGCGAGGAACATGACGCTTGTGGTATAGGATTTTACGCCAATATGGATAATAAAAGAAGTCATGATATCGTGGAAAAATCATTAGAAATGTTACGTAGATTAGATCATCGTGGTGGTATAGGTGCTGATGGTGTCACAGGTGATGGTGCAGGCATCATGACCGAAGTACCATATGCATATTTTTCACGACACCTTGATTTTGATATACCTGAAGAAGGTCAATATGCAGTAGGTATGTTTTTTACAAACGAAAAAATTAAAGGTTCTCAACATGAAGCGCAGTTTAACGCGCATTTTGAAGCGGAAGGTCTAACTGTGCTTGGCTATAGAGAAGTGCCTGTAGATATTAACGCGATTGCAGCACATGTAGCAGAAACAATGCCGTATATTCAGCAAGTATTTGTTGCGTTAAATGATACTTCACATATAGAGCGCACATTATTTTTAGCGAGAAAACAAATTGAAAATTACGCAAATCAACAACAATTGGATTTGTATTTCACGAGTTTATCGCATAGAACAATTGTATATAAAGGTTGGTTGCGTTCAGATCAAATTAACGCATTATATGAAGATTTGAATCATGAAGATTTCGTGTCAAAACTAGGTCTGGTTCATTCTCGTTTTAGTACAAATACTTTCCCGAGTTGGAAACGTGCACATCCTAATCGATTGTTAATGCATAACGGTGAAATTAATACAATTAAAGGTAATGTAAACTGGATGCGTGCAAGACAGAATGAGCTTATAGCTACCATTTTTGGTGAAGATAAGGATAAAGTCAAAGATATTGTAGATGAAGATGGTAGTGATTCTGCAATTGTTGATAATGCATTAGAATTTTTATCTTTAGCTATGGAACCAGAGCGAGCGGCAATGCTGATGATTCCAGAACCTTGGTTATACAATAAAGCAAACAACGCTAATGTACGTGCGTTTTATGAATTCTATAGTTATTTGATGGAACCATGGGATGGACCGACGATGATTTCATTCTGTAACGGCGATAAGATTGGTGCGCTAACAGATAGAAATGGTTTGAGACCAGGTCGCTATACCATTACTAAAGATAATTATATTGTCTTTTCATCAGAAGTAGGTGTAGTAGATGTACCAGAAGACAATGTTGCATTTAAAGGCCAATTAAACCCAGGAAAATTACTATTAGTTGATTTTAATGCACATAAAGTGGTTGAAAATAATGAATTAAAAGCACGTATTGCAGATGAACATCCATATGAGAGTTGGTTGAGTCAATTTAAAGTTGATTTGAATTTAGAGCATGTGTCTTATCAACCATCTTCTTGGAATGAAGCAACATTAACACGTATGCAAAAACAATTTGTCTATACCAAAGAAGAAATAGATAAATATCTTACAGAATTGGTTGAAAGTAAGAAAGATCCTATTGGTGCGATGGGTTATGATGTGCCGATAGCAGCATTAAATGAACAGGATGAATCACTCTTTAATTATTTCAAACAATTATTTGCACAAGTTACTAATCCTCCTATTGATGCTTATCGTGAAAAGATTGTAACGAGTGAGTTGTCTTATTTAGGTAGCGAGGGGAATTTGTTACAACCGAGTGAAGATGCGTTAAATCGTATTCAATTAAAACGCCCTGTCATGACGGAAGCGCAGTTAAATGTCATTGAAGAAAGCCGATTTAATGTCGCGCGTTTATCAACGGTATATCATGATGATTTAGAAGACGCGCTAGATGTACTTGGTAATAAAGCTATTCAAGCAGTAAAACGTGGAGAAGAAATTTTAGTTCTCGATGATAGTGTTTTAGTTTCAGAAAAAGGTTACGCGATGCCGATATTATTAGCTGTGAGCCATGTTCACCAATTGTTGATCAAAGAAGGATTGCGTATGCGAACAAGTATTGTTGCTTTGTCGGGCGAAGCAAGAGAGGTTCATCACATTGCTTGTTTGCTAGGTTATGGTGCTAATGCGGTTGTGCCATATTTAGCGCAACGAACAATTGAAGAATTAGTGCAAAATGAACGTTTAGAAGGGGATATTTCTGAAAATGTTCAAACTTATACAGATACATTGTCTGAAGGTGTAATTAAAGTAATGGCTAAAATGGGTATTTCAACAGTTCAAAGTTATCAAGGGGCACAAATCTTTGAAGCAGTTGGATTATCAGATGAGGTTGTTGAAAGATATTTCACTGGAACGCAAACAAAATTATCTGGCATATCACTTGAGATGATTGATAAAGAGAATAAATCTAGACAGACACCAAAAAGTGAGTACATTGAATCGGGGAGTACATTCCAATGGCGTAAGCAAGGTCAACGCCATGCTTTTAACCCTACATCTATTCATTTATTGCAACATGCGTGTCGATTGAATGATTATGAAAAATTCAAAGCATTTTCAAACGAAGTTAATCATAAGCGTACGGATCATATTCGTCACTTGATGACATTTAAATCATCGCAAACACCAATCGATATCAGTGAAGTAGAACCTGCAAGTGCAATTGTTCAACGTTTTAATACAGGTGCAATGAGCTATGGTTCTATTTCTGAAGAAGCCCACCAAACATTAGCAGAAGCAATGAATCAAATGGGTGGTAAAAGTAATAGCGGTGAAGGCGGAGAAAATCCAGAGCGCTTTATAGTTGATGAAGAAGGACGTAATCGTTCAAGTGCGATTAAACAAGTGGCATCCGGTCGTTTTGGTGTGACAAGTGACTACTTGCAACACGCAAAAGAAATACAAATTAAAGTTGCGCAAGGCGCTAAACCAGGGGAAGGCGGACAATTACCAGGAACCAAAGTATATCCATGGATAGCTGAAGTAAGGGGCTCAACACCAGGTATTGGCTTGATATCACCACCGCCGCATCATGATATTTATTCGATAGAAGACTTAGCACAGTTAATACACGATTTAAAAAATGCCAATAAAGATGCCAATATAACAGTTAAGCTCGTATCTAAAACAGGTGTTGGTACCATTGCAGCGGGCGTAGCAAAAGCCTATGCCGATAAAATTGTTATTAGTGGTTACGATGGTGGTACAGGGGCATCACCGAAGACGAGTATTCAACATGCAGGCGTGCCATGGGAGATTGGATTAGCTGAAACGCATCAAACATTGATGATGAATGACTTGAGATCACGTGTGAAGGTAGAAACAGATGGTAAGTTACTCACTGGCAAAGACGTAGCCTACGCTTGTGCGTTAGGCGCTGAAGAATTTGGCTTTGCGACTGCACCATTGGTTGTTTTAGGATGCATCATGATGCGTGTTTGTCATAAAGATACATGTCCGGTTGGTATTGCAACACAAAATAAAGACCTACGCGCACTATTTAATGGTAGAGCGGATCACGTTGTGAATTTTATGCATTTTGTTGCTGAAGAATTGAGAGAGATTCTTGCGGAACTAGGATTGAGAACAGTGGATGAATTAGTAGGTAGAACGGATTTGTTAACGCGTAAAACCAATCTTGCAACGCGTCAACCTAAAGCTGCATCTATGAATGTTGAAGCATTATTGTATCAACATGATGGAGATAGATATAAGAAGATTGAACAAAATCATCATTTAGATATAGGATTTGACTTAACTGAATTGTATCCTGATGCACAAACAGCGATAAGATCTGGCCAATCATTCGAAGGTCAATATCGCTTAAACAATGAACAGCGTGATGTGGGTGTTATTACTGGCAGTATGATTACAAGAGCGCATGGAGCAGAAGGATTGAGTGAAGACACGATATATGCACAAACGACGGGTCATGCAGGTCAAAGTTTAGCTGCGTATACACCAAGCGGACTGACAATTCATCATACAGGTGATGCTAATGACTATGTTGGAAAAGGCTTATCGGGCGGAAAAGTAATTGTTAAAGCACCTAATCAACAACGTGAAAATGAAATTATCGTAGGTAATGTTTGTTTTTATGGCGCATCTCACGGTAAAGCTTTTATTAATGGTAAAGCTGGCGAGCGTTTCTGTATTCGTAATAGTGGTGTCCAAGCCGTCGTGGAAGGTATCGGAGATCACGGTCTTGAATACATGACTGGAGGCAGAATCATTATATTAGGAGACGTAGGTAAAAACTTTGGTCAAGGTATGAGTGGTGGCGTTAGTTATGTTTTTCCATCTGATGTAGCGCAATTTAAAGCGCAGAATCAACTTGAGAGTTTAGACTTTGATGCGATAACAGTAGATGAAGAACGCAACGTCGTCAAAGATATGTTAGAAGCACACGTTAAATATACCGACAGTACTAAAGCGAAAGAGATATTAGCAGATTTTGATCATATTGCAGATAAGGTAGTAAAAGTGATACCAAAAGATTATAAATTAATGATGCAAAAGATAGATTTGCAAAAACAACAGACGGATGCTTTGGATGAAGCTTTATTAAATGCCTTTAATGATAAGCGTACGCACTTAATGTCAGAACAACAAAAAACAGCCGTATATTAAATCGTAAAGGAGGGATTGTCATGGGTGAATTTAAAGGATTTATGAATTATGACAAACAACAATTACACGAATTATCTTTAGTTGATCGTTTGAAAAATCATGACGCATTCCAGCAAAGGTTTACAAAAGACGAAGCTGCACAACAAGGTGCACGTTGTATGGATTGTGGTACGCCATTTTGTCAGACAGGTGAACCATTTGGCAGAGAAACGATTGGTTGTCCTATCGGTAACTATATACCTGAATGGAATGATTTAGTTTATAGACAAGATTTTAAGACGGCATATGAGCGATTAAGTGAAACGAATAATTTTCCAGAATTTACAGGTAGAGTATGCCCAGCGCCATGTGAACAATCATGTGTTATGAAAATAAATCGTGAATCAGTAGCTATTAAAGGTATTGAAAGAACGATTATTGATGAAGCATATGAAAACGGTTGGGTTAAACCAATTGTGCCAGAACAACGTAAAGATGAGTCTGTAGCCATCGTTGGTAGTGGCCCAGCAGGATTAACGGCAGCAGAAGAACTTAATAAATTAGGTTATCATGTAACGGTATATGAACGTGCGCATGAAGCGGGCGGTCTACTGATGTATGGCATACCTAATATGAAATTAGATAAAGATGTCGTGCGTCGTAGAATATCTATTATGGAAGCTTCGGGCATCCGATTTGAAACAGATACAGAGATTGGTGTCGACGTGAGTAGAGAAGCATTAGAAGAGAAACATGACGCAATCATCTTATGTACAGGATCTCAAAATGCGAGAGATTTACCATTAGAAGGGCGTATGGGATTCGGCATACATTTTGCGATGGATTATTTGACGGAGCAAGGTCAGTATTTGAATGGTGAAATCAAGGAACCAACGATTTCTGCAGAAGGTAAAAATGTGGTCGTTATTGGAGCGGGAGACACGGGAGCCGATTGTGTTGCAACAGCACTTCGTGAAAACTGTAAGTCTATCGTCCAATTTAATAAGTATACGAAACAACCTGAAGCGATTGAATTTGATGAAAATACCTATTGGCCATTAGCAATGCCAGTATTCAAAATGGATTACGCGCATAAAGAATATGAACAGCGCTTTGGATTTGAGCCGCGTGCTTATGGTGTGCAAACGATGCGTTATGATGTTGACCGTATTGGTAATGTGAAAGGTGTTTATACTCAAATTCTGGAAGAAACAGACGAAGGCATGGTGGTCGTAGATGGAACAGAACGCCATTGGCCTGCAGATCTAGTATTGTTATCGATTGGTTTCATAGGTACAGAAACAACAGTACCGCATGCTTTTAATATTCAAACAGAAAGAAACAAAATTGTAGCTGACAACAAAGATTTTAGAACCAATCAACCGAACATTTTTGCTGCTGGAGACGCTAGAAGAGGTCAAAGTCTTGTGGTATGGGCTATTCAAGAAGGAAGAGCTGTCGCAAATGCAGTGGATGAATATTTAAAAGAAAAAACATTAGTATAAGGTAATGATTTTAATTGACTTTTGTCATGGACTATAATATTATAAATATTGTGTTTGGAGGAATACCCAAGTCCGGCTGAAGGGATTGGTCTTGAAAACCAACAGGGGCTTAACGGCCCGCGGGGGTTCGAATCCCTCTTCCTCCGCCATTATATTTAAAATACCAAGACTAATGATATAGATAAAGCAAGTATTCAATGAAAAATTTGGATGCTTGCTTTTTTAATGCGCTTTTCTACATATTCGAAATTTAAGTTAGGCTAAGTACTTTTATATAGAAAAAAGATGTAAGGTCATTTCCGTAAATTTATCAAAGAAGTACATGATTATGATGTAACCATCTATAATTTGAGCCCCCTAATAACGCCAACTCATTGTTATAGGTGGTTTTAAATATTTAGATTGTAGCCCTGTAGTCGACGAGCACCCCCCCTTTTATGAAAACCTTTACAAAACTTGTATAGACAAGTTATACTTCTAGTAATATCTAAAGTTTAATTATAAGGGAGTGAATCATCATGGCTGTTAAAAAGAAAGATGTACAAGATATCGTCGAAGCTATTGGGGGCAAAGACAACTTGGACACAGCAACACATTGTGTGACACGTCTAAGACTGGTCTTGAAAGATGATGATAAAGTAGATAAAGATAGATTGAGCAATAATGATTTAGTGAAAGGACAATTTAAAGCAGACAACCAATACCAAATCGTTATTGGACCTGGCACAGTAGATGAAGTTTACAAGCAATTCATCCAAGAAACAGGTGTCAGTGAAGCATCTAAGGATGATGCAAAAGCGGCAGCGGCGAAGAAAGGAAATCCGATTCAAAGGTTGATTAAGTTATTGGGAGATATCTTTATACCGATTTTACCTGCAATCGTAACTGCTGGTTTACTGATGGGGATTAATAACTTACTGACGATGGAAGGGTTATTTGGTCCAAAGCCACTGGTAGAACAATTTCCGCAGCTAGGTGATATTTCGAATATTATTAATGTCATTGCAAGTACAGCGTTCATATTCTTACCCGCGTTAATCGGTTGGAGTAGTATGCGTGTGTTTGGTGGGAGTCAAATTCTCGGTTTGGTTTTAGGCTTGATTTTAATGAATCCACAGCTTGTATCACAATACGATATAGCGAAAGGTCATATTCCAACCTGGGATATACTTGGTTTAGAAATTAAGCAATTAAACTATCAAGGACAGGTATTACCGATCTTGCTTGCTGCATATGTATTAGCGCAGATTGAAAAATTCTTAAATAAATTTGTGCATGATTCAATTAAAATGTTGGTCGTTGGACCTGTAGCACTATTGATTACAGGGTTCTTAGCATTTATTGTTATTGGTCCTGTTGCGTTATGGCTAGGTACTGGCATCACAAATGGCGTAACATTTGTGTTTGAACATGCTGGTTGGTTAGGTGGTGCCATCTATGGTTTGTTCTATGCACCATTAGTTATTACTGGTTTACACCATATGTTCTTAGCAGTTGATTTCCAATTAATGGGTAGTCAGCTTGGTGGCACATATCTGTGGCCAATTCTTGCAATTTCTAATATCTGCCAAGGTTCTGCAGCATTTGGTGCTTGGTTCGTTTATAGAAGACGTAAAATGGTCAAAGAACAAGGTTTAGCAATGACTTCAGGCGTTTCAGGTTTCTTAGGTGTCACAGAACCTGCACTATTTGGGGTGAATTTACCACTGAAATATCCATTTATCGCCGCGATTACAACTTCTTGTATCTTAGGTGCAGTATTAGGTGCGACGCGTGTGCTAGGTAGTGTTGGTGTTGGTGGTCTTCCAGCATTTATTTCAATAAAAAGTGAATACTGGGGAGTATATTTAGTAGTGACAGCTATAGCATTTGTAGTTCCTGCCATATTAACAGTATTCCTATCAAGATTTAGTAAAGAAGAAGCGAAAGAAATGGTTGAAGAATAGGCGTCAACGACAGAGAAGTACAATTAAACTCGCTAAAATTACTTAGCGGGTTTCTTTTTTAAAATATTAAAAGTAGAGGTGGCAATAATATGCAACAAAATGATTGGAGAAAATCAGTCGTTTATCAAATTTATCCGAAGTCATTTAATGATACGACAGGTAGTGGTGAAGGTGACTTACAAGGAATTATTGAAAAATTAGATTATATACAATATCTCGGTGTGGACTATATTTGGCTAACACCGGTATATGAATCGCCTATGAATGATAATGGTTATGATATTAGCAACTATTATAAAGTGAATGAGAAGTTTGGGACAATTGAAGATTTAGAAATGCTAGTGGCTGAAGCGCATAAAAGAGATATCAAGGTTATGATGGACATCGTGATCAACCATACGTCAACAGAGCATGAATGGTTTAAACAAGCATATGCTGATAAAAATAGTCCTTATAGAGATTATTATTTCTTTAGAAGATCGGCAAATGAAGAACCACCTACGAATTGGGAATCCAAATTTGGTGGAAATGCCTGGAAATATGATGAAAAAACGGATGAATATTATTTACATTTATTTGATGTGACACAAGCAGATTTGAACTGGGATAATCCTGAAGTCAGACGTGTGCTATACGACATCATTAATCACTGGATTGATTTTGGAATAGATGGTTTTCGATTCGACGTCATTAACCTCATTTCAAAAGGTGAATTTAAAAACTCCGAAAAAATCGGCAAAGAATTCTATACAGATGGTCCACGTGTTCATGACTATTTACACGAAATGAATCAGCAAACATTTGGTGATAAACAATTAATGACTGTTGGCGAAATGTCTTCGACAACCATAGATCATTGTGTGAAATATACTTCGCCTGAACGACAAGAATTAAGTAGTGTGTTTAATTTTCATCATCTTAAAGTAGATTATGTAGACGGAGAAAAATGGTCGAATGCTAAATTAGATTTTCATAAGTTGAAAGACATTCTAATGGAGTGGCAACTTGGTATTTATGAAGGTGGCGGTTGGAACGCGATATTTTGGTGTAATCACGATCAGCCTCGTGTCGTTACGCGTTTTGGTGATGACACATCTGAACCACTACGTAAACAAAGTGCTAAGATGCTAGCGACTGTACTGCATATGTTGCAAGGGACGCCATATATTTACCAAGGCGAAGAAATTGGTATGACGGATCCAGGCTTTAATGACATTAAACAGTATCGTGATGTTGAATCTTTAAATGCTTATGACAAAATGAAAGCAGCAGGATATGAGGAGCAAGAAATTTTAACTATTCTTGGACAAAAATCACGTGATAATTCTAGAACGCCTGTTCAATGGACAGCAGGTGAACATGCTGGTTTCACTTCAGGTACACCATGGATTGATATCCCTAATAATTTTGATAAAATAAACGTTGAAGCAGCTGTTGAAGATGAACAATCCATACTTCAGACATATCGACATTTAATTCAATTACGCCATGAGCATGACATTATTACTTATGGAAATATTGAACCACTATACATGGATCACAATGAATTGTTTATATATAAACGTCATTATAAAGGTGAAACTTGGATAGTGCTTGCAAACTTTTCAAAAGAACGCATAGAAATACCAGAAGGATTAAAGTTAGATGGCGAAGTCATAGTGCAATATGGCCAGTTGATAGATGGAAAGATTGATGGATTTGGCGTCATAGTAGTTGCACAATAATCTATAAAAGGCAGTGAGCGAAACGATGACACAGAAGAAATTTATTACGATATATGAAACATTGCGGAAAGATATTATTGAATCACGTATATCGTATGGTGCTCAATTGCCATCGGAACATGAATTGGTAGAATCTTATCAGGCATCACGTGAAACTGTGCGTAAAGCGCTAAATTTACTCGTTAGAGAAGGAATGATACAAAAGATTCGAGGGAAAGGTTCTATTGTTATTTATCAAGGTGTAACAGAATTTCCTTTTGCTGACTTAACCAGTTTTAGAGAAGTGCAACGCGGACTAGGTTTACAGCATGACACAGAAGTGAAGATGATCGAAAGCATTACTGCGGGCGATGTTCCGAGAGTCAAAGAAGCTTTAAATATTAGTATGAATACTGTCTTATGTCATGTGGTACGTACTAGAAAAATAGATGATAGAGTAAAAATCATTGATGAAGACTATCTAATAGAAGAAATTGTGCCGAATGTTACAGCGGAAATTGCTACAAACTCTTTATATCAATACATTGAGGAAACATTAGGGTTGGAAATTAGTTATTCAAACAAATCCATAACATTTGAACCGTTTGGAGAGATGGAGTATGAAGTGTTTGGTGAAATCAATCCAGCGTATACAGCGACGGTACGTGGCATTGTTCATTTAAAAGACACTACGATATTTCAGTATAATATTTCTAAACATTTAGCGACCGAATTTAAATTCAATGATTTTTCTAGACGTCATAAACTATAAATGTACAATGATAAGACTGATGTGTGAAGGATTTGTAAAGGTTTTACTAGCCATGCAAAAGGTAATACTTGCATTCTAATATGAGATTATAGTATGATATATCTTGCCGTGCTAGGTGGGGAGGTAGCGGTTCCCTGTACTCGAAATCCGCTTTATGCGAGACTTAATTCCTTTGCTGAGGGTGCGTTTTTGTGAAGTCTGCCCAAAGCACGTAGTGTCTGAAGATCTCGGTCCTATGCAATATGAACCCATGAATCATGTCAGGTCCTGACGGAAGCAGCATTAAGTGGATCATCGTATGTGCCGTAGGGTTGCCGAGATTTAGCTGTCGACTTTGGTAACGTTTGTGATACGCATTCGAAGCGAAGGTGCACGGTTTTAATTTTTAAAACTAATGAAATCATATACATATATAAAGAGTGACTTATCTTTTGATAGCGGTCACTCTTTTTTTATATTAAAATATAAACAATACTTTGATGGCATATTGGAACCGTCTTAAAACTTGTTGGAAATCGATGTTATGACATTAAAGGCTTGAACTGAACGTTTGGGGGGGAAACCAATGCAAATATATTTAAGTACGCTAACTGAAAATGATTATGACACAAGCTTGAAAGCAATCGAAGCAGCATTTGCAGATGTTACAGAGTCGAATCATGATGAACAAAATTTGGTAGCTAAACTGAGGAACGCACCTGAGTATAATTATGAGCTTGAAGTGGTAGCTAAAAATAATGACGGTGATGTGGTCGGTCACATTATGCTATCTGAAATAACAGTCATTAATGGAACGAAGCGATATACTGTTCTGGCATTAGCCCCACTATCAGTATTGCCGGAATATAGAAATAAAGGCTTGGGTAAGGCGTTGATACAAGCTGTAGAAGAACGTGCGAAAACACAAGACTATACAACCATTATAGTGCTAGGTGACCCAAAATATTATAATCAGTTTGGATACGAACCAGCAGCAGATTATGACATAACATGTCCATTTGACGTGCCTTCAGAATATTTCATGGTAAAATTCCTGTGGGATCAACTATTAGAACAGCCTCAAGGTGATGTCGTGTACTCAGAAGCTTTTAATTGATATTCAAAGTACGAAGTTCAATGCTATAATAGTTTGTGAATGCAATTGGAGGTGCGAAAGTGAATTATCAAGCTTTATATAGAATGTTCCGACCGCAGAGTTTCGAAGATGTTGTAGGTCAAGAACATGTAACTAAAACACTACGCAATGCAATTTCAAAAGAGAAACAATCCCATGCATACATTTTCAGTGGTCCAAGAGGGACAGGTAAGACAAGTATTGCGAAAGTGTTTGCGAAAGCAATTAACTGTCTTGAACGTTCAGATGGCGAACCGTGTAATGAATGCGCAATTTGTAAAGGGATTACACGAGGGACTAACTCAGATGTGATTGAAATTGACGCTGCGAGTAATAATGGTGTAGATGAGATTAGAAATATTAGAGATAAAGTAAAATATGCGCCGAGCGAATCAAAGTTTAAAGTTTATATTATTGATGAAGTGCATATGCTAACTACAGGTGCTTTCAATGCATTGCTTAAAACATTGGAAGAACCACCAGCACACGCTATATTTATCTTAGCAACGACAGAACCACATAAAATACCTCCGACAATAATATCAAGAGCTCAAAGATTTGATTTTAAAGCGATAAGCCAGGAAGAAATTGTGGAAAGATTAAAGTTTGTAGCGGAATCGCAAGCGATTGAATATGATGAAGCGGCATTAAACTTTATCGCCAAAGCATCCGAAGGTGGTATGCGTGATGCATTGAGTATCATGGACCAAGCAATTGCTTTTGGAGATGAACATTTAACGTTAGAAGATGCATTGAATGTTACTGGTAGTGTAGATGCGAAAGCTTTAAATGAATTATTTAAGGAAGTTGTAGAAGGTGATGTGAGAAACGCCTTCTCTACGTATCATCAATTCATCTCACAAGGTAAAGAAGTAAATCGTTTGATTAACGATATGATCTACTTTGTCAGAGATACAATCATGAATAAGACATCTAATGAAGAAACTGAATATGATGCGCTGATGCATTTTGATTTAGAAGTACTTTACAAAATGATTGATATCATTAATGATACACTCGTTTCTATTAGATTTAGCGTAAACCAAAGTGTGCATTTTGAAGTCTTGTTAGTAAAAATCGCAGAAATGATAAAAGAAAAACCAGAAAGTGTTCAAACATTAGCGACTACAAGTGTAGCAACAGAACCAAACAATGATGTGTTACTGCAAAGAATGGAACAATTAGAAAGTGAATTAAAAACACTTAAAGCGAATGGTGTAACAACGAGTGCGCAACCACAACAATCAAAACGTTCTACAACTAAAAGTAGTCAGTCTAAAAATGCATTTTCTATGCAGCAAATTGCTAAAGTATTAGATAAAGCTAATAAAGATGATATCAAGCAGCTTAAAGATCACTGGCAAGAAGTGGTTGATCATGCTAAAAGTAATGATATGAAGTCATTGGTCAGTCTTTTACAAAATTCTGAACCGGTGGCTGCAAGTGAAACGCATGTACTAATTAAATTAGAAGAAGAAATTCATTGTGAAATCGTGAATAAAGACGATGAAAAACGTGAAAATATCGAAAATGTTGTTTGTAATATTATAGATAAAACCGTTAAAGTGGTTGGTGTACCTGCAGACCAGTGGATGCGTGTGAGATCAGAATACCTTCAAAATAGGAAGCAAGGTACATCAGAAGATACACATAACAATGGTACGGATACAACAGAACCTGAAGAAGTAGACGTAGTTCAGAAAGCGAAAGACCTATTTGGTGAAAGTACGGTAAATATCATAGATGAAGAGTGATACATGACAATGATTAAAAAGGCATGTATAATGAAACGAAAGATGAATGATATTCAATATAATATATAAGTTTTAAGGAGGATATATTTATGCGCGGTGGCGGAAATATGCAACAAATGATGAAACAAATGCAAAAAATGCAAAAGAAAATGGGCGAAGAGCAAGAAAAGCTTAAAGAAGAAAAAGTACAAGGTACAGCTGGTGGCGGTATGGTTACTGTAACAGTTTCTGGTCATAAAGAGGTGCTTGACGTGGAAATTAAAGAAGAAGCGGTAGACCCTGATGATATTGAAATGTTACAAGACTTAGTAATTGCTGCAACGAATGAGGCAATGAATAAAGCTGATGAACTTACACAAGAACGTTTAGGTAAGCATACGCAAGGCTTAAACATCCCTGGAATGTGATCATATGCACTATCCTGAACCAATTTCGAAACTAATTGACAGTTTCATGAAACTGCCAGGCATTGGGCCAAAAACAGCTCAACGTCTGGCGTTTCATGTATTAGATATGAAAGAAGATGACGTTGTACAATTTGCTAAGGCATTAGTAGATGTGAAACGAGAACTTACTTATTGTAGTGAGTGTGGGCATATTACAGAACAGGATCCTTGCTATATATGTCAGGATAAACAACGAGATCGCTCGGTTATTTGTGTAGTCGAAGATGATAAAGATGTTATTGCAATGGAAAAGATGAGAGAATATAAAGGTTTATATCATGTCTTGCATGGATCTATTTCGCCGATGGATGGTATTGGACCAGAAGACATCAATATCCCTAGTTTGATTAACCGACTCAAAGATGAAGAAGTTAAAGAACTTATATTAGCGATGAACCCTAATTTAGAAGGTGAATCGACAGCGATGTATATATCTAGATTAGTAAAACCTATTGGAATTACTGTCACTAGATTAGCTCAAGGTTTGTCTGTTGGTGGCGATTTAGAATATGCTGATGAAGTTACATTATCTAAGGCTATCATGGGCAGAACAGAGATGTAATATGGTTGAAATACAATATGAAGTAAGCGATAAAGCTATCTTAAACAGATAGCTTTATTTTTTTGTAAATAAAATTAAAAAAATGTAAAAGAAATCAAAGTATGGTTATTGAGCAGTAAATCTATGATAAGTGTAGTGTTACAATCTTTAAATTGTCTAAAAACGTACTTTAAAAAATATATGTATAAGGAGGTTTGCTTTTTGATGAAAACGCAATGAAAACACGGAGTTATAGTGTAAATTTTACCGTTGTTAAAAGTAAATTAAGCGTGTATAGTATTATCTTGTCGGACGAAACAAAACGACAAACACAAAAACGAAATGAAAAACACAACGAAAAATAATTTTTAAAAGTTCTTGACTTTCTGAGTCAAAGCGAGTAAAATTAATTCTTGTGATTGAAGAAATGAAAAATACAACGAAAAATAATTTTTAAAAGTTCTTGACTTTCTGGGTCAAAGCGAGTAAAATTAATTCTTGTGATTGAAGAAATGAACATTGAAAACTGAATTGCAATATGTCAACGTTAATTCCGAACGCAACATTAAATTGTTGGTTCAAAACAAGTGTTAGAGATAACACAAATTAGTATTTTATGAGCTAATCAAACATCATAATTCATTTATGGAGAGTTTGATCCTGGCTCAGGATGAACGCTGGCGGCGTGCCTAATACATGCAAGTCGAGCGAACAGATAAGGAGCTTGCTCCTTTGACGTTAGCGGCGGACGGGTGAGTAACACGTGGGTAACCTACCTATAAGACTGGGATAACTTCGGGAAACCGGAGCTAATACCGGATAACATTTGGAACCGCATGGTTCTAAAGTGAAAGATGGTTTTGCTATCACTTATAGATGGACCCGCGCCGTATTAGCTAGTTGGTAAGGTAACGGCTTACCAAGGCAACGATACGTAGCCGACCTGAGAGGGTGATCGGCCACACTGGAACTGAGACACGGTCCAGACTCCTACGGGAGGCAGCAGTAGGGAATCTTCCGCAATGGGCGAAAGCCTGACGGAGCAACGCCGCGTGAGTGATGAAGGGTTTCGGCTCGTAAAACTCTGTTATTAGGGAAGAACAAATGTGTAAGTAACTGTGCACGTCTTGACGGTACCTAATCAGAAAGCCACGGCTAACTACGTGCCAGCAGCCGCGGTAATACGTAGGTGGCAAGCGTTATCCGGAATTATTGGGCGTAAAGCGCGCGTAGGCGGTTTCTTAAGTCTGATGTGAAAGCCCACGGCTCAACCGTGGAGGGTCATTGGAAACTGGGAAACTTGAGTGCAGAAGAGGAAAGTGGAATTCCATGTGTAGCGGTGAAATGCGCAGAGATATGGAGGAACACCAGTGGCGAAGGCGACTTTCTGGTCTGTAACTGACGCTGATGTGCGAAAGCGTGGGGATCAAACAGGATTAGATACCCTGGTAGTCCACGCCGTAAACGATGAGTGCTAAGTGTTAGGGGGTTTCCGCCCCTTAGTGCTGCAGCTAACGCATTAAGCACTCCGCCTGGGGAGTACGACCGCAAGGTTGAAACTCAAAGGAATTGACGGGGACCCGCACAAGCGGTGGAGCATGTGGTTTAATTCGAAGCAACGCGAAGAACCTTACCAAATCTTGACATCCTTTGAAAACTCTAGAGATAGAGCCTTCCCCTTCGGGGGACAAAGTGACAGGTGGTGCATGGTTGTCGTCAGCTCGTGTCGTGAGATGTTGGGTTAAGTCCCGCAACGAGCGCAACCCTTAAGCTTAGTTGCCATCATTAAGTTGGGCACTCTAGGTTGACTGCCGGTGACAAACCGGAGGAAGGTGGGGATGACGTCAAATCATCATGCCCCTTATGATTTGGGCTACACACGTGCTACAATGGACAATACAAAGGGCAGCTAAACCGCGAGGTCATGCAAATCCCATAAAGTTGTTCTCAGTTCGGATTGTAGTCTGCAACTCGACTACATGAAGCTGGAATCGCTAGTAATCGTAGATCAGCATGCTACGGTGAATACGTTCCCGGGTCTTGTACACACCGCCCGTCACACCACGAGAGTTTGTAACACCCGAAGCCGGTGGAGTAACCATTTATGGAGCTAGCCGTCGAAGGTGGGACAAATGATTGGGGTGAAGTCGTAACAAGGTAGCCGTATCGGAAGGTGCGGCTGGATCACCTCCTTTCTAAGGATATATTCGGAACATCTTCTTACGAAGATGTAGGAATAACATTGACATATTGTATTCAGTTTTGAATGCTCATTGGAGTATTCATTGCATAATTTTGTACATTGAAAACTAGATAAGTAAGTAAAATTTATGATTTTACCAAGCAAAACCGAGTGAATTAGAGTTTTTTAACAAGCTTTGAATTCAAAAAGAAATAATCGCTAGTGTTCGAAAGAACACTCACAGATTAATAACATTTTGGGTTTTCAACCGACTTGTTCGTGTTGAAAGTCAAAAAAGATTAAGTTATTAAGGGCGCACGGTGGATGCCTTGGCACTAGAAGCCGACGAAGGACGTTACTAACGACGATATGCTTTGGGGAGCTGTAAGTAAGCTTTGATCCAGAGATTTCCGAATGGGGAAACCCAGCACGAGTTATGTCGTGTTATCGATATGTGAATACATAGCATATCTGAAGGCAGACGCGGAGAACTGAAACATCTTAGTACCCGCAGGAAGAGAAAGAAAAATCGATTCCCTGAGTAGCGGCGAGCGAAACGGGAAGAGCCCAAACCAACGAGCTTGCTTGTTGGGGTTGTAGGACACTCTATACGGAGTTACAAAAGAACAGACTAGACGAATCATCTGGAAAGATGAATCAAAGAAGGTAATAATCCTGTAGTCGAAAGTTTGTTCACTCTTGAGTGGATCCTGAGTACGACGGAACACGAGAAATTCCGTCGGAATCTGGGAGGACCATCTCCCAAGGCTAAATACTCTCTAGTGACCGATAGTGAACCAGTACCGTGAGGGAAAGGTGAAAAGTACCCCGGAAGGGGAGTGAAATAGAACTTGAAACCGTGTGCTTACAAGTAGTCAGAGCCCGTTAATGGGTGATGGCGTGCCTTTTGTAGAATGAACCGGCGAGTTACGATTTGATGCAAGGTTAAGCAGTGAATGTGGAGCCGTAGCGAAAGCGAGTCTGAATAGGGCGTTGAGTATTTGGTCGTAGACCCGAAACCAGGTGATCTACCCATGACCAGGTTGAAGTTCAGGTAACACTGAATGGAGGACCGAACCGACTTACGTTGAAAAGTGAGCGGATGAGTTGTGGGTAGCGGAGAAATTCCAATCGAACCTGGAGATAGCTGGTTCTCTCCGAAATAGCTTTAGGGCTAGCCTCAAGTGATGATTATTGGAGGTAGAGCACTGTTTGGACGAGGGGCCCTTATCGGGTTACCGAATTCAGACAAACTCCGAATGCCAATCAATTTAACTTGGGAGTCAGAACGCGGGTGATAAGGTCCGTGTTCGAAAGGGAAACAGCCCAGACCACCAGCTAAGGTCCCAAAATATATGTTAAGTGGAAAAGGATGTGGCGTTGCCCAGACAACTAGGATGTTGGCTTAGAAGCAGCCATCATTTAAAGAGTGCGTAATAGCTCACTAGTCGAGTGACACTGCGCCGAAAATGTACCGGGGCTAAACATATTACCGAAGCTGTGGATTGTCCGTAAGGACAATGGTAGGAGAGCGTTCTAAGGGCGTTGAAGCATGATCGCAAGGACATGTGGAGCGCTTAGAAGTGAGAATGCCGGTGTGAGTAGCGAAAGACGGGTGAGAATCCCGTCCACCGATTGACTAAGGTTTCCAGAGGAAGGCTCGTCCGCTCTGGGTTAGTCGGGTCCTAAGCTGAGGCCGATAGGCGTAGGCGATGGATAACAGGTTGATATTCCTGTACCACCATTATTCGTTTTAAGCGATGGGGGGACGCAGTAGGATAGGCGAAGCGTACGATTGGATTGTACGTCCAAGCAGTGAGATTGAGTGTTAGGCAAATCCGGCACTCTTAAGATTGAGCTGTGATGGGGAGAGGAAATTGTTTCCTCGAGTCGTTGATTTCACACTGCCAAGAAAAGCCTCTAGCTAGAATTGTGGTGCCCGTACCGCAAACCGACACAGGTAGTCAAGATGAGAATTCTAAGGTGAGCGAGCGAACTCTCGTTAAGGAACTCGGCAAAATGACCCCGTAACTTCGGGAGAAGGGGTGCTCTTTAGGGTTAACGCCCAGGAGAGCCGCAGTGAATAGGCCCAAGCGACTGTTTATCAAAAACACAGGTCTCTGCTAAACCGTAAGGTGATGTATAGGGGCTGACGCCTGCCCGGTGCTGGAAGGTTAAGAGGAGTGGTTAGCTTCTGCGAAGCTACGAATCGAAGCCCCAGTAAACGGCGGCCGTAACTATAACGGTCCTAAGGTAGCGAAATTCCTTGTCGGGTAAGTTCCGACCCGCACGAAAGGCGTAACGATTTGGGCACTGTCTCAACGAGAGACTCGGTGAAATCATAGTACCTGTGAAGATGCAGGTTACCCGCGACAGGACGGAAAGACCCCGTGGAGCTTTACTGTAGTCTGATATTGAAATTCGGCACAGCTTGTACAGGATAGGTAGGAGCCTGAGATACGTGAGCGCTAGCTTACGTGGAGGCGTTGGTGGGATACTACCCTCGCTGTGTTGGATTTCTAACCCGCACCATTTATCATGGTGGGAGACAGTGTCAGATGGGCAGTTTGACTGGGGCGGTCGCCTCCTAAAGAGTAACGGAGGCGCTCAAAGGTTTCCTCAGAATGGTTGGAAATCATTCATAGAGTGTAAAGGCATAAGGAAGCTTGACTGCGAGACTTACAAGTCGAGCAGGGTCGAAAGACGGACTTAGTGATCCGGTGGTTCCGCATGGAAGGGCCATCGCTCAACGGATAAAAGCTACCCCGGGGATAACAGGCTTATCTCCCCCAAGAGTTCACATCGACGGGGAGGTTTGGCACCTCGATGTCGGCTCATCGCATCCTGGGGCTGTAGTCGGTCCCAAGGGTTGGGCTGTTCGCCCATTAAAGCGGTACGCGAGCTGGGTTCAGAACGTCGTGAGACAGTTCGGTCCCTATCCGTCGTGGGCGTAGGAAATTTGAGAGGAGCTGTCCTTAGTACGAGAGGACCGGGATGGACATACCTCTGGTGTACCAGTTGTCGTGCCAACGGCATCGCTGGGTAGCTATGTATGGACGGGATAAGTGCTGAAAGCATCTAAGCATGAAGCCCCCCTCAAGATGAGATTTCCCAACTTCGGTTATAAGATCCCTCAAAGATGATGAGGTTAATAGGTTCGAGGTGGAAGCATAGCGATATGTGCAGCTGACGAATACTAATCGATCGAAGACTTAATCAAATTTTAAATGTTTTGTTTGGTTGAATCATATTTTACTTACTATCTAGTTTTGAATGTATAATTTCATACATTTCATTGTCTGGTGACAATGGCAAGGAGGTCACACCTGTTCCCATGCCGAACACAGAAGTTAAGCTCCTTAGCGCCGATGGTAGTCGGACTTACGTTCCGCAAGAGTAGGACGTTGCCAGGCAATCAGAGACCCAAGCGGGTCTCTTTTTTTGTGTCAAAAAAGCTTAACTTCTAGTTCGAAGAACTGAAAAACCTAAAATAAGCTATTATGAGAAAGCGTTTGAAACTGACGAACTGAACAAAAGACGAAGCAAGCTTACAAGCGGTGTTGATTAAATGAACATACGAGTCAAAACTCGTATGTAAGAATAACTAAATCCAATAAATTGGAAAGTTATTCTTTATAGGAAAGCGTGAAAGTGAGAAAAGATGCGAGCGCTTGCCTCATGATAGAAAAAGCTCCTTAGCGCCGATGGTAGCCGACTTACGTTCCGCAAGAGTAGGCAGAGAGGAGCACATGAGCTAAAGCACATGTGTAAACGTCACTAACTCATTGAAATGAGAAGTGACGTTTTACAGGCAATCAGAGACCCAAGCGAGTCTCTTTTTTTGTGTCAAAAAAGCTTAACTTCTCCAGTTCGAAGAACTGAAAAACCTAAAATAAGCTATTATGAGAAAGCGTTTGAAACTGACGAACTGAACAAAAGACGAAGCGAGCTTACAAGCGGTGTTGATTAAATGAACATACGAGTCAAAACTCGTATGTAAGAA